>CAVQPL010000001.1:0-215493 GCA_963714755.1 uncultured beta proteobacterium
TCGAATCCGTGAAGCGCCACCAGAATTCAGGAAGCCTCGTCCAGTAGACCTGCACGAGGCTTTTTTATTGCCCCGGCGGTGACGGCGCGCAAGAATGCATCTGATGCTCCGCGTATCATCAGCGCGAACAAGGATCGCGCCGGCACGTATCCGCAGAGGCTGAGCGGCCGCGGTTGCGCATCCACAATAGCCCTGACACCATGCGCCGACGCCGATCTTCCGCCCCCTGGCTGCTCCAGCTGTTCCCCTTTCTGCGCTGGTGGCACATGGTGGGTCCCATCACGTTGCGGGCCGATGCGATTGCCGGGCTGACTGGCGGCCTGGTGCTGGTACCACAGGGTGTGGCGTTCGCGACCATTGCCGGCATGCCGCCGGAATACGGCCTGTATGCCGCCATGTTGCCAGCCATCGTGGCCGCCTTGTGGGGTTCTTCATGGCATCTGGTGTCGGGTCCGACGACGGCGATTTCCATCGTGCTGTTTGCCACCATCAGTCCGCTGGCGGAGGCGGGCTCACCCGAATTCGTGGCGCTGGTACTGACGCTCACCTTTTTGGTCGGTGTGTTCCAGCTGGCGCTCGGTGCCATGCGACTTGGTGCGCTGGTCAACTTTGTCTCGCACACGGTGGTGGTAGGGTTCACTGCTGGCGCCGCCGTGCTGATTGCGGCGAGCCAGGTCAAGAACTTTTTCGGCATCGAGATCGCGCGCGGAGCCTCGGTATGGCGTGTCATGCAGGCCGTGGGGCAGCAGTTGGGCGACATCAATCCGTATGTAACGGCGGTTGCCGCCGTTACGGTGCTGGCCAGTGTCTGTATCCGGCGTTGGCGTCCGCGGGCTCCGTACATGATTGCGGCCATGGTGGCGGGCGGCCTGTTTGCCGCCCTGCTCAATCTGGTGTTCGGCGGTGTGCGGACCGGCATCACCACCATCGGTGCATTGCAGGTCGGTCTGCCGCCCCTGTCGCGGCCGGACTTCTCGCCGCAGACGCTGGAGAAGCTGGTGCCTATCGCGATTGCCGTCGCCTTGCTGGCCTTGACCGAAGCGGCCTCGATCGCGCGCGCCGTCGCGCTCAAGAGCGGGCAGCGTATCGACGGCAACCAGGAGTTCATCGGTCAGGGCCTGTCCAATCTGGCGGGGGCTTTTTTCTCCGGCTACGCATCCAGTGGCTCTTTCAACCGCAGCGGCCTGAACTACGAGGCCGGTGCGCGCACGCCGCTGGCCGCGGTGTTCTCTGCGGTGTTCCTGCTGCTGATCGTGTTGTTCCTGGCGCCGCTGGCCGCCTACCTGCCTATCCCGGCGATGGCCGGCATCCTGTTTGTGGTCGCCTGGGGCCTGATCGACTTTCACCATATTGGCGAGATCCTGCGGGTCAGCCGGCAGGAGTCGGTCGTATTGCTCGCGACCCTGCTTGCCACGCTGACACTGGAACTGGAATTCGCCATCTATATCGGCGTGTTGCTGTCGCTGTTGCTGTTCCTCCACCGCACGGCCAAGCCGGGTATCGACGACGTGAAACCGGTCGCCGGGCAGTGGCCGCCGGGTTTCAGCAACGACTCCGGTCTGCCCGACTGCCCGCAGCTCAAGATCGTGCGCATCAACGGCCCCATCTTCTTTGGCGCGAGCAGCTATGTGGCCAGCGAGTTGCAGCGCATCGACGAGCGCAATCCGATGCAACGCAACCTGCTGGTGATCGGTTCGGCCATCAATTTTGTCGATCTCGAAGGTGCGCAGCTGCTGGCGCAGGAGGCGCGTCGGCGCCGTGCTCTCGGTGGTGCCTTGTACCTGTTCAACATGCGCGACGATCCGATGGATCTGATGCGCCGTTGTGGCGCCTATGACGTGATCGGGGAAGAGAATTTTTTCAGACTCGGTGAAGACGTTATCGGCAAGCTGTTTCCGCGCCTGGACGGCTCCATCTGCAGCAGTTGCAAGGTGCGGATCTTTTCGACCTGCAAGGTCGACACCAGCATTGACACTGACGCTGTGGCCAGCTCGGCCGAGCCCGTGGCGCAGCCGCTGGTGCACATGCCGCGCCCGGCGGCTGATACGAGCGACTAAAATCACCGACGGCACACGCGGTCCGACCTTTGCAAGGCGGCGGTGCTCTGTGGTGATTCGCTTTTTCTTCGACTTCTGCAGCCCCTGGATGTAAACCATGACCCGCTGTTTTTCGTTTCTCTCCTCGCGCCGACTCGCCGTCTGGAGCCTGGCGCTGTGCATCGCATGGCTTGGCTTGTCTGCAACCGCGCAAGCCCAAGGGATGACGCGGCAATTCCCCGCCAACGTCAAGCGCGGTGTGATGACCGTGACAGCACCACCCGAGGTGCAGATCAACGGTACCGCGATGCGCCTGGCGCCGGGCGTACGGATTCGCGGTCCGAACAATCTGTTGCTGATGTCCAGCGCCTTGATCGGCCAGCAATATGCGGTCAACTATGTGCTCGAGCAACAGAGCCTGGTGCGCGATGTATGGATCCTGACGCAGGCCGAGGTGGACCTGCTGCCCAGGGGCTGGGACACCACGACCAATTTCGTGTTCGAGTCGGACGCCGACAAACCCAAGGTCGATGACGGCAAGACACCGTTCAATCAACTGCCGAAGTTCCCCAAGCAATAAGGCGCGGGGGCGCTGGCCGGCCGGGCCTGACGGTGGTGCAACACAGGTGTCGGCGACGACCCTGACCGTCTGGCTCCCCCAAACCCGGCGACGCAATGGCAATTGCCGTTATTTTTCCCGTACTGGATTCCCCATGAGCAAGAAAGTTTTCGTCAAGACCTTTGGCTGCCAGATGAACGAGTACGACTCGGACAAGATGGTCGACGTCATGCGCTCAGCTGAAGGGTATGAGCCCACCACCAATGTGGACGAGGCCGACCTGATCCTGTTCAATACCTGTTCGGTGCGCGAGAAGGCACAGGAGAAGGTGTTTTCCGACCTCGGTCGGGTTCGGCGGCTGAAGAAAAAGGGCGTGCAGATCGGTGTCGGCGGTTGCGTCGCAAGCCAGGAGGGCGAGGCCATCATTGCCCGGGCGCCGTTTGTCGATGTGGTGTTCGGCCCGCAGACGCTGCATCGCTTGCCTGAACTGCTGCGCCAGCGGGTGCAGCAGGACAAGGCACAGGTAGACATCAGTTTCCCCGAGATCGAGAAATTCGACCACCTGCCGCCGGCGCGGGTCGAAGGTGCGACCGCCTTTGTCAGCATCATGGAGGGCTGCTCCAAGTACTGCAGCTACTGCGTGGTGCCCTATACCCGTGGCGAAGAGGTGTCGAGGCCGTTCGAAGACGTGCTGGTCGAGGTGGCGGGGCTGGCGGACCAGGGCGTGCGCGAGGTCACACTGCTGGGGCAGAACGTCAATGCCTATCGGGCGCCCATGGGCGACAGCGGCGAGATGGCCGACCTGGCCACGCTGATCGAATACGTGGCCGAGATACCGGGCATTGCACGCATCCGCTTCACCACCAGCCATCCGAACGAGTTCACTCCATCGCTGATCGACGTGTATGCGCGCGTGCCGCAGCTGGTCAACCACCTGCATCTGCCGGTGCAGCACGGCTCCGATCGGATCCTGATGGCGATGAAGCGCGGCTACACGGCGATGGAATACAAGTCGACGGTGCGCAAGCTGCGCGCGATCCGCCCTGGCCTGGCCTTGTCGAGTGACTTCATCGTCGGTTTTCCGGGCGAAACCGATGCCGACTTCGCCAAGTTGATGAAGCTGGTCGACGATGTCGGCTACGACAGCTCGTTCAGCTTCATCTTCAGCCCGCGTCCCGGAACCCCGGCGGCCGCCTTGGCCGATGAAACACCGCATGCGGTCAAGCTGGCCCGGCTGCAACAGCTGCAGGCCACGCTGGACGACAGCGTGCGGCGCATCAGCGCCAGCCGCCATGGCACGGTGCAGCGCGTGCTGGTCGAAGGCGTGGCGCGCAAGGACGCGACCGAGTTGTTCGGGCGCACCGAATGCAATCGTGCCGTGGTGTTCAAGGGGCCGCAGCGCCTGATCGGGCAGATGGTGGACGTGCGCATCACCGAGGCGCCGATGCGCTCACTGCGGGGTGAGGTGGTGACTGCGGAGAACTCAATCCCGCCGCAGGTTTCGCGCGTTGGCGGCGGATGCCTCCCGCAGGGTATCGCCTAGTCCAGGCAGTAGGGCCGAGCGCTCCCAGAAATCAATCGCCCAGGCGCGCGCTTGCTGCGCTTGCGCCTCGAAACCGGCTGGCTGGGGTTGAGGGTGAATCGGCGTCAGGTCGAGTTCGCCGCCGTGCACGCCGGGACGCCAGGCCATAGGCAGCATGTCGTACACCGGTGTTGGCACGAACACCGGTTGGGTGACGTCGTCGACGAAAAATGACAGATTGCCAAAGTGCATGTCGGTGTTGCCTATGGATTGCCCGAACAGGCCTTGTTCCGGATGCGGCCCGGCGAGGCTGATGATTTGCCGGGCGTCGAGGCCGAGGATGGGATGGGTTCTTGCGTACCGTGTGCTACGCGCCGCACCCAATTTGAAGACGGCGCCGCCGAGCCGGGTGAGAGCCAGGGAGATACTCGCCTGGCTCTTGCCAGTGGCGTGCTGCAACTCAAGAGCGCTCAGGCTTGGTGCCTGCGCCAGCATGGCGAGTATGGCCTGATCTAGATACGATTTTCGAGGCCGCATTGATGAATACTTTTTCATAAGTATTTGTCAAAGGTGTTGCTTCAATATGCTGTACGAATACCTAATAGATAGTTGAACCTAGAAACGGCAGTTGAACGCGCCCGAGCGTACTCCGATGGGCGTGCCAGGCAAGGCGAGAGGACGCCGCGCACTTCTGTGCGCAAGGACGAACAACGCCGCATGGCGCGTTCAGCGGGGTGCGCTCGGGTGCGTAGCGCTGTCACCATACTGGTGAACCACATCGTGGCCTCGTTGTTCAGTGTGCCTGCGGGCTGCCAGCGAGACGCAAGCGGTCAACTGCCGTTTCTAGGTTGAATTGAAAGGTGTCGCGGTCCGGCGCCCTTGACCTGCCGTTCAGAGGTCGTTGGCCGGCTGTGGTTGTGGCGGCGGTCTGTCCCGCAAGGTGGACAGCCGGACTTCCGACGAAGTGTTGGTTCCAGAGCAAAAATTGCTGCGCAATTTATTGGTCTGGCACACAAGGTGAACAGCCGGACCTCCCTTGAAGTGTTGGTTCCAGAGCAAAAATTGCTGCGCAATTTATTGGTCTGGCACACAAGGTGAACAGCCGGACCTCCCTTGAAGTGTTGGTTCCAGAGCAAAAATTGCTGCGCAATTTATTGGTCTGGCACACAAGGTGAACAGCCGGACCTCCCTTGAAGTGTTGGTTCCAGAGCAAAAATTGCTGCGCAATTTATTGGTCTGGCACACAAGGTCTCAGAAGGGCATTTTCCCCATCCCCTTCATACCCCCCATGCCGCCGAGGCGCTTCATCATCTTCATCATGCCGCCGCCTTTCATCTTTTTCATCATGTCCTGCATCTGCTCGAATTCCTTGAGCATGCGGTTGACTTCCTGCACCTGAACACCGGCGCCCTGGGCGATGCGGCGTTTGCGGGTGGCCTTGATCAGTTCGGGCTTGCGGCGCTCCAACTTGGTCATGCTATGGATGATGCCTTCCTTGCGCCGGATGTCTTTTTCGGCCCGGTTCATGTCAACCTGACCGGCCTTGGCCGCCATGGCGGCTGGCAACTTGTCCATCAGGCTGGACAGGCCGCCCATCTGTTTCATCTGCTGGATCTGGCCCAGGAAATCGTTCAGGTCGAAGCCGGCGCCGCTCTTGACCTTGGCCGCCAGTTTCTGCGCGGCCGCCACATCGACGCCGGAGCTGACCTGCTCGACCAGCGCGACGATGTCGCCCATGCCCAGAATGCGCCCGGCGTGGCGCTGGGCGTCGAATACTTCCAGGCCGTCGATCTTCTCGCTGGTGCCGGCGAACTTGATCGGTACGCCGGTGACATGGCGCGCCGACAAGGCGGCGCCGCCGCGGGCGTCGCCGTCGGTCTTGGTCAGGATGATGCCGGTCAGCGGCAAAGCCTGCTTGAACGCTGCCGCCACGTTGATCGCATCCTGGCCCTGCATGGCGTCGACCACGAAAAGGGTCTCGACCGGGTTCAGTACCTGGTGCAGTTCCTTGATCTCGCGCATCAGCACGTCGTCGATCGCCAGTCGGCCCGCGGTGTCGACCAGCAGCACATCGAAATAATGTTTGCGCGCATAGTCCAGCGCCGCGCGGGCGATGTCCACAGGCTTCTGCTCGGCGTTGCTGGGAAACCACTCAGCGCCGGCTTGCGCCGTGACAGTCTTGAGTTGTTCGATCGCCGCCGGCCGGTACACGTCGCCAGACACCGTGAGCACCTTCTTTTTGCGTTTCTCGATCAGGTGGCGCGCCAGTTTGGCGGTGCTGGTGGTCTTGCCCGAGCCTTGCAGGCCGGCCATCAGGATGACCGCTGGCGGCTGTGCTGCGAGGTTGAGGTCGCTGACCCCTTCGCCCATCGTGGCGCTGAGTTCCCTGTTCACAATGCCTACCAGGGCCTGTCCTGGTGACAAGGAACCCAGGACTTCCTGGCCCAGGGCCTTTTCCTTGACCCGGGCAATGAAGTCGCGCACCACCGGCAGCGCCACGTCGGCCTCGAGCAGGGCCAGACGCACCTCGCGCAGCATCTCCGTGACGTTGGTCTCGGTGATGCGGGCCTGGCCACGCATTTCCTTGACAAGACGCGACAATTTTTCGGATAACGATGAGGCCATGGGATCTCGAAGGTAGGGGGGCGCGTGGGCAGGGCTTTTCGCCGGCAGGTCGCGCAGGAATGGTCCAGGCGAAAGGCTAAACTGTACCCATGATTCTAGCCAGTGGCTCCATGTTGACCCATGTCCTTGCGTGGAGTGCTGCCGTCGCCTATCTGCTGCCCGCGATCTGGCCTGCCATCGGCGACCGTATCGGACGCTTGGTGCTGTTGCTCGGCTGGTTGTTGCATGCGCTGGTGCTGGCTGTCAGCCTGGCTGGCGCGGCGCCGCATTTCGGCTTCGCGCCCGCGTTGTCGGTCACCGCCTGGCTGGTGGGCGTGGTGTATGCCGTGGAATCGCGGTTTTACCCGCAGCTGCGACTGCGCCGCGTATTGTGTGCGCTGGCCGCCGTGACCGTCCTGTTGCCGCTGGTGTTTCCAGGTGCGCCTCTGCATCCAGCAGCATCAAGCTGGTTGCCGCTGCATTGGGCGCTGGGTATCGCGTCTTATGGCCTGTTCGGCGCTGCGGTGGTCCATGCCTGGATGATGGGGCGCGCAGAAGACCGCATCCGCCAGGGCGCGGACCCGGAAAGCGGCATGCCGCTGCTCACACTCGAGCGCCTGACCTTTCGCTTTGTCGGTGCCGGTTTCGTATTGCTGACCGCTACCTTGCTGGTGGCGCTGGCCTATGGAGAGATGCTGTACGGCCCGGGCATGGGCTGGCACATGAATCACAAGAGCGTGTTTTCGATCCTGTCCTGGCTGACCTTTGCCGCCTTGCTGCTCGGGCGCATGCGCTACGGCTGGCGCGGACGGCGTGCCGTGCGGGTGTTGTATGCCGGAGCCGGCCTGCTGTTCCTGGCCTACGTCGGTTCGCGTTTCGTCATGGAAGTTTTTCTGAGTCGTGCGACATGAAGTACTTGCTGGTACTGATCGTGGTCATGGTGGGAGTCTGGCTTTGGCGCTCCAACCGCGCCGCAGAACGGGCCGAGGAAGACGCGTCACGCCGTCCCCGATCCAAGCCCGCCGGGGCCATCGACATGGGGCGTTGCGACCTGTGCGGCATGCATTGCCCGGATGACGATCTGGTGAAGGGCCGACGCGGCGCCTATTGTTCGACCCAGCATCGCGACCAGGCTGAGGCCTGAGCGGCGTCATGGCTGTCGTGCCAAACCGACCGTGGCTGGATCTGCGGTCCAACCAGCGCGGCGACAGTTTGCAAGTCGACGGACCGGACGAGTTCGTGCGGCTATGGAGCGGTTTCATGACCGCCCGCGTCACCTTGGGTGTGGTGTTGCTGGCGCTGCAGGCCAGCTTGTTCGTGCTGGGCCAGTCGACCGATCCCTTGCTGGTGATTGCCTGTGGCGCCTACCTGGTGGCAACACTGGTCACACGGCTGCTGGGCCGACCCCAGCGCCTGGGGCCGACGTTGGGCCTGCGCTGGTTGCTGACGGTGGGTGTCGATGTCGTGACCTTTGCGCTGCTGCAGTATGTGCAAGGCCATGCGGTTATCAATTACACACCGTTGCTGGCGTTGCCGGTGCTGATGGCCGCCGTCCTGGGGTCCATGCCGCTGGCCATGGCCACGGCGGCCGGCGCCACGCTGCTGTTGCTGGTGCGCGCCGGCTTGGCCGGGCTGGCAGGCGATCCTGATGCGGCGTCGCTGGTGGCGCAATCGGCCCTGACCGGGGCAGGCTATTTCGTCATTGCCTTCCTGGCCAGCCAGTTGTCGGCACGCCTGGCAAGCGAGGAGCAGCGCTCCCGACGCAGCCAGATGGTGGCTCGGGTGCAGCGTGAGGTCAATGCGCTTGTCATCGAGTCGCTGACCGACGGCATTCTGGTGGTGGATGAACAAGGTCTGGTGCTGGCAGCCAATCCGGCGGCATGTCGTTTGTTGGGGCGTGATGTTGCGGCAACCCAGCAATCGTTTTCGCTTGCGCTGGAGCCTGGCTGGCAGGAATTGCTGCAGCTGAACCAGCGCAGCCTGGCACAGAACCAGGCCCAGAGTGCCAGCGTGGTGCTGACGTTGGCTGGCATCGGGCCGCAATACACGAACGTACGCACCCGCGTTGCCGCCACCGACGAAGACGCCACGGCGGAGCGCCTGTGTGTGATGTTCGTGCAGGACCAACGCGAAGTCGAGGCGCGCATGCGCACCGAGAAGCTGGTCAGCATGGGCCGCATGTCGAGTGCGGTGGCACACGAAATTCGCAACCCCTTGGCGGCTATCGTGCAGGCCAATGCCTTGCTCGATGAAGCGGTGCAGGACGCGCGACTCAAGCCACTGATCCGCATGGTGCAGCAGAACGCAAAACGGCTCGAGCGCATCGTTGACGAGGTGCTCAATATCGCCCGGGTGCAGCAGCGTGGACCGCAAGCGAGCCCGTCCGGTCTGTGGCTCAACAGCGTGGTGGCGCAGATCTGCACCGACTGGGATCAGCAAGGCGGGCGTGATGCGCCCGTGGTACCTCAGCTCTGCGCGACGGATGTCGAGGTGGCGTTCGAGGCCGAGCATCTGCGCCGGGTGCTGATCAATCTGCTGGAAAACGCGAAACGTTATGCCGGCTCCGGCAGTGCCTCGATCCAGGTCGTGACCAGCAAGGCCCATGGCGGGCAGGTGTCGCTGGCGGTGTGGAGTGATGGCAAGCCAATGGAACCCTCGGTGGAACGCCACCTGTTCGAGCCCTTCTTTTCATCCGAGAGTCGCTCCACCGGATTGGGCCTGTATATCTGCCGCGAGTTGTGTGATGGCCATGGTGCCGTGATCGGCTTTGCGCGGGCACAACGTCGCGTACTGGGCGAGATGGTGGAGGGCAACGAGTTCCGCATCCGTTTTGTATCGACGCCACGCAAGATGCCATCTGCCAGAATACCGTCGTGACTGCAGCCACCGCCAGCGCCCAGAGGGATGTTCATGTCCTCGTCGTGGACGACGAGCCGGACCTGCGCACGCTTTACGAACTGGCCTTGGTGCGCGAGGGCTACAACGTACAGGGTGTCGGCGACCTGGGACAAGCCTGGGAACTGCTCACGGCACGGCGATTCGACGTCGTCATCACCGACATGCGCCTGCCGGACGGCATGGGCATCAGCCTGTTGCAGCGCCTGCGCGACAGTCAGCGCCGGGAACGCTGCGTCGTCATCACGGCCTATGGCTCAGCCGACAACGCGGTCGAGTCGCTCAAGGCGGGGGCGTTCGACTACCTGACCAAGCCGGTGGATATCCAGCAGTTTCGCGCCGTGATTGCGTCCGCGGTGCAGGGTGCGCGCAAGGAGGCAGTGGCCGGGCGCCGGCACAACGCCGGCATCGCATCGCGCGAAGGCTTCAACCGGCGCAAGACCGACGCCGAGCCCGGCATGGGCGAGGCTGCGTTGCAGCAGTTGGTAGGGGAGTCATCGGTCATGCGTCAGGTCAAGGAGCGCGTGGCCAAGGTCGCGCGCTCGATGGCGCCCGTGCTGGTGACCGGTGAATCGGGTACCGGCAAGGAACTGGTGGCGCGCGCCTTGCATGCCAACAGCCACCGCTCTGCAGGTCCGATGGTGGCGGTCAATTGCAGTGCCATTCCCGAACAGCTGCTCGAGTCCGAGTTTTTTGGCACGCGCAAAGGGGCGTTCACCGGCGCGACGCAGGACCGAGACGGGTTCTTTCAGGCCGCCCGCGGAGGCAGCCTGTTTCTCGACGAGATCGGTGACTTGCCGCTGGCGATGCAGTCCAAGCTGCTGCGCGCGATCCAGGAACGCAGTGTGCGCAGCGTCGGCTCGACGCAGGAGGAGCCGGTTGATGTGCGCATCATCAGTGCCACGCATCGGGATCTGGCGGCCGACGTGCAAAGCGGGCGTTTCCGCCAGGACCTGTATTACCGTCTCAACGTCATCGACATCGTGATCCCGCCATTGCGCGATCGGCTCGACGATCTGCCGGCCTTGTGCGAGCGCCTTCTGGCACGTATTGCACAGGAGGCGGGCATGCCGGTTCCGGCACTGTCGGCCAGTGTGCTGGAGCAGATCTGCCTGGCACCGCTCAAAGGCAATGTGCGCGAACTCGAGAATTTGCTGCATAGGGCCGTCGCCTTGAGCGAAGGTGGCGACCTGCAGGTTGATATCCTGGGAGAACAGACCATGCCGGCGCCGCTTGCGCCGGCGCCCGATGCTGCCCGCGCCACTGCCCCCTGGTCTGCCGAGGCCGCGGCCGATGCCCCGGCCCAGGTGCCGCTGGTGATTCCGAGTGACTTGCAGAGTCATATGGATAGGCAGGAACGGGAGATACTGGTGCAGACACTGCATGAGACCGGTTTCAATCGGACCGCTGCGGCGGCCCGCCTTGGCCTGAGCCTGCGCCAGATCCGCTACCGAATTGCGCGGCTCAAGATTGACGAGCCTGCGGACTCGGCCGATGGCGCTGATTGACGCCGCGGGGCCACTCCCCGGTTTGGCCAGTGAGTGGGACCGGGGCTGGTACCGCAAAGCGCTGCGACTGGACTCGCCCAATTGCGGTCCACGACCAGCCGGCATGGCGGTCGATCTGGTGCTGCTGCATTCGATCAGCCTGCCACCGGGTGAATATGGCGGCGCCGCGGTGCAGCAGCTGTTCACCAACCAGCTGGACTGGGATGCGCACCCGTACTTCCAGCAGATCAGGGGCCTGACGGTATCGGCGCATTTTTTTGTGCGCCGTGACGGTAGCCTGTGGCAATTTGTCAGTTGCGACGCGCGGGCCTGGCATGCCGGCCAGTCCTGCCACCAGGGGCGCGACAACTGCAATGACTTTTCCATAGGCATCGAACTCGAGGGCCTGGAGGGCGAATCGTTCGAGCCGGCGCAGTACACCGGCACGGCCGCCTTGTGCGCGGCGATCGGCCGGCAGTATCCGATCCGCCATGTGGCAGGCCACGAGCATGTGGCACCGGGACGCAAGTTCGATCCGGGCGCCGGCTTCGACTGGCTGCATCTGCGCCAGGTGTTGGCATGGGATGCCGACTATTTTCCGACGCTTGTTTAGTTTTTTTCTTTGACCCCCGGGGTGCGATGGCACACGCCTGCGCTGGCATTGTCGCGACCTTGCGCTGCCAGCGTCTGGCGCATGCAAAGAGTAGATTTCATGCGGCCGTCAGACGCAAATGCCGGCGCGGGGCGCATGTTCGCGTGGTTTCACGCCGCAGCGCCCATGGCGCAAGGCCTCACCTGCAGTGACGCACACCGGGTCGGTCGTTGTTTCACGGCAAGGGATCGGCCGGGACCGGAAGGCAAACAGGCGTGGCATGGTCGATACACTACCGGTAGTGGCTTGTAAACCATCCAGGCCCCATATATAGTGTGTGCTGGTCTGGCCGCAGCCTCGGTGCGATGACGCAGGAGCAGGCCTTTACCGAACCAAATCCTCCCCACAAGACATTCCCAGAGACGAGGAAAGAACAATGCAGACAGGCTTGAATACACCCACACCCCAGCCACACGGTTCCAGCACCAGGGCCTTTGCCGCTGCTGCCAACGCCGGCAATACCCTGGCACATTTCCAGATCATCCGGCGCAACGGCGCGGTGGTGCCGTTCGAACCCAACAAGATCGCTGTGGCCATGATGAAGGCCTTCCTGGCCGTGCATGGCACCCATGGCGCGGCCTCGGCCAGCGTCCGTGAAATGGTCGAGGAACTGACCCAGACCGTGGTGCGTGCGCTGATGCGCTCGCGCCCGGGTGGTGGCACATTTCATATCGAAGACGTGCAGGACCATGTCGAGTTGGGGCTCATGCGCGGAGGTCACCACGAAATTGCACGGGCCTATGTGCTGTATCGCGAGAAGCGCACGCAGGAGCGCGCCAGCAAGCTCGAGCAGAACAAGCCCCAGGCCGCGCAATTGTTTGCCATTGACAACGGCCAGCGCGTGCCGCTGGACATGGGCTGGTTGCAAGAACTGATCCAGGCGGCCTGTGCAGGGCTGGGCCCGGATATCCGCTTTGAACCTATCCTCGCCGAGACTGTGCGCAACCTCTACGACGGTGTGCCGATGGACGAGGTCTACAAGGCCTCGGTGCTGGCGGCACGCACATTGATCGAAAAGGATCCCGACTACACCTACGCTACCGCGCGATTGCTGTTCCATACCATCGCCAAGGAAGTGCTCGGCCATGACGTCGCGCCATCCGCCATGGGTCCGGCCTATGTCGAGTATTTCCCGCAGTTCGTGCGCAAGGGCGTGGATGCCGAGTTGCTCGACCAACGCCTGCTGCAGTTCGACCTGCAGCGTCTGGGCGCAGCGCTCAAACCCGAGCGTGATCTGCAATTCGACTACCTCGGCCTGCAGACGCTGTACGACCGCTATTTCCTGCACATCAGCAAGACCCGCATCGAACTGCCGCAGGCGTTTTTCATGCGCGTGGCGATGGGCCTGTCGCTGGGAGAGATCGACCGGGAGACGCGCGCCATCGAGTTCTACGAGATCCTGTCCTCGTTCGACTTCATGTCCAGCACGCCAACGCTGTTCAACAGCGGCACACTGCGTTCGCAATTGTCGTCCTGCTACCTGACCACGGTGCCGGACGATCTCGATGGCATCTACGAGTCGATAAAGGAAAATGCGCTGCTGTCCAAGTTCGCCGGCGGCCTGGGCAACGACTGGACCCGTGTGCGCGCCCTGGGTTCGCGCATCAAGGGGACGAACGGCGAATCGCAGGGCGTGGTGCCCTTCCTCAAGGTGGTCAACGACACCGCAGTGGCGGTCAATCAGGGCGGCAAGCGCAAGGGCGCGGTGTGCACCTATCTGGAGACCTGGCACCTGGACATCGAGGAGTTCCTCGAGCTGCGCAAGAACACCGGTGACGATCGTCGGCGCACGCACGACATGAATACCGCCAACTGGATTCCCGACCTGTTCATGCGCCGCGTGATGGAAAAAGGCAACTGGACGCTGTTCTCGCCGTCCAATGTGCCTGATCTGCACGACAAGTTCGGCGCCGAATTCGAGCAAGCCTACGTGGCCTACGAAGAGCAGGCTGCGCGCGGCGAAATCAAACCCTCGCGTACGCTGGCCGCATCCGACCTGTGGCGCAAGATGCTGACGATGTTGTTCGAGACCGGCCATCCGTGGATCACGTTCAAGGACGCCTGCAACGTGCGCTCGCCACAGCAACACGCCGGAGTCGTGCATTCGTCCAACCTGTGCACCGAGATCACGCTCAATACCAGCGACACCGAAACTGCGGTCTGCAACCTGGGTTCGATCAACCTGCTGCAGCACCTCAAGGACGGTGCCATGGATCACGAAAAGCTGCGGCGCACCATCGGCATCGCCATGCGCATGCTGGACAACGTCATCGACATCAACTACTACGCGGTCAAGAAGGCGCGCGACTCCAACCTGCGTCACCGCCCGGTCGGACTGGGCGTGATGGGTTTCCAGGACAGCCTGTACAAACTGCGCATTCCTTATGCCAGCGACGCGGCGGTGGAGTTTGCCGACCGATCCATGGAAGCTGTCTGCTACTACGCCTACTGGGCCTCGACCGAACTGGCCCGTGAGCGCGGTCGCTACTCCAGTTTCAAGGGCTCCTTGTGGGAGCGCGGCATTTTGCCGATGGATACGCTGGACCTGCTGGCATCTGCGCGCGGCGGTTATGTTGAGGTCGACCGATCGTCGACGCTGGACTGGGAGGCGCTGCGCAGCAAGATCGCCCAGGACGGCATGCGCAACTCGAACTGCGTTGCGATCGCGCCGACCGCCACGATCTCCAACATCATTGGCGTGGACGCGTCGATCGAACCGTGCTTCGGCAATCTGTCGGTCAAGTCCAATCTGTCGGGTGAGTTCACCGTGATCAACGGCAGCCTGGTGCACGACCTCAAGCGCCTGGGTCTGTGGGATGACGTGATGGTGATGGACCTGAAACATTTCGATGGTTCGTTGCAGCCGATCGATCGCGTGCCGCAGGAAATCAAATCGCTGTATGCCACCGCGTTTGAAGTCGAAACACGCTGGCTGGTCGAAGCCGCCGCGCGGCGCCAGAAATGGATCGACCAGGCGCAGTCGCTCAACATCTACATGGCTGGAGCTTCAGGCAAGAAGCTCGACGACACCTACAAGCTGGCCTGGGTACGCGGTCTGAAGACGACGTATTACCTGCGCACGCAGTCGGCAACCCATGCCGAGAAGTCGACGGTCGCTTCAGGTCGGATGAATGCGGTGTCGTCTGGCACCGGCGACGCGCCCATGAGTGCGCTCGACAAGGCTGCTGCTGCTTCGCGTGAACAACTCGCGGCGAGTCCTGCCACCGACGTGAAGTTTTGTGGTGTCGACGATCCGACATGCGAGGCGTGCCAGTAATTCGTGATTGCAAAGCGTGCGCGATATGCGTGCGCGATGCAATTGAACAACACATATTTGCAGCGATGCACATGAACACTTTTAATTTCATGACGCTGCTCTGATAATTCGCAGATTGGAAACCTCTATGTTGACCTGGGACGAAGAAGTCAAGCCCACACCGCCAACGTCTTTTTCTCGCGACCCGCATGCGGGCCGCTCGATGGAGTCTCCGCCGCATTCGCCGACCAAGCGTGTTTTGGACGATGGCGCGGCAGTGCCGGCAGCATCTGCTGCTGCCAATGCAACTGTTCCCCGGCGCGTCAACGCTGCCGACAAACGCATCATCAACGGCAAGACCGACGTCAATCAACTGGTGCCGTTCAAATACAAGTGGGCCTGGGAAAAGTACCTGGCCAGTTGCGCCAATCACTGGATGCCGCAAGAGGTCAACATGACGCGTGACATCGCGTTGTGGAAGGACCCTGCCGGCCTGACCGAAGACGAGCGTCGCATCGTCAAGCGCAACCTCGGTTTTTTTGTCACCGCCGACTCGCTGGCTGCCAACAACATCGTGCTGGGCAGTTATCGCCACATCACGGCGCCCGAGTGCCGTCAGTTCCTGTTGCGTCAGGCGTTCGAAGAAGCCATCCACACACACGCCTACCAGTACATCGTTGAATCACTCGGACTCGACGAGAGCGAGATCTTCAACGCGTACAACGAGGTTGACTCGATCCGCAACAAGGACCAGTTCCTGATTCCGTTCATCGAAACGCTGACCAATCCGCATTTCACGACGGGTACGCTTGAAAACGACCAGAAACTGCTCAAATCGCTGATCGTGTTTGCTTGCCTGATGGAAGGCCTGTTCTTTTATGTCGGGTTTGCCCAGATCCTGGCGCTCGGGCGGCAGAACAAGATGACCGGCGCAGCGGAGCAGTACCAGTACATCCTGCGCGACGAGTCCATGCACTGCAATTTCGGCATCGACCTGATTAATCAGATCAAGCTCGAGAATCCGCTGTTGTGGACGGCCACCTTCAAGGCCGAGATCCGCGACCTGTTCGAACAAGCCGTGGCACTCGAGTACCAATACGCCGAAGACACAATGCCGCGCGGCGTGCTGGGCATGAACGCTTCCATGTTCAAGGGTTATCTGCGCTACATCGCCAATCGCCGGGCGACCCAGATCGGTATGGAAGCCCTGTACCCGAACGAAGAAAACCCGTTCCCGTGGATGAGCGAGATGATCGATCTGAAGAAGGAGCGCAACTTCTTCGAGACGCGCGTCATCGAGTATCAATCCGGTGGCGCCTTGTCCTGGGATTGAAGGCAGGAACAAACAGTCATGGCAATCCGAATTTCATGTGATGCACCAGGCCGCGCAGACGGCCGGGGTATCACGTGTGACCCCATTCAAGGTGCTGGGATAAGGCCCAACTCCCTGAATCGCTTCATGTGCACCAACAGGCATGAAGTGCTCTTTGTTACTTGATCAAGGAGAAGATGATGGCAACTGCAAAAAAACCGGCGGCTAAAAAAGCTGCCCCTGCGAAGAAAGCTCCGGCCAAAAAGGCTGCAGCCAAGAAGGCTCCGGCTAAAAAGGCCGTAGCGAAGAAGGCTCCGGCCAAGAAAACCGTGGCCAAGAAAGCTCCGGCTAAAAAGGTCGTAGCGAAGAAGGCCCCTGCGAAGAAGGCAGCGGCCAAGAAGGCTCCGGCGAAAAAGGCGGCAGCGAAGAAGGCTCCGGCTAAAAAAGTCGTAGCGAAGAAGGCCCCTGCGAAGAAGGCAGCGGCCAAGAAGGCTCCGGCGAAAAAAGCGGTAGCGAAAAAGGCTCCGGCGAAAAAAGCGGCTGCCAAGAAAGCGCCTGCCAAGAAGCCTGCTGCCAAAAAGGCCGCCAAGAAAGCCGCGAAAGCGCCCGCTGCCCCTGCCCCTGCTGCATCCGCCGCTCAGACGACGTTGAACCCGCAGGCGGCCTGGCCGTTTCCGACGGCCAGCAAGCCCTGAACGAAGCCTTTACCGGCTTCGTAGCAAGCCCGATGCCCCAAGGCGTCGGGCTTTTTTTTATGGTGCGCCCAGCATGGGCGCACTCCTGGAGCGTTGCCCGTGGATCAGCCTGCGCGTTGCGCGCTGCGAGCCTTGCGAGCGAACCGGCGGCTCACAGGCCGATTGCGGACTTATCGATGGTGTAGTTTTGCGGGCCCTGTTCGGCGATCTTGCGCGCGCCCAGGTGGTTGCCCAGTTGTGCACAGCGTTCGAGTGACCAGCCTTGTTCGAGGCCGAACAGCAAGGCGCCGCGAAACGCGTCCCCGCAACCGGTAGGGTCGACCACCTCGCGCGCCTGGATCCCCGGCACATGAGTCATGTCGCCGGCGGTCCATACGTCGCAACCATGGGCCCCGGTGGTGATGATCAGGCCGCGCACCTTGCGCGACACCTCGGCAATGTCCCAGCCGGTGCGGTCGCACAACATCTTGCCTTCGTAGTCGTTGACCGCCACCCAGGCCGCCTTTTCGACGAAGTCGCGCAGTTCGGCTCCGTCAAAGCGCGGCAATTGCTGACCTGGATCGAATACGAACGGGATGCCCGCCTTGGCGAACTGTTCGGCGTGCTGCACCATGGCATCGCGGCCATCTGGCGCGATGATGCCCAGGGCAATGTCGTCGCGCGCTTCGATCCGCGTCTGCCAGGCCTGCTCCATCGCGCCCGGATGAAAGCCGTTGATCTGGTTGTTGTCCATGTCGGTGATGATCATGGCCTGGGCCGTGTAGGCGTCGGGTATGGTACGCACGAACTCAGTGCGGATCTCCAGATCGGCGAAGCGTTTGAGGTAGGTGTCGCCGTCCATGCCGATTGTGGCCATTGGCAATGGCTCGCCACCGAGCAGCTTCAGGCTGTAGGCGATGTTGCCGGCGCATCCGCCAAAGTCCCGGCGCAGCGAGGGCACCAGGAACGAGACATTCAGGATGTGCAACTGCTCGGGAAGTATCTGCTGCGCAAAACGACCCTCGAAGTTCATGATGGTGTCGAAAGCCAGCGAGCCGCAGATGATGGATGCCATGGTGCAAGAAGGAACGGGTTTCAGGGATAAAAGGCAAGAAGACGATACCCGGCAATGCGGTCGGTATGGGTGCCCGGTCTGACGGACAGTGCCAGCGAGCCGGACCAGACCGAGGCCTTGGCCAGCGTCAGGGTCCCGGCGGCAAACTCGGCGGGCTGAATCACACGGCGAACCACGGCCTGGTCTTGCGCGTCGGTCAGCGAGAGTTCGATGGACGGCATCGCAATCGTGATCGACGCCGTGTTGCGCAAGGCCAGGCCAAGCCGGTAGTCGTCGCCAAGCACGCGGCTGAACGAGGAGTTGTCGATGACGACGGACTCGATTTGCCGCAGCGGCGCCAACGCGCACCCGGTCAGTTCGCACATGGCTTGCAGTAGTGGCCGGGTGGCGGGCTCGACGGCAGCGATGCGATCGCGTTCCATGCGCACCACTTGCACGATCAACAGCGTCAGCAGGGCCAGCACCACCAACGCCAGCGACCAGCGTACGGCGGGTCGGCGCCAGATCGAGGGTTTGTCGGAGTCGCGCAGGAACGTGACCGGCGGCTCGTCGATCTCGACGGTAGGTTCCGCTGCGGTGGGCGTCTGCGCCACTGAGGCGTCCGGTAAAACCAGGTCGAATGCGCCGGGCTCGGGTTCGCGCTCCTGATCAAGGAATACGGTGTCAGGGTCGGTCTCCGGAGCGTCGATCCAGTCGGTTTTGGCGCTGGCTGTTGCAGGCGACGGCTCCAAATCGGCTGTCGCTGCGGCTGGCCCGCGCGGTGGTTCGAATGGCGGTGGTTCAGCTGGGCGGACGAAAAACGATTGCTTTGACTCCGGTGCGGGCCCAGGCTCACGGGGTGGTTCAGGTGCTGGAGCCGGAGCCGCGGGTGGACTTGCGGTCGGCGCAGTTGCCGTGTCGAACTCGGCCGATGGCACCATGTTCTGCGTCGCGTCGAAGATCTCGGCGCACTGACCGCAGCGTACCCATCCCTCGGATACCCGGAGTTGATCCGGGACGATCTTGAACATGGTTTCGCATGTCGGACAACGCGTGATCAGGCTCATGGACTGGCGATTGTAGTGGCGCGGTCTTGCGCGTCAGGTGCTGGCAGTCATCAACACCCAGCCGTCCTGGGCTGCCGCCACCTTGAGCTGCACGTGGGTGGCATAGGCCTGGGTCAGTTCGTCGGCCTGGCGCTCCAGAATGCCCGACAGCACCAGATGCCCGCCGGCCGTCACGCGGCCACACAACAGCGGCGCCAGCACTTTCAGCGGTGTGGCCAGGATGTTGGCCAGCACGGTCTGGTACCGGCCACTGGTCATGTCGGGCAAGCCGCAGCGGATCGTGGCCTGGTTGGCCTGCGCGTTAAGGATGGACGACTCGACCGCAGCCGGGTCGATGTCGACTGCGTCGACCTCCTGGGCACCCATCATGGCGGCGGCGATGGCCAGGATGCCCGAGCCACAACCGTAGTCGAGCACGCGCCCGAGTGGATGGGGCCCCCGGCCCTGGGCGATCCACTGCAGGCACATGCGCGTGGTTGGATGGGTTCCGGTGCCGAAGGCCAGTCCGGGATCGAGCCGGATGATGTGCTGCGCGTCGGCGGGAGGCTCGTGCCAGGTCGGCACGATCCAGAATCCCGGGCTGATCGGAACCGGTGCGAACTGTGATTGCGTCAGCCGCACCCAATCCTGATCGGCAAGCGGCGTAACGCCGACAACCCGGCATTCGGCGAAAAAGTCCTGCGCCTGCAGCAGGTCGGCCGCTTCCCGGGCCAATGGCTCGGCACTGAACAAGGCCTTGACCGTGGAGTGGCGCCAGCCGATCTGCGTCGGGGTCATGCCCGGCTCGCCGAACAGCGGTTGCTCGGTTTCTGTCAGCGCATCGCTGTCCTCGACGCTGATGCTCTGCGCCTCCAGTGCCTCGAGCGCGTCAGAGATGATTTCGACCTGGGCTTGCGGACACTGCAGGCTTAACTCGAACATGGTCGGCCTTTAACGTTTGTGCTGGGCGAGCCACTCTTCCAGGTAATGGATGTTGGTTCCACCACCGCAGAATTTGGCGTCCACCATCAGCTCACGGTGCAGCGCAATGTTGGTGTTGATGCCCTCGACCACGGTCTCGCCCAGGGCCGTGCGCATGCGCGCCAGGGCCTGTTCGCGCGTGTCGCCATGCACGATGAGCTTGCCGATCATGGAGTCGTAGTTGGGCGGCACGACGTAGTTGGTATAGATATGCGAGTCCACGCGCACACCAGGACCACCCGGCGGATGCCACATCGTGATGCGGCCTGGCGACGGCGTGAACTTGTAGGGGTCCTCGGCGTTGATGCGGCATTCGATGGCATGGCCGCGGATCTCGATCTGGCGCTGCGTAAAGGGCAGCTTTTCGCCCGCCGCCACCATGATCTGCGTTTTTACGATGTCCACGCCGGTGATCCATTCGGTCACAGGGTGCTCGACTTGCACGCGGGTGTTCATCTCGATGAAGTAGAACTCCCCGTTCTCGAACAGGAATTCGAAAGTGCCCGCACCGCGGTAGCCGATCTTCTTGCAGGCGGTCACGCAGCGTTCGCCGATGCGCTCGATCAACTTGCGTGGAATACCCGGCGCCGGCGCTTCCTCGATGACCTTCTGGTGGCGCCGCTGCATCGAGCAGTCGCGTTCGCCCAGGTAGACCACGTTCTTGAACTTGTCGGCCAGGATCTGGATCTCGATATGGCGCGGGTTCTGCAGGAACTTCTCCATGTAAACCGCAGGATTGCCGAACGCCGCGCCGGCTTCGGCCTTGGTCATCTGCACCGCATTCACCAGTGCCGCCTCGGTATGCACGACGCGCATGCCGCGCCCGCCGCCGCCGCCGGCGGCCTTGATGATGACCGGGTAGCCGATCGACTTGGCGATGCGTCGGACCTGCACGGAATCGTCCGGCAGTTCTCCTTCAGAGCCCGGCACGCAGGGAACACCGGCCTTGATCATGGCCTGTTTGGCCGACACCTTGTCGCCCATGATGCGGATCGACTCGGGCGTCGGGCCAATGAACTGGAATCCGCTCTTTTCGACCCGCTCGGCGAACCCGGCGTTTTCACTGAGGAATCCGTAACCCGGGTGGATGGCTTCTGCGTCAGTGACCTCGGCCGCCGAAATGATGGCCGGCATGTTGAGGTAACTCAGCGCGGATGGTCCGGGGCCGATGCACACCGCCTCCTCTGCCAACTTGACGTACTTGGCTTCCCGGTCTGCCTCCGAGTACACCATCACGGCCGTGACGCCGAGCTCGCGACATGCGCGTTGGATACGCAGTGCGATTTCGCCTCGATTGGCAACCAGAATCTTCTTGAACATGGCTCAGGCGTTCCGTCGTCAGGCAATTTCGAACATTGCTTGCCCGTATTCGACGGCCTGGCCGTTGACGCACATGATGTTCGTGACGATGCCGGTCTTGTCGGCTTCGATTTCATTGAGGATCTTCATGGCTTCCACGATGCAGATCGTGTCGCCTTCCTTCACCGCGCTACCCACTTCGACAAACGGCTTGGCGCCCGGAGAGGCGCTGCGGTAGAAGGTGCCGACCATCGGAGACTTCACGATATGGCCGGCCGGTGGCACGGTCGCGACGGACTCGGCCACGACGGGCGCAACCGGTGCTGAAGTGGCAGGGGCAGCTGGCGCGACAACCTGGTACTGCGGCGCAGCAGCAGGGCCGCCCTTGACGATGCGCACCTTGCCTTCGGCCTCGGTGATTTCCAGTTCCGAAACATTCGAATCGGAAACCAGATCGATCAATGTCTTGAGTTTTCGCAGATCCATGGGGACTCCAACGACGAGAGTTGAGTGAGGCGCTAATTTACCCTAAATATGGGTTAACTTTGCCTATCTTCTTCTATTTTAGATATTTGACCTGCAGGCAGAGCGTGCTTGGCAGGGCCGGCGATAACCTGGCAGCTTTGGCTCTTTTTACCCGCAGGGTCGCCATCGCGCCTAGCGCAAGGCTTGCCATTGTTGCAGGTCTTGCGCCGAAAGCTGGCCGATTTTACGTTGTCTGATTCGGGCCGATCCGTCAAACAGCACTGAGAACGGCAGACCGCCCCCGGTATTGCCCAATTTGCGGCTCAGGTCGATGCCGGCAAGTCCTGCCAAGGCAATCGGAAATCGCATCGGCATACGCTGCAGAAAGCGTGTTACCGGCACCGCCTGGTCTACCGCCAAACCCAAGACTTGCCAGCCATTGCTGCTGTTTTCGGCGTAAAAGCGATCCAATAGCGGCATTTCTTCGACGCAAGGGGGGCACCAGGTGGCCCAGAAGTTGAGCAGCAGCGGCTGGCCTTGCAGGCTGCGCATGGCCAGGCTGCCACCTTGGGGTGTGCTGAAGGTCAGGTCCCACAAGTCTTGCTCCACGCCCGGAGCGCCGTTGCCCAGGTGTCCGTTGCGCCAGGCCAGACCGAAGCCGGTAGCGGCGGCCGCGCCAGCGACACCGGCAAACAGCCAGCGCCGGCGCGCCGTCGTGCGTTTCTGGGCCTCGTTGGCGTCGTCGACCTCGTCTATGGCATCTGGTTGGTTCATGCCGGCCCATTGTCCATGCGCTGGCGCAAGGCCGCCAGGTCACCCCGCGGCGCTCGGCCCCGCGCGTCCGGACGTAACGCGCCGCGCAACTGGTCATGGTCGTAAACCCGCAATTGCACCGCGACCCGTTCGTTCAGGCCGGGGCAAATGTCCATCACGATCAAGGCCTCGGCCGTTTCGCCGCGCATCCCGCCAACGGTCTGGGCCTGGTAACGTATTCGCATGTCGATCAGTGCCAGTTCGGCGGACTTGCAGTCGTCGCAAAAGAGGTCGATCAGGATGTCGGAGCGCCGCGTGGCGTTGCCGCGCCATACCGCCGACGTGAGGTGGGGGCGAAACTCCGCCATGCGCTCCATCCAGCGCAGCGCCAGGGCGCGCAAGACCGCGAGTTCTTGGCGCTGACTTTCGGCGCAGAACACGGCGATGTAGTCGGAAACCGCATCTTCGATTTCTTCGTTGTCCGGCAGTTGGGTACGCGGCGCGAGTCCGAGGATGTGCACCGCCTGCCGTTTGGCTGCGCCGTACTCCAGGCCGTCTTCCACTACCAGTCGGGCCGCACTGGCGGCGATCTCGGCCTTGCAGCCCGGGTTACGCATGTCCATGTGGGGATTTTGCATGGATTCCGCCGGGGCATGCCGCGTCACCTGTCGCGTAACCCGCCGCCGCCTGTTGTCATTCGAGACGCGGCAGTATGGCGCGGGGTGGAGCACGGCATGCAGTCGGGCGGGCGCCCTGCGTCTCTTGGTCGCCTAAAATTCACCGATGCACATCCATATTCTGGGAATCTGCGGTACTTTCATGGGTGGCTTGGCGGCGCTGGCGCGAGAGTTGGGTCACAGCGTGACCGGTTGCGACACCGGCGTATACCCCCCGATGAGCGACCAGTTGCGCGCTCTGGGCATAGATCTGATCGAGGGTTACGGTGCCGAGCAACTGGCCGTGGCACCCGACATGTTTGTTGTTGGCAACGTGGTGAGCCGGGCGCGCAAATCCGACGGCACGGCGCGCTATCCATTGATGGAGGCGATTCTCGACGCCGGTGTTCCCTATACCAGCGGGCCGCAATGGCTGTCCGAGCATGTGTTGCAGGGCCGGCACGTGCTGGCCGTGGCCGGAACCCATGGCAAGACCACGACCACGGCCATGCTGGCCTGGATCCTGGAACAGGCCGGTCTGCAGCCAGGGTTTCTGATCGGCGGCGTGCCGATGAATTTCGACGTCTCCGCGCGTGTTGGCGGCCTGCCACCTGACGGTTCGGACGGTGGCGCGCGCAAACCGCTGTTCGTGATCGAGGCCGACGAATACGACACCGCGTTCTTCGACAAGCGCAGCAAGTTCGTGCATTACCGGCCACGCACGGTGATTCTGAACAACCTCGAGTTCGACCACGCTGACATATTCGACGATCTGGCGGCGATCGAGCGCCAATTTCGCCATCTGGTGCGCATCGTGCCGGGAACCGGCCCTAACGGCAGCGGTCGCATCATCGTCAACGGTCTCGAGGAGAGCCTTGCCCGCGTCATGGCGGCCGGTTGCTGGAGCGAGATGCGCAGCTTTGGCGCGGCAGTGAGCGACTTCACGGCGCGTGGGGAGGCGGATCGCTTCCAGGTGCTTAGCCGTGGCGAAACGGTGGGCAGCGTGTCCTGGGTGCTGAGCGGCCAGCACAACCAGCTCAACGCGCTGGCCGCGATTGCCGCCGCTGAACATGTGGGTGTCGAACCAGCATTCGCGGCGCAAGCCCTGGGCAGTTTCCAGAGCGTGCGTCGGCGCATGGAGTTGCGCGGCAACATCGATCTGCCGGGCGCGGGTCCGGGGGCGCAGGCGGTCCGACTGTTTGACGATTTCGCCCATCACCCGACGGCGATCCGGACCACGGTTGACGGCTTGCGGCACCAGGTAGGCGAATCGGTACGTATTCTTGCCGTGTTCGAACCGCGCACCAACACCATGAAACTGGGCGCCATGAAGGCCCAGCTGCCCTGGAGCCTGGTATCGGCCGATCTGGCCTTTTGCTATTCGGGTGGGCTGGGCTGGGACGCAGCCGAAGCCTTGGCGCCGCTGGGCGACAAGGTGGTTGTGACGTCGGACATCGACACCCTGGTCAATCAGGTGGCATCAGCGGTGCGACCCGGCGACCAGATCCTGTGCATGAGCAATGGCGGTTTCGGTGGCATTCACCAGAAACTGCTGGACGTCCTGCGCGCCGGCCAAACGCAGGCGCTGCCACTGGTCGTCGCGCTCGCCTGAGTGGCGCAGCGAGCACGCGCCGGTCTGAGCTCGCCGTACGTTGCCCGCCGGGGCTTATTTGGCCCGTGCGCGTCTTGCCTGAACCGCCTCGGACAGCCCGCTGAGCAGTTCGAGTGAATGCTCCCAGCCCAGGCAGGCATCGGTGATGCTCTTGCCGAATTCCAGTGCCTTGGCGTCGTCCTGGCCCGGCGTGAACTTCTGCGCGCCGGCATGCAGGTGGCTTTCGACCATGAGGCCGAATACGCTGTTTGAGCCCGCCGCGACCTGGCTGCCGATGGCGCGTGCCACATCGAGCTGTTTCTCGTGCTGCTTGCTGCTGTTGGCGTGGCTGCAGTCGACCATCAGCGAAGCCGGCAACTTGGAACTGATCAGGGCCTTGCAGGCCGCACGCGACACTATCTGCGTCGTAGTTGGGTGTCTTGCCGCCGCGCAGGATCACATGGCAGTTCTGGTTGCCGTTGGTCTGCACGATGGCCACCTGGCCGTTCTTGTGTACCGACAGGAAGTGGTGGCCACCGGCCGCTGCCTGGATTGCGTCGGTGGCGATCTTGATGTTGCCGTCGGTGCCGTTCTTGAAACCTATCGGTGCCGACAGGCCGGAGGCCAGCTCGCGATGCACCTGGCTTTCGGTGGTGCGCGCGCCGATTGCCCCCCAGGAAATCAGGTCGCCCAGGTATTGCGGCGAGATCACATCGAGAAATTCGCTGCCGGCGGGCAGTCCCAGGCGGTTGATTTCGATCAGCAGTTGGCGCGCGATGCGCAGTCCTTCGTCGATGCGGAAGGTCTCGTCCAGATAGGGATCGTTGATCAGTCCTTTCCAGCCCACCGTCGTGCGCGGCTTCTCGAAATACACCCGCATGACGATCTCCAGCGTGTCGCGGTACTTGTGACGCTGCTGCAGCAATTGACGGGCGTATTCCTGTGCGGCGACCGGGTCGTGGATGGAGCACGGGCCGATGACCACCAGCAGGCGATCGTCGGTGCCGGCCATGATGTTCTGGATATTGCGGCGGGTGCGGGTGATCAGCTCTTCCACGGGCGTGCCGCTGATGGGGAAGAAGCGGATCAGGTGCTCTGGCGGTGGTAACACGGTGATGGCCTTGATGCGCGCGTCGTCGGTCTGGCTGGTCCGGTCGCTGATCGCTTGGCTGCGGCGCTGGTCCTGCTGGCTGCGGGGGTCTTGCATGTCGGATTGCCAGGGGGATGTCTGCTGGGTCATGGTCGTGGTCCGGATAGTGAAAAATGGGTTGGCCAGAAAACAAAAAACCGCCGGGATTGCCGGCGGTTTCGGGAGGATTCGGGTATCAGTGGGCTGACACGACTACTTCTCTCTTGCGCCGGCGGCGTTTGAGAACCAGAAATAGCCAAAGAAAAATCGCGCTGTCAGCATGGCGGCGACTTTAGCATGAAAGAAAACAGTGTCGCAAGCGGCGCGTTCAGGCTGTTCCGCCCACGGTCAAACCGTCGATGCGCAGCGTTGGCTGGCCCACACCGACCGGTACGCTCTGCCCTTCCTTGCCGCAGGTGCCCACGCCGCTGTCGAGTTGCATGTCGTTGCCAATCATGCTGACCCGTGTCAGTGCGTCCGGTCCGTTGCCGACAATGGTGGCGCCCTTGACCGGGTACTTGATCTTGCCGTTCTCGACCCAGTAGGCCTGGCTGGCCGAGAACACGAACTTGCCGGACGTGATGTCGACCTGTCCGCCGCCGAAGTTGGTGGCATACAGGCCGCGCTTGATGCTGGACACGATTTCCTGCGGCGCCATGTCGCCGCCGAGCATGTAGGTGTTGGTCATGCGTGGCATCGGCACATGGGCATAACTCTCGCGCCGGCCGTTGCCGGTGGTGGCCACTCCCATCAGGCGCGCATTCATGGCATCCTGGATGTAGCCTTTGAGGATGCCGTCCTCGATCAGCACATTGCGCTGGCTGGCGTTGCCTTCGTCATCCACGTTGAGCGAGCCGCGTCGGTCGGCAATGGTGCCGTCGTCGAGCACGGTGACTCCCTTGGCCGCTACCCGTTGCCCGATGCGACCGCTGAAGGCGCTCGATCCCTTGCGGTTGAAATCGCCCTCCAGGCCGTGGCCGATGGCTTCGTGTAACAAGATGCCGGGCCAGCCCGGGCCGAGCACGACCGTCATCTCGCCAGCGGGCGCGGGGCGCGACTCCAGGTTGGTCAACGCGGCCTGCACGGCTTCGTCGACATAGCGGCCGATCAGCGCATCGTCGAAGTAGGCCAGAGAGAAGCGACCGCCGCCGCCGGCGCTGCCCATTTCGCGGCGACCTTTTTGCTCTGCGATCACCGTCACGCTCAGGCGCACCAGCGGTCGCACGTCGGCGGCCAGCGTGCCATCGGCGCGGGCCACCAGCACCACGTCGTATTCACCGGCCAGACTGGCCATGACCTGGGCCACGCGCGGATCCTTGGCCCTGGCCAGTTGATCGACCTTGCCCAGCAAGGCGACCTTGGCCGTGCTGTCCATGGTGGCAATCGGATCGAGCTCGGGGTACAGCGAACGGCTTCCCGCGACGCCGCGTGGCGCGATCTTTCTGCGTGCACTGCGCGAGGCCGCGGCAATGGCGCGCACGGTACGCGCCGCGTCGAGCAGCGAAGCCTGCGAAATGTCGTCCGAGTAGGCAAAAGCGGTTTTCTCGCCACTCACCGCACGCACACCCACGCCCTGGTCGATGCTGAAGGAACCGGACTTGACGATGCCTTCCTCCAGGCCCCAGCCTTCGCTGCGGGTGTACTGGAAATACAGGTCGGCGTCGTCGACCCGGTGCGCCCGGATTTCGCCCAGTGCGGCGTTCAGATGCGATTCGTCGAGGCCGAAGGGTGTGAGCAGCAAGGCCTTGGCAATGGCCAGGCGTTCAATGGTGGGTTCGCGAGAGATCATGGCGCATTTTAGGCGCTGGCCTGTGCCGACGTTCGGGGCAAGGGCTTCGGTCGGGCGCTGCCGCGCCAAGCGTGCTGGCGCCCATGCGCCAATGTGCCGACGCGGTCAGCCGGGCGGATCGGACCGCGACAGCCACTGCAGCAGGGCCGCATCGTCGCGTTCGGCCAAGCCAGCTGCGCTGGCTGCGGCAAACACGTCGCGGGCATGAGCGCCCAGCGGTCCTTTGAACCCGGCAGCCTGCGCGGCCTGCAGCGCCAGTCGGGTGTCCTTCTCGAGCAGTGTCATGTGCGCGCGCGGTGCCAGGTCGCCGGCGATCGCGCGGCGCATGCGGTCCGATCCGATCCAGCTCTGACCGCTGGACTGCTCGATTACCGTCAACGTGGTCGCCTGGTCCAGGCCCATGCGCTGCGCCAGCGCCAGCACTTCGGCGGCAGCGACCAGGTTGATGCCTGCTGCCAGGTTGTTGACCAACTTGGTGCGGGCTCCGTCCCCCGGTTTCTCGCTGATGCGAAACACCTTGCCCGACAAGGCCTCGATCAGTCCGCGGTGGCGTTCGAACACGGTAGGCGCACATGCCACCATCAGGCTCATGCTGCCGTCGCGTGCCCGTACCGGTCCACCCGACATCGGCGCGTCGATCGCATGCAGGCCGAATGGACGCAATTGCAGCGTGATGGCTTCCACATCGCCTGGCGCCATGGTCGGACACAACATCACGCTGTGGCCCAGATGCATGGCGTCGGCGACGGCGCCTGCGCCGAACAGCACGTCGCGGGTCTGCGCTGCGTCGACGACGCACACGATGGTCAGTTGCGCCGCCCGGGCCGCTTCTGAGGGCAAGGTGTGGGCCACCGCCCCCTTTGCGGCGAGTGCCTGGGCAGGTTCGCGCCGAACGTCGCAGACATGCACCGGCCAGCCCTGATCCAGCAATCGCGCAGCCATGGCGCCACCCATGTTGCCCACGCCGATGATGGCCACAGGGTAGGGCGTCGTCATGCCGTCGCCTTGCGCAGCGGCCACGCGGGATCATGACTGGATCAGTCGTCGCGACTTGCTGATCGACATCAGCATGCCCAGGGCCAGTCCCAGTGTGACCATGGCGGTGCCGCCGTAACTGATGAACGGCAGCGGGACCCCCACCACTGGCAGGATGCCGCTGACCATGCCCATGTTCACGAATGCGTAGGAGAAGAACATCATGGCCAGCGCACCGGCCAGCAGGCGCGAGAACAACGTCGGCGCTTCGAGTGCGATGCCCAGGGCGCGGATCACCAGGAAGGCAAAGCCGAAAATCAGCAACAGATTGCCAATCAGACCGAACTCTTCGGAAAACGCGGCAAAAATGAAGTCGGTGGTGCGCTCCGGGATGAACTCCAGATGGGTCTGTGTGCCCTGCATGAAACCTTTGCCCCAGATGCCGCCCGATCCGATGGCGATCATGCCCTGGATGATGTGGAAACCCTTGCCCAGCGGGTCCTTGGCCGGATCCAGCAGGGTGCAGATGCGTTGCTGCTGGTACTCGCGCAGCACCGACCAGCGCACGCCGTCGGCGCACAAGCTGGGTTCAAACAGCACCAGCAGGACGATGCCGAGCAATGCCAGCGCCACCGGCGGCAATACCAGGCGCCAGCTCAGGCCGGCAAAAAAGATCACCGACAGACCGGCTGCCAGCACCAGCAGCGATGTGCCGAGATCAGGCTGTTTCATGATCAGCCCGACCGGGACAACCAGCAGGATGGTGCCGACGGCGAAGTCGAGCGGGCGCAGCTGGCCCTCGCGTTTCTGGAACCACCAGGCCAGCATCAGCGGCATGGCGATCTTGAGCACTTCACTTGGCTGGATCGTGACGCCCAGGTTGAGCCAGCGGGTCGCCCCCTTGCGCGTGATGCCGAACAGCGCCACCGCCACCAGCAGCGCCACCCCCGTCAGGTACAGTGGCACCGCGAAGCTCATCAGCCGTTGCGGCGGTATCTGGGCCACGACAAACATGATGCCGGCCGCAATCAGCATGTTGCGTCCGTGGTCGTTGAAGCGGGTGCCGTGATCGAACCCGGACGAATACATGGTCAGCAGGCCGGCGCCTGCCAGCACCAACACGGCGACCACCAAAAGGGCGTCGAATCCGCTGAACAGCGGGACGATGCGGCGCCATAGGGAGGGCTTATCAAAAACAGCGGCCATGGCGGATTATCCCCGGCCAGGCAGGCAGCTGGCATGGCGTGCCTATGATTCCGGTATGACGCCTCGAACACGCACTACGCATTTGCTTTACCTGCACGGCTTCCGCTCATCGCCCGATTCGGCCAAGTCGCGCCTGATGGCGCAGCGTGTCGCCAGGGACCACCCCGACGTGACCTGGTGGTGCCCGCAATTGCCGATGTCGCCGCGCCAGGCGATGGCCATGGTGCAGGACGGCATGCGCGACTGGCCGCGACAGACCATGGCTGTGGTGGGATCCTCGCTCGGTGGTTTTTACGCCACCTGGCTGGCTGAGCAGAGCGTTTGCAAGACTGTGCTGCTCAACCCGGCAGTGCATGCGGCGCGCGACCTGGCAACGCAGATCGGCAGCCATGCCGCCTGGCATGACCCTGGTCTGCGTCTGGAGTTCGAAAGCGGTTTTGTCGATGAACTGCGGGCCTTGGAGACAGGTGGTCCGACGCAGCCGCAGCGCTATTACCTGCTGGCCGCCAAGGGGGATGAAGTGCTGGACTGGCGGGAAATGACGGCTCGGTATCCGGGCGTGCAACTGTGCTTGCTCGATGGCAGCGACCATGGTCTGAGTGATTTCGCGGCGCATGTGGATGGCGTGATGCGCTTCCTGGACCTGGCCTGAGCCGCTCACTGCGACGGTGGCCCGACCCGGGCACCGGTTCCGCGGAAGTTTGCAGGGACAATACCAAACATGTATGCATTGTTTGAAGAAGCCGGTAAGTTTTTGACCGGCCGGGTGTTGTCGCAAACCGATTCGTCGGCCCAGGTCGAGCTCGACAGCGGAAAACGCGCCAAGGTCAAGGCCGCCAATATGCTGGTCACATTCGAAAAGCCGGCGCCTGCGCCACTGATGGCCGCCGCGCGTGAGGTCAGTGACACCATCGAGCTCGACATGGCCTGGGAGTTTGCGCCCGAGGAGGAGTTCGGGTTTGCCGATCTGGCGCGCGAATACTTCAGTGACAAGGCCACGCTCGAGCAGCAGGTGGGTGCGCTGATTTGCCTGTTCGAGGCGCCGCACTATTTCCGGCGCGCCGGCAAGGGGCGATTTCGCAAAGCCGGTGCGGATGTGCTGGCCCTGGCGCTGGTCGCGATCGAGAAGAAAAAACAGGCCCAGTTGCAAGTCGAGCAATGGGTGGCCGCGCTCAGCGCCGGCCAATGCCCGGATCCGGTGCGCGAACAGCTTTACAAGATCCTGTTCAAGCCGGACAAGAATGCTCCCGAGTACAAGGCCGTGGTTGAAGCTTCGCGCGCGACCAAGCTTGCGCCACTGGACCTGTTGCAGCAGGCCGGCGCGATCGATTCGGCCTACCAGTTCCACTGGCGCCGTTTCCTGTTCGAGAATTTTCCCAAAGGCATCGGCTTTCCCGCGCTGCAGGCCAGTGCCATCCGCGACGACTTGCCGGTGGCGTCGGTTCAGGCCTTTTCCATCGACGATTCAGCCACCACCGAGATCGACGACGCGCTGAGCCTGCAAGGCCTGGGCAGCGGCAAAGTGGTGCTGGGTGTGCATATTGCGGCGCCCGGCCTGGCCGTGCAGCCCGGGGACGCGATCGACCAGCTTGGCCGTGCCCGCCTGTCCACCGTCTATATGCCGGGCTTCAAGGTCACGATGCTGCCCGACGAGGTGGTGCAGACCTATACCCTGCTCGAGGGGCGCGATTGTCCGGCGGTGTCTCTCTACGTGACACTCGACGAAGCGACGCTGGAAATCACGGGCAGTGAGACCCGGCTCGAGCGCGTGCCGATTGTCGCCAATCTGCGCCACGACCAGCTTGACCAGATCGTGACCACGGCCTGGCTGCAGCAGCCAGAGTTCCAGCATGCAGACGGGTCCGACCCGTTGGCGCCCGGGATGCGCACGCAACTGGCCTTCCTGTATCGCCTGGCCGAACACCTGAAAGCGCAGCGCATCCTGGTGCGTGGCAAGCCGGAGACATTCAACCGGCCCGACTACAACTTCCGCCTGTCGGGCAACGACGGTTGCGCGCCCGAAGGCAATGAATCGGTGCAGATCTCGGTGCGCCAGCGTGGCGCGCCGCTCGACCTGATCGTGGCCGAGGCCATGATCCTGGCCAACAGCACCTGGGGCAACTGGATGGCCGAGCTCGGCGTGCCCGGCATCTACCGCAGTCAGGCGAGCCTGGCGCCGGGCGTGAAGGTGCGTATGGGTACGCGGGCATTGCCACATGCCGGAATCGGCGTGCCGAGCTACGCCTGGAGCACGTCGCCGCTGCGTCGCTACACCGACCTGGTCAACCAGTGGCAGATCATTGCCTGCGCACGCCATGGACGGACGGCGGCTCTGGTGGCACCGTTCAAGCCCAAGGACGCCGAGTTGTTCTCGATCATCTCGGCCTTCGACGCGGCCTACGCAGCCTATGGTGGGTTCCAGGGCGCGATGGAGCGCTTCTGGACGCTGCAATACCTGGCGCAAAACAACATCACCGAGCTCGATGCGGCGGTATTCAAGGAAAACATGGTGCGGGCCGAGACACTGCCGCTGGTGCTGCCGGTGCTCGGAGCGCGCGATCTGCCGCGCGGCGCCCGGGTGCGCGTGCGCCTTGGCGATCTCGACACCATCGCACTGGACGTCAGCGCCACCGTGATCGAGCGGCTGGACGCGGCGATGAATACAGGTGACCGTGACCCCGCACGACAGTGCGCAAGACGAGGGCGACGACGAGGCGGTGGCCGGCCCGATCGCGATTGCCGTGGACATGGACGAGGGCGCCGATGCAAGGCCCGCAGGCGGCGATAATCCGGACTCGTGAAGCTGCTGCGTACTTTCACCACCCTGCAACTGGCGCTAGGCGCCTCGCTCGTCGTCCATGCTGCGTTGCTGACGGTGCGCTTTGTGGACCCCGAGCGATTCAACCGGGTGTTCGAAGACTCTCCGCTGGAAGTGATCCTGGTCAACGCCAGGACCAACGACAAGCCGGACAAGGCCCAGGCGCTGGCACAGGCCAACATGTCGGGTGGCGGCGAACTGGACAAGGGCCGTGCCACCACTCCCTTGCCCGCGTCGGCGCTGGTGTCCATCGGCGATACGCTCGAGGAGCAGACCCAGCGCAACACGCAGACCCTGCTCGAGCAGCAGCAGATCATGCTGGCCCAGGTGCGGACCCAATTGGCGGCCTTGCGCCCACCCGATCCGCATAACCCGTCGGCGACCTCCGAACAGGAGACGCGCGAGGAAAAGCGCCGGCGTCTGATCAAGTTGCTGGCCGAGATCGAGCGACGCATCAACGAAGAAAACGCGCGCCCGAAAAAGCGTTATGTCAGCCCGGCCACGCGCGAAGTGGCCTACGCCGTTTACTACGACACCATGCGTCGACTGATCGAGGACATGGGAACCACCAACTTCCCGAGCGTCGGCGGCAAGAAGCTGTATGGCGAACTGACCATGCTGATTACCGTGAACCATGATGGACAGGTGCTGGGTACCGAGGTGGTCGATGGCTCCGGCAACCCCTTGCTGGACCGTCGGGCCGAGATGATTGCCCGCTCGTCCGGCCCGTTTGGCAGTTTCAGTGACGAGATACGGTATAGCGCCGACCAACTGGTGCTGGTGTCGCGGTTCAAGTTCACGCGCGACGAGGTGCTCGAAGCCAAGGTCACGGGGAAGTGACATGAAGCCACTCTGGCGTTGGATCGGTCTGGTCGTGCTGGCGATGCTGTTGCTGCAACTGTTCTTTGTCGTGCGTATCGCTGCCATGGTGGTGATCGATCCGCAGTCGAGCGCATTCCAGCGTTCCGAGGCCTGGCGCATCGCCAACCTCAAGGGTGAGCTGCCCTGGCGCCAGCAGTGGGTGCCGTATGCGCAGATCTCCGACCACCTCAAGCGCGCAGTGATCGCGTCCGAAGACGACAGCTATGCCGACCATGACGGCGTGGACTGGGATGCGATCGAACAAGCCTGGGCCAGGAACAGCCGTGCCGAGGAACTGGCGCAGCGTCGCGCGGACGCTGCGCGCAGCGTAAAAAATCCGCGTGCGCCCAAGGTGGTCGGCGGCTCCACGATCACCCAGCAACTGGCCAAGAACCTGTTTCTGTCCGGCGAGCGAACCTTGCTGCGAAAAGGGCAGGAACTGGTGCTCACGCTGTTGCTGGAGTTGCTGCTCGACAAGCAGCGCATCCTGGAAATCTATCTGAACAATGTCGAGTGGGGTGCCGGGGTGTTCGGTGCACAGGCTGCCGCTGAGCACTACTTCCGCAAACCGGCAGCGCGCCTGAGCGCCTACGAGGCAGCGCGTCTGGCCGTGATGTTGCCGCGCCCCAAGTATTTCGAGAAGCTGCCCCAGTCGGCCTATCTGTCCGGTCGCGCGTCAACCATCGTGGCGCGCATGGCGCACGCCCAACTGCCGTAATCCGGCTAGCGCACGCTCTGTATCATCGTTGCCATGCGCGCCAAGTTGATGGGTCTTTTCCTGCTCGGTCTGATCCGACTGCTCACAGGCGCACAGGCGCGCTGGCATGGCTGCCCGCCCATGGCCGAGCAGCGCATCTACTTCGCCAACCATCAGAGTCATGCTGATTTGCTGCTGATCTGGGCCGCGCTGCCGCAGGTGCTGCGCACACTGACCCGGCCGATAGCGGCGCGGGACTACTGGACCCGTACACCATTTCGAGCCTGGATCACGACGGCCGTGTTCAATGCCATTTACGTGTCGCGCGAGCGCACGGCAGACCAGGATCCGCTCGAGCCGCTGATCGATGCACTCGAGCGCGGTGATTCGATCATTCTGTTTCCCGAAGGTACGCGCGGCCATGCCGAGGAGCCGCAGGAATTCAAGGCCGGCCTGTACAACCTGGCGCAACGGTTTCCGCATGTGGTGCTGGTGCCGGCCTGGATCAACAATGTGCAGCGCGTCATGCCCAAGGGCGAGGTCGTGCCGGTGCCGGTTCTGTGTTCGGTTACGTTCGGTGCGCCGGTTACGCTTGGCGAGGGTGAACCGCGCAAGGATTTCCTGGTGCGGGCGCGGCAGGCCGTTGTGGCCTTGCGCGAGGTTTAACAGCGTGAGAGCTCATCGCTTGAACCCACGCAAGACCCCGAAACCAGTTTCAGGCGCTTCGGCCGTGGCGCTGCAAACAGGCGCGCTGCTGATGCGGGGCCGGCGATGAACCAGTATCTGCGCAGTCTGACTGCGAGCGAACAGGTCGGCGCCCTGTTCCTTTTCGTATTCGGCTGCCTGTTTGTTGCCAGTGTCGTGTTGCAGTTACTGTCCTTGCGTGAGCAGGCGCAGGATTCGGCCGGGGAGGCAAGGCGGCAGACGCTGGCGCATGCCAAGAGTTTGCTGCGCAGCAGCTGGTTTCTGGTCTTGGTGTTCTGGGTCGGCTGGCTCTCGGGCGACCTGGGCGCCATCTTGTTGTTTGCTCTGGTGTCATTCTTTGCACTGCGCGAGTTCATGACGCTGTCGCCGACGCGCCGTGGCGACCACCGCAGCCTGGTGCTGGCGTTTTTCGTGATCCTGCCATTGCAGTACACGCTGGTCGGTACCCGGCATTTCGACTTGTTCACGGTCTTCATTCCGGTGTATGTGTTTCTGGCCATTCCGGTGGTCAGCGCACTGGCCAATGACCCGCAGCGCTTTCTGGAGCGCAACGCCAAGCTGCAATGGGGCATCATGGTGTGCATCTACGGTATGAGCCATGTGCCGGCCTTGCTGTTGCTGGACTTTCCGAATTACCGCGATCGCGGCGCGTTTCTGGTCTTTTTCCTGGTGCTGGTGGTGCAGACCTGTATGCTGGTGCAGCACATGGCGGCCCGTCGTCTGCGCCGCGCGCCGACGGCGCCAGCCATCAGCAGCAGCTTCAACTGGTTGAGCTGGTGTATCGGCGTCGGCGTCGCGGCGCTGCTTGGCGGGCTGCTCGCCGGCATTACGCCGTTCAAGCCGGGCCAGGCGCTGGCCATGGCGCTGGTGGCCTGCGCCGCCGGGTCGCTCGGCCATCTGGTCATGAAGGCGATCAAGCGGGATCGGGGCATTCCGAACTGGGGCAGCCAGGGCGAAGGCGTCACCGGTGCCGGCGGCCTGCTCGACCGGGTCGACGCCTTGTGTTTTGCTGCGCCGGTGTTCTTCCATTCGGTGCGCTGGTACTTCAACCTGTAGGCTTGGCCCCATGCGAATCCTCGGTATCGACCCCGGTCTGCGCACGACAGGTTTTGGTGTCATCGATGTGCAGGGCTCGGCGCTGACTTATGTGGCCAGCGGCACCATCAGCACCTTGGGACTGGCGCACAGTGCGCTGCCTGGGCGGCTCAAACTGCTGTTCGACGGTGTCTGCGAAGTGGCGCAGCGCTACCAGGCCGATTGCGCCTGTGTCGAGATCGTCTTCGTCAATGTCAATCCGCAGTCCACCCTGCTGCTGGGGCAGGCCCGCGGTGCCTGCATCACGGCGCTGGTCTCGCGCGACTTGCCGGTGGCCGAGTACACCGCACTGCAGATGAAGCAGGCTGTCGTGGGCTACGGCAGGGCGCAAAAAACCCAGGTGCAGGAGATGGTGCGGCGCTTGCTGGCATTGCCGGGTCTGCCTGGTACCGATGCCGCGGATGCGCTGGGCATGGCGATCACCCACGCGCACGCAGGCAAGGCCCATCAGTTGCGCGCATTGGCCGCCGCTGCCGATCGCCAGCTTCGGCCTTGATCAGCTGCGCGTCCCGCCTACAGCAGGTTCTGCTGGCCGTCGGTGGACAGCGCAAAGGGTAGATGTTGGGGTAGCACCAACTGACCCAGTGCGTTGGGGACCGCCTGGATCTGGATCATCGGTGCGCTGCCTCGCACGCCGCCGAATATGGTGGCGAAGGCCGAGTCGGCGGCGTCGCGTCCGGTGCCGAAGCGCACGAAACCCATGGGAATGGCCACGCCCGACGCGTCGAACATGTACCAGCGATCGGCCAGATAGACCTCGACATAGGCGTGAAAGTCGGTCGGCCCCAGGGCCGGGTCGGCGCCGTAGTCGATGCCGGTGGCAAAGCGGGCCGGGATGTTGAGCGCGCGGCACAAGGCGATCATCAGATGGGCGAAATCGCGGCACACGCCAGTGCCCTCGACCAGCGTGTCGATGGCCGAGGTGTTGACGTCCGACGTGTTGGAGCGGAACTTCACCCGCGACACCACCCAGTCGCGGATCGCCTGGACCCGGCTGTAGCCATGCCACAGGTGGCCGAACTCATTGACGGCAAAACGCAGCAACCGGTCGGACTGGCAATACCGGCTGGGATACAGATACGGCAATACCGACCCTGGCAGATCGGCCACCGCCACCTCGCCCAGTTGTGCGGGATCGGCCTGGTAGTGGTCCAAGTCGACCGTCGCCTCGTAGCGTACCGTGAGCGGGCCTTGCATGGCCTTGAGCCGAAGGTAGCGCGTGTGGTGGACCGGGTCGGTGTACAGGGTTTGCGTCAGCGGCTGGCTGACCAGCAGGGTTTCGCCGACAACCGTCTGGTGGGCGGTGCGGGCTGCATGGATGCTGAAGATGAAATCGCAGCCCGGTGGGTCGATTTCGTAGCCGAGTTCGATGGAGAATTGAAGTCTGACCATGGTGTCTTGTCCTGCACGCAGGCATTGCTACCGGCAACGTGCGGTGGTCACGACGTCTGCCGCGCGCAGACCCGTCTCCATTGTGCTCCAGGTTCGGGCCGGCGCTCCCGTACCGGGTCGATGCCCGTTGTCATCGGCAGGCACGCTTGCGCCGTGCGCAATCTACTGTGACAGGTTGATCGCGATGAGCACCGCAAAAAACCCGAACGCTGCGAGCAGGGAAGTCAGCAGCACGCGCAGGCCGAGTTGCTTGTAGCGCGGATTACCGGTGAACATGAAGGCGGCGAACAGCAGTCCGGCGACCAGGAACAGGGTAGGGATCAGCCAGCGGAAGAAGATCATGTTGAAAGCGGGCCGGGGTCAGTGTGCGATCACCAGGCCGGCGCGAGCTGCGCGAAACCCGGCGGCGCCAGCGACTCGTCGTCGAAGCTCACGATCTCCCAGGCGTCCTTGCGTGCCATCAGTGCCCGCGCCAGGCGGTTGTTCAGTTCGTGGCCGGAGCGGAACGCGGCGTAGTCGGCCAGCAGTGGCATGCCCAGCATGTACATGTCGCCGATCGCATCCAGGATCTTGTGCTTGGCGAACTCGTCGTCGTAGCGCAGGCCGCCGGCATTGAGAATCTTGTAGTCGTCCATCACGATGGCGTTGTCCAGGCCACCGCCCAGCGCCAGCCCGTTGACGACGCATGGTCTCGACGTCGCGGGTGAAGCCGAAGGTGCGTGCCCGCGCAATATCGCGCTGAATACGAGCCCGTGCCCATGTCGAAGCTGACGCGCTGGCCGGTCGAGTCGACTGCCGGATGGTCGAACACGATCTCGAAACTGAGTCGATAGCCGTGGTAGGGCGCCACCCGTGCCCAGCGCGCCTGCGCGCCGACGCCGTCACGGATCTCCACCGCTTGCGTGACCCGGATGAAGCGGCGCGCCGCATCCTGCCAGACCACGCCCGCGTTTTGCAGCAGGAACAGGAAGGAGGCGGCCGATCCGTCCAGGATCGGCACTTCCTCGGCCGTGATGTCGACGAACAGGTTGTCGATGCCCAGGCCGGCGCAGGCCGACATCAGGTGCTCGACCGTGGCCACCTTGGCGCTGCCATGGGACGCGGTGGTCGCCATGCGCGTATCGGTCACCGATTCGGCCGTCATCGGGATCTCGACCGGCACCGGCAGATCGACACGCCGGAACACGATGCCGGTGTCCGGCGGCGCCGGACGCAGCGTGAGTTCCACCCTTTGTCCGCTGTGCAGACCCACGCCGATGGCGCGGGTCTGGGACTTGAGGGTTCGTTGTCTGCAGCACCCTCCGATTGTAGGAAGCGCGCAACGAACGGTCGTTCGCAAGGGCTTGCAGGCTTAGTCCGCCTGCTTGCGCAGGAACGCCGGGATCTCATAGTCGTCCATGCCGCCGCTGGACAAGGCATCGACCTTGGCCGCAGCCGCGCCACGACCGCGCCAGACGGCCGGCGTGCCCAGGCTGCCGTAGTCGGGTTGTGCGATGCCGTTGCCGCCTTGGGCCGCGCCGCTGGCCGCGTTGCTGGTGACCTGGTTGGTCAGTGTCGGGATCTGGAACGGCACGTTGTCGGTGCCGGTGCGCAGCACCTGCAGCGGAGGCGCGGTGCGGCGCTGACCCTGGCGCGACAGGCCGGTGGCCACCACGGTGACACGGATCTGGTCGCCCAGGTTGTCGTCGTAGGCGGTGCCGTAGATCACCAGCGCGTCCGGCGAAGCAAACGCGCGGATGGTGTTCATGGCCAGCTTGGATTCGGACAACTTCAGCGAACCCTTGCTGGCCGTGATCAGCACCAGCACGCCCTTGGCGCCGGACAGGTCCACACCTTCGAGCAGCGGGCAGGCCACGGCCTGCTCGGCGGCGATGCGGGCACGGTCCGGGCCGCCGGCGGTGGCGGTACCCATCATGGCCTTGCCGGGCTCGCCCATCACGGTGCGCACGTCTTCGAAGTCGACGTTCATGTGGGCCGGCACGTTGATGATCTCGGCAATGCCGCCGACCGCGTTCTTGAGCACGTCGTTGGCATGGGCAAAGGCCTCGTCCTGGGTGATGTCGTCGCCCAGAACCTCTTCGAGCTTTTCGTTGAGCACCACGATCAGCGAGTCGACATTGACCTCGAGCTCGGACAGGCCGCTGTCGGCGATCAGCATGCGCCGGCCGCCTTCGAAGTCGAAGGGCTTGGTGACCACGCCGACCGTCAGGATGCCCATCTCGCGTGCCACGCGGGCGATCACCGGCGCGGCGCCGGTGCCGGTGCCACCACCCATGCCGGCGGTGATGAACAACATGTGCGCGCCTTCGATGGACGCGCGGATCTCCTCCACCGCCTGCTCGGCGGCATCGCGGCCCTTGTCGGGCTTGCTGCCGGCGCCCAGTCCGGTGACGCCGAGCTGGATGGTCTTGTGCGCGGCGCTGCGGCTCAGGGCCTGCGCGTCGGTATTGGCGCAGATGAATTCGACGCCGCCCACGTCGCAGGCGATCATGTGCTCGACCGCGTTGCCGCCGCCGCCGCCGACACCGATCACCTTGATCTGGGTGCCCATGTTGAACGTCTGTTCTTCAATCATTTCAATACTCATGTTGTTCTCCTAAATTGCAGTTGCAGTTGCCTTGATTTGTCAGTGATCTTGTGTCCGCGGCCGCCCGGGTCGGGCGGTTTGGTGCATCGCCATCGGACATGGGGGCTGCCGCGGGCCAGCCAGGTCCGGTTGCCGCCGTGGCGATCGCCGCAGCGGCGACCGCGATTGCGCAAGTGCATAGTGTGCCATCAGAAGTTCCCCACAAACCAGTCCTTGACCTGACCAAAAGCAGTTCGCATGGAACCGTTCTTCTGCGCCACCTTGAGGCCGCGCATGCGCGCCAGCCGGGCTTCTTCCAGCAGGCCCATGACCGTGGCGGCGCGCGGTTGCGCCACCATGTCGGACAACACGCCGGAGTATTTGGGTATGCCGCGGCGCACCGGCTTGAGAAAGATGTCCTCGCCCAGTTCGACCATGCCGGGCATGACGCTGGAGCCGCCGGTGAGCACGATGCCCGAGGACAGCACTTCCTCGAAGCCCGATTCGCGCATCACCTGGTGCACCAGCGCGAAGATCTCCTCGACGCGCGGCTCGATCACACCGGCCAGCACCTGGCGGCTGAGCAGGCGCGGGCCGCGGTCGCCCAGGCCCGGCACCTCGACCTGGGTCTCGGCGTCGGTCAGCAGTTGCTTGGCGCAGCCGCTGTCGATCTTCACGTCCTCGGCGTCCTTGGTCGGGGTGCGCAGCGCCATCGCGATGTCGCTGGTGATCAGGTCGCCGGCGATCGGAATCACCGCGGTGTGCCGGATCGCGCCGTTGGCGAAGATCGCCACGTCGGTGGTGCCGGCGCCGATGTCGACCAGGCCCACGCCCAGTTCGCGCTCGTCGTCGGTCAGCACCGACAGGCTGGAGGCCAGCGGGTTGAGCATCAGCTGCTCGACTTCCAGGCCGCAGCGGCGCACGCACTTGATGATGTTCTCGGCCGCGCTCTGGGCGCCGGTCACGATATGCACCTTGGCCTCGAGCCGGATGCCGCTCATGCCGATCGGCTCCTTGACGTCCTGGCCGTCGATGATGAATTCCTGCGGCTCGACCAGCAGCAGGCGCTGGTCGGTCGAGATGTTGATGGCCTTGGCGGTTTCCACCACGCGGGCCACGTCGGCCTGCGTCACCTCGCGGTCCTTGATCGCCACCATGCCGCTGGAGTTGATGCCGCGGATGTGGCTGCCGGTGATGCCGGTGTAGACCCGCGTGATCTTGCAGTCGGCCATCAGCTCGGCTTCCTTGAGCGCGAGCTGGATGCTCTGCACCGTGGCGTCGATGTTGACCACCACGCCACGCCGGATGCCGGTGCTCGGCGCCACACCCAGCCCGGCGAGCTTGAGCTTGCCGCCGGGCATGACTTCGGCCACGACCACCATCACCTTGGCGGTGCCGATGTCGAGTCCTACGACCAGGTCCTTGTATTCTTTCGCCATATCGATACCTGTTGTTTGCGCTACTTCTTCTGACTGTCGGTCACCACCGTACTGACGCCGCGCAGGCGCAGTGCATAGCCGTCTGCATGGCGCAGATCGGCCGACTCCACTGCGTCCGGACGGCGGTTGTAGCGTGAGGTGACTTGCGTGATCGTGCGCAGGAAGCGGGCGGCGCGCTGGATGACTTCGTCGTCGCTGCCGCGTCCGAGTTCGATCACCGCGCCGCTGTCCAGTTGCGCCCTCCAGCCGCCGCGGCCGCTGAGTGTCGAGTTGTTCCAGCTCCAGTTCCAGCGTCTCGAACATGGGGTGCAGCACCTGGTACATGGCCAGCACCTGAGGCTCCTGTCCCGGCGGACCATCCAGACGGGGCAAGGACTCGTGCTCGACTTCGCCGACGTTGGCCTCGAACACCTCACCATGGTTGTTGAGCAGGCGCGAGCTCGCTCCTCCAGGCCCCAATAGGCGACGGCCTGGTGTTCCTGCAGCTCCACGCGCAGCCGGTTGGGAAACTCGCGGCGCACCACCGCGTGGCGCACCCAGGGCATCGCCTCGAACAGCTGGCGCGCCTGGACCAGGTCGAGGGTGAAGAAGTTGCCGGCCAGGCGCGGCGTGACATTGGCCCGCAGGGTCGGTTCGTTGTTGTGCGTCACGTCGCCGCTGACCGTGATCGATGCGATGGCGAACACCGGCCGCTGTGCAATCCATTGGGCCAAGGCCGCCAAGGCGACCAGCACGAAGACCACCAGCATGGCGTTGGCCGTCACGTGCATCAGACGAACGTCGAAGGGCAACATCAACGCGTCGTTCATGCCCTTGTCTCCGGCACGCGCAGGGCGACGCAGAGCGCCTGGCGCGCGCCCCTTGGATTCAGTGGAAGGACCATTGCGTTGGCTTGCCATGTCATGGCGCCCCGCCGGGTTGTGCGTCAGCCGTTGCCGGACGCCGGTTGTCCAGTGCAGCACCCGTGAGCAGCTGCAGGCACAGATCTTCGTAGCTCGATGCCCGGCAGCGCGCGCCGACATCGGCACCAGCGAATGGCTGGTCATGCCGGGCGAGGTGTTGATCTCGAGCAGCGAGGGCTTGCGCGTGCGCCCGTCGATCATCACGTCGACCCGGCCCCAGCCGCGACAGCCCAGCACCTGGTAGGCGCGCAGTGCCAGCGCCTGGATGTGCTCTTCCTCGCCCTCGGGCAGGCCGCACGGCACCAGGTACTGGGTGTCGTCGGTGAAGTACTTGTGCTGGTAGTCGTAGTTGCCCTCGGGCGCGACGATGCGGATCACCGGCAAGGCGCGCGCCTGTGCGCCGCTGCCGATGATCGGGCAGGTGACTTCGTCGCCACTGATGAATTGCTCGCACAACACGTCGCTGTCGAGTTGCGCCGCCTGCGCCACCGCCGCCTGCATTTGCGAGTATCCCAGCACCTTGACCACGCCGATCGACGAGCCCTCGCGCGCCGGCTTGACGATCAGCGGCAGGCCCAGCTCATCGGGCAAGCCGATCACCTGCGGCCGCTCGTATTGGCCGGCCTGCAGCAGCCGGTAGGCGGGCGTTGGCAGGCCCTCGGCCAGCCAGACGCGTTTGGTCATGACCTTGTCGATGGCGATGGCGCTGGCCATGACGCCCGAGCCGGTATAGGGAATGCCTAGCAGTTCCAGCGCGCCCTGCACCGTACCGTCTTCGCCGAAGCGGCCGTGCAGCGCGATGAAGCAGCGCGCAAACCCGTCGTCGCGCAGAACGTGCAGGTCGCGCTCGGCCGGATCGAAGGCATGGGCATCGACGCCGCGTGCCTGCAGGGCCTGCAACACACCGGCGCCCGACATCAGCGAGATCTCGCGTTCGGCCGAGGCGCCGCCCATCAGCACGGCGACCTTGCCCATGGTGTGTGCGGTCGGCGTCATGCGCAGCTTGCTCCCGGGCCTGTGCGCCCAGTTCGACCACACGCGCCGGGACGGCGCCGATCGTGCCCGCGCCCATGCACAGCACCACATCGCCGTCCTGGCTGTTGTCGATGATGGCCTGCGCCATGGTCAAGATGTCATCGACGAATACCGGTTCGATCTGCCCGGCCACGCGCAGGGCGCGCGCCAGTGCACGGCCGTCCGCGGCAACAATGGGTGTCTCGCCGGCCGGATAGACGTCGGACAGCAGCACGGCGTCGACCTGGCCAATGACCTTGACGAAGTCGTCGAAGCAGTCGCGCGTGCGGGTGTAGCGGTGCGGCTGGAACGCCAGCATCAGACGCCGACCGGGGAAAGCGCCGCGGGCGGCTGCGATCGTCGCTGCCATCTCGACCGGATGGTGGCCATAGTCGTCGACCAGGGTGAACTGGCCGCCATGACCGGCCGGCACCTCGCCATAGCGCTGGAAGCGGCGACCGACACCCTGGAAATGCGCCAGTGCCTGTTGTACCGCGGCGTCCGGGATGTTGAGTTCGACCGCCACGGCGATGGCCGACAAGGCGTTGAGCACGTTGTGCTGACCCGGCAGGTTCAGCACCACCGGCAGATCCGGCAGAACAATGCCGTTGCGCCGGCGCACCGTGAAGTGCATCTGGCCGTCGATGGCCCGCACGTCGACTGCCCGTACCTGTGCGTCTTCGCCGAAACCGTAGCTGGTGACCGGGCAGGATACATGGGGCAGGATTTCGCGCACCGGGCCGTCGTCGGTGCACAGGATGGCGGTGCCGTAGAACGGCATGCGGTGCAGGAAGTCGACAAACGCGGTCTTCAGTCGCTCGAAGTCGTGGCCGTAGGTCTGCATGTGGTCGGCGTCGATGTTGGTCACGATCGCCATCACCGGCAGCAGGTTCAGGAACGAGGCGTCCGACTCGTCGGCTTCGACCACGATGTAGTCGCCCTTGCCCAGCCGCGCGTTGGCGCCGGCACTGTTGAGCCGCCCGCCGATGACGAAGGTGGGGTCCATGCCGGCTTCGTCCAGCACGCTGGCTACCAGACTGGTGGTGGTGGTCTTGCCATGGGTTCCGGCGATCGCGATGCCTTGTTTGAGGCGCATCAGTTCGGCCAGCATGATGGCACGCGGCACCACCGGGATCTGGCGCGCGCGCGCTTCCATCACCTCGGGGTTGTCCTCGTGCACGGCGGTGGTCGTGACGACCGCGTCGGCGCCTTCGACATGGGCGGCGTCGTGGCCCACGAACACCTGTGATGCCCAGGCTGCCCAGGCGTTGCAGCGTGGCGCTGGCTGAGATGTCGGACCCGGAAATGGTGTAGCCCAGACCCAGCAGCACCTCGGCAATGGCCGACATGCCGGAGCCGCCGATGCCGATGAAGTGGATGTGCTTGATCGCGTATTTCATGATGTCACCAAATCCGCGCAGGCACGAGCCACATGCGCTGTCGCATCGGTCTTGGCGTTGCGCCGGGCCGTTGCGGCACACGCGAGCAGGTTCTCGCGTGTCGCCTGTTGAAAGAACTGCGCCAGGCGCTGCGGCTCGAGGTCGTCCTGGGCTATCAGCCAGCCGCCACCCTGATCGACCAGGAATCGCGCGTTGCGCGTCTGGTGGTCATCCACCGCCGAGGCGATTGGCACGAACAAGGCCGCCACGCCGATGGCGGCGATTTCGGTCACGGTGCTGGCTCCGGCGCGGCATACCACCAGGTCGGCGTTGGCAAAGGCGCTGGCCATGTCGTCGATGAAGGGCGTGAGCTCGGCGTCGACACCGGCGCGGGCATAGTTGGCACGCAGTGCGTCGATCTGGCTGGTGCCGCTTTGGTGCAGCACTTGCGGGCGCGCCTCGGGGTCCATCAGGGCCAACGCCTGGGGAACCGCGTCGTTGAGCACGCGGGCGCCCAGGCTGCCGCCGACGACCAGGATGCGCAGCGGGCCGCTGCGATTGGCAAAGCGTTTCTCGGGGGGCGGCTGGTCAATGAATTCGCGTCGCAGCGGGTTTCCTACCCATTGCGCTTTGGCCAGCACGTCGGGAAAGGCGCTGTAGACCCGGTCGGCAACGCCTGCGAGCACGCGATTGGCCATGCCGGCCACGGCGTTTTGCTCGTGCAGCACCAGCGGCTTGCCCAGCAGCACGGCCATCATGGCGCCGGGAAAGGTGATGTAGCCGCCCAGACCGATCACCACGTCGGGGCGTACCCGGCGCACGATCTGGATGCTCTGCCAGAATGCGCGCAGCAGGCGCAGTGGCAGCATGACCAGTGTCAGCACGCCCTTGCCGCGCACGCCCGAGAAGTCCAGCGCCTCGAAGCGAAAGCCCTGCGGCGGCACGAGTCGACTTTCCATGCTGGCGCCGCGCGCGTTGCCCTTGCCTCCGAGCCAGCACACCGTCCAGCCTTGGTCGCGCAAGGCGTGCGCCACGGCCAGGCCAGGAAATATGTGACCACCGGTGCCACCGGCCATGACCAGCGCGCAGCGGGAGCGTTGGAGCACGCTCATGTCCGGCCTCCGTGCATCAGCTGACGGCTTTCGATGTCGATGCGCAGCACCACGGCAATCGCCACCAGATTGACCAGGATGGCGGTGCCGCCAAAACTCATCAGCGGCAGCGTCAGACCCTTGGTGGGCAATGCGCCAAGATTCACGCCCATGTTGATGAAGGCCTGAAAACCGATCCAGATGCCAACGCCCTGGGCCACCAGTCCGGCGAAAATGCGGTCGAGCGCGATCGCCTGGCGCCCGATATGGATCATGCGACGGGTCAGCCAGATGAACAGGCCGATCACGCAGAGCACGCCGATCAGACCGAATTCTTCGCCAATCACCGCCAGCAGGAAGTCGGTATGCGCCTCGGGCAACCAGTGCAGCTTCTCGACACTGCCGCCCAGCCCGACACCGAAGATCTCGCCACGGCCGATGGCGATCAGCGAATGCGACAAGCTGGTAGCCCTTGCCCAGCGCGTATTGCTCGCTCCAGGGATCGAGGTAGGCAAAGATGCGTTCGCGCCGCCACTCGCTGAACAGGATCATCATCGAGAACGCGATCACCAGGATGGTGGCGATCAGGAAAAACATGCGCGCGTTGACGCCGCCCAGGAACAGGATGCCCATGGCAATCACGGCGATCACCATGAAGGCGCCCATGTCCGGCTCTGCCAGCAGCAGCACCCCGACGATGGCCACGGCCAGTCCCATCGGCATGACGGCGCGAAAGAAGCGCTCCTTGACATCCATCTTGCGCACCATGTAGTCGGCGGCGTACAGCAGCACCGCGAACTTGGCCAGTTCGGAGGGCTGGAAGCTGATCGGCCCGAGCACCAGCCAGCGCCGTGCGCCGTTGACGCCCTTGCCCAGTTGCGGAATCAGCACGGCCACGAGCAGCAGCAGGGATCCGACAAACAGCCAGGGCGCCCAGCGTCTCCCAGGTGGCCACCGGCACCTGGAAGGCGATCAACGCGGCGACAAAGGATACGGCCAGCCACAAGCTGTGCCGTACCAGAAAGTAGGTGTGGCTGTAGCGCGCGAAGCGGGGGTTGTCCGGCATGGCAATGGTGGCCGAATACACCATCACCAGGCCCCAGGCCAGCAGGGCCACCGTGACCCATACCAGCACCTGATCGAAACTCTCCAGCCGCACCGGTGCCTGCATGGTCTCGCGCCGCGCCCGGCCCAGCCGCACCGGCAGCTTCTCGCGCGCACCGTCTGCGCTGGAGAACCAGCCGCCAACATTGCGCATGCGATCCCAGGTAAGGCTCATTCGGCGACCCTCCGTGCTGCGCACTGCGGGGCTATTCGCCTTGGGCGGCCCGGCGTCTCATGGACTCGTGCTGCGCACTGCGGCACGCTGGCGCCCGGCGTCTCATGCACCCCCCTGCAATTCGGCGCCAGCGTCATGGGCCATGGCCTGTACCGCTTCGATGAAAACCTGGGCCCGATGGCCGTAGTTGTCGAACATGTCGAAACTGGCACAGGCCGGTGACAGCAGCACGGCGTCGCCGCTGCGCGCCTCGCGCATGGCCAGAGCCACGGCTTCGGCCATGTCACTGGCATCCAGCAATGTCACGCCGGTGGAGACAAGTGCGGCGCGGATCTGCGGCGCATCGCGCCCGATCAGCACCACGGCGCGGGCCACCTGGGTGACCGGCTGCGGCCAGCGGCGTGAAATCCTGTCCCTTGCCGTCACCGCCGAGGATGGGGACCAGCCGACGCTCGGCGCCCAGTCCGGCCAGCGCCGCCACGGTGGCGCCGACATTGGTGCCTTTGCTGTCGTCGAAGAACTCGACCTCGTTCAGGATGCCGATCGATTCGACGCGATGCGGCTCGCCACGGTATTCGCGCAGGCCATACAACAGCGGCGCGAGCGCGCAACCGGCGCCGGCTGCCAGCGCCAGCGCGGTCAGCGCGTTGACTGCGTTGTGGCGCCCGCGGATGCGCAGGGCCTCGGCCGGCATCAGCCGTTGCAGATGCAGGGCCTCGACCGCCTGGCCCTTGCGGATCTTGATCGTGGGATCGAGTTCCAGGGCCCGCACCAGCCAGGTCATGCCATGCACCTGCTCGAGTCCGAATTCGCCCGGCTGCTCTGGCAGTGCGCCACCCACCGTCGTGCTGCGGCGCACGGCGCGGCCTTTGACGGGTGCTGGCAGCATCGCCATCACCAGCGGGTCTTCGCGGTTGAGCACCATCAGGGCCCGGGTTCCGAATACACGGGACTTGGCCTGCGCATACGCGGCCATGTTGCCGTGCCAGTCCAGATGGTCCTGGCTCAGATTGAGCACGCAGGCGGCGCTGGGCTCGAAGGCGGTCGCGCCTTGGGTGTCGCCGGCAAGCGCTGGCGCAGCCATGTCGGCCAGCTGGAAGCTGGACAACTCGATGACCCAGACTTGCGGCAGGGTTTGCTGCTCCAGACTTTGGGCCAGCGTGTCCAGCAATGTGGGGCCGATGTTGCCGGCCAGGGCCACGCGTCCTGCCGGCGCGCTCTATCAGTTGCGCCGTCAGTGATGCCACTGTGGTCTTGCCGTTGGTGCCGGTGATGGCCAGGATGTCGGGTGCGTAGCCCTGCGCTGTCTGGCATTCGGCCAGCGCCTGGGCGAACAGGTCGAGTTCGCCCCATACCGGGATGCCGGCGGCGCGCGCCGCATCAAGCAGTGGCGCGACCTGCGCCGGGCTCAGGCCCGGGCTCTTGAGTACCAGCGCCGGCTGCACTTGCGCGAGCAGGGCGGCGTCAAGGGCGGCGCTGACGAAGCGGACCTGCGGCCATTCCTCGGCCAGGCGCGCGCGCTGCGGCGGATCGGCGCGGGTGTCGCTCACGGTGACCTGCGCCCCTGCGCGTGCGCACCAACGCGCCATCGCCAGGCCGGAACTACCCAGGCCCAGGATCAGCACAGTGATGTCTTGCAGTTGCAGCATCGGATCAACGCAGCTTCAGGGTGGACAGGCCCACCAGGCACAACAACATGGTGATGATCCAGAAGCGGACCACCACCTGGGATTCTTTCCAGCCGGTCTTCTCGAAATGGTGGTGCAGCGGCGCCATCTTGAGCAGGCGCCGGCCTTCGCCAAAACGGCGCCTGGTGTATTTGAAATACCCCACCTGCGCCATCACCGAGACTGCTTCGACGACGAAGATGCCGCCCATGATGGCGAGCACGATCTCCTGGCGCACGATGACGGCGATGGTGCCCAGCGCGCCGCCCAGCGCCAGCGCGCCGACGTCGCCCATGAACACCTGTGCCGGATGGGTGTTGAACCACAGGAAGGCCAGACCTGCGCCTGCCATCGCGGCGCAGAAGATCAGCAGTTCGCCGGCGCCCGCGATGTGGGGAAACAACAGGTACTTGGAGAACACCGCGCTGCCGGTCACATAGGCAAAGATGCCCAGCGCCGAGCCGACCATCACCACCGGCATGATGGCCAGCCCGTCCAGACCGTCGGTCAGGTTGACGGCATTGCTCGAACCGACGATGACCAGATAGGTCAGCACGACAAAACCGAGCACGCCCAGCGGATAGCTGATTTCCTTGAAGAACGGCAGCAGCAGCCCGGCCTTGGGCGGCAGGCTCAGATCAAAGCCGGACTGCACCCAGCGCAGGAACAGTTCGAGCACCCGCAGGTTGGAGTTCTCGGAAATGCTGAACACCAGGTACAGCGCGGCGACCAGTCCGATCACCGACTGCCAGAGGTACTTCTCGCGCGAGCGCATGCCCTCGGGGTTCTTGTCCACCACCTTGCGCCAGTCGTCGACCCAGCCAATGGCGCCAAAGCCCAGCGTGACCAGCAGCACGATCCAGACGAAGCGGTTCGACAAGTCCATCCACAAGCAGCGTCGATACCGCAATGCAGATCAGAATCAGCACGCCACCCATGGTCGGCGTGCCGCTCTTGGCCAGGTGGGTTTCCATGCCGTAACCGCGGATCGGCTGGCCGATCTTGAGCCGGGCCAGGTTGCGGATCACGGCCGGGCCGGCAATCAGGCCGATCAGCAGGGCGGTCATCGCCGACAGGACGGCGCGCAGCGTCAGGTACTGGAAAACGCGCAGAAAGCCGAATTCCGGGCCCAGGGTCTGCAGCCATTGTGCGAGGCTCAGCAGCATGTGGCGTCTCCGGTGGATGGGGCCAGGGCAGTTGCCTGGCGGGCAAGGGCGTCGACCAGCTTTTCCATTTGCATGAAACGCGAGCCCTTGACCAGCATGCTGGCGTAGTCGCCTGCGTGTTGGCGCACCGCAGCGATCAGTTCGTCCATGCTGGCGAAATGGCGCGCGCCGGCAAACGCTGCGGCCGCGTGTGCGGACAATTCGCCCAGCGTGAACAACGCATCGATGCCCAGTGCGTGCGCCCGGCTACCGGCCTGCGCATGGAACAGCGGCCCCTGGTCTCCGACTTCGCCCATGTCGCCCAGCACCATCAGGCGCGGCGCCGGCAGACTGGCCAGCATCGCCAGGGCCGCATCGACCGAGTCCGGGTTGGCGTTGTAGCTGTCGTCGATCAGGGTGCAGGCCTTGCCCGCCAGGTTCAGTGCCATGGTGCGTGAGCGTCCCTTGACCGGCTCGAACGTCTGCAGCCCGTCGACGATGGCCATCAAAGGCGCACCGGCCGCCAGGGCGCAGGTGGCGGCCGCCAGGGCGTTGTGCAGGTTGTGGGCGCCGGCCATGCGCAAGACGAATTGCAGTGAGCCGGCGGGCGTACGCGCCTGCACCTGCCAGGCGCCGTCGCGCCAGTTGGCCGTTGTGCAGGCCACGTCGATCAGCGATGACGGGTCGGCCGCAGGCGTGGCAGAAAAGACCATGCAGCGGCGCGGTCCGGCCATGGTGCGCCACATGGCTGCGAAGGCGTCGTCCTGCGGGAACACCGCGATGCCGTCGATCGGCAGCGCGTCGATGACGGCACCGTTTTCGCGCGCCACGGCCTCGACTGTGGCCATGAATTCCAGGTGTTCACGCTGGGCGTTGTTGATCAGCGCCACCGTGGGCTGGGCGATGGCGGCGAGTCGGGCGATCTCGCCCGGGTGGTTCATGCCCAGTTCGACCACGCCGGCGTGGTGGTTCGGGCGCAGGCGCAGCAGCGTCAACGGCAGGCCGATGTCGTTGTTGAAATTGCCTTGGGTGGCCAGCGAGTTCTCACCCTGCCAGCTGCGCAAGATGGCCGCCAGCATCTGAGTCACGGTGGTCTTGCCATTGCTGCCGGTCACCGCGATCAGCGGCAGCGTGAACTGGGCGCGCCAGCCGCTGGCCAGATCGCCCAGTGCGCGGCGCGTATCGGCCACCACGATGCCAGGCAGGCCGGCCTGGCGCAAAGCGTCGGCGTCGCTGGTCAGGGCGGCTGCCGCGCCGGCGCTGCCGGCCTGGGCCACGAAGCGATTGGCATCGAAGTTATCGCCCCGGATGGCGATGAACAAGTCGCCCGCGCACAGGCTGCGCGTGTCCGAATGCACGCGGCTGATCAACTGATGCGGGTCGCCGTGCAGCGTGGCGCCGGGCAACCAGCGCATGGCTTGCGCGAGTTCCATCATGGCGTTGCTCCTTGGGCCCGTTGCAGCAGCACTGCACGAACCTGCGCCAGATCCGAGAACGCTCGACGTTCACCGGCGACCTCCTGGTAGTCCTCGTGGCCTTTGCCGGCAACCAGCACCACGTCCGCGGGGCCGGCCGCGTGCACCGCCGTGGCGATGGCCAGGGCACGGTCGACCTGCTGATGCACGCCGGCGTGGCCGCTCAGTGCCGGCATCACCTGGTCGATGATGGCTTGGGGGTTCTCGTTGCGTGGGTTGTCGCTGGTCACGATGATCTGGTCGGCGGCACGGGCCGCGATGCCCATCAGCGGGCGTTTGCCAGGGTCGCGGTTGCCGCCGCAGCCAAAGACACACCACAGGCGGCCGCTGCGTTGCTGCGCCAGCGGGCGCAGGGCCTGCAGCGCCTTGTCCAGCGCGTCCGGTGTATGGGCGTAGTCGACTGCCACCAGCGGCATGCCGGACATGCGCACGCGCTGCATGCGACCGGGCACGGGTGAGAGCGTGGCGCAGGCGCCGATGGCCTGCGCCAATCCTATGCCCAGCGTGCGCATGGCAGCGATCACGCCGAGCAGGTTGGACACGTTGTACTGGCCGATCAAGGTGGTGGCCAGCGCATGTGATTCGTCGCCTTCGACGACGTCGAATACCAGGCCATCACCGGCGATCCGGATGTCGCGTGCGCACAGCCGCGCGGGCATTTCACAGGAGACGCTCCAGACGTCGAGGTCGCGTCCGTCCAGCAACTGCAGCAGTTGCTGACCCTTGCCGTCGTCGATGTTGACCACCGCCGCCTTCAGTCCGGGCCATGTGAATAGCCGGGTCTTGGCGCGCCAGTAGGCGTCCATGGAGCCGTGGTAGTCCAGATGGTCCTGCGTGAAGTTGGTGAAGATCGCGGTATGGATCTGGGTTCCGTCCAGCCGATGTTCGTCGATACCGATCGACGACGCCTCCAGCGCGCAGGCACGCAGTCCGCTATCGACGAATTGGCGCAGTCTGGCTTGCAGCAATACCGGGTCGGGCGTCGTCAGTCCGGTGGCGATCATGCCGTGCTGCAGTTCGTCGTCTGCGGCATGCGTGGGCGGCGGCAGGCCGACACCCAGCGTACCGACCACGGCGCAAGGAAAAGCCGGCGACAGTGATGGGCTGGACAAGGCCTGCGCCAGCCACCATGCGGTGGAGGTCTTGCCGTTGGTGCCAGTGACGGCCAGCATCTGCAGCGCGCGCGACGGCGTGCCGTAGTAGGCGCCGGCAATCAGTGCGCTGGCGGCCTTGAGGCCACGGTAGCTGGCCACATCGCCGACCCTGCAGGGCATGCGATTCGATGCCTTCGCGCTCGACCAGGCAGGCGCTGGCGCCTTGTGCCCGCGCTGCTGGCACATGGGCGCGCGCGTCGTGGGCGGCGCCCGGCCAGGCGATGAATCCGTCGCCCGCTGCCACCTGACGGCTGTCGGTCTGCAACTGACCACTTACATGCTGGTGCAACCAGGCCGCGGCGAGTTCGGGTGAGTGCAGTTCCTGCATCACAGGCTCTCCTCCACCGCGGTGACGATCTGGGGCTTGACCGCCATGTCGGGAGTCACGCCCATCAAGCGCAAGGCCTGCTGCACGGTTTCGCTGAATACCGGTGCGGCCACTTCGCCGCCGTAGTATTTGCCGGCGCTGGGTTCGTCGATCATCACTGCGACCACGATGCGCGGCTTGTCGATCGGTGCCATGCCGGTGAACCAGGAGCGGTATTTGTTGGTCGCGTAGCCCTTGCCGACCTGCTTGTGCGCGGTGCCGGACTTGCCGCCGACCGAATAGCCGATGGTCTGTGCGCGCTGGCCGGTGCCTCCTGGCCCGGCTGCCATCTGCAGCATCTTGCGCACGGCCGCCGCGTTTTGTGCCGAGAACACCGGCACACCGACGGCCGGCTCCGGGCTCTTGACGATGGTGGCCGGAATCAAGTTTCCGTCGTGTGCAAACGCGGTATAGGAATGCGCCATCTGGAACAGCGACGCCGACAGTCCGTAGCCGTACGCCATGGTGGCCTGCTCGACCGGTTTCCAGGTCTTCCAGGGCCGCAGCCGGCCCGTTACCGCACCGGGGAACTGCAATTGCGGCTTCTGGCCATAACCGAGCGCGGTAAAGGTGGTCCACATTTCGTGCGGGCTCATCTTCTGGGCAATCTTGAGCGCGCCCACGTTGCTCGATTTCTGGATCACGCCTTCGACCGTCAGGGTGCCGTAGTCGTGTGTGTCGCGGATCGTGAAGCCGCCAATGCTGAAGCGGCCGGGTCCGGTCTCGATCAGGGTCTGCGGTTTCACGCGACCAGCCTCCAGGGCCATGGCCACCGTGATCGGCTTCATCGTCGAGCCCGGCTCGAACACGTCGGTCAGGGCCCGGTTGCGCAACTGCTCGCCAGTCAGACCGCGCCGGTTGTCCGGTGAAAAACTCGGATAGTTGGCCATCGCCAGGATTTCGCCGGTGATCGCGTCGAGCACCACGACACTGCCGGCCTTGGCCTTGTTGCTGGTGACCGCGTCGCGCAGCTTCTGGTAGGCGAAGAACTGGATCTTGCTGTCGATGCTCAGCTGAATGTCCTTGCCGTCCACCGGCGGCACCTGTTCGCCGACCACCTCGACAACCCGGCCCAGCCGGTCCTTGATGACCCGGCGCGAACCCGCGCGCCCGGCGAGTTCCGCGTCGAACGCCAGCTCGATACCTTCCTGGCCCTTGTCCTCGATGTTGGTGAAGCCGACCACATGTGCGGTGGCTTCGCCTTCCGGGTGTTCGCGGCGGTATTCCTTGCGCTGGTAGATGCCCTTGAGACCCAGGGCTTCGATCTGCTTGCCCACCGACTCGTCGACCTGACGCTTGAGCCAGACAAAGGTCTTGTCTTCGTTCTCGAGCTTGCGCTGCAGGCTGGGCAGCGGCATCTCGAGCAGCTTGGCCAGTTGCTTGAGCGCCGCGGGGTTGTCGCGCGGCACGTCTTCGGGAATCGCCCAGATGCTGGGCGCCGGAACGCTGGAGGCCAGGATCAGACCGTTGCGGTCGATGATGCGCCCGCGGTTGGCCGGCAGGGCCAGCGTGCGCGCGAATCGCACCTCACCCTGGCGCTGGTAGAAGTCGTTGGCCAGCACCTGGATATGCACGGCACGCGCAGCCAGCGCGGTGAAGCCGATGCGCCGCGATGGCCACCACCAGCTTGCTGCGCCACACCGGCGTGCGGCTGGCCAGCAGCGGGCTGGAGGTGTAGGGAATGCTTTTGCGGCTCACTGGGGTACCCTCCGTGCTGCGCACTGCGGGGCATGTACGCCTTGGGAGCGGCCCGGCGGCAGAGATGACAAAGCCTTCGCGCAGCGCGCTGCGGCATGACCCTTGGGAGCGGCCCGGCGGAGAGATGACAAAGCCTTCGCGCAGCGCGCTGCGGCATGACCCTTGGGAGCGGCCCGGCGGGTCATGGCAACCGCCCCGAGGCCGCGCGGGCGGTGCCGTCGAGCGCGGCGTTCGCCGGCGCGGCGCTGGCGTCGGAGTAGGCCACGTAGTGGGTGATGGCCGGGGTGGCGGGGCGCATCTGCAGTTTTTCGCGCGCCAGTTTCTCGACGCGTTGTGGCGTGGCCTGGGCGCGACGTTCGACTTGCAGGCGATCGCGCTCGGTCTCCAGGCGACGGCCTTCGGCGTTGGCGCGCTCCATGGCGGTGAACAGGCGACGCGACTCGTACTGCACATTGACCAGGTACAGCGCACTGGCCAGCACGGCCAGCAGCAGGACCAGATTGAGCCGCGTCATGTCGCCTCCGTCCTTTGCGCCACGCGCATCACGGCGCTGCGCGAACGGACATTGCCGGCGACTTCGCCCGCGGATGGCTTGATGCGTGCCAGCGCCCGCAGACGCAGCGGCTTGGGCGGCGCGAAAGGAACCCGGCGGTCAACCTGTTCGCGCGCATGGCTGGCAATGAACTGTTTGACGATACGGTCTTCGAGAGAGTGAAAGCTGATCACGACCAGCAGGCCCTGAGGTTGCAGTACGTCGATGCTGGCCGCTAGCGCTGTCTGCAAGGCTTCAAGCTCGGCGTTGATGAAAATCCGAAAAGCCTGAAATGTGCGCGTTGCAGGGTTCTGGCCCTGCTCGCGGGTTTTGACCGTGTCAGCCACGAGCTGGGCCAGCTCGGTGGTGGATGAAATTGCGCCCCGTTCCTGTCGGCGAGCAACAATCGCCTTTGCAATGGCGCCAGCAAACCGTTCTTCACCATAGTCACGAATCACCTCCGCAATTTGATTGACTGGCGCATCGGCAAGCCATTGCGCAACGCTCTGGCCTCGTGTCGTGTCCATGCGCATGTCCAGCGGCCCGTCGAAACGGAAACTGAACCCGCGTGCGGGGTCGTCGATCTGGGGCGAACTCACGCCCAGATCCATCAGGATGCCGGCCACCGACCCCGCACCCAGCTCGGCCAACTGGTCGAAACCCTGGTGCCGGATCGAGAAGCGCGGATCGTCGATTTCGGCCGCACTGGCGATCGCCTGCGGATCCTTGTCGAAGGCAATCAGGCGATCCTGCGGGCGCAGGCGCGACAGGATCAGCCGGCTGTGACCGCCGCGGCCGAAGGTCGCGTCGACGAAGGTCTGCGCCTGCGCCGGCTGCGGCTGGCCAAGCAGCGCGTCGACCGCTTCGTGCAACAAAACGGTGGTGTGGATCAACCCGGTGTTCACGTTCGGCATTCAAAAGGAAAAGTCCTTGAGCACGTCGGGCATCTCGCCCTGCATGGCCTCGGCTTCCTTGTTCGTCGTAGGTCGCCTTGTCCCAGAGCTCCAGATGGTTGCCCATGCCCAGCAGCACGGTTTCGCGCGTGATGTCGGCCGCCTGGCGCAATTCCGGGGCCACCAGCACCCGGCCGGTGCCGTCCATTTCCACATCCATGGCGTTGCCCAGCAAGATGCGCTTCCACCACTACGGCGGACATCGGCATCGCAGCTACGCGTTCACGGAATTTTTCCCACTCGACCCGCGGAAAGACCATCAGGCATCCGTCGGGATGCCGTGTGATCGTCAGTTGCCCGCCGTCAGCTCCGCCCAGGGCGTCACGATGCCGGGTCGGCACCGAAAGGCGACCCTTGGCATCCAGATTTAGCGACGAAGGCCCTTGAAACACGACGATTGACCCTTGGCTGATGAAACATGCGCCAAATGGCTTTGGCATGGCACCAAATACCACTTAATTGCACTTTTTTGCACTGTAGCAGCATTTGCAAGGGATGCAACACGCGTTGCGTGAAATTTTTCCAATGAAATCAAGGACTTAGAACGGTGATTTGCAGCCAAAATAGTCGGCAAAATCCCGTTCTAAATGAATAACTTACGGCGATGAATGAAAGTAACGCATGAGGCTGGCACGGGCCGCACGCGTATTGCCTACAGGATGTAACGGGACAGGTCCTCGTCCTGACTGAGCTCTGCCAGGCGCGCATTGACATAGGCGGCGTCGACCACGATGGTCTGTCCGCGCAGGTGTGCTGGCTTCGAAACTGACCTCTTCGAGCAGACGTTCCATCACCGTGGACAGGCGGCGCGCGCCGATGTTTTCCGTGCGCTCGTTGACCTCGAAGGCGATCTGCGCCAGGCGCGTCACGCCGTCGGGTGCGTAGTCGATGGTGACGTTCTCGGTGGCCAGCAACGCCTGGTATTGCTTGACCAGCGAGGCGTGTGTCTGGGTCAGGATGGATTCGAAATCCTGGATCGACAACGAGCGCAATTCGACGCGAATCGGGAAGCGGCCCTGCAACTCGGGAATCAGGTCGCTGGGCTTGCTCAGGTGAAAGGCGCCCGATGCGATGAACAGGATGTGATCGGTCTTGATCATGCCGTACTTGGTCGACACGGTCGTGCCCTCGACCAGCGGCAACAGATCGCGCTGCACACCCTGGCGTGAGATTTCACCGGCGTTGCTGCCCTCGGAGCGCGAGGTCACCTTGTCGATCTCGTCAATGAACACGATGCCGTTCTGTTCGGCCGAGAGCAGTGCCTGCGTCTTGATGTCGTCTTCGTTGACCAGCTTGGCCGCCTCTTCGTCCTGCGCCAGCTTGAGCGCCTCGGCCATCGGCAGTTTGCGCGTCTGGCGTTTGTGCTGACCCATCTGGCCGAACAGGCCACGCAACTGCTCGGTCATTTCCTCCATGCCGGCCGGGCCCATGATCTTCGAGCTGCGGACTCGCCTGGCTCAGGTCGATCTCGATTTCGCGCGCGTCGAGCTGGCCTTCGCGCAGCTTCTTGCGAAAGGCCTGCCGTGCCGCGCTCTCGGGCTGATCGGGTGCACGTTTGCCGCCTTCCTCGCCACGCGGCGGCGGAATCAGGATGTCCAGAATCCGCTCTTCGGCTGCATCGAGCGCGCGTTCGCGCACCGCTGCCTTGGCCGACTCGCGCGTCTGCTTGACGGCCACGTCGGCCAGGTCGCGGATGATGGAGTCGACGTCCTTGCCGACATAGCCCACTTCGGTGAACTTGCTGGCCTCGACCTTGATGAAGGGCGCGTCCGCGAGCCGGGCCAGGCGCCGGGCAATCTCGGTCTTGCCCACGCCGGTGGGTCCGATCATCAGGATGTTCTTGGGTGTGATCTCGGCGCGCAGGCTGCCCTGCACCTGCTGGCGGCGCCAGCGGTTGCGCAGCGCGATGGCCACCGCGCGTTTGGCCTGGTGTCTGGCCGACGATGTGCTTGTCGAGTTCGAGGACGATTTGTTGCGGGGTGAGGGACGACATGTTCATGGGCTGACGCTCGCTGAGCGCTCTCGCGGTTTCAGGCTGTGACCGGGTTGCGCACGGGCAGGCCAGAGGCACTGCACCGGCGCTCGGCGATCACGGCAGGGTTTCGATGGTGTGGTGCATGTTGGTGTAGATGCACAGTTCGCCGGCAATCTCCAGCGACTTGCGTACGATGTCGGCCGCCGGCAGTTCGGTATGGTTCAGCAGGGCGATGGCCGCGGCCTGGGCATAGGCGCCGCCCGAGCCAATGGTCACGATGCCGTTTTCCGGCTCCAGCACGTCGCCGTTGCCGGTGATGATCAGCGAGGCATCCTTGTCGGCCACGGCCAGCATGGCTTCGAGCCGGCGCAACACCCGGTCGGTGCGCCAGTCGCGTGTGAGTTCGATCGCGGCACGCACCAGATGACCCTGGTGCTTCTCGAGTTTGGCCTCGAAACGTTCGAACAGTGTGAAGGCATCGGCGGTGGCCCCGGCAAACCCGGCCAGCACTTTGCCGTGGTAGAGCTTGCGCACCTTGCGCGCCGTCCCCTTGATGACGATGTTGCCCAGCGTGACCTGGCCATCGCCACCGATGGCGACGTCGTAGCCGTCGGCCGTCTTGCGCCGCACGCTGATGATGGTGGTTCCGTGAAATTGTTCCATGATGTATTGGTTGTCCGGGGCCTCAAGCCCCGTTGCCGAAAGATGCGTGGTGGCCCGCTCAGCGCGAGCGCATCACGACCCTGGCATGCTCGTGAATGCCGACCACGCCGAAGAAGGCGGCCACCAGTCGGTGCAGATCGAGGAACTGCACCTGGCAGCCATCATGTCTGCAGATTGGCCACCCAGTTCAATATGCTGCCGGCTGCAGAAAAATCAACCCGTACCAGGTTGGCACAGGATACGACCAGACGTGGCGCGCCCTTGCGATCGAATTCCATGCGTTTGAGCGCCTCAGAGGCGTCGCCGATCACTTCGCCCGACAACTCCGAGACCGCGGCCTGGACCGATTCGAGCGCCCATGTACAAGGTCGGCGCCTGTCCGAAACTGCTGTTGCCACCAGAGCGAGTGGTCAGGCCTGCACGGTCGGAGTCCGGCAGACCACTGACGCTTGTGTCGGACGCACCGGGCGCCAGGTCGGCGAAGCTGCTGCGCACATTCTGCCAGGTAGGGGGTGAGACCTCGAAGGTGACGCAGTAGTCCAGTGCGACCAGTTCGAACGCGTCGCGCAAACCCATGATGCGCAGCGCGTCCAGGCGCAGTTTCCAGGGGGCATGGCCATTGGTACGGTCACCGGAAGGGGCGCAGCGCCGCAGTGCAGTTTCCAGCGCTTGTACGCCCGAAAAATGCAGTTCCACCGAGGTACTGCACCATTCGGCGAACAATTCGGCCATGGCGTCAACCGCCCCTGCATCGACTTGGGTGAGAGGCCCCCAGTCAATGAACCAGGGCGCGGCCGCGTTGGCGATGGCCAGGCGCAGGTCGTCCACCGACCCCGCAGTGAAGTTACTCGGGCTGCGCCACAGGGGGTCGGCCATCAGGCGCGACGGCAAGGTTCGCACCATGGCGCTGGCGTTGTTAAGCCCCAGGTTGGCCGGAATCGAGAACCAGGCCGGCGCTGAACGACCGAAGCGTTCTGCGAATTCGACTGCGGCCACATCGAAGTGGCCTTGCCGACCCGTGGCCCGATACAGGTCGAGCAAGGCCATGGCCCAGCGCAAGGCCTGGTCGGGCTTGGCATCGGCGTTCGACAAGGCCGTCTGCAGGCTGGCCTCGGCGCCGCCCTCGTCGCCATTGGCAAAGCGGATGGCGGCCTCCTCCAGATCAGCATCCGACATGCCCTCGACCCATTCGACCGGCGCTGGTCGGGAGTGCTGAAAGCCGCCACCGGTTGCAGCCGATGGCGCTTTGATCGGGGTCGCCTCGGGTGGGGCTGGGCTGGCAGGCGGCTCTTCAGCGCCAGCGTCCGATCCGAAGCCAGAGTGATTCTGGGTAGTCGGGAAATCGGAAACCTCGGCCTCCGCCATGGCCCGTTCGGGACGCATCGGACTCAGCCGGGTCGGGGCGTAGGACGGATCGGCTTCGGCGTCCTGGGCCGAAGCCTTCTGCGTCGTGGCCCTTGGGCTCGTCCCGGCCGAGGCGGGTGGCGGTGCACCACTGCTCTTGCCCTGCCACCACTGGTTGGACATCTGGGCTTCGATTTCGTCGATCTTCTTGATCGTCATCGCCCGCTCGTCGGGATTGGACGGCAGACTGCTCTGGAAATACGACGGCCGCCCGCCAGATCGGGGCTGGCACCAGGATCGCGACTGCGCAGTTTGCGCAACTGGTCGAATTCGCGCTTGCGCACGAAATCGTTCTGCCGCTTGCGCTCGATCATCTCCTTGAGCGCCTGCTTGCTGTAGCCGGCTGTCGGGCTCCGGATCCTGCTTGTCGAGGTCGGTCCAGTTCGTCGTCGGATTGCGGACGAACTTGGCGACCTTGGACAGGAGGCTGGAGTTGTTGTCTTTCGCTGACATCGTTCGGGTCAGTTGTGTGCCGAAGATTCTACGCGCCAGCGAGCAACTGCCCCGACAGCTTCCAGTCGCCAAACATCTTCTGCTTGAGTTCGCGGCGCTGCTGGGCTTCGAGCGACAAGCGTCGCGGTCGGACGCGCCAGCAGGCGGCCGACGCCGATCGGCTCGCCGGTTTCGTCGCAGTAGCCATAGTCGCCGGCATCGATGCGGCCGATCGATTGCTCGATCTTCTTGAGCAGCTTGCGCTCGCGGTCGCGCGTGCGCAGTTCGAGCGCGTGCTCCTCTTCGATCGTCGCGCGATCGGCCGGGTCCGGCACCACGACAGTGTCTTCGCGCAGATGTTCGGTGGTCTCGCCGGCGCTGGCCAGGATGTCGCGTTTGAGGATGGATCAACTTGAGGCGAAACACCGCCAGCTGCTTCTCGTTCATGTACTCCTCGTCGGGCATGGCCAGCAGTTCGGCATCGGTCAGCTGATCGACCGACTTGGTCTTCCAGTTGTTCGCCAGCTTGGGGTCCTTTGTTGGCCGCTGAGGCAGCGGCGGGATGATCACCGGGGTCGCGGGCAGCGGCGCGTAGCTGGCCTTGGCGGCGGTCGAGGCGACCGACTGGGCCATCGAGGGCACGGTCAGCGACGCCAGCCGCGAGGATGGCCGGCCAGTTCGCTGGGGCACACCGGAGGCGGACATGATCGTGGTGGGGGGCATCACACGGGTATCGGACCTGCCCGCTGAGCTGGGGGATTCGGCCTTGATGGCGGCTTTCGTAGGACTGGGCATTGTTCTCGGGGTCTGCGCGGCGCTTTTGGCCGCAGGCTTTTTGCCAGGGGTGGCGGTCACTGTTTTGGCCGACGGTTTCTTGGCCGCACTGGTCACTGGTTTCGTCGCTGGCTTGGACGCTTTGCGAGGCACCGGGGTCTTGGTCGCGACCTTGCTCGCCGTCTTGCTTGGCGGCTGGCTTCTTGGCGGCTGGCTTCTTGGCTGCGGACTGCTTGGCCGCCGTGACAGTTGCCTTGGCGGGTGTTTTAGCGGCCGGTTTGACCTTGGCTGGCGTGGCTTTCACTTCTAGACTCCTCACAGAACCTGTCTATCCATGGCTGCAGACGTCAGACATGCCAACGACTGACGACTCCATCCCCTGATGGCAGGGTTGATTCGTCCCCTGCCACACTGCGCCCGCGGATTGCGGACCCTGTCTTCGGCGGGCGAGTGTACCCTTTATCGCCAACGCGCCCAAAAAATGATCGTGACAGCCTCCGATTGATGGGCATATCCAACACTGGTTGACGTCGGCTTCAGATCAGGCATTGCTCCAGGCCCTGCAACAAGATGTCCTTGGGCAGGTCGATGCCGATGAACACCATCTTGCTCATGCGCGTTTCCTCGGGTGCCCACTGCGGGCCCAGATCGCTGCCCATGAGCTGGTGCACGCCCTGGAAGATCACCTTGCGGTCCGTGCCCTTCATGTGGAGCACGCCCTTGTAGCGCAACATGCGCGGGCCGTAGATATTGACGATGGCGCCCAGGAAGTCCTCCAGCTTGGCGGCATCGAAGGCGCGCTCGGAGCGAAAGACGAAGCTCTTCACGTCGTCGTCGTGGTGGTGATGGTGGCCGCCGCCGTGTTGGTGCGAGGGGTGGTCGCAGTGTTCGCCTTCGGCATGCTCATGGGCGTGATCGGGACCATGCGCATGGCCATGGTCCTCTTCCTTCAGGAAGTCCGGATCGATTTCCAGTTTGGTGTTGAGGTTGAAACCGCGCAGGTCGAACACGTCCTTTATCGGCACTTCACCGAAATGCACCGCCGTCTGGGGGGCGCGCGGATTCATGTGCTTGAGGCGGTGCATCAGGGCGTCGACCTCGTCCTGGGCCACCAGATCGGTCTTGCTGATGAAGATCTGGTCGGCGAAGCCGACCTGGCGCCGCGCTTCCTGGCGGTCGTTGAGCTGGGTCGCGGCATGTTTGGCATCGACCAGCGTCAGGATCGAGTCGAGCAGATAGCTTTCGGCGATTTCCTCGTCCATGAAGAAGGTCTGGGCCACCGGCCCTGGATCGGCCAGCCCGGTGGTCTCGATCACCACCCGGTCGAAGTCGAGTTCGCCGCGGCGCTTCTTGGCCGCCAGGTCCTGCAGCGTGTTGCGCAGGTCTTCACGGATGGTGCAGCAGATGCAGCCATTGCTCATCTGGATGATCTGTTCCTTGACGTCGGACACCAGGATGTCGCTGTCGATGTTCTCTTCGCCGAACTCGTTTTCGATCACGGCGATCTTCTGGCCATGGGCTTCAGACAACACGCGTTTGAGCAGCGTTGTCTTGCCTGATCCGAGAAAACCGGTGAGGATGGTGGCGGGGATGAGGCTCATGGGGGGCTCCTGACGGTTCCAAACCTGCTTGCGCGCGTTGCGGGTCCTGAAGCGGGCCGGCACAAGCAAAAAAGCAAGGTGGGGAGTGTACCGAGCAATTGCAAGTGCCCACTCGCGCCTATTTGCGCATGACCACCAGACCCTTGAGGTACTCGCCTTCCGGGAAACGCAGATCGTCATCGGGTGGTCAGGCGCGCCGCCCAGGTGTCCGAGGATGAATCCGTCGACCTCGGCGTCGGTGCCGGCGGAGCGCAACGATCTTGTGGAACAGGTCCACGCTGATGCCGCCGGAGCAGGAAAACGTGAACAGCCGCCGCCCGGATTGCAGCAGCTTCAAGGCCAGTCGGTTGATGTCCTTGTAGGCGCGCGCGGCCCGTTCGGCGTGCGCGATAGTGGGCGCAAACTTTGGCGGATCGAGCACGATGGCGTCGAATGTCTGCCCGGTCCGCGATGAACTGGCGCAAGGCTGCGTTGACATCGGCTTCGCGCAGTGTCCGCAGCGTGTGGCGTCGAATCCGTTGCGCTCCAGATTGGCGCGCGCCAGCGCCAGCGCACGGGCCGACGAGTCGATCGACGTGACATGGCGCGGCGCCGCCGGACAGCGCCGCGACGCTGAAACCGCCGGTGTAGCAGTAGCAGTTGAGCACCGTGATCGAATTTCAGTCGGCGCGCGCTTTGGGCAAAACGCTTACGGCTGTCGCGCTGGTCCAGGTAGAACCCGGTCTTGTGGCCCTGTGGCGATGTTGAGCCCCAGTTGCCAGTCGTGCTCGCGAATCACCAGGTCCAGCGGGCCGTCGCCACGCAGCCATCCGGTTTCCTCCGGCAGGCCTTCGAGCTTGCGGCTGCTGGTGTCGGAGCGTTCGTACAGGCGCGTCGAGCCCGGTGTGGCGCAGCAAGGCGTCGGCCAGTACCGACTTTCCAGCGCTCGGCGCCGGCGGACAGGAATTGCGCGACCAGGGTGTCGCCATAACGGTCCACCACCAGGCCGGGCAGGCCGTCCGACTCGCCGTGCACCAGGCGCATCGCGTCACTCTGGATGTCGAAGCGCGCGCGCGCAGCGATGGCCGCCGCACAGGTGGCTGTCGAAAAACTCGGCGTCGATGCGCTGCTCGGCATCAAAGCTCCAGGCCCGGGCCCGGATGCGCGACTGCGGGCTGAACGCCGCCCAGGCGAGGAATGTGCCGTCGTGGGATTCGACCCGCACGGTTTCGCCGGAGTCGGCGCCACCGCGCGCGATCGCCGATTCGAAGATCCAGGGGTGGCGGCGCAGCAGCGAGCGCTCCTTGCCAGGGTGCAGACGTAAGATTTTCATGGCGTCGATTGTCGGCCCTGCATGGCTGGCCGTCGTCCTCAGGCGGTTGCGATCAGCCCGGCGCCGGGCTCATGTGCCTATTGCGGCCCGGACAGCTTGCGCCGCGCGCGCGGATGGGCCGCGTCGTAGGCCTTGGCCAGGTGCTGGAAGTCGAGCCGCGTATAGACCTGGGTGGTGGTGATGTTGGCGTGTCCCAGCAGTTCCTGCACCGCGCGCAGGTCGCCGCTGGACTGCAGCAGGTGGCTGGCAAAGGAATGGCGCAGCATGTGGGGATGCACCGGCGTGGGCAGGCCGGCTCGCTGGCTGCGCCGTTGCAGGCGTTGCCAGACCGATTGCGCGCTCAGTCGGGAGCCGTTGCGGCCGACGAACAAGGCCGTCTGCGGCGTGCGCAGCGGCAAGGCGCGCAGCGCCAGCCAGGCGGTCACTGCGGCGACGGCCTTGGCGCCGATCGGCACGCTGCGCCGTTTCGAACCCTTGCCCAGCACATGGGCTTCGCCGGCATCCAGGTCGAGCCAGCCGCGTGCCTGTGGCTCCGGCCTGCACATCCAGGCCCACCAGTTCGCCGACCCGCAGCCCGCCGCCGTAGAGCAATTCGACGATGGCGGCATCGCGCGCTTCCAGCCAGGGGTCGGCGCTGTCGTCGTGAAACTCCGCCAGTTGCACCGCGTCGTCGACGCTCAGGGCCTTGGGCAGAGGTTTTGCCGCCTTGGGCGCACGCACGTCCTGCACCGGATTGGCAGCAACCAGGCCCTCACGGCCGAGCCAGGCGTAGAAGCCGCGCCAGCCCGACAGGATCAGCGCGATGCCGCGCGGGCTGCGGCCCTGGCCGTGCATCTGCGCCACCCAGCGCCGCACATGGGTGTGCTGCACCTCCGATCAAGGTCACGCCGGCGTCGGCCGCGCAGGCGGCAGAGCCGGTCGAGGTCGAGCGTGTACAGGATGACCGTGCGATCGGCCAGGCGCTTCTGGACCCGCACATACGTCCAGATAACGCGTCGACCAGCGCATCGCTTGGCGGCGACAGGGTCGCCGGGGCGTCTTGCGGCTCGTGTCATCAGCGGACGCCGGCTGGCGCTGACGTTCAGGCCGGGCGCAGCCGCGTCCAGTGCCGCGCTGGCGATGTCGGCGACGTGCTGCAGGAAATCGGTTCCCATGCCGCTGTTGAAGCGCTGCCCGTCGGGCGAGGACAACACCAGCATGCCGAAGGCCGGCTGCTGACCGGCAGTGCCGGGTTCGCGCAGTGGCAGCAGCGCGATCGACGCGGCAGCGGTCGGATCGGGCAGCCAGGTCACCGCCTCGAAGCCGGTGTTGACGCCGCAAAATGGCTCGGTCAGCGAATTGGCGAACAGCTTTGCGTCTTCGGTGACATTGCGTGCGAACTCCGCCTGTTGGTATTCGGCCGCCACGCCCCAGACCTTGATCGTGACCTGGGGCACCGCGAACTGCTCGCGTACCTGTTCGGCGATCTGCGCCGGCACTTGCGCCGCATCCGCGCCACGGAACAGCGAAGCCGACCAGCGCAGCAGACGGTCGGACAACAAGGCGTTTTCGTTGCCGTGACGGATCATGTCCATCAGCCGGTGCTCGAGCAGCTTGATCTTGTCGCGCAGCATTTCGGCCTGGCGCTCCTGCAGGCTCACCGCCCGCTTGCTGTGCGGACTGGTCAGGTGCACGCTGGCCAGCATCTCGGCATGGCGCTCGAAGAAGTCCGGCGTATTGGCCAGGTAGTTGGCGATGTCGTCTTCGGTGATCGGGTTGGTGAAGGATGAGTTGGTCATGGTTGTTCAGGTAGTGCGATTTCGCCTTCGAATACGGTTTGGGCCGGGCCGGTCATCATCACGGCGCTGTCGCCGCCGTTCCACGCGATCGTCAGTTGGCCGCCGTGGGTGGTGACATCGACCTGCGCATCGAGCAGGCCCAGACGGATGCCGGCCACCACCGCCGCACAGGCGCCGGTGCCGCAACTCAGGGTTTCGCCGGCGCCGCGCTCGAACACGCGCAAGCGGATGGTGTGGCGGTTCACGATCTGCATGAAGCCGGCATTGACCCGCTGCGCAAATGCCGCATGGCCTTCGATCAACGGGCCCAGGTTCTTCACATCGGCCGTGGCCACGTCGTCGACGATACACACCGCATGCGGATTGCCCATGGACAACACGGCCAGATCCACGGTGCATGCGCCGCTGTCGCGCGCCAAGGTCAGCGGCCACTGTTGCCAGTCACCGCGCGCTAGAGGCTGCAGGCCCTGTGCGTCGAACGCGATGGCATCGAGTGCGAATACCGGCGCGCCCATGTCGACCGTGACCCGGCCGTCCGATGTGTGGCGCAGCGTCAGCACGCGGTTCATGGTCTTGACGGTCACCGTGTCCTTGTCGGTCAGGCCGCGGCTGCGCACATGCACCAGGAAACAACGGGCACCGTTGCCGCAATGCTCGACCTGGCCGCCGTCGGCATTGTGGATGACATATTCGAAGTCGATGCCCGGGCCGGGCGAGGGCCGCACACTCAGGATCTGGTCGGCACCCACGCCGAAATGGCGATCGGCCAGCAAGCGGTAGTGTCGCTCGCCCAGTCCCAGCAAGGCGCGCGTCTCGTCGAGCACGACGAAGTCGTTGCCCGCGCCTTGCATCTTGGTAAACGGGATTCGCATCGCGGGATTATCCCCCGAAGCCTGGCGCAGACCGGCGCGCGCGATTACCGGCAAAATGCCGACATGGTCAGACCTACCCAGCTATTGCATGCGCAGCGCGAACCGGCGCTGACCCGGCCGGCGGCCACGGTATTGCTGTTGCGCGACGGCGCGCAAGGCGTTGAGGTGCTGATGACGCGTCGCTCGCTCACGGCCAGCTTTGCGCCGGGGGCCTATGTCTTTCCGGGCGGCGGTGTCGATGCGACCGACGCGCAAGCGCATCCCCATGCCAGCCGACGCTCCGCTCAGAGTGATCTGCATCTGACTCAGGCGATTGCCGCGATCCGCGAGAGCTTCGAGGAACTCGGCGTGCTGCTGGCGCGGCGCGCCGACGGCAGCACACCGGTTGATGCCGACATCGCGGGCATGGACCGCAAGGCGCCATTCGTGCCCCAGTGCGTGCAGCGGGGCATGGTCCTGGCGGCAGATGCGGTATTCGTGCTGGCGCACTGGATCACCGACCGGGACTTGCCACGCCGCTTTGACGTGCCGTTCCTTGTTGCACGCATGCCACCGGAGCAGCAGCCGGTGGCCGACGAAACCGAGCAGTTCGAACCGGTCTGGGTGCGTCCGCAAGACGCGCTGACGCAACATGCGGCGGGCGCGTTCTTCATCATCTTTCCGACCATTCGTACGCTCGAGCGACTCAAGGCCTTCGATTCGGTGGATGCGGTGTTGCGTGCCTGCGCCGTCGATGAGCAGCCTTTGTGGACCAGTTGCCCGCGCGCGGGCTGGCTGGCTGGCAAGGAGGTGCGCTACATGGAGCAAGAGCATCCGTATGGCGAGTTGCAGCTGGTTTCGCCGGACGGCCAGCTCGTGCACCATCTCGATTGGCGTACCAGCCAGCCGGTGGCATTGCTGCGCAACGTGATGCGATTGACCGCGTCCAATCCCGGCGCCATGACCGGGCCGGGCACCAACAGCTATCTGGTCGGCGATCCGGCAAGCGGCTACATCGCCATCGATCCGGGGCCGGCCGACACCGAGCACCTCGAGCGCCTGTGGCGCGCTGCGGGCGGCGACATCCGCATGATTGTCTGCACCCATTCGCATCCCGATCACGCGCCTGGCGCCAGGCCCTTGCAGGCCCTGTGCACGCCGCAACCGCCCATCATGGGCCTGGCCAGCGCTGCGACCTCGCGTGCTGCCAGCGCGTTCGCGCCCGATCAGGCACTCGCCGATGGCCAGGTGTTGAGCCTGGGCGGCGCAGTCGACGCCGCGGCGCACAGTCTGCAAGTGATCCACACGCCCGGTCATGCGGCCAATCACCTGTGCCTGGTGTTGCTGCAGGACGGCCTGCTCTTCAGCGGCGACCATGTACTCAACGGCAGCACGACGGTGGTCGATCCGCCCGACGGCGAGATGACGGCCTATCTGGAGTCGCTGGACCGACTGGCTGCGCATTGTGCGGCGCTGCAGATCGACTACATCCTGCCGGCGCACGGTTATGTGCTGGCGCAGGCGGCCCAGGCGATTGCTGCGCTCAAGGCGCATCGGCTCAAACGCGAGGCGAAGATCCTGGGTGTGATGCGGGCGCAGCCGGACGGCACCATGGACGAATGGGTGGAACGTGCCTACGATGATGTCCCGCCGCGCATGTGGCCGGTGGCCAAGCGCTCGCTGCTGGCCCATGTGCAGCGCATCGAGGGCATGGCGCCGGGGAGTTTCTCCCTGTCGTGAGCGTGGAGTGTTCGGCCCGACGCCGACGGACTACTCGATTTCGAAGTCGCTTTGCCGTTCGCGCAGAACGTCAAGAATCAGCGGCCGCACCGCGCCCATCCACATCGCTCGGTCGCGATGGTCGATCAGATCGTTGTCGCTGACCGGGTGGATGAAAACCACCAGGCCGGCGCGGCGCATGGCCAGCCAGGGAATCAGTTCACCAAACAGTGCCGGCTTGAAGGCCAGCTGGCAGCTCCAGTCCGGGTGCGGGCCGACCGGTTTTTCGTGTACGCGGCCGAGTTTGATGGCCGGGAACTGCTGGGCGGCGGTCTCGCAAAGGGTCCGCGCCTGATCTACGGTCTCGGGGCCGAAGTAGACGTGGGCGTGGAAGCCGCGGATGGTGGGGGTGGTGTTCATGGGGGCCTTTGATCCGCAGAGGGATGGTCCGATGCGGTATTGCTACGTAGGAGGTCTTATTACGTAGTTGGCCGAAAAGATGCAATCGTCGTTTGAGTTCACGCGTTGCGATCTTTGATCATATTCTCCGAGTGACAGAAACCCGACTGTGCGCCAACAGACTAAGGTCGCCCTGCAAGGTCTGCCGTCGTCCGACGGACCTGTTGAGGCTCAAAGGTGTCGATATTTTCTTTCAACAGGCGCAAATCCCTTGGGAACAATTGGGGTCAGGAACAATTGGGGTCAGAACCCGATTAGATGTGACCCCAATGCCGTGGTATTGGGCTAGTTTTGGGCAAATACCGCTAGTCAGATGGGGTCAGAGCCCGATTCCGGCGAGCCGCGATGATGCGGGAAAAATTGCAGCGGAATCGGGATCCGACCCCATGCATCAGGTTTCGACCCCATGGTTTTTGATAAGTGTGAAGCCCACCGATAAGCCGGATTCTGTGCGTCGGGGTTGCCCCTGACGTGACTGTCATTAATCTGGGCCGTCGGTCACCCGACGGCTCGGTGCTACCTACCCGCACACACCCCGGGGGCCCCGGGTAGGGGGCGCAGCGAACTGCGCGTCCCAACATGTGCCTATTTGGTATTGCTGCGCGTAGAGATTGCCCGTTTCACCCGGCGTTCGGGTTGCCCCGACCGCCGACTCGTCTCTGTTGCTCTGATCCTCACCTTATGCCGGGCCCGCATTCGTCCGTTTTGCCGTGCACTCGCGTGCCCGGCGCAACCGTCCAAAAGCTTGCCCGGTTTTCAGTGGACAGCCGTTAGCTGCTACGCTGCCCTGTGCAGTCCGGACGTTCCTCCAGTGCGGTGTTTCCACCCGACGCCGAGGCGTCGGCCTTGCGTATGCGGCGCCGAAGCGTCGCATACCCGGGCTTGCACCAGCGACAGTCTGGTGGGCTTCACGCCGCGATTATCCACTCCTGAGACAATCGCCTGCAACCAACATGAGGAGTGATTACCATGAAAACCGACAACATCCTGCAGACCATTGGTAATACGCCGCACATTCGCATCAACCGGCTTTTCGGTGTCAGGCCACAAGGTCTGGATCAAGTCCGAGCGCAGCAACCCGGGCGGATCGATCAAGGACCGCATCGCCTTGTCCATGGTCGAGGCCGCCGAGAAAAGTGGCGCACTCAAACCCGGCGGCACCATCGTCGAGCCGACCTCGGGCAACACCGGTGTCGGCCTGGCCATGGTGGCAGCAGTCAAGGGCTACAAGCTGATTCTGGTGATGCCCGACAGCATGTCGGTCGAACGACGGCGCCTGATGCTGGCCTACGGCGCGACGTTTTGATCTGACGCCGCGCGAAAAAGGCATGAAAGGCGCGATCGCCCGCGCCGAGGAAATCGCCGCAGTCAATTCCTGGCGCCTGGATTCCGCAGCAGTTCGACAACCCGGCCAACATCGAGGTCCATGCGCGCACCACGGCCGCGGAGATCCTGGCCGATTTCCCGGACGGCCTCGATGCGCTGATCACCGGGGTCGGCACCGGTGGCCACATCACCGGTTGCGCCCAGGTGCTCAAGGCGAAATGGCCGGGGCTCAAGGTGTATGCGGTCGAGCCGACGGCCTCACCGGTGATCTCGGGCGGGGCGCCGTCGCCGCATCCGATCCAGGGCATCGGCGCGGGCTTTATACCGACCAATCTGCACAAGCGACCTGCTCGACGGCGTGATCCTGGTTGACGCCGAGCCAGCGCGCGAGATGGCGCGACGCTGTGCGCGTGAAGAGGGCATGCTGGTGGGCATCTCGTCGGGTGCAACGCTGGCGGCGATTGCGCAGAAACTGCCCGATCTGCCCGCAGGCGCGAAAGTGCTGGGCTTTAACTACGACACTGGCGAACGTTATCTCTCGGTCGAGGGTTTTCTGCCGGTCTGATGCCGTTTTCCGTGTCGTGCGCCGTGGCGTGCGGCCAACCCAGTTGCCGACCCAGCGTGCGCGCCGGTGAGCCATTGCCATGATTCGTCTGACTGAACTGAAATTCCCGCTTGAACACCAGCCGGCAGACCTGCAGCGGCTGGTGCTGCAAACGCTGTCCGTGCCTGCGCAGGCAGTGTTGCAGATTCATGTGTTCAAACGCAGTGTGGACGCGCGCAAAGCCCAGTTGCTGGTGGTCTACGTGGTCGACGTGGAACTGGCCGATCCCGCTATGGAATTGCAGTTGCTTGAGCAGTTCAGCGCAAACGCCCATGTCAGCAAGAGTCCGGACATGGTCTATCACTTGCCCTGCAAAGTGCCGGCGGATGCCGTTGCCGACCTGCAGTGGCAGCGTCCGGTGGTGGTCGGCTTCGGCCCCTGTGGTATTTTCGCCGCGCTGATTTTGGCTCAGATGGGTTTCAAGCCCATCGTGCTCGAGCGCGGCCGCAAGGTGCGCGAGCGCACCAAGGATACCTGGGGTTTGTGGCGCCAGTCGGTGCTCGACCCGGAATCGAACGTGCAGTTCGGCGAAGGCGGTGCGGGTACTTTTTCGGATGGAAAGTTGTGGAGCCAGATCAAGGACCCACGCTTTCTTGGTCGCAAGGTCATGGCCGAATTCGTCAAGGCCGGCGCGCCCGAAAACATATTGGTCGACTCCCATCCGCACATCGGTACCTTCAAGCTGGTCAAGGTGGTGGAGAACATGCGCGAGCAGATCATTGCCATGGGTGGCGAGATTCGTTTCGAGCAGCGGCTGGTCGATTTGCAGTTGGACGATGCCGTGCCCGACACCCAGGGCCGAAGCCGGCGTGTGCGTGCGCTGCGCGTGCACGATCAGGCCAGTGGCACCGAGTACGAGTTGCGCGACCCGCCACGTGGTGCTGGCGCCGGGTCACAGTGCGCGCGATACCTTTGTCATGCTGCATGCGCGTGGCGTGGAAATCGCCGCCAAGCCGTTTTCCATCGGCTTTCGCATCGAGCATCCGCAAAGTGTGATCGACCGGTCGCGCTGGGGCCGCCATGCCGGTCATCCGGCGCTCGGTGCGGCCGAATACCGGCTGGTCCACCATGCCGCCAACGGCCGTTCGGTCTACAGCTTCTGCATGTGTCCGGGCGGTACCGTGGTGGCGGCCACGTCGGAGGTCGGCCGCGTCGTCACCAACGGCATGAGCCAGTACTCGCGCAACGAGCGCAATGCCAATGCCGGCATCGTCGTGGGTATCGATCCGTCCGACTTTCCTGCCGACGGTGAGCGCATGCGCGCGGCGCTGGGTGAGGATGTGCTGGCACCTGGTGCCGATGCCACAGGCCATCCGCTGGCCGGCATCGTGTTGCAGCGCGAACTGGAGTCGCAGGCCTACGTGCTGGGTGGCAGCAATTACCATGCGCCGGGCCAACTGGTGGGAGATTTCCTGAAAGGTCGTGCGTCGACTGCCTTAGGCGGTGTCGAGCCTTCGTACAAGCCTGGTGTGGAACTGGGCCAACTTGGCGCTGCCTTGCCTTCGTATGCGATTGACGCGATGCGCGAAGCCTTGCCGGTGTTCGGCCGCAAGATCAAAGGCTTCGACATGCCCGACGCGGTGCTGACCGGTGTCGAGACCCGCACCTCGTCGCCGGTGCGTATCGGACGGGGAGAGGACTACCAGAGTCTGAATGTGCAAGGCTTGTTCCCTGCGGGTGAAGGGGCCAGTTATGCGGGCGGCATACTGTCGGCAGGAGTCGATGGCATTCGGGTTGCCGAGGCGGTGGCACGGGCGGTGCTGGCTTCGGACTAAAGACCGGGAATCTTTGCACGCCACTTTTGGGGTGCGATCAGGCGGCCGGGGCACTCTGCTCCGCGAATGTCCCCCGGCCTTCGGCCTCCTCCTTTATTTCGCTACGCAGAGCGCCCCACCCACCTGATCGGTAAGAGGTGTTTGTTGGCGCGATGTTGCAGATGCGACGCGCGGCCAGATGGCGACCATTTTCAGTTCGTGTTTTCGGTTGTCCGGCTGTTACCCGTCCCGCCGAAAACGACAGCTACTGCCGGGTGGCAAGGGTGGACGGCGTAGCGAAATAAAGGGGGAGGCATGGGCGCAGCCCATGTCGGAGGACATTCGCGGAGCCGTTCACCCTTGGCGCCCGGGGCAGCAGCGATCGCCCGAACCGAGATCAATGACGCGTCAATAAACACAACAGCCACCGGCAAAACTGCCTGGCGGCTGTAGGAGAGCGGTGCGGCGCCCAACGCAGGCGCTGCAAATTGAAGAAAAGCTCAGCCGCCCGGAGCGGTGTTTTGCAACGCAGCGATGCGTTCCTCGATCGGCGGATGGGTCGAGAACAACTTGCCGATGCCGCCGGCGATGCCCATGGCGGCGACGCTCTTGGGCAGTTCGCCCGGCGTCATGCCGCCGAGGCGGGCCAGCGCGTTGATCATGGGCTGGCGCCGGCCCATCAGTTTGGCGGCACCGGCATCGGCACGGAACTCGCGCTGGCGCGAGAACCAGGCCACGATGATGGCGGCGACAAATCCGAGCACGATGTCGAGCACGATGGTGGTGACCCAGTAACCGATGCCGGGGCCGGACTGTCGGTCGTTGCCCTTGTTCAGGAAGCTGTCGACGGCATAACCGATGACCCGGCTCAGGAACACCACGAAGGTGTTCATGACACCCTGGATCAGCGTCATCGTGACCATGTCGCCATTGGAAATATGGGCTACCTCGTGGCCGATCACGGCTTCGACCTCCTCGCGTGTCATGCCTTGCAACAGGCCGGTGGACACCGCCACCAGGGCAGAGTTCTTGAACGCGCCGGTGGCAAAGGCGTTGGGTGCGCCCTCGAAGATGCCGACCTCGGGCATGCCGATACCGGCGCTGGTGGCGAACTTCTGCACCGTCTGCACGATCCAGGCTTCATCGGCATTCTGGGGCTGCTCGATGATGCGCACGCCCGCACTCCATTTGGCCACCGGCTTGCTGATCAGCAGCGAGATGATGGCGCCGCCAAAACCCATGAGCAGCGCGAAGCCAAGCAGCGCGCCCAGATCCAGACCGTTGGCCGTCAGGAAGCGATTCAGGCCTAACACGTTGGCAACAATGCCCAGCACGACCACGACGGCCAGGTTGGTCATGACAAACAGCAGGATTCTCTTCATGGATGCGTTCAGAATGTGGTCTATCGACCGATGGCAAGGATGGTAGGGGCAAAGGCGCGGAAATCAAGCGCTTGATGCGCGTATGCCCACCCCAGCTGCGGTTATTGGCACGCAGCCCGAGAGTGCCGCGGTGGCCGAAAGACGGTCGCATCACTGTAAAAACCGGCGTCTGCATTGGCTGGCCACCAGCCTGGCACCCCGAGAACCGGCAGATGGGCAAACGGCTTGGTCGCCAGGCGCTCACTGCGCAGGTCCTGCGCCACCCAGGCGTCGATTTCGCCGACCGAGCGCGCCGCGGCGTCAACCCGGTACACATGCGCCGTCATGGGTTTGCGCGGCTGGGTCAGTTTTTCCAGCAGCGCGTGACCGAAAAGCACCAACTGGGACTGCGCCCACAAAGGGCGCAGCCGACCGAACAAGTCCTGCCAATGCTTGGCTTGCAAGGCCTCCCACAGTGCATCCGGGGCGTTGAGGAAGGCGGCGTTCTCGTCGAACACGGTCAAGGCATCGCGCACTGGACCGCGTACCGGGAGCACGCCGTCTGCCGCGATGTGGGCCGACTGCAACTGGTTCAGCCGTCGCTTGGTGGCCGGGAAACGGATCCAGCACAAGCCGTTGAAAAAATCATGCAGGCCTTCGCGCGTGGGGCAATGGCCGGTTCGTGCGATGAACGCTTCGTAGGCCGTGCCGTCGGGCAGGTCGGACTGCGGCACGAATTGCACCGGTGCCGACGTGCGCTGGTTCAAGGCCAAACACAGCGGCATGCCCTGGACACAGTCCTGCGCGATCTGCTGGCCGGGGTTTCGGTAGGGTGCCAGCCAGGGGTGTTGCCATTCGATGTCCGCCCAGGGAGTCTTGTTCGCTTGCATCGGGCCGTTCACGCCGGCATCAGTTTCCACGCCAGCGTTTCGCCGCCTTGCAGGGGTTTGAGTTCGGCGGCGCCGAACGGGAAGTGGCTCGGCGTTTGCCAGTCCATGCGCTGCAAGGTGCATTGTCTCGGTATTGCGCGGCAAGCCGTAGAAGTCGGCGCCAAAGAAGCTGGCGAAACCTTCGAGCCTGTCCAGCGCATCAGCCGCGTCGAAAGCCTGGGCGTACATCTCCAGTGCCGCGTGCGCGGTATAGCATCCGGCGCAACCGCTGGCATGCTCCTTCAGATGCGCCGGATGCGGCGCGCTGTCCGTACCCAGGAAAAAATGTGGGTTGCCGCTGGTTGCCGCCTCGACCAGCGCCAGTCGATGGGTTTCGCGCTTGAGCACCGGCAAGCAGTAGTAGTGCGGCCGGATGCCACCGGTGAAGATCGCATTGCGATTGAACAGCAGATGGTGGGCGGTGATGGTGGCCGCCGTGTACGGTCCGCCGTCGCGCACATATTGGGCGGCTTCGCGCGTGGTGATGTGTTCCATGACGATGCGCAGCTCCGGGAAGTCGCGTCGCAGCGGTATCAGCTGCTCGTCGATGAACACCGCCTCGCGGTCGAACAGGTCAATGTCCGGAGATGTGACCTCGCCGTGCACCAGAAGCAACAGGCCCTCGCGCTGCATGGCTTCGAGTACCGGATAGATATGCCGCATGTGGGTGACGCCGGCATCGCTGTTGGTGGTGGCGCCGGCGGGATACAGCTTGGCCGCGACCACCGGTGCGCCAGCCGAGCCGTCGCGTGTGGCGCTGGCGCGGGTGATCTCGGCCGGGTCGAGCCGATCGGTCAGATACAGCGTCATCAGCGGCGTGAAGTCCGTGCCCGCGGGCACGGCGCCGCGGATGCGCGCGGCATACGCCATTGCCTGCTCCACCGTGGTCACCGGTGGCTTGAGGTTGGGCATGATGATGGCGCGCGCTGAACTGCGCCGCCGTGTGCGGCACCACGGTGTTCAGGGCCTCGCCATCGCGTACGTGCAGATGCCAGTCATCGGGTCGGGTCAGTGTCAGGGTCGTGCGCGCGTCGCGCCTGGAGGATGCCAACATGGAGGGAACTTTGGTGCTGCTATTCAGGTGGTGGCGGTGGAAGCGGACAGCAGGTAGTCCCACAAGGCCTGGTTGTTGTTGCGGTGGTTGTTGGCCTTGGTTTTCCCATTGGTGGCCACCGGTTTGCCATTGACCGTGGTGGCGCGATGGCCTTCACCGGAACTGGGTCGCTCGCGATAGGCACGAACCTCCATTGTCAATTGCAGTGTGCTCATGTCCGCCGGCAGCGCGCTGACCAGGCGTCGGGCGCGCAATTCCTTTTTCACCGCGCTGTGCGGCAGAAACGCCACGCCATGGCCTTCGACCGCCATGGCCTTGAGGCCTTCGGCCATGTCGGTTTCGTAGACCCGGTCGAAATGAATCGGTGCCGGTGACTGTTTGAGAATCAGTGATCGACCATCTGGCCCAGGTAGGCGCCGGGGGCATAGGCCAGGTAGGGCAGGGGCTTGCGGCGCGACCGGGCAGCAGGAACAGCGGCGTGCCATCGGCCTGCGGTCTGGAATAGGGCGCGATCACCTCCTGCCCGAGATTGACCATCTCGAAGCGCTGCGGGTCGAGCTGGAACGGGTGGGCGCTGTGGTGGTAGGCGATCAGCAGGTCGCAACTGCCTTCGACCAGGCGCATCACGGCGTCGTGCACGTTGAGTGCGATCAACCGGCTCTTGATCGGCCCGAAACGCTCGCGCAGATCGGATACCCAGGCCGGGAAAAACGTGAACGCCAGCGTATGGGGCACGGCGAACTCGATCAGGTCCTGCACCGTGGAGCGGTGGCTGCGCAACATGGCGCGGGTGCTTTGCAATGCCTGCAGCATCTCCAGCGACTGGTCGTACAGTGTCTCGCCGGCCGGGGTCAGGCGCGTCGGGTAGGAACTGCGGTCGACCAGGTCGGTTCCGGCCCAGGCCTCCAGCGACTGGATACGCCGGGAAAAGGCGGGCTGGGTGACATGGCGCAACTGCGCCGAGCGGCTGAAGCTGCGGGTTTCAGCCAGGCTGACGAAGTCTTCGAGCCATTTGGTTTCCATGGGCGAATTATGCGGTGCAACGATGCCGTCGCACGCGGCCGTGCTGTGAGTCTGCCGCCCTGGCGCGGCTCAGACCGCGGCGCCCGGAAAAACCCACAGCAGACCGGCGGTCATGAAGAGATAGCGCAGGAACTTGCCGATCGTCATATAAAACAGACAGGGCCAGAATGGCATGCGCAACCATCCGGCGACGGCACACAAAGGGTCGCCGACCACGGGCAGCCATGCCAGCAGGCAGGCCTTCGGGCCCAGGCGTTCGAGCCAGCGCAGCGCCTGCACATGGGATCGCGAGTCGCGGTATTTGTCGACCACCCGGTGGGTGCCGAAGCCCATCAGCCAGGTCAACGCGCCGCCAAGCGAATTGCCGGCGGTGGCCACCAGGATGGCAGGCCAGAACATGGCTGGATTGATCTTGACCAGCGCAAACACGGCCGGCTCGGAACCCATCGGAAGCAAGGTGGCCGAGATGAAGGAGATCACCAGAATCGTGCTCAGGCCGACCTCAGGCAATGCCAGCAGGTCGATCAGGTGTTCAATCCAGGTGGGCATTGGGCTGAAGTATAGGCAGGCGACGCCGGCGGCACAGCGGCGTGCCCCCGGTCCAGGGTCGGCGGCATTTCAATTGCTGAAATTTTGGGCAGTTAGAATCAAGCCCCTGCGCATCTCCACGCAGTTTTTTCCCGCTTTCTTCAGCTGCTTTTCCGAAACCCTCCGAACGCATGCAGATCGGTCAGTTCGTGCTCGCCAACCGTTTCATGGTCGCCCCGATGGCGGGCGTGACGGACCGGCCTTTCCGACAGTTGTGTCGGCAACTGGGAGCGGCTTATGCGGTCAGCGAAATGGTCACGTCGCGGCGCGACCTGTGGCAGTCGCTCAAGACTTCGCGCCGCGCCAATCATGATGGCGAGCCCGGACCGATCGCGGTGCAGATTGCCGGTACCGAACCCCAAATGATGGCCGATGCCGCGGTCTACAACGTCGACCGTGGCGCGCAGATCATCGACATCAACATGGGCTGTCCGGCCAAGAAGGTCTGCAACAAGTGGGCCGGCTCGGCGCTCATGCAGGACGAGGCGCTGGCCTTGTCCATCGTCGACGCCGTGGTGCGCGCTTGCGCGCCGCGCAACGTGCCGGTCACGCTCAAGATGCGTACCGGCTGGTGCGATGCGCAGCGCAACGCGGTGCGTATTGCGCGCGACGCTGAAAACGCTGGCGTGCAGATGCTGGTCGTGCATGGGCGCACGCGCGAGCAAGGTTACAAGGGCGAGGCGGAGTACGACACCGTCTCGGCGGTGAAGAACGCAGTGCGCATTCCGGTGGTGGCCAATGGCGACATCAGCACGCCGCACAAGGCGCGTGCGGTGTTGCGCCAGAGCGGCGCCGACGCGGTCATGGTGGGTCGTGCGGCGCAGGGGCAACCCTGGATCTTTCGCCAGATGGCGCATTTCCTGGACACCGGGTACCGAGCTCGCGCAACCGCTGGTGGGCGAAGTCAGGCGGCTGTTGCTGGCACACCTGGAAGATCACTACGAACTTTACGGTGAACATGTCGGCGTGCTCAGTGCCCGCAAGCACATTGGCTGGTATGTCCGGTCGCTGCCCGGGGGCGAAGCCTTTCGCAGCGAGATGAATCGACTGCACGGACGTACAGGCGCAGTTGCGCGCCGTGGCCGATTTTTTTGATGCACTGGGCGCAGTCATGGACCGGTTGCCCGTGCCCGCGGCCTGCGCCGCGTCCCCTGAAATGACACCTGGAAACTCCATGAGCAAGAAACACATCGAAGAGTGCGTTCGTGCCAGCCTGGACAGCTACTTTCGCGACCTGCACGGCACCGAGCCTGATGGCATGTACGACATGATGGTGCGTGTGGTCGAGAAACCCTTGCTCGAGGTGGTGATGCAGCACGCCGACAACAACCAGTCCCGCGCCGCCCAGTGGCTGGGTCTGAACCGCAACACCTTGCGCAAGAAACTGCTCGAACACAAGTTGCTCAAGTGAAGAATGGAAAACCAACCGTGACCAATGCCCTGATCTCCGTATCCGACAAGACCGGAATTGTCGAATTTGCCGCCGCCCTGCACGACCTGGGCATTGGCCTGTTGTCCACCGGAGGCACTGCCAGCCTGCTGGCGTCCAAAGGCATACCGGTGCGCGAGGTGGCCGATGTGACCGGATTTCCCGGAGATGCTCGACGGCCGCGTCAAGACGCTGCATCCGATGGTGCATGGCGGCCTGCTCGCGCGGCGCGACATGCCGGCGCATATGCAGGCGTTGACCGATCACGGCATTGCCACCATCGACCTGCTGGTGGTCAACCTGTATCCGTTCGAGGCCACCGTGGCCAAGCCCGGATGCACGCTGGAAGATGCGATCGAGAACATCGACATCGGTGGCCCGGCCATGGTGCGCAGCGCCGCCAAGAACTGGAAGGACGTGACGGTGCTTACCGATGCGTCGCAGTATGCCGGTGTGCTCGAAGAACTGCAGGCAACACGGCACGGTGTCCGAGACCACGCGTTTCGCGCTGTCGGTGGCTGCCTTCAACCGCATCAGCCAATACGACGGCGCCATCAGCGACTACCTGTCGCGCATCGGGCCCGACGGCAGCCACGCGGTGTTTCCCGGCCAGACCAACGGCCGCTTCGTCAAGCTGCAGGACCTGCGTTATGGCGAGAACCCGCACAAGCAGGCGGCGTATTACCGCGATCTGTATCCCGCGCCGGGCTCGCTCGTCAGCGCCGATCAGTTGCAGGGCAAGGAACTGAGCTACAACAACATCGCCGACGCGGATGCGGCCTGGGAATGCGTCAAGAGCTTCGCGCAGAACGCCTGCGTCATCGTCAAACACGCCAACCCCTGTGGCGTGGCGATCGGCGCCGGCCCCCTGCAGGCGTACGCCAAGGCCTTCCAGACCGATCCCACATCGGCTTTCGGCGGCATCATCGCGTTCAACGCGCTCGGTGGACGGAGCGGTGGCGGAGGCGGTGACCAAGCAGTTCGTCGAGGTGCTGATGGCACCCGATTTTTCCGACGACGCACTGACGGTTCTGCACGCCAAGCCGAATGTCCGCGTGCTGCGCATCGCCTTGCCCACAGGCGGCGCCAGCGCCTGGGATCAGGGGCGCAATGCGGTCGACATGAAGCGCGTCGGCTCCGGCATCCTGCTGCAGACTGCCGACAACCATGAGCTTGCGCGGCCGACCTGAAGATCGTTACGCGCAAGCAACCGACGCCGGCCCAGTTGCAGGACATGCTGTTTGCCTGGACGGTGGCCAAGTACGTCAAGTCCAATGCCATCGTGTTCTGTGCCGACGGCATGACGCTGGGCGTCGGCGCCGGCCAGATGAGCCGGCTCGACTCGGCGCGCATCGCCAGCATCAAGGCACAACACGCCGGGCTGAGCCTGCAGGACAGCGTCGTGGCCAGCGACGCCTTCTTCCCGTTCCGCGATGGTCTGGACGTGGTCGTCGATGCCGGCGCCAGTTGCGTGATCCAGCCCGGTGGCAGCATGCGCGACGATGACGTCATTGCCGCGGCCGACGAGCGTGATGTGGCAATGGCCGTGACCGGCGTGCGCCACTTCCGACACTGAGAGCGCGAGGGGCAATCGCGCGGCGTCGGCGCCAGGCGCGCACGGGCCCAGGTTCAAAGTGACTTGAACACGGCGCGCGCCGCTGCGATGGTCTCGTCGATATCGGCGTCGCGAATGCGCGGCGCTGACGAATCCGGCCTCATACAGGGCCGGAGCGAAATAGATTCCGTGCTCCAGCATGCCGTGGAACAAGCGGTTGAAGCGCGCGTTGTCCGACTTCATCACCTGGGTGTAGTTCTGTGGCAGTTGTTCGAGCAGGAAGAAGCCGAACATGCCGCCTTCGCTGTCGCCGCAAAAAGGCACACCTGCTTCCTTGGCTGCCGCGCTGCAGACCGTCGACCAAGGCGCGCGACTTGCGCGCCAGGCCATCGAAGAAGCCCGGTTTGGCTGATCTCGGCCAATGTGGCCAGACCACAGGCCGTTGCCACCGGATTGCCCGACAAGGTGCCGGCCTGGTAGACCGGATCCCAGCGGTGCCAGTTGCTCCATGACGGCGCGCTTGGCGCCGAATGCGGCCAGCGGCATGCCGCCGCCGATGACCTTGCCCATGATGGTCATGTCCGGCTCGAAACCCGGCAATCGCTTCGCGTAGACGCTTTGCGCGCTGCCCAGGGCCACGCGGCAGCCGGTCATGACCTCGTCGAAGACCAGCAGCGCGCCATATTCGGTGCACAACTCGCGACAGCGTTGCATGAACGCCACACGATGCGCGGACAAAATTCATGTTTCCGGCAATTGGTTCAATGATCAGGCAGGCCAGATCCTTGCCGTGCAGCGCGAACGCCTGCTTCCAGTTGCGCGATGTTGTTGTATTCGAGCACCAGCGTGTGCTGCACCACTTCGGGCGGCACGCCGGCACTGGTCGGGTTGCCGAAGGTCGCCAGACCGGAGCCGGCCTTGACCAGCAAGGCGTCGGCATGGCCGTGGTAGCAGCCCTCGAACTTGATCAGCTTGTGGCGGCCGGTGACGCCGCGCGCCAGACGGATGGCGCTCATGGCCGCTTCGGTGCCGGAACTGACCAGGCGCACCATGTCCATGGACGGCACCAGGCGCAGGATGGCTTCGGCCAGTTCGACCTCGCGCTCGGTCGGGGCGCCGTACGAGAAACCTTCGAGCACGGCCGCTTGCACCGCCTGCACCACGCGCGGGGTGGCCATGGCCCAGGATCATCGGGCCCCAGGAGCCGATGTAGTCGATATAGCGTTGGCCTTCGACGTCCCAGAAATACGCGCCCTGGGCCCGTTTGACGAAACGGGGGGTTCCGCCGACCGCCTTGAAGGCCCGCACCGGCGAATTGACGCCGCCGGGGATCACGCGCTGGGCGCGGGCAAATAGGTTCGTCGTTGGTTTCAGTGCTTGGTGTCATGTGCGGGCAGGTCGAAAAAGGTGGCGGCGGCCTGGGCTTCGTTCCGAGGACGTCCTCGGTGTCCGCCTCGGGTTGGGCCCAGAACAGGCGGTCGGGCACGATATGGCCCATGCCGGGCCGAAAGCCCGCGTCCAGGCAGCGGTCGAGGTATCCGAGTGCTTCCTTGACCGATTCGGCCAGGTCGCTGCCACTGGCCAGCAGTGCCGCCAGCGCCGCCGACAAGGTGTCGCCAGCACCGGCGAACGTGGCTTCGAAACGCTCGAAGTGCTCGCTGTACAACACGGCTTGCGGGGACGCCAGCACGTTCTCGATCTGCTGGTCGGGCGCGAGGATGCCGGTCACCAGTGTGTAGGGAACGCCCATCTCGTTGGCGGCACGTGCAATGTCGCGCGGCCCCGGGCTCTTGTCGGAACTCCAGTCCGGCAACAAGCCAGCGCCACAGCGTACTGTGGTTTCCAACCAACACGGTGGTCTGCGGCAATACCAGCTCGCGAAAGGCGTCCAGATACAGGTCGATCTGCACCTCGTCCCACCAGGACAGGTCGGGCATGTAGGCGATGACCGGTACGTCGGCATAGTCGGCGCAGATCTCGGCGATCGCGCTCAGGTTTTCGGCCGAACCACAGAAGCCGATCTTGATCACCTGCGCCGTGACGTCTTCGAGAATCGTGCGCGCCTGCTCGGCTACGGCCTCGTCGTCCATCGCGTGATGGTCGATGATTTCCGCTGTGTCGCGCGTATAGGCGCCAGTGACCACTGGCAAGGCATGGGCCCCTACGGACGCGATCGCGTTGATGTCGCTGGCGAGTCCGCCGGCACCGCTGGGATCGTTGGCATTGAAGACCAGCACGCAGGCTGGCTGGTCTGATTGCACATCGGTTTCGAATGTGTCGTCGTGCAGAGCGGTGGACATGATCAGAACGGGAGGGCCGCTGAGGCAGAATATCGTGGGTTCCGGCACGTCAGGCGCGATTCGCCAGGACCGTCTCTATACAATGTTTGCATTCTATTCGAAGGCCCTTTAAGCTGTGAGCGAACCTAAAACCTGGATGTGTCTGATATGTGGCTGGATCTATGACGAGGAGGCTGGCGCACCAGACGACGGCCTGGCCCCTGGCACCACAATGGGCCGACGTGCCCATGAACTGGACTTGTCCCGAATGCGGCGCGCGCAAGGAAGACTTCGAGATGGTTCAGGTCTGAAGCCTGCAATCGCAGGCGCATGGATCGGCACTATGGCCCGGTCTCAACTTCAGTGCAGGAGAGCAATCGCGTGAACACTACCGGATCGACCTTCAAGGTCCTGGTCATTGATGACAGCAACACGATCCGGCGCAGCGCCGAAATTTTTCTCAAGCAAGGTGGCCATGAAGTCTTGCTGGCAGAAGATGGCTTCGATGCACTGTCCAAGGTCAACGACTATCAGCCGCACCTGATTTTCTGCGACATCCTGATGCCGCGACTCGATGGCTACCAGACCTGCGCCATCATCAAGCGCAATGCCCGTTACTCGCAGGTGCCGGTGGTGATGCTGTCGTCCAAGGACGGTGTTTTCGACAAGGCGCGCGGGCGCATGGTGGGCGCACAGGATTACCTGACCAAGCCATTCACCAAGGACCAGCTGCTGCAGGCGGTGGCGCAGATCTGCGACAGCGTTGCGGGAGACGCGTGATGCCCATTCGCAATGTGCTCATCATTGACGATTCGAAGACGGAACTGATGTTCCTGACCAATCTGCTGCAGAAGAACAACATGACGGTGCGCACCGCTGAGGGCGCAGACGAGGCATTCAAGCAGTCTGGCCGAGGCCAAGCCCGACCTGATCCTGATGGATGTCGTGATGCCGGGTCAAAATGGCTACCAGCTCACGCGCGCGATCAGCCGCTCGCCCGATTACGCGGGCATCCCCATCATCCTGTGCACCAGCAAGAGCCTGGAGACCGACCGGGTCTGGGGCATGCGCCAGGGCGCACGTGACTACGTCACCAAACCGGTCAACCCGAGCGAACTGCTGGCCAAGATCAAGGCGCTGGGCTGAGCGCCAAGCAAGAAATGGCCAATCGCGAAGCAATCCGGGAACTGCAGACGCGTCTGGCCAACCGGCTGCGTACAGCGCAGGACGAAGGGCTATCCGTTTCCTGGCTGGCGGTTCGCAGTGCGGGCATGAACTACCTGTTGCCGCTGGCCCAGTCGGGCGAGATTTTTCCGATCACGGCAGTGCAGCCGGTGCCATATGCGCAACCCTGGTTTCTGGGGGTGGTGAATCTGCGCGGCGGCCTGTTCGGGGTTGTGAACATTGCACAGTACGTGGCACAAGAGACCGGCGTGCCCGCGGTGGGCGGCGCGCAGCGCAAGCCGGGTGGGGCACAGGTCGTGGTCACGCTCAATGCCGCGCTCGATGTCAATTGCGCGTTGCTGGTCGACGAACTGGCCGGACTGCGCAATCCCCAGGTTTTTTCTGCAACCGAGCCAAGGGCGCCGGACGCGCCACCGTATTTCGGCAATCGGTTCACCGATGCCGGTGGCCAGTCCTGGCAGGAGATCAACATCCAGACCCTGTCCCAGCATCCCCGTTTCCTGAGCATCACGGCTCAGGTCCATTCCTGAGGCACCAACATGTCTGTAGACCGGCTCAAGAGTTTCTTTTCTAAAACGGTTGACGACTCGAAGCATGGCGACACGGTCACGCAGGTGGGCCATTCGGGGCATTCCGAGCAGCATCTGTCGGGGCCGGCATCGCTGTCGCCCCAGGACGAAAAAGCCACCGGGGTGACGCGCACGCCGGACGGCTATGTGACACTGCCCTTGCTTGGCACACGGGCGCCAGAGCAGCACCGGCAGGTGCTCAAGGTCGGTTTGATGCTCTCGGCTTTGCTGGTGGCGGGCGCTGCCGTGTTTGCGCTCACGCTGTCAGGACCCGGCGGGTGCGCAGATCGGTCTGGCCATGCTGATCGCGCTGGCGCTCGCTGCGCTGTGCGGCTACGCGGTTTCGCGTCTGCAGTCCGCATCCGGTTCGTTGCAGCAAGACCTGGCCGAGTCGCAGATGCATGAGGCCGAGCGTTTGCAGCTCGATGCCAAGCGCGTCAACGACGCCAATCAGGCCGCCATTTTGCGCTTGATGAACGAACTGCAGACGGTCGCCGAAGGCGACCTGACGCAACAGGCCACGGTGACCGAAGACATCACCGGCGCCATTGCCGACTCGGTGAACTACACGGTCGAGGAGTTGCGCAATCTGGTGACCAGCGTGCAGAGCACTGCCTCCAAGGTGGCGCAGACAACATCCGAAGTGGACCTCACCTCGACCGAATTGCTGGCCGCTTCCAACGAGCAGATGAACGAGATCCAGGCCACGGGCAAGTCCGTGCTCGAGATGGCGGCGCGCATCAACACGGTGTCGACCCAGGCGCAGGAGTCGGCCTCGGTGGCGCGCCAGTCGCTGGTCGCGGCGGACTCCGGCCTCAAGGCGGTGCAAAACGCGATCGGCGGCATGAACGCCATCCGTGACCAGATCCAGGAGACCTCCAAGCGCATCAAGCGCCTGGGTGAATCGTCACAGGAGATCGGCGAGATCACCGAACTGATCTCGGACATCACCGAGCAGACCAACGTGCTGGCGCTCAACGCCGCGATCCAGGCCGCCTCGGCCGGTGAGGCCGGCCGCGGCTTCTCGGTGGTGGCCGAGGAGGTGCAGCGACTGGCCGAGCGCTCCGCCGACGCCACGCGCCAGATCACGGCGCTGGTGCGCGCGATCCAGACCGACACCCAGGATGCGGTGGCCGCCATGGAGCGCTCGACGCAAGGTGTGGTCGATGGTGCCAAGCTGTCGGATAACGCTGGCACGCAGTTGGGCGAGATCGACCAGGTTTCGCGTCGCTTGTCCGAGCTGATTCAGCAGATTTCGGATGCGTCCTTGCGCGAGGCCAATCTGGCCAATGCCGTGGCCGACAGCATCCAGAATATTTTTGCCGTGACCGAGCAGACCAGTGAAGGTACACGGGCCACCGCCGGGCAGGTGCGCGAGTTGTCCCGCATGGCAGAGGAACTGCGCCAGTCCGTGGCACGGTTCAAGATCGCCTGATGGCCAGCCATTGGACCGGGCCAACCGCAGGAGTGGACACGCAGATGCAAACACAAACCACGTCAGACGCTGAAACCGACATCGCGGCCAATGACCTGGGGCCGCTGGCCTGGGTGCTGGACGAACTGCGCAAGTCACTCGACGGTGCGAGCAAGGCGCTGCGGCGCTTTGTGCGGGACGCCGAACTCGCGCGCGGATCCGATCTGGCCGAACTCGACGCCAGCCAGTTGCGCATCGCGCGTCAGCAGTTGCACCAGGCGGTCGGCGCACTCGAGATGGTCGGACTGGGCGTGCCGGCCAAATTGCTGCGTGGCATGGAGGCCTTGGCGCAGAAATTTGTCCAACGTCCCGAGTTGTGCAGTGACGAGGCTGCCAACAAGGTCGAGCGCGCCAGCTTCGCCTGGCCGAGTACCTCGAAGGTGTGCTCAAGGGCCGCAAGAGCTCGCCGGTCGCGCTGTTTCCGCAATACCGGGAGGTGCTCGACCTGGTCGGCGGCGATCGGGTGCATCCGGCGGACCTGTGGCCGCAGGAGTGGCGCTGGATCGATACGCCGATTCCGATCAATGTGTTGCCGCTGGACTACGGCCCGGCAGTGCGCGCCAAGCTCGATCAGGCGGTGCTCAAGGTGGTGCGCTCGGGTGACCCGGCGTCGGCGCGCGCGATGGAGCAAATCAGCCTGGGTCTGGCGGAGGCGGCGACGGCTACCGAGCCGCGCGTTTTCTGGAAGATCAGCGCCGCATTCTTCGAGGCGGTGCGTCTGCGGTCTGTGCCCGGCCGATGTGTTCGTCAAGCGAACCGCTTCGCGCGTCATTGCGCAATACACGACGCTTGGCACGCGGCGAGACGGGCGTCATCGACCGACTGGCACAGGACCTGTTGTTCTACTGTGCCCATGCCGTACCCGAGCAGGACGCGGCAGCGCCGATCCTGGTTGCCGTGCGCAGGACGTACGGTTTGTCCCAGGTGCCTGCACTGGACTACACAACGGCGCAATATGGTCGGTTTGATCCGGCCGTGCTGACGCAGGCGCGCAAGCGTATCGCCTCCGCCACCGAGACCTGGGCCACCCTGGCTGGCGGCGACACCAGCCGCATCAAGACGGCGACCGAGCAATTTGCCGCCGTGGCCGATTCCATGGTGAAGCTGCATCCGGAAAGCGCCGACCTGGCAGGCGCGCTGACGCGTACGCTGGACGTAGTCGCGCGCTCCGGTGAGCCGCCAAACGCCTCGGTGGCCATGGAGGTGGCGACCGCGGTGCTGTATCTGGAGGCCGCATACGACGACCTGGATCCGACCGATTCGCAGATGGCCCAGCGCTGCACGCGGCTGGCGCAGCGGCTTGAACTGGTGCTTGGTGGCCAGCAGCCCGAGCCGCTGGAGCCGTGGATGGAGGAGTTGTACCGACGCGTCAGCGACCGCCAGACCATGGGTAGCGTGGTTGACGAATTGCGTACCACGCTGGCGCAGGTCGAAAAATCGCTCGACCAGTTCTTTCGCAACCCCCAGGAGCGCGCGCCGCTGCACGAGGTGCCGAGTCAGTTGGCGCAGATGCGTGGTGTGTTCTCGGTGCTCGGACTCGACCAGGCGTCACTGGCCGCGCGGCGTATGCGCGACAGCGTCGAGAAGTTCCTGGTCGACCAGGTGCAGGACGGTGGCTCGGCGGTGTTCGAGAAACTGGGCAACAGCCTGGGCGCGATGGGTTTCCTGATCGACATGCTGAGCTACCAGCGCGCGCTGGCCAAGCAGTTGTTTGTCTATGACGAAGAGTTGGGCGAGTTCCGGCCATTGATGGGCCGCGAGAAAACCACGCCCGTCAGTGCATCCGTGGCTGAGCCGGTGGTCGAAACCGCCGCCATTGAGTCAGCCGCGACACCGTCGCCGGCGCCGGAGGCGCCAAGCCACGACGCGGCCACGGCGCCGGTGTCCGAGCCGGCTGCAGCTGACCAAGCGCTGGCTGACGACGACGCCGAGATGCGTGACATCTTTCTGGACGAAGCCCGTGAGGTCGTGCAGACCGGCTCGCTGGCGGTCACGGCGCTCGACGCCGCACCGGACGATTTAGGCCAGCAAACGACACTGCGCCGCGCCTTCCACACGCTCAAGGGCAGTTCGCGCATGGTGGGCTTGAGCGAGTTCGGCGAAGCTGCGTGGGCGATGGAGCAGTTGGTCAACACCTGGCTGGCAGAGCAGAAGCCGGCCAGCGAAGATCTGCGCACGCTGTGCGGCGAAGCCATGGGGCAATTCAGCCGCTGGGTCGAGGACATCGCCAGCGATGCGGATACGCCTTGGTCTGCCCAAGCTTTCCGCGATGCAGCCGACGCGCTGCGCGTCGAGAACCGGCGCCTGGCATTGCTGCCACCTGGTACGCCGGTGGTGGCCGCGCCCGACGTCTCATCTGCCCCGGATCAGCTGTCTGAACAGGAGTCTACGGACGAAGCGGCAGTAGCGCCGACACTGTCCGAAACGCAGACTACGGATACGGCGCAACCCGAGGCGCCGGATGCGCAGGAACAGGCACCGGTAGTGGCCGACGCCAGCGCGCCGGACGCTGAAGAACCGGCCGAGATCCCGCAGGCGGACGCGCCGCAGGTGCATGCTCCATCTGACGCCAAGCCGGCCGACTTTGCTGCAACCGAGATGGCTCGGGGGAGCGACTCGGTGTTCGGCCCTGCTTCGGTCCCGCCGGACTTCAGTGCCACCGAGTTGGCCTCCACGGACGATGGCGGCACTGCAAGTCAACTGCCCGGATTTGAACCCACCCAGACCTACCAGGGCTCGACTTTCGGTGCTGCGCAGGACGAGTCGACGCAGGTTGCACCGCTGTCGGGTCTTGATGCCCTCGATTTCGATTTTGGCTCGGATGCGTCCGCAGGCGATTCCGAAGTGCCGGAGCCACCGTCTCGATTTCGAGACCGAAACCGAACGTGGCCGCCTGATCGACGAGTCGGAACAGTCCGGTGTGCAAGACGATCAGGAAGAACCGGTCAAGGTCATTGGTGACCTGCGTATCGGCATTCCGCTTTACAACGTCTATCTGAACGAGGCCGATGAGTGGTCACGCCGCCTGCAGACCGAACTCAGCGAATGGGCGTTGGAACTGGACAAGCCAATACAGGATTCCACCGTCGGGCTGGCGCACGCGCTGGGCGGCAGTTCGGCCACGGTCGGATTTGTTGCAGTCGCCGATGTGGCGCGGTTGCTTGAGCAGACGCTGGAACACGTGCAACGCCATGGTCAGGGCCGGGCCGAGCATGCGCGACGTTTAACCAGGCTGCGGAGGAAATCCGCCGCCTGCTGCACCAGTTTGCAGCCGGTTTCCTCAAGGCAGCCCGATTCGGCCATCGAGCCTGCACTGCGCGCCGTACTTGCCACCGAGTTCGATGAGCCGCCGATAGCGTTGGATGCAGGGGTGGGTGTTGCGGCGCCTGCCGGCGCCGCACCGCTGATCGTCAGCGCCGACGAGCATTCCGACGCGGTGGACGCGCTCGACGCCGACCTGTTCCCGATCTTCGAGGACGAGGCCGCCGAACTGTTGCCGAAGCTGGGTGCAGCCTTGCGCCAGTGGGTGGCCCAGCCGGAAGACCGCGCGGCCCGTACCGAGGCGCTGCGTGTGTTGCACACGCTCAAGGGCAGTGCCCGGTTGGCCGGTGCGCATGCGCCTGGGCGATATGACCCATCGGATGGAGTCGGCGATCGAATCGCTGGGTTCCGAGTCGGTGGCAGTGCACCGCATCGAACCGATGCTGGCGCGCTTTGACAAGCTGCAGTCGGTGTTCGATGGCCTGTGTGATTTCGTGCATCAGCGTGCGCTGGCGCCTGCCGATACGACGGATGACGTCGACGCGGCGGATGCATCCACGCCCGTGCTCGTGGATGTCGCGACTGCCGCGCCGCGGCTTGGCGGCGCAGCCCAGGGTGTGGCCGAGCGCCGAAACCGGGAACGGGGTGCGGGTGCCGGGGTGGCGCCGCGTCCGACCGCGGGTCAGAGTGTGCGTGTGCAGGCGCAACTGCTCGACCGCTTGGTCAACCAGGCTGGCGAGGTCATCATTACGCGTTCACGCCTGGACGGACGGATCGCGCAGATGCGCGGCTCGCTCAAGGACCTGACCGGCAATCTGGACCGCCTGCGCGAGCAACTGCGCGAGATGGAAGTGCAGTCCGAAAGTCAGATGCAGTCGCGCATGGCGCAGACCAAGGACCAGGCGCGCGACTTCGATCCGCTCGAATTCGACCGATTCACGCGGGTGCAGGAGCTCACCCGCATCATGGCCGAGTCGGTGTCCGACGTGGCCACTTTGCAGCGTCAGTTGCAGCGCGCCATGCAGGGCGCCGAGGACGACCTGATAGCCCAGGCACGCCAGGCACGCGAGTTGCAGCGCGATTTGTTGCGTACGCGCATGATCGAGTTCGAATCGGTGTCCGAGCGCCTGTACGCGGTGGTGCGCCAGACGGCGAAGGAGACCGGCAAGCAGGTCAAACTCGACATTGAAGGCGGCTCGATGGAGCTCGATCGCAGTGTGCTCGAGCGCATGGTGCCTGCCTTCGAGCACATGCTGCGCAACGCCATCGGTCATGGTATCGAGAGTCCTGCGCAACGCGAGGCCGCCGGCAAGAGCGCCTCGGGCACGCATCACGATTGCGCTGCAGCAGGAAGGCAATGACGTCTCTGTGATGTTCGGCGACGATGGCGCCGGCCTGGACCTGGCGCGTATCCGGGACAAGGCCTTGGCCAAGGGTCTGATCTCGGCGCAGCAGTCGCTCGGTGATGACGAGACCGCCAACCTGGTCTTCATGCCGGGCTTCTCCACGGCCGAGAGCGTGACCGAGTTGTCCGGGCGCGGCGTCGGACTCGATGTGGTGCGCGCCGAGGTCGATGCGCTGGGCGGTCGAATCGAGACCACCAGCGATTGGGGCAAGGGCACGCAGTTCAAGCTGGTGGTGCCGCTGACCACGGCGGTGACCCAGGTCGTGATGCTGCGCCTGGGCGGACATGTCCATGGGCGTGCCGTCCAGCCTGGTCGAGATCGTGCGCCGGGTGCCCGACGCCGAGGTGGCGCAGGCCTACGCAGTCGAAGCAGTTTGCGCATGGCGGCGAACAGCTTCCCGTTCTTCTGGGCCGGCGCGTTGCTCAAGCAGTCCGGCGCCAGTTCGGCGCCGGCGCAGAAGCACCGCGCGGTGGTGGTGTTTCGCAGTGCCGGTCGCCGCGTCGCGATGCACGTGGACGAGGTGCTGGGCAACCAGGAGGTGGTGGTCAAGAACCTCGGGCCACAACTCTCGCGCATGCCGGGCCTGACCGGCATGTCGGTGCTGGCGTCGGGCGCGGTGGTGCTGATCTACAACCCGGTCGCACTGGCAACGGTGTATGGCGAGTCGGCTTTGCGACTGCAGGTAGCGGCCCATGCATCGGCTGATGCTGGCGCAGCGGCAGCCGCCGACGCGCAGGGCCAGGCGCCGAGCGTGATGGCGCCCGTGGCGAGCGGCCAACCGCCGCTGGTGATGGTGGTCGACGACTCGATCACCGTGCGCCGCGTCACGCAGCGCTTGCTGCTGCGCGAGGGTTATCGCGTGGTGCTGGCCAACGACGGCCTGCAGGCACTCGAACGCCTGCTGGAGGAGTTGCCGGCGGTGGTGTTGTCCGACATCGAGATGCCGCGCATGGACGGTTTCGACCTGGCGCGCAACATCCGCGGCAGATGAACGCACGCGCAGTCTGCCGATCATCATGATCACTTCGCGCATCGCCGAGAAACACCGCGAACATGCAGTGGAACTCGGGGTTGACCATTACCTGGGCAAGCCCTACGCCGAAGACGAGTTGCTCGGGCTGATCGCCCACTACTGCGCACGCGAGGTCGATGCCGAAGAGTTAACCTGAAACCTTGTGTGCCAGACCAATAAATTGCGCAGCAATTTTTGCTCTGGCACCAACATCTTGGGAAGCTGGATGTCCACCTTGTGTGCCAGACCAATAAATTGCGCAGCAATTTTTGCTCTGGCACCAACATCTTGGGAAGCTGGCTGTCCCGATCCGGCGCGGGCCGGATCGGACTCAGCGCCGTTTACCCGATCCGGCCTTGCCAGCGTCCGGTCGCACTGTTCTCACCACCGCATAACGCTCCAGCGTCTGCGCGCGTGCCGTGTCGTGGTCGATCACGCGTCGCGGGTAGTCCTCGCCCAGCTTGATGCCTGCGTTTGCCAGTTCACCGGCGCCACATGACCAGGGCGCATGCACGGCCTTGGCTGGCAACGCGGCGAGTTGCGGTAGATAGCGCTGGATGAACTTGCCCTGCGGGTCGAAGCGTCTCGCTCTGGCGCACCGGGTTGAAGATGCGAAACCAGGGTTGCGCGTCGCAGCCGGTTGACGCAACCCACTGCCAGCCGCCATTGTTCGCCGCCAGGTCGAAGTCGTTGAGTTTCTCGGCGAAGTAGGCTTCGCCGCGGCGCCAGTCTATGCCCAGATCCTTGACCAGAAAACTGCCGGCCACCATGCGCAGGCGATTGTGCATGTAGCCGGTCTGGTTGATTTGCGCCATCGCCGCGTCCACCAGCGGGTAACCGGTGCGCCCGTCGCACCAGGCCTGGAACAGTTTGTCGGCGCCGGCGCCGTGGCGCCATCGGATCGCGTCGAAGGCGGGCTTGAAGCTGGCCTGCACCACATGCGGGAAGTTCGCCAGAATCTGGAAATAGAACTCGCGCCAGATCAGTTCGCCGAGCCAGACGGCGGCACCGTTGCTTCCCGCCATCGAGGCTTGCAAGGCGGCGGCGGCCAGGCGTCGTATCGATACCGTACCAAATCGCAGGTGCACGCCCAGGTAGCTCGGCCCCTTGACGGCTGGAAAGTCGCGCGTTGTATGGTACAGGTCCATGCGCTCGAAGAACTCGGCAAACAGCGCCTGTCCGCCGCTTGCGCCTGGGGTCATGCGCAGCGTGTGCAGGTTCGTGGCTTCGAAACCGATCTCCTGCAGGCTGGGCACCGGTTGGCGCAGACCTTCGGGGCACGGCGCCAGCGCCGCAATGTGGGACAGAACGTCGTGGCTGCGCAGCCGGTGCTCGTCGACCAGCGCCAGCCAGGCCTTTTTGTAGGGAGTGAACACGGTGTAGGGTGTGCCGGTGCGCGTGAGCAGCTCACGCTGTTCGAACACCACATGGTCCTTCACCGTATGCATCGCGATGCCGGCATGCGCCAGTGCGCCCAGTGCCATGCGGTCGCGTTCCAAAGCCGACGGCTCGTAGTCGTGTGCCGCGAACACCGACTGCACTTGCAGTTGCCGGGCCAGCGACACGATCTCGTCGATGGCCTGCCCATGGCGCACGATCAGACCGACGTGGGGGGTGGTGCTGGCATCGCTCAGGGCCTGATCCAGTTCGATCAGACAGTCGCGGATGAACTCGACGCGCCGGTCGGCGCGCGGCAAGGGGTCGAGGATGGCGCGGTCGAACACGAAGGCGCAATACACCTTGCGGCAACTACGCAGCGCCAATGCCAGTGCGGCGTTGTCATCGAGCCGCAGGTCGCGCCGCAGCCACACCAGTCCGCTGTCGAAAGGCTTGTTCATGGAGGTCGCTAAAATTGACACATGCCCGAAGATTCTGCGCCGATCAACCTGACGAATCATTTTCTGATCGCCATGCCGGGGCTCGAAGATGCAGCATTCTCGCGCAGTGTGATCTATGTGTGTGAACACAGTGAGCGCGGCGCGCTCGGTCTGGTCATCAACAAGCCCAGCGACATCAACCTCAAGGGGCTGTTCGACAAGGTTCAGTTGCCGCTTGGACGCGATGACCTGCAGCAGCTTCCGGTGTTCCAGGGCGGGCCGGTTCAGACCGACCGCGGCTTTGTGTTGCATGAAGCTTTTTTCAGTGCCGCCGACAAACCCGACGAGCCGGTGTACGCGTCCACCATGTCCATCCCCGGTGGCCTGGAGATGACCACCTCCAAGGACGTGCTCGAAGCTTTGTCCGGCGGCAACGGTCCGCGCCGCGTGCTGGTATCGCTGGGCTACTCGGCCTGGGGTGAAGGCCAGCTCGAGTCCGAGCTGGGCGATAACAGCTGGTTGACGGTCGACGCCGACCTGGCCGTGATCTTCGACACCCCGGTGGACCAGCGCTATGACAAGGCGCTGGGCCTGCTTGGTCTGGAGATGTGGATGCTGTCGCCACAGGCCGGTCGTGCCTGAGGCTGGCCTGGTCACGGCGCCGGTCGGCGCCAGCTTCGATAGCTTCCTGGCGCTGGACTTCGGCGGCAAGCGCACCGGAGTCGCCTATGCCTCGCGCTTGCTGGGACAGGCGCGGCCGCTGGCGACGATCCGCGCACAGTCCAACGAAGACCGGCTGGCACAGGTTCAGGCCCGGATCGTCGAGTGGCAGCCCCAGGCGCTGGTGGTTGGCGTCCCGTTTCATCCAGACGGCGCAGAACACGAAAACACCTTGCTGGCGCGCAAGTTCGCGCGCAGTCTGCGCAATCGCTTCAAGCTGCCCGTGTTCGAAGTGGATGAGCGCTACAGCACCACCGAAGCCTTGGCCGGTGGCGCCCGGGATGCCGATGCGGGGGCAGCCTGCATCATCCTGGACCAGTTTCTCAGGAGTATTGCGTGAGCCTTGCCCCCTCCGATGACGGCGCGGCTGCGCTCGCGTTGGCTGTTGATAGCGTGCGCGATGCGCCGGCCCTTTACCAGACGCTGTTGCAAGGTGTGTCCGCCATGTGCCGGAGCGACACCCGCCTGGTGGGCATCACCACCGGCGGCGCCTGGCTGGCTGAGCGCTTGCACGCCGACCTGCACATGGCGGGCCAGGCTGGCGTGTTGTCGTCGGCCCTGCATCGCGACGATTTCGCCGAACGCGGCCTGTCGGCAAGGGCCCCGACGCGGCTCGACTTCGATGTCAACGGCGCTGACATCATCGTCATCGACGACGTGCTTTACACCGGGCGCACGATACGGGCTGTGGTCAACGAGTTGTTCGATTTCGGCCGTCCCGCGGCGGTGAGACTGGCGGTGCTGATCGAGCGCAACGGTCGCCAGCTGCCGATTCAGGCCGATTTTTCCGCCGCGCATGTGGTACTGCCGGCAAATTGCTCCGTGGCGCTGCGCCGGGACGATGCCGGCCAGCTGTCGGTCGCGATCGAGGTGCGCTCCTGATGGGCGCGCCGATGCGGCAACGCTTCAACACCTGACCAGAAAGCCCTCGACGTGTTGTACCGACAAAATCCCCAACTCAACAAGAACGGCGAACTGGTCCACCTGCTGTCCATCGAGGGGCTGCCTGCCGGCATCCTGCGCCAGGTGCTGGACACTGCCGAGAGTTTTGTCAGCGTCAGCGATCGCGAGGTCAAGAAGGTGCCCTTGCTGCGCGGGCGCAGCGTGTTCAACCTGTTCTTCGAGAATTCGACGCGCACCCGGACCACTTTCGAGATTGCTGCCAAGCGCCTGAGCGCCGACGTGATCAATCTGGACATCGCGCGTTCGTCGGCGTCCAAGGGCGAGTCGCTGCTCGACACCATCGCCAACCTCAGTGCCATGGCGGCCGACATCTTCGTCGTGCGCCACAGTGAATCGGGCGCGCCCTACCTGATCGCCAAGCATGTGGCGCCCCATGTGCATGTGATCAATGCCGGCGATGGCCGCCATTCGCACCCGACCCAGGGTCTGCTGGACATGTTCACGATCCGGCACTACAAGAAAGACTTCTCCAATCTCACGGTTGCCATTGTTGGCGACGTGCTGCATTCGCGCGTGGCACGCTCGGATATCCATGCCTTGACCACGCTGGGCTGCGCCGAGGTGCGCGTGGTCGGCCCCAAGACCCTGGTGCCGTCAGATCTGTCGCAGATGGGCGTGCGGGTCTGCCATACGCTGGCCGAGGGCATCCGCGACTGCGACGTGGTGATCATGTTGCGGCTGCAGAACGAGCGCATGAGTGGTGCGCTGCTGCCATCGGCGCAGGAGTTCTTCATGAGTTACGGCCTCACGCGCGAGAAGTTGCAACTGGCCAAGCCCGACGCCATCGTCATGCACCCCGGGCCGATCAATCGCGGAGTGGAGATTGCCTCCGAGGTGGTCGACGGCACGCAAAGCGTGATCCTGCCGCAGGTGACCTTTGGCATCGCCGTGCGCATGGCCGTGATGAGCCTGGTTGCCGGCAACGAGGCGACGCCCTGAGGCGCACATAAGCGGGACGACAAGGCATGAAGATTCTGATCAAGGGCGCTCGGGTGATGGACCCGGCCAGTGGCGCCGACCAGTTGGCCGACGTGGCCGTGGCGGCAGGGCATGTGTTGGCGATCGGGCCGGCGCCGGCGGATTTCACGCCCGGTCGCACCATCGATGGCACCGGCTGTATCGTGGTGCCGGGCCTGGTCGACCTGGCGGTGCGCCTGCGCGAACCCGGCCACGAACACGCGAACAGCCTGAAGTCGGAAATGGCCGCGGCCGTCGCCGGTGGTGTCACCAGCCTGGTCTGCCCGCCTGACACCGACCCGGTGCTGGACGAACCGGGTCTGGTGGAGATGCTCAAATTCCGCTCCGAGCGGCTGCACCAGGCGCGGGTCTACCCGCTGGGCGCACTGACGCGTGGCCTGCGTGGCGAGGTGCTGACCGAGATGGTCGAACTCACCCAGGCCGGCTGTGTCGGTTTCGGCCAGGCCGACGTGCCGCTGCCCAGCATCCAGATACTGCTACGCGCCCTGCAATACGCCAGCACCTTCGGCTATTGCGTCTGGTTGCGCCCGCAAGACCGCGACCTGGGCACCGGTGTCGTGGCCAGCGGACCGTTGGCCACCCGCATGGGTCTGTCGGGCATTCCGGTGGCGGCCGAGACGATTGCGCTGTTCACCATCATCGAACTCATGCGCTCGAGTGGCGCGCGTGTGCATCTGTGCCGCATCAGCAGCGCCGCCGGGCTCGAACTGGTGCGCCAGGCCAAACGCGAAGGTCTGCTACTGACCTGCGACGTGAGCATCAACTCGCTGCATCTGGTGGACACCGACATCGGCTATTTCGACAGCCGTTCGCATCTGATTCCGCCACTGCGCCAGCAGCGCGACCGCGATGCCTTGCGCCTGGCGCTGGCCGACGGCACCATCGATGCATTGGTGTCCGACCACAGTCCGGTCGATGACGACGACAAGACCTTGCCGTTTGCCGAGAGCGAACCAGGTGCCAGCGGTGTCGAGTTGCTGCTGGGCCTGGCGCTGAAATGGGCCGAAGAATCCGGCGTGCCCTTGCAACGTGCGTTGGCGGCAGTGACCAGCGAGCCGGCGCGCATTCTGGCCAACTCCGCCGGTCGACTGACAAGCGGCGCCGGCCGCCTGGTGGTCGGTGGCGTGGCCGACCTGTGCGTCTTTCACCCGCGGCAGGAATGGATCATTGATGCGCAGTCACTGCGCAGCCAAGGCAAGCACACGCCGTTCTCCGGTTACAGCCTGCAGGCCCGGGTGCGTGCCACGCTGGTCGGCGGGCATCTGGCATTCGACGCGTGAACACGCTGCGGGCCCTGGGGCGGGCCGCCCGCTTGCTGGCCCATGTTGTGGTTGGCCTGTTTACCATCATGGTCCGTTTTCCGCGCCTGTCGCAGGAGCAGTGCAATTTGCATGTGCAAGCCTGGGCATCGGGCATGCTCGGACGTCTGGGCGTGAAGCTGGTCGTGCATGGCATACCACCCACGACCGGTCCGGTGCTGCTGGTGTCCAACCATATCTCCTGGCTCGACATTCCCGTCTTGCACGCGGCAAAACACTGCCGCTTCGTGTCCAAGTCCGATGTGCGGCACTGGCCCCTGGTGGGGCGACTTGCCACCGGGGCCGGCACCCTGTATGTCGAGCGCCGGTCACGCCGCGATGCCATGCGCGTGGTGCATGCGATGGCGCAGGCCTTGCGTGACGGCGAAATTCTGGCGATCTTCCCGGAAGGCACGACGGGTGATGGCATCGAGATGCTGCCGTTTCACGCCAATTTGCTGCAGGCGGCGATCGCAACCAACGTGCCGATACAGCCGGTCGCGCTGCGCTTTGTCGACCTGCACGGGCAGATCACGCAGGCCGCCAGCTACATCGGTGACGAATCGCTGATCAGTTCACTGTGGCGCACGCTGCGCACGCCGGGCCTGGTGGCCCATGTGCGCTTCGGGCAGGCGCAAAGCGCCCAGGGACGCGACCGCCGCGGCTGGGCGCTCGACCTGCGCACCGAAGTGGATCGGCTGCGTCGGCCTACCAGCTGTTGCGCAGCTCGCGCAGCCGAATGAACACCGTGCGCGCGTCCGGGTTCTCTGGCAGGTCGGGAAAACGCTCGCGTAGACGGGCAATCACCGACGCGCTGGCGAGCCGGAAAAAAGTGTTGAACTGCTTCTCGTCGGCCAGCGTGGTGACCATCGAGGTGGCCGGGTCTTGGTCGACAACACCTGGCAGCAGAGCCTTGGCGGCGGCGTTGTCCGGCTCGCGGTCGAGCGTGAACTTCAGGTTGTTCTCGAGGTAGTCGTGGCCTGGGTAGACCTGCGTGTTGTCCGGCAGGCTGGCCAGCTGCTCGGCGAAGCTGGCGTACATCAACAGCGGGTCGCCGCCGTTGTGGCAGTTTCCGGCGCCGGCGTTGAACAAGGTGTCGCCCGAGAACAGCGCCGGCTGCTCGGTATGCGAGCGCAGGCAGATATGGCACATGGTGTGGCCGGGCGTGTCCAGGCATTCGAGCTCGACCGTCTTGCCAACCTTGATGATGTCGCCCGCCTGGACGCCGCGGTCCATGCCGTCGATCTTGCCGCCGGCCTTGTGATGGGCGATGACCTTGGCGCCAGTGGCAGCGACGATGGCCGCATTGCCGCCGGTGTGATCCTCGTGTTCGTGGGTATTGAGCAGCTGCGTAATCTGCCAGCCGCGCACCTTGGCCGCCTGCAGGCATTTTTCGTGATCCAGCGGATCGATCGCCAGCGCCTCGCCGGTTTCGGGGCAGGCAATCAGATAGTTGTAGTTGCGGTAGGCGTTTCCGGTCCAAATGCGTTCGACGATCATCGGTTCCTCCTGGTATGGGTGCGGGTACTCGGCCATTGTAGGAAGCCGACCGGCAGCGGCCGTGGCGTGAGCAGGTAGCGCAGCAACGGGCTGGCATCACGCCCGTCTACCGACGGCATCGAGCAGCGCCGGATAGAACCACGCCAGGCCTGCTGCGCGCGCCACATAGTTCACATACAGCGCGGCCCACAGGCCGTGATTACCCCATGGCTGCAAGGCCCACCATGCGAGCAGAAATACCGCGGTGGATGCCAGCATGGCGTTGCGCATGTCGGCGGTGCGGGTGGCGCCGATGAAGATGCCGTCGAGCTGGAAGGCCCAGACCCCGAGCAACGGTGCGCCAACGGCCCAGGGCAGGTAGACGCGGGCGGCTGCGCGCACCGCGGCGTCGACGCTGAGCAGGTCGATCAGGCGCTCACCGAACAGCCACAGCAGCAGGGAAAGCACGGCGGCCACGGCCACGGCCCACAGGCTGGTCCTGCGCGCAGCCGCCGCCAGCATCGCGCGTCGCCCGGCCCCCGCGGCGCGGCCGACCAGGGCTTCGGCGGCAAAGGCCAGGCCGTCCAGAAAATAGGCGCTTGTCGAGATGAACTGCAGCAGCACCGCGTTGGCAGCCAGGCGCACATCGCCTTGCGCTGCACCCTGCGCGGTGAACCAGACCATGACAAAGATCAGCGCCAGTGAGCGCACCATGATGTCGCTGTTGACCAGGATGGCGCGCCGCAGTTGCTGCGGCACTAGCAGGTGTGCCAGCGACCAGCGAGCACCGATCTGGCGCACATGGCGTGCCGCCAGCAGCAGCCCCAGGGCTGCGGCGACGATCTCGGCCAAAACCGTGCCGGCGGCAACTCCTTGTACGTCCCAGCCCATACCGAGCACGAACCACAGATCAAGTGCGATGTTGACCAGGTTGAGTGCGAGCTGCAGCAGCAGGGCGATGTCGGTGCGCCCCAGGCCTATGAACCAACCCAGCAAGGCGTAGTTGGCCAGCGTGGCCGGCGCGGCCCAGATGCGGATGTCGAAATAGCCGCGCCCGAGTTGCTCGACGGCATCGCTGGCACCCAGCAGCGCGAATGCGGTTTCGCGAATCGGCCACTGCAGCAGTATCAAGGCGCCGCCGGCCACCAGCGCGATCAGCAGTGAGCGGCCCAGGCTGGCCACCATCTCGTCGCGATTGTCCGCACCCAGCGCCTGTGCGGTCAGGCCGGTGGTGCCCATGCGCAGGAACCCGAAGGCCCAGAACAGGAAGCTGAACACGATCGAGCCGATGGCTACGGCGCCGATGTAGGCCGGGTCGGGGATCTGGCCCACGACAGCGGTGTCCACCACGCCCAGCAGCGGAGTCGATACGTTCGACAACATGATCGGCACGGCAATCGCCAGAATGCGGCGATGGCTGACCAGTGCTGTTTGGGTCTTCGGGGGGTGTGGGCGGCATGGCAGGGTGGCGCGCGGCGGAGCTCGGTACGCGTTCCGGCTAGTGGCCATGCATGGGCGGGCAGGCGCGCGTCGGGTCGATGGCGCTGCTAGCGCAGGGCCGGACTGGCAACTCTCGCGAGCAGTGACGTTCTTGCCGCTGCCTCGGGCGAGCCGATCTGTTTCTGGCAGGCGACGCCGGCAGACGCGCAGGGCAGATGGCACATCGCGCCCTGGCCGGCCGGGCAGATGCGGTCGAATGTGACCACATGGTCGACCTCGGCGCGGATGCCGATCCACTCGCCGATGCGATGGTCGTGGTGGCTGGGCACATGGGCCAGCACGGTCTCGCCGCTGCGCAGGCGCAAGGTATACAGAAACTCGGAACCGCGAAAAGCCTTGCGCACGATCTGCGCTTTCACCGGCGCGTTGTCGTCATGCACGATGTCGTCGGCGCGCAGCAGCACATCGCACTGGCCTTGCGCAAACGCACCGGGCAGCGGGCATTCGGCGATGTCGGTCAGGTCGCCCAGCGCGGTCTGCACCACCATCGCGCCGCCGACCTGGCGGATCGTGGCCGGCGTGAACACGCCGTGGCCGATGAAGTCGGCGACAAAGCGTGTGGCCGGCCGGTGGTACAGCGTGTAGGCGTCGTCCCACTGGTGCAGACGGCCCTCGTGCATCACGCCGATGTAGTCGCCCATGGCAAACGCCTCGAGCTGGTCGTGCGTGACGAACAGGGCCGTGGCATTGGCCGCCTTGAGGATGGCGCGCACCTCGATGCGCCAGCCGCTCGCGCAGGTCGACGTCGAGGTTGGAGAACGGCTCGTCGAGCAGCAGCAGCTGCGGCGCCGGCGCCAGCGCACGGGCCAGCGCCACGCGCTGCTGTTGGCCGCCCGAGAGTTCGTGCGCGTAGCGGCGCTCGCTGGCCGGCCAGGCCGACCAGCTCCAGCACCTCGGCCACGCGCCGCGCGCGTCGACGCGCGGTCCAGCTGGGCAATGCCGAAGCCCACGTTGCTGGCCCACGTCGAGGTGCGGAAACAAGGCGTAGTCCTGGAACACCATGCCGATGCGCCGGTTCTCGGCGTTGACATGGATCTGCTCGCTGCTCACGACCACGTCGCCCAGGCGGATGCGTGCCGCCGTTGCGCGTGCTCGAGGCCGGCGACGGCGCGCAGCAAGGTGGTCTTGCCGCAGCCCGAGGGGCCGATCAGCACGCCGATGTCACCGGCCTGCAGGCCGAATGACACATCCTGCACGGCGGCCGCGATCGGCTCCGGCGTATCGGACCTGCAGCTGAGCGACCTCGAGGAACATCAGAGTCATTCTAGATGAATACAATTCTCATTTACACTGGCTCCGATCGGAATCTCCATGCCGCTGCGCCGGCTCTCCCAAACTGCCTTGCTGCTGCTTGCCGCCTTGTTGTGCCTGCCGGTGCTGGTGGTGCTGGGCTCGTGGTTGCAATGGGATGCCACCAGTGCGCAGATCCTGGGCGAGATGGCCGCCACGGTGCTGCCCGACTACCTGGTGACCACGGTGGTGTTGTGCCTGCTGGTGGCCGTCGGCGTGGTGGTGGTGGGCACTGCCAGCGCGGCGGCCGTGACGCTGTTCGATTTTCCCGGGCGCCGCGTCTTCGAGTGGGCGCTTGTTGCTGCCGCTGGCCATGCCGGCCTATGTGGTGGCCTACGCCTATACCGATTTTCTGCAGTTCGGCGGCCCGCTGCAGAACGCGATACGTGCCGCCACCGGGCTTGCAGGGGCGCATGTTGCCCGAGGTGCGCAGCCTGGGCGGCGCGGCCTGGGTCTTCACGTTTTCGCTGTATCCCTATGTCTATCTGCTGGCGCGCGGCGCGTTGAGCGAGCGCGCCGGCCACCTGATGGAGGCCGCGCGGCTGCTGGGCGCACCGCTGCGCCGGCGCATTCGCGAGGTCGCGCTGCCGCTGGCGCGCCCGGCGGTGGCCGCCGGCGCGGCGTTGGCGCTGATGGAGACGCTGGCCGACTTCGGGGTCTCGAGTTATTTCGGCATCCAGACCTTCACCGCCGGCATCTACAAGGCCTGGCTGGCCATGGACAACCGCCTGGCCGCGGCGCAACTGGCGACGATGCTGCTGGCGCTGGTGGCGCTGCTGCTGCACCTGGAGCAACGCGCGCAGCGGCGCGCCCGTTTTGTCGCCAGCCGCGGGGCGCGCGCCGGCGCGGCCGATGCCGAGCCGGTGCCGTTGCAGGGCGGCGCGCGCTGGCTGGCCTGGGCTGGTGTGCGGCGTGCCGGTGCTGATGGGCTTTGTGTTGCCGGTGTTGTTCATGTTGCGGCCGCTGGCGGCCGAATGGGAGTTGCTGGCCTGGGGCAAGTTTTTGGAGTGGTCGGGCAACAGCCTGCGGCTGGGCGCCGATCACGGCCGTGCTGGCGGTGGTGATTGCGCTGGCGCTGGCCTTTGCGCTGCGCCGCCGCCCGGATGCCGTCACCCGCGCGGTGGTGCGTATGGCCGGCCTGGGTTACGCCGTGCCCGGCGCGGTGATCGTCGTCGGCCTGTTGCTGCCGGTGGGCTGGATCCAGTCGGTCGCGCCGTCGCTGGGGGTGGGTTATCTGATGACGGCCACCTCGCTGGGGCTGGTCTGGGCCTATCTGGTGCGGTTTTGCGCGGTGGCGCTGCAGTCGGTGCAAAGTGGCTACACCCGCATCCCGCCGAGTTTCGACGACTCGGCGCGCATGCTCGGTGCCGGCGGCTGGCGCCTGCTGGCGCAGGTGCATTGGCCGCTGCTGCGGCGCTCGACGGCGGCGGCGGCCTTGCTGGTGTTTGTCGACGTGATGAAGGAGTTGCCGGCCACGCTGGTGCTGCGCCCGTTCGACTCCGACACGCTGGCGGTGGTGGCCTACCAGCTGGCACGCGACGAGCGCCTGGGCGAGGCGGCGTTGCCGTCGCTGGCGCTGGTGCTGGTCGGGCTGATTCCGGTGGTGCTGCTCAGCCGCACGCTGCGTTCGTCCGTGCGCGCTGGTCGGGCGCCGCACGACGCGCTCGAGCCGACGCCCGATGTTGCAACGAGCCTTTGATCACGGTGTTGATCGCCGCCTGGCTGGCGGGTTTGGCCGGCTTTGTCGGCGGTCTGGTCGCCTTCTGGGAGGGCAGTGCAGAGACCGAGGGCAAGCGCGAACTGGTGCACGGCGTGGTCGCCTTCGGCGGCGGCATCCTGATTGCGGCGGTGGCATTCGCACTGACGCCCATGGCCATGGCGCAGCTACCTTCGTGGCTGCTGGCCCTGGACTTCGTTGCGGGTGGCCTGGTGTTCTGCTGGCTCGACATCAGGCTGAGCCGGCGCGGCGGCACCCACGCGCAGGTGATGGCGATGATGCTCGATTTCGTGCCCGAGGCCATCGCCATGGGGGCCGTGTTTGTTCAAGATCCGCGCCTGGGTTTATTGCTTGCCGTGTTTATCGGCGCACAGAACCTGCCCGAGGGCTTCAATACATTTCGCGAGAGCCGCCATGGCGGCTCCGGTGCGCGTTTGGCGTTGTGGTCCTTGCTCGCCATCAGCCTGCTCGGCCCGCTCGGCGGCCGTCGCTGGCTTCGTGTTGCTGCAAGGCCATCTGACACTGACGGCGACGATCATGGCGTTTGCCGCCGGGGGCATTCTGTATCTGGTTTTTCAGGACATCGCACCCCAGGCCCGCATGCGCCGTCACTGGACACCGGCGCTGGGCGCGGTGCTTGGTTTTGTTGTGGGCATGCTTGGCAAGCAGGTGCTGGGCTGAGCGATGCCCCATGCACTGCGCGGCATGCGCCGATGGCTTCGCCCTGTTGATAATCGGGTGAGAACCAAGAACTGAACCGCGCGCCCCGCGCCGAAACCGCCAATGGAGTCTCGCAATGTTTGATCTGGTATTCGAATCGGCCACGGTCGTCGATGGCAACGGCGGTGCACCGCAAGTGCTCGATGTCGCCATCCGCGACGGGTTGATTGCCGAAATCGGCCCGCTCAAAGGCGCGCGTGCACGCGAGACCTTGGATGCCACCGGCGCCTGGCTGACACCGGGTTTTGTCGACATTCACACCCACTACGACGGCCAGGCGAGCTGGGACGAAACCTTCTCGCCCAGCATCCACCACGGTGTGACCACGCTGGTGATGGGCAACTGCGGCGTCGGTTTCGCACCGCTGCGTGCCGGCGAGCAGGATCGGTTGATCAGCCTGATGGAAGGTGTCGAAGACATTCCCGGCGTGGCGCTGGCCGAAGGCATTGACTTCAAGTGGTCGAGTTTCCCGCAGTACATGGACCGGCTCGCCGCCATGCCGCACAGCCTGGATTTTGCCTGCCTGGTACCACACGACCCGCTGCGCATGTATGTGATGGGCGAGCGCGCACGTGGCCATCGAGGCCGCCACACCTGACGACGTGGCGCAGATGCGCGCGCTCTTGCGCGAAGCGCTGCAGGCCGGTGCCATCGGTTTTTCGACCGGGCGCAGCGACAACCACCGCACGTCGAAGGGCCAGGAAACACCGGCATCCGAGGCCGATGCTTTGGAGCTGACCGGGTTGGCCAAGGCCTTCGAGGGCCTGAACCATGGCGTGGTGCAGCTGGTCAGCGATTTCGACGTGTTGCGCTCACCGGAGCGTTTCGATCCGGAGTTCGATCTGGTTGAACAACTGGCGGTGGCCAGCGGCCGGCCTTTGGCCATGACATGGCTGCAACGCGACCCGGGAGGCGAACAATACAGACAGGTCGCGCGCCGCGTCGAAGCCGCCGTGGAACGCGGGCTGCCGATGTACCTGCAGGCTGGCGCGCGTGGTATTGGCGTCATCACCGGACTGGACGCGAGCTTTCATCCGTTCATGGGTTTCCCGGCTTACAAGGAAGTGGCCGGTCTGCCGCTGGCCGAACGTGCTGCGGCATTGCGCGACCCGGCGCGTCGCAGCCGTATCCTGGCCGAGAAGTCGGAGCGCCTGGCCGGCGACGGTTCGTCGGTGCCGCCGTTGGTGGATCTGCTGCTGGCGCGCATCGACATGATCTCGGCGCGCATGTTTCCGCTCGGCGAGGTGCCGAACTACGAACCCACGCTGCAGGACTCGATGCTGCTGCGCGCCAAGACGCAGGGCATCACGCCACTGGCTGCGATCTACGACTACCTGTGTGAAGCTGATGGCAGCAACCTGCTTTATTTTCCGATCTTCAACTACAACGAAGGCAACCTGAACTGCGTCGGCGAGATGCTCAAGCATCCGCGTGCCTTGTTCAGCCTGGGCGACGCCGGTGCGCATGTCGGCACCATCTGCGACGCGAGTTTTTCGACCTTTCTGCTGACACACTGGGTCGCCAAAGGGCACATGTCGGTGCAGCAGGCGGTGCAGATGCTCAGCAGCCGCAATGCCGACTACCTGGGGCTACGCGATCGCGGCCGTATTGTGGTGGGGCAACGTGCCGACCTGAATCTGATCGATCCCTCGCGCCTGGCCCTGCCCAAACCGCAACTGCTGCGCGATCTGCCAGCGGGTGGCAAGCGCTTTGTGCAGACGGCGCTGGGTTATGTGGGAAGCTGGGTGGCGGGGGAGTGTGTGCAGCGCGAGAGTGTGATCACCGGCGCGCGGCCGGGGAAGTTGGTGCGATCTCGGGCGTGACGGCGCCGCCACGGTTCTGAGCGCGCGGTGGGCTGCTCTGGTTCCGGCCCCGTCGCTGCCGGGTTTTCAATGATCGGCTGCCACGGAAACTGGCTGCAGACCGATCAAGGCGCCAGCCATTCGTAAGCGTAGCCCACTCCGTAGACTGAACGAATGGGGCTGTCGCCCTCGCAGGCCTGTTCGAGCTTTCTCCGGATATTGCGCACGTGGCTGTCGATGGCACGATCGGTGACGGCCCTGCCATCGTCATGCAGGTGCTCCAGCAACTGGTCTCTGGAAAAGACCCGACCCGGATGTCTCGCGAGCGTTCCCAGCAGCCGAAGTTCGGCCGGTGTCAGGTCCAGATCATGTTGGCCCCAACTCGCCCTGCACGCCGCTTCGTCGATATGCAGCGGATCCTCTTCTGTCGTCCGATGGTGCAGGGGTGCCTGGCCTGCGTGCCATTCGGCGCGCCGCAGCTGGGCCTTCACCCGCGCCACGACTTCGCGCGGGCTGTAGGGTTTGCAGAGGTAGTCATCGGCTCCGGTTTCCAACCCCAGCAGGCGATCCACTTCTTCCACTCGGGCTGTGAGCATGATGATGGGCACGCGGCTGAAGCTGCGCACCTCCCTGCAAATGTCGACACCATCGCGACCTGGCAGCATCAGGTCCAGCAGGATGATGGATGGCTCCAGGTCGCGCACTGCCTGGACCGCCAAGGCCCCATCGGAGACGACGTGGGGGTCCAGTTCCGCGGCGCGCAGGTAGTTGGCCAGCAGCTTGGCGAGCTTGGGCTCGTCTTCGATCACCAGAACGGTGGTCATGTGGGCGACGCCTCTGCGGGAAGCTCAATGGCAATGCACACGCCGCCCAGCGCCGATGCACGGGCGGTGATATGACCGCCGTGGGCCTGCACGATGTTGCTGCAGATGGCCAGGCCCAGGCCGGATCCGCCTGTGGCGCGACTGCGCGAGCCATCGACCCGGAAAAAGCGGTCAAAGAGCTGGGCTGCATCTCGGCGGGAACGCCTGGGGCACTGTCTTCGATGGCGAGTTGCCACGTACCGGCGCTTGCGTCGAGCGTGATCTGGACGGTACCCGGCGCATCGGTATAACGCCTGCAGTTTTCAAGCAGGTTGTCGATGAGCTGCAACAAACGCGCAGCGTCTCCCGACACCATCGCCGGAGCGGGCGGCAGGCGCATTTCCAGACGCAAACCCGCGGATTCGAAGCGACTCTTGTGGGCCTGGCCCGCACGCTCGAGCAAAGCCACCAGATCCATCGGTTCCTGGCGGTAGCTCAAGGCACCGGCATCGGACAAGGCCAGTTGGTGCAGGTCTTCGACCAAGCCGCCGATGCGCGCGACCTCGGCCTGCAGGGACGCCACGGCCTCGGCGTTCAGAGGCACGATACCGTCTTCCAGCGCTTCCAGTTCACCTTTGAGAATGCCAAGCGGGGTGCGCAGTTCGTGCGACACGTCGGCCATGAAACTGCGGCGCAGGTTTTCGTTGCGGCCCAGGGTCAGGGCCAGATGGTTGAAGTCCCGCGGCGAGCTGACCGACTTCGTCCTGGCGGTCCACGGCACGCGCACGTCGTGGTGGCCGGCGGCGAGTCGGTGCGTGGCGGCTGCCACACGGCGCACCGGCGCGAGCAAGCTGCGCGCAACCCACCAGGCGATCAGGGCCGACAGCACCAGGGCGAGAAGCGCGATGGCCAACGTGGTCTTGGCCTGCCCTTGCTGGAATCGCTGATCCCCACCATCGGAGACCGACTGGAACGGTGCCATGGTCAGCCAACCCACGGTTTCGCCGTTGGCTTGCAATGGGACCCGCAACGCCTGCTCGCTGGTGCCGGGGAATCCGACGACCAGCTGGTTCTGGCGGTCGAGCAGGCTCATGCGCAACATGGCGCCGGTCAGGTCGGAGGTCAGGATGTTGCTGGTCTGCGGCTGCTCGCCGAGGTCATCGCCGGGTACGGGCCGCAGCAAGCCGTGCCAGGCTCGGTGGTCGTCGCGCAGGAAGTCCCAGTTGCCGCGTTGCAGATAGGCCTGCTCCAGCCGCGGCTGGGCCAGTGCCATGCGCTCCACTGCCAGTTCATTGAGATAGCCCAGAAACCCGCGTTCGAAGTTCAGCCGTGTGGCGAATCCCACCAGGGCAACGGCCAGCGCCGACGTGGCCAGGATGGCAAGAAACAGGCGGGTGGACAAACCGAGACGCATGCTGCATTGGAACCGATTAAGCGCCGCGCCTCCAGCTTGAGCGGGGCAAGCCGGGGCATTGTGCGGGGCCTTCAAATTGTCTGCACATTTGCGCCGCAACATCAAGCTTGCATTCAGATCAAACCCAGGACCCGTCATGAACCCCGTTGCCTCCGCCTTCACACCCATACCGACGCGCATGCTTCGTCGCGCCAGTTGCCGGGCCCTTCTAGGTCTGGGCGCCGCGATCGTGCTGGCCGGTTGTGTTGATGGCAAAGCCGATGGCCCGGCACCTGCCGCGGTGGAGGTGGGCGTGGTGACGGTTGTCACGCAAACACTGCCTTTGCAGACAGAGTTGGCCGGACGCACCGTGGCCGCGCAGTCGGCTGAGGTGCGCCCGCAGGTCACGGCGCTGGTGCGCGAGCGCCTGTTCACGGAGGGCAGCATGGTCAAGGCCGGCCAGCCGCTGTACCAGCTCGACAGCACCAGTGCCGAGGCGAGCTTGCGGGTCGCCGCGGCCAGCGTGGCCCGTGCCCAGGCCACCCAGACGGCGGCCGAGTTGAAGGCTGCCAGGCAAAAAAACTCCGGCGATCACGCAAAACGATCACGCGCGCAGTCCTTTGCTTCGACTGAAGCCGGTATGCCGGTTGATCGGTCGCAACGCGCACTGTCGGCTCGCTGCAACAACCGGGAGTCTCATTGACAAATATGGAGGCCGTATGGGCAGGCCTCCACGGTTTCTCCATGTTTGGCGCGTAGGCCGCCTGGTGTGACTGGCGCGCCGATACGCCCTGGCGCCGTGGTCGCGCTTGTTGCGCTGACTGTACCGATTGGTAAGTCTGCAGCGCCGCCATGTGCCAAGGCCGTCATGCCCGGCTAGACTGATCCGACTGACCGCGCTGTGGTCGACCGGAGCCTGCCGCCATGATTTCCCGCGTTCTGATCCTGCTGTTGTCCTTCTTGATCGCGCATCTCGGGCGTGCAGCGGATCTCGTCGCGCTGCCATCAACGGAACCATCGCGCGAGCGCCCGCGTGTCGGACTCGTGCTCTCCGGCGGTGGCGCCCGTGGCGCGGCGCATATCGGCGTGTTGCAGGTGCTGGAGGAGTTGCGGGTGCCGATCGACGCGATCGCCGGCACCAGCATGGGCGCGCTGGTCGGCGGTGCCTATGCCTCGGGTCTGTCCGTGGCGCAGATGCACGAGCGTATCGGATCCATCCGCACCGCCAGTATTCTCAATGACGATCCGCCGCGCCGGGAGTGGTCAGAGACGCGCAAGCACGACGAGCAGGCCAATTTCCTGGGTCCGGAGTTTGGCGTGCGCACGGACGGGCTCAACCTGCCCAAGGGGGCAGTGTCCGGTATCGGCCTCGATGCGCTGCTGCGCGAATTCGTGCAGGCGCGCAACGTCGTGCACTTCGATGGTCTGCCGATCCGGTTTCGCGCAGTGGCCACCGACATCGAGACCGGGCACATGGTGGTGCTGGACTCAGGCAGTGTTGCTTCCGCCATGCGTGCGAGCCTTTCCATTCCAGGCCTGTTCGCGCCCGCGCAAGTCGGTGGCCGGCTGTTGGTAGATGGTGGGCTGTCGCGCAACCTGCCGGTGGATGTTGTCCGTCAGATGGGTGTGGATGTCGTGATTGCCGTCAATTTGGGTACCCCCTTGATGCGCCGCGACCAGATCAGTTCGGTGCTGGCCGTGTCGGGGCAGGTGATCAACATCCTGACCGAACAGAACGTGCGGACCTCGCTGGCCGAACTGGGCCCGGCCGACATTCTGATCTCGCCTGAGCTGGGCAACTTCTCGGCTATCGATTTCGACCATATGCGCGACACCGTGGAAATTGGCGTGACAGCGGCGCGTCGCATGACCGCGGCTTTGCAGAGCTTGTCGTTGTCGCCGGCGCAATACGCGTCGTACCGGGAGCGCCAGCAACGCGAAACCTTTGGTGCGACCGGGACCATCGGCGAGATCCGGTTTGCCGGGCTGCAACGTGTCAACCCGCAGGTGTTGCGCGCCTCAATGACGACCCAGGTGGGGAAGCCGTTGGACCGTGCCACGCTGGACTCCGATCTGATCCGCATCCATGGTCGCGGAGATTTCGACCATGTGGGTTACGAATTGCTGCGTGAACAGGACAAACAGGTATTGGTGATCCAGGCCCAGGAGCGCGAGATTGGCCCGGACTACCTGCGTTTCGGCCTCGGCCTTTCAGCTGATTTTTCGGGCAATGCGTATTTCCAGGCACGTGCCAGCCTGCGCCGGACCTGGGCCAATGCGCTCGGTGCGCAGTGGCGGACCGACTTGCTGCTCGGACGCGTCAACCAGCTGCAGTCGGAGTTCTACCAGCCGTTGCGGGTCGATCAGACGGCCTTCGTTGCGCCGTATGTCGACATTGAACAAAAGCCGTTCGATATTTACGACGGCGGAAGCCGGGTGGCCCGCTTCCTGCGCCAATCCGGCAGTCTGGGCCTGGACGTCGGCGCCCAGTGGACGCCGCTGGGCGAACTACGCCTGGGGTTGTATCGCGGTGCGCGCAGCTACAAGCTCGATACCGGTTCCACGGCCTTGCTGACCGGGGATAGCGCCATTGCCATTGGTGGTGCGCGCTTGCGTTGGCGCAGCGACCAACTCGACAGCAGCCTGTTTCCGCGGTCGGGCTATTCAGCATCGCTCGACCTCGTCGCTTCGGTGCCGGCACTGGGCGCGCGCGACCGCTACTCGCGTTGGGAGGCGGATTACTTGAGCGCCTACAGCCGCGGCGAAGACACCGTGCAGCTGGCGGCGCATGCGGGCGGCGCCCTGGGTAGCAGCCGGTTGCCGGCATACGATCTTTTCCCGTTGGGTGGCTTCCTGCGGATGTCGGGCTACCAGAGCGGCGAGTTGCTGGGCGAGTCACTGGTATTTGGCCGGGCGGTCTACATGCGCCGGTTTGTCCGCAACACGCTGTTAAAAGGTTTGTTCGGCGGTGTCTCGCTGGAGGCCGGACGGGTGAATCGTCCGGTGCTTGCGGGTGGTACCAGTGGCACCTTGAGCGCCGGATCGATCTTTCTGACGAGCGACTCGCCCGTTGGCCCGGTCTACCTGGGTCTGGGGTTTGCACGGGGCGGGCGTCGGGCACTGTATCTGTATCTGGGCGCGCCTTGACGACGAAAGAGCAGATGGTGCCGACTGACAAGGCTGACGTGGCAATATGGTGCGCGTCCCGATAGTGAAGAAAGGGGCCCGTCAATTCGCCAAGCCCAAGGCGAATGAACGTTGAAATCTCTGTTTCGTCGCCATCCTTGACCCTTGGTCTGGCAGCTTGGCTGGCAGCGACGATCAGGGCGGACCGCGCGCGTGCTGCGGGACTACAAGACCCGCTCCTTTGGGGAAGAGGCCAGCGCCCAGGATCAGATTTCCCTCCCGATCGACGCCCATGATGGCAAGGGTGACAGGGCGCCGAGGGCAGATCCGGTGAAGCTTTTTGGCGCGCGGATCCGGGAGTCATCCTTGCTCTGCTTGTCAGGCTGAGCGATCGCTCAGCGCATGTTGAACAGTTCCTGATGGAAGGCGCGGCGTGGTCATGCCATTGGCCACCAGATCGCGGTACAATGCGGCGCCAAATCCAGCCGGCCCGCAGAACCAGACGCTCGCCGACGACCAGTCGGGCACCGTGCTGCGCAGTTTTTCGCCGGTCGAGCCGTCCGTCGCGGCGGTCGATCATCACGTGCAAGCTCACGTTGGCCGCGGCGGCGTCGGCCGTGAGCTTCTTCAGCGCGTCGGGTGCCAGTTCGGTCGTGCTGTGGAACAGGTCGATGGCCTGAGCGCCCGGATCTGCGGGCCAGTTGTTTCATCCGCGCGATGAAGGGCGTGATGCCGATGCCCCCGCCGATCCAGATCTGGCGCTTGGCGCCGTCGTCGAACGTGAAGCCGCCGTAGGGACCCTCGACCGTGACCTTGTGTCCGACTTGCGAGCGTTCGGGCAGAAAGTCGGTGTAGTCGCCCAGCGCCTTGGTGATGAACATGATGCGGGGATTGTCGCGTCCCAGGCCGAGGCGATGGTGAAGGGGTGGGGCCCTTCTTTCGGATCGAACGTGACGAAGGCGAACTGCCCGCTCTTGTGGCCGTGCCAGCCTTCTCCAGCCGGATCGATGGTCTCCAGCACCTGCATGTCGGGGAAATGGTGCTGCGCCTCGATGGTGCCCTGCGACCCGGCGCCGCTTGCCGACCTGGCGGCTCAGCACGCACGGTAGCGCCGACACCGTGCCGCCGGCCAGCAACAGGCCCATCACGATGCCCAGTCGGCTGGGTCCATGCGGCGAAGTTCATCAGCACCACGGCGTGGAACACCAGCGCCAGGTAGGCCAGCGCGATCAGCGTGTGGGTCTTGGCGAACAGTCGGTAGGGAAAGCGCTTGATCAGCGCCAGCGCGATCAGCAGCACGGCCGCATAGAACGCCCACTCGCCGACCGACTCGGCCAGGACTGCGCAGATCGCCGAGCAATCGCTGGATCGTGCCCAGGCTGGCCGCGGTCGGTCGTGGCGCGCGGGCACCGCGGTCATCCAGCCCAGGCCGACCATCCAATGCGGTGCCGTTTGCGCGCACCCAGTGCACGATCGAAGCGACCAGCGCGGAGATGCCCAGCCACTTGTGCAGCCGATAGGATCTTGTCCAGACCGCCGAGCCAGGGCTCCAGCCAGACCGGGCGCAGCGCCAGCACCATCGCCACGCTCATGGCGCCGATACCGATCACGCCGGAGTACTGGACCAGCAAGATTGCGGATGGCGATGAAAGTTCAGGTCTCCGGCAGTCCGGTATTGGCCATGACCCACAGGCAGGTCAACCCAAGGAGCATCCCCCAAAGTGATCGTTTGATATTGCTCAGCATGTTCTGTCGCCCCTTTGTTCGAAGATGTTGTCTTGCCAGCCAGCGTGATGCACAGGACGCAAGCAAGTCGGACTCATGGCCTGCCTTCGCGCATTGTCATCTCCGAGTACGCTGCCGAATCGCGTCGCCTTGCGGACCGCGGCGGACGAGTGGGTGCTTGCTGGTGAATGCGCGTAGTCGACGATGCTCTGCAGCTCCTTGGCATTGGGCAGGCGCCAATCGTCATGGCCAAGGGTTTCCTCGCTGTTCTTTTGCTGCGCATGCTGGCCGTAAAACGCGGCTTGCCGGTCCGGGCGGGAGATCCTTGTTGTCGTGTCAAAGCAGACTTCTTGTGCGCTATCGACCACCGGTAGCGTGATGCGGCGAGCGCAAAGGCGGGCAGGATCAACAGCGAAAGAACGCCACGCGAGAGAATCGTCCTGAGCCCGTTGCGCGTGTTTCGCTGCAGCGTTGCGGTGTGCGCATGCTTGTCAAAACGAATCATCTGGATATCTCCTGTCAGGTTGGAGATATCCTAAAAAGAAAATGTGCAGGAATTATCGAGAGCGGGTACTTTCGCGCTTGACCGGTTCCATCGGTGAGTCGGGCCGTCCGTGCGGCCGTTGCGCGATGCCGTCTGGCCCTATTTGCGCCGGGCGGTGCAGCGCGCAGATCTTGTTGCCGTCCGGGTCGCGCAGATACGCCAGGTAGAGCTTGCCGGCCGGGCCTTCGCGAAACCCGGGGGGTCTTCGCAGGTGGTGCCGCCGTTGGCCACGCCCGCCGCGTGGAAGGCGTCCGCCTGCTCGGGTGAGGCCACGTGAAACCCGATGGTGCTGCCATTGCCGTGGGTGGCGGGCTCGCCATTGATGGGCGTGGTGATGGCAAAGGTGCCCGGTCGGGCTGCGGTAGAAATAGCGGCTCTTGTGGGCAACCCCCGGGCCGATGCCCAGCGTGCCGAGCAGCGCGTCGTAAAACTTGCGGAGACCTCGAGATCATTCACACCGAGCATGACATGACTGAACATGATGGCTTTTTTCCTTTGTGGTTGCGGGGGCACCCGATACCGGGCCGGTTGATGATGCGGCGCAATGGTACAGGACCAGGGGCATGGCAATATTATGGTCAGGAGTCTTGGGTGGGGTGCCAGCTTTGTTGAACTTGCAGGCGCCAACCGCGTCGAAGCTTGTGGTCGCTTGTGCCATGCCGTCGGGAGTTTGTGTGATACGTTTGTCTTTTTTATCGATCTTGATGTCCAGCCTGTTGGCTCTGACTGCGTGCAGCAGTTATGCGCCACCTTCCCAGTTGAAGGGTGTTGGCAAAGACCAGGTCGTCGCGCGCATGGGGCAGCCCGACACGCAGCGGCAGCTGGACGGCGGCATCACCCGCCTGGAATACCCCACCGGTCCTTATGGCTTGCACACCTGGTTCGTGGACCTGGACGCCGCAGGCAAGGTGGTGCAGTCGCAGCAGGTGTTGACCGAGCACAACTTCAACCAGATCCTGCCAGACATGGATCAGGCCGAAGTACGCCAGCGGCTGGGCCGGCCAAACGGCAAGTTCACCCTGGGGCGCTCCCGCGGCGAGGTCTGGAACTACCGTTTCGAGGGGCCGTTCTGCCAGTGGTTTCAGGTCGAGATCTCCAAGGCGCAGAAGGTGCGTTCGGCCGGTTACGGGACGCCGCCGGAATGCGAGCGCGGCGAGAAGATCATCATTCCGTGACACGCTAGCCGTGCATCGGGAGGGCGCCGCGCGACGTGGGCTCGATGCGCCTACCCTCATTTCAGAGCCATGGGAGCCGTTTCATTGTTTGCACTACCCGTTTCCACCAACCCCTCCATCAGCCGCCTCACGCTGCGCCTGACCGGTTTCGTGCGTGGCCGCCTGTGGCTGCAGGTGCTGGTGGCCATGGCCGTCGGCATCGCCACCGGCATGGCGATCGGCCCCACGGGTGGCTGGTTGTCGCCGGCCATGGCGCTGCTGGTCAGCAACTGGCTGGCGATGCCGGGTTATCTGTTCCTGGCCATGGTGCAGATGATCGTGATTCCGCTGGTGGTGGCCTCGATCATCCTGGGCATGACCAGTTCGCGCGACATGGCGCAGTTGCGCAGCATGGGCGTGCGCACCGGGCTGTTCTTTCTGTTCACCACCGTGGTGGCGGCGTTGATCGGCGTGCTGGTGGCGCTGGCGGTCGAGCCGGGCGCGTATCTGCAGGTGGCCCAGTTGCCGGCGAGTGCGGCGGCCGAAGTGGCGGGATCGGCCGCGGCGCCGTCGCTGTCCACCTTGCCGGCGCAGATCGTGCGCGTGGTGCCGACCAACCCGTTGCAGGCCAGCGTCGAGCAGAACATGCTGCAGGTGGTGGTGTTTGCGATTTTCGTCGGTGTGGCGCTGGTCACGATGGAGGACAAGCTGGCACGCCCGCTGGTCGACCTGCTCGGTGCGGTGCAGGAGGTCAGCATGGTCGTCGTGCGCTGGGCCATGTACCTGGTGCCGGCTGGCGGTGTTCGGGCTGATGACGCAGCTCACCGCGCGTATGGGGCTGGATGCCCTGCTCGGCATGGGCGTCTACGTGCTCACCGTGCTGGGGGCGCTGCTGCTGGCATTTGCGTTCCTGATGGTGGTCTATGCGGTGGGCCGGCGCCGCTCGCCGCTGGCCTTTTTGCGCGGCAGCCGCGACGTGTTGCTGCTGGCGTTCTCCACGTCGAGTTCGGCCGCGGTGATGCCGCTGACCATCCGCACCGCCGAGGACGCGCTCGGCGTGCAGCAAGGTGTTGTCGCGCTTTGTCATTCCGCTGGGGACGACCATCAACATGGCGGGCACGGCGCTTGTACCAGGTCATTGCCACGCTGTTTCTGGCGCAGGTCTACCAGGTGGACGTGGGTTTGTCGGGCCTGCTGCTGGTGGTGGTGCTGGCGGTTGGCGCGTCCATCGGTTCGCCAGGCACACCGGGCGTCGGCATCGTGATCCTGTCGATGATGCTGGGCACCGTCGGTATACCGGCCGAAGGCATTGCGCTGATCATCGGTGTGGACCGGGTGCTGGACATGAGCCGCACCACGCTGAACGTGGCCGGCGACCTGGTGGCGGCCAGCGTGATCGACCAGCACACGCTGCGCAGCGAACCCGACGTTGCTGCGGCGACGTTCTTGAGGGGCCCTTCACCATGACCACCAAGACATTCACCAGCGGCCGCATCCGCAGGGCCGATTACGACCCGTCGACACGCCAGCTCGACCGGAGTTGGGACAACGGTCAGGTGCTGGCCTACAAGCAGGTGCCCGACGAGGTGTTCCGGCGTCTGTGCAGTGCGCCGAATCCGGCGACCTATTGGGAGGACCGGATTGCGGAGGAATACCCGAAGGCGAGAGCCGTGGTCAGTGGCAAGGCCACCGACGGCGCCAAGGGATTCGACGACCTCTTTGGCGGTCGCGGCGACGACGTCAGCCGCTGAGCGGCCAGCTCAAACGGACCCTCGACCCGGCCCGTGGCCAAAGGCGGGGCCGAGCCTCAGTTGCGCCGCCGATCCAGCTGGGCCTCTTCGTAATACCGCGCCTTCTCGCGGAACATGGCCTTGTCTGCCGCGTTCAGCGTGGCCTCCACCTGGGCCGCGGTGTCACAGCTGGCGATGCCGATGGCCAGGCTCAGGTGGTGCCCGGGTAGAACTGGTTGTTCAGCTCGATGAGTCGACTCGATGCGCTCGTTCAGTGCCCTGGCCGACGCGCTCATCGGCGCCGGGCAGCAGCGCGACGAATTCGTCGCCACCGATGCGCGCAACGCAGCACGGTCTTGTCGGCGGCGGCCGTGGCCAGGACTTCGCCGGCCGGCGCAGCAGCGCGTCGCCTGCCGCATGCCCGACTTCGTCGTTGACGCGCTTGAGTCCGTTGAGGTCCATCGCCAGAATGCTCAGCGGCCAGGGCCCCTTGCGCGTGATGCGGTTGAGCTCGTCGACGTAGAACGCGCGGTTGCGCAGCCGTCGTCAGCGAGTCGTGTTTGCCCAGGTATTCGAGGTAGGCCTCGGCCTTCTTGCGCGCCGTGATGTCGATCAGCGATACCAGCACCAGGTCCCATTCGGCTTCGTGGCCGGGCAGCACCGCGAACTGCATGTGGATGTTGATCAGGTCGCCACTGAGCGAGTAGTTGATCACCTCGCGTGACTGGACGATCTTGCCGTTCCACAGGTCGATCAGCTGCTCGGCGAAATGCGGCCTGCATCTCGTCGCGGAACACCGCGCGCGAGCTGGCCCAGCAGCTCGCGCTGCTCGTTGGCGCGCGAACATGGTCAGGGTCTGCTGGTTGACGCTGATGACGCGGATCTCCTCCATGCAGCGGGTCACGAACTCCGGGTGCACGCTGATGAAGACGCGGAAATCGCTGATGCCCCGCTCGCGCACATCGTCGAGCAGCCGCTTGACGCCGCTGAAGTCCTCGACCCACAGCGACACCGGCGAGATGGTCGAACAGGTCGCGCGCATAGTGTTCGCTGCTGCCAACTGCTGCCGCGCCTTGACGGACTGCGTGATGTCTTCGAGCGACACCAGCACGCGGCCCCAGCTGTCTTCGTGACCCTGCAGCAGCTGCACGTGGATCTGTACGTCGATGCGCCGGCCGTCCAGGCCGTAGTTGCACGTCTGGTTCGAGAACGCGGTGTCGCCGTCCCACAAGGCCACCAGTTCCGGCAGCATCTGACCGAGCATGTCGTCCCGGAAGACCTCGGGCAAGCGCGCCATCAGCTCGTCCTGGCTGGCGGCGCCGAACACCTGCAGCGTCTTGCGATTGACCTTGATCACTTTCAGGCTGGCCGCGCATTGCGTCAGGCGTCCGGGGGCCTGTGCCAGGTGCGCGGCCAGGTCCGTCACGCCTTGTGCTCGCCAGTGGTCGAACAGCGTCCTGAGCGCGCTGTAGTCCTCCAGCCATAGGGAAATCGGCGCAGATTCGAACATCTGTGCATCGTCGGATTCAGGTGCCATGGGGGTCATCGGCTTTTTTCATCTGGCAGATTGTCCTGCAAGCGGGGATCGTTTCCTTGTACTGCTGTTGCATAGACCTTGATGCGCCGGCAGGCCTCGACCAATCGTTCGTCGTCAACCACCAGACCCATGCGCATGAAGCCTTCGGCAGATGGCCCGAAGGCCTGGGCGTCGAGCACCGATACCCCGGTCTGGCGAAACAGGGCCCAGGCGACCTCGGATGAGCGTGAGCCCAGTGGCGCGTACGTCGAGCAACACGAACATGCCCGCTTCCGGCACCGGGCAGCGCAACGCCGGGCACGGTCGGACGAGCAGGGCGCACACCAGGTCCCGGCGGCGACGGTAGAGCGTGCGGATGGTGTCGGTGACCGTGTCATAGTCGGTCCAGCGCCTGGCAGGCCGCGTCCTGCACGAAACCGGGCGCGCCATCAGGTCATGCACAGACAGACAGGTTTCCCATGTGCTGCGCCAGCTCGGCGGGCGCCACGACCCAGCCGAGGCGAAAACCCGCCATCGCGTGCGACTTGGACAGGCTGCTCACCGTCACCGTGCGCGCGGCCATGCCGTTCAGGCTGGCGATGCTGACGTGTTCGGCATCGAAGACTCAGCGCGCCATACACCTCATCGGCCACCACCCACAGGTCGTGCTCGCAGCGCCAGCTCGGCGATGCGCTGCAGTTCGTCCCGGCGCATGACGACTCCGGTCGGGTTGCAAGGCGTCGCAAAGAAGAGCGCGCGTGTGCGCGGCGTGATCGCTTTGTGCAGCGCGTCGAGGTCGATGCGAAATCCGCCGCCCGCGAGCACCGGCACCGGCACCAGGGTGGCTCCGCTGGCGCGGATGGTCGCCTCGTAAGTGAGGTAAAGGGGTTCGGGCACCAGCACTTCGTCGCCGGGCCCGCACAGACACAGGCTGGCGCAGAACAAGCCATTCTGCGCGCCGCTGACGACGGTGATATGCGTCGCCTCGACGCTCTGCCCGCTCAGGCGACTGTGCAGGCGCGCGATGCGTTCGCGCAGCGCTGTGCGGCCGATGATGGTGGTGTAGTGCGTGTTGCCACCGCGTAGCGACTGGACGGCCGCTTCGGTGATCTCGGCCGGCGCCGCGAATTCCGGGTCGCCGACGCTGAGCACGATAACGTCTTCGCCACGCGCTTGCATCGCCAGGGCCTCGGAGTGGATCTTCCAGGCCGCGACACCGTGGCCACCGATACGCTGCACCAGTTCTGAATATTGCATGCCCGTGATTCTCACCGCCGGTGTCTGCGATGCAGGTGGCTGGGGCGATGCGGCTGCACGGCGGCTCAGCGTGTCAGGTCCAGGAACAGCCGGGTCATGCGCTCGGGCAGCTGCTCCACCCGGTCCACCACGCTGGCGTGGTGGCCGAAGATGTCGTGCACATAGGCGTCGGCCTTCGGGTCCAGGCTGATGCAGTGGCTGTGCATGCCCTGCTGGGCCAGTTCCTGCACCGCCTGGCGGGCGTCCGCGCACCAGGGCCTGGTCGTCGTGGACATCGACGTCCGAGGGCCGGCCGTCGGTGAGCACCAGCAGCAGCTTCTTGTCGCTCGTCTGCGCGCCCAGGTAATGGGCCGCGTGGCGCATCGCGGCGCCCATGCGGGTCGAGCACTCGGCGCGCAGGGCGGCCAGGCGGGCCTTGGGCGCATCGTCCCAGCGCTCGGCGAAACCCTTGATGTGCCGGTAGCGCACGTCGTGCCGGGTGTCGGAGTGAAAGCCGGCCAGCGCAAACGGATCGCCCAGCCGGTCGATCGCCCAGCCCAGCAGGGCCACGGCCTGCTGGCTCAGCTGCCAGCCGGGTCTGGCCGGTTCCGGGCACCACGTCGCCCAGCGACTGCGACAGGTCGAGCAGCACCAGCACCGCGATGCTGCGCCGGTTCGGTGCGGTGACTCATCAGGATGCGCGGGTCGGGCTGCGCGCCGGCGCGCCAGTCGACCAGGGCCCGGATCGCCACGTCCAGGTCGAGTTCGCTGCCCTCTTGCTGATAGCGGATGCGGACCCGGTCCTGGGGCTTGAGCCGGTCGAGCAACTGCTGCAGCTGGCGCGCCAGCGCGTCGTGGCGCTGCCAGCACGGCGTCGATCAGGCCGGCATCGCCGCTGGGGTGCAGGGCCTCGTAGACGCTGACCCAGTCGGGCCGGTAGCTCGCGCTGGCCGCGTCCCACTCGGGATAGTGGCGTGGCGGCAGCGCGGTCACTTCGTGCCTGGGACGGGCGGGCGGCGCGGTGAAACTGTCTTCTTCGTCGCCCGCTTCGATGAAGCGCCACAGCAGCCGGTTGTCGTCGCGGTAGCTCACGACGGTGTCGTCGAAATGGACCGCGGCCAGCTGGTCGCTCTGGCGCCGGGTGCGCGCCGCGTGCGTGCAGCGCCAGCGTCTGCATGGCCTGGGTGCTGGATTCGCCGCCCGCGAGCAGCGCCTGGAAGCTGTCCACGCAGTCCAGCAGCGCCGGGTCGGTGTATCCGTGGCCGGGCTCCAGCAGCGCACGCGACAGCATGACCAGCCGATGCCGCAGGCAGCTGCTCACGGCCGGGATCGCAGGCGTCCTGCGCCGGGCTGCGGATGCAGGGCCAGCATCAGCGGGCGCAGGCCCGGGTAGCGGCGCAGCACGCAGGTGGTCGATGCGCGCATCCTCCAGGCATTCGACGGTCATGCGTTGCAGCGGGCTGAGGTTGTCGGCCACCAGTGGCCGTGCTCCAGAGCCGGTGGCCGGCCAGGTGGGCGATGGCCAGGCGGTAGCGGTCCAGGCCGGCAGACGCCGTGCAGGCTGTCGTAGACATCGGGCAGGCAGATGCTGCCGGCGTCGCTGCCGTCTGCGCTGGCGGGCAGGGCCCAGGGTGCCGGTGTCGGTGTGCCATCGAGTCCGCTGGCATAGGCCTGCAGGGTCGCCGCGTCCTGCCACAGCGCGCGCAGGCCCAGTTCGAGCGGCCGCTCGACATCGGCCAGCAGGGTTCCGTGGCGCTCGCGCTGCAGCACCGCGCGGCTGTCGGGCAGCGCCAGCGCGAAATACGCGCACTGGCGCTGCGGATGGTGCTGGTAGTGGCGCACGCCGTAGTCGGCCCAGCGCGCCAGGCCGGCCACCGTCAGCTGCGCCAGCAGCCGTGGTGCATGCTCCAGCAGCACCGGCAGGCCGGGGCTGGCATAGGTCGCGTGCTGGCCATGCAGCGAGACCGTCGTGCGGCCCATCACCTCGCGCACCGTGTCCAGGTAGTGGCGCAATCGGGTCCGCGCCCTGCAGCGTGCGCGCCACGGCCGCCAGTGACTGCAGCAGAGGGCGCCATGGCGCGGGCGTTGGGCGACTTGTGCATCGCATGCAGCAGCGCCATGACGTCGGACAGCACCGCTTCGCCGACATGGCTGCGCGGCCTGCGGCCACTCCTGCAGCAGTGCCAGCACGGGCTCGGCGCCGCGGCCCATCTTGCCCAGCGTGCGGGCGCCGTCCAGCCAGGCCTGCAATCCCTGCCGGGCTCAGTGCCACGCCGCTTCCTGCACGCAGTCGTCGAACACCGCCTGCACCGGCGCCAGCGCGCAATCGAGCTGCGCGCGCCAGCTGGCCAGTTGTGCAGGTGTCGGGTTCACGCCGGCGTGCCAGCTGCTCGGCTGCGTGCACGAGCCTCCTAGGCCAGCACCGCGTCGATGGCGTGGTCCAGCGTCTGGCGGATGTCGGCGTCGTCGGTGATCGGGCGCACCAGCGCCATGCGGCAGGCGTCGGCCGCGTCGACACCCGGCGACGATCAGCGTGGCCGCGTACACCAGCAGGCGCGTCGATATGCCTTCGGTCAGGCCATGGCCCTTGAGCTGGCGGGCCGCATGGGCGATCTGCACCAGCTGCGCGGCGCGGGCTGGCGTCCAGTCCGGTCTCCCGGCCCACGATGGCGGCTTCGCGTTCGGCGTCGGGGTAGTCGAATGCGAACGCGACGAAACGCTGCTTGGTCGATGGCTTGAGGTCCTTGAGCAGGCTCTGGTAGCCGGGGTTGTAGGAGATCACGAGCTGGAAGTCCGGGTGCGCCGTGCACCGTCTCGCCCTTCTTGTCCAGCGGCAGCTGGCGCCGGTGGTCGGTCAGCGGGTGGATCACCACCGTGGTGTCCTGGCGCGCCTCGACGATCTCGTCGAGGTAGCAGATCGCGCCGGTGCGCGCGGCCACGGTCAGCGGCCCGTCCTGCCAGCGCGTGCCGTTGGCGTCGAGCAGGTGCCGGCCCACCAGGTCGGACGGCCGTCATGTCCTCGTTGCAGGCCACGGTGATCAGCGGTGCGCCCGAGCCGGTGCGCCATGTATTCGATGAAGCGCGACTTGCCGCAGCCGGTCGGGCCCTTGACCATCACCGGCAGGCGGGCGGCGTACGCCGCCTCGAACAACGCCACTTCGTTGCCCTGGCTTTGGTAGAAGGGCGCCTGGGCGCCTGTGCTGGAGGTCGACATCGGGGTCTGGCTTGGGCCGGCCATGGTTCAGCGATGCGCGCCGAGCTTGTCGCGCCAGCCCGGGAACAGCTTGTCGGCATCGCCCGGGAAGGACGCGAAGGCGCGTGCGAATTCGCGGTGTTCGCGCGCCCATTCGATCGGGTCGGCGCCGGCCTTCCAGCATTCGTAGGCCTGGCGCAGCGAGGTGGCGCCGGCGGCCGGGCTGTCGATATGGCCATAGGCGCCGCCGCCCGAGGTGTTGATGACGTTGCCGTGGCCCAGGTTCTCGAAGAAGCCGGGCAGGCGCAGCGCGTTCATGCCGCCCGAGATGATGGGCGTGGTCGGCTTCATGCCGAACCACTCCTGGTGGTAGGCCGGGCCGGTGTAGCTGTCGCGCTCGATGATGTAGGCGATCGCGCGGTCGTCCTTCTCGCCTTCCATCTTGCCGTAGCCCATGGTGCCGACGTGGATGCCCGAGGCGCCCTGCAGGCGGCTCATCTTGGCCAGCACATAGGCGGTGTAGCCGCGCTTGGAGCTCGGGCTGGTCACGGCGCCGTGGCCGGCGCGGTGGTAGTGCAGGTACTGGTTGGAGAAATGGCGCCGGGCCGTGGTCACCATGCCGGGGCCGCCGACGTAGCCATCGACCAGGAAGGCCACCTTGTCCGCATCCGGGCCGAAGCTGCGCAGGATGAATTCGCCGCGTGCCAGCATCTCGTAGTGGTCGTCGGCGGTGATGTTGGCCGAGAACAGCTTGGCCTGACCGGTTTCGTCCATGGCCCGCTTCATCGCGTCGTAGACCAGCGGGATGGTCTTGGCCATCGGCGCGAACACCTGGTTGCCCTGGGGTTCGTCGTTCTTGATGAAGTCGCCGCCGAGCCAGAACTGGTAGGCGGCCGCGGCGAAGGGCTCGGGGCGCAGGCCCAGCTTGGGCTTGATGATGGTGCCGGCGATGTAGCCGCCGTCCTTGACCGGGCGGCCCAGGATGCGCCACAGGTCCGAGATGTCCTTGGACGGGCCGTCGAACAGCTGGATCGCGCGCGGCGGCATGAAGAAGTCGTAGATCTTGGCGTGTTCGATGTCGCCCATGCCCTGGTTGTTGCCGATCACCAGGGTCAGGAAGGACACGATCATCATGCGCCCGTCGGTGATGTTGCGGTCGAACAGGTCGATCGGATAGGCGATGCGCATCTCCTCGCTGGCCTCGTCGATCAGGTAGACCAGCGCGTCCACGCCGCGCGTGAAGTCGTCGGTGGTGGACACCTCGACATTGGTGCCGGTGGACGATTCGGCGGCGAAATGCGCCGCCGCCTCCAGGTAGCCATGGCCCGCCTTGGGCTTCATCTTGTAGGCGACCAGGATGTGGCGGCCGCCCTGGATCAGGTCTTCTTCCTTGAGGTCCAGGTCGGCATATCGGTTCGATTGGTCCATGTGCGTTCTCCGTTGTTGGGCATCGGATGCACCCGCAAGCGGCCGGTATCAAAGCTGCGTGTCGGGTGTCCGGTTTCCACTATAGGAACTTGGACACATCACGAATACTAAAGATTACAGAAATTCAAATAAGGTAAAGCTTATTTGTAGTGTTGGCTGTCCGGACCTGGTTGCCGGGCCGGACCCATCAGGCCCAGGCGTCGATCAGCGGTCCGCCCTGCTCGATCAGGAAGGTCTTGAGGGCCTGCGTGGCGGGCGACAGCTTCCTCTGGCGCAGGTGGGTGACGAACCAGTTGCCCATCATCGGCATGCCGCTGACATCGAGCAGTGCGATGTGGCCGCTCGCGAGCTCGTGGCGGATCGTGCGCAGCGACAGAAAACTCAGGCCCATGCCGGCCATCACGGCCTGCTTGATGGTCTCGTTGCTCGGCATTTCCATCACGGTCTTGAGCGGCACGTCGTTCTGCGCGAACAGGCGCTCCATTGCCGCTCGCGTGCCCGAGCCCTGTTCACGCACCACGAAGCCATATTCGGCCAGCGCGCTGAAGGGCAGACGCTTGCGCCGCGTCAGCGGGTGGTTCGGCGCCGCGATGATGCCAAGCGGATTGGAGGCGAATGGCACAGCTTCGCAATCGAGCGTCTTGGGTGCGCGCCCCATCACCACCAGGTCGGCTTCGTTGCGCGCCATCATGCCCAGGATGTTTTCCCGGTTCTCGACGCGCAGCGTGATGTCCGGGCCGGGAAACTGCTCGCTGAAACGCACCAGCAGCATCGGCACGAAGTACTTGGCGGTGCTGACAATGGCCAGGTTGATGTGACCCTTGCGCATGCCCACATGTTCGGCCATCACGGCCTCCAGGTCCTTGAGCCGTCCCATCGCCGCAATGGCGTGCTGCAGGAAGTCCTCCCCGGCCGGGGTCAGGCCGATGTTGCGCCCCACCGGTTCGACCAGCGCCAGGCCAAACGCGTCCTCGAGCTGGCGCAGCTGCATCGAAACCGCGGGCTGGGTCACGAAAAGCCGTAGCGCCGCCTTGGAGACCGAGCGCTCGCGAGCCACCTCGATGAAGGTCTGGATCTGTTTGAGAGTGTAATTTCGCATCGAACTCTACTCATCAGTAAAAAGTGATGTTTTCGCTAGTCAACGTGATTAGAGTTTATGCGTTTGCGCGGCTACAGTAAATCCGTCGTGGCTGATATATGAACCTTGAATCCGACACCGCCGCCAAGGAGGCTCCCGATGTTGCGCGCACTGATATTCGATGTGGACGGCACCCTGGCCGATACCGAAAGCACCCACCTGGCTGCCTTCAACCAGGCCTTTGCCGAGGCTGGCCGCCCGTGGCACTGGGACGAAGCGCTCTACACGCAACTGCTGGAGGTCTCGGGCGGCAAGGAGCGCATCCTGCACTACTGGAAACAGCGCGAGCCTGACCTGACCGACATCGGCGACGGCATGCGCGATACGGTAGAGCATCTGCATGCGCTCAAGACGGCAGCCTACGAGGCAGCGGTGCGCGACGGCGCAGTGGGCCTGCGCCCCGGTGTGCTGGAGCTGATCCGCTCGGCCCACGCTCAGGGCCTGCGACTGGCCATCGCCACGACCACCTCGCCGGTCAATATCACGGCGCTGCTGCGCGCAGCGATCGGCCCGGATTGGGACCACTATTTCACGGTGATCGAGGATGCCTCGACCGCGCCGCGCAAGAAGCCGCATCCCCAGGTCTACGAACAGACCCTGCGCCGGCTGCGACTGCCGGCGCAGGACTGCCTGGCGCTGGAGGATTCGGCCAATGGTCTGCGTGCGGCGCGCGCCGCCGCCCTGGCGACTGTGGTCACGCCGAACCGCTTCACGGCCGCGCACGATTTCAGCGGTGCGCTGCGTGTCATCGACGACCTGAGCGGCATCACGGTCGACGACTTGCGCGCCTGGCATGCGCAGGCGGGCCCCGCGCGGGGCGATGCCGCGCCAGGCACGGCCGCTGGCCAGGCAGCCCGGAGCCTGTCATGACGCGCCCGCTGCGCATCGCGCCCTCCATCCTGTCGGCCGACTTCGCGCGTCTGGGCGAGGAGGTGCGCGCGATTGAACGCTCGGGTGCCGATCTGGTGCATTTCGACGTGATGGACAACCACTATGTGCCCAATCTCACCATTGGCCCGCTGGTGTGCGAGGCGATCCGTCCGCATGTGACGATCCCGATCGACGTGCACCTGATGGTCGAGCCGGTGGACGCGCTGATTCCGTTGTTCGCCAAGGCCGGCGCCAACCTGATCACCTTCCACCCCGAGGCCAGCCGCCATGTGGACCGCACGCTGCAGTTGATCCGCGACCATGGCTGCAAGGCCGGCATCGTGCTCAACCCGGCTTCGGCGCTGAGCTGGATGGACCACCTGATGGAGCGGCTCGACATCGTGCTGCTGATGGGCGTGAACCCGGGCTTCGGCGGGCAAAACTTCATCCCCTCGACGATCGCCAAGCTGCGCCAGGCGCGCCGGCGCATCGACGCCCACACCGAGGCCGGCGGGGCGCCGATCTGGCTCGAGGTCGATGGCGGTGTCAAGGCCGACAACATCGGCGCCATCGTCGCCGCCGGTGCCGACACCTGCGTGGCCGGCAGCGCGGTATTCGGCGCGCCCGACGCAGACGGCCTCTACCACGGCGTGATCCAGACTCTGCGACGTGCCGGCCAGGGAGCCTGAGCGCCCGCGCCGCCATCACCAAACCAAGGGGCCACCATGCCATTGTCCAAACGCTTCACGCTCACCCATTACCTGATCGAGGAGCGTCGACGTTTCCCGGGTGCGGGTGGCGACTTCAACGCTCTGATCCTCGATGTCGCTCTGGCCTGCAAGGCGATCGCCCGTGCGGTGGCGCTGGGTGAACTGGGCAACCGGCCGGGCCAGACAGGCGCGCAGGCCGCTGGGGCGATCAATGTGCAGGGCGAGGCGCAAAAGCGGCTGGACGTCGTCGGCAACCAGTACTTTGCACGCATGAATGAATGGGGCGGGCATCTGGCGGGCATGGCCTCGGAGGAGATGGACGAACCAATGCAGATCCCGGCGCAGCACCCGCGTGGCAAATACCTGCTGGTGTTCGACCCGCTCGACGGCTCCAGCAACCTGGACGTCAACGTGTCGGTCGGAAGCGTGTTTTCCATCCTGCTCGCGCCCGACGACGTGATCGAAAGCGGCCGCGATGTGACCGAAGCCGACTTCCTGCAAAGTGGCGCCCGGCAACTTGCTGCGGGCTATGCACTGTATGGCCCCTCGACCATGCTGGTGCTGAGCGTTGGCAATGGCGTGGCCGGGTTCACGTTGGACCCCGAGCTGGGCGAGTTCATGCTGACCCATCCCGATCTGCGCATACCGGCCGAGACCCGGGAATTCGCCATCAACGCGTCCAACAGCCGCTTCTGGGAGCCGCCGGTCAAGCGCTATGTCGACGAATGCCTGGCCGGGCGCACCGGCGAGCGCGACAAGGACTTCAACATGCGCTGGATCGCCAGCATGGTCGCCGAGGCGCACCGCATCCTGATGCGCGGCGGTGTCTTCCTGTACCCGCGCGACAACAAGGACCCATCCAAGCCTGGCCGCTTGCGCCTGCTCTACGAGGCGAATCCGATCGGCTTCATCATGGAGCAGGCCGGCGGGCGCGCCAGCACCGGCCGCGCGCCGATGCTCGACGTGGTGCCTGCGTCGCTGCACCAGCGCATCGGTCTGGTGTTTGGCTCGCGCAGCGAGGTCGAGCGCATCGAGCGCTACCACCGCGAGCCGAGCGGCCGCGACTCCGACAACCCGCTGTTCGTCGAGCGCAGCCTGTTCCGCGACTGGCCGGCCACGGCGCGCGGCAACTGATTCCCGAACCCGAGAGGCCACCCATGTCCGAACGTTTCCCCATCATCGCCATAACCGGGTCGTCCGGCGCCGGCACTACGTCGGTGACGCGCACCTTCGACAACATCTTTCGCCGCGAGGGCGTGAATGCCGCCATCATCGAAGGAGACAGTTTTCATCGCCACGACCGCAACGCGATGAAGCGCATGCTGCTGGAGGCCGAGCAGGCCGGCAACAAGCACTTCAGCCATTTCGGTCCGGAGAACAATCTGTTTGCCGAACTCGAGACCCTGTTTGGCGAATACGCAAGCAGCGGGACCGGACGCTGCCGCAAGTACCTGCACAACGACAAGGAAGCGGAGCCTTACCGGCAGGACCCGGGCACCTTCACGCCATGGGAGGACATCCCGCAAGGCACCGACCTGCTGTTCTACGAAGGCCTGCACGGCGCCGTCGTGACGCCTGAGATCGACATCGCGCGGCATCCGGACCTGCTGGTCGGCGTGGTGCCGGTGATCAACCTGGAGTGGATACAAAAGCTGTACCGCGACAAATCCCAGCGTGGCTACAGCGCTGAGGCGGTCACCGACACCATCCTGCGGCGCATGCCCGACTACGCCCACTACATTTGTCCGCAGTTCACCCACACCCACGTGAACTTCCAGCGCGTGCCCATGGTGGATACTTCCAATCCCTTTGTTGCGCGCGACATTCCGGCGGCCGACGAAAGCATGGTCGTGATCCGCTTCGCCCAGCCCAAGGGCATCGATTTCCAGTATCTGCTGAACATGGTGCACGACAGCTTCATGTCGCGCGCCAACACCATCGTCGTGCCCGGCGGCAAGATGGAGTTGGCGATGCAGCTGATCTTCACGCCCTTCGTGTGGCGCATGATGGAGCGGCGCAAGCGCGCGCTCGGCGGGAGTTGAGCATGGCTGCTACTTCTGAAATGACCAGCCAGATGGCCAACGCCATCCGCATGCTGGCGGTCGATGCCGTCGAGAAGGCCAGGTCCGGCCATCCCGGGGCTCCGATGGGCATGGCCGAGATGGCCGAGGTGCTGTGGGATCGCCATTTGCGCCATAACCCGGCCAATCCGAACTGGCCCGATCGCGACCGCTTCGTGCTGAGCAACGGCCATGGTTCGATGCTGATGTACGCATTGCTGCACCTCACGGGTTATGCATTGCCGATGTCCGAGTTGCAGAACTTCCGCCAACTCGGCAGCAAGACGCCGGGCCATCCCGAGGTGCATCTGACACCGGGTGTCGAAACCACCACCGGACCGCTCGGCCAGGGTCTGGCGAATGCGGTCGGCATGGCGCTGGCCGAAAAGCTTCTGGCGCAGCAGTTCAATCATGCGGGTGATGGAGCCGAGCTGCGCATCGTTGACCATTTCACCTATGTCTTCATGGGCGATGGCTGCCTGATGGAAGGCATCAGCCACGAGGTCTGCTCGCTCGCCGGTACCCTGCGTCTGTCGCGCCTGGTGGCGCTGTACGACGACAACGGGATTTCCATTGATGGTCATGTGGCGGGCTGGTTCAGCGATGACACCCCGGCGCGGTTCAAGGCCTATGGCTGGCATGTGATCGCGGCGGTTGACGGGCACGACGCGGCGGCAGTTGACGCGGCGATTCGCGCTGCCAAGGCGCAGGCCGATCTGCCCGACGGCCGACCGACGCTGATCTGCTGCAAGACCGTGATCGGCCAGGGTTCGCCGCACAAGGCTGGCAGCCACGACGTGCACGGTGCACCGCTGGGTGCGGCCGAGGTGGCTGCGACGCGGGAATCGTTGGGCTGGAGCGCTGCGCCGTTCGAGATCCCGGAGCCCATTGCCGACGCCTGGAATGCGGTCGAGCGCGGACAAGCCGCACAAGCGCAGTGGCGGGAGAAGCTGGAGCGCTACCGTGCGCGCTACCCGGCCCAGGCGGCAGAGTTCGAGCGTCGCATGGCGGGTGAACTGCCGATCGGTTTTGCCGACAGCCTGCCGGACATCCTGAACACCATCGCCGGGCGTCCAGACGCCTTCGCCACGCGCAAGGCCAGTCAGAACGCGCTCGACCTGATGGCGCCCCTGTTGCCCGAGATCTTCGGCGGGAGCGCCGACCTGACCGGCTCCAACCTGACCAACTTCAAGGGCTGCGTCGCGGCGGGACGCGATGCCGGGGGCAACCACCTGAGCTATGGCGTGCGCGAATTCGGCATGGCCGCCATCATGAACGGCCTGGCGCTGCATGGCGGGTTCATTCCCTATGGCGGCACCTTCCTGACCTTCAGCGACTACAGCCGCAACGCCATCCGCATGGCCGCGCTGATGAAGCAGCGCGTGATCCATGTGTTCACCCACGACAGCATCGGCCTGGGTGAAGACGGCCCGACGCACCAGAGCGTGGAGCAGATCCCGAGCCTGCGCATCATTCCCGGACTCGACGTGTGGCGTCCGGCGGATGGCCTCGAGACCGCGGTGGCCTGGGCCAGCGCGCTGCAGCGCAGTGACGGCCCCAGTGCGCTGTGCCTGTCGCGCCAGAATCTGCCGCGCCTGGCCGACATCGGCATGCTGGACGGCATGCGCCGTGGTGCCTATGTGCTGTCCGACATGCAAGGCGCGCAGGCCGTGATCATCGCCACCGGTTCGGAAACCATGCTGGCGATGCAGGCGCAGGAGGCGCTCGCTGGCGAAGGCATCGCGACCCGCGTGGTGTCCATGCCCTCGAGCACGGTGTTCGACCGCCAGAGCCCGGCCTACCAGGAGCAGGTGTTGCCGCTGGCGTTGCCGGCGGTCGCGGTCGAAGCCGCACAGCCGGACTTCTGGCACAAGTACGTCGGACGCCGCGGCATGGTGGTGGGCATGCGCGGCTTCGGAGAGTCTGCGCCGGCGAAGGATTTGTACGCGCACTTCGGCATCACGGCCGAACGCGTGGCGCACGCCGTGCGCGCGCTGGTTCGCCCGGCGCTGGCACAGCCGCTGGCCACTGCGCCGTCGGCAGGCGTCGCACCATGAACACCGACCGTGAGCCGATGCGCGGGCGCTTCGAGTTGATGATGTTCGACCTCGATGGCACGTTGGTCGAGACCGCGACGGAAATCCATGCGGCAGTCAACGACACGCTGTGCAGCATTGATCTGCCCGAGGTGAGTCGGCAGCAAGTGAGCGACTGGATCGGCTACGGCACGCGCGAACTGCTGGCCCAGGCTCTCGCCGACAGCAGCGGTGCCGACGTCGCGGATGTGCGCGCCAGCGAACTGTTGGCGCGCGCCAGCGTTGCCTATGACGGTTTCTACCAGCGGCACTGCGGCACCCGCAGCGTGCTCTATCCGTCGGTGCGTGACACGCTGGTCGTACTGCACGCCCAGGGCGTGAAGCTGGCCGTCGTCACCAACAAGGAAAGCCGCTACACCGCCACCGTGCTGGAGGCGCACCAGCTCGCGTCGGCTTTTCACCGGGTCATCAGCGGCGATACGCTGCCAACCAGAAAGCCCGATCCGGCAGGCATTCTGCACTGCCTCGCGGTGTTCGGCGTGCGGCGTGAGCGTGCCTTGTTCGTCGGTGACTCGTCGATCGACGTGGCAACGGCACGCAACGCCGGCGTCGCGGTCTGGGCCTTGCCCTATGGCTACAACATGGGCCAGCCGATCGACGCCTGCGCGCCTGATCGGGTGATCGCGGATCTGTCTGCGCTGATGGCGTGATGCGGCCGATGGTTCGGCCGCTGGTTCGGGACGCGGTACTGTCAGAACTTCTTGCTGTAGCCCAGGCCAATCGACATCTGGCGCATGCTTATCGTCTCGTTGCCGGCAGCGCCACCCATGAAGCCGTTGAACAGCGAGGCGCCCGTCACCGACTGGCGCGGCGCGACCATCAGCGCACCGGTTATTTCGCTGTCCTTGTCCATCGCATAGGTGAATCCGGCAGTGTAGTGGGACGTCACGACGCCGGGCGCCAGGATGTTGAAGGTCACGTCGGTGGAACGGATCGGGTTGTCGCCGTGGTTGTAGCCGGCGCGCAGTGTCCATTTCGGATTCATCTGCCAGGCCACACCAATCTTGACCACGTTGATGTCACGCCAGCCGAAGCCGGGGCCGTTGGGTGCACCGAGCTGGGCCGCCGCCGTGCTGGAGTTGGCGACCGCGGCGACATCGCTGTAGTTGATGCGACCGTAGTCCATTGCGATGGTCCATTCCGGATTCGGCATGAAGGCCACGCCAATGCTGTAGTTGGACGGCACGTCGAAGTCGCCACCATTGGCGAACAAGCCCTTGTACTTGTCGAACTTGCCCATGCGGATCTTGCTCGAATACGAGGCTCCGATCGATACCTTGTCGTTCAGGCGGCCCATGTAGCCGACGCGTACGCCGGCGCCGAAGGCCGTGTCGGTGCCCCGGTTGGTGACGCTGCCGGGCGCGCCCGTGAAGGCCGGAAAACCCGGTGCATTGTCGAACGACTGTATGCCCTGCGCGCTGAAGCGCTGATAGCTCAGCAGCGCCGATGCGCCCACCGAGTGCTTTTCATTGAATTTGTAGGACACGGTCGGCGCGACCACCAACTGCATCATGTTCACGCCCATCGTGCCACTGCCGCACAACAGATTGGCGGGGCCGCCGCCGCAATTGAAGTTGCCTTGCGGATAGGTGGTGTTCATGCCGCCGTTGCCATACACCGAGACGCCCAGCGACAGGTCGGGGTTGATCATCTTGTTGTAGCCGAATTCGGGCATCAACCAGTTTTCCCGGTCGCTCTCGACCTTGCCATTGAGCGTGGGCATCAGGGCGCCGCTGCGCTCCGCGTCGCGTGTCGGCCGGAACCAGGTCAGCCCCATGTCCATGCGTGAACCGGCCCAGACCATGGAGGCAGGGTTGTTGGCGCCACCAAAGCTGTCCTGCGCCAACGCCGTGGCTACGCCGCCCATGCCACTGGCCTTCAAGCCATAGCCGTGCGAGAAATAGCCGTTCGTGGCCTGGGCCGCTCCGGCCGTGAGCAGTATGCCCAATGGCAGTACAAGGGTCTTGTGCAAGTTGTTCATGGTGTGTCTCCGGTCGTTGTGGTTTGATTGCAGTGAAGGGGATGCGAATGGGGTGTGGGCGCCTGCGCAGACAGCAACGGGGTCGATCTCCTGGCGCTGCTCACCAGAAGGCCTGCAGCCGGCCCTTGCGCACACGGGACTCGAAGCGCGCGAGATCGCTGTTGCCATTGGCGATGCAGTTGCCGGTGGCGATGTCGAAAGCCCACTGGTGCTTCGGGCAGGTCAGCGTATTGCCTTGCAGGGCCAAATGCGGAATGTTCGTGCCCTGGTGCGGGCAGCGGCTGTCGTAGACCTGGTAGGTTCTCTTGCTGCGGTGGACAAAGAGCCCGCAGTCCGTCGCATTCGATGCGCCGGGTCTCGCCGCTGGCCAGGTCGGAGCCGGCCATCAGGTCGTGCCACTGGCCGGTTTGCGTCAGCGCATCCAGCCGAAAGCCGGGGATATCCATGGCCAGGATGATGTCGACCGCCCAGATGATCTTGGCCAGGCCCAGCGCTGGAAACGCCATCAGCAGTGCGTCCAGCACCTCTACCGGCGTACACCCCTCGCGCAGCGCCCGGCCCAGGTACTGGCGCAAGCCGCGCTCTGTCTGCGCATGGACCTTGGTGATGACAGAGATCAGGTTGCGCGTCTTGGGGTCCAGGTGTTTGCCCGCATCCTTGGCGAAGGCGAAGTAGTGGCCCAAGGCCTCGGGTCGGGCCCTGAGCAGGTAGTCGAGCGCGGCGCTCACTGAATTACCTTCGTGCTTCGCACTGCGGTGCGAGCCTAGTCTGGGGCGGCCAGAACCTGCCTCACATGGCTTTGCGGATGGTCATGGCGCCGCGGATCTGGCCCAGCGAATACCCGATCGCCTTGTCGTCCGGGTAACTCTGCTTCAATTGCGCCTTGACCGCCGGCGAAAGGCTGTCTGCCGGGCCATGGCAGGCCAGGCAGATCTGTTGCGTTGGCAGCGCCTTCATGTAACGGTATTCCTTTTGCGCGCCCTGGCCTACGATCTCGCCTTTTTCCAGCGTCGCCGGGCTCTCGCCGGCGGCGGCGCGGCGGTCGAAATCGTCCAGAGCCGCGCGTTCCCAGGCGTCGGGAACCGCTTTCGGATTGCGGTTGCGCAGGCTGACCCGGCGAATCGTCCAGCCGGTCTGCTCCGACGCGTTGCGTGCCATCTCGGGTGCCTTGTCGCGGCATACGCCGATGGCCGATTCCGGTCCGCCCTTGTCGATTTCGGTGACCAGCACCTGCAACAACTTGGGCGGAACCGAGCTGGCCACCTTGCGTGCGGACTCCAGGCCCGGAGCTTCGTCGGCCAAAGCCGAAAGGCTGGCAAGAAGGGTCACTGATAACAAGAAAACGCGCATGTCTTCATCTCCTGGGTTGTCGCACTTCGTGCGGATCGCACCTTCGCTGGTGCGTCCGTCTACTGACGGTGCGTGGCTCCATTAGAGGCATTGCGCGCTAGCGTCGTCTATTACCCCCACGGGTGAGCGGGCACTACCCGTACGGGTAGGTTTTCTTGATCTGATGCGGGTTTTCTGGCTATATCAGCAAGCAGTAATGTATTAGCATGGCCCTATGGCAGCTTTCACTATGACACAGGCCCCGACGCAGGTAGGCGCGCATGCGCCGGCGCGCGATGCCACTGCGCTCCTGACCGACGCTTCGGCGGCCATCGGCTCGGGTGGCGACATCGAGACCTTGCTCGAGCGATTCCTGCTGTCCATTCTTGCGCTGGCTGGTGCCCAGGCGGGCGCGGTGCGGGTGTGGGCCGACGACGGCCAGCAACTGCGCCTGGTCGCGCAGATCGGTTTGCCGGAGCAGGTGTTGGCTACCGAACGGTCGGTGGCCCACGACTGCGGCGTTTGCGGGGTTGCCGCGGGGCGCGACACCCTGGCCTGGGTGAACGACCTGGAATCCTGCGCGCGGCACAGCCAGCATGGTTATTTCGGCCAGCAATGCCGGCGCATGCTGGCGATATCACTGACGCACGGCGGCCAGGTGCTGGGCATCTACAACCTGTTCTTCGACGCCGACACGCAGCTCGATCCCGCCACCGAAAACATGCTGCGACTGGTCGGCCAACTGCTAGGGCTGGCGTTGCACAATGCACGCGTCGAGCGCGAGCGCACGCGCCAGACCGTGCAAAGGGAACGCCAGGAGATGGTCAACGAGGTGCATGACGCGATCGCCCAGACCCTGACCTACGCCAAGATGCGTCTGCCGCTGCTGAACAAGGCGATGGCGGCGCACGACGAGCAGAAGTCCGCCCGCTATCTCGACGATGTCAAGCGCGCGATGGGCGAGGCGCAGCACAATCTGCGCGAGCTGATGACCTTCTTTCGCACGCGCATGGATCCGCTGGGCCTGCTGCATGCCTTGCAGGGCATCGCAGACGGCTTTGCCGAGCGCACCGGTATTGCGCTGGAGCTGCGCAACAGCGCAGGCTTGCTCGGCCTGGACGACGCGCAGGAGGCGCAGGTGTTCCACATCATCAAGGAGGCGTTGGCGAACATTGCGAAACACGCCATGGCGCGCCGCGCGCTGATCGCCATCCGGCGCACCCAAGACGGGCTGGAATTCCTGGTCGAGGACGACGGCAAGGGCCTTGCGGCGTCCGCGCAACAGACCGGGGCCGAAACCGCGCAGCCGGGTGGCCACCTGGGACTGGGCATCATGCAGGCGCGGGCCCAGCGCCTGGGTGGCCGCATCGAGCTCGGCCCCAATGGCAGTGGCGGTACCCGCGTGCGCCTGGAGATCCCGTTGGCAGCCGCCCGAGCCCGGAGCCTGGCATGACGGCCAAGATCCGCATCATGCTGGTCGACGACCACTCCCTGTGCCGCAGTGGTCTGACCGAACTGCTGGAGCACCAGGGAGACATGGGTGTCGTGGCCGCCACGGGCGACCCGACCCAGGTGCTGTCGCTGCTGCGTGAGCACCAACCCGATTTGCTGGTGCTGGATCTGCGGCTGGGCAGCACCGACGGCCTGAGCCTGTTGCGCCAGCTGCGCGCGCAGGGCTGTGAAACACCGGTCGTGATTCTGACCATGAGCGACAGTGAGGACGATTTGTCGGCCGCGCTGCGCGCCGGGGTGCGTGGTTACCTGCTCAAGGACATGGAGCCGGAAGAGGTGATATCGGCGATAGGGCGAGCCGCACGGGGCGAGATGGTCGTCGCATCGGCCATGACACTCAAGCTGGCGCAATTGCTGCAATCGGGCCCCAAGGGGTCGGTCAAGAGCGAACTGGTGGCCTCGCTGACCGAGCGCGAACGCCAGGTGCTCGACCATGTTGCGCGCGGCCAGAGCAACAAGGTCATCGCCCAGGCGCTGGATATCAGCCACAACACCGTCAAGTTGCATGTGCGACACATCATGGACAAGCTCAACCTGCGCTCACGGGTCGAGGCTGCGGTGTTCGCGTTCGAGTTTCGCAGCGAACAAGACGGCGCCAAGCCGGGCGACGACTCAAAGCCGCTCAAGCGCGCTTGAAGGGGCCGCTGGTCAGTCTGCCGTTTCTGCTATCGCCGGCTTGAACCAGGCCAGCGTGTCGTGCAGTGACACCACCTCGCCCACGATGATCAGGCTGGGTGAGTGCAGGTCGGCTTGCAGGACCTTCTGCGCAATGTCGGTCAGCGTGCCGGTGACTACTCGCTGGCTCGCGATGCTGCCGTCCTGTACCACCGCGACTTTGAGCCCCGGCGGTGCGCCATGCCTCACCATCTGGCGACAGATGTCGGGGAGTCCGTTCAAGCCCATGTAGATCACCACCGTCTGGTGCGGTCGCACCAGGCTGGGCCAGTCGAGATCGGCGCTGCCGTCCTTCAGATGGCCGGTCACGAACAGGCAGGTCTGCGCGAAGTCGCGGTGTGTCAGCGGAATGCCGGCAAATGCCGAAACGCCACTGGCGGCGGTGACTCCGGGCACCACCTCGAAGGCCATGCCCTCGGCCGCCAGCGCCTGCAATTCTTCACCACCGCGTCCGAAGATGAATGGGTCGCCACCCTTGAGTCGCACCACCTGCCGGCCTTCGCGCGCCAGGCGAACCAGCAGCGCGTTGATCTGCTCCTGGCGCATGCTGTGTTCATTGCGCCGCTTGCCGCAATAGATGCGCTGCGCGGTGGGCGCCACGAAATCGAGCACCGCGGCCGATACCAGGTGGTCGTAGACGACGACTTCGGCAGCTTGCAGCAAGCGCACCGCACGCAATGTCAGCAGTTCGGCATCGCCGGGACCGGCGCCCACCAGGTAGACGCAGCCTTTGCCGGGCGCAGACGGATCGGGCGGCACGTTCAACCCACAAACGGCTTGCAGGTTCAATGGGACGACTTGCTGGAACAGCCACCGCTGGCGCAGGATCCGCTGCTGCAACCGCCACCGGTTGCGGGCGCTGGCGTGGCATCGGATTCGAGCAGCCGGGCGTCGCCGAAGATGAAATTGAACTGGCCAGGCTGCAACTCCACGAAGTCGAGCACGGTATCGCTGAGCAGTTCCTGGTGTTCCTGCGCGATCACCACGGCCACGCCATACAGGTCGAGCTGGGTGTCTTCGTCCGTCGCTTCGTCAAAACCCATGCCGTAGTGCAACTCGCCATCGGCATCGCGGCGGGCCGCGATGCGCAGCGCGAGTTCGGCGTTGCCACCCGATTCGGTGGTCTGGTGGATCTGCTGTGCGGCGGCGCTGGTCAATGTAAACATGCTGTCCTCCTGGTCCTGATTATCAGTGCTCGCCCTTGGTACGCAACAAGCCGGCGATCCGGTTGCCCTGCTTCTGTGGCCCGCCAATCGGGAACAGCTCGTGCAGGAAATGGTTGTTGCCGCGTTCCGGCCCCCAGACCCCGGCGAAATGCCGGATCATCGCCCGCACCTGAGCCTGTACCCGGTGTTCGTCGAAATAGCTGCGCAGGTAATGGATCACCTGCCAATGTAACTCGGATAACTGCAGGTTCTCCATCTCGGCCCGTTTGCGCGCAAATGCCTCTGACCAGTCGTCCAGATTGACCAGGTAACCCTCGGTATCGATCGCCACCGGCTGGCCCTCGACCAGCAGCACCTGTGCCAGTCTCGTGGCACCCGTGGTCAGCGCCTTGGCTGCCTTGCAGGCACGCACGAAGGCAACAAAGCCTGCCGCCCAATCCGATCCCGCGCCACTGCGCAGGTGCGCATAGCATGCCAGTACATTGCGGTGCACGATGCCGTCATGCGCGCCGTCGAGGCCGTGCCCGCGCAGCACCTTGTAGGCAAACTGCAGATTGGGCGCGGTGTTCTCCAGGCTCGAATAGTGAAACTCGTGTCCGCGCACGATGGTGGCCGACGGGTCGCAAAGCGCGGGCCAGGGCTGTGCGGCCGTCGGCTCCAGCTCGACATAGCCGCGTCCGACCGGGCGCTCGTGCATGACGATGTCCACAGGCAGGGCTCCGACCATCTCGTGGCTCTGCGCCTTCCAGCGCAGGCGCCGCGCCAGGTACATCAGGCCACCGCATTCCGCGTACACCGGCATGCCGGCGTCGATGGCTCGGCGGATGTCGGCGCGCAGCGACGTGTTGGCCTGCAACTGGGCAGCGAACATCTCCGGGAATCCGCCGCCCATGAACAGGCCGTCGACCTGGGGCAATGCCGGGTCGCGCAGGGTGTCGAAAGGAACGATATCGGCACCTGCCTGTTCCAGCGCCTGCAGGTCGTCGGGGTAGTGAAAGCCGAATGCCTTGTCGCGCGCCAGACCGATGCGTAACCGGGCGGCCGGTTTCGTCGCGCTTGCGCGCTGGTCTGCATACATGGTCGCGTCGTGCAGCGCCGGTGCTGAATCAACCGCTGCAAGCGGCGACGCGTCTTGCGCCACGCGCAGCACGGCTGCCACGTCCACCTGCGCGGCGATGCGCTCGCCAATCATCCGCACCCGCTGCGCGGCGTCGTCCATTTCCTGATCCGGCATCAGCCCCAGGTGGCGCTCCACCAGCGCCAGCATCGGATCGTGGGCGACAGCACCCAGTACCGTCACATCGGTGTAGTGCTCGATCACGGCGCGCAGCTTGGACTCGTGGCGCGCACCGCCGAGCTGATTCAGGATCACGCCCGCGATGCGGATGCGTGGATCGAATGCCTGGTAACCCAGGATCAGCGGGGCGATGCCGCGCGTCATGCCGCGCGCGTCGAGCACCAGCACCACTGGAAGTTCGAGCAGTTGCGCCAGTGCCGCATTGCTGTTGCTGCCATCCAGCGCCAGTCCGTCGTACAGGCCCTTGTTGCCTTCGACGATGGCGACGTCGGCGCCAGCCGTGTGCAGTTCGAAACAGGCGCGGATCTGCGGCTCCGTCATCAGGAACGGGTCGAGGTTGTAGCAGGCACGTGCACTGGCCCGGGCCAGCCACATCGGGTCGATGTAGTCCGGCCCCTTCTTGAACGGCTGCACCACCAGGCCCTGTGCACGCAGTGCTGCGCACAGGCCCAGCGTGATCGTGGTCTTGCCGGAGGACTTGTGCGCAGCCGAGACCAGGAAGCGCCCAACGGGCGCCGAATTCCCTGTAACCAGCGGCTTAGGCAGCGCGCTATCCTCGGGACGGGGAGGTGTTGCGTTCAATAGTCGAACCTCCGTGCTGCGCACTGCGGGGCTATTCGCCTTGGGGCGGCCCGGCGGCTCATCGGATTTCCCTCCGTGCTGCGCACTGCGTGGCTATTCGCCTTGGGGCGGCCCGGCGGTCTCATGCCTTCACTCCCACCGGTTCGGATGACGCGGGTTGCATCACGGCATCATCGAGCCGTTGCGGCAACAGCGGCAACAGGCGCAGCGCGAGCAGAGTGATCAGCGCCGCCAGGGCCAGCCCGCCGAAACCGAGCAGCCATTCGGGCAGGCTGGCTTGATAGGCGTTGACCACGCCGTCGCGGAAACTGCTGCTGACCTGGCGTCCGGGAAACAGCACCAGAGGGAAGGCCTGGCCGCCGACGATGGTCACGTACATCTGTGCGAACCCGCCGCCGATCACCAGCGCGGCCGACGCGGCGATGCGCCGGCGCAACTGTCCGATCGCGGCGTGGCGCAGCAGCACCAGCGGCAGCAGACCGCCAAGCGCGACCTGGCCGATCCAGAACAGGGCGGTGTAAATGCCGCCTTCGAGCAACAGGAAGCGTTCGAAGCCGTGGTGCTTGGTGAAGTACAGGTTGGTAAGGTGATAGACCAGCACGAAATACAGGCCCGCCGAAATGAAGATGATCTGCAGCCGCGCCAGCCGGGCCATCAGCGCGTCGCCCAAGGGCCTGGCTCCGCCGGCGCAAGCTGCCAGCAGCACCAGCACGAACACGGCCAGTCCGTAGCTGAGCGACAAGGCGATGAACAACGGCGCCAGCAGGGCCGAGTCGTAGGCCTGGCGCGCCACCAGAAAACCGAAGATCGAGCCGGTGCCGGTGGTGAGCAGCATGCGCCAGATGAAGGCACCCAGGCCGGCGGCCGGTGTGAAGCGGCCCATGCCGTTTTCCATCATGGTCCACATGTAGGCGATGACGATGGCCATGAATCCGGTGTACAGGAAGATGTTCCAGGCGAAGATGGATTTGAAGTTGAAATGGGTCATGGCCACGATCAACCGGTCCGGGCGCCCCAGGTCCAGCAACAACACCGCCAGGCCACCGACCAGCAGCGCGATCGCCAGCAGGCCGGACAGCGGCGCCAACGGCTTGAACTCGGTCTTTCCGAAGACCGAGGCCATTGAAGCGACGTTGAGCGCGCCCGAGGCCGCCACTATGAGAAACACCGCGAACACATGGGGCAAGCCCCAGACGATCTGGTTGTCCATGCCGGTGACGATGTGGCCATGGTGCTCCATGAACCAGAAAGCACCCGCCGCGCCAGCCAGCACCAGCAACAGGGCGCCGAACAGCGTGAAGAAGCCGCGGTTTGCAGGTAGTTCGCGCAGGCTGGTTTTCATGGCCTCATTGAGCTTTGACGCTGGGTTCAGATTCCGGTGTAACGCACACCGGTGTTCAGATTCAGGTCCTCGCGCACCTGGCGCGAGGCGTAGCTGGCAACGCGCCGGGCGATCTCGCTGTCCGGGTCGTTCAGGTTGCCGAACAGCATGGCGTGATGGCCGGCGCTGGCGCAGGCGCTGACGCAGGCTGGTGACTCGCCCCGGTCGACTTTGTGCACGCACAGGGTGCAGCCTTCGACCGTACCCTTGCCACGCGGCACATCCGGCTTTTGCTGGTGCAGCGGCTCATGCACGAAGGAGCGCGCCTTGTAAGGGCAGGCCATGACGCAATAGCGGCAGCCGATGCAACTGTGCCGGTCCACCAGCACGATGCCGTCGGCGCGCTTGAATGATGCGCCGGTGGGGCAGACATCGACGCAAGGTGGCTCGGCACAGTGCTGGCACATCATCGGCAACGATTGCGTCTTGCCGGTTTTGACTTCCTTGATCTCGATTTTGCGGATCCACTGCGGGTCGGTCGGTCCGCTCTTGCCGGACAGTCCGTTCTCGGTGTTGCAGGCTTGGACGCAGTCGGTACAACCGGTGGTGCATTTCGTGCTGTCGATGAGCATGCCCCAGCGCACCGCCGCGCTGGCGCCTGCGCTTGCGCCCGCACCCGATGCGATCGGTGTAGCAGCCTGTGCAATCTCGATCAGCCGCACGCCGGGCGCGAGCATGACGCCGGCCAGGCCGGCAGCCGCCACGCCCAGAAAACCGCGCCGCGACGCCGCGGAACCGGGTGCCGTCTTGGCGCTGGTGCTGGGTTCGGGTTTCATGGCTTGGACGCGTGGCATTCGAAGCAGTCGATCTTGACCGCGGCATAGCTGTGGCAACTCACGCAGAAATTGGTCGGCGCCGCGGCCACGCTGCCGGTGGTCGCGCTGGCATGGCAGGCGACGCATTCCTTGAGGCTGTGGCGTGCGCCGCGGATGCCGCCGCGCACGGTTTCGTCGCGCTGGTGCTTGAGCAGTTCCATGTGGGTGCGCCGCATCACGGCCGGGTCTTCGACACACTGGCCGCCACGCGCTTTTTCGATCACCGGCTGCGGCGCCCGCGCCGGCGCCGGCTGTACGCTCTGCGCCGCGACCTGGGCGCCAGTCAGCGCCATGGCAGCGCCCAGCAGCAGTGCGGCGATGCCCATCAGCGCGATCGTTGGCCGCACCATGGAATCAGTCCCCCAGTCCCATCTTGATATAGCCGGTCGGGCACACGTCGGCGCAGATATGGCAGCCGACACAGCGGTCGTAGTTGGTGTCCACGTAGCGTCCGGTGGTGGACTTGGACTTGGGTACCTTGAACACGGCGATCTGCGGGCAGTACACGACGCAGTTATCGCACTCGAAGCACTGACCGCAGCTCATGCAGCGTTTGGCCTCGGCTACGGCCTGCGCCTCGAGCAGCGGTTGCAGGCGTTCCTGGAAGTTGTTCAGCGCTTCGGCCGCGGTCAAGGACACCATGTTGCGCCGGTTGCGCGCGGTGTAGGGAAAGTGCCCGAGGAACAACTCCTTGTGCGAAATGACATAACGATCGGAACGGTCGTCGTAGTTGTGGATCGCTGCGGTGCTCTTGTCGGTGCCATGGATCGGCTCATGCACCTCGGAGAAGGTATAGCCCTTTTCCAGCATCTTGCGCTTGAGATCGAAGGCATGTACGTCGATCTTGGGCCGCTTTTCCAACTCCTCGCTGTTCAGAAAACGGTCGATACCGTCGGCCGCGATTGCGCCGTGCCCGATGGCCGTGGTCAGCAGGTGCGGGCGCACCACGTCGCCGCCGACGAAGATGCCTTCCTGCCCCTGGACCTGGTAGTTCTTGTCGCTGTTGATCGCGCCCTTGCCGTTGTTGAACTCTTCCAGCCCGGTGAAGTCGACCGCCTGTCCGATCGCAGACACGATCAGATCGGCCTCGATGTCTTCCTCGCTGCCTTCGATGTTCTTGATCTCCAGGCGGCCACCGACCATCTTGGCTTCGCAACGCACGACGCGCAGCGCGGTCGCACGTCCGCTGGCGTCGCGCACCACCGCCACCGGCGCCATGCCACCGCGAATGGTGATGCCTTCGCCCTGGGCGTGTTCGACTTCGTGCCGGCTGGCCTGCATCTTGTCAACTGCAAAGATCGAGGTCAGCGTGACTTCGGCACCCTGGCGCACCGATGCCTCGGCGACGTCGTGCGCGAGTTGGCCGGCAATGATCTGCTCTGGTCGGTCGGACTCATGGACCTTGTCGATGTGGCCGAGCCGCCGTGCCACCGTGGCCACGTCGATCGAGGTGTCGCCGCCACCGACCACGACCACGCGCTGGCCCACATGGCGCAAGCGTCCGTCGTTGTAGGCCTTGAGAAAGGCGGTTGCAGTGACGCAGTTCGGTGCGTCCGCGCCTTCGACCGGCAGTGCGCGGCCGGCTTGCGCGCCCAGGCCCATGAAGACGGCGTCGAATTCGTCGCGGATCTGCGCCATGCTGATGTCGGTGCCGATGCGGCAGTTCATCCGCGTCGTGACGCCCAGGTCGAGAATGCGACCGATCTCGGCGTCGAGCACGTCGCGTGGTGTGCGGAAACCCGGGATGCCGTAGCGCATCATGCCGCCGAGTTCGGCCCGTTCGTCGAACACCGTGACCGCATGGCCCCTGAGCGCCAGCTGGTAGGCCGCCGACAGGCCGGCCGGACCGCCGCCGATGACGGCCACCGATCTGCCGCTCTGATGCTCCGGCTTGGTGAATGTCAGATTGTTCTGGATTGCGTAGTCGCCCAGGAAGTGTTCGACGCTGTTGATGCCAACGAAATCCTCGACCTGGTTGCGGTTGCAGCCCGATTCACACGGCGCCGGGCAGACCCGGCCCATCACGGACGGGAAGGGGTTGGCTTCGGTGAGACGGGCGAAGGCGTATTCCTGCCACTTCACGCCGGCCGGCGGCTTCTCGATGCCGCGCACGATGTTGAGGTAGCTGCGGATGTCCTCGCCCGACGGGCAACTGCCCTGGCAGGGCGGTGTGCTCTGGATGTAGGTCGGGCACTTGTGCGAATGATCGGCGTCGAATATCGCTTTTTGCCAGGACTTCACCTTCGTGTCGCCATCCTTGTAGCGGCGAAAGTTCAGGGGCTTGACCTCGGTGGTTGCGGGGAGGGTGCTCATATCGGGTTTTCCTAACGGTGTTCGCCGAGCCGGATCGACTTGCTGACGAGCTGGTGCACGCCGCCCACCATGTCCATGTCGAAGCCGTACTTCGGCATGACCTTGGTGAACTGGGCCTTGCAGATGGCGCAAATGGTGGCCATGAAATTGACGCCGTGGTCGTCCACGACGTGCTTGAGCGCTTCCATGCGTGGCAGTGCGCCCTTGACCCGGATTTCCATCAGGTCGTCGGTCAGCAGACCACCGCCACCGCCGCAGCAGAAGGTGCTCTCGCCGATGGTCTCGGGCGCCATGTCATGGAAATGGTTGGCCACTGCGGTGATGATGCGCCGCGGGATCACGAACTGCCCACCCGGCATGTTGCCCATGCGCGAGGCACGGGCCACGTTGCACGAGTCGTGGAAGGTGATGATGCGGTCGTCGTTCTTTTCCTTGTCGAAGCGCAGCGCGCCGCGCTGTATCAGGTCGTCGGTCAGCTCGCAGATATGCTGCGGCACCGGGTAGCGCGGATCCAGATAGTCGAAGGGTCCGATCAAGGTGTTCCAGAAGCTGTAGGCGACGCGCCAGGCGTGGCCGCATTCGCCGACCACGATGCGTTTCACGCCCAGTTCCAGTGCGGCTTCCTTGACCCGCAGCGAGATCGTGCGCATCTGCTCGTAGTTGCCGATGAAAAGGCCGAAGTTGCCGGCCTCGGAGGCGTGCGAGCTGAGCGTCCAGCTGATGCCGGCGGCATGGAAGACCTTGGCGTAGCCGATCAGGCTCTCGACATGGGGTTCGGAGAAGAAGTCGGCCGACGGCGTGATCAGCAGCACGTCGGCGCCCTTGACGTCGAGCGGGAACTTGATGTCCAGCCCGGTGTCATCCTTGACGTCTTCTTCCAGCCCTTCCAGCGTGTTCTCCAGTGCCGGCCCGGGAATGCCCAGGTTGTTGCCGATGCGGTGCACCTTGCCGATGATCTCGTTGGCGTATTTCTGGCCCTTGCCGACCGCGGCCATGATTTCGCGCGCCGCCATCGTGACCTCGGCAGTGTCGATGCCATAGGGACAGAACACCGAGCAGCGCCGGCATTCGGAGCACTGGTGGTAATAGCTGTACCAGTCGTCCAGCACCTCGGGCGTCAGATCGACGGCGCCCACCAGCTTCGGGAAATGCTTGCCGGCCCAGGTGAAATAGCGCCGGTAGATCTTGCGCATCAGGTCCTGGCGCGCGACCGGCATGTTCTTGGCGTCGCCGGTGCCCAGGAAATAATGGCATTTGTCGGAACAGGCGCCGCAATGCACGCAGCTGTCCATGTAGACCTGCAATGAGCGGTACTTGCCCAGCAACTCGCCCATCTTGGCAATTGCCTTGGCCTGCCAGTCGGGGGCCAGTTCCTCGGGGAAGCCGACCGCCTTCTGGATCGCGCCGCTGGCGACAAACGGCTTGAGGTGTGAGGTGGCGCCCACCTGCACCAGCGGAATCACCGGATAAGGCTTGATCTTGGGGGTTTCGAACGCAGCGGTGGCCATGTCAGGGCTTCTTGTCCAGCGCCGCGGCCCAGGCCGCGATGTGGCGGGTTTCGCGGGCGTTATCGACCTGGTTGCGGGTCGGGCTGAAGAACAGACCCGGCGCGTGCAATAGTTTGCTGATCGGGAAGATCAGCATCAGCAGCGCGACCAGGGCCAGGTGCAGCAGCAGCACCGGCAAGGCCGGCAGTGCCTGCCAATCGAGTTGTAGCAGACCGAGGGTGAACTGCTTGACCGCGACGATGTCGGGATGGGCGACGAAACGCATCAGCAAGCCGCTGCCACCGATTACCAGCAGCAGGGCCAGCATCAGGTGGTCGGACGGGGTCGAGATGTAGCGTACCCGGTCCACCAGGAAGCGTCGCGCCCAAAGGCCGGCCAGACCGAAGACCATCAGGAAGCCAGCATAGGTGCCGATCGGCTGTATCCACGCCACCGCCGACCAGACGGGTTCCTGGAAATAGCGCAGGTGGCGCAGCAATACCAGCAGCAGACCGAAATGAAAGCTCCAGCCGAAGATCCAGGTCCATTTGCTGGACTTGAACAGGCTTTCGAAAAGCACCACCTCGCGCGCCATGCGCCAACCCACGCCGCTGGCCGTGACCGGCGCCGGCGTGGTGGGTATCTTCAGTGGCGCGGGGGTGCGCGCGTAGCTACGGATCTTGCGTGCCAGACCGACCACCATGACCAGGGTCGCAATGTAGAAAAGCAGTGCGAAAAGGATAGTCAGCAGCGACATGGTCGGGTTCGGCAAGTCAGCTGCGGCTGCGGGTCATCGGCTGGTCAGGTCGATGCCGGGGCTCAGATGCAACCTGTGGGCTTTGGCAAGCCGGCGATCTTGCAGGCCTGCTTGGCCGGGCCGTAGGGGAACAACTCGTACAGGTACTTGCTGTTGCCTTTTTCTTCGCCAAACTGTTTGCCGATGGCCTTGGTCAACACCCGCACCGCTGGCGCGATCTGGTATTCGTTGTAGTACTCGCGCAGGAAGTTGACGACCTCCCAGTGGTTGTCGGTCAGCGCGATCTTTTCTTCCTCGGCCAGTTGCTGCGCGATCTCTGGTGTCCAGTCGGAGAGGTCCACCAGGTAACCTTCTTCGTCGGTCTCGATCGTGGCGCCGTTGATTTCCATGCTCATGTTTTTCTCCAGGTAAAAAGGGGTTGTGGCGACCGGACTGGCGTCACAGCCAGGATTGTGATGTGCTGTGTTGCACCGCCAGATCGACAAAGCCGGCGTAATCGACCAGTTCGACGCCTTCGACCACCCGGGTTGCGACGCCGCGCGCGTCCATGTCGGGGCGCAGGGCGTAGACCTTGAGCCGGCCGGTGGCCTCGCGGATGCGCTGCTCGGCAGCGCTGCCTGCGCTGGCGGCATAGACGCCGTCCTCGATCAGCAGCAAGGCGCTGCCGGGCTTGGCCAGACGCAGGCAACTGTCCAGGGCACTGCTGTGAAAAGGCGATTTATTGACGATGTGCAGCATGGGGCGGTTCTTGTGTTCTAGAAGCTCAGGATCACGTCCTGCTGCTCCATCAGGTCGGCCATGGCGTCGGTGTCCAGCACCTCGACCGGGACCAGCAGGTCTTTCTCGCTCAAACCGCGCAGCTCCAGCGAGTCGCGGTCGACGTACAGTTTCTCGACGTCATAGCCTTCCAGCGCCCGGTAGCTGGGCGAGAAGTTCTTGATGCCGATGTCCTTGGTCTGCTGGCCCTTGACCAGTTGGTAGATGCCATCGTCGATGAAGACCAGGCTCACATCCTGATCGAAGGTGGCGGTGATCAGCACCACCTCCAGGCTCTCGAGCGCGTAGATGGTTCCGTAGGGGGCTTTGCGGTTGACGAACATGAATTTCTTCACTTTCGCTGCACCACCCGGTGTTGCCTGCTGTTCAGCCATGCTGCTTCTTTCCGTGATTCATCGATCAGTCGCCGAACACCAGCAGGCGGTCGGCCTTGATGCCGCTGTCCGCCAACTGCCCCAGGCCCGAGATACGGAATCCCGGTGCCAGAACCGCGTCGTTGATGCCCCGGCGCAGGGCCGCGGCGACACATACCACCAGGTCGACCTTGTGCTCCTGCGCCAGCGCGGTCCATCGGTTCACGATGTGGCGGTCGTCGCGCGGCGGCTCGGTGTGCCGGGTCGCGTTGTTCACGCCGTCGTGGTAGAAAAAGATGCGTTGAATCTCATGACCCTTGGCCAGCGCAGCGATCGCGAACTGGTAGGCGCTGTCGCTGGCCTGGTGGGTATAGGGACCTTCGCTGACAAGTAGACCGAACTTCATGGCGTGGTGGGATCAGAAACGGATGTGCGTCGATGCGTTCAGGCTGGTGCGCGAACCGCGCCAGTCGTCGATCAGGTACTTGGTGAAGGGCAGGTCGCATTTTTCAAAGAACTGCGGCCAGCCAATGCGCTCGATCCACTCCGACATGCGTTCCCAGGAGCGGGCGTCTTCCTTGTAGGTGTAAAGGATCTTTTTCACCATCGCCGACACTTCGGGCCAGCGTGGCGGGTTGTTCGGCAGCCCGGATGCCACCATCTTCATGAAGGTCGGCTTGCTGCGCGCGTTGGAGTTCTTGCCCCCGACCCAGATCGCCAGCTTGCTGTTTTCCGGATCGTTGATCTGCATTGGCGGGCAGGGCGGGTAGCAGGCGCCGCAGCACATGCACTTGGATTCGTCGATCTCCAGCGAGGGCTTGCCGTTGACCATGGCGGGGCGGATCGCAGCCACCGGGCAACGGGCTACCACGCTCGGGCGCTCGCAGACATTGGCCACCATGTCGTGGTTGATCTTGGGCGGCTTGGTGTGCTGGATGACGATGGCGATGTCGGCCTGGCCGCCGCAGTTGATCTCGCAGCAGGAGGTGGACAAGCGCACGCGGTTAGGCATCTCCTCCTTGATGAATTCGGCGTGCAGGTCGTCCATCAGTGCCTTCACGGCTCCCGAGGCGTCGGTGGCCGGGATGTCGCAATGCAGCCAACCCTGGGTATGCGCGATCGACGACACCGAGTTGCCGGTGCCGCCAACCGGAAAGCCGGCGCTGGTCAAGGCATCGACCAGCGGCTCGACCCGTGCCGGATCGGTCACCATGTATTCGATGTTGCTGCGGATCGTGAAACGCACATGGCCGTCGGCGTACTGGTCGGCGATGTCGCACAGCTTGCGCACCGTGTACAGGTCGAGCTGGCGCTGCGTGCCGGCGCGCACGGTCCAGATCTCGTCGCCGCTGTGTGACACATGGTGCAACACGCCGGGCCGTGGCCGGTCGTGGTATTTCCAGTTGCCGTAGTTGCGCAGCATCAGCGGATGCATGTACTGCTTGTTATCGGGTACGCCGCTCTCGATCGGGGTGCGCATGGTGGCCATGGTGCTGTTCCTGTGTTTCGTTGTGGCTGCGGTGCCGGTCGTGCTGGAGTTCAGTCCGCCGACGCCTTGCGGGCGTTGATCTTGGCGACTTCGTCGTCCCAGCCATCGGTGCGCACATAGGGGTTGGTGCGCGGCGCGGCCACCATGTTGGCATCGATCTCCAGGTCGATGCCCTCGAGGAAGTTGACCAGACCGATGCGCTCGATCATCTCGCCGGTGCGTTCGTGTTCCAGCGCATTCTCGGCGAAGAAGTCGATGGTTTTCTGCCCCAGATCGACCAATGCCTGGTAGTCCTCGTCGGTCTTCATCGGCATGAAGGGTACGACCACGGTGCCCATCAGGTCGCCGATCTTGAGCGTGCGTTTGCCGCCCATCAGCACCGTCACGCCCTTGTCTGTGCCGGAGGCCAGCGCGCCGGTCATGACATTGATGCAGTGCATGCAGCGCACGCAGTTGCCGTTGTCGATTTCCAGTGAGTGCGTGTCGTTGACCGCGACGCAGGAGATCTTGGGCCCGGCTTTGACGTCCTTCGTCTCCTTGAGCATGATGGTCTTGGTCGGGCAGCGGGTGACGACGTCGTTGACCAACTCGGTCATGCCGTGCTTGTCGAACCACTTGCGCGCCATTGTCTCGTCGGTGCGGATGTTGTCGCGCCAGGTGCCGATGACGGCCATGTCGGCGCGCTGGATCGAGTTCATGCAGTCGTTCGGGCAGCCGGAGAACTTGAATTTGAACTTGTAAGGCAGAGCCGGACGGTGCATGTCGTCCAGGAAGGAGTTGACGACCTGGCGATGCGCGCGAGCCTCGTCAAAGCAGGATTGCTCGCAGCGCGCCGCGCCGACGCAGGACATCGAGGTGCGCACCGCCGGACCGGCGCCGCCGAGATCGAATCCCAGCTCATTGAGTTCGTCGAATGCCCCCTGCACATTGGCGGTGCTGGCGCCCTGGAACATGATGTCGCCCGACTGGCCGTGAAAGGCGATCAGGCCGGAGCCGTGGCGCTCCCAGATGTCGCACATCTTGCGCAACACATCGGTGTTGTAGTGCATGCCGGCCGGCGGCATGACGCGCAGGGTGTGGAATTCCTTGGAGGCCGGGAATTTGTCGGCCACCTCGGAAAAGCGCGGGATGACGCCGCCACCATAACCATACACACCCACCGTGCCGCCCTTCCAGTAGCCCTTGCGGGTCTGGTAGGAATGCTCGAGCTGGCCGAGCAGGTCGGTCATGTATTCGCTGTCGTTGGCCAGGCGCTTGAGGCCGGTGACGAAGCTCGGCCAGGGACCGGCCTCGAGCTGGTCCAGCATCGGGGTTTCGTGTTGCTTCTTGCTCATCGCCTATCTCCTGTCGGATGGTACGCAGGTCCGGTTTGCCTAACGCACTGTTCAACTTTCGATTCTCCCGTCGCAAAGGACAGTCGAACCCTTGGGAACCGATACTACGAACCGGGCCGGCACTGCGCTATCACCCGCGTTGAGTAGATCCTACTACCCGTTCGGGTGATGCAGCGCCACCCGTCCCGGTAATAGACAGCCTGGCGCCGGATTGCGCCCAATACGATAAACACCATGAGCACAATCACACCGCTTGCAAAGCTGATCAATCCGCTGGGCGGTCAGCAGATCGAACTTCAGCAGCTGGACTACGCCTCCGGCGGCATGAGCCTGCTACGCACCCGGATTCGCGAAAAGAGCCGATTCACCGTGTTCGAAATCGATGCACAGACCGCGCGCCAGTGGGGCGAGGTTCTGCTGCAATGGGCGCGCACGCAAGCGGAGGTCGACGCCGGCAACCCCCAAGCCCGGGCTGCGGATGACCCCGGTCCGCCGGATACGCCATGAAGCCGGACACGAACACCGTCGCGCAGGTGGTCGACGTGGTGTTCCCGCTGCTTGGCCGGGCCGTTGCGCGCGACCACGCCCAGGCATTGCGCGAAGCCCTGGTGGCGCTGTGGCCATGGTTGGAGCATGATCCGGCCGCGGCCATCCACCCGCTCAGGCTGGTGCCTGGCAACGAGGCGCTGGGTCTGCTGTCTGGCCGTGCCCGATTGCTGCTGCGGGTGCATGCTGATCGCGTCGACACTTTGGCCGGCGCGGGCGAGGTGCAAATCGACCTGCTCGGTGAATCCCTTCGCCTGGGGCCGGCTCAGCCGCGTGCGTTGCGCCCGCACAGCGCCATGTATGCATACCGGGTGGCGGCGCCGGGTCCGGACGAAGTCGAGTTCATGGACCAGGTCGGCCGCGAAATGACGGATCTGGGCATCAGTGCGGCGCGCGTATGCGGCAAGCACCAGTTGCTGAACCTGCAGGGTCGGCGCCTGGACGCCTTCAGTTTGCTGCTCCATGAGATGACGCCGCGGGACGCTTTGCGCTTGCAGCAAGTCGGACTGGGCGAGCATCGGCTGCTGGGTTGTGGCGTGTTTGTGCCGCACAAGTCCGCGGCTGCAGTGTGACAGGCAGCAGAATCCATATCAACGGAGCAGGAGACAAAACGTATGGGATACATCATCGGGGGCGTGGATCATGCGGTCGACGAGCAGGGTTACCTGCTCGAGCCGGTGCTCGATGACGAGGCTGTGCGTGTGATCGCGCAGGCCGAGGACATCGTGCTGACCGAGTCGCACTGGGAAGTCGTCAACTTCCTGCGCGATCAGTACCGGGAACACGGTCAGACGCCGAATTTCCGCAACATGCTCAAGGCATTGGCCGAGATCCATCCCGGTATCGACAGCAAGGCCTTGTACGATCTTTTTCCAGTCGGACCGGCCAAGCAGGGCCCCAAGGTGGCCGGATTGCCCCAGCCGCTGGGCAAGGGCGGCTACTGATGCCTGCGCAGGGCTGATCGCATGGCAGTGATGCGCATCAAGAGCCAGTGGTTCCGTGAGGGGGCCAGCAGGACGCCGGCCCAGACTGCCAGCGCCATGGCGTTCATCACCTGGCGGGTGGCGCAGAACATGCTCAAGCAGATGCGATCTGCCCACTTCGATATCGACATCGGGGTGCAGTATTTCGCGTTCACGCAAGAGGTGCTGGTGTTCCTGATCCAGGTGCTCGATCGCATGGCGGCCGAGCGTATGGTCGCCACGGAGCGTGGCGCCTTCATGTCGGCACTGGTGCAGCGGGTTGCCCAGATTCTGCAGGAAAACGAGGATGGCCTGCTGGGTGTGCCGGCGGCGGGACAACCGAGCCATTACGATCGCTTTATCGACCAATACAACGATCTGTCCGATCACTATGCCGATTTTGGTCATGGCCCGCAAGGGCCGGACTTTGCTTTCGTGCGCTATCTGGGCCACCGGATCGAGGCGCTGATGCCGGAGAAGGACAGGCTGTGGGTCGTGGAGCAGATCATGGCGGCCGAAGTGCCCGAGGCGCTACAGATTTTGCAGCGTTCCATGCAGGACGTCCTGAGTACCGAGCCGCGCGCGCCGCGCCGCAGCCGCGGCACCAGCGGCGGCGATTGAGTGCATGAAGATGACAATGCAGGGCTCACCGTTCGACTTGCTGCAGGAGAGTGCCTACCGGCGCTGGCGCTACACCAAGCTGGCTTGCGCGAAGCGGCGCTGGCAGGACCTGGTAGTGCAGGTCAACGACCCCTGCCAGCTGAGTGACGCCGAGCGCCAGGCGCTGCTGCAGCGTTGCGCCGACGTCAACATGGCGATCTACCAAAGCAGCAGGATCGATCCGGACAAGGGCATCGTGCTCGCCATCGCTCGCCAGCTCGGGCTCTCCCGGCAAGACGGCAACTGGCTGGCCGATGACGACGGTATCTCGCCGATTGCAGTGGCTGCAACCAATGGCGAACGACAGGCCTTCATTCCGTATACCGACCGTCCGATACAGTGGCATACCGATGGCTATTACCAGCCCTTGTCGCGCCCGATTCGGTCCATGCTGCTGCATTGCGTGCGCAGCGCAGCCAGCGGCGGTGAAACCACGCTGATGGACCATGAGATGGCCTACATCGCGATGCGCGACATCGATCCGGGCACCGTGCGTGCGCTGATGGCCCCTGACGCAATGACGATTCCCGCGCGGCAGGACGACGACGGGGTCGCGCGCGCCGAGCAGTCCGGCCCGGTGTTCTCGGTTGACCCGCGCGACGGCGCCTTGCACATGCGCTATACGGCGCGCACGCGCAGCATCGTGTGGAAGGACGATGCGCCAACCCGGGCGGCAGTGGCCCTGCTGCGCCAATTGCTGTGCACCGATGGCGCCAACCTGTTCCGTTTGCGCCTGGAGCCCGGCATGGGGCTGGTGTGCAACAACGTGCTGCACGAGCGCAGCGCTTTCGTCGATGAGCCAGGCCACCCCCGTCTGCTGTACCGCGCCCGCTATCTGGATCGCGTAGGGACGGCAATCGGTCGCTCTGCAGCGGTAGCTGGCCTCGAGCCTGGCGTCCCGAACATGATGGAGGGCTAGCGGCATGGCGCAATTTGTTTCAGTCTGGCGTGCCGCGCAACTCGTGGGCGTGGCCCGCGGCGTGTTGCAACAGCAGGTGCGCAGTGGCGCGCTGGTACTCAGCGACGGCATGGTTTCGACCGATGTGCTGTTGCGGCTTTATCCGGACGTCAGACTAGAGGAGTCCGGTCTGCTCGAGCGCGTCGCGCAGATTCGCGTCGAGGCGTTCGGCAAACGCGTGCGTGAACGCATGTTGCCGAGCCAGGAGGTGCTGGCGCAGCGCGTGTTTGCGCAGAGCCAGGAACTGGCCGACGTCAGGCGCCACCTGCAGCGCTACCACGCGCTGGTGGTCGACCTGCAGCAACGCGTCCGCCAAACAGCCGGACAAGCGGGCAGCGACGACGCCTGGCAGGACCTGGAACACGAAATCACGCAGGGGCTGGCGCGTGTGCTGGCAACGGAATCGGTCGACATGCTGGAGGTGCTGGACGACATGCTTAAAGTCATGATGGCGCAAGTCACGCTCAGACCCAGCGGACACCAGTTCGCCGTACACGGTCATGCCGATCTGCTGCAGGCCGGTTTGCAGGCCGGGCTCAAGCTCAATTACGGTTGCGGCAACGGCAGTTGCGGCATGTGCAAGGTGCGGGTGATTTCCGGCGAGGTACACAAGACCGCGCCGTTCGACTATCCGTTGTCGGAGGCCGAGAAGGCGCTCGGTTACACCTTGATGTGCTGCCACACGGCGGCCAGCAGTGAAGTGACACTGGAGATGCTCGAGGCCAGCGGCCCGCAGGACATCGCCCCGCAGGAAATCGTGGCCAAGGTGCGCGCGGTGACGCCGTTGGCCGCTGATACCCGGTTGCTGCATTTGCAGACGCCACGCACGCACCGGCTGCGCTTCCTGGCCGGCCAGTCGGTTGAACTGAGCTGGTCTCTGCCGGGCGGCACAGACGACATACACCAGGTTTTTCCGGTGGCCAGTTGTCCGTGCGACGACCGCAACCTGCAGTTTTTCATTGCCCGCGACGATGGCGACGCGTTCGCGCTGCGCTTGTTTGGCGGCGATATCGGCTCCGGCGCGGTGGTCACGGTACGGGGCCCGATGGGCGAATTCGTGCTGACCGACAGTGAACGGCCACTCGTGTTCGCGGCTTGCGACACCGGCTTTGCGCCGATCAAGAGCCTGATCGAGCAGGCGCTGGCGCTCGATGACGCGCCGTCGCTGTCACTGTTCTGGCTGGCCACACGCGGTGATGGTCATTTTCTGGAAAACCAGTGCCGTGCCTGGTCGGCGGCGCTTGACCCGTTCGAATACGAACTGGTGACGGACCCCGACCCGGCCGAGGGTGCGCGCCGGATCGCCCAGGCGATGCGGGTCGACCTGTTCGACATCGACTGCCATTTCTACCTGGCCGGCCCGCAGGAGTTTGTCGCAACCCTGGCGGGCAAGCTGCGCGACGCCGGAGTGGCGCCTGGCCAGATCGCCAGCGAGGTGTTGTGATGGCTGCCGTGCAGGTCGCGATCGACGATGCAGAAGTGGCCAACTGCGCCGGCGGCGAGTCGTTCGCATTGATGGTGATGGGTTACAGCATGGCACCCGAGTTCAACGAGGGTGAGATCATCATCATCGAGCCCGAAGGTCTGGCACGCGACGGCTCCTTCGTACTGGCGCACCACGAGGACGAATGGACTTTCCGCCAGTTGCTGGGTGAGCCCGGGCAATGGCGGCTGCACGCCTTGAATCCCGCGTTCGCGGACCAGGCACTTGCCGACCTGTCGGCGGTGCGCGGCGTCATCATCCAGAAGGCGCTGCCGGGACGGCGGCGCGCGTCCAAACGCTACATCTGAAGCAAGCTGGCTGCACCAGCCTGACACCGTCAGGCTGAACCCAGATTTGCGGCGAGATGCCGGCGCGCCGCGATCAGATGAACAGGCTGACGTCGGACTCGCCGGCGAACTTCATGAAGGTGGCTGCACCACCGAACTCGATGCCCTTGATGAAGTCGCTGTTCTTGTAATCGAAAAGATCCACGGTCATCTGGCAGGCAATGAATTTGACCTCCGACTCCACGCAGATGTCGCGCAGTTCCTGCAGCGAGGCCACGCCCTTGGATTTCATCTTGTTTTTCATCATCATGGAGGCCATCGACTCCATGCCGGGCAGCATCTGCACGAAGACCGGCATCGGCACCGGCATCGGCATGGCCGGGTTGGCCAGCGGGCTGATCTTGACATCGCCCAGGTCGTGGCGCAGCAGCGACAGGCCGTAGAAGGTGAAAAAGATCTGCACCTCCCAGCCAAGTGCCGCGGCCGTCGACGCCAGAATGAAAGGCGGGTAGGCCATGTCGAGCGTACCCTTGGTGGCGATCAACGCCATTTTCTTGCTTGCCATGCTGTGCTCCGGCTAAGGTTGATGGGCGGATTCAAGCCTTCTTGAGGTAGAACACGTATTTGGCGTCTTCGTTCGATTGCTCGAGCAGATCGTTACCGGTCTGTTCGGCAAAAGCGGCCATGTCGCAGACCGAGCCCGGGTCGGTGGCGATCACGCGCAACACCTGGCCCGAGGCCATGTCGGCTAATGCCTTCTTGGTCTTGACGATGGGCAGTGGGCAGGACAGGCCTGACGCGTCAAACTCTTTGCTGAATTCCATGTGGTGTCTCCAAAAAATGCTGAGGGCGCGAATCGCGGCCAACTATTGTCATTCTTTGGCGGCGCAGCCCTATCGTCTATCACCGCGAAGGATGATGTGTTCTAGCCCATATGGGTAATAAGGCGCATGGCCACCGCCAGCCACACACACCCGTGCTCAGTTGCATGCGCGGGACCAAAACGGACCGGCGCGGCTATTGCGGATCCTCGGGTTGCTCCCTTGTCTCTGGCGTGTCTGGTGGATCAGGCGCACGGGCGTCCAGGCCCCACTCCATCCAGTCGTCGCCGAAGAGCTCGGACGGATGAGGGGTGGCTAAGCTGCCGTTGCCGCACATCAGCGCGTCCGCGCGGCAGTATTTGTCACAAGCCCAGCAGATGCGCTCGGGATGCTTGGGATGTATCGGGAATTTTTTGGCCACCATGGACTTTCAGGTGAACGGTCGTGCGCATTATTGGGCTGACCTTCAGGAATATGCAACGGGGATGGACAGTTCTCGGTCGATCACGATAGTCACGGCCGGATCGTCGCTGTGTCGGTGCTCGGTCTCGCCCGGCAATGCAAGCAGCGGGCCGGCGACCGCGATCAGCACCAGGTCATCAAAGAATCCGGATGTTCCCAGTCTACCTGCAGGACGCCGACGCTGAGCTCAGGCTCGATCCGGAATCGAGCACGCTGACCTCCTGCCCGATCCTGTATTGGCACGAACGCGGTGCCCATTTCGTCGTCAACAGGCTTGCGCCTGAATCCTTTCGGGGCGAGTTCTTCTACGATGACCGCCAGCATTTCGGTTGCAGCATCGAGCGCTTCGACGACTTGCGCCGCCGTGGTTTGATGCCGTTGCAGTCTCAGGCTGACCATGAGCGCCGCGGCCGTTGCCGCGGCACGGCGTGCCGGCGGTGCTGCACTGCGGTGACCTGATCGCTGCCACGACACTGCGCCTCTTGCTCGCGTTGGGTTTGCCGCTGCATCTGGTGCATGGCAACCACCTTGGTGAGCTCCGCGCCGCCCACCGTCTCGACCAGTTTGTCGAGCTACTGAGGGTTCTCGAACGACTCGCCGGCATTGCCGAACGGCCGGCTGCCCCCAGTGCCTCGTTGGCGTCGGACTTGACACGGCTGGCGCCGTCGAGTTTTTCCTTTGACTCGCGCGCGTTCAGCCAGCAGGCGCCGCAGCAATTCCAGTCGGGAATCGGTGTGAGCTTGATGTCCAGCGTCTTGCACATCGAGTTTGTCGAGGTCAGATAGTTGGCCGCCGATGCCTTGAGTTTGCACTGCAGATTCCCGGATTTTCGGCAGGCACGAAGTCCCAGCTATTTGCCAGGGTCAAGACGCTCCTTGGCGAAGGCGATGAACTTGCTGACGAGCTTTGAAGAGAATTTCTGCTTGCAATAGACCAGAGAGAGATTCCGGATCAGGCGCGGAGCGAGCGGCACGCCGCAGAGCAGGCCGAGCCGGGTCTCCTTGAGCACAGAGGCGCGCGACATGATGGCGAAGCCCCGGCCCGTGGCGACGACGCCTTTGAGTGCTTCCGGGCTGCCAAGCTCCATCACGGGCTGCAGGTTGCCGGTCGCGACGCCGAGCCCCCGCAGATGGCGGTCGCTCACCTCGCGCGTGCCGGAGCCGGGTTCGCGGCAGACATAGACATGGCGCGAGAGCAGATCCGGTGGCACTGAAGCCATGCGAGCGAGCGGGTGCGAAGGTGCGCAGACGACAAGCAGTTCGTCCTCGCAGACTACCTCGGTGATCAGGGCGGGCAGCATCGAGTCGCTTTCGATGAAGCCCAGGTCAAGGCTGTGCTCGGCGACCTGGTTCTGTACGGTTTCCGAATTCGACACCAGCATGCGCGGCAACACCTTGGGATGAAGCGCATTGAACTCACCGAGCACCTGGGGTAGCAGGTAATCGGCGATCGTCATGCTCGCCCCGATCAGCAGCGGACCGACCATCTGATCGGTCATGTCGCGCATGCGAACATCAAGTTCCGACGAAAGGCCGAGGATGCGCTCGGCATAGCCGTACACGACCTGCCCGGCGTCGGTCAGCGAGATCTGCCCGTGACCGCGTTCGAACAGGCGCGCGTTGAAGTGCTCCTCGAGTTGGCGGATCTGAAACGTCACCGACGGCTGCGTCATGAACAATGCTTCCGCCGCCTTGGTGAAGGAAAGATGTCGCGCAACCGCGAAAAAAACCTGGAGTCTCCGGTCTGCCATGGTGATGCGTATTATTATCGGCAACGCGAACTGCGTTCCAGCTACTTCACAAAAGGCGCTACCAATGTCAAGCCTCGTCAAACCTCACGGCGCGCAAGCGTTGATGCCACGCATGCTCCAGGGCAATGCCCTCACCGCAGCGCGTGCGCGCGCCGCCACGCTCCCGGCCCTGAGTATCAGCTCGCGAGAAAAAGGCGACCTGATCATGCTTGGCATCGGCGGCTTCACGCCGCTTGAAGGATTCATGACGCAAGCGGACTGGCAGGGAGTGTGCGAGCGCTGTTGCACTGCGTCTGGGTTGTTCTGGCCGATTCCGATCACGTTGTCGGCCGACCCTGCGCGTGCGGAGTCGATTCAGGTCGGCGACGAGATCGCGTTGCTCGATCCAGAAGACTCGGCGCCGCTGGCCATCATGAAGGTGAGCGAAAAATACACGATCGACAAGGCACACGAATGCGAGTCGGTGTTCCGCACCGTTGACCCCAAGCATCCCGGTGTGCAGATGGTGATGGAGCAGCCCGGGATCAATCTGGCAGGCCCGGTGCAGGTGCTTTCAGATGGCGGATTCAAGGCGAAGTACGGGGCGCTGTTCATGACCCCGGCCGAGACCCGTGCCGAGTTCGAACGCCTGGGCTGGTCGCGTGTCGCGGCGTTCCAGACCCGCAACCCGATGCACCGCTCGCACGAATACCTGGCCAAGGTGGCGATCGAGGTCTGTGACGGTGTGCTGATCCATTCGCTGCTCGGCAATCTGAAGCCCGGCGACATTCCCGCGGAGGTGCGCACGCGCGCGATCTCGGTGCTGATCGAGAAATACTTCCGCGAAGGCACCGTGGTGCAGGCGGGCTACCCGCTGGACATGCGCTACGCGGGCCCGCGCGAGGCGCTGTTGCACGCGGTTTTTCGTCAGAACTACGGTTGCTCGCACCAGATACTCGGGCGCGACCACGCGGGCGTGGGCAGCTATTACGGTCCGTTCGACTCGCACCACATCTTCGATGGGGTTCCCGAGGGCGCGTTCGAGACGCGCCCGCTCAAGATGGACGTTGCCTTCTGGTGCTATCAATGCCAGGGCATGGCCTCCGCACGCACCTGTGTGCACAGCGATGCCGACCGTCTTCAGGTCTCGGGCACGCAACTGCGCAAGTGGCTGGGCGAGGGAAGCCCGGTACCGCCAGAATTCTCGCGACCCGAGGTGCTCGAGATCCTGCGCGCCTATTACGCGACCCTGGAGACCTAGCAGGCCGGTCACGCGCCTGAGCGGTGCGGCAGCGCGCCGGGCCGCCCGACGCAGTAGTTATCCAGCCGGCGATTGCCAAGCCGGGCAGCAGCCTCCTAGGGCTTTTTCGGCGTCTTGTACTCGGCTTCCTTCTGGAACTGCTTCCAGACCGTCTCGTAGCCCACAAATCCCTTTTCGTTTGGCGCCATCTGACGCGTTGTAAAAAAAGGCGTAAGGCCGTCAGGAACTTTGGCGTTGTTGGGTTTTTGCTCGCTCATAGGTCAGCCTTTGCAGTGAATTCAGGATTGCCGGTGCAAGTAGCCAAGGACAGATTCTTCCGATGCCATGCAACACCGCTGGTCAAACGGATCTCATGAGTGACGGGTCGATGGCCACGTCCGCAACCTTGGCCTCGCCCATGCTTGTCTCTTCGTCAGTGGCATCGCGCACGGTGAGTATCTCGAGCGTGAAGACGACCGCTCTGCCGCAAAGCGGATTGTTGCCATCGACCGTCAGCTTCTCGTCGTCCATCTGCGTCACGAGAAAGCTGCGGGTCTGGCCGTTGTCGTTTTCCATGAGGATGGAGCGGCCGACTTGCCGATACTCCTCGGGGACGTTCTCAAGGAGATCGGTAAAAACCAGCGACTCGTCTCTGGGGCCGAAGATCTGATTGCCATCGATCGGCACTTCGATCACGTCACCCACGGACTTGCCCTTGAGTTCCTCATGCACCGATGGGGCCAGGATTTCATTGTGGCCGTGCACATAGCCCAACGGGAATTCGACCCGGGTGAGGACATGCCCCGACTTCTTGTCGGTCACCTTGTAGGTCAGTTCGACAAATTTGCCGTCTTGGATGGTTTCACTCATGTCGGATCGGAACGAATTGCTCAGAAGATGGACGCGCCAAAGATCTTGAGCTGTCCATCCTCATAGCCCAGGACCAGTCGGCCAAGCCATTCGCCTGGTTTCTTGGTGCTGCGTTGACGGTAAAGAACCGTCACATGTTCACCCCGGCGGATGATGCCGAGATAGTCGAGGTCTGCAGTCAGGCTTCTCGCCAGTTCACTGTTGGCAAACTGGTGGCCCGCCTCGACCTGATTCATGGCAAGCGCCAGGGAAGTGGAGAAGTTTCTGACGAAATCTCCGTACTTGCCTTCGTTCGAATGCTTGACGAGGTCGCGCCACAGGGGATCGGCAACAGTCCGAATTTCTTCATCGGTCTTTTCGATGATATTGAATTGCGTCTCTGCGCGACCGGGGCAAGCCGGTTCAATGGGAGTCACGACAGACGACATGCAGATTCCTCTTGCGTCAGGCAGGCGATCGACGCGGGCCGCTGCCCGGGAGTCTTGTTACTCGTCATCCGAGACCAGGTGATAACAAGGTGCCTTCTCCATGGTGTATTCGCCTGTTTTCGGATCGCGACGCGACACAGTCAGCACGTGCCAGTTTTCGTCGTCCAGCTTCATGGCGTCGCCTCGGTAGTAGTAACCCGGCCAACGGGTTTCCTTGCGGAACAGGGTGTGCTGGGTTACGCACTCTGCAGCACGATGACGGTGCATCAATTCCCAAGCACGCAGCAATTCGTGAATATCCTCGGCGGCCAGACTCTGAAGGTCCTCCTCCATGATCTCGAGTTTCTTGAGACCGATATTGAGCAGCTTCTCGTTGGTCATGTAGCTGACGGTGACGCCGCCGCAATACTCGTCCATCAGCTTCTGCAGTCGCTCCAGGCCCTGCTTGGGATTGATGTAGTGCGGATTGACAGAGCCCGCCACGATCGCATTGCGGTAGGTCTTGTAGTGCTCCATGGGCTTGTAGATCTCGCTCCTGCGGCGGTTGATCTGCTCATCGGACACGACAATGCCTTCGGCCTTTCCGTCGTCGATGTATTGGCAGGCCGCTTTTGCGGCGAGACGACCTTCGGTGAACGAGCCGGACGAGAAGGCGTGCGGCGTGCCGCCGACCGCGTCACCGGCACCGAACAGGCCCTCGATCGTCGTCATGCGGTTATAGCCCCAGAAATACTCGGGCGGCGAGACGTCTTCGGGGCCCGAGCACCAGGCCCCCGAGCCAGTCGCGTGGGAGCCCATGACGTAGGGCTCGGATGTGGTCAGCTCTGGATTCTCGTTCTTGGGGTCCACGTCGGTGGCGGCCCACAGAACCGCCTGGCCGACAGTCATGCCGAGGAAGTTCTCCCAGCCGACTTCTTCCAGATGGGGGTCCTGGAAGGCCTTCATGGTCACCATGTGAATCGGGCCGCGGCCGGCATTGACTTCGCTGATGATCGCATGGTTGCGCAAACAGGTCGGGATCGGCCGATGGGTCAGGTGCGAGGCTTCCGGATCGAGATATTCCTTGCCGACCATCTTCTGCAGATCGGGGAACCACTTGGATTCGTATTCTTCGCCCAGACCGTTTTGCGTATAGGTCTTCAGGTGCAGGAAATAAGCGCCGACCGGGCCATATCCATCCTTGAAACGCGCCAGCACGATGCGATTTTCCATCTGCGTCATCTTGGCGCCGGCATCGATCAACAGCCCATAGGCAGACGCGGAAGACCAGGGGGCATACCAGGTGCGACCGGAACCTTCGCCCACGGAACGCGGCTTGAAGATGTTGGATGCGCCGCCCGCGCTGCAGATCACGGCCTTGGACTTGAAGACGTGGTAGTTGCCAGTGCGGACGTTGAAACCAACAGCACCGGCAATCCGGTTCTCCTTGTTGTCGTCCATCAGCAGGTGGGTGACGCAGATGCGGTTGAATACCTTGTCCGCCGATTTCTTGGCGGCCTCGGCCACGATGGGCTTGTAGGACTCGCCGTGAATCATGATCTGCCATCGCCCTTCACGCATGTAGCGCCCGGTCTTCGGGTCCTTCATGATGGGCAGGCCCCACTCCTCGAACTGATGCACCGTGGAGTCGACGTGACGTGCCATATCGAACAGCAGGTCTTCCCGCACCATGCCCATCAGGTCGATGCGGGCGTAACGGACATGGTCCTCCGGCTTGTTCTCGCCCCAGCGGGTGCCCATATAGCAGTTGATGGCGTACAGGCCCTGGGCGACGGCACCAGAGCGATCGATATTGGCCTTCTCGGCAATGACGATCTTCTTGTCCTGACCCCAGAATCTGGCTTCCCATGCGGCACCCGTGCCGCCCAGGCCTGCGCCGACGACCAGAATGTCGATGCCGTCTTCGACGATCGTTTCGTAAGCCATCAGTAGTACACACCTTTCTTCAATTTGAGACCAGCGGACTCAAGCGTATGCAGATCGCCGTCATCCATGCGGAGGTATTTCGGCTCGCTGAACAACAGATGGCTGTCGCGCATCTCCTTGCTGGGTCCGGGAACATCGGCGAGCTTGGGGATCGCCGTTCCCCAGGGCTTGGTGGTGATGGGCGACAGGAAGTTCTTTTCCGTACCGTTACGGAACTTGATTCTCCAGGCGATCGTGCCTTTCTGTTCGTCGCGCTGGACACGCACGCTGTGACCGAGCGGGGCAAAGTCGGCATATCCGCGCACGTCGATTGCATTCTGCGGGCAAGCCTTGACGCAGGAGTAGCACTCCCAGCACATGTTTGGCTCGATGTTGTAGGCACGCCGATAGGTCTTGTCGATGTGCATGATGTCGGACGGACAGATGTCGACGCAGTGTCCACATCCATCGCACCTTGTCATATAGACGAAGGTAGGCATTGTTCCGGCTCCTTATCTAATCCAGTAATACTTGCGGGCTACTTGTCAATTCAATAGTGGCGTGGCGCTTCGCGCTTGATGCCCAGCCCCATGTCCATCGGAGCGTCGCGCAGCAGTTCCATGGAATGCTTTTTCCGTTGCTCGGGATCGTCACGGGTTTGCGTCGGCAAATTGTCGGCGGCGCCGGTGGCCTTGGATACTCTCTTCTCGAAGGCCGCCGCAGGCTTGAAGAACATGTGGGCGAACTTGGACCACGGCACTCCGGCGAACAGAACGGTCGTGGCGACGATGTAAAGGCCGAAGAACACGCTCGCCCCCGCGCTGGCAGTCGTTTGCAGCACGGCCCAGATCAGGCCCAGCGTCACGCTGGCCAGCAGCGAGAGCACGAACAGGTCGGCGCGCATGAGGCGCAATGGCGTGCCGCCCTCGGCAGCGACGTCGACCCGGATGAAGAACCAGAACCAGTAGCCGCCCACGCAGACCATCAGGGCGCCGATCCACCAGAGTAGCGCCAGGATGGCCGGCGTCGGTGTTGCGGGCGTCGGGAAGCCGAACACCATGACCACGGTGGCGGCGAGGTAGATCACGAACCCGTACATGGTCAGCAGATGGGCGACGCGTCGCCGCGGGTTGCAGAATTCGCCAGAGGTCATCACGTCTACCACGCCGGTCTTGATCGCAATCGATACCAGCTCGCCACTGTCGATCTGCCGATCCCCCTTGTCTTTCGACTTGCGCCAACGCTCTGAAAAGTACTTGGCGCTACCCTTGTGCACGACGTCGAACAGCGTCCCTGCCACGACCAGGATGATCATGACGACGACGTAGGCCTGCACAAGGGCAGGCGGCATGGATGCCGAAATTTCCGCGAACGGGTTGCTGGTTAACATCTTTGCGTCTCCTCGCAAGCGATTCTATGGGCGGAAAACATCAGTCCTGCATGAAAATGACTATGCGGCTATAGACTGAGTGTATGCAGGTCGAAGCGCATCGCCTGGAGGTCGGCGAGCACCCAGGTCGGCGGTGCCGCGAGCGCGGCGATGGTTCCGGGATTGACCAGCCAACTGCTGCTCCCGCGGACGTTCGCTACCTGGCGGATCTCCGCCTCGTGCGAATGCCCGCAGCAGACCAGTTCCCAGTCGCCGGTGCAGGCCATGGCATAGCCGTAGTCTGGGTAGTGCACCAGAAAGACCTTGCGCCCGCCCAGATCGAGTCGCGCATCGGCGCCGTGGTACTGGAGCAGGCCGCCACTGTCGCGCGCCAGCCTGTGCAAGGTCACCGAATCACCGAGGTTGTTGCCGTGGATCAGATGCATGGGTAGCCCGGCGTTCATTGCACCGTGCAAGGTATGCCCGCCGATGAGATCGCCGCAATGCACGACCGCCTCGGCGCCCAGGGTTTTCGCCTCGTGCACGGACCGCGCGAGCGCATCGGCACGGTCGTGGCTGTCCGAGACGATGCAGATTTTCATGCGCGCATCTTAGTGCAGCGCGGACAGGCGCCGCCTGTGGCGACACAAGTTGCCTGGCCTGTCACGGCATCACCTGGTAGTACAGGTTCTGCGGGTGGTTCGCCTGGGCAAAGAAAAACCAGCGTTCGGCGAGCAGCCCGAGGTATTGCAGCGCGAACGCCAAGGCCAGCAGTGCCGTCGACGCCTGCCACGCGCCTGCCGCCAGCAACAGCGCGGGCAGCGCGAAGGCGGCGCCCAGAAACCACCATTTCACGGCGCGCAGCATGGACGCCGTGCGGCCGTGGAAGAATTCGCGCGTGTTGAACGACCCGCCCATGAAACCTTGCGCCGTTTGCACAATGCGTGGGTGCTTGATGCCGATGGCGGTCTGCAATGTTGAACGCGGCTTGAGTTGTGCATTGCGCACCAGCGAGGCAATCCGGCTCACAGCGCCGAGCAAGGTGAGCGCCAGCGCCCATCCAGCCAGAAAGCGCAACAGAGCGGGTGCCTCAACCGCTGCGACTGCAGCCGCCAGTGTGAAGCCCGACGCGCTGCCCAGCAGCAGGAAGTTGAGCACCGTCAACGGCGAGGCCCATTCGCGCAAGAAGCGGATGCAGGCGTAGATCATCGCGGTGCACAGGAACAGCGCCAGCGCCAGCGCAGTACCCAGGATTCCGATCACCACGCTGGCGTCGATGACGATACCGGACTGCAGTGTTGCCAGCACCGGATTGATACCGCTCCAGTGCGCGAACCCATAGGCGCATAGCGTGGCCATGAACGCCGGCAACACGATCACCTCACGCGACAACCATGAGGTGCGCCACATGGTCGCGGTGCGCCAGGCGCGTTCGGGCCGCCCGAGGTGGAAGAACGAGGCGACAAGGCCGGCAACCAGGAACAGCAATGCGATCAAGCTGCCGCGTGCGTGGAACAGGTGTTCGTCGGACACCGGCAGCAAACCGAACAAGGCATAGGACTGGGTTGTGAAGAGCGCCAGAAACAGCCCCTGACCGACACCGATCAGCGTGGTGAGCAAGATGACGGACCAGGCGGGGCGCATTCCAGTCTTCCTTACCACGACATGACGTCGTCGAGCGAGGGCTCCGATTTCGCCGGTTTGGGCAGCAGGCCATCGGTCTTAAGCGGGTTGTCCGCGCGCGCGAGCTCGTCGTCGTGGATGTGTCGGTCGGCCTTGCGCCGGGGCAGGTAGTGGTTGGCCGGATGGGTGCCCCATTCGGGCATCAGCGCGTAGCCGGCGTCGTCGCGGATGGCCTTCGACACCACCGAGTCCGGATCGTGGATGTCGCCGAACAGGCGGGCACTGGTCGGGCAGGCCATGACGCAGGCCGGCTTGCGTTCGGCTTCCGGCAGGGCCTGGTCGTAGATGCGGTCCACGCACAGCGTGCACTTGGACATCACCAGGCGCTCGCCATCGAGCTCGCGTGCGCCGTAGGGGCAGGCCCAGGAGCAGTATTTGCAGCCGATGCACTTGTCGTAGTCGACCAGCACGATGCCATCGCTGGCGCGCTTGTAGCTCGCGCCGGTGGGACATACCGGCACGCAGGGCGGGTCTTCGCAATGCAGGCAGCTTTTCGGAAAGTGCACGGTCTGCGTATTCGGAAATTCGCCGACCTCAAAGGTCTGTACGCGGTTGAAGAAGGTGCCCGACGGATCCTTGCCGTAGGGATCGAGGTCGCTCAGCGCTCCAGCCGAGCCCGAGGTGTTCCACTGCTTGCAACTCGTCACGCAGGCATGGCAGCCGACGCAGACATTGAGGTCGATGACCAATGCCAGCTGTGTCATGGCGCAGCGCTCATTGGAGTACCTTCGCCCTGCGGGCTGCGGTGCGAGCTTGCTTGGGAGCGGCCCGGCGCGGCGCTCATTGGAGTACCTTCGCCCTGCGGGCTGCGGTGCGAGCTTGCTTGGGAGCGGCCCGGCGCGGCTCAGGGAGTACCTTCGCCCTCGGGCTGCGGTGCGAGCTTGCTTGGGAGCGGCCCGGCCAGCGCTCATTTGCGCCCCCTGCGGCCGGCGAAATACGCCATCTTGCGCGGCGCGACGGCCTGGCCTGGCACGGATGGCAGCGTGGCGAATTGCGGCGAGCTGACCTTGTCCTCGCTGGCATCGGCCGGGTAAATGCGTACCCGCACGTCGTACCAGGCGGCCTGCCCGGTGATCGGATCCGAATTGGATATCGGCGCGCCGCCGTCACTGCCCGCGAGTTCTTCGCTGATCAGGTGGTTGAGCAGGAAGCCGCGCTGCGACTCGTTGGCGTCGGCGGCCAGGTTCCAGGCGCCGGCGGCCTTGCCGATGGCGTTCCAGGTCCAGACCGTGCCGGGCTCGACCGCCTCCGAGTAGCTGGCCATGCAGCGCACCTTGCCCCATTGCGACTCGACCCACATCCAGCCGCCGTCGGCGATGCCCTGCGCGCGCGCCACCTTCGGGTTGACATAGAGATGGTTGTGCGTGTGGATCTGGCGCAGCCAGGCATTTTGCGAGTCCCAGGAGTGGTACATCGCCATCGGCCGCTGGGTTACCGCGTTGAGCGGGTAGCGGGCGCGGTCGGTACGCTGGGCTTCTAGCGGTTCGTAGTGGAACGGCAGCGGGTCGAAGAATTCCTCGACGCGCTTCTTCAGGTGCGCCGGTGGTTTGCGCGAGATGCCCTTGCCCTGTGCCGCCAGGCGGAATTTTTGCAGTACCTCGGAGTACACATGGATCAGGATGGGCTCGGCGTAACGCTGTATGCGGTTGCGCTGCGACCACTCGAGGTAGCCCTTGTTCCAGTTGCGCATGTACTGGTAGGACGGCGGCAGCTTGTGCTGGTAGAAGCCGCCGTTCTGGGCATACATCTCCCATTGGCGCGGATTGGGCTCACCGCGCATGAATTTCTCCCCGCCCTTGCCGCGCCAGCCGGCCAGGAAACCGATGCCCGAGCCCGGGTCGGTCTCGTAGTTGACGATGAAGTCGGGATAGTCGCGAAAGCGGCGTGTCCCGTCCTTGCGCACGAAGGCCGGGAGCTTGAGCCGCCCGGCCAGTTCGATCAGTACTTCCTGGAACGGCTTGCACTCGCCCTTGGGCGGCAGCACCGGGATGCGCACCGCATCGACCGGGCCCTCGAACTCCGAGATCGGGCGGTCCAGCATGGACATCACGTCGTGGCGTTCGAGGTAGGTGGTGTCGGGTAACACCAGGTCGGCGAAGGCGGTGGTCTCGGACTGGAAGGCATCGCAGACCACGAGGAACGGAATCTTGTACTCGCCGTCGGTGCCCTTGTCGTTGAGCATCTTGCGTACCTCGGACGTGTTCATCGTCGAGTTCCACGCCATATTGGCCATGAACAGCATCAGCGTGTCGATCGGGTAGGGGTCGCCGCGCCAGGCATTGGTGATGACGTTGTGCATCATGCCGTGCACCGACAGCGGGTATTCCCACGAGAACGCCTTGTCGATACGCACCGGCGCGCCGTCGTCGTCGACGAACAGGTCGTCCGGCTCGGCCGGCCAGCCCAGGCCCAGGCCGTCCAGCGGCGTGTTCGGTCGCACCGCCAGTGGTGTATTGGGCGTCTTCGCGCAGGGCGGGATCGGACGCGGGAACGGTGCCTTGTGGCGAAAACCGCCGGGGCGGTCTATGGTGCCGAGCAGCGACATCAGGATGGCGAGCGAACGCACGGTCTGAAAGCCGTTGGAGTGTGCGGCCAGCCCGCGCATGGCATGAAAGGCGACCGGGTTGCCGGTCACGCTGTCGTGTTCGTGGCCCCAGACGTCGGTCCAGGCGATCGGCAGCTCGATTTTCTGGTCGCGCGCAGTGACACCCATTTCGTGCGCAAGCCGGCGGATATCCTCGGCCGCTATACCGGTAATACCGGCCGCCCACTCCGGCGTGTAGTCGGCCACGCGCTCTTTCAATAGCTGGAAGGCGGGCTTGACCCGGGTGCCGTCGGAGAGCTTGAAGTCGCCCAGCAGGAAGGGGTCGCAGCCCTCGCTGTGCGTGATCACCGGACGGTTGCTGGCGCGGTCCCACCAGAGCTTGTTCTGCGGGTCGAAGCAGCCCTCTTCCTTGGGCACCTCGGTGCGTACAAGCATGCCGAACTCGTCGTTCGCCTCGTCCAGGTTGACCAGCTGGCCGGCGTTGGTGTAGCGCACCAGAAATTCGCGGTCGTACAGGCCCAGCGCAATCAGCTCGTGAATCAGCGCCAGCAGCAGTGCGCCATCGGTGCCGGGGCGGATTGGAATCCACTCATCGGCGATCGCCGAATAGCCGCTGCGAATCGGGTTGATGGAGATGAAGCGGCCGCCATCGCGCTTGAACTTGGAGATCGCAATCTTCATCGGATTGCTGTGATGGTCTTCGGCGGTGCCGATCATGACAAACAACTTGGCGCGCTCGAGATCGGGACCGCCAAATTCCCAGAAGCTACCCCCGATCGTGTAGATCATGCCGGCGGCCATGTTGACCGAGCAAAAGCCGCCGTGTGCCGCGTAGTTGGGCGTGCCGAACTGGCGCGCGAACAATCCGGTCAGCGCCTGCATCTGGTCGCGCCCGGTGAACAGCGCGAACTTCTTCGGGTCGGTGGCGCGAATCTTGCCCAAGCGCTCGGTCAGGATCTCGAAAGTGCGCTCCCAGGAGATCGGCTCGAATGCGCCGTCGCCGCGCTCGCTGCCCTCTTTGCGCAGCAGCGGCTGTGTCAGCCGCGCCGGGGAGATCTGCTTCATGATGCCCGACGAACCCTTGGCGCAGATCACGCCCTTGTTCAGCGGGTGATCGGGATTGCCGTCGATGTAGCGCACCTCGGGACCGTTTTCGCCCTCGCGCAGGTGCACCCGGATGCCGCAGCGGCAGGCGCACATGTAGCAGGTGGTGCACTTGATCTCGGATGTCGGGGGAACCGCCGAGGGGTCAGTGGGCGCATGGATCGGCTCGACGGGACGGGACTTGAACAACAGGAATCCTTGGACGATCTCAGGTAACGCTCGATGGTAGGCAACATCGCTGAATTAAAAAAGCGGAGAATTCAGCTTATCATGATCGAAAAAACCAATCAAAGATTGCGCCTTAACCTGCGTCAACTCGAGGTTTTCGCGGCAATCGCGCGGGAAGGGTCCTCGCGCGCGGCGGCCGAGCGGATTTCACGTTCACAATCGGCGGCGAGTTCGGCACTGGCCGAACTCGAAGCGATATTGGCGGTGCAGTTGTTTGACCGTGTCGGGCGCAGGCTGGCGCTCAACGAGAACGGGCGCGCGCTGCTGCCGGTGGCCAACGCACTGCTCAAGCAGGCAACCGAATTACAGGAGCTGTTCAGCGGCGAGCACGCTGCGCCGCTGCGCGTCGCGGCCAGTCTGACCGTCGGTGAATACCTGTTGCCACCGCTGCTGGCCCGATGGAAGCAGGTTCACGCGCACAGCCGGGTGCGCATGCTGATGGGCAATACCTCGGAGGTGATCGCCAGCATTGTCGGCCAATGACGCCGACGTCGGATTCATCGAGGGTTCGCAAACCCATCCCGACTTGCGCGTGCAGCCCTGGCTCAGCGACGACCTGATCATCGTCGCGGCACCGGGACATGCCCTGATAGGCCGCATCGCGACGGCGCACCAGCTCTCGGCCCAGCCCTGGATTCTGCGCGAACTGGGTTCGGGCACGCGACAGGCCGCCGACGACTGGCTGCTCGGCTACCTGGGCACCATCAATGTGGAGTTCGAACTCGACAGTACCGAGGCGATCAAGCGGCTGGCCATGTCGGGGGCCGGCCTGGCCTGCCTGTCGCGCCATACGGTGGCCGAGTCGCTGGCGCAGGGTGTGCTGGTGGAATTGCGCACCCGCTTACCTGTGGCACGGCGGCGTCTGGCCATCGTGATCGGGCGGGACAAACGTCTGGGTCGCGCGGCGCAGGACTTCATCGCGCATTGCACGGTGTGAACCCGTTGCCCTGCGCTCGCGTGCCCGAAAGCATCACGCTGGCCGTGGTTTGGCGTCCGATGGCCTGGCGAGTACTTTGCGCTGTGGCGGTGGCTCGGTTTGGCGGCATGCCTGCGTCAGCACCTGCATGCTTCCATAACTACAAGCCGTAGATGAATCCCAGCGCAAACGTGTAGGCCAGCCACATGATCAGCGCCAGCGGCACTCCCACGCGCGAGAAGTCGCCGAAGCTGTAGCCGCCCGCGCCCATCACCAGCACATTGATCTTGTGCGCCAGGGGCGTGGCATAGCAGAGGTTGGAGCCGAAGATCACCGCCAGCACGAAGGCTTCGGGTGGCTGGCCGATCTGCTGGGCGATGCTCACGGCGATCGGTGTGCCGATGACGGCCGCGGCGTTGCTGGAGACGACGTTGGTCAGCACGCCCATCAGCAGAACCAGGCCGCCGAGCACCACCAGCGGCGGGGCACCGAAGCTGGCCGCCACGAACACCTGGGCCAGGTATTCGGCGCCACCGGTGCGCAGCAGCGCCAGGCCCAGCCCCAGGCTGGCCACGACGATCAGGATTACCTGGGTGTTCATGGCTTCGCCCACCTCACGCCAGTTCAGGCAGCGCGTGGCGATCATCAGGAGCACGCCGACCAGCGCGCTCACCGCGATCGGCAGCACGCCGAAGGCAGCGACCAGGATCACGCCGGTCATGATCACGATGGCGGTGGGAGATTTCTTGCTGTGCGGCAGGTCGGCGGTGGCATCGAGCACCAGGAACTGGTCGTCGCGGCGCAGCTTGGCGATCTGCTCGGCCGAGCCCTGCACCAGCATCACGTCGCCTGCCAGCAGCCGAACGTCGCCCATGGCCTTGCCTTTGCCCAGCGTCACCAGTTCCTTGCCCGCACGGTGCAGTGCCAGCACGACCAGTTGGTAGCGGTCGACGAATTGCAATTGCTTGAGGGTCGAACCCTCGATGGTCGAGCCCTCGATCACCACGATCTCGGAGATCTGCTGGTCCTCTGCGGTCAGAGGGTGCTCTTCGTCGACCTCGACATCGCCGGAGTACAGGGTGCCGCCGAGCGCGGTCTCGAACTGCTTGAGGTTCGCCGGCGTGTCGGTCAGCAGCAACCGGTCGTCGGCCCGCAGCACGGCATCGGGGAAGCTGACCACATAGGTGCCCGATCCGCGCTGGATGCGCACCACCTGCATGCCGCCACCGGCGCGCTCCACCGCCTGCGACAGCGTCTTGCCTTCGGCAAAACTGTCCGCGGGGATGCGCAGTTGCGCAGTGAACACCCGGCGCGAACTGTCGGTCAACGGTGTGCTGCGCTCGGGCAGCAAGCGTGGCGCCACGAAGCACAGGAACAGGATGCCCACGGCACCGGCCATGGCTGCCGGCAGTACAAAGGAAAACATGCCCAGCGCCTGCAGGCCCATGTCGGCTGCCACCGCAACCACGAGCAGATTGGTCGAGGTGCCGATCGTGGTCGAGGCACCGCCGATCAGCGTGGCCAGGCCCATGGGCATCAACACCTTGGATGGCGCGGCGCCGGTGCGCAGGGCCACGCTGACGAGCACCGGCAGCAGCAGCACGACGATGGGTGTGTTGTTGACGAAGGCACTGAGCAGCGCTGCCACCGTCAGCGTCAGCAGCATGGCCAGCGTCGGCCCGGCGCGCCACAGGCTGGCCAGTGTGCGGCCCAGGGGTTCGAGCGCGCCGGTGCGCACCAGGCCCTGGCCGACGATCATCAGCGCGCACACCGCCACCAGGGCCTCGTGTCCGAAGCCGTGGAAAAAGTCCATGGCATGCAGGCTGCGCCCGTTGGCGCTGTAGGGAAAGAGCTCGAAGCCGACCGCCAGCAAGGCCAGCACGGTCATGCTCGACGTTTCCAGCGGGATCTTCTCGCGCGTGAAAAGCACCAGTGCCACCACCGTCAGAATCATGGCGGCGATGGCGTGCTCGTCGGGCGGCGGCGGAAAGTTGATGATCGGCTTTCGTCAAGCGGCCGGCTGCGCGCCGGGGTAAATACAACAGCTACCGCGGGTCCGGATGCACAAGCTTTCATGCGGCCGGGCGCGACCGATTTGTAGTCTACTGCATGGCCGCGCCAGCAAGGCCTGCTGTGTGCCGGGCAATCACTGTCTCTTCGTCGGTGCGCAATACCAGCACGCGAACGGGGCTGCTGCTTTGGCTGATGCAGCCCGCGCCAGCCCTGTTCGCCTGCGCGTCGAGCGCCAGGCCCATCCAGGCTGCCCCTTCGACCACGCGCTGGCGCAGCCGCAGCGCGTTTTCGCCGATGCCGCCGGTGAAGACCAGTGTGTCGATGCCGCGCAGCGCCGCTGCCATCGCCGCGAGCTCGCGCAGGATGTGCTCGACAAGGTAGTCGATGGCCATCGCGGCCTGGGGCGCGCTTGAAGCCTCCAACGCCCGCATGTCGCTGGAAATGCCGGACAGGCCGAGCAGCCCGGACTCGCGGTACAGCAGTTGGCTGATCTCGTTGGCGCTGCGACCCTGCTGCTGCAGCATGTGCAGCACCACGGCGGCATCGAGCCGGCCGCAGCGTGTGCCCATCGGCAGCCCGTCAAGTGGTGAGAAACCCATGGTCGTGGCGACGGAGCGGCTCTCGTGCAGCGCACACATCGACGCACCATTGCCCAGGTGGGCGATCACGACGCGGCCGTTGGCCGCTGCAGCGTCCATGGCCTGGAGTTGGGCACAGATCGACTCGAAGCTCAAGCCGTGGAAGCCGTAGCGCCGCACGCCGGCGTCGAACTGGGCCTGCGGCAATGCGAAGCGCTGGTTCAGCTCCGGCATGCTGCGGTGAAAGGCGGTGTCGAAACAGGCCACCTGCGCCGCGCCGGGGAAAGCCTGCTGGGCGGCGCGGATGCCGGCCAGGTTGTGCGGCTGGTGCAGCGGCGCCAATGTCTGCAATGCCGAAATCGCGTCCAGCATGGCAGCGTCGATGATGGCCGGTCGGTCGAACCTGGCGCCACCGTGGACGACGCGGTGGCCTACCGCGCCGATGGGCACGCCGTCCAGATCCTTGAGCACCGTGGCCAGCGCCTCGGTGTGGTTCTTCGGGCCGCCCTGAGTGCCGATGCCGTCGATCTGGCCGCGTCGCAGCAGCGCCAGCCCTGCTGTGAACAGCGCCAACTTGATTGACGACGAACCCGCGTTGAGCGTGAGCAGGTTGTCTTTCGACATCACGTGGCCGGCTCCCGGATCAGACGTAATCCTTGTACTTGTCCAGGAAACGCACCGGCCTGGACAGCGCGTCGCGTCGGAACGGGTCGCCCAGTTCACGCGTGCACATGATTTCGATGACCGTGGTCTTGCCGTGCTTCATTTGCGCTGCGACCGCCTTCTTCAGGGCCGGGCCGACGTCTTCGAGCTTGTCGACGACTACGCCCTCGGCGCCCATGGCACGGGCGATCCCGGCAAAGCTGGTGTTGTCGAGTTCACCGGCGACGAAACGGCGGTTGTAGAAGTCGACCTGGTTCTTTTTCTCGGCACCCCATTGGCGGTTGTGGAACACGACGGCGGTGACCGGGATGTCATGACGCACGCAGGTCATGATCTCCGACATGCTCATGCCCCAGGCACCGTCGCCGGCGTAGGCGATGGCAGGGCGGTCCATCGCGGCGCACTTGGCGCCGATGATGGTGGGCAGCGCATAGCCGCAGTTGCCGAAGCTCATCGGCGCGAAGAAACTGCGCGGCTCCTCGAAGCGCAGGTAGCTGTTGGCCACCGAGTTGATGTTGCCGATGTCGGTGGATACCATGGCGCGCGCCGGCATGGCTTTTTCCAGCTCACGCAGCACCTGGCGCGGGTGCAGCCAGTTGCCTTCTTCGTTTTTCTGCTCCTCGATCATGTCCAGGCTGAACGCGTCGCGCTCGTGGGTCCAGGCGTCGAGTTCCCTTTCCCAGGCGGCTTTTTCCGACTTGATGGTCTTGGCGCGCGCGGCCTTGCTGGCGTCGCAGGCCAGCTTCCGGCCTTTGAGGCGCCGCGCCAGTTCCTTGGCGGCGGCCTTGGCGTCGGCATGGATGCCGACCGTGATCTTCTTGACCAGGCCCAGGTTGGTGTGATCGGCCTCGATCTGGATGATCCTGGCCTGTTTCGGCCAGTAGTCCAGGCCATGCTGGGGCAGCGTGCCGAACGGGCCCATGCGCGAGCCCAGCGCCACCACCACGTCGGCCTGGGCGATCAGTTTCATCGCCGCCTTGGAGCCCTGGTAGCCGAGCGGACCGGCCCACAGCGGATGACTGGCCGGGAAGGCGTCGTTGCGCAGGTAGCCGGTGACGACCGGTGCGCCCAGGCGCTCGGCCAGCAGCCTGCATTCTTCGACCGCGTCGCCCATCACGACGCCGCCACCGGCCAGGATGACCGGGAACTTGGCCTTGGCCAGCAGTTCGGCTGCGGCCGCCAGGCTGTTCTCGCCGCCGGCGCTGCGCTCGACGCGCATCGGCTTGGGGATCTCGCAGCTGATCTCGCCGTAGAAATAGTCGCGCGGGATGTTGAGCTGGGTCGGGCCCATCTCGGAGATCGCACGATCAAAGCAGCGGCCGGTGAACTCGGCCATTCGCTTGGGGTTGTTGACATGGCCCTGGTACTTGGTGAACTCCTGGAACATCGGCAACTGGTTGGCTTCCTGGAAACCGCCCAGTCCCATGCCCATGGTGCCGGTCTCGGGTGTGATCATGACGACCGGGCTGTGTGCCCAGTAGGCGGCGGCGATGGCGGTCACGCAGTTGCTGATGCCGGGGCCGTTCTGGCCGATCACGACGCCGTGGCGGCCGCTGACACGGGCATAACCGTCGGCCATGTGGCCGGCACCCTGTTCGTGCACCACCGGGATCAGGCGGATGCCGGCCGGCGCGAAGATGTCCATGGCATCCATGAAGGCCGAGCCCATGATGCCGAACATGTCGGTCACGTCATTGGCGACCAGGGTCTCGACGAAGGCCTCGGAAGGTGTCATCTTTTGCACGCCGGTGATGGCGGAGCGCGGAGCCGCTTTCGCCTTGGCTGCCGGTTTGGAGACCGCCTTGGCGGCGGTTTTTGCGATGGCTTTGGTGCTCATGAGACCGGTCTCCTGCAGGGGTATCGGGCGGTTGGAAGGCGGCCGGACGGCTGTCTGGCTTGCGGCAAATATAGCAGCGGCTGCCCACGACGGTCAATAGAAATCCCGATATTCGGTACGCTGTGTACAAAATTTCTGTATCTGAGTACATTTGAGTCATGATGAAACTGGTACGGGACAACACTGCGTCGATCGCCGAATCGGCTGCTGACACGCCGACGCTGCGCCTGTTCGCGCTGCTCGAGCTATTTGCAGCCAGCGACCGGCGCCAGTCGCTGCAGGGCCTGGTCCTGGAGACTGGCCTGCCCAAGCCGACCTTGCACCGGATGCTGCAGCAACTCGAATCGGCCGGCCTGCTGCAGCGCGACAGCGACGGCCGCCACTACGGCACCGGCCCGCGCCTGCGCCGCCTGGCCGAAAACCTGCTGTTTCACGACAGCCAGCACGGCGCGCGCCATGCGGTGCTGCGCCAGTTGGTCGAGCAGGTGGGCGAGAGCTGCAACATCACCGCGCTGTCTGGCAGCGAGGTGATCTACCTGGACCGGGTCGAGACTGCCGCGCCGCTGCGCTTTTACCTGCATGCCGGCTCGCGCGTGCCGGCGCATTGCTCGGCCAGCGGCAAGGTCTTGCTGGCGCAGATGGCGCCAGCCCAGCGCCGGCGTCTGCTCGGCGAGTTGCCGCTGGAGCGTTACACCGCGACCACGATCACCGACTGGGAGCAACTCGAGCAGGAAGTGCGCGCCGTGCGCAAGAGCGGCTGTGCGCTGGACAATGAGGAATTCCTGCCCGGCCTGCTGTGCATCGCGGTGCTGGTGCCGCGCCAGGACGGCGGCATTTCCAACCTGTGCATCGCCGCGCAGGCGCCGGTGATGCGCCTTGACGTCAACAAGGCGCGCGCGCTGCTGCCGCGCCTGCAGGCAGCCGCCACCGCGCTGAGCCGCATCGACGCGCAGACCTGATCCGACGACCCCGCATGAAAGAACCGCGCTCATTGCGCGCGTCGTAACAGGCCCCTAGTTGCGCCTGCGGGATTTGCCCCTGCTTCAGTCGCCGTGCACAACGACGCGGTTGCGTCCCTGGTGCTTGGCCGCGTAACAGGCGCCATCGGCAGCGGCCAGCACGGCGGCGATGTCGGCGAAGCTGCCATCGACGCGAACCATGCCGATGCTGGCGCCAATCTTGAATTCATGGCCTTCCCAGTCAAGGCTGTACTCGACCACGGCCTTGCGCATTTTCTCGGCGATGACGCGCGCATGGTTCTCGGGGCATTGATGCAGCAATACGGCAAATTCATCGCCGCCAAGCCGGGCGACCGTGTCGGATTTTCGTACCTGGGCAGTCAGCTTCTTGGCGATGTCGCGCAATACCGCGTCTCCCGCGGCGTGCCCGCCGGTGTCGTTGACGAATTTGAATTTGTCCAGGTCGATGAACAGGGCGCAAAAGGGTGCTGATTCCGCCTCCGCCGTCGCCTCTGTCAGCAAGGCCTCGAACGCCGGTCGATTGGTCAGGCCGGTCAACGCGTCGTGGCTCGAATTCCAGGTGAGCTGTTCGCGCTTTTCGCGCATGTCGGTGACGTCTTCGAAGGTCCAGATCGTGCCCTTGGACATGTCGCCGGCCGCGACCGCACGCCCGCGCATGTTGGCCCAGAACTTCTCGCCCGACTTGCGCATGAGTTCGACCTCGCCGGCAAAGAAGCCCTGCTCCATGAATTGGGGCCGGGCACGAGCACCCAATGCCTGGTAAGCCTCGTCGGATTCGTGGATGATGCGCGTGGACTTGCCCTCCATCTCGTGCTTGTCCATGCCGAAGGTTTCGCAGAAGTGACGGCTGACCATCTCGAAGTTGCCGTCGCGCGTCAGTGCGATGCCGACTTCGGCATGGTTGAGCACCGCCTCCAACTGCAATAGCAGCGCAGCGGTGTCGCTCTGGCGTCGTTCGCGTTGCTCCTCGACATGCTGGAATACCCGGGCCAGTTCACCGATTTCGCCGCCCCATTTTTCCGGCCACGGGGCCAGATTACCTGGCGCATCGGTGAGCGACGTCATGGCCCGATCGCGCAGCATTTCAATGGGCCGCGTCACGCGCAGGCCGAGCCAGATCGCCAGCAGCGCTGCCACCAGGCCGACACCGGCCGCCGAAGCCCAGGCCGCGCCTTGGGCAGCGCGCAATGGCTTTAATGCGATTGCCTGCGGCGTCATGCGCACCAGCATCCAGTCCGACACCGCGATGCCGGCCATGGAGATCAAGTAGCCGGAGGACAAGACCGCCTGGCCGCTGGGTTCGATCTGGCTGCCCGCAGCCTGCCAGGTTTGGTAGACCTCGGCCAGACCCGGCTCCTCGGATGCCTTGCCCATGAGCCGGGCCGGGTCGGGATGCGCCAGGATGACACCGCTGCGGCTGATCACCAGGCTGCGTGAGCCGTCACGCGTGTCACCCAAGCCGATGCTCTGGAACAAGGCGGCCGAGGCCAGCGGCAAGGACCCACCAATGACTCCGGTCGGTTTGCCGTCGCGTTGCGGCGCGGCGGTCGCCAGGATCACCTGGGGAATATGGTTGGCCCGGCCAATGTTGGGTTTGGAAATCACCACCTGGTCGGAACCGATCGCCTCCTGGAAATACGGTCGGTCGGCGATATTCGGCCGCTCGTCGCTGGGTTTCCCGGCCACCAGCCGGACCTGTATCTGTCCTGCGGCGTTGCTTGCCAGCACCACGTCGAACAAGGCGTTTGCCGCCGATTCCTGGCGCAGATGGCGCTCCAGGGCGGGCAGATCGGACCACAGGGCCGGATTGACGGACCGCGCCACGGCGCTGAGCGTGGTCTGCAGAATCTCGAGTTTGCCAGCCAGCAACGCGGCCTCACCCTGCCGGTTATTGGCGCCGTTCTCGAGCAGCAGCGATTCGATGTTCTGTTGTGTCGTGCCGAGCATCAGCTGAGCCGTGCCGATGGCCGACAAAACGCCGGTTGCGACCGCCAATGCGACGATCTTGAATTTGAGCGTATGCAACCAGCGCATATCAGGTCACAGGCCAGCCGTTGGCGACCCAGGCTGTTTTTTGCCGCTGGCTTTGACGGTGTCTGGCTTGTATTTCGGGAGAATACTGTTGTTCTTTTGCAACGCAATTGTCGATGCGCGGCATGGGATCGGTTTGCAAGCTTGTCGCGAAAAATCTGTAAGTCATTGAAAATAAATGGTATTTTCGGCGGCGCCAAGTGTAGTGCCTATACCGGATCCGGTCAGTATGGGGCCTTGAGTCTGCGTGTTCAATTGGCGCTTTCCCGCGGACGTGCAGATAGCGGTTCGGGGTCAGGGCAGGCGGGACAGGCGTTGGGCGATCGCGTCGCCGACGAACTGCATGAAGGCCCGTACGCGCGCGGTCTTGCGCAGATCGGGATGGGTCAGCATCCACACCGGTGCGGCCAGCTCGGCGATAGGTTCGGACACGGCCACCAGTTCCGGGTGTTTGTCCTGCATGAAGGTCGGCAGCACACCCACGCCGATGCCGGTGCGCAGCATCGCCGCCTTGGCGTTGAAGATGTCCACACGCAGGCGCACGTGGGAGTGGGCCAGGTGCTGGCGCATCCAGCTGTCATAAACCCGGGCGGACGCGTCCCGTTCGAAAGCCACCCACGGGGCATCTCGCGTCAACACCTCGATCGGTGTCACCGTCTGCGGCAGGCCGGGTGCACCGCGCAGCGCATAGACGCGGCACTGGGTCATGCCCAGATTGCGTCCCACCAGGTGTTCGGCCACATGCGCCGACAAACGCAGCGCCACATCGGCCTCGCGACGGCTGTGGCCTAGGGTCGGATCGGTCGACCGGCTCGACAGGTCGGCCAGTACCGCGTTTTCGACCATTTCGACCTCGATGCCGGGATAGGCGCGTGCAAAGTCGGCCAGCGGTGTCGGCAACAGGTGGTCCATCAGCACAAAAGCAGTCGTGACCCGTAGCGCTCCGGTGAGCTCGCGGTCGCGCCCCAACACCTGTCGTTCGACTTCCTGCGCCCGCGTCGCCATGTGGCGTGCCTGTTCGAGCAAGACCAGTCCCGCTTCCGTGGCTTGGTAGCCGCCGCGCTGACGCTCGAACAAGCGCGTGCCGAGTTGCGTCTCAAGGGCTTCGAGTCGCCGCAGCACCGTGGTGTGATTGACACCCAGCGCCCGCGCGGCGCCCGCAATCGATCCAGCGGAGCCCACTGCCAGCGCGTGGCGCAGGTTGTCCCAATCCAGTTCAGGCATGAGTACTTTGCAAATATGCAGATTCAGACTGCAGATTAATGGATTGTGTGCGCATTTCGTTGCCGATAGAGTAGTTCATATCCGTGTTAACCCTGAACAGGGGTTTCGGATGTACCAAAGGGAGCCAGCATGACCACGATTACCCACCCTCAAGGAATCCGTTTCCAATCGCCACCGTCCGCCAGCCGACGGAACCCGGCGGCATGCGCCACCGTGCCGGTCGTAACGCTGACCGGCAGCTGGCTCGATCGGCTCGCCGCATGGTCCGAGCGCCAGCCAAGCCACCACCACTTGGGACATTGGATCAGCCTGCGCTGATGCAGCGCGCTTGGCCTTGCCGGCCAGTTCTTGCGGGAACGCCCGACCCTTGTCTGCTGTGGTCCGGCGCAGGGTCTAGCCGTCGACCTGCAGGATGGCCTCGATCTCAACCGATATGTTGCTGGGCAAGGAGCCCATGCCAACGGCTGAGCGCGCGTGCCGACCGGCGTCGCCCAGCACATTGACGAACAGGTCGGAGCAGCCGTTAATGACCTTGGGGTGATCGCCAAAGGTCGGTATCGCGTTGACCATGCCCAGCACCTTGACCACTTGGCGCACCCGGGCCAGGTCGCCCAGCGCCAGATGGGCTACCGCCAACAGGTTCAGGCCGGTGAGCTGGGCGTGTTGGTAGGCGTCGTCTATGCTGACATCGCTGCCGACCTTGCCGGTGCACAAGCTGCCGTCCGCGCGGCGCGGCCCCTGACCCGAGAGGTAGAGAAACCCGTTGACCATGACGAATGGCACATAGTTGGCCATGGGGGTGGCCGGGTTCGGCAATTCGAGGCCGAGTTCCTTGAGGCGGTCATAGGGGGTCATAGTGTTTCTCCTGAGGAAGTCAAGTATCCGGCCGGTGCCGGCCTGGCAACACGGCTGCCTGCAGCCTGTCGCGCGGGTCAATGGGTTGTCGGGCCCATCCATAGGGTAACTTGCGACAGTATCCGATGCGCGATTGTGCGCACAATCGACATTGACGCCGAATACGATATCCGGCGCAGGTTTGGCGCGAACCGGCGCCACCAGGGGGCAGCGATTTCGACCAACCTGATCCTTTCCGACCCGGGCGAGCATGCGCAGGGCTTGCCGCGTTCGTATTGACAATGAAGATTGAAGGAAACGCGGATGCAAACCGCTGATGCCAACATCGAACAGTGGGTGGGACGCAACCAGTCACTGACCCAGGTCATTCACACGGTGCAGGTGCGCCAGCTTGCGGCCACCTTGAACGATGCCCAGCGGCTGGCAATGCCAGATTCCGCGCCTTTGCCGGGGCTCTGGCATTGGGCCTATTTCAACCCGCTCGAAATTCACGCACGACTGGGAACAGATGGTCACCCGCAGCGCGGCGACTTCATGCCCCCGGTTGACCTGCCGCGGCGCATGTGGGCTGGCAGCCGGTTGCAATGGAGCCGCGCGTTCAGCGTGGGGGCCAGCGTGACGCGGCAGACGCGCATCGACAAGATCGTGCGCAAGTCGGGGCGCAGTGGCGACATGGTGTTTGTGACGCTGGCCCACCGTTATCAAGATGCGCAGGGCTTGCTGCTGGAAGAGGAACACGACATCGTCTACCGCGACTGGCCGACACCTGCGGAGAAGGCCGATCTGGCTGACCTGGGCCGACGTGCCGGCGCGGGTGAACATGGCTTCGAACGAGCGGGTTCACGGCAGACTGCGGTGAACGCCGATGCGGTGATGTTGTTCCGCTATTCGGCAGCCACCTTCAATGGTCACCGCATACACTACGACAGTGACTATTGCCGCAACGTCGAGGGCTATCCCGGACTGGTCGTACATGGCCCCTTGATCGCCACCTTGCTGCTGGGATTCGTCGAGAACACAATCGCCCGCGGGCGCTTCGTGCGCAGTTTTGCGTTTCGCGCGAAACGTCCGACATTCGATCTGTGGCCGTTTCACCTGCACGCAGCCACGCCCGGCATCGACGGCAAGGCCATGGATGTCTGGTCGACCAACAATGTCGGCGAGGTCGGGCTCGACGCAAAGGTGGTGCTGGACTGATGGCAGCGAGCAGCATGGTGTGCCGCACCGTTGACGGGTCCGGTCGCCACGGTCCGATTGAACTGACGATGTCGAAATGAACCAGCAAAAATACCAACTTCCGCCGCTGGATCTTTTGCGGAGTTTTGAAGCCGTCGCGCGCCATGGCAGCTTCACGCTGGCTGCCCAGGAGCTTTGCCTGACGCAAAGTGCGGTCAGCCGCCAGATCGCGCTGCTCGAAAAGAGTACAAGCCTGAAACTGTTCCGGCGGCTGCACCGGCGCATCGAATTGACACGTGAGGGGCTGGCCTTGTTCGGCGCGGTCACGCAAGGACTCGATGCCATTCAGGGCTGCCTCGCGTCGCTGCAGACGGCGCCGGACTTTCCGCAGATCACGGTCGCGGCATCGGTGTCCTTCTCGTATTTCTGGTTGATGCCCCGACTGGAGATCTTCAACAGGCAACACCCCGAAATCGACATCAGGATCATCGCTTCCGACCAAAGGGTCGATTTGCGACGGCAAGAGGCGGATGTGTTTGTCCTTTATGGGCAGGACGGGGCGGACCTATTGCCGCGCACCCCTTTGTTCGAGGAGAAGGTGTATCCGGTCTGCAGCCCGGGTTTTCTGGCGGCGCATCCAGGCATCTCGGCCTTGACCGATCTTCTCGCCAAGACGCTGCTGCATCTCGATGGCGGAGGCAATCTCTGGGGCGCCGTGGACTGGCCGATCTGGCTGGAGTCGCAGGGTGTCATCGGCAAGACGGCCAGGCCGGGCATCCGGTTGAACAGCTATCCCATGGTCATTCAGGCCGCCGAATCCGGCCGGGGCGTCGCGCTGGGCTGGAGCTATATCGTCGACGATCTGGTAGCTTGTGGACGTTTGGCCAAGCCGCTCAAGGAAACCCTCAGCACAGGCCAGACGTATTATCTTGGCGCATCCGAAAAGGCCAGCAAGAGGCCGGAGATCGTGGCCTTCATAGACTGGATTTGCTCGGAAGTCGCTCAAAACCGCGCGCTACTCGCATGAACCCCGTGAATGCAAGGCATTCCTAATTCTTGTTTGTCGGAGGATGTTTCCGTCGCTATGCTCGAGCCCAATTTGTGTGGAGGCAGCAGCGTGGATCAACAGTCTGTTCGGAGTGCGTCCCGGCGCTCGAGAAATTCCGGCGAGCGCGCGCCGCTGGCCCGGCCCATCAGTCCCGGCATGAGGGGCGGTCGCTACAAGCCGTTCACCGATGCCGAGGTCCTGCGCATCCACGCACTGGTGCTCAAACTACTGGCCGAACTGGGGCTGTCGCAGATAACCCCCTCGCTGGGGGACCGCGCCGTGGCCGCAGGTTGTAGCCTGGGCTCCGACGGTCGGCTGCGCTTTCCCGCTTCGCTGGTCGAAGATGTGCTGGCCCGTTCAAGACGCAAGTTCACCCTGCATGGCATCGATCCAAGACACGACATCGAGATCGGCGGGCAGCGCGTGCATACCGGCACCGGCGGTGCGGCTCCGACCATCATGGATTTTGAAACCGGGCGTTACCGTGAAAGCTCCGTGGCCGACCTCTACGACATCGCCCGGCTTTGCGACCGGCTCGACAACATCCATTGGTATCACCGCTCCGTGGTCGCGCGCGACGCCAAGACCATCATCGATCTGGACATCAACACCACCTATGCCTGCCTGCAGGGCACGACGAAATCGATTGCGGTCAGCTATACCGACAGCCAGTCGGTGCGCGCCGTGCAGCCCTTGCTCGACCGCGTCGCGGGGGGCGAGGGCAAATTCCGCGAGCGGCCGTTCTGTACCGCTGTCTGCTGTCATGTGGTGCCACCGATGCGCTTTGCCACCGAAAGCTGTGACGCGCTGGAAGCGGCGGTACTGGCGGGCATGCCCATCCTGCTGGTTGCGGCCGGTCAGGCCGGAGCCACCGCGCCGGCCGCGCTGGCCGGCTCTGTCGCCCAGGCCTGTGCCGAGGTAGTGGCCGGCTTGATCCTGTGCAACATCATCGATCCGAACTGCCGTGGCATCTTTGCCACCTGGCCTTTTGTCTCCGATCTGCGCACCGGAGCGATGTCGGGCGGTTCGGGCGAGCAGGCCCTGCTGTCGGCAGCCTGCGCACAGATGGCTTCTTTCTACGATCTGCCCAATTCGGTGCCGGCGGGCATGACCGACTCCAAGCTGCCCGACATGCAATCGGGTGGTGAAAAGGGTTACACGATCTCGTTGGCCGCCCATGCCGGAGCCACGATGATCCATGAATGCGCGGGCATGCAGGGCAGCCTGATGGGTACGGCCTTCGAGTCCTACGTTCTGGACAACGATCTTCTGGGGGCCATCCTGCGCACGGTGCGTGGCATCGAGGTCAGCGACGAGACGCTGGACTACGACGTGATCCGCGACACGGTTCTGGGCGTTGGCCATTACCTTGGCCATGCGCAGACCTTTGCCCGCATGAAGACGGATTATCTTTATCCGGAAATTGCCGATCGGCGCAGCATCGACGAATGGGAGCGGGCCGGCGCCCGTGACGCGCGCGATCTGGCGCGCGATCGCGTGCGCGCCATTCTGGCCGAGCACTATCCGGCCCACGTCGCGCCGGAGACCGATGGCTGGATACGCGACAACTACAACATCATCCTGCCGCCCGAGCGCATGCGCGCGGGCAATGGCGTATGGTGATCGGACAACACGGAGGAAAACCATGCAGTCTCATGCGCGGGTCGTAGTTATTGGTGGCGGAATGATGGGCGTTGGCCTGCTCTACCATCTCGCCGAAGAGGGTTGGAACGATGTGGTGCTGATCGAGAAGGGGGAGCTCACCTCCGGCTCGACCTGGCATGCGGCGGGGCAATGCCCCTCCTTCATCGGCAACTACAACATGGCCAAGATCCACCATTACTCCAACACGCTTTACCCGCGGCTGGAGGCGCTCACCGGCCAATCGGCGGGCTGGCACGGCTGCGGTGGCATTCGACTTGCAACAACCCCGCAAGAGGTGGACTGGTTTCACCACGTCGCCGGATTTGCCGCCAATATCGGCTTTGACATGCAGGTGATAGGCCCGGACGAGATCCGGCGCATCAACCCCTGGCTTCAAACGGATGGCATTCTCGCCGGGGCCTGGACCACCATGGACGGCCATGTCGACCCGTCGAGCGCCTGTAACGCCATGGCGCAAGGCGCGCGCAACATGGGCGCAACCATTCTTCGCCACACTCTGGTGACAGGGATCAAGCGACTGCCCTCTGGCGAGTTCGAGGTGCTGACGCAAGCCGGCAATATCCAATGCCAGCATGTGGTGAACGCAGCAGGCTGCTACGCCCGCGCAGTCGGAAACTGGCTTGGCGTGGAGACCCCGATCACCAACATGGAACACCAGTATCTGGTGACCGAGCCGCTGGAGGAGTTTCGCGCGACGGAGGTCGAACTTCCGGTGATGCGCGACCCCACCACGGCCGGCTACTACCGGCAGGAACAAAAGGCCGGGCTGATCGGTATCTATGAGCACTATGGCAGCAAGGAGGCCTGGGGTCAGAGCGGCGGCATGCCGGCCTGGGATAGCTCGAGTGAGCTGTTCAACGATGATCTTGACCGCATCACGCCATGGCTGGAGAAGGCGCTCAGCCGGATGCCGATCTTTGCCAACGCCGGAATCAAACGCGTCATCAACGGCGCCATCCCGCATACGCCTGACGGCAACCCGCTGGTTGGCCCGGCGTACGGCGTGCCGAATTTCTGGCAGTGCTGCGGATCCTCCATCGGCATCGCCCAGGGCGCTGGCTGCGGCAAGTATCTGGCGCAGTGGATGGTGCATGGAGACGCCGAGATCAACATGCGCGCCGTCGATCCACGCCGCTTCGGTGCCTATGCCGACGCCAACTACACCCGGGCCAAGAGCTTTGACGACTATCACCACATGTTCGAAACGCCGTTGCCCGGACGCGAGATCGAGGCCGGCCGTCTGGCCCGCGTGACGCCGCTTTTTGCCAAGCTCAAGGCCAAGGGCGCGGTTTATACCGAGGTCTTCGGCTGGGAGCGTCCGAAATGGTTCTCGCCCGACGGGCGATCGGAGAACTTGCAACATCGACGTAACAACGTCTTTGACGTGGTGGCGGCTGAATGCCGCGCCGTGCGCGAGCGTGTCGGGGTGATGGATCTGTCGAGTTTTGCCAAGTTCGATGTCACCGGTCCGGGGGCCGAGGCCTTGCTCGACGGGCTGATCGCGAACCGACTGCCCAAGAAGGCGGGCGGCATCATCCTGACCCATGTCCTGTCGGCGAACGGCCGCATTCTGGGCGAATGGACGATCACCCGCCTGGGCGATGAGCGCTTCTACGTCCTGTCGGGGGCCGGAACCGAACGCGAGGCGCTCGACCATCTACACGGCCCGGCGTCTGCCAGCGTGCAGATTACCAACGTCACAGACGACTACGGGATGCTGGTCCTGGCTGGGCCGAAGGCGCGCGAGGTGCTGGCACAGCTGACCGATTCGGCTCTCGACAATGCGGCGTTCCGCTGGCTCAGCGGGCGTGAAATCGTCGTGGCCGGTCTGCCGGTGCGGGCTTTGCGCGTGAACTATGTCGGCGAACTGGGCTGGGAACTGCATGTACCCATGGCCGATCTGGAGCGCCTTTACGACGCCGTCTGGGCTGCCGGACTGGCGCATGGCATTGCCGATTTCGGCGTTTACGCAGTCAACTCGCTGCGCATGGAAAAGGCCTATCGCGGCCTTGGCAGTGAGCTGACCAATGAGATCACACTGGTCGAGGCCGACTGCCTGCGCTTTTATGCGCCGGACAAGGGCGACTTTACAGGCAGAAGTGAGACCGAAGCCGTCAAGCTCAGGGGCGTTACGACGAAACTCGTCTATGCCGAGGTTGCGGCTACCGATTGCGACATCTATGGCGGCGAGGCGGTGATGCAGGGCGAGCGGGTGGTTGGCGTCTGCACCTCGGGCGGTTATGGGCACGCAACAGGAAAAAGCCTGGCCTTTGCCTATGTCGATCCAACTGTTGTCGACGGGCTTGAAGTGGTCATTCTGGGCGAACGCCGCAGGCTCAGCTTGCTGGGTGAACCCGCCTGGGACCCCACCAATGCCAGACAAAAGGGCGTAGCACTGGCATAGCAAAGCAACTTGGACGCGACCCGCCTTGCCTGACGCGCCCATAGGGGTTCGCCAGGGCGCATTGGCCTGTCCGACCTCGCGCATGCCCAAATCACGGCCGCGTTCGCGGGGCTTGTGTCAAACAATCCGGCCAATTGCTCGGTCATGGCGCCTGCCAATTGACCGGCGTGCTCTTTGAGCGGGCCTGTTGCCGCCGCAGCATCAATTGCGACAGCAAGGCCAGCACCGAGAACCCCAGCATCAGCCATCCCAGGTACAAACTGCCGTCCAGCGGCAGCAGCCCGACGGTAAAGCCCGCCGCAGCGCCCATCATTTGCTGCATCAGTCCGGCCACGGCGGCGGCCGCGCCGGCCAGGCCCGGTACCAGTCCGACCGTGCCGGACAGGCAGTTTGGCGTCAGCAGGCCGTGCCCGATACCGAGCAGCATCAGGGGCATCGCAAAGGCCAGCGGTGAATCGAAGTGAGCCATGGCCAACGCGATCATCAATGTGATGCCGCTCAAGCTGAGCAATTGCCCGATCATCATCAAGCGGCCTTCGCCATGCCGCCTCACCAGCGCACTGGTGAGGTAGTTGCCGCAGATGTAGGCGATCGGCACCGGCATGATGTACCAGCCCACGCCTTGCGGGCCGACGCCATAGCTGCCCAGCACGAAGGGCGCAGCGGCAAGAAAAGCGAAAAACGCGGCCGTGGTGAATGCCAGGATCGCCACGTACAACAAGAAGGCCGGCTCCCGCGCCAGTCGCGCGTAGGCGGTGCGCATGTCGACAAACCAGTGCGTGCCCGCGACCTGGGTTTTACCGTCTGCCGGTATCGTGCGCCAGGTGACGAGCAGCAGCACGGCGGCCATTGCGGCGATCAGCACGAAGTTCGACTGCCATCCCAGTCGCACATGCAGCTGGCCGCCGATGACGGTGCCCAGCGGTGGCGTCATACCCATCGCCATGCCGACAAAAGCCATGATGCGGGTGCGCTGCGGCCCCCGGAACAGATCTTGCACCATGGAGCGCCCCACGACCATGCCCGCCGCGCAACCCGCACCTTGCAGCATGCGCGCTGCCGCCACACCGGTCAGCCCGGTTGCCAGCGCGGCCAATAGCGAGCCGATAAGGGCCAGCACAAGACCGATCATCAAGATCCGCTTTCGGCCATGGCGATCTGACAGAGGCCCCCAGAGCAGTTGCAAACCACCAAAAGCCACAATAAAGGCACTGAAGGTGAGCTGGACACTGGCCTGGTCGGCGTCAAATATCGCGCCCCACTGCTGCATCGAAGGCAGGCAGATGGTCATGGCCAGCAGGCCGAACGTGATCTGCGCCAGCAGGTTGGCAATCAGCAGCGGGCTGGCAGTTTGGCTTGGAGGAGGGTGTTGCACTTGGCGCAGGAACGTGGTTGGTCGCTCCGGATGATGAATCGACCCGGCGCTGCGGCGGTTGTGTCAGCTGACCCGCAGGCCACGCAGATCGAGGCCGTAGCCGCTGATGGCGATCGCCGGCACATCGGCCGCCTTGCCTGAAGGCGCCGTGGTCTTGTCGACCGCCTCCAGCGTCAGGCGCTCGGCCCGGCGACGGGATGCGTCGGTCAGTTCCCGCGGCAAGCCGTCATAGGCGCTGCCGTCGCTGCGCCATTCATTCAAGGTCAGCAACTGGTCGCGCGTTTGATCCGGATGGCACAGACGCAGCTGGACCGGCGTCTGCGCTGGCAACTCCGGATGCAGGCTCCAGGTTGGCACAAAGCTGCGATAGCGCAAGCCGCTGATCCTCAGCCTGCCATAGCGGTCACGCTCGTCTTTCATCGGCAGCGGGACGCCACCGGCCATGATCTGCCAGGCTTGCCAGTCGGCGCCACCACCTTCTTCGCCTCTCGGTGGCCTTAGCCGCAGTTCGACGCGCGCGGTTCCGGCATCGATCATGCGCGAGCCGCCGGCCTGCTCCGGGCTTGCCGCATCGCCGAGCAATGGCCAGAACTCGAGCGCTTGCCGGACTTCGACTGTGCAGCCGGGCAGATCGACCGTTCCCCAACGACGGCATTCATCGAGCCACAAGATCTGTTCGATCGGTTCGCCGAGTCCGAAGCCGCCAGCGTCGAGGCTTGCAAATACCGATGCGAGATCCTGTTCGAGATAGAACGGCAATGCGAAGCGCTGATGCAGCTCTCGCCCCCAGTCAATCAGCGGATCGTCGTAGGGCGCAGCGGCCAACATGGCTGTGATCGCGCGCAGCAGACAGGCGATCGCGGTAGCGCGCTCCGGCGTGTGCTGCATGCGCAGGGCTCGGAATTCGACCAGCCCGAGCCGCCCCCGGCCAGGCAGGAAGGGATTCCAGAGTTTCTCGATATTGAGTTCGGCGCGGTGGCTGTTGCCCGATGCGTCGCACAGGAAGGAGGCGAGGCTGTGCCACAACGATTCGGCAGCAAGTTCGCTCTTGTGTTCGAGCAGTTCCAGCGCGAGTACCAGTTCGTCGAAGGCATCGTGGCCACGCTCGTCGGAGCGCACCGACTGTCCGCTGCTGCCGACAAAATCGTGGCAAAAGAGATAGGACAAGGACGGGTGGCGATTGAAAAAGCGCACCAGCCGGGGCAGCAGCCGGGGCTCGGCGATGAACGGACTCGTGCGCGCTGTCGGCCCGCCCAGCGTGATCTGCCCCGCGCCCCCCGAGTCGGCGACTACGCCGTTGAAATACAGGCGATAGGGATCGAGCCGCTGCGCAGCTGCGGCGTCATGGATCCAGCGGCTGCAGGCCAGAAACGCGCTTGCATCGGCACAGGGCGCCGAGTTGATCTCGATCACCGCCGGGTCCGGGGTCACACTGGTCAGCTCGGTTGCTGCATCGACAGGCGGCGGGTATCCGGCCAGCACCAGAGTCGCGACGCCGGCGTCGGCACACGCCGCCTGCAGCGCCAGCAATACGCGCAGCAACAGCTCGACCGAATCGAACATCGGCAGATCGACGCGTGGCGACAGCCGGCCATCGATGTCCAGCAACTGCAGCAGCATCAGATGGTTGCCGGACTCTGCCAGCTCATCGCGCAGGCCGCCCGGATGCAGGCCGGGTGCATCGATGGGTGCTCGCTCGAACCAAACGGCAGCGGAGGCCTGCGGCGGCACCGAATCGGTTCGCACGACGATTCGGTGTATCGACCGATCAACCGACGCGACCGGCCATACCGACAGTTGATGCTCTTGCAGCCGGCGTGCGAACGCATCGGCCCACGCCTCGAGTTTGGGCAACGGCTGCGCCAGCGCTTCGGCTGACGCAACGATGGGATCAGGCGGGCCAGACCACAGTGCCGTGCGGTCGCGCCGGCAATAGATGCCGAAATACCAGTGTGGCACCGCCTCGCCCGGGTAACGCCGACCGACGCTGCGCAGTATCAAGGCGCCTGTCATATTCGAAACCATTGCGGCAAGCAAGGCGCGCGCCCGGCCCTCCTTGTCGCCGCCGACCGCGGCGATGTTCCACTCGGGTGACTGCGATTGGCGGTCGGTGAAAGTCGGCTCGCAGCCAAGCCAGATCGTCTGACCGGCCGCCGCGATGCGCGCATCATGGCGGGCTACCGCGTCGTCGAAGGCGCTTTGCACACTCATCGCCGCGTGGTAGCAGGTTGGCGTGGCACGCCGACATCGGAGCACACCGTGGCTCCGACCTGCCCGCTTCGTTGCGCAATGGCGCTTGTCCTGTGACTGTCACGCATGATTCATGCTCCCGGTCAATTCACTCGATCATAGGGCGCAAGCACATTCAGCTTGCAGATTCACCTGCGGCACTGCCCGGACTCGCCACTTGCGTGCGCAAGAACACCGTCCCGGCGCGACTGAAGCCCTGCATGCCGTTTGAGGAAACCATTTCATTCAGAATCACACGTCATTGCAGTACCTGCTGCAACATGCCGGCTGCCGGTGTTTCATTGAACGAGTGGCCCTGGATATCCTCGCCCAGCGCCGAGACGTTGGTGTCGCCGATGATGGAACCAACATCATCGACTTTTGACAGCTGAATTTCTGGTTACGAGCTAATCTCCATCACGCCCTTAGAGTCAAGTGCTGGGGCCCCTTGGGCCATGCACCAGGAGCCGGCTAGCCCAGTCCAGTGGGCCCCACAACATGACGTATGAAAGTACGCTCCCCGTTGTCGGTTAGAGTCACTTCGATCCCGTTCCACCCAAGACCGCCATCGCGCCCGCCACTGAGCGCTGGCAGCGAACCGGTCGGTACCCAATGCAAACACCGACTCCTCCCGCAACCGAGGTCGCGCATCGCCCGAGCGCAGTGCCACCGTCGTCGACTGCCCGGGCCGTGCCCTGGATGGCCGGCTGGCTCGGGTTGATGGTGGTGATGGCCGTGTCGGGCCGGCAGGCTACGCGCGAACTCGACGTGTTCCAGATCATGGAGGTGCGCTCGCTGATCGGGATGCTGCTGCTGGCCCCGTTGGTGTATGCCGCAGGCGGCTTGCGTGCGATGCGCACGACACGGCCGCTGCTGCACGTGGCGCGCAATGTCGTGCATTACGGTGCGCAATACGCCTGGCTCTATGCGCTCACGCTGATTCCGCTGGCGCAACTGGTCGCGCTCGAGTTCACGATGCCGATCTGGACCTTGCTGCTGGCAGCGGCATTTCTGGGCGAACCACTGCATCGCTGGAAGGCCGCTGCCGTAGCGCTGGGACTGGCCGGTGTCGTGCTGATCGTGCAACCGACCCAGGCCGGGGTCAGTCCGGGTCAGCTCATCGCACTGGCCGCTGCTGTCGGATTCGCCGTGTCGGTGATCCTGGTCAAACTGCTCACGCACAGCGAAGACGCCACGAGGATCATGTTCTGGATGCTGGTGGTGCAGTCGGTGCTCGGCTTGTGGCCAGCGTTGGCGACCTGGCGCTGGCCGTCGCCGGTTGTATGGGGCTCGGCGGCCCGTGACTGCGCCCGGTCGGTGATGCTGGCATATCTTCCCCTGTTCGCCGTGCTCGCCGTCGTGGGCGCGGGGCTCGTATCGGGCCTGCTGTTCGCGTTCTCGAACTTCGTCATGCAGGCGCTGCTCGAGCTTCCGGCAGAGTACGGCCAGCAGGCGATGCAGCGCATCAATGTGCGCATCATCAACCCGGTCTTCCTGCTGGCCTTCATGGGCAGCGCCCTGGCCTGTGCACTGGTGGCGGTCCTGTGCGTGCTGCACCCGGCCACGCCCGGTACCGGTTGGTTGCTGGCGGGCGCGCTGACCTATCTGGCAGGCCCGTTCGGTGTGACGCTCGCATGCAACGTGCCGCTGAACAACGCGATGGCACGTGCCAGGCCCGACGAGGCCAGCACGGCCTGGCCAGCAAACGCGTCGCGCTGGCGCAGGTGGAACCATCTGCGCACCGTGCTGGCGGTGCTGGCCACGACGCTGCTCGGCATCGGGTTGCTTCGGATGGGTGTTGTTCCGGCGTAGTGCGCGCGCGGTTGTCCCGCCCGACGGTTCGATGCGGGACTTGCCGATCACTCGCGGGTACCGCACGGCGGTCGGCGACATGGGTGGCGCGCCACCGCAGCCGCGGCACAGGCGCATGCAGAGCCTGCTCCATCGCTGCACGGTATGCTCGCGGTGCGCCGGCAGTTCGCCGTTCGCGGCCGGTCGGCCGGACGCATGGGCGCGGGTTGCGGGACTCCCGCGCCGATCCATGCACCCGGATCGGCGGTGTGACGTCCAGCGAATCCGCGTGCGATCGGGCGCCAGCTTGGCCGTTGTTCCCGGGTGACGGATCGGCGACCGCGTCAGGCGTCGTGTGGTGTGAAATCCTGTGCACAGAGAGAAGAGGCATGCATTGACTGAACTGGATGAAAAGCAGAAAAGAGGCATCAGGATCGTTGTCGCCTATCCGTTCGTATTGCTCGTGATGTCGATACTGGTCAACCTGCTGTTGCTCGATATCGCGGCCTTCAAGGCGGGCGTGCCCACGGAAAAACACCTGTGGGCGATCGCGATTGCAGGCATTGCGTTCGCGGTCAACCATTCCTGGCTGATGACGGCAACCGAGATCACCAGGGCGCGGTACCGCATGCATGCCACGCCGGAGGAATGGAAGGCGAGCGGTACCCGCCTGCAGGATGTGCCGGAACCGGCGTTGCGGGAGCTGGAGCGCAACCACAACGCCCATCGAAACGCGAACGAGAACACGGGCTATTTCGTGGCGCTGCTGATTCCGTTTGTCCTGGTATCGCCGCCGGTGGCCACGACCTATGTCTGGCTGATCGGTTTTGCGCTATCGCGGCTGGGATATACCTACGGCTATCTGCGCGGCAATGACACGGTGCGCAGCGTTTTCATGACCCTCGGCCTGTTGGCCATGTACGGCGTGGCAAGCTATCTGGTTCTGAGTGCCTGGGGCTGGGGCGTGCCGTGAGCGCGGCATGGCGCCGGTGCACCGGCGGGGCTTGGCCGAACCGTGGCACGTGTCCGCCGATGGCAATGCCTGCCGGCGTCGCGGCCAGCGGCCATGCGAGCTCTGTCCTGCATGCACGCCTGAACGAATCCATTCGCTTGCCGGCGATGCCGGCAGCTGTATGCCGGTCGGGTCGCGGGTCCAGCACGGCGCTGTCGGTGACGCAGGCAGGCCGACTCACAGGCCGCAGCGCCGCAGCGCGCGGCAGGCACTTTCCATGGTTGAGCGACATGCTCACGGTGCGCAGTCGCATGGCGCGACTGTCCCGACAACGCGAAGGGGTGTGACATGAGCAGCAGAAACATTCTCTGAGCAACGTATGCCATGTTTGCGGCCTCGGCCTTTGCCACTGCCCCGCAGCAGGGGCTTTTCGCTTTCGACGGCCGGCTCCCCGGAGTCAAGGCGGCCGTCTGGCTGGCATGGATCGGGTTTCTCGCCTACAGCATCCACTGCAGCGCGCATGAGCATCTATTCCCCACCGATACGCTCGTAGAAGGCCATGCACCCGGTGCTCGAAGCCTTGACGGGCCAGTCGATCCGGCGGCAACCGTTCGCCCACGCGTATTGGGCCACCCATGTCATGAGCGCCCTGCCATACCCGGCACCTCGCTGAGACGCGCGCACATTTAGCTCCTTCACCGGCATTGCCGGCGCTTGGCGACGGCAGGCTCGACCAGCGAAAAGACGAGATTGATCGGCCACCATGGCCAACCGGGTACACCCCGCATCGTTTGACGCCGATAACTCTTGCGGCAGCTTCCTGCCTGCCGCTTGTAGCGACTGGCGCAACGATTACGCAGATTCCATGGCGACACGGGACAAACATACGATCCCACCACAGATGCCGGATATACGACTGCAGGCGCTTGCCCAAAAGCCAGATCTATCGGTCAGTTTCTTGCGCTTGAGGGGGAGTCCATATACGACGGGCTAGGCCGCAGTTTCACCACCCGGAGGAGAGAATTGTTCAATGACTTGCTGTTCCGTCAGCATTGTCGTTGCATTGGCGAACGAGTAATACTCTGGCTTCCTATCGATATAGATCTGGCTGACAAGCTTCAGATCGTCGGATTCGAAGGCTCCCGCTGGTATGAAATACTCCCCGGTTGCCAGAAACTTGTAGTACAGGTGACTGCCACACTTCTTGCAGAACGCACGCTCCGCCCACTCCGACGAAGCATACGTAGTTATCTGATCGACACCTTCAAAGGAGACGTCCTTTCCGCAGTGGACAGCTAACAACGGGCCGCCGCCCCATCGTCGACAGAAGCCACAGTGGCAAGCACCAATTTCCTTGGCCTTCTCCGATGTAAAGGTGACCGCACCGCATAGACAATGACCGTTCAATGGGTTGTTCTCCAGGGTAGTGACAAATGTTGCGATTCTGCAGCCTGACGATCGAGCCAAGCGGCCCGCCGTTGGCGCTCCGCTTGAGCGAGGGGTTGGGCGGCACTTCGCGCATGTTCAAAAACCGGCGCCGCTCGATTCACGCTTTCGTGGCCAGAAATGCATAGCGATTCAGACTAAAAAAGTAGTCCCCTTGTTCCCCGGCGTTCCTGATGTCCTCGGCCCACTTGCTTCCTTCAGCAAGCGAAACATCGGCGTGAACAGTCACAAACGACACAATCAGTTCAATCATTTGATTGCTGCAGGATTGCTGACAAAACTCTGAATTGAATAGCGGAAGGACTTGCTGCGAGTCGACCCGAAACCCCGCTCGGCGAAGCTGGCCAGCAAGGGTTCTGGGTAGACGTGGGTGTGGCGCATGCGACTCCCAAGCGAGTAGTACCCTGTTCATTCCGCCTGGATCGAGCGAGTGCCAGACGATCGAGTCCCAGTCTGTATCGACGATGACCACGCGGCCTCCAGGACGGACGACACGGAACATCTCGGCAATTGCGACATCGACATCGGGAACGTACTCCAAGACCTGCGTCGAGATGACAGCGTCGAAGAAGGCGCTCGGGAGAGGAAGTTGTTTGGCGTCAGCATGGCGGATTTCAACCCATGACTGATGCCTGCAGTGAGCGCGCGCCACTGCATTGAGCGGCTCGCTGATTTCGACACCACAGACCGCCCCTTCTGACTCAACGGCGATGGCGATAGCTGACGCAAGGAAGCCTGGGCCTGAACCGACGTCTAGTATCCGTTCGCCGACTTGTGGCGCCAGCAAGCGGACGAATTCCTTTCGCTGGGCGACGACATCGGGCGTCGTGTATACAGCGAGGAGTCGCCTCGTTGCTCTCTCATCGTATTCGAGCGTCGTCATGGCTTTGATCTCTCGCGCTTGACCTGCGGGACACGGCGCGTGTAAGGGCTGGTGCCGCCCAACGCCGGAGTCAAGCCGCAACGCGCTTGCGCGTTGTCGTGCTTGGATGACCAGTTAAATTTCGCCTCACTTCCTTGCGCAGGGCGTCATTGATTCGCGATTGATAGCCTTCACCTTGCGACTTGAAATACTCAAGCACGTCCGCGTCCAAACGTATGGAAGTCAGCACCTTGGTTGGCGAAGCCTGTGGTCCCCGACCTCGCCGAATCACCGGAGAACCAAGCATGTCCTCCGTCCACGCAGGATTGTCCGGATCGGCAACCTTAGCCGAGGTTTTCTTTGGCAACTTGGCGGTAGTAGCGAGCTTCATGCTTTTCTGCCTTTCGCAGCGAGATGACGTGCGGCCCTTTTGGGCGCTCCGTATAGACCAATACAACCACTTCACCCTCCAACCGGCCGAAACAGACTTGGCGAGCTTCGCCATAGTCTTGCCGCCGATCCTCGCGGGTGACAGTGAAATCGTCCCATATTGCATCGCAGTCGATGAAGTCCAGCCCGTGGTTCTTGATGTTCTGCTTGCGCTTGGCTTCGTCCCATGTGAGCATATTAAATTGTATTTACAAAATAGTAGAAGGGCAACCGAAATCTAACGAGCTAACCGGCACGCGCCGGCAGGACGACACCGGGCCAGAATGAAATGATGCCAGCTGGGCACGGCTGCTCAAGCGCGTGTTTGGCATCGACATGCAGCGCTGCCCGAACTGCGGCGCCGGGGAGCTCAAGATCATCGCCGCCATCCTGGAGCGGGCGGTGATCCAGAAGATCCTTGCTCACCTGGGGCTGGATGCGCAGCCGCCGCCCAAAGGCAGGGCGCGCGAGCCGGGGCTGAACTTCGCTGCCTGAGTCGCTTGCGCTGTCGGATACCTATCGCCACGGGCTGCGGCTACCCTGCCGCCGCCGGTGGCGCTGCGCGCTGTGTCGGCAAGCCCTGGCCAACATCAGGGTCAACCCTGAGGCCGGGCCAATCCTGCGAGCCGTGAACGTTCAACCTAGAAACGGCAGTTGACCGCTTGCGTCTCGCTGGCAGCCCGCAGGCACACTGAACAACGAGGCCACGATGTGGTTCACCAGTATGGTGACAGCGCTACGCACCCGAGCGCACCCCGCTGAACGCGCCATGCGGCGTTGTTCGTCCTTGCGCACAGAAGTGCGCGGCGTCCTCTCGCCTTGCCTGGCACGCCCATCGGAGTACGCTCGGGCGCGTTCAACTGCCGTTTCTAGGTTCAAAGACCTGTCAACTCGCCAGCTCCGAGCCTGCAGACGCCCAGATTGCGTGCTGAATCCGCCCAGACTTGCGTACTTCGACTCTTTGCGGGCTGGGCTGGGAGCTTTTTCAGGCCCTTTCTTGGGGCGTCCTATGGCGTTTGAAAATCCTTCCCCAGAGCGCAGCGAACCTGCGCACCCAGGCGCAACGCCTGGTCGCCGCTCAGCAGTTCGTCGGCAGCCAAGCGCTTGAGCAGCGCCTGCCGCGCCTGCACCGCATCGGAGTCGGGCCACAGCAAGGTCGCTAGCCGCTGGCGCGAGACCCCAGGCTCGATGGCCACCAGCGCCAAAAGCGCCGCCGCGCGCCGCTCCAGCGGGTGCACCTTGCCCGTCGGCGCAGTCAGCGCCGGGTCGTCGAGCAGGCGCAGCGACCACGCCGCACCCGCCGCGCGACCGTCGTCGATCTTCAATGGACTGTCATGGCGCATCAGCAATTGGGCGATCCATCCACTCGCGAGAGGTTTTATACATCGAGCCGTGACGCAAGCGTGATCCGGTGGGCGCCCCCCGCGGGACGCTCGAATGCGCTACTTCAGCAGCGCAGCCGCGCGCTTCCAGTCGGTCTGCTCGGTCACGGCAATGGCCACGCGCATCGTGATCTCCTGCTTCATCGGCTCGGTGACTTCGTCGCGCGTGAAGCCGCGCATGGCCAGCAGTTGCAGGGTGCCGGCCGGCAGCTTCGGATCGAAGTAGCTCGGATTGAATGCCATCAAGGGCACGGCGCCTGGCGTGCCGGCGCTCACCAACACGCGCATCAAGGGTTGCATCACCGCGTTGTCGGGATCGTTCTTCACATGGGCCGGCGAAGCGCGCTGGGCCGCGGTCAGCGCAGCGAACTGCGCTTCGAGTGCAGCCAGCGTCGCGCCGGCGGCCTGCACGATCGGCGAGCTTGCGATGCTCTGCCCGGCGAGGGCTCGGATCTGCCGTTCCTGCTCCTGGTCGTCGGCCTCGGCCTTGCGCCGCACCACGTCGCGCCGCGCCGGGCTTTTCTCGCGCGCCACGGCCTCGTCGATCGCCTGCCGACGCAGGTTCTTCATCTCCGCCGAGTTGAAATGCGCCAGCATCTCATTCGTGGCATCACTGGTCTTGCCGACCTCGCCGATCTGCCCGCGCAGCCAGGCCATCGCCGCCTTGTAGGCACGCTCCTGGCTGACCGGCACGAAGACGGGTGGCTTGTTCGCTGGCGTCACGAACAAGTAGCCGCCGAGCACCGGATAGCCGGCAATATGGCGCTTGGGTGGCGGCAGCATGAAGAACCGTGTGGGCCCCTCTCCGGTCCAGGGCAGGGTCTCCAGGCCCTCGCCGTAGCCTGCGGAGGTCGGCGGGAACCAGTTGAAGAACAGCGCCAGCCCGCCAGGGCGGTTACCGACGTTACCTGGCTTGACCCGATAGGCCGTGTCAGGCCCCTTGGCCTGCGGGTTGGGCTCGACGGCGCGCGGCCACCAGGGGTTGAGCGTGAGACGTCCGGAAGGCACCGGCCGCGCGCTCGCGTCCACGCCGAAATAGATCTGCGGGTAGAAGCCGCCGAGGTCGCGCAGCGCCGGGCTCTCGCGGATCACCTGGGCGAGCGCACGCAGCGACGGCTCGAAGACCCGTTGCGCGGGCTTGGGCGGGCCGTTGAACGAGCTCAACCACAGATCGTTCCAGCCGACCCACGCACCTTGAGGCGCCCCCGGCTCGGCGGGTGATCCGGAGATCAACGGCCGGTCGTCGGCCAGCACCGGCAGGCACAGGCAGGCGATGACCAGCCCCGCGAGGCAGCGCTTCGTTGCCCTCATTCGACCGCCTTGAAGGACCAGCCTTCCTGGATGTGATTGAGGTTCGCGTCGCACTTGGCGCTGCGAACCTGATTGAGCTGCAGGGGGTCGACACTGCGGGGCATCGTGTCGCTCCGGCTGCACAGGTCACCGGAATGGATGCCTTCGCCGCTCGGCGAGATGCCGTCCTCGTCCCACTTGAGTTTCTTGTCCAGATCCGGGCGCTGGCACTTGCGCTGCCGGGTCTCGTCGCTGTTCAGGCTGAGCCGGAACTCGTACTGGCCGTTCGCGTACACCTTGAGCTGGCCCTCGACCGGCACGTTGGTGAACGAGACAGGCGCACCGCAGCCCTTGCGCGTATTGGTGAACGCGGCCTTGCCCACGCCCACGTATTCGCGCGACTTGCTGTCTTCGTCCACCTCGTCGAGCGTCCACCGCATCGTGCCCGCAATGGACGTTTTGAAGTCCTCCCGGACCTGAACGCTCTGCTGGCTGAACGTGCCCTCGTAGACCTTCACCGCTTCCAGGATCGTGATGCGCGCCTGCAGGATCGTCTTGTTTCGACCTGCCGAGTACGTGATCGTTGCCGCCACCGTGGCCTTGTTGGGCCTGGGCTTGCCGGCCGGCGCATGGTAGGTGGCGCCCTTGAGGTCGCCACTGACTCGGCCAGGCCCGTCGATCACCTGCCACTTCACGTCCTTTTGCACGATGAATCTTCCAAGCGTATCGCCGGAGCGTTCTTCACCGTCGCACTCCAGGCGGTCGGATGGCAGGGGCGCCAACGGATCCTCGAACCGTTCGGTCCCAGTCGCGCCGCGCGTCGAACCCTTGAGTGTTTCGCCGGCCTTGCCGACGATGACCCGCAGGCAATGAACCAGTTCGAGCTTGACGCTGCCTCCTGGCTTGGTGACGGCCGAAAGCGGTCTCAGATGCAGGCCGTCCGCCATGGGTTGTGCAGCCAACGGCGCGGCAGCGAACACGATGCCAAGGGCAAGAATGCTTCGGAGGATGAGTTTCACGTGGAGTCCTTCATGACGTTCGACCGTCAGTCGCGCGCCAAGACGCGCCCATTGATCACCAGCCGCTGCGGCCGCGGGCCCGATTCGCCTGCCGGCACATAGGCGTTGACCTGCCAGACGCGGCCGTCGTTGCTGCGCAGCGTCAGCGTGAACTGGTCGAATGAATAGCTGCCGCTGCTGGCCGCCATCGCGCGGCCGAACTGCGCATCACTCCATCGCCCGAGCATGGCATTTCCGTCGGGCACGATCAGGTTCGCGGCTGAGCCCACCATGCGCAGGAAGTCGCCCTGGTCGACGTAGCTGCCGTCGGAGCGCAGCGTGAGCCGCGGCGCTGCGGCGTCACGGTAGTCAGCGCGCGCGAAGCTCGCGTCCAGGCGCGTGCCACTGTGCGGCGCCAGCTTGGCCCAGGGCCGGCCGCGGTCGGACCGCAGGCCCTGACCGTCGATCGTGTAGGTGGCCGAGTAGCCACCGCGCTGGATCTGGATCTGGTTTCCTTGGCGCTGCCAGCGGCCCCACAGATCTGGTTGCTGTTGACGATCCCAGGCCAGGTCGGATAACAGCCCGCGCTGCGGCAGGCGCCGACGCAAGCTACCGTCCGGGAAGAGCACATCGACCTCCATCGCGTCGCCGATCTGCGAGGCGACCTGATGGCCCATGCCGGCCCCGGCGCTGACGCCGCGGTCCACACCGACGTAGACGCCCGACACCCCTTGGCCAAAGCCCGGCGGCAAGCCGGCCGCGGACACCGCGGTACCTGGAGTCGATGCGGCCGCGACAGCCTTTGGCTGGCCAATGTCCTGTACGCTCTCGATCGCGGTCGTGATCGCTGCCTTGTAGCGGTTGTAGGTGGTGTCGCTGTCGGCCAGTGCCCAAAGGCGTACGCGCTGGCCGCCCTTGAGTGCCACGATGGTGTGGCCGATCAGTCGCGCGCCGTTGAGTGTGGCCACGCCGACGCCCTGCCGGTAGGACCAGCCGCCCGCCGCCTTTTCGCTCGGATCGCTGATCGGCTGCCACGGCCCGAGGTCGCGCAGTGCGGCGTCGTAGGCCGCCTGCAGCGACTCCTTCGAGGCCTTGAGCGGCTCGACCATCAGCAGCAATGAGCGGCCCTCCCCCAGGTCGTCGGGTATGACCGAGACGACGCCGCCCTCGACATGGCGCGCCCAGGCGGCAGGCACGTCGAGCCAGGGGGTCAGGCGCTGGGCGTCGCTGGCGAGCGCCACCGATGACGCAAGCCCGATTGCCAGGCCCAACCCGACGCGAATGGCATCGAAGAAAGAACGCAGAGAGCTCATGTGATTGGCCCTCCTGCCGCTCAACGCGGCGGCCTGACAGACAGTGTCTGGCTCGGCACCTCGCCCGATACCCTGGCGACCAGCGCCGACCCCGGCGCGGTCATGCAGTTTGGCTGGCCCTGGCAGCTATGGGGATAGACAGCCGTGTTCCCAACGGTGACCGTCAGCTCGCAATCCCATTGCGTTGCAGGCCCTGGTGTGCCTTGCTCGTAGCAGTACCCCACGTCGACGACCGCCTGCGCCTTGCTCGGACTGCCAGTTGATGGATCAATCGGAATGGGTGGGGACATCCACCCAGCCCCCAGTTGGCGGCGGTTCGCGTCCCGCACGATGCACGTCACGTTAATCGACTTGTGCAGGCTGGGATCGAGTTTGCTGACATTCAGCGGCACGGTGAACTTTGCCCACGCGCACTCTCTGCCATGGGCCGCCCACGGCGACAGCGCGCACAAAACAAGAAAGAGGACCTTCACTATCGACTTCATCGCTTCACCTCCGGTTCATCAATTCAACTGCTGACCTTGCGCTTCAACGCGGTGGCCTCACGGCGGGCGCTGGAGCCAATTCTCTCAAGCGTGTCTTCGCACCGGGGTTCAGCTCGAGCACTCCGGTCATCTGTATGGTTGGCGTCGTCACCGCAAACGGCACGGGAGCAGCATCACCTGCCGCGCGCGTATCACGCGATGCCTGCCAGGTGCCCGTCATCTGAATTGCTGGTGTCGTCAGTGCGAACGGCGCGGGAGTGCCATCGCCTTGCGCACCCCCATTGCGTGATGCGAGCCAGGTGCCCGTCATCTGGATCGCCGGCGTCGTCACCGCAAACGCGTCTGGACCCACATGGAGGCGGGTATGCGAGCCACGCTGCTCAACGAAAGTCCCGGTCATCTGAATCGGAGGCGTCGTCACGCTCCACGGACGAGGCTTTGCGTCGGCCACTTGCGATTCAGCCACCGCCGCTGCCTTTGTCGCCACGGTGAAGCGACCCGCCAGCAGCGGCTGCAACTGCCCCGGCATGAAGACCAGCACACGCACCACGGCGCCCATCGTGCCGCCGGCGCCGTTGGGCATCTCGATCTCGATCTGATCGTCGCCCAAGCGCTGGCGCAGCGTCGCGTTCGTCGATCCCGCGGGCGGCTGCGCATCGTCGTCATTCGGGTACCAGATCACGCGGGTCTGCTCGGCCTTGCCGAAGCCCGGCCCCTTGACGATGACGCGGCTGTGCCATGGCCCGGCGCCGGGCGTCAGCGTGCCGACGACCTGGCTCGGGGGTCGTGCGTCACGCACCGGCTTGCCTTCGAGTCCGGCCGCGCGGGGGCCCGCCACCCTGGTGCAGCGGTACTGCGCGTCGATCCAGGTCTCTGCGCCCTGCTGGTGGCGCTTTTCCTGGACTTTCTCGGCCGGCTCGCAGCCTGCCGGGCAGGGGTTGGTCTTGGGGTCGATGGGCTTGAACCAGCCGGTCCAGAAGGTGCCGCAGTTGACGGCGGGTGGCGGCCTCAGGGCAGCGCCCGGCGCGGGCGCCGGCTGAACCACCGGCGGCGGGGGCATCCGTACGCCAGGTGCCTGGGCCGCGGCGGCCAGGCAGAGCGTCAGCCCCAGCGCGCCCGCAATGGGATGGGTGGCGTGACCAACAAGGATCTTCATCGCGCGACGCGTTTGTGCAAGCGCGCCGCGCTCACATCTTCAATTCATTTTCGAGGTCGTCGGCGCCCTTCTTGAAGTCCTTCTGGCGCGTGCCCTCGGCCTTCTCGCGCGACTTCTCCATCGCCTTGATCTTGGCGTCGTCGCCCGACAGCGCGTAGAACTGCTCGGCGACGCGGTGCTCACCGCGCTTGGCGGCCGCATCGCCATGGCGACGCGCGATCGGCTTGATTGACTCGCCCTTGGCCCGGTCGTCGGCGAAGCCGTAGTAATCGACGGCCCATTCGAGCGCCTTGGGTGTCGTGCCCGTGGCCGTCGCATCGCCGCGTTGCAGGGCCCGGTCTGTCGCGCGCTTCTCGGCCGCCGCGCCCACCAAGCGCAGGAAGCTGCGCGCCGCTTCGAGGTCTGAAACCGAGGACTGCCGGCCGCCGGAAAAGGTCTTCTCTTCGGCCTGCAGCCACTGGTTGCCGGTGGCTTCTGCCAAGCCGCGCACCTCGGCCAGCGCCGCGGCGTCGCCGCGCCGCTCGAAGTAGCCAAGCGCCGCGCCCAGCGGGTCGGCCTTGGCCTGGTTCGCGTGCGCGTGCTTGCGCATCGCGCGGTCCGCATCCGCCAGATGCTCGCCGCCGAAGTAGAACTCGTTGGCCTTGTAGTACTGCCCCGCCTTCTCGGCGCGCTCGCCCAGGGTGCGCGCCACGCGGCGGTAAGCGGCGCGAGCAGCCTGCATCGTGGCCGTGGACGCGCACTCCGACTGACTCACGCTGTACAGCACCGGCAGCGCCTCCTCGGGCTTGCCGCCACGCTCGAGCACCTCGCCCCGCTGGGCTCGGCGGTCGTCCGAGGCTCGGTCAGCCGCGGTGCAGGTCGAGTCCGCCAGTGCCGGCAGCGGCGCCAGGGCGACGAGTGCCGTCGCAAGGGTAGCGATTCGAGTGAGGCAGGTCATGGCAGCCTCCTAGCGCAGGATCTTCAGCACGTCCTTGACGCCGAAGCCCTCCTTCTTCTCGCCCTTGGCCTTGCCCTTCGCGGGCTTGTCATCGTCGTCGTCGTCGTCCTTGTCGCCGCCCGTCATCATCTTGCCCAGGTCCCCCAGGCCGCTCATCTTTTCGTAGCCGGCCGGGATCTCGAAGAGCTTGGGATCCTGCTTGCCAGTCTTCAGATTGCTCAACTCCATCTTGATGCGCTCTTTCGAGCCCTTCTCGATCGACAGCATGTCCATCTTGACCATCACGCCCTCGCGCGTCATCCACCAGAAGCCTCCGAGCTTGGCGCCGTTGGGCTTGCGCTCTTTCATGATGACCTTGCTCTTGCTGGTGCGCACGCCGTTCAGCGTTTCTTCGCCGGCCGGCGTCTGCTCGATGTCGTACTGGCTCAGGTCGTCCTTGCGCGCCTTGTCCTTGCCTTGCGCCATCTCCATGTACATCTTCTCGCTCGGGATCAGGTTCCACATCACCTTCTTGTCGGGCCGCGCGATCAGCACGATCTTCTCGCCGCCTTCGTCGAGCTCGCGGCGCTCCAGCCCTGCGCTGTGATAGACCTTGCCGGTCTGCGCGCCGTCCGAGGTCTCCATGCGCCAGTCGGCCGAGTAGTCGACCTTGGGTTGCTGTGCCTGCGCTGCGCCACAGGCGATCGCGGCAACAAGTGCGAGGCCAAGGGGCTTGCTCAACATGAAACGCAGAAGGCTGAAGGTCATGGCCACTCCGTGAAAAGGGCGAAAGTGTTGACGGGGGTTCCAGTGCCTCAGGTGCGCAGCGGCGTTACGGCACCAAAGCACGGGGTCGCCCCCAGGCCGACACCGCGTTTGTAGAGCTCGGACCGTGATGCAACCGTGACGTAGCTCAAGAAGTCGGCCAATTCCTCGACCTGCAACCCGCAGCTGCGCTCGCTGGGGCGCAGGTGGGTGCCGCAGGGGCCGCCCAAGGGCAGGGCGCGCGAGGCGGTGCCGCACTTCGCTGCTTGAGCCGCTTGCCCTGTCGGACACCTATCGCCACGGCCTGCTGCTACCCTCTGCCGCCGGTGGCGCTGCGCGCTGTATTACGATTCATGTCGGATCCTCTGTGGTTTGGTGAAGACCTTGGTCTATCACACCCTGGGCACTTTGATGCCGTATCCATCAGAGGATCCACCCCGTGCAGGGTGGTTTCTTCCTGATTGACGGCTGTTCTGTCTCGGCACCCCATTCCATCTCCCCTCAAGGAGGGAGGCATCCATAGCATCTATTCCCCGGCGGCGCCTGGTTCAGTTCGTGCCCAGGCTGAGCTCTGCCCGCGGCGACCATTTCGGATCGGCGTCGGCAAGCTTGGCAGCACCCAGGAACAGCCGTTCGACCGGCAATTGCCGGCTGGCCAGGTAGTCCTTGACGGCAACGCCGCGCTGCAGTGCGAGCTCGCGCATCGCCTCGTCGTCGGCCGGGATATTGGCCAGCAGCAAGGCCTGCATGTCAGCAGGCGTCAACTCTTTCGGCTTGCCGGCCAGGTCACGCGGCTTGGCGATCTCCGAGCGCTGGAACACCTGCTTGAGCAGTTCGGCCGCCTCGGCCGGCTCCAGCTCCGGGTCGGACTGGCTATCGGATACCACCGGCGTCGCGCCTGCGCTGACCTGCGCCCGCCGCTTTTCAGCCCGCAGCAAGGCCTGCAGCTGGCGCTGCTTGAAGGCCTCGCGCTCGGCGTCGAGGTTGGCGGTGCCGATGACCGTCATCTTGAGCGCCGGCCTGTCGGTCAGCGCCTTGGCGATCTTGTCCAGCCCGGCACGCGCATCGGCCACCAGCACCGGCGACCCGGCCGGGAAGGCGACCTGGCTCAGTTCGTCACCGCCGCCGCCAAAGGCACTGGCCAGCAACGTGAACGGGGCCGTCAGCGCCTTGCCGATCAGGTTGATGATCACCTTGACAATGATCGGCCCGAGCCGGAACTGCGGGTCGTTGAGCGAACCGCTTACCGGCAGGTTGATGTCGATCACGCCATTGCGGTCTGCCAGCAGGGCCACGGCCAGCTTCACCGGCAGGCTGTTGGGCGCGCCCTCGACCTTGTCGCCAAAGGCCAGCTGGTTGAGCACCACCTGGTTGCTGGCGGTCAGTTGGCCATCGGGCAGCACCTGGTAGGCGACATCGACGCTCAGCTTGCCGCGCGTGATCCCGTGGCCGGCGTACTTGACCGCATACGGCGACAGCGGCGGCAATTCCAGATCCCGCACCGTGCCCTTGATATCCAGCGCCAGCGGCTCGGCCAGGGGATTGAGCTTGCCCAGGATCTCCAGCGACGCGGTCCCCTCGGCACGGCCGCGCAGCTCCAGATCCGCCATCTGCGTCTGCCCCTGGACCTGGGACGAAGAGAAGGCGCTGAGCTTGCCGGTCAGCTCGCTCAGGTTGGCCGAGTAATTGGGCTTGACGAAGCGGTCGGAGAAAAACACCTTGCCCTGCACCAGGCTGACCGGCCCGATCTGGATGACCGGCGCCAGGGGGTCGGGCGGCGCCTTGGCAGTGGTTGCGATGGCGGCCGCCGCAGTGGGCGCGTCGCCCCGCACCAGATCCTGCAGGTTGATCCTGCCGTTCTCATGCACGATGACCCGCGCGTAGAAGTCGCTCAGCGTGGTTTCGCGCACTGCCAGACGCATCGGCTGGCCCGGAGTCATGGCCAGGTCCAGGCCGCGCAGTCCCAGCGCTTTCCAGTTCAGCAACTCGCGCGACAGGGACTGGTCTGCGCCCTGCAAGGCCGCACTGTTGGCACGAAAATCCTCCAGCACCGTGTCGCCACGCAGGCGCAGCACCGGCCCCTTCGTGCCGGCAAGATAATCAAGATCGCCCTTGAATCCGGCGTCCGCACGCAGGATCTCGATATTCAGCCCGGCGCCGAAATACGGCTCCAGCGCATGCAGCGGCAATTGCACCATCTGGATGCTGCCCTTGGCCTGCAGCGGCTCGGCTACCACCGTACCGCGGTAGTCGATCTGCCCCGGCTGCCCCTGGCCAGAGAGCACGCGGGTCGACAACTGGACCGCCATCGGCTGTTTGGCATCCGTCGCGTAGCCCTTGACGTCCACGCTCAGCGCCGTCGCATCGAGCCGGACCGGCTTGGCCGCAGACAGGTCCTGGTAGCGCACGACGCCCCCGCGCAGCTGCAGCTGGTCGAGCCGGCCCTGCCAGGGCGAAGCGGAGCCGGTGGGCGCGGCGGTCGCATCCGCCTTGCCGGCGGCGGGCGGCGGCGACGGCTTGAGCCATTGTTCGAACATCCAGCGTTTGTCCGCGCCCCGGGTCAGGCCCAGTTCCGGCTCGGTCAGCTCCAGTTTGCCAACGGTCCAACGGCGCTGGCCCGGATCGACCTGTGCATCGGTCAGCGCGATCCTGCGCACGCCGGGCAGATCGGCCTTGGCGCCGCCTGGCGCGGCAGCATCGACCAGCGCCAGCTTGTCCAGCGTCAGCGTCGCTATCGCGACCTGCAGATCGGTCGGCTTCCATTCAACACCGAAGTTTGCATCGAGCGTCCCCTGCAAGGCCGGTACCAGGAATTGCGCCAGGTAGGGCGCAGCCAGCCCCAGCGACGCGTCGCTGAGCGCCAGCTTGACCGATGCCTGCCGGTCGGTGGCGGTGCCGTCGAACTTCAGCTGAGCGCCAGCTGCACCGCTGGCAACAGCCGTGGCAGCGGCGGGTGCCGACTTGTCCGACCCCGCAGCGGCACCGGATGCCGCATGCGCTATCGACAAAGAGCCGTTGAATGCCATTGGCCGCTGCATTGGCCAGACCATGTCGCCGGCGTCCAGCGTCAGGCCATGCACGCGCAACCGGGCGCTCGGCGCGATGCTGTTGTCGGTCCAGCCGATTGACCCATCGCGCACCAGGACCTTGGCCACCGTCGCGTTCCAGCCAGCGCTGCCAGCCGCGCCCGGCGTCTGCGTGGGCGCAGCCGCTGCGGTTGGCGCCTGGTCACCGGCCAACTGCAAGTTGATGCGACCGGCGCCATCGCGTCGCGCCGCCAGTTGCGGCGATTGCAGTTCGATGGCACCGATCTGGATGCGCCGCTCCAGCGGCTGAAAACCGTCCAGTCCGACCTTCAGGCTGTCAAAGGCCAGCAACGGCTCGCCACCGGTATCGGCCACTGCCACGTCCGTCAGCTGAAGCTGACCGCTGACCAGCAACTGCGGCTTGGCCAGCTGGACAAACTGAAACTGCAGCTCGGCGTCCAGCACCGCCTTTTGCAGGCGCACCGGCACGCTGCTTGGTATGTAGGGCAGGTACGGCGCCAGGTCCATGGCCTGTACGCGCAGCCGCGCATCGGTCTTGTGTGTCTCGGCAAACGGGGTGGCCGCAGCACGGGAGTTGAATGCGCTGCCGTTGAGCGTGAACGCCAGCTCGGGCGTGACCGTGATGGTGCGGCGCGACTCCAGGTTGCTGAGAAAGGGCAGGCTCAGGTTCAGTCCGCGCAACTGGTGTACCCGCCCCGTCGACTGGTCGTCGACGTCGGCGCTGCCGTCGCGCACCGCAAGATTGAACAATCCAAAACGCAGCGGCTGCGCATCCGGCTTGGCGGGGGCCGCGGCAAATCGGGCCAGGATGTCGTCAATATCGTACTTGCCCTCGCCCAGGTAGCGCAGCCGAATGGCCGGGGCATCGATGGACAGGTTCCGCACCACCGGCGCCAGCCACAGCAACGATTCGAACTCCGCATTGGCATACAGCCGCTTGATCGCCAACTGCCGCCCCTTGCCGTCCTGGGTAGCCAGCACGAGGTCATTGACCGTCAACTCCAGCGTCCACGGCTTGAAATCGATCTCTCCCACCGTGAGCGTACGCCCCAGCTCGGTGCTGGCGGCTTTGACCAACTGGCTCTTGAGCACTGGAGGCACCAGCAGCCACGCCAGCGCCCACAAGACCAGGATCGCGCCGAGGGTCCACAGCAGGCGCCGCATCCACCGATGAGCCAGAAGTGCCTGCAGGCTTTTCGCGGCCGTTGTCATGGTGTGGGCGTGGGAGTGGTCACAGGCTGCAATATACAAGCGGTGCCGTCCGGCACATGCGGCGTGGCGCGGCGCTGGCGGAAATTTTGCAATTGGGCGCTGCGCCAAAGGGTTTTACTGCGCTGTTGGCCATGGTTTGGTGACACCAGGTTTTGACGCTTCCGGTTGAACTGGGATCAACGGTTGGTTGGCAGCAACGCAGCGAAAGCCGACATCCACGAACGGCCGGTTGCCGGAAGTCCACTTCATTGCCCTTCAGCCGATATTCCTGACCGGATTATTTGGCCGCATTGTTGGTGGCTATGCGCTTGGAACATTTCCCAAACAACCAAACGGATGGGGGCAGAGTATTTCTGGGCTTTTCAGTCTAGCTCGGAGTGACGAAGTAACTCGCATATTGTCGGCACAGCGGCATACAGGCAGGAGTAGTGCGACAGACCCTCCAGCAAATGGATGTCCGTACATGCAGGGATTTTCTGCTTCAGATACGCCGACATGGCGCATGGTCTGGCCAAAAGCAAGATCACGGCAGCACGTTATGCCGGCGGCCGCCATATCCTGGTGTCGCGGCGCGGTCTGGACAAGGGCCCGATCGACCATGCACTGGCATTGACCGTCCGGCGGCGCCATGTTGCCACCATCGTCGCCGGGTTTTCGAGCGCGCTGGCCCTGGCCCGCGGCTCCGACCTGATCGCCAGAGTTCCCGAACGCCATACCGGCAACCTGCGCGATGGCATGTTCAGCTTCGCGCTGCCGGTGGTGCTGCCGGAGATCACGGTCTCGCTGTTATGGCACCCGCGATTTCATGCAGACCCGGCGCACCGGTGGTTGCGCGGCTGCGTGCGTGAGGTGTGTGCGGCAGTCGCCGAAACCGACCCACCAGATACAGAACCCCGCGATCCGGATTGACCCGGCGTCGCAACCGGCATCGCCGCGGCGGACCCCAGACGCGTCAGTCGGCCGCGACCACCGTCATCTCAACCAGCAGGCTGTCGGAGGCCAGCAAGGACTGCACGGTGGTACGCGCAGGTGCCGCGCCTTCGGGCAGCCAAGCTTCCCAGACCGCATTCATCGCGTCGAAGTCGCTGATATTGCGCAGATGGATCAGCGTCGTCAGCAATCTCGATTTGTCGGTCCCGGCCTCTTTCAGCAAAGCATCTACTCGGCGCAATACCTCGCTGGTCTGAGCGGCAACGTCGACAATGTCCGTACCGCCCGATGTCTGGCCGCACAGGTAGACCAGGTCGCCGTGGCGAACGATCTTGCTCATGCGGGTGTTGGTGTGCGTACGTGAAATGTTGCTTGTCATGGGTTCTCCTGCGTTTCGTAAAGTGTAGCCATCGCTGCCAATGAAGCCAGGGGAATCGGCTTGAGGGGTGCCCGAATGCGATAGGCCCCAACCTGGACCGGAGTCGCCTTTAACTCATGTGCCAATATCTGCGTCACGGTCAGCCCGCACATGCGGCCCTGGCAAGGTCCCATGCCACAACGGCTGAAGAACTTGGTCTGATTCGGTCCTTTGCAACCCAGCCGCGCCATTTCCCGCACCTGTCCTGCAGTGACCTCTTCGCAACGGCAGACGACCGTGCCATCCGCTGGCAAATTGATCCAATCCGGTGGCCGGTACAACGCGTCGAGAAAGGGACGAATGTGCATCTGCGATGCAAGCGCTCTACGTGCGGGTTTGGCATGTGCATCCCGCTCCGCGTCGCTCAAGCGGCCCAGCGCGTGCGCCGCCCCGATCGCCGCGATTTCTCCCGACGCTTCGGCCGCGAGCGCGCCGGCAATGGCGGCCCCATCACCAGCAATCCGAAAGCCCGCCAGCGAAGTCTGTCCCCAGGCATCGATCACCGGTTGCCAGGCGAGTTGCCGATCATCCCAACGATGGTCCACGCGCAACAGCCGGGTCATCTGGGTATTGGGAACCACGCCATGGTGCAGCAACAACACATCGCAATCAAGTGTATGGGCTTCACCGCCAGCATCAAACCCCAGTTGCTGGACCCGGTCCAGTCCGTGGGCGGCCAGACCGGTGGCATTCACGAACCACGGTACTTTGGCGGCACGCAAGGTGCTCACCATGCGCAGGCCCTTGAGCAAGGGACCCGGAGCCCGCACCGCGGTTCCCAGATGGCGTATGGCTGCACGTCGGTTTGCCGCCGGCGAGGTCTCAACAATGCCCGCTACCTTCGCGCCGGCCTCGAGCAATTGACAGGCCACCAGCAGCAGCAGGGGTCCGCCGCCCGCCAGCACGACGCGACCAGTGGGAACGGATCCCGCACCCTTGAGCGCGATCTGTGCTGCGCCCGCGTTCATGACACCCGGAAGCGTCCAGCCGGGAATGGGCGATGCGCGTTCCATCGCGCCAGTGGCCGCGATGACCTGTGCCGGCTGGAATTGGAATGAGCGGCCGTCCTGGAGTGCGGTGATCGTCTTGTCGGGGGCAAGGTCCCACACCAATGCACCATGGCGCACGTCGATACCCGAGCGCGCCAGGCGCTCGACCAGGCCACGGCCGTGCAGGTAGTCCGGACCGAGCACGTTCGCCACCTTGGGGTCGACACGTTCGACGTTGCGGTATATCTGGCCACCGGCCCGCGGCTGCTCGTCCAGCAGCACGGTACGGAGTCCCAACGATGCCGCGGTCAGCGCCGCCGAAACGCCTGCCGGCCCGCTACCGATGATCGCGAGATCGTGCGACGTCATGGCAGTTCCCGCGGGTCACGGGCTCCGTGCTGCAGCGTCACGGTCATGCCGTCTCGAACCTCAACCATGCAGGACTGCACATTCTGCTGCCCATCGACCTCGACCAGGCAATCGAAACAGACCCCCATCAGGCACAGCGGCGCTCGTGCCTGCCCGCCGACCGGCGTATGGCGGAACGGAATCACGCCCGCCTGGAGCAAGGCCATTGCCACCGTCTCGCCACTTTGCGCTGAGACTGGTCGGCCATCGACCTGCAGGGTCACACCCCGCCCGATGGGGTTGACGATCGACTTAAACATCAAAACGCTCCGCATTGAATCCGGCAATCTCCGCGGGCGCCGCCGCTCCACGAATCCAGTCGACCAGCTTTCCAGCGTGCTGGGCGGCAAGGGTGATACCGCTGTGGCAGGAGACGACAAAGGCACCGGGGCACTGTGTCGAGGCCTGGTAGATGGGTAGCCCGTCCGGGCTCATCACGCGCAACGCGCCCCAGGTCCGCACGACGTTGACCTGGGCCAGCAGCGGAAAGCAGCGCACAGCCCGCGCCGCGATCCGGCTCAGTTGCACCAGCGTGGTCCCGTCGTCCAGACCAACGTCCTCCTTGGAGTCTCCGATCTGCACCACGCCTTCGCCGGTCTGACGCACGTGCAGCGACGGATGAACCAGAAACGGCTGCATGCGTTCACTGACCAGGATCTGCCCGCGGTTGGGCGCGACCGGCGCATTCAGACCGACCATGGGCGCCATGACCCGATTGCCCAGACCGGCGGCCAGCACGAGCTTGCCAGCGACATGCTCGGTGGAACCCGTACGCACATGGAACTGCCCGGCGCGATGGGAGATCTGTTCGACCTGGACACCAGCTTGCATTTGACCACCCAGTGCCTGGTAGTTTTGCACCAGGGCGCGCAGCAACCGCAATGGATTGACATGCCCATCCAGCGGACAGAAGACTGCACCCACGACCTCGGGACCGACGTGCGGAGACAGGCGGCGCAGTGCCGCAAGGTCCAGCACTTCGTATGGGTATGGCTCCCCTACCTCCTCCCCCAACCCCCGCAGCACGGCTGCGCGGCTGGCGAGTTCATCGTCGTCCAGACACATGCTCAGGCCGCCGACCTGCGACAACTGCACATCGATTCCGGAACCTTGGGCGAGTTCAGCGGCAAATGCCGGCCAGTGCCGCGCCGCGTCCAGTGTCCAGCGGGCATAGTCCGGACGGCCGTGGCCTTTGCCCTGCACCGAACGAGACCGAAATTCCCGCGCGCCGCACGAAAGGCATCGTCTCCCTGGTCCAGCACACAGACCCGGTCGCCGGCGCGCGCCAGGCCGTATGCCAGTGACATGCCCACCACACCGCCGCCGATGACCAGCGTGTCCACTTCGCTCGCCACTGTCATGATTTGCCCGCCAGCACGCGGTCCAGTCCATAGAAGCGGTCCAGCACCACCATCAACACCAAGGTCATCACGATAAGCACCGTGGACACCGAAGCAAGCAGCGGATCGATGGTGTGCGCAATATGGTTGTACATCTTGACCGGCAGGGTCTCCGTACTGGCCGACGCCACGAAGACGGACATTGTGAGTCGTCGAAGCTGTTGATAAACGCAATCACCCAGCCGCCAGCAACACCTGGGAGGATCAGCGGCAGTTCGATCCGTCGGAACACCGTCCAGGCTGATGCTCCGAGCGACTGCGCGGCCTGCGCCACACTGCGGTCGAACCCCGTAGCTGCAGCCACCACCAGGCGCAGCACGTAGGGCAACACAATCACGGTGTGCGCGACTGTCAGCCCCCACATCGTGCTTGATCCGCCGATATGCGTCAGGAAACGCAGCAAGGCAATGCCCAACACCACGTGCGGCACCATCAACGGCGATAACAGGAGGCCGAGAAGTGCGTCACGACCGGTGAATCTGTGCCACGCGATCGCCATGCCGGCAGGCACGGCGAGCAGGGTCGCAAGCGTTGCCGCGCCCGCAGCCAGGCCCAGACTGCGCCAGAAAGCAGCGATGAAATCAGGCGCATCCGCGATGGCCTCGCCCATCGCAGCGACGCACCATCAAACGGCATCGAGATATAGCCCTTGTCGGTAAACGAAACCAGAACCACCATTACCAGCGGCGCCAGCATGAAGATTGCGAACAGCCAATGCAGAAGCAGCAGCGGCAATGCAGTCTTTCTCATACGAACACCTGCTTCCATTTGCGCTCGACCAGTCGGTTCACGCCCAGCGAGACGCCAAGCACGATCACCACCAGCACCACCGCCAGCGCCGCACCCAGGGGCCAGTTCAGGTTGCCGAGGAATTCGTCATAGATCGTCGTGGGAACGACCTTGAGCCGCCGCCCGCCAATGATGGCCGGTGTGGCAAAAGCACTCGCCGACAACGCGAATACGATCAGCCCTCCCGACAACACGCCGGGATCACCTGCGGAAAGACGATGCGACGCAAGCACGGTAGGAACCCTGCTCCAGCGATTCGGCAACCTGCTCGGTCGCGATATCGAGCTTCTGCAATGAAGCCCAGACTGCCAGCACCATGAAGGGCACCAGCACATGCACCAGGGCAACGACGACGCCGGTGAAAGTGAACATCATCTTGATCGGTTCGTCGATCACGCCGCTGGCCAGCAGAAAGCTTGTTGATCACGCCTTCATTGCCAAGCAATACGGCCCAGCCCAGGGTGCGCACGACCACCGATATCAACAAGGGGCCCAGCACGATGACCATCGACACAGCGCGCCAGCGCGGGGACAGGCGACTCAGCACATAGGCCTCCGGAACACCGATGGCGATGCAGATGGCAGTGACCAGCACTGCCATGCCGAAGGTACGCAGGAAAATCACATGAAATACTCATCCTGCGCGATGGCCGATAGTTGGCCGACGTGAATTCTGTGCCCACGACGCCGCTGGAGATGAACGGATACATGCCGCAGTGACAGCGTCAGCACCAGTGGCAATGCGACAAACGCCAGCATCACCAGGGTACCGGGCGCCGTCAGCCAGTATGGCAACCATTGGCGCTCGCTGTTCATGGATGCACTCCCCGCGGCACCACATGGGCGTGTTCCGCGCAACCAGGTCAGTCCGACCGGGTCACCCTCGCCAGCCTGCGGCAGACCGCTGTTCGGATGGGTCAGCTGCAATTCGCCGAGCTGCGTTTGTATCTGGTACAGCCAGTGGTTGCCCAGGAATACCCGCGCGCTGACCCGGCCCGACACGATCGGGTTGGCATCAGTGAAGTAGCAGCTTTTCCGGGGGCGCAGGATGTAGTCCACCTCACCCGAGATCGCTCCGCCAGCCAGTGGCAGCACGAGTTGTCCAACAGCCACGCCCTGGGCATGACCACGACCTCGATACGTTCGCCTTGCCCAGAAAGGTCGACGAGAAGCGCGCTGTTCGGCTGCTCATACATTTCGAACGGCTTTCCGACCTGCTCGATGCGTGCCCTGATCATAAGAACCACCTGATCCGCCAGCGTCAGCGCCTCGGCCTGGTCGTGCGTGACGATGATCGTCGTAACGCCGATGCGATGCTGCAGCGCACGCAGCTCGATCTGCATTTCCTCGCGCAGTCCGGCGTCCAGCGCACCCATGGGCTCATCCAGCAGCAGTACCGGTGGCTGGATCACCAGCGCACGGGCCATCGCCACACGCTGGCGCTGCCCGCTGGACAACTCACGCGGATAACGCGTGGCGAACGGCTGCAGATGCACCAGTTCCAGTGTCTCTGCCACTCGCTTGCGCCGCTCCGGCGGTGCAACGCTTCGCATTTCCAGACCGAAGGCGACGTTGTCAGATACCGTCATATGCGGGAACAGGGCAGTAACTTCCGAAAGACAATGCCCAGGCCGTGCTTGTCGGCTCATCGTCGGTGATGTCTTTGCCGTCGAGGATGATTCTGCCGACGCTGGGCTGCGCAAGCCGGCGACCATCTGCAAGGTCGTCGTCTTCCGCAACCCGAGGGCGCCCAGCAGGCAGACAAACTCACCCTTGGCGATCGACAGGTTGCAGTCGCTGACGGCGGTGAAATCGTCGTAGCGTTTGGCCAGGCCCTGCAATTCCAGAAATTCCATACTCCAGCTCCTGGCCTGATCGTTGCGTGCCCTTACTTCTCGACGGCGCGGTTCCAGCGGTTGGTTCGCTCCCGCCGCTTGACATTGATGACGTCGTAATTGGGCGAGACCAGCGCGTTGACCTTTTCCCGGTCCGAACACTACCTTCTGGCGATTTCAGGCGCCAGCTTGGTGGTCTTGTTGA
>CAVQPL010000002.1:0-955764 GCA_963714755.1 uncultured beta proteobacterium
ATGTATCGCTTGGTTGCCGGCGACCTCGCGGGGCGGAGGGAAAGTCACCCGCGCGACCCGAATGCCGATTTCCTTATCGCTACGAATCAGGAGTGCGTCCGCTGGCGGATCGGCCACAACTCGCTGATGTTGGCCGAAAGCATTCCCCACCACAAGACGATCCAAATGCATAATCGCAATCGCATAGCCGCTGCTCCAGACCACAGAGAAGTCGATTGGCGTTTTGCCCCTCGCACGCCTAATTGCGGTCAGGAACACATGCGGACGAAGTTTTTCCGGATTTCTTCTCTCTGCACTGCAAACGATCAAGATTTGTGCAGGGTGAGCACTTTGGGTTTAACCGCCGTGCCCAACGGGCCTCGTGTTGTAGCAAACAGCCAGCCCGATGGGCTTGGGGTTAAACGGCTTTGGCGGCGGCCGAAGGCCGCTCTGCGTCTTTCTCGTGTTTCTGCGGTGACCGGCGTCAGCAGCGATTTCCACGGCATTCTTCCTTGTCCTGCCGTCCGGTGTGGTGTTCGACACGAAATGAGGACGTGAGCGAGGATCATGTCCGTCCGGAAAACGCCGCGGGGCTGAGCAAGAGGCTGTTCCGATCGGTGCGGACGAGGAACCGTTTTGGCTGTGGCGAGCAGGCCGGATTCGCAGCAGTCAGGTTGTACGAGCCGGCGAGTCTAACGTGGTGAGCAACGAGGAAACGAATGTCAGGCAATCCCTTCCAAGAAAACCCGTGCCATGCGTCCCAGTCTTTTGGCCAAGCCGAGCCCGCACCGACTACGCCAACCCAGGGCGGCGATGCGCGAACGGGAGGCGTCATCCCTTATAAGAACGTGCCGGCCCTCCTGGCGTATTACCCTAGTCTCTTCGCTGATCCCGTGTTCTCGGCATCGTCCTGGCAGTGCCGGTGCTTATCTTGGGAATCGTCGGCCTGCGCCGATGATGACATAACCTGGCTTGTCAAGCGCGTTTGCGCCTGGATCGGCATTGTGATGCGGAGCATCTTCACGATCGTTTCGGCCAGCTGTTAGGACTGTTACATCCCGGCGTCGTGACCGACATTCCGGTCGAGGCCAGAAATCGGTCACGATAAACCGGAAACCCCGGTCACGACAAACCAGAATCGTCGGTCACGATCGGCCGGAATGACCGGTCACGATCGACCAGAATACCCAGCCATGCACGTCCCGCGCCTCGTTCGCGCTGCCTCGAGCTGGTTGTCCGTGGCACTGGTGCCCGATGGCCGCACTGGGTCTAGGTCGATCAGCATCCAGCACCGCCGGATCACTTGCTTGTCGGTGGTGGTCGCCGTGGCAAAGGGTTCTATCCGGTTGGTGTACCGACTCAGCAGCTGCGGATCGACTGGATTCAGCGTCACATACACGGCCGCGCCGTTCTGACTCAATCGCGCCGCGTAGTCTGCCAGATGGTTCCAATTACCAGCGTCAAAGTACCCGGCATCGGTGCGCTTCTTGCCGCCTTTGGCGAAGGATCGCATCTCGATCACGTCGTCCGGCGTGAACAGCACTGACAGTGCATGCAGGATCGCCGCCTTGTCTGGTGTGGGTGGCGCTCAATGACAGTCGCCAATTTGCGGGCGAACATTTGCAGGTCGTCAAAGTTCTGGCAGTAGCGCGTCAACCCGTATTTGCACACCAGGCAGCCGCCACGCTGTGTCGTTGTGGACTGCATGGCCCGCCAGTGCGAAGCTCTGCAATCTGCGTGGCCTCCGCTTTACTGTGGCGCGTGCCGGTGGCAAAATTCAGGTCGTTGGTAGTGTTGATTATCCAGGCCCTCCGAGTCGCAAGCTCCGGGGGCCTTTCCGTTGGTTGGGAAGTTCATTTACACGCTCCCTAGAACCAACGGGACGGGATGGCGCACCAGATGCGCAGCGCCAGCGAAGAAGCTCGGCCCTCATACTGCAAGCCCCTGCCCGGCCTGCTTGCGCTGCGCGTGCAAGGCCTTCACCAGTTCGCGGATTTCATCGTCCGACTTGCCCGCGATGCGCGCTGCATTGATGGCGTCAATTTCGTAGTCTGGCCAACCTTTCGCCCGCTGGCCGATTGGCACCCCCGCAGTGAAGAGTCCGGCGCGGATGGCGTTGTAAATGCTTGCGTCGGCCCGGTGCCCGGTCCTGGCCTTTACCGCTGGCAATCTGAGAATCAACATTCCTGAACCCCTATATCGCCGTGTGGCGCTTGTTGCTGCACGACGCAGCGAGTGGGGGGAATGTGCCTCTAGCCAGGACTTTGGAATAGGAGGGAGGGTTGCGAAAACCTACCCCACAAGATTGGCGGAGGGGCGATAAGTTGTCACCGACAGATCGACCCACAATTCCATGCAAAACCCCGCCAAGTGAATAGGCATGCGGGTTTCAGGGGGTAGGCAGGTTCAGCCAGCAGGGTGGGTAGGTTGCGACCCAGGTGTCTTGGGTGCACCTCCACCTGGTAGCCAGTTCGCCACCTTCGCGGCTTCCGACACTGCCGATTTGTTGATGTCCCCCTTGTTTGTCTTGTTCTTTTCGTTGTCAGCCTGGTGAACCAGTTTGAGTTCTTTGTATCTGGATTCAAGCCAACCTTCCAGCGCCTGTAGTGGGGATTTGCCCCGCGTCAAGTTCTCATCTTCCAACGCTTCCCATGCCTGCACTGCCGCCGCCAGTTTGGGGGCATAACGTGGATGACTGGGATTCATATAGTCCGGATCGTTAGTGGCAATTTGCGGGAAAAAGAACCCGCTCTGGGATGCCGCGAGTATCGCAACCATCCGATCAACGATTCTCGATCCACAGTCGACAGATCAATATCCGTCGTGCCCTCATGGGTGCCCGCCGGGTTTCCATTCATGTCCGTGTAACCCACCTCTTGACGTTGACCGACGACTCCATTCCGGACGTAACGCAACTATCGGCGCCTGCGTTTGCCGCGTCATAGCCGCTGGGCCCTTTTTTGGTTCCCACCCTTCGCAGAACACGCCCGTTTCCGATGCTGGGTCAATGCCAATGATCAGTAGCGCTGCTTGTCGAATGGTGAGTTCGTCACACAGCTTCCAGTAGTCGGATAGATAATGTCGTCAAAACCCATCGCGTGCGCCCTCGCAACGCCCCACGAAAGTAGCCAGCGCCGCCGGGTCAGGGTGTCCCGGTTTTCACCATCGGGGATCAGCCGATAGCTAGGCGTGGCTTCAAACTGTCTATGCCGCCTTGAACGGGATCACGTCCGCGCCCCGTGCCAGCTTGTCCAGGTAGTCGGCCCATTGCTGCATCATCGTCGCCCGATGCTTCATGTACTGCGTGCGGTTGTAGGCTCGGCCATTGGCATCCTTCACTGCGTGGGCTAGCTGCGCCTCGATCACCAGCGGGTCAATGTTCAATTCCTCCGCCAGCAGCGTGCGTGCCGTGGCCCGGAAACCATGCACGCTCTGCACGTCCGGCCCATAGCCCAGCGTCAGCAGCGCCGCCCGCAAGGTGTTGTCGCTGATCGGCCGGTCGTGGCTGCGCTCGCCATGAAACAACAATGTGCCGTGCCCGGTCAGCGGGTGCAGCTTGCGCAATATCTCCACCGCCTGCGTGGGCAATGGGACTTGGTGGGGGTCGCCATTGCGCTTGCCGTCAACGCTGCGCTTCATGCGTGCCGCCGGGATCGTCCACAGCGCCGCGTCCAGGTCGAATTCGGCCCACTCTGCCGCCCGCAGTTCGCCGGGTCGCTGAAATAGCATCGGTGCCAGTTGCAGCGCCGCCCGGACAATCGGCCCGCCCTGATAGCCCCGGATCACCCGGATCAGTTCGCCCAGCTTCACCGGGTCGGTAATGGCTGCAAAGTGTTTGCCGTGGTGGGGCTTCAACGCGCCCTTGATATCGGCGCTCACGTCCCGCGCTGCCCGGCCCGTGGCGACGGCATAGCGCCATACCTGCCCCGCCGTGGTCAGTACCCGGTGGGCCACATCCAACGCGCCGCGCTCCTCCACCCTGCGCACTGTCGCCAGCAGCTCGATGGCTTCAATGTCGCCGATGTGCCGCGCCCCGAGAAACGGGAACAGGTCTTTTTCGAGATTGCGCTTTTCCCGGATCGCGTAGTGGCTGCTCCAACTGTCCAGCTTCATTGCGTACCATTCCAGCGCCGTCGCCTTGAAAGTGTCAGCCGCCGGGGTCATGGCTTTCAGCTTTTCAACCTTGCGCACCTGCACCGGGTCGCGCCCCTCGGACTTTTGCAGCTTCGCCGCGTCGCGGGCTTTGCGGGCATCTTTCGCGCCCAACGTCCGGATAGCCCCCGAGTGCCATGCGGCCTCTCTTTGCCGTCTTTCCGGTATTTGTAGAAACCAGCGTTTCGAGCCTGCCGGGCTGACTTCCAGGTACAAACCGCCGGAACACGCCAGTCGCGCCCGTGCTTTTCTCCGGTGGGCAAACAGCGTTTTTGCACTCGGCATCGGTCAACATGGGGGAACAACTCCTAGAATAAGGTGGGGGAACAACGCGGTTTTTCACTGGGAAATGGGGGAACAATTACCCCCAAAATCCAGATTACCCCCACTCGTTCCCCCGTATGTTCCCCCGCTTTGGCTTACCAGTCAATAGCGGTCTTTAGTGGCTCATTGCAGTGTAAGCAGCTGATTTACCAATGAAAAAGGCCTTCAAGAATCGCTCCTTGAAGGCCTTTGGACTGTCTCTTGGTCGGTGTGAAAGGATTCGAACCTTCGACCCCTTGCACCCCATGCAAGTGCGCTACCAGGCTGCGCCACACACCGAAGCTGGCAATTATAGCCGCGCCCGCAGGGGCAAATTCAGTATCCGGCGGACAGGAGTTCGCGAATTTCGGAGAGTTCGCGGCGCACCATCAGCAGTTGGCCGGATACGGGCATGTCGGCTTCGGCCTCGAGTTCGCTCTCGGTAAAGTCGTCGAGATCGGCGTCGCCGGTCTCGATGACTTCGACGCCATCGAGCAGCACTTCGCCGTTCTTGCGTTTGTCGCGCTCGCCCTGCAGCAACTCCTGCATCTTGTTGCGCGCGCCGCTGATGGTGAAGCCCTGGTCGTACAGCAGGTCGCGGATGCGCCGGATCATCAACACTTCATGGTGCTGGTAATAGCGCCGGTTGCCACGGCGCTTCATCGGGCGCAGTTGGGTGAACTCCTGCTCCCAATAGCGCAGCACATGGGGTTTAACGCCGCACAAATCCCCACTTCACCGATGGTGAAATAGCGTTTGGCGGGAATGAGCGGGAGGTTATTCCCCATTGAAATCAAAGCTGTAGGCGAGAAAGCTTCGAGGTTACTCTAAGACACGCCTGATGCAAAGCCTCTGCGCCGTGCAGCGACACAAATACTTGACCAGATGGCGTCAAATCGTTGTTGGCGAGGGAAGCTCTTGCGGCTCTGCGGTTGGCTGATCCACTTGCTGGATCTGATCCTTGAGCTTGTGACTGGCGTGAAAGGTGACGACCCGGCGGGCCCGGATCGGGATGGCCTCGCCGGTGCGCGGATTGCGGCCAGGGCGCGGGGCTTTGGTGCGGATCTGAAAGTTGCCGAAACCGGAGATCTTGACATCGGTTCCGTCCACCAGGCTGGTGGAGATGAGGTCGAAGAACGCGTCGATCATGTCCTTGGATTCTCGTTTGTTGAGCCCGATCTGCTCGAACAGCAGTTCGGCCAACTGGGCCTTGGTCAAGGCAGGGCTTTCCAGGCTTTCAATCGCAAGTTCCATCCGACAAGTCTCTCTCGTTATTTTGCTGGCAGTATTGCGGGCTGGCCTACTGGGCAGGGCCCACATGGTTCACGGGTGTCAAGCGCGCTGACGGGCGCCCACATCGGTCGCCAGCTGGGCCAGCACCGCGCGAACCACCTGCTCGATCGCTTCGTCGGTCAGGGTAGCGTTGTCATTATTGAGCGTCAAGCGAACCGCCAGGCTTTTTTCCGATGGCGGCATGACTACAACACCTACGTCGGTGCCGGCGACCGATTTGGGTCGATAGACATCGAACAAGGCAGCATTGCGCAACAGGCCGTTGGTGGGTGCGGCGTCGATGGCGGCCATCAAGGCCGCATGGCTCACCTGTTCTGCTACCAGCACCGCAATGTCGCGCTCCACGGTCTGGTGCTTGGACACCGGCTTGAAAGCCGGCACCGGGCGCTGCAACACGGAGTCGAGATCCAGCTCGAACATCACCGGGGTGCCGGTGATCTCGTACGCCTGGCGCCAGCGCGGGTGCAACTCGCCGACATGGCCAATGAGTTTTCCATCGAGGGTGACGCTGGCGCAGCGGCCAGGATGCATGGCGGGATGGTCTGCGGGCGCAAACGTGGGAGTGCATCGGCGCCAGCAGCGCCTCGACATCGCCCTTGGCATCAAAGAAGTCAGTCGCTCGCTCCTTGCCGCTCCATTGCAGCTGGTCGGCACCTCCTACGGCCATGGCGGCCACATGCATGGGCTGGCGCAGACCGGCCACGGCGGTCTCGCCGTCTTGCACAGATGCGTCACGCAGAAACACGCGGCCAAGCTCAAACACGCGCACGCGGGCAGCCCGGCGGTCCTGGTTGAACTTGAGCACCTGCAACAGCGAGCCGAGCAAGGACGAACGCATCACGCTCATCTGACTGGCGATCGGGTTGAGCAATTTCACCGGCTCGGTATTGCCGGCAAGCTCCGTCTCCCAGCGCTCCTCGACGAAGCTGAAGTTGATGGTCTCCTGGTAGCCCTGGGCTGCGAGCTGGCGCCGCACGCTGAAGCTGCTGCGTTGTGCCTCGGGGCGAATCAACGCGGTGATCGGTCCTTGCGGTGCGGTGGCCGGCAAGGCGTCGTAACCCACCATGCGGGTCACTTCCTCGATCAGATCTTCCTCGATCTTCAGGTCGAAGCGGTACGGCGGCGGCGTTACGCTAATGCTGCCAGCGTTGCCTGCAGAGCCGTCACCCGGCGTCTGCGTGAGCTGCAGACCCAGGCGGGTCAGCGCGTCGACACATTGCGCCAGTGTCAAAGGCATACCCGTAATCTTGGCGGCACGGGCCACGCGCAAGGTCACAGGCGCGGGCTGAGGCAGTTGCACCTGCTGGTCGTCGATCGGGCCGCAGACGGTCTCGGGCGTGCCGCAGATGTCGAGGATCAGTTGGGTGATGCGTTCGATGTGCGCCACCGTCTGGCTCGGGTCGACCCCACGCTCGAAGCGGTGGCCGGCGTCGGTGGTGAAGTTGAAGCGGCGCGAACGGCCGGCCACCGCCTCGGGCCACCAGAAGGCAGCTTCCACATAGACGTTGCGCGTGTCGTCCGACACCGCAGTGGCGTCGCCGCCCATGATGCCGGCCAGCGACTCGACTTCGCGCTCGTCGGCGATGACGCCGACGGTTTCATCGACGGTAACGGTGTTGCCGTTGAGCAGCTTGAGCTGTTCGCCGGGTTTGCCCCAACGCACGTCGAGGCCGCCGTGGATCTTGTCGAGATCAAAAATGTGGGTCGGGCGTCCGTGTTCGAACATCACGTAGTTCGAGATGTCGACCAGCGCCGTCACGCTGCGTTGGCCGCAACGCGCCAGGCGCTCGACCATCCACGCGGGTGTGGTGGCCTGGGTGTTCACGTTGCGCACCACGCGGCCCGAGAAGCGGCCACACAGGTCAGGCGCACTCACCTTCACCAGCAGGCGGTCGTCGCAGGCCACCGCCACGGGCGGGAATTCCGGGCTGATCAGGGGCGCACCGGTCAATGCAGACACTTCACGCGCCACGCCATACACACTCAGGCAATGCGCCAGATTGGGCGTGAGCTTGACCGTGAGCATATGGTCGTCAAGCTTGAGCAGTTCGCGCACGTTCTGGCCCAGCGGCGCGTCGGCGTCGAGTTCGAGCAGACCGCCGTGATCGTCTGACATGCCCAGTTCCTTGCCGGAGCACAGCATGCCGTGGCTCTCGACACCGCGCAGCTTGCCGACCTTGATCAGAAAGGGTTTGCCATCCGCACCCGGCGGCAGTTCGGCGCCAACCATGGCACACGGCACCTTGATGCCAACGCGGGCATTGGGTGCACCACAGACGATGTCGAGCACAGTGCCCTGCCCCACGTCGACCTTGCACACGCGCAGACGGTCGGCGTTCGGGTGCTGCTCGGCGACCGTGATCTCGCCCACGACGATGCCGCTGAACGGCGGCGCCACGGGCTGGACTTCTTCGATCTCCAGGCCGGCCATGGTCAGGGTGTCGGCCAGCTGGCGGGTGTTCAGGGCGGGGTTGCAGAAGGTGCGCAACCAGGATTCAGGAAATTGCATGGATCAGACTCGGGATCGTTCAGGCTTGCTGGAATTGCGACAGGAAACGCAGGTCGCCGTCGAAGAACAGGCGCAGGTCGTCCACGCCGTAACGCAACATGGTCAGGCGGTCGATACCGCTGCCAAAGGCAAACCCGATGTACTGCTCGGGGTCCAGACCCATGTTGCGGATCACCTGCGGATGCACCTGACCGGAGCCGGACACCTCGAGCCAGCGGCCCTTGAGCGGGCCTTGGCCGAACTGGATGTCGATCTCGGCGCTGGGCTCGGTGAACGGAAAATAGCTCGGGCGAAAACGGATCTCCAGGTCGCGTGTCTCAAAGAACGACTGGATGAAGTTCAGGTACACCGCCTTCAGATCCTTGAAGCTCACGTTGGCACCAACCCACAGGCCCTCGACCTGGTGGAACATCGGCGAATGCGTGGCGTCGCTGTCGACGCGGTAGGTACGTCCCGGCGCGATGACGCGGATATCGGGCATGCGCTCACCGCGGGCGATCACATCGGCGTATTTGGCGGCATGGGCACGCGCATAGCGGATCTGCATCGGCGAGGTGTGCGGGCGCAGATTGAGCCAGCGTCCCTCGGCATCCTTCATGTCGACATAGAAGGTGTCCTGCATCGAACGTGCAGGATGGTTTTCCGGGTTGTTCAGCGCGGTGAAGCTGAACCAGTCGGTCTCGATCTCGGGGCCGTCGGCCACGTCGAAACCCATGGAGCCGAAGATGGCCTCGATGCGCTCCATCGACATGGCGATGGGGTGCAGACCACCCGGCGCCACGCTGGCGGCCCGGCAGACTGACGTCGAGCGCCTCGGCCTGCAGCTGCTGCTGCAGCTCGGCTTCGGCCAGCGCGTCGCGACGCGCCTGCAACGCAGCCTCGATCGCCTGCTTGGCCTTGTTGATTTCGGCACCACGGGCTTTTTTCTCGTCGACCGGCAACGCGGCCAAGCCTTTCATCAGCTCGGTGATGCGCCCGGCCTTGCCCAGGAACTGGGCCTTGGCGTTCTCCAGGTCGGCCGGGGCGGCTGCGGCAGCGAATGCGGCTGGTGGCAGCGTCAACAATGGAATGCAGTGCGGTCATGGTCTTGCGGGAGATTCAGAAAAAGATCGGGGGCTAGCGCCGGTAAAAGCTCTAGCCCCCGTATCCTGGGAACAGACCGCAGCGTTGCCGCTGCGGCCAGCGCCTGCCGGTCAAGCAGCCAGCTTGGCCTTCACTTGCTCCACGATGCCAGCAAAAGCAGGCATGTCGTGAACAGCGATATCGGACAGAACCTTGCGGTCGATCTCGATACCGGCCTTCTTCAGGCCGTTGGCAAACTGGCTGTAGGTCATGCCGCACTGACGGGCTGCCGCGTTGATACGGGCAATCCACAACTGACGGAAGACACGCTTCTTGGTACGGCGATCACGGTAGGCATATTGCCCAGCCTTCATCACCGCTTCTTTGGCGACGCGGAAGACATTACCGCGGCGACCGCGGAAACCTTTGGCAAGGGCGAGAACTTTCTTGTGGCGGGCGCGAGCCGTTACACCACGTTTGACGCGAGGCATGTGTTACTCCTTGTTCGTCGTTGATCAGATACCAAAGCCGGGCAACATCTGTGCCATGTGACCCATATTGGTCTCATGGACAGCTGTTGAACCGCGCAAGTGGCGTTTGTTCTTGGTGGTCTTCTTGGTCAGGATGTGACGTTTGAAGGCTTGACCGCGCTTGACGGTGCCACCTGGACGAACGCGGAAACGTTTTTTCGCGCTGCTCTTGGTCTTCATTTTGGGCATTCAAATGCTCCTTATCGCTTGTGCTCGTGAGGCGTCTGCAAACAATTTGCAGCCTTGTTGGCCCCGAGCCACTTGTAATGACGAGGTTCTCAAGCTCGCCACTTCTGCAACACACCGGTGACCAAACCGGTGCATCACAAATCTTCTTCTTCAGTTCAGGACGACGCCGTTGCCGGTGCGTCCGCCCCAGCCTTGGTATTGGCCGGTTTCTTCTTGCCAGGCGCGATCATCATGATCATCTGACGCCCTTCGAGCTTGGGAAACTGCTCCACGATGATCGTGTCAGCCAGTTCGGCCCGAATACGGTTGAGCAATGCCATCCCGATTTCCTGGTGCGTGATCTCGCGGCCACGATAGCGCAGCGTGATCTTGCACTTGTCGCCCTCAGCGAGGAATCGCTTGATGTTGCGCATCTTGATGTTGTAGTCGCCGTCGTCCGTACCAGGACGGAACTTGATCTCCTTGATCTCGATGACCGTCTGCTTGGCTTTCGCTTCCGCCGCCTTCTTCTGCTCCTGGTACTTGAACTTCCCGTAGTCCATCAAGCGACAGACCGGCGGATTCGCCGTAGGGGAAATTTCAACCAGATCGACGTCCAGTTCCCCAGCCATGCGGAGTGCATCCATCAGGCTGACGATACCCAGAGGTTCGTTTTCGGGTCCGGAAAGTCGAACTTCCGGGAGACATGATCTCCCGGTTGAGGCGGTGTTTACGTTCTTCGCGGTGACGACGGTCACGATATTCAGTAGCGATGGTTCAGTCCTTCACAATTACAGCTGCAACTCTGCAGCAAAAGCTGGTGCAACGCGAGCAAACACGGAGGTATTGTCCAAACTAGGAAACAACGGTCCGCTGGGTGATCTCCGACGCGATCTTTTGCAAGAACGCCTCCAGGGACATCACGCCGAGGTCAAGATTGCCCCGGGCTCGCACTGCAACAGCACCAGCCGCCTTCTCCTTGTCGCCTACGACCAGGATAAAAGGCAGCTTTTGCAACGAATGCTCGCGTATTTTATACGTGATCTTCTCGTTACGTAGGTCCAATTGTGCCCTAACCCCGTGTTTTTGCAGTGTTTTCACCACTTCTCGTGCATATTCGGCCTGTGCGTCGGTGATGTTGAGCACCGAAACCTGCACCGGCGCGAGCCAGGTCGGCAAGGCGCCTGCGCTCTCCTCGATCAGGATTCCGATGAATCGCTCCAGGCTGCCAACGATGGCCCGGTGCAGCATGACGGGCCGGTGTCGTGCGCCATCTTCCCCCACATATTCCGCGCCCAGACGCTCGGGCATCGAAAAATCGACCTGCATCGTGCCGCATTGCCATTGCCGGCCAATTGCGTCCTTGAGTGTGTATTCGATCTTCGGCCCGTAAAACGCACCCTCGCCCGGAGAGATTTCAAACTCGCAACCCGAGGCGCGCATGCTCTCCACCAAAGCGTTCTCGGCCGTGTCCCAGACCGCATCCGAACCAATACGCTGATCCGGCCGGGTGGCGATCTTGTAAATGATGTTGGAAAAACCGAAGTCCTTGTAGACCTTCTGCAGCAAGGCCGTGTAGTCCACGCACTCCTGCAGGATCTGCGCTTCGGTACAGAAAATGTGCCCGTCGTCCTGCGTGAAGCCGCGCACGCGCATGATGCCGTGCAGTCCGCCCGAGGGCTCATTGCGGTGGCACTGGCCGAATTCACCGTAACGCAACGGCAAATCACGGTAACTCTTGATGCCCTGCTTGAAGATCAGGATGTGTCCCGGGCAGTTCATCGGCTTGAGCGCGTATTCACGCTTTTCCGACTCAGTCGTGAACATGTTGTCGCGGTACTTGTCCCAGTGCCCGGTCTTCTCCCACAGATGCTTGTCGATGATCTGCGGACCCTTGACCTCGAGGTAGCCGTTGTCCTGGTAGACCTTGCGCATGTATTGCTCGATACCCTGCCACAGGGCCCAGCCCTTGGGATGCCAGAACACCAGGCCTGGCGCATGGTCGTCGATGTGGAAAAGATCGAGTTCACGCCCGAGCTTGCGGTGATCGCGCTTTTCGGCCTCCTCGAGCATCGTCAGGTACTGCTGCAACTCGTCCTTGCTGGCCCAGGCCGTGCCATAGATGCGCTGCAGCATCTCGTTGCGATGGTCGCCGCGCCAGTAGGCGCCGGCCACTTTCATCAGTTTGAAGTGCCGGAGCTTGCCGGTGCTGGGCACGTGCGGACCGCGGCACAGATCTTCGAACTTTCCTTCGCGGTAAAGCGACACATCCTGATCCGCCGGAATGCTGGCAATGATTTCGGCCTTGTAGGCTTCGCCAATACTCTTGAAATACGCCACCGCTTCGTCACGCGGCAGCACGCGCCGTGTCACGGGCTCGTCCTTGGCAGCGAGCTCGCTCATCTTCTTCTCGATCGCCACCAGGTCATCCGGGCCGAATGGTCGCTTGTACGAGAAGTCGTAATAAAAGCCGTTCTCGATCACCGGGCCGATAGTGACCTGGGCCTCGGGAAACAACTCCTTGACGGCATAGGCCAGCAGGTGGGCCGTCGAATGGCGGATCACCTCCAGGCCGTCGGCGTCCTTGGCGGTGATGATGGAAAGCGCCGCATCGCTGCCGATGCTGTGACTGGTGTCCACCACCTTGCCGTCGACCTTGCCGGCCAGGGCTGCCTTGGCCAGACCGGCTCCGATGGAAGCGGCGACGTCGGCCACCGTGACCGGACCGGGGAATTCACGTTGCGAGCCGTCGGGGAGTGTGATGTGGATCATGTTGAAACTCTGTACGTATGCGCCAACAAAAAAAGCGCGGGACATGCCGCGCTTTGAATGAATGTGGGGGGAATCAGGCGGCGCACGAGGCGCGCGGATGACAACCTCGTGAGCTAGAAAAAACGGGCCGTGGTAGTTCGCGGTGTCATAACCAGCAATGCCTTTCTCGCTCTTACATTCGGGACTGGAAGCACGCGAGTTTAACGCAGACAAAAACGCCGGGACCGCCCGGCGCATTTTTGATGTGGCAACCCCACATCAGGGCAACGCGGGCGCTTGCGCCCGCGCAGCGATCAGTGGAACTGCTCTTCTTCGGTGGAACCGGTCAGCGCCGTGACACTGGACTTGCCGCCCTGGATCACCGTGGTGACTTCGTCGAAGTAGCCGGTGCCGACTTCCTGCTGATGCGACACGAAGGTGTAACCACGATCGCGGGCGCCGAACTCAGGCTCTTGCACCTTCTCGACATAGGCCGTCATGCCGCGCTTGACGTAGTCCTGCGCCAAGTCGAACATGTTGTACCACATGGAGTGGATGCCGGCGAGCGTGATGAACTGGTACTTGTAGCCCATCGCGCCGAGTTCGCGCTGAAACTTGGCGATGGTTGCATCGTCCAGGTTCTTCTTCCAGTTGAACGACGGCGAGCAGTTGTAGGCCAGCATCTTGCCCGGATGCGCCTTGTGCACTGCATCGGCGAATTTCTTCGCAAATGCCAGGTCGGGCGTGCCGGTCTCGCACCACACCAGGTCGGCATAACGTGCGTAGGCAATGGCGCGCGAAATCGCCTGATCGATACCCTTGCGCGTCTTGTAGAAACCCTCGGCAGTGCGCTCACCGGTGATGAAGGGTTTGTCGTTCTCGTCGTAGTCGCTGGTCAGCAGGTCGGCGGCTTCCGCGTCGGTGCGGGCAATCACCAGCGTGGGCACGCCAGCGACGTCGGCGGCCATGCGCGCAGCGATCAGCTTTTGGCAGGCCTCGGCGGTCGGTACCAGCACCTTGCCACCCATGTGGCCGCATTTCTTGACCGACGCCAGCTGGTCTTCCCAGTGCACGCCGGCAGCACCCGCCTTGATCATGGCTTTCATCAGCTCGAAGGCATTGAGCACACCGCCGAAACCGGCCTCGGCGTCGGCCACGATGGGCGCAAAATTGTCGATATAGCCAGGTGCGCCGACGTCGACGCCTTTGGAATGCTGGATCTCATCAGCGCGACGGAAGGTATTGTTGATGCGCTCTACAACGGTGGGCACGGAATCCACCGGATACAGCGACTGGTCGGGATACATCGACGCATAGGAGTTGTTGTCGGCGGCGACTTGCCAGCCCGACAGGTAGATGGCTTTGATGCCAGCCTTGACCTGTTGCATGGCCTGACCACCGGTCAGCGCGCCGAGGCAGTTCACATAGGGCTCGGTGTGCAGCAGGTTCCAGAGTTTTTCGGAGCCGCGGCGCGCCAGCGTGTGTTCGATCGGGAAGGAACCGCGCAGGCGCACGACGTCAGCCCCGCTGTAGCCGCGCTCGATGCCCTTCCAGCGAGGATTGGTCGCCCAGTCCTTCTCCAGGGCTTCGGCTTGTTGTGCGCGGCTGAGTTGTTCCGTGAGGCTTTGGGGCATGTGTTTACTCCTTGGGTTGTTGGTACGGTTGCGTCGTCTTGCCTGATACAAGTCCTGCGCCTGAAAAGCATTCTAAGTCTTGTATAAGACATAAATTGATCTTGTGTCTTATATAAGAGTAAAAATATCGTCATATATTTCAACAACTTATTTCTTACTGTCGCAATGCGGAACAATTTTCCTTATTACGACAATTAATGGCGCGCTGCAGCATGATCGGATTTCGAATTGCGAAAAACGAATGCATCCATTGCAGGCGCAACAACGCGCGCGTTATGGCTCCGCCAAGACGCGCACGGGCGCTATCGACTCAGCGCAAGGCCACCGTCTCAGCGCGCATCGCCGCCGCGATTTCACGTTCGCGTCTACGCGTCTGGCGTGCCACCCATACGCTATAGGCCACGATGACCGCAGTGACCGTGACGATCAACAACGTGGCCGCCGCGTAGATGGTGGGGTTGATACCCCGGCGGGCGTAGCCAAAAATCACTTGTGGCAAGGTGTTGACACCCGGACCGGAGAGAAATTCGGAGATCACCACGTCGTCAAACGACAGCGTGAACGACAACAAGAACGCCGCCAGGATGGCCTGCGCGATATTGGGCAACGTGATCAGCGCAAACACCTGCCAGGGCCGCGCGCCCAGGTCCATGGCGGCCTCCTCGATCGATCGGTCCATCTCCATCAGGCGCGATTGCACCACCACCATGGCATACGCCATGCCGAGCAGGGTATGACCCAGGATGATGGTCAACATGCCGCGTGGCGGCCAGCCCAGAAAATTCTGCGCACCGACCATGAGCAGCAGCAGCGACAGGCCGATCACCACCTCGGGCATGACCAGCGGCGCATTCACCATGCCGGAGAAAACGGTACGCCCGGGAAAACGCCGGTAGCGCACCAGTACGAAGGCTGCAAAGGTCCCGAGCACGGCCGACAGCAGTCCGGTGACCGTGGCCACCTTCACCGACAACCAGAACCCGTCAACGATGCGCGAGTCCCGCGTGAGCGCCTCGTACCAGCGCAGCGAAAAGCCGGTGAAGCGCGCGTCCTGACGCGTGTCGTTGAACGAGAACACGATCATGAAGAACAGCGGCATGTACAGGAACAGGAACACCAGTCCCAGCCAGAGCTTGCTCACATGTTTATGCAACAGGGTCATCATGCTCCGTGCCCCTACTTGCGGTCTTCGGCAGATTCGCCGGTGTAGTGGTAGTAGATCGCAAGCGGTATCACGATGAACGCAATCATGACCACCGCCAGGGCCGTGGCGCGCGGCCAGTTATTGCTGGTGAACATCTCATCCCAGACAACCCTGCCGATCATGATGTTCTCCGGACCACCGAGCAGCGAGGGAATGACAAACTCGCCCACCGAAGGGATAAACACCAACATGAAGCCGGCCACGATGCCCGAGCGCGACAAGGGCACGGTGACCAGCCAGAACGCCTTGAACGGCGAGGCCCCCAGGTCGTAGGCCGCCTCGAGCAGACGGAAATCCATCTTCACCAACGTGGCGTACAGCGGCAGGATCATGAACGGCAGGTAGACATAGGTCATGCCGACCAGCATCGACACATCGGTGTAGAGCATGAAGATCGGTTCGCTGGTGATACCCAGCCACATCATGGTCTGATTCAGGATGCCCTGATCGGCCAGGATGCCCTTCCACGCGTATACACGCAGCAAGAAGGAGGTCCAGAACGGCAACATCACCATCATCAGCAGCGCCGGCCGCACACTGGGCTTGGCGCGCGCGATGAAATACGAAAACGGGTAGCCAATGAGCAGACACAGTACGGCGGTGCACAGTGCGTACCAGATCGAGCGCACATAGGCCTCTATGTAGATGGTGTCGAACAGCACACCGTCTTCGCCGCGCCGGAAGATGGACCAGTAGTTCTCGTACTTGAGCATCAGCAAGCCGCTCTGTGTATCCCAGATCGGCTTGAACGGATGGATGTCGTTGCCCATGTCCACGAAGCTGATGTACAGCAGGATCAGAAAGGGCAGGAAAAAGAACAGCACCAACCACACATAGGGCACGGCGATGACAAAGCGCCGGCCGGGCACGGGTATCGAGATCTTCAGCATGGGCCGGACGCCTCAGTCGCGCAACACGATGGCCGCATCGTCACTCCACCAGAAGTGCACCTGGTCGCCCCAGGTGATCTCGCTATGGGCATGGCGTGCGGTGTTCGCCTCGGTGATGCGCACCTGCGAGCCGTCGGAGGCGGTGACGATGTAGGTGTTGTAGGAACCGAAGTAGGCGATCTCCTTCACCGTGCCCGCGAACACATTGTGCTGCGCGTCCGGCCTTTGCTTGCGGATCTCGATCTTCTCTGGCCGAACGGCGATACCCACCGGCATGTTGAGCTTTCCGCTGACGCCGTGGCCGACATGAATTTCGCCAATGCCGGTGGCTCGCCGCGCAGCGGTCGGCCTCGTCGACGCTCAGGCGACCCTCGAACAGGTTGACGTTGCCAATGAAGTCGGCGACAAAACGGTTGGCCGGATGCTCGTACACCTCCTGCGGCGAACCGACCTGCAACACGCGGCCCTTGCTCATGACGGCGATACGGTTGGCCATGGTCATCGCCTCTTCCTGATCATGCGTGACCATGACGCAGGTGACTTCGACCTGCTCGATGATGTTGACCAGTTCGAACTGCGTCTGTTCGCGCAGTTTCTTGTCCAGCGCACCCAGGGGTTCGTCGAGCAGCAACAGCTTTGGCCGCTTGGCCAGGCTGCGTGCCAGCGCCACCCGCTGCTGCTGGCCGCCCGAGAGCTGATGCGGCTTGCGCTTGGCAAACGGCCCGAGTTGCACCAGATCGAGCATCTCGCCGACCCGCTGCTTGACCTCGGCCCGGGGCAGGCCTTCGCGCTTGAGGCCGAAGGCGATGTTTTCCCAGATGTCCAGGTGCGGGAACAGCGCATACGACTGGAACATCATGTTCATCGGTCGGTCGTAGGGCGGGAACTGCGCGATGTCCTGGCCGCCAAGCAACACGCGCCCTGCCGTCGGCTTTTCGAATCCCGCCAACACGCGCAACAGCGTCGATTTGCCGCAACCCGAACTGCCGAGCAAGGCGAAAATCTCGCCGCGCCCGATCGACAACGACACATCGTCTACCGCGAGGGTCTCGTCAAATCGTTTCTCCAGTTTCTCGGTAACGAGAAATCCATCGGCGGGGTCAGTTTTTGCCATCGATACATCCTGCTCCGGTTATGCGGCGCCCAAACGAAACGGGCTGTTCATACCAGGTACAAACAGCCCGCCGTGCGAATACGCTATCGCTTACTTGCCCTTTTTGAACCCGTTGTAGGCGTTCGCCATGGCTTCACGCGCTTCGTTGGTGAAGCTGCCTGGCGGGATCATCTTCTCGAGGTAGGCGGACTCGACGAAGATGGTCTTGTTGCCGGCAATCTCGGGTTTGATCTTGTCCAGCGCCGCCTTGTTGCCGGTTGGATAGGTCATGTCGTTGGCCATCGAGGCGGCGTTCTCCGCGCGCAGATAGAAGTCGATGAAGGCGTGCGCGTTCTTCGGGTGCGCGGCATCCTTGGTAATGGCCATGGTGTCGAAGAAGATCAGCGCCCCGGTGCTGGGCAACATGGCCTCGATCACGTCCTTGGACTTGTTCTCCTTGGCCCGTTCGGCGGCGATGTTGATGTCACCCGACCAGCCGATGGACACGCAGGCCTTGCCGCTGGAGATGTCATCGATCATGGTCGAGCTGAACAGACGCACGTCCTTGCGCACCTTGGCCAGCATGTCGGCGGCCGCCTGGTAGTCGACCGGATCGTTGGAATACGCGTCCTTGCCGATGTAGTGCAGTGCCACCGGGATGATCTCGGTCGGCGAATCCAGATAAGCGATACCACAGGATTTGAGCTTGCTCGTGTACTTGGGATCGAACACCAGGTCCCAGGCGTTTTCGGGCATGGGCATCTTGCCCAGGGCCTTGTCGACCTTGGTCTTGTTGATCCCCACCGTCGTGAAGCCCCAGGCCCAGGGAACCAGGTGCTTGTTGTCCGGATCGGCCTTGGTCAGCGTCTTGAGGATCGCCGGATCCAGGTTGGCCATATTCGGTATCTTGGACTTGTCCAGTGGCTGCATCAGACCGCCTTCGATCTGCGGTTTGGCAAATACGGTGCCAGGCACGACGATGTCGTAGCCCGAGTTGCCCGCCACCAGCTTGGCATGCAGAGCCTCGTTGGTTTCGAACGTGTTGTAGTTGACCTTGATGCCGCTTTCCTTCTCGAAGGCGGCAATCATGCCCTCGGGGATGTAGTCAGGCCAGTTGTAGATGTTGAGGACTTTTTCCTCGGCCGGCTCGGGCGGCGGTGCAGCGGCAGCGGCCGGTGCGGCGGCAACCGGGGCCGGAGCCGGAGCCGGCTCTTCCTTTTTGCCACAGGCGGCCAAAACAATGGCCGAAAGCGCGAAAGCGCCGATGATCTTGTTGGTAAATTTCATGACCCGTATTTCTCCGTTCAGATTGGTGCAGATACGAATTGAGCAGCTTGATCGATGCAACAAGCGCGCCAAAAAATATTATAGGGATGACAGCCCGGTTCAAACCAGATTCCGCGTTTTCACGTCATTCCAGGTCAAGTCCAGCGCCTTTCGGATCAGCCCGATCATGTCGTCAATGTCCGATGGCGTCATCACCAGCGGGGGCGCAATGATCATTCGATCCCCCACCGCGCGCATGATGACACCGTTGTTGAAGCAATGCGTCCGGCAGATCATGCCAACCCCGACACTCTCGTCGAACATGCCGTGGCTCTTCTTGTTCTTGACCAACACCAGACCAGCCACGAAACCGCAGGTCTCAGCGCCAGCCACCAGCGGATGGTCGTTGAGACTCGGCAAAACCGCGGGCGAAATATCCACCCAGTTCACCCCGGACCCTTTGCGGCAACTGCTCGCGCTCCATGATCTCGATATTGGCCAGAGCTACGGCACAGGCCACCGGATGACCGCTGTAGGTGTAGCCGTGCGCGAACTCACCGCCCTTGTCAATCAGCACCTGGGCCACCCGATTACCGACCATGACCCCTCCAAGCGGAATATAGCCACTGGTGACGGCCTTGGCAAAGGTCACCAGATCGGGCTTGTAGCCGAACTTCTCGTAGGCAAACCAATGCCCGAGCCGGCCAAAGGCACAGATGACTTCGTCACTGATCAGCAAGATGCCGTATTTGTCGACGATGCGCTGCACTTCGGGCCAGTAGGTGTCGGGCGGGATGATGACGCCGCCCGCCCCCTGCACCGGCTCGGCAATGAAAGCTGCCACCTTGTCCGGACCGACCGCCAGGATCTTTTCCTCGAGCCAGCGCGCAGCCCGCAACCCGAACTCGTCGCGCGTTTCACCGATCCGGCCAAACTCAAAAAAATACGGCTGTTCGATATGGTCGATGTTGGGAATCGGCAAGTCGCCTTGCGCATGCATGCCCGTCATGCCGCCGAGCGAGGCACCGGCCATGGTGCTGCCGTGGTAGCTGTTCTTGCGTCCGAGAATCAGCTTGCGCTGGGGTTGTCCCAGCAGATCCCAATAGCGGCGCACCATGCGCACATTGGTGTCGTTGCTCTCGCTGCCGCTGGACGCATAAAAGACATGCTGGAAACTGCGATCTCCAACCGTGGGCGCCAACGAGGCCAGTTTGGCAGCCAGTTCGACGGCCGGCACATTGGTGGTCTGGAAAAAGCTGTTGTAAAACGGCAGCGTCATCATCTGGTGATGCGCTGCGTCGGCCAGTTCGCGCCGACCATAGCCGACGTTCACGCACCACAGGCCGCTCATCGCATCCAGCATCCGGCTGCCTTCGGAATCCCAGACGTGGATGCCTTCGACCGCGCACGATCACCCGTGCGCCACGGCTGGCGAGGTCCTTGAGGTCGGTGAACGGGTGCAGAAAATGCTGGCGATCGAGTCTGCTGAATCCGCTTGGTGTCAACCTCGGACATGTGCACTCTTCTCCTGTTGGACTGTGTGTTGCGCCTGCTCGTGCATCAGACATGCAGCAGCAGGTGCTCGCGCTCCCACGGCGAGATCACGTTCATGAACTCGTCGAACTCGAGTTCCTTGATCTCGGTGTAAACCGTGATGAACTCCTTGCCCAGCACCTCGTGCAGATCGGTTTCGCGGCGCAGCCAGTCGAGCGCCTCGCCCAGGCTGCGCGGCAGCGCATAGGGCGACAGATAGGCATCGCCCTTCATCTCGGCCTTGGGCTTGATCTTGTTCTTCATGCCCAGGTAGCCGCAGGCCAGCGTCATGGCCATGGCGACATAGGGATTGGCGTCGGCACCGATGACCCGGTTCTCGACCCGGCGCGCCTGCGGCGAGGCGATCGGCGAGCGGATGCCCACCGTGCGGTTGTCGGTGCCCCATTCGATGTTGATCGGCGCGGCGGTATTGCGCGACAGGCGCCGGTAGCTGTTGACATACGGCGCCACCAGCACCATGGCGGCCGGCACATAGCGCTGCAGGCCACCGATGTAGTGCATGAACGCCTCCGACGGCGAGCCATCTTCGTTGCTGAAGATGTTCTGGCCGGTGAGCTTGTTCAGAATGCTCTGGTGCACATGCATCGAGCTGCCGGGCTCGCCCGCGATCGGCTTGGCCATGAAGGTGGCGTACATGTCGTGGCGCAGCGCCGCCTCGCGCACCGTGCGCTTGAAGAAGAAGACCTCGTCGGCCAGGCCCAGCGGGGCCGCGTGGAAAAAGTTGATCTCCATCTGGCCGGCACCGATCTCGTGGATCAGGGTATCGACGTTGAGCTCCATCTTGTCGCAATAGTCGTAGATCTCTTCGAACAGCGGGTCGAACTCGTTGACCGCGTCGATGCTGTAGGCCTGGCGCGAGGTTTCGGCGCGGCCGCTGCGTCCGATCGGCGGTCGCAGCAAGGTGTTCGGATCGGTGTTGCGCGCCGTCAGGTAGAACTCCAGCTCAGGCGCGACGATAGGCTGCAGGCCATCGGCCGCAAACAGATCGCAAACCCGGCGCAGCACGCTGCGCGGCGCAAACGGAACCAGCTTGCCGTCATGGTCGAAGCAGTCGTGGATCACCTGCGCCGTCGGGTCGGTCGCCCAGGGTACCAACCGGCGCGTGGACGGATCGGGCCGCAGCTGCATGTCCTTGTCGGTCGGGTCGATCACGTCGTAATACGGACCGCTCTCCGGAAACTCGCCGGTGACGCCCATGGCCACCACGGCCTGCGGCAGGCGCATGCCACGGTCTTCGGTGAACTTGGCACGCGGCAGGATCTTGCCCCGCGCCACGCCGGTCAGGTCGGGAACCAGGCACTCCACCTCGGTCACCCGTCGTTCATTGAGCCACTGCTCCAGTTCGTTGAAGGTCATCGCTTTTTCTTCTTGCATCAAGTTCTCCATGGATCGCTTCTGCTCTTCGCACCCTGCGGGTCGAGTCGGTTCTGCCGCTGCGCCCGGCAGAACTCACCGGACGCGATATTCATCTGCTGAAAGCCCCGGCACAAACCCAGCAAGGGTACTCCACCATCGTGGCAGGCCTGCACCCCCCCATCCGGCATCTGGAGATGCATGCTTGCCCAGCATGCGGCGGTCGCCCGCAAGCCAGACGAGACAGCGGAATTCATGCGGCGCGCAAGTGGCGAGACAGGACGCCATTGTGCATGGCGGCGGAGCGATTTTCATGCGCTTGCCCCGCCGCTACAACAAATCGCGCAGCTGCTGAAACCACATGGCCAGGGCCAGTGTCGGTGTGCGCAGTGCAGCGCCGCCAGGGAAGTCGTGGTGGCGCAGACGCGCAAACAGATCGAAGCGAGCGGCCTGTCCCGCAATCGCCTCGGCGACCATTTGCCCTGCGAGCCCGGTCAAGGCCACGCCATGACCACTGAAACCCTGCAGGTAAAACACGTTGTCGGCCAGACGGCCGAAATCGGGCGCGCGATTCATGCTGATGTCGACGAAACCGCCCCAGACGAATTCGAGTGGAACCGACTGCAGTTGCGGAAACACCCGGGCCATGCGCTTGCGCATCGATTCCTCCAGGTCGGCCGGGGTGCGCGTCGTGTAACTCACGCGCCCGCCGAACAGCATCCGGTTATCGGCACTGAAGCGAAAGTAATCCAGTGCGAAGTTGTTGTCGCATACCGCTGAACGCGTCGGGATCAGGCTGCGGCACAGGTCGGCCGCCAAGGCGGCGTGGCCACGACGTAGGTTCCCACCGGCATGATGCGCGCACGGATTTTCGGCGCAATCCGCGGGCCGTATTCGCCCAACGTGCAATTACCCGCCAGCACGGCAAACCGCGCGCGCACGCTGCCGTGGGCGGTGATCGCCGTCACGCTGTCGCCGTGCTGCAGGTCGACAACCGGTGAATGCTCGAACAGCTGCACGCCCAGGGTCCGCGCCGCCCGGGCCAGCCCCAGTCCGTACTTCAGCGGGTGCAGATGGCCCGACACGATTCTCATGGCCGACCGCGCAATAACGCGGGCTGCGGATGTACTGCTGTACCGCCTCGCCGCTGACCTGCGTGCAGACTCAGGCCGTAGTCGCGCTCCATCTGCTCGAGCTCCGCACGCAGCTTTTCGGCCTTGCGCGGTGAGTCCGCGACATACAGGTAGCCATTGACCCGGTCACAGTCGATGCCAAAACGCGCGATGCGGGCATCGATCAAGCGAATAGCCTCCAGCGACCAGTCCCACAAGCGCCGCGCATCGGCGCGCCCCAACTGCGCCTGCAGCGTTTCCTGGCCGCTGGCGTACCCCACAATCGCCTGGCCACCATTGCGCCCCGACGCGCCGCTGCAGATCCGATCGGCCTCCAGCAAGGCCACGCTCAAGCCGCGATCTGCCAGCTCGATCGCAGCCGACAAGCCCGGCGAATCCGCCGCCGACCACCACCACGTCCACGCCAACCTGCCCCTGCAGATCCGGCCAGCCGGCGCCACGCTCGACACTGGCCTCGTAATAGCTGCGCTGGTTGAGCTGGGTGTCGGACCCGATCAGCGAGGAAGCAAAGACTCCCATGTCAGCTTGCCGATTGCGATGCCAACGCCGCAGCCTGTCCGTTGCGTCTGGCGATCTGGCCACACAGATAGGTCCAGAGGAAACTCGCTGCGGCCTGACTGGTCAGTTCCGCATGGTCGTATGCCGGCGCCACCTCGACGCAATCCATGGCCACCGTGTTCAGGGCGGACAGCTCCTCGAGCAGCGTCAGACTTGCGATGTGGTCAGCCCACCCGGCTCGGGTGTGCCGGTGCCCGGGGCAAAGGCCGGATCCAGGCAATCGATGTCCAGCGTCAGGTAGCAGGGCCGGTCGCCGAGTCGCTGCAGGATCTGTGCCACGACCGTCACTGCAGTGCGCCGCCATCCTTGCCGCGCAGGTCGCGCGCGGTATAGATCAGCCCGCCCTGGTCGCGCACATATTCGCGCGCCGCGCGCTCACCCGACGAACGCAGGCCGATCTGGACACAGGTACGCGCATCGACCAGGCCCTCGGCGATGGCCTCATAGGTCCAGGTACCGTGACCCGACGGCTCGCCGAAATGGTCGACCCAGGTGTCGCAATGGGCGTCGAAGTGCACCAGGCCAACGGTCCGTGTTGCGCCCGTGCCGCACGCAGCAAGGCCAGGGTGATCGAGTGATCGCCGCCGATGAACACGCAGTGGTGGCGCGCCATCAGCTGCGCCGCCTGCTGCTGTACGAGGGCTCGCACTTCGGCCAAGCCCGACGCATTGGGCAGGCGCAGGTCACCACCATCGCCCAGGCGGCCCAGCGGAGTCACGTCGAAATGCGGATGCAGGCCATCACACAACATCAGGCTGGCCCGGCGCACCTCGGCCGGGCCAAAACGCGCACCCGGCCGGTTCGTCACCGCACCGTCGAACGGAACACCGACCACGGCAAATTCCTGGTCCTGCAGCGGCGCAGCGGCAAGAAACCGGTTGCTGTTCATTGCATACGCAAACTCACCCATCGCCATGATTCGTGCACTCCTTATAGAGGGCCAACGTTACCGCATTCTTCACGGACAATCAGCGACTCAGGCGCCCCCGTCGATCGGCCAGACGGTCGCCCTACCGTCCCATGCGACCGCAAGTGCGGCGCACCGACAAGCCTTGCAGCATGACACCATCCCAAACCCGACTGATCGCCTATGGCAGCCTGGCGCTGAGCATGAGCCTGACCGGCAGCTACGTGGCCTTGTCCAAGCCGCTGGTGGCCGCGTTGCCGGTTTTCCTGCTGGGCTGGATGCGCTTTGGCATCGCCGCCGTGGCCATGCTGCCCTGGCTGCGCAAGCCGGCACAGGAGCCGCCGATGACGGGCCAGACCCGCTTGCTGCTGTTCCTCGAGTCCTTCGTCGGCAATTTCCTGTTCTCGATCTGCATGTTGTACGGCGTGAGCCTGACCAGTGCCGTGTCGGCCGGCGTCATCCTGGCGGGGATTCCCGCCATGATCGCTTTCATGAGCTGGCTGTTCCTGCGCGAGCGCATCAGCGCCCGCATGATGCTGGCGGCCGGCTGCGCCATGCTCGGTCTGGCGGTGCTGGCGCTGGCGCGCTCGGAATTGTTTGCCGGCCAGCACAGCACGACCCAGGTATCGGACACGGCCTGGCTGGGCAACCTGCTGGTGTTCGGCGCCGTGGTCTGCGAAGGCGCTTATGCTGTGATCGGCAAGAAGTTGACCGGTAGCCTGGGGCCCAAACGCATCGCCTCGCTGATCAATCTATGGGGCTTCGCCCTGATGACGCCGTTCGGCCTGTACCTGGCGCTGGACTTCGATTTCGCCGGTGTCACCGCCGGCACCTGGGTTCTGCTGGTGTTCTACGCCTTGGCGGCCAGCATGGGAACGGTCTGGTTGTGGATGACCGGCGCCAAATACCTGCCGGCCTCGCAAGGCGGCATCTTCACCGTAATGCTGCCGATATCGGCCGCGCTGGTGGGCGTGCTTGCACTCGGTGAAACCATGACCGGCCTGCAACTGCTGGCTTTTGCCATCGCTCTGTTCGGCGTGTTCCTGACCTGGAACCACCGCTGAAGCCGTTCGACGAACCCCGCTACCAGCGATCGATCCGGTACGGCGCCAGGTCGATGGACGGGGTTTCGCCCTGCATCAGTTCCGCCACGATGCGCGCCGTGGTGCCGCACAGTGTCAGTCCGAGATGCTGGTGACCAAACGCAAAAAACACACCACGGTGCCGAGGCGCGGCGCCCGAGCACCGGCAGATGGTCTGGCAATGACGGCCGAAAACCCATCCAAGTGCTGGCCCCCGACGTGTCGATTCCGGGCAGCAAGTGCCTGCATGCTCTGGTGCAGCAAGGCATAGCGACGGAGATCAGGCGGCAGTTGCAGGCCGCCGAACTCGACGGTGCCGGTCATGCGCAGTCCGACCGACATAGGCGTCATGATGACGTTGTGTTCGATCGACGCGACGGGCCGGCGCATCGCACGCCCATACCGTGCGTGCTTCTTCTTGCGGCCATGGCACGGTGATGTGGTAGCCCCGCTCGGTGTCCAGCGGCACCCGGTAACCCAGGCTGGCGGCCAGCGGCGCCGACCAGGCGCCTGCACACAACAAGACCTGGCGACACGACAGGCGCGCGCCGTCGGGCAGACTGACCATGACCGACCCGCCCGCCGACTGTGCGAGGTGCTCGACCTGCGCCTGCAGCACCTGACCACCGGCCTGGCGCAGCGCCGCAACCAGGCCGCTGCAAACTGCGAACGGGTCCGCCACATGGCCGGTGTCGGGATAACACACGCCACCGCGCAACGCGTTCGTGAGCCCAGGCACTTCGGCGCGGATTTGTTCGGCAGCGACAGGCTCGGCCGATACACCGCAGGCGGCCATCTCCTTTATCTGCGCAAGTGCTTCGCGCTCCCCTTGTTCGCTTTGCCAGACCCGCAAATAGCCGTCGCGGTGCAAAAGCGAACTGATGCCGGCCTGGGCCATCAGCTCGGTCAGGTCGTCCATCGCGGTGTCCTGCAACGCGCCCAAGGCGGCAATGCCCCGCGCCAGGGCCGACGGCCGCGCCGCCCAGACGAACCGGGCCAACCAGGGCAACAACGGCAACAGATGGGCTGCGCGCACGCGCAGCGGCCCGTTCGCATCGCGCAACCAGGCCAGGCTTGCGCGCAGCACCTGCGCGTTGGCCATCGGCAGTCGTTGTTCGGTCGCAATATGGCCCGCATTGCCAAAACTGGCGCCTTGGCCGGGTGCCTGACCATCCACCAGGCAGACCTGACGACCGGCCACGGCCAGGCGCAGCGCGCAGGCGGCACCCACCAGGCCTGCGCCGATCACCAGCACATCGGCGTCGTGTTCTGGCATCTGGTTTGCGGTTTGTGACTCGCCGCGCTCAGCTGGCGCACTCAGGCAATGCCCCACGCGTACGGATCCGTCGCATCGATCAGCAAACGGGTTTCGGCGCAGATGTGGGCCTGGCCCTGGATGGTGGGAATCAGTTGTTCGCCGTGCACGCGGTAGGACGCCTCGAACACGCTGCCCAGAACGCTCTCCTGGCGCCACACCGCGCCTGGAGCGAGCTTGCCGTCGGCAGCCAGACAGGCCAGCTTGGCGCTGGTGCCGGTGCCACACGGCGAGCGGTCATAGGCCCGACCGGGACACAACACGAAATTGCGACCATCATGCCCGCCGTCGTGCGCCGGCCCCATCAACTCGATGTGATCGATCTCGGCTCCGTCGCGACCCGTCACGCCGGCAGCGACCAGTGCCTGGCGAATCGCCCAGGCCCGCTGCGTGAGCGGCTCGACCGAACGCGACATTCATGGGCGTCGGCCCTGCATCGCATAAAAAGAACCAGTTGCCGCCCCAGGCCACATCGCCCGTCACCGCACCATGACCGGGAACCTGCAGCTCAACCCCGGCCCGATGACGATAGGCGGGCACGTTCTCGATCGCCACCACGCCCTTGCCGCGCAAATCGACCTGTACCGCACCCACCGGCGTGTCCAGCGTATAGCGCCCTGGGGTGGCCCGCCCCAGGTACTCGAGCGTGGCCATCAGGCCTATGGTTCCGTGACCACACATGCCCAGGTAACCGACATTGTTGAAGAAGATCACCGAGGCCAGCGCACCCGGGGTACGCGCCGGCAGCAGCAGCGCCCCCACCACCACGTCGCTGCCACGCGGCTCGCACACGGTGGCACGGCGGTAGTGGTCATGCTGCTCGCGCAGCGCGTGCACGGCTTGTGGCAACGGCATGCCCTGCAGGTCGGGAAAACCGGTCAACACGACGCGCGTGGGCTCCCCGCCAGTGTGGGAATCAATACAACGAATGTCTTGCATGACGGCATTGTCGCCAAAGTGCAGGTATGCGCCCAGAGCCGAAACACCGGCCACCATGCCGGCACCCCACCCCGTGCCCACCGACTGCTGGGGCCTGGGGCAGAAATCTAGTCGGGCTTGCCTGGCATCACTACCACGCCGTCCTCGTCGGCCACCAACCAGTCACCCGGACGCACCCAGATGTCCCTGCACCATCACCGGCACGTCCTGCGCGCCCTCCCCGCGCTTCTCGGTTGGCATCGGTATGCTGGCCAGCGCCAGGATACCGATGGGCAAGGCGGCGAGTTCGGCCACATCACGCACGCAGCCGTTGACCAGCACACCGGCCCAGCCGTTGCGCGCCGCGGCCGCGCCGATATTGCCACCCACCAGCGCACGACGCAGCGACGCACCACCATCGACCACCAGCACACGGCCTTCGCCTGGCAGGTCCAGCGCAGCCTTGACCCGTGTGTTGTCCTCGAAGCAGCGCACGGTCACCACCGCGCCCGAGAAGCGCGATTTGCCACCGAAGGCACGGAACACCGGCGGCAGTACGCGCAAATCGCCACTCGCATCGTTGCGGTGGGCGTCGCACAAATCACAGGTGGGCAAGGTCTCTGGCATGGTCTGGCTTCCTTCGGTGAACGTGGGAATTGTGAGTCGTCACGGCATGTTAACGCGGCTATCTGCCGCATCGCATGAAGCGATCTGCGAGTCGCAACAAGTCGCCCTATGGTGCTCAGCGCAGTGCCCTGCGGCACCTCGATGGGCTGCCCAGCGATGCAAGCATGGTCCGACATGAGGTTCGCGCACGCTTGCCAGAGGGAAAACACACTGTTGCAGCACACGCAAAAAACAACACGCCAGAGTGAAAAACATCAGTTTCCCCTTGGAAACGGGATTTTTCTCCAGTAGCATCCGCATTGCCGCAGGAGAAGCAGTTCTTCATCGGTGATTAATCAACTTCCCAGCAAGGACAATTCAATCATGGCAACTGCAAAAAAAGCTCCGGCCAAAAAGGCCCCTGCCGCAAAAAAGGCTGCACCCGCAAAGAAAGCAGCACCGGCAAAGAAAGTAGCGGCCAAGGCACCAGCGAAGAAAGCTGCTGCCCCCGCCAAGAAAGCCGCTCCGGCAAAGAAAGCCGCTCCGGCCAAGAAGGCGGCTCCGGCCAAGAAGGCTGCAGCCAAAAAGGCTCCCGCCAAGAAGCGCACCGTCAACGCCGCCTTCATGAAGGCACTGACCCCCAGCGCCGCTTTGGCCGCCGTCGTCGGACCAAATGCGCTGCCGCGCACCGAAGTGGTCAGCAAGCTGTGGGTCTACATCAAGAAGAACAAGCTGCAAGACGCCGTCAACAAGCGCATGATCAATGCCGACGCCAAGCTCAAGGAAGTCTTCGGCAAGATGCAGGTCTCGATGTTCGAGATGGCTGGCCTGATCGGCAAGCACCTCAAGTAAGCGACTTGGCGCTCTACATGAAGCCGGCATCCGCCGGCTTTTTTTGTGGCCGCGTGAACAGCCGACTTCGGAAGCAGCCAACTTCCGACAAAGTGTTGGTGCCAGAGCAAAAATCGCTGCGCTTGTTTATTGGTCTGGCACACAAGGTGAACAGCCAACTTCCGACAAAGTGTTGGTGCCAGAGCAAAAATCGCTGCGCTTGTTTATTGGTCTGGCACACAAGGTGAACAGCCAACTTCCGACAAAGTGTTGGTGCCAGAGCAAAAATCGCTGCGCGATTTATTGGTCTGGCACACAAGGTTTCAGTCTAGCGCTATGCGCCCGTCCAGCTGCAGGTCGCCAGGCACATCGTAGTCAGCCAACACGATCGCCCGCCCTGGTTGCTGCGCGGTCTGCTGCAACAACTCGGTGACAACGCGGATCGACGGGGCGTCCAGCGCGGCGAACGGCTGGTCCAGCAACACCAGCGGCGCGCATGACGCGAGCGCTGCGGCCAGCCACACTTTGCGCCGCGAACCGGTCGACATCATGTGACCGGTCTTGTCCTGATGCGGCGCCAGAAACAACTGGTCGAGCAATTGCGCGGCCAGCAGCATGTCGAACCCGGGATAGCGCTCGAGCAACTGTGCGAACCATGCCATCGGTGTGCACTGCTCGAAGGCGTCGGATGCGGGATCGGCTCGAAACACCTGCCGGCGATAAGCCGGTGCATCGTCGGACAGCCGGTAGCCACCGATCTGCAGCTGCCCGGACTGCGCCGGCAATTCGCCCGCCAACAAGCGTAGCAAGGTCGTCTTGCCGCTGCCGTCGACGCCGCAGATCAGGTGCAGGCCCGGCGCGAAGGCAGCGCACCAGTTCGCGAACAAGGGCCTAGTCGGATAGGCAAAACACAGGTCATCGACCCGCAGCAGTGCGACGTCGTTGTCCGTTGGCGACGCATTGACATCCGTGGTCATACGGCCCGCGTCCGATACGTGTGCATGAACTGATCCGGCGTCGAAACGTCGATCAGCCGGCTGGCGACGCTGCCGGTGTCGCCGTGACCCGCGCTCGGCGCGCACGCTCCAACGCCCGACCTGCCGCGCCGGCGTCGATGCCGTACATGTCGGCAAACGCCTCGACGCTGTGGCCCGCGGCCTCGAATGCCCGCAACAGTGCTTCGTCGCGGGCAGCGCCGGCACGGGCCTCGGTCAAAGCTTCTTCGAGCAGCAGGTTGCTGCCTTCGTCGCGGCTGCGCACCAAGGCGGCATAGGCCTCGGGCGTCAGACCCGATTGCTCGAACGCCTGCACCATGCGCCGGCGCAACGTCGGGCGCATGTCTTGCGGTTTGCGCGCCTGGCGCCTGCGAAACACCTCGAGCAAGGCGTGGTGCACATGCTCTGGCGCCATTGCCTCGACCGGCGCGCCCTGCAGGTCATGGCGCTGCAGCCCCTGCGCCACGGCCGACAAATAGCGCGTGGAGCGGGTGTGCTGGGACAAGGCCGACTTCAGCGCGTCAGTGGTGAAGGCGTCCGGATGGGCTTGCTGCAAATCCTGGAAGATGCCGCGCTTGAGCGGCAGAAACTGCGCACCAAACAAGCCGGGGAACAACTCGGCCAGCTTTTCAAGCACCGGCAGGTTGGAATCTGCAGGCGCACGACGGCGCGATTTTGGCTTGTCGGTGGATGATTTCTCGGTGGTCTCGGTCATGGCTTTTTCTGCAACGCGGCTTGCGTGATGGCGCTCAAGGTCCCGCGCGTGCTGATGACTTCGGGGTCCAGCGCGATTTCAATCAGCGTGCCTTGCGCGCGTTCGAGCGCAGCCAGCAATTGCGGCTCGAATTCGCCGGTCTTGGTAATACGCACACCGACATAGCCATAGGCCTGAGCCAGTGCGGCGAAATCCGGATTGCGCAGCGCCGTGCCGGCGACGCGGTTCGGATACTCCCGCTCCTGGTGCATGCGAATGGTGCCGAATATGCCGTTGTTGAGCAACACGACGATGGTCTTGGCGCCATATTGCGAGGCCGTGGCCAGCTCCTGGCCATTCATCAGGAAGTCGCCGTCCCCGGCAATGGTGAGCGCCAGGCGCCCGGTGGTGATCGCCGCAGCAATGCCGGCGGGCACGCCATAGCCCATGGCGCCATTGGTGGGCGCGAGCTGGGTCTTGTGGCCCTTGGCCAGTCCATGGTGACGGAAGAAGCGATGCGCCCAGCTGGCGAAGTTGCCTGCGCCATTGGTGATCACGGCGTCAGCGGGCAGGTGCTTTTGCAAGCTCGCGATGATGGCCGGCATGTCGACGTCACCGGGCAGCTTCTGTGGCAGCAGATTGGCCAGGTAGTCGGCATGGCAGCCGGCGGTCCAGTCGGCCCATGGCAACTGCTTCGGTGCTTCCAGCGCAAGCAAGGCCAGCGCTGCCGACAGCATGCCGGCATTGATGGCCAGATCGGCCTGGTAGACACGGTTGAGTTCTTCCGCGCCGGCGTGGATATGCACCAGCTTTTGCGGCGTGCGCGGCACCGGCAACAAGGTGTAGCTGCCGGTCGTCATCTCGCCCAGGCGCGGGCCGAACGCGATCAGCAGGTCGCTCTCGCGTACGCGTGCGGCCAGCTTCGGATTGATGCCAATGCCTACGTCTCCAGCATACAGCGCATGGTGGTTGTCAAAGCAATCCTGAAAACGGAAGGCATTGCGCCACCGGCAACTGCCACTTCTGCGCGAAACCCTGTAGCGCTTGCGCCGATTGCGGATTCCAGCCACTGCCGCCGGCAATCACCAGTGGGCGCTGCGCCGCACGCAACAGTTCGCCCAGTTGCATCGCCTGCCGCGCATCGCAACCGGGCTGCACCGCCTCGACACGTGGCAGGGCCTGCGGGCTGTCGTCAGCCAAGACCTGTGCCAGCATGTCCTCGGGCAGCACCAGCACGACCGGGCCGGGTCGGCCATTCATGGCAGTGGCAAACGCCCGCGCCACGTATTCCGGGATGCGTCGCGCGTCATCGATGCGCTCTACCCGTTTGGCCATGCCCTTGGTGCTGGGCCCGAAGAAATGGGTGAAGTCGACCTCCTGGAAGGCCTCGCGGTCGCGCGTGTCGCTGGCCAGGTCACCGATGAACAGCACCATCGGGGTGGAATCCTGAAACGCTGTGTGCACGCCGATCGACGCATTGGTCGCACCGGGACCGCGGGTGACGAAACACACGCCTGGGCGTCCGGTGATCTTTCCGTGTGCGTCGGCCATGAAGGCGGCACCGCCCTCCTGGCGGTTGATGACAAACTGGATCTTGTCCGCATGTTGATGGAAACCATCGAGTGCGCCAAGAAAGCTCTCGCCTGGAACACCAAAGACATGGGTGACGCCCTGGGCCACAAGGCATTCGACAAGAAGATGACCGGCAATTCTTTCACTCATGCGTGGATTCTCGCCGATGTCGTACACGCCGATGGCGTGCGTCCTGGACATGCGACCGATGCGACAATTCACCGGCCTTGGCGGGTGCTTGGAGCTTGGCAGCTTGTCGCCGGCGCAAGTACCGAGACGCGGCTTCTTCCGAGCGCTACGAAATGACAAAAACCACTGCGCCGACCCTGCGCCAGATTCCTGCAGGTATCTGGGTGCTGGGCTTTGTCAGCCTGTTGATGGACATCTCCTCCGAGATGATCCACAGCCTGCTGCCGCTGTTCATGGTGACGACGCTGGGCACCAGCGTGCTGTTGGTAGGCCTGATCGAAGGCTTGGCCGAATCGACCGCGCTGATCGTCAAGGTGTTCTCGGGCGCGCTGAGCGACTACCTGGGACGGCGCAAGGGTCTGGCCGTGCTCGGCTATGCACTGGGGGCCCTGAGCAAACCCCTGTTCGCGCTCGCACCTGGCGCCGGAGTACTGGTCACGGCACGCCTGATCGATCGGGTCGGCAAGGGCATTCGGGGCGCACCGCGCGACGCATTGGTGGCCGACATCGCACCACCCCATCTGCGCGGCGCCGCATTCGGCCTGCGCCAGGCGCTGGACACGGTTGGCGCCTTTCTCGGCCCACTGCTCGGCGTCGGGCTGATGCTGCTGTGGGCCAACGATTTCCGCGCGGTGTTCTGGGTCGCCGCGATACCGGGTGCGTTGGCGGTCGCGTTGCTCTGGTTCGGCCTCAAGGAGCCGGCAGCAGCGCCTGCGCAAGGCGCACGTCACAACCCGATACGACGCGACATGTTGCGCCGCTTGCCGCCATCCTATTGGTGGGTGGTGGCAGTCGGCGCCATGTTCACGCTGGCGCGTTTCAGCGAGGCGTTTCTGGTGCTGCGCGCGGAGCAAAGCGGCATCGCGCTGGCACTGGTGCCACTGGTCATGGTGGCGATGAACATCGTCTACGCGGCCAGCGCCTACCCGTTCGGAAAACTGTCTGATCGTGTCTCGCACCGTACGCTGCTGGCACTGGGCGTCTCGCTGCTGCTGCTGGCCGACCTGGTATTGGCACTGGCCCCGAACCTGTGGTCAGTGCTGCTCGGTGTCGGTCTGTGGGGTGTTCACATGGGCATGACACAAGGCCTGCTCGCCACCATGGTCGCCGACACCGCACCTGCCGACTTACGCGGCACCGCGTTCGGCTTCTTCAATCTGGTCAGCGGTGTCACGATGCTGGTCGCCAGCGTGCTGGCCGGCCTGCTATGGGATCAATGGGGCGCCGACGCGACATTTCACGCCGGCGCCGTCTTTTGCGTGCTGACGCTGATCGCGCTGCTATGGCACAGCCGGCGCAATCCGCCACCGCAAGCCTGCGAATGAGGCTGCAGCGGACGGGCGACCGACTCAGCTGACGAAGCTGAACTGACCCGGCGCCTGTATCGGGTCCACGTCGACCTTGATCACGGTCTTGGGCAGGAACTTGCCCTCGAGCAGCAACTTCGACAGCGGATTCTCGATGCGCTGCTGGATGGCCCGCTTGAGCGGACGCGCGCCGAACAACGGGATCGAAGCCGACCTTGGCCAGTTCGGCCAGCGCCGCCGGCGACACCTCCAGCAGCAGGTCCATGCGCGCCAGTCGCTGCTGCAGCACCGCGACCTGGATCGCGGCGATCGACTCGATGTTTTTGGCATCGAGCGAATGAAACACCACGGTCTCGTCGATCCGGTTCAGGAATTCGGGCCGGAAGTAGTTCTTCAACTCCCCCATCACCGCGTCCTTGATCTCGTCGCTGTCCTGGCCCACCATGCTCTGGATGATTTGCGAGCCGATGTTGCTGGTCATCACGATCACCGTGTTCTTGAAGTCCACGGTGCGGCCCTGGCCATCGGTGAGGCGACCGTCGTCGAGCACCTGCAACAACACGTTGAACACATCCGGATGCGCCTTCTCGACCTCGTCGAGCAGCAGCACGGCGTACGGCTTGCGCCGTACGGCTTCGGTCAGGTAGCCGCCCTCGTCGTAACCCACATAGCCGGGAGGCGCGCCGATCAGCCGTGCCACCGAGTGCTTCTCCATGAACTCACTCATGTCGATGCGGATCAGGTGGTCCTCGGAATCGAACAGGAAGTTGGCCAGTGCCTTGCACAGCTCGGTCTTGCCCACGCCGGTCGGGCCCAGGAACAGGAACGAGCCGGTCGGACGATTCGGGTCACCCAAGCCCGGCGCGTGAGCGCCGGATGGCATTGGCGACCGCGGTGATGGCTTCGCCCTGGCCCACGACACGCTGGTGGATCTTGTCCTCCATCTGCAGCAGTTTTTCGCGCTCGCCCTGCATCAGCTTGGACACCGGAATGCCGGTGGCACGCGCCACCACCTCGGCAATCTCCTCGGCGCCGACCTGGGTGCGCAGCAGCCGCGGCGCCGTGCCCTCGCCCTTGCCTTTGCTCGACTCCTTGTCCTGCGCTTCCTTGAGCTGACGCTCCAGTTCGGGCAACTTGCCGTATTGCAACTCGGCGACCTTGTTGTAGTCGCCCTTGCGGGTCAGCTCCTCGATCTGCTGGCGCAGCTTGTCGATGTCCTCGCGCACATGGGCACTGCCCTGCGCCTGGGCCTTCTCTGCCTTCCAGATCTCGTCCATGTCGGCGATCTCTTTCTGCAGCTTGCTCGATCTCGACCTCGATCAGTTCGAAACGCTTTTGCGAGGCCTCGTCCTTCTCGCGCCGCACCGCCTCGCGCTCGATCTGCAACTGGATCAGCCGTCGGTCGAGCTTGTCCATGACCTCGGGCTTGGAGTCGATCTCGATCTTGATCTTGGCCGCCGCCTCGTCGATCAGGTCGATCGCCTTGTCGGGCAGGAAACCGGTCGGTGATGTAGCGGTGGCTGAGTTCGGCCGCGGCCACGATGGCCGGGTCGGTGATGTCCACGCCATGGTGGACCTCGTATTTTTCCTGCAGGCCGCGCAGGATGGCAATGGTCGCCTCGACCGATCGGCTCGCCGACCAGGATCTTCTGGAAACGACGCTCGAGCGCGGCGTCCTTCTCGATGTACTTGCGGTACTCGTCCAGCGTGGTGGCGCCCACGCAATGCAGTTCGCCGCGCGCCAGCGCCGGCTTGAGCATGTTGCCGGCGTCCATCGCGCCTTCGGCCTTGCCGGCGCCGACCATGGTGTGCAGTTCGTCGATGAACACAATCGTCTGGCCTTCGTCCTTGGCCAGGTCCTTGAGCACGTTTTTCAGCCGCTCCTCGAACTCGCCGCGGAACTTGGCACCGGCCAGCAATGCGGCCATGTCGAGCGACAACACGCGCTTGCCCTTGAGCGACTCCGGCACCTCACCGGCCACGATGCGCTGGGCCAGGCCTTCGACGATGGCGGTCTTGCCCACGCCGGGCTCGCCGATCAGCACCGGGTTGTTCTTGGTGCGGCGCTGCAGCACCTGGATGGCGCGGCGGATCTCGTCGTCGCGCCCGATCACCGGGTCGAGCTTGCCCATGCGGGCGCGCTCGGTCAGGTCGATGCAATATTTCTTGAGCGACTCGCGCTGGTCTTCGGCGTCGGCACTGTCGACGTTCTGGCCGCCGCGCACGGCTTCAATGGCGGCTTCCAGCGCCTTGCGCGTCAGGCCGTTCTCGCGCGCCATCTTGCCGATCTCGCCCTTGTTGTCGGTCAGCGCCAGCAGGAACAACTCGCCGGCCACGAACTGGTCGCCACGCTTGATCGATTCCTTCTCGGCCGCCTGCAACAGGCTGACCATGTCACGGCCGACCTGCACCTGCTCCTGACCCTGCACCTGGGGCAGGCGCTTCATGGCCGCTTCGGCGGCGCTCAGCAAGCCCGGCGACATTGGCACCCGCGCGCTGCAGCAGCGCCTTGGGCCCATCGTCCTGGCGCAACATGGCCACCAGCACATGGGCCGGTTCGATATAGGCGTGGTCATTGCCCAGCGCAAGGCTCTGTGCCTCGCCCAGGGCTTCCTGGAATTTGGTGGTCAGTTTGTCGATACGCATGGGGAAATCCTTTGGAATGCCTCACAGCTTAGGCAATATCCGTGGTTTTCAAGTCCTCAGCGGAACAAACGTGGGTCTGAGGGAACGGGCCACACCGGACCGGCGGAGTGGGAAGTGCGAAGTGCGTCCTAGAATCACTCGATGCAAGTACGCCAGTTGTCCATCAGCTACCTGCCGGAGCAGGATCGCATCCTGGTGCGGGTCAACACCTCGGACAACCACGAACTCCAGTATCTGGTTCACCCGTCGCCTGACACTCGGACTGATGCCCTTGCTCGATCGCATCGTCACCGAGCACGCCGCGCTTGCCGGCGGACCGTCTACAACCCACATGGCCGCAGCCGATTTGACGGCCAAGAAGGCGATGGCGGACTTCGCGCGAGCCGAGACCATGCGCAGTGCAGATTTCTCGACGCCGTACAAGACACCCGAAACCGGTCAACCGCTGTTCGACAGCCCTTTGCTGATCACCGACATATCCATCGCGCCGCTGGCGGGTGCGCAGATGCGCATGAACTGCACCGAAAAACTCGCAGGCGACGCGCATCCGATGCGGCGCTTCGAACTGGCCTTGTCTCAGCAACTCTCCCATGCCTTCATGCACCTGCTGGAGCGCGCGGTCGATGCATCGCAATGGCGCAAGTCAGGTGCGGCAGATTCGATCAGCGCACCAGGCCTGCCACCGGCCCCGCCTGCCACGAAAACGGACTATCTCAACTGAGCATCCGCGCAGACCCGCCCCTGCCGGCGCGCGCAGGGCTGCCTTTCGGCGGCGGCCGAGCAGTTGCGCAGGCCCGTAGCTCAGGTTTTGCGCGCCCAGCTCGAATGGGCATGGCGCGACAAGGCGTAACTGGCAAAGAACTTGCACCAGATGGTCGAGCCGGCGATGGCAGTCCAGGTTCCGTAGTCCAGATGGCCCAGCGCCACCGCCACGATGACTACCACGACCACGACGCCCGCCACCAGATTGACCAGCATCTCGTAGGGAGCAAATTGCTCTGGATGCGGCGGCGCCACGCCGTGCTTGAGTCCAACTTCGGAAAAGTCGCGCTGAACCAGAATGCGCCAGACACGGCGCAACCAGAAGAACGCCATGGGAAACAGCGCGAGATAAAGAATCCAGGTCAGCGCGACACTCACATCAAAAACCATCGAAGTCTCCTGTGTTCCTGCCGTGCCGCGGTAGCAACCGGTCGGACGTCAGAAAAAGAAAGGCCCTGTCAGTGCGAACGACAGGGCCTGCACACCGAGCCGTGCCGCGATTGTCGCAGCACAGCCGGTGAATCACGGTCTCACGACCGTCGGCGTATCAATGCGCGCCGTCCACCATCTTGGAACCACGCGGAATACGCACGGCCTCGACCATCGCCTGGATGTGTGCTGGCGGCTCCTTGGTGACCTTGTCCACCGCGAACGCAACAACGAAGTTGACCAAGGCACCGACCGCACCGAAGGCTTCCGGCGTGATGCCGAAGAAGCTGTTGGGGCCGCCGATCATGTCCAGGTACTCGGTACCCTTGATGAAGAACAGACCCTTGTGCGCGAACACATAGAACAAGGTGATGAACAGACCGGACAACATGCCGGCCATGGCGCCTTCCTTGTTCATCTTCTTGCTGAAGATGCCCATCATGATGGCCGGGAACAGCGAACTGGCGGCAATACCGAATGCCAGCGCCACGGTACCGGCCGCGAAGCCCGGAGGATTCAGTCCCAGCCAGCCTGAGATCACGATCGCCACCGCCATCGAGATCTTGCCTGCCATCAGTTCGCCCTTCTCGCTGATGTTGGGCGCGAAGATGCCCTTGACCAGGTCGTGCGATACCGCCGACGAGATCGCCATCAGCAGGCCGGCAGCGGTCGACAGCGCAGCAGCCAGACCACCCGCGGCAACCAGCGCAATCACCCAGTTGGGCAGCAGCGCGATTTCCGGATTGGCCAGCACGATGATGTCGGCATTGACGCCCAGTTCGTTGCCTTTCCAGCCGGCGTCTGCCGCCTTCTTCTGGAACTCTTCGTTCTTGTTGCCGTCGTTGTAGTACTGGATGCGGCCGTCACCGTTCTTGTCTTCGAATTTCAGCAGACCGGTTTTTTCCCAGCGCTTCATCCAGTCCGGACGCTCGTCATACTTGATGGCGACGTCCTGGCCAAACACGTCGGTGTTCTGCATGACGACGCCCGGCGTGACGGTACGGATCAGGTTCATCTTGGCCATGGCCGCCACGGCAGGTGCCGTGGTGTACAGGATGGCGATGAACACCAGCGCCCAGCCAGCGGAAGAACGTGCGTCCTTGACCGATGGCACGGTGAAGAATCGCATGATGACGTGCGGCAGGCCCGCGGTTCCGATCATCAGGGACAAGGTGTACACGAACATGTTCAAGCGTACTACCGGGCAGCGACGTCGTGTACTTGCCGAAGCCCAGTTCGGTCACCACCTGGTCCAGCTTGACCAGCAAGGACACGTCAGAACCGACCATGTTGGAGCCCAGGCCGAGTTGCGGAATGGGATTGCCTGTCAGTTGCAGCGAGATGAAAACCGCCGGAACCGTATACGCCAGGATCAGCACGATGTATTGCGCCACCTGGGTGTAGGTGATGCCCTTCATGCCGCCGAACACCGCGTAGGCAAACACGATGCCCATGCCGACGTAGATACCGACCTCGCTGGACACACCCAGGAAGCGCGAGAACGCCACGCCCACACCGGTCATCTGACCGATGATGTAGGTGATGGAAGCGGTGAGCAGACAGACCACCGCCACCGTGCTGGCCGACTTCGAGTAGAAGCGGTCGCCGATGAACTGGGGCACCGTGAACTTGCCGAACTTGCGCAGGTACGGCGCCAGCAGCATGGCCAGCAGCACGTAGCCGCCGGTCCAGCCCATCAGGAACAGACCGCCGCCGTATCCCATGTTGGAGATCAGACCGGCCATCGAGATGAACGATGCCGCCGACATCCAGTCAGCAGCGGTCGCCATGCCGTTCATGACGGGGTGAACACTGCCACCGGCGGCATAGAACTCGCTGGTCGACCCGGCACGGGCCCAGATCGCGATGCCGATGTAGAGCGAGAAGCTCAGACCGACAAAAATATAGATGGTTGTTTGGAGTTCCATGGTTCAGTCCTCGTGTACGTCGAACCGACGATCGATGTCGTTCATCTTCTTGGCGTAATAGAAAATCAACGCGATGAAGATGTAGATGGAACCCTGGTGCGCAAACCAGAACCCGAGCGGATAACCACCGAGCTTGATGTTGTTGAGCAGATCCGCAAACAGGATACCGGCCCCGAAGGACACGAGAAACCAGATGATGAGAATCTTGGTCAACAGACCGATCGTGGCTTTCCAGTAGGCGTGACTGCTGTCGTCGTCCTTCATGAAGTCTCCTCGTTTTCAAACTTACAGGAACAGCGGCCAACAGCCACCGCACGGACACTGGCCATGGCTGGACCACGGCAATGTGCGGGTGATTCTGGTAGCGATTTCTTACAGTGAACTGATTCCGGCAAACTGACAGACCGCAATACCACGCGTCAAGGGAAAACCCCTAGGGCATCGAGCAGGCCGGCGCAGAGTGCCCGGTTGTTGCAGCGAAACCCGCATCAGCTGTTACTTGCCGCGATGCCCCAGCGTTGCAGGGCTGCGTCGTCGGCGACACGGGCGTCGACCCAGCGCGCACCCTGGGGCGTCTGCTCTTTCTTCCAGAACGGCGCCTGGGTTTTCAGGTAGTCCATGATGAACTCGCAGGCCTGAAAGCTCTGGCCACGATGGCTGGAACTGACCGCCACCAGCACGATCTGGTCCAGCGGGTGCAGCAGGCCGACACGGTGCACAACGCGAGCAGGCAAGGATGTCAAAGCGGCGATGTGCCTCGTCCAGCATCGCTTCGATCGCCTTCTCGGTCATGCCGGGATAGTGTTCAAGTTCCAGCGTCGCCACCGTCAAGCCGTCATTGCGATCGCGTACCGTGCCGACAAAACTGCACACCGCGCCCACGCGGGAGTCCCCGGTTCGCAGGCGCGCCACTTCGTCGGCCAGATTGAAGTCCTCGGTCTGTATCGCCACGCGTTGCTTGTCCATGACGCAATTGTGGCACTGGCAGAGGGTAAAGCACGGCTTGGCGCGGGTGCGTCGACACCAAGGCAAGACCGGTGGCGGCCGACAAATCCAGCAACCCCAAGCCCGCTGACCAAGGTCTTGGCTCGGTTCTTGGCTATCAGCCGCCGGTGACCGGCGGAAAAAAAGCGACTTCGGCGCCGGAACGCAAGGGCTGCGTCTCGTTACACATGGCCTGATCCAGCGGCCATACGGACGGAGCGGCCGCGGGCCAGGCACTCCGCGTAGGGCGCACCACGCGCGATCAGTTCATCGCGCAGGCCCGCCAGATCGGATGCGGCACTTTGCCACTCTTCGGATCCGTGGCCGACTGCCTCACGAATGGAGGCAAAAAAACGCAGGGTGACGGTTGACATGGTGCAAACAATACGATGGTTCAGAACAACAGGTCGGACAAGGCAATGAAGCGTACGTTGTCGCCCTTGGCGATGGCCTGACCCGGCGGATTGTCGACCAGTCCGTCGCCCCATACCGCCGACGTCAGCACGCCGGAACTCTGGTTGGCGAACAGGTCCAGTCCACCGTCGGCGTTGCGTCGCACACGCAGAAACTCGCGTCGGCGATCGGCGCGCGGCCAGTCGAAATCGGCGCGCGCACCCACCACGATCGGGCGCCACGTCGGGCACGCCCAGCAGTCGCAGCAGAAACGGGCGCACCAGCAACGCAAAGGTGACAAAACTCGACACCGGATTGCCCGGCAATCCGATGAAATGCGCTTTGGCAACACGACCGTAGGCGAAACGGTTTGCCGGGCTTGATGGCGATCTGCCACAGGTCGAGTTCGCCCAGCGACTCGACCGCCGGCCGAATATGGTCTTCTTCGCCCACCGACACGCCACCGCTGGTCAGGATCAGGTCATGGTCCTGCGACGCGTCCTGCAAGGCCCGCACCGTGGCCGCACGCTGGTCCGGCACGATGCCCAGGTCGCTGACGTCGCAACCCAGGCGCAGCAGCATGGCACGCAGGAAAAAACGGTTCGAGTTGTAGATGGCACCTTCGCGCATGTCGGCCGGCGCCACAGCGCCCGGCATCACCAGTTCGTCACCGGTGGAGAACAACGCCACGCGCGGCTTGCGCACCACCTGCAAACGGTCCATGCCCACGCTGGCGGCCATGCCCAGTCCAGCCGGCGACAGCCGCGCGCCACGCGCCAACACCACCGATGCCGCGCGTCACATCCTCGCCGGAGCGACGAATCCACTGGCCCGGGCTGACCGGGCCGTTGATCCGCAGTTGCGGCAAGCCATCGGCGACTTGCGCCGGCAGCAACTCGCAATCTTCCTGCATCACGACGGCATCGGCGCCGGCCGGAATCGGCGCGCCGGTGAAGATCCGGGCCGCCTGTCCTGCTTGCAGCGCCTGCCCCGACGAACCGGCCGGGATGCGCTGCGACACGACCAGCAAGGCATCGGGGCGCTGCAGATCGGCACACGGACACCGCATACCCGTCCATGGAACTGTTGTCCTGCGGCGGCACCTGCAATTGCGACACCACGTCTTGCGCCAGCACCCGGCCATCGGCATCGAAGGTGGAGACCGATCGGTTTCGGTCAGCGGCACGCGCATACGCCAGCAGACGCGCCATTGCGTCATCGAGTGCCAGCAAGGGTGGTCGTGTCGAGGTCATCTCTCAGATACTTTCAACAGAAAACAACGAGTGGTAAAGGCGCATGCGAATGTTCGCAGCTCTGCGCCCTGCGCGCTTGCCAGGGGTCTCAGGCCGCAACCGGCTCGCAATGGCGACGATGAAGGCCTTGATGGCCTGCAAGTCGGCCGCCATGTCGGTGACGCGCCGCGGTTTCAGCTCGATGCCTTCGAAGCCCGGTGGACGCACCGGCTCACGGCCCAGTGCCTCGACGATGGTTGCGGCGAACTTGATCGGCAGTGCCGTCTCGAGCACGATCATCGGATAACGCTGGCATGCAGATGCGCGCGCGCCACCTTGATGCCGTCGGCCGTATGCGTGTCGACCATGTCGCCGCATTGTTGCCAGGTAGACCGGATCGTCGCGAGTCGGTCGGCATGGGTGCTGCGTCCGCTGGCAAAGCCGAAGCGCTCGCGCCGCCTGCTTGAATGCCGGATCCGCTCCGAGGTCGAAGAAGCCCTGACGCTGACAACTGCGCACCGAACAGATCACTCAGTCTCCTGGCGTCGCGCCCGACCAGGTCGAACACGAAACGTTCGAAGTTCGACGCCTTGGAGATGTCCATCGACGGGCTGGAGGTTTCATGCGTGTCGGCACTGCCCCGGACCCGGTAACGGCCGGTGCGGAAGAACTCGTCGAGCACGTCGTTCTCGTTCGTGGCCACCACCAGCATGTCGATCGGCAGACCCATCATGCGCGCCACATGACCGGCGCAGACATTGCCGAAATTGCCCGATGGCACACTGAAGCGCACCTTGTCGGCATTGGACTTGCGTGGCCTGAAAATAGCCGGCGAAGTAATACACGACCTGTGCCACCAGGCGCGCCCAGTTGATCGAATTGACGGTGCCGATGCGGTACTGGCGCTTGAACGCCAGATCGCTGGAGACCGCCTTGACCAGGTCCTGACAATCGTCGAACACGCCCTCGACGGCGATGTTGTGGATGTTCTCGTCCATCAGGCTGAACATCTGAGCCTGCTGGAACGGACTCATGCGCCCGCGCGGGCTGGTCATGAAAACCGTGACACCGCGTTTGCCGCGCATCGCGTATTCGGCTGCGCTGCCGGTGTCGCCGCTGGTGGCACCCAGGATGTTCAATGTCTCGCCGCGGCGCGCCAGTTCGTATTCGAACAGGTTGCCCAGCAACTGCATCGCCATGTCCTTGAAGGCCAGCGTCGGCCCATTGGACAAGGCCTGCAGATACAGGGGCGCACTCTGGCTCCCGACGGCTTCTTTGTCTACCAGCGCTCGCAGCGGCACGATGGCCTCGGTGCCAAACACCTGCACGGGTATAGGTGCGCCGGCAGATGTCGCGCAGATCGTCGGCCGGGATGTCGTCGACATACAGCGACAGAATCTCGAACGCGAGGTCGGCATACGGCAGGCTGCGCCAACGCGTCAGCGTCGCGTCGTCGACCCTGGGATAGGACTGCGGCAGGTACAGACCACCATCGGGCGCCAGGCCTTCGAGCAGGATGTCGCAAAACCGCTGGCCCGAGTCGTGACCGCGCGTGGAGATATAGCGCATCAGGCCAGTTCCTCCTTGCGGATACGCACGATGGGCTGCAACACGCTGGGCAGCACCTGCATCAGTGCCAGCGCAGCGTTCATCGTGCCCTCGCGCGTGTCGTGGGTCAGGATGATCAGGTCGGTCTGCGCCTCCTGCGCAGTCCCGTCGTCGGCCGCGACTTCGTCGGCTTCGCGCTGGAGCATGGCATCGATGCTGATGCCGGCGTCGGCCAGGATGCCGGTCACGCGCGACAACACGCCGGCTTGGTCGGCCACGCGCAGGCGCAGGTAATAGGCGGTCACGACCTCGTCCATCGCCAATACCGGCAGGTCGCTCATGGCATCCGGATGAAAGGCCAGATGCGGCACTCGCTGGGCCGCGTCTGCCGTATGCAGCCGCGTCACGTCGACCAGATCGGCAATCACGGCGCTGGCAGTGGGCTCGCTGCCGGCGCCCTTGCCGTAGTACAAAGTGGTGCCGACGGCGTCGCCCTGCACCACCACCGCGTTCATGGCGCCCTCGACATTGGCGATCAGCCGCTTGGCCGGCACCAGACTGGGATGCACGCGCAACTCGATGCCGCGCAAGGCCCCGGTTGCCGGATCCAGACTGCGCTTGGTGATGCCCAGCAGCTTGATGCGGTATCCCAGTTGCTCGGCATAACGGATGTCCTGTCCGGCCAGCGCGGTGATGCCCTCGATATAGGCCTTGTCGAACTGCACCGGAATACCGAAGGCGATCGCCGACATCAGCGTGATCTTGTGCGCCGCGTCGACTCCTTCGATGTCGAAGGTGGGATCGGCTTCGGCATATCCAAGGCGCTGCGCCTCCTTGAGCACGACGTCGAAATCCAGTCCCTTGTTGCGCATTTCGCTCAGGATGAAGTTGGTCGTGCCGTTGATGATGCCGGCGACCCACTGGATGCTGTTGGCGGTCAGGCCCTCGCGCAGCGCCTTGATGATGGGAATGCCACCGGCAACAGCCGCTTCGAAGGCCACCATCACGCCCTTGGCGTGCGCCGCGGCAAAGATCTCGGTGCCATGCACAGCCAGCAAGGCCTTGTTCGCCGTGACCACATGCTTGCCGGCGGCAATCGCCTCCATCACCAGTTGGCGCGCAATGCCATAGCCGCCGATGAGTTCGACCACGATGTCGATGTCCGGATTGGCAATCACGGCCCGCGCATCGTTGACCACCTTGACTTCGTCGCCCACCAGTGCCTGCGCGCGCGCGACATCCAGATCGGCGACCATGGTGATGGCGATACCCCGACCGGCACGTCGGCAGATCTCCGCCTGGTTGCGCTTGAGCACGCTGAACGTGCCACTGCCTACGGTGCCTATGCCCAGCAGGCCTACTTGGATCGGGTTCATTCGGAAAGTCTTTGTTGGTTGGAAAAAAGGTTACGGACACGTCGCAGTGCAGCAGTGTCAGGCGCGGGTTCGCGAAGCCACCAGCTTCACTGCGGCCTGCGCACGCTCGTCTTCGTGCCGCTTGCGGTAGTGCTCCAGGAAGTGCGCGATGCGCCCGATGGCCTCGCGCAGGTCGTCTTCATGCGGCAGGAAAACGATGCGGAAATGGTCCGGCTCAGCCCAGTTGAAACCGGTGCCCTGCACCAGCATGACCTTGGTTTCCTGCAGCAGTTCGAGAATGAAGGCCTGATCGTCCTTGATCGGATAGATCTCCGGGTCGAGTCGGGGGAACATGTACAGCGCCGCCGTCGGCTTGACACAACTGACACCGGGAATGGCCGTAATCAGTTCGTAGGCCAGGTCGCGCTGACGCCGCAGGCGGCCGCCCTCGCAGATCAGGTCATTGATGCTCTGGTAGCCACCCAGCGCGGTCTGGATCGCCCACTGACCCGGCACGTTGGGACACAGGCGCAGGTTGGACATCATGTTCAGACCGTCGATGTAGTCCCTGGCAACGATCTTGTCACCCGAGACCACCATCCAGCCGGCGCGGTAACCGCAGGAGCGGTAGCTCTTGCTCAGGCTGTTGAAGGTCAGGGTCAGCACGTCGTCGCTGAGCGAGCCAATCGCCGTATGGTGGGCGTCGTCGTACAGGATCTTGTCGTAGACCTCGTCGGCAAAGATCACCAGCCCGAACTCGCGCGCGATGGCGATGATGCCCTGGAGCAGCGCGTCCGAATACAGCGCACCGGTCGGGTTGTTGGGATTGATGACGACGATGCCCTTGGTGCGTGGCGTGACCTTGGCGCGCATATCGGCGAGGTCGGGCATCCAGCCAGCGCTTTCGTCGCAGCGGTAATGCACCGGAACGCCACCGGACAGGCTGACGGCGGCCGTCCACAGCGGGTAGTCCGGCGCCGGAATCAGCATCTCGTCGCCGTCGTTGAGCATGGCGTTGCTGGCCATGACGATCAGTTCAGACGCGCCATTGCCCAGGTAGATGTCGTCCAGCGTGACGCCGGCTATACCCTGCTGCTGGGTGTAGTGCATCACCGCCTTGCGCGCCGCAAAAATGCCCTTGCTGTCCGAATAACCGGCCGAGTTCGGCAGGTTGCGGATCATGTCCTGCTGGATTTCCTCCGGCGAGTCGAAACCGAACACCGCCAGATTGCCGATGTTGAGCTTGATGATCTTGTGGCCTTCGTCCTCCATGCGCTGCGCGCAGTCCAGAATGGGCCCTCGGATGTCATAACAGACATTGTCGAGCTTGGTGGATTTGCGGATCGTCTTCATGGTGGCTTCCGGCCGTAGCCGTCGCAGCGGGAAACCTATAATTTGACCACAGTTGCGCGAGCGCCAAAACGATGAAACTCCATCCCGACCAATCGAACGTGCAGACCATCACCAGTTATGGCGCAGGATGGATCGCCGTGGATGGCGAACGCATCGAGCACAGTGTGATCATCGGCTCAGGCGGCCAACGCATCGCCTGGAATTGCAGGCAGTTCACCGATCTCGACGCATCCCATTTCGCAAGCCTGGCCGAGCTCGATACCGAATTGGTTATCTTCGGCAGCGGCAACACAATCCGATTCCCCCAACCGGCCTGGCTGCAGCCACTCATGCAGCGCCGGCATCGGCTTCGAAACCATGGACAGCCAGGCCGCCTGCCGGACCTACAACATCCTCGCCGGCGAGGGCCGCAAGGTCGTGATTGCCCTGTTGATCGAAGTCGCACCGACCTGAGGCCGTTCTACCGATGTTTTGCGGTTAAAATACGAGGCTTCGGTCCGGCCCCAACACGTTGCTTGCAGCGGGTGCCGGGCTCCGGCTCCTGACACATCCAGCACGCGAGACTCAAGCACCCTATGGCGATCGTTGTCAACAAACCCCTCCCGGAATTCGAAGCCGTCGCCACCAACGGCGTCAAGGTCACCAACACCAGCCACACGGGCGCAGCATTGGTGCTGTACTTTTATCCCAAGGACAACACGCCCGGTTGCACCACCGAGGCGATGCAGTTCCGTGACAAGTACAAAGACTTCGTCAAGGCCGGTGCCGCGGTTTTCGGCGTGTCGCGCGACAACATGAAATCGCATGACGACTTCAAGGCCAAACTTGAACTGCCGTTCGAGTTGATTGCCGACACCGAAGAAAAGATGTGCCACATGTTCGGCGTGGTCAAGAACAAGATCATGTACGGCAAGAAGGTCAAGGGCATTGAGCGCAGCACCTTCCTGGTCGGGGCCGACGGCCTGCTGGACGAAGAGTGGCGCGGACTCAAGGTCCCTGGTCATGTCGACGATGTGCTCAAGGCCGTCAAAGCGCTCAAAAAAGCGGCCTGAAAGGGCACGGCGAAGGCTCGCTGTGCTCATGCATAATGGCCTCATGCCGTTGAATGCAGACGCCACTCTCCCCCAGCAAGCCGCCTTGGTCCAGGGCGGCTTTTTTGTTTCTGGGCAGCGTGAATTGCCACCGCGTCATGCCGTTTTCCAACCTTCTCCGTGAGTACCCAGGACCATGCCTCTTCCGCCAGCCCCTACCAAACGTGCAGCCCTGCTGAGCAGTTCGGCGTTCGACGCACCTGCCAAGAGCAGCACCAGCACCAGTACCCGAACCCGGCGCAAGGCTTCCGAAGAACCGACCCGCAGCGAGCCGGCCGAGCGGCAGGTGCTGCAACAAATCGAGACCAACAAGCCTGCGCGTCCGGAGGCGACCAAGGTCGCTGTTGCCACAACATCCCAACCGGCACTGCGCATCGTCCCCGACAAACGGATCGAGCCGCAAGCGCTGCCCGACGCGACACAGTCGACCGGCGACAAGGCGACAACCGCCACGCGTGCGCGCCGACGCAAGGCGACCGGCACCCCAAAGATGTTTGTGCTCGACACCAATGTGCTGCTGCACGACCCGATGTGCCTGTTTCGTTTCGAGGAACACGACATCTTCCTGCCGATGATCGTGCTGGAGGAACTCGACGGACACAAGAAAGGCATGACCGAGGTCGCCCGCAATGCGCGTCAAACGAGTCGCTGGCTCGACGCGCTGGCCGGAACCGCTGGCACCGACATCGTTGACGGCCTGCGACTGGACAGCACCGGCCACCGGGATGCCGGCGGCAAGCTGTTCTTCCAGACCGAGGCACTGCATTACACATTGCCCACCAGCCTGCCACAGGGCAAGGCGGACAACCAGATTCTGGGTGTCGTCGACGCTCTCGGACGGCAGTACCGCGAGTCGAAAAAGGCCGTCGGCAGCAGCGCTCGCGAGGTGGTGCTGGTGTCCAAGGACATCAACATGCGCGTCAAGGCGCGAGCGTTGGGCCTGGCCACCGACGACTACCAGAACGACAAAACCCTGGCAGACGGAGATCTGCTGTATGCCGGTTCGCTCGCCTTGCCAACCGACTTCTGGTCCACCCATGGGCAGACCGTGGAGAGCTGGCAACAAGGTGTGCACACCTTCTACCGCATCTCCGGCCCGGTGGTGCCCAGTTTGCTGATCAATCAGTTCGTGTTTTTCGAGGCCCCGGGCGAGCCCAGCCTGTATGCACGGGTGACCGAGATTCGCGGCAAGACCGCGGTGTTCAAGACGCTCAAGGACTTCAACCACCTGAAAAACGCCGTGTGGGGTATTACGACACGCAATCGCGAGCAGAACTTCGCGATGAACCTGCTGATGGACCCGGAGGTGGACTTCGTCACGCTCACCGGCACCGCCGGCACCGGCAAGACACTGATGGCCCTGGCCGCCGGACTGACGCAGGTGCTAGACGACCGCCGCTACACCGAGATCATCATGACCCGCGCCACCGTCAGTGTGGGCGAGGACATTGGCTTTCTGCCCGGCACCGAAGAGGAAAAGATGGGGCCGTGGATGGGCGCGCTGGACGACAACCTGGAAGTACTGGGCAAGACCGACACCAGCGCCGGCGAATGGGGCCGCGCCGCGACCAGCGAACTGATCCGCAGCCGCATCAAGGTCAAGAGCATGAACTTCATGCGCGGTCGCACTTTTCTGAACAAGTACTGATCATCGACGAGGCGCAGAACCTGACGCCCAAGCAGATGAAGACGCTGATCACGCGGGCCGGTCCCGGCACCAAGATCATCTGCATGGGCAATCTGGCGCAGATCGATACGCCCTACCTCACCGAAGGCTCGTCCGGCCTCACCTATGCGGTCGACAAATTCAAGGGCTGGCCGCACAGTGGCCACATCACGCTGGCGCGCGGCGAACGTTCACGGCTGGCGGATTTCGCGAGCGAGGTGTTGTAGACATCCGACATGTTGGTCCGAGCAAAATTGCTGCGCAATTATTGATCCGGCACACAAGGGACTCCGACATCCGACAAATGTTGGTGCCCGAGCAAAAATTGCTGCGCAATTTATTGATCCGGCACACAAGTTGGACTTCCGGACATCCGACAAAATGTTGGTGCCCGAGCAAAAATTGCTGCGCAATTTATTGATCCGGCACACAAGTTGGACTTCCGGACATCCGACAAAATGTTGGTGCCCGAGCAAAAATTGCTGCGCAATTTATTGATCCGGCACACAAGTTCTCAGTAATCCCCATTGCCCCCGCTGGCGAGGCTCTCGAACTTGGTGATATTGCGCAGGAACGCCAGCTTGACCATGCCGGTCGGGCCGTTTCGCTGTTTGGCGATGAGGATCTCGGCGACACCTGGCTCTTTGCAGGCGTCCTTGGTGTAGTACTCGTCGCGGTAGATGAACATGATGATGTCCGCATCCTGCTCGATCGCACCCGATTCGCGCAGGTCGCTCATCATGGGCCGCTTGTCGGGCCGCTGCTCGACGCTTCGGTTGAGCTGCGACAAGGCGATCACCGGGCATTTGAGTTCCTTGGCCAGCATCTTCAGCCCGCGTGAGATCTCGCCCAGTTCGGTCGCGCGGTTTTCGTCCGACCCTCGCCGAGCCACTCATCAGCTGCAAGATAGTCGACCACGATCAGGCCGAGCTGGCCGCACTGGCGCGCCAGGCGGCGCGCATTGGCACGCAACTCGCTGCTCGTTGAGGCCGGCCGTCTCGTCGATGTGCAAGGAGATCGTGCGCAGCTTCTCAATGGCCTCGGTCAGGCGCGGCCACTCCTCGTCGGTCAGCTTGCCGGTGCGCAAATGGCTCTGGTCGATACGGCCGATCGAACCGACGATACGCACCGCCAGTTGGGCGGCGCCCATCTCCATCGAAAACACCGCCACCGGCAAACCTTCGTTCAAGGCCACATGCTCGGCGATATTGATGGCAAATGCGGTCTTGCCCATGGACGGGCGCGCCGCCAGCACGATCAGGTCGCCGGCCTGAAAACCGGCCGTCATGCGGTCCAGATCGTAGAAACCGGTCGGTACGCCGGTCACGTCGTTCGGGTTGTCGGCCATCTCCTGGACCCGGTCGAGCAGGTTCACCACCAGCGTGTCCATGGCCTGGAAACCCTGCTTCATGCGCGAACCCTGCTCGCCGATCTTGAAGATCTTGCGTTCCGCCTCGTCGACAATGTCGGCTACCGGACGACCCTGGGGGTTGAACGCGTTGGTGGCGATCTCGTCGCTGGCGCTGACCAGTTTGCGCAGCATCGAACGCTCGCGCACGATCTCGGCATAGCGGCGGATGTTGCCGGCACTGGGCACGTACTGGGCCAGAGAGTTCAGGTAGGCCAGACCGCCGATTTCATCGGCCTTGCCCTGACTCTGCAGGTTTTCGAACACCGTGATCACGTCAGCCGGTTTGCTCGCATTGATCAGCGCACCAATCGCCCCATAGACCAGCTGGTGTTCGTAGCGATAGAAATCCTCGTCGACTCAGCAGATCGCCGACACGATCCCAGGCGTCGTTGTCGAGCAGCAGACCGCCCAGCACGCTGGATTCGGCTTCGTTCGAATGAGGCGGTATGCGCAGTCGGGCAACTTCGCGGTCATCGCTGAACTCGTCGGTGGAGGAAAAAACGGCGGACATGGTCATGGGAAACAGGCCTTTGATGCTACGCCGGCCAGCGTCGGGCGTCGAGTGAGAAGCTGGGGACAAGCCCTGCCTAAGCTGTGAACAAGATGTGGAAATCGCGGGACAAGGCGTACCCAGAAAGACAAAAGCCACCATGGCCTTGACCCTGGTGGCTTTGCACTTGGCCCGTCCGGCTTGACGCCGGGCAGGCCTACAAGCGAATGCGGATCAGGCGGTTTCGCCGTATACCGACACCGTGATGTCCACCGTGACGTCGGTGTGCAATGCCACGCTGACCGTGGTGTCGCTGACAACCTTGATAGGACCTGCAGGCATGCGCACTTGCGACTTGACTACCTTGTAGCCTTGCTTGACCAGCTCTTCAGCGATGTCAGCATTGGTGACCGAGCCGAACAGGCGGCCGTCAACGCCGGCCTTCTGGGTCAGCTTGCAGGTCGAGCCGCCGAGCTTTTCGCCGACGGCTTGCGCCTCGGCCAGCTTGGCGGCAGCGGCTTTTTCGAGTTCGGCGCGCTTGACTTCGAACTCCTGCTTGGCAGCAGCAGTCGCACGACGGGCACGGCCAGACGGAATCAGGAAGTTGCGGGCATAACCGTCCTTGACCTTGACGATTTCACCGAGATTGCCAAGGTTCACGACCTTGTCGAGCAGAATGATTTGCATGTTCGTGGCCCCTTAGATGCGGTGCTGGTCGCTGTACGGCAACATGGCCAGAAAGCGCGCGCGCTTGATCGCGGTGTTGAGCTGACGCTGGAAAATCGCCCGGGTGCCGGTCAGGCGGGCGGGAATGATCTTGCCGTTCTCGGCAATGAAATCGCGCAAGGTGTCGATGTCCTTGTAGTCGATCTCTTCGACACCGGTCACGGTGAAGCGGCAAAAGCGCTTGCGCTTGAACAGCAGATTCTGGGCTGGGCGCTTGGGGCGCTTGTCTTTGTTGAAACGTTTTGGTCCTGGCATGATTTCTTCCTTCGGTTGGCAGGCTGCGGATTTCAGACTGGCTGAGCCGGCATGTCCTGCTGAGACAACGGGGTTGGTTCTGGCAAAAATTCCTGTATATGGAAAACGACGTGCTTGCCGTTGCGGGGTGTGGCCAAAAAGCCGGTGAACCTCCAGACACTGCCTGCGGCTGTACTTGCCAGTCGCTCGGCGTTTGCGCCCAGTGCCACCGCTTTCATCACTGCCTTGATCTGTCGGACCTGCCCTGCTTCCTGAACACTGGAGGCATGCTCCAGTTGCAGGTTCAGGGCCGGTAATCCTGCCGGTGTGTAACGCATCGCATCGCGTTCGACCACACTGGCAGTCAGGATCAGGCGGTTGGCTAGCCTCAGTCACCCCACGTGGGTCAATCAGTTGCTGCGCTCGTTATTCCGTTCGCTATTGCGATCGTTGTTACGGTCGCTATTGCGGTCATTGTTGCCGTGAAACTCAGCCTGCTGAGCCTTGCGGGCATCTTCGCGCTCGACGGTTTTCATCATCGACGAAGGTGCGGTATCCGCATTCTTGCGCAGCACCGTCAGATGACGCAGCACGGCGTCATTGAACTTGAATGCATGCTCGAGTTCACCCATCACGGCCTGATCGGCCTCGATGTTGATACACAGGTAGTGGGCCTTGGCGAGTTTGTTGATCATGTAGACCAACTGGCGCCGACCCCAGTCTTCGACCCGATGGATCTTGCCGCCGCCGGCGGTGATCATGGTCTTGTAGCGCTCCAGCATGGCTGGAACTTGCTCGCTCTGATCCGGGTGGATCATGAGAATGATTTCGTAATGACGCATGCGTACTCCTTGTGGAAGGCCCTGTCCCTCTTTCCCACTTCATAGGGTCATCGGGGGCCGGAAATAGCCACCCTCGGCGTCTGGACGAGGTGTGGCAAGGCGAAGCCCGCGATTATATGCCAGCCAAGCACCATCAGTCCAGACTGGCTTGATGGCCGGACAAGCCGCGTGCCGGGCTCAACCCCGGTCGGGATCGAGCCGAGGGTAGCGGATGTACTCCACCAGTTGCTCGGTCTCGGGGCTGGGCCGACGCGTGACCAGGCTCACCAACACGATCACGGCAAACCCCACCGGCACACCGAACAAGCCGGCTGAAATCGGCTGGATGTCCCACCACAGACGTACCGGCGAAGTAATGCCCAACACGGAACGCAGCCAGGGCTGGGTCATGACCATGTAGTAGGCGGTGGTAAGCAGTCCCGCAGCCATGCCCAGCGAGGCGGCAATGCCGGTGGCCCGCTTCCAGAAAATGCCCAGTGTCAGCGCCGGAAAGAACGCGGCAGCGGCAAAGGAGAACGCAGCGGACACCAGAAACAGGATGTCGGCTGGCCGTTGCGAGGCGACATACGCAGCCGCCAGCGCCACCACCAGCAGCAGCATCTTGGACAAGGCCACCCGTCTTGCCGTCGAGGCATTGGGGTCGATCATCTTGTAATACATGTCATGGCTCAGCGCATTGGCGATGGTCAGCAACAGTCCGTCGGCGGTGGACAGCGCCGCGGCCAGGCCGCCTGCGGCCACCAGACCGGAAACAACATATGGCAAGCCGCCGATTTCCGGTGTTGCCAGTACCAGGATATCGCCACTGATGCTCATCTCGTTGAGTTGCAGGATGCCGTCATGGTTGACATCCGTCACCGACAGCAGCGACGGATCGACCTTGCTCCAGGACGCAATCCAGGCCGGCAGTTGGTCGAATGGCGTGCCCACGACCAGCGTGAAAATCTCGTACTTGACCAGCACGGCCAGCGCCGGCGCCGTGAAATACAACAGGAAGATGAATACCATCGACCAGCCCACCGACTCGCGCGCCTCCTTGACGCTGGGCACGGTGTAGTAGCGCATCAGGATATGCGGCAGCGCCGCAGTGCCCACCATCAGGCAGAAAATCAGCGCCAGGAAATTGCGTCGCGCCACATCGTAGGCCTGGCGCTGCGCCGGGCTGCCGTCAGGGTCCCCGGTGAAGGCCTGGCCGTGGGGCACCATGCCATTGAGCGGCAAGGCCTTGGCATCTGCGGCAACCTTGGCCCGGGTCCAGCGTTCCATGGCCGCCTGCGGGTCCGCCGCCAGGCCGAACAAGGCCTTTTCTGCGGCCGAAATGTCGATCGCCGAGCCCGTCCCTCCGTTGGCCTGCAGCCGCTCGAGCCAATCCCGTGCGGCCTGGCGCTCGTTTGCCAGCGCCGACGCCGGAGCCCTGAGCTGCTCAGCCAGTTCGTCTGAGCGCGCGGCAAATACCTGGCGCACAGAGATCTCGCCGGGATCTACAGTCAACTTCTTCTCGAGTGCCGTGACTTTTTCGAGCTGGTAGCCGTAGACGATCTGCGGCGCCGGCCAACCGGTCTGCTTCACCGACAACCAGACCACCGGGATCATGTAGGCAACGATCAGGATGAAGTACTGGGCCACCTGGGTCCAGGTCACGGCGCGCATGCCTCCCAGGAACGAGCACACCAGGATGCCGCCCAGGCCCAGGAAAATGCCCAGTTCGAACTGCACCCCGGTCAGGTGCGACGTGATCAGTCCGACGCCGGATATCTGCGCCACCACATAAGTAAACGAGCACAGAATGGCAGCCACAATGCCGAGCAGTCGCGGCAGGTTGCCGCCATAGCGCTCGCCCAGAAAATCGGGCACCGTGAACTGTCCGAACTTGCGCAGGTACGGCGCCAGGAACAGCGCCACCAGGCAATAGCCACCGGTCCATCCCATGATGAAAGCCAGGCCACCGTAACCGGTGAGATACAGGGTTCCACCCAAGCCGATGAACGACGCGGCCGACATCCAGTCTGCGCCTGTAGCCATGCCGTTGTACATCGCCGGCACCCGGCGCCCCGCCACGTAGTACTCGACCGCGTCATGGGTCCGGCTCAGGATGCCGATGCCCGCATACAGACCAATCGTCGCCAAAAGAAAGATCGAGCCAATCCAGCGCTTTGGCAGACCCACCTGCTCAAGCAACGCCAGGGCCAGCACGAAAAACAAAAAGCCCCCCATGTACCAGAGATAGACGCGGTCAATGTCGCGCTTGAACGCCAGCCTGGACGCCCGCGATGCACTGGCCGATACCGGGCCCGGACGCTCAGCCATGGTCAGTCATCGTTTTCCTGGACATCGTGCGTCACGTCCAGCCGGGCCATGTAGTGGGCATAGAACCAGATGATGCCGCCATAGACCAGCAACGAACCCTGCGCTGCCATCCAGAAGCTGAACGGCCAGCCAAAAAAGCTGAAGCTCAGTTCCCGGGCAAAGAAGCTGACGACAAAACTGACCAGAAACCACAGACTCAGAAGACCGGCAGAAACTATCAGGTTGCGGCGCCAGTAGTCACGGCGGTTTTCGGCTGCATCGGTCACAGGCCGAATCCTCGCGCAGCAACCGGCATCACGCCGGGCTACCCTGCTGCGCGGTCAGCGCGTCAAGTTCGCGCGCCAGTTGGGCCGCCACCTTGGGTTCGAACCCGCGCAGATGCGTCAGGATACGGCGCGCCTCGTCGGACCGGTGGCGCTCCATCTCGACCCGGGCCAGTTGGTACCAGCCAAACGGACTCATGGGTTGCAATGCGGTATTGCGTGCCAACGCAGTAGCCGCTTCATCCAGCCGCCCCTGGCGCAACAGCAGCAGGCCCAGGCCATACCAGGCCCGGTCCAACGCCGGGTCGACGGCAAGCGCGTGGTCGAAAGCGCTCTCGGCCAGATCGAAACGACCAACTTCATCGAGCAGGTAGGCCAGATTGAACCAGCCCGATGCATGGCGCGGGTGCTGCTGTGTCATGGCTTGCAAGGCGACGATGGCCTGCGCCTTGTCGCCGCTTGCGGCCAAAAGATACGCGCGACTGGCCATGGCGTGCCGATCGCGCGGCGCCGCACGCAGCAAGGCGTCAAAGCACGCCAGCGCGTGGCCCGGGCGAGCGAGCATGATGTGCATCTGCGCCTGCCAGCGCAGCCAGGACCGGTGCAGCCAGTGAATCATTGGCACAACGCCACTCCCATGGCCAGACACAGCTGGATCTTTACCACGGTCGCCGCCAGCCACACCATACCCAGCAGAGCAAAGGCCACCAGCGGCACATGGCGCTGATCGACAAACGCCGGCGTAAGCTGGCGCGCCAGCACGACCGCCGGACGGCCGAGCAGTTGGAGCAACTGATAGAAAAGGTTTTGTTCGCGCCGCGTACCGGCCAGTTTGCCGAGCAGCCATTGGCCCAGCAGCGCCATCAACGCAATTTCGGCCAGCAGTTTGACGGCGGTGACGAACAGGAGCATGACAGCGATCGGAACGCAAAAATCCGATTAGTCGATGGTGGCCTTACCTGCCACTTACATCGGCCACTTGCTGCGCCTGAACGCGGGAAGACCCCTATCGGGTTTTCCCGCGCACCGGCCAACGCCATCGACCGGAGCAGGCGCTGCGATCAACTCGCCAGGCGGCGCCAGGTCGTCGATCACGGTATCCGGATTGAGCGAGATCGAATCAATTCCCTCGTCGCGCAACCAGGTCGCGAAATCCGGATGGTCGCTGGGGCCCTGACCGCAAATCCCGACATACTTGCCCTGCGCGCGGCAGGCCTGGATCGCCATGCGGATCAAGGCCTTGACCGCCGGATCGCGCTCGTCGAAGTCGGCGGCCAGCAATTCGAGTCCGGAATCGCGATCCAGGCCCAGTGTCAACTGGGTCAGATCGTTGGAGCCGATCGAAAAACCGTCGAAGTACTGCAGGAACTCGCTGGCCAGGATGGCATTGCTCGGGACCTCGCACATCATGATGATCTTGAGTCCGGCTTCACCATCGGCCTGCGCGCCATCGCCCCGGCTCAGGCCATGCAACGCCATCAGTTCCGTCACTTTGCGCGCCTGCTCCAGCGTGCGTACAAAAGGCACCATCAACTGCACATTGGTCAGGCCCATGTCCTGGCGCACGCGCAGCATGGCTTCGCACTCCATCGCGAAGGCCTCGCCGAAATCAGTACTGATATAGCGCGCCGCACCGCGAAAGCCGAGCATCGGGTTTTCTTCGTCCGGCTCGTACCGACTGCCGCCAATCAAGGTGCGGTATTCATTGCTCTTGAAGTCGGACATGCGCACGATCACCGGTTTGGGCCAGAAAGCGGCGGCAATCGTCGCCACGCCTTCGGCTACCCGGTCAACGTAAAACGCGCGTGGCGAGGCATGGCCGCGCGCCACCGACTCCACCGCCTTCTTCAGGTCGGCATCGACATTCGGGTAGTCCAGGATGGCCTTGGGATGGACACCGATGTTGTTGTTGATGATGAACTCCAGCCGCGCCAGACCGACACCGGCATTGGGCAACTGGCAGAAGTCGAAGGCCAGTTGCGGGTTGCCGACGTTCATCATGATCTTGAGCGGGATTTCCGGCATCGTGCCGCGCTCGACTTGCTGGATCTCGGTCTCGAGCAAGCCGTCATAGACGAAGCCGGTATCGCCCTCGGCACAGCTGACCGTTACCAGCACGCCCTCCTTGAGCACGTCGGTGGCGTCGCCGCAACCGACCACGGCCGGAATGCCAAGCTCGCGCGCGATGATGGCGGCGTGGCAGGTACGGCCACCGCGATTGGTCACGATGGCAGAAGCGCGTTTCATCACTGGCTCCCAATTCGGGTCGGTCATGTCGGTCACCAGCACATCGCCCGGTTGCACCTTGTCCATCTCCGACAGGTTGTGCACCAGGCGCACTGGCCCGGTGCCGATCTTCTGTCCGATGGCCCGGCCTTCGACCAGCACCGGGCCCTTGCCTTTGAGCTTGTAGCGGTACTCGGCCTTGCCGGCACTCTGGCTTTTCACCGTCTCGGGTCGGGCCTGCAGGATGTAGAGCTTGCCGTCCTGACCGTCCTTGCCCCATTCGATGTCCATCGCGCGGCCGTAGTGCTCCTCGATCACCAGCGCATAACGTGCCAGTTCCTCGACATCGACATCGGTCAGTGAATACCGGTTGCGCATCTCGATCGGCACGTCGGTGGTCTTGACCAGTTGGCCCTGCGCCTTCTTTTCGGCGTCGCTGGTGAATTGCATCTGCAGCAACTTGGAACCCAGGCTGCGTCGCACGATGGCTTTCTTGCCCGCGCGCAGAATCGGCTTGTGCACGTAAAACTCGTCCGGGTTGACGGCGCCCTGCACCACCGTCTCGCCCAGGCCGTAGCTGGCGGTGATGAACACCAGATCCTTGAACCCGGATTCGGTGTCGATGGTGAACATGACACCGGCCGCACCCAGGTCGGAGCGCACCATGCGCTGAATGCCGGCACTCAGCGCGACATGCTCATGGGCGAAACCCTTGTGCACCCGGTAGCTGATGGCGCGGTCGTTGTACAAGGAGGCAAACACCTCCTTGATCTTGTGCAGCACATCCTCGATGCCCGCGACATTGAGAAAAGTCTCCTGCTGTCCGGCAAACGAGGCGTCGGGCAGATCTTCAGCCGTTGCCGAGGAACGCACCGCGAACGACAGGTGCGGCGCCGCCTCACTCAGGGTTGCGAACGCGTCGCGGATTGCCTGTTCGAGGTCGGCGGGGAAAGGCTGGGCCTGGACCAACGCGCGAATCTTCGCGCCCGTGCTCGCCAGCGCGCGCACGTCGTCGACGTCCAGTGCGTCCAGCAAATCCTTGATGCGGACTTGAAGCCCATCGTGGGCCAGGAAATCGCGAAAGGCATGGGCCGTGGTGGCAAAGCCAGTGGGCACATTCACACCGCTTGGCAGGTGGGCAATCATCTCGCCGAGGCTGGCATTCTTGCCGCCGACCGACTCGACGTCGCCCATTCTCAGGTTCTCAAACGGTACGACCAGGGCGGTCGCTCCAAATAGTGCAGACATGGGAAAACTCCGGAGGTTGTAAAAATCGGTTCCGGCGCAATGGCGGCAGTGATGCCGGATGCAGCCTGACGCATGGCAGTGTCCCGGCACTGTGTGAGTCGTTCTGGACGGGGACGGGCCATGAGTATCGTGTCTGTCGCTGGAGCGTGTTGCAAACATTGTAGAGTGCGACATGGGCCTCGCAATGCGCCGCCCTTTCGTTCCCTACCAGTGCCAGGACCCCCGATTCATGCCCAATCGCACCGTTTTCTTCATTTCCGACGGCACCGGCATCACCGCCGAAACCTTTGGCAACGCCATCCTGGCGCAATTCGAACTCAAGGCACGGCATGTGCGGCTGCCCTTCACCGACACCGCCGACAAGGCGCACCAGGTCGTGCGCCAGATCAACCACGCCGCGCAACAGGACGGGGCCAAGCCCATCGTATTCACCACGCTGGTCAATATGGAGATTCTGCAGATCCTGCAGGACGGCTGTCAGGGCATGCTGCTGGACATGTTCGGCACTTTCGTGCATCCGCTGGAGACCGAACTGCAACTCAAGTCCAGCCATCGGGTGGGTCGCTTCAGCGATGCGAGCAAGAGCAAGGAATACCAGGACCGGATCGAGGCCATCAACTTCTCGCTGGCGCATGACGACGGACAGTCGAACCGCGATCTCGATCATTCGGATGTGATTCTGGTGGGCGTGAGCCGCAGCGGCAAGACGCCGACCTCGCTGTATCTGGCCATGCAATACGGCCTGAAGGCGTCCAACTATCCGCTGATTCCGGAGGACTTCGAGCGCCAGCAGTTGCCACCGGCCCTGATACCTCACCGGGCCAAGCTGTTCGGTCTGACGATCGCGCCTGAACGCCTGAGCGAGATCCGCCATGAGCGGCGCCCGAACTCGCGCTACGCCTCGATCGAGAACTGCCGCATGGAAGTGGCAGAAGGCGAAGCCATGATGCGCCGCAGCGGCATCCGCTGGTTGTCGACCACCACCAAGTCGATCGAGGAAATCGCCACCACCATCTTGCAGGACATCCGTCCCGAACGCCTGAGTTACTGACGCGCCTTCGGCACTGGCGGCGTCAGGTCGGCCTCAGAGGCCCAGTGCGGCGATGCCGGCTTTGGCGACCTGCGCATCCTCTGTCGACTTGACGCCGCTGACCCCAACGGCACCGATGCACTGCCCATCCACCATGATCGGCACGCCACCTTCGAGCATGCCCTCGAGCACCGGGGCGCTGAGGAAGGCGGTGCGTCCTCCGTTGATGATGTCTTCGAAAACCTTGCTCTCGCGCTGGCCCATCGCCGCCGTCTTTGCCTTGCTGGCCGCGATATAGCCAGTGGTAGCGGCCGCGCCGTCGAGCCGTTGCAAATGCATAGGATGACCGCCATCGTCGACAATGGCGATGCACACGGCCCATTTGTTGCGCATGGCTTCTTCAGCCGCAGCGGCAGCAATGCGCTGCACGTCGGAAAATTCGAGCGTAGATTTGGTTTTCATGGCGATAGTGTTGTCTTGATACGATATCCGCGCCGAACTGGCCGGAACACTGAAGCATAACGCTGGCGCAGGCAGAGTTTGCGCCACGCAGTTGTGCCGGATAACCGCTTGAGGACTAGGCAAATGGCGGAAAAGGCGGTCTGCCACTTGAACTATCCTAGAATGAACGCATCTACCTTCGAGTGGAAACAACAGGAGCCAATCACATGAACGATCGCGTACAAACCTTCGGCCGAAGCGCTGGCTATGGTCAGGGCATTTCTGCAGAACAACGCAACAAGGTTCTGCGCAACACCTATTGGCTGTTGGCATTGAGCATGTTGCCGACGGTTCTTGGCGCCTGGATCGGCGTCACCACCGGTATCACCGCGTCGCTGGGCGGCGGCATGGGACTGATGGTGTTCCTGGGTGGCGCTTTCGGCTTCATGTTCGCCATTGAGAAGACCAAGAATTCGGCCGCCGGCGTTCCGGTACTGCTGGCATTCACCTTCTTCATGGGCCTGATGTTGTCGCGCATCATCGCGATGGTACTGGGCTTCAAGAACGGCGCCGACCTGATCATGATGGCTTTTGGCGGCACGGCCGGTGTCTTCTTCGTCATGGCCAGCCTGGCAACCGTGATCAAGCGCGACCTCAGCAGCATGGGCAAATGGCTCACCGTCGGTGCCGTGGTCCTGATGGTCGCGGCCATTATCAACGTCTTCGTGGCATCGTCTGCCGGCATGATGGCGATCTCGGTGCTGGCCATCGGCATCTTCAGCGCCTTCATGTTGTACGACCTCAAGCGCATCATCGACGGTGGTGAAACCAATTACATCAGCGCCACGCTGGGCCTGTACCTGAGCATTTACAACGTGTTCCAGAGCCTGCTGATCCTGCTGGGCATCGGCGGCGGAAGCAGCGACTGACATTTGCAATGCATGCGCCAAGGCCCCTTTGAGGGGCCTTTTTTCTGGCCCAAGCGTGAACGGCACACTTCAGAAACCTTGCAGAACTGCCGATAAACCCGTCAAGCCTGCCTGTTGACCCCATGTATATCCGTCTGTTGCCCATCCTCGCCATCACCCTGCTGACTGCCGGCTGTGATGTCGCGGATCTGCTCGGCCCGGACCCCCGGGTGGTGCAGCGCGATGCCGATGGGCGCGCGGTCGGTGCCGCCTGCCGGCATGCCATGCGCGGTATCGAGGACTGCTACAAGCTCAATGAACGTGCACCCAAGACCGCCGTCTACGAGGGCTGGAAAGAGATGGATCGCTACATGCGCGAGAACAAGATCGAGGGCATCGCGTCCAAGATCCCCAGCACGTCCGACTCCGGCGAAGTGATGGTGAGCGATACCCCGGTGGCGGGCAAGAAAACCGGCCCCTGAGCCACCAGGACCTGCAGCGCAGGCCAGGGGCAACCACTGAGAACCTAGACAGTCTGAGCGCCGCGTTCGAACACCGCAATGCTCTCGACGTGGGCGGTATGGGCGAACATGTTGACCACGCCCGCCCCGACACAGCGGTAGCCGGCCTGCTGCACCAGTACCGACGCATCGCGGGCCAGTGTGGCCGGATTGCAGCTGACATATACGATGCGCTGCGGCATGCTCCAGTCACCGGGGACCGGCAAGGTGGACTGGTCGACCTCCGGAGCCAGGTCGCCTCCGCCGGCATGGCACAACGCGTTGTGCGCCAGCGCCAGCGCCTGCACCAGCGCATACGCGCCTTCGCGCGGTGGATCCATCAGCCACTTGTGCGCCACACCGTCGGCCATCAACATCTGGGCGCTCATCTCGAACAGGTTGCGCGTGACGAACTCCACCGGCGCCAAGGCCTGGCCCTGTGCCCGCGCTGCGGCATTGCTGCGCGCATTGTCCTGGGCCCGCTGCACCAGCGCCTCGCTGCCCTCGACACCCAGCACCTGTGCCGCCATCGTAGCCAATGGCAACGTGAAATTGCCCAGCCCGCAGAACCAGTCGATCACCCGCTCATGGCGCTGCACCTGCAGCAGCCGCAAGGCGCGACCCACCAGCACCTGATTGATATGCGGGTTGACCTGGGTAAAGTCGGTCGGCCGGAACGGCATGCGGATGCCGAACTCCGGCAGCTGATATGCCAGTTGCGCTGCGTCCGCATCCAGCGGTGCGACCGTGTCCAGCCCGCCCGGCTGCAGCCACCACTGGATCAGATGTGTCCGTCCGTCCACTGTGCGGCCATGCTCTGACGCAAATGCGCGGAGCATGGCTCGGTCGGACGGCGACAACTCCACCATGTGACGCAGCACCAGGGCCACGACCTGCGTCGCTCCATCATCGCCCATTGCCAGTTCAATCTGGGCGCACTGTTCACGCGCCTGCATGCCTTCGATCAGCCCGCGCAAAGGCATCAGCAGATCACTGACAAATGGCGGCAACACCCGGCATTGCCGCATGTCGGCGACATAGCCGCTCTTGCGTTCATGAAACCCGATCAGCACCGCGCCCTTCTTGCGCACATAGCGCACCGACAGGCGGCCCCGATAGCGGTAACCCCAGGAAGGTCCATGGATGGGGCGCAGAACGACCTCCGGCCGCACCTTGCCCAGATGCCAGAGGTTGTCCTCCAGCACGCGCTGCTTGACCGCCACCTGCGCATCGGCATGCATGTGCTGCATCTTGCAGCCGCCACAGGCCCCGTTGTGCAGGCCGAAGTGCGGACAACCGGGTGTGACCCGTTGCGACGACTGCTGGTGGATGGCCGTGACCACGGCCTTGTCGAAACTCGACTTCTTGCGAAAGGTGTTGACGCTGACCGTCTCGAACGGTAACGCGCCTTCGACAAACACCACCTTGCCGTCCGGCCGGTGCGCAATACCTTGCGCTTCGATGTCCAGCGATTCGATGGTCAACAGGTCATCGACGTAGCCGAGCGCTGCGCCTGCAGTTTCAGTCATGCCGATCCCGACTCAAGCCCAGGCCTGAAGATATTCCTGCCAATGGGTTTCAGTCTCGGCCAGGCCGCCGAGCGTTTCGCGCACCAGCGTGATCTCCTGCGCATATTCCTTGTCGAGCAGGCCGCCGCGCATCTTCTGGAACCGGCAATACACCAGGTAGGTGTTCATCACATCGGTCTCACAGTAGCGCCGGATATCGTCGAGCTTGCCGTCGAGATAGGCCGGATAAACGGCGGAACCGTCCATGCCCAGCTTGCCGGGAAAACCGCACAACTTGGCCATCGCGTCCAGCGGTGCGTTGTTCTTGGGCTGATACATGGCCAGCAAGTCCATCAGGTCCAGATGGCGCATGTGATAGCGGCTGATGTAGTTGTTCCACTTGAACTCGCGGTCGTCTTCGCCCATGTCCCAGTACTTGTCTGCCACCACGCCATGCTTGAGGCCGCGGTAATGCAGCACCGGCAGGTCAAATCCACCGCCGTTCCAGCTCACCAGTTGCGGCGTGTGTTTTTCCAGCGTGTTGAAGAAGGTCTGTATGACCTTGGCTTCGGACTGACCATCCTTGTCGACAAAGGAGTGGATGCGCAAACCGTCGGCGTTGCGAAACACCGCACTGATGACAAGAATGCGTTGCAGGTGCAGCGGCATGAAGTCGCTCTGCCCCTTCTCCTTGCGCTCCGCCACCCAGGCCGCATAAACCTGGGCGTCGCTCATCTCCGCTGGTGCAGCGCGCAACGCGCGCAAGCCTTCAATGTCGGGAATCGACTCGATATCGAAGACCAGTACCGGCCAGGCCATGGGGTCAATGCCGCTCAACGCGGGGGCAGGTACTTAAGTGGGTCAACCGCAAGGCCTTGGCGTCGTATCTCAAAGTGCAACTTGATCTGGTCCGCACCTGAACTCCCCTTCTCGGCAATCTTTTGACCCTTGCGTACGGTTTGGTACTCCTTGACCAGGATTGTCTGATTGTGGCCGTACGCCGTAATGAACGAGTTACTGTGTTTCAGGATGATCAGATTTCCATAGCCGGCCAATGCGCGCACCGACATACTCAACGCGAGCGTCGGCAACGGCAAATACCGGATCGCCCGCGGCACCGCCAATATCGACCCCCTTGTTGCTGGCATTCGTCGAACCTGCCAATAATCGGGCCAGAAGCAGGCCAGATCATGGCGATCTCGTCTTCGGCCGGCGTCGCTCCCGCAGCCCCCTGTACCGGCGGCACTGGCGTGGAAGAGATAGCGGTCGGGGCTACAGCCGTTGTGGTCACGTTCGACCCCTGCACCGGTGTCGCAGTCGCACCGCCTGCACCGGCGGGCGCAACCGGCGCCGGGGTTCCGGCTGCCGACTTGGCCGCCGCGATCACCGTAGCAGGCGGAACCGCCGCTTGCAACGGCAAAGGTGGCAACACACGCAGCACCTGCCCAACCTCAATCAGGTTAGGGTTGACGAGACCATTCCAGCGCGCAATATCGCGCCAGCTCTGGCCGGTTTCCAGGCCAATGCGCATCATCGTGTCACCGGGTTTGACGGTGTAATAGCCGGCCTTGCCGGCGTTCTCGAAACCGGGCGGCTGTTGCGCCGCCGGCGCAACCGCCACGCCCGCCTGGACACCAACGCCCGGCGCACGCTCCTCGATCGGGGCCCGGTTGACAGCCTTGGAGCCGCATGCAGCCAGCAGCGCAGTCAATCCCACAACCGCCATCAGCCTGACACCCCGGTCAATAAATCCCATCATTCGCCTTCCCTTCACGCAACGCCCGATTTTAAAGGTACAAAATGAACGGCTTCGAATATGGTCTGCTGCAGTCCGCGCGGTGTCTTGTCGATCACGATCAGCGCCTGGCCGGCAAGCCCGGCCTGTTGACCAGCAACCGGCGCCACCAGCCGTCCCCCGACCGCCAGTTGATCCGTCCACGCCTGCGGCACAGCTTCTCCGCCAGCCGCCGCGATGATGCCGGCGTATGGCGCACCCTTGGGATATCCCAGCATGCCGTCGCCGAACAGCAGGTGCACATTGGGCAGACGCATGGTGCGCAGGTTCTCCCGCGCCCTGTCATGCAGACCGCGCAAGCGTTCCAGGCTGTAGACCTCGGTGGCGATCAGGCTCAGCACCGCCGCCTGATAGCCGCAACCGGTACCGACCTCGAGCACCCGACCCAGTTTGCCTGACGCCCCATTGCGCAGCAATTCGATCATGCGTGCAACCACGCCCGGTTTGGAGATGGTCTGCCCCAGACCGATCGGCAGGCTGGTTTCCTGGTACGCCTGCCCCTGCAATGCACTGTCGACGAAGCGGTGACGTTCGACCTCGCCCATGGCGGCCAACACGGTGTCGTCGCTGATACCGACCCGCGCCAGGCGGTTCACCATGTCGCGTCGTACCGAGCGAAAGTCCTGCGCCGACGACCCGGCGATGGCCGTCATCGGTCGCGCCAGCACGGCCTTGATCGGCATGGTTGGCGCGGCGACGCTGCCCGGCTGCGCCAGATCCGGCCTGCGCGTCATCGGCCGGGTCGGCAATTCCGTCCCGGAAAGCGTTCGCGGTAGTCGCGCCGGAAACGACGGACGCTCCTTCATGGCGCGACAGACGAAGCTGCGCGGCCAATGCTGGCGGCCGTCTGCGACCAGTAGCGCAGTGCCTCGTGGTCGGTCAGATCGGTTTTCAGCGGCGTCAATGCCACATGGCCCTGCACCGTCGCGTGAAAATCCGTACCCTCGGCATCGTCCTTGACAGCGCCGGCAGCTGCCTATCCAGTACATCTTGTCGCCTCGCGGGCTTTCCTGCACGATGACCGGCTCCGCCGCATGACGCCGCCCGAGACGGCAGACTTTCATAGGCTTGATCTGGGCCAGCGGCAGATTGGGAATGTTCACGTTGAGCAGCCATGGCTTGCTGCCAATCAGTTGCTGCTGCAGCATCTGGGCCACCAGTTCACGCGCCTTCGCGGCGGCTGCGTCCAGGTGAGCCCATTCTTTTTCGACTTGCGAAAACGCGATAGCCGGCACGCCGAAGAGAAACCCCTCCATCGCCGCGCCTACCGTACCGGAATAAATCGTGTCGTCGCCCATGTTGGCGCCGTTGTTGATGCCCGAGACCACCAGATCCGGCCGGTAACCCAGCAAACCGGTCAGTGCGATATGCACACAGTCGGCAGGCGTGCCATTGACATAGCGAAAGCCGTTGCTCGCCTGCGTTACATACAAGGGGCCATGCAAGGTCAGCGCGTTCGACTTGGCGCTATTGTTGAGTTCCGGCGCCACGACTTCCACATCGGCGAGATCCTTGAGCGCCTCGTACAGCGCCACGATCCCCGGAGCCTGGTATCCGTCGTCATTGGAGATGAGAATTTTCATGTTTTGCAGCAGTGGTGGCTGATTCTAGGTGGCGCGGCGCGGGCGCGGGCACGCCCGCGCCATTTACGTGTCGGCGCCGGCCGTATCATCGACCGGAACACCAGGAGATGACCGATGCATGCATGGATTTGTGAGAACCCGACCGGCGTAGACGCCTTGCAGTGGCAGGAGCAGCCAACTCCGACCCCAGGCCCCGACGACGTACTGGTCGAGATCAAGGCGGCCAGCCTGAATTTTCCCGATCTGCTGATCGTGCAGAACAAGTACCAGATGAAACCGAATCCGCCGTTTGTGCCTGGCGCCGAATATGCCGGCGTGGTGCAGGCGGTGGGAGACAGCGTCACACAACTGCAGGTGGGGCAATCCATCGCCTGCCTGTCGGGTACCGGCGGCTTCGCAACCCATACCCTTGTCAAGGCGTCACTTTGCCTGCCGCTGCCGGCGGACTTCTCGTTTGTCGACGCAGCCGCGTTCATCATGACCTATGCAACGTCCTATCACGCGCTCATCGACCGTGCTGCCTTGCAGCCTGGCGAGACAGTGCTGGTGTTGGGCGCGGCTGGCGGCGTAGGCACTGCTGCGATCCAGATCGCCAAAGCCGCCGGCGCACGCGTCATTGCGGCCGCGTCCACCGACGAAAAATGCGCGTTATGCAGTCAACTCGGTGCGGACGCGACCATCAACTACCAGCGGGACAGCCTGCGCGAAGCCATCAAGACGCTGACACAGGGCAAGGGCCCGGAAGTCGTCTACGACCCGGTCGGCGGTGACTTCACCGAACCGGCCTTTCGCTCCATCAGCTGGCGCGGCCGCTATTTGGTGATCGGTTTTGCCGCGGGGCCGATCCCGGCAATGCCCTTGAACCTGCCCCTGCTCAAGGGTGCATCCCTCGTGGGCGTGTTCTGGGGTGAGTTCGCGCGGCGCGAACCCCAGGCCAATGCAGTCATGATGAAAAGCCTGCTGGACTGGTATGCCAGCGGCAAGATCCGGCCGGTGATTGATCGCACCATGCCGATGGCGGACATCAAGGCCGCCTATGCACACATGGGATCAAGAGAGGTGATGGGCAAACTGGTAATGGTCAACTGAATCGTCGCGACATGGCCTTGACGCGGCCGCCGGTCATTTCTTGGGCACCTCGGGCAGACCCATCAGTTGCGTGTCGGCCATCGCCTCGAGGTCCAGCGGTACGGTCTCGAGGAAGTCCCGCTCACGGCCGGGCTTGTTGGCATCGGGTGCAGGCTCGGGCCGGGCTTCTTCATCCACCAGATCGGACCACAGGGCCCAGATCGAATCGGTGTTTTTTTCTTCCACCTCGGGCACCGGCAACTGATCTCCCTGAACGTACAAGTCACCCGGCCGGGTCAGGCCTGAGGCCGACTTGTTCACTGATTTGGGTTTATCCGCCATAACTGCCATCCTGCTTGGGTTCGACTTTGTCTGTGCCACGATACGCGGGCCAACGCGGCATCACGGTTCACGACGCCTTTTCGACAAGTGTCACACAAAATGTAGCGTCAGGCAAAACGCCGCAAGCTTTTCAGAGACCCCGTCAAACCACCGTCCCCCTTCCAACGGGAGCCTTCCATGCCGAACACCAGACGCACCATGCGCGAGCCCGCGCGCGACATAGCCATCATCCACGAAACCGATGTACTGGTTGTCGGATCCGGCCCCGGTGGGCTGGCCGCGGCGCTCGCTGCCGCGCGCGCCGGGGTCGCGGTCACCTTGGTCGAACGCTTCGGCTGTTTCGGTGGCAATCTCACGGTGGTCGGCGTCGAAGGTTTCGCGTGGTACCGCCATTCGCAGACGGTGGAAGCGAACGGCATCGGACGCGAATTCGAGGAGCGGGCCAAGGCCATGGGCGCTGCCGTACCGGAGTCGCAGTCCTTGTCGTACGAGATCGACTCCGAAGGATTCAAGCTGGTTGCCGATGCGCTGGTGCAGGAAGCGGGTATCCATCCGATGCTGCACCGGGCGTTCGTCGCACCCATCATGGACGCAGACAGCATCATCGGCATCATCGTCGAGTCCAAGGCCGGCCGTGAGGCTATTCTTGCCAAACGCGTCATCGATGCCACCGGCGACGCCGATGTGGCGCATCGCGCCGGTGCGCCGACGCACACCACGCCCATCGAACAGATGCAGGCGGCATCGGTCATGTTTCACCTGGCCGGCATCGACAAGAAGGCCTTCATGGCCGGCGTGCAGCATGACCCGCAGACCTACAAGGACTGGGGCACCGGCGAATGGGAGATCGAGACCTCGGGCAAGGAGGACACCATGTTTTCGCCGTTTCTCAAGAAACCGTTTGCCCAGGCCATCCGCGACGGCTTGATTCCGGCACATCTGAACACCATCGCCGGCACCTGGGGCGCCATGCACGACACCGGGGAATTGACCTACATGAACCTGGTGCACCTGGCCGGATGCGATGGCACCGACCCGGACAGCATGACCCGATTCGAAATCGAGGGTCGCAAACAAGCCATGCTGGCAACCGAAGCCTTGCGTCGCTACACGCCTGGTTGCGCCGGCGTGCGCCTGCGCAACTTCGGCATGACGATCGGCATCCGAGACACGCGCAAGATCAACGCGACCTACAACCTGACCGAGCACGACGTACGCGAACAGGCGCGCTTCGATGACTCGGTCGGCATTTATCCGGAATTCATCGACGGCTATGGTGTGCTGATCCTGCCCACCACAGGGCGCTACATGCACATCCCCTACCGATCGATGCTGCCCAAGCGGGTCAAGAACCTGCTCGTCGCAGGCCGGGCCATCGGCGGCGACAGGATTGCCCACGCAGCCACACGCAACATGGCCTGCTGCGCAGTGGCCGGCCAGGGCGCCGGCATTGCCGCGGCACTGTCGATCCGAAGCGGCAAGGCGCTGGATGCCATCGATATCGGCGATCTGCAGGCGCAGCTACGGCGCCAGGGCGTGCGCTACCAGTGACACGCGCCGCGTCGCGCGGGGACTGGAATCAGACCTGAAGCGTGGCCAGCACAGCGCGAACGGCATCGGGAATCGGCACCGACTTGCCGGTGCTGCGCTCGACGTATACGTGCGTGAAGCTACCGGCGGCGGCCAATCGCACTTCGTCATTGCGAAACAGGCCGATCTCGTAGCGCACGCTGGAGTTGCCGATATGCACAACCCGGATTCCAGCATCGACACGGTCAGGAAACGCAACCGGAAGAAAGTAGCTGCATGCCGTCTCGACCACATAAGCAACCACCTCGCCACGATGGATGTCCAGCACCCCGCGTTCGATCAGGAACTGGTTGACCGCCGTGTCAAAGTAGCTGTAGTAGTGGACGTTGTTGACGTGGCCATAAACGTCGTTGTCCATCCAGCGCGTCGGGATGCTCTGGAAATGCCGATAGTCGGCACGGGTCTGGTGGCGTTGGGACATGGCAAACTGGCTCCGGGTTCGCGCCTCGATCCGGTCAAACGCCCGCGCGGGCGGTTGCCAAGAACGGATGGCGGCAGCACCAAAAAAAACCCCCCGCAGTCTTTCGAACAGCGGGGTTTTCGGTCTGATCTGGGGTGGCTGATGGGGCTCGAACCATCACCATATAAGCTGTTGATTTGAAACGACTTTTTTGACGAAGCGGCAAATTGCGTCACGAAACTCGTGACACCTGCTCGTGACACCAGAACTCGCAACACGCCTGATTGAGATTATGACTGCTTGACCGCGTACCCCGATGTTCAATGTTCACCGGTTTAGCCAGACGACGCATTTCCGGCGCACCGTTTCCGACAACCTAAAACCGGGCACCTGGTCGCGATCCGCCGTGAGCGCAAGGGACGAACGCAAATGAAGTCGAGTGCAACCTCGCTCGAAATCGGCAAGGTGAAGTCAAAGGTGTAGTGGCACCTTCCCGCGGCAGCCTGATGTCAAGGGCCTTTGGCGCTGGTGTTGATGTGAGCTTCGATCACGCGGCAGCTTTCCATGACATCCGCAAAGGTCGGCTGATGTAAAGCCAGCAAGCCGTCTTCCAGCATCGCCACGTAGTCGTGCTCCAGGGCTGTGAGTGAGTCGCCGGTTGGCACCAGCTGGATCGCCCCGGCCACTGCTGCGGTGTAATCAACCTTGGTGCCTTTGGCGTCCTTCTCCGCAAAGAACATCGACTTGTGTTGCGCGACCTGGTGTGCCAGATCACGGTCGCTCACGGCTGATGCGTAGTGTTCCGATTGGGCGATCGCGACCAAGTCATACCAGTGACGCGAGTAGCGCTCGCCGCGCAAGCGCCCTTGCAAGCAGTAGACGTGTGCAGCCGTCGCTTTCTCCCAGAAAGTGCGCTCAGCCGCCATCGTCACGGGCCTGGCCGTAGGGAACTCCACACCCGCGATGGCTTCGGCCGCATCACAGGTGACGGGATGATCCCGGTGGGGTTCCCCAGTTGCTCGGGCTCCAAACTCCAGCTGAATGCTGGTTGCTGCATACCCTGTCCCTGTCTTGAGCGCGGGGTAACCAACCAGCAACTTCTCGCTGTCCTTGCCTGCCATCGTCAGTGAGGCGGTCAACCCTGCTTGCGACAGCGCCCCCACAAGCACCGGCTTGACGGTCTGATCGATCCACTCTGGCAATCGGGTGCGCACTGCGCTGGTGACCCTCTTCTCCTGGCTGGAGGATTCGGGAATCGGATTGCCCTGTCGCAGCAGGTCCGGTACCAGCTCACGGATGTCATAGGTCAGATCAATGTCTTCGGAGAATCGGTCGATGATTCTGTACACCTTGGACAGCGAAGTGCCACCCTTGAACGTCAGCGCCTGCCCGAGCGCTGAACCGTAGATCGCGGACAGGAACCAGACAACCCAGATGTCCTTTTCTAACAAGTGCGAGGGGCGACCGGTGCGTGCAGCCGCCACCTCGAGCGCTTCAGCTTGGTCTTGGCGACTGAGCTCAAACCACCGCTCAGTCATGCGCACCTGTCGAACCTACGGCCCTGGCCATCCAGGTGGGCATCGTGGCACGCGTTGACCGCAGGGCCTCCCACTCCGCACTTGGCAGTTTGCGGCGCAACTCCTCCAACGCCGAAGTCCCCTGCTCTGGCCCAAGCCAAGACAGCGCACGTATAGCCATGCCTGCGGGGCGCCTCCCATGGAGCAGTTGCAAGCGGTTGCCATGCTTGAGCTCGACCAAGCGATTGCCGAGCTGCAGCATGCGCGAACTTCCAGACGTGATGAACACCTCACGGGTCGGCACCTGGGTGGTGAGACCCAGAGCATTCGCTTCCGTTGCTCCATTCGGAACGATGGTTTCGCCGCTCACAGCCTCCATCGCCTGAAGCACGGCGTCGGTCGACGGCGGGCGGGTGCCAAAGCGCCCTTGGACCGGCGCGGCGTACGCCCCTCTGGCTACCCGGAGCAGCCTGCCTTCGCGCGTCAGACGCGTCAGCGCCTGATCAACTGCGGCCCGCGATCCAAGGTGCAAGAACTCCTTGGGCGCCATCACCCCCCCTTCTGGAAGGGCTTGCGCAACGGACAAGATGGATTCGGTGATCTGACTCATGACAATTGGTCCTAGATGTCAGAACTGTATTATATTTTCTGACATTCGACAACTCACGGAGAGCTCCAGAAGGTACTTCGTCCATGAAGAAGCAAGAAAACATATGCGAGATTGACGCGCAAGAGAAGAGCGCGCACGACAGGACCAACCCGTCGACCAAGGCCCTCAAGCAAGAAGCTCGGACACAGTGTTGAGATGTTCCACAAGACCTATGCCCGTTGGCTCGATGGCGCTCAGAACGATCTGGAGATGGCTCGACTAGAAAATGCTATTGGCCCTGCATTGGCCCCAGCGAAGTTGACCGAGAAGTAAAAAAGCCAGTAAGTTGTTGATTACAAACAACTTACTGGCCATATTCTTTGGGGTGGCTGATGGGGCTCGAACCCACGACAACAGGAATCACAATCCTGGACTCTACCAACTGAGCTACAGCCACCGTAGAGCGCAAATTATAGCCCGTGAAACCGGGCCAGGGGTTCAAGGTGTCGCGACATTCGCAGTGGGCTGCGCAATCATGATCCTGGCTTTGTAGCGGTCTTTCAACATTGCGTAATAGGCCTGGTTCTCTGCGGCCGCCCAGATTTGAGCGTATTGCTGCTGCGCCTGTTTGGCTGCCTCGTCATTGGGCGCGCTGCGGCTCACGATGCGTTTGACATTGACAACCGCATAGCCGTCAGCACCCAGATCAACGCCAGTCTGCGCCGGCAGCTTCAATGGGTCGGCACGCAAAGCCGCTTCAAGAACCTTGGTCGCCACACCCTGCGGCTGATCACGCGACACCACTACAGAGGGCACAGATGTGGCCTTGGCCGGGTCGGCCTTCCAGGCCGCGAGCTGGGCTTCGCCATCCTTGCGCGCCAGCTCGGCGGCGCGGCTGGCCACCAGCTTCTCGCGCACGGCGGCCCGCACTTCGGTCAGCGGCAGTGTGCGTGCCGGCGCATACGAGACCACCCGGCCCGAGACCATCTGGCTTGGCCCGAACTCCACCGCCTCGGTATTGCGTTTTTTCTGCACCGCATCGTCGCCAAACAAGGTAGCCAGGAATTTCTCGTTCGCCAATGGTCCGCTGGCGTTGGCCACAGCCGTGCGACCGATGCCCTCCGCCGTCTTGATCGCGAGCTTGAGCTTGTCGGCCACCGGCTTGAGACTGTCGGACTGCTCGTAGACGCCATTGGTGAACGCTTCCGCCAATTCGGCATATTTGCGCTGCGCCTGCTGGGTCCTGAGATCGGCTTCGATACCTGCACGCAACTCGTCGAAAGTCTGCACCTTGGGGGACTTGACGTCGGTCAGCGTGATGATGTGATACCCGAAGTCGGATTCGACCACGTCGCTGATGTCACCCTTGTTCATGGCAAACGCCGCGTCTTCGAACGGCTTGACCATGGCGCCACGGGCGAAGAAATCGAGGTCACCGCCAGACGCGGCTGAGCCGGGATCCTGGGAGTTTTTCTTGGCCACATCGGCAAACGTCGACGGGTTCTTGCGCACGTCGGCCAACAAGGCGTCGGCCTGGGCCTTGGCCTTGGCACGATCTGCCGCTGGCGCGTCCTTGGGCGAGGCGATCAGGATGTGGCTCGCACGCCGCTCTTCCTTGCCGCTCAGGCGAGCGACGTTCTGATCGTAGTAGGTCTTGAGGTCGGCCTCATTGACCGTGATCGACTGCTTGATCGCGTCGACGTCGAGCACGACGTATTCAATGGAAACCGACTCGCGCGCCTGAAACTGTTTCGGGTTGGCCTTGTAATAGGCGTCGATATCGGCATCGCTGGGCGACACCTTGGCGCTGAAATCGGCCGTTGCAAATCGGCTCACCTGGATCTCGCGCTTCTCGAACAAGGCGCCAATCGTCACGTCGGCAAGCGCTGGCGTTGCCACTTCGGTACCGAGCACGCCGGCCTCGACCTGGCGCAGTGACAGGTCGCGCCGCACCCGGGCTTCAAAGCCCTCGGGCGTCAGGCCCTGGCTCGCCGCAAGCTGCCGATAACGGTCCATGTCGAGCTTGCCATCGGGCCCGCGCAAGGACGCAATGGTCGGATTCTGCTGCAGCTCGCGCGCCAGCCGCGCATCGCTGGTGGACAGCCGCAACTTGTCCGCTGCTTCGGCCAACACCCGCTCGCGCACCAGCCGCTCCAGCGTGGCATATCGCGCCTGCGGCGAATCGAGCAACTTGGCATCGATGGTGGGCATGGAAGCACGAATCCGGTCCGATTCGTTCTTGTGCGCAAAGTCCCACTCGGCCTGGGTGATATCACTGCCCGCCAACACGGGCCACGGCAGCAGACTTGTTGCTCAGGCTGCTGTAGCCATCAACGCCGACCAACACAAAAGCCGGAATGATCAGCAAGAACATCAGGAACATCAGGACCTTGGTGTGCTTGCGAACGAGATCGAACATGCGCTACTTCTCCATGAAAACGGAAACCGGATTTGGCTTACGGTTGCACTTGCAACCGCGCCGCTGCCCTGGTCAACAAAAAAGGCGAACATCATGTTCGCCTTTTTCCGGGTGGTGGGTCCTGACGGGCTCGAACCGCCGACCTACGCCTTGTAAGGGCGCCGCTCTACCAACTGAGCTAAGAACCCAACCTGAAACCTGTGCCTCAGTTCAACGCATCTTTCAATGCTTTGCCCGGGCGGAACTTTGGAACCTTGGCGGCCTTGATTTTAATCGCATCGCCGGTACGCGGATTGCGACCGGTGCGGGCAGCCCGTTTGCCGACCGCAAACGTACCGAAACCGACCAGCGAAACAGAGCCACCTTTTTTCAGTGTGGTCTTGACGGCACCGATGGTGGACTCCAAGCGCGCGGGTTGCCGCGGCCTTGGAAATGTCGGCGTGTTTCGCAATATGTTCGATCAACTCAGTCTTGTTCACAAAGAACCTCTCGTATGGAAGCGGAGACAGGGTGAGTATCTCCGCGAGAATCTGGACACCACGCGAACTGAGGTCAGTTGCGCGGTGGGCTCGGTCACACAGGAAGCCGTCGGTCTGGATCACAGATCTTGAAGCCCGTGCTGCTACGACTGATTAGAGCCACGGACCACGACCGTGTCAACCTGCCAGACGGCAAACTTCGGTGCGGACCGGAATTCTATTCGCTTTTGACTCCGGCTCCGACCTGGATCGACGGCAGTCCGAGAGCGCATTGCTGAGAAGCACCCGGCATGCCTTGCGCAGTTCGGGCGCCGGGCCGCCCTATCCTCGCAATGCCTGTTCGATTGCTCGCCCCAGGTCGGATGTACCAGCCTTGCCGCCGATATCCGGCGTGCGCGGCGCACCGCTGTCCGGCGCCAGCACCGTCTCGATCGCCGCCAGCACCGCATCATGCGCGTTGCGATGCCCCAGGAAATCGAGCATCATGGCGCCACACCAGATCTGGCCGATCGGGTTGGCAATACCCTTGCCGGCAATGTCGGGCGCCGACCCGTGTACCGGTTCGAACAGCGACGGATGCTTGCCGCGTCGGATTCAGATTGGCGCTGGGTGCAATCCCGATCGTGCCGGTACAGGCCGGACCCAGGTCGCTCAGGATGTCGCCAAACAGGTTGCTGGCCACCACCACGTCGAAGAAGTCCGGACGCTGCACAAAATGCGCGGTCAGGATGTCGATATGGAACTTGTCGATCGTGACATCCGGATACTCCAGCGCCATCTGCGCGACGCGCTCATCCCAATACGGCATGGTGATGGCGATGCCGTTGGACTTGGTGGCGCTGGTCAGATGCTTCTTCGGGCGCGAACGCGCCAGCTCGAACGCGAAACGCAACACCCGGTCGACACCGACGCGGGACATCACGGTCTCCTGCATGACGATTTCGCGCTCGGTGCCGGCAAACATGCGCCCGCCGATGCTGGAGTACTCGCCTTCGGTGTTCTCGCGCACGATGTACATGTCGATCTCGCCAGGCTCGCGCCGGCTGCCGTCGCGCCGCACCACCGGCGCGATGATGCCCGGCATCAGGCGCGCCGGGCGCAGGTTCACGTACTGATCAAACTCGCGCCGGAACAGCAGCAGCGAACCCCACAACGACACATGGTCGGCAATCTTCTCGGGCCAGCCGACGGCGCCGAAATAGATGGCGTCGTGGCCGCCAATCTGGTCCTTCCAGTCGTCCGGCAGCATCTTGCCGTGACGCTCGCAATAGTCCCAGCTCGAGAAGTCGAAATGGTCGAACTGCAGATCGATGCCGAACTTGTCGGCCGCCGCTTCCATCACGCGGATGCCCTCGGGCATCACTTCCTTGCCAATGCCGTCGCCGGCAATCACCGCGATACGCTTGCTTGCTCATTCCCGCTCCTTGTGTAAACCCATCTTGGTACTACCCCTGTCGCGCGCACCATGGCCGGACGACCCGAGCCGGTCGCTACGAAGGCCGCGCCCGCACCACCAGACTCACCCCCATCGCCGTGAGCGCCATGCCCAGCACGGTCAACGGCGGTGATGGGCTCGTCGAGAACAGCACCCAGGCCATCACGGCGGCGGTCGGCGGCACCAGGTAAAAGAGGCTGGTGACCGTGGTCGCCGCGCCTTTTTGTATCAGCAGGTACAGCAGCGAACTGCCGCCCAGCGTCAGCACGAGAACCGACCACGCCATCGCCCCGATCGCCTGCGGCTTCCAGCGCATCGACTCCGACTCCAGCAAAGCCAGCGGCAGCGTCACGAGCAAGGCCGCGCCCAGTTGCACGGCGTTGGCGGTGCGCACGTCGCAAGGCGCGACAAAGCGTTTCTGGTACAGGGTGCCGACCGTGATCGCCAGCAGCGCACCGACGGCCAGCGACAGGTTGATCAGGTGATCCGGTCACTGGCCTCTGCCAGGCCCGAACTTGCGCGACACCACCAACACCAGCCCGGCCAGGCCCAAGCCCAGCCCGACCCATTGACGGACGAGACACGGGTGCCACGGGCCGACAGCCAGATCGCAGTCAGCACCGGCTGCAAGCCGACGATCAGCGCCGACACACCCGAGCCCATGCCGGCCTTCACCGCCGCCCAGACACCCCCGAGGTAACAGGCGTGCATCAGCACGCCGGTCACCGCCAGATGGCCCCACTGCCACCGGTCGCTGGGCCAGCGCGAACGAGACCACCAGATCCAGGGCAGAAAACAGATCACCGACAAGGCGTAACGCAGCGCCAGAAAAGTGAATGGCGGGCCATACGGCATGCCGTAACGCGCGACGATGAAACCGGTACTCCAGATCAGCACGAAGACCAGCGGCATCAACCGCAACAGCGGATCGTCCCGACCCGCTCACGCGTCACTGCGGCCACGCTGCGCGCGCTGTCGGCGGCCGGCCGGCGCTCACTGAAGTACCTTCGCGCTTCGCGCTGCGGCGCGAGCTTGCTTGGGGCGGCCCGGCGCGGCGCTCATTTGACCCGGGCCCGAATCTCCGGCACCGCCTTCTTGCAGGTAGTACACCATGGACCAGACGGTCAGGATGGCGGCGATCCAGATCAGCCACTGGCCCCACTGGCGGGTGTCGATCATGTCGAACAGCACACCGTCATACAGCAGGAACGGAATCGCCACCATCTGTCCGACGGTCTTGAGCTTGCCGATCATGTGCACCGCCACGCTCTTGGACGCGCCGATCTGGGCCATCCACTCGCGCAGCGCCGAGATCGCGATCTCGCGCCCGATGATGATCAGGCCGACGAACACATCGGCCCGGTTCAGGTGCACCAGCACCAGCAAGCAGGCGCAAACCAGGAATTTGTCGGCCACCGGGTCCAGAAACGCACCGAACGACGAGGTCTGGTTCAGCTTGCGCGCCAGGAATCCGTCCAGCCAGTCGGTTGCGGCGAACAGCACGAACATGACCGTGGCGATCAGGTTCTTGTGCGGCATCGACACCATGGTGTCGGGCAGGTAGAAGATGCCGACGATGAGCGGGATCGCGACGATGCGCGTCCAGGTCATGATGGTCGGAATCGTCAGGAACATGGGCGAATTGTGGCACGGCCTGCAGCCGCCGATGCGCCACTGGCGCCACATCGGCGTGCCAGGATCAGTGCAAGGCGCGGTAGATCTCCTCGGCCAGCTCCCGGGAAACGCCCTCCACCGTGGCCAGGTCCTCGGCACTGGCCAGGGCCACGCCGCGCACACCGCCAAAGCGCTGCAACAGCCGCGCACGCCGCTTGGGGCCGACGCCGGGGATCTCCTGCAACTGCCCACCGCCCACCCGCACCTTGTCGCGCCTGGCGCGCATGCCGGTGATGGCAAACCGATGCGCCTCGTCGCGCACCTGGGCCACCAGCATCAGCGCCGCCGAGTCCTTGCCCAGGTAGATCTTGTCGCGGCCATCGGCAAACACCAGTTCCTCCAGGCCGACGCGACGCCCTTCGCCTTTTTCGACGCCGACGATCAGCGACAGGTCCAGCCCCAGGCCCTCGAACACTTCGCGCGCCATGGCCACCTGGCCCTTGCCACCGTCCACCAGCACCAGGTCGGGCAGGCGCGCGCCGCGCGGCAGCGGCTCGCCACTGTCTTGCGCAGCCCGCGCGGCCTCGACCAGCTTGCCGTAGCGCCGGCTCAGCACCTGGCGCATCGCCGCATAGTCGTCACCCGGCGTGATGCCGTCGATGGTGTAGCGCCGGTACTGCGCCGGCTGCATCTTGTGGTGCTGGTACACCACGCACGAGGCCTGGGTGGATTCGCCGGCGGTATGCGAGATGTCGAAACACTCCATGCGCAAGTCGTCCAGATCGTCCGGCGCCAGATCCAGCGCCTGCACCAGCGCCTGGGTACGGGCCTGCTGCGAGCCCTCCTCGCGACAGCAGACGCGCCAATTGCAAAGCGGCATTGGTCTGCGCCATTTCCAGCCAGATCCGGCGCTGCTCGCGCGGCTGGTGCACCACGCTGACCTTGACGCCGCTTTGCACCGACAAGGCCTGCACCAGCGTCTTGTGCACCGGCTCACTGGTGACCAGCGAGGCCGGCACCGCCACATCGATGTAGTGCTGGGCAATGAAGGCCTCCAGCACCTGGGCCTCGACCGACATCGCCGTGCGCCTGTGCATCGTCGTGCCCGCCGTCGCATGGCCGCGGCGTCGTCCACATGCACCGGGAAATACGGTCGATCGCCCAGATGGCGACCGCCACGCACCATCGCCAGGTTGACGCAGGCCTTGCCGCCCTGCACCTTGACCGCCAGGATGTCGACATCGCGGTCCGACACGTTGTCGACCGATTGCTGGTGCAACACGCTGGACAGCGCCGACACCTGGTCGCGCAGCTCGCGCCGCCTGCTCGAACTCCAGCCGATCGGCATGCGCCATCATGCGGGCTTCGAGCGCGGTCAGCACCTCACCGGCATCGCCTTGCAGGAAACGCTCGGCATGGGCCACATCCTGCGCATAGTCGCCGCGCCGACACATGGCCCACACAAGGCGCCGAACAACGCTTGATCTGGTACAGCAGGCAAGGCCGGGTTCGGTTGTTGAACACCGTGTCCTCGCAGGTGCGCAGGCGAAACAGCTTCTGCATCAGCAAGATGCTTTCCTTGACCGCCCACGCGCTGGGGTACGGGCCGAAGTAGCGGTGCTTCTTCTCGACCGCGCCGCGGTAGTACGAAATGCGCGGAAATCGCCGGCGCCACCGGGTCATCGGCTGCGGTGCCGCCAGCTTGGGCATCGGTGAGCATGCCGATCAGGCCGGTCGCGTGCCTCACTTGATGCCATGGCCGCCAGGCGCTTGCGCTGCGCTGCGCCAATCGCAGCGCCCGTCAGCTTCAGATAGGGATAGCTCTTGTCGTCGCGAAACAGGATGTTGTATTTCGGCCCCAGCGTCTTGATCAGGTTGTTTTCCAGCAGCAGCGCCTCGGCCTCGGAGCGCACCACCGTCGTCTCCATGCGCGCGATCTGACCCACCATGTGGCCGATGCGCGTGCCGCCATGGCTGTCGCGGAAATAGCTGGCCACCCGCTTCTTCAGGTTGATCGCCTTACCGACATACAGCACCGCGCCGGCCGCATCGAAATAGCGGTAAACGCCAGGCAAACCAGGCAAGGCCGCCACCTCCGACAACAACTGCGCGCCATGCACCAGTTGCACCGCCGCACTGGGCCGACGCCGGCATCTCGGAAGCTTCGCTTGTCGGTTGGTCGCTGGGTTTGGCCATAGGTCCGTATTGTGGACAATCTGCCCGATGAACCTGGCGACCCGGTGGGACATTTTTTGCAAGGTCATCGACAACTACGGCGACATCGGCGTGTGCTGGCGCCTGGCGGCCGATCTGGCGCAGCGCGGCGCACAGGTCCGCCTGTGGGTCGACGACGCCAGCGCTCTGGCCTGGATGGCGCCCGAGGCGTTGGCCGGCGACTGGCCCGGCGTGCGCGTGCTGCCGTGGGAGATGGCCAGCGACAGCAGCCTGCTCGGCAGCTTGGAGCCTGCCGACGTCTGGATCGAGGCCTTTGGTTGCGAGATTCCGCTGCCCTTCCTGTGCCACTGGCATTGGCGACACCGCGGGTCGCCGACACGCCAGCCGTGTGGATCAATCTGGAATACCTGTCCGCCGAGTCCTTTGCCGAACGCAGCCATGGCCTGGCGTCGCCCGTGATGCACGGCGCCGCCCGGGGCCATACCAAGTATTTTTTCTACCCCGGCTTCACGCCGCGCCAGCGGCGGCCTGCTGCGCGAACCGGACCTGAAGTCAGCGTCAGGCAGATTTCGACCGCTCGGCCTGGCTGGCTGCGCAGGGCATTCACTGGCAAGGCGAGCGCCTGGTGTCCCTTTTTTGCTACGAGCCAACCGCCTTGCCAGCCTTGCTGACGCAATGGCGGCAAGAACCACAGCCGACCCGCTTGCTGGTCACACCCGGACGCGCGGCGGCGGCCGTGCGCGGCGCGATGTCCGCCATGGGCCTGGCCGCGTCCACGGATGACGCCCTGCAGATCGACGAACTGGCGCCCATGCGCCAGACCGACTTTGACCACTTGCTGTGGGCCTGCGACCTCAATCTTGTGCGCGGCGAGGACTCGGTGGTCCGCGCGTTATGGGCCGGCAAACCCTTTATCTGGCAGATCTATCCGCAACACGACGACGCCCACCATGCCAAGTTGCAGGCCTTTCTCGACGTGCTGGACGCCCCTGCCTCGCTGCGCCAAGCCCATCTGGCCTGGAACGGGATCGCCGACACGCCGCTTGCCCGGCTGTCAGATGCCCTCGCGCCCTGGGCCGCGTGGGCCCTGCAGCGCACGCGAGCAGCTTTGCGCACAGGACGACCTGTGTCACGCGTTTGCAAGATTTTGTGGCGTCAAAACGCGCCGAAGTCTCGGATCGGCTGGGAAAACGCTAAAATCCGAGGCTTTGCGGAAACCGCCCGGTTGTCACCGGCCGGCGCCGCAACTTATCCACCGCTGGCACGGGTCGAATTGCGCATTGCAGCCTGCAACGCCCCCGTCGCGCGGAAACTTAAATAGGCGCGCAAGCGCTTGGTGATGGGGAACCCGTATGAAAATCGCGCAAGAAATCCGTGCCGGCAATGTCATCATGCATGGCAAGGACCCGATGGTCGTCCTGAAGACCGAATACAGCCGTGGCGGCCGCAACTCGGCCACCGTGCGCATGAAGCTCAAGAGCCTGCTCAACAACTTCGGCACCGAAGTCGTGTTCAAGGCCGACGACAAGATGGACCAGGTCATTCTGGACAAGAAGGACTGCACCTATTCCTACTTCGCCGACCCGATGTACGTCTGCATGGACGAGGAGTTCAACCAGTACGAGGTCGAGTCCGAGAACATGGGCGACACGCTGAGCTACCTCGAAGACGGCATGCCACTGGAAGTGGTGTTCTACGACGGCAAGGCGATCTCGGTGGAACTGCCCACCAGCGTCGAGCGCGAAATCACCTGGACCGAACCCGCCGTCAAGGGCGACACATCGGGCAAGGTGCTCAAGCCGGCCAAGATCGCCACCGGATTCGAGATCGGCGTGCCGATGTTCGTGTCCCAGGGTGACAAGGTCGAGATCGACACCCGCACCGGCGAGTACCGCAAACGCGTCTGAGGTCGCACGATCCGCACATTGCACAAAAGGCTCCGCAAGGAGCCTTTTGTGTATCAGTCCGAATGCCGAACCGCCCTGCGCAACCATTCCATGGCGCTTAACCTGCAGCAGATCTCGCCCGACGCCAGGCACTGCCTGCCGCATCGGGTCGCAGCATTGCGCCGCGTGTCGAAACAAACCGTGTAGGCTAAGGTCATGCCAACAGACATCAAGCTCAAGCCAGACACCGCGCCGCGTTCACAACTGGCGATCCGCCGCATCGGCATCGATACCTACCGCGAAAACGTCGCCTACCTGCACCGCGACTGCGCGGTCTATCGGGCCGAAGGTTTCCAGGCGCTGAGCAAGATCTCGGTCCACGCCAACGGGCGGCGCATCCTGGCCACACTCAACGTGGTGGACGACCTCTCCATCGTCGGCTGCGATGAACTGGGCCTGTCCGAGGACGCGTTCGCACAGCTGGGCATGGTCGACGGTCATACCGCGAGCCTGTGGCACGCCGAACAACCGGCGTCGATCGGCGCTCTGCACCGCAAGATCGCTGGCGAACGGCTGAACCAGGACGACTTCACCGCGGTAATCGCCGACATCGCGACGCGCCAGTACTCCAAGATCGAGCTGACGGCGTTTGTCGTCTCGACGCACCGCAACGAACTGGACCGCGAGGAGGTGTATTTCCTGACCCAGGCCATGGTGGCAAGTGGCAGCAAGCTCGACTGGCATGCCGACCTGGTGGTGGACAAGCACTGCATCGGCGGCATTCCGGGCAATCGCACCTCGATGCTGGTCGTGCCCATCGTCGCCGAACACGGACTGATCTGCCCCAAGACATCCTCGCGCGCCATCACATCGCCTGCCGGCACGGCCGACACCATGGAAGTGCTGGCACGGGTCGAACTGGGCATCGACGAGCTGCGGTGACATCGTTCGGGCCCAGCGCGGCTGCCTGGCCTGGGGCGGTACCGCCGACCTGTCGCCGGCCGACGACGTGCTGATCTCGGTCGAGCGGCCGCTGGGCATCGATTCGCCCGGGCAGATGGTGGCATCGATCCTGTCCAAGAAGATCGCCGCCGGCTCCACCCACCTGGTGCTGGACATTCCGATCGGCCCCAGCGCCAAGGTGCGTTGCATGGCGCAGGCGCAGCGCCTGCGCCGCCTGTTCGAATACGTTGCCTCGCGCATGGGGCTGTCGCTGGAGGTGGTCATCACCGACGGGCGCCAGCCGATCGGTCAGGGCATCGGGCCGGTGCTCGAAGCGCGCGACGTGATGCGGGTGCTGCACAACGACCCGCTCGCGCCAACGGATCTGCGCGAGAAGTCGCTGCGCCTGGCCGGGCGCATGATCGAATGTGATCCCGCAGTGCGCGGCGGTCAGGGGCTGGAGATTGCCCGCGAGATCCTGGCCAGCGGCCGGGCCCTGCGCGCGCATGAACGCCATCATCGCCGCCCAGGGCGCCACCGGCTTCGATTACCGGCAGCCGCAACTGGGCGAACGCAGCTTCGAGGTGCTGGCGCCCGAAGCGGGCGTGGTCACGCTGCATCGACAACCTGCATCTGGCCCACATCGCAGGCCTGGCCGGTGCCCCCAAGGTCAAGGCTGCCGGCGTCGACCTGCTGTGCAAGCTGGGCCAGACCGTGGCCAAGGGCGATGTGCTGTACCGGGTCCATGCCCGCTTCCCGGCCGACCTGGAGTTCGCACGCCAGTGCCGTCGAGAGCGCCAGCGGCTACACCATCGGCGCCGCGCAGGACGTGCCACAGGTATCGGTCGAATTCTGAGGAAGCCCATCCCATGCTGCTGTATTTCGACGATCAACAAGACCGCCGCGCGCCGGCTGGCGCAAGCCGCCGGCCTGACGGCCACATGTGTCGAGCGCCACCGTTTTCCCGATGGCGAACTCAAGCTGCGCCTGCCGCCGCAGTTGCCAGAGCGCGTCGTGCTGTATCGCAGCCTGGACAACCCGAACGAAAAGCTGGTCGAGCTGTTGCTGCTGGCCCAGACCGCCCGCGCACTCGGGCGCGCAGCACCTGACGCTGGTCGCGCCCTACATGGCCTACATGCGCCAGGACATGGCGTTCACACCCGGCGAGGCGGTCAGCCAGCGCATCGTCGGGCAGTTCCTGTCGACCATCGTCGACGCCATCGTCTCGGTCGACCCGCACCTGCACCGGGTCGCCACGCTGCAGGAACTGGTTCCCGGCGCCGATGCCGTGGTGTTGACCGGCGCCGAAGTGCTCGCCGATCTGATCGTGCAACAGCGACCGAACGGCCTTGCTGGTCGGACCGGATGGCGAGTCGGCACAGTGGGTCACGCTGGCCGCCAGGCGCCACGGACTCGACCATGCGTGTCTGCACCAAGGTGCGCAGCGGCGACCACGATGTGGCGGTGGCGCTGCCTGCGGGTCGACGTGGCCGGCCGCGCGGTCGTGATCCTGGACGACATGGCCAGCACCGGGCACACCATTGCCGCGGCGGCCCGCCTGCTGCGCGATGCCGGTGCGGCGTCGATCGATGCCGCCGTCACCCACGCCCTGTTCACGCCGCAGGCGATGGACCTGATGCGCGACAGCGGCATTGGCGAAGTCTGGAGCACCGACTGCATCGCGCATGCGAGCAATGCCGTGCACATGGCGCCGCTGCTGGCCGGCGCGTTGGCCCAGTTGCAGGCGGCCCGGCGGCGCGACTGACGCAACCAGGCGGGCCATGCCAGGCCGGCAGACTTTCATCCACAATGCTAGGCATGAAGAAACACCAGCACCTCAACGAACGTCGCCTGGCCGATGCCTGGGCCGAACTGCAAAGGCACGCCGACCAGGGCAACCCGCTGGAGGCCGATGCCTACCGACTGGCCTTCTGCCGATCCCGAGTTCCTGCTGCGCCGCGAGACGCGCGGCATCCGCTTCCAGCTCGAAATGCTCAAGCCCGATCTGGACCAGCAGGATGCCGGCATCGAGAACACGGTGGTGGTGTTACGGCAGCGCCCGCTTTCCCGCGCCCGAAGATGCGGCCAAGGCGCTCGAAGAAGCCCGTGCCAGCGGTGATGCCAAGGCATTGGCGACGGCCGAACGTGACGTGCGCAATGCCGTCTACTACGACCAGGCACGCCTGTTCGCGCAACTCGTGGTCAAGTACAGCGAAAACAAAAGCCCGGATCGAATGCCTCTATATCGCCACCGGCGGCGGACCCGGCATCATGGAGGCGGCCAACCGTGGTGCGCACGAACTAGGCGCGGCCAACATCGGGCTGAACATCGCGCTGCCCCATGAACAACAGTGCCAATCCCTACGTCACACCGTCACTGAGCTTCAAGTTCCACTACTTTGCACTGCGCAAGATGCATTTCATGATGCGCGCCAAGGCGCTGGTAGCCTTTCCGGGTGGCTTCGGCACGCTGGACGAGTTGTTCGAGGTGATCACGCTGGTGCAGACCGGCAAGGCCAAGCCGGTGCCGATCGTGCTGTTTGGCTCGGACTACTGGAAGCGCCTGATCAACTTCGACGTGCTGATCGAAGCCGGCGCGATTTCACCCGAGGATCTGGAATTGTTCACCTACGTCGACACGCCCCAGGACGCCTGGGACTTCATCAAGTCGTTCTACGACCTCTAGACTCCGCCGGCTAGCGCAGGGCCCGTGGCTCGCCCGTGCATCGAGCCGCAGCAGCCAGGCCACGGCGTGAGCCCAGCGCCGACAAACACGCCCGACCGCCCAGAACAGCGCCGAGACGCCGACGACCGCACCCAGGCTGCCGAAGACCAGCGGCATCGCGACGCTCGACGCGTTGATCGCCATCAGACGCAGACCCAGCGCCTCGCCATGACGCGTGCTCGGGCGTGATCTGGTGCAACATGCTCATGACCATCGGCTGCACCGAGCCCAGGGCCAGGCCCAGCACCACCGAACAGGCCCCCATCGCCAGCGGCGCTGCGCATGAAGGGATAGACCGCAAAAATCAGCGTCGTCGATCACCATCGCCGCCGTCACCACCTGTGCTCGCGCAGCCGAGCGGCAAACAACGGTATGACGACCCGTATCAGCGCCGCCGCGATGGCAAAGGCGCCAAGAATCGCACCGATGACCGAGTGCGTCGAAGCCGCGTTCATGGCCGATCACCGGCACGACGAACATATGCACGTCCCAGCAGGACGACATGCACCAGTTGACCAGCATCAGGCGGCGCATCATCGGCTCGCGCATCAGGTCCCAGGCGCGCGTTGGCGCGGCGCCGGCGACGCGCTGCGAATCGGCGCCAGATCATGCGACGCGGCGAATCCAGAACCAGGTTGCTGATCGGCAGCAGCGCCATCAGCAGAAAGGCGCCAGCGGTAGCCGGTGGTGTCGCCGGCACTCGAGCCGGCATAGTCGATCATCAGGCCGGCCGACAGCGGGCCGATGAAATTCGACACCGCCGGCCCGATGGCGAGCCAGCTGAACACGCGCTTGAGCTCGGTCGGGCCGGACGCGGCGCGCCCAACATGGCGCTGCAGCGAGATCGAAGCAGCGCCGGTGGCACCGCCGGTCATGAAGGCAGCTCAGCGCACAACACCGGAAACACCGGGAACAACAGGCCAGAGCGGCACCGAGAGCCGCCACCAGCACCGCGATGCCGACCGGCAGCCGCATGCCGCGGCGGTCGGCAAATCGCCCGGCAGGCAGAGCCAGAAACACCGGCGCAAGCGCGAACAGGGCCAGCAAAACGCCCACGTTCATCGCGCTGTGGCCGTCGCGCAGCGCCAGCAGCGGCGCCGCCATGCGGGTGCCCGCCATGCAGGCATGCAGACAGATATGGCCGCAGATCAGGCGCGCGAGTTCAGGTGACTTCATCGTCGACGCCCGCGCCGGAATCAAGCTCGGTGGCAATCAAGGTAGCCGCCTGCTGCATCGGGCAATGACTCGACCTTGCGCAGCACCCGTCCCATGGCGCGGCTGCGGGTTTGCGCCGCGTCGATGGTCTTGAGCACGGTCTCGGTCTGACTGCGCACCTTGGCCAGCACATCGCCGAACTTGGCGAATTCGTTCTTCACGCCGCCCAGCACCTGCCACACCTCGCTGGAACGCTTCTCCAGCGCCAAGCGTGCGAAAACCCATCTGCAGCGACCCGAGCATGGCCAGCAAGGTGGTCGGGCCCGGCCAGGGTCACGCGGTGCTCGCGCTGCAGGGCCGCCATCAGGCCGGGTCGACGCAACACCTCGGCATACAGGCCTTCGGTGGGCAGAAACAGGATCGCGAAGTCCGTGGTGTACGGCGGCTCGATGTATTTGTCCGCGATCGAACGCGCCTCGTGCCGGACCCGCGCCTCCAGCGCCTTGCCCGCCTGCTCGGCGCCTGCCGCGTCGGCTCGCCCCTGGGCGTCGAGCAGGCGCTCATAGTCTTCGTTGGGAAACTTGGCGTCGATCGGCAACCACAAGCGGTTGACCGTCTTCGCCGTGCCCGGGCAGCCGGATCGCGAAATCGACCACCATCTTGCTGCCCGGTCGCGTGGCGACCTGGGCCGCATACTGATCGGCCACGAATACCTGCTCGAGCAGCGCCTCGAGTTGTGCCTCGCCGAAGATGCCACGGGTCTTCACGTTGCTCAGCAGGTGCTTGAGGTCGCCGACGCCCTTGCGCCAGCGTCTGCATCTCGCCCAGCCCCTTGTGCACCTGCTCGAGCCGCTCCGCCACCTGGCGAAAGCTCTCGCCCAGGCGCGCCTGCAACGTGGCCTGCAGCTTTTCGTCGACGGTGGCGCGCATCTCCTCGAGCCGCGCGGCATTGCTGGCCTGCAGCTGCGCCAGCTGCGCCTCCAGCGTGCTGGCGCACCTCCAGCAGCCGGCGCGGCATTGGACTCGCCCAGCGTTGTGCAACTGCGACGTCAGCGTGTCGGACACGTTCTGCTTGAGCAGGGCCAGTTGCTGGCCGAAGGCGTCGATCTGGGTGTTCTGCGTGCGGGTCGACTCCGCGCCCTGCGACAGCAGGGTCTGCTGGAACATCGCCATCGTCTGCATCAATTCCTGGCGCAGCGCACGCGAGGCATCCGCCATGTCGCGGCCCAAGGCACGTTCCAGCTGCTCGACTCGCGCCGACCCGGCCTGCAACTGCTCCATCAATTGCACATGCTTGTGCGCCTGGTCGGCACGCAGCGTATTCACGCCCGGGCGCAGCAATAGCGCCAGCAGCAGCACGACATTGACAGCGCCCAGCGCCAGCAGCCACCACAACGGAACCGGCTGGTCAGCGAGCAGATTCATGGCTGCGTGATTCAGCTTGCGCCAACAATCTGAGGATTGAGCGCCGTCACCGGCCGCCCTTCGGTCAGGAACCGAATCAGGTTGTCCGCGGCCAGATCGGCCATGGCCTTGCGCGTCGCCACGGTGGCGCTGGCGATATGCGGCGTCAGCACCACATTGGGCAGTTCGCAGCAGATCCGGGTGCACCTGGGGTTCACCTTCGAATACATCGAGTCCGGCCGCCAGCGATGCGACCCTCGCGCAGCGCCTGCGGCCAGCGCCGCGTCGTCAACGATGCCGCCGCGGGCGATGTTGACCAGTATGGCGGTGGGTTTCATGCGCGCCAGCTCCGCGGCGCCTATCGTGTGGTGCGATGCCGCCGAATACGGCACCACCAGCACCACGTGGTCGGCACTTTGCAGCAACTCCTGCTTGCTGACATAGGCGTGGCCTGACATTGCGCCTCGGTGGCAGCGTCGAGCCGGCTGACGGTTGTGGTAGATCACCTGCATGCCAAAGCCGAGCGCGCCACGCCGGGCAATGCCCTGGCCGATACGGCCCATGCCGATGATGCCCAGCGTCGAGCCATGGATCTCCTGGCCGGCGAACATGTCGTAGCTCCAGCGCGTCCACTTGCCGGCGCGCAGAAAATGCTCGCTTTCGGTGACGCGCCTGGCGCGTGGCCATCAGCAATGCAAAACCGAAGTCGGCCGTGGTTTCGGTCAGCACATCGGGCGTATTGGTCCCCAGCACACCGGCGGCGGTCATCGCATCAAGGTCGAAGTTGTTGTAGCCCACCGCCATGTTGGCGCAGATCCTGAGCTCTGGGCAGGCCGCCAGCACGGCGGCGTCGATGCGTTCGCTGCCGGTACACAGCACGCCGGCGCAGCCTTGCAGCATGGCGATCAGCTCGTCGGGAGTCGAGCAACTGGTCCTGCTGGTTCGCACGTACGTCGAAATGACTTTGCAGGCGCTCAATGACCTCGGGGAACACGGCACGGGCCACTGCAATAGTCGGTCTGGACATGGCGTTCGGTGGATGCGCGAAGCAGCTGCACGGAAATGCGCGGCAGTCGCCTGGTGTCAGGCCTCCTGCGGAATCTCGAACACCTGGCGCAGATAGGCCAGGTAGCGTTCGTCGTCGCACATGTTCTTCGACGGCGTGTCGGACAGCTTGGCGACCGGCTGGCCATTGCAGCGCACCATCTTGATGACGATCTGCAGTGGCTCGTAGCCCAGGTCGTTGGTCAGGTTGGTGCCGATGCCGAAGGCCAGCTGGCAGCGGCCGCGGAACTGCTGGTACAACTCGATCGTGCGCGGCACGGTCAGGCTGTCGCTGAAGATCAGCGTCTTGGTGCGCGGATCGACCCGGTTGCGGGCGTAGTGCGCCAGCAGGCGTTCGCCCCACTGGAACGGGTCGCCGCTGTCGTGGCGCGCCCCGTCGAACAACTTGCAGAAATACATGTCGAAGTCGCGCAGGAACGCGTCGAGTCCGTAGACATCGCTCAGCGCGATACCCAGGTCGCCGCGGTATTCCTTGGCCCAGGTTTCGAAGCCGTAGATCTGGCTGTCGCGCAGGCGCGGCCCCAGCGCCTGGCAGGCCTGCAGATATTCATGGGCCATCGTGCCCAGCGGCGTCAGACCCAGCTTCATGGCCAACAACACATTGCTGGTGCCGGCAAACTGGCCCGGCATGCCGCGGTCGCGCTGCCGGGTCGCTGGATGGGTTCCAAGCCGGGCCACCAGCACGCGCAGCACCTCCTCCTGCCAGGCCCTGCTGAAGCGCCGGCGCGTGCCGTAGTCGGCAATCTTCAGGTCGACCAGTTCGGCCTGCGCGCAACTGCTCGATCTTGACGTCGAGCCGCCGACGCCCTTCCACCAGATCCGGCAACTTGCGGGTATTGCGGAAATACACCTCGTTGACGATGGCCAGCACCGGGATCTCGAACAGGATGGTGTGCAGCCAGGGACCCCGGATCGTGATGTCGATCTCGCCCGAGTCGGCAGGCTCGTCACCGTGATGTACTTCTCGTTGAGCGAAAACAGGCCCAGGAAATCGACGAAGTCGCTCTTGATGAAACGCATCGAGCGCAGGTAGGCGAGTTCGGCATCGCGAAACTGCAGCGTGCACAGCAGGCGGATCTCGTCGCGGATCTCGTCGGCAAACGGCGCCAGATCGAATCCCGGTGCCCCGGCGGCGGGCGTGGCCATGGGCATTGCGGCACTTGAACCGGTACTCGACCTGTGCCCCGGGAAACTGGTGCAGCACCGCCTGCATCATCGTGAACTTGTACAGATCGGTGTCGAGAAGGCTGGTGATGATCATGTGGCGGTCGGTTCCAGGCAGCAGCGCTGTGCCAGCTGCAAGGCGCAGTGTACGGGAACCGCCCCGTTGCGACGCGTCAAGCCGGAGGCTGCGCGTCGTCGGCACAATCGACCTGCTGGAGACACCATGACCATGATCCCGATCTCGCAAGCCCTGGTATCGCAACTCGAGGCGATCTGCCGACGATTTGCCCCGCCCGCAATTGCTGCCCTGCACGTCCCCGGCAGCTCAGGCACGGCGACGAATGGCAAGCGCGACGCCGCGTTCTGCGCCATCGAACTGCAGGACGGCGCGTTCGGCTTGTCCTATCTGATGCTCGGCGACACCCTGGACCGGATGACAGGCAACGCCAAAGACGCGTCTTCTCTGGCAAGGCCAATGCCCTCTGGCTCTGGCGCGACGCTTCGCCAGCAGCGACGCCCTCGAACGTGCATTGGCCCTGGCCTGCGCCAATGCCCTCACCGACTCGGTCTGGCGCCATGTCGGTTTCGTCCCACCGGCGGCCGGCAATTCGCTCGGTGACATCGCCTTGTACGGGTCGGACCATCTGGGAATGATCGGCTTCTTTCCGCCCCTGGTGCGGCAGGTCCAGGGGCTGGACTGTCAACTGACCGTGGTGGAACTCGACGAGGCGATGGTGTTGCGCCAACGCCAGCGGTTTCCCGGGGTCGACGTCTCGCTCGACCGCAGGCGACTGGCGCCGTGCAATGTGGTCGTGGGGACCTCGACCATGTTGCTCAACGACACCCTGGACGCGATGCTCGCGGCGGCACCGCAGGCGACACACTTTGCGCTGATCGGTCCGTCGGCAGGCTTGTGGCCCGACCCGCTGTTTGAACGTGGCGTCACAATGATGGGCGGTACTCGCATCGTCGACGGCGCGGGATTTCGCGCCGCCATCGCAGACGGCACATCATGGAGTGCCTGCGCACAGAAGTTCGCGATCCACGCCGCTGACTGGCCTGGCTGGCGCAAGCTTGTGGCCTGAGACCTTGTGTGCCGGATCAATAAATTGCGCAGCAATTTTTGCTCGGGCACCAACATCTTGTCGGGAGTTGGCTGTTCAGCCTGAGAATCCATCCGACTCTCCCGCTCGTGCACCCTGAAAGGCGCCACCATCCTGGCGTCTTCGCAATATGGTTTCTGACCATCGATGTCGCCGTGTTGGCCCAGTCGGCTCATGGACGTTTCTAGAAAACCACCCCTAATTTGCTGCACCGCAACATAAAGTGCTTGCCTTGATCCGGGATAACCCTATAATTCAACCCATGCTGCACTGCAACATAAACCTGATTGAACAGGGTTACGGCGCAGATACGAGAATTCCTTAATCACATACTGGAGTAATGAATATGTTGACCGTTGAACAAGTTATGGCATCGCACAAAGCCAATATCGAAACCCTGATGGGTCTGACCAGCAAGGCATTTGAAGGCGTCGAGAAGATGGTCGAACTCAACATGACCGCTTCCAAGGCCGCCCTGACTGAAGCCGGCGACCACGCCAAGGCCGTCATGAGCGTTAAAGACGCGCAGGAACTGCTGACGCTGCAATCTGGCCTGATGCAGCCCCTGGCTGAGAAAACCGCTGCCTACAACCGCCATCTGTACGACATCGCCACGGGTTCGGTTTCCGAATTCACCCGCGCCTTTGAAGACCAGGCCAGCGACAGCCAGAAGAAATTCATGGGTCTGGTCGACACCGCCGCCAAGAACGCACCGGCTGGCACCGAGACCGCCGTGGCTGTCATGAAAAGCGCCGTGGCTGCTGCCAACAACGCCCTGGAGTCGGTCCAGAAGGCTGTCAAACAGGCTACCGAAGTTGCCGAAAACAACTTCAACACCGTCACGGCCACCGCCGTGAACGCCAGCAAGACCGCTGCCAAGAAGCGTTAATTAGTCGCTTATTGCCAAAACCGTCAGCAGATCCGGCGATTTTTCATCGCCAGATCTGGTTATCAAGGGAAAACCCTGAGATACTCTGCCGGTAACTGAATTTCAGGTTGTCTCCTCGGGTCCTTTCGAAACCAACAGGTTCAGGGATCCCTTCAAGGCCTCATCGCAAGATGGGGCCTTTTTTTTGGGTAGAATTTTTCGTGATCGCAAATTCCACCGCGCCGATCATCGTAGCGCTACTGGCCGTCGGCATGGCACTGGCTTTCGTGCTGGCAGATCGTCGTTCACCAACCAGCCAGGCACAGGCCGCGTTTCTGGCCTTCATCGGAGTGTCGATCGCAGTCGACGTCCTTTGGGTGGCTCCGATGCGCGCGCGTGAAGGCGTCGTATCCTGGGAGGGCGTGCTGGCGCTGCCACAGGTCCTGTCCTTTGTTTATGCCTACGAATGGGTGCTGCGCGTGCGCGGCACCATTTCCTCGAACAACCTCAACACCAAGGGTCCGGACCGGCTGCTGCGCATCGCACAAGGACTGGCCCTTGTCTATGGCGCTGTGGCTGTGGCCTTCCCGCAATGGCGTGCGGAGCATTTCAGCAATCTGGTGCTCGATCCGGGCGAAAAGGTACACCCCTCGTTCTGGATCTTCTTCACGCCGATGGCCTTGTCCATGCTGCTGGGATCGGCCGGCACGCTGTTCACGCTCAACCGGCGCCCTGATCGCGCCGAGTCGCGCCGGCTGGTGGCCTTCGCGATTGGCGCGCCAATCATGGCAGCCGGCGTTGTGCTACCGGGGCATATTGCACCGCTGATGACCACCATCGGCCTGCTGGTCCTGCTCATAGGTTCGGTTCAGTACCATGTGACGCAGGGCCAGCGGGCGCAGTTCCTGTCACGCTTTCTGGCGCCTCAGGTGGCGCAACTGGTCACGCGCAGGGGCCTCAAGAGCGCCACGGACGAAAAGACGCTGGAACTCTCGGTAGTCTGCTGTGACCTGCGTGGCTTTACTGCCTTCACCGCCAACACCTCGTCCAAACGCGTGATCGCCATCTTGCGACAGTACTACGATGCCGTCGGCCAGGCGACGGCGACCTGTGGCGGCACTATCAAGGATCAGGCGGGCGACGGTATCCTGATTCTGGTCGGCGCACCGATCGCGTTTGAAGACCACGCGCAGCGTGCCTTGGAACTGGCCCGTCAGATCCGCGTACTGGGGCATTGCCTTGTCGCAGGTAGTGGTCGAACGACGAAATGCAACTCGGAGTGGGAGTCGGCGTGGCCAGCGGTTTTGCCACGGTCGGCGTGATCGGTGGCGCATCACGGCTGGAATACACCGCCGTCGGTTCGCCCGTCAATCTGGCCTCGCGCCTGTGCTCGGAAGCCTCACACGGCGAAGTACTGGTCGATGAGCGTACCGTGGAACTGGTCGGCAGCGCCGAACCCGAGCCCCGGCTGCACACGGGCGATACGCTGCAACTCAAGGGTTTCGCCCTGCCGATCCAGAGCTACGTGCTCGCGCCGGCCTGAACCGGAGCGAATCGGGCCCAGCCTCAGGAGCCAGAATCGGTCTCGCGCGTCAGTATGGCGGTGGTATTGGCCAGGCGCTCAGCCAGGCTGCGAATCAGTTCGATCGCGGCGTCCGGGTTTTCGCGGATCACGCTGCGGAACAACTCGGCCGATATGCGCAGCACCTCGATCCGCGTCTTGGCCGTGGCCGTGGCGGTACGCGGCACACTGCCGAAAATGGCGATCTCGCCCAAAATGGCATTGGCGCCGACCGTGCTGATCACCAGCGGACTCGCGCCATTGGGCCTGTCCACCGAAATGTCGATGCGTTCCTTCGATCACGACGTAGCACGCATCGCCCACGTCGCCCATGCGAAAGATCTCCTGCCCCTGGCTATAGGTCAGGCGTTCGCTGCTGAAACACAAGAGCTTTTGTTTCGCCGGGGCGATCTTGTTGAAGATCGGAAACCTGCGAATCAGCTCGACTTCCTGCTCCAGACTCATGCAACTCCTCCTAAACCGACTTCTTGCCGGCGTTCAACAGCAAATTCAGCGGGCCGTTTTCCTTGGAAGTCAAATGCCCGTAGGAGCCTTGGTCGACCAAACGCCCACGATCCATGACCAGCACATGGTCGAACCGATGGGACATATCCGCGCGGTTCAACACCCAAACCACGGCGCGCCCCTTGCGGGTTTGTAACACGCTTTCGAGCAGTTTGTCCTGCGCCTGCGGATCGAGCACGGCGGTCGCCTGGTCCAGAATCAGCAAGGCCGGGCGCTTCATCAGGGCCCGTGCCAGCGCCAGTTTCTGGCGATCCGGTGGCGACAGACGACTGCCGCCGGTACCGACTTCAAAGTCCAGGCCGACCTTGAGCACCATGTCGCGCAATTGCAGTTCGTCCAGGATCTGGCGCAGCAATTCTCCGATCTTGGTACTGCCGCCGGCCTGGCCGGTGGCGATCTTGCCGAACAGGATGTTGTCCTGCAGCGAAGCGGCGCTATTGAACAGGCCCAGATCGAAAAACTCGATCGCAGCCTTTAGCGACTGTGGCAGATTGGCCGCAAAGTAGCCTCTAGCCGCAAGAATGCGCGCTTCCAGATCCTCGTCGATCAGGCCCAAGACGGTGCTTGGTGACAACCAGTTTGAACGGCAGGCCGAGCAGCATATTGCGATCCGGTCTCGGTGATGCGATCGAGGCCAACCGCCGTCACCCGCGCCACGATGTCCTTCACGTGCGGCAGGTCATCGTAGGCAATGAAACTGAAGCGCTCAAACAACTCATGGCCCGGAGGCAGGTCACTGAACAACTCCAGCATGGTCTCGGCCAGTTTGTGGCCCACCGTTAGCAGATCCCGGGTCAGCCCGGTCTTGTCCAGCACCTCGCGCACATACGGATGCTCGGCCATGCTCTCGGAATTGAACACCTTGCCCACCGGCGTGCCAAACAACAGATTCTCGGCCATGGTGGCGTTGCGGTTGTAGCGCGACACGTCGAACTGCTCGACCAGGTCCATCAGTTCCGGCTGGTTCAGACGCTCGCGCATGGTTGCGCGCGCACGCAGGAAACTCGCCTCCTGCTGCGAACCACTCTGCGTGACCACGACACTGCGCAGGCCTATTTCGAACAGCGTTTCCTCGCAGATCGACTATCCGCACGAGTCTCGAGAATGCGCTCCTCCATGGCATCGGCGTCAGCGACCCCGGCAGCCTCGTAGTCGAGCCAGTGCGCCTGGATATCGAGCGTGCAGTTGCCCGCCTTGATCGCCTCGCGCATATGGCGTTCGTAGGCCTGCCGTTCTTCGCCTTCGTAGCTGGCCCGCCCAATCGGACGATGCTTGAGCCCGTACAACAGGTTTTCGCGCACACTGACCGGAAACAGGTAGGACGCAGCGCCCACGTAGCCGGTTGCCCTGCCCGTCACGGCCTCGGGCGCGCGCGTGAGTGTCGACCCCGCCCATCTCGACGCCACCGCTGCTGGGCAACAACAGACGCGCCAGCGACATGGCCAGTTCGCCCGACCCGGAACCCGCGTTCCCGACAATTGCGACATGGGTGTTCAGGTCGGTTTCGAACGAGACACCGTCGAGCACCTTGCCACCGGAGTCATCGAGCATGGACAGGTTGTGCACGCGCAACGTGCCTTCCTGCGGCAAGGTCGGCATGTCGATCAGTTGCGAGCTGCGATTCGGGCGTCAGATCGTCGACCGAGAACTGCTCGATCACCTGGGTGTACTTGATGCCGGCATCCATGCGCTCCTGGTCCCAGTCGATCAGTTCCTTGACCGGACCAGGCAGGTCCTTGTAGGCGGCGATCACCGCCACCAGGGCGCCGATATCGAGCCGGCCGACAATGGCCAGGTAGCCACCTACCAGATAAAACAGGAACGGGGTGATCTGCGACAGCAGGTTGTTCAGGAACTTGATCAGGAACTTGCGCTGGTAGTGCTCGAAGCGGATCACGAACAAGCGACCCAGGCGGGCGGAGAATTCGGCCCGCTCATAGTTGACCGTGTCGTGCGCATGTATCTCGACCACGCCGTCCACACATTCCGCCACCCGGCCTGCGAGATGGCGCGCGGCGATCTGGCGCTCGACGCGACAACTCGAGCAGGCGCAGCCGCATCTGGGGAATGATGATGGCCTGCACAATCACCATGCCAAATGCCACCATGCCCAGGTAGACATGCTGGAACAGGATGAAGACCAAGCGCCGTCAGCGCCTGGCCGCCGAGGTACAGCGGCGTGATGATGGCTTCGCCGACAAAGCCGCCCAGCGGGTCGACCTCGTCCTTGATCATGGTCGCCATCTCGGCCGACTTGACGCGACGGAAGGTCGGCAGCGGAAAGCGCAGGATGTGGTCGAACAGGTAGTAGCGCAGGCGGCGCAGCATGCGCTCGCCCATCCAGCCCTTCATGGTGTTGATGCGCAGCTTGATCAGGCCGCTGATGATGATCAGCGCCAGAAAGGTCAGCGTCAGCGCGAACAGGTAGGACGTGCGCTCAAGCGCAAAGCCGTCGAACAGTTCCAGCTTCGCATCCGCCCAGGAACTGTCGGGCAGCGTGAAATGCAGGCGCAGGAACGCGGCCGTCGCGTCCGGGCTGGCAAATCCCTTGCCCTGGATCGGCTGGTTGATGATCATCTTCGGCAGGTCGAGCGAGGCGTAATAAAACACCATCGACAACACCACCAACGGAACGATCAGCAGCTGTTCGCGTTGCGGCTGTACTTGAGGATGAACCCAAACAGGCTGCGTTCCATGATCAGCCTAGTTGTAAGGATCGGCCGCGTCGCGCAGGCCGTCACCGAGGAAGTTGAACGCCAGCACGACCACCAGCACCGGCAACACCGGCAGCATCAGCCAGGGATACAAGCGCCACCACATTGATGTTCTGTGCCTCGTTGAGCAGCACGCCCCAACTGGTGATGGGCGGCCGCAGGCCCAGTCCGAGGAAGGACAAGGCGGTCTCGCCCAGGATCATGCTGGGCACCGACAGCGTCAACGAGGCGATCAGGTGGCTGGTGAAGCTCGGCAGCAGATGCCGGCCGATCACGCGCGCCGGGCGTGGCGCCCATCAGCACGGCGGCGGTGGCGAAATCCTCCTCGCGCAGCGCCAGGAACTTCGAGCGCACGGCGCGCGCCAGCCCCGGCCAGTCGAGCATGCCCAGGATGATGGTGATGCCGAAGTAGATCAGGATCGGGCTCCAGGTGACCGGCAGCGCCGCCGACAAGCGCCATCCACAGCGGCAATTCGGGAAACGAACGCACGATCTCGATCAGGCGCTGGATCACGTTGTCGATCCAGCCGCCGTAATAGCCCGATATGCCGCCGAGCATGATGCCGATCAGGAAACTGACGGCAATGCCCAGCAGGCCGACCGTCAGCGAAATGCGCGTGCCATAGATGATGCGCGAGAACATGTCGCGCCCCAGCCGGTCGGTACCCATCAGGAAGAAGGTGCCGTCCTGCGGCCGGACACACCAGATGCACATCGGTGTCGACCAGGCCCCAGAACTGGTACGGATCACCCCGGCAGAAAAACCGCAGCGGCTTGGACCTTGGTCGTGGTCGGGCGTGAACTCGCGCTTCATCTTCTCCATGTTCAGCGTCATGCTGAAGCCATAGACGAACGGGCCGACAAACTGGCCCTCGTGGAACAGATGCACCGATTGCGGCGGCGCATAGATGAAGGACGAGTCGCGTGTGCTGACCTCGTAGGGCGCCAGAAATTCGGTCAGCAGCGCCGAACCGTACATCAACGCCAGGATCACCGCCGCGACCACGCGCAATCCGGTGGCGCCGGAACTTCCACCACATGATGCGCCACTGGGACGCACGATAGAACTCCTCCTGCTCGGCGGTCAGCGTCTCGGCCGTCTCGGCTCGAACGGCGCTGTCGACACATAGTGCGGCAGCGGCCCGTGCTCGGTCTGCGCCACCGTCATGCGGAGCCTCCCGGCACACCCGGGCCGCAGACCAATCCAGCGCCATTCATTTGACAGCCTCTCCAGACAGGCGGATGCGCGGATCGAGCGCGGCCAGCAGCAGGTCGGAGACGAACATGCCCATCACGGTGAGCAAGGCCAGGAACATCAGGAACGAGCCGGCCAGGTACTGGTCCTGGCTCTGCAGTGCATCGAGCAGCATCGGCCCCTCGGTCTGCAGCGACAACACCACCGAGACGATGGCCGAGCCCGAGATCACGCTGGGCAGCAGATTGCCGATATCGGCGATGAAGGGATTGAGCGACATGCGCAGCGGATACTTCACCAGCAGCCGCACATGCGGCATGCCCTTGGCGCGGGCGGTCACGACATACTGCTTTTGCAGTTCGTCGAGCAGATTGGCGCGCAGGCGCCGGATCATGCCGGCCGTACCCGACGTGCCGATGACGATCACCGGTATCCACAGATGCGACAACACCGACATGAACTTGGCCCAGCTCATGTCCTTGTCCAGATACTCCGGATCCATCAAGCCGCCGATGGACAGGCCGAACTGCACATTGGCGAAATACATCAGCACCAGCGCGAGCAGAAAGTTGGGCGTGGCCAGCCCCAGGTAACCCAGAAACGACAGGCCGTGGTCACCCCAGCTGTACTGATGGGTCGCCGCATAAAAGCCGATCGGAAACGACACCGCCCAGGTGAACAGGATGACCGAGATATTGAGCACGAACGACAGCAGCAGGCGATCGCCGACCACGTCGAGCACCGGCAGGTTGTATTCGAACGACCAGCCCCAGTCACCCTGCAACAGGCCGGAGAATCCATTGTGCCCGGGCCAGATGCCGATCCAGCTCGCGTATTGCTCGATGAATGGCCGGTCCAGACCGAACTGGCTGCGCAGGAACTCGACCTTCTCCAGCGCGGCCGCGTCGCCCTGGCTGCGCAACTCGGCGATCTGGTTGGTCAGATAGTCGCCCGGCGGCAACTGGATGATGATGAACGTGACAAAGCTGATGATCAGCAAGGTCGGGATCATCAGCAGCAGGCGCCGCAGCGTGTAACCGATCACGTCAGTTCCTGCGCGCGTCCGTGAACCAGAACGTGTCCGGCCGGTAGATGCCGAGAAACGCGCCCGGATCCCAGTTGTAGATGCGCTTTCTCCGGCACGTTCTTCAGCGTATTGGTCACCACCACCGGTTGCATCACGTTGTTGACGACGCCGATCGAGAACTGCTGTTCGGCATGGATGGACAGCATGCGCTGCCAGATCTTGCTCGCGCTCATCGTGGCTGGCCACGCGCCAGGACTGCCAGAGTTTCATCAGCTCGATCGCTTCGGGAATATCGGGTGCCTCGCCCAGACTTGCCGGCGGTCTCGAAGTACTGGCCGAATTTCGGCCACTGCAGCTGCGCCTGGTCCTTGGGCGCGAGTTCGTCCGGCGCCGTGTCGGCCGACGGCATGCCGTTGTCAAACCCGTAAAAGACCGACATCATCGCTTCACCCGCGAAAACCCGGTTGCGCAGCAGATCGCGCTGCGAGGGCTTGCTGAACAGCTTGATGCCGACTTCGCGCCAGGTTTCGCGGATCAGCTCCAGCACGTCGGTCTGCTCGGTGCTCTCGCCGGCGGTCTCGACGATGATCTCCAGCGGCCGACCGTCCGACAGCCGCCGCACGCCGTCCGGACCGCGCTTTAGTCCGATCTCGTCGAGCAACTTGTTGGCGGCCTTGTATGTCGAACTTCGCCCACCGGGTCTGGTACTCCTTGCGAAACAGCGGACTCTCGGGCACCACCGTGTTGTTGCTCTCGGTGGCCAGGCCGAAATACAGCACCTGGTTGATCTGGGCCCGGTCGATCGCCATCGACAAGGCGCGGCGGAATCGCACGTCGCGGAACAACTGGCGCCAGACCGGATCGACGACGTTGAGGTTGGGATACAGGGCCAGATGCGAACCCTTGGCCGTACGCCACAAATAGGTCTTGTAGTTGTTCGTCTTTTCGCCCTTCTTCAGGAAGGTGTAGTTGCTGAACGCGACATCGCGCGCCTGCAGGTCGGACTCGCCAGCGCCGGCCTTGGCGGGAATCAGCTTGGAGTCGATGATGGGCAGCACGACCCGGTCGATGTAGGGCAACTGCCGACCATTGGTGTCGACACGATGGAAATAGGGGTTGCGCACCAGCACGAACCGGTCAGTCGGTGGCTTGGTGGTATTCACCCAGGGCTGCAAGCGTCGGCAACTTCGGGTTGTCGAACTGGTACATGTTGTCTTCACGGTTGTGGATCGCCGCCCAGCTGCGTTTACCTGGTTCGGCCTTCTCTGCCTCGACCACCTTGGCGTTGTACTTCTTGTGAAACTGCTTGAGGTAATGCGCCGGACGGTAGATCAGCAATGGCGATGGGCCGGCCATCAGCGGCAGGAAAATCCGGATTCGGCTTGACCCAGGTGTAGCGCACCGTGGTCTTGTCCAGGATACTCCACCTTGGGCGGCTGGCCGTCGACGAGCAGCGCCGCCGGTGGTCCCGACGGGCTCAGGTCCTTGTCGTTGGCCACGTCTTCCCAGAAATAGCGGAAATCGTCGCTGGTGAACGGCGCACCGTCAGACCATTTGTGGCCGGGGCGCAGCTTCATCGTGAAGACACGGTCGTCCTTGGCGTCGATGTTCTGCAGCAGGTCCGGCATCAGCGCGTAGTTGCGGTCGTAACCCACCAGGCGGGCGTATCCGTAAACCACCATCATGCGGATGTCGCGTGAGCGCGCAATCAGCATGTTCAAAGTGCCGCCATGCTGGCCCAACTCCTGAGCTCTTGCCGTCCATAGCCACCACCAGCGGACTCTCCGGCAGGCGCTGCTTGACCGGCGGCAGCTTCTTGGCCGCCACCTCGTCGCGCAGCATCGGCGTCTCGATCAGGTTAGCAGGCGGCGCCGCCTGGGCAGCACAGGCAAGCAAGGCCAACAACGCCGGAGTCAGCAGCGTCGCAATCAACTGCTGCAAAGGCCGGACCGCCTGGAACGATGGGTTCATCTCTTGAGCTCCGAAATATCCACGTCTGCGTGGGCACGTACGAAATGCTGGTTGCCGACATCAATCATGCCGACAGCGCCTGGATCCGTCAAGCCGGTAAGGGTCCGGCCAGGCCGACGGAATCGGAGGTCTTGCCCTCCATCAGTGCACGGAAGTCCAGTTTGCGGTCCAGGTCCGGATCCGGCACCGCCGCCAGCAGGGCCCGGGTATAAGGGTGCAGTGGATTGGCGAACAACTCGTCAAAGGCTGCGATCTCGACCAATCGGCCGGCACACATCACGGCGATGCGGTCGGCAATGTAGTGCACCACGGCCAGGTTGTGCGAGATGAATAGATAGGTCAGATTGCGCGCCTCGCGCAGGTCGAGCAGCAGGTTCAGCACCTGCGCCTGCACCGACACGTCCAGCGCCGACACCGGCTCATCGCAGATCAGCAGATCCGGATTCAGCGCCAGCGCCCGGCGATGCCGATACGCTGGCGCTGACCGCCGGAAAAGCTGTGCGGATAGCGCCGCAGATGCCGCACATCGAGACCGACCAGGCCCATCAGTTCCTTGACGCGCTCGAAGCGTTCATCCTCGTCGCCGATGCCGTGGATCACCAGCGGCTCGCTGACGATGTCGTGCACGGTCATGCGCGGATTGAGCGAGCCGAACGGGTCCTGAAACACGAACTGCACCCTGCGCCGGTAGGCAAACAGCTCTGCGCCTTCGAGCTTGAGCACATCGCGCGGCTGACCCCGGTCATTGAAGATGATGTCGCCGCTGTCGGGCTGGCCGGCGCGCAGGATCATCTTGGCCGTGGTGGTCTTGCCGCAACCGGACTCGCCGACCAGGCCCAGGCACTCGCCGGGCGCCACATCGAAACTCACATCGTCGACGGCAATCGTCTCGTCACCGGCATTGCTGCCAAACAGCGAGGTCTTGCGCGTGCGAAAGCTCTTGCTCAGATGACGTACCGACAGCATCGGCGTGGTCTTGTCGGCGGCACTGCTCGGGTGGCCGTGCGGCTTGCCCGGGTGACCCGCCGATGCCAACGGCGATCTCGCGCGATCGGCGTCAGTCGTTCGCCCGGCTCCATGTTGAAACGCGGCACGGCACGCAGCAAGGCCTTGAGGTAAGGGTGGCGCGGATCGCGGAACACATCGTCGACGGTGCCGGCCTCCATCACCTTGCCGTGGTACAGCACCACCACCTCGTCGGCCATGTTGGCCACCACGCCCAGATCGTGCGTGATCATCATCATGGCCATCTGCAGTTCGCCCTGCAACTGCTTGATCAGTTGCAGGATCTGGGCCTGGATCGTCACGTCGAGCGCCGTGGTCGGCTCATCGGCGATCAGCAGCGCGGGTCGGCACACCAAGGCCATGGCGATCATGGCGCGCTGGCGCAGACCACCGGACAACTCGAACGGATAGGTGTGTTCGGCCTTGGCCGGATTCGGGAAACCGACCAGTCGCAGCATCTCGATCACCGCCGCACGGCGTTCGGCCTTGCCCATGCTGGCACGATGCAGAGCCAGTGCCTCGCCGATCTGGTTGCCGATGGTGTGCAGCGGCGACAAGGCCGTCATCGGCTCCTGGAAGATGATGGAAATGCGTCCGCCGCGGATCGACTGCATTTGATCGCCACGCATGTCCAGCGCCGCTATGTCGACCGCCACCTCGCTTTGGCGCGGGTCGCGAAACTCGATCGAGCCATGTTCGATCCGCGCCACGCGCGGCAGAATGCCCATGATGGCCTGTGCCACGATGGACTTGCCCGAGCCGGACTCGCCCACGAGCGCCATCGTGCGTCCGGCAGGGATGCGAAATGAAACGCCATCGACGGCCTTGACCAGGCCGGCATCGACATCAAGATAGACCTTCAGGTCCTTGACCGTTAAAACGTTAGACATGTCCAGCCAATAGTGACACCCGTCGCGCAGCTTGTGGCACAGGCTCACGAACACCGGCCCTCGAATCCGAATGCCGTCCCGTCAAGCCTCTGCGGGCGCCTGCATCAGTCGACAGTCCGTCCTCAGTATAGGAGAAGGGGTGCATCCGGCTCACCGGTGTAAACACGGGTATACACCGAAAACAATAGCCGCCAACCCCGGCTTCATGCGGCAGCAAACAGTGCGCCTGCACTGCGCCAACGCGCCGCCGCGAGACCGCGGGTACGCTCGAACAAACGCGCCAGAAACGTCCAACAGGCCTCGTCATGCACCGCATGGTGGCTCAGCACGCCGGTGGCCTCGTGTGCATCCACCCGTGCCTCGCGCCGTGCCCGCAAATGGTCCACGGCAGCGGCCAGCGCGGCTTCTTCACCGACAAAGCCACGTGTGCCCTGCCAGTCGATGATGTCCACATGGGTGTTGACCTGAACCACGCCCGGCACCAACGACGCGTCGCCGCGCGGTCCGAATCGACTCAAGCCCCGATAGCCGGCCCGGCCCAGTTGCAGCAGCAGACCCGGTGACGACACCCGGTTCCAGGGCGGCACCAGCACGGGCAACGAGCAAGGCGCCGGCGATCGATGCCCTGCCCTGCGCCAGTCGAGCCAGCGCCCCAGGCACCGGCTCGGCCGCAGGGAACTCGGTTTTTTTCTCGCCACTGCCGGCCCGGTTGCGATGGTCGCAACCGTGTTGAAGAATCGACACCCACGGTCCCGGCCCAGCAACCAACTCCGACGCCGCGTCCTGCGCAATCACCGCCAAGCGCCAGGGGCAGCTGCGCGGTCTGCGCCAGCGCAAGCAGACGCGTCAGTGCAGGCGCCGGCTGGCCCGCGTCGTCGTCGCGCCACCAGAACTCGGCCACACGACCGGCATCGTCCCAGCGCGTCAACTCGTCGCGCAGACTATCCCAGGCTGCGCTCATCAGCGTAACGCTCGCATCCAGCCCGACAACAGTCGCGCACTGGTGTCAGCGCCGTCCAGGTCGACGGCACCGGCTCGCAGCGGGGAGCGGTGCGCGGCTCGATCAATGGCCTGCGCCAGGTTTTGGGGTGTCAAATCAGCTTCCTCCACGATGTCGATCCATTCCTTTTCGGCCAGTACCCGGGCCCGCAGCGCCTGCTCGGTCTCGGCGCCACCGGCAAACGGCACCATCACCGCACGGACACCGGCCTGCAGGGTTTCCATCACCGTGTTGTAACCGGCCTGGCTGACGGACAGACGGCAACGGCGCAGCAGCGCGGCGAAATCATTCCGGTTCGATTCGACGATGATGCCATCTCCACCGGACCGACGCGCCAGCTCGGACAATTGCGCCAAGGGCCGTCGACCCCATGGCCGGACCGACCAGGATGCGCCAACGCAGCGTGGCCAGCGTCGACAGGGACCGGGCCTGTATCGCCGTCTCGAGCAGCGCACGCCCGACCGCGCCCCCGCCTGCCGATACGAGAACCTCGTTGGCGCCCGGCGCGTCTGTGCAAGCAGCCGTGTCCGCCGTCACGGTCGGATCAACGACATAGCCGGTGTAATGCAGTCGCTGCCCCAACTCCTGCACGAAGGCGAAGGTCTGCCCGAACGGCAGCAGCGCCGGATCGCCATGCACCAGCACGTGGTCGAAATACTGGTCGAAATAGGCCAGCATGCGCTGCTGGCGCTGCGGGTCGCGGCTGCCGCCAAGAACGTCACGCACCGACGAGACCATCACCGGCGCCGGGCGGGCCTGGCGCGCTGCCTCGAGCAGCGGCAACAGTTCGAAGCGCATCTGACGCCGACCGAACGGAAACAACTCGACCACGATGGCCTGGGGTTGCAGTTCCTGCCACAGCGCCAGCAGTTGATCGCGACGTATCTGTTTCAGCGACTCCGTGACAGACTGACCCTGGGCGTCGACCAGCGACTTGAAATCCAGGTCGGCCGCGGCCAGCGGCGGCAACTGGACAAATCGCGCGACGTTGGCCGCCAGGCCCGGCACCGGCATTCCGCCGCTGACCAGCGTCACATCCATGCCGCTGCGCGTCATGGCGTCTCCCAGCAAAGCCGCACGCCGCAGATGACCGGTGCCCAGCAAATGTTGGACATAGACCAGTACGCGGCGCGCACTCATGGCATTGCCCTGCGTGCTGCGCACTGCGGGGCTATTCGCCTTGGGGCGGCCCGGCGGTCTCATGCCACGCCCTCTGACAGTGGCATATTGAGTTGCAGCACCGACGGCACACCCTCGGGGTCCAGGGAGAAGCTATGCAATGCAGTCCAGTCCAGCTTGGCAGGCGGACGACCCAGCATGTCCCATCCGGTGGCCAACGCAAAAATGACCCGGATCACACCACGATGCGTGACGGCCACCGTGGCTGCGTCCGAGGCCGCGCATTGCGCCAGCCAGGGACGCACGCGTTCGAGCACCATGCGCGGGCTTTCCCCTTGCGGCGGCTGGAAATCCAGCCCCCGGTCTTCGTTGTCGCGCATCTCCGAACCCAGTTCGGCGCGCAACTCGGTCAAGCGCCGGCCTTCCCAATCACCCCAGTCCATTTCGATCAGACGCGGCTCGATCGTGACCCGCTGCAGCCCCAGCGCCGCGGCACTTTGCTGGCAGCGCAACAGTGGACTGCTCACAACCGTCGCCAAGGCCCAGCCGCAAGGCAGACGGCGCGCGGCAAGCTCTGCCCGTCCACGCTCGCTCAGCGCCACATCGGTACGACCCTGCACCCGCTTGTCCTGCGTCCATGGCGTTTCGCCGTGACGCAACAAGGCCAGCGTAGCCGTCATCAGCAAACCTGCGCGCATGACGGCGCAGGACAATTCGCCTTGAGAGCGGCCGCTCGGCTCAAGGGCCCACCTCCGAACCACAAAGCCGCTGCCCCCGCGACGCTCGCAATGGCTCGAGTGCCAATGCCAGGGTACGCGCCGCCTGCTGCAGACTGCGCGACTGCACGACAAACTGGGCTGCCGCCGCACCCATGGCGCTGTCGACGCGTCGGATCGGACAACAAGGCACGCAGGCAGACCGCCAGCGACGGCGCATCGACCTGCGGCGCCAGCAGTCCGGTGACATCATGCTGCACCACGTCGGGCACGCCTCGCGTGGCGCAAGAGACCACCGGCAGCCCGGCGGCCTGCGCTTCGAGCATGGCCATGCCATAGGCTTCGTTGACCGCCGGCCAGACACAGATATCGCTGGCCGCGTAAACCACGGCCATGGCTCGCGCGTCGCAGGCACCGAGAAACCGCACGCGCCCCGGCGCAGCCTGATTCAACAGATCCTCCACCTCGTCACGAGCATCGCCATCACCGGCCACCAGCAGTTGCCATGGCAGGTCGGGCAGCAGACGCAAGGTGTCGGCCAGCACCCGATAGGACGCCAGTTTGTCGCCGCGGCGCATCATTGCGGCCACCACCAGCCAGGGTTGGTCGATCGAGAGCATCTGCCGCGCGCAAAGACGCGCACGCCACAAGCCTTTCTTGCGGGCCGCCCGCAGGTAAAGTGCCGGATCGAGGAATGGAGGTAGACGCCGAATGCGCTCGGCGTCCGTCACGACCTGTCGCAGGCCGGCAATATCAAAGCCGGTCGGACACAACAAGAGGTCGGCCGATCGCAGGGCCTGCTCGACCGCCGCATGCCCCATCGCCCATGAGCCGCCCGCGCGCTTGGCCGCATGGGAGGCCTCGGCCACCACATAGGCGATGCCCAGCGCGCGACAGACCTCGGGGCCGATCCAGTCGGGCGCCTTGTAATACAGGTGGTAGGTGAACCAGAGTTCGGGGCGCTGCGCGGGCGGGCCGCTTTGCCACTGCGCGATCAGGTCCCGCGCGACCTCGCCACCCTGCGTGGCCAGTTCCCGCTGGCGCAGCGGATCGCCATCACCCTCGAAACTGCGGAACTCCGACACCAACTCGACCGTATGCCCGGACAGACGCAAGGCGTCGATCAGCAGCCGGGCCACACGGCGGTCACCCGATGCCGTGGGGTGGGTCGGCGCCTTCAAAGGCGCGTAGAAGGCAATGCGCATGAATCATTGTAGAAGTGGTCTGCTATCAATTCGCCGCGGTGCAGCACCGTACAATCCGCCGCTCCCGACCCGGCCACACGCGGCCTGCAGACCCACCCTCCAGCCAGCAGATCCGACGACTCTGCGCAACCGGCCCGATCCAGATGTGCGGACTATTTATCGCCTTTGAACGTGCGCCGGCCCGTGGCGCTGGCCCGCGCCCGGCAAGCGACTGCGGCCTTGCAGCACCGCGGCCCCGACAGCCTGGGTCACAGCGAATTCAGCTGGACCTTGTCAGGCCTTGATGGACCTGTAACGATATCCGGATTCCTGGGCCATACGCGGTTGTCGATTCTGGATCCGCAAGCGCGCTCCGATCAGCCGTTCCGGCGCGGCCACCATACGCTGGTCTACAACGGCGAGATCTACAACTTCCGCGCCCTGCGCGCCCAGTTGGCCAACGCTGGCGAGCACTTCGACACCGACGGTGACACCGAGGTGCTGCTGAGCCTGCTGGCACGTGCAGGCTTGCAAGGCCTGAACCAGGCCAATGGCATGTGGGCCTTGTGCCTGCTCGACCAGTCCGACGGAACACTCACCGCGACGCGCGACCGCTATGGCAAGAAGCCACTGTTCTGGTACCAGGACGCGCAGCGTCTGTGTCTGGCATCCGAGATCGGTCCCATCCTGACCTACCTCGGGCAGTCCCCCGCCATCATCGGCCAGCCGACCTGGACAACTACCTGCAGGGCGGCTGGTGCTTTCCACACGCCGACGGCGCGACCCACCTTCAGCATATCCGCCAGGTGGTGGCCGGCAGCGCGATCCGGTTCGATCTGACGACCTGGAGCCGCAGAAACGAGACCTGGTTCGACCTGCACAACCATGTGGCACACGCAGACAGAGATCCGACGCAGCTCGATGAGCTGATACGCGACGCCGTCTGCGCCCGTCTCGTGGCGGACCGCCCGGTCGGCCTGTTGTTGTCCGGCGGTGTCGACAGCTCGCTGATCCTGTCGGTGCTGGCACACCAGGGCCTGACCGAGCAGGTTACCTGCTTCACCGGCGACGCCGGCAAGAGCGATGACGCCCGCTATGCGCGCGCCTGCATCGAACAACTGGGCATACGCAGCGTCAACCTGCCACTGGACTATGGCAGCGCCAGCATGGACAGTTTTCTGCAGGTCTGCCGGCACCAGGAAAAACCGTTCCCGTTCATCGGCAATGCGCTGGCCATGCCCCAGCTGTATGCGCATATCGCCGAACACGCTGTGCCAGTGGTGCTCGACGGAACCGGTGGCGACGAGATTTTTGCCGGCTACTGGGATCGCTATTTCCGCTTCGCTGCGGCCCAGGCCGTGGCAGCCGGAGACACACACTGGTGCGAACAGGTGATACAGGCGAATGCCGACAATCCACGCGTGCTGGCCATCGTCGCGCAGGCAATCGCCTGGTGTTCCCAGGACACATCAGAGCCGGTCTGTATCGGGCTTGCGCCGCGAATCCGATGACCCGGTGGACATGGACGGTTTCGTGCACCACGACGTGCGTCATGCGCCGGGCTGCGACCCTCTTGGCCACTTTCGAGGCGACCTGACGCAGGCGCTGGTACTGCGACGCCGGTGCCGGCCGGCTGCATGAATGGTTGTGGCAAAACGACCGCAACGCGATGATGTCGGGCATCGAGAACCGCAGCCCGCTGCTGGACTACCGACTGGCGCCCTACATGGCCAGCGGCTATGCGCGCAAGTTTGTCGGCCCCTGGAACAAGCATGAACTGCGCTCGGTGTTTCCGGTCGCCCTGCCGACGCAGTGGCGGCGCGACAAACAGGGGTTTCGCTGGGTCTACCACCGCTTCCTGCAGCAGAACCAGGACCAGATCCTGCAGTTGATCGCCGCCTCGACGCATCCTGCCCGAACGCGTCGACGTCGGCCGCTTTCTCGACGCTGGCGCGCAGCGACCCCCGGTATCTGGGTTGCAGCCTGTTGCACCGCATGTTGTGTATTGCCGGTCTGGAGCAGACCATCGGTCTGCGCGGCATCGCAAACGACACACCAGCTTGAACCGGCCACCACCGGCTTCTCCGCACAAAGGCGGTCAGGTGGTCGCGTCGGTACTTGGCGCGCGCAGGCCGAACTTGCTCGCCAGGCGTTCGATATTGGCGTGCAGGCCAAACTCGGCGTGAACCCGTTCCCGCCCTGCCTGCCCCAACACATGTCGGCGCTCGGGCGAACGGATCAGGGACTCCAGCGCCGTTGCCAGCGCCTGCGCATCCTGCGGCGGCACCAGCACCCCGGTGGCGCCATCGATGATCAGTTCATGAATGGCGGACACGTCGGTTGCGACACAGGCCACGCCCTGACTCTGGGCTTCCATCAGCACATTGGGAAGTCCGTCGCGGTCACCATCTTCGGCGATCCGGCTGGCCAGCGCAAACAGGTCGGCATCGCGGTACAGGGCGATGACCTGCTCCTGCGCCAGAGCGCCACACCAGCGGATGCGCTCGGCCAGGCCCGCAGCCTCGGCCTGGGCCTGCAGCGTCTGGCGCAAGGGCCCGCCACCGACATGCACCAGGCGCCAATGCAAGTCAGCAGGCAGCAGTGCAAGGGCCTGCGAGCAGGATGTCCGTACCCTTTTTCTCGACCAACCGTCCGACCGACATCAACACGACCGGGTCGTCGACTGCGCTGCCATCGCGCGGCTGGCGCGCGCTCGGTTGCTGCACAAAGCGCTGCAGATCGAGCCCGTGGTAGACCAGTTCGACGCGTTCGGCCGGCGCCAGACTCGCCAGATAGTCGCGGTTGGTCGCGGTACAGGTCACCAGCCAGTCGCACGATGCCAGTTTTTCGCGCAACTCCCATTGCGGCGAGGTCCAGATGTCCTTGGCATGGGCCGAACCCGACCAGGGCAAGCCCCGCATGATGGCCGCATAGCGCGTGACCGACGCCGGTGTGTGCAGGAAATGCGCGTGCAGGCGCACCACATCGTGCGGCAACTCGGCCGCCAGCACCAGCGCCTGGCCAAATCGCCGACCGCGGTTGGCACTGCGGTCGCGCCACCAGGTCGCGCAACCACTGGGCCCGCGCCTGAGCGTAACCCGGCATTTGGCGCGCCTGCCACCAGGCACGCAGCACCCGCATCGGCTCCTGATACAGGTATTCCGGCAGGTAGACCACCTGCGCCTTGATCTCGGCGTGGATCGGGATGGACCTGCTTGTCGGTCGGATGGCGCAGCGATGCGATCAGGATGCGCAGGCCCCGGCGTTCGAGGGCCGCGATTTCCTGCGCGATGAAGGTCTCGGACAGGCGCGGATAGCCCTTGAGAACAAAGGCGGTGCGCCCAGCGCCCTCCGCCACCGCGCTCTCAGCCACCGTCCCATCAGCCAATACGTGCCACCTGGGATTGCTCTTCGTCTTCCGGCCTTCTGGATCCACGGCGCCACCAGTTTGGCGACGTTGGGCAGGCCCTCCAGCAGACCCGGCACCACGACACTCGACGGCAACGGCTGGCGCGGCAACGCGCGCAAAGCGTCGGCCATCACCTGCGGATCACGCGCGCCGTCTTCGAGCAACATGCTGACCAGACCGAGATTGGCGGCGCTCGAGGCCCGGATGAACTGCTCCAGCCGGGGCTTGGTGCGCGGAATGATCAGCGCGCGCTTGTCCAGCGACAAGACCTCGCAGAAGGTGTTGTAGCCGCCCATCGCCACGACGCCACTGGCACCGGCCACCAGCGCCTCGAGATTGCTGTGGAAGGTGATGGCATCGACGCGCTTGAGCTTGGCGGCGCGATTCATGAACTCGGTCTGACGCTCGGGCTGCATGAACGGCCCCAGCACCAGCAAGGCCGGGTATGGCAGCATGGAATCGTGCTCGTAGGCACGCAGCACCCAGTCGATCAGTTCCTCGCCGTCGCCACCTCCGCCGGTGGTGACCAGGATGTAGGGTTTCTTGGTGATTTCGGGCAGTCGCGGCGGCGCCCCGGCGGTGGACACCTCGCGTGCCAGGTAGCCGGTATAGGTGATCTTCTTGCGCACACTGGCCGGCAAGGCGATGCCATCGAGGGGCTCGCAGATCTGCGGCAGACCATAGATCCAGATTTCGTCGTACAGGTCGCGCAGCGCCGGCAGAACCTTCTTGCGCTGCCACTCGGGCACCAGCAGCTTGGGCTCGTCCATGACATCGCGCAGCCCCATCACCAGCCGCGTGCCGCGCTGCTTGAGCATCTTGAGCGTTTCCAGCACTTCGCCGCGCAGGCCCAGCGGCTCCTTGTCGACGATGAAGATGTCGGGATCGAACATCTCGGCCGTGTGCTTGATGATGGACGCCCGCATTTCGAGCATCTGGTCCACATCGATATGCAGATTCAGCGGGGTGTACTCGCCATTGCGCAGTTTCACGACACCGGGCACGCGCACGAAATCGACGCGCGAGCGGAAGTCGAAACTACCGATGATGGGCGAGCCCGACAGGATCAGCACCGACAGGTGTTTGAAACGATCGACCAATGCATGTGCAATGGTCCGGCAGCGACGCAGATGCCCCAGCCCGAAGGTGTCGTGGCTGTAGATCAGGATTCGGGTGTCTTTGCGGTCTCGCTCCATCGTGCTCTCCAATCGAATCGTCTCACCAGGCCTAATAGGGTTTGAGGTGCCGTCGTGCCCGCGCGTGGAGCGAAGCGAAATTATAGTTCTGCGCCTGTCAGGCGCGTTCGACGGAATACCGACTGTCGGGGTTTGATGCGTCGTCAGCGTCGCGCAATGCCGAGTCGTCAACGCGCCAATCGGGCCAGTTGCGTCTTGAGCGCGGGCCAGGCCGCGAGCATGGCTGCCCGTCCCGCGTCAATGGAGCGCTTGCGCGCGGCGAAATCGGTACTGCCCACGTCGCTCAGCACCGGTCGCACCACGATGTCTGCGCCACGCAACTCCAGTGCATTGATGCTCTTGCCCATGATGGAAAAGGTTTGCATCAGAACCTGCAGCATGCCGTCCGCCCCACTGCTTTCGGGCGCACTGGAGATGTCCACTGCGATGACAAAATCGGCGCCCATGTCGCGCGCAAAACGTACCGGCACAGGTGCCACCAGACCACCGTCGACATAGTCCCGACCGGCGATGCGTACCGGCTGGAACAAGGCCGGAATGGCACTCGAAGCACGCACTGCCAACCCGGTATCGCCGCGGCGGAACACGATGCTGTCGCCACTGTGCAGATCGGTGGCCACAATGCCCAGCGGGATCACCATGGCCTCGATCGGGCGCATGCCGACCTGCTGATTCACGTAACGGGCGATCGCATCGCCGCGCAGCACGCCGCGCCGAAACAAGGGCAAGGTCCAGTCGGTCAGGCTGGCCTCCTCCATGTCTTCGGCTATCTGCTGGAGTTGCGCGCCATTGCGCCCGCTGGCATATATCGCAGCCACCAGGCTGCCGGCCGATGTGCCGATCACGAACGAGGGTCGGATACCGGCCTCCTCCAGCACCTGGATCACTCCGACATGGGCAAAACCCCTGGCGGCACCGCCACCGAGCGCCAGCCCGATTCGCGGCGCCGGTTTGGGCGGCGCCACCCCGGCCACTGGCGGTGGCGCTGGCGGCTCAGGCGCAGGCGGCGGCGCCGACGCACAGCCCACCAGAATCAGCGCCACGCTGACCGAAAACAAGGCACTCAGGCGCGCGCGACTTGGGCATGAAACCAGCCCCGAACCCGTGGCGGGCCGACTACGCGTGCGCATCAGGAAACTCTACGATTGCGCCAACTATCGCCACTATTGGCAACGTGACAATGTTATTGATAATGATTCGCATTTGCTTTATCATCGTGACCTGCGTATCCCTTTTTTGTCTACTATCGAGTAACTCAACATGTCCATCAAACCATTGCTCGTCGCCAGCGCGCTGATGCTGGGTATTTCCATCAGTCAGGCCCAGACATCCGAACTCAACATCTATTCGGCACGGCACTATCCGACCGACGAAGCGCTGTACTCCGACTTCACCAAGGCCACCGGCATCAAGATCAACCGCGTCGACGCCGACGATGCCGGTATTCTCGCCCGTCTCAAAGCCGAGGGCACCGCCTCCGCTGCCGACGTGATCCTGCTGGTCGACGCGGCCCGCTTGTGGCGCGGCGAGACCGATGGCCTGTTCCAGGGCATTCGCTCGAGCCGTCCTCGAAGCGGCGATTCCCGCGCACTCTGCGCAGCAAGCCCGACGCCAAGGGCCAGATCGCGTGGTTCGGCTTCTCCACCCGCGCCCGGGTCATCGTCTACGACAAGGCTCGCGTCAAGCCGCAAGAGGTCGACAGCTACGAAAAACTGGCCGATCCGCAAAACAAGGGCAGGCTGTGCATCCGCTCCGGCTCGCACCCCTACAACCTGTCGCTGTTTGGCGCGGTGACCGAGCAACTGGGCGATCAAAAGGCCGAACAATGGCTGCGCGGCGTGGTTGCCAACTTCGCTCGCTCGCCCAAAGGCGGCGACACCGACCAGATCAAGGGTGTAGCCTCAGGCGAATGCGCCATCGCGGTGACCAACTCCTACTACCTGGCGCGCATCATGCGGTCGGACACGCCGGAGAACAAAGCCATCATGGACCGGGTCGGCGTCGTATTCCCGAACCAGTCGAGCTGGGGCACGCACGTGAATATCGCCGGCGGCGCAGTCGCGCGCAATGCCAAGAACCCGGCCAACGCCATCAAGTTCCTGGAATACCTGGCCAGTCCGGCGTGCGCAGAACCATTTCGCCAACGGCAACAACGAATGGCCGAGCCGCCAAGGGCATCAGCATCGACAACCCGGCCCTCAAGGCGATGACCGGCGGCAGCTTCAAGAGCGACAATACGCCGATCAGCCAGATCGGCATGAACCAGGTCAAGGTTCAGCAGATGCTCGACCGGGTCGGATTCAAATAGGCTGACCGCACCCGCGTGACCTGGTTCTTTAGGCCGCCTGAGCGGGCCGGCACAACACCGGTCTGCATATCAGGACTGGCGACCAGGCGCGGCGCGACCGCATGGGAACAAACATGGAATTTGTGAAATGGTTGCTGATCGCAGCCGTGCTGGTGTCACTCGCCGCCATCGGTGCCGGCCAGATGGGTCTGTTGGCCGGCGCCGCCCCGTCCGATCTCGGCGTTCGCGACGGCAAACTGGCACCGCCGGCCACAACGCCCAACAGCGTCTCCAGTCAGGCCGACCTGCATAGCGGTCATCCGCAGCAGGACTACGCGCGGATTGCACCTTTGTCTTATACCGGCGACGCGACGGCCGCCATGAACCAACTTGCGCACTGCAATCCGGCAAATGAAGGGCGCCACCGTCGTGTTGGACAAACCCGACTACCTCTATGCGCAGTTCCGCACCCCATGGCTCGGGTTTGTCGACGATGTCGAGTTCTGGCAGACCCCGCAACGCAGGTCATCGAGCTGCGCTCGGCCAGCCGGCTCGGCAAGTCCGACCTGGGCTTGAATCGCCAGCGGATCGAAGCGATCCGCCAGCGTTTCAGCCCTGACTCAACCGACCGCCGCCTCTTCCGGCTTGGCCTTGCCCTCTTTCTTGGGCAACGGGGCGATGTCGAGCAACGACCTCGTCCTTGTCGTCCAGGTCGACGGTCAGGCGTCCGCCCTCGGTCAGGCGACCAAACAGCAACTCGTCGGCCAGCGCGCGGCGAATCGTGTCCTGAATCAGCCGCTGCATCGGGCGCGCGCCCATCAGCCGGATCGAATCCCTTCTTCGCCAGGTGCTTGCGCAGCTTGTCGGTGAAGGTGACGTCGACCTTCTTCTCGGCCAGCTGGGTTTCGAGTTGCAGCAGGAACTTGTCGACCACGCGCAGGATGACGTTTTCGTCCAGCGCCTTGAAGCTGACCGTGGCATCGAGCCGGTTGCGGAACTCGGGCGTGAACAGGCGCTTGATGTCGGCCAGTTCGTCGCCGACATCGTGCTTGTTGGTGAAGCCCATCACGGTCTTGTTCAAGGCCTCTGCACCCGCATTGGTCGTCATGACGATGATGACATTGCGGAAGTCGGCCTTGCGCCCGTTGTTGTCGGTCAGGGTGCCGTGGTCCATCACCTGCAGCAACACGTTGAAGATGTCCGGGTGCGCCTTCTCGATCTCGTCGAGCAGCAGCACGCAATGCGGCTTCTTGGTAACCGCTTCGGTCAGCAGGCCGCCCTGGTCGAAACCGACATATCCGGGAGGCGCACCGATCAGCCGGCTCACCGCATGGCGCTCCATGTATTCGCTCATGTCGAAGCGAATCAGGTCGATGCCCATGATGTAGGCCAGCTGCTTGGCCGCCTCGGTCTTGCCGACGCCGGTCGGGCCGCTGAACAGGAACGAGCCGATCGGCTTGTCGCCACGCCCCAGGCCGGAACGCGCCATCTTGACGGCCGACGCCAGCACGTCGAGCGCCTTGTCCTGGCCGAACACGACGCTCTTGAGATCGCGCTCGAGCGTCTTGAGCTTGCCGCGGTCGTCATTGGACACATTGGCCGGCGGAATGCGCGCGATCTTGGCGACGATGTCCTCGACCTCGGCTCTTGGTGATCGTCTTCTTGCGCTTGGACACCGGCAGGATGCGCTGTGCGGCGCCGGCCTCGTCGATCACGTCGATCGCCTTGTCGGGCAGATGCCGGTCGTTGATGTACTTGGCGCTGAGTTCGGCCGCCGCCTGCAACGCTGCCACCGCGTACTTGACGTTGTGGTGCTCCTCGAAGCGCGACTTCAGGCCCTTGAGGATCTCCACCGTCTGCTCGACCGTCGGCTCGACCACATCGACTTTCTGGAAACGACGCGACAGGGCCGCGTCCTTCTCGAAGATGCCGCGGTACTCGGTGAACGTGGTCGCGCCGATGCACTTGAGCGCCCCCGAGCTCAGGCCCGGCTTGAGCAGGTTGGACGCATCCAGCGTACCGCCCGAGGCGGCACCGGCGCCGATCAGCGTGTGGATCTCGTCGATGAACAGGATGCCATTGGGCTTGTCCTTGAGCGACTTGAGCACGCCCTTGAGGCGCTGCTCGAAATCACCGCGGTACTTGGTCCCGGCCAGCAAGGCCCCCATGTCCAGCGAATACACCACCGAGTCGGCCAGGATCTCGGGCACATCCTTTTGCGTGATGCGCCAGGCCAGGCCCTCGGCAATGGCCGTCTTGCCGACACCCGCCTCACCCACCAGCAAGGGATTGTTCTTGCGCCTGCGGCACAGAATCTGGATCACGCGCTCGACCTCGTACTCGCGGCCGATCAGCGGATCGATCTTGCCGTCCTTGGCCAGCTGGTTCAGGTTCTGCGTGTACTGCTCCAGCGGCGACTGCTTTTCGGCTTTCTCGCCGCCCTCCTCGGTCTCCGCCGGCCCTTCGCCGGACTTGGTCGGCTCGGGCGGATCGGTCTTCTTGATGCCGTGCGCGATGAAATTGACCACGTCCAGACGCGTCACGCCCTGCTGGTGCAGGTAGTAGACCGCATGCGAATCCTTCTCGCCAAAGATGGCGACCAGCACATTGGCACCGGTGACCTCCTTCTTGCCGCTGCCGGTGGACTGCACATGCATGATGGCACGCTGGATCACGCGCTGAAAACCCAGCGTCGGCTGCGTGTCGACATCGTCGGAGCCCGCGACCTGCGGCGTGTTGTCCTTGATGAAAGTCGACAAGGACTTGCGCAGATCGTCGATGTTGGCGGAGCAGGCTCGCAATACTTCTGCCGCGCTCGGGTTGTCCAGCAACGCCAGCAACAGATGCTCCACCGTGATGAATTCGTGGCGCTGCTGGCGCGCCTCGACAAACGCCATATGCAGGCTAACTTCCAGTTCCTGGGCAATCATGTGTTTTCCTTTTGCCTTGCGTTGATGCTTTACTTTAAACCGATTTGAATGCCCGACCCGATCACAGCCAATAACTTACACACCGACTCTTTCAATCAACCGGCTCACTGACACATTGCAGCGGATGCCCGGCCTTGTGCGCCGCGTCCAGCACCTGATCGACCTTGGTTGCCGCCACGTCCTTCGAATAGACACCACACACGCCACGGCCTTCCAGATGAATCTTCAGCATGATCTGCGTGGCCGCCTCCAGATCCTTGCTGAAGAACTCCTGGATCACGACCACGACGAACTCCATCGGCGTGTAGTCGTCATTGAGCATGCACCACCTGGTACATCTGCGGCGGCTTGACCTTCTGCGTCTGCCGCTCGACAACCACGGCGCCGCCATCGTCTGGCCTGTGGAGACTGAATCGGAGCAGTGGGAGGTTTGACTGGTAGCTTTGGTTGCCATCGAATGATTCTATCGACGCGCGCGACAGCAACGTCGGACACAGTGGAATTGGCGACGGTTCTGGCCATTTCAAGGCTTGCATGAAAAAACCGCCCGAAAGCCTGTCGACCCGGGCGGTTTTGATGGACTGGTCACTCGCTGCGCCAAGGCAGCGAGCAGAGCCCGAATCTACATGTTGTCGATCATCACCTGTCCAAAGCCCGAGCAACTGACCTGGGTCGCGCCGTCCATCAGACGCGCAAAGTCATAGGTGACTTTCTTGCTGTCGATCGATTTTTCCATCGAACTGATGATCAGATCGGCCGCCTCGGTCCAGCCCATGTGGCGCAACATCATCTCCGCCGACAGGATCTCGGAGCCCGGATTCACATAGTCCTTGCCGGCGTACTTCGGCGCCGTGCCATGGGTGGCCTCGAACATGGCGATGGTGTCGCTCAGATTGGCGCCCGGGGCAATGCCGATGCCACCGACCTGCGCGGCCAGCGCGTCCGACACATAGTCGCCGTTCAGGTTCAGCGTGGCGATCACGCTGTATTCGGCCGGGCGCAGCAGGATCTGCTGCAGGAAGGCATCGGCGATGCTGTCCTTGACGATGATCTCCTTGCCGGTCTTCGGGTTCTTGAACTTGCACCACGGGCCGCCGTCGATCAGTTCGGCGCCGAACTCCTTCTGCGCCAGCGCATAGGCCCAGTCACGGAAGCCACCTTCGGTGTACTTCATGATGTTGCCCTTGTGCACGATGGTCACGCTGGGCTTGTCGTTGTCGATGGCGTACTGGATCGCCTTGCGCACCAGGCGCTCGGTACCTTCGCGCGACACCGGCTTGATGCCGATACCCGAGGTGTTGGGGAAACGGATCTTCTTGACGCCCATTTCGTCCTGCAGGAACTTGATCAGCTTCTTGGCCTTGTCGGACTCCGCCTCGAACTCGATGCCGGCGTAGATGTCTTCCGAGTTCTCGCGGAAGATCACCATATTGGTCTTGTGCGGCTCTTTGACCGGTGACGGCACACCCTCGAAATACTGGATCGGGCGCAGGCAGACATACAGGTCGAGTTCCTGGCGCAACGCCACGTTGAGCGAACGGATGCCACCACCAACCGGCGTCGTCAGCGGGCCCTTGATCGACACCACGTAGTCCTTCACGGCCTCCAGGGTCTCTTCCGGCAGCCAGACGTCCGGGCCGTAGATCTTGGTCGACTTCTCACCGGCATACACCTCCATCCAGTGGATCTTCTTCTTGCCGCCATAGGCCTTGGCAACGGCTGCGTCGACCACCTTGAGCATCACCGGCGTGATGTCCATGCCCGGTGCCGTCGCCTTCGATGAAGGGAATGATCGGCTGGTCCGGCACGTTCAGGGACATGTCGGCGTTGACGGTGATTTTCGGCCGGAGGCGGGAACCTTGATGTGCTGGTACATGGATATGGGTCTCGGTTAAACGGGGCGGCAGACGCCGCACAGGGGACGACTTTGGCACGCTGGGCACCGGCCGCCTGGAATCGCAGGAATTCTAGCCCCAAATATTTTCACGAAGCTGTCAACCGCCAACAGGGTGCCTCCGTTACAGGAGGGCTTCCCGCATGGGAAGAAAACAACGCATCCCACTACCTAGGAAGTTTCACATGAACAAAGTTCTCGCCACCCTGATCGCCGGCCTGTTCGCTGCCGGTGCATTTGCCGCTACCCCAGCTCCAACGAAGGAAGAAGCCAAGAAGCCGCAGCTGCCGCTGCTGCTGCTCCTGCCGCTGCTGCTGCTCCTGCCGCTGCTGCTGCTCCTGCCGCTGCTGCTGCTCCTGCCGCCGCTGCTGCTCCTGCCGCCAAGGCTGAAGTCAAAGCTGATGCCGCGAAGAAGCCTGCCAAGAAAGCAGCTGCCAAGAAAGACGCAGAAGAAGAAGGCCTGATGAAGGCCTGAACGGGCACCTGGTGCCCGTTGCGCCCGAAATGCCCGCAACGCGGGCATTTCGCATTTGTAAGCCACAATCCGGCCATGAAGTTCTCCCGCCTGCTTTCAATCTGGCTGCTCACCCTGACCACAGCTTGGGCCGCAGCCCAGGATCAACCACAACGCGATCTACCCCGTGTCGCACTCGGTGCCGGCATGCACCGCATCGACGCCCAGGTGGCCTTGACACCGGAACAGCGGCAGATCGGTCTGATGTTCCGTGCGGAAATGCCGCAACACGAAGGCATGTTGTTCGTATTCGAGCAACCGGCCCAACAGTGTTTCTGGATGAAAAACACGCTGCTGCCGCTGACCGCGGCGTTCGTGGCCGATGACGGCACGATCGTCAATCTGGTCGACATGAAGCCGCAGACAACCGATTCACATTGCTCGGCCAAGGCCGTGCGCTATGTGCTGGAAATGAATCAGGGCTGGTTCGCCAAGCGTTCGATCAAGGCCGGATTCAAACTCACCGGCAAACCTTTCGACGCGTCGCGCTGAATCTGCACAGGTGATCGGGCCGCTGCACCCGGCATTCTCGGCGCACCAGGAAAAAAGGCCGGCTGAGCGCCGGCCTTGCTGTCATGGAGATACGCCCGCTCAGGCGAAGTTGGCCTGTGCGAATTCCCAGTTCACCAGCTTGTCGAGGAAGGTCTCGACGAACTTCGGACGGGCGTTGCGGTAATCGATGTAGTACGCGTGTTCCCAGACGTCCACGGTCAGCAACGCCTTGTCGGCAGTGGTCAACGGCGTGCCGGCGGCACCCATGTTGACGATGTCCACCGAACCGTCCGGCTTCTTCACCAGCCAGGTCCAGCCGGAACCAAAATTGCCGACGGCCGACTTGACGAAGGCTTCCTTGAACGCGGCATAGCTGCCCCATTTCGCATTGATCGCCGTTGCCAGCGCGCCGCCTGGCTCGCCACCGCCAGCGGGCTTCATGCAGTTCCAGAAGAACGTGTGGTTCCAGATCTGCGCGGAATTGTTGTAGATGCCGCCGCTGGACTTCTTGACGATATCGTCGAGTTCCATGGCTCTCGAACTCGGTGCCCTTTTGCAGGTTGTTCAGGTTCACGACATAGGCGTTATGGTGCTTGCCATGGTGGAACTCGAGGGTTTCACGCGAATAGTGCGGCGCCAAAGCGTCGATGGCGTAGGGCAAGGCTGGCAGGGTGTGTTCCATGGTGTCCTCTTGAGTTGATTGCGCAAAAAAGCAATTGTAGGAACTTTGTCTATTCCGACTCACCCACGCGTATATCGATCGCGCCATGGGCCAGTGTGGCAAGCAGCGTCTGCCCCGTATGGACCTGGTCTGCGCGTGTCACGGTATGCCCTTGTGCGTCCGTAATCCAGGCATAGCCGCGCTGCAGTACCAGCGCCGGATCCAGCAGGCCAAGCCGCAGCCGGCTGCGCTCGAGCCGCTCCAGCAGGCGCTCGACGCAGCGCTGGCGACCCGTAGCCAGGCGCGTCTGCAGTTGCATCAATTCCTGCTGCTGGCGCACCAGGGCTGCACGCGTGGCCAGGCGCTGGCGCCGGCCGACCGCCACCAGCGCCACACGCTGCACCGTGGCCAGAGCGGACGGGCGGCCCATACGGGCGGCCGCCGCATCCACACGCTGCGCTTCCCGGTCCAACCGCCCGGTGACCGATTCCTGTAGTCGCTCCTGCACGCGTACCAAGACATCGAGCCAGACCTCGCGCGCTGTTGCCACCAGTTCCGCCGCCGCTGTCGGCGTTGGAGCACGCAGATCGGCAACAAAATCGGCGATCGTGAAGTCAGTCTCATGGCCCACACCGCAGACAACCGGTACCGGACTGCGTGCGATCGCGCGCGCCAGGGCCTCGTCATTGAAGGCACACAAATCCTCGATGGACCCGCCGCCGCGTACCAGCAAGATGACTTCGGGCGCCACCAAAGGCGAATCCGATGCGCCCGATCGCGCATCGCCCGATTCGTATCCCGGCGCCATCGCGTACAGACTCTCCAGCGCCTGAACCAACAGTGCCGGAGCGCCGGCACCTTGCACCGGCGCCGGCGCCAGCACCAGCGCAATATGCGGCACGCGGCGGCGCAAAGCGGTCACAACGTCGTGCAGCGCCGCGGCACCGCGCGACGTGACCAGGCCGATCGTGCGCGGCATCAGCGGCAATGTGCGCTTGCGGCCGGCATCGAACAGGCCCTCTTCCTGCAACTTGGCCTTGAGTCGGAGAAATTCCTCAAACAAGGCGCCTGCGCCGGCCTGGCGCATGGACTCGACCACCAGTTGCAGATCGCCACGCTGCGCATAGACACCAAGCCGGCCGCGCACCTCGACCAGGTCGCCATCGCGCAGCGCAAAATTCAACAAACCGGCCGCCCGCTTGAACATGGCACACCGGATCTGTCCGGACACGTCCTTGAGCGTGAAATAACAATGCCCGCTGGCGGCACGCGAGAAACCGGAGATTTCGCCACGCACCGTTACCGGATTGAAGCGCGCGTCAAGCGCATCGGCCACGGCCTGGCACAGGTCGGCCACCGCCCATACCCGCGTGGCGGCTGTCGTGTCTTTCATGGAACCCCAGCGAGTGCGCCAAGCGAACGATCCAACCGCGTCGAGCGCCGCGCCTTACAGAAAGGCACGACCTGCATGACCGGCGCGACCCGCGCTGTCGTTTTCAAACTATTCCACAACCCGCCGGATCGTGAGTCGGCGCCATCCAGACCCCCTGCATCCCTTGCATTTGCGCTACAAGCTGTTGATTCAATTGAATTTTTCACTGCCCTATTTCTCATCAGTTCAAACCGACACCGCATGAATGCGGGCTCAAGCGGGTTGTCAACCGGCTTTTGCACAAAGTTATCCACAGGAACTGTGGGCGATCCGGGCGGCATGCCCGAGTCCGGCGCTGTCCACGCGCTGCAGGCCATGCTTGCGGGTGCGCCATAATCGACCGGCATTCCTTCCGCGTGGGGTTCATTCTTGTTTTCCATCATACAAGCCGCAGGCTGGCCCATCTGGCCTCTGATCGCATGTTCCATTCTGGCTTTGGCCCTGGTCATCGAGCGCTTCATCAGTCTCAAGACCGCCAAGGTGGCGCCACCCCGCTTGCTCGAAGAGGTACTCACCGTCTCGCGCAACGGTGTTCCGCCGAACGAGATGGTGCTGCAACTCGAACGCAACTCTGCGCTGGGGGAGGTCCTTGCCAGCGGATTCAAGGCCATCAACGCCAATCCACGGCTGACCGAAGCCGAGTTGCGCGCCACCATGGAGGGTTCGGGTCGCATGGTCGCACACCGGCTGGAACGCTATCTCAGCGCCTTGGCCACGATCGCCTCCGCAGCACCGCTGATGGGGCTGTTTGGCACGGTGGTGGGCATGATCGAGATCTTCGGGTCGCAGGGACCGAGCACCGGATCCCCGGCCGGCAACCCGGCGCAGCTGGCCCACGGCATCTCGATCGCGCTGTACAACACCGCGTTCGGTTTGATCATCGCCATACCGGCGCTCATCTTCTGGCGCTATTTCAGGGCCACCGTCGACGCCTACCTGCTGACGCTGGAGTTGTCGGCTGACCGGCTGGCGCGCCACCTCAACGGTTTGCGCAAGGGACCATGAACTTTCGTGCCGGGTCCCGCGATGAGCCGGAAATCAATCTGATTCCGTTCATCGACATCTTGCTGGTGGTGCTGATCTTCCTGATGCTGACCACCACTTACAGCAAGTTCACCGAGATTCAGCTCCAGCTACCGGTGGCCGATACCGAGACCCAGCGTGATTATCCCAAGGAGTTGACGGTCAGCGTCAGCAGCGATGGAGCCTACTGCCGTCAACGCCACACCACTGGCCGGACGCAGCCCCGACGCACTGGCCAGTGCCTTGCTGGGTGCCGCCAAGGCCGGCAAGGATACGGTGGTGGTGATCAATGCCGACGCCAGCGCCAAGCACCAGGCGGTGATTACCGTGATGGAGGCAGCACGGCGCGCCGGTCTGGCGCAGATCACCTTCGCCACCCAACCCTCGGCCAAAGCCGCGACGCGATAAGACCATGGCCAGCGCGGCGATGCAGCGGATCCTGCTTCGCGCCTGGCAGCGGCGCGGCATGCTGGCCTGCACCCTGTGGCCGCTTTCACTGATCTACCGCGCCTTGTGGTGGCTGCGCGCCAGCCTTTACCGCAACGGCGTGTTGTCCGCTCACAGAATGCCGGTTCCGGTGATCGTGGTCGGCAACGTAGTGGCCGGTGGTGGCGGCAAGACGCCACTGGTGATTGCACTGGTGCAACAGTTGCAGGCCATGGGCCTGAACCCAGGGGTTGTTACGCGCGGTTTTGGCAGGACTCGACATGACGCGCTGGCCGTGACGTCGGATTCCGATGCAACCGATGTCGGAGACGAACCCCTGTTGATCCACCGTCGTACCGGGGCTCCGGTGCAGGTCGGGGCGCAGCGCGCTGACACGGCACGCAGGCTGCTGTCGGCACAGCCACAGGTGGACGTACTGGTGTGCGACGACGGCCTGCAACACCTTGGGCTGTACCGTGACATCGAAATCTGTGTTTTTGACGAGAGGGGCACGGGCAACGGCTGGTTGCTGCCCGCTGGCCCACTGCGTGAGCCCTGGCCGCGCAACACCGACTTAGTGGTGCGCAGCGGCCGTTTGCCCGTCGGGTCGGCCTGCATCATGGAACGCGCTTTGGCCGACCATGCCGTGCGCGCCGATGGCACGACGCTGGCACTCGACACCCTCACGGCCTCAACAACCGGGCGGCCAATCACTGCCGTGGCAGCTATCGCGCGCCCGCAGGCCTTCTTCGCCATGCTGCGCGCACGCGGCCTTGCGCTGGATACTGCACTGGCCCTGCCAGACCATGCGCCGCTCAATGAAACGTCCTGCCCAGTACCGGAAAATCACCTGCTCCTGTGCACCGAAAAGGACGCGGTGAAGCTATGGCGCCACCGTCCGGACGCATGGGCGGTACCCCTGGTGGTGTCGCTCGAGCCGGAGTTCTGGCGCGCGCTGGTGCTGCTGCTGCTTCGACACGGCCCAGCCGCATGGGGCGCAAAGTTATCATAGGCAAATGGAAACACGCCTACTTGAATTGTTGGTCTGCCCCGTCACCAAGGGTGCGCTGGAATACCACCGCGAGCGCCAGGAACTGGTGTCGCGCAGTGCGCGCCTGGCCTATCCGGTCCGCGACGGGATTCCGGTATTGCTGGAAAACGAGGCCCGCACGCTCAGTGATGAAGAACTTGGATTGTGAGCCAACGCCGCATCCAGGCCTCGCTCTGATCGGCCCGGCACCATGGCGTTCACCGTCCTGATTCCGGCCCGACTGGCTTCCACCCGGTTGCCCAACAAGCCACTGGCGTTGATCGCCGGAGTGCCGATGGTGGTCAGGGTCGCACAACGTGTAAGCCCCGTTCCGGGCACCAGCACGACCCGTGTCGTGGTGGCCGCCGACGACCGCTCCATCACCGATGCCTGCGCCGCCCATGGCATCGAAGCCGTATTGACCCGGACCGACCACCCGTCGGGCAGCGACCGATTGGCCGAAGCCTGTGACCTGCTGAATCTGGACGATTCGCACATCGTGGTCAATGTGCAAGGTGACGAACCCCTGATCGACCCATGTCTGGTGGATGCCGTCGCAGGCTTGCTGCGCGAACGCGCCGATGCCGACATGAGTACGGCAGCGCATCCCATTGGCTCGATCGAGGAGTTCCACAGCCCGAACGTGGTCAAGGTGGTGCTGGACGCACGGCGCTACGCGCTGTATTTCAGCCGCGCGCCGATCCCGCTGGCGCGCGACCATGGCGACACCCTGTGGTGGTCACCGTCTCCCTGCGGTGAGTCCACCTTGCTGCATCAGGCCGCTCCCCTGCGCCACATCGGCATCTACGCTTATCGTGCCGGCTTTCTGCGCAAGTTCCCGCGTTTGGCGCCGGCGCCATTGGAGCGGACCGAGGCGCTCGAGCAATTGCGCGCGCTCTGGCACGGCCATCGCATCGCCGTTCATGTCACCGATACCGACCCCGGTGCAGGTGTCGACACACCCCAGGATCTGGAACGGGTCAGGCAGCATTTCGGCGAATGAGGGACATCGAGCCCATGCTATTCTTGCGCCAGCGAACCTGTGGCAAGGTGACCGTCAGGTAGACCTGCCACATTCCCACGATCCAATCACGCGAGACATCCCATGAGACTCATTCTGCTGGGCGCACCTGGCGCCGGTAAAGGCACACAGGCGACTTTCATCTGCGACAAATTTGCCATACCGCAAATTTCCACAGGTGACATGTTGCGCGCGGCCGTCAAGGCAGGTACCCCGATGGGACTGGCGGCCAAGAAGGTCATGGACGCCGGCGCGCTGGTCAGCGATGACATCATCATCGGGCTGGTCCAGGAGCGCATTGCCCAGAGCGATTGCGCCAACGGTTTCTTGTTCGACGGTTTTCCCCGCACCATTCCGCAGGCCGATGCACTCAAGACTGCTGGCGTGAAGCTCGACTTCGTACTGGAATTGGACGTCCCGTTCGAAGCCATCATCGACCGCATGAGCGGGCGACGTTCGCACCCGGCATCGGGACGCACTTATCACGTCAAGCACAATCCGCCCAAGATTGCCAATGTCGACGATCTGACCGGCGAGCCGCTGATCCAGCGCAATGACGACAAGGAGGAAACCGTCAAGAAGCGCCTGGAGGTTTACAGAGCCCAGACGCGTCCGCTGATGTCCTATTACCAGGACTGGGCCAAGGTGGACCCGAAGGCCGCGCCCCTCTACCGCACCATCAGCGGCACCGGAGCCGTCGAAGATATCCGCGACCTGGTCTTCAAGGCCCTGACTACGGCCCCGTAACGGTTTCGACGCGGCACCCATCGTCCGCGCCGCGCTGCAGTAATTGCAGCATCAACGCGATCCGTGCCTTGACCGGCGACAGGCCGGCCGAGTCGGGCAACGGCGTTTCCAATTCGCCCACCGTATGACCGGTTCCGCAGCGGCTGGCGCGCCACACTGCAACGCCGCTGGCCTGTGCGCGCAATAGCGCGGCCTCGAGCGCCTGGTGCACGCTGCCGTTTCCGGTACCTGCAACGACCAGCCCTTGCGCGCGCAACGCCGGAGCGGCTGCCAGCAAGCCATCCACCAACAGGCTGGTTGCGCCAGCATGGCTGTGCACGATCTCGACGCGGGGCCAGACCAAGGGCCCGGCCAACAGCGCCGCCCAATCGGCATCCTGCGCGCGGCCCAAGGGCTCTCGTCTGCCGAGTTGCGGCTCGCCACCGGATGCCACCTCCGGTAAGCGCACCCAGACAGCGACACCCTCCTGCACCCAGCCAAGCACACCGGCGGCGCCGGATTGAAAGGCGTCCCGCCGATAGGCATCAACCTTCTGCACGTCGACGGCCCCATGGATGTCACCGGAAAAAACCACCATCACGCCACGCGCACGCGGGTCAGCCGCCACCACCAAGGCGTCGAGCATGTTCTGCGGGCCGTCAGGCGTCAGCGCTGAGGCCGGCCGCATGGCCCCGGTCAACACCACGGGCTTGTCGGAACACCCGCTGCGCGCCAGCACGCTGTGCAGAAAATATGCTGTCTCCTCCATCGTGTCGGTGCCGTGCGTGACCACGATACCCATCACTTGCGGGTCGGACAACCAGAACACGCAGCGCTGGGCGAGCCGCTGCCAGATCTCCAGGTCCATGTCCTTGCTGTCGACCTGTGCCACCTGCTCGCTAACCAGCGTCGCAAGCGGTCGCCGCGCCAGCGGCAAAGCGGCCAGCAGTTGCTCGACACCGACCTGTGCCGCTTGGTAGCCGACGTTGTCTTGCGTATCCCGGGCCAGTCCGGCAATCGTGCCGCCGGTACCCAGCACCACCAACTTTTTGGGAAAAGACACATTCATGGCTTGCATTTCATTGAAAACTGGTTAAAAATACAGTTACTGTTTATGCAACCAGTAACCGGCCGCAAGGCCACCTAGGAGTGACCGTCATGGACATGCCGCAATTTCAAGTCAAGCTTACCGCGCGCCAGCAACAGATTCTGGATCTGATCCAGAGCGCCATTGCACGCACCGGTGCCCCCCCTACCCGGGCCGAAATCGCGACCGAGCTGGGTTTTCGTTCAGCCAATGCCGCCGAAGAACACCTGCAGGCCCTGGCACGCAAGGGCGTCATCGAACTGGTCAGTGGCACATCGCGCGGCATCCGGCTGCGCAGCGACGCCTTGCGCTCCATCAACGAGTCACGCAACAAACAGTTCTCCCTGCCGCTGGCTAGTCTCGCGCAGCTGGCGTTGCCACTGATCGGCCGAGTGGCCGCTGGCTCGCCGATCCTGGCGCAAGAACATGTCGATCAGACCTACTACGTCGAGAACAGTCTGTTTCAGCGTCGCCCGGACTACCTGCTCAAGGTGCGCGGCATGTCGATGCGCGACGCCGGCATCATGGACGGCGACCTGCTCGCCGTGCAAGCCACCAAGGACGCGAAAAACGGCCAGATCGTCGTCGCCAGACTCGGCGATGAGGTCACGGTCAAGCGCTTCAAACGCAACAAACATCTGATCGAGCTACACCCCGAAAACCCCGACTACCAGACCATCGTGGTGGAGCCTGGAGAACCCTTTGAGATCGAAGGCCTGGCCGTGGGGCTGATCCGCAACACGATGTTGATGTGACCGCATTCGCGAGGAACCTCATGATCGACTTCGCCATTTGCTTTCGCCCCACTGAACCGTGTTCGCAGCCGCCGTCACGGCTGAGCCCCGCAGCGCGAGCGCCCTCACGTTGCCGCGCAGCGCGGTCTTGCACGCGCGGCCCCGTCATCGCCAAGCTTGTCCGCGCACACCGGGCGCGCAAGCGCGCACGATGTTGCGCGTGGTACGCATCGTCGAGGCGGGTCAAGCGTCGCGTTTCGAGCGGTCGGATCGTGATGTGCGGTCGCATGGCCGATGTCTGTGCCGAACTCGACCGCATGGTCGAGCGCGAGGCGACTCAGCTGGCACGCGCCTGACAACTACCGCCCCATCCAGCATCTGACTCGTCGAACCTGCGGTCAATCGCGGCTACTGCAGTGGTCATGGCCCGTGCCACGGGTCAGTTCAGAGGTCGACCGGGCTCGATGGCCGGAGCGCATCAGGCGGCGGAGCCCAACAGGTAGTCGGCCTTGCCGAGTTCGACACCGTTGTTGCGCAAGTATGGCGTATGCCATGGTCACGTGAAAGAACATATTGGGCAGCATCCAGTGCTTCAGGTATGCCTCGCCATTGAGCGTGCGCGTTGCGTCGCGCCCGACCGGGAAGGTGATCTCGCGCTCCTCGGTGCCATTGATTTTTTCTGCCGGCACCGCATTGAGGTAGTCAATCGTCTTGCTGATGCGCTCCTTCAATTCTGCGAAGCTGGTTTCGTTATCGTCGAATTTCGGTGCGGCCTCACCCGACAGCCGGGCAATCCCGTTTTTCGCCGCATCACAGGCAATCAGCACCTGCCGGGCGAACGGCAACATGTCTGGCGCCAAGCCGGAATTGCGTCAATGCCGTGGACTCACACTTGCGCGCGTCGACAAAAGCCTGGGCCTTGTCCATGCAATGGCTCAGGTTGCCCAGCATGCGGACACAGATCGGTACGCTGGCAGACGACATGGAAATGGACATGGGGAGTCTCCTCGGGAATCGTGAACGTAGCACGCATGCTAACCGCAACGGCCCACGCCGACGGCCTCGGGCGCCATGCACCTGCACGCCGATCGGCGAAAACCGTCGTGGGTGGCTCGATCGGGTCAAGGCACAATGCAAACATGAACATCGTGATACTGGACGACTATCAGGACGCCGTGCGCAAGCTGCCATCGCGCCAGCAAACTCGAAGCGCTACTCTGCCAAGGTCTACACCAACACCGTCAAGGGAATGGGCCAGCTGTCCATCCGCCTCAAGGACGCGGATATCGTCGTGCTGATTCGCGAACGCACGCAACTGACGCGCTCCATCATCGACAAGCTGCCGCGACTCAAACTGATTGTGCAGACCGGTCAGAGTCGGCAGCCATCTGGACGTGCAGGCCTGCACCGAACGCGGCATTGCCGTGGCCGAAGGCTCAGGCTCACCGCTGGCTACGGCCGAATTGACCTGGGCCCTGATACTGGCCGCCATGCGCAGATTGCCACAGTACATCGGCAACCTCAAGCATGGGGCATGGCAGCAATCCGGGCTCAAGGCCGCATCCATGCCAGCAAATTTCGGCATTGGAAGCCAGTTGGCAGGCAAGACGCTAGGTATCTGGGGCTACGGCAAGGTCGGCAAGCTGGTTGCCGGCTATGGCAAGGCATTTGGCATGCACGTACTGATCTGGGGTCGCGAGCCGTCGCGGCAACAGGCCGCGCTCGACGGCTTTGCGACGGCCGAAACCCGGGATGCGCTGTTCGCCAATAGCGACGTACTGAGTCTGCATGTGCGACTGAACGACGAAACCCGGGCGATAGTGCGACTCGATGACCTGTCGGCCATGAAACCCACTGCCTTGCTGGTCAATACATCCAGGGCCGAGCTGATCGAACCCGACGCGCTCATCGCCGCGCTCAACCGCGGCAAACCCGGCCTGGCGGCGGTCGATGTCTTTGAAGCGGAACCGATACTGCAGGGCCATGCATTGCTACGCATCGAGAACTGCATCTGCACACCCCATATCGGCTATGTCGAGCAGGAAAACTACGAGCGCATGTTCAGCGAAGCATTCGACAACGTCGTCAATTTCATCCGGGGCACGCCGAGCAACATCGTTAACCCCGGCGCCTTGCAGGTCCGTCGCTGACCGCTTGACCGGTTTGCACCGGTTGGACTCTACGCAGCGGCTCTCGCAAGCCACTTGAACCAAGACCCAAGTGAGTGCCCAGTGCCCATGACGCCCCAACAAGGCACCTGGGCCCAGCGCTCAGGAGCCGTCGGGCTTCTTGTCCGGCGGTATTTCGGTCAGATCGAAATCGATCAGATTGTTCGCGCCCGCCGGCATTGCCGGATCTGTAGCAGACCCGTCGCCCGCTGATGGCGACATGCCGCGGACGGGCTCTGCCGGCTCACTGATCAGTTCGGACAAGTTGATATCGAGTTCCGGAAATCCTGGCATGGTCTGGGCGGATGCGGATTCCAATGAATCGCCATTGCGCACGACCTGCGCTACTGAATACAAGGTCAACAGATCCCGGAAACCGGCCAGATCGAACGGTTGGTGCGCGGTATCGCCATCCTGGCGGTACAGCAGGTGCTCGATCACGTCGAGCACCGATGGGCGCTCCCACACAGCAATCAGGCGGTCCACCGTACCGGGGTAGTCTTCCAGGCCTCGACCCTCTTCATCGAACACGGCAAAGTCCGGCACCTGCACATTGAAGATACGCGTGAAATCGTCCCGAACTTGCAGGAAATCGGACCTCAGACCCAGCGAATGGAACAATGCGAGCAGGTCCAGGAAAGCCTGCGGACAGGAAGCACTATCCTGCGCAATGCGCGCCTCCAGAACCTGGACTGCCTGGTCGGTCTGACCCAGCGAAACAAAAAACTCCGCACGTTGACGGATATCGATCAGTTCGTCTGAATCGATGCGTCTGCGCCGCTTGCCCAACTCATCTGCGGCTATCGGGAACGCTGGCGAGATGACCGGCGGGGTTTCGTCATCACGCGACTTGCGCACCGCGCTGTGAGCCGAGCCCGACTGCATCAGCCGATCAAAGGACGACTCGCTCATCTCGACCAGGCTGACGTCGACCTGGGCCGGCATCGCGCCCGCATGGCGAATCGCCATGTTTTGCGTCATCGGCTGGGTCGCGGAGTCTGCCGTGCGATCGGTTTTCGACAGGTCAAGCGACCGGGATAGCGGCGACGGCTCCGATATCGCTGAAAGACCCGAATCCGGTTCGCGTTCGGGCTCCTGTGCCATGACGGGCACCGCCACTGGGGCCGTACCGGCTTGTGGTCCGCTCGAGGCGGCCCACCAGTTGTCGGCGGGCGACTGCCGAGCGCGCCGACCGGAATGAGCCAGCAGGTAGCCAATGGCCAGCAAGCTCGCGAGTAGCAAGGCCAGCAACAGGTAGACCACCGGATTGTTGTAGCGCTCGGCCTGCGCCCGCTCCAGACGGGTACGCAGATCCACCAGGCTGGCTTCGTTCTTCGCAGCCAATGCCACCAGCGTCTTGACACTGCTCTCCAGGCTGTCCAGACGTTGCGCGTCGCGCACCTCCCGGGCAGCGGCCGCGGCCGGCACATTGGCGCTGACCGATTCCAGTGTCGCCACACGCTCGGACAGCAATTCCAGCGGATCGAGCCGCAGGCGCGACTGGCCAGCCGATCGGCCAGCACGCGCCTTTTCTTCCGTCGCCTGGCTCGGCGCGGGCGCCGACGCGGCCGCAGGCTTGACCGCAACTGGTTTGGTCACCCGCGCCGGCTTTGGCGCGACCACTTTCGGCGGCCGCGCGGCGGCCGCGGCTGCGCGCTTTTGGCGTGGTGCCACCGCTTTGCCAGATCCAGCTGATGCGGTGCCCGCCGACGCAGCACCAGAACCCAAACCCGCCGACGCGGAGGTCGGGCCTGTTGCCGTCGACGCGTCAGACGGCGCAGTCGAAGACGACACAGGCTCAACCAGTGGCACGGCAGCGACACGGGGCACCGGGACGGCCTGCTCGCTGACAATGTCAGCCAGCATCACGTAGCGGCGACTGATCATCTGCGCACAACCGGCGCGCAGATACACGGTGACGATTGGCTCGTTGACCGGAGTGTCCGAATTCACGCGCAGGACGTTGCCCTGACCCGATGCCGCCGGCTCCAGCCGCACTTTGACACGCGATGGGTCCTGTTTGGCGTCGCCGTGGAACACATCGGCTTCGAAGCAAGCGCTGGTCAGGCTCTGCGCCGGATCGAATTGCACGCCAATCGAGACCGCCAGCGGTCGGCCGATCAGGGCGGCGCCCTGGATCCGACCCAGGGTCAGCGCTTGACTCTGCAGCGCCGTCAATAAGACCAGCGTCGCCAGCGTTCGCTTGGAAAGGGCCGACAGGATGTGTGCAATTGGCATCGGTCTAAGTCGATAGTCACCTGAAAAAAAGCAGCTTCGCGGCAGATTCCGCAGCGCCTTAGCGTGGCCCCCACCATCAGCTGCGCGCGCGCGAACCGACACGATTGTGCCTCAGGCTGGAACAATCCCCGCATGGCTGTTGCGCATACGCGCCAGATCGCAGCAACCGATGGCGTCGACCGGACGCTTGAACCGGGTCCGCCAACGCCGGTGCTGGGTTCGGCGCACCATACGTTTCGATCAATAATCTATCCATGCAAACACAGTTTCTAAACACGGCGATTGTCGGTACCGGTGCCATGGGGCGTGGCATCGCGCAAATGGCGGCCCAGGCGGGGAGCCGCGTGATGTTGTTCGACACCCAGGCTGGCGCAAGCGAGCGAGCCCGCACCGAGTTATTCGCGCAGTGGGACCGGCTATTGGAAAAAGGCCGCCTGGACTCCGCGCAGAACCAGCTCTACAAGTCGCGACTCGAATGCGCCGAGTCGCTCGCAGCCCTGGCACCGTGCGATCTCGTGGTCGAGGCCATCGTGGAAAATCTCGACGCCAAGGCCGCGCTGTTCAGTGGGCTCGAAGCCATCGTCGCGGATTCTGCCGTATTGGCCAGCAACACTTCCTCGCTGTCAATCACCGCGATTGCCGCCCGCCTTCGAACACCACACCGGTTCGCCGGCCTGCACTTCTTCAACCCGGTACCGCTGATGAAGGTCGTTGAGGTGGTCGCCGGACTGCGCACCGATAGCACGGTCTGCGTTCGGCTGACGGCATTTGTGCGCCAGATGGGCCATACACCGGTGCAAGCTGCCGACACGCCCGGGTTCATCGTCAACCATGCGGGTCGCGGCTACGGCACCGAGGCTTTGCGAGTTGCCAGCGAAAACATAGCCGATTTCGCCACCATCGACCGCATCCTGAGAGACCAGGTCGGATTCAAGCTCGGTCCTTTCGAACTGATGGACCTGACCGCGCTGGATGTCTCGCACCCGGTCATGGAATCGGTCTACCGTCAGTACTACGAAGAGCCGCGCTACCGCCCCAGCGTGATCACGGCGCAGCGGCTCGCCGGTGGCATGGTCGGCAAAAAAGTCGGTCAGGGCTTCTACCGGTACGACAAGGGCGTGGCCCAGGTTCCGACCGAACCGGCACCACCCCAGGTCGATGAGATGCCACCGGTCTGGGTGTCGCCCCGCGCCGCGCGGCGCGTCGAGCTGCTGCAAATGCTGAAGAATCTGAACGCGCAAATTGAAACCGGACAGAACCCGTCACCGCAGGCGCTGACCCTGGTGGCGCCGCTGGGTTTTGACGTCACCACTGTGGCGGTCGTCGAGCGACTGGATCCTGCCCGTACGGTCGGCATTGACATGCTGATGGACGACGCGACAACCAGGCGCCGCGTGCTGGCAACCAACCCCGCAACACGTTCCGACATGCGCGACGCTGCGCATGCCCTGTTCGCGCGCGACGGCAAGGCGGTGAGCGTGATCCGCGACAGTGGCGGATTCGTGACACAGCGTGTTGTGGCCACCATCGTCAACATCGCCGCCGACATGTGCCAGCAGGCGATTTGTTCGCCGGCCGACCTGGAAATCGCCGTAAGGCTGGGCCTGGGCTACCCTATGGGTCCTCTGGCCCTGGGCAACCATGTGGGCCCGACCAACGTGCTCGAAGTACTGTTCAACATGCAGACGGTCTACGGCGACCCGCGCTACCGCCCCAGCCCCTGGCTGCGCCGGCGTGGCGCCATCGGGCTGAGCCTGTTGCACGAAGAGGCATGAAAACGGTCCCAGGCGCTAGACACGATGTCCGCCTGGGTTACTGGAGCAGTTGGAGGGAGGTCGCCTGCGTGACAGACGGACCACCTTGCAGTCACCGACAAGACAGACCATGGACGAGCCAATCCTTACTATCGAAGAACGTGCAGCGATCAACTCCGGTCGCTGGTTCAGTTCCCTATCGCCTTCACTGCGGCACGACATCCTGCGATGCGCTTACGTCAAACGATTCCAGAACGGCGATCTGATTTGCGCCCGAGGCGATCCTCCCGAGGAGTGGAGCGCCTGCGCCACGGGCGCGGTGCGCGTGAGTTCGACGTCGATCTCGGGCAAACAGATCACGCTGACCTATGTCGAGCCCGGCATCTGGTTCGGCGATGTCGCGATATTCGACGGCGACCGGCGCACCCACGATGCTTTTGCGCATGGCGACTGCACGGTCCTGTCCGTGGCCAGAGCCGACCTGATGAAGATCCTGTCGCAGCACGTCGAGTTGTACGAGGCCATGTTGCGTCTGCATGCGCGGCGCATCCGCCAGTTGTATGGCCTGGTCGAAGACCTCAATACGCTGCCGCTGCGTGCGCGTCTGGCCAAACAGCTGTTGCATCTGGTGCGCAGCTACGGGGTCACCAACCTGGCCAACGCTTCGGAAATGCGCATCAGCCTGCAACTGGCGCAGGAAGAACTGGCCCAGTTGCTGGGCGCATCGCGCCAACGGGTGAATCAGGAACTCAAGGCCATGGAGCGCGAGGAATGCATACGCATCGAAACCAGCGGCCTGATCGTGCGCGACAGCGCCGCCTTGATGCGCATCGTGGAGGCCGACCACTGACTTACAAACGAAAATGCCTGAGCGTATGACCGACTTCAGCCATTTCGTCGGAACCCGGACGGTCAGCGACAAACACCGTTTCGATGTCGAGGCCTTGTCGCGCTGGCTTGACAACCATCTCGACGGCTTCGAAGGGCCGTTGACGGTCGAGATGTTCAAGGGCGGCCAGTCCAATCCGACCTACAAGCTGGTGACACCGGCGCGCAGCTATGTGATGCGCGCCAAGCCCGGTCCGGTGGCCAAGCTGCTGCCATCAGCCCATGCGATCGAGCGCGAGTTCACCGTGATGGGCGCCCTGCACGGCACCGATGTGCCGGTGGCCCGGATGTACTGCCTGTGCGAGGACGAGTCGGTGATCGGGCGCGCCTTCTACGTGATGGAGTTCGTCCAGGGTCGTGTGTTGTGGGACCAGTCCCTGCCCGACATGGACCGCACTGAGCGGGCGCCATCTACGACGAGATGAACCGGGTCATCGCGGCACTGCACAAGGTCGACTTTGCCAGCGCAGGCCTGGCCAACTACGGCAAGCCCGGCAACTATTTCGAACGCCAGATCGGGCGCTGGAGCAAGCAGTACACCGCCTCGATCACGCAGCCGATTGCCGAGATGGACCAGTTGATCGCCTGGCTGCCGGCGCACATTCCGCGACAGCGCGCGCGATGCCGGCATGACCCGCATCGTGCACGGCGACTACCGGCTCGACAACCTGATCTTCCACCCCACCGAACCGCGCGTGCTGGCCGTACTCGACTGGGAGTTGTCCACGCTGGGCCATCCGCTGGCCGACTTCAGCTACCACTGCATGGCCTGGCACATACCACCGGGCGCGTTCCGCGGCATTGGCGGACTGGACGTGCAAAGCCTGGGCATTCCGACCGAAGACGCTTACATCCGGCAGTATTGCGAACGCACCGGACTGACCACGCCCGACGCACTCGCAGCCGACTGGAACTTCTACCTGGCCTACAACCTGTTCCGGCTCGCGGCGATTCTGCAGGGCATTGCCAAACGGGTCGAAGCGGGCACCGCAGCAAGTGCGCAGGCGGCCAATTCCGGCGCTGGCGCGCGGAGCCTTGCCGAAATGGCCTGGAAATTCGCGCAACGCACCTGAAACCGTCAATCCTGTTCTCGCCACCGCGCGCCATTTTTACCAAGGAGTACCCATGGATTTCGACTTCTCGCCCCGCACCAAGGAGCTTCAGCAGCAATTGCTGCGCTTCATGGACGCACACATCTACCCGGCCGAAGCCGACTACAAGGCCGAACTCGAAGCCAACACCGCTGGCTGGCAAACGCTGGACCGCGCTGCAGACCATTGAAAAGCTCAAACCCAAGGCCAAGGCGGCCGGATTGTGGAACCTGTTTCTGCCGGTTGACAGCGCAGCGGCCTCGGGTTATGCCGGCGCCGGCCTGACCAACCAGGAATATGCACCGCTGGCCGAAATCATGGGCCGGGTGCCGTGGGCCAGCGAAGTGTTCAACTGCTCGGCACCCGACACCGGCAACATGGAGACCATCGCCCGTTACGGCTCCGAGGAAAACAAGGCGCGCTGGCTCAAACCGCTGCTCGAGGGCAAGATCCGCTCGGCCTTCGCGATGACCGAACCCGAGGTGGCCTCCAGCGATGCCACCAATATCGAGACCCGGATCGAGCGCGACGGAGACGACTACGTCATCAACGGTCGCAAATGGTGGATCTCCGGCGCCAGCGACCCGCGCTGCGCGATCTTCATCACCATGGGCAAAACCGACCCGAACGCAGCCGCGCATTCCCAGCAAAGCATGGTCCTGGTGCCGGCCGATACCAAGGGCCTGCGCATCATCCGTCCACTGAATGTGATGGGGTATGACGACGCACCACACGGCCACGTCGAGATGGTGTTCGAGAACGTGCGCGTGCCGGCCAGCAACATCCTGCTCGGCGAAGGCCGTGGTTTCGAGATTGCCCAGGGACGCCTGGGCCCGGGACGTATCCACCACTGCATGCGCACGATCGGCTTGGCCGAGCGCGCGCTGGAACTGATGTGCAAACGTGCATCCTCGCGCGTGGCTTTCGGCAAGACCATCGCCGAACAGATCGGTCACACGCGAACGCATCGCCGATGCCCGCTGCAAGATCGACATGGCGCGCCTGCTCACGCTCAAGGCCGCCTGGCTGATGGACGTGGCCGGCAACAAGGTGGCCAAGAACGAAATCGCGATGATCAAGGTGGTGGCGCCGAACATGGCCTGCCAGGTGATCGACTGGGCAATGCAGGTACACGGCGGCGGCGGCATGTGCGACGATTTCCCGCTCGCCTACGCCTACGCCCATGCCCGCACGCTGCGCTTCGCCGACGGTCCGGACGAGGTGCATCGCAACGCGATTGCCAAGATGGAATTAGGCAAATACGCGGTGAATCCGCAATCGGTTGAGATGCCGATCACCCGCGGCAGCTAGTGCGCGAGTATGGCTGGCCGGCAATGGCGGGCCAGCGTCGGCGGGGTCGCGCAACAGGCCCCCAGGCCAGTCTCAGGTCTTTTTCCAGTAGTTGTTGGCCGCAGCGATGGTGGCGAACTCGGTGGCCACCACCTGTCCAACCTGAAGCAGCATGCCCGCATCGTTGGCGTACACCTCACGCATGCGGTTGCGCGCCGCTTCGTCCGGCTGGGTGGCCTTGACTATCAACCGGGACATTTTGATGGCCAGTGCCCGCCCTTCTTCCGGTGTGTCGGTGATCAGGCTGTTGTTGGGGACCAAGGTGGGGTTCATGTTGACTCCTGAGTTGACAAGGCTATAGGCAGGCACTGTGCTGGAAATGCTCAGGCCACGTCGCCTGACCATAAAGCATGGAGATCCGGAAAATTCCACTGAGTCGGGTCTTCCCGCGCGATGATCTTTTCGTCGCAGCCGCGTGCAGACAGGTCCACCATGAACGGCTCGACCCGCTTGCCCGTGGCGATCACGTGGAACAACTTGACAATCGGCATCGTCAGCGACGTCTTGGTCTGTTCGGTCACCACGCCGATATGCCCGGAATTGAGCCGCACCAGGGATCCGACCGGATAAATACCCAGCGTCTTGGCAAATGCCTGGAATACCGACAGGTCAAAATGCCCGCTGGCCCACAGGCCCATCTGGCGCAACGACTCCGACGGATCCCAGCCCGTTTTGTAGGGTCGGTTCGAGGTGATCGCATCGTACACGTCACATACCGCCCCCATCTTGGCCATCAGGCTGATTTCCGGGCCCTTGAGACCCTTGGGGTAGCCGGAACCATCCACCTTCTCGTGGTGGTGCAGGCATACATCCAGTGCCACCGGGTCGACATGACTCGCTCTCGAGCAGGAACGCGTGCCCCTTGACCGGATGGCTCTTGACGACGGCAAACTCCGCGTCGGTCAATTTGCCCGGCTTGTTCAGTATCTCGATCGGCACCAGCATCTTGCCCACGTCATGCAGCAAGCCAGCGACACCGGCAGAGCGCACCTGGTCCGCGTTCTGGCCCAGTTTGCGCGCCAGCGCAATCATCATCGCGCACACCGCAACGGAATGCATATAGGTGTAGTCGTCGGCGGTCTTGAGTCGCGCCAGGCTGATCAAGGCGCTGGTATTGCGCGCCACCGAATCCGAGATTTCCTGAACCAGATGTCCGACACTGGCGGTGTCGACCGTATTGCCCATGCGCGCCTCGCGGAACATCGACGTGACGGCTTCCTTGCCGGCCGCACAGATCTGCCGGGCCCGCACCAGTTCTTCCGCGATCGGCACCGGCGCCCGCAACGCGGCATGGGCTTGCGCGGCAATCGCCGGGTCTTGCGCAGCAGGTGTCAGCGGCGCATGTTCCGTGCTTGGCCAGGTATCGTCACCCTTGGCCACGTCGATCCAGACTTCTCGCACCTTGCTGGCACGCAGCATCGCGATGTCCTGTGGATCGGAGATGACAAAACGGGAACGCCAGAACGGGTTGTCGATCCAGGAGCCGCAGATCTCCTCCAGATACATCCCCAGCCTCAGTTCATCGACACTGATTTTCTTGCGCAAATCGTTCCTCGTTCATCCGCGATTGATACTGGCGTCAAGCCGCTACTGGGGTGCCCGGGGCGATTCAGTGCAAATGGCGCGGCTTGCGCCCGCCACCGTGGCCAGATCCGCCGTGGCCTCCGCCCGGACCACGCCGGGGCTTGCCTATCTCCAGCGAACTGACCAGGGCGTCGAAGCGCTGGGTGAACAGTTTGTCGACCTCGGCCACCACCCCCGAGAGTTCTGATCCGTCGAAATGGCGCTCCATCAGCGCCACCAGGTCCTGCACCAGCAGGTCACGCTGAACCTGCATGATGGCTGCCGGGTTGGGGCCGACAAACAGCATCAGAAAATCGTCGCGCGAGTCTGCCTCGGGATCCTCTTCACCGTCCTCGTCATCGAATTCGGTGTCGTAAAAGCTGACCTCAATCGCCGCGCCGGTATCGGCAAGATCGTTAAGGTTCATACACATCTCGTCCAGAGACTGGCGGAAGTCGTCATCGCCACCAACAGTCCAGCAGAACTGCAGCATGTGCTTGGCGGGATCGAACCGAATGCCGGGTTCGTCTTCATAGGAACTGCGCGCGCCGTCAGCCAGCGATCGCGCGCCAGCATATTTCCAGATCGGCTTGAGCGCCTCCTGGATCTGCTCGAATTGCGCTTGGGCGCGTAGTTGCACGTCACCATGCAGGTGGATTTCAAAAGGGGGATCTGAGCGTGACATGGCGTTTATAGGGAATCTGGGGCGCGACCATGAAAATAGTACAGGCCTGGGCGGGGCCGAATGAACATGGATCGCTCCCTGGTAGGGCTGTCGGCCCGCACCGGCAGCCGAAACATGATTCAAGCCAACAGTGCCGCACCGGCATGGGAAGCCCCATTGTGCCATGCCATTCCCGCTTCACGAGGCGCATTTGCCGCCGTCGCAAGGGTCATTGCCAGGCGACCAAATCGCCCTCGGCACATTGGCGACCCTACGACTCGAACCACGCCACCGGAGCGCTTTGCGGCATCTGCTACGATGCCCGTTCGCATCGCGCGGGTGGCGGAATTGGTAGACGCCCGGGACTTAAAATCCCGTATCCGAAAGGGTGTACGGGTTCGATTCCCGTCCCGCGCACCACACCACGGAGGTCAATCAGACCACGGGCCATCGCGGCGCCAGCGCAGCGAGTCAGCGCAACAGAATCAGCCGAGGCGTCGCATCTGCACCAGACCAGATAATGGCGTTCTGCAGAAACTGGCGGCCGACGGCACGGGCGTCGTCCAACGTGATGCCCGGCACCAGAAAACTCGGTTCACCGGCCCACTCGCCCTTTGGATGTATGCCCACTCCGTCGAACGCCTGATGGCCGCGCGATGCCAGCACACGACCGAGTTGCGCCTGTCGTTGGACATTGGCACTAGCGTCTACCGCCTGGCTGTATGGGTTGCATGCCGTGATGAATGCGCTGCAGTCGACCGCCAGGGCCTGATGCAGGGCCGCCAGGCAATCGGCATGGACATCGGTGTGCAGCACCATGGCATGCGCACCCAGCACGCGATAGTCTGTCTCCCGGTAGGCCTGTACCAGTGCCGGAGCTATGCAAGATGTTGTAGCCACGATACAGGCAAAGAGGGAAAACTGGAGGCGCGACCCGGAGTCGAACCGGGCTGATCGGATTTGCAATCCGGTGCATAACCGCTTTGCTATCGCGCCAGTATTCCTTTCGGTCTGTCGAGGCACGTGCATCTGGCACGTCACCGACAAAAAAGGGAAGCCTGGGCTTCCCTTTTTCTGGAATGTGGAGCGGGAAAAGAGTCTCGAACTCTCGACCTCAACCTTGGCAAGGTTGCGCTCTACCAACTGAGCTATTCCCGCGTTTCAAGCCCCGAAGTATATAACAACTTTGGGGGCGGATCGCGCGACGGATGCAATTTTTTCCGTTCGCGCTACCCGGTCTACCTGGCTCTCAATGCTTGACCGACCGCTCCCCGCCAGAGCGCGGCTGGGCCACCACTGCCGGCACGTGCCGCGGACACCGCCGCCGCCGCGATCTCCTCGTCTGTCAACGGGACGGGCATGCGCACCAGCGCGACTTCGAGCACCTTGTCGATCCAGCGCACCGGCACGATCTCGAGTCCGTTCTTCACGTTCTCGGGGATCTCCTGCAGATCCTTGGCGTTTTCTTCCGGGATCAAGCACCGTCTTGATGCCGCCGCGCAAAGCCGCGAGCAGCTTTTCCTTCAGTCCACCAATCGCCGTGACTTCGCCGCGCAAGGTGATTTCGCCGGTCATCGCCACGTCGCCACGCACCGGAATGCCGGTCAACGCCGACACGAAAGCCGTCGTCATCGCTGCGCCGGCGCTCGGACCGTCCTTCGGGCGTAGCGCCATCGGGCACGTGGATGTGGATGTCCTTCTTCTCGAACACATCGTCCTTGATGCCCAGTCGCGTCGCCCGGCTGCGCACCACCGTGCGCGCTGCCTCGACCGATTCCTTCATCACGTCGCCCAGCGAACCGGTACGGGTGATGACGCCCTTGCCCGGCATCACCGCCGCTTCGATGGTGAGCAGGTCACCGCCGACCTCGGTCCAGGCGAGTCCGACCACCTGGCCAACCTGGTTGTTGTCTTCGGCACGGCCATAGGTGTACTTGCGCACACCCAGGAAATCGTTCAGATTGTCCGGCGTCACCGACACCGGCGCCGTCATCTTCTTGAGCTGCAGACCCTTGATCACCTTGCGGCAGATCTTGGACAGGTCACGCTCGAGCGAGCGCACACCGGCTTCACGGGTGTAGTAGCGCACGATGTCACGCACTGTGGCCTCGTTGATCTCGAGCTCGTTGTCCTTGACGCCGTTGTTCTTCAACTGCTTGGGCAGCAGGTAACGAATCGCGATATTGGTCTTCTCGTCCTCGGTATAACCCGACAGGCGGATCACCTCCATGCGGTCGAGCAAGGCCGGCGGGATGTTCATCGAGTTCGATGTGGCAACGAACATCACGTCGCTCAGGTCGAAGTCGACCTCGACATAGTGGTCGCCGAACTTGTGGTTCTGCTCCGGGTCCAGCACCTCGAGCAAGGCGCTCGACGGGTCGCCGCGGAAATCGGTGCCCAGTTTGTCGATCTCGTCGAGCAGGAACAGCGGATTGCGCGTGCCGACCTTGGACAGGCTTTGCAGCACCTTGCCCGGCATCGCGCCGATGTAGGTACGCCGATGACCGCGGATCTCCGCCTCGTCGCGCATGCCACCCAGCGCCACGCGCACGTACTTGCGCCCGGTCGCCTTGGCGATCGATTGCCCGAGCGAGGTCTTGCCCACGCCCGGAGGACCGACCAGACACAGGATCGGCGCCTTGACCTTGTCCACGCGCTGCTGTACCGCGAGGTATTCCAGGATGCGGTCCTTGACCTTGTCCAGGCCGAAATGGTCTTCGTTGAGCACGCCTTCGGCATTGCCCAGGTCATGCTTGATCTTGGTCTTGCTACTCCACGGCAGGCCGGTCAGCACCTCGATGTAATTGCGCACGACTGCGGCCTCGGCCGACATCGGCGACATCAGCTTGAGCTTCTTGAGTTCGCCCTCGGCCTTCTTCAACGCATCCTTGGGCATGCGCGCCGACTTGATCTTCTTCTCGATCTCGTCGATGTCGGCGCCATCCTCGCCCTCGCCCAGTTCCTTCTGGATCGCCTTGACTTGTTCGTTGAGATAGAAGTCGCGCTGGTTTTTCTCCATCTGGCGCTTGACGCGGCCACGGATCTTCTTGTCGACATTCAGAATGTCGACCTCGCGCTCGATCTGTTCGAACAGGTTCTCCAGCCGCTCTTTCGGACTCGTCAGACCGAGCACGGCCTGCTTGTTCTCGAGCTTGAGCGGCAGGTGCGCGGCAATGGTGTCGGCCAGACGGCCGGCGTCATCGATGCTGGAGATCGACGTGAGGATTTCCGGCGGGATCTTCTTGTTGAGCTTGACGTACTGGTCGAACTGCTGCATCACTGCTCGGCGCAGCGCCTCGATCTCGCTGGCCGGGCCACGCGCACTCGCAGCAGCTTCCAGCGCCGCTGGCACCGGCGTCACATTGGCCGAAAAATGAGACTCGCCCTCCTCGATCTGTTGACGCTGGCACGTTGCTGGCCTTCGACCAGCACTTTGACCGTACCGTCGGGCAACTTGAGCATCTGCAAGATGGTGGAGACGCAGCCGACATCGAACATGTCGGACACCAGCGGATCGTCCTTGGCCGCGGCTTTCTGCGCCACCAGCATGATGCGCCGCTCCGACTCCATGGCTGCCTCGAGCGCCTTGATGCTCTTGGGTCGGCCGACGAACAGCGGTATGACCATGTGCGGGAACACGACCACGTCGCGCAGCGGCAGCAGCGGCAGGTCGATAGGCACAGCGGGTAGCAGGGTGGATCCAGACATGAGAGACCTCTTAATGGTTACCAATTCAACATGGTTGGTAGAACGGGAATTTCAACCCATGGACCATTATGAATGGCGTATCGGACAACCGGTAGTAGCCGGGTCGGCATGAAAACCGGCCAGATCGCACGATTGAAGGCCGAAATCAGGCCTTTTTTGCGAGTTCCCGGTACACCAGCAGCGGTGGCTTGTTTTCTTCGATCGTCGACTCGTCGACCACCACTTTCTCGACATTGGCTGTCGTGGGCAGGTCGAACATCGTGTCGATCAGCGATTGCTCCAGGATGGAGCGCAGGCCGCGTGCACCGGTCTTGCGCGCCAGCGCCTTGCGTGCAATGGACTTGAGCGCGGCGGGCCGGATTTCCAGATCGACGCCCTCCATCGAGAACAGCTTGGCGTATTGCTTGACCAGCGCGTTCTTGGGCTCGAGCAGAATCTGCACCAGCGCGTCTTCGCTCAGTTCGGCCAACGTGGCGACCACCGGCATACGGCCGACCAGTTCGGGAATCAGACCAAACTTGATCAGGTCCTCCGGCTCCACGTCCTTGAACACCTCGGTCAGGGTGCGCTGCTGCTTGCTCTTGACCGGCGGCTCCAAAACCGATGCCCGATGACTCGGTACGGTTGTCGATGACCTTTTCCAGCCCGGAGAATGCACCGCCGCAGATGAACAGGATGTTGGTGGTGTCGACCTGAACGAAATCCTGATTCGGATGCTTGCGTCCGCCCTGCGGCGGCACACTGGCCATCGTGCCTTCGATCAGCTTGAGCAAGGCCTGCTGCACGCCCTCACCCGACACATCACGGGTGATCGACGGGTTGTCGGACTTGCGCGAGATCTTGTCGATCTCGTCGATGTAGACAATGCCCCGCTGCGCACGCTCGACATCGTAGTTGCAGCTCTGCAGCAGCTTGAGCACGATGTTTTCGACGTCTTCGCCGACATAGCCGGCCTCGGTCAGCGTGGTGGCATCGGCCATCACGAACGGCACATCGAGCATGCGCGCCAGCGTTTGTGCCAGCAAGGTCTTGCCCGAGCCGGTCGGACCGATCAGCAGGATGTTGCTCTTGGCCAGTTCGACATCGTCCTTCTTGGCTTTTTCCTTGTGCCGCAGGCGCTTGTAGTGGTTGTAGACGGCAACCGCCAGCGTGCGCTTGGCCGGTTCCTGCCCAATCACGTAGTTGTCGAGATTGGCCTTGATCTCCGCCGGTGTCGGCAATTCGCCCTTGGCGTCCTTGGCGACTGCGCCTGCCGGCAGTTCGTCGCGAATGATCTCGTTGCACAACTCGATGCATTCGTCGCAGACAAACACCGAAGGACCGGCAATCAGCTTCTTCACCTCGTGCTGGCTCTTGCCGCAGAAGGAGCAATAAAGCGTTTTCTCGCTGGATGTGCCTTTTTTCTCGGCCATGAAATCAATACCTTTTGGGGTGATGTCGCGATGATACCGAAATACCAACGGCGAACGGCCGCCGCCAGGCCAAAGCCCGGACAGTGCCTTGAGCGGGCATCAGGCCCTCAGGAACGCTTGCTGATGACCTGGTCAACGACGCCGTACTCCTTGGCTTCGTCGGCCGACATGTAGTAGTCGCGCTCGGTGTCGCGCGCGATTCGTTCCAGCGGCTGACCTGTGCGCTCCGCCAGGATCTTGTTGAGTTGCTCGCGTGTCTTGAGGATTTCGCGCGCCTGGATCTCGATCTCCGTGGCCTGCCCCTGGCTTCCACCGGACGGCTGGTGGATCATGATCTTGGAGTTGGGCAGCGAGAACCGCTTGCCATTGGCTCCGGCTGCCAGCAGGAACGCACCCATGCTGGCGGCAAATCCGGTACACAGCGTGGACACATCCGGCTTGATGAAATTCATCGTGTCAAAAATGGCCATGCCGGCGGACACCGAACCACCGGGCGAATTGATGTAGAACGAAATGTCCTTGTCAGGATTCTCGCTCTCGAGGAACAGCAACTGAGCCACCACCAGGTTGGCGGTCTGATCGTTGACCGGCCCCACCAGAAAGATCACCCGCTCCTTGAGCAGGCGCGAGTAGATGTCGTAAGAACGCTCGCCACGCCCGGACTGCTCGATCACCATCGGGACCATGCCCAGTCCCTGGGGTTGCTGATTGTTGTCAATAAAGTTCATGTCGTCTCCAAATCGGACTGCCGCAACCCGGTCGGTTGCAGGTTCGCAGATGGGGCCTGGAGCCTCATCTGCAAGCCTGCATCGAGATATGCCGTGATCAGCTTCAGCCCTGACCCATCAGGTCGTCGAATGCTATCGGCGTCTCGGTCAGCTTGGCGCCGGCCAGAATGTATTCGGTCACGTTGTTTTCGATGACGATGGCCTCGACTTCGCCCATGCGCTTGTTGTCACCGTAATACCAGCGCACCACCTCGGCTGGTTTCTCGTAGCTCGCTGCCAGTTCTTCGATATGCGCCTTGATCTGCTCGGGACGCGCCTTCAACTCATGGGCGCGCACCAGTTCGGCTACCACCAGACCCAGACGCACGCGGCGCTCGGCTTGGGGGCGGAAGATCTCTTCGGGAATCGGTGCCTTGTCGGCATCCTTGACGCCACGCTGTTTGAGATCGGCACGCGCATTCTCGATCAGGCGCTGTACTTCGGATTGCACGCTGGCATTGGGCAGGTCGAGTTCGGCAACCGCAGCCAGCGCATCGAGCGCAGCCTGCTTGTTGCGCGACAACAAGCGGAACTTGACTTCGCGCTCGAGATTCTTGCGGATGTCGGTACGCAGGCCTTCCACCGTGGCGTCCTCGATGCCCAGCGACTTGGCCAGGGCTTCGTTGACTTCGGGCAGATGGGCGGCTTCGATCTTCTTCACCGAAACCATGAAGTCGGCGGTCTTGCCGGCTACATCCTTGCCGTGGTAGTCCTCGGGGAAGGCCAACTGGAAGGTCTTGCTCTCGCCGTTCTTCATGCCATTGGTCGCCTCCTCGAACTCCTTGAGCATCTGGCCGTCGCCCAGGATGAACTGGAAGTCGCTGGCCTTGCCGCCCTCGAACGGCTCACCGTCGATCTTGCCTTCGAAGTCGACCGTTACGCGGTCCGCCGTCTGCGCTGCGGCATCGGCCGGGCGCTGCGTAAACGTGCGGCGCTGCTTGCGCAGGATGTCCAGCGTCTTGTCGATCGCGGCGTCGGAAACCTCACACGACAACTTGACAACCTCGGCACTGGCCAGGTCACCGAGTTTGACCTCAGGAAACACCTCGAAAATGGCGTCAAACGACATCTCGCCTTCAGGCGCGCCTTCCTTTTCGGTGATGCGCGGTTGCCCGGCCACACGCAAGTTGGCTTCGTTGGCGGCGCTGGCGAAAGCCTCGCCGACCTTGTCGTTCATGACTTCGTAGTGCACCGAATAGCCATAACGCTGGGCCACCACGGTCATCGGCACCTTGCCGGGACGGAAGCCGTCCATCTTGACCGTCTTGGCAAGGCGCTTGAGGCGCGTATCGATTTCGGACTGAATCACGGTGACCGGCAGGGTCAGGGTGATCTTGCGTTCCAGCTTCTCAAGGGTTTCCACAGTAACCGCCATGTTGCTTCTCCTTATATGTCATGGGCGAATCTGTCGCCCGTCGAACCGATTTTTCGAGTACCAGGTCAGTGCCAACCGCGACCAAGGCCACAAGCAATGCGCTAGTGCCCGTGCGGAAATTCTCAAACCTGGTGCGCGGGGGGGACTCGAACCCCCACACCATTGCTGGCGTCAGGACCTAAACCTGGTGCGTCTACCAATTTCGCCACCCGCGCCTGAAAACAAATAGGGGTGGCCGACAAGGCCGCCCCTACGAAATTCGTCAGCCTGCGATTTTAACCCGTGAACCGCAGGGCCGTTCCCAAGGTTCACAGCACCGCAGCACGAAGTGCGCAGGTCAACCAGTAACCGCAGGCGCCTTCGGCACGCGGAACCATGCGGCATACATGGCAGGCAACGCCAGCAGCGTCAACACCGTCGCCACCACCAATCCACCCATGATGGCAATGGCCATCGGCCCCCAGAAAACCGAGCGTGACAAGGGGATCATGGCCAGCACTGCTGCTGCGGCCGTCAACACAATCGGCCGCAGCCTGCGCACCGTGCTTTCGACAATCGCATCCCAGGGGTGGATGCCCTGGGCCCGGTCCTGTTCGATCTGATCGATCAGGATCACCGAATTGCGCTGGATCATGCCCATCAACGCGATCACGCCCAGCAAGGCGACAAAGCCGAACGGCCGGTCGAACAGCAGCAAGGCAGCCGCGACACCGGCAATGCCCAGTGGCCCGGTCAGGAACACCAGCATGGCGCGGCTGAAACTGTGCAATTGCAGCATCAGCAGCGTGAACACGATGAACAGCATGATCGGCACGCCGGCCACGATCGACGCCGAACCCTTGCTGCTTTCCTCGACGGCGCCAGCCACTTCGATGCGGTAACCATGCTGGCCTTGCGCAGCCCAGCGGGCTTCGAGCGCACGCAACGGGGGCAGCAACTGCGCCGACACGGTGGCCCCCTGCAGGCCTTCGACAATATCGCCCTGCACGGTGATCGCGTAGTCCCGGTTCTCGCGCCACAACACACCCGGCTCCCAGGCCAGTGAAGGCCGCACCAGTTGCGTCATCGGAATCGCCTTGCCCGAGCTGGACGGCAGATAGGCGTTCGCCATGTCGGTCAGGTGCGCGCGCTCCTCCAAAGGCTGGCGCAGCACGATGTCGATCTGCTTGTCGCCATCGCGAAACTGTCCCACCGTGGTGCCGCTGAGAATGGTCCGCGACGATTGGGCGATGACCTGGCTCGTGACGCCCAGCACCCGGGCCTTGGACTGGTCGACATCGAGCCTGAGCACCTTGACGGACTCGTTCCAGTTGTCGTTGACGCCCCGCATATGGGTGTTCTCGCGCATCACCGCCTTGACTTCGTCCGCGCGCTGGCGCAAAGCCACAGGCTCCGAACCCAAAACCCGGAACTGCACCGGATACGCCACCGGTGGACCATTGGGCAGCAACTTGATGCGGGCCCGCAGCTCGGGGAACTCCTGCGCCATCAAGGCCGGCAAGCGCATGCGGAATTCCTCGCGCATACGCAGATCCTGCGGGATCACGATCAGCTGCGACACGTTGGACTGCTGGAAAATCAGGTCCATCGGCAGGTAGAAACGGGGTACGCCCGAGCCCACCCAGGTTGTCACGCTATCGATGCCCGGCTCGGCCAGGATGCGCTGCTCCACGCGCCCGGTAACCTCTTCGGTCGCAGCGATCGACGTGCCCTCGGGCAGCCACAGATCCACCAGGATTTCCGGCCGCACCGGAATCGGGGAAAAACTGCTGCTGGACCCGGCTCATGCCGGCGATACCCATGAAAAATATCAAGCAGCGTCACGCCGATCGTGATCCAGCGATGGCGCAGGCACCACTGCAATACCCGGCGAAATGCGTTGTAGAACGGGCTGTCGAAGCTCTCATGCGGCTCGGCCGAGCGCAGGCCATGGGCCGGCGCATCAGCAGATACCGTGGCATCGGGTCCGGGGGTTGGCAGCGGCAAAACCGGATCACCGGCAGCCGCAGTTGCCAACGAGCTGTGCACATGCGCCGGTCCCTTGAGCAGCAAGGTGCCCAGATACGGCACAAAATACACCGACACCAGCCAGCTCACCACCAGCGCCAGCACCGTCACCGCAAAGATCGCGAACGTGTATTCGCCAGTCACCGAGCGCGCAAGGCCGATGGGCAGAAACCCGGCCGCGGTGATCAAGGTGCCAGTGAGCATCGGTATGGCCGTGATCTCGTAGGCGAACGTGGCGGCGCGTACCTTGTCGTAGCCCTCCTCGATCTTGCGCACCATCATCTCCACCGCGATGATGGCGTCGTCCACCAGCAGGCCCAGCGCAATGATCAGCGAACCCAGCGATATCTTGTGCAGGCCGATGCCCCAGTAGTACATGCCGATGAAGGTCACGGCCAGCACCAGCGGGATCGTGATAAAGACAATCAGACCAGGGCGCATATCGACGTAGTAACGCCGATACCACGGCGTAGGCCCCGGTCGGCGATGCAGGCCCAGCGCCACGAAACTCACCGCCAGAACGATCAGGATCGCCTCGATCAGCACACCGACGAACTCGTTGACCGAACGCGACACCGATCGCGGCTGATCCTGCAATTGCACCAGAGACAGCCCGGCAGGTAACTCGGCCCCGATACGCCCAGTCGCCTGCTCGAGCGCCTGGCCCAGCGCGATGATGTCGCCGCCCTTGGCCATGGAGACGCCCAGTGCGATCACCTGCCGGCCCTGGTGGCGTACCTTGACTTGCGGCGGATCCACATAGCCACGCGTGACCGTGGCTATGTCCGACAGCCGGATCAGCTTGCCGGACGCGCCCCGGATCGGCATGTCGCGCAGTTGCGTCAGCGAGCCGAACTGGCCCGCCACTCTGACCTGGACCGTGTCCAGCGGCGTCTGCAACACGCCCGCACCCTCCACCGCATTTTGCTGGTTGAGCTGCGCCAGCACCTGGCTCATGTCCAGTCCGAGCTGGACCAGGCGCTTTTGCGAAATCTCGACGTAGATCTTTTCGTCCTGCACGCCGAACAACTCGACCTTGTTCACGTCTGGTACGCGCAGCAGTTGCTGGCGCACATCGTCGGCAACAGTCTTGACCTCGGCATTGCTGAAGCCATCGGCCTGCAATGCGTACATGACGCCGAATACATCGCCGAACTCGTCGTTGAAATACGGCCCTCGCACGCCCGCCGGAAGGCTTGCTGCCATGTCGCCGACACGCTTGCGCACCGCGTACCAGGCCTTGGGCACCTCGCTGGCGTGGGTCGAATCCTTGAGCTGGAAAATGATCAAGGACTCGCCAGGCTTGGAGTAGCTGCGAATCCGGTCCGCACCAGAAACCTCCTGCAGCGTGCGCTCGATCTTGTCGGTCACCTGCTCGGCCATCTGCTGCGCGGTGGCGCCGGGCCAGAACACGCGCACCACCATGACGCGGAAGGCGAACGGCGGGTCCTCGTCCTGTCCGAGCTGGAAATACGCCGCCGCACCTAGCAGCATCAGCACCAGCATCAGATACCGCGTCAAAGCCGCGTGCTCCAGCGCCCACCTGGAGAGATTGAAACCGGGCTTGGGATCTACGCTGCGCCATGACCAGGTCAATGGCTCGCCGGCGCCGACACCGATGCGCCAGCACGGGCATCGGCCTGCGCCGCGGGTCGGTAGATACTGACCTTCTGACCGTCGGTGAGCACATGCACGCCAGCCGTCACCACCTGCATGCCCGGCTCCAGGCCGCTGGCCACCACCACCTCGTTGCCATCGGCTGCGACCAGTTGCACCGGTTGCGAGCGCACCGTCATGTTGGCCATATCGAGCACCCATACCGCCGAACCTTTGCCGTCCTGCTTGAGCGCGCTGGTCGGCAACTTGATTACCGGCGCGCCCTTGGCTGACAAATCACGCGGCGTCACCGTGACGGTGGAACCCAGGGGCAGACGCACATCCGCGTCGAGCCCCAACTTGATCTGGAAAGTACGCGTGACCGGATCGGCCAATGCGCCCTTCTCCCGCACCAGGCCCTGATGTACAGCATCGGACGACCAGACCCGGACTTCTGCCGGGCTGCCAACGCTGAGCGCCGCCACGCTGCTCTCGGGCACCGAAAACCACACATCAAGCGGGCCGTCCTGTGCGATGCGCACGATCGGCATTCCGACCGATACCACCTGGCCCGCATCAGCCTCGACCGCCGTCACCGTGCCAGCCATGGACGCGACCAGATCGCTGTAACCCGACTGATTCGACTGCGCCTTGAGCTGGGCCCGCACTTGCGCCATCTGTGCCTGGGCCGCGTCCAGCGTCGCCTGGCGGCGTTCCACCTCAACCCCGCTGATGAAGTTCTGCGCCTTGAGCGAACGCGCGCGTTGCAATTCGTTCGCTGCCAGGTCGCGATTGGTCGTGGCGGCGCTCAACTGTGCCTGCACCACATCCGCGGCCAACCGCAAGTCCTGCGGATCGAGTTGGGCCAGCAAGTCGCCGCGTTTGACCCTTTGACCCACCTCGGCCTGGCGCCGCAGCATCTTGCCCGCCACCCGGAAACCCAGGCGCAGTTCGGTTCGGGCGCGCACCTCGCCGGCGAACTCGGCCCCGGTGCCCATCTGTCCCATCTGGACCGTCATCAACTTGACAGCGCGCACCGGCTCCTGCGCGGCTGGCGGGCGGGAACAGGAGGCCAAAGCCATGGCAAGAGCTGGCGCAAGAATGATCGCCAGCCCCTTGAGGGGCAAAATTCGCATGGTGGTTTGCGCCGACAGGCGCGTAGAGATACTAATGACTAATGGGTCAGTAATCTAGGCGAATCCGGACCCGTTGTCAAGCGACAATGCCGGCGTGAACAGCCAAGCCAGCACTTTTCGACCGCCTTGCGAGCACTACGAAAACTTCCCGGTCGCCTCCTGGCTCTGCCCGCCAGGCTTGCGCGCACCGATCGCTGCGATCTACTGGTTTGCCCGCACCGCCGACGATATCGCCGATGAAGGTACTACATCGGCAGATCAGCGCCTGGATGCGCTGGCCGCCTACCGCGACGACCTGGACCGGGTGCGTCGCGGCCTGCCGCCCGGTTCACGCTGGCCCGATGTTTTTGGCCCACTCGCGCCCATGATCACCCGTTTCGAACTGCCCACCCCGCTGCTGGCCAATCTGCTCGATGCGTTCGAGCAGGACGTGCGCTACACCGCCGCGGCGCGCCGCTACCAGACCGATGCCGAACTGCACGACTACTGCCGGCTGTCGGCCAATCCGGTCGGGCGCCTGCTGCTGCACTTGTACGGCATTCACGACAGCGCGTCGCTGGCGCGCAGCGACCAGATCTGCACGGCGCTGCAACTGATCAACTTCTGGCAGGACGTGGGCACGCGACATCGCCCAAGGTCGCTGGTATCCCAGCGTGGAGCGCATGACCCGTCACGGCGTCACTGACGCAGACCTGCTGCGCGACCAGCCCCACGCCGGCGCCAGTCGCATGCTGGCCGCGTATGCCGCCGACGCGCGCAGATTGATGGGCCAAGGCGCGCCGTTGGCGCTTCAGATCAGCGGTCGCGCCGGCTGGGAATTGCGACTGGTGGTGCAAGGTGGCTTGCGCATCCTCGACAAGATGGCCGCCCTGGATCACCAGACCTGGCGCACGCGACCCCGGCTGACCAAACTCGACATTCCGCTGCTGTTGTGGCGCGCACTCGTCCCCGCGAACAGGGCCGTGCCATGACGCCGCAAGACTACGTTCAGCAAAAAGCTGCTGCGTCGGGCAGCAGCTTTTATTACGCCTTCCTGTTTCTGCCCAAACCGCGCCGCGCCGCCATCACGGCGTTTTACGCCTTTTGCCGCGAAGTCGACGATGTCGTCGACGACATGGTCGATCCGGGCGTCGCCGCGACCAAGCTGGCCTGGTGGCAATCGGAGGTGGCGCAGTCATTTGCCGGCCAGCCCAGCCACCCGGTGACCCAGGCGCTGATGCCGCTGGCGCAGGACTTCGGCATCGAGGCGCGGCATCTGCTGGCGGTAATCGAGGGTTGCCAGATGGACTTGCAGCAGACCCGCTACCTCGACTTTGCGGCGCTGCAGCGCTATTGCCATCTGGTCGCCGGCGTGGTGGGCGAAGTCGCCGCGTCCATCTTCGGCCAGACCGATGCCGGCACGACGGCCTATGCCCACAAGCTCGGACTGGCCCTGCAACTGACCAACATCATCCGGGACGTGGGCGAAGACGCGATGCGCGGGCGCGTGTATCTGCCGCTCGACGAACTGCAGCGCTTTGACGTGAAGTCACACGAAATCCTCAAGCGCGCGACGAGCGACGACTTCCGTGAACGGTTTGGTCGGCTGATGCAGTTCCAGGCGCAGCGCGCGCACGGCTTCTACGAGGAGGCATTTGCCCTGCTGCCCGATGCCGACCGGCGCGCGCAGAAACCCGGGCTGATGATGGCCAGCATCTACCGCAGCTTGCTGCGCGAGATCGAACGCGACAACTTCGCCGTGCTGCAACCAGCGCATCAGCCTGACTCCGCTGCGCAAGCTATGGCTGGCCTGGCGCGTGCAGGCCTTGGGCCGGGTCTGAGCCATGACCCGCGGATCGCAGACACACGCCGCACACGCCATGAAAATCGCCATCGTGGGCGGCGGCTGGTCGGGCATGGCGGCCGCCGTGGCAGCGGTTCAGGCCGGGCACCAGGTCACGCTCTGGGAGGCATCGCGCACGCTGGGTGGACGCGCCGCGCGCCTTGCCCGCCACGTTGCCGGACGGTACTCCAGTGCTTCTGGACAACGGCCAGCACATCCTGATCGGGGCTTACCGTGAGTGCCTGCGTCTGATGGCGCTGGTCGGTGTCGATGCGGGCACAGTCGCTGCTGCGCATACCGCTCACGCTGCGGTTTCCGGACGGCGACGGAATCGCCCTGCCGCGCTGGCCCTTTCCGCTCGACGCCCTGGCCGGCATCGCAACGGCGCGCGGCTGGGACTGGCGCGACAAACTGGCGCTACTGCTGCAGGCGTTGCGTTGGCAGATAGGCAGCTTTGGCTGCGCCGCCAACCTGACCGTCGCCGATGTTTGCCGCGATCTGACACCACGCGTACGGGCCGAACTGATCGAACCTCTTTGCGTCTCGGCGCTCAACACGGTAGCGGACGAATCCAGCGGTGCGGTCTTTCTGCGCGTGCATACGCGACGCCGTGTTCGGCGGCAGTGGTAGCTCGCATTTGTTGCTGCCCATGGCCGATCTCTCCAGCCTGTTTCCGAGCGCGGCCGCCGCCTGGTTGACGCAACATGGCGCAACGCTGCACACCGGCGCTCGGGTGCAGACGCTTGTGCAGCACGGCGCTGGCTGGTCCATCGACGGCGCGACTTACGACCGGGTATTGCTGGCTGTCGCCGCAACCGATGCGGTTCATCTGCTGCAAGCCAGCCTGACCCAATGGCGCGGCGCCGCGCAACACGACGCAGGCCGTTGGCTGGAGCAGACACGGCAACTTCGCCACATGCCGATCACCACCGTATATGCCTGGGCTGCAGACGCCCGCTTGCCGCGGCCCATGCTGGCACTGCGCAGCGCACCGGCACAGTTCGTGTTCGACCGCGGCCAGCTCGGCGGCCCCGCGGGATTGTTGGCCTTTGTCGTCAGTGCCAGCGAGGGCGATCGCGCCATGCTGCAGGCCCAGGTACTGCAACAGGCGAAGGATCAACTGGGTCTGCAACTGCAGGCGCTGCAGACCGTGATCGAAAAGCGCGCGACCATTGCCTGCACACCGGGTTTGAGACGTCCGGCGATGAACATCACCAGTGGCCTGCACGCCTGCGCAGACTACGTCGATGGCCCCTATCCGTCCACGCTTGAAGGTGCGGTCCGCACCGCGCTGGCCTGTGTGGGGCCTATTCGATGAGCAGCTTCTGGCTGCGCACCAGGTTGCGCCAGGCGTTGTAGTCGGCGTCGATGAACTGGCCCAGCAAAGCCGGCGATCCGGCAGCGGCCTCGACCGCATCGCTGCGGAACCGGGCCACCACATCGGGCATGACGACCATCCTGGCGATGGCCGCATTGAGCTTGTCGATCACCGCCACCGGGGTTCCGGCGGGCGCCATCAGCGCAAAATAGTTGACCACGTCAACGCCGGCCAGACCGGATTCAGCCATGCTGGGAACATCGGGCAAGGCACTCGAGCGCTTGGAACTGGTCACCGCCAGCGCCTTGATGCGGCCGTCCTTGATGAAGGGCAGCAGCGCCGGAATGGTGCCGGTGATGATTTGTACCTGGCCCGCGATCATGTCCAGCGTGGCAGGCGCCACACCCCGGTAGGGGATGTGCGTGATGAAGGTTCCGGTGCGCGATTTGAACAGTTCCAGCACCAGATGGTTGACGCCGCCCGCACCGGCCGATCCGTAGTTGAGTGCCCCTGGCCGAGTCTTGGCCAGTGCCACCAGCTCACGCATGTTGCTGGCTGGCAGGCTCGCATTGGCCGCCCACACCAACGGCCCGGTGGCGATCATGCCGACCGGCGCGAAACTGGCGCAGCGGGTCGTATCCGGCACTGGGCAGCGATGCCGCGACCGTGGTGAACGGCGAGGCAATCAGCAGCAGGTTGTAGCCATCGGGCGCTTGTTGCGCGACAAACTGGGTGCCGATGGCTCCAGAAGCACCGGCACGGTTTTCGACCACGAAGGATGCACCCAGAACCTCGCCGAGCTTTTGCGCCACCAGGCGACCCATGGCATCGGTACCAGCGCCGGGCGCAAACGGCACGACGATGCGCACCGGCCGCTCAGGATAGGCTTGCGCCGAGGCCTGTGCGCTGGCTGGCTGAACAAACAAGGGCAGACCAAGTGCCAAAGCAAAACCGACAAGGCTCACGCGTCTGCTGATTCGATGCGACATGATGGGATGCTTTCCGATGGTAATGACGAGGGTCAGTTGGCGCGCCCTGAAGCGTCCCTTGCTAGCCCTGGATTGTGCGCCAGAGCGACGACACAGACGTGACAACCCGCCTCACGCGCTTTGGCCCAGCAGCACGCACAACTGCTGCAGGTCGCGCACGCTGGCATGAGGCTGCTGCGCGTGGCGCCAGTCATGGCCATCCCGGTTGACCCAGGCTGTCTGCATGCCGGCGTCCAGCCCGCCAAGCACGTCGAGCAAGGGGTCGTCGCCCACATGCAACACCTCGTGCGGGGCGACACCGGCGGCATGCGCGGCGGCATGAAAGATGCGTGGATCGGGTTTGGCGAAACCCAACTTGTGGGCGCTGACATCGCCGCGAAAATGCGCGCCCAAGCCGATACGCTCTACATCGGCATTGCCGTTGGACACTGCGATGATCGGAAAACGCGACGCCAGATATGCCAGCGCAGGCAGCGCGTCGGCATACAACTCGACCCGCATGCGCTGCGCGAAGAAGACCTCGAATGCCGGCTCGGCCAGTGCCGCATCCTCGGCATGGCGCAGCAAGGCCTGGCGAATCAACTCGCGGCGCAGCGCGCTCATGTCGTGCCCGATATCCGGTCGGCTTTGCACCACCTCGTCGCGCAGCGACTGGCGCCGCACCGGATCGGCAAACATCGCCGCACTGGCCGGCGCCCTTGGCGTCAGCCAGTCCACCAACTGCGCCTCGGCACGGGTGATGGTCGGCCAGATCGGCCACAAGGTGTCGTCCAGGTCCAGGCCAATGGCCTTGATTCGTGATAAATCCAGCATAGCTGCGGGAGAATACAGCATGCCCACATCCCCGATTCGCCGACGAACCCGCCTTCTCAGCACGGCCAACGCGCGCGCACTGCCGTGTTGTATTGCAACCTGGGAACCCCCGATGAAGCCACGGCGCCCGCGGTGCGCCGTTATCTGCGCCGAGTTCCTCAGCGACCCGCGCGTGGTCGAGATCCCGCGACTCTTGTGGTGGCTCATCCTGCACGGCGTGATCCTGCGCTTTTCGTCCGGCCAAGTCGGCCGCCAAGTACGCCAGCATCTGGTCGTCCGAGGGCTCGCCGCTGCGCGTGTGGACCGAAAAGCAGGCCTTGCTGTTGCAAGGCTGGCTGGCGCAAAGCGGCCATCCGGTGCTGGTGCGCCACGCCATGCGCTACGGCCAGAGCTTCCATCGCCACGCAACTCGACGCGCTCAAGGCGCAAGGGGTCACGCGTGTCCTGGTGATGACGGCCTACCCGCAGTATTCGGCCACCACCACCGCCAGCGTGTTCGACGCGGTGTACGCCTGGGCCGGTCGCACGCGCAATATCCCCGAGCTGCGCTTCGTCAATCGCTACCACGACGATCCGGGCTACATCGAAGCCCTGACCAAGCACATCCGCGGCGTCCTGGCAGACCCATGGGCGCGGCGACAAACTGGTCATGAGTTTTCATGGCATTCCGCAGCGCAGCCTGCTGCTGGGCGACCCCTACCACTGCGAATGCCACAAGACGGCGCGTCTGCTGGCGAACAGACTCGGCCTGGCCCAGGACGACTACCTGGTCACCTTCCAGTCCCGCCTCGGCCGCGCCAAATGGCTGCAACCGTATACCGAACCCAGCCTGGTGAAGCTGGCCCGCGACGGACTCAAGCGGGTCGATGTCGTCTGCCCCGGATTCACCAGCGACTGCCTGGAAACACTCGAGGAGATCGACATCGAAGCCAAGGCAGCGTTTCTCGGCGCCGGCGGCCAGGAATTCCACTTCATCACCTGCCTGAACGACCGACCGGAATGGATCGGCGCGCTGACCGCTCTGGCGCAAAACCACATGCAGGGATGGCCGACAGCGGCTGCGGACGATGCCGAAGCGCGCGAGGCCACCCGGCAACGCGCGCTGGCGCTGGGCGCCAAGCAATAACACAGGACCCCGAGACAGTCGCGCTTGGCTTATTGGGACTCGAAACCGAGGCCACAAGCCCGGTCGGGCATCAGCAGTGTCACCTGCAACCCGGAGCTGCTCTGCAAGGCTTGAGCGCGACTATGCGGGCAGCGCTTTCAGCCGCGCCTTGAGAAAACCGCCAGTGCCATACCGGGTCACACTGCTGTAGTAAGCGCGAGGTCAGCCTGGCCACCATGTCGCCGAAAGGGTCGACGAGCGCGGGCAGGATATGGAAGTTGTCGTAGTTGACGACCACAGCCACACGTTGCGCCAGCGGCGCCAGCAAATCGCCTACCTGGCGCTCGATCGCGTCGATATCGGCCAGGCAATGGATCGCCAGCCCCTCGAAGTTGATGAACAGGCGCGCACCGGCTGCATCGACTTCGAACCTTTGCGCCAGCGGAGTCGCCAGCATACGCGCGCGCAGACCCATCGGTTCACTCTGGAACAGCGCCGACTCCATCAGCGCGAGGTGGGGACTGATCAAAGGCATGAAGTCCATCTGTCCCAGCACGTCGCGCTCAAGGTCGACTCCAGGCGCGATCTCGATCAATTCCAAGCGCGGTCGCGGCGTCTTGCCCGGTGCCGGTGGCCACGAGCCGGAATACACAGCGTTCGGTCACGTACAAGACCCGCTGGCCGCGCCGGATCGACTCGCGGCCACTGAAGGTACGGTGCTCGACCGCCTGCACGAACTTGCGCATGCTGCCCTCGCTGCGGATACGCAGCCGACCGTCTTCCAGCACCACATCCAGGTCTCCGGCGGTAAAGGTGCCGACAAACACCACCGTCTTTGCGTTCTGGCTGATGTTGATGAATCCGCCCGCACCCGCCAGCCGCGGGCCGAATCGGCTGACATTCAGGTTGCCCTGCGCATCGGCCTGGGCCAGGCCCAGCACCGCCACGTCGAGTCCGCCACCATCATAGAAATCGAACTGGTTCGGCTGGTCGATCACCGCCTGCGTGTTGATCGCAGCGCCAAAACTCAGGCCGCCCGCCGGGATGCCGCCGATCACGCCCGGTTCGGCGGTCAGTGTCAGCAGGTCGATCATCTTTTCTTCTGCCGCCACGCTGGCGACACCTTCGGGCATGCCGATGCCCAGGTTGACGACGCTGTTGGCCTGCAGCTCGAGCGCAGCACGCCGCGCGATGAGCTTGCGTTGATCCAGCGCCAGCAACGGCAGCTGGTCCATCGGCACCCGGATCTCGCCCGAATACGCCGGGTTGTACTGCTCGGCAAAGGTCTGCATGTGGTGCGCCGGATCGGTCGCCACCACCACGGCATCGACCAGCACACCGGGCACCTTGACCAGGCGCGGGTTCAGCGTACCGCGCTCGGCGATGCGCTCGACCTGCGCGATCACGATGCCGCCGGAGTTGCGCGCCGCCATGGCGATCGCCAGCGCCTCCAGCGTCAAGGCCTCGCGCTCCATCGTCAGGTTGCCATCCGGATCGGCCGTGGTGGCGCGAATGATGCCGACCGAAATCGGAAACGCCTTGTAGAACAGATAGTCCTGTCCGTCGATCGGCATCAGCCGCACCAGTGGTTCCGTGGTGCGCTGGTTGATCCTGCCGCCGCCATGGCGCGGATCGACGAAGGTGTCGATGCCGACCCGCGTCAGCGTGCCGGGTTTGCCGGCGGCAATGTCGCGGAACAGGTGGGCGATCACGCCCTGCGGCAGGTTGTAGGCCTCGATCTGGTTGTCGACCGCCAGTTTCTGCAAGGTCGGTATCAAGCCCCAGTGACCACCAATGACGCGCCTGACCAGCCCTGCGTGGCCCCAGTGGTTCAGGCCGCGGGTCTTGCCATCGCCCTGCCCGGCCGCAAACACCAGCGTGAGGTCGCGCGGCGCGCCGACGCCGGTCTCGGCCTCGGTCGCCAGGAAGCGCTGCTCCAGCGCGATCGCGATCCCTTCCGCGAAGCCGATGCCGACAAAACCGCCGGTCGCCACCGTATCGCCGTCGTGGATCAATCGCACCGCCTCGGCGGCGCTGACCACCTTGTTGCGGCGCAGACCGGGCTGGGTCAGTTCCTTGAAGTGTCTGTCCATGTTCTTTCCTTCGTCGTTTTCCCATCATGCCTGTGAGCGGCCCCAACCCTGGCTTCGCCAGGCCCGTCCCAAGGGGTGCGAGGAAACCCGGGCGCAACCCGGCGTCTCCTCATGGGAACGCCGACCACAAACACGGGGCGTCGCGCCCCTGCGCCGTCCGAGGCCGGTCCCGTAAGATCGACGCCACAGCATTTGCCTCCCGCCAACGACGCATTTGCCTCAGCGCGAGACCCTTGTACACCACCCTTGCCGGGTCATCACCGCGGAGATGGGAAAATGATCGCAGATGGTCAAGTCGTCTGGGCCCGAAATCGGCTGAGCAACCGGCGTCGCTGATGTGGTGTCATCGACACGCGGCCTTGGTCCAAGCGCGACTTACGTTGCGCCAAGTCAATGGCCGGCCCGGTGACTGGATTGACGGCATCCCATTGTGACGACAATGCCGGTGCCTTGACGCGCCGCCAGGACAAAACCCAAACGAGAGCAAAGCTGTGGACTTCGAACGATTCGTGATGAAAGAACCGGGTGGCGACAAAAGCCGCCGTGAACTGATCCGCCTGGGCCTGGCATTGATGTTCCTGGTCGGCATCGTGCTGTTCCTGATGACGCGCGGCGGCCCGGTCAACTTCTCGCTGGTCGTGGCCGCCATGATCGGCGGCTACATGGCGCTCAACATCGGCGCCAACGACGTGGCCAACAACGTCGGCCCGGCGGTCGGCTCGAAAGCGCTCACGCTGGGCGGCGCCATCATCGTCGCCGCCATCTTCGAGGCCGCCGGCGCCCTGATCGCCGGTGGCGACGTGGTGGGCACGATCAAGAGCGGCATCATTTCGCCGTCGGCCGCAGCGAGCCAGGAGGTGTTCGTCTGGTTGATGACGGCCGCGCTGCTGGCCGGCGCACTGTGGCTGAATATCGCCACCGCGTCGGGCGCACCGGTATCCACCACCCATTCCATCGTCGGCGGCGTGCTCGGTGCCGGCATTGCCGCCGGCGGCTGGGACATCGTCAACTGGGCCGAGATGGGCAAGATCGCCGCCAGCTGGGTGATCTCGCCGATATTGGGCGGAGCCATTGCCGCGGCCTTTCTCTACCTGATCAAACGCACGATTACCTATCAGCCGGACATGATGGCTGCGGCACGGCGCTGGGTGCCGATCCTGCTGGCACTGATGGCCTGGTCGTTCTCGACCTACCTGATCATGAAGGGCCTGCGTCAGATCTGGAAGGTCGGCTTTCTGGATGCGGCAGCCATCGGCCTGGCTGTGGCCGCAACCACCTATTTGTTTGTCAGGATGCGCGCTCGCCGCATCTCGGACCAGTTGAGCAATGACAAGGCCGGTGTCAATCGCCTGTTTGTGATGCCGCTGATCTTCTCCGCCGCCCTGCTCAGTTTCGCGCACGGTGCCAACGACGTGGCCAATGCCGTCGGGCCGCTGGCGGCCATCAACGAAGCGGTGACTGCAAGGCGTCATCGCCACCCGGGCAGCGATTCCGATCTGGGTGCTGATGGTCGGTGCCGATCGGCATCGCGCTGGGTCTGGCCCTGTACGGTCCCAAGCTGATCCGCACGGTCGGCTCCGGCATCACCGACCTGGACCAGATGCGGGCCTTCTGCATCGCCATGGCGGCCTCGATCACGGTCATCGTCGCCTCCCAGCTCGGCCTGCCGGTGAGCTCGACCCATATCGCGATCGGCGCCGTGTTCGGCGTCGGTTTTCTGCGCGAGTTCATCAAGACCAATTACGGCCAGATGATCATCACGATCGAGGAACACCATGCCGGCCACGACCGCGAGGTCGTCGAGCCTACCTGAACCGGTTCCGCAGGGCCGATTTCGCACGAAAAGGGGCGCATGCTGGCCGAACTCAAGGCCAGCAAGCAGGCCATCGAGGACAGCCATCTGACCAAGAACGAACGCAAGGGCCTCAAGGGCGTCTACCGCAAGGAAATCGTCAAGCGCTCGGCACTGGTGCGCATCGTGGCGGCCTGGCTGATCACGGTGCCGGCGTCGGCGCTGATGGCTGCGATGATCTATTTCATGATCCGCGGCATGATGCTGCCTTGAGGCATGGCACAGGCCGGGCGACCAATGACGCGGTCAGCCTGGCGAACCATGGTTCCGGTGTCAGTGGTGGTGCCCGTGCTCCCCGTGCACATGGCCGTGCTCGATTTCCACTGCGCTGGCGGCACGCACGTCGGCCACCTTGACAATGAATCGCAGCGCCTTGCCGGCCATCGGGTGGTTGCCGTCGAGCAGCACCTTGTCGCCCTTGATCTTGACCACATGGAAGGCGCGCTCGGCTCCCGCATCATCGCGTCCATGCAGTGTGCCGCCGACCTTGACGCCGGGCGGGAACTGGCTTTTGGGAATGGTCTGCAGCAGCGCCTCGTCGCGCTCGCCGAAGGCGTCGCCGTGGCTGCAGCTCGATCACGGCCTGGAAGCCCTCCTCCTGGCCCTCCAGCGCCTGCTCGATCTTGGCAAAGGTGTTGCCATAACCACCATGCAGGTAGACCATGGGTCCGGGGCCCTCATCCAGCGTCTTGCGGCTGGCATCGGTCACTTTGTAACGCAGAGTGACTGCGGTGTTTTTTTCGATTTTCATGGCGCAGTTTGTACCACTTCTGCGGTCAGGGCAACGCCAGCGCGCATTTGACGCCTTGCCGGGTTTACGCGAGCCGCAGCGGCGACCACAATAGTTCTTGACGATGGGCGATTCGTCCCGAACTACCCGAAAGCCAGATTCGCTGATCGAACAGGACGACAAGCATGATCCAGACCCGAGAGCCCGCCGTTGCCGGCATGTTCTACCCAGAGCAGGCAGGCGCCTTGAAAGCCAGCCTGACCCAGTTGCTGATCGAGGCGGCGCGCGCGCCTGCAGTGGCGAAGGGCGATGGCGAAAATGGCCCTCCCAAGGCCATCATCGTGCCGCACGCCGGCTACATCTATTCCGGCCCGACCGCGGCGCTGGCCTATGCAGCCCTGCGCGGTGCGCGCAAGACGATCCGCCGGGTTGTGCTGCTTGGCCCGGTGCACCGGGTGCCGGTGCGCGGCCTGGCCCTGCCCGGCTGTGCCCGTTTTGCCACCGCACTGGGCGAGATCGTCATCGACCAGGCGGCCATCGCGGCTATCCGCCACTTGCCCCAGGTGGCGGATAGCGTCGCCGCCCATGCGCACGAGCACGCGCTGGAGGTGCAACTGCCCTTCCTGCAGCAGGTGCTGGACGATTTCACGCTGCTGCCGCTGGCCGTCGGCGACGCCAGCGCCGACGAGGTGGCCCAGGTGCTGGAACTGCTCTGGGGCGGAGCCGGAGACGCTGATCGTCATCAGCTCCGACCTGTCCCATTTCCTGCCCTACGAGCGGGCCCAGGCCGTCGACCGGGCGACCACACAACAGATCCTGGACCTACGCCCCACCCTGAGCCACGAACAAGCCTGCGGCGGTACTCCCGTCAACGGCCTGCTGCTGGCAGCGCAGCGACATGGACTGCAGCCGCGTCTGCTCGGTCTGTGCAATTCGGGCGACACCGCCGGCGACAGGCAGCGGGTGGTCGGCTACGCGTCCTTCGCGTTCAGCGCCGGGCCGGCCACTGCAGGACAGCAGACGGAGCATGGTGAGGACGAAGACAAGGGCGCTGTCCTTCTGCCCATCGCCCGTGCCGCGATCGCTCAGGCTCTGGGCCGCGATGTCAGCGCTGTCGATCCAGGCGCCCTGGCTGCAGCAAGCCAGGCGCGAGCTTCGTCACGCTGACGCAAGGCGGCGCCTTGCGTGGCTGCATCGGCTCGCTGATGGCACAGCGCAGCCTGCTTGACGACGTGCAGGCCAATGCGCGCGCCGCGGCATTGCAGGACCCGCGCTTCGCGCCACTGCGCAGCGACGAGTTGGACCGCACGACGATCTCGGTCTCCCTGCTGTCGGCGCTGCGCGACATGGCATGTCGCGACGAGGCAGATGCGCTGGCGCAGTTGCGACCCGGCATCGACGGACTGGTGTTTGCCTGCGCCGGCCGGCGCAGCACCTTCCTGCCGCAGGTATGGGAGCAACTGGCGAGCCCGCGCGAGTTCTTGGGGCAGCTCAGGCGCAAGGCCGGATTGGCCGAGGACTTCTGGTCCGACCAGGTGGTACTGCAGCGCTACACGGTTACCAAGTGGGAGGAGCCGCCCGTGAGCAAGATGCAAGCAACCGGGGTCGGAGGTTTCGCGTTTCAACCGGGGGCGCGGCCATGAAGGTGGCACCATCGGTCTATCCGGGCCGCTACTGGCACTGGATGGATGACGGCCGCATGCAGTGCGACCTGTGCCCGCGCGACTGCCGGCTGCATGACGGGCAGCGCGGCGCCTGCTTCGTGCGCGAGCGCCAGGGCGAGCAGATGGTGCTGACCACCTACGGCCGCTCCTCGGGTTTCTGCATCGACCCGATCGAGAAAAAGCCGCTCAACCATTTCTACCCGGGATCGAGCGTGCTGTCGTTCGGCACCGCCGGCTGCAACCTGGCCTGCAAGTTCTGCCAGAACTGGGACATCAGCAAATCGCGCGACATGGACCGCCTGATGGATCAGGCCTCGCCGGACGCTATCGCGCATGCGGCGCAACAACACGGCTGCAAGAGCGTGGCCTTCACCTACAACGACCCGGTCATCTTCGCCGAGTACGCGATGGACGTCGCCGACGCCTGCCACGCGCGCGGCATCCAGACCGTGGCGGTCACTGCTGGCTACATGCACGCCCAGCCGCGGCGCGACTTCTTCGCCAAGATGGACGCCGCCAATGTCGACCTCAAGGCCTTCACCGAGGACTTCTACTTCAAGCTGACCGGCTCACACCTGCAGCCGGTGCTCGACACGCTGATCTATCTGCAGACGCGAGACCGCAGGTCTGGTTCGAGATCACGACCCTGCTGATACCGGGCAAGAACGACTCGGACGAGGAAATCACGGCCATGAGCCAATGGCTATTGCGTGAGCTCGGAGCCGGATGTGCCGCTGCATTTCTCGGCCTTTCATCCCGACCACAAGATGACGGATGTGCCGGCCACGCCAAAATCGACGCTGGTGCGCGCCCGCGCGATCGCGCTGCGTGCAGGGCTGCACCATGTCTACACCGGCAACGTGCACCACCGCGAAGGCGACACCACCTTGTGCCCGGGCTGCGGCGCGGCGCTGATCGAGCGCGACTGGTACCAGATCAATGCCTACCATCTGCTGGCCGACGGCCACTGCCCGGCTTGCGGGCATGGCATGGCCGGTCGATTCGACGGCGCAGCCGGCAGTTTCGGAAGACGGCGAATTCCGCTTGCGATCAGCGCATAGACCCACTTGACCAAGGCATCGCCCAGGGTCAAGGCGCCAAGCATCTGCTTGCGCTTGCCGCTTGCTCACCGCACCCCCAGCAGACTTCTTGCGCAAACGGGGTGGTCAGGGCCATGCACAAATGCTGTAATGCGACCCTCCCCTACTCAACATTTCCGGAGGTTCCAAGGCCATGCACCCACCCGTACTCACATTCGCACCGCTGCTTTTGTCCCTGACTCTGGCCTACGCGCCAGCGCAGGCGGCTTGCCTGAGCGAGGCGCAGGTCGACGCCATGATGGTCGCGTACAACACGCGTACGCCTGCCGTCACACCCGAGGGCATGTCGCAGGCCGATGGCGAATGCACGCGCGCCAAGGTGCAACAGCGCTTGCAGGCACAGTTCGGTGCGCCGGTCGGCTACAAGGCAGGCTTGACCAACCCTGCAGTACAAAAGCGCTTCAACGCCACGGCGCCGGTTTGGGGCACGCTGTATGCCAACATGCTGCTCGAAAACGGCGTCACGGTGGAGGCCGACTTCGGTGCGCGGCCACTGTACGAGGCCGACATGCTGGTGCGGGTCTCCAACGAATCCATCAACAACGCCCGCACGCCGGCCGAAGTCATGGTCGCCATCGATCAAGTGATTCCCTTCATCGAATTGCCCGACCTGGTGGTGCAGGCGCCGCCCAAGCTCAATGGCGCCGCCATCAGCGCCATCAACGTCGGCGCCCGCCTGGGCGTTACCGGCAAGCCAATTGCCGTGCCCGTCACCCGCGCAGAACGTTACCAGTTGCAGGATGCGCTGCGCGACATGGTGGCCATCGTCAAGGCCGATGGTGCGGAGGTCGACCGCGGCAAGGGCAGCGACGTGCTGGAGCACCCGCTCAACGCCGTCGTCTGGCTGGTGCAGGATCTGCCCAAACATGGCGCCCGCCTGAAAAAGGGCGATCTGGTGAGCCTGGGATCCTTCTCCAAGCTGCTGCCGCCCAAGCCCGGCCTGGCAGTAGAGGTGGTGTACCAGGGCCTGCCCGGCAATCCCGGTGTAAAGCTCGGCTTCAAGTAAGGGCCACTGCCGCGGGCGACTGGCCAATCAGTCGTCGCGAAGAAAATCCGATATCAGCTGCAACTGCGCCGGCACATTGAGCGCCGGCGCATGGCCGCAACCGGCGATCGTCTCGACCCGCGCCCGCGGCCCGCGCTGCGTCATGGCGGCAGCCGTCTCGGCCAGCAGCAGATCGGAGTGTTCGCCGCGCAGGCACAGCACCGGGATATCCAGGCTGTCGTACTCGCGCCAGCGCTGGTAGTCGTCCGGATGGCAGACGAACTGCTGCACCATGGCCGGGTCGTAGTGCGGGGTCACCTGCCCGTCCGGCAGGCGCCGCGTCGAGGTCTCGGTCAGGTGACGCCACTGCGCGTCGGTCAGGAAGCCATAGGGCTTGTAGACGGTGCGGAAATACTGCTCGAGTTCGGACACGGTGGCAAAGGCCGACGGGTTGCCGGCATAGCTGCGGATACGTGCGATCGCCGCCGCGGCGAGGTCCGGGCCGTTGTCGTTCAGCACCAGGCGTGTGATGCGACCGCGCAAGCTGCCAGCTGCTGCGACGATGCCGATCGATCCGCCCATCGAGGTGCCGATCCAGTCGAATCGCTGTCAGACCGAGTTGGTCGACCAGGGACGTGGCGATCTGCGCGTAGAAATCCAGGCAGTATTCACGGTCCGGATCAGGACTCCACTGGCTCAGGCCGCGCCCTATCGTGTCCGGACAGATCACCCGGTAGCCGTCGGCCGGCGCGCTCAGATGCGCCGCCAGCACGTCCATGTCGCGGCCGGTCCGCGCCAGGCCGTGCCAGGCGATCACGGTCTTGTCGTGCTGCGCGCCCCACAGCGAGTAATGGATCTCGCGCCCCGCGCACTGCAGGTAGTGCGAGATCGGTACCACCGCATCGATGGGCGGCCGCGCGTTCATGAGGCAAGCTCCGCGCAACGCGCTGCGGTGCTGTCAGCCTTGGGAACGGCCCGGCAACTCACTGAAGCACCTCCGCGCTTCGCACTGTGGTGCGAGCTTGCTCGGGGCGGCCCAGCGCGGCGCTCATGACCCGCTCCTGCCCGCCAAGGCGGCGGCGGCGCGCGCGCGCAATCGCCCGACAACACCGGTCGGGAAGTAGTACACCGACAACACGAACAACACACCCAGCCAGAGCAGCCAGCGCTGCGGCGACAGCAGCGCCGACAGCCACGGCAACGCCACGGTGGCCTCGCTGCCCAGGCGCAGCAGGTCCTGCAGGTAGCTTTGCGCAATCATGAACAGGGTGGCACCGATCGCCGCGCCGTACATCGTGCCCATGCCGCCGATCACGACGATCAGCAGCACGTCGATCATGATCTCGAACGACAACGAGGTGTCCGGCCCGTTGTAGCGCAGCCAGAGCGCCAGCATGGCACCGGCCATACAGGCAAACAGCGCCGACAGGATGCTCGAGATCGTGCGGTAGACGACCACCCGGTAACCGATCGCTTCGGCCCGGAACTCGTTCTCGCGGATCGCCTGCAGCACGCGGCCGAACGGCGAATTGACGATGCGCAGCAGCGTCAGCAACAACACCAGCGCCAGCACGAACAGCAGGTAATACGAGGCCAGGCGCCCGTCGACCATGACACCCAGGAACGGCTCGTCCATGAAGTCGTAACTCGGCGACAGGATCTCGGGCACCTTGAAGGTCAGACCATCCTCGCCGCCGGTGAACTCGGACAGCTGCGAGGCCAGGGTCAGAAAGGCCGACGCCACCGCCAGCGTGATCATCGCGAAGAAGATGGCGCGCACCCTGAGCGAGAACAGGCCGATCACCAGCGCCAGCAGAAACGACAAGCACCAGCGCGCTGCCCAGTCCCACCCCCAGCGCCGCCCAGGTCGGGCCCATGCGGGTGGTGGCGATCGCGATGCCGTAGGCACCGATGCCGAAGAACATGGTGTGGGCAAAGCTGACGATGCCGGTGTAACCCAGCAACAGGTCGAAGCTGGCCACCAGCACGATGAAGATCAGCACCTTGGCAGCGACGTTGAGCGCCTTGACGCCCGGAAACAGGAACGGCGCGAAGGCCAGGCCGAGCAGCAGCACCAGCAGCAGGATCGCCAGCGGGCGGCTGCGCGGCAGGTCGTTGGAGAGAAGACGGGTGAGCATCAGTTGTTCTCCTTCGGCTCAGCGGTTGGTCACCGGGTAGACACCCTGCGGTCGCCACAACAGGATGGCCGCCATCAACGCGATGTTGGAGAACAGCGCCACCTTGGGCGCCAGGTAACCGGTGTAGTTGGCCATCAGCCCGACCAGCAAGGCGCCGATCAGTGCACCGGCGGTGGAGCCCAGGCCGCCGATGATGATGACGATGAAGATCAGCACGTTGACCTGCGCGCCCATCTGCGGCGTCACCGACTGCTGGTACAGGCCCCACATCACGCCGCCCAGGCCCGCCAAGCGCGCTGCCCATGACGAACACCCCGATGAACAGGCGCCGGATGCGGTAGCCGAGCGACTCGACCATCTCGCGGTCCTGCACGCCGGCGCGGATCAGCAGGCCGATCTTGGTCTTGTTCAGCGTCCACACCAGCGCACCGAACACCACCAGGCCGACGATCACGGCGATGATGCGGTACTTCTCGATGGCGGCGTCGCCGACCAGAATGACGCCGCGCATGGCCTCGGGCAGCGGCAACGCGATCTGCTGCGGGCCCCAGATCACCTTGATCAGCTCTTCGCCGATGATCATGCCGCCCATGGTGATCAGGATCTGCTTCAGGTGCTGACCGTAGACCGGCTTGACGATGAAGCGCTCGAACGCCAGCCCCACGGCACCGGCCACCAGCATCGCAATCAGCATGGCCGGGAACACCGCCACCAGGTTGCGCCAGAGTTCGTCCGACTGGGTCCAGTCGGACATCGAGCCCAGCACGGTGGTGGCCACGAAGGCACCGAGCGCGATGAACAGACCGTGGCCGAAGTTGAGCACGTCCATCAGGCCGAACACCAGCGTCAGCCCGGAGGCGATGACGAAGATGATCAGGCCCATGGCCAGGCCCGCCACGGTCAGCGTGAGCCAGGTCGAGCCCGAACCGATCAGGGGGAATACCAGCAAGCGCCAGCAGCGGCACCAGGGCCACCGGCTTCCAGTCGAAATCCGAATTTTTCATATGGCCAGCCCCAGCAAGGGATTTCTGCAATGCGGCGTCCTCGGTCAAGGCCTGCATGCTGCCGCTGTGCACCACCACGCCGTTGTCCATCACCGCCACCGTGTCGCCGATTTTTTGCGCGAAGTTGAAGTTCTGCTCCACCAGCAGGATGCTCACGCCGGTGGCCTTGAGCTGCGGCAAAAGCATTGATCATGTTGTTGATGATCGACGGCGCCAGGCCCTTGCTGGGCTCGTCGACGATCAGCAGTTCGCGCGGCTCGACGATGGCGCGCGCCACCGCCAGCATCTGCTTCTGCCCGCCCGACAACTTGCCGGCCGGGTGGTTCCAGAATTTCTCGCACCGCGGGAAACAGGCCGAAGATCCAGTCCAGCCGCTTGCCGTCCATCTGCTTTTCGTTGGCCGCATTGCGCGCGGCCAGCAACATGTTCTCGCGTACCGTCAGGTCGGAGAAGATGCCCATGTTCTCCGGCACGTAGGCGATGTTGCATTCGGCGATCTCGGGCGTCGACAGCGCCGTGATATCGCGCCCATCGAATGTGAGAGCTGCCCTTGGATGCGCGCCACAATCCCATGATGGTGCGCAGCGTGGTCGACTTGCCGGCGCCATTGCGCCCGAGCAAAAGCGTCACCTCGCCCTTGGGCACGACAAGGTCGACGCCGTGCAGGATGTGATAGGCGCCCGATGTGGGTGTGCACGCCGGACAAGCGTGAGCAATGGCGGTTCGACTCATGATGCGCTGCCTCCTTCGCCCTCGGGCGGGAAGGCTGGGTTGGCGGGCGGAGCGTCATCCTGAGCACAGGGCGTCCTCCGGATAGACCCCGAGGTATGCCTCTTGCACCACGGGCGAGGCGATCACCTCGGCCGGCTCGCCATCGGCCACCAGCGCACCGTTGTGCAAGCACGATGATGCGGTCGGCCAGTTCGCGCACCACATCCATCTTGTGCTCCACCAGCAGGATGGTCTTGCTGCGGATCGTTTTTCAGCTTGCGGATCAGGTCCAGGATCACCGGCGCCTCGTCCACGCTCATGCCGGCGGTGGGCTCGTCGAACATGAACACGTCGGGCTCCAGCGCCATCAGCAGCGCCACCTCGAGCTTGCGTTGGTCGCCATGCGGCAGGCTGGCCACCAGCGCATCGGACTTGTCCAGCATGGCCACCGTTTCCAGGATCTCATCGGCACGGCGCGCCAGCGCCTTGTGGTCACTCCAGATGCTCCACAGATTCAGCCCATGCCGATGCCGTCCACGGCGCGTCGCCTGCACCGCCAGGCGCACGTTCTCGGACACCGACAGATTGGGAAACAGGTTGGTCAGCTGGAACGCCCGCCCCAGTCCGGCATGCGTACGCGCCGACACGCCCAGCGACGAAATGTCGCGCCCGTTCAGACTGACCGTACCCGCGCTGGCCTTGAGCTGACCCGAGATCAGGTTGAAATACGTCGTCTTGCCCGCACCATTGGGGCCCACGATGGCCGTCAACGTGCCAGGCGCAAAAGTGCAGCTGACAGCATTCACCGCCACGTGTCCGCCGAAGCGGATCGTCAAATCTTTGGTTTGCAGCATGAGTGGAGCCAAGGCTTACGCCACCCCCTATGCAATGGGAGTGTCGTGTGATTCGAATTTCTGCTTGCCCGAAAGCGTGCGAGCGGCGTAGCGAGCGGGCGCCAGGCTAGGCGGACGGAGCGCAGCAACCGGAACGTACTTCAGTACGTGAGGATTGCGAGCACCGCCCAACGACGCATCGCGCCCGCTCGGTAGCCGAGCGCGCGCTTTCAGCGCTTGTTGCGGATGGGGATGTCCATGTCCCCCGGCTTGATCTCGCGCACCAGTTCCGGCACGCCCCAGGCAAACGCCGGGTCGACCTTGATCTTGAAGTGGTACATGCTCTGCATCGCCTGGTGGTCTTCCTTGCGGAAGGTCATGGTGCCCTTGGGCGTCTCGAAGCTCATGCCTTCCATGGTGGTGATCAGCTTGTTGGTGTTGGTGTCGCCATTGGTCTTCTTGAGCGCCGTGACGACCGCCATCGCCGCAGAGAAACCACCGGCGGTGAAGAAGTCCGGCGGTGTCTTGAACTGGCTGTAGTGCTGGGCCACCATCGCGTCGTTGGCCGGGTTCTTCGGGATGCCGAAGTAGTAATACAGCGCACCTTCCATGCCCGGGAACTGCTTGTAGGCCACCATCGCCGGCAGGATGTTGCCACCCGTGGCCATCTCGATGCCGTAGCGCTTGTCCAGGTCCAGATCGGCGATCTTGGCAAACGGCGCCGGCGCACCCGACCAGGCCACGGCAATGAACTTCTTGCCCGGCTGGTCCTTGAGCTTGTCGATGATGCGCTGCAGACCGGCCGTGAAGTCGGTGGTACCGACCGGCAGGTACTCCTCGTGCACGATCTTGGCCTTCTTGGTGAACTCCTTGGTCGCCTTCACGCCGTCGCGGCCGAATGCGTTGTCATTGGCCAGAATGGCAATGCACGTTGCCCGGCGCGTCCAGCGCCGCAGCATTGGCCGCCGCATCCTGCGAACTGTTGCGGCCGGTGCGGAAGATGTACTTGTTCCACTTGTCGCCGGTGATCGAATCGGCCACCGCCGGCTCGACCAGCAGGATCTTCTTGTATTCCTCGGCCACCGGCAACATCGCCAGCGCCACCGGCGAGGCGGTCGGACCGACCGCGATGTCGACCTTGTCGTCCGCATAGGCGGCCGCCAGCAGGCTCTTGCCCACGTCCGGCTTGCCCTGGTCGTCCTTCTCGATCACGACGAGTTTCTTGCCGCCGACCATCATGGTGCCGCCGGTGGCGTAGTTCAGACCCATGTTGAAGCCGACGATGGTCTGCTTGGCATAGGCCTCCAGCGGGCCGGTCTTGCTGGCGATCAGGGCAATGCGGATTTCCTTGTCCTGTGCCTGTGCCGTCAAGGGCGCCAGGGCAGTCAAGGTGGTGGCGGCGATGCCGGCAAGCGCAACCAGGGTGCGACGATGCATGGTTTGTCTCCAGTCATGGGTTTAGTTATGGAAAAATCGACTCAGCAGAAGAAGAATCGGATCGATCTGCAGAATGCATTCTTCGTGCCAACTTGCAAGTCATTGATTTAATAACATATTTTCAATGCAGGCATTCTCGAAAAACTGTATGAAATAACAGACATATCGAACGTCTGATTATCAGACATTCGCACTGTATGTTCAGACAGTCTCTGGTACAAGGTTGCCCGGGACACGCCAAGCAATCGGGCCGCCGCGAGCTTGTTGCCATCGGTGGCCAGCATGGCCGCGGCGATGGCCTGGCGCTCGACCTCGGCCACCTGCTCGGCCAACGGCCGCAGCAGATCCGGATCCTGGCCCGCCGACAGTCGCAGCGTCGCCGGCCGGCCTGCCGGCGCGCGGCAACTCACGGGGCTCGACGCCCGACTGCAGCAGCACCTGGCGCAGCAACGCCGCGTCGATGCGCTGGTTGTCGCTGCGCATCGCCGACTGCTCGAGCACGTTGCGCAACTCGCGGATGTTGCCGCGCCACTCCTGCGCGCACAGCAGTTCGAGCGCATCGGTGGTGATGTCCGGCAACGCCGACGCCGTTGCGCAGTGCAATGTCGTCGCCCAGCGCCTCGACCAGCGCCGCGATGTCGCTGCGCCGCTCGCGCAGCGGCGGCACCTGGATCGGCAATACATGGAGCCGGTAATACAGGTCTTCGCGAAACCGGCCATCGCGCATCCAGGCGGACAGGTCGCGCGACGTCGCCGCGATCACGCGCACGTCAAACGGCACCAGCTGTGTTCGAGCCCAGCGGCTCGATCTCGCCTTCCTGCAGCGCACGCAGCAACTTGGCCTGCAGCGCCAGCGGCATGTCGCCGATCTCGTCGAGGAACAGGCTGCCACCGTCGGCGAGCTTGAACTTGCCGTCACGCCCCTTGCGATCGGCGCCGGTGAAAGCGCCCGGCGCCACGCCGAAAAACTCGGCCTCGAGCAAGGTGTCGGGCACGGCCGCGATATTGACGCTGACCAGGGGTCCGCCGGCGCGGCTGGACGCGGCATGGATGGCATGGGCCAGCAATTCCTTGCCGGTACCGGTCTCGCCGAGCAGCAGCACCGGGCTGTTGGACTGCGCCGCGCGCCGCGCCTGGCGCTTGACCTCGACCGCCGCCGCGCTGGTGCCGACAAAGCTGGTGAAGGTGTATTTGGACGGCCGCGCGCCGGCTACTGCCGGTGCCTGGCTCAGCCGCTGGGTGGCCAGTTCGCGGCGCGCATCGTCCAGGTCGCGCTGCATCAGCGCGAACTTGCTGATCAGCGGCTGCAGCGTGGTCTCGGGATGGTCGAACAACACGATGCCGATGGCGCCGATCACCGCGTCGTCCTCGTCGCGCAGCGGAATGCGGCTGACGACAAAGGTGCCGGCCCGGTTGGTCAGCAGATCGATCAGATAGGCCTCACCGGTCTCCAGCACCCGGCGCATCTGGGTGTTGGGAATCACGTCCTCGACCATGTGGCCCATGAACTGGTCCAGCGACGAGAACCCCAGCGCCGGCAGAAAGCGCTGGTAGCCCTCGTTCACCCACACGATGCGACCCGTCCGATCGACCAGGAACATGCCCTGGCTGATGCTGGAAAACAGCTGGAACATCGAGCGCGCAGCCAGTTCCAGGATGCCTTGCGCATCCGACGGCAGTCCGTGCGATGCGCCGGCAGGAAGATCGACTTTGGCCGCAACTGATGACATGGGCGGATGTTAACCCCCAGTCAGCCTGGCTCAACAGAGCGTGCTGGCGTAGCATCCGCCACATGGTCATCACCGCCTTCGAACGTGCGCCGCCGCCATCGCTGCGGCCATGGGTCTCGCATTTCTGGACATCGACCAGCCACTTCGGGCCTGGCATCCATATGGAACATGTATTGCCCAGCGGCCACATGCACCTGGTGTTGCGACTGTCAGGCCCACCGCTGCGGTTGCGCGCGAATTCCGATCGATCGCCGGCGTCACACCCGGTCAATACCGCGCCCTGACGCCACGACACGCGTCGCATGTGCCTGTCGGGCCGGCGAACTGCTGAAACCGCGCCGGCAACACACAGGGTCAAGTTCGTTCAAGACGGCCCGGCGCACGCGGTTTAAAGTGCAATACACCACGACCGGAGACCCACCATGATCCACGACCTGTATGCCTACCTGCGCGTCAGCAACAGCCAACACGCGCTCGACTTTTACGCCAAGGCCTTTGGCGCAACCGAGAAATTCCGACTGGCCGAACCGTCCGGCCGCATCGGTCATATGGAGATCGATTTCGATGGAACGACGCTGATGGTCAGCGACGAATTTCCAGAGTACGGCATGCTGGGCCCGCAACCCGGCGACAAGGCGGCGGTCAGCCTGCACCTGCATGTGGACGACGCCGACGCCATCGTGAAACGGGCACTGGATGCGGGCGCCACGCTGGAGATGGCCTGCACTGACCAGTTCTACGGCGAGCGCACCGGCGTCGTGATCGACCCGTTCGGTCACCGCTGGATGATCGGGCATGAGGTCGAGAAGCTCACACCCGAAGAGATGCAGCGCCGCTATACCGCCATGATGGAAAAAGGCGGCTGACGCTGCTCCAAGCCAGCATGGCCCGGTAGCAGCACCAGCCCCGCACAGGCCTTGTGGCGCCCCGGCCTCAGCGCACGGCGCGCCGCTTTGAAATGGAGCGAACCAGCCGCGGCAACACCAGCACGGCAAGCACCACGCCGAGCAAACTGGCCGACATCGGCCGCTCGACGAAGACCATCCAGTTGCCCTCGCCCATCGACAAGGCGTTGCGCATCTGCGCCTCGGCCAGCGGGCCCAGGATCATGCCGACCACCACGGGTGCGGTCGGGAAGTCGTAGCGCCGCATGACCACGCCGATCAGGCCGATGGCGTACAACAGCACCAGGTCGAACGCACTCTGGCGCATGCCGTAGACACCGACGGTGGCAAAGATCAGGATACCGGCATACAGATAGGGCTTGGGGATCTTGAGCAGCTTGACCCACAAGCCCACCATCGGCAGATTCAGTATCAGCAGCATCACGTTGCCGATATACAGCGACGCAATCAAGGCCCACACCAGGTCAGCCGAACTTGTGAACAGTTGCGGGTCCGGGCTGGATGCCATAGTTCTGGAAAGCGCCCAGCAAGATGGCCGCGGTGTTCGACGTCGGAATGCCCAGCGTGAGCAGCGGAATCAGCGTGGCGGTGATGGCGGCGTTGTTGGCCGCCTCCGGACCTGCCACGCCTTCGATCGCGCCCCTGGTACCGAACTCCGACAGGTTTTCGCCTTTCGCAAATTTCTTCTCGGCGGCATAACTGAGAAAGGTCGGTATCTCGCTGCCGCCGGCCGGTATGGTGCCGAACGGAAATCCGATGGCCGTGCCGCGCAGCCAGGCCGGAACCGAACGGCGCCAGTCCGACAGACTCATGTGCACGCGGGTCAGTTTGTTCTGCTGATCGGGCGGGCCACCCTCGTACAACACCGCGTACAAGGCCTCGGCCACGGCAAACAGGCCCACGGCCACCAGCACGATTTCGATACCGTCTAGCAGTTCCGGCACACCGGCGGTATAGCGCACCTGGCCGGAAATCTGGTCCATGCCGATCAGGCCCGCGGCCAGGCCGACGAAAAGTGCCACCATGCCGCGCAAGGTGCTGCGCCCGAGCACGGCACTGACCGTCGTGAACGCCAGCACCATCAGCATGAAGTATTCGGGCGGCCCGAGCTTGACCGCGAAATTGGCCAGCAAGGGTGCAAACATGGTCACCAGCACGGTGGCAATGGTTCCGGCGACAAACGAGCCGATGGCCGACGTGGCAAGAGCGGCTCCGGCGCGCCCGCTCTTGGCCATCTTGTTGCCCTCCATCGCCGTGATCATGCTGCCGGTCTCCCCCGGCGTATTGAGCAGGATCGAGGTGGTCGAGCCGCCATACATGGCACCGTAATAGATACCGGCAAAAAAGATCATCGAGGCCGTGGCGTCGACGCGGGTCGTGATCGGCAACAGCATGGCCACGGCCACGGCCGGACCGATGCCGGGCAAGACACCGACGGCGGTGCCGATGGCACAGCCGACAAAGCACCAGACCAGATTGATCGGGGTCGCCGCGGTCGCGAAACCCAGCAGAAGTTGGTTCCACAAATCCACGTCAGTACTCCATGGCGCCGTGCGCCACCCGCAGCGCATGAAAGTTCGACCGGCCGCGGAGCAGGCCAGTCCAGGGGCCGCCGCGCACGGCCGCTCCGAAGCGGCCGGCCCGCCCCCCAGTGGGGGGTTCGGCCGGCTTACAGGCAGTGAAGCCGGCCAGACAGGGGGCGACTTTCATTTCAGATCCATCCGGTCGAGGTCAGGCCGGGCAGATTGATGGCCAGCAACTTGGTGAACATCCAGTACACCGGCGCGGAAATCGCAAAACCGATGGCCGCATCACGCAAGGACTGCGCAACCCAGCCGCGCACGCGGGCGGACACGCCACCGTGCAGGTCCGCGCTGCGCAAACCGCGCACCGCGAGCACGAAACACAGGCTGCAACTCAGGATGAAGCCGATCGTCGTGATCAGCGCCGCATTGGCCAGCAACGCCAGCCGACATCCAGGCGAAGCCGGGCCAGTAGCCATGCCCGGACCCGGTCGGCTCCTCCATGTTGCGATAGCCGCCCCGGCGTGCGGGCCTCCCACACCACCAGCACGCCGCACAACAGCAGGGCCAGCCCCACCACCCATGGCAGGAAATTGGGGCCAACGCCCGAGTAACCGGAACTGGACGGGAAACTCCCAGGCGCCGACGATGACGACGACGGCCAGGGCCATCACGCCCAGACCGACCAGGGTCTGCGGTCCCGGAGCCCCGCCCTTGCGGATCACAGCATTCCAGCCAGGTGCATGGTGCCGCGCAGGCTGGAGAAGGATTCGTCGACGAAGTCGTCGAAGGCCTTGCCGGTGAGCAGCGCAGGAGTCCACTTGTTGGTCTCCAGCGCTTCTTGCCAGGCTGCCGACTTGGTGGCCTTGACGACCATTTCGGTCAGCGCCGCACGCTGCGCCGCCGTGATGTCGGGCGCACCGTATACGCCGCGCCAGTTGCCCAGCACCACGTCGTAGCCCATTTCCTTCATCGTCGGCACATCCACGCCCGGCAGGCGCTTTTCGGACGTGACGCCGATGGCGCGCATCTTGCCGGCCTTGATGTACTCGGCGAACTCGCTGTAGCCGCTGCCGCCGACCGAGACGTTGTTGCCCAGGATGGCGGCCACCGCCTCACCGCCGCCCCGGAACGCAATGTAGTTGACCTTCTTCGGGTCGACACCGACCTTGCCGGCCAGCATGGACGCCGAGATGTGCTCGGTCGAGCCCTTGGAGCCACCGCCCCATTTCACGCTGCCAGGGTCCTTCTTGAACTGCTCGACCACGTCCTTCATGGTCTTGAACGGCGACTCGGCCGGCACCACGAACACGTTGTATTCGCTGGTCAGGCGCGCAATCGGCGTGACCTTGTCCAGTCCCACCGGTGGCTTGGTGGTGATGATGCCGCCGAGCATCACCGCGCCCATGATCATCAGCGCATTCTCGTCGCCCTTGCTGGCATTGGCGAACTGCGCCAGACCGATGACGCCGGCGGCGCCACCCTTGTTGTCGTATTGCACGGTGTCGGCGGCCTTGCTTTCGATCAGCGCCTTGCCCAGGGCGCGGCCGGTGCCGTCCCAGCCACCACCCGGGTTGGCGGGAATCATCATCTTGACGTTGGACGCCGGCAAATGCCGACAGCGGCAAGCTGCCGGCTGCGGCGGCCGCCAACATGGATTTGAGAAAGGTATCACGACGCATGGCATGTCTCCGGTAGTTGCTGAACTCTTCTATGATGCGATCGCCGGCTGTCATTCCGCTGTCCGGAAACCCTAGGGTAAACACCAAGTTTGCGTTCTGCCGCAATGCGCCTGTTGCTGATCGAGGATGATCCCGCGCTGCAGACCAGTCTGAAGCGCACACTGGAGCGCCGCGGCATGCGGGTGCAACTGTGTGGTGACGGCCTGCAGGCGCTGGAGCTATGGCGCCAGCAGCTACCCGACGTGGTGCTGCTCGACCTGAGTCTGCCCGGCATCGATGGACTGGACGTACTGGCGCAGGCTCGCCAGAGCGGCCTGGCAACGCCAGTGCTGATCCTGACCGCGCGCGGCACTGTCGGCGACCGGGTCATCGGCTTGAACACCGGAGCCGACGACTACCTGGCAAAACCCTTTGACCTGGACGAGCTCGAGGCGCGTGTACGGGCCCTGAACCGACGCAGCACCGGAGCCGGCGGCGAGTCTGCTTCCGATCAAATCGTATGCGGGCCATTGCGACTCGACACGGCGAGCGGCGCCATCCAGCACGGCTTCAAGTTGCTGGATCTGACCCCACGCGAGCTGCGCATGATGCGCAACCTGATGGAGCGCGCTGGCCGCGCAGTTGCCAAAGAGCAATTGTTCGAAGTGGTCTTTCCGGGCGAACCGGATGTGCAATACGAAGCCATCGAAGTCGTGGCCTATCGCCTGCGCAAGAAGCTCGCCGGCATCGGCGTCACCCTGGTCACGCTGCGCGGCCTGGGCTACCTGCTCAAGGCCGATGGCTGAGGCCCGCATACCCCGCACCGCCTTGTCACTGCGCCGCTATCTGCTGCTGGGCATCCTGGTGCCGGTCGGCTTGTTCATGCTGGTCAACACCGTCACCTTGTATCGGCAGGCGCTGGAGGCCGTCAACACCGCCTACGACCGTACCTTGCTGGCATCGGCCAAGTCGATCGGCGAACTGATCGAAGTAGAAGGGGTGGGCGAGCAGGCGCGCTTTCGCACCAACGTGCCCTACTCGGCACTGGAAGCCTTCGAGGCCGATAACCGCAGCCGCATGGTGTACCGGATCTCCACCGTCCGGGGCGAACTGATAGACGGCACACCCGACCTGCCGCATTGGCGCGGCCGCCTGCCCGACAAGGGCCCGTACGCTGCGCTGGTCGATTTCTACGACGATGCGGTGCGCGGCGATGCGGTACGAGTGGCCGTATTGCTGCAGCCGGTGGCCAGTCGCCAGGGCCTGGGCATGGTCACGATCCAGGTGGCGGAAACACTGGAGTTGCGCCAGACGCTGGCGCGCCAGATCCTGATTGACACGTTGCTGCGCCAAAGCCTGCTGGCAATTGTGATCGCGCTGGTGGTGGTGCTGGTGGTGCAGCGTGCCACCCGGCCGGTGCGCGAGCTCAGCGCCGGCCTGCGCCTGCGCGCCGAAGACGATTTGACCGCCATCTCCGCGCCCGACCTGCCGCGCGAATTGCGCCCGCTGGTGGACGCCACCAACCAGGTGATGGCGCGGCTGCACAACCTGCTCGACAACCAGAAGCGCTTTGTACGCGACGCCTCGCACCAGTTGCGCACGCCGCTGGCGGTGCTCAAGGTGCAGGTGCAATCGGCCTTGCGCGCCGATGTGCCGGCGACACAGGCGCTGCTCGAGATCAATCACACGGTTGAACGCGCCACCGTGCTGGCGAACCAGATGCTGGCGCTGGCCAAAGTGGAACAGCTGCGCCAACAGTCCGACACCTCGGTGCTGGACCTGGCTGCGATCGCGCGCGCCATCGCGCTGGACCTGGCGCCCCTGATCGCTGACAAGAACCTGGATTTCGGCATCGAGACCACGCCTGCACCGATACGGGCGCATGAATGGATGCTGCGCGAACTGGTGCGCAACCTGCTGCACAACGCAATCAAGCATGCACCCGAAGGCAGCGTACTGGGCGTGCGCCTGCTGACCGACCGCGATTTCGCCGCGTTGACCGTATCCGACGGCGGGCCCGGCATCCCCACGGAATTGCGCACACGCTTGTTCCAGCCGTTTTCTGCCGGTCGCAGCGATGGCTCCGGCCTGGGGCTGATGATCTGCCGCGAAATTGCGCTGGCCCTGGGCGGACAGATCACGCTGGACAACCGCGAATCAAATGGCCGTATCGACGGCCTGGACGCCACCGTACGCCTGCCGCTGTCCTGATACCTTGTGTGCCGGATCAACAAATTGCGCAGCAATTTTTTGCTCGGGCACCAACACTTCGTCGGAAGTCGGCTGTCCACCTTGTGTGCCGGATCAACAAACAAGCGCAGCAATTTTTTGCTCGGGCACCAACACTTCGTCGGAAGTCGGCTGTCCACCTTGTGTGCCGGATCAACAAACAAGCGCAGCAATTTTTTGCTCGGGCACCAACACTTCGTCGGAAGTCGGCTGTCACAATCAACAACGATGGAAAAAACCCGGATCGACAAATGGTTGTGGGCCGCCCGGTTCTACAAGACGCGCAGCCTGGCGACCGACGACATCGGCAAGGGCCGGGTACAGATCAACGGCGTCGACGTCAAACCGGCGCGGGACGTGCGATGCGGCGACACCGTCCAGATGCGCCACGGTGCCATCGTGCGCACCGTGGTCGTGCGCGGCATCAGCGACAAACGCGGCCCGGCGCCGGTAGCCCAGCAGCTATATGAGGAAACCGCGGAAAGCCTGCAGTTGCGCCAGCAAATGGCCGAGCAACGGCGTATGGGCACCGAACCGGCGCTGAGCCTGACGCAAGGGCGTCCCACCAAGCACGACCGGCGCAAACTCGAAGACGCCTGGGGCACGCGCTGGAGCGCCTCAATCGACTCCTGAGCAATCCGACTGTGTTTCCGGCCGTTGGCGCGCGCTGCGTCAGCCTAGAAACGGCAGTTGAATGCGCCCGAGCGTACTCCGATGGGCGTGCCAGGCAAGGCGAGAGGACGCAAGCGGTCAACTGCCGTTTCCAGGGTCAGTGCATCATCGCCATCGGCACGGTGCGCTCGAAAACGTCATCGTCCCGGTCTTTGTCACTGGCCGCATCGCGCGCGGTGATCGCATCGAGCCATGCCTGCCAGGCTTTTTCAGTGTCCTGCTCGATCACCTCGGGTTGTGGAATCGGCTCGCCGAAGATGAAGTCCAGCAGCACGTTCGATACTTTATGGGTTTTGTTAATCAAGGCATCCTCCAGTTCTTTCGCATGCCTTGAGCCTACGGCAGGATGAGGGCAGTTCCCGGCGCAGAACTGTAAAACATGTGGCAAATCGGGCTTTTCTGGCAGCTTCAACTCGCCCGTGATCGACGCCGCATCGGCGTCGACTGCGATTTTCCCCGCGCACGGGGCTGCCGGAAACAAGCCTTGCCGACAAATGGAAAAGCCTGCAAAAGCCATCGGCCGGCAACCCTTGCATGGGAGAATCGCCGTTTTCCCCGACTTGGCCAACGCATGGAATTCTTCACCTTCGCCTGGATCAACGATCCGCAGATCTGGCTGTCACTGCTGACCCTGACAGCGCTGGAAATCGTTCTGGGCATCGACAACCTGGTATTCATCGCCATCCTGACCAGCCGTTTGCCGGCGCACCAGCGGGCCCTGGGACGCAAGGTCGGCCTTTCACTGGCCCTGATCACGCGCCTGATGCTGCTCGCGGCACTGGCCTGGATCGTCGGGCTCACCGCTCCGGTCATCACGCTGGCCGAGCATGCGTTTTCATGGCGCGACATCATCCTGATCACCGGCGGCCTGTTCCTGCTCTACAAGGCCACCGCCGAGATCGGCGAAATGGTCGAGGGCGATCATGACGCACCCGACTCCCCAGCGGGTGCGGCCGGCATCACCTTCCGCGGCGTCGTATTGCAGATCGCGGTGATCGACATCATCTTCTCGCTCGACTCGGTCATCACTGCGGTCGGCATGGCCGACCATCTGTGGGTCATGGTCGTGGCGGTCATCATCGCCATGGTCATCATGATCATCGCCTCGACACCGCTGGCCAATTTTGTCTCCAACCATCCGACCGTGAAGATGCTGGCGCTGAGCTTCCTGCTGCTGATCGGCATGCTGCTGATCGCCGACGGCTTCGGCATGCACGTACCCAAAGGCTACGTCTATTTCGCGCTCGGCTTCTCGATCGCGGTGGAGTCGCTCAACCATTGGGTGCGTAATCGGCGCAAGAAAAAGGTCAAGGCCTCGTGAGCCGGCTCCTGGGTTCTCGCCTGACCCAGGCGTGCGAGCGCGCAGCCGCGCCCGGTACGCAGGAGGCGCGACGAAGCGCAATGCGCCGCGTCAACTCAATTCATCTATCAGATGACATTGATCAGCCCGCAGCAGGCGGTATACGCTAGATTTCGCGCTTCACTTTATGGGATTGCGCGTGGGCGAACACCTGAACTTTGTTGGCCGGACGTATCCGGCAGCCGACGCTGAGCGCAAACTGGCCGGAGAGTTGGTCTACGGCACCGATCTGCAGTTGCCGGGCATGTTGCATGCCCGCCTGGTGCTCAGTCCCCATGCCCACGCGCGGGTATTGGCCGTGGACGCCAGCCGGGCGCTGGCCTTGAAGGGCGTCGTGGGCGTCTATTGGCACGCCCATGCAACCGCTACCCCCTACTGCCGATACCGCATCCTGCCCGACCAGGACGGATGTGTCGATGACGAGACGCTGTTTGCCGCCACGGCGCGTTGCGTTGGAGACCGGGTTGCAGCCGTGCTAGCCACCACAGCTGACGTGGCGCTCGAGGCGGCGCGGTTGGTGCAAGTGCAATACGAGGTCCTGCCAGCATCGCTGGACGCCGACGCTGCGCTGGCCGAGGGCGCGATGCCTATCCATGCCCAAGGCAACCTGTTGCATGCTTTCGACCACCAGAGCGCTCCGGTCGATGCCAACTCCCCGGCGGCGGACGACACCCAGGTGCAGACCACGGTGCACACGCAAATGCTGCACCACGCAGCGATCGAGCCGCACATGTGCCTGGCGACCTGCGACGCCGCCGGCAAGCTCACCTTGTGGAGTCCATGTCAGAGCGTTTACGGCGCGCGCACGGTGGTGGCCGACCTGTTCGGCCTGCCCTATAACAAGGTGCGAGTGATCAAGGCGCCGATGGGTGGCTCCTTCGGCGGCAAGCAGGAGTTCATCATCGAACCGGTGACCGCTTTCCTGGCCATGCAGGCGCGCAAACCGGTACTGCTCGTGCTGGACCGCGAGCAATGCATCCGTGCCACGATGGTGCGGCCGATGCAGCGTTCCACGGTCTCGACCACGCACCGACCTGACGGTACGCTGCAGTCCATGCAAGTGGACACGCTGCTCGCCGCGGGTGCCTATGCAAGCAGTTCGCCCGACTATACCGAGGCCATGGCGCACAAGCTGACGCGCCTGTACCAGCCAGGCCATTACCGCCATATGGCGCGCGTGGCATACACCAATACACCCGTGGCCGGTGGCATGCGCGGCTGGGGGGCGCCCGACATCGTCACCTGCGCGGAGATACACATGGACCAGGCCGCAAGCCAACTCGGCCTTGACCCGGTGCAATTGCGATTGCGCAATCTGGTCCAACCCGGCGACCACGACCTGATGGGCGGCCGCGCGCTCGGCGATGCGCGGATTCGGCAATGCCTGGAGTTGGGCGTTGCAGCCTTCGACTGGCCGCGCCGCGCGGCACAGGCGGCTGGCTCGGGGCGCTTGCGCCGCGCGGTCGGCCTGGCCTGCGGTGCGCACAAAAACGGCATGCTGAGCGATGCCTTCCCCGAAACCAGTTCCATGACGCTGAAGATGAATGAGGACGGAAGCGCCGCGCTCAACGCCAGTCTGCATGAGGTCGGCGGTGGCAGCCAGGTGGTAATGCAGATCATCATCGGCGAGGTGCTGGGCATCGCGCCTGATCGCATAGCGGTGGGCGAAGCCGACAGCGAAAGCACCCCATATGACTTTGGCTGCTACGGCAGCCGCGTGACCTATGTTTGTGGCGCTGGCGCGATGGAACTGGCCACACGTATGCGCGACCGCCTTGTCGACGCCGCCGCAACCTTGCTGGGATGCCCGGCCGCGCAACTCGAGGCTGGCGGCGGCCAGGTGTGCAGGCGTGGCCATGAGGGTGACGCCAGCGGCCTGTCCTACGCCAGCATCGTGCAACACATGCGCATGCGCCATGCGCAGGACATGGTCGTCACCAACACCTACCAGGGCCGCTCCAACCCCGGCTCCTACGCAGTCGAGTTCGCCGAGGTCGAAGTCGACGTGCTGACCGGCATCACGCGGGTGACGGATTTTCTGTGTGTGGTGGATATCGGCCGTGCCATCAACCGAGGCATGGTCGAGGGCCAATGCCGTGGCGCCGTGCAGGCAGGCATCGGCAGCGCCCTGTGTGAAGAGGTGGTGCTCGACAAGCTCGGACGCCCGCCCGCGGGCGGCTTTCGAAACTACCACCTGGTGAATGCGGTCGACATGCCCGATGTGCGTGTGATGCTGGTGGAGCACGCGGGCGACGACGGACCCTTCGGCGCCAAAAGCGTGGGCGAGATCGCCGCCGTGCCCACGGCGGCGGCCATCGTCAACGCGGTCAATCGGGCACTCGGCACCGCGCTCACATCGCTGCCATTGACGCCCGATCGCATCGTCGCCGCGTTGCACGTCCACGAAGCCACATCAAGCGAGACCTCACCATGCTGCTGAACACGACCATCAACGGCACGCCCGTCAGCCTGGACGTGGCGCCAACCGCGCGCCTGATCGACGTGTTGCGCGGCCCGCTGGCGCTCACCGGCACCAAGGAGGGCTGCAGCGAGGGCGAATGCGGCGCCTGCACGGTGCTGGTCAACGGCAACGCGGTCAACGCCTGCCTGGCGCTGGCGCACCAGGTGCGTGGCAAGTCGGTGCAGACCGTCGAGGGGCTTGCCGGGCCAAACGGCCTGTCGCCGCTGCAACGCAAGTTCATCGAGCACGGCGCAGTGCAATGTGGCTTTTGCGCACCAGGCATGGTGATGGCGGCGTCGGCCCTGCTGCACCACAATCCACACCCCAGCGATGCGGATATCCGACTGGCTATCGCGGGCAATCTGTGCCGCTGCACCGGGTATGCGCCCATCATCGATGCAATCCACGATATGGCGGCCACGGCCGGGGAGCAGCCCCATGCTTGATGCGGCCGCTCTGCTGACGCCACATGACCTGCCGGGCCTGGCCGCGGCGCTGGCCCGTATGACCCCGGGCAGCCGTCTGCTGGCTGGCGGCACCGACCTGATGCTGCAACTGCGCGCCGGCGTGGTGCAAGCCGAGCTGCTGGTCGACCTGTCAGGTGTGCAGACGCTGTCCCGGCTGGAGTGCAGCGCCGAGCGCATCGTCATTGGCGCTACGGCGCCGCTGGCAAGCCTTTGCAGGCACCCTCAGCTCTCGCAGCTGGCCACATGCCTCACGCAGGCCGCAGCCAACATCGGCTCGACGCAGATCCGCAACATGGCCACGCTGGGCGGCAACGTCGCCAATGCCTCACCTTGCGGCGACACCATCCCGGCGCTGCTGGTATTGGGGGCCGATGTAGGCCTGCTGCAAGCCGACGCAAGCGTGCGACGCTGCGCGCTGCAAGACATCTTGCTGCAGGCCGGACGGACACGCTTGCGCCACAACGAAGCCATCATCGATTTCTCGTTCGAAGCAGCACCACCAACGCGACGCAGCGCCTTCGCCAAGCTCGGCACCCGCAGCGCGGTGACCGTCGCCAGAATGAACGCTGCGATCATGGTGGATCTGGCGCCCGCGGGCGACGTGATCGCGCAGGCGCGTGTCGCCTTCGGTTCGCTCGCGCCAGTGGCGTTCGAAGATGCCACTCTGGCATCGGTGTTGCGCGGCTCTCCAACCGATGCGCAAACGGCCCATCGCTTTGCAAACGCCTGCGTCGCCATGGTGGAGCGCGCCATCCCCGGTCGCGAATCGCTGGCATACAAGCGTCATGCGGTACGCGGACTGGCCTACGACCTGTGGAACCGCCTGGGCCTTTGCGCAGCGGTGTGACCGGCTGGGGCCAGGCAGTTCGCTCGCGGCCATTGGAGCCCGGCCATCGAAGGCATCTTCGAGTCTCGTCTTCCGATTTTCCTGCACATAGCGGGCCCGGCTTATGAGGGCATATGGAAGCACGCTCCACAAACCAAATTGATTGCTTGCCATAACCCGGACAACTCGTTTACTCTTGACACCTCTGTCGGCATCACTTGACGGCATGGGGTTGACATCGCCAAGTAAATGATCAATCATTCATTTGGTGATTCAGGGCGTGCGTGCTGATGCGCCGTATCTGCACGCACGGGCATCAATCCACACAAAGCAGGAACAAGTCATTATGAAAATTGGTTCTATTCGTTTTGCACTGACAAGCGCCATCATGGGATTGGCCATGGCCCTTGCCGGGCCATCACAAGCCGCTCCCGAGTTCACATTCAAGCTTCACCATTTCCTGGGTGCCAAGGCGCCTGCCCAAACCAAGATGCTGGAACCGTGGGCGGCACAGGTCGAGAAAAATTCCGGCGGGCGCGTCAAGATCGAGATCTATCCTTCGATGACGCTGGGCGGCGCGCCGCCACAGTTGATTCGCCAGGTTCGCGACGGAGTCGTCGACCTCGTCTGGACGGTCAACGGCTATACGGCAGGATTGTTCCCCCGCACCGAAGTGTTCGAACTGCCGTTCATCCACACCAATAATCCCGGCGCCACGTCGCGCGCGATGTACGACATGTTCAAGGACGACCTCGCTTCGGAGTACGGCGGCGTGGAAGTGATGTTCCTGCACGTGCATGCCGGGCAAGGCATCCATACGGTCGACAAGCTGGTGCGCACGCCGGCGGACATTGCCGGCATGAAGATGCGCATCCCGAGCCGCACCGGTGCCTGGGTCATCGAGGCGCTTGGCGCACAACCGGTCGGCATGCCGGTGCCGCAACTGCCACAGGCGCTGTCGAAGAAGATCGTCGATGGCGCGCTGATCCCGTGGGAGATCATCCCGCCGCTCAAGCTGCAGGATCAGACCGAGTACCAGATCGAGGGACCGAACAAGACCCGCTTCGGCACCACGACATTCCAGGTGTCGATGAACAAGGCGCGCTGGGATGGCCTGCCGGCCGACATCAAGAAGGCCTTCAAGGACGCCTCAGGTCCTGACTGGTGGCAGAAAGTGGGCCAGATCTGGGCCGCCAACGACGACAGCGGTATCGAAGTCGCGGTCAAGTCGGGCAACAAGCACATCACGCTGACCGAGAGCGAAGTGGCGGCATTTCGCACCAAGCTAGAGCCGGTCACCGATCGCTGGGTCGCCGAGGTCAAAGGCAATGGCATTGACGGCGCCGCACTGGTCGACAAGGCGCGCAAGCTGACCGCCAAGTACTCCAAATAAGTGCCCGCAGACACGCCAGTTGAAGGGCGGTGGGCGAGGCTCAACAGCCTCGTGCGCCGCGTGGTCGAGGGCTGGGCGCTCCTCGGCGGGGTGTTGCTCGTGAGCATCGCGCTGATGAACACCTGGTCGGTCACTTCGCTGTCCATCCTCGGCTATCCGGTGCCCGGTGATTTTGAACTGGTCGAGATGGGCGTCGCCGTAGCCGCCTTCAGCTTCCTGCCTTACTGCCAGTTGATGGGCTCCAACGTCACGGCCGACATATTCACCGCCAAGGCGTCACCGTTCACGGTTGCGGTTTTCACCCTGCTGTCGGCCGTTGTTGCGGCCTGCTTCTCCGCCCTCCTGCTCTGGAGGATGTTCGACGGGATGCTCAGTTACTTGCGCTACGAAGAGGTCACGACCATTTTGGGCGTCCCGCTGTGGATCGTCTTTCCGCCCATTCTGCTCTCGCTCGCTTTGCTCGTGCTTGCGGCAGCGATGACCCTGCACGAGGCTATCGACAAGATGCGTCCGGGCAAACACGCACAAGCCGGCCTGAACTAGGTGGAATACAACCTGCTGACCGGCATCGTCGGACTGGCCGCGCTTGTCGGTCTGATCGTGATACGCATGCCCATCGCCTACGCCATGATCCTGGTCGGGGGCGCAGGCGTGTCGATTCTCAACGGGCCGGACATCTTCCTTGCCCAACTCAAGAATCTGGCCTATTCCCAGTTCTCGATCTACGACCTGTCGGTCGTGCCGATGTTCGTTCTGATGGGCGCCATCGCAACACAGGCGGGTCTGTCACGCGATCTCTTCGCCGCCGCCAATGCCTGGCTCGGCTGGCTGCGCGGCGGCGTCGCCATGGCGGCCATTGCGGCCTGCGCCGGCTTCGGCTCGGTTTGCGGCTCGTCGCTGGCGACCGCTTCCACCATGGGCCGGGTCGCGCTGCCGGAGTTGCGCCGCTATCACTACGAGGATGGGCTGGCCACTGGCACACTGGCGGCCGGCGGCGTGCTCGGCATCCTGATCCCGCCCTCGGTGGTGCTGGTCATCTACGCCATCATTGTCGAAGCCAACATCATCACGATGTTCATGGCGGCGCTGCTGCCCGGCATCCTCGCGGTCATCATGTTCCTTGTGACGATCGCGCTCTATGTCACCGTCTTTCCGAAGTCCGGACCCAAGGGTCAGCGCGCCGGACGCGCAGAGTTCGTCAAGGCGACGCTGCGCGTCGTGCCGGTCCTGCTGATCTTCGGCATCGTCATCGGCGGCATCTACGCGGGCCTGTTCGACCCGACGCCGGCCGCGGCCGTCGGTGTCGTGCTGGTCGCGGCCTACGGCATCGCCCGCGGAGCGGTGAAACTGCCGGATTTGAGGCAGGCATTGCTCGAGACCGCGCGCACCACCGGCATGATCTACCTGATCCTGCTGGGCGCCGAAATGCTCAAGATTTTCATGTCGCGCGGCGGCGTACCGCAGGCCATGGCCGAGTGGATGATCCACTCCGGGCTATCGGCGATGTCGATCCTGGTCATCCTGCTGATCGCGCTGATCCTGCTGGGCTGCCTGATGGACAGCCTGTCGATGATCCTGCTGGCGATCCCGTTCTTCTGGCCCGTACTGGTCGCCATCAACGGGGGCGATTACGTCAGCGCCGCGGATGCCGCGTTCGGCATGGATACCGAAGACCTGAAGATCTGGTTCGGCATCCTGGCGCTGATCGTGGTTGAACTGGGACTCATCACGCCACCGGTGGGCATGAACGTCTTCGTCATATCCGCGATGGCCCCGGATGTGCCGATGCGCAAGATTTTCGTCGGCGTGGCGCCCTTCTTTGTTGCTGAGATGTTCCGCGTGACGCTGCTGATCCTGTTTCCGGCCATCACCCTCTGGTTGCCGAAACTACTAAGCGGCTGAGCGGCGAACGCTTGAACCTAGAAACGGCAGTTGAACGCGCCCGAGCGTACTCCGATGGGCGTGCCAGGCAGCCTAACTCACTGTTTTTGACCTGTTTTCCTGATATCCCTGCTTGATCAAAGTAGTTCCATTCAAACCGTAGTAAAAGTCGACGATCGCAAGAAGGGAACGATCCATGACACTGCAGGTTCAAGACGAAGACCGCCTGAGCTACACGGTCAGGCTGATGGAGCAGATGGTCGTGCCGACTTTCGTGATCGACGCCGACTGCCGTGTCGTCATCTGGAACCGGGCCTGCGAACGCCTGACCGGACTCAAGGCCAGCGAAGTCATCGGCACTCGCGAACAATGGCGGGCCTTCTACTCGGAACCGCGGCCCTGCCTGGCCGACCTGATTGCACTGGGCCGGACCGAAGAAATAACAGCGGGCTACGACGAATGTGATCACAGCGACGCGGACGCCTTGTTCTCCGACTGCTACCGCGTCAGACGCTGGATCGAGATGCCCCGTCTCGGCGCCCGCATCTACCTGGCCGCCGACGCCGGCTCCGTCTACGACGAATCCGGCACGCTGGTTGCCGTGGTGGAAACCCTGCGCGACATGAGCGTGCAGAAAGAGGCGCTGGAAAATCTTGAACGCCTGGCCACGCGCGACGGCCTCACCAGCGTGGCCAACCGGCGCAGCTTCGATGAAACCCTGAACACCGAGTGGCGCCGCGCCACGCGTGAATCGCGTTCACTCTCGCTGCTCATGGTCGACGTCGATTTTTTCAAACCCTACAACGACACCTACGGCCACCAGGGCGGCGACGAATGCCTGCGTCAGATCGCCGCGACCATGTCAGACGTGGTGATGCGCTCCAGCGATGCGGTTGCCCGCTACGGCGGCGAGGAATTCGCCATCCTGCTGCCCGCCACGGATCCGGCGGGCGCGCTCGTCCTCGCCGAGCGTATCCGCGCCGCGATCGAGGCCCTGCAACTGCCGCACAGCGGCTCGACAGTCGCCGAGCATGTCACCGTGAGCATCGGCGTCGCCTCGGTGTCGGTTTCGTCCGGGGGCGTGCCGGCGCAACTCGTAGGCGCCGCCGACGAAGCCCTCTATCGCGCCAAGCACGATGGACGCAACCGGGTCGCCATGGCCAGCAGCGACTTCGACCAAGGCGCCAAAGCCACTCAAATGGTTTGAGGCAAACGGCTCTGCTGGCGAAATATGGCGTTTGAAAACGCCTTTCCCCGAACCGGATCAACTGCGCAACGGCAAAATAATTGCGTCCAGTTCGCGGCGCGGTACATGCTGCACTGCAGGCGCATAGCCCAGGCGCGCCCACATCTGTACCGTGTACTGCGGTAAAGGAGCCTCCAGCAATGCGTGAATGGCAGCGTAGTGGCTGGCTTGTTCGGGGTATTCCTGCAGCGCCTGCTGCAGCGGGTGCATCACCAGACCCGCCGTCGTTGCGGCGAGCTGCGCGCGTGCATAGGCCCGGCCCGCATTGATCTGGGTGGCGCGGTCATTGCCCTGTGTGACCATCCAGAAAAAGGCCTGAGTGCTGTCGATCTTGGTGTTGAAGTCCTTGATCTGGCTGGTGGTGGCGAAATCATCCGGACCCGGCGCCTGAGTGCGATCAAACAGGCCCAGCGCGGTCATCGCGCGCACCAGGGGCTCGTTGAGCACAATGCCGTCGCGGTGGCTCGTGATCTCGTCGGGCCCGATACGCAGCACCTTGAAGGACTCCAGCACGGTGCGCGGCGTGCGCATCTCCGTTTGCCAGGCGGCCTGCGCAATGCGGCGGTGAGCCTGTAGCGCATCAGCTTGCTGCTGCCCGACAAAACCGACGCGGATCGGATGCGGCGCTACGCTGGCACGAATGGCATCGAGCGCGTCAGCAGGTGGATCCATCGGCTCGTAGGCCGATCGGTTCGTGTGGCGGCGAAACACCTGCTGAAACAGCGGATCGCGCGGTACTGCCGCGTCGGGCACCAGACGCACTCGTGCGCTAGGCCGGTCGTCCACCTCGGTGGGGCCAAAGGCGCCCTGCGGAAACAGCTCCGTCTCGGCGCGCAAACCTTTCTCACGCGCAGCCAGATCGAGCAGTTCCAGGAAGGTGCCCTGACTCATCATCATCTGGCGCGAAAGCGGATCAGTCTCGGGCAGCAGGCGTGTGCGGTCCACATACAGGGTGATCTCACCCGGTGTACCCAGGTCAACCAGCCAGGATTGCAGGTTGTGCGAATGCGGTGCCAGGATGGCATGCGCCAGCACCCAGCGCCGCGGGTCGGATTCCCGAGGGGGTAGCCAGGCAGCAAGGGCTTCAGGCGGCAGGCGACTGCTGCAGCCGCCCAGAGCAGTGGATGTCGCGGCGAGCACGACGCCACCACTCATCAATCGGAGGAACTGGCGACGCTGCCCTGGTTGCGCGTTCATGGTGACACCTTTCAAACCATCGAGATGCCGGACGACCTCGGTGTGTTGATTGTGAAAAGCTGCCTACCTATGCACAATGCCCTGCACATGCATACCAGTTCTTCGAAATTGCATGGAGACCGATTCGACTGGAATCTGGTTCCCACCTTTCTGGCCGCGCTGGACCACGGCAGCCTGATGGCGGCTGCGCGCGCGCTCGGCATCAGCCAACCCACAGCGGGCCGCCATATCAACGAGCTGGAAGCGCAGATTGGTGCCGTCTTGTTCGAGCGCACTGGGCGGGGCCTCAACCCCACTGCAGTCGGCCTGCAACTGGCGCAGGCCGCGCGCAGCATGGAAGACGGCGCCCATGCGCTGATACGCCGGGTACAAGGTCAACAGCCTGCACTTGAAGGCTCGGTACGCCTGTCGGCCAGCCAACCGGTGGCCTGCGTGTTGCTGCCTCCGGTGCTGGCCAGCATGCGCCAGGCCCTGCCCGACATCCAGGTGGAATTGGTGGTGACCAACACGGTGAGCAATCTGCTGCTGCGCGAGGCCGATATTGCGCTGCGCATGGTGCGCCCGGCGCAAGGCTCGCTGGTGATGCAGCGTATTGCCCAGGTGAGCCTGAGCGCCTGCGCGCAGCGCAGCTACCTGAGCCGCTTCGGCACACCCGCCGAACCCGCCGACCTGTTGCGCCACGACATGGTCGGCAACGACCGCATCGACGACATCACACGTGGATTTGCCGCACGTGGCCTACCACTGCCAACCGAGCGGATGGTGTTGCGAACAGACGACCTCATGGCCTACTGGGCGGCGGTGCGAGCCGGGCTGGGCGTTGGTTTTCTGGGTGACTACCTGATCCGCGCCGACCCCGACACCGTGCCGCTGCTGCCGCAGTTGAAGATTCCACCACTGCCAATCTGGCTCACCGTGCACCGCGAAATCCGCACCAGCGCGCGCATCCGCGCGGTCTACGACTTCCTGGCAGCCGAGCTACCAAAATTGCTCTGAAACAGGGGCCAAGCCTCGAAGAACTTGATCCATGCCGATACCGTCGCCCATGGCGGGCAACACCTGCGACAGGCTTAGAACGCTTTTGTCAGTTGCAGCCAGGCCCGGTCGCCTCGATCGGTGCCCGCCGTGGCGCGTTCGTCCGATGTCTTGACCGCCCAGTGCAGACGCAAGGAGTAGTCGTCGCGCTTTACCAGCATCAGGCCGATACCGGCGGCACCCAGTCGGCGCTGGTTGTTGCCGGCGGCAAACGGGTTCTTGTTGATACGTGATTCGCCGTGGTCGACAAACAATACCAGGCTGGGTGTGGCGCCCATCCAATGCGCCAGGGCATAGCGCAGTTCGATGCTGGCAAGTTGACCGGAATCGCCTGCGCCCTCGCCTTGCGGATAAGCGCGCACGCCATTCGCCCCGCCGAGAACGAACTTCTCCGATGAATCGAGATTCTTGCTCGCCGTCTGCATCATGTACGACACGTAAAGAGAGGTGCGCGCCGTGAGGTTTTGCAAGCGCACCAGATTCAGGTTCCATTTGTGATAACTGCCCTGGGTGCGCGCACTCGCCGCATCAATCGCGCGCGCCGCCGGCGTTCCAATATCCAGATTGCCGCTGCTGTAGCGCAGTGCCGCTACGGTAATACCGCCGCCCATGAAGCGGTCGGTGACATCGCCCGCAAGTCCCAGTGTGGTGACTCGGGTGCTTTTGCGAGAAATGGTGTTGGTCGCACCCACACGATCCTCAAAGTCGCTGCGATCGTGGTTGAGATGCAGTGCGAGATTGCGCGTGCGACTGCGGATCAGCGGGTAGCTCGCATTCAGACCATAGGTGTCGGACTCACCCGTCGCCAGCAGCGGGGCGAAGATATCGCCCAACTCGTATCGCGAGTTGATGTAGCTTGCACCCAGCGCCAAACCGTCGCCGCCGAGCGGGATCTGATAACCCAGGCGCGCGTAGTCCAGGCCGTTGAAGCCGCGGGTGTAGCGCGCACTGAACAGGTCACCCAGCCCCAGCGGACTTGCCAGGTTCACCCTGCCGGTCAAGCGATCAGAACCAGCGAAGCGGTTGCCGTAGTTGTCATATTCGACACTGCCGGAGATCAGTGGCGCCGCCGTGGCTTCAATCGCGAGATCCGTTTCACCCACTTGCGCACCAGGACGCAGCCCGCCGCGCACGTCAGCCACGCCAGCAAGATCACTCAACAACAGTAGCTTGCGTTCAAGAGCAGGCGCCTGTACCGGCGCGCCGGGCAGTGCCGCAGTGTGCTGCTGCATCACACTGTCGCGCACGCGCGATGGATTGTTGATCGAGACTCCGCCGATGCGGCCCTCGATCACGGCAATCTCTATCACGCCGTTCTGGATGTCTTGCCGCGGTAGGTAGGCACGCGCCACCAGGTAGCCACCGTCACGGTAGTGAGCAGCGACGGTGGCGGTCAGCGCATCCAGATCAGCAAAGCCGACTGATTTACCGACGGCAGCCAGCACCAACGCGGCTAGTTCGGCCTGACCAAACACCGTATTGCCGCTAAAGCGCACCTCGCGCAGCACGAAGCGCACCGCCGAGGGTGCGAGCGCCGGGCGCGCCGGCTCATCGACTTGCAGCGCGGGCGCACGCCGCTTGGGAACTTCGAGCGTGGGCTTTTGCTGCTCGCGCAGCGTGGAACCGGCGTCAGGGGCGACTTGGGCGTTGGCGGTTGCGCAGCACAGACCTAGAGTAAGCGCGCATATTCTTGTTATTGCTTGTGTTCTTTTCACTTGGTGATTCGCCTGCTGATGGGTTATTGCGCAACGCCCGGCGGCAGTTTGACGCCGCTGCCGACAATGGTGATCAGGCCCTCGACGCTCTCGCGTACACCCATGGCCTCATCGCTCTCGTCGCCAGATCCGGATCGCGCAGCGGCAATCGCACCGTCGAGCTGCGCGTTGCCAGCCGTATTCACCGTCAGCGTACCCGGCATGTAGGTGATGCTGTAGTTGGCGGCCGTATGGCCCATCGCGTCGATGGCGTAACTCGCCGGCGGCGAAACCTGTGTAGCAGGGGTGACGAAGTTCAAACCACCCGCCAAATCGGCAATGCCTTCGCCACCGACAAAGCCCGCGTAGGTGGCCGTGAACACCGGCAGGGGGTCATCGACCACCTTGGTCTTGTCGTCAGCGCGAATGGAGAGTTGCGCGCTGCTGATACTGGCTGTGGTGGCCCCCGTGGTCGCGGCAAGCGTGTAGTTCCCGGCGTCGGTGCCGCTCAGCGTCACGCCGGCGACATTCACTGCCTTGCCGTTGGCCACATTCTTGTCAATGAAGGCGGCGCTGCTGTTGATGGTCAACACATCCGTACCCAGCCGGTCGTCGCTTGTGCCCACCGTGGCTGAGGTCGTGGCGTCGTATATCTTGTTCACGCCTGCGAAGTTGACCGTGAGGGTCGCCGGAGTGACGTGGGCCGTGGTGCTGCCGCTCGCGGCTACGGCGTAGTTGCCGGCGTCGCTACCGCTCAGCGTCACGCCAGTGACATTCACCGTCTTGCCATTGGCCACATTCTTGTCGACGAAGGCGGCGCTACGATTGATGGTCAGCACATCCGTACCCAGCCGGTCGTCGCCAGTGCCCACCGTGGCTGCTATGGTGGCGTCGTATGCTCTATTCACACCTGTGTAGTTGACCGTCAGGGTCGCCGGGGTGATGCTGCCAATGCTGGCATTGGCCGTGGTCGCGCCGAGTTGATAGCCGTACACCGTGGCGGTACCGTTGACGACCGAGCCCAGGGCAATGCCGGTTGCGGCCACGTTCTTGGTGTTACCGACGTTCTTGTCGGCATAAGTGGCGCCGCTGGCAGTCAGCGTCACACTATCGCCGTCCACCGCACCGGCGGCGATGAAGTTGCCTGCGGTCAGAGTCGCCACGTTGCCGGCGTCGTAAACTTTGCTCACCATGCCGGCAAGTCCTGGGGTGAGCGACGGCGCCAGGGTGTAGAGCAAGCCGTTTCCCGTAGCCTGCGCCACTGCCGTGGTGCCGTATGTGGCGTTGTATTGCTTGAAGTCGTAGGCCAGGCCGCCGCGAGTGTCGTTCGCAGGATCGGCCGACCACACCAGCCAGCGACCGGCGCCGCTGGCTTGCAGGGCATTGGCGTCGCTGTTGTTGATCAAGCGCTGGCCCGCCAGTTGCGCGATGCCGGTACCGACATCGATCGTCACCCCGGCGCCGATCACGATGTCGCCGCTGCCGGCGTCACGCTGGGCAAGCACAGCATTGGGGTCGTTCGCGCGCGCATTCAGGCTGCCGTTGGCGGTAATGACACTGGCGTCAAACACAATCGAGCGCCCGGCCTGCAGGCTCAGATCACCACCCGCGCCACCGGCGACGTTGAGCGCGGCGGCCACGGTGATGTCATTGTTGGCCTGCAAACTGACGTTGGTGCCACCGCCCAATAGCCCGGCCAGCGCAGCCGCCGACAAGGTCACATCGGCACCGGGCAACACGCCAAAGGCCTGGTCGCCCGCAGCGCCGTTGACGCTGACGCTGACAATTTCTACCCGGCCCTGGGTGCCACCGAATCTGGGTGAGCTGACCACGAATCGGCCATCCGACAAGGCACTGACGCTACCACCCCCGACCTGATCAAGCGCCGTCGTGCCCACCAGCGAGTTGGCCGCGCTCACCGCGCCGACGCTCCCGCTCGTGCCATTGCCCCAAGTCGCTGCCCCGGCAGCGGCGGCTCCGCCGTTATTCCAAGAGGGGCTGCCCACCACAAAATTGCCGTTGCTCAGTGCGGTCACACGGTTGTTGCCGACAGAATCATTCGCCGTCGTGCCCACCAGCGAGTTGGCCGCGCTCACCGCGCCTGTGATCCCACTCGTGCCGCTGCCCCAGGTCGCCGCCCCCACGTTTGTCACCACGCCGTTATCCCAATTGCCGCTGCTCACCACGTAATTGCCGTTGCTCAGCGCGGTCACGCCATGGCCACCCACCCCATCATTCGCCGTCGTGCCCACCAGAGAATTGGCTGCGCTCACGGCGCCTGCGATCCCGGTCGTTCCGTCGCCCCAGGTAGCCGCTCCGGCATTCGCCATCGCGCCGTTCTTCCACTTGTTGCTGGTCACCACGTAATTGCCGTTGCTCAACGCGGTCACGCCACCATAGCCCACCTGATCCCCGGCCGTCGTGCCCACCAGCGAGTTAGCCGCGCTCACCGCGCCGATGACCCCGGTCGTGCCGTTGCCCCAGGTAACCGCCCCCGCTCGTGTCGCCGTGCCGTTATTCCAGACGTCGCTGCTGACCACGTAATTGCCGTTGCTCAGCGCAGTCACACTATCGTTGACCACCCCATCGTTGCCCACCCTGTCACCTGCGGTCGTGCCCACCAGCGAGTTGGCCGCGCTCACCACGCCGACGGTCCCGGTCGTGCCGTTGCCCCAGGTAACCGCTCCTGCATTCACCACGGCGCCGTTATCCCAATCGCCGATGGTTACCACGTAATTGCCGTTGCTCAGCGCGGTCACGCCAGAGTAATCGCCCACCTGATCCCCGGCCGTCGTGCCCACCAGCGAGTTGGCCGCGCTCACCGTGCCGACGAGCCCGCTGGTTCCGTTGCCCCAGGTCACCGCCCCGGCTTGAGTCACCGCGCCGTTATCCCAATCGAAGCTGCTGACCACAAAATTGCCGTTGCTCAGCGCGGTCACGCCGCCTCTGCCCAACCGATCCCCCGCCGTCGCGCCCACCAGCGAGTTGGCCGCGCTCACTACGCCGACGAGCCCGGTCGTGCCGTCGCCCCAGGTCACCGCCCCCGCGAACGTCGTCAAGCCGTTTTTCCATTCGTAGCTACTCACCACGTAGTTGCCATTGCTCAGCGCAGTTACGCCGCCTCTGCCCACATGATCACTCGCCGTCGTACCCACCAGCGAGTTGGCCGCGCTCACCGTACCGACGATTCCTGTCATGCCGTTGCCCCAGGTCACCGCCCCCGCTTGTGCCACCGCGCCGATATTCATCAAGTAGCTGCTCACCACGTAATTGCCGTTGCTCAGCGCGGTCACGCCGCTCGAGCCCAACTGACCATTCCCCGTCGTCCCAACCAACGAATTGGCCGCGCTCACGGCGCCGGTGACCCCGCTCGTGCCGCCGCCCCAGGTCACCGCGCCCGCTCGTGTCAACGCGCCGTTATTCCACAAGTGGCTGCGCACCACATAATTACCGTTGCTCAGCGCGGTCACGTGGCCGCCGCCCACCACATCATTCGTCGTCGTGCCCACCAGCGAGTTGGCCGCGCTCACCGTGCCTGCGACCCCGCTCGTGCCGTTACCCCAGGTCACTGCCCCGGCAGTCGTCGCCGTGCCGTTATTCCAATAAGGGCTGTTCACCACGAAATTGCCGTTGTTCAGCGCGGTCACGCCAAAGTAGCCCACCTGATCACTTGCGGCGCTACCCCGCAGGCTGGAAATCAAGGCTCCGGTCTGGCCGTGGTACAGATACACTCCGCCTGCATCGACAGCGGCGAAATCGTCCTCGGGCGTGGCCACCACGATGTTGTCGTTGGTCAACACGGTGACACCGCCAAGACCGCTGCCACCGCCGTGAGACTCCCCTGCCGCCGGGTCGGGGTTTGCGAGTTCGGTGCTGACAAGGCTTGCAGAGCCGCTACTGTCAATGATGATGTTCTTGGGATCGAGCAGCAACAAGCCGCTCGATCCCTGACTCGCGCCGAGGTCTGCCTGACCGCCAAAGCGCAAGATGTTCTTGCTCGACACTTCAGCCCGACCGCCGTCGCCGCCCAACACCCCGCCGCGGGCACTCAGGCTGCCTTGATACAGGGTTTGCTCACCCGACCACAGCACCACTTCGCCGCCGTTGCCGCGCACTGTGGCATCCGCCTTGAAGCTGGTGAATGCATTGACGTCAAGGGTCTGGCTGATTGGCAAGGCCGCGCCAATGGCAGCTTGCGCCGCACTGCGGTTGCTGATGGGCGCGCCCTGCCAGCCGCCGCCGACGTGAATCAGTCCGCCTTGGCTCGCGCCACTGGCATCGAGACTGGCAGCGCGCAGATCGATGTGGTCGCCCGAGAGTGTGACGCTGCCGCCGCTGTCACCCGTGGCGCTTAACGTGCCTGAACTGAATACCAGCCCCGTGGCTTCGGTGTTGTGCCCTTGCAGGTGGATGTCGCCCCCCGCGTTCTGGCCGTCAGCCAGCAGGTGGGCGCCGGTGGATTGCACGATCTTGTGCGCGCGTATGTCGATCTGGCCGCCCACACCCTGGCCTGCCTCGCTGGCGTGGCCGCGCACGTCCACCCGCGCGGAGTTGCCCACACGCTCGGCAGCCAAGCTAACGCTGCCGCCACTGGCACCGCTGGCATCAATGACACCATCGGCAAGAATGACGGCGCTGGCATCCACATTGATCGTGCCGCCTTGCGCGCGGCTACTGGCGGCACTCAAGGCGCCGCTGTGGAACACACTCTCGCCAACGAGCTCGACTTGACCGGCGCTGTGGGCACCGCCATTGGCCGTAATGGTGCCGGCGCTGTCGATACGATCGCCTTCAAGCCGGATCACGCCATTGGCTGCAGTGAGGGTGTTGGCCTCGATGATGCCTGCGTTGTTGACCACACCCTTGATGAGTTGATCAGCCGCCTTGGCGCTGAGCAGCACTTGGCCGCCATCGGCTTTGATGAAGCCCTTGTTCTCGGCCAAGGCGTTGAGCGTGCCTTGGTCTACGCTGAGGCCGATCAGTCGGTTGCCGTCGAGATTGAGCGTGACCCTGTCACCGGCGGCGAGCGCAACCGCCCCGCCCTGGGCGTTGATGCTGCCGGTGTTGCTGACTTCTGGCGCGATCAGGGCAACAAGCCCAGCTTGGGCATTGATAGTGCCGGCGTTGCTGACGCCGCCGGCACTGCCGCCGTTGCGCAAGACGTTGCGCCCGGCCATGAAGTCGGCGTCGGCGATCGCAAGCGTGCTGGCGACCAGGCCGCCGACATTGACTTGCGCGCCTTGCCCGAACAGCACGCCGTTGGGATTGAGGATGAAGACCTGGCCGTTGGCGTTGAGCTTGCCGAGGATGCTGCTGGCGTCCTGGCCGAGCACGCGGTTCAAGGCAATGGCGGAGGCATTGGGCTGGTTGAAGCGAACGCTCTCGTGCGCGCCAATGTCAAAACCCTGCCAGTTGATGGCCGTGCGCTGACTGGATTGATCAATCGTAGTGGTCGCACCGCTGCGGCTGACGGTGCTTTGCCCGGCGACGACTTGCTCGCCGGTGGGTCCGGCAAAGGCCGGGAACACGACACCGGCCACCACACCCGCCACCATCGCGGAAAGCGCGCGCGCAACGGCTGCACTCAAGGGGTTCTTGAGCCACGCGTTGTCGCAGGCCGCAGAGTCGTTCAAGCCATCGGTTCTTATTGATGTTCTTTTCATGTTGTTCTCGCTGATGAGTCACCCGTTGGCCGTTCGCATGATCGTCACGCGTGCCACCGCCGATCAGCCGTTCAGGTTGACTACGCCGTTGCCACCGGACGAGCCCCGCTGTTGCGGCAGGATGTGGGCAAGGCGTGTTGCGATTTGCGCCCTTGTTTGAACAATGACTGCCGAGGGTGGCTAGTCATGCTTGGAATCCTGGCACTTGAGCGGTTAAGCGGTGCCCGTTTACAACAAGCCTGTTCAGCGCGAATGACGCTGCATTATGGAGCAATTCATAAATGCATAGGCAGTGCAAACTCGGTCCGTGGGACCGGTCCGCCGAGAAGTGTTTGTACCGGGTTTCTCAAGCAGGCCGGATCAATCGCCGAGGCGACGTGCGGCACTGCAGGCATGGTCAAACTATTGCTGCTCGATATCGCATTGCCGGGGGTCAGCGGTCTGGACAGCCTCACCCTGCTGCGCCGGCCACGACCCCGTCGCTTGCCTGAACTCCATGCTAGGCCTGGCCAGCGCCTGCAATTCCTCGGCGGTGGATGCGGGTACTTCCACAAAGACCGCCCCGACGGGTATAAGTGGGCTGGTACATCCCCGCACGAACAGGCAGCCGATCAGTGAACAACTGCCTAACCTGGGTATCCGGATGCCTCACACCCTTTGCCAGAACCCGATGCAGCGTGCGCGTGCATCCGTGTCGGTGCTGGTCGCCATGTCCAAGGGTGCTGCGGCGTGGCAGGGAGAAGATGATGGATGAGGTGACGGCGGGGATGGGCCAGGGCACTGTCGACTCGGCTGCCGCGGTCCAGGCCATCGAACGTTTCGTGCCGCGTTTCGCGCGCGCACAGGTGGCCGGCGCCCGGATCATCGCGCCGACCCTGGTTGACCAGCTGTCGGGCGCTGTGCTGGTCGCAGACATCGCCGGTTTTTCGGCACTTACCGAGCACAAGGCGCGGCTGGGGCAGGCTGGCATCGAGGAGATGCAAACCCTGCTCAACGGCTGCTTCGACCGTATCGTGTCCACCCTCACTCATGGTGGTGGCGAGGTCTGTCGCTTTGCCGGTGACGCGACGATCGCCTACTGGTCCGCCGACCAGGACCAGCAGGCAATGCGCGCCGCCACGCAGGCCGCGGCGACTACCGCACTGCGCCTGCAAGCGCTGGTACCTGAACTGGCCTCCACGCTGCAGATGCCGCTGCGCCTTCGCATCGGCATCGGTACCGGAGCATTGTTCAGTGCCGTTGTCGGCGGGTACCTGGGGCGCTGGGAAGCCCTCCTCGGAGGCGACGCGGTGCGGCAAGTAGCCACCACACCGATGTTGGCGTCGGGCCAGGTAGTGTTGTCTGCCGCAGCGTTCGCGCTAGTGCAACAGGACTGCAGCGCCACGCCGCTGGCGGGCGGTGGCCATGCGCTCGAAGCGATCACCCCCGCGCCTGTACCGGAGCCTGCAGCGCCGATACCTCCTGCAGCGGTGGTGCACCTGGCACCGTTTGTTCCACGGCATCTGCTGCGCCGGCTGCAGGCAGACCCGAATGATCAGCTTGCCGAATTGCGTACCGCCAGCGTGCTGTTCGCGATCGCCCAGGTGCCCGAAGACCTGGCACTACTGCAGTCGCACACGCTGGCGCTGCAAAGGGCGACCTACGGCAACGGCGGCAGCGTGCTGCAATACCTGATCGACGACAAGGCCAGCCTGGTGTTGATCGCGGCCTGGGGCATACCCGGCAGCAGTTTCTCCGACGACGCGGAGCGGGCCATGCGGGCGGCGCACACCATGATCGCCTCACCGGCGAGCGCGGGCTTGAAGTTGTCCTGCGGCGTGGCCAGCGGGCGCCTGTTCGCCGGCCTGCGCGGCAGTCAATCGCGGGCCGAATACGCCTTGATCGGTGCGGTCGTCAATCTGGCGGCCCGACTCGCCCAGGCGTCGCGCGGGCAGGTCTACTGCGACGAGGCGACGGCCCGCGCTGTGCCGGCGATCGAGTTCACGCCCCGACCAGAAATCATGCTCAAGGGCATCGGCGGCGCCCGTGTGTTCGAGTCGCTGGGCCAGCGCCGCGTCGAAGATGCCGGCAAGCGCGCCATGGTGGGTCGCAAGGCGGAACTGCAGCAAATGCTCGAGCGGCTGCAACAACTGGGCGACGATCCCACGCGCAGTGCGCTGGTCGTGGTCGAAGGCGAGGCTGGCATCGGCAAGTCTCACCTGTGCGCCGCATTCGCGCATGCGGTGCGCGCGCAGGGCCTGCAACTGGCCCTCGGCGCCAGCGACCCGCTGGACAATTCCGCCGCTTACCGACCGCTGCGCCAGGTGTTCGACAAGTTGCTGAGTTTGCAGGACACAACCGATGCGCAGGACCGGCGCACGCGCGTCATGCGTTTGCTGGCAGACGACGAATCCACGCGCGAACGGGTCAGCCTGCTCAGCGACCTGCTGGCACTGGGCCTGCCGCCCAGCGAGACCGAGCAACAGATGAGCGGGCGCGGGCGCATCGAGGCGACCACCGATCTACTGGTGCGACTGCTGGCGGCCACGGGCAGTGCAGCGGTGCGTGTGCTACTGGTCGAAGATCTGCACTGGCTGGACTCCGCATCCTGGGGCGTGCTCGAACAGGCAGTGCGGCGCTGCCCCGGACTCCTGGTGGTGCTCAGCGCGCGGCCCCTGGCCGACGACTCACCGTACGTCGCCATACTGCGAGACCCAGCCCACCTGCGCTTGCAGCTCGAACCCCTGCAGGCGTCGGCGGTGCGCGACATCATCGCCTCCGAATTGGGAGCTGACGAGGTGCCCGAGCCGGTGTGGCGCGCGGTCGCCGAACGTACGCAAGGCCTGCCGCTGTTCGTGCGCCAGGTCGTCGCCGCGCTGGTGCAGGGCCGGATCGTGCAATGCGACAACGGCGCCGTCACCTACGACCCGCAGGGCCTGTCGAATTTCACCATTCCCGATACCATCCAGGGTGTGGTGATCGCCCGCATCGATCAGCTCACACCACGCCAGCAGATGACGCTCAAGACGGCCAGCGTGGTCGGGCGCGATTTTTCGCTCTCAGCACTCACCGTCGCCGCCACCGGACACAACAGCGGCGATGCGCTGCAACAGGACCTGCGTGCGCTGGTGGAAGGCGGGCTGGTCGAAAGAGGCACTGACAGCGCGCCGTTCCGGTTCAGCCATGCCCTGGTGCGCGACGCGGTCTATAGCCTGTTGCCGCTGGGCGTGCGGCGCGAAACCCATGCGGCGCTGGCTGCCTGGTACGAGCGCCACGGCGGCGACAACAGCCTGCTGCTGGCGCGCATCGCCTGGCACTGGGACCAGGCCCATGACCCGGTGCGCGCCTTGCGTGCGTTGGATGCCGCGGGCAACCATGCTTTGCGCACCGGCGCCTACCGCGAAGCGCAGCACCTGTTCGCGCGCCTGGTCGCGATCACCAGCAGCGGTTTCGGTGAAGAGTCGACCTCGGCGGCCGACGCACCGATGGAACATATCGCGCGCTGGCAGTCGAGCCTGGGCCTTGCCAGCTATGACCTGGGCGAACTCGAGCGCGCGCGCACCGCACTGGAGACCGCTGCCCGCATGCTCGGTGAAACCATGCCCGGTCCACGCATGATCGGGGTCGCCGTGGCGCGCGAGGCGCTGGGTGTGGCAGCGCGGCGTTGGTGGCCGGAACGCGGCAGCGACGATGCGCGCGCGGCCCGGGCCCGCCAGCTGGCGAAGCTGTACAGCACGCTGGGACGCATCTACCACCTGACGCAACGCCCGCGCCACACGGTCTACTCGATTGTGCGGCGCACCAAGCTGCTGGCACCACATCCCGCCTGCGCGGACCAGATGGGCGCTTGCGCTGGCATGATGTACCTGTGCACGATGCTGGGGCGCCATGGCTGGGCCGACCACTATGCGTCCGAACTCAACAACCTGAACAGGCGTCTGCAGGATCCGCTGGCGTTTGCCGATGCCAACCTGACCGTGGCGCTGGCCTACATGGGCCAAGCCAGTTGGGAACCGTGCGAGCTGCGGGCCACCCAGGCCGAGCAGATCTTTCACCGCCTGGGCGAACGCCAAGGCCGCATGGTGATGCTGGCGATCATGGCCAACGCAGCCGAATTGCAAGGCGCATTCGCCCGTTCGACCGAATTGTGGCTGCTGCTCGAACGTCTGGCCAATGAGGTGGGCGACCAAGTCGGTCAGTGCTGGAGCGCCGGCGGCCTGGCCATGCTGGCGATCCGTCGCGGGGACCATGGAGAAGGCGCGCAACAGGCCCGGCGTGCCATCGCACTGGCCCGCAGCACTGGCGAGGCTGTCTCCTACCTGGCCGACACCGGCTTGCTGGCGTTGTGCCTGCTGGAATCGGGCGAGACGGAGCAGGCGCGCGCGCTGGTGGACGAAGGCGTCACGCTGCTGGCGGCCTTGCCGCGATTGGCCACCGCCCACCACCTGCTCAACGGGCTCGACGCGTTCACCGAGCTGATCCTGCGCTTCTGGGAACTGGACGCGCCGGCACAGGGCAGCACTGCATGGCGCCGGTGGTCGCAACACGGGGCGATGGCCACGCGGCGTACCAGCGGCTACGCCAAGGTGTTCGCAATCGGCCGCCCGATGGCAACCCGCCACCAGGCGATGCAGCTATGGCTGCGGGGCCGCCGCTCCAAGGCTTCGGCCACATGGGAACAGGCCATCACCGATGGGCAGAACTGCGGCATTCCATACGAAACCGCCAAGAGCCACCTGGAACTGGCCCGCCACCTGGCCACGAACGATCCGCAGCGCAGCGCGCATGCGCAACGCGCCTTGGCCATCTTCGAGCATATCGGCGCGCAGACCGGCGCGGCGCGCGCCCGGGCGCTGCTCTGATAGCGGCCGCCGCGCCGGCAGGCGCTGCGCCATCCGATCCCATCGCTACGGCCAGATACCCGGACTTCGATCCGCAAAAGCGCCTGCGAACCAATCAGGCGCGCCAGCTGCCGGCCGTGGTCAGGCGGTCTTCCAGCTTGTTCACCCAGCCTGGCGCACGCGGATCGTTGCCCCACCCGTCGAGCATCGCGCCGGCTTGGCCGAGCAAATGCTCTGGCAGCTTCAATGATCGGGTCTGGTCCATCAACAAGCGGGTGACCAGGTGATAACCCAGCACCCGCGTGATCAGCCGCGATAAGGAAAACTGTGGCCAGACCAGACGCGCCACTCCGTCGATCAGTCGCACCAGCGACATCACCAACCAGAACAAGCCACGCGAGACCCACGACACATGCTTGTCAATGCCAACCAGATCCGCAGTGTGTTTGCCGCACAGATAGCGCGTCATCAAGGGGGCAAACGGTTTGAGCAAACCGAACGGTATCGAATTCTCCATCGCTTGCATCAGCGCGCGGCCGAGCGCGGGGCGGACGTCCGGGCCTTCCATCGAGCCCTCGGCACGCGCCTGCATGCAGGCGAACAGCGCCTGCGCTTCGTCCATCGTATGCGCCATCAAGCTGTCGTCGACCCCCAGCACGCTGGCGGTCACGTTCCAGCAGTGCAGAAACGCTTCTTCGTCGGCCGCCTCCAAGCCGATGCCCAGGCGCCGCATGCCGCGCAGGAACACATAGCTGAAGGTCAGCAGCGTGTAGGCCAGCTCCTCCTGATTGCACGGCAAGCCGCGCCGGTCGATATCCCAGCCGCCACCAAACATCGTCGCATGCATGGACGCAGCCGACGCCAGTGCCGGATGGGGCTCGATGCGCTTGGGCGAACTCCCGTCGGTCGGGCCCAGTGCATCGATGGGATGGCCGTGCAGGATCAGATTGCGGATCGTCGCATGGATCAGGCGCACCTTCAGGGTCTGGCCGCGCCCAGTGCCGGTCGCGTCGGACAGGCCGCCCCGCATCATCACCGGGAAGATCATGGCCGCAGTGCTGCGGATGCGGTATTCGGTGTGCTGTTCCAGTTGCCCGGCACGGTGCAGGACCGTGGCCAGGTCCGGCAGCACATAACACTCCGGCAGGCTGGCGCAGAACAACAGGATGCATGACAGGGGGCCATGGTCCATGAACAAGGCTTCGGCCCGCTGCAACTTGCCAACATCGGCCCATGACGGCAGCGCCTGGCAGGACCGCACATAGTCCTGCACGGCCTGCCGCACATCGGCATCCACGTTATTCGCCGCTCGCCTGCCATTGGCCCAGTTCGCCGTTGGGGCCCATGGCATTGAGCAGCGCCGTTGCCTGTCCCAGGCGACGCCACCGATCGCCATGCATTGCCTGCAAGGCCTTTTCATCCGCGTCGGGCCTCAGCGTCGTGTCCCAGTCACCCACGATACGCGCCACGGCGTCGTCGGCCGGCTTGTCGGCCACGCGCTGGCTGCGCTCGAGCAACGGGCCCCATCGCAGCGCCACGGTGGCCGTGGGCGCGGGCGTGCCTTCATGTGGCGCCGCACCGCGCGCCGTCTCACCCTGGCTGCTGTTGTCGTGCATCTTCCAGTGGCGCCATCCGGCCAACGCGCACAACAGCGGGATGCCCATCGCGAACACCGCTATCGAACGCGTCTCGACCGGGAAACCGGCAATGATCTGGAACACCATCAGGCCGGCGTAGATGAGCACCGGCAGCAGCGCGTGGCGCCGGTTGACGCCGCTCGCAGGCTGGGACGGAAACTTGCGCATCACCAGCCGGAACACCAGCACGATGCAGAACGCCACGAACACCCAGCCGAAAAATCCCTGGACGGTTTCGCCAAACCAGGCGCCGTCCTTTTTGGTCATGATCCAGGCCTTGAGCACGAACACCATGTAGGGGTCGGCCCCCAGGTCGTATGCGGTGACGATCATCGCCGTCAGCAGCGACATCCACACGGCTTCGCCCAGGTGCGTCGAGCCGTCGACCGGTGCGCGCCAGACGATCAGGTTGGCTATGACGTAACCCATATAGGTCAGCGCAAACCACATCAGCGGAATCACGAACGGCACGTCGCCCACCCGCGGCCCGAGCACGTCGGTGTAGTCGTAACTGCCAAAGAACCAGCCGTAGGACGCACCCATCTGTTCCGCGAACCAGCCCAGTCCCATCGCGATGGCGGCGAACCACAGCGCCGCGCGCAGGCCCATCAGGTGGATCGCGCTGACCAGGCAGGCCGCGAACATCACGATCGAACTGACCACCATCGCCGTCGTCGTATCGCTCAGCCCGCGCATACCGAGGCTGAGCAGGAATGCTGCGAGCAACACGATGCCGACCAAGGGAAGACGGTTGGACCAGTGTTTCATCGAACCTCCGAAGGTGTGGTGGAAACCCGAGACGCCACCGGGTGCCACGCGCGCACGTTGTCAATGGTAACGGGGAACCTCTGCCCGCGCGCGATGAATGGCGTCGAACTCGCTCCGGACGAATTGCGGCAGGCTGGCGCCAGTGGCCTCCTCAGGCTGGGCGACGAAGGTCTGCGCGTGTTGCTGCACCAGGCGGTGCAGCGTATCTGCTCGGGCAGGTAGCGCTCCAAGCGCACCCGAGGTGCCGACGCATCAAGGCGTCATAGCTCAGTGACGCTCTCAAGCGGGCGCCGCGCCCAACTTCACGAGTGCGGTGTCGATACTGGTCAGGTAGAAATTCATCTCGCTGTCGGCAGCCTGCTGTCGCAGTGACTGCAACTGCTGCACCAGTTCGCCGTCGTCCTCGCCTCTGCCATGGCGCACCAGTGCGCGACCGCGCGCGACGATGAAGTCGGCCCACGGCAGGGGCTCGGCGGCGCAGAACGACTCGAGGGCGTCGCAGTAGCGCCAGGCTTCATCCCAGTCGGCACCATCGACCGATGACTGGATCGCAAAGTCCAGCAGCACAAAATGGTTGAAGCTCAGCGCCTGGGCCATGAGCAGGGCCTGGCCACTGGCCAGCGCCTTGCGCCGTGCGGAAGCGTCGGTGGACAGCAGCGCCTGCACGCCGTAGAGCTGAGGCCCGACAAAGGCCAATGCGCTGCTTTCAGAGCCGACCAGCTCAAACGCTTGCGCCAGCTCCGAACGCGCCGCAACCAGGTCACCAGCGCGCATCAACAGCAGCGAACGAAAGAACCAGCCCAGCGACTCCATTCGCTGGCTTCCCAGCGCTCGGGCAATCTCGAGCGCTCGATCGATCCGGGGCTGACATTCCCTGTAATTGCCGCGCACGCAGCCGTCGAGCATGACCATCTGTGCCAGGGCCATCACCTCGGCGCGCGGGTTGCGCAAGCGCGCGGCCATCGCCAGCGCCTGCTCGCAGATCTCGACCGCCTCGGGCAAGCGCATCGATGTAGTACCTGGACCAGCCCAAAATCGGCAGGTAGGCCATCTCGATCCTGAGAAAGCCCTGGTCACGCGCCATCATCACGCAGTCGCTGATCTGGCGCGTGCCCGAGATGAGCCTGGCCTGGGCAAAACTGGCGTCGCCGAGTCCGCCCAGCGCGGCACATTCTGCCTCGGGCGATGCCGGCCTGGCGCGCCAGTTCCAGCGCGACCTCGTGGGCGTGCTGGCACTCTTTCGAACGCCCCAGCACATACAGCAGGTTGCCGCGCAGTTCGTGCAGCCGCGACAGATCCAACGTCAGGCCCGCCTGCTCGGCCATCGGCTGCGCCTGCGCCAGCAGATCCAGGCCTTCGCTGGTCCGGTCCACCAGGCGCATGCCCGAGGCCATGGCAATCAGGCCCAGGGCGCGCTCGGCATCGCCCTTCGCGACCTCGATAGCCCGGCCACTGGCTTCGATGGATTGGGCGGCATGGCCAACCGCCAGCAGCAGCCTGGCCCGTGCCAGCCTGAGCGAAAACTCCAGACCCGCCGGATCGGGCAGCTTGAGCGCGCGCTCGACCAGTTCCAGCGCTTCCGCATTGCGGTACCGGACCGCCTGCGCTTCGCTGGCCTGAAGATAGGCTGCGGCCGCACGCGGATCCTCGGCCCGCTCGTAGTGTTCCGCCGCCAGTGCCGCATCCTGGTCTGCGATCCAGCTACCGGCCTCCTGGTGCAACTGACGCCGGCGCGCGAGCAGCAGCGACGCGTAGGCACCGTCACGGATCAAGGCGTGGCAAAACACCAGCTCATCGCCTTCCGGACGCAGCAGGAACTGGTCGACCAGCAGCCGCGGGTCATAGGCCGCATCACCCACCAGATGGCGCATCGCGGCCAGCGGCGCACGTTGACCGAGCACCGCCGCAGCCTGCAGCGCATTCTTGTCCGACGCCGCAAGCCGATCCATGCGGGCCTGGATCAGCGCCTGAATCGACCCGGGCAGGCTGGTCGCGCTTTCGTCGCCGGCATTGAGCAGCAATTGCTCCAGAAACAGCGGATTGCCTTCGGCGCGCTCCACGCAACCGCGCAAAAGGGCTTCAGAAATGGACGCGGCCCCGGCCGCCAGCCGCATTGCTTCCTCGGCATCGAGCGGCCCAAGATCCATGCTCGACACCGGCAGGCTGTGCAACACGCTGCGCCAATCGCCGACGCTTGGGTCACTGGCAAATCGAGTCGTGAACATCACCAGCAAGGGCATGGAGGCAGTCAATGACAACCAAGCGCTGAGCTGGCGCAGTGTCCAGGCGTCGGCCCAGTGGATGTCCTCCACCAGCAAGAGCGTCGGGGAGCGCAGGACCTGCTGGCGCACCAGTTGCCCCAATGCATCGACCGTCAGGCCGTGCCGGGTATCGTCATCGAGCGCCGACAACAGGGCGCGCACGTTCGAGCCGGGGGTGACGTCAAGGGCTTCGAACAGATAGGGAGTCAGATCGGTGCCGTCCGCGCCCAGGAGGCCGGCACGCTGCAGCGCATCACACCGGTTGACCTCGTCGGCATCGGATGCCAATCCGAGCAGGCTTTGCACCAGCGCGCGCATCGCGTCATGTCCGGTGCGGGCGCCAAAGTCGAGAATGGTGGTGGCATGGCAAACCAGGCCGCGTTCGCGCGCCACATCGAGAAACTCCAAAACCAGGCGCGACTTGCCCAAGCCTGGATCACCGCGCACGAATACGATGCGTCCGCGCTGGCGCGACAAACAGGCATGCACCAGAGTCTCGAACTGCTGCATCTCTTCGGCACGTCCGACCAATGGCCGCATGCCGCCCTTGGGCACCGCGCGTTCACCCAGGACGCGGTAGGGCACGAGCGGCCTCTCCTTGCCCTTGACCTCGATCGCGCGCCCGGCTTCGCCTTCGAAATGCTCGGCCACCTGCTGCCAGGTCTGCGGGCTCACCACCACCTGGCCCGGCTCGGCCAGTCCGCGCAGGCGCGCCGCGGTGTTCACCGTGTCGCCGGTCAGCGTGAAGTCGCCCGAGCGTGAATCGCTGCGCCGCGCGATCACCAGGCCGGTATGCAGGCCGGTGTGCATGGACAGCACACGGCCGAGCCGCTCCGACACCCCTTGCGCGATGCCGTCGACGATGTGGTGCAACTCCAGCGCCGCACGGATGGCGCGGCGCGCGTCGTCGCGCCGCGCCACCGGAATGCCGAACATCGCCATCACTTCGTCACCGACGAACTGGTTGACACGCCCGCCATGGCGCTCGATCACAGCGACTGCCTCGCGCTTGATGCGCGACATGATGGCTTCGACCTCTTCCGGATCAAAAGCCTCATTGAGCGCGGTGTAGCCGGTCAGGTCGGAGAACATCACGGTGGCGTGGCGGCGCTCACCCTGCTCGGCCACACCATCGCTGGCTAGCTGCGCAGTTCGAGCAACCTCGAGTGGAGCGCGCGCGACAGCAGTTGTTGCAGCACCAACAGGCGCGGCGACCGGCGCCGATTCCGCCTGTGCCGCCCGCAGCAGTCGCTTGCGGTCACCCAGCGAAGCCATCCCGAGCTCGCGCAGGTCGGCGTCGGTCAGTTCGGGCAACAAGTCGGCTGTGACGTCCTGCGCAACGAACTCAGCGGCGTACTTGGCCAAGCCTTGCGACTCCAGCCAGATGCGAATATCGCTCATATGCTGGCAAGTGGTTCAGAGGTCAATTGCAACATCGGCCCATTGTGCCGTGAACAAGCCCTACCCATATTCGACTCTCCGGCAATACTCAGCAAGAGTGCCGATGGACGGCGCACCGCGTTCAAGGTAAACCACGCATCCGACACGGGCGTTATCAGTCGAGCGGCCGAGTTTGCTCGGCAGCATGCAATCCGCGCCATGGGCTCGGCTCGGCCAGCTTATGATTACCCCCAACCCGCTACTCTTGACTCCCGAATGGTCAAAATGGACGATGCACAGGTAAACCAAGTCCTGCAAAAACTTGTGGAACTGTCGCCTGATCCCGCGTGGATCATGCAAGACGGCAGCATTGTCATGGGCAATTTCGCATCGGCCACTGCGCTGGGCCGCGCTGGGCCGCATGAATTGCAACAAGGCCGCGTCGCGGACTTTTCGCCACCTGTGCAGCCGGACGGGCAGGCTTCGGCCACCAAGGGCGTGCTGATGCGAACGGCTGCAAGAAGTCTGGGCGCGCACCGATTCGAATGGTCCTTTGCCCGGCCCGATGGCAGGGTGATCGATGCCGAGGTCACGTTGACCCCGATTAAAACTGGCGCCGGAACCATTGAATACTGCATCTGGCGCGATGTCAGCGTGCTGCGCAAGGCCCAGCTGGCGTTGCGAAACAGAGAGCAGCAGCTTCTTACGCTGTCGATGATGTCGTCAGACTGGTTCTGGGAGCAGGATGCGCAATACCGGTTCGTCACATTTTCCGGTGCCTTTGCCGCCGACTTCACGCCCCCCAAGGACCACTTGGGAAAGGCCCGCTGGGACTTCAACATCCATCTGACGCCACAGCAATGGGCGGCACACCGCGCCGACCTGGATGCCCATCGGCCATTCAGGAACTTCGAATACTCGATCTCGGACGACAAAGGCGAAACCCGCTGGTACAGCATCAACGGCGACCCGCTGTACGACGAAAGCGGCCAATTCACGGGTTATCACGGCACCGGACGCGATATCACCTCAATCAAGCGGGCCGAAGCGGAGTTGCAAGTCGCGGCATCCGCCTTCGAATCGCAGGACGGCCTGGTGATCACCGACGCCGGCGGATTGATCCTGCGGGTCAACAGGGCTTACCAGTGCATGACGGGCTTCTCAGCCGATGAACTGGTCGGACGTCCGGCTTGTTTCCTGCAAGCGCAGCACGACGGCGCTCTGCCTGACCAACTGCATCGATCGCTCGCGAAAACCGGCGCCTGGCGAGGCGAATTCGATGATGGACATAAAGACGGTCACTTGTTTCCCGCGTCGGTCAGCGTCTCGGTGGTCAAGGACGCCGACGGCGCCGTCACGCACTATGTCGGATCCCACCGGGACATCACCGAACGCAAACTGGCCGAGAAGAAAATCAAGGAGCTGGCCTTCTACGACCAGCTAACCCACCTGCCCAACCGCACCTTGCTGCTCGACCGGATGGCGCAGACGCTGGCTGCCAGCAGGCGGGATGGAACCTTCGGTGCGGTGCTGTTCATCGACCTGGACTACTTCAAGACACTCAACGATACGCGCGGACACGAAGTGGGCGACCTGCTGCTCAAGCAGGTGGCCCAGCGATTGCTGTCATGTGTGCGCGCAGGCGACACCGTGGCCCGACTCGGTGGCGACGAATTCGTCGTCATGCTGACCCCTCTGGGAACCCGGCAGCCGGAGGCGCTGGGCAGTGCAGAGTCGGTTGCACTCAAACTCCTGACGGCTTTGGGCGACGTATTCACGCTCGGTGATATCACTCATCAGAGCACCTCGAGCATCGGTGTGACCCTGTTTCAAGGAGATCAGACGCCCATCGATGAACTCATGCGCCAGGCCGACCTGGCCATGTACAAGTCCAAGGCAGCCGGTCGCAACGCGGTGCGTTTCTTCGATCCGGCAATGGAGGCCGCCGTGATGGAGCGCGCATCGCTGGAAGAAGACCTGCGCCTGGCCATGGACCGGAATCAGTTCCTGCTCCACTACCAGCCCCAGGTCGGCGCAAATGGAAGGCTCACCGGGGCAGAAGCGCTGCTGCGCTTCCAGCACCCGCAGCGCGGCATGGTGTCGCCCGCGCAGTTCATTCCACTGGCCGAAGCAACCGGACTGATTCTGCCGCTGGGTCAATGGGTACTGGAGACTGCCTGCCGTCAGCTCGCGATCTGGTCGCGCGAGCCCAACCGCGAACACCTGGTTATCGCGGTCAACGTGAGTGCGCACCAGATTCGGCAGCACGACTTCGTCGATCAGGTGCTGCAGACGCTGCAGCGCACCGGCGCCAGGGCGCAGCGGCTCAAGCTCGAGCTGACGGAGTCCCTGATGGTGTCCAACCTGACGGATACGATCGACAAGATGCAGCAGTTGCAGGCCGCTGGCGTCGGCTTTTCGCTTGATGACTTCGGAACCGGGTATTCGTCCCTCTCCTACCTCAGACACATGCCGCTCAACCAGATCAAGATTGATCAGGCCTTTGTGCGGGGTGTGCAGGACGACCCTCAGGTCGCCGCCATCGCCCGGACCATCATCACCCTCGGCCAGAGCCTGGGACTCAACGTGATCGCGGAAGGCGTCGAGACTACGGCGGAGCGCGATTTTCTGTCAGTCGCAGGCTGCCCGGCCTACCAGGGATATCTGTTCAGCCGTCCTTTGCCGATCGACGAATTCGAACGGTTTTCGAGCCAGGACTGATGCTTGCACGCAGGTCCGCACGCGCGTGCGACCGCAAGGCATGCATCCACCGGGCGGACCGGCGCGCCGCACGAGAACGTATCGACTACCTGCGCGTCAACGCAGCAACAAGGTCGGAATCGTGGCGGCGCGCAGCAAATCGGAGGTGCGACTGCCCAGCAGCAGGCTGCGCAGCGGCGAGTGCGTGTAAGCACCCATCACCAGCAGGTCGATAGCCCGGGCCTGTATTTCCCGCGTGATGACGGTCTCGGGATCACCCGTGATGACACTTGCCTGTACCGCGAAACCCGCCTGAGCCAGTTTCTCCGAGGCCCAGGCCAGTTGCCGATCGCCGTCCGATCTGGCCTTGCCCGACATCACCAGTTGCAGCGGCAGGCCCCGCAGCAAGGGGCTGGCAGCCACCAGTTCGATACCACGGCGCATCGCCGTGCTGGCGTCGAACGCAATCAGCACCCGTGTCGGCTCGGTAAATCCATCGCTTGCCACCAGCACCGGGCGCTGCAACGCGCGCACGACCCGCTCCACATTGCGTCCCAGGTCACGCCGGGTCGTGGCTACCGATTCACCACGCCGGCCGAGCACGAACAGCCGCACACCCGACTGCTGTTCGTGCAAGGTGTCGTCCAGATGGCCGTGGCGCTGGCGCATGTCGACCGACTGGACGCCAGCGGCCAGCGCGCGCTCGCGCAGGCGGTTCAGAAAAAGGCGGCCCTGCTCGCGCTCCGTGCGGCTTTGCGCCTCGTCGTCACCGGCTAGCTGGGTCAGCAGATCTTCCTGCGCATTGGGCGTCAGGTTCCCGCTGTGGTCCACGCTGCGGCTGATCTCGGGGTGGCGGTCGATCACATGCAGCAGTTCCAGTGGTGCGTCCATGCGGCGCGCGGCCCAGGCGGCGCAATCGGTCACATGGTCGGCATAGGCCGAGCGGTCCACGCAGGCCAGCACCTTGTTGTCGGTGTTGATGGATACAGCCATGTTCAGTGCCCCAGCAACAGGTCGGCCCCGTCGTCCTTGTCATGCACACCAAACTTGTCGACCAGGGTCGCGCTGGCCTCGTTGAGTCCAATGACCTCCACGTCCGAGCCTTCGCGACGGAACTTGAGCACCACCTTGTCGAGCGCACTGACCGCCGTGATGTCCCAGAAATGTGCGCGACTCACGTCGATGCGCACCAGGTCGATGACTTCCTTGAAGTCGAAGGCATTGACGAAACGCTCGGCAGTGGCAAAGAACACCTGACCGCTGACGCGGTAGGTGCGCTGGCGGCCCTCGTCCTCGGCCAACGAGTTCACGCGCAGAATCTGACCAACTTTGTGTGCGAAGAAAAAGCCCGACAACAGCACGCCGGTCAACACGCCTTTGGCCAGGTCATGGGTGGCCACCGTCACCACCACCGTGGCCAGCATCACCGCACTGGAGCTGCGCGGATGGTCGCGCAGGTTGCGGATCGAGCCCCAGTTGAAGGTGCCGATCGAGACCATGATCATGACGGCGACCAACGCCGCCATCGGGATCTGGCGCACCCAGTCGCCCAGGAACACGACCAGGATCAGCAAGAATAAACCGGCGCACAAGGTCGACAGGCGCCCGCGCCCGCCCGACTTCACATTGATGACGGACTGGCCGATCATGGCGCAACCGGCCATTCCGCCGATAAAACCGGTGGCGATATTGGCCACCCCCTGGCCCACGCATTCGCGGTTCTTGTCGCTTTTCGTGTCGGTCAGGTCATCGATGATCGTGGCCGTCATCATCGATTCGAGCAAACCCACCACCGTCAAGGTCAGTGAATACGGCAAGATGATTCTCAGTGTCTCGAAGTCCAAAGGGATGTCGGGAATCAGGAATAGCGGCAGGCTGTCGGGCAGGTCGCCCATGTCACCAACCGTGCGGATGTCCAGTTGCAGCACCATGGCCACGGCAGTGAGCACGACGATGGTAACCAAGGGCGAAGGCACGGCACGGGTGATGTAGGGGAACAAGTAGATGATGCCCAGGCCGGCGGCGGTCATCGCATACACATGCCAACTGACGTTGGTCAGCTCGGGCAGCTGCGCCATGAAGATGAGAATCGCCAGCGCATTGACGAAGCCGGTCACGACCGAGCGCGACACAAAGCGCATCAGCACACCCAGGCGCACCCAGCCGGCCACGATCTGCAGCACACCGGTGAGCACCGTGGCCGCGAGCAGGTATTGCAGGCCATGATCCTTGACCAGGGTGACCATGACCAGGGCCATGGCGCCGGTGGCGGCCGAGATCATGCCCGGACGTCCGCCGACAAAGGCAATCACCACGGCGATGCTGAACGAGGCATACAGACCGACCTTGGGGTCGACTCCGGCAATGATGGAAAACGCGATGGCCTCGGGAATCAGCGCCAACGCCACCACCATGCCGGCGAGCAGGTCGTTGCGGACATTGGAGAACCATTCGTTGTGCAGGGAATTCATGAAACACTCGATGGCAAGGCGCCGGTTGCAATGCAGCCGAAGCGCCTGGCAGGGGGAAAAGACAGGGGGCCACCGGAAGGGTCCGGGAACAAGTGATGGCGCCAGCCGCGCGCCGCGGCTGCCGGCGGACAGCCGCATGCGCATGCAGCCGTGGGCCCGCGGGCATTTTATCCCCATGTGCCAGGCACGGCGCAGGTTCGGACCACGGGCAAACGGGTCACATGCTGTGCAGAGTCCCGCGCGCTGGCATACCATCGGCCCATGTCGACACCCAACGACGTACCAGATCCGACCGACGCCATCGCCGTGCATCTGGATATCCATGGCCAGGTCCAGGGTGTCGGCTATCGGCATGCGATGCAGTCCGTTGCCGGCAAGCTGCAATTGCAAGGCTGGGTGCGCAATCGGCGCGGCGGCCACGTGGAAGCCCTGGTACAGGGGCCGTTCGATCAAGTGGCACGTTTGCTGGTGTGGTGTCAGAACGGCCCACCCCTGGCGCGCGTGGATCAGATCGAGCAGCAAACACAGATGCCAGAGCCCCAGTGGACGGAGTTCGTCCATCGCGATACTGTGGACTGATGGCTGCCATCATCGGAAAACTGTTACCCGCGCTGCTCCTGCTGACGCCAATCCTCGCACTGGCACAGCAGACACTGACACAGCAGGTATTGCCGGGCCCGGCATTGGCTGCGCTGGCGGAGCACCGGTTCTCGACCATGGCCGCCGGTCTGGTGACCGCACCCTGGCGCGTCGTCGGTTTGCCGGATCAGAAATTTCCGCTGACCCGCTTCGCGATCACGCTAAGTGGCAACACGCCGGTTTTGCGGCTGCAGGCCGATGCGTCCTACGGCAATCTGGTGTTCGACATGCAAGCCACCACGCTGCCTGCCGCGGCGTTGCTGCGCTGGCGCTGGCAGTTGGAGCGCGCGCCCGAGGGCGCCAATCTGCGCCGCAAGGACGGCGACGATGTACCGCTCAAGGTCTGCGCCTTGTTCGACATGGCGCTTGACGGCATGTCGTTCGGCGAGCAGACCAAACTGCGTATTGCGCGCGCAATATCCGGTGCGCCATTGCCAGCCGCCACGCTTTGCTACGTTTGGGACCGGCAACTGCCGGTTGGAGCCGTACTGCCCAATATCTTCAGCCCTCGGGTTCGATATCTGGTCGTCAGCCAAGGGCCGGCCATGCCAGGGCAGTGGATAGCCATCGAACGCAACCTGGCCAGCGACTTCATGGCGGCATTCGGCCAAGAGACCGCCGTGTTGCCACCCCTGCTGGCGCTGGCCGTCGGCGCCGACACCGACAACACCGGATCAGCCAGCCTGTCCTATGTCGGAGACCTGCGCCTGTCACTGCCGTGAGTCGGTCGATGGGACCGGGCGAAACCCAGCGCGGCGGCGGCCACCGCTGCGCTGCGGAAAGTGTAAGAATTCGCCCTAACTGACGACCACCAGCATGTGCCACGACAACACCCTGGGTGTTGTCACCAAATCGGAAGCGGATCCACTGTGCGCCTTCAAAAAGTTCTGATCCTGCTGGTCGTCGCCGTCGGCGCCATGGCATTCTTTGCCTTCGACCTCGGCCGCTACTTCAGCCTGGACTTCATCAAGCAAAGCCAGGGTCAACTGACCGATGCCTATGCCGCACAACCGCTCAAGCTCAGTCTGGCCTATCTGCTGATCTATATCGCGATCACCGCCTTGTCGCTACCGGGCGCGGCCATCATGACGCTGGCCGGCGGTGCGGTGTTCGGACTGCTCTGGGGCACGCTGCTGGTGTCGTTTGCCTCCACCATCGGCGCCACACTGGCCATGCTGGTGGCGCGCTACATCCTGCGCGACAGCATCGAGGCGCGCTTCGGTCGCCGGTTGGCCGAGGTCAACAAGGGCATTGCGCGCGAAGGCGCGTTCTATCTGTTCACGCTGCGGCTGATCCCGGCCATCCCGTTCTTCGCACTCAACTTGCTGATGGGCCTGACGCGCATGAAGACACTGACCTTCTTCTGGGTCAGCCAGGTCGGCATGCTGGCAGGCACGGTGGCGTATGTCTACGCCGGAACCGAGATCGCCAAGATCGATTCACTGCGATCCATCCTGTCGCCGGGCCTGCTGGGCGCCTTTGTCGTACTCGGCCTGTTTCCGCTGCTGGCCAAGAAGGTCGTCGATGCGCTCAAACGGCGCAAGGTGTTCACACGCTGGAATGCGGTGCGTCCGAGTCGCTACGACCGCAACCTGGTGGTCATCGGCGCGGGCGCCGGCGGTCTGGTCGCGGCGCTGATCGGCGCTGCGGTGAAAGCCAAGGTGACGCTGGTCGAGTCACACAAGATGGGCGGCGACTGCCTGAATTTTGGCTGTGTGCCGAGCAAGGCGCTGATCCGCAGCGCCAAGCTGCGCCACCAGATCGCACATGCCACCCACTATGGACTGGGCTCGGCCACCAGCGACTTCGACTTCCGCCAGTTGATGGCGCGTATTCATAAGGTCATCGCCGACATCGCGCCGCACGACAGCGTCGAACGCTTCACCGGCCTGGGCGTGGACGTGCAACTGGGCCACGCCACCATCATCAACCCCTGGACTGTGGAGATCAAGGGCCATGACGGCGCCACCCAGCGCCTCACGACGCGCAACATCGTCATCGCTGCCGGCGCCCGCCCCTTCGTGCCGCCGCTGCCCGGCCTGGACAGCGTCGACTATGTCACCAGCGACACCTTGTGGGATGTATTTGCCCAAATGGACGAGATGCCGCGGCGCATGGTGGTGCTCGGTGGCGGACCCATAGGCTGCGAGCTGTCGCACGCATTCGCCCGCCTGGGCGCCGAGGTCAGCCAGATCGAGATGGCGCCACGCATCATGATGCGCGAGGACGAAGAAGTCTCCGCGCTCGCGCGCGAGGCCTTGCAGGCCGATGGCGTGCAGGTGCTGGTGTCGCACAAGGCCTTGCGCTGCGAAAAGTCACTGGAGGGCGCCAAGTCCATCATCGTCGAGCATCAAGGTCAGGAGATCCGGCTGGAGTTCGACGCACTGATCGTGGCGGTCGGGCGCGCTGCGCGGCTCTCTGGCTACGGCCTGGAAGAGCTGGGCATACCAACCCACAAGACGGTGGAGACCAACGAATACCTGCAGACGATCTATCCCAACATCTACGCCGCCGGCGATGTGGCCGGGCCGTTCCAGTTCACCCACGTTGCGGCACACCAGGCCTGGTATGCCGCGGTCAACGCCTTGTTTGGCGACTTCAAGAAGTTCAAGGCCGACTATTCGGTGATCCCCTGGGCCACCTTCATCGATCCCGAGGTGGCGCGGGTCGGACTCAACGAGCAGGACGCCAAGGAACAAGGCATTGCCTATGAAGTCGTGAAATACGGCATCGACGACCTGGACCGGGCGATCGCCGACAGCGAGGCGCGCGGCTTCGTCAAGGTGCTGACGGTGCCGGGCAAAGACCGCATTCTGGGCGTCACCATCGTTGGCTCGCATGCCGCCGAATTGTTGGCCGAATACGTGCTGGCGATGAAACACGGCCTGGGCATGAACAAGATCCTGGGCACGATCCACACCTACCCGACCTGGTCGGAGGCCAACAAATACGCCGCAGGCGAATGGAAGCGGGCGCACCAACCGCTGCGTCTGCTCGAATGGGTACGCAAGTTCCACGACTGGAAACGAGGCTGACACCCCATGCTGAATCGGCGATTTTTCCTGACGGCATCCAGCACACTGGCATTCGGCTGGTCGGCAGCGGCCGTACAGGCGCAAGGAGCCGATGGAGCGCCGGATCACCACTACGCGGCCTGGGACGCGTTGCTGAAAAAGCATGTGCGCTGGTTGCCCGACAACAAGCAGAGCCAGGTCGACTACAAGGGGTTTGCAGCCGACCGCGCGGCGCTGCAACAGATCCTGGCCCGTTGGTCGGCAGTGACGCCAGCCCAGTTCACCAACTTCAACCGTCAACAGAAGATGGCCTTGCTGATCAACGCCTACAACGGCTTCACGGTCGAGCTGATCCTCACGCAATACCCGAATCTGAAGTCGATCAAGGACCTGGGCAGCCTGTTCCAGAGTCCGTGGAAGAAAAAGTTCTTCCGCCTGCTGGGTGAAGAACGCCATCTGGACTGGATCGAACACGAGCAGCTGCGCCCCGGTTACAGCGACTGGCGCGTGCATGCGGCGGTCAACTGCGCGTCCATCGGCTGCCCGGCGCTGCGACCCGAAGCCTTCGTCCCGGAGCGGCTCGACGCGCAGCTCGACGACGGCATGAACCGTTTCATGTCCGACCCCACGCGCAACCGCTACATCGACGGCCGCGCCGAGTTGAGCGAAATCATCAAATGGTTCGGCGAGGACTTTCAAAAAGGACACCGCGGCATCGGCAACCTGAACGATCTGGTACTGCGTTATGCCGATGGGCTGGGTGTGCCAATGGCCGAGCGCGCACCGATACGGGCCGGCTCGGTGCGCATCCGGTACCTGGATTACGACTGGGCACTGAACGACATCAGCCGCTGAAGGTTTCTTTCGCAAATATCGACGCGCTGGCCTGGTTCGGCGTGTTGGGCCCGACAGCGGTGCCCGAGGCGGGGGTCGACAAGCTCAACGGAGCGCCGCAGAAAGCGACAGGGTCCTTACCTTGCGACTCATGCCGCACCCGAAGTCGCGTCGAGGCCTACCGCTTCCTGTCATGCGTCCCGTGGCAGCGTCAGCATCAGCCCCACTGACAGCGCCAGCATAGTGATACCAGTCACCAGATCCAGCACGCGCCAGGCAGACGGGCGCGCAAACATGGGTTTGAGCCAGCGTGCCCCATAACCGAGCGACACGAACCAGACCACGCTGGCCAAACTGGTGCCTGCGATGTAGACCCACTTCAGGTCGCCGATCTGGCGCGCGCCGACCGAGCCTATGAGCACCACCGTGTCGAGGTAGACATGGGGATTGAGCAAGGTCAGCGCGGCCAGTTGCGCCAGTACCACCGGCCAGGCGCGGCGATGCACGCCATCGACCTGTGCCGCGCTGCCGCCGCGCGCGGCGCGGCGCAGCGCCAAAACGCCATAGGCCAGCAAGAACAGTGCCCCGCCTATCGCCATCGCCTGCGCGAAACGCGGGCTGGCCACCACCAGCTCGGCCATCCCGAACACCCCCAACGCCGCCAGCGACGCGTCGGTGGCTGCGCAGAACGCGACACAGCGCCCAACGTACTGGTGCAGCAGACCCTGGCGCAATACGAACAGGTTTTGCGCCCCGATAGCGGCGATCAGCGACAGGCTGAGCACAAAGCCGGCCGCGCCAGTGGCCAAGGCAGCGGATGTGGATACGTGGTCGAGAAAAAGGTTCATGGGTCGCGATGATGCACGGCGTGATCGAATCTGGTCTTTGACTTCCAAGGTCAGTGCGTATTGAAGAATAGCTGAAGCTGGACTACCCCGGCCTGGAGTCCGTGGCCGCCGTCGTGGGCGAGCGCGGTTTCGACGCCATCGCACGTGTCCTGGACAATACACGCTGTCTTCGTGGCACTGCCCACGGACCACCGACCAAGGGGAAAACGCATGACTCCATCCATCACCGGCCGCCAATCCGAACTCGGGCGTATCCTGGCTCGGCAGACCGACGCACCCGCCGGCGTGCACTTCAACCTCAGTGGACAGCAGGCCAACACCTTGCTGCACGACGGCCACGCCTGGAAGGATTTCGCGCGCACGGCCCGCGCCGGCACGCGCCGTGCGATGCGCAGCGAGGCGAGCCTGCTGGTGCACGCCAGCATGGCGTTCGTATGCGCCGAACCAGCCAAGGACCCGTTGCACGCGCTGGCGCAGGCTGTGCTCGAATGCGAGCAGTTGGTGTTGTCCGGCCCGACGCCCGCGGTGGTTGTGCGCCTGGGCTATCTGTATGGCCCGACCAGCCAGGACCTGCGCGCCTACCGTAGCGCGTTCAAGCTCGGACGACCCTACTGGGCCGGGCCGCGCAGCGCCGGTCAATACCACCTGCACCTCGACGATGCGACCAGTGCATTGATCAAGGCCGCGAAACCAAAAAACGCCGGCAAAATCCTGTACGCCACCGCAGGAGCGACCGTGCCGTTCATGCGCTTCATGGACCATTTCGCGCGCGGCCTGGGAACGCGTTTTCCCTTGCACGTCCCACGCATCGCCGCTCCCGTGATGAAGCTCATCGTGCGCAAGGAGCACATGCAGCAGGTGGCCCTGGCGATGCCGCCAGACCCGCCCCGGCCACAGGTGCCGGGCTGGAAAGCCGATGTGACGGATTACCGCCAGGGACTGGACGCCGTCATCGCGGCCTGGAAGACGGAATAACCACAACGCCGTCATCGCGGCGTGCGGCCTCCTATCATGCCGGCGCGATGCAAGAAAGTGATCTGACACGCACCCGCGTGTCAGCACGCAGTCGCCAGCGCCATGCCGATGGCATTGAATTCAGGCGTCGGCGCGGCTCATTTCCACTCATTCCAATGCCCGGTTCGACCCGCCTGCGATGCCCCTGATACCCATCCTTCTCCTGTCCGCCCTGCTCCATGGCTGGGTGGGCTGGCGCATCGCACCCGCGCTCGCGGCCACCGATCCGACGGCGCAATCTTGGCTCGTCGTCGTGTTGATGGCGTCGGCGCTGCTCATGCCGCTGGGCTTCATGGGGCGCCGGCTCAAGCGCACAGCGGTCGCAACCACGCTGGTCTGGACCGGCCTGCTTTTCATGGGCCTGTTCTCGAGCTTGTTTGTGCTCACGCTGCTGCGCGACGCCATCCTGGCGCTGGCGCTCGGCGTGGCCGTTGTGGCTGGTTTGTTCGGCTTGCACGCCGCCTGGCTCGATCCTTTGCAGATCGGTACAGCAGTGCTGGTGCCGTTGCTGGCGCTGGCAGTGACCATCTGGGGATACTGGGCTGCGCGACGCACCGCGTCCGTGGTACGTGTCGACGTCCCTATCGCAGGCCTGCCGGCAACGCTGCATGGCTTCTCGGTGGCGCAGATCTCCGATATCCATGTCGGCCCGACGATTCGCCAAGCCTATGTGCAGCGCATCGTGGCGCGCGTGAATGCACTGGGAGCCGACATGGTGGCCATCACCGGCGACCTGGTCGACGGGCATGTGGACGAACTGCGCCAGCATGTGGCCCCGCTATCCGGATTGACCTCGACGCACGGCACATTCTTCGTCACCGGCAACCACGAGTACTACTCGGGCGCGCACGCCTGGGTCGACGAGTTGCGCGGCCTGGGCATTCAGGTGCTGATGAACGAACACCGGGTGTTGCACCATGAGGCCGGGTCCGGGGCCGGCTGCGCCACGGTCGGCCGCGAGACCGAAATGGTGGTGGTGGCAGGCGTAGCCGACTACAGCGCCCACCACTTTGACGAGAGCCATCGCAGCGACCCGGCCGCAGCCATCGCCGGCGCGCCGGTCGGCTCTCGGCTGCGTCTGCTGTTGGCGCACCAGCCGCGCAGTGCGCCAGCAGCAGCAATTGCCGGCTTTGACTTGCAGTTATCGGGTCATACCCATGGCGGCCAGTTCTGGCCCTGGATGCATTTCGTGCAATTCCAGCAGCCCTTCACCGCTGGGCTGAACCGACTTGCCGACCTGTGGGTCTACACCAATCGCGGCACCGGATACTGGGGACCGCCCAAACGCTTCGGCGTGTCGTCCGAAATCACGCATCTGCGATTGGTTGGCAGCTGAGCGGCGCGCCGCGGCCTTGCCTCACCGCGCCGCCGGCAGCACCAGCCTGACCTGCGTACCTTGACTCGGTGCGCTGTGCACAAACACCTCGCCGCCATGCAGTTCGGCTATGCGTTTGACGATGGCCAGGCCCAGGCCTTTGCCGCCGGCGCCGGTGCTGGGCGCCACCGATTGACGTGCCTGGTAGAAGCGATCAAAAAGACGCGGCACATCGGCTGGCTCAATGCCCGAGCCGGTATCCTGGACGCACACCTCCACCACTTCGCCACGCGCCCGCGCGGACAAGGTGACGCTGTCACCCGGACGGCAGAACTTGAGCGCGTTGTCCACCAGGTTGGCAATGGCGCGTTCGAACAGCTCGATGTCCAGCGCCACAAAGGGCGCTGGCGCATCAGCATCGTCTGCATGCACGGCCTGCAAGCGTACGCCCAGGCTGCGCGCACGCTGACCGAAACGCGCGGCAATGTCGTCCAGCAGTTCGCTCGCATCCAGCACTTCACAACGCAATCGGAACGTCGGCTCGTCCAGCAAGGCCAGGTCGCCCAGCGACTGCACCAGGCGCGCGGCATTGCGCGTATTGCGTAGCGCCATGACCACCAGATCGCGGTCGGCATCGCGCGCCGCATCACCTTGCCAACGCCCCTCCAGCGTCTCCAGGCAGGCGGTGGTGGCGGTCAACGGCGAACGCAGGTCGTGCGACAGATTGCTCACACCTTCGCGCCGGAAGTGGTCGAGTCGGCGCAGCGACGACCATTGCCGGCGTACCGTGGAGAGCATCATGTCGAAGGCCTGCGTCAGTTTTCCGAACTCATCTGGTGTCTCGCGGGGCAATAGCCGCTCGGGCGTGTCGGGTGCCCCTTCATCCAGGCCCCCCTGGGAGATCGACGCCACCGCATTCGTCAGCTGGCGCAGCGGCCGTGTCACCGCGGCCACCATCCACACCGTCAGAAAGGTCGCCAGCACCAGCACGCCCAGGATGGCAAACAGCCCCGGCTTGGCAATGCTGCTGCCCAGCAGCTGCAGCCGGCCTTGCGGCAGCAACTGCTTGTGGCACACCAGATACAGGTAGCCGGCTACCGGCTCGTCGTTGCGGATCAGGGCGCGACGCACGACCCGTGCCGCAACAATGGCTCCCGCATCCATGCGCTCGGGGTCGTCGCCCATGACATAGGGCATGTCAGGCTTGCTCGCAGCCTCCTGCACCGGTGCCAGTCGCACCTTGAAGCCGGGCGGCAACTGGGCACTGCCGGTGGACGACAACACCGTGCCCTGGGCGTCGAGCAGGTAGAGCTGGGTATCGGGCTCGAACAAGACCAGATTGCGCAGGAACTGGTTGAACTCCTGCGGCTGGCGCTGGTGCATCTCGAAGATGTTGTCATACATACCCACCACGCGCCCGAGAAAGGCGTCGGCGCGCTGGAAGGTGGTCTCATGCTCAAAGCGCTGGAATGCAAACAGCACCGTGGCGATCACCCCCAGCGCGGTCAACGCGCCCATGACAAAAATCGTCAGCGCCAGGCGCAGCCGCACACTCATCGCACGTCGGCCCCCAGGCCCGAGCGGCCCCTCATCCGGGCGCCTCACGCATCTTGTAGCCGGCCCCGCGCACCGTCAAAATCAGCTGGGGTCGCATGGCATCGGCTTCGAGCTTGGCGCGCAGGCGATTGATATGGGTGGTGACCGTGTGTTCGTAGCCGTCGTGGGTATAACCCCAGACCGCGTCCAGCAACTGCGCGCGCGAGAACACATGGCCCGGATGCTGGGCGAAATACAGCAGCAGGTCGAACTCGAGCGCGGTGAAGTCCAGTGCCACGCCCTGGTAACGCACGCTGCGCTTGACTGGGGCGATCTCCAGATTGCCATTGCGGATCAGGCTGGGCTGAGCCAGCGCCTGGCCTTGCGCCGCGCGTTGCACATCGGCGCGGCGCAACAGGGCTTTGACGCGGGCCAGTAACTCGGCCAGCGAAAACGGCTTGGTCAGATAGTCGTCGGCGCCCAGTTCCAGACCCAGCACGCGGTCGAGTTCGGTCGACTTGGCCGTGAGCATCAGGATCGGCGTAGTGTGCCCGCGTGCACGCAAGGCCTTGCAGACTTCCAGCCCATCCATGCCCGGCATCATCAGGTCCAGGATCAGCAGGTCGCTGGCCTGTTCGTTCTGACTCTCGAGCGCCGCCACGCCGTCGGCCACGGCCAATACCTCGTAACGGGCACTGCGCAGATTCATGACCAGCAGTTCACGGATGTCGTCCTGGTCTTCGGCAACAAGTATCGATGGGGCCATGCCCTGAGTGTCGTTTGGATTGCCAGCTTCTTACGCGAATGTTATCTGGCTGTGATGTTGCGCGATCACGGCGCGAGAGTACCAACGCAAAGTACAGGCATCGCCCAAGCACTCACGGAGATGCACACCATGAACAGCGCCACCGCCAACCTGTCAGCCAGCCCCTTGTCCAACCCCGCCAACCAGGTGTGCTGGACCGACATGCTGTCCCATCGCAGGGACCTGGTACGTTTTGCCCAGCGCCGCCTGCACGATCCGATGCTGGCCGAGGACGTGGTACACGATGTGTTCGAGGCCGTGTTGTCCGGCCGTGCCACCTTTGCCGGACGCGCGGCGCTGCGCTCCTGGCTCACGGCCGTGCTGAAAAACAAGATCGTCGACCTGGTGCGCCAGCGCGCCGGCATCGACAGCCTGGAAGAGCAGAACGACGCCGACGGTGCACTGGGCATCGCCTGCCCGCAACCCGGCCCGCACGAGACGGTGGAACAGCGCCAGTTGCTGGCCCACACCCTGGCGCAAATCGACGCATTGCCGGCGCCGCTGCGCGCGGTGATGCAAATGCGCGTCTTGCAGGATCAGTCGACCGAAGCCGTCTGCAAGGCGCTGGCGATCACGCCGGACAACCTTTTCGTGCGCCTGCACCGGGCGCGCCAGCAACTGCTGCACTGATTCTCGGGCCACTGGCCGACCAACGCGCGGGGCGACGCACACGGATGGCCATATCATCGACAACGGCCCGACAGCCTGCCGGGCCCGACTTGTCCGCGCGAACGGACATGCGACACTGATCGGCAACCATGCAGCATATCGAACTGACCCGCGACGCAGACGTCGCCACCATCGTGCTCAACCGGCCCGAAGCGCGCAATGCGCTGAGCGTGGCCATGATGGACGACCTCGATCAGAGCTTGTTCGACATTGGCCGCGATGCCAGCATCCGCGCCGTGATCCTGACCGGTGCCGGCGCCGCCTTCTGCGCCGGCGGTGATGTGCAGCGCATGAACGACGCCGGAGAAGAAACGCCGGACGCTCGCCGCGCCCGCATACGCCGGGCCCATCGATCGGTCAAGGCCTTGCACGCGCTGGACCGGCCGGTGATCGCGGCCGTCGATGGCGTGGCTTTTGGCGCCGGCTTCGGTCTGGCGCTGCTGTGCGACATCGTGCTGGCCTCGACGCGCGCGCGCTTTTGCATGGCCTTCGGCCGCGTCGGACTGGTGCCGGACTACGGCAGTCTGTATACGCTGCCGCGCGTGGTCGGACTGCAACGCGCCAAGGAGATCATGTTCTCGGCACGCGAGATCAGTCCGATCGAGGCCCGGCAGCTGGGCATCGTGCTCGAAATCACCGAACCCGAGGCCTTGCTGGCGCGCGCACAGACGCTCGCACAGGCTCTGGCCCAGGCCTCGCCCACCGCGTTGGCGCTGACCAAGGACGCGCTCAATGCCTCCATGGACAACAGCCTGGACACCATGCTGGAACTCGAAGCGGCGGCGCAAGGCGTGGCGGGCTCAAGCGCCTACGCACGCGAGTGCTTTCGCCGCTTCGCGGCCAAGGAGCGCGGCCCGTTCCAGTGGCCGGAGAACAAGCCGGTCTGACAACTGGCCGCATCAACCACCGGTCGCCACCCACCAATGCTGCACGCCATGCCTGTCATCGACACCCGTATCCAGTCGCAATCCGAGGCATTCGTGCGCAATCGCACCTACATGGCGCAGGCGCTGGCCGACGTGCAGTTGTTGGCTCAGCGCACGCGCGATCGCTCGGCGCAGGCTCGGCCCTTGTTCGACAAACGCGGTCAACTGCTGCCGCGCGAGCGACTGGCTTTGCTGATCGACCCAGGCAGCCGCTTTCTCGAGCTCTCGGCGCTGGCTGGTTTCGGCATGGACCATCCCGACCCGACCAGGTGTTTCGCTGGCGCCGGCATCATTACCGGCATCGGCTCGATCGCCGGCACCCAGTGCCTGGTGGTGGCGTCCGACTCGGGCATCGAAGCCGGCTCGATCCGCGCTATGGGACTGGAGAAAATCCTGCGCGCACAGCAGATTGCGCTGGACAACAAGCTGCCGTTTGTGCATCTGGTCGAGAGTGCCGGCGCCAACCTGCTGCGCTACAAGGTCGAGGGCTTCGTCCATGGCGGCACCATCTTTCGCAACCTGGCGCGCTTGTCGGCGGCCGGACTACCGGTGGTGACTGTCGTGCACGGATCGTCCACCGCCGGCGGTGCCTACATGCCCGGCCTGTCCGACTACGTGATCATGGTGCGCGGTCGCGCGCGCGCCTTCCTGGCCGGCCCGCCGCTGCTCAAGGCCGCCACCGGCGAAATCGCCACCGAAGAGGAACTCGGCGGCGCCGAGATGCACACCAGCGTCTCCGGTCTCGGCGAATACATGGCCGAGGACGACGCCGACGGCATACGGCTGGCGCGCGAGGTTGTACAGCGCCTGCAATGGCAGCGTCATCTGGCACCTGCGGCGGCAACTGGTGCTCCGCCACCTTTTCTGCCACCTCGACTGGACGCACAGGAATTGATGGGCATTCTGTCGGCCGATGGCCGCCAGCCGGCAGACATGCGCGAGGTGATAGCGCGCATCGTCGACGACTCGGACTTCCTCGAGTTCAAGGCCTTGTATGGCCCGGCCACCGTCACCGGTCACGCCAGCATCTGCGGCCACCCGGTGGGCATCATCACGCAACAACGGCCCGCTCGATCCGGACGGCGCCAACAAGGCCACGCATTTCATCCAGGCCTGCTGCCAGAGCGGTACGGCGCTGGTCTATCTGCAGAACACCACCGGCTACATGGTCGGCAAGGACTATGAGCGCGCCGGCATGATCAAGCACGGCTCCAAGATGATCCAGGCGGTGGCCAATGCCAACGTAGCCGCAGCTCACCATCCTGTGCGGCGCGTCGTTCGGCGCCGGCAACTACGGCATGTGCGGACGTGGCTTTGATCCGCGTTTCCTGTTCGCGTGGCCGAATGCACGCACCGCCGTCATGGGCGGCGAACAGGCGGCCAAGACCATGCGCATCGTGGCCGAGGCCGGTGCCCGGCGCAAGGGTGTCGAAGTCGACGCCCAGGCACTCGATGCAGCAGGAAAAGGCCATCGTCGACACCTTCGAGCGCCAGCAGGGTGCGATCGCCACTTCAAGCCAGATGCTCGACGACGGAGTCATCGACCCGCGCGACACGCGCGCCGTGCTGGGCCTGTGCCTGGACCTGTGCGAGGCAGCCAGCCGCCGTCAGCTGCGCCCGGTGCAATTCGGTGTGGCGCGGCCATGACAAGTTTCGACAGCCTGCTGATCGCCAACCGCGGCGAAATTGCGCTGCGCATCCTGCGCACAGCCCGGCGCATGGGATATCGGGTCATCACCGTCTACTCGGATGCCGACGCCGACGCCCCGCATGTGCGTCAGGCGGATCAGGCGGTGCATATCGGCGCCTCGACACCACAGGCGTCCTACCTGAACATCGCGGCGATCCTGGCCGCGGCGCGGCAGTCACAGGCCGACGCCATCCATCCGGGCTACGGCTTCCTGGCCGAAAACGCCGACTTTGCCCAGGCCGTGCTCGATGCCGGTCTGGTCTGGATCGGACCCGACGCCGCGGCCATCCGCGCCATGGGCGACAAGGCGCGCGCCAAGCGACTGATGCACTCGGCCGGCGTGCCCTGCGTACCCGGCTACGACGGTGAGCAGCAGGACGACGCCACGCTGCACGCGCAAGCCGCGCGCATCGGCTACCCGCTGATGGTCAAGGCCACGGCCGGCGGCGGTGGCCGCGGCATGCGTCTGGTGGCAGCCCCTGCGGAACTGGACGGCGCGCTGGTCAGCGCACGCTCGGAGGCACGCAGTGCATTCGGTTCGGCCGACCTGTTGCTCGAACGCGCGATTGACGAGCCGCGCCACGTCGAGATCCAGGTCTTCGCCGATGGCCACGGCCATGTCGTGCACCTGGGCGAACGCGATTGCTCGGTGCAGCGCCGGCATCAGAAACTGCTCGAAGAGGCGCCCTCGCCGGCGCTGGCCGGCAGCGCCGGCGCCGCGCTGCGCCGGGCCATGGGTGCCATGGCGGTGGCCGCAACCCGCGCCATCGCCTACCAGGGTGCCGGCACGATCGAATGCCTGCTCGACGCGCACGGCGACTTCTATCTTCATGGAGATGAACACCCGGCTGCAGGTCGAGCACCCGGTGACCGAGGCCTTGACCGGTTACGACCTGGTCGAGTGGCAATTGCGCGTCGCCCGCGGCGAGTCCCTGCCCGAAGTCGACCAGGAGGCGATCCTGCGCCGCTTCGAGACCGGTGGCCACGCCATCGAGGCCCGGCTTTGCGCCGAAGACCCGGACCACGACTTTCTGCCCCAGAGCGGTCGTCTGCTGGCCTGGCAACCGGCCGACACGGTGCGGGTCGACCATGCATTGCAAACCGGTCACCGGATTTCGCCGTTCTACGACTCGATGGTGGCCAAGTTCATTGCCCACGGCGCAGACCGCGACACGGCGCGCCAGCGCCTGGCCGACGCGCTTGCCGATACCTGTGTGCTGGGCGTGCAGACCAACCAGGCCTATCTGGCGGCCACACTGCAACACCCGGTATTCGCGCGCGGCCAGGCTACAACCGGCTTCATCCCGGCACATGGCGCGACGCTGCTGGCGCAGACACCGGCCATGCCGGTGGCCATGGCCGCCCTGGTGTTGTATGCGGCGCGCGCCTGGCAGGGTGGCCACGACCCGACCACGGTAGTCCTGCCGCTGGCCTGGTCGATGCCGATGCGCCTGTCGATCGACGCACTGCCGCACCGCGCCGACATCATCAGCCATGCGCGGCAACCGTTACCAGGTGGCGTGCGACGGCACCGAGACGGCGCTGCGCCTGCTCGATTGCACGGCCACCCGGATGACGCTGGAATCGCCGCAGGGAAGCTGGCAGGTGTACTGGGCGCAAGGACAGCAGCAATTGTTTGCCAGCGTGGGCGGTCGCCAGAGCTGCTTGCGTGATCTCAGTCTGGACGGCGCCGAGAACACGGCGCATGCCCATGACGGGCAGATCCGCGCACCCATGGCGGGCCGCCTGGTGGCGGTTCAGGTCGCCGCCGGCCAGACGGTGCGCAAGGGCGCACCGCTGCTGGTGTTGGAGGCCATGAAGATGGAGCACCCGTCGCTGGCGCCGATGGACGCGCGGGTAGACAAAGTCTGGTTCGAGGCCGGCGCGCAGGTCAACGCGGACGCCTTGCTGATGGAACTGGTGGCCGCGCCAAACCAGCCGCAGCCGCCAAACGCAGGCTGATCGCCGGGATCCACATTTACGGTCCGGTCAAGGACCCGTCAGGCGCGTCTGCCAAAATGATCGGCTCTGGCGCAGCCTGGGCTGCGCCCCACTTCAGGAGCCGCCCGCATGTCCTCTGCCACGCGATCGCCAGTCCCCGCCAACTCCGGCGCCCCCGACCCACTGGTCGCGGAGCTGATGCAGTACCCGCCATTCACGCAGATGCAGGGCGAGCACCTGCAGTACTTCATCGACCAGGCGCAAGCCGTGCACTACAGCGCGGGCACGACCATCCTGTCGCCATCGGCCGGGGTGCCCACCCATCTGCTGCTGGTGCGCAAAGGTCACGTGACGCGCCAGGCGCGCGCCAACGACGAAGGCGGCGTCGAATATGAAGCCGGCGATCTGTTTTCCATCGGCGCCGTGATGGCGGGTCGACCGGTGGACAGCCCCTACGACGCGCACGACGCTGTCGACTGCCTGCGACTGCCGCTGGCCCAAGTGCGCGAACTCAGCCGCATCAGCGCGCCCTTCGCCGAATTCATGCAGGGCCGCGTACGCGCCCAGCTGCAGTTGTCGCGCCAGGCCATGCAAGCGAGCATGGCGGCGCAGTCCCTGGCCGAGCAGTCGCTGGAAGCGCGGCTTGGCGATCTCGCACTCAAGACGCCGATCAGCGTGGCACCCGAGACGCCTCTGGCGCAGGCCCTGGCCACCATGCACGAGCGCAAGATCGGCTCCATGCTGGTGCTGGACGCCAAAGGCGCGGCGCTGGGCATCCTGACCCGCCACGACATGCTCGACCGCGTGGTGCTGGCACGGCTGCCGCTGGAAACGCCTATTGCGCAGGTCATGACCTCGCCCATACTCACGCTCACCGTGCAGCACACGGCCCAGGATGCAGCGCTGCTGATGTCGCGCCACACGATTCGGCATGTGCCGGTGACGCGCGACGGCGCCGTAGTGGGCATGGTGTCCGAACGTGACCTGTTCACGATGCAGCGCATGTCGATTCACCATGTCAGCTCGGCCATTCGCAGCGCCGAGGACGAGGCAGCGCTGGTGCGAGTCGGCACAGCAGATCCGGGCCTTTTCGCGTCAACTGATCGTGCAAGGCGTGGCGGCGCGCCAGCTGACCCAGCTCATCAGCCATCTGAACGACCTGCTGACCGAGCGTCTGGTACTGATGAAGGCCCAGGTGCATGGCGTGGACATGCAGCAGGCCTGCTGGCTGGCCTTCGGGTCCGAAGGCCGATCGGAACAGACCATATCGACCGACCAGGACAACGGCCTGGTGTTTCTCAGCGACGATGCGCAGCAGGACCGAGCGCGCTGGCTGGCCTTTGCGCGCGACGTGAACGAGGCCCTGGACCGCTGCGGCTACCCGCTGTGCAAGGGCAACGTCATGGCCAGCAACCCGGATTGTTGCCTCACGCCCAAGGAATGGAGCGCGCGTTTCGACCGCTGGATGGAGTACGGCGCGCCGCAGGACTTGCTCAAGGCCAATATCTACTTCGACCTGCGCGCGCTCGTGGGTCGCGCCGACCTGGCCGAACAGCTGCGCGCGCAGATCACGCGCCAGGCCCGCGCGCTGCCGCGGTTCGCCAAGCAGATGGCCGACAACGCGCTGCGCCACCGCGTGCCGCTGAACTGGCGCGGCGCGATCGACACCAAGACCGTGAACGGTCGCGAGATGGTCGATCTCAAGCACCACGGCACGGCCGTGTTTGTCGACGTCTCGCGCATCTACGCGCTGGCGCTGGGTGTGGCCGCAGACCGGCACGCGCGAACGCATCGAGGCCATCGGCCCTTTGCTGCACATGAGCAGCCAGGACAGCGAGGCCTGGATCGCCGCGTTCGAGTACCTGCAGATGTTGCGCCTGCAGGTGCAGATGAGCGATACGCCACTGGAGCTGGCCAACCAGGTGGCGCTCGATGACGCTCAACCACATCGACCGGCATATCCTCAAGGAGAGCTTTCGCACGGCGCGCCGCCTGTTGAGCAAAATCGAGCGCGACTATCCGTCGTGACCACGGGCGAAGACATGTACTTGACGTACCTCATCCGGCAAGTACGCAGGCCTGCTTAAGGTCAAACCATGGCAGACACGAGCAAAACCACAGAATTCCGCATCCTGGCGCTTTCCGGCGGCGGCTACCTGGGGCTGTACACCGCGGTCGTGCTGGCCGAACTGGAAAAACAGCTCGGCGAGCCCCTGGGTCGGCGCTTCGACCTGGTCGCCGGCACCTCGGTCGGCGGTTTGCTGGCCATGGCAGTGGCCTTCGAGTTGCCGCTAACGGTGATCGTGGAGCTGTTCAAGACGCGTGGCGAAGAGGTCTTCTCCGGCCGCGATCTTCCGTCCGGGGCCATGACCCGGCTGCTTGACCTGACGCGCTCGGTGTTGGGTCCTAAATACGACGGCCGCATGTTGCGCACCGAACTGCAACGCCATTTCGGCGATGCCACGCTGGCCGATGCCAAACACGCGCTGGTGATTCCGGCCGTCGACGTGACGCGCAGCGTCACCAAGGTGTTCAAGACACCGCATGTCAAACCGTCGCGGGGCGACGAGGACATCCCCGTGGTCGACATCATGCTGGCGACCTGTGCCGCGCCGGCCTACTTTCCGTCGGTGCAAATCGGTGAGCGCCTGTATGCCGATGGCGGCCTGTTCGCGGTGGCACCCGATCAGGTCGCGATGCACGAGGCGCAGCATTTCATGAAGATCGACCCGGCGCGCGTGCGCATGGTCTCGGTCGGCACGGCCACGGCCGGTTACCAGCCCGGCGAGCAGGTCGACGCCGACGCCGGCGCCGTGGGCTGGCTCACCGACGGTCGGCTGATCCTGACGCTGATCGCGGTGCAGCAGCAACATGTGCAGGCCATCATGGAGGACCGGCTGGACGATCGCTACCTGCGCCTGGACGCCGGCTGGCCGGGTCAGGCCGGGCTCGGCATCGACGTGGCGACACCGTCGGCGGCCCGAACACTGGAGCGGCTGGCCCTGAAAACGGTGGCCGATATCAGCCCGGCTGCGCGCAAGCGCTTTTTCTGACAAATCGGCATGACGCTTGCGCCTTCGCAAGTCGTCTGCAGGCATTCATGCATTAAGCTAAAACGACTGCGCGCGCCAGCACCGGCCGAGTCCGACCGATAGCACGACGCGTCAGCCATCATGGCGGCCATCGTCGGCCGCCAATCAGGAGTCCGCCATGTCCATGCGCCTGCAAGACCTCGCCAGCACCATCGTCGCCGTGGTCGAACCCGAAACCTCGGCCCTGGTCTGCCGCCCAGCTGATGCGCCGTCACCATGTGGGTGCGCTGGTCGTCGTCGACGCCAAGGAGAAGTTGCGTCCGGTCGGCATGGTTACCGATCGCGACCTGGTGCTGGCGCTGATGGCCGAAGGCCTGGACCCGTCGGTTTTCACCGTCGGCGACATCATGTCGGTCGAGCCGGTGCTGGCCACGCTGGAAACGGACCTGATGGACGCCATCGATCTGATGCGTGTCAACGGCATGCGCCGTCTGATCATGGTGGACGATGAAGGTCGACTTACCGGCATCGCCACGATGGAGGACCTGCTGGAAGTGCTGGCCCTGGAGTTGTCGGCATTGACCGGCGCCCTGCGCGGTGCGCGTGACCGCGAGTTTGCGCAGCGGCGCTGAAGCGCACTACGCCACCGGGGCACGACCCCGCGGAGCGCACCGCAACAGACTGCGAAACTCTCGCCGAAGGTGCGGCATCCAGGCGAATCAATTCCGCTTGCGATACAGGAAGTAGGTGTCAGCCGGCATGTCGGTCGCGCCGATGTCGGCCAACGCGATCGGCTCCAGCGCCGGGTCCTCCATGGGCTGGTCCCCCACCAGGCAGCCACCGGGCGCCAGGGCACGCACGAACAGCGGCGCGAGCCATCGCCCAGGGCACGACTTTGCGTCACGCTGCCGTTGCCGATATCGGCATGGATCACCGCCACGCTGCCCGCACTTCGCTCGAGCCTCGGCAGCAATGGTGTTGCGGAAATCGCCCAGACGCAGCATGTCGTCCGGTGGAATGCACTCGGGATGGGCCATCACCTGGCGATCGAACACGATCACGTCGTGCCCGGCGAAGCGGTCGCGCAAATGGTCGTAGGTGCGGCCATTGCCCAGCCCCACCTCCCAGACCGGGCCTTGCAAGCCAGTTGTGCGCTGCGCCGCCGCATCAATGCAGCTGCGTTGTCCCACCACCCGCGCTATGAACCGTTCCAGTCGCGTCTTGCCACCCTTTTTCATGACTTTCCTTGTCGAGCGCCTGGCGCGCCATGCGTCACCCACCCGGGTGCCGCGTCACTTCAGACCTGACCTACAGGATAACGCCTGCCCGATGGCACGCTCTATCAGCCGCATTTCGGATACACGACAAGCGGCGCCGGACTTCGGCTACCCTTGCTACCTGGGGCAAGCCTGTACGCAACGCGCCCACAGGCGTCGGCGAAGGCACAACCATCCACAGACAGCAGAGGATAGAACCATGAAACGATGTCTTGCCATCTTGTCGGCTGTGCTCGCGCTGGGCCTGGTAGCCGCCGCCCGGGCCGACATGGAACTGGCGGCCCCCGATGGACGCAAGGTGTTGCTCAAGGAAGACGGCACCTGGCGCTACGTCGACGCCGCGCAGGCCCGTGCAAGCGCCGCTCAGGAGGGCAAAGACACGAAGCCTGAGCAGGCCATCCTGCAGTTGGAGGAGCGGACCCCGTTCGGACCCAATTGCCGTGTCACGCTGAAAATGACCAATACCCTGCCCTACGAGATCGTGCAGGTCGTGCCCTATTTTTCTGCCTACCGTGCCAACGGGGTGATGCACCAGTCACTGGGACGGGGCTTTCAGAATGTGCGCCCGACCGACAGCAAGATGCGTGTCGTCGAGTTTGTCGGCATCCCGTGTGAAGACATCACGCGCATCCAGGTCGTGGGCGGCGATCGCTGCGAAATGGGCGACCTGAGCAAGTTCTCACCCGAAAAGGGTGTCTGCCTGACGCGCATCCGGGTGCTTCCCAGCAACAAGCTGACGTTCGAAAAGTAGTCAGTGTCTCTACGCAAGCGCGCGGCCCATAGTCACGCCCCAGCCGGCGTATCCGGATAAAGCCCGCGCACCTGCGCCATCAGACGGGTCAATCCGAGCAAGCCATTGATGCTCGGCGTGGCCAGCCCCAGGCGGCCGCCGATCTCGTGCACGACGCCGACGATGGCGTCAAGTTCAAGTTGCCGACCGGCCTGTACATCCTGCAACATCGAGGTCTTGAAAGCGCCGATCCTGGCGGTGACGGCGTGGCGGGCTTCAGGCGCCTCGTCAATCGCACAACCGATACGCGCACCAATGACCTGCGCCTCGACCATGACCTGCGAACAGAAATCGCCGCACCAGCGGGTCACCGAGGATGCGGTCGACCGTGGCGCCGGTGAGCGCGCTCACCGGGTTCATCGTCATGTTGCCCCACAATTTGTACCAGATGGCCTGGCGCACCTGATCGGAATGGGTCACATCGAAGCCCGCCCGGGTCAACAGATCGGCCACCTGCCCAGCCCTATCGGAGCGCCCGCCTGCAGCCTCGCCGACGATCAGTCCGTTACCGCCCTTGTGCTGCACCAGGCCAGGCTCGGAACTGGCCGTAGAGCCATGCACGACACAGCCCAATACGCGCTCGAACGCAATGGCGCGAGCGATCGAGCCGCCCGCATCGACGCTGGCCAGCGGCTCGGCAAAACCGGGCAGCCCCTGGCAGAACCACCACGGCACGCCGTTCATCGCCGGCAGCACGACGGTCTGCGCGCCCAGCAGCGGGCCCAGACGCTGCGCCACTTCCGCCAGGGCTGGCCCCTTGACGGCGACGATGACCAGATCCTGCTCGCCCAGATCGGCGGTTTCAGCGCTGGCCGCCGCCACCGGCGCCTGAACCAGGCCACTGGCCGTCTGCAGACGCCAGCCATGGGTACGCAGCGACGCCAATGTGTCGCCCCGCGCAATCGCGCTGACCTGGACACCCGCCGCCGCCAGCCGGGTGCCGATCCAGCCGCCGATGGCGCCTGCTCCCACGATACAAACCTTCATGCCAAAACTCCTTTGGCCATGCGCAGATTCACTTTGAACTGCGCCGGCACGCGTTCGTCAAACCCGGGCACGGCGGCGCGCGGCGCGTCGATCGCCACCACCGTGCCACCGACCCGTCCGAGGCCGTCGGGGGGTGGCTTCGAGTGTACCGATCAGGCGTCCATAAAAAAAGCCCGGACGCAAAGGCCCAGGCTTGTTCGGTCCCCCGACCACCTCACGGCTGCCGGGTGTTGTGTGGCGGCTTCAGGTCGACTTGCGACGTGCGGCGCCAATGCCCAGCAGGGCCAGACTGACCAAGGCCAGCGTTCCTGGTTCTGGTACGTTGTTCTGGGTCGTGATCTCCCTCACCTTGATGGCGACGAATGCCGACGTGAATGAGTCGGCGGTGAGGCCACCGACACGCAGCAGATTCAAATTCCATGCTGCGCCGCCCGTGGCCAGTGCCATGTTCACGTAGTCGGCGATGGTGCTGCCCGCGCCCGACAACGCAGTGCAGCCGGATCCGGTCGTGTAGCCACCCAAGCCATCGGCAATATACCCTACACCGTTCTTGTCAATGCCGAGCACGGAACCTGTGCTGCTGGTACAACTGAAGGACGCATTCACCACTGCATTGAGCAAGGTGTTGGTTCCCGTCATGCTGGCCAGGACGCTGGCATAGGTCAACGATCCGTCGGTGTTGTCACGGTCTTCGTCGGTCACGAGGATGTAATTCCGTGCCGCACCTGCCCTGTAAGTGTAGGTGTTGGCGAAATCGATGCCATCCCAACCGTCTTCGGTGCCACCATTGATGAGGAGGCCAGCTGCTGCGGCGCCGTATTGTGCCGCGGTACCAAACTCGCTCCCAACGCCGCCGACATCAAGCTGGCGTGCAGCAACGCTAGAGCTTCCATAACCGACAAGGCCGAAATTGTTGGTGGTCAGGCCGGCCGTGGTCAGTCCGGCGTCCAACGACGTGATCATGCCGGGGAGCCAGGCGTGTTCACCGGACATCGACCCCGACTCGTCAACGATCGACACGACGTCGGCGAACGCCGGCAACGCAACGGCCTGCCCGCTCATCGCGGCCAGCGACGCGGCCGCAATGGCGCTCAAGAGATGGTGCTTAAGTTTCATGTTTACCTCCAAATTAGTAGAGAACTACTGGAACGGCGGCCTTGATGTATGCCAAGACATCCGCGGCTACCCGAAAGGGCAAGCAGATTGCGTGCCAACATGCCGATCATTTGCGCAATTTGTTGATTTGTTTGCATTTCTTGGACCGGGTCACGGCGGTCGGAATTGCTCTCGACAAGACTCTGTAAAGATATTCGTCAGTGGTGATCAGGCATCGAGCTTGGACGCCAACGGGTGGCTATTGGGGCATCGGTCGCACAGCGTGGGCAAGCGTCGCTTGCTTTCGCCAAGACAGGGGCGACGCCTCCTTGACTTTCTTGAACCGGTTTTGGCGCTGCGTCCTGCAAGCCCTGCCAATGACTGCGTTATGGATAATGAAACACTGTCAATCCACATGTTCGCCATCGTTGCATGGCAGCGTGCGAGTGGGAGGAGAGCATCATGATTGGAAACCATTGGAGCGCGGCGCTGCTTTCAGGGTTAATGGCCCTGACTCTGGCCGGATGCGGCAGCAAGAGCAGCGACGAGTTGATCGCCGCAGCCAAACAGCACCGCGCCGACGGACAGTTCAAGAGTGCCGTGATCGAGTTGAAGAACGCGCTGCAGGCCGATCCACAGTCGGCAGAGGCGCGATTCCAGCTTGGTCTGGCGCTGCTCGACAGCGGCGACGCCGCGGGTGCCGAGGTCGAGCTCGAACGGGCGTTGGCATTGAAGCACTCGGCACAACTGGTCGCTCCACCCCTGGCGCGCGCAATGCTGGCGGGCGGAAAGTACGGCGAAGTGGTGAGCCGAATGGGTTCGATGCGCTTCAAAGACCTCAAGGTGGCGGCCGAGGTCGAGACGCTGATCGGCGAGGCCCTGCTGGCCGACAAGCGTTATGCCGACGCGGGTGAGTCGGCAGCGCTGGCGCAACGCCATCTGGCGGGTTACGGGCCCGCCTTGCGCCTGCAGGCGCGCGTGCTGACGATATCCGGGAAGTCGCCGGAGGCGGTGAAGCTGCTCGAAACCCACGTCGCCAGCGCGCCCAAGGACGCCGAATCGTTGAGGTTGCTGGGCGAGCTGACGCTGGTGGCAACGGGCGACCGCCAGGCAGCCATGCGCGCCTTCAAGGCAGCGGCCGAGGCACGCCCGGAGTTGATCGAGGCATACGAGACCATGATCGCCTTGCATCTGCTCGAGAACGACCTTGAGGCCGCACAGCGCGCACTCGAAGCCGCACGCAAGGCCAAACCCCATGACCCGCGCGTGCGCTATTTCGACGCCCAGCTGGCGTTTGCACGCGGCGATTACGCGGCCACGCGCGAACACCTGGCGCCGCTACTGCAGGCGGCGTCGAACGACCTGAACCTGCTGCGTCTGGCCGGTGCGGCCGAGCTCAAGCTCGGCGCGCTGTCAAAGGCGGAACACTACCTCAATCTCGCGCTGTCGCGGGCACCGGCGGTGCTCGAACTGCGGCGTCTGCTCGGCGAGGTCTACATCCGGCTGGGCCAGGGGTCCAAGGCGCTGGAAGTGTTGGCGCCGACATTGACGCCGACCTCGCCCGACGCGCAGGCGCTGGCACTTGGCGGCCAGGCGGCCATGCTGGTCGGTGACAAGGCGCGCTCACTGCAGTATTTTGAGCGCGCATTGAAGCTTAGCCCCGACGACACCGTGCTGCGCGCGTCGGTCTCGGTGGCACGCATGGCGGCCGGGAAGGGAGCGATGGCGCTGGACGACATGCGGCGCATCGCTGCAGGAGACAAGAGCACGGCGGTGGATATGGCCCTGATCACGGCGCTGTGGCAGCGCCGCGACTTTGCCGGCGCGCTGACGGCCGTCGATGCGCTCGACGCCAAGCAGCCGGACAGCCCGGTCGGGCCCAACCTGCGCGGCCAGATCCAGCTGCGCCAGAAGGAACCGGCGCAGGCGCGAAAGAGCTTCGAGCTGGCGTTGAGCCGCGACCCCGGATTTGTTCCCGCAGCGGTGTTGCTGGCCGATCTGGACCTTGACGACGGTCAGCCCGGCGCGGCGCGCGAGCGCCTCGAGGCCATCATCAAGCGCGACAGCCGCAACATGATGGCGCATCTGGCGCTGGTTCGCCTGGTCCAGCGAAGCGGGGGCAGCAAGGACGAGGTGATGCGCCTGCTCGGGGCGGCCGTTGCAGCCGACGCCGCAGCCGAGGCGCCGCGACTGGCGCTGGTCGACTTTCTGCTGTCCGGCGGTGAGTTCAAGACCGCGGTCTCCAGCGCCCAGTCGGCGGTGGCCGCGCTGCCTTTGAGCACCGAGCTGCCGCTCAAACTGGGTCAGGCGCAGCTGTTGGCGGGCGATCTGCGACAGGCCATCGGCACCTTTGGCAAGCTCACGCAACAACGACCGGACCTTGTTCGCGGCCATCTGGGCCAAGCCGAGGCGCTCTTCGCGGCCAAGCAATACGACGAGGCCTGGCGCAGCCTGCAGCGCGCGGCGCAAGTCGATGCCAACTCGGTGGTGATGCAGCGCATGCAAGTGGCGGTGGCGCTGGCGCAGCAGCGCCCGGAGTCGGCGCTGGAAGTGGCGCGCAAGGTCATCGCGCAGCGGCCTGGAGACGCCGAGGGCCACTTGCTCGCGGGTGACGTCGAGTTGTCACGCAAGAATGCGGGGGCGGCAATCGCGTCGTATCGCAAGGCGACCACACTCGCCGGCCCAGGCAGCGCACCGATCAAGCTGCATCGCACGCTGCTGCTGGCAAAGAAATCGGCCGATGCGACGCAGTTTGCCGACAGCTGGATGGGCAGCCACACCAGGGACATGGCGTTCGCGATGTATCTGGGTGATTCGGCCCTGGCCAATGGTGACCTGGCCAGTGCCGAACGCCGCTATCGCGGAGTGCTGGCGCAGCAGGCAAAGCATTCCATGGCGCTCAACAACCTGGCCTGGCTGCTGGCGCGCCAGAACAAGCCCGGTGCCGTGGCGATGGCGCGCAAAGCGGTGGCACTGGCGCCTGGGCAGGCCACCTACCTCGACACGCTGGCTACGGCCTTGTCGAGCGAAAAGCAGCACCGCGAGGCCATCGAAGTCATCAAGAAACTGGTCGCCGACAATCCAGACCAGCCGGCGTATCGGCTCAACCTGGCCCGTATTCAGCTGAGTGCGGGCGACAAGTCGAGCGCCCGCGCCGAGCTCGAGCGGCTCAAGCGCCTGGGCAGCGGTTTCGCCGGTCAAGACGAGGTCAAACGACTGCAGCGCATGGCGTCGGATTCCTGAAGTATCGGCGCCGCGCCAAGCCGAGGTCGACGCCACTCATCACTTGCCGCAGACGGCGCAGACCCTGGCGGCGGTCCGGGACGTTGCAGGCACGGTACGTGCCTTTGTCGCTCGGCTACCACCGGCTTCGTGAGCAAACCCTTTCCGGCTCACCCGCTCTGAGTGGTACAGCGGGGAGTCTTGGGGGAGTGCAGGCCTGGCGGCTGGTTGTGGCAGGATTGACCGGCTGGAAGGAGCACCAATACAAGACGCTTTAGGCGATATCGTGGGTACTGACGAGAATTGGTCAGACTGCGGATGCCCCAAAGATGAATGGCGTCGTTGATATCGTTTCCTTCTTGGCGGAACAAGGAAAAACGGATATTTACTCTTGCTCGACTTATGCGCCAGCAACATGAGAAGAAAACCGATAACGATGCCAGTGATGCCGGTGACTAGACCGAGAGATCAAAAAATGGCGAAGTCCACCAATGCTGAGCTCGCGGTCAGGCTACTGCGCGATGCCGCAGGTTTTTTTCGCAATGTCGCGCATCAGAATCCGTCGCTGGCGGAGCAAATGAAGGACAACGCTGATGTCTATGATCAAGTAGCGGACCTGTTGGCGAAGGCGCCACTCGGGACCATCGCGTTCGAAGAGAAATAGCACGAATTGGCGTTCGGCGCCGGACGCACATGGGTACGAAGCCTGGGCGCCGGCAATATTATTCACTCGGCCAAGCCCTGATGCTATTCGGCAAATCGGGGTTCGTACTTTTCGTAAGGCAGTCATCAGGAGGAAGCGCCATGGCGAAGAAATGCTGGCACTGCGCTGGTGCAGGCAGAGTGCTCAGCCACCTCAACCCTCATGCCCCGAATTATGGCAAAAACACCACGTTTATCACGTACCCGAGCTGCGGCGGCAAAGGCGAGGCGGGATGGAGGAACGACGATGGGGACGAGCGAAGAGTCGCCGCCTTTGGACGAACAAAGCTGCCCCAGCCGAGACCAGCAGAAGAACCAGCGGGGGCTCAGGCACTTCGTTGGGCGCCAGGCTTCGCGCGATCACCCTGCCGCTGTTGCCGAATCCAGCCGTGTCCAGAAAGAAGCCATGCGCCAGATTCGTGGTGCTGAACGATACATCCCACGGCATATCAAGCGCGAACAACGGCATGTCGAGGATCTCGAACTCGAGACCATCGAACAGGCTGACGTTGGTGGCATCGAACAGGATGCTGGCTAGTTCCAAAAAGTGGATTGCGGTTGCGCTTTGCAGTTGCCGCGCGGCCAGATTCAGGGTGAGGCTGCTGAAGCCGCTGATCGTCAACTCTCCGGTCACCGAGATTGGCGCATCGATATCCAGTACGGCCAGCCCATCGCCGATGAGTTCGACATCGCCCGCCGAACTGCTGATGCCGGTGACTGTGAAGCCATCGACGGTCACCGAGCCTATACTCAGATTGCCTGCATTGCGGTAGCTGAACGCAGCCTGCGTGTCGGCGGCGAGCATGTCGACGTGGTTGGCAAGCGTGCCCAGCGCAGTCGTTCCGGAGGCCTTCACGGCCAGCCCTGAGGCGACCACGCTCGCGGTCTGGCTGAGGTTGCCACCGACGTTCAGGAGCACGTTGTCGTTCGTGGTGCTGATGCCGGTGACTCCGAATCCATCGACGGTGACCGATCCGATGCTCAGGTGGCTCGCGCTGCGAAACGCAAAGCTGTCCTGCACATCGCCAGCAATCACGCCGACGTGGTTGGCAAGCGTGCCCAGCGCAGTCGTTCCGGAGGCCTTCACGGCCAGCCCTGAGGCGACCACGCTCGCGGTCTGGCTGAGGTTGCCACCGACGTTCAGGAGCACGTTGTCGTTCGTGGTGCTGATGCCGGTGACTCCGAATCCATCGACGGTGACCGATCCGATGCTCAGGTGGCTCGCGCTGCGAAACGCAAAGCTGTCCTGCACATCGCCAGCAATCACGCCGACGTGGTTGGCAAGCGTGCCCAGCGCAGTCGTTCCGGAGGCCTTCACGGCCAGCCCTGAGGCGACCACGCTCGCGGTCTGGCTGAGGTTGCCACCGACGTTCAGGAGCACGTTGTCGTTCGTGGTGCTGATGCCGGTGACTCCGAATCCATCGACGGTGACCGATCCGATTGACAGATGGCCAGCGTTGCGAAAGCTGAGCACGCCGGCGACATCGGCGGCCAGCACATCGACCATGTTCGCTGGCGAGCTCAAGATCGACATGCCGCCGGACATGAGGCCCAGACCCGTCGCGCTGAGGCCCCCGGTCTGCGTGATCTGCCCACCGGCAGAGAGGCGCAGATTCGGGTCGCCCGCGTACCCTGCCAGGGGCACGTCCAGATTGCCGACCGAAACGACCAGCAACGCCATCGCCTGCAACGGAAGTACCGCACAAGCCACTGGCAACAGGAAATTCCAACGTCTTGACATGAGTCACGCTTCCAAGTTTGCCCGGATACCGCCCGGTGAGACACGGGTGCATCTATAGCAATTTCCGTGCCTCCAGGAACTCCATCGCCATTTTTGCACTGGGAGAGTCGGGACTCGCCAATACCCGCCAGGACCGCGGCGGCTCGCTCCCGTAAAACTTTCCGACAGATCTGCGAACTGACTGGGAGCACCGAATGCCCGTGCAGTTGAGAAAACACAGATTCAAGGGGATGGCCCGGGTGGGGTCAGATAACGGGAGAACTGGCGCGGCGCATTGTGATGCCCAGGCCGCAGGACGTCGTAGACGTCACAGGTCAGCGGGGGAACAGCGAGGGCCAGCGTGAGGTGCTCGGTCTGAAGGTGGGCGCCAGCGAAGCCGAGCCGTTCTGGACGGAATTCCTGCGCAGCCTGAACCGGCGTGGTCTGCGCGGGGTCAAACTGGCCAACTTCGTCGCATGGTTGGCGCCGGTGCAACAGTCGCCCGGCTGGACCCGCGCATCACATACCGCCCGCTCGCTGTTGATGGACATGGTCCACAGCGGCCCGAACGGAAAGTTGTCGGCTTCGATGAAGTACCTGACCAAGGCCGGCTGGACGAGCGCGGGCACGGTGTCGCGAGCCGTCAAGGAACTGATCTCCTGCGGCTTGTTGGTTGAAACCCGGATGGGCATGATGCCGAATCGGTCCGCTTGGTACGCCTGTACCTGGATGAAGCTGCGGCACATCGAGGGGCTGGACATCAACCCGGCCACGTTCAAGACCGGCGGCTATCTGATCCCGGACGCCCCGGCACCGGTCGTACAGCGCCGGCGCACCGCATCGGCAACCGCTGCCCGCCAGATGAACGCGATCAGCCGCAAAAACGGTTACATCCTTACACCGTTGGACGGTCAAATGGGCACCACTCCCAGCACCGTTGAACGGTCAAATGGAACGCCCATCGCTCCGTTGGACGGTGCTATTCCAGCCAAAATGCCCGCCGCCATCAAACCGTTGGACGGTGCGTATCTAGGTATTGCCATCTGTGTGTCCCGCCCGAAGCCTGCACAAACCCGGATCGGGGCAATGTTGCGCCGCGTCCGTCCGACTACCCGGCCCGCCGGCTACGATGCCGCCCGCACGAGGTTCGCCAATTGCATGGTCGGGACGCCTGCCAGTGAAGCCCTGTGCGCTGACGCGTGATCGACCGCCGCAAGCGACCGATGGAAGGGACCCGATGCCAAACAGGTTGCACACATCCGCTTGTCATGGCCAGGGCGCTGAAAGCCCCGGCTGGAAGGCGCTCCAAGGCGTCGCAATTCTGGCCGAGGTCAGCGTGTCACGCGATGGCCTGCCACTGCCCTACGGGCCGGCGACGGCCCTGCGTCGGCACGCCGGCATCAACACGTTCAGCCGCACGTTGCCGGCGAACATGGGTTTCGGCGTGAACTGCGGCGGTGATGGCGTCCGCCAGGCGTCCGAATAGATCGGCTAGGAGGGGTGGGATCGTCCCCCATTGAGTCCCACAACCGCCGAGCGACCTAGCCCGAGGCGTGGCCGTTCAGCCTATGCGTGCTGCTGACGACGCAACGTGACCGGCAAGCGACGCAACGAACGATCGAAGGCCAGTCACCTTCGATAGTTCGGAGAACTCGCCGCCGGCCGCTGCGCTGCGCGGCGATGCCAGCACCGTCGCACAGGTGTATAGCTGTTCCTTCATGAGCCGTTGGCAAAGTACATCGTATCGTTGCAGGTAGGACGCGCCGCGAAACTCAGGAAAAACTGGGAAGTGTGGCGACGCATCGCGAACCGGGCTACGCGACCCGTCAGCGTCCTCAACGAGCATGATCCAGCCCACGAACGGCTTGGGCTGCTGGCCGAAGGCACCCTCGCGGAAAGCCGTCCACAGATCATGACCAGTGCCGATGGCTTCCTCGGTTCGATTGTTGAAGTTGTTGCCGAAGGATGGCCCGACTTGGCTTTTCAGCTCTATGGCCGCAATGAGCTCACCTTGATTCATCACGAGCAAGTCCCACAGCTTGGTCGGTCGAAAGTACCCAGGCAGTGTCAACACAGCCCGAGTCTGATGAATTTCGGCGTGGTCGAGGCCATTGGCTTTCACAAGATCGATGACCAAATCAGTAAAGCCGTCCATGTTCTTGCCGCCAGTGACGCCTGCACGCTCGCCCTGGTCAGCCTTGCCTGACTCGGCCTGTTTGCGTTTCGCCGTTTCGCGATTGCCCCAAAATGCTTTGACGGCTTTGCGGGCTCGCTTCTCATACCCTACAAGATCAAGTGCCATGTTTAGTCACCATTCCCTTCTAACGTAGCTCGTTCCGTCGCGTTCATCTCGTATAACGCGAACGCCGCGCGGTTACAAGACTCACGGTCGCGGGACTGGCCGGCCGCGATCAAGTCCGGGCGCAGTGTCGCCGGCACGTCTTGCCATCGCGGCACCCTAATCCGACGAAGGTACTGCGCTTGAAATCGCAGGTAGCCGCCACGCATCTTTGTCGAGTACGTCGCAACAAATAGTCGCGCAATGCCAGACAGCAATACGGCTTGCAGCGCGTGAAGGTCCCATTCGTCCGAAGCGATGAAGTACAAATTGTGATGCGGGTACAGCGTCCCGGACTCGTAGACGATGTTTGCCTCGCCCTTGATGTCCGGGATCAGTAGCTTTGGCCGTCCGGCCAGCGACGGGGTGATCCTGTCAATCGTGCGATACCAATTCGCCGGCATTTTCTGCGCGACATGGCGCTTGTTAATCTGGTCCTTTCGAGCCTCCAGATATGCGCCCAACCTCGGAAAATCGTCCAGGCGAACGAGGCCTCCAGAGTCAAGGAATGGGTTCACGACGCCGAGCCCACGCCATCGAACTTCGCCGCTGACAATGTCGCGCGTCGTCACCAACGGTAGCTTGCGGTCAGGCTCAACGTCGAGCGCATCAAATGACCCAATGAAGGCGTCATCAGCCCCGGTCGCAACCCCGATACCGACCTTGCAGCCAGCGTCCTCCAAAGTAGGAAAGTCGCGCTCAAGTCGCCGCACCAGAGCCATCTGTTCGGAGGACTCCAAAATCCACGGCTCAGAGCCAGAAGTGACACTGACCAATTCGCGAACGTGTCGTGCGGGCATCGCCTGCCATTGCGCGGTTAGTTCACACGCCAGCTCGGCCAATGCAGCCCTTTCGATTGCCGGACGGTGTGCGATGCGTGTCGCCCCCTTGGCTTCGCGCCCGATGACCGTTATCGCGGGGTAGGCCATTACTTCTGAGTGAAAGGCAGGCGTGTCCACCATGTCCACGCAAATACGCAGATTGAAGCTGCTGGCAACCATTGCGCGCAACGGACCGCCGTAACGGTTCTTCATCCAGCGATCCGCGCAAATGAAGCCCAAGACACCCCCAGGAGCCAAGCAGGTCAGCGACCGCTCGATGAAGGGCACATAGAGGTCGGCCCGGTCGTAGAGGGTCACGTACCTGCTCCGGTACTCTGCCAGCAACGGCGCGGGAATCAGTTCCTGGCGCACGTAGGGCGGATTTCCGACCACCACGTCGAAGGCATTGGGAAGTCGAGCAAGAAGGAAGTCGCCGTGTATTAGCCAGGTGTCGGCGATGGCCTCGGCTGCGTCCATGTCGATGGCAAAGTCGGTCAACAGGTTACAGACAGCCGCGCGGGTCCGCCCGAACGAATCTCGATGCAGCTCGACGGCTCGAACACTGCCAGCCAGCGCTTCGACCGGCCGACTACCACCACCAGACCGCTTCCAAGAGTGCAACAGCCGGGTGAGGGCCGGCAACAGGAAATCGCCGGCACCGAATGACGGTTCAAGAAGCCGCAGCTCGTACAAAGGCTTGTCAGCGGTGTACCCCGCAATATCGAGGATGAAGTCCACGACCTCTCTCCGGGTGAAGATCGCACCCCGCTCCTCCACTCCGCCCGACGCCGCCATAGCCTCAACAGCTTGCGTGACTTCACACATGCCCGGAATTGACGCCTGTCGCAGGTCCAAGATTTGATCCATCTGATTCTCAATTTCGCCTTGTAGACATTCTCCATGCTAAGCCGAGCCTCAACGCGCAACTTTGGAGGACAAACTGATTGAGTGCCCCTGAAACCGAAATGGGGCGCGACGCGATCTTCTACCTACGAATGTCAACGATTGTCATCGGATGTCAGCACCGCAGACAATGCGCTACGCCGAACTAGCGCGTCATGGGTTGGGGGACTTTTTGGGGGACGGGACCTCAAAGCAGAGGTCTTCCCATTGGGAATATTGGCGGAAACGGAGGGATTCGAACCCTCGATGAGGCTCTACACCCCATACTCCCTTAGCAGGGGAGCACCTTCGGCCACTCGGTCACGTTTCCGGTTTTTTCAAACCGTCGGCATTATCTCACGACTGACCGAGGGAGTCAGCCGGAACTTGATCAAGATCGAAAGCTTTGTGCAAAGCGCGCACCGCGAGCTCCATGTATTTCTCGTCGATGACCACCGAAGTCTTGATTTCGCTGGTCGAGATCATCTGGATGTTGATGCCCTCCTCGCTCAGCACGCGGAACATGCGACTGGCAACGCCCACGTGGCTGCGCATGCCGATGCCGACGATCGAGACCTTGCATATCTTTGCGTCGCCAATGACTTCGGTCGAACCCAGGCCGCCGACCACCTGCGCGTTGAGCAGGTCAATCGCCTTGGCGTAGTCGTTGCGATGCACGGTGAAGCTGAAGTCGGTCTTGCCGTCCTTGCTGACGTTCTGGATGATGACGTCCACGTCGATGTTGGCTTCAGCGATCGGCCCCAGGATCTGGTAGGCGATGCCGGGCGTGTCGGGCACGCCGAGCACGGAGATTTTTGCTTCATCGCGATTGAACGCGATGCCCGAAACAATGGCTTGTTCCATGTGTTCGTCTTCCTCGAAAGTGATCAGGGTGCCGGATACGGCCTCTTCCTCGATGGGAATGTCCCAGGGGGTGAAACTGGACAACACGCGCAAGGGCACGCGGTACTTGCCGGCGAATTCGACCGAGCGGATCTGCAGCACCTTGGAGCCGAGCGATGCCATTTCGAGCATCTCCTCGAAACTGACGGTCTTCAGACGGCGGGCTTCCGGGACCACACGCGGATCGGTGGTGTAGACACCGTCGACATCGGTGTAGATCAGGCATTCCTGCGCCTTGAGCGCCGCTGCCACCGCCACTGCCGAGGTGTCGCTGCCACCACGTCCGAGTGTGGTGATGTTGCCCGACTCGTCCATGCCCTGGAAGCCGGTCACGATGACGACCTTGCCAGCGGTCAGGTCGGCGCGCACGCGCTTGTCGTCAATCGACTCGATGCGGGCCTTGGTGTAGGCGCTGTTGGTTCGGATCGGCACCTGCCAACCGGCATAACTGACGGACTCCAGGCCTTCGGCCTGCAAGGCGATGGCCAGCAGCGCAGACGAGGCCTGCTCGCCGGTGGCAGCCAGCATGTCGAGTTCGCGGCTGATAGTTGTCCGAAGGTTTAGCGGGAGCCAGTTCCCTGGCCAGGGCCAGCAGGCGGTTGGTCTCACCGCTCATGGCACTGGGTACCACCACCATCTGATGCCCGGCACGGGCCCACTTGGCAACGCGCTGGGCGACTGCACGGATGCGCTCGGTCGAGCCCATCGACGTGCCGCCGTATTTGTGAACAATCAAAGCCATTGGATATGCAAAAAAGATCGGGGGACTGGGCGCCATGCCGCTCGGTGAGCCGCGGCCTCAGGGCCAGCGCCACGCCCGGCATCTCAACCGGTCAGGGTTGGATCGGGCGGGCCATTGTACCAACTCAAATGGGGACCCTTGCGCACGACAAAGCCGCTTGCCACCTTGATGCGGATCTGATGACCGCGCGTGGTGCAGGCAGCGATCTGGTCCTGCAACTCGCCCAGTTGAGCGGCACTGGCATTGACGCCATGCACGCTACGCAACCAATGGCGCAGCAGGTTGGCCTGCCGCGCATGCGGCACGGCCTGCAACGCGGCCAAGGGCAGACCTGCATCCGCCCCGCCGACTTGCACCAGATCCTGCGCCGCCACCGCATCCAGAACCACCTGGGCCTGCGCCGCATGGCGCGCACTGCGGCTGAAGGTGTCGCGGAACTGCGGAAACACCTGCGCCAGCACAGGCAACAACCGGGCCCGTATGCGATTGCGCGTCAGCCCTTCGTCGGTATTGCTGGGGTCTTCGACATGGGCCACGCCCTGCTCCTGCAACCATGTGCGAATGGCGGACCCGGACACATCGAGCAGGGGGCGGTGGTAAACCACGCCAGCGCGCACACGACGGGCCGGCATGGCGGCCAGGCCCGGCAAACCGGCGCCGCGGCTGAGCGCCAGCAGCAAGGTCTCGACCTGGTCATCGGCGTGCTGGGCCAGCGCCACGCTCGGGTAGACGGGCGTGCCATCGTCTGCACGAACGGCCTCGTCGATGGTGCGATACCTTGCGTCGCGCGCCGCGTCCTCCGGGCTGTCGCCACGCGCATGGCGCGCATCCACATGACGCACGATCAGCGGAATCTGCCATTGCAGGCACTGCGCAACGCAGTGCCGCTCAAAATCATCGGCCGCCGCCTGCAGGCCATGGTGTACGTGGATGGCTGCCACCTGACCTGGCCATTGGCGCGCGCAAGCGAGCAGCAGCGCCGTGGAATCCGCTCCGCCGCTGAATGCGACGGCCAAGGGCAGTACAGGCTTGAAAGCCGCGATGGCATCCGGCAGCGACTGGGTCACGGTTTGCTTTCGTCGATTGGGCCTGGTCACCCTGCCCGTGGCAAGTTGCCTGGCTAGCCGCAAGGGCCGATCAAGCACCTGACAGCCAGCGATAGATCGCCGCCGTCGTTTTATCGGCTGGTGGCCTTGCTGTCAGCCTTGGTGTCGGTGAACCGTCCATACCCTTGCAGACGCTCGTACCGCCGCTCGAGCAGTTCCTTGACCTTGAGATCACTGATCTGACGATAGGCGTCGCCCAGCGCACGCTTGAGAAATGCCGCCATCTGCTTGTGGTCGCGATGGGCGCCGCCGACCGGCTCGTTGACGATCTTGTCAATCAGGCCCAATGCCTTGAGCCGATGCGCGGTGATGCCCATGGCATCGGCGGCGTCCAGCGCCTTGTCCGAGGTCTTCCACAAAATCGAGGCACAGCCTTCCGGGCTGATCACCGAATACACCGAGTACTGCAGCATCAGGACCTGATCGCCAACCGAGATCGCCAGCGCGCCGCCGGAGCCGCCTTCACCGATGATGGAGGTGATGATGGGCACCTCGAGCTGCGCCATCTCGAAGATGTTGCGACCGATCGCCTCGGACTGCCCGCGCTCCTCGGCGTCGATGCCGGGATAGGCGCCCGGTGTGTCGACGAAGGTGAACACCGGCAACTTGAATTTTTCTGCGGTCTTCATCAGCCGCAGCGCTTTGCGGTAACCCTCTGGCTTGGTCATGCCGAAGTTGCGCAAGCCGCGCTCCTTCGTGCCACGGCCTTTTTGCTGCCCGATGACCATGCACGGCGTGCCGTTGAAGCGCGCCAGACCGCCAACGATGCTCAGATCGTCCGCGAAATGCCGGTCACCGTGCATCTCGGTGTAATGGGTGAATATCTCGCCCACGTAATCCAGCGTGTAGGGACGCTCGGAATGGCGCGCAATCTTGGTGATCTGCCACGGTGTCAGGTCGCTGTAGATGTCCTTGGTGAGCTGCTGGCTCTTTTTTGTCAGCTGGCTGATCTCGGCCGAGATGTCGACCGCCGATTCGGTCTGCACATAGCGCAGCTCTTCGATCTTGGATTCCAGTTCGGCTATCGGTTGTTCAAAATCGAGGAATGTCTTTTTTGCCACTTCCAGGCTCCATGTTCTGACCACCAGGCTGCAGGTGGGTGCCTCTCGCGCGGCGGCGATATTGCCGCGTCCGACCTGTCAATACGCAACCGGCAAAGGATCGAGCGAGCGCCAAATATACCAAGTCGCCACACTGCAGTATGGCGTCCATGCCACGGCCACTTCCCGCGCATCGCTGCGGCTGACCACCTCACCGGAAAAATAGTTCTGACTGATGCCGTTGATCAGCCCGACATCGTCCAGCGGCAACACGTTGGGACGCAGCAGGTGAAAGATCAGGAACATCTCCGCCGTCCAGCGGCCGATGCCGCGTATGCCGACCAGTTCGGTGATGATGGCCTCATCGTCCATAGCCGCCCATGCGTCGACATTGATGGCGCCACTGTCAAAGTGCAGCGCCAGGTCCACCAGGTACTCGACCTTGCGCACCGACAGTCCGGCCGCGCGCATGTCGTCCACCTTGAGTCGAGCACGTTGGCTGGCGTCATCTTGCGTGGCAGCTTCAGGAAGCGGTCCCACACGGTCTGCGCCGCCTTCACCGAGATCTGCTGGCCCACGATGCGAGCGCGCCAGCGTGATGAACGCGTCGCCACGCGTCTGCAGGCTGGCCCCATCGGACTGCGCGATCAGCCGCTTCATGATGCGGTCCTTGCGCGACAGGTGGCGGCACGCCTCTTCCCAGTAATCGGGTTGCGCGAACACGGGCACAGGCAAGGTGACCGGTGCCATCAGCGCCCCCTCAGGCACGTGCCGTGTACCAAACGCACAGCCATCATCGTGCGCGCTCCCAGCTGGTGCCGGCCGCCGAGTCCTTGAGCACCACGCCCATGTCGCTCAAGCGCTGGCGCACGGCATCGGCCTGCGCAAAGTCCCGGTTCTGCTTGGCTTGCGCGCGTTCAGCGATCAGCTGCGCGATCAGCGCGCCATCATCGCCCTGCCCACCGTCGCCGCCCACTCCTTGCAGGAACGCGGCGGCATCCACTTGCAGCAGGCCCAGGCAGCCGCCCAGCGCGCGCAGCAGGCCGGACAACTCCACGCTGTGTGTGCGATTGATCTCGCTGGCCAGATCGAACAAGCACAGCCACGGCCTCGGGTGTGCCGAAGTCCTCATCCATCGCCGCCTTGAATCGCGCGCGCATGGGGCTGCGCCCAGTCGATGGGCGTGGCCTTCGCCGGCACAAGCGCGAGCGTCGTGTAAAGGCGTTTGAGTGCGCTGCGCGCATCGTCAAGGTGGACGTCGCTGTAGTTCAGTGCGCTGCGGTAATGGGTACGCACCAGGAAAAAGCGCACCGTCTCGGCATCGTAGCGCCCGAGCACCTCGCGGATGGTGAAAAAATTGCCCAGGCTCTTGGACATCTTTTCGTTGTCCACGCGCACGAAGCCGTTGTGCATCCAGAAACGCGCCAGCGGCTTGCCATTGGCGCCCTCGCTTTGCGCGATCTCGTTCTCATGGTGCGGAAACTGCAGGTCGGCGCCGCCACCGTGGATGTCGATGGTCTCGCCCAGCGTCTGGCCACACATGGCCGAGCATTCGATATGCCAGCCGGGCCGGCCCATGCCATACGGCACTGTCCCATTTGGCGTCATCGGGCTCAGCCGGTTTGGCCGACTTCCACAACACGAAATCGAGCGGATCCTGCTTGCCCTCGAGCACCGCCACGCGTTCACCGGCACGCAGTTCGTCAAGCGACTTGCCCGACAACTTGCCGTAGCCCGGGAATTTGCGCACCGAGAAATTCACATCACCGCCGTCGCCCTGATAGGCCAGCCCCTTGTCCTTCAGGCGCGCTATCAGTTGCAGCATCTGCGGCACGATATTCGGTCGCCCGCGGCTCGATCGTCGGCGTCTCGATGCCCAGTGCGCCGATGTCGCGGCGCATCGCATCGATCATCTCGTCGGTCAGCGCGCGAATCGTGATGCCGCGCTCGAGCGCGCGACGGATGATCTTGTCGTCGATGTCGGTGATGTTGCGCACATAGGTCACGCGCAATCCGCTGGACTTGAGCCAGCGCTGAACCACATCGAACGCCATCATCATGCGTGCATGACCGATGTGGCACAGGTCGTAAATCGTCATGCCGCAGACGTACATGCGCACATGCCCCGCCTCGAGCGGAGCGAACGGTTCAACGGCACGCGTGAGCGTGTTGTAGATACGAATACTCATGGTTAACGGAGATGCGCCGCCTGACGGCGGCAGGTACTGGCAGCGACAAGCGCTGCGCGACATGGGAGTTTGGAGGTGCGGTGCAGACCTTGTCAAGGCCGGATGTTCCCGACCCCTGGGCTACAATCGTCCGCAGTATAAGGCCCCGCTTTGGGCGTGCGGCCAACACCTGCTAAAGGAGTCTTCATGATGCACCGCGGCAGCCCTATCGGCCAGTGCATCCGTCTGATTGCCCTGGTTGCGAGTCTGTTCAGCGCGTCCGCGTTCGCGGACGACTACGACCCCGTCAATCGCTTGCTGCGCGACGGCCAGTTGCAACAGGCCATGGCCCGGGCCGATGCCTATCTGGCGCAGAATCCGCGCGACCCGCAGATGCGCTTCCTCAAGGCTCTGATCCAGCAAGATGGCGGCCAGCGTGAGGCCGCCATAGCCAGTTACGTGGCGCTCACACAGGACTATCCGGAACTGCCAGAGCCCTACAACAATGTTGCCGTGTTGTATGCCGGTCGCGGCGATTTCGAGAAGGCACGCGATGCGCTCGAGATGGCCACACGCAATAGCCGCAGTTACGCCACGGCGCACGAGAACCTGGGCGACGTGTATGCGCGGTTGGCCGAACAGTCCTATCGCCAGGCCTTGCAGCTGGACGCCGGCAACACCACGCTGGGACCGAAACTCACGCTGATCCGGCAATTGATCAACGCGCCCGCGGCGGCCCGCCTGGCTCCGTTCCCCGGCCCTGCAACCACGCCAGCCAAGGCTGCTCCCGCCGCCAATAAATAGCGGCGCTTGCCAGTTCAGCAGCTGGCGCCGACCGTCCATCCCGATAGAGAAAAGGAAACCTCTGTGAAATCTGCTGGCCATCGCGCAACCCGACGCGCCCTGCTCCTTGCCACCTGCCTGAGCATCAGCCTTTGCGCAAGCGCGCAAAACACGGCGGCTCCGCGCGTGAAATTTGCCACCACCATGGGCGAGTTTGTGGTCGAGGTATACCCGGACAAGGCGCCCAAGACGGTCGAAAATTTCCTGCAATACGTCAAGGACAAGCACTACGACGGCACCGTCTTTCACCGCGTGATCGACAACTTCATGGTGCAGGGTGGCGGATTCGATACCAGTTTTGCCGAAAAGAAGACGCGCGCGCCGGTACCGCACGAAGGACGCGAAGCCCTGGCCAGTGGTGGTCCGCGCAACGTCGTGGGTACGACTCGCGATGGCCCGTACGCAAGATCCAAATTCGGCAAGCTGCGCAGTTCTTCATCAACGTCAAGGACAATGCCTTCCTCGATCCCACGCTGATCCCCCCCGGCGATCCGGTGCCAAAATTCGAGTACCAGGGCACGGTGTACGAAAACACGCCCCGCGCCAATCTGCTCAATGCGCCGCAGCTTTTTGGCTACACGGTGTTCGGCAAGGTCGTCAGTGGCATGGATGTCGTCACGAAGATCAAATCCGTACCTACCGGTGCAGGCGGGCCGTTCCCGTCGAACGTCCCAACCACGCCAATTCTTATCAACTCCGCAACTTTGGTGAAATAAATCATGAGCAACCCGCAAGTAGAACTGCATATAGACAAACTGGGCGTGATCACGCTGGAACTCGACATGGAGAAGGCGCCCAATTCGAGCGCCAACTTCCTCGAGTACGTGAAAAACGGCCATTACGACAACACTGTCTTTCACCGCGTCATTCCCGGCTTCATGGTCCAGGGCGGTGGCTTCGAACCCGGCATGAAGGAAAAGAAAAGCGGCAAGCCGATCGACAACGAAGCCAACAACGGCCTGAAAAACAACAACTACACGGTTGCCATGGCGCGTACCAATGACCCGCATTCGGCCACCGCACAGTTTTTCATCAACGTGTCCGACAACAGCTTCCTGAACCATACCGCACCATCGGCCCAGGGCTGGGGTTATGCGGTGTTCGGCAAGGTCGTCAAAGGCACCGAAGTGGTGGACCAGATCAAGGGCGTAAAGACCGGCCGCAAGGGTTTCCACGACGACGTGCCAAATGACGACGTGGTGATCGAAAAGGCCGTCGCACTCTGAGTCGCGGACCCGGCGCACGACTCCCGCCAGGCGACGCAGCAAGCTGACGCCATGGCCGGGTCTTGCGACGTACCCTCCCTTCTCCCGGCAGCCGCTGCAAGCTGGCTGAACCGGGTGAGCGCCCCGCCGCAATGGCGTGTGGTGGATTTCATCTCCGACCTGCACCTGCATGCCGGTGATGCCGCGACTTTCGCGGCCTGGCAGAACTACCTTTTGGCAACCACGGCGCAGGCGGTTTTCATCCTGGGCGACCTGTTCGAGGTCTGGGTCGGCGACGACCTGCTGGACAGCGACACCGGGCCGGGCCAGGTCGACGACGACTTTGCCCGTGCCTGCGCCAACGCGCTGCAACAAGCCGGCACGCGGCACGCGCAGTTCTTCATGTGTGGCAACCGCGACTTCCTGATCGGCGATGCCATGTTGCGTCGCTGCGCCATGCAAGGCCTGGCCGACCCCTGTGTGCTCGAGTTTGCCGGTGCGCACTGGTTGCTGTCCCACGGCGATGCCCTTGTGCCTGCAGGACATCGAGTACCAGCAGTTCCGACGCATGGTGCGCGGTGCGCCATGGCAGAGCGAGTTCCTGGCGCAACCGCTGGCGCAGCGCCAGGCCATCGCGCGACAGACTGCGCACGCAAAGTGCCAGCCACCAGCGCGCGCATCCGGTGGCGTCCACCGTCGATCTTGAGGCGACCATGGCCTGGCTGCACGATGCCGATGCCCGCACACTGATCCACGGCCATACCCATCAACCGGCAGACCACACGCTGGCAGACGGGCGCCGCAGGCTGGTGCTCAGCGACTGGGACCTGCAAGCGGCCACACCCCGCGCCGAAGTGCTGCGCCTGAGCCGACCCGACGGCGGCGCTGCGGCGACGCTGCAAAGGCTGTCCTTGGCCCAGGCCTGCTGAGAGCGCGACCCGCCCGATGTTGCACTGGTTGCGCACACTGCGTTCGAGACGCGATACAGCGGGCTCCGGCATTGCCCAGGATCTGTGGCTGGCCACACTGGCACAACTGCCTTTCCTGCAAACACTGGACGCCACCGAGCTGACTGCGTTGCGCCAACTGGCACAAGAGTTCCTCGACTGCAAGGAGTTTCACGGTGCGGCGGGTCTGGTGATCCGTGACGACATGGCTCTGGCCATCGCGGTGCAGGCCTGCCTGCCGGTGCTGGCACTGCAAGCGCCCTGGCGCGGCATAGCCTGGTACGACGACTTCGTCGGCATCGTGGTCTATCCGGGGGCGGTTCGTGCGCGGCGCGAAATGGTCGACGAGACCGGTGTCGTGCACCAGTACGACGAGGAACTGACTGGCGAGGCGATGCACGACGGACCGGTCACGTTGAGCTGGGAAGACGTCGCAGACGCCGGCGATTCGGCGCAGCATGGCTACAACGTGGTCATCCACGAATTCGTGCACAAGATCGACATGCGCGATGGCATGGCCGACGGCTGCCCGCCGCTGCCGGCCGGCTTCATGGGCGCCGGCAGTGCCGCTGCCGCACGCGCTCAGTGGCGCGAGACGCTGCACGCGCATTTTCTGGACTTCAGTGACCAGCTCAGTCTGGCCGAACGTTTCGGGGCGCCAATGCCGTGGCTCGATGCCTATGGCGCCAGCAGCCTGGACGAATTCTTCGCCGTGGCCAGCGAAGCCTATTTCGTCAACCGGACCCGTTTCGCCGCCGACTTCGCCACGCTGCTGCCGATGTTCGACGCTTTCTTCAGGCCGCGTCGCTCGGAAGCTTGACCTCATCGATCTGCCACGGATCGAGAAACTGGCGTGCGTAGGTGAGATAGACCTGCTCTGACACGAACACGTCGAACAGGTCCGGATCGATGTGTCCGTTGAGCTTGAAGCGGTGCATGATGCCCATGGCCTGCGACAGCTTCATGCCGGGCTTGTAGGGTCGGTCGCTGGCAGTCAAGGCCTCGAAGATGTCGGCAATGCCCATCACGCGGGCCTGCACCGACATCTGGTCCCGGTTCAGACCCTTGGGGTAACCCTTGCCATCCATGCGTTCATGGTGCCCGCCGGCGTATTCCGGCACATTGCGCAGATGCTTGGGCCATGGCAGCTGTTCCAGCATCCGGATCGTGGCCACGATATGGTGGTTGATGGTGTTGCGCTCGGCCTGGGTCAGCGTGCCGGCACGGATGGTCAGGTTCTCCAGTTCGTCCGAGGTCAGGAACTCGGTCTCCACGCCGTCCACGTTGCGCCAGACGCGCGCGCCGGCAATCTGGCGCACCCGCTGCGATGTCGTCATCGCTCGGTTTTCTCGGCACCGGTGTTGGTGCTGCGCAGGAACACCCGGTCATCGTCGATGGCGGCGATTTCCGCCGCATGCGCGCGCCAGATCGCCGCTTCCGCCGGGGCATCCACGCGCGCGCGCAATTGCAGCTGCCGGCGCAGAGCGTTGATCTCGGCGTCGCGCTTGAGCACCTCGAAGCGGGTGTCGATCAGCTCGATGCGGTCGAACAGCGTCTGCAGCTTGGTCGCCTTGTCCACCACATGCACCGGCGTCGTCACCTTGCCGCAGTCGTGCAGCAAACCGGCGATCTTGAGTTCGTAGCGATCCCGGTCGTCCATCGTGAACTCGGCCAACGGGCCGATCTGGTTCTGGTTCACCGCCTCGGCCAGCATCATCGTGAGCGCCGGCACGCGCTGGCAATGGCCACCGGTGTAATGCGACTTTTCGTCGATCGCCAGGTTGATCAGGTTGATGAAGGACTCGAACAAGGCTTCCAGCTGCCCGATCAGCAAACGGTTGGTCAAGGCGATGGCTGCCTGCGAGGCCAGCGATTCCACCAGGCTCTGGTCCGAACTCGAGAAGCTGACCACCTCGGTGCTGCCCGGTGCCTGCGCATTGAGCAGCTGCAATACGCCGATGACCTCGCCCTCATGGTTGCGCATCGGCACGGTCAGGAACGACTTGGATCGGTATCCGGTACGTTCGTCGAACTGGCGCGTACCGGAGAAGTCGAAGTTCGGCTCGGTATACGCGTCGGCGATATTGACGGTCTGGCGATGGATGGCGGCGTAGGCAGCCACCAGCGAGTCATTCGGCGTTCCGTCGCTCAGATGCAGTGGCAGGTTCGGGAAACTGATGGCCTTGCCCGAACTCCCGCCCATCGCGATACGCAGCGAGTCGGTACGCAGGATCTCGAAACGCAACTCTGCCTGGTTGTCCGTCATGCGGTACAGCGTGCCGCCATCGGCGTTGGTGATCACCTTGGCAGCGAGCAGGATGCTCTCGAGCAAGCGGGTGATGTCCCGCTCCTTGGACAGGGAGGCACCAATCTCGTTGAGTTGCTCCAGCCGGCGCAACAAGTCATCGACGGAGTCCAAATTCAGCCTCCCGTTGCTATCAAAGGGGCTAGCTCGGCCCGCCCCGCATGGGTCAGCGGCGATTGTCGCAGGGCTCGGCAACCCCCGGGCACTCATCGCCAGCTCAGCTTGAGCAGCACCTTGAGCGCGGCGCGCAAGCGCCGCTCGGCGGCGGCCTCAAACGGCCCCTTGAGCACATCGCCCACATCCTGGGCCCAGGTCTGGGCCGGTGACGGATCGTTGCGCCGCGTCAGCAGTTGCAACTGGAACATGCGCCGTTGCGCCAGATGCTCGGCCGGGGTCGGCACCTCGGCTGCCATCTCCAGCCGCAACAGGGCATTGTCAGGAGCAGATTCCGGTGCCGAGCCCAGGGCTTGCACCCATTGCGTGCGCGCAGCCGGTGCCACCTTGGCGCCCAGGTCCTGTGCGGCTGGCAACTGCTGCGGATCACGCGCCTGCCATGCGCCGAGCAACTGTGCCAGCGCTTCGCCATGGGCCTGCGACGCCAGCTTGCGCAATTGCGTCTGAGCGCGCTCCATCGCATCGCGCTGGGCACGGAATGCCGTATCGCCCAGACGCGGCGTCCTGGGCCGATCATCCCAGGCGGGAGCGCCTGCGCGGCCATCCCGACTACCGCGTGCGCCATCGAAGCGTCCATCGCCACGCTCGCCCGAGCGGGGCCCGCCGGCTCCGAACGGTGCGCGCCGTCCATCCTTGCGCTCGCCGGGTTTGCCCCCGCGCGTCGCCCATGGACACCTCGGCCATCTTCTGCCCGGGTCGATCATCGCCTCGGCGCGCCACCACCGGTTTGGGCGGCGCCTTCACGGCGCGCAGCAGGCTCAGGCGGCGCCTGCGCCGCGCTCGATGGCGCATCAGTGGCGACTGCCTCGACCTGCGCTGCGGCCGGGGATGCATCGCCAGCGTCGGCATCGGGCGCCGCATCTGGTGCTGGCGCCTCAACACCGTCCACCGGCACACCGCCGGCGCGCGGCGGCGCCCTTGTCGCCCAGGGACGCCGAGGCCGCCGATTCCTGATTGGCCGACGCATGGACCACGTTGCGTGCCTGGGCCTGCCCATGCAGTGCCGCGTCCAGCGCCGCCATGGCGGCGCGAATGCGCTGGGCATCGCCAGAGCTGTTGGCCGCGTCCAGTGCCTTGGAAGCATCGAGCACCGTGCGATCGTGTTCACCCAGCGCGACTTCGTCTTTGCGGCGCTCGGCGGTCTTGCGCTCGAACGCCTCGTCTATCGGTTTGCGGAACGCATCCCACAGCTTCTGTTCGTGCTTGCGGTCCATCGGTATCGTCTGCGCCTCGGCCTGCCAGCGCAACTGCAAGACCTTGACCGCGTCCACGCGCAGCATCGGTCGCCGCGCCCAGTTGTGCCGCCTCCTCGATCATGGCCTGACGCCGCTGCAAGCTGGCCTGCTGCATGGCCTCCAGCGGCGCTGCCGCCTGTGCGATGGCCGCCTGCCATAGAGGCATCAGCTCGGCGAACATCTTCTCGCCGACATGGCCGCCTTCGCGCCAGCGGTCACCGAACTGATGCAGGATGCGGTTGAAGCCACGCCAGTCGTCGTCCAGCGCCGTGGCATTCGCCTGCGCCCAGGTCTTGACCTCGTCGATCAGGGCCAGTCGCTGCGCGCGGTGCTCGGCCGAGTCGGCCTTGACCTTCTCGATCCAGGCCTCCACCACCTTGTGGGCCTCGTTGCAGGCTTCGTCAAAGCGCTTCCACATCGCGTGATTCGGCACGCCGCCCTGATCGGTCTGTTTCCACTGTTCGCGCAGGCCACGCAGGGTTTCCTGCATCTTGCGTCCGCCAATGGCCTGTCCCGGCTGGACGCTGGAGCAGACCTTCGGCCTTGGTCACCAGTTCCTGACGCAACTGGTCTGCGCGCCAACGCTGCCAGCCTTCCATCTCGCCGGCAGCTGCCAGCGCGCCGTGGGCCTGGTTCTCCAGCGCATCGTCAATGAGTTTGCCCAGGTCCTTGAGCACATTGCGCAGCGCAGTCGCGGCACTGGCACTGGCCTTGCCATGGCCCTGCTCCATCTCGCTCTCTAACGCCTTCAAGGCCTTGCGCACCCGCGCGCTGGCCTGCTCGCGCACCTCGGGATCGACAACCGGCTTGGCAGCGCGCGGCGCGGCCTGCACCGGCACACCGCGCGCAACGCGCAGCTCGTCAGCCCAGACCGTGACCGGCGGCAACGGCGCGGTCAGATCAGCGGCGGCCGCCACGGCCTGCGCCAAGCGCCGTCTGGAACGCGTCCCACACCACCAGCAGCTGGGCGCGCGAAGCCTCCAGCAGGGGCGGAAATTTCAGGTCGACACTGGCCCAGTTGGCATCGGCCTCGAGCGCGCCGGCCTGCTGCTGCCAGCGCGCGACGTCTTCACGCAACGCGTCGCAAACGGCCTGGGCCGACGCCCAGGGCTTGGTGGACAACACCTCGATACGCTGGGCCAGCAGCACCGCGGCCTCACGCTGCACCTGCACGGTGTGCTGCAGATCCTCGATCACGCGCACCCGCTCGGCCAGCTGTGCCTTGAGCGCGAGCAGCGGCTCCTTGCTCAGTGGCGCGCCTGCCTTGGCGGCATCACGCTGCCAGGCCAGGGCATCGGCGATATTGAGTTTGGTCTGGGCCAGCAACTCCTGCGCCTTGGCCGCCCACTCGGCGCCAGCCTGCTCCTGGCTCTTGGCGCGGCGGATTTCGTCGAGCCGCTCGCGCACCGGCCGGGCGGCGCCCTTGTCGCGCGCGGCCAGTTCGCGGAACACTTCCTGCAACTGCTCGAGCGGCGGATCCTGGGACAACCAGGCGCGGATACGGGTGGTGCGCTCGCCGGAAGTCGGCGCGCTGAACGCGCCATCCGTCATCGCGTCGAGTTTCTGAATGTCGGGATTCTTGGGGCTGGAAGTCATCGTGGCAGTGGGATTCAAGATCAGGTGGGACCAAAACGGCAACCGGGTATTTTCACCCCGAAACCTGTTGGCGGGTTTGAACAGGCCTGGCGAATTGCAGTTGCGCGCCGGATATGCACGCCCAATCCCCTTTTGACAGGGTCTCCGCCGCCATCCGCCACGCCGCGCCGATCGTGTCGGGTCTACGGTTTGCGGACGCCGAACAGCAAGTAGAAGGCCCGACGAACCGGTGATGAACCGACTCGCCGGGCCCGACGGCGGGCGCGAGGCCCTTGCCGTCTTGGCTAGCATCGCAAGAGATTGACGTCTTGCGATACATGAAGGCAAGAGATTGCCCTCAGTATTTGCCGGGACCGCTTTATCAACGCCACCCGAGGGTGGGGACTGGCTACTGCCGGCAGAATGCCTGATCACTCAGACGAAACCAGTCTAGGCCGCTACGCCAACCGTGGCAAGCTCTTGTTGCAATCTATTTCGACCCAGAAATCGCCGTCACTTATCGTGTACAGCCGGACTTGCGTTCATGGCCCCGGCTGTCCCGACCAACCGAATGACATGTCGTTATTTGAATAACAAGTCTATTTCTTATGGTTGACTCGATATATACCCAACCCTAAAATCCCGCCAGCCCTGATTCAGGGTAAACCCGCATCGCTGCCGATCCCGGCTAATTCAACAAGACTGCACCACGAATGGCCAGCGCAGAGTGTTGAACGCGTTACAAACCCAATTATGCGCACCGCCCGTGCCACCTGTCATTGCGGCTGGTGACACACATGCGGGAGAGCGCGACAGAAGGAAATGCCATGACATCGTTTCAATCGATGCTGAGCGGATTGCGAACGTTCGGCTCCGACGTTGCCAACGGTCTGTTTGAAATCACCCATAGCGGCTTTGCCATGCTCGGTCTTGCCGTCGTGTTTACGGCGCTGACGCTGACCGTGAAGCCAGAGATCCGCGAGCAAGGCGAACAGCAACTGATCGAGTGGCTGCGCGCGCGCCAGATCGCAGATGAATCCGGACGACTTTTTCGTCGGCCCGATCGATCGGGCCACAGCCGCCGATCCGGGCGATCTGCCCAAGCAGCAAGCCAAGGTCGCCTACTGGCTGAGCAAGAAGTACCGCGTCGCGCCTGAGCCCATCAGCGCGCTGGTCGCCGAGGCCTATCAGCCTGGGCATGAACAGCAAACTCGATCCGACGCTGATTCTGGCGGTGATGGCGATCGAGTCGGGATTCAACCCGTTTGCACAAAGCCCGGTCGGGGCCCAGGGCCTGATGCAGGTGATGACCAAGATCCATGTCGACAAATACGAAACCGCCGGCGGCAACCTGGCCGCCTTCGACCCGGTCACCAACCTGCGGGTTGGCGTCAAGGTGCTGCAGGAGTGCATTGCGCGGGCCGGCTCCATCGAAGGCGGGCTGCGCTATTACGTCGGCGCCGCCAACCTGGACTGCGATGGCGGATATGCACAGAAGGTGCTGGCCGAGCACGCGCGCATTCTTTCAGTGGCCAGCGGCCAGCGGCAGCCGACCCCGCAACCGCGCATGATTCCCGCCTCCACTGCCGACACCGTCGAGGCGAGCGGCTTCGACAAGGTCACCGCGTTCTTCAAGTCCTGATCCCGTAGAGTCACCGTCCACCATCGGAAATCCCGTGAAATGTCCTTTCTGCAGCCATACGGAAACCCAGGTGGTCGAGACCCGCATAGCCGAAGACGGCAGCTTCATCCGTCGTCGGCGCCAGTGTGGCGCATGTGACAAGCGCTTCACCACCTACGAGCGGCCGGAGGTGAACTTTCCGACCATCGTCAAGAAGGATGGTCGGCGCATCGAATTCGAAAAAACCAAGCTGCAGGCCTCGATGAGTCTGGCGCTGCGCAAGCGCCCTGTGAGCACCGAGCAGTTCGACGCCGCCATCGAGCGCATCGAGGAAAAACTGCTGAACCTGGGCGTACGCGAGATCCCGTCCAGCCGCATCGGGGAACTGGTAATGCGCGAACTCAAGAAACTCGACAAGGTGGCCTATGTGCGATTCGCCAGCGTCTACCGCAGCTTTGCCGACATCGACGACTTCAAGACACTTGTTGACGAAGTCCGGCGCTGAGGGCGATTGGCGTTCGAGCCAATGGGAACTGGAAGGTATGGGACTGACCCTGATCACTCAAGGGCAGGCCGTCGCAACGGCCTTTTGGATTCGGGCGCGACCAGCACTGTTGATGATGATCTGGCGCGCCTCGCTGTTTGACCCCGTCACGGGGCACAGCGTGAAGGTGCCGGCCTGAAAGGCACCCGAGACCAGTTTCGAATAACCGGTGGATCCGTACGACACATAGTTGCTCACCGGGCCGTTGCCGGTCAGCCCCCAGCCGGGCGACAAGGCCTGCTTTCGCTCGATCACGGTTTCGCCCGGGTCCAGCGCGGCGTTGTTGTTGCGGTCCTGAAACACGATCCAGCCCTGCTGCCACCCGCCGGTGCTGCTGCATTCGCTGCCGTTGAGAGACTTGCATATGACCACGCGGTCATTGCGCGTGATCGCTGCAATACGGGTCAGTTGAAGGCCGGCGAACAATCCGGATGCCAGCGCTGATCCTCGCTGCGCATGGATCAGCGCGCTGAACGACGGTGCGGCCAGCCCCGCCAGCAAGCCGCCGATCGCCAATACCATCAACAGTTCGACCATCGACAAGCCACACTGCCTGGTCCGACCGGCCGCGAGGCCCAATACCTGTGTACGCGTCATGGCCCCAAGCATGCTGCGTGGCGCCGCCAAGATCAAAGGCCAAGGCGGTCAGACATCCTCCAATTCGCGGACGAACTGTGCCTGAGCGCCGCGCCGGGCCGCTCCCAAGCAAGCTCGCACCGCAGTGCGCAGCGCGAAGGTACTCCAGTGAGACTAGTCGATATGTCTCAACACGGACGCGCCAGGACGGCCGCTTGCAGCGCCTGGAAAAGGCGTGCCAGCACATCGTCCGACAGCGGGGTTTCACCGTCGTGGATCAGGCCCACCAGGCGCGCTCGATCCGGCCTGGCCCGTGAGCCGGCGCCAGCCATGCAAGGCGCGCAGCGCCAGATCCGATGGGGTGCTGAACTGGCCCGAGCTGGTAGGCGTAGACCATATGACGATGATCGCCGCTGCCGGTACTGGTCCAGGTCGATTTGCCGCAGCTTGACGCAGCCATCGGCGGAGCACAGCTCGCGCGTCTGCACCAGCTTTTCACGCCACTGGCCTGGTTCTCCGGCGAGCGACACGGCACGCGGCAATTTCGCCGTCGCCGAACCGGCTTCGACCACCACGGCCTGGATTTCGCGGTCACCCTAAGCGTATGCGGCACGAACGGATACGCAACTGATGCGGCGCATCGACCACCCAAGCGGTCGGCGCAGCGCCGGACTTCCAGTCGAGCAGGCTGGCCGGCAGGAAATCGGGCGCCGCACGGCAGGATGCCTGCTGCTGATCGAGACCGTCCATCCGCGCCAATGCGCTGGCAACCAGCAACACGGCGATGCCGGCGAGCGCCGGCGCGAACCGGCGCGGCATCACAAGCGCGCCCGGTGTTTTCGCCAGGCACGTCTTTCGCCGGCGCAGGCCTGGCAGCGCCGGCCAAGCGGTAGAAGACCAGAAACAGCAGAACGATGCCCAGCACCAGGGCAAAGGTCTGAAACCGGGAATGGGCCGTCAGGTCCATGTGCGAACCGCGCAGCCAGTCGATCAGCACGATCGCATTCACGCGCACCACGTTGGAGACGATGGCCAGAGCCGCGCCGGCCAGGGCCAGCGCAGCGGCCTTGACAAACGACGGGTACAACATCAAGCCCAGGCTGTAACCCAGAAACAGCCCCAGCGTGACAAAGGTCAGGCCGGCGCATTCGTCGATGACGATGTAGGAGCCCTGCCCGATGGCTATCACATAGCCGTCCACGCGCGGCGACATGCCGGCCATGTCGGCAAACCAGACAATCGACTCCAGCGTGAGGCGGCGCAGCGGCGCCAGCAGAATGTCGCCACTGGGTATCGCCAGGAACAGCAGCGCCAGCATCGGAAACAAGCGCCAGTAGACGCGCCAACCCAGCGCCGCCATCGCCACCCCCTGCAGCGCCAGCACCAGCGCCAGTTGCCGGCCGACGTCGACATTCATCAGTTCCGACACACCCCACAACACGGTGGCCAGAGCGGCGACCAGCACACCGGCAAAGCCAGGCCGTGGCACCAGTGACAGCAGCAGCGCCCGGTGGTGCCAGCCCAGCAGGTAGACCAGGGTTGGCACGACCAGCCAGCCATAACGATAGGAGTCGCTGACGCTCCAGGTCGTGACCAGCCCGCGCACGGTGGGCCACAACGCGAACAAGGTCAGAGCGATACCCGCGGCTGCACCGAGCATGGCGCTGTGTCCAGCTGCGGCCCTCGCCCGTACCCGTGGTGCCGGTACTTGCACCGGTATTCAGTGACATGTGAGCTTATGCGTTGATGCTCTGCCAAAAGGCGATCCGTGCCGTACCGCCACAACCATTGTGCGCGTGGTTGCGACTCGATAGGCGTGGCGATGATCCGCGCCTCGGTGTTCCAGATACGTCGAATTCAAACCGGTTTTCCTAATAGCCAACGCAAGCCAAAAAAAACCTCCCGTCACAATGAAGGGAGGTCTTATCAGACAGCACCCTTGCAGGTGCCACCATTGAGCCCGCGCGATGGAGATCGCGCCAGTCCAGATACAACTTGGGCCGGCTCACGCCGGCGCAAGCGTCTTGCTTACTTCTTGCCCCGGATGACACCGACGCCGGCGGCCAGAGCGGCAACGGCCAGGCCCAGCAAGGCCAGATCGTCGACCGGGGTTCCCAGCCGCAGTTGAGGGGGGGTTGACTACGGCCATCGCCCCGACAGAGGCAAACAACGCATAGGCAGCGACAAGAATCTTCGTGAATTTCATTAGTGTTCTCCTGTTGTGAATTCAATTCGAACTCTGGCTATCAAGCAGATTTCGTGCCAAATTGGATTTTTCGTTTTGAATCAAGCCACTAAAACGGTCGTCAACGGCAATCACAGAAGAAATGTAAAAATTTCTGACGGGCTTTCGTCTGCTATTTACCGACCGCCTTGGTGCGTGTATCGGTAACCCAGATTTCAATCACCTGGTCGTTGGCCGAGAAATTCTGCCGCGAGGTGCTGAAGCGGATCTGCATGCCCGGCTTCAGGTCGACCCTCTTGGCGTTGGGCTGGCGGTCCGGTCCATGCACGGGCACCGGGGACGCGGAGATCGGAAAGCTCACGTTATCCACGACCAGGATGCGTTTGCGCCAGTCAACGGCACCGACGGTGCCACCTCGCTCGGCTCTGGACGACGAAGCCACCGCACTGCCGGCGTCACTGGGCTGATTGGCGCCGCCCGGTCGAATCGCCAGCGCCGCGCTGCTGGTGCCGAACCCGATCAAGGCGACGGCGGCCAGATTGAGTAGTCTTGTTTGCATGGTGTAACGCCTCTTGAAATGTGCCGGCTGCCGGTTACTTGAACAACTCGCGCCAGGAAATACGCCGGGCACCTGCACCGGGCGGCGGCGACCGGCACGTCCTTCTCGATCGTCTTGGCATCGGACGAACGCACCAGCGACACCACCTTGCCACTGGGCAGCTGGATCAGCACCGGGCGACTGGCCAGCGCATTGCCCAGGAACACGCCGGAATAACCAACCGTCGAATAATCCACCAGTCCACCGGTCTTGAGGTTGATGAAATACTCCCAGCTGCTTCCACCGGGCTGGCACACCACCCCACTCGGAATATTGGTCGTGAAGATCAGCGCGCCCAGCGCAATCGTCGGGTCGGTGTTGACGCGCTCGCCCGTGGTCGGAAAATCGATATACCAGCCATTTTGCGTCGCATAGTCGACCGGGTTGTTGGTCGCCGTCCTGGTGGTTGCGGTGGTGGTGAAGGTCTGCTGCTGCAGCGTCGCGCGCAGCGGCGTGGGCAGCGCGGTCGTCAACACATCCTTGAGCCCGTACATCGACTGGGTCTGACTCGACGACGCGTTTGCGCTGACCGCTCCGGGTATGTCGGTCGGGCCCAGGTAAAGGCCGGTGCCAACATAGACCATGCGCTCCGTCCCCACCAGCGCGAGCTCGGGCGTCGTGGTGATCGGCTGCGTATTGCCGCCGGCGTCCTTGAGCTCGGCGAACTTCGCGACCGACCAGCTGGCGACGGCTGTTGCCGGTGAAGTCGAAGCGCCACACATTGCCCTTGAGGTCGCCACCATAGACATATTCCGCGGTGTTGTCGACACTATTGGCTACATAGGCGCTCAGTTGCGCCAGACCGCAGGGGTTCGACGCCGGCGTAGCGGTGCAGCCGGTGGTCACGATGTCCTTGAGCAAGTCGCCGGTCTTGGGATTGATGACATACAAATGCCCCAGCCCATCACCACCACTGTCACCGCTATTCGTACCGTTGTTGTAGCCCGAGGCCACCAGCACGACCCAGCCCTTGGCCTTGGTCTTGATGATGATGGGTTTGCCGTAGGAATACCCCATGTTCAGGCCGGCCGCGGTGCGGGCCGCCGCGTTCGTGATGCTGTTCGGGAATTCCCACAGGACCTTGCCGGCGAGGTCTGCTTCGCTGGCCGCGACAGGCGACGTGATATCGAGTGCGTAGTAGCCGCGGCCACCCTTGCCCAGGCCACCGACCAGAACGGTGCGCCAATCGGTGCCAGGACCGGTGGCGCCATCGACCTGCTTGAAGTCGACATCGCCTGCCACAGGCGTGCCATCGACGTAGTACTGGTGCGTGAACCCGGTCTTCTTGCTGAGGTTGTTCAGGCTGCCCATGACCAGATTGGGTATGTAGGCCCAGGCTTCGGCACCGGTGCTCGCCACAAAGGCGTGCAACATGCCGTCATTCGCACCCTGGAACAGCATGCGCACACGGCTTGCGTTGGTGCTGGCAAAGCTGCTGTATCCGGTGTCCGCGTAGCCCGCGCTAGGGGCGCGCACCAGCACCGGCTCGCCATTGATCATGTCGCCGAGCAGGTGCACGCGTGGCCGGTAGGTGCCTGCGGTCTCGCCGCTGCGTTCGCCGCGCAGGTAGGCCAATACCGAGGCACCGTCGGTGGTGCTCGGGGTATTGAGCAGGGTCTGTTGCGCCGCACTGACCTTGGCTAGCGGTCACTCGCGCGGAGGTCGACTGAAACTGCACCCCACCAATCGTGCCGGCGGTGTCGACCGAGGTAGCCAGGTAGCGATTGGCCGAGGTACGGACATCGAGCTGGGTACGGGCCGAACCACCCGACCACAAGGAGATCGTCGACGGAATACCGGTGTTCACATCGATCGCAAACGAGTCGATGTCACCGGTCCAGGTACCCGAGTTGTAACTTGTCGCAAAGGAGGCGTTATCGAGCGAGGTGACGTGCGCGTTGGCCACCGCCACTGCCGCCGAGGCACCCACCTTGGCGGTGATGTCATCGGATATCTTGGTGATGGCATTGGCAAAGGCTGTGGCGTCGTTGGCTGGCAGCGCAGGTCCGGTGCCGCCAGCGTTGCCCAGCGCATTCATGACCGACAGCGCCTGCGCGTTGGCCACCGTTTCGCCCAGTGCGACGACGTAGGTCTGGATATCGTAATTGCCCGTGACAAAGCCGGTGCCGTCCTTGTCGGTCGAACTCAACGCGGGATGCGTCGTGGTGCGCAATGCGCCCACGGCCGTGATCAGTTCGGTCGCTGCGGTGCCGAAGCTGCCGCTGGTGCAGGTGTTGGTCGTGGTGTCCCAGGTGCAGCTATTGGTTCGTTGCGCATCCGAATAAAGCCCCCCCGTCGACGTGCCGGTCGGCAACCCGTCGGTCACCATCATGATGAAATTCTTCTGGCAGGTCTGCGTCACCGGGGTCGTGGCGGTCCGGAAAAGTAGCTCCTGGCGGTTTCGACCGTCCCCTTTAGCGTGGTGAAGACGGCGGCATTCTTCACCTCTCCGGTAGCGGCATTGGTTTCACTGCCGAGCAAGGTCTGCAGCGCCGCGTAATGGGCAGCGGAATCGGCTTGCACGGCTCGATTCAAGCGTGCCGGTGCCGCTCACGTTGGCGTAGTATCCCCAGCCTCTGGGCAGATAAAGCGAACGGGAAAGGTTGGTCGGCAACGCGGCGCCGGAATTCAGCGGGAGAAAGCCCGCGTCCGTGGCGCCAAACGGCCCGCTGAAACAACAAAAATCGGCGAAATCGGCCGGGTTGACCCAGGTCGTACTCGTCTGATTGGCGCGATTGCGGTAGGCCCGGTAGGACGTGGGATTGTTCGTATTGGTAGCGGGAGCCCACAGCTGCGGCTGGACGGCGCCAGCCCATATACAGCACATCGACGATGTTGCTGTCGTCCGAGGTGTAGTTGAACGTGATGAACTGCATTGCCGCCGGGTCTGTCGCCACCCATTGCGGGTTGGGCACACAACGTCCACCACCGTCGGTCGACACCCCGGGTATTGCCGGAGCGCCATTGAACACGCCCGCGACATATCCGGTGCAATTCGCTGTGAATACCATGCCGGTATCGCTGCCCAGATAGTAGACATAGGTGTTGTACAGCCCCGCTCCACCACTCAAACCATAGGTCATCAAACCCCAGTTGAACGAGTTGCGGAAATTGGTGACCGCGGTGCGCATCACGCCACGACCGATGTTGCCACGCGTATTGGCGTTGTTGCCCGATACCAGCACGCCGCCCATCAAGCGCGTCCATCGACTGCGAGTTGTCGAGCATGATCAGCACATTGGGCGTCACCATGCTGGACACCGCCATGGGCACGTTGGCAATGTCGGTCGACTGCGCCTGCGCCGACGGTACGGCCAGACTGATCGACAACAGCACGCCCGCGAAAGCGGCAGTACAGTGGCGTGCGGCCCCGATCAGGCACGGCCTGCGCGCGGCCAGCAGGTGGCGAAACGACTGGGAGGTGGTGGTAGATGACAGACATAGGAGCGGTCCCGGTGGTTTGTGGTTTGCGGTCTCTAGCGCGCAAAGATCGTCTGCACGAGGCGCACCGTATCGCGTGGCCCGACCACACGAATCGTTGCGCGGTAATAGACCTGGGTGGCGGACGTAAACGCAATCGCGCCGGCCTTCTTGCTGCCGGCCGTCTGGTCGGCGGTGCGCATGCATTTGCCCGCCACATCGGTGACGGGAGCGGGGCCGTCACACTGGCGGTCGATGACCCACTGCACCGCATAACTGCCGTCGACGACCGTGCTGGGAACCAGCGTCCAGTCGATCGCCGTCAGTTCCCCGCTGGCATTGACCGCCTGGCGGATCGGGTAATAGTTGCAGGAGCCGGCCGCGCAAGCTGCCGGGTACTCGGCGTCCAGCGAAGTCGGGACGATCACGGTATCGAGTGTCGGCAAACGCCGTTTCGACACCGACGTCCGTGGTATGCAGCGTGGCCTGGCGAAACGCCAGGTTGCCGGATATCAGATTGGTGGTATCCACGGCCCGGATCAGCGCCAGCCCGGCCAGTGTCATGGCGATCAGCGAAATCAGCGCGATCACCAGCGACACACCGCGTTGCTGGTGCCGTGTTGCGGGCAGGGAGGTGGCGCGATGTCATACGTTGGCCCAGATCACGTTGCGAATCGGAATCACCAACTGGTAGGTCCGGTAACGGTAACGTTGCCAGTCCGGATTGGCGCTCAGGTCGATGAGCGGCGACGCTGCGTCCGGCCACGCGACCGGCGCGACCGTCGTGGTGCCGGGCGCTTCCATCTTGGCGCTGCGCGCAACGATCACGACGCGCACCGCCTTGATGCGCTTGAGCAAGGCCGGGGTCAGCACGTTCCAGCCGGATGCGGCGGTAGCACTGACCCATGCGTTGACGGTCTGGCTGTCGGCGTTCGCAATACCGTATTGCGCCTTGAGCATGACAATGTCGGATGCCAGGCTTGCTGTCGTGAAAGCCAAGGGCGCCGTGGAATCACTCACCGCCAATTCGTTGTTCGCATTGACCGTATAGGAACGGCTGATCATCTGACCGATCTTCATCACCTTGTCGCCCGTCACATACGCCGGCCAGGGCGTAAGAACCGGTGCCGGCGGGTGGGGTGGTAGCGGAAGCACCGTGGGGTTGGCCTGAAACGCCGCCGTCGGGTTGTACGTGATGCCCACGCCAGGGTGGGTGACGTGCTGGAGCTTGGCGGTTGCCACCAGCACCTGCGGTCACCTGGGTCACGGTGCAATTGCCACTGGCACCGACCAGCAGCACCACGTCGCCGTCGGCAAATCCCGAGGTGTTGCTGATATCGAGATCAGACGCACGGATTCGGCATGTTGCCGGTCAAGGTCGCAGGTATGGCGCCCAGGAAATCCGAACCGCGTTTGACGATGATCGTGTCCGAGGCGGTGGCAGCGCCGCCGTCGACGATCTGGACCGGCGCCAGCCCCATGGAACCGGTATACGCCGGAACGGGAGAAATCTGGGTGCCACCGGACTCGTAGTAGCTGAAAATCGTGCCGCAGTTGAACATGCGCCGAATCGGTCGAGCCCCGCGCCGGCACTGCGCACATCCTGCTCCAGCTCCGTCAGTGCCAGCAGATCCGGTGGCCTGCCCTGCGGTGGCGCTGACGGTGCGTTGTTTCTGGTTTTCGAATACACCCCACACCTGCGTGATGATCAACGACACCAGGATGCCCAGCGTCATGCCGACCATGGTCTCGATCAGGCTCATGCCGCGCATGCGGTTGCGGCGTGCAGCACGGAAAACAGGACGGGTTTTCATATGGTTGATCCGTGCCGTGACGGCAAAGTTGTGCGGAGCCGTCTCCTGCGGGCCTTGCCAGCAGACTGTCACCGTGACCAGGCGGGTGTCCGTGCCGGCCGGGGTCGTCACCTGAATCTGCGTCATGTCCGACGCCGAACCCGGCAGCAGACCCACGACCTGGGTGGCCCATGCGGTGACGTTGGCATCAGCCGACGCGGCGACCGGTAAAGCCGCACACCGGTCCGGTCGGGTTAGTGGACATAGTTGTCGAGATTGGCCGGCGTGCGGTCGATCCACATCTGCGCAATGATCTGGTTCGCCACATACGATGCGTCGGAGCGGTATTTCGCATCGATGCTGTTCTTGATCGACACCGCCTGCAACGCGACCAGGGCCAGCAGCCCGATCGAAAAAATCAGGATCGCAAACAAGGCCTCCAGCAACGCGCTGCCGCGCTGGGATCGTGGGCTGGGTCTGGATTTCATGTCAGCATAGCCGTCCCGGTACCGGCTGCGGCGTTGGGGTCGCAGGTGCGCACCGCACCACCGGTGGTGATGGTGACGCGTTGCTCCTTCGAGTCGGCCGCCGAGATAAGGCTGGTCGGCACGTCGATGTCGAGCGTCGTGATGGTGGCGCTGGCGTCGGTGTTCGGCCACCACACGCCCGAGCGAATCAAAGGTGACCTGGGTCGCACCGCCCGGCGTTACCACCACGGTCGCCTGGCGCGTGCCTTCGCTGGAGGTGCGCGTCTGCACCACGATAGCGCCGTCTTCCACCGTGACGGTCCAGTCGCTGCCCGTGGCATTGGTGAACACCATGCGTTCGTTGCGGCGAATCGCCTCGACCCGGGCGAGCTGCAAACCGTCATACAGCGCCTGGGTCGCGGTGCGGATTTGTGCATTGGCCAACATGATGCTGGAACGACGGAACTGCCAAGCGTCACCAGCAAGGCCGTCAGCACAATGGCGATGACCAGCTCGATGAGCGAAAAACCGCGCTGCAGGGATCGGACTAACACTCGTCACCCTTGATGAGCCAGCAGGCCTTGGCCACCGCCGTGCCCTTGAAACTCGTCGTCGCCCTGGCGTTCGACTGATCGACGGTGTAGGTGTAGCTGCCGGCAGTCGCACCGAGCGGCCCGCAATGCTGGTCGCGGTTGCGACATACGTGACCGTCGGCGTTGCCGCGCCTGCGACACAGGGAAACGTGAAGCTCTTGCTGGTACCGACCGGGATCGGACACGCAGTGCTGGCGGCGCCGTAGTTGCGGTTGTCCTGGAAATACTGCTCCATCCGGACGCGGTAGTCCGCCAAGCCGTTCATCGCCTCGACAATCTTGCCGCGCGCCAGGTAGCTGTTGTACGACGGCAGCGCAATGGCTGCGAAGATGCCGACGATCGCCACCACGATCATCAGTTCTATCAGCGTGAAACCCCTGGCCTTCATGATCTGTGTTCCTTAATTGATGCCGCTGACTCGAAAACCTGTGACGATTGTTGGCGTCGAACCAAGCTTAATACCAAGCCCCGAGACAAAGCCACTGCCAGTCGACGGACGGTACCGAACGCAGGATCAACGGTTCAAAACCTGACATATTCACGGTGCCACGAGCTCGCGCCACGAGATCCGCCCAGTGCGCGCGCGCAATCCGCGCTCGAGGCCGCCCGATAGGATGCCCGGTGCGTGCGCCAGCCCTTGGAGGCGACGCTCGCTTTGCGGCGACTGGCAAACGGTGATCGGAATGGTGATTGAACAGCACTTCGTTCAGCGGGCCCCGTCGCGCCAGAACCGGCTGCGACAAGGCGCCAGCCGCGATGAACCGGCCCACGGCGATGCCGTCGGCTGGTCATGATCGGGTCGCCGAGCTTGCGGCCCGGCGCCATGGTGTCACCGGTTTCATGGCGGATGCGGTCGTCGTCTCCCGGTCGAGCCTTGCCACTGAGGTCCAGGAATGGCTGATCCGAGCTGCCGCCGCTCAGGTAGTCGAGCTCGAGCAGCGTATTGCTGCCCGCCGAGCCAATGGCGGCCGGTGCTGGCGCAACAGCGGTCGGATCATGGGCATTGAAATAGTAGCGGCCACTTTCGATGAAGCTGCCCTCGCCCAGCACACGCTCGGCGCCCAGCAGCGCAACCTTCCATCCCTTGTGGCGTACCGGTCCGTTGCGCCAGACCGGCTGGTGCGAGGTGATCCGGCGCACGCGCTGCATCACATCACCGACGGTGATATCGCGTGCGCTCAGGGTTTGCAGCAACAGCTCGGTATTGGCCTTTGGTGCGCCGTCCCAGATGCCGTAGGCGTAGTGGGTCGCCGCATCCTCCATGTCGGCCGCGGTGAGCATCCGTCCGGTGGCGAAATTGACCATGTAGCCACCGCCGGGATGCATGCCGACCGCCGGTGTGGATGTGATCGCCTGCGCCGGCGCGGTCGTCAGCAAGACGCTTGCACTGGCACGCGCGAGGTCGAATTTCCACATCGTGCCGTGCAGGTCTCCGGCATAGACGATGTCGACCGATCCGTCGCCGTCACTGTCGACGGCGGCCGGGGTCGACAGGCCATTCGGGCTGGTCGCCGAGCCGCTGCTACCGGCCTTGATGGCGCTGATCAATTGTCCGGTCATCGCGTTGATGACGTACAGGTAGGCCTGGTAATCGCCGCCGCAGTTCACGTAACCCGGCGTCAAGTGCTCGCATCGCTCGTATCCTGCAGCCCCGTCGTTGTAGCCATTGCCGACAATGACAGCATCGGTCTTCGCCACGCTGGCCAGCGTGATCGAGCCAAAGGTGTAGCCCAGGTTGACATAGGCGTTGGGCAGCGCCGGCCTGACGTGGTTGATCGTGGTCGGCGTGATCTCCCACATGATCTTGTTGGCAACATCGACCTCGGACGATGCGACCAGACCTGCATTGGCGGTGATGTCGAGCGCAAACAGCCCCTTGCCGCCGGCCCCGAGGCCTCCGACCAGGACGCGTTTGCTGCCCGCGGCGACGGTTTTCACATTGATCTGCCCGTCCACGTAGTAGTCGTGCACGTAGGGCTCGACCGACAGGTTCTTCATCCGGGGCAGCAGCATCGACGGCACATAGGCCCAGCGCTCCTTGCCGCCATTGACATCGCAGCCGGATGACGCGCTGCGTCACTGGCGCAGGCGGCGTTGATGGCATGAAGCATGCCGTCATTGGCGCCGACAAAAATGGTCGGGTCGGTGCTGTCGTGCACCAGATACGCACGCGAATGCACGATGTCACCGAGCACCGAGGCGCGCTGGCGCAGCGCCTTGCCACGTGTCGAAGCTTCGTTGCTGCGGTCGCCGCGCAGGAATTCGAGAATGCTGCTGCTGCCCAGGTAAGCGCGCTGGGCATCTGACAGCTGACTCCAGCGAAACCCGACTCTTGACCCATCGTCTTTCATTGTCGCGATCAGCCGACCGGTGTCATGGTTCTGCGTGTCGAGCCGTTCGGCCGCGCCACCGGGCCACCAAGCGGCGTCGCCATCGATCTTGCCGCTGGCGCCGACCCTGTGGGCCAGCAAGTTGCCGCTCCACCATTTGCGCTCAAACTGGCTATGGAACACTACCGCGGCGCCCGAGCGCAAGTTGTCATTGCTCAGTTCGACCTGGGCGACATAGGCTATCGGTTGCTCGGCGGAAACAAAGGCCGCGCCAGCCACGGCCAGATCGACGCCGATCAACAGCCAGTAGCCCTATCGACAGGCGTTTGACCCAGACGGGCGTGATGGCAATTTCGGGCATGTCAGGCACTTGCGTTCATTCAGGACAATGCAGGACCGAGAAATCGGTCTGAACGAACCGGGAAGCGCCACGCGGGTCCCGGCCACGCGCGGTAATCTGGTAGGTATTGACCTGATTGCAACCCGAACTGGTACGCCCGCCCACGACCTGGCTCGAACCTGGCAAACGGGCGTCGCCAGACAACTGCTCGATGAAATACTGTTGCGCAGCATCACCACCGACACCGATGGCGGATGCCGCCGCGCCTGATTCGGGCCAGCGCAATCCTGGCGTCGCATCGGGCGCCTGGCCGGATGCCGGCTGGCTGCTCAGGAATCCGATCGGCAACAGCCGCGGTGTGGCCTGGGCGTCGTAGGCGGCGAATCCAGCGCTTAGATGGTTGGTGTCGCTGCCCAGCCAGGTTTCGGCGTCCGCGATGGCGCTCTCGGCGTTATTGAGGGCCTCGTCCTCGGACTGAAAAGTCCCGGCCAGCTTGAGTTGGGAGTTCGAGTTGCTGGTGGCCGTAATACCCGCCATCAGAATCAGCACCACGATCAGCATGGCCATCATCAGCACGGCGCCATGCTGACGACCGGGAAACCGCACCGGGCGACGCATCGGGATCGGCACTACACACATGGTCTGACGCCTCAGTTGCGCAACTGCACGACGCTGCTGAACAATTGGCGGTGATAGCCGTCGTTCGGCGCGAGCACCGCCCGGTCGCCCATCACGTACTGAGGGCCCCCAACCCTGGCTTCGCCAGGCCCCCCGAGGGGGTGCGAGGAAACTTGGGAGCGGCCCGGCGTTTCCTCATGCGCACGGTTCGAATAGCCGGCCTCGGCCGTTGAGCCGCGTGCCAGCAACCAGATCCGCATGGCTTGGACATCGTCCCACTGGGTCATCGTGGAGGTCGACGAATCACCCGCCATGGAGTCGACATATTGGGTATTCGAGTCGGCGCCCAGACGCCCATACTGCACCTGAAACTGCTCGATTCCGGCGCTCACCAGTTCGGTGCGCATGCTTCCGTCGCTTTGTAGCGAGGACCTGACCAGCGCCGGGGAAGGCGGGCTTTCGTCCGGGGACCGGGTGTAGGGCCGCACATGGTAAACATGGATCCGGACGGCAAAATCGGCCGCGGCAGTCCCCTGTGGGAAGTCGATAGGCGCGGCCACGCCCCGGAACAGTTCGCCGCGCCCGTAGCTCGAGCGCATGTAAATGGTGTCAGCGACCGGGACCGGCGTCGCCAAGGAGCTCAGGTAGCGGATCACCAGCACGTCGGTGCCTGGCACATATTGCTCCGGCGCAATGCAGTTGGCCGAAAACGGATTGCTGTTGTTGGCGCCCCAGACTCCCTGACGAAGATTGGTGACGAAGCCGCCTGCGCTGGCACCGGGCTCGGCACCGGCGCAGCCCCCGGCCGGCGCTACCCAGCCGTCCGAAACCCGGGTCTCGCCCCAGGTGCGGCCGCGAAACCCGGCCTGGCGAATGTCCCGCTTCAGGATGTTGAGCGCGCTGGCGCCGTTGCTGACCAATTCCGAGCTCTGGTCATTGGCGCGTGAACTGCTGTAATTGGCTCTCAGGACACCGATCAGTCCGGCAAGGATGAACAGTCCGATCGCCATCGAAACCAGCAACTCGACCAGCGTGAAGCCCGGGGCACTGGCCGACGGCCGGTCGCACCGACGGTTCGCAAATGAAGCGGGGGCAGCCATGGCGTCAGAGGCCGGGAGTTTTTTGGCCGTGCCCGAAAGGCGCGTCAAAACGCTCCGGATCTAGGGGCAAAGCGCAGCCATAGCTCGGGCTATGGCGAGCATCTGCAACGACGAGCCGGGGTGTTTTGGCGTGCAAGGCGGGCATGGACAAAAGACTCTCAGCCTCTCAGCGCTCGGAAATGGTGCGGGTCGCGGTATAGACAAACCGCTGGCCCGTGCCGAAGAACTCGCCGCCGGTACCGGCGGCGTTGTCAGACCCGTTGATGCGCCGCTCGGCCCAACCAATACGGATGGTGTAGCTGCCGGGGTCGTCTGCCTCGGCCCGGGTTAGCTGGGTCGTCGCCTGGGGCAGCGCTGCAGACACGGCAGAGTGCCATTGCGCCAGGTCATAAGCGGCCAGATCGGCATACGAACAGGAGCGCACGACGCAGTTCATGCCGCTGTCACCGGGCTGCAGATACGAACCGGAAACGGCGCCGGCCTTGTTGGCTTCCAGACGCTCCACCAGATCGGCAACCAGCAGCACCGCCTGGATACGGAACAGCGCGTCCTGGTTCAGGCGCAGCGAATACGCTTGAAGTCCCACTGTGCCAAGCATCGCAAGCGAGACCGTCAAGAGCGTGACCAGGACCTCGATAATCGAGATGCCGCGCTGGGCGCCTGGCTGGGCTGGCATATGGCGACCAGGATGGACCACGCAATGGCTACCGCTTGGGGCAAGGGTGCTTGCCAACAGCGTGCGCAGGCGCAATTGCGCTCGGCCGCTGTGCTGCAGCATTGTTTTGAATTCGCGCAATGGACAAATGCACAACAATGTCGATCTTGATCCCGGGTTTCATGGGCGACAGACTACCGTTCCCGGCGTCAACGCCAACCAACCGGCTGACCGGCGGCACGTTTAGCCGGTCAAACGGTCGCCGCGCGGCGATGGCACGGGCTCAGAATGATTGCGACCCGACCTATTGGAGAGTTATCCCGGATGCAACTGCCACCGACAAACCATGCTTGCACGCGACAGATTGGCCATTCCACAAGCAAACTGCGGATTGCAGCAAGAGCCACGGATTGCCGTCATGACTATTGACAACAATGTGCTCTGGATGCAACGGGCACTTGAACTGGCCGCGGCACAGCGCAATGCCACGCCGCCCAATCCGAGTGTGGGATGCGTCATCACCTCGGCCGACGGCGCCATGCTGGGCCAGGGCTTCACCCAGGCCACCGGCGGGCCGCACGCGGAGATTCAGGCCTTGCGCGACGCGCAGGCCAGGGGCAACGCGGTTGCCGGCGCAACCGCCTATGTCACGCTCGAGCCCTGCGCCCACCACGGCCGCACCGGCCCGTGTTGCGACGCGCTGATCACGGCTGGCATCGGCAAGGTGGTCGCCGCCATTGCGGACCCGAATCCGCAAGTGGCGGGTCGCGGATTTGAGCGCTTGCGGGCGGCCGGCGTGGTGGTCGAGGTCGGCCCTGGCGCAGATGCAGCGCGCGAGCACAATCTGGGCTTCTTCAGCCGCATGATCCGCAAACTGCCCTGGCTGCGCATCAAGGTCGCCGCTTCGCTCGATGGCCGGACCGCGCTTGACGACGGAACCAGCCAATGGATCACATCAGCGCCCGCTCGCACAGATGGCCAGGCCTGGCGCGCCCGCGCCAGTGCCGTGCTCACGGGCATCGGAACCGTGCTCGAGGACGACCCGCAACTCGACGTTCGACTCGTGGACTGCAGCCGCCAGCCGATGCTGGTGATCGTGGACAGCCTGCTGCAAACCCCGCTGAAGGCCCGGCTCTGGCATAGCGCGCGACCCGTACTGATCTATGGCGCCATGCACGACGCGCAAAAGCAGGCCGCGCTGGTCGAGCGCGGTGCCACCGTCGTCCACATGCCTGGTGCGCCGGTCGGCGGGCGGTCCAAGGTCGATCTCGCGGCGATGCTGGCCGATCTGGCGGCACGTGAATGCAACGAAATCCATGTCGAAGCCGGCGCCAAACTCAACGGCTCGTTCATACGCGAGGGCCTGGTCGACGAGTTGCTGGTGTACCTGGCCCCCAGCCTGATCGGCCAGGGCCGACCCATGGCCGAATTCGGGCCCCTGGCGGCGCTGGCAGATGGGCTCGCATTGGAGTTCCAATCGATCGAGCGCATCGGCCCGGACCTGCGCATCCTGGCTAGGGGTGTCGGAAGGAGTGAATTCTGAGAACTTGTGTGCCAGACCAATAAATAGCGCAGCTATTTTTGCTCTGGCACCAACACAAATAGCGCAGCTATTTTGCTCTGGCACCAACATTTTGTCGGAAGTCCGGCTATCGGCTGTCCACCTTGTGTGCCAGACCAATAGACAAGCGCAGCAATTTATGCTCTGGTACCAACACTTCCTCGGAGGTCGGGACGCGGCAACTAAAATAGCCCGATGTTCACCGGAATCATCACCGCCGTCGGGCGCATCAGCGCCGTCGACGCTCTCGGCAGTTCCTTGTCCCATGGCAGACGCCTGACTGTCTCCTGCCCGCCGGGCTACCTGGACGACGTCGACATCGGCGACAGCATCGCGCATCAATGGCGCCTGCATGACCGCCACCGCCATCGATCCACCGGCCGGCAGCTTCGCCGTGGACATTTCGGCCGAGTCGCTGGACAAAACCGCGGGGCTGGACCAGACCGGTCCCGTCAATCTGGAAAAGGCCCTGCGCGCCCATGACCGACTCGGTGGCCATATCGTGTCCGGCCATGTCGATGGCGTCGGCACGGTGCAGCGCATGGCCGAGGTCGGCGAAAGCTGGGAGTTGTGCATTCTGGCGCCGCAGGCGCTGGGCCGCTTCATGGCGTTCAAGGGCTCGATCACGGTCAATGGCGTGAGCCTGACCGTGAATCAGGTCACCGACCTGCCCGACTGGCTGCGAGATCAGCATCAACCTGATTCCGCATACCGTAGCACAACACCGCACTCGGCGCGCTGGTCGCCGGTTCACGGGTCAACCTGGAGATCGACTTGATCGCACGTTATGTCGAACGCATGCTGGGCGAGCGGCCCGGAGCAGCCCATCCTTCCATGCTTGGCACAATCGACCGACACCGAGGTTCAGCCATGAACGCACGCATGCCAGCCCCGGTGTCGCCGGTCGAGGACATCATTGCCGACCTGCGCGCCGGCCGCATGGTCATCCTGGTCGACGAGGAGGACCGCGAAAACGAAGGCGACCTGATCCTGGCCGCCGACCATGTCGATGCGGCTGCCATCAATTTCATGGCCCGCTTCGGGCGCGGGCTGATTTGCCTGACGCTGACGCGCGAGCGCTGCGCCCGGCTGGAACTGCCGCCGATGACGGTACGCAACGGCGACAAAAAAGGCACGGCGTTCACCGTCTCGATCGAGGCGGCCGAAGGCGTGACCACCGGCATCTCGGCGGCCGACCGTGCGCGCACGGTGCAGGCGGCTGTGGCGCCCGGCGCCGTGCCCGCCGATCTGGTGCAGCCCGGCCACATCTTTCCGCTGCAGGCGGTCGACGGCGGCGTGCTGATGCGCGCCGGCCACACCGAGGCCGGCTGCGACCTGGCCATGCTGGCCGGCTGCAGCCCGTCGGCGGTGATCTGCGAGAGTCATGAAGGACGACGGCACGATGGCGCGTCTGCCCGACCTGCAGTTGTTTGCCGCCGAACACGGTCTGAAGATCGGCACCATCGCCAGCCTGATCGAATACCGCAGCCGCGTCGAGTCGCTGCTCGAGAAAGTCGGCGAGCGCGAGCATCGAACACCGCGTTTGGCGAATTCACGGCCCACGCCTTCCGCGACAAGCCGGGCGGCGGTGTGCATCTGGCCCTGGTGCGCGGCCAATGGCGTGCCGACGACAGCGTGGCCGGTGCGGGTGCACGAGCCCTTGTCGGTGCTCGACGCACTGGAAGTCAACCGGTCCATGCACTCCTGGAGCCTGGACGCCTGCCTGGCGCACATGGCGCAGAAGGACCAGGGCGTCGTCGTGCTGCTCAATTGCGGGGAAAGCGCCGAGCAGTTGCTGGCCCAGTTTGACGGCACGGCACGCGCCAGCCATGGCCCCGAACGCGGACGCATGGACTTGCGCACCTACGGCATCGGCGCCCAGATCCTGCGCGACTGCGGCGTGCACAAGATGGCGCTGATGGGCAACCCGCGCCGCATGCCCAGCATGGCCGGCTACGGCCTGGAAATCACCGGCTACATCACCCACATAAGCCCCGAAATCGGGGCAGGAACACATCATGTTTGGCGCAGACAAGGGAAAACTGGAGTCCTCCGACAAGCGGCTTGCAGGGCAAGAAGCTGCGCATCGGCATGGTGCAGGCGCGTTTCAACGAAGCCATCACCAACGCTCTGGCGCGAGGCCTGCGAGGCCGAATTGCTGGCGCTGGGCGTGTCGCCCGAGAACATGGTGCGGGTGCAGGTGCCCGGCGCGCTGGAAGTGCCGGTGGCCTTGCAGGCACTGGCCGAGAGCGCGCAATACGACGCGCTGATCGCGCTCGGTTGCATCATCCGCGGCGAGACCTACCACTTCGAACTGGTGGCCAACGAGTCCGGCGCCGGCGTGAGCCGGGTCGCGCTGGACTACCAGATACCCATCGCCAATGCGATCCTCACGACCGAAAACCTGGAGCAGGCCATTGCACGCCAGAGCGACAAGGGGCGCGACGCCGCCCGGGTCGCGGTTGAAATGGCGAACTTGATGGAAGACATCGGATGAATGACGACAAGCTCGCGCCGCCCAGGCAGCCGCCCGCCAAAACAAAGCCGCACCGGCGTGACCAGCACCGGCGCGCGCAAGGCCGGCAGCAAGTCGGCCCGCACGCGCGCCCGCGAATTCGCATTGCAAGGCCTGTACCAGCATCTGGTCGGACGCAACCCGGTGCGACGACATCGATGCCTTCACGCGCGACCTGGCCGGATTCGGCAAATGCGACCGGGTCCATTTTGATGCGCTGCTGCACGGCTGCATCGCCGAGGCGCAGACGCTGGACGCAACTGATTGTTCCGCTGCTGGATCGCAAGCTGGACGAGATTTCACCGATCGAGCACGCCGTGATGTGGATCGGTGTCTACGAGTTCGAGCATTGCCTGGACGTGCCCTGGCGCGTGGTGCTCAACGAATGCATCGAGCTGGCCAAGGAATTCGGCGGCACCGACGGCCACAAATACGTCAACGCCGTGCTCAATGGCGTGGCGCCGGAGTCTGCGCGCGCAAGAGGTCGCCAGCGACAAGGGCCGCAAGGATCGGCCCTGATGGCGGCTCCAATGCGCATCTCTCAGCGGGCGCAACGTATCGAGCCCTTCCATGTGATGGAGATCGCCAAGGCCGCCGCCCTGCTGGGTCAGGCCTCGGCACAGTCGGACACGCCGATGGTCTACCTGAACATCGGCGAACCCGATTTCACGGCACCGCCGCTGGTGCAGCAGGCCGCCGAAAAGGCGATCCGCGACGGCGTGACCCAGTACACAGCTGCCACCGGCATTGCCGCGCTGCGCGAGCGCATCAGTCAGTGGTACCTGCAGCCGCTTCGGCCTGGCCATCGATGCCGAGCGCATCGTCGTCACGGCCGGCGCTTCGGCCGCGCTGCAGCTGGCCTGCCTGGCACTGATCGAGGCGGGTGACGAGATCCTGATGCCCGACCCGAGTTACCCCTGCAACCGCCAGTTCGTCAGTGCGGCCGATGGCAAGCCGTGCTGATTCCGACGACGGCAGCCGAGCGCTTCCAGCTCAGCGCCGACTCGGTGGCCGCGCACTGGAAGCCGGGCCGCACCCGCGGCGTGCTGCTGGCCTCGCCGTCCAACCCCACCGGCACGTCGATCCATCCGGACGAATTGCGCCGCATCCATGCGCTGGTGGCCGAACGCGGCGGCGTGACCATCGTCGACGAGATCTACCTGGGCCTGGGCTTCGATGCCCAGTACGGCCACAGCGCGCTGGCCATCGACGACGCCATCATCAGCATCAACAGTTTCAGCAAGTACTTCAGCATGACCGGCTGGCGGCTGGGCTGGATGGTGGTTCCCAGGGAACTGGCCGCTCCGATCGAGCGCCTGGCACAGAACCTGTTCATCTGCCCCAGCACCATCGCCCAGCATGCCGCGCTGGCCTGTTTCGAGGACGACAGCATCGCCGAGTACGAGCGCCGGCGCGAGGCGTTTCGCCAGCGCCGCGACTACCTGGTGCCGGCGCTCAATGCGATCGGCCTGCAGGTACCGGTGATGCCCGACGGCGCCTTCTACGCCTGGGCCGACTGCAGCCAGGCCTGCGCCCGCCTCGGCGTCGCCGACAGCTGGGAGCTGGCATTCGCACTGATGGAGCAGGCCCATGTGGCGGTCACGCCCGGACGCGACTTCGGTCAGGCCGAGACCGGGCGCTTCATCCGTTTTTCCAGCGCCAGTTCGATGGCGCAGCTGCAGACGGCGGTTGCGCGCCTGCAGGCCTTGCTGGGATGACGCAGGACACGAGCCAAGGCGGGGGTACAGACGGCGCCGATGCGCCCCGGGTTTTCGCCTGGCCGGTACGCGTGTACTGGGAGGACACCGACGCCGGCGGCGTGGTGTTCTATGCCAACTACCTGAAATTTTTCGAACGCGCGCGCACCGAATGGCTGCGCGCTGCCGGGTTTGAGCAGCAAGCATTGCGCGACTCGGCGGGCGGCATGTTTGTCGTAACCGACGCCACCCTGAAATTCCACCGGCCAGCCCGGCTCGACGACCAACTCCTGGTTACCACCTGGATGCAGGAAGGCGGGCGCGTCTGCATGACAATCGGGCAGCAGGCCCGGCGTGGCCCGCATGCCGACGGCGACGTGTTGTGCGACGCGACGATCCGCATCGGCTGGGTCGACAGCCACAGTTTCAAACCCGCAAGAATTCCTTCCTCGATCGTGAAAGCCCTCTCATGAACCAAGACATGTCGATCCTGCATCTGGTGCTCGGAGCCAGCGTGGTGGTGCAACTCGTCATGCTGCTGCTGCTGGTGGTCTCCGTCGCCAGCTGGGCCGCGATTTTCCGCAAGATGTTTGCGCTGATCCGCGTCAAGGCGCTCAATGAGTCGTTCGAGCGCGATTTCTGGTCGGGCACCAGCCTGAACGACTTGTTTGCCGCCGCCGCCCAGAACGCGCGCCTGTCCGGCCCGATGGAGCGCATCTTTGCCAGCGGCATGCGCGAGTACCAGAAGCTGCGCGAGCGCCGCATCACCGATACCGCCAGCCTGATGGACGGCGCACGGCGCGCCATGCGGGCCAGCTTCCAGCGCGAGATGGACGAGGCCGAATCCAACCTGTCCTTTCTGGCGTCGGTCGGATCGGTGTCGCCCTATGTCGGCCTGTTCGGCACGGTGTGGGGCATCATGCACGCATTCACCGGCCTGGCCAACATGCAGACGGTGACGCTGGCCACGGTGGCGCCCGGCATCGCCGAGGCGCTGGTGGCCACCGCCATCGGCCTGTTTGCGGCGATTCCGGCGGTGGTGGCCTACAACCGCTTTGCGCGCGACATCGACCGCATCGCGATCCGGCTGGAGACCTTCATGGAGGAGTTCTCCAATATCCTGCACCGCAACGTGGGCGCGCAATCGGCGTCCGGACACTGAGACTCGGAGGTCCGGCATGCCATCGACCATGCAGCGCGGCCGCGGCCGGCGCACCATCAACGAAATCAACATGGTGCCGTTCATCGACGTCATGCTGGTGCTGTTGATCATCTTCATGGTGACCGCACCATTGATCACACCCAGCGTGATCGACCTGCCCAGCATCGGCAAGGCGGCGCGGCAACCCGATCAGGTGCTGCAGATCGTCATCGACAAGGATGGCCTGCTCAATCTGAAGAACGAGGACAAGACCATGCAACTGGGGCTGCGCGAGATCGCCGACGCCGTGCGCCAGGCGCAGCAGGGCAAGACCGATCCGGCCGTGGTCATCAGTGCCGACCGCAACGTGCGCTATGAAGTGGTGGTCCAGGTCATGGACAGCTTGCAGCGAGGCGGCATAGGTCGGGTCGGGCTGTCGGTGCAACTGGCCAGCCCATGAGTTGAAACTGCCATGAACGCGACCGCAGACTGGCTCGATTTTGCGCCGCCCAAGGCCAGAGGCCTGGGACGCGCGTTCGCGCTGGCGATTGTTGCGCACCTGGTGCTGGTAGCGGCCCTGACCCTGGGCGTGCAGTGGAAACGCGATGCGCCGGCCACCACGGTCGAGGCCGAATTGTGGTCGGCCATCCCCAAGGCGGCCGCTCCCAAACTGGTCGAGGCCGCGCCCCCGCCTCCCCCGGCACCGACACCGGTAGTCACCCCCGCCACCGCCGGCGCCTGTGCTCAAGACGCCCGACGCCGACATCGCACTGGAGCGCGAGAAGCAGCGGCAGTTGGAGCAGGAGAAGCGACTGGCGCAAGCTGGAAGAAGCTGGCGCAGGAAAAGCTGGCCAAGGACAAGCTCGAACAGGAAAAAAAGCTCGCGCTGGAGAAAAAGCGCCAGCAGGACTTGAAGCTGGCGCAGGAGAAAAAGGCGCAAGCGCAAGAGGCCAAACGGCGCGAAGAGGATGAAAAGAAGCGCGCGCTCGCGTTGAAGGCCAAGCAAGATGCACTCAAGGCACAGCAACAGGCCGCGCTGGAGAAGCAGGAATCGATCAAACGGGAGATATTGCGCAAGGACAATCTGCAGCGCATGGCCGGTCTGGCTGGCGCCACGGGCGGCGCGGCGTCGGCTGGGACGGCGCAACGCGCCAGCGGGCCGTCAGGCAGCTATGGCGGTCGCGTCAGCGCCATCGTCAAGCCCAACATCGTGTTCATCGACGATACACGCGACAACCCGGTGGCACTGGTCGAGGTCCGCACCGCGCCGGACGGCACCATCGTCGGGCGCAAGATGCTCAAGGGCAGCGGCAACAAGGCCTGGGACGACGCGGTGCTCAAGGCCATCGACAAGACGGCGGTACTGCCGCGCGATACCGACGGCACCGTGCCGCCACTGCTGGAGATCAATTTCCGGCGTCGCGACTGACAATCGGCTGCAACGCGATAAGCCTGGCACGAATGCTTCATGGGTGTGGGCAACGTGGCCTCAATCGACCCCCGGCGAAACGAACACCCCACTCACTCGTAGACGATCACCGCCTGCCCCTGATCCGACTGGGCACGCCATTGCGCCAAGGCCTCATCGGTGGGATAAAACCGCATCGCGTCGGACAACTGCAACTCGGCACTCGCGCCGCCGTCGACACTGCGGCGCGTCAACATCAGCCGCACACTGAGTCCGCGCACGATCTCGCCATGCTCGCCCTGCTCGGTGCGCGCCGGGAACTCCTGCAACAGCAAGCGCCACGTCGGGCGCTTGGCCATTGACAGGCACGCGCAGAAACTTGCCAAAGCGGCAGCGCGCCTGGTCCAGGTCCCAGATCTGGTTGACGGTGAGCTGCATGCCGCCGCTGAAACGATCGGGCTGCACCTTGCCCATGACGATGATCAGCTGGTCGTCCTTGAGCAGATCGCGGTGCGCGTTGATCAAGGCCTCATCGGCGCGCGCCTCGATCACGCCCGACTTGTCGTCGAGCTTGAACAAGGCCAGCTTGCCGCGCTGGCCATTGATGACACGCAGGTCACTGACGATGCCGGCCAGCAACTGCGGCTCGCGCGTGTCGATCAGGTCGTCGATCTGGCGCTTGGCAAAACGCCGCACCTCGAGCGCCACTTCGTCGAACAGATGGCCCGACAGGTAAAAACCGATGGCCGTCTTTTCCTGCGTCAGTTGCTCCTTGACGCCCCATGGCAGGACGTCGACCAGGTCGGGCTCCTGCGAACTCGATCCATGGTCGTCGTCCGCCCATGTCGAACAGGCCACCCTGGTTGGCATTGGCCTCGCTGGTATTGGCGAATTCGAACGCCAGGTCGATGGAGGCGATCAGCGATGCGCGGTTGCGCTGCAGGTTGTCGAATGCACCGGCCTTGATCAGCGCTTCCAGGCAGCGCTTGTTGAGGCGGGTGCGGTCCACGCGCGCGCAGAAATCGAACAGGCTGGTGAACGGGCCACCGGCCTCGCGCGCCGCCACCATGCGCCTCGATCGCCAGCTGACCGGTACCCTTGATGGCGCCCAGGCCGTAGCGGATCACCTTGTCCGACACCGGCTCGAAGCGGTAGACGGCCACGGTTGACGTCCGGCGCCTCGAACGCCATGCCCATCTTGATCGCATCCTCGAACAACAGGCGCAGCTTGTCGGTGTTGTCCATCTCCACCGTCATGTTGGCGCAGAAGAACTCGGCCGTGTAATGCACCTTGAGCCAGCCGGTGTGATAGGCCAGCAGCGAGTAGGCGGCGGCGTGCGACTTGTTGAAGCCGTAGCCGGCGAACTTCTCCATCAGGTCGAACACCTCGTCGGCCTTGTCCTGGTCGATGTTGTTCTTCGCCGCGCCGTCGCGGAAGATCTGACGCTGCTCGGCCATCTCCTCGGGCTTCTTCTTGCCCATGGCCCGGCGCAGCATGTCGGCGCCGCCCAGCGAATAGCCACCCAGGATCTGCGCGGTCTGCATCACCTGCTCCTGGTAGACCATGATGCCGTAGGTCTCGGACAGCATGCTGGCCACCAGCGGGTGCGGGTACTCGACCACCTCGCGCCCGTGCTTGCGCGCCACGAATGACGGAATCAGGTCCATCGGGCCGGGCCGGTACAGGGCGTTGAGCGCGATCAGGTCTTCCAGCCGGGTCGGCTTGGCGTCGCGCAGCATGCCCTGCATGCCGCGCGATTCGAACTGGAACACGGCTTCGGTCAGGCCATCGGCAAACAGCTTGTAGACCCGGGCATCGTCGAGCGGCAGGTTCTCGAAGGCAAAGTTCTCCTGGCCCTTGTGGCGCGCTGCGGATGAGCTCCTTGGCGATCTCCAGAATGGTCAGCGTCGCCAGGCCCAGAAAGTCGAACTTGACCAGGCCGATCGCCTCCACGTCGTCCTTGTCGTACTGGCTGACCGCCGAATCGCTGCCAGGCTGCTGGTACAGCGGGCAGAAGTCGGTCAGCTTGCCCGGCGCGATCAGCACGCCGCCCGCATGCATGCCGACGTTGCGCGTCATGCCCTCGAGCTTTTGCGCCAGCGCCAGCAGCGTGCGCACGTCTTCTTCCTTGCTCCAGCCGCTCGGCCAGGATGGGTTCGGCCTTGATCGCGCCATCGATCGTGATATGGGTTCCGGGCTTGTTCGGTATCAGCTTGCTGATGCCATCGCAAAAGGTGTAGCTCATGTCCAGCACCCGGCCCACGTCGCGGATCGCGGCGCGCGCGGCCATGGTGCCGAAGGTGGCGATCTGGCTCACGGCATTCTTGCCGTACTTGTGCTTGACGTAGTCGATGACGCGGTCGCGGTTGGCCTGGCAGAAGTCGATGTCGAAGTCGGGCATCGAGACCCGCTCCGGGTTCAGGAAACGCTCGAACAGCAGGTTGTAGCGCAGCGGATCGAGGTCGGTGATGCCCTGCGCATAGGCCACCAGCGAGCCCGCGCCGGAACCCCGGCCCGGTCCGACCGGGCAGCCGTTGTTCTTGGCCCAGTTGATGAAGTCGCCCACGATCAGGAAGTAGCCCGGGAAAACCCATCTTCACGATGGTGTTCATCTCGAACTCCAGCCGCTCGACATAACGCGCGCTGCTGCTGCTCGCGCTCCGCCGCGTCCGGATACAGGTGCGCCAGCCGCACTTGCAGGCCCTGATGCGACACGTGGCGGAAATACTCTTCCGGCTCCATCTGCCGGCCATCGACCAGCGGGATCGGGAAGTCCGGCAAATGCGGCTTGCCCAGCACCAGCGACAGGCTGCAGCGCCGCGCGATCTCCAGCGTGTTGGCCAGCGCCGACGGCAGATCGGCAAACAGCTGCTGCATCTGCGCCGCCGACTTGAAGTACTGCTCGCGCGTGAAGCGCCGCACACGGCGCGGATTGCCCAGGATCTCGCCGTCGGCAGATGCATACACGCGCCTCGTGCGCCTCGTAGTCGTCGACGCTGGGTGAACTGCACCGGATGCGTCGCCACCACTGGCAGCTGCAGATGCGCGGCCAGTTGCACGGCCGCCGTCACGTGGCGTGCGTCGTCCGGCCGACCCGCGCGCTGCAATTCCAGATAGAAACGATGCGGAAACAGCGCCGCCAGTTGCAAGGCCGTCCCATGCGCGCGCGACGTATCGCCTTGCAGCAAGGCCTGTCCGATGGCGCCGGCCTGGGCGCCCGACAAGGCGATCAGGCCTTCGGCCAGCTCTTCGAGCCAGGCCCATTTCACCACCGGCTGGCTGCGACCGGTGTTCTGGGTGTGGGCGCGCGCCAGCAATTCGCACAGGTTCAGGTATCCGGCGCTGTTTTGCACCAGCAACACCATGCGGGACTGGGCTGCAGCATCCGCGCCCAGGCCATCGAGCAGGATCTCCGCACCGATGAGCGGCTTGACGCCGGCGCCACGTGCGGCCTTGTAGAACTTGATGGCGCCAAACAGATTGCTGAGGTCGGTGATGGCCAGTGCTGGCTGGCCATCGGCCGCGGCCGCGGCCACGGTGTCGTCGATGCGGTTGGTGCCGTCGACGACGGAGAACTCGGTGTGCAGGCGCAGGTGAACAAACATCGCCCGATTGTAGTTTTCGCGCGTCCGACCGGCTCTGGATATCAAGCGCATGGCCAGGCTCGAGGTCGCTCCGAGGCCCTGCCTGCTGCGCGCCGCAACAACCGACCAGAACAGGAGGTACAACCGCTCGCTGGCGCAGGCCCGGCGCTACCAGGCTTCGATAACAGCAAGATGATCTGGGTCATGAAGGCGACCACTGGAGGCGAAAACAATGGCGGCTTCACTATTTGCCGGCTCAAGTGGTCAGCCTCGGGATGTCCGCCAGCCGCTTATTACCAAAGGCCGCCCCATGCAGTACTTCAGCTTTCTCGACGACAAACAGGTGCGCCAGGTTCACGAAGCCTCGCTGGAAATCCTCGGGGAAGTGGGTCTGGTCGTGCGCAACGAAAAGGCGCAGCGGCGTTTTGCCGAGCATGGCGCGACGGTCGACTTCGACACCGGGCTGACGCGACTGCCCGCGCAAGCTGGTCGAACACTACCTCGCCATGGTGCCGCCGACGCATCACGCTGCGCGGGCGGGATGCGCGCTTTGACGTGACCTTCCCGCGCCAGTCGCCGGTGGTCGCGACCGCCAGTTCGGCGCCCGACATCATCGATCCGGCCACCGGCATGACCCGGCGCGCCCGATCCGACGATATCGCCCGCATCGCGCATCTGGTGAACGAATTGCCGGGTTTCGATGTTTTCTCGATCTCTACGCTGGCCGACGACGCGCCCGCCGGGCAGTTCAGCCTGTCGCGCTTCTATCCGGCGCTGAAGAACTGCCTCAAACCGGTACGAACCTCGGTCATGGACCGGCGCGAGGCCGAACAGATGATCCAGCTCGGCGAGTTGATCGCCGGGTCCAAGGAGGCCTACCGGGCGCGGCCATTCATCAATTTCGGCTATTGCGCCATCGTCTCGCCGCTGACCATGGATTTCGACAGCACCGAGATGCTGATGTACTTCGCCGAGAACGACATCACCGCCTACGGCACCATCGCGCCCATGGGCGGGCTGTCGACACCCTTTTCGCTTGCCGGCATGCTGACCCTGATGAACGCCGAATGGCTGGCCGCGGCGGTGCTGGCCCAGATGTCCAAGCCGGGAACGGCGCAGATCTACAACTTCCTGCCGGTCTTCGCCGACATGCGCAGCGGCGCCTATGCGTCCGGCGCGATCGAGATCGGCATGATGAACGCCGCGGTGTGCCAGATGGCGCGGTTCTACAACGTTCCCTCGGGCGGCTACCTCGGGCTGACCAACGCCAAGCTCAGCGATGCGCAGTCAGGCTTCGAGAAAGGCATGTCGCCACTGATGGGGGCACTCGCCGGGGTCGACTTCATCGTCATGGGGGGCCTGCTTGACGCGCTGATGTCCTTCGATTTCGGCCAGCTGGTCATCGACGACGAGATCGCGCAGATGGTCAAGCATGTGCGCAAGGGCTTCGGCTTTTCGCACGAGGCGCTGGGCTTCGACGAGATCAGGCAGGCGGGTCCGGCCGGCATGTTCGCCGGCAATGCCCAGACTCTGGCACGCATGACGACGGCAACCTACATGCCACAACTCGCCGATCGCAAGGCGCGTGAGCAATGGGCCCAGGAAGGTGCCTCGACGATTCACCAGCGGGCGATGGACAAGGCGCTGGACATCCTGTCCACGCCGAACGCCGCGGCACTGGACAGCGCGGTCGATGCACGCATCCATGCGGCTTTCGAGGGCCTTGTGCGCGGCGACTCTTTCGTTCCCCGAGGGATGGGAGCGCAAACTGGCCGCGCCGACGGCGCTGCGCGCGCGCCGCGTCAATCGCCGCCGCACCATGGCATCGACCAATTGACGAGGACCAATCCAATGGACTCCAAGCTTCCCTCCCGTGCACGCGTCGTGGTGATCGGTGGCGGCGTCATCGGCTGCAGCGTGGCCTATCACCTGGCCAAGCGCGGCTGGACCGATGTCGTGGTTCTCGAACGGCTGCAGCTGACACACGGCAGCACCTGGCACGCTGCCGGTCTGGTCGGCCAGTTGCGCAGCAGCAGCAATCTGACCCGGCTGATGCGCTATGGCGCGCAGCTCTACGGATCGTTGGAGCAGGAAACCGGTCAGGCGACCGGCTGGCGCATGGTCGGCAGCCTGCGTCTGGCGGCTTCCCAGGACCGCTGGACCGAGCTCAAGCGCGCGGCAACCATGGGCCGGGGCTTCGGACTGGACGTCGAGCTGATCTCGCCAAAACAGGCGCGCGATCTGTTTCCGCTGATCGAGACCGCTGGTCTGCTCGGCGCGGCCTGGATCGCATCCGACGGCTATGTCGACCCGACCAGCCTGACCAATGCCTATGCAGCCGGAGCCCGCGCACACGGCGTGAAGATCATCCAGAACGTGCTGGTCACGCGTCTGCTCAAGAGCGGCCGCCGCGTCACCGGCGTCGTCACCGACTGCGGCACCATCGAGGCCGACTGCGTCGTCAACGCGGCCGGCATGTGGGGCGGCGAGGTCGCGGCCATGACCGGGACCCGGGTGCCGGTGTGCGCGCTGGAGCACCAGTACCTGGTCACCGAAAAAAGCGACCGCATACCGTCAGATCTGCCCACGCTGCGCGATCCCGACGCACGCTTTTACGTCAAACCCGAACCCGGTGCATTGTGCGTGGGCGGCTGGGAGAATCGCACGCTACCGTTCGGTCAGCGCGGCATCGCAAAGAACTTCGGCCCGGAGTTGCTGCAGCCCGATTTCGACCGTTTCGCGGAGTACGGCGTCGATGCCGCGAAACGCATTCCCTATCTCGACGAGGTCGGCGTGCGCACGATGGTCAACGGGCCGATTCCGATCACCGCCGACGGAGAGCCCATCATCGGCCTGAGCCCCGAGCTCGACAATTTCTACCTGTGCTGCGGCTTTACCTCGGGCATTGCGGCGTCCGGCGGTGCGGGTTCGGTGATGGCCAACTGGATCATCGACGGCGACCCGGGCATGGACCTTTGGCCGTTCGATGTGCGCCGCTTCGGCCAGCCCCATGTGGTCAAGCAATATCATGTACGAGCGCGCGATCGAAAGCTACGCGCGCTACTACGATATCGCCTACCCCCACCTCGAAATCGCATCCGCACGCAACGCACGGCGCAGTCCGCTGCACCGTGTGCTGCTGGACAAGGGTGCGGTGTTCGGCAACAAGTTCGCATGGGAGCGCCCGAACTGGTTCGCGCCTGCCGGCGTGCCGGCCAAGGACACGCCCGGGATTCGAGCGTGGACCGGAGTTCGCGATCATCGGCAACGAGCATCGCGCGGTGCGCGAGGCGGTGGCGCTGATCGACATGAGTTCGTTCAGCAAGTTCGAGTTGCGCGGCCCTGGCGCACTGGCGCTGCTGCAGAAACTGGCCGGCAACGACATGGACCGACCGGTCGGCGCGATCACCTACACCCAGTTGCTCAATGCGCGCGGCGGCATCGAAGCCGATGTCACGGTGACCAGGCTGGCCGAAGAACGTTTCTATTTCGTCACCGGTAGCGCCCTGGGCGTGCGCGACCGCTCGGTTCTTGAGCGCCACTTTCCGACCGATGGCAGCGTGCAGCTGATCGACCATACGTCGGGCAAGGCCGTGCTCAACCTGTGCGGCCCGCGCGCGCGCGAATTGCTCTCACGCCTGTGCGATGCGCCGCTCGAGAACGCGGATTTCCCCTACATGAGCGCGCAGGAACTCGATCTCGGTTTCGCGCCGGTGCTGGCGCTGCGCGTGACCTACGTCGGAGAGCTCGGCTGGGAATTGCACGTGCCAAGCGAATACGCGCTGGACCTGTATGAGCGGCTGTTCGAGCGCCGGCGCCGATCTGGGTCTGCGCGACGTGGGTTATCGTGCGATCGCCAGCTTGCGCATGGAAAAGCACTATCTGGCCTGGGGCGCCGATATCACGCCCGACTACAGCCCCTACGAAGCGGGTCTGGGTTTTTGCGTGGCGCCAGACAAGGCAGGGGAATTCCTCGCACGCGAGGCATTGGAGCACCTGCGCAAACAGGGGCCTGGGCGACGCCTGTGCTGGTTCACCGCACCCGGCGCGTTGCAGCTGTTTGGCGGTGAGGTCATCTTGCTCGAAGGTCGCGTGTTGGGGACGGTCAGAAGCGCCAGCTATGGCTACACGGTCGGCCGCAATATCCTGTGCGCCTACCTGCCGGCCGAGTATGCTCTGCACACCGACTACGAAATGGAAACCATGGGCGAGCGCGTCGCCGTGGTGCGCCACACACGACCGCTGTACGATCCTGAGCGCAAGCGCATCACGCTCTGATCGCGATTCGCCTTCAACAGAATTGAACCTAGAAACGGCAGTTGAACGCGCCCGAGCGTACTCCGATGGGCGTGCCAGGCAAGGCGAGAGGACGCCGCGCACTTCTGTGCGCAAGGACGAACAACGCCGCATGGCGCGTTCAGCGGGGTGCGCTCGGGTGCGTAGCGCTGTCACCATACTGGTGAACCACATCGTGGCCTCGTTGTTCAGTGTGCCTGCGGGCTGCCAGCGAGACGCAAGCGGTCAACTGCCGTTTCTAGGTTGAACCAGGCTAGCGACGATTATGGAATTGTGGGAATCGAGCAGCGACGGCCGGCGCCAGAGCGCACTGTCGCTGGCATGTCTGGCAATCGGCCTGGTGCTGGTCTTGAGCCTGCATGACTTCGGCGCATCGGGCTCGAGCCGCCAGGCCGGCTTCCTGCTCGGCGTGGTGCTGACGCTGATCGGTGGCGCCAGCCTCGCGGTGGCTGGGCGCCAAAGCGTTGTAATCGATCCGCGCAAACGCGTGCTTACGGTACACGACCGCCGGCTCGTTGGCGACCGGCTGCGCACCATCGCGTTCTCCGAAATCAGCCAAGTGCAGGTCGCCTACCTGCAAACGCGATCGCATCAGGTATTGCAGTATTTTCTGCAGTTGCAGCTGCGCAGCGGGGAGACCTACGCGCTGTTTGCGCCTGGCCGGATGTACCCGGGCGCTTCGGATCCTTCGCTGGTGGCCGGATGGAAAACGCGGCTAGAGAGCTGTATCGAAACCGCTGGCCTCGACCCGGATACGCGTTGACCCTTGCCGGTTCAGCTGCGCGTGGCCGGCTCCGGACCCGCTACTGCACGCTTACCAGGAGCCCCCAGCTGCAGGTCAACCCTGGATCCGGGCTACCTGCGCAGCTACCCTCTGTCCGAATAGCCGCGCGGTTTCGAGATCGCCATCCGACATGTCGGCAGCGCTACCATCGGACGGCGACTGCGCCATCGCGCCACTGTACGACACCAGATTGTTGATGTCCTGACGCGTACTGGCCTTGGTATTGGCCGGCATCAGACCCTGACTGACCCACAACATGCCGTGCTGCATGGCCAGTGTGAACAGAGCGTGCAGCGTGGACAGTTTGTCGCCGTTCAGACCCGCGCTGTTGGTGAAACCGGCGGCCAGTTTGTCTTTCCAGGCCTGCGCGTACCAGGGCTTGCTGGACGCATCGGCGAACTTCTTGAACTGCCAGCTCACATTGCCCATGTAGGTGGGCGAGCCAAAGATGATGGCCTTGGCCTGGGCCAGGCTGTCCCAGCCCCCTTCGGGCAGGTTGCCGTCGGCGTCGATGGCCAGCAACTGCGCGTCGGCCCCTTGCGCCACCGCCTGGGCCATGCGCAGTGTGTGACCGTAACCCGAATGAAAAACCACAATGATCTCGCTCATGAATTCCTGTCCTTTAGTTCAACCTAGAAACGGCAGTTGACCGCTTGCGTCTCGCTGGCAGCCCGCAGGCACACTGAACAACGAGGCCACGATGTGGTTCACCAGTATGGTGACAGCGCTACGCACCCGAGCGCACCCCGCTGAACGCGCCATGCGGCGTTGTTCGTCCTTGCGCACAGAAGTGCGCGGCGTCCTCTCGCCTTGCCTGGCACGCCCATCGGAGTACGCTCGGGCGCGTTCAACTGCCGTTTCTAGGTTCAATTGCCTGGGTGACGAGCGTACCCGGTCTGCACAGACAGGCCACGCCAAGAGCATGGGCGTGCGCTCTGGCGTCTTGACGCGCGCGCCACGCCATTCGGGGCGTCCGGCCGTGTACAGTCAACCCCTAACACCCAACGGAGACTCCCACATGCCCCAAGCGCGCCACTTCGCTGTCATCGGTGCCGGTATCGCAGGCCTGAGCTGCGCACGTACGCTGGTACAGGCCGGCCACCGGGTCACGGTGTTCGACAAGAGCGCTCGCGTCGGCGGCCGCTTGGCCACGAAGGACAGTCCGTTCGGAGGTTTTGACCATGGCGCACAGTACTTCACCGTGCGCGACCCCCGCTTCGAGCTCGCGCTGAAGACCGTACCCGGAGTCTGCAAGCCCTGGAGTGCCAACACCGTCAGGGTCCTCGACGCGCATGGCCGCACGGTGGCTGCCGGCCTGCCCGCCCAGGAGGCCCATTGGGTTGCGGCACCGGGCATGAACGATCTGCCCCGGCATTGGGCGCAACCGCTGCTCGAGCACGCCATGGTGCGCACCCTGAACCGGGTCACACGCATCGAACGCCGGGCCGATGAAAAGTCGCCCTGGACCTTGCATGCGGTCGGGCCGGACGTCGGCAATCAGCATGAGCGCCATACGGTCGGCGGATTTGATGCGGTGGTGCTGGCACTGCCCGCGCATCAGGCGCACGAATTGCTGGAAAACTCCGACCAGGCCATCGACTGGCTGACACGCATAGCCGCGGTGCGGGTCGCACCGTGCTGGACGCTGATGCTGGCGTTTCCGCAGGCGATGCAACCCGGGCTCAGCACCCTGGGACCGCAATGGAACGCCGCGCGCAGCACGCACCACCGTATTGCCTGGCTGGCACGCGAGTCGTCCAAACCACAGCGCGCGGCGGTCGAGCGATGGACGGTGCAAGCCAGCGCCGACTGGTCGCGCGAGCACCTGCACGACGAGCCGGCGCGGGTCCAGGCCAAGCTGCAACGCGCCTTCGCCGAAGTCACCGGCATCCGCGCCGAGCCCGCACATGCCCAGGTGCACCGCTGGCTCTACGCCAAGACCGAACAGCCGCTGGGACAGAGCCACCTCTGGAACGCCACGACCGCCCTGGGTGTATGTGGTGACTGGTGTATCGGACACCGGGTCGAGGACGCCTTCGTGTCCGGCCTGGAAATGGCCCTGGCAGCGGTCTAAGGGCCGCCAATCGATCGATAGCCGCCATGTCCGAACTGGCGTCAGACGGGTATGTCGGTCGCTTCGCCCCTTCCCCCACCGGCCCGCTGCATGCCGGGTCGCATGGTGGCAGCACTTGCCAGCTGGCTGGATGCGCGCGCATGGAACGGCGGCAGCGCTGGACGTTGGCTGGTGCGCATCGAAGATCTGGACACGACGCGTTGCCAGGATGGCGCGGTCGAGACCATTTTGCGCCAGCTTCACGACTGCACGCTGGTGCCTGACGATGCGCCTGTTTACCAGACGCAGCGGCACGAACTGTATGCACAGGCGCTTGAGGCAGTTGACGCACGCAGGGCGCGCCTACGCCTGCGGCTGCTCGCGCAAGGACATCGAAACCGCGCTGCAGGCACGAGGCATAACCCGGCCACGCCATGGAGAGCGGATCTATCCGGGTACCTGCCGCGACGGCTTGCATGGCTTGACGGCCTTGTCATGGCGCTTTCGCGTTGCGCAGCCGGCTTGCGACGACGCCACCGCAATGGCACATGCCGATCACCATGGTCCGGCGCAAAACGCCCACAGCTGCGGCGCCCAGGTGCTTTGGACCGATCGGTGCCTGGGCCGCATGGAGCAGGATGTTGCAACCGAGGTCGGTGATTTCGTACTGCAGCGCGCCGACGGGCCGTTCGCCTACCAGTTGGCGGTGGTTGTCGACGATGCGGCGCAACAGGTCAGCCACGTGGTACGCGGCGCCGATCTGGCCGACAACACGGCGCGCCAGATTCTGTTGCAGCGCGCGCTGGGCTTGCCCACGCCGCGCTATCTGCACACGCCGCTGGTGCTGGGCAAGGACGGCCAGAAACTGTCCAAACAAAACGGCGCGCAGGCCGTCGACACGCGCCGGCCTCTGGCGCGCGCTGGGCCCAGCCGCTGCCGTGCTGGGCTTGCCGGCGCACGCCGGGCCGCTTGGTGAGGCGCTGGCCTTCTGGGTCGCAGCCTGGCGTGATCTCTACAATCCGGGGCAGTGAACCGCGCCAAAGACTCCCCCACTCGAATCCGCCAGCGGCCGTGCGCCGGCCGATGTCGCCCATCCCAAGACCATCCGCAGCTTCGTGCGCCGCGCCGGCCGCACTACCGCCGGGCAGACTCGTGCGCTGCAGGACCTGGGGCCGCAGTACCTGATCGACTACCAACCCTCGCTGGAGCCGTTGGCCCGGCTCTACCCGCAGCTGGCACAGGGCGGCGCAGCCGATGCGCCGCGGCCGCTGGTGCTGGAGATCGGGTTTGGCATGGGCGAGGCCAGTGCCCATATCGCGCAGGTCTTGGCGCAAACCGATTTCCTGTGCTGCGAGGTGCACGAGCCCGGAGTCGGCGCCCTGCTCAAGCGCATCGGCGAACATGATCTGCTCAACATCCGCATCCTGGCGCATGACGCCGTCGAGGTCATCGACCAGATGCTGCCGATCTGGGATGCCGCACAACCGGCGCGCGGCCTGGACGGCGTGCACATCTTTTTCCCCGACCCCTGGCACAAGACGCGCCACAACAAGCGTCGGCTGATCCAGCCGGCATTGGTACAACGCCTGGTGCGCCGGCTCAAGGCCGGTGCCTACCTGCATTGCGCCACTGACTGGCAGCCCTACGCCGAGCAGATGCTCGAAGTGCTGGAGGCCGAGCCTTTGCTGGTCAACCGCAACCGGCAAGACCATCCCGATCTGGCTGGTTATGCGCCACGCCCGCACTACCGGCCGCTGACAAAATTCGAACAGCGCGGCGTGCGGCTCGGGCACGGCGTCTGGGATCTGGTGTTTCACCGGGCCTGATCGACACGCGGCAGGAACTGCCCGCATTGCCCATGCGCCCGAAGCCAGCCAAGCACACGCCGCCCACGCGCAATGGAGTGGGGCCCAGTCGTGTCGGCCTGCCCGCGGGCAACTGGGACACCGTGCTGGATTTCCTGGTGCAGCGTTTTCCGGCCCAGCCCCGCGCGATCTGGCATGCGCGCATGGACCAGGGTCTGGTGCTGGACGACCAAGGCGAACCGGTGGGCCCGAATCAGCCCTACCGGGGCCACACGCGCATCTTCTATTACCGCGACTGCGAGGTGGAAACGCCGATCCCATTCGAGGCCACCGTGCTGTACCGGGACGATCACCTGCTGGTGGTCGACAAACCGCACTTCCTGCCGGTGACGCCGTCGGGTCGCTACCTGCAGGAAACCGTGCTGGTGCGTCTCAAACGCGCGCTCGGTCTGGACGACATTGCGCCGATTCACCGTATCGACCGCGATACCGCCGGACTGGTGATGTTCTCGCTGCAGCCGCGCAGCCGCGACGCCTACCATGCGCTGTTTCGCACGCGTCAGGTTGAAAAGACCTACGAAGCCGTGGCACCCTGGCGTGCCGATCTGACCTTGCCTTTGATACGGCAAAGCCGCATCACGGAAGGAGCACATTTTCTGCAGCAATGCGAAGCGCCGGGCGAAGCCAACAGCACCACCCATGTGGCAATGCTGCGCCGACTGGGCCCGCTGGCGCTTTACCAGTTGCGCCCGGTGACCGGTCACCAGCACCAGTTGCGCGTGCACATGGCGGCACTTGGCATTCCCATCGTCGGCGATGGCATCTACCCCGTGCTGACACCCCAGGGTACGCCGCTCACGGACCCGCCGCTCCAATTGCTGGCACGCGCCATCCGTTTCACCGACCCTTTGACCCGGCAAGTGCGGGAATTGCGCAGCCGGCGCTCACTGGCTCTTGCGGCTACGCCATCAATGCCCGTGGACCAGGCTGCTGACACTGCTGACCAGGGCCATTCCGCCCAATAGCCAGGCGATCTGGGCAGCGGTCTGGCGTGCGCTGAGCCGGGTTTGCAGTTGCGGTATCAGGTCGGCCAGCGCCACGTAGATGAAACTGCTGCTGGCCACCACCAGAAAATACGGCAGCAGATCGTGTAACGGCTCTACCAACGCATAGCCGACCAGGCCACCGAGCATGGTCACGGCACCGGCCAGTGACACCTTGACCAGCGCCGCATGCCGGCTGTCGGAGCCCGCACGCAGCACGATCAGATCGCCCATGTGATGGGGCACCTCGTGGACCAGCACGGCCAAGGCGGCGATCAGCCCGAGCCGCATGTCGGCAATGAAGGCGGAAGCAATCAGAATCCCGTCGCCAAAGCAATGGACCGAATCGCCGGCCAGCACCGCCCAACTGCCGCCCGGACGTGCAATTGGCGTTGCGCCGTGGTCGTGGGCGGTACCGTGGTCATGGGCATGCGCCACGTCATGCCCATGGGCGTGGCCTGTGTCGGAACCAAGGTGATGGTGCTCATGGCCGTGGTGCCACAACTCGGCCTTGTCGAGCAGGAAAAAGAACACCAGGCCGACCAGCAACACCAAAAATAGCCGGTCGACAGGAACAGCGCTCTCAAACGCTTCAGGCAGCAGATGCATGAACGCCGTGGCCATCAAGGCGCCGGCGGCCATGCTGAGCATGTGCTGTGTGTAGCGCGCCAACGCGCCAAAGCTCAGGACAGCGCGCAAGCCAGACACTGCCGATGCCAGCGGCCAAGGTACCGAGCAGAATTGCGCCCAGGGTCATAGATGAAAACTCGTTGATGGGTAGGTCCGGGCCGAACGGACCTGGATCGGGTTGACGCCCGGATCAGCTCGCGGGTCCGGTCGGGTTCGACAACGTCGCACCCCCGTTGCAGGTGCCGGCAGCCGATCGGTCAACCGACATGGAAGTGTCGCAGATTTCAACCTAGAAACGGCAGTTGAACGCGCCCGAGCGTACTCCGATGGGCGTGCCAGGCAAGGCGAGAGGACGCCGCGCACTTCTGTGCGCAAGGACGAACAACGCCGCATGGCGCGTTCAGCGGGGTGCGCTCGGGTGCGTAGCGCTGTCACCATACTGGTGAACCACATCGTGGCCTCGTTGTTCAGTGTGCCTGCGGGCTGCCAGCGAGACGCAAGCGGTCAACTGCCGTTTCTAGGTTCAATGCGCCTGGTCCCAATTGGCGCCCACGCCTATCTCGGCCAGCAGGGGTACGCGCAGCGACGCCACCGACGCCATCAGGGCCGGAATCTCGCTGCGCAGCCATTCGACCTCGGCCTCGGGTACCTCGAACACCAGTTCGTCGTGCACCTGCATGATCATCTTCGTGCCGCGGCCCTCGGCGTCGAGCACCTGCTGCACCTTGACCATGCTTAGCTTGATCAGATCGGCCGCGGTTCCCTGCATCGGCGCGTTGATGGCCTGTCGCTCCGCGCCACTGCGCCGCGGCCCGTTCGGCGAGCGGATCTCGGGAAGGTACAGGCGGCGCCCGAACACGGTCTCGACAAAGCCGTTTTCGCGCGCCGACTCGCGGGTTTCGTCCATATAGCGCTTGACGCCCGGATAACGCTGAAAGTAGCGCTCGATGTAGTTCTTGGCTGCGGTATTGTCGATCGACAGGCTGCGCGCCAGCCCGAACGCACTCATGCCGTAAATCAGACCGAAGTTGATGACCTTGGCATAACGCCGCTGCTCGCTGCTGACCTGCTCGGGCGTAACGCCAAACACCTCGGCGGCCGTGGCCCGGTGCACATCCATGCCTTCGGCGAAAGCCTTGACCAGGGCCTCGTCTTCGCTGATGTGCGCCATGATGCGAAGTTCGATCTGGCTGTAGTCGGCGCTGGCGATCACATGGCCGCGCGGTGCCACGAAGGCCTCGCGCACGCGTCGCCCTTCGGCCGTGCGGATCGGAATGTTCTGCAGATTCGGGTCGTTGCTCGACAGGCGGCCGGTCACCGCCACCGCCTGCGCGTAATGCGTGTGAACGCGGCCGGTACGCGGCAAGGCGAGTTGTGCCAGCTTGTCGGTATAGGTGCCCTTGAGCTTGGCCAGACCACGATGTTCCAGGATCTTGGCCGGCAGCGGAAAGTCTTCCGCCAGCTTCTCCAGCACCTCCTCGTCCGTGCTCGGTGCGCCCGTGGCGGTCTTCTTGATCACCGGCAGGCCGAGCTTGCCGAAGAAAATCTCGCCAATCTGTTTCGGGCTTCCCAGGTTGAACGGCTGTCCGGCGAGTTCATGCGCCTCGGTCTCGAGCTGCATGATGCGCTGACCCAGCGCGTGACTTTGCGCCGCCAGTGTCGGTGCGTCGATCAACACGCCATTGCGCTCGATCCGATACAGGGCCTCGCTGCTATCCATCTCCAACTGGTAGATGAAAGACAACTTTTCGTCGGCCTGAATGCGCGGCCACAACACCTGATGTACGTCCAGGGTCTGGTCGGAGTCTTCACAGGAATACTCGGAGGCCCGCTCGATGTCGACCTGGTCAAAGCCGATCTGGTGCACGCCCTTGCCACACAGGTCCTCAAAACTGATGCCGCTGCGCCCGAGATGGCGCTCGGCCAGGCTGGCCAGACCATGCGGCCGGTGCACCTCGAGCACGTAACTCTGCAGCATGGTGTCGTGCACATAACCCTGCACCTCGATGCCGTGGTTGGCAAACACATGGCGGTCGTACTTGACGTGCTGACCGAGCTTGCGACACGCCGCATCTTGCAGCCAGGGCTTGAGCCGCGCCAGCACTTCGTCGCGCGGCAGTTGTTCGGGCGCGCCGGGATAGTTGTGCGCCACCGGCACGTAGGCCGCTTCGCCCGGCTTGATGCTGAAACTCACGCCCACAATCTCGGCCCGCATGGCATCGAGTGAGGTGGTTTCGGTATCGACCGCAGCCAGTTCGGCGCCGCGCAGGCGCTCCAGCCAGCTATCAAGCGCAGCCCATTCGAGAATGGTTTCGTATGACACCGTCGTGGTACGCGCCGCCGCAGGCGGCGCATCGGCAGACTGCGATGCGTCCGTGGCGTTTTCGCCGGCTGCCTTGGCGGATTTGGTGCCGGGCTTTGCTGCCTCGGTGAGCGAGCGCACCAGTCCCTTGAAGCCGTAGGTTTCGTAAAACTGCCGCAAGCCGTCCATGTCCTGCGCACCGATGGTGATCGCATCGAGCGCCGGCAAGCCGTCCACCCACTGGGCCAGATCGCAATCGGTTTTCACGGTGAGCAGACTGCGACCGGTAGGCAGCCAGTCGAGCGCCTTGCGCAGGTTCTGCCCCGCCACGCCCTTGATGGCGTCGGCATTGGCGACCAGGGCGTCCAGCGAGCCGTATTCCTGCAACCATTTGGCGGCGGTCTTGGGGCCGACCTTGTCGACGCCGGGCACGTTGTCCACCGTGTCGCCCACCAGAGTCTGATAGTCGACCATCAGCCGGGCAGGCACACCGAACTCCGCTTCGACGCCAGCCAGATCGCGTCGTTTGCCGTTCATGGTGTCGACGATGGTGATGTGCTCGTCGACGAGTTGCGCCAGATCCTTGTCGCCGCTGGAAACAATGACCTCGATGCCCTGCGCAGCGGCGATCCTGGCCAGCGTGCCGATCACGTCGTCGGCCTCGACGCCCGGCACATCGAGCACGGTCCAGCCGAGCAGGCGCACAACGTCGTGGATAGGCGCTAGCTGGGCGCGCAGGTCGTCGGGCATGGGGCTGCGTTGCGCCTTGTACTCGGGGTAGATCGCGTCGCGAAAGGTCGGCCCCTTGGCGTCGAACACGCAGGCCGCATAGTCGGCGGGCACCTCCTTGCGCAGGCTCTGCATCATGTTGATCATGCCGCGGATGGCACCGGTCGCCGCACTGCCGGGGTCGTCCGGCACTGCGCGCAGATCGGGCATGGCGTGGAAAGCCCGGTACAGATAACTCGATCCGTCCACCAGCAGCAGCCTGGGTTGGCGCGACGGGTCGGGCGTCTGTGCGGGCATGTCGATGGTTGCTTGCTTCTCGCTCATGGGGTTCCTTGCGGCTGATTGGCGCCATGTCTTTCGCCTGGAATGGCTCCGGCGGTGCTTGCGTGCATTTTGCCTGCCGTGCGAACGGATCGGTGGTTCTACAATCGCGCCATGCTCCTCCACCATCCCGTCACCGCGTCCCTGTTGGCCTTGGCCATGGGCACCTCCGGCCTGGCCATGGCCCAGACACCTGCCACCGAAACCCTTGCCCCGACCGGGGCGCCGCGATCCGATCAGCGTATCGAGCGCATCCATATCGAAGACGCTGGCTCGCGCATCGACGAATTGCGCGTCGGCGGCGAAACCCAGAGCATCCAGGTTTCCCCCAAAGGCGGCATGCCCGCCTACGATGTGATCCCCGAGCGCAGCAACAGCCAGCTGACACGCGGCGAGCGCGGCAGCACCGGCAATACGGGCGGCACGCGGGTCTGGAAGGTACTGGGCTTCTGAGCCCGCAGCACTGATTCATGGCGGTCTACACAGAGGTCGCGCCGGCAGAGGCTGGCGACCTGATCCATCGTCTCGGACTCGGGCAACTGCAAGCCATGCAGGGGTGCGCGGGCGGCATCGAAAACACCAACTACTTTGTCAGCACCGACCAGGGTGAGTACGTGCTGACCTTGTTCGAACGTCTGAGCTTCGCGCAGTTGCCGTTCTACCTGGCGCTGATGAAACACCTGGCCGGTCGGGGCATCCCGGTGCCCGACCCGGCGCAGGACGCCAAGGGCGTCTACCTGCACCAACTCATGGACAAGCCGGCAACCGTGGTCAACAAGCTGCCGGGCAAGAGCGCGCTGGCCCCCGGTGTTGCGCATTGTGCCGCCGTCGGCGACATGCTCGCGCGCATGCACCTGGCTGCGCGCGACTTCGAACCCGGCCAACCCAACCTGCGCGGCCTTTCCTGGTGGAACGAGACCGTGCCGGTGGTGCTTCCCTTCGCAGACCCAGCCCAGGCCGCGTTGCTAAAAAGTGAACTTGCCTTTCAGAATCACGTGGCGCAATCCTCGGCCTACAAGGCGCTGCCGCGTGGCCCGATCCACGGCGACTTGTTCCGCGACAACGTGCTGTTCGTATCCGGCGCCGACGCGGGCGACGACGCTGCAGCGCCGGTGCTCAGCGGGTTTTTCGATTTTTACTTCGCCGGGGTCGACAGCTGGTTGTTCGATATCGCCGTGTGCGTGAACGACTGGTGCATCGACCTCGCCAGCGGCGCCACCGATCCGGCGCGCACGGCCAGCCTGCTGCAGGCCTATGGCAAGGTGCGAGCGCTCAGCAACGCCGAACGCACACTGCTGCCGGCCATGGCGCGGGCGGGAGCCCTGCGCTTTTGGATATCGCGCCTGTGGGACCTGCACCTGCCACGCGAAGCCTCGATGCTCAAGGCGCACGACCCCGAACCATTTGAACGCTTGCTGAAACACCGGGTTCTGCACCCATTGGTGATTTGCGCCAGCTGATGGGCCGGCTCGGTGCCGTGTTCAGCCCGCGCGCCAGCTGCATGGCCGTTTCGCTGACAATAGGCCATTGAACCCGGCGCCTTCGGCGCCAGCGGATACCAGCCACCGCACTATCTCAGGCTGGCCCATCACACCATGAAGCTCAATATCGTCCCTGCCCGCACCGGAGTCCTGTGGGTCCGTCTGGGTATCCGCACCTTTTTTCGCCAGCCGCTGGCCTTGTCCGGCCTTTTCTTCATGTTCCTGGCGATCATGTCGCTGGCCAATCTGGTACCGGTGGTCGGACTGGCACTAACCATGGCGTTGCTGCCCGCATGCACCCTGGGTTTCATGGCGGCCACCAAGGAAGCGGAGGCCGGAAAGTTTCCGATGCCCATGGTGTTTCTCAGCGCCTTTCGTGCCGGCCGTCAGCAACTGCGCGCGATGCTGATCCTGGGTGTCATGTATGGCGCAGGCTTGTGGCTGATCATCGGCGCCACCAGCCTGGTTGATGGTGGCAAGTTCGCCAGCGGCTACATCGCAGGAACCACATCGCCGGTCGATATCGCACGCGATACCGAGTTGTGGGCCGGCATGTTCACGTTTCTGGTGCTGCAATTGCCGCTGTCACTGATGTTCTGGCACGCGCCGGCCCTGGTCCACTGGCACAAGGTGCCGCCGATGAAAAGCCTGTTCTTCAGCCTGATCGCCTGTTTCCGCAACTTCTGGGCCTTCACCTTGTTCGGACTATCCTGGATGGGCTTGATGGTATTGTTGGTCCAGGTGGTCTACCTGCTGGCCGGGCCGATCGGCAGCCCGCCGCTCGCCGGCATGGTGTTCGTGCCGGGCACGCTGATGATCACCGCGATGATCATGACCTCCACCTATTTCACTTTCCGCGATTGTTTCCAGACCACCGAGGACAGCCATGAACCAACACCACTTGCTTGACCGATCCGACCACGAGGTGTCCTGGCACCAGCGCCGCAGTTTTCTGGCGGCCGCTGCGGCCTGGACCGCAACTGGCGGATTCACCGCCGCGCAGGCCCAGTCGCGCAGCAATATCGTCGAACTGCAAGGGGACGTGCTGCTCAACGGCGCGCGTTTGCTGCCGCAGCAATCGATCCAGAGCGGCGACCAGCTATCCACCGGACCGGGCGCGATACTGGTGTTTGTCGTCGGCAATGCCGCGTTTCAGGTGCGGCAGAACACCCAGATGGCGGTGGAACGGGGCTATTCGATCAATGCCGTGAGCATCCTGCGCCTGTTCGCCGGCGCTGTGGCCAGCGTCTGGGGCCGGGGCGAGCGGCGCATGGTGATCACGCCCACCCTGACTGCCGGCATCCGCGGCACCGGCGTGTACACCGAGGTCTCGGCCAAGGACCGCGGGCGCAGCTATTTTTGCAACTGCTACGGCACGGTCGACCTCAGCGCCAACGGTGACGCGCTGACCAGTCAGTCTGAATACCACCAGAGTTTCTGGGCCGAAACCGAGCCTAGAGACGGCCGCATGCTGACACCGACCGATGCCATCAACCATACCGACGAGGAAATGGAAGTGCTGGCCAGACTCGCTGGCGAGCGGACCGCATGGCAGATCACGGGCCGCAAAGGCCAACGCGATGGTCGTGGTTACATGGACAAGAAATAGACTCTACCGCATCCGCTGCAGATGCCACGCCGCTGAGTGGCGCCGGCCAACCGTGTGCTCGCTCAGAGCGTGAGAGTCAAGCGAATGCCACTCACGCTCTCAGGGCACTGGTGTGAGCTTGGCCACCGACAAGGCCAGCCACTTGATGCCGTGGCGCGGAAAATTGATCTGGGCGCGCGCGTCGTCGCCCGCGCCCTCCAACAACAACACCGTGCCTTCGCCGAACTTGGCGTGAAACACCTTCATCTTCACGCGCAGTCCGTGCCCGCCTTCCGATACCCGCGCCACGGGTGCTTGTGCCTGATGTGACGGAATGCCGCGACTGATCCCACCGGATGACCAGCCAGACGATCCGGCCCCGCTGGTTGCGCCGGCGAAGTCGCCAAAACCGCTGCGCTTGGGCGTAATCCACTTGAGCGCAGACTCGGGCAACTCGTCGAAGAAGCGGCTGCGCATGTTGTAGCGCGTCTGCCCGTGCAGCATACGGGTCTGAGAATGGCTAAGGTACAGGCGCTGACGCGCGCGGGTGATCGCCACATACATCAGGCGGCGCTCTTCCTCCAGGCCGTCATGGTCGCTCATCGAGTTCTCGTGCGGGAACAGGCCTTCCTCCAAGCCCCCGATGAAGACGCAATCGAATTCCAGCCCCTTGCTCGCGTGCACCGTCATCAACTGCACTGCGTCCTGGCCGGCCTGGGCCTGGTTGTCGCCCGACTCGAGCGCGGCGTGGGTCAGGAAGGCAGCCAGCGGCGACAAGGTCTCGCCGGTCTCGGCGTCGGGTGGTGGCGCCAGTTCGTCGATCGGCAAGGCTACGGCGTCGCGCCCGAAACCCTCCTGGGTGACAAAACTTTCGGCCGCATTGACCAGTTCCTCCAGATTCTCGATCCGGTCCGCGCCTTCACGTTCGCCCTGGTAGTGGGTGATCAGGTCGCTGTGCTCGAGCACCAGCTCGATGATCTCGCGCAAGGACAGCCCCTGGGTCTGCTCGCGCAACACGTCGATACGCGCGACAAATGCGCTCAGATTGGCGCCGGCCTTGCCCGACACCGCACTGGTCGCATCGTGCAGGGACTTACCGGAGCTGCGCGCCGCATCCTGCAACTGCTCCAGGCTGCGCGCACCGATTCCGCGCGGCGGGAAGTTGACCACACGCAGAAAGCTGGTGTCATCGCCAGGGTTCTCGAGCAGGCGCAGATAGGCCAGTGCATGCTTGATCTCGGCACGCTCGAAAAAGCGCAGACCACCATACACCCGATACGGCATACCGGCATTGAACAAGGCGGTCTCGATGACCCGGCTCTGCGCATTGCTGCGGTACAGCACCGCGATCTCCTTGTGGTCGATACCGTCACGCACCAGCTGGCGCATCTCGTCCACCATCCAATGCGCTTCGGCAAAGTCGCTCGGCGACTCGTAGACGCGCACCGGCTCGCCCGGCCCCTGGTCGGTGCGCAGGTTCTTGCCCAGTCGCTTGGCGTTGTGGCTGATCAGCGCATTGGCGCTGTCCAGGATGTTGCTGTAGCTGCGGTAGTTCTGCTCGAGCTTGATCTGGTGCTGGACACGGAACTCGCGCACGAAGTCGGCCATGTTGCCAACCCGCGCACCGCGGAACGCATAAATGCTCTGATCGTCGTCGCCCACCGCCAGCACGCTGCCGTTGGGACGAAAGTCCGCATCCTGCGCCACCGTTGCCCCGGCGCCCGAGCCAGCCAGCATCTTGATCCAGGCGTATTGCAGCTTGTTCGTGTCCTGGAACTCGTCGATCAGGATATGGCGAAAGCGCCGCTGATAGTGCTCGCGGATCGGATCGTTGTCACGCAGCAATTCGAAGCTGCGCAACATCAGCTCACCGAAATCGACCACACCCTCACGCTGGCACTGCTCTTCGTAGAGCTGATAGATTTCGACCTTCTTGCGCGTGTCGGCATCACGCGCGTCGACCATGTTGGGACGCAGCCCGTCTTCCTTGCAGCCCGCGATGAACCACAGCGTCTGCTTGGGTGGGAAGCGCTCGTCGTCAATGCCAAACTGCTTCATCAATCGCTTGATCGCCGACAACTGGTCCTGTGTGTCCAGAATCTGGAACGCCTGCGGCAGATTGGCCAGCCGGTAATGGGCGCGCAGAAAACGGTTGCACAAGCCGTGAAAGGTGCCGATCCACATGCCGCGCACATTCACCGGCAGCATGCTGGTCAGCCGCGTCATCATCTCCTTGGCGGCCTTGTTGGTAAAGGTCACCGCCAGCACGCCGGCCGGTGAGACCTGACCAGTCTGCAGCAACCACGCGATGCGCGTGGTCAGCACCCGCGTCTTGCCCGAGCCAGCTCCCGCCAGGATCAGCGCGTGTTCGGCGGGCAAGGTGACCGCGGCGCGCTGCTCCGGGTTGAGGTGGTCCAGTAGTTTGCCGGCAGGGTTTGAATCAGTAACCATGGCGCAATTGTAGGAACCGCGACGGCCGCAATGATGCTGCTAAACTCAAGCACCGGGCCCAAGCATTTGTGGCCCGGTTTTGTTTTGTGCGCGCTCAAACGCCACGACCCTGACCGGGCTGCTATCCAAGCGCTCACCTGTTCCCCGCAACAGCCTCTCTTCGCTTGGAGCCATCATGGAAATATTTGACTACGAAAACATTCTGCTGCTGCCGCGCAAGTGCCGCGTGGAAAGCCGCTCGGAATGTGACGCCAGCACCGAACTGGGCGGGCGCAGCTTTCGCATCCCGGTGGTCCCGGCCAATATGAAGACCGTTGTCGACGAGACCATCTGCGTCTGGCTGGCACAAAGCGGCTATTTTTACGTGATGCACCGCTTCGATCTGGACAATGTGGCCTTCGTGAAGTCCATGAAGACGCGGGATTTGTACGCATCGATCTCGCTGGGCGTGAAGCAGGCCGACTACGACACCGTCGATCAGTTGGTCGCCCTCGGCCTGACTCCGGACTACATCACCATCGACATCGCGCATGGTCACGCCGACAGTGTGAAGAACATGATCGAATGCCTCAAGGCCAAGTTGCCGGCGGCCTTCGTGATTGCCGGCAACGTCGGCACGCCCGAAGCGGTGATCGACCTGGAGAATTGGGGCGCCGATGCGACCAAGGTGGGCATCGGCCCGGGCAAGGTCTGCATCACCAAACTCAAGACCGGTTTTGGCACCGGTGGCTGGCAACTGTCGGCGCTCAAGTGGTGCGCCCGCGTAGCCACCAAACCCATCATTGCCGACGGCGGCATACGTGATCATGGCGACATTGCCAAGAGCATCCGTTTCGGTGCCAGCATGGTGATGATCGGCTCCATGCTCGCCGGCCACGAGGAAAGCCCGGGCCAGACGGTAGAAGTGGACGGCTACCTGTTCAAGGAATATTACGGCTCGGCCAGCGACTTCAACAAGGGCGAATACAAACACGTGGAAGGCAAGCGCATCCTCGAGCCGATCAAGGGCAAGTTGTCTGAGACCCTGATCGAGATGGAGCAGGATATCCAGAGCTCGATCAGCTACGCCGGCGGTCGCAAGCTGATGGACATCCGCAAGGTCAACTACGTCACGCTGGGCGGCGACAACGCCGGCGAACACCTGCTGATGTGACGGTGCTGGCCCGGCTTGCGCGCCGTGCCACACGCCTGCCTGTGTCAGAGCCCGAGCAACTCGTTGCACATATGGTGCAACCGGCTGTCGGGTTCGGCCAGACTACCCAGCACACTGAAGTGGTTCAGTCCGGGCAAGGCCTCGCAGAGCGGCACCGTCTTGCGTCCCCATGCGCGCTGGATCAGCCGGTTCTGGCGCATGAATTCAGCACTTTCGTCGCCACCACAGACGCTGTGAAGCACCCCGTTGGCAGGCCTCGGCATCCAGGCCGGGCTGGCCTTGACCGCGTCGTCAGGCGTGAGACGCAGCGATTCCTGCAGAAACGGTGTCCGACGGATCGCATCGAGCTCGTACAGGCCAGAAATCGACAAAGCGTTCTTGACCAGATCGTCCGGCAGATCGGCCGCAACCGACCTCCACACGCATGCCAGCATCATGGCGGCCAGATGCCCGCCAGCGGAATGCCCGACCACGGTGATGCGCGTCGCATCGCCGCCGTATTGGGAGATGTTGCGCCAGGTCCAGACCAGCGCCTTGACCATCTGCAGCGCGATATGCGGAACCGTCACTGGATGCTCATCGGTGCCCGGACACAAGGCGTAGTTGGGTATCACGACACAGGTGCCTGCATCGGTGAAAGCCGGAGCCACAAATGAGTGATCGCACTTGTCGAGCGAACGCCAGTAACCACCGTGCAGAAAAACCAGCACCGGCGCCTTGCCGGCAGCCCCGTCGGCTTCCGCGCGCGGACGAAAGACATCGAGTGTTTCGCCCTCCCCCAGGCCATAGGGAATGTCCAGATGGGTACCCGGCAACTGCCGCGCCACGATCGAGCGCACCGTCCACGTCGACAAGTGGTGCGCGAAATCGGGCACCAGCGCGCGGTTGTTGTACATGCTGTCGAACCATTGCGGGTCGTGTCGTTCTGTCATGGATATCTCCCGTTCGATGTGGTCACCATGGGCGACCACGATTGCATCCCCGGCTGACTGGCCACGCCGGGCAATGGTAGCGCGCCCAGGCATGCGCGTCGGTGGCGAGGCGCATCATTCCGACGTCACGCCGCTACCGACTATCGATCCGACCCTGCGCCAATCCGGAAAACCTCGATGCGGCAGTCACCGGGACAAGAGTAGGTTGTCATTGGCGACCCATCGTCGCTAGAATTAGAACTGGTTGGGGGGGTAGCTCAGCTGGGAGAGCGCTGCGTTCGCAATGCAGAGGTCGGGAGTTCGATCCTCCTCCTCTCCACCAACACCCTATATTTCATGAGGGTTCTGAGACATATTAGTCTTTGACCCATCATAAAACCCACCTATACCAAAACGCTTGAACTTAAGTCAGCCAGTGCGGACGACTGCCACGAACTCATCCGGTGACGCTTGGCCCCAAGACCCTCAAGGACAACCATGTCGTGCCCGTGCGACTACTGCTCAAACGTCGGCGGCGGGATTGGCAGGATCAAGGATTACCCACGACCCTAACCACCGGGGACATCGAATACATATCAGGCTCCCTTCGGGCGTAGATCGCGCACACGGACTGCCTTGCCCTGCGATCTGGGCACTTCGCCCGGTTGCAAGACGCGCACCGTGGTCGTAATGCCGACGAGCGACTTGACGTGGTGTCTGACGTCGCCGGCGATCGCGGCGTAGCCATCGGCCGGCACACCCGGCGCGGCCTCGACTTCGATCGTCACTTCGTCGAGATGCCCGGCGCGCTCGACGACGAGTTGGTAGTGCGGCGCGATGCCGGGGCGTCCGACGAGCACCGCCTCGATCTGCGACGGATAGACGTTGACGCCGCGGATGATCAGCATGTCGTCGCTACGCCCGGCGACGCGCAGCATGCGCAGGTGCGTACGGCCGCAGGCGCAACGCGCCGTTGTGATGCGCGTGATGTCGCGCGTGCGGTAGCGCAGCATCGGCAGTGCCTGCTTGGTGAGCGTCGTGATGACGAGCTCGCCCGCTTCGCCTTCGGGCAGCGGGGTGCCGGTCTCGGGGTCGACGACCTCGAACAGGAAGTGATCCTCCCAGCCATGCAGACCGTCCTGATGCTCGCACTCGACGGCGACGCCTGGGCCCATCACTTCGGACAGGCCGTAGTTGTCGATCGCGCGCACACCGATGCGCGTCTCGATCTCCTCGCGCATCGCCTGGCTCCACGGCTCGGCCCCGAACAGACCGACACGCAGCGAGCTCTTGCGCAAATCAACGCCCTGCTGTTCGGCGAGTTCGGCGATCGCGAGCGCGTAGCTCGGCGTCGCGCAAAGAACACGCGCCTTGAAGTCGGTGATGAGCGAGATCTGGCGCTCGGTCGAACCGCCCGATACCGGCACGACGACTGCGCCAAGGCGCTCGGCGCCGTAGTGCGTGCCAAGCCCGCCCGTGAAGAGTCCGTAGCCGTAGGCGTTGTGGATCACGTCGCCGCGCCGCGCGCCGGCGCAATGCAGCGTGCGCGCCATCAGATCGGCCCAGGTCGAGAGATCGTCCGCGCTGTAGCCGACGACCGTCGCCTTGCCGGTCGTTCCCGATGACGCGTGCAGCCGCGAGAGCGTCTCGACCGGCAATGCGAACATGCCGAACGGATAGTGGTCGCGCAGATCGACCTTGGTCGTGAACGGCAGGCGCTGCACGTCGGCCATGCTGCGCAGATCTTCGGCATGCACTCCGGCCGCATTCAACCGGGCGCGGTGCAGCGTGACGTTCGCCGCCGCGTGACGCACCGTCGCCCGCAAGCGGTCGAGTTGCAGTTCGGCGAGCTGCTCGCGCGGCATCGTCTCGATCTGCGGCGCATGAAAGTCGGCGCTTTTCGCAAGTGCGTCGATCACGGTCCGGGTGACGGAACCCATCAGCGTTTCCTTTCTATGCGGGCTCAGGCGCGCACGCCGCGCACCGGCAGACGCTTGAGCGCGAAGCCCTGATTGAAGGCCGCGCGGGTGACGAGCACGAATTTGATCCACGCACCGGTGGCCCAGGCGAGCACGCCGGCGGCAACTTCGAACGGCCCCACACGCCACTGCGCCGGCGCTGTCAACAGCAGCACGAGGATGAAGAGTGGCAGGATCGTTCCCAGGCTCATGAGCCAGCGCCCTGCGCCGCCCAGTGCCTCATCGGCCTTCTTGACGATGCCGCCCTTCAGGCGCCGCCGGTAGATGACCCAGACGACCTGGCGCACGAGTACGAGGAGCGCGAACACGCCGAGCATGGCCGCCGAGCGCACGCCGTGCCACGGCGTCGCCGCAACCCACAAGGCGAAGCCTTCTGTGAGGCCGGTGCTCGCGATCAGCACACCGGTCATCGGCTCGCGCCAGGCCGGAATGCCGCGCGCCGCGGGCAGCATGCGGCTCTGGCAATAGAGAAAGGCGAGCGCGAGCACGACCACCGCCGGCAACCACCAAGGCGACAGGAAGGCAGCCACGGCACCGACCGGGAACAGGAACAGGCCGACGAACGCTTCGCGCGACATCCACGAGGTGCGCGGATTGATGAAGACGTTTACCGCACGCAGCGGCCGGCCGATCTCGAGCCAGACGCACAGCAGACCAAAGCCGATCAGCGCGAGCGCGGCGATGAGCAGAGCGGTCAGCGCCGGGCCCGTCGCGCCACCGAGCGCGGTGGCGACGATCAGGCCGCTGCCCGCACCGCCGCCGATGAAGTTGCCCGCGGCGCGCGCGTCCCAGTTCGTCTGGTGCCAGGGGTTCGGGCCGAAACTCATGGCTTACCCTCTTCTTCCTTGCTGTCCCACAGGTAGTGCATGTTCGGCCCGGTGCCGAGCTCTTCATGCATCAGGAAGCTCTGGTTCGCGGCAATCAGTTGCGAGACATTGCTCTCGGGGTTGTCGGTGTCGCCGAAGGTGAGCGCCTGCGCGATGCACGAGTTCACGCACGCGGGCGTCGCCTCGGGGTCGATGCCCGGCGTCAATCCCTTCTCGAGCCCGTCGTCGATGCGATCGACGCAGAACGTGCACTTGGTCGCGACGTTGAGGCGCGAGTCGTCGCGGCGCTGCGTCTCGTGCTCGATCGGCTCGCCGTAAGCAAAGCTGGCACGCGACGTCTTGTAGCGTGCCTGGTAGGGGCAAGCGACGGCGCAGTATGCGCAGCCGATGCACAAGTCGTAGTCGATCGTGACGATGCCGTCGGGCCGCTTCTTGGTGGCCGTCGTCGGGCAGACCTCCATGCACGGCGGCTCGTCGCAGTGCTGGCAGCCGGTCGGGACAAAAACGCGCTGCACGTCCGGATACTCGCCGAACTCCATATCGAGCACGCGCCGCCACTGCACATCGGGCGGCGTCGCATTCGTGTGCTTGCACGACGCAGTGCACGTCTGGCAACCGACGCAACGGCGCAGGTCGGCGACCATGGCCCATTTGGTCATGTCATGCGCTCCATTGCACTTTGCGCTCGAGAAATCGCTCGGCTCCGCCCATCACGCGGCCCTGCGAATCGCAACCCGCACGATGTCGGCGCTCGACCCGGTCGCGTCGGTCAGGTCCATCGACATCGTCGCGAGCTTGTTCAGGCTCGGCACGCCGAAGTCTTTCGCGAGCGGCGTCTTCCAGTGGTTGAACTGGCCGATCAGCAGCAGCGTGTCGGGGCGGATGCCCTGGCGGACGACGGCCTTGCCTTTGACGCTCTTGCGCGGGGTGGAGATCTCGATCTCGTCGCCGTCCTCGATGCCGAGCCTCTCGGCTGCGCTGGTGTTGATGATCACGCCGCGATGGCCGGTGACGTTGCCCGCCACCTCGTGAATCATCTGCACGCCGGCGTTGCCGCCCCAGGCGTACTGCATGCTGCGCGCGGTAAGCAGCCAGAACGGGAAGTCCTCGCCTTTGCCACCGGCTTGAACGACGGCGTCCTGCCACAGGCCCGGGAAATCCTTGTAGATCGGCAGCGCCTGGTACTCGGCCATCTGCTTGTCCCACCAGTGCATGTCGTGTTCATGCAGGCGGCGGCCGAGTTCGGCGCCAACGCGCTTCAAGCGCTCCTGGTAGGGCATCTCGAAGCGCAGACCGCGCTCGACCATGGTCGGGTACAGGTACCAGTCGACGCGCGGGAAGGGCTTGGTCGCGAGACCCTTCTCCTTCCACCAGTCGAGCCCGTGCGACTCGGCGCCATCGGTCAATTCGGCACTCGCGGCGCGGCACACCGCGTCCCAGATCACTTCGCGGTTGTGCACCTGCTCGACCGGCAGCGAGAAGTCGCCATGCTCGCCCTTCAATTTCACGCCGCCGGCGCCGCGGTTGATCGCGGCGTTGTACTTCTCGAGGATGCCGCTGCGGCGCGCGAGTTCGGTCGCGATGTCGGTGAAGTCGCGCGCGTCGCCGCGCATCTCGACCACCGGCTGACGCAACGCGAAGCCCTGCTGCTCCCAGAACTGCTCGACGTACTTGGTGCCGCCAATGCGGATCAGCTGCAGGCCTTCGAGGTCGGTTGCGTCGGGCAGCAGGATATCGGCGAAGTGGTTCGTCTCGTCGAGCGTGTACGTCATCGCAACGACGAACGGGAAGCGCGCGATCTTCTCGCCGAGCGCGTCGGTGTCCCAGAACGAGATTGCCGGATTGGTGCGATAGACGAACCAGACGTCCGGGTAGGTCACCGTCGGCAAGCCCTTGGGCGTCTTGTCGAGGAACATCCACGAGAAATGCGTCGGCCCGAGCGCTTGCGCCCAGGCGCCGTTGCCGGTCAGCGGCACCATAGCCTTGTAGGCGTTGCGAATGTTCGGCCGCGGCGACCAGGTCGCCTTGTCGGTCGGGTTCATGGGGTAGTTCATGAACCCGTCGGGGCCCGGCTGCACGCTCTGCAGCCGCTCGGCCATCGGCCGCACGAGGCGCACCGTCGTGCCGAGCGTGCCGCCCGGCACTTCGAGCGCGCCAACCAACGTCGCGAGCAGCGTGCGCGCCCAGCAGCATTCGTAGCCGCCCCAGCCGTTGTTGACGGTCTTGCCGAGCGTCACCGCGACGGGACGGTACGGCAGCGTCACGCCCTCGACCTCGATCGTCTGGCCGACGCAGGCATGCTCGATGTACTCGTGCGCGATCTTGCGCATCGTCGCCGCCGGCACGTCGCAGATGCCTGCGGCCCATTCGGGCGAATAGGGTTGCAGATGCGCGACGAGCTTGTCGAAGCCGGTCTCGCCTTCGAGCATGCCGTCGCCGAGCACCTCTTCGTCGGCACCGATCTCGACCGCATCGACGACCGCGCGGCCTTCGAGCCGCTCGTCGATATCGGGTGTGTCGTGTGGCACTGCGCTGCCCGAGCGCAGATCCCACACCAAAGGTTTCCTGGTTGTGCGATCACGCAGGTAGTAACCGTTCGGGCCGACCAGATACGGCGAGCCGGTGCGCCCCTTGAGGTGCGGCAGGTCGAGCCCTTCGCGCGGCATCTCGTGCAGCATCACGTGCATCAGCGCGTAGAGGAAGGCGGGATCGGTCTTCGGCTTGATCGGCACCCACTGCGCCGAGCACGCGCCCGTCACCGACAAATGCGGCTCGACCTGCACCCGCTTCATGCCGCGGATGCGCGCGTTCGCGTGGCGCCAGACGCCGACCACGCCACCCGAGGCCTCGATGTTCGAGCCGCAGGAGATCAGGTAGCGTGTCGTCGGCGTATCGGCGGCGACGATGAACGCGCGGTGCCAGAACTCGCCGTACAGGTGCTCGGAGTGGTCGCACTTGACGCCCTGCCCCGAGCCGAAGCCCATGTCGACCGCTCCCCATGCAGCCAGGAAGGCGGGAAAGGTGCCCATGTAGAACTGCGGCGTACCACCGCCGCCGAAGCTCGCCGCGAGCCGCGGGTAGCCTGACGCGTCGGTGAGGCCTTCTTCACGCAGCTTCGTCAATCGCTCGCCGATAAGGTCGAACGCCTCGTCCCACGAGATCGGCACGAAGCCCGGATCCTCGTTGCGCCCCTTTTTCGGGTTGGTGCGCTTCATCGGCGTAAGCACCCGGTTCGGGTTGTAGGTCTTTTGCACCAGGCCGTAGGCCTTGACGCAGACTTTGCCGCCACCTGGGTGGATCTTTTCGGCGCAGAAGTTCGGCTCGACCTCGGTCGCGACGCCGTCCTCGACCTTCACCGTCAGCAGGTCGGGCCCGGCGACGCACTGATAGCAGTAAGTCGGCACGCGCTTGACGGTACTCGCAGCTTTCATCGCGTGAGCCTCCATTGCAGTTCGGACGTCAGAATCACTATGCGCCCACTTGCTGCGCTTTCTGCGCCTTCGCCGCCAGGCGCTGCGCGGTCTTCGCGACATCGACGACGAATCGTGCATGCTGGCCGCGAACGATAGCCTCGACGCTGTCGCGGCCTTCGATCTCGAACGCCACCGCCCTGCCTTCGACCGAAGCGATGCGCACCGTCAGCGTGACAGGCATGCCGAGCAAGGTGGCGCCGATATGGTCAATCGCCACGCGTGTGCCGACCGAATCTTCGCCGGCGTCGAGATGCTGCAGCAGCAGTTCGCGGCACGCGACCTCAATGTCGCGCACGAGCATCGGCGTCGCATAGACACGCGCGTTCTCGCCCATGAAGTTGATCGTCCGGTCGCGCGTCACCTCGAAGGTGACGGTGCTTTCGAGGCCAGCCTTTAGGGTGGATTTCATCACGCTTCCTTCGGTTCGTTTTGCGTTGTCGGCCTGGTCGACGCGGACACTACTGGGCCCGAATCCGGTCGGAAACCCTATTCTGGTACCGTAATACTGATATTAATTTGATCTGGTGCAAGCTTTTGCCTAAACCCGAGCCATCCTCCTTCTCCGACGCCCAGCCCGGCGCAGCGCAATTTCAAACACTCTGGAGCCGGCCAGCCACGGCCGGGGAACGAGCTGCATTGGCCTGAAATACTTGGATTGGGTGACCGGACTGGGAGACAACGCCGTCGGGTTGTGATGGCGAGGCCAGGCGGGTCTTTGCACCCATCGGCCCATTCATCCTCAACCCCGCTACGCCCACGCGTTTAACTTGCCAGGTCTGTGTTTCTGGCCCCTGACGCGTTATCCGCACCCCGTGTTCTATAAGGAAATGGACGACCACATTGACGTGTGCGTGTTCTGCACGGGGAGCGGGACATTCCGGCGTGGATGCATAAGCCAGACGAGCCCTGGCGACCGCACATGCGTATTTTTCTACGTACCCACCCAATGAACCCAGCATAAATGAAAGCACTGGCTCACTCGGGCTCAACGCACGGTTGCATCGGCACTTGCCGCGCGCTCACTCCTTTCGGCGCGAGTACTTCTGGGCATTCCCCTTCGACTTCTCGATGGGGTACTTGAGGGCATTCTTCGCGATCTTCGACGCCATCGCGGCCTCGACATCGATGTTCAACTTGTCGGCAAGTCTTAGCAGATACAACTGCACGTCGGCGATTTCATCCCGAATCGCCTCGGCGATCAACGGATCGGTCATTGCGGTCGCCGACTCTGCGCCTGACATCCATTGAAAGATCTCTGCCAGTTCACCAGCTTCGCACATCAGCGCGGTCGACAGGTTCTTTGGCGAGTGAAACTGATCCCAGTCCCGTTCCTCGGCGAAGGCGGCCAACTTGGCCTGGATTTGCTTTGTATTCATGGTGATATTGCGAGTGTCCCTGGGCACTGGGTCGGGCCAACTTGACGACGCCATTAAACCTGTTCGCGCGTAAGCGCATCCTTGTGGCCTCCGTCGAATTCTCCCTCCAGAGTCTTGTCGTGCGCAAGTTTGAAGTTGGCAATGCTGTCTTTGCAACCCGTCAGTGTCTTGGATCAATTGATCGTGAAGGCAAGCTCTACTTTGGTGGCACGCTCGATCGCGATCAGCATTGAACGACCAGCACCTGCCCCCGCCGCCTGACCTCAAAAACCTCCTCGACGTCGGGCAAATCCTCGCGCTCAATAGCGCCTCACCTGTCGCTGCCCACGCCAAGCGAAGCCCCTGATCGCCGCCGATTCGCGGATGGCGGCATTGATCTTGAGCTCGCGCGCGCTGTTCGGGCTGTGGTCGAGCCTACTTGGATTGGTCGGCCATGAAGTCGACAGCAGCCTTGACCTCGTCGTCGGTCAGTTTGGCGCTGCCGCCACGGGCGGGCATCATCATGCCTTTGGGGCCGGTGTAGCCTTGTATCGCGTGCTTGTACATGGTGTCCTTGCCTTGTGCGATGCGTGGGGCCCATGCGTCCTTGTCGCCCGTCTTGGGCGCGCCGGCAATGCCTGCGCCATGGCACGCCGTACAGGTCTTGCCGTACACGTTCTTGCCCATGGCGCTGTCCACCGGCGCGACGGCCGTGATCGGCGCCGCAGCGGGAACTGCTGAGTCGGGGGCGGGAGCAGCCGGTGCGGCTGGCGCCGCAGCGGCGGGGGTTGCCGGAGCAGGTGCCGGCGCTGCGGGTTGTGCCGATTGCTTGTCGCCGCAGGCGGCGAGAAACAGGGAAAAGATGGCCGCAGCCAGCAGGCTGGTTCGATTTCTCATTCTGAGGTTCCGATGGAGGTGAGAGAAAAGCAATAGGTCGATGCTCATGCGAGGTCCGCTGATGTGGTGTACGTGGGCCCTGATCAGGCGGCGCGAGAACAGTTCCAAGGGCATCACAGGCAGCCCACACTTTATATCGCAGAGCGGTTACCCAAAATGATCAAAGTTGAAAGCAGTCAATGCGCTATTCGCCAGCTTTTCGTTTCCTATGTCCTCATCATCAGGCGTACCTCAACGAATTCAGGTTTCGCTTCAACCGCCGACCTTATCCATTCAACGCTTTCCACTCCCTGGTTGACATCGCGTGCGATATCACCGGGTCCACACAGGTCGAACTTGATGCCAAATCACAAACCACTCCCCTGGCGGCCGTGTGCGCCAACCGGATAAGCACGAAACCAAGCAAAGGGCTTGAATGGGATTGGTCTGGCGCGGCGCGCTTACTGATTGCCGACCCGAGACATCCGCACCACCAGCTCGGCCTTGTTGTTGACCGCGAGTTTGCGATAGCAGTTCGCGATATGGTTGCGCACGGTGGCGGGAGAGAGTTCCAGTGCCACGGCGATATCCGCATAGGTTTCACCGGTTGCGTAGTGAGTGGCAATTTCGCGCTCACGCGGGGAAAGATTGCCCAGTGGGCTGAAGGCGATGGCCTGAATCAGGCGAAGCGCCCCCTTTTTGACGATCTGCAATTTCAAGCGCGTGGAACTGTAGGGCGTTGCCGATCGAACGCTTGCAAGCAAGGCCTCCGGCAACAGACTTCCTTGCCAGTGGGGCCAACGCTCCCTGAGGCAATGAATGAAGCCCGGACTTGCCTCCCGCAAGTAGCCCCGCTCATCCGCCACCGCCCACCGGTCTTGGTGCGCATACGCGCCGTCAAGCCCTTCACGCAGCCGCGCCGCGCGGTGCGACTCGGCCAGATGCGGCATGAGCAATTCCTTGGTTTGACGCTCGGATTCGGTGAAAGATCTGTCGCCATCATGCCGCCACAAGGTCAGAAACTCGTAGAGCGACGACACCGGTTCCACCAGCAAGGTGCCCAGCGTCCATTCCACCTTGTAGGGTTTGCCGACTTTTCGATACAGCTCGGTGCGAACCAAGCCGGCACGGCTCGTCAGGTCCGCCAAGTTGATACTCACGCCGGGCTGAGCGATCAATGCAGCGCGAAAAAAGTCCTGGGCCATGTAGGGCCGGTAGGCTTCCAGGATCGAATCGTCACAGTTGCAAAGGTGCAGCCTGCGAATCTCCATGGGCCCGGCTGCCACATTGCCCCACCAGGCCGAGTCGAACGGGATGATTTCCTGAATCAGTTCCAGGGCCGATGCCTGAAACTGGCTGTAGGCCCCCTCGCGGCCGGCGCGATGCAGTTCGAGGATGACGCGGCTCAGCGCCTGCACATTCATGCCAGAAACCGCCTGATCGGAGAGACTGCCGTTTTCAACGCCATGCGACAAGTGAGCTTGAATCGATGCATTGAAGAAGCACTTGTTCAGGTTGTCAAGTTATTCCTGAGTAGTAGTGCAAATGCATTATGTAAGAACTTTACATTCACTGGCCGGAACCAACCGAAGCCATGCGTAACGCATTGAATAACAAGAAAATTATTTCAAGGCACGGAAAGTGCTTAACAACGGCACGCTTCATCATTTCCGCCGCTTTCCGGAGATCGCAACATGCCCAAAATGCCTGTGCCAGCAGATATCACGTCCCTCAGCACCACTCACCAGAGCACAGGACGTTCTTCCAGGCGACACATGCATCCCCGCAAACCTTGGGCGCTCAAGGCCTGCGCCCAGGCCGTCGCGCTTGCGTTTGCCGCAATGGCCTCGCCCGCAGGGGCCCTGGATTTCACTTGGGTCGGTGGCACGGGTAACTGGAGCCCCGCTGGCGCGAACTGGAACCAGGCCGGGTTGCCGAGTGCAGCTGACAATGTCTTCATTGACAACGGCAACACCGGAGTCAACTCGGTGGTGAACCTCAACGTCGTGGGCAATGTCAACAACCTCGCCCTGGACGCCGGCGATACCTTCAACAACACCAGCGGTCAGTTTTTCTCCATCTTCGGCCCGTCGTTCGTCAACAACGGCGCCTACAACCTCAACGGCAACGGCGTCCTTGCCTTCCGCAACAGCAGTACCCTAAGCGGCAATGGCGCGATCGTGCTGGGCAACAGCGGCGCGAACAACCGCATCACCATCGAAGGCTCCTCCACCCTGACGCTGGACGCGAACGCGGTCATCCGGGGCGAGAACGGCACCATCGGCGGGCAGGTTTTCGTAGGCGGCGCCAACGTGCTGGCCAACGGCGGTCGCGTATCCGCCGATACTTCCGGCGGCACGATCAACATCACCGCTGCATCCACCACCAACAGCGGCATCCTGGAAGCCAAAAACGGCGGCACCCTGCAGCTCAGCGGCCCTGTTACCCAAACCGGGAGCGGACAACTCAATGCCGCGGGCGTCGGCAGCCGGGTGCTGCAGAACGGCAGCGCCATTACAGGCGGCGTCATCAACACCAGCGGCGGTGGTGCCTTTACGGCGGGTTCCAGCGCCAGCAACTACCTCAACAACGTCACCGTGGCCGGAACCGTCGACATGACCACGGTCGCCAACTCGCGTGAACGTATCGCCAACGGTCTGACCCTCAACAGCGGCAGCTTCAACATCGCCACCGGCGGCATCCTTAGCGTCAACGGCGGCACCCAGACCCTCGGCGGCACCGGCGGCACCATCAACCTCAACGACGCCGGTGCGCGGCTGGCGCTCGAAGGCAGCGGCACCACTACGCTGGGCTCCAACATCGTCGTGCGCGGCCAGGGCAACATAGGCCAGCCGGCGCTCACCGGTGGCTCCAACAACCTCGTCAACAACGGCCGCATCTCGGCCGATGTGAGCGGCGGCACGCTCAACATCGTGCCCGGCGCCGGCAGCGGAAACGTCACCAACAACGGCATTCTGGAAGCCACCGGCGGTGGCACCCTGCTGCTGTCGGCCAACGTCATCGGCAACACCGGCAGCCAGATCTCGGCGGACGCGGGCAGCTCGGTACGGCAGAACGGCATCACCATTACCGGCGTCATCAACACCAGCGGCGGCGGGCTGTTCACGGCGTCCAGCAACACCGCTAACTTCCTCAACGGCGTGACCCTCAATGGCACGCTCGACCTGGCGAGCATCGCCAACTCGCGCGAGCGCATCGGCAACGGCCTGACCCTGAACGGCACTGTCAACGTGGCTAACGGCGGCATCCTCAGCCTGGACAGCACACTGACCACTGGCGGCAACCAGACCCTCGGCGGCACTGGCTCCATCAACCTCAACGATGCCGGCGCGCGGCTGGCGCTCGAAGGCAGCGGCACCACCACGCTGGGCTCCAACATCGTCGTGCGCGGCCAGGGCAACATCGGCCAGCCGGCGCTCATCGGTGGCTCCAACAACCTCGTCAACAACGGCCGCATCTCGGCCGATGTGAGCGGCGGCACGCTCAACATCGTGCCCGGCGCCGGCAGCGGAAACGTCACCAACAACGGCATTCTGGAAGCCACCGGCGGTGGCACCCTGCTGCTGTCGGCCAACGTCATCGGCAACACCGGCAGCCAGATCTCGGCGGGCGCGGGCAGCTCGGTGCGGCAGAACGGCATCACCATTACCGGCGTCATCAACACCAGCGGCGGCGGGCTGTTCACGGCGTCCAGCAGCACCGCTAACTTCCTCAACGGCGTGACCCTCAATGGCACGCTCGACCTGGCGAGCATCGCCAACTCGCGCGAGCGCATCGGCAACGGCCTGACCCTGAACGGCACTGTCAACGTAGCTAACGGCGGCATCCTCAGCCTGGACAGCACACTGACCACTGGCGGCAACCAGACCCTCGGCGGCACTGGCTCCATCAACCTCAACGATGCCGGCGCGCGGCTGGCGCTCGAAGGCAGCGGCACCACCACGCTGGGCTCCAACATCGTCGTGCGCGGCCAGGGCAACATCGGCCAGGCGGCGCTCACCGGTGGCACCAACAACCTCGTCAACAACGGCCGCATCTCGGCCGATGTGAGCGGCGGCACGCTCGACATCGTTGCCGGCGCCGGCTCCGGTGCGGTGACCAACAACAATATTCTGGAAGCAAAAACCGGCGGCACGCTGAAGTTCTCGTCGGTCAGTATCAACAACGGCGCAATCGGACAGATCAACGCGCAGAATAACGGCGTGGTACTGCATAGCGCCGGGTCCATCACCGGCGGCACCATCAACACGGACGGCAGCGGCGTGTTCCGTGCCGCAAGCAGCGGCACCAACGTCCTCGACAATGTCACCGTGTCCGGCACCGTCGACATGACCACGGTCGCCCACTCGCGCGAACGCATCGTCAACGGACTGACCTTCAGCGGCGGCAGCTTCAACATCGCCAACGGCGGCATCCTTAGCGTCGACGGCGGCACCCAGACACTCGGCGGCACCGGCGGCACCATCAACCTCAACGACGCCAGCGCGCGGCTGGCGCTCGAAGGCAGCGGCACCACTACGCTGGGCTCCAACATCGTCGTGCGCGGCCAGGGCAACATAGGCCAGCCGTTGCTCGTCGGTGGCACCAACAACCTGATGAACCAGGGAACGATCCTCGGGGATGGCGGCACGCTCACCATCGTCCCTGGAGGCGGAAGCGGTGGGTTCACCAACAGCGGGCTCGTGCGGGCCAACGGCGGCACGGTCACCATCCAGCCGGCGCTCACGGGCAACGGCACATTGCAGGTCGATGCGACCGGGGTCGTGAATCTGGCCAACGTGGCCAACACTCAGGGCCAACTGGTCATGGGTGCCGCAGGCTCGACGCTGAACATCGGCACGCAGAATTTGACCATTGTCAGCGACTACACCAACGTCGCCGCCGGCTCGGGAAACAGTTTCAACAAGCGCGCCGGGATCAGCGGCGCGGGGTTGGTGATCGCGGGCGGCGACGCCGCCCAGGCCATCACCGGCACCGGCGTGAGCAACGGCAACACCGCCAACGCCACGCTGACCCTGGGCAACGTGCGCATCGGCGCCACCACCTTTGATTACCAGGTGGCCAACACCGGCACCACCGGCCCGACCTTGCGCGGCGCGATCCAGACCAACGTCAACGGCGCCAACCTCACCGATACACGCCTGTCTGGCGCGGGCGTGACCGCCAGCAACTACAACACCGGCGGCCCCGGCAGTAACACCGGCAACCTGGGCGTCACCTTTACCGCGGCCAGCGCCGGCTTGCTGGCGCCGCTGAACGGCCAGGTGCTGAACCTGCGCAGCAACTTCGACGACATCGCCGACCAGAAGCTGAACATCGTTCTCGGCACGAATGCGGCGGCCTACAACGCCGCGGCGGGCAACGCCACACCGTCCCCGGCCGTGCTCGCCAACCAGCGCGTCGGCGGCAGCGCCAGCCAGGTATTGACGGTGACAAACAACGCCACGGCCAGTGCCTTCAGCGAAGACCTGAATGCCGGCTTCGGCACAACATCGGGCGCCGTGGTCAGCGGCAGCATCAGTGGACGACTGGCGGGTACCAACAACACCGGCACCGGCAGCATGACGGTTGGCGTCGACACCACGACCGCTGGCGCCAAGAGCCATTTGGTGAATATCGATTACCAGACGGCTGGCGCGGTGAACGGGGTGAGTAACGGTCTTGGCACGGCCAGCGTCGGTTCCCAGGGGATTCTTGTCCAGGGCAACGTCTACAACTTGGCACAAGGCGGTAGCTCGCCGACCCCGGTTGTGCTTGGCAACCAGCGTGTCGGCGGCACCCTGTCGCAACAGTTGACAGTGGCCAACACCGCCCCAGCCAGCGCCTTCAGTGAAGATCTAAATGCCAGCTTCGGCACCAACACTGGCACGGCCAGCAACAACGGTGGCAACGTCAACGGCTTACTGGCCGGCGCCAACAACACCGCTGCCATGAGTGTCGGCGTAAATACCGCTAGCGCTGGCGCCAAGAGCGGCACCGTCACACTGAACTACCAGACAGCCGGCGCCGTCAACGGCGTCAGCAACGGTCTTGGCACGGCCGGCGTAGGCTCACAGGCGATCAACGTCAGCGGCAACGTCTACCAGCTGGCTGCCGGCCAGTTGAACACCGCACCGCTAAATTTCGGCACCGTGCAGGTCGGCCAAAGCGTGAGTCAGGTGTTGTCGATCAGCAACGCCGCCAGTGGCCCGGCTGGTTTTGTCGAAGACCTCAACGCCAGTTTTGGAGTCAGTAACGGAACCGGCGCAGGGCTGATCAACGGCAGCGGCTCGGTCAACTTCCTGACGGCCGGCAACACCGATGCCAGCAACATGGTCGTTAGCGTGAATACCGCCGCCGCTGGCACGATCAACGGTGGTATCGCTGTCAACTACTTCAGCGCCGGCACCGTCAACGGCGCTTCTAACGGCCTTGGCGCACTCGGCGTCGGTTCCGCCAACTACGGCGTGCAGGGCACGATCCAGGCGGTGGCCAATGTCATCAACCAGGCCAGCCCGCAGATCAACAACGGGACCATCAACCTGGGCAACGTGCGGGTCGGCGCGGCGTCCCAAACTGCCAACGTCAGTGTCACCAACGTGACGACCATCGCACCACAGGCAGCGCTCAACGCCAGCATCAGCGGCAACGCGCCGATCACGGCCAGCGGCAGCTTCAACCTGCTGGCTCCCGGTGGGACCAATGCCAGCAACCTGCAGGTCGGCATGAACACCGGTAGCGCGGGGGCCATCAACGGTACCGCCACCCTTGCCTTCGTCTCCGACGCCAGCAATGTCGGCAACTGCGCACCGAACTGCCAGATGAACCTCGCTTCGCAAGATGTTACGGTGATCGGCGCGGTCTACCGTCTGGCTAACCCCACGCTCAACACGCCGTCGGTGACCATCGCCGCGCGCGTGGGTGACCCGGTGGCGGCCAACCAGGCCGTGTCGATCACCAACACCTCGCCCGACATCTACACGGAGGGCCTGAAGGTGGCGGTCTCGGGCACCAGCGGCAATGCCCAGAGCAACGGTGGCGACATCGCCAACCTGGCAGCCCAGGGTACCAACAACAGCGCCATCCAGGTCGGCCTGGCCAGCACGGCAAACGCCGGCACCAGCAATGGCCAGGTCACGCTGGACCTGACCTCTACCGGCGCCGGCACCACCGGCGCGGCCGACATCTCGGTGGGCTCGGCCATTGTCAACGTGGTCGGCAAGGTTTATCAGCAGGCGGCCGCCTTGGTACAGAACGCGGTTGACTTCGGCATCGTCCACGTGGGCGATGTGGTTGCCGCCCGCAACGTTCAGGTGCAAAACACCGCCCCGGTCGCGACTTTGAACGACACGCTTACCGGCAGTATCGGTGGCGCCGGCGGCCCCTTCTCCACTTCTGGTAGCCTGGGTTCCGGTGTGATGGCCGGCCAGACCGACAGTAGCAGCCTGGACGTGGACCTGGATACCAGCACCGCCGGCATCTTCAGCGGCAACGCCATGGTAAATCTGGCCAGCCGCAACCCGGACATGGCCGACCTGATCCTGGCCGACGCCACGGTGTTGCTGGGTGCCCAGGTCAACAACTACGCCAACGCCGACCTGAACAAGACCAGCGGCAACGGCGGCTTCAGCCAGAGCGGCAGGGTGTTTACCCTGGACTTCGGCAACGTGATCCTGGGGGCCTCGGTCAGTAGCGGGCTGGAGGTGCTCAATGACATCGCCGGCCCGGCCGACCTGCTCGATGGACTGTTCAACTTTCTTGACACACAGGACTTCCTCTACGCCGGTTTCGGGGTCTTCACGGATCTGGCTGCGGGCCAGAGCCAAGGGCTGAATGTGAACTTCAATGCTTTGACGCTGGGCGGGTTCAGCGACGACATCCGGCTGGCTACCCTGGGCCACAACTTCAGCGGATACAGCGGCCTGCTGGACGACATCACACTGCGTATCCGAGCCAATGTGGTGCAGGATGGTGGTACTGTTCCCGAGCCGGGCACCCTGGCCCTGTTGGGCATCGCGCTGGCCGGGCTGATGGTCTCCCGCCGCCGCGCGACGCTGCATTGAGCAATAGCGGCCAGTTTCTTGCTCTCGGTGAACTTGGGTAATATCCCGTCACCGCCGTCTACCTCAGGAGTTACAAACCGTGCTCAACAAGCCGCAATTCACCCTGCTCAATGGCCTGGGTGTCGCTGCCCTGGTACTGGCCATCAGCAATATCGTGCTCTTCAACGGCAACCGCTCTGCGCAGAACGAGTTCAGCATGCGCACCCAGTACATCCAGCAAAGTCTGCAACTCGAGCCGGTATATCAGGGACTGATCCGCAGCCTGGCGGAACTGTCCGCCAAGCACAACGACGCCCAGCTACGTGATTTGCTTGCCTCCCAAGGCATCACGTTCGGTGCCAAGCAACCCTGACTGGAGTCGAAACAATGCGTTTGTTCGAGAATACGACCAAGACTTCCCAGCCCATGCAGGGGCAAGCTTACGGCGTCTTTGTGCCCATCTTCCTCGGACTGCTGACCCTGGTCTTGTGGTTTGGTTTCCAGGCCAGCCAACTGATCAAGGAGCGGGACAATCTCAGCGCACTGAGGTCCAACCAGCAGGCCATGCATGACAACGCGCAAAAAATGCGTAGCCAACTCGATGCGCTGGCCGCCGGCACCGCGCGCCTGGCGCAACAGGGCAATGCGAATGCGCAGCAGCTGGTCAACGCATTGCGCGCCCAGGGCATCACCATCAACCCCAACGCCGCGCCCGCCAAATAGCGTCGTTGTTCCCGGCGCCAAGGCTCTCGCTTGAGAGCCTTCAGGCAGGCCGTGGAAAGGTCCATGCCCGCGCCAGCCAGGTGGCCAGCGGTTCGGCGTTCGAACCGCAGGCCCTGCGCCCATGCTCAATAGCGGTAGGGCTGCCCGGCTTTTTCCATGGTTTCGTTGTACTTCTTCAGAATACCCACGATCTTGGCCTTGGTCGGGCTTTCCTTGGCAATCTCGTCCCAGAACTTGCGCCCTGCCACCTCCACCGTCTTCCACTCGGCGTCGGGGATTCTGGTGAGCTTCATCTGCGTGCCCTCAACCCGTAGCTTGGCCTCGCCGCCCCAGTACCAGTGTTGGCGGTAATAGTGGGAACTGTCGAAGGCCAGGCGAAGCAATTGCTGCAAATGCGCTGGCACCTTGTTCCAGCTGTCCATGTTGGCAAAGAACGATCCGATCCAGGCACCGGAAATGTTGTTGGTAAGAAAGTGGCCCGTCACTTTGGCCCAACCCACGGTGTAGTCTTCGGTAATGCCCGACCAGGCCACGCCATCGAGCTCACCGGTCTGCATGGCAACCTCCACATCTTCATAGGGCAGCGTTACCGGCACCACGCCAAACTGCTTCAAGAAGCGGCCCGCCGTGGGGAAGGTGAAGATTTTCTTCCCCTTCAGGTCCTTCAGGCTGTTGATGGGTTTTTTGGTCGCGAAGTTGCACGGGTCCCAGGAGCCTGCAGAAATGTGTTTCACGCCCACCTTGGCGTATTCAGACGCCCATATTTCACCCAGCCCATATTGATTGAAGAGCACTGGCACATCCAGGCTGTAGCGACTGGCAAACGGAAAATAACCACCAAACACCGTCACTTCGGTGGGCGAAGCCATGCTGTCGTCGTCCGACTGCACGCAATCTATGGTGCCGCGCTGCATGGCGCGAAACAGCTCCCCTGTGGGCACGAGCTGGTCGGCATAAGACAGCTCAATCACCATCTGACCATTGGCCGCCACGTTGAACGCGTCCACCGCCGGCTTGATCACATGCGCGCCCAATGCCGCGCCGGCATAGGTTTGCATGCGCCAGCGAATCTTCGGCGCCTGGGCATGCACCGCAGGGGCTACGGTGGCGGCCGCCACGGCGCCGGCCATACCGGCTTTTTTTACAAATTCACGCCTAGAGTTCATCGATTTCTCCTTCAGGGGTATGGGCAAAAAGCCCGGGAAAGCGGTTAAACAATCGGTACCACAGGGGTTCAATTCCCATACACGTAATTCGGCAACCAGAGGGCGATGTCAGGAAAGGCCATGACGACAGTGAGGGCCAGCAGCATGACCCCGACAAAGGGCCAGATCGAGGCATAGATATCGCGGATCGTGATCTCAGGTGGCGACATCGCGCGCATCAGGAACAGGTTATAGCCAAAGGGTGGTGTCATGTAGGCGATCTGGCAAGTAATCGTGTAAAGCACGCCGTACCAGATCAGATCGAAGCCCAGCGCGTCCACCAGCGGCACATACAGCGGCGCCACGATGACCAGCATCGCGGTGTCGTCCATGAAGCTACCCAGCACCAGGTAGGAAAGCTGCATCAGGATCAATATCTGCCACGGGCTCAGGCCCATCTTACCGATGAACAAGCCCTCTATGGCCTTGACGGCCCCCAGACCATCAAACACCGCGCCGAAACACAGTGCGGCCAGGATGATCCACATGAACATGCAGGAAATGCCCAGCGTCTGACGCACCGAGGTTTCAAACACCTTCCAGCTCAGCCGCCGTTTGAGAGCGGCGGCCAGCAGCGCCACCAGCGCACCAATCGCCGAGCTCTCGACCAGGCTGGTCCAGCCCTTTACGAACGGCAGCATCATGGCGCCGAAGATCAGCAGTGGCAACAAACCCGCACCCAGCAGCCTCCACTTTTCACGCCAGGGCACGTTGCGTTCCTCCGGGCTCAGCGCCGGACCGAGCGCCGGATTGAGCTTGCAACGGATCGCTATGTAAATGACAAACATCAACGCCATCATCAACCCCGGGAAAAGCCCCGCCAGCCAAAGCTGACCCACCGGCTGGCGCGCGATCATTGCGTACAAAACCAGTACCACCGACGGTGGCACCAGAATGCCCAGCGAAGAGCCGGCCTGAATGACGCCTGAGATCATGCGCTTGTCGTACCCGCGGCGCAGCAATTCGGGCAGCGCAATGGTGGCGCCAATCGCCATGCCGGCCACTGACAGGCCGTTCATGGCGGAAATCAGCACCATCAGGCCGATGGTACCGATGGCGAGCCCACCATTGACCCCACCGAACCAGACGTGGAACATCTTGTAGAGGTCTTCGGCAATGCGGCTTTCCGACAGCACATAGCCCATGAAAATGAACATGGGCAGGGTCAAAAGCGGATACCACTTCATCAACTTGATTGCCGCCGAAAAGGCAATGTCCACCCCACCTACGCCCCACAGCATCACGGACGCGGCAGCTCCGACAAAGCCAATCGCCGCGAACACCCGCTGCCCGGTGAAGAGCAGCAGCATCAGCGAAGAAAACATCAATAGCGCAATGATTTCGTAGGACATCACTGCACCTCTTCCCGAAGCCGGGAAATGTCCTTGAAGAACTCAGCAGATGCCTGCAGGATCATCAGCACCAGCGCAATGCACATCAGCGACTTGATCGGCCAGGTGTAGGGCCGCCAGGCCGTGGGATTGGTCTCGCCATACTCGATCGAATAACTGAGGCTGCCAATTCCGCCGTACAACAAAACGCCCAGGTAAAACAGCAGAAACAGCACAGTCACCGCGTCCACCCAGGCACGGGTGCGAGGCGTCCAACTCGCGTAAAAAAGATCCATGCGGACATCGCTGCCCATCTGCATGGCATAGGGGCCACCCAGAAAGAAATAGGCCGCCATCGTGAACTGCGCCATTTCCAGCGTCCACTGCGCTGGCGTCATGGCCACTTTGGAAAACGAGGAATACAGCAAGATGCCCATCAACACGAACAGCAGGTACATCGCCACGCGGCCCACCCGGTAGTTCAGTCGCTCCACCCATCGCACATAAGCGCGCAAAATTGCAGGAAGTCGGAGCGGCATATCGCTAGGCATGAAGCATCCCGGATCCGCCTTCAAGGGCCAGCGCAGGACGCCTTCGAGGCGGTTCCTGCCCTATCAATCGACTCATGCACTACTCCCTATCGATGTTCAGTCGGATCGAACATGGATTCACAAAGAACCCCTAGCCTCAAGTCCCAGTGCGAGATGAAGGCCAAAATCTCATCGGCGTAAAAATAACTCCACGCCATCCCATCATGGCAATCGTGCGCCAACGGCTCGACCTTTCAAAGCCGTGTCTCGTCAAGTTGGGTGGTTGGCTCAGAGTTTGATGCTACAGGGTATGGTTGCTTGCATGTCCCCATTCCGGTGCGCGGCAATCCACTCCAGAGATGGATGACATCTTACAGTGGGGAATGGGGACTACAAGAAGCAGGCCTCGGAATTGTTTGTGAACCATGACACGCCAAAATGGAAATGCGCTTTTCGCCAAGCCGGCCGACTTGCCGCCGATGGATCAGCTTATCAAATCCGGCGCTGGGCTATGCGTATGCGAAGGCAGGTTCATCACCCCCGGATTCCTCTACTATGGAACACGAATGGCACCTGCCTACACACAAATCAGGCAAGGCGGCACGTTTGAGGCCCCATCAATGCGAAAGGGACGAACATGGCAAAGGTGAACAAGGTCGACACCAAGCATCGAAACGCCGAGCAGTCGAATGTTCGCGCACTGCGCGACTTCGCCGAACTGGCAGGTGACTGGTTCTGGGAGCAGGACACCGATTTCCGTTTCACCAGTTTCTTCGGCGTATCGACCGAAATGCTGCGCCGCGACGAAAACGATTTTCTCGGCAAGCGGCGCTGGGAAATGGGAATCGACGGCATCAGCGAAGAACAGTTGGCCGAGCACATCGCCACCTGCCATCGCCACGAGGCTTTCCGCGATTTGGAGTATTCAGTCCTTGGCGACGGTGGGGAGCTTCAGTATTACTCCATCAGCGGCATGCCGGTTTTTGACAACAAGGGCACATTTACCGGTTATCACGGAATCGGCAGAAACGTGACGGCCATGTGCATTGCCGAGCTTGTGATCAAGGAAAGCGAGCGCAAGATGTCGCAAATCGTGCACGGGAACCCGGTGCCGACCTTCGTCATTGACGTTCAACATCGCGTTACCCACTGGAATCTAGCCTGCGCCAGGACCACCGGGCGCAGCGAGCGTGAGATGCTTTCCAGCCTTGCGCTATGGGCTGCGTTCTATGAAACACCGAGACCACTACTGGCCGATCTCCTGGTCTCCGGCGCTACGGAAAAAGTCATATTTGCGCAATACGAGAATGCCAGTCGCTCCAGCCTGATTGAGGGAGCCTATGAAGCCGAGGAGTTTTTCCCGCAGCTTGGCGACGATGGGTACTGGCTCCATTTCACCGCCGCCCCCTTGCGCGATTCCGAAGGCAAGCTCATCGGTGCCATAGAGACACTGCAAGACATCACGGTCGAACGAAAAGCCCAGGCGGCACTGGAGAATCTGGCGCTCAGCGACGGACTGACCGGGGTTGCCAACCGACGCCGCTTCAACACCGCTCTCGCCGACGAGTGGAAACGCGCCCGGCGGCACAGTGCCAAACTGTCACTGCTGATGATCGACATTGATCATTTCAAACGCTACAACGATAGCTACGGCCACCAGGCAGGGGACCTTTGCCTGCAGCAGGTTGCCAAGGCACTGCAAGACACGATTCATCGACCAGCGGATTTGGTCGCCCGCTACGGAGGGGAAGAGTTTGCGGTCATCATGCCGGAAACCGATACCGACGGCGCAGCAGTTGTTGCCGAACGAGTTCTCGACTGTATTTCCACGCTTGCAATTCCTCACAGTAGCGGCGAAGGCGGACAGGTGTCTCTGAGCATCGGCATCTCGACCCTTGCCCCTGGTCTGATTACGGGCGAAGAAGCACTGATTACCCTAGCCGACCAAGCGCTCTACCAGGCCAAGCAGACCGGTCGAAATCGCTATTGCACAGCCAACCCGGGCGTCAGTTAGCCTCGGGGGGAATGCGGCAAAGGGAACACCGGTCGAATCATCACCGACAAGGGCAACTGGAAAACGACGTCACGCCGGATGGTCTTCAACCTCAGCCAGAACGCGGTCGCAACTCGGGATTGAATGGTCCGCAGTAGCCAGGGCGATTGCAACTGCGCTTGCATGCTCCTATAGTTGTCCTTCCCATGCTCCCAACCGGAGGAACCTATGCTGACCAGATTACTGGAAAACATCGACCCGCTCCCGGATGACCAGGCCATCATGCACAAGCTCGATCTCGGCACGCAATACGATGGCATTGCGGGGGCCGTCTGTCCGGTCGGCATACGCAATGCCAGTGGACACATCTATCGGCTGGTTCAGGTGCAAGGTGTAGGCGAGACGGTACGCCTGATCCGCGCCATGCAAAAAATGGGATTCACCGAAGAAGACCGCGAGGCGCCTGACCAAGGCTGCCATGCCACGTTCCGCCGGCGGCAAAAAGTCAGCCACTGACGCGGCCATCTCCGGCCCGGCTTGAAGGGGTGCCACGCAGTGGCTCCTTTATCATGCACGTCTTTCCCTTCACGGACGGACGATTCATGTACCACCATCTCCCGGTTTATGCAGGAGACCCGATCCTGTCGCTACACGAAGCCTTCCTGGCCGATCCACGACCGAACAAGGTCAGCCTCAGCATAGGTTTGTATTTCGACGAGCTAGGCCGTCTGCCGATTCTCGACTGCGTGCGACAAGCCGACCTGACACTGCGCGAACAGGAACGTCCCAGCGGCTACTTGCCGATCGAAGGTGCACCGGCATACCGGGCAGCGGTGCAGCGACTGGTGTTCGGCGCCGCACACCCTGCGATCGCACAGGGTCGCATCGCAACCATTCAGGGTGTCGGCGGTTCCGGCGCGATCCGGATCGGCGCGGACTTGATCAAGAATTTCATGCCGGGCAGCGAGGTCTGGATCAGTGACCCGACCTGGGACAACCATGAGTCGCTGATGCAGGGCGCCGGACTCAAGGTCGGCCGCTATCCCTACTACGACGCCCAGAGCAACGGACTGCGCTACGAAGAAATGCTGGCGTTCTTCAGCAAACTGGCATCTGGCAGCGTGGTGTTAATGCAACCTTGCTGTCACAACCCGACCGGCATTGATCTGTCGCACGAACAGTGGGACGGGGTGATTCAGGTCATGAAGGAAAACGGCCTGGTGCCTTTTCTCGACATGGCCTATCAAGGCTTCGGGGCCGGTATTGAAGAAGACGCCTGGGCGGTCCGCGCCATGGTGGACGCCGGCCTGTGTCCGCTAGTGACCAATTCGTTCTCAAAAAACTTCTCGCTCTATGGCGAGCGTTGCGGCGGCCTGTCGGTGGTCTGCCCGAGCGCCGAAGAGGCCGACCGTGTGCTCGGTCAACTCAAGGCCGGAATCCGGCGTGTCTACTCCAGCCCGCCGTTGCATGGCGAGCAACTGGTTGCAACCGTGCTCGACACGCCGGCCCTGTACCAGCGCTGGACCGAAGAGGTACAAGAGATGCGTGAACGCATCCTGCGCATGCGCGTGTTGCTGGCACAGCGCCTGACGGCCGGACTGCCCGGCATGTCGGTCGAGTTCCTCACCGAGCAACACGGCATGTTCAGCTATACCGGCTTGACCGCGGCCGAGGTCGACACGCTGCGCGAGCGCCATGGCATCTACCTGGTGCGTTCGGGCCGCATGTGTGTCTGTGGTCTGAACGAGGGCAACGTACAAGCGGTTGCCGACGCGCTGATCGTGGTGTGGCAGGCGCGCGGCTGAGACGCGAGCCGTCACGCCGGATCAGCCCCGGCATCAGCCAGGTGTTGCAAGCTGTCGCCAGTGCAACCGGCGACTGTGGACAAAAAAAAGCAAGGGCAACCCAATGGGCTGCACTTGCGATTCTCCGGGGTCGGCTCAAGCAGGTGTCAATCCCCACCCGCCATTGAGTCGAACGGGCGTGTTCAGCGCGCGTCTTTGCGGCGGCGGCGCATTGCTGCCAGGCCGGCCAGTGCCAAACCCGACAGTGCCAGCGAAGACGGCTCCGGCACCCCATTGGGGGGCGGCGGCGCCGCGCCCGCCGGAAGATCGATCGCAATCATGATGCACGACAGGCAGTCACTGCCACTTTGACCGCTGGTGATGTTCAGGTTGTTCAGACCGGGATTGAGCAGACTGGTCACCGAGAAGTTCTTGATGTCCCACAATCCACCGTTGGTCGGACCACCCGCGCCGTTTGGCACGGAGTCGCCTTGGAACACGTTGCCTGCCGCAGCGATCTCTGTCGCGTTAGCGTTCACAGCGGCGTCGCCGAAGGTCTGCCCGTCGGATACGTGGAACTGCGCCGAAGCCGCGCCAGCGGAGTAGTTGATGCCATTGAGACTGATGTTCCAGCCGGCGGCATCGTAGCTGTTGGTGATATTCGAGTCGTTACCGTTGAACATCACGATATCACGGTTGTTCGCGCTGTTGCCGTCGTCGTAGAACACCACCAGCGAGACGCCGTTGACGTCGATGCCGCCCGACTTGGTGAAGTTGGCGAGCGCGTAGGCGCCGTCACCGGTGACGAGACTGGTCACGTTGGCGCGGTAAGCCAGGCTGTTTGCAAAGCCCCAGCAGTTGTCGGACGAGGCGCCGAGGAACGAACCGGTCACGTCGCTTCCGGCGAAGTTCACTGTCGCGTTGGCCGTGTTCAGGCTGGAGGTCGCATTGCTCGGGCCATGCCAGAACAGGTAGGCTTCGGTCACCGTTCCGGCGCCGACGCCCGAGGCTAAAGTGATGCTGCCGGTACCGAGCCCGCGCATGCCGCCGTAGCCAGCGGAGGCGAAGTCGGTATCGAAGACCGTCTTGAAGTTCACGAGATCCGAGGCATGGACCGAGCCCAGCCCCAATCCGATCAAACCGGCCAGCAAGGTGGCGGAGCGAACGGCGCGCTTTATTTTCAACATAGTAGTCTCCTGCGACATGATTGAACTCCGTAATCGCACAAGCAAATAACGCGCCAAAACATAAAACCCGCGCCATTGCTTGATTCTCAGATTTCAAAACGCATTTCGTCACGCATTGTGTAAAAACTTTCGACAGGCCTCCGATGCGCCAAGATGATGACCCTGAGTCCGCGGAAATGAGCACGACAAGCGACGGGAAATCGGATTCAATCGAGCAATGAAGAAAACTGTATCTCGTAAACCTCGGCGACGCCTTGCACTTCTGACCCTGCTTTCGGTGCTCGGTGTGGCTTGCGTTATCGGCACTACGCAAGGACTGGCCGCACCCGTTGTAACGGAATCTTCGAAGTCGGCAGTATCCGCGCCGGCAGATGTGTACGGGGCCGAACTGACAGAAGGCTATCGCGCCTTGCAACGCGCCGACCTCACCAAGGCGCGGGCGGCATTTGACCGGATTCTGGCCGCCCAACCCCGCCATATCAACGGCACGCTTGGCATGGCCGAGGTCGAACTCAAGGCCGGTAACACCGGCGCCGCCGAGCAGCTTTTGAAGCGGGCGCTGACCGCCGCACCTAGAAACCCAGACGTGCTGGTCGCATATGGCCGCTTCAACTCGACGACCGGGCGCTTTGATGCAGCGATGGCGCTGCTGAACAAGGCCACGGTGCAGTCACCGGATCACTACGCGGCCTGGCGTGATCTGGGTGACCTGAGGCTCAATGCCTACAAGAAGCCCGATGCCGCAATCGACGCCTACAGGCGTGCAGCGGCAATTCGCGCCGACACGGCAGCACCGTATGTCGGCATCGCAATGGCCAATCTGGCGCTCGATCGGAAGGACCGGGCGCGCACAGAACTGGCGAAGGCCGTTGTGCTGGCGCCCAAGGACCCGGCGCTGCTGCACATGATTGGCCGCATTGAGGCCTCCGAGAAGCGCTTCCCGCAGGCCATCGCGGCAATGGACCGGGCGCTGTCCATAGACCCGCGCATGGCCGCCGCGCTCAGCGACCGCGCCGACATCCATGCCGAGGTCGAACAGAACAAGCAGGCCGCGGCAGACTACGAGGCCCTGCTGAAACTGGCGCCCGAAACCCCCCCGACCTTACTCAAACTAGGCATGGTCTACCAGAGACTGGACCGGTTGGACGATGCGCGGCGAAGCTATCTGGCCGCACTGGCGTTGAACAAGGATCTTCCTGTGGCCTACAACAACCTGGCCTCGATGTCTTTGGCGCGCAAGGAGAGCGCAGTCCAGGCCAATACATGGGCGCGCAATGCGGTCGCGCTGGCACCGAAAGTGCCGCACTTCCAGGACACACTGGGCATGTCATTTCGCGCACTGGGCGATCATGTACGTGCCATCGAGGCCCTGCGCACCGCGGTCTCGTTGAACTCGAATGAAGTGGTATTCCTCTTTCATCTCGGGTTGGCCTACGAAGACGCAGGCCGCAAGGCCGAAGCAGCCGACGCCTACAGCCTTGCAGTGAAAGTTGCGCCCAATACGCCCGAAGCTCTCCAAGCCCGCACGCGCCTGGCAGCCCTCAAACGCTGAACGATCAGCCCCGAGCCAGGGACAAGGGCGTTACCCCAGGGCGAGTTGATAGATAGCGTGGCGCATCAGTTCGCCACTGGGCATCGGTGCGATAGGTAACGACCGGCAGGCTTTCAGATTGGCAAAAGCCAACGCTTAGCCGCGTGCGGGGCGGGCCGGACGAGCCGGACGGCGTGCACCGTCGCGCGGACCAAAACCGGCGCCAGCGCGATCACCGAATCCACCCGAAGGTGCATGAGACGGCCGCTGCTGCTGGGCATATGCCGGCTTGCTGGCGCCAAACCCGGGTTTGCCACGCGGCGCGAAGTCATTGTGCGGCGCATGCTGGCCACCTGCATCGCGGGAACGGGCGGCGCCCGGAGGGCCGAAGCTACGACCACGCGACGGCGCGTTGAAACCACCACGGCTGTTGTCACGGCCACCGAAATTCGAACGCGGCCGCGAGTCAGGCATGCGCTGCTGCGGCTCCAGGCCCGGAATCACCTCGGCCTTGAATTGCTGGCGCGTGTAAGCCTCGATGTCGAAAATCTTGCGGCGATCGCGAAACTCGGCCATGGTCACGGCAAGACCGTCGCGGCCGGCTCGGCCGGTGCGGCCAATGCGGTGCGTATAGTCCTCGGCCTTCATCGGCAGGCCGAAATTGAACACGTGGGTGATGGTCGGAACGTCGATGCCGCGGGCCGCCACGTCGGTCGCCACCAGAATCTGTACATGACCTTCGCGCAGCGCGTTCAAACGCCGGTTGCGCATGCCCTGGTTCAAAGCACCGTGCAACGCTACAGCGCTGAAGCCCGCCTGCTGCAGGTCGTTTGCCAGTCCGTCACACTCGATCTGGGTGCTGGCGAACACGATGGCCTGGTTGATCGTGGTGTCACGCAGCCAATGGTCCAGCAGTTTGCGCTTGTGAAACGCATTGTCTGCCCAGAACAGCACCTGCTTGATATTCTGGTGCCGCTCCTGTGGCGAGTCGATCTGCACCCGCTGGGCCTCGCGCATCACACGGGTTGCCAGTTGCTGGATACGGGGCGCCAAAGTGGCGCTGAACATCATGGTTTGCTTGCGCTCGATGGTCAGCTGATTGACCTCGGCGAGATCATCGGCAAAGCCCAGGTCGAGCATGCGATCGGCTTCGTCGACCACCAGAAACTGAACCTGATCGAGCTTGATCTGCATGGAACGCTGCAGGTCGAGCAGACGCCCCGGCGTTGCGACAACCAGGTCTGCATTCTGCAAACGCGCGATCTGCAACTGGTAAGGAATACCGCCCACGACATTGGCTATACGCAGACCACGGCAATGGCGCACCAGGTCGATGGCATCCTGTGCCACCTGCTGTGCGAGTTCGCGTGTCGGGCACAGCACCAGGGCGCCGGGGGTGGCGGCCTTGAAGTTGCGGCTGCTGGTCGGGTCTTTGCGGCGCGGACGCTTCGGCGCGGCTTCACCGCGAGCCTCAGCCTCGTCGCAGGCGCGCTGGAACTGCTCTCGCTCTTCGCTAGCGGCCTTGGCCTGCTGGTCCAGCAAGGTGTGCAGCACCGGTAGCAGGAAGGCGGCCGTCTTGCCGCTACCTGTCTGGCTGGACACCATCAGATCGGTAAATTTTGCGGCCTTGCCGTCGTCGGACAGGCTCTGCATCGCCATCGGGATGCATTTTTCCTGCACCACGGTGGGCTGAGTGAAACCCAGATCGCGCACAGCCTGGATCAACTCGGGCGCCAGGCCCATTTTCTGAAAACCGTTGGGCTCTTCGGCCGCTACGGTTTCATCGACCAGAACCTCGGACGGTTCGGTGAATTCGGCCTGCGCAGCGGCCATGACCGTGCTGGCGGATTCGGTGGAAAGGTTTTGCTCGGGCGAAAGCGCGCCGTGCACATCAAATGCGTCGTTCATGTATAGATCTCACACGATCCCATCCGCACGGGGTGCGGACTCGTCGTTTATGGTCAAAAAAACATCAACCATCAAACGAAACTCAGCGCCATCCAACGTGGCGGCAGCCTGTGGCTGCACTCTTGAGGGGCCTATTCAAGGGGCCCGATGTGTGAGGGGAGATGCACTAAAACACTGCCGCGTGGCAGCGAAGCCTGCGATTATGGCATGGATGCGGGTTTCTACCTAATCCGCCATGCGAATAAAGTGCTCTCGGTAGTACACCAATTCATCGATGGACTCGTGCACGTCGGCCAGTGCCGTGTGACTTTGCTGCTTCTTGAAGCCGGCATGCAAAGTTGGACGCCAGCGTTTGGCCAACTCCTTGAGCGTGCTGACGTCAATGTTGCGGTAGTGAAAAAACGCCTCCAGGCGCGGCATGTAGTTCACCAGGAAACGGCGGTCCTGGCTGATGGTGTTGCCGCACAGTGGGGAGCAGTTTTTCGGCACATAGCGCGCCAGAAAGTCCAGCACCTGCTGCTCCGCCTCGGCTTCGCCCAAGGTCGATGCCCGGACCTTGTCGATCAGCCCGCTCTTGCCGTGGGTGCCTTTGTTCCAGGCATCCATCTGGTCGAGCAGCGCATCGCTCTGGTGAATCACCAGCACAGGCCCTTCGATGCGCGGCGCCAGCGACGGACCAGTGACGATGACGGCGATCTCCAGCAGCCGCTCTGTGTTCGGCTCCAGACCCGACATCTCGCAATCGATCCAGACCAGGTTCTGGTCTGACTTATCCAGTGACACAGTAGATTCTTCCATGGCCTGGATTGTCGCCCATGCCGACCAGGCCTTCGATTTGCACCTAAACTCCCGGCAATGTCCCATTGTCTGCGTACGTACCGTGTTTGACGGCGCTGTTTCTCCCGAGCCGTGGCTCACATCGGCCTTGGTCGTCGTCCTGGTCGCCGGTATGCTGCTCAAGTCATGGCTGGCGTCGCGTCAGATCCGGCATGTGGCGCGACACCGCGACGAGGTACCCGCCACGTTTGCGCAAAAGGTCTCGCTCCAGGCCCATCGAAAGGCAGCCGACTACACCGTCGCCAAGACTCGCTTCGGCCTGATCGAACTAGCGCTGGCAGGCGCCATGTTGCTTGGCTGGACCTTGCTTGGCGGGCTCGACGCACTCAACACGACGCTGATGCGGCTGCTCGGCCCCGGCATGACGCAGCAGCTTGCCTTGCTGGCCATGTTTGCGCTGATTAGCGGCCTGATCGAATTGCCTTTGACGCTGTACCAGACCTTTGTCATCGAAGACCGCTTCGGCTTCAACAAGATGACCCCAAGACTGTGGCTGACCGACCTTATCAAGTCGACACTGGTGGGTGCTCTCATCGGCTTGCCGATTGCAACCCTGATTCTCTGGTTGATGGGTGCGGCTGGCGATTTGTGGTGGTTGTGGGCCTGGGCCGTGTGGATGGGGTTCAACTTGTTGTTGCTAATGGTCTATCCGACCTTCATAGCACCCCTGTTCAACAAGTTCAAGGCACTGGACGATGAATCGCTCAAGTCACGTGTCACGACACTGATGAAGAAATGCGGTTTTGCCGCGAAGGGGCTTTTTGTCATGGACGGGAGCAAGCGCAGCGCGCATGCAAATGCCTACTTCACCGGTTTTGGCGCCGCCAAGCGGGTGGTTTTCTACGACACATTGCTGGCGAAGTTGTCGCCCGACGAAGTCGATGCCGTGCTGGCCCATGAGCTGGGCCATTTCAAGCACCGCCATATCGTCAAGCGCATCGTGTCGCTGTTTGCGCTGAGCCTGATCGGATTTGCCTTGCTTGGCTACCTTTCCGGCCAGACCTGGTTTTACACCGCGCTGGGCGTGCGCCCGAACATGATCGCGGGGGCCCCCAATGACGCGCTGGCGCTGTTGCTCTTCATGCTGGTGGTGCCGATATTCACCCAGTTTGTGTCACCCGTTTTCACGCAGATCTCGCGCAAGCACGAGTTCGAAGCCGATGCCTTTGCCGTGGCGCAAACCAGCAGCGCGCATCTGTCCACCGCGCTGCTCAAGCTGTACGAGGACAACGCTTCGACGCTGACGCCAGACCCGGTGTATGTCAAGTTCTACTATTCGCATCCGCCGGCCGTCGAGCGACTGGCGCGGATGACGGCCTGAAAACCCCTGGGAGCCATCATGAACAGCATGATCAAACGCGTAGACTGGTCAAGTAGTGCGCGGTGTGCGTTGACCGCCACGCAAGTTGTCACCAGGCTGGCACAGCTCGAAGGCTGGACCTTGAGCGGCGAAGGCGCTGATGTGGCCATCGAGAGGACCTACCAGTTCGCCAATTACTACGAGACCATCGCCTTCGTCAACGCACTGGCGTTTATCGCCCATGTATCCGACCACCACCCTGAACTGGCTGTGAGCTACAAACACTGCGTGGTGCGATTCAATACCCATGATGTCCAAGGCATCTCGGACACAGACTTCCAATGCGCCACTGCTGCAGACGCATTGCTGGCATGAAGCGCACTGACCGGGTCGCCACTTGAGCCCCGGCAACACTTTGCAAGTCGGATTGATCGTCGCCAACTACGGGCGTCATTTTCTGGTTGAAGCCGATGACGGCCGCCGGGTCATCTGCCATTCGCGTGGCAAGAGGAGCCAGGGCGTGGTCGGCGACAAGGTGTTGTGGCAGGCCTCGCAGGACGAGGGAACGATTGAAAAAATAGAAACCCGGCGCAACCTCTTCTACCGCCAGGACGACGTCCGCACCAAATCGTTTGCCGCGAACCTCGACCAGGTGCTGGTGCTGATCGCAGCCGAGCCGGTTTTCTCCAACCACCAGTTGTCGCGCTCGCTGATCGCTGCCGAGGCACAAGGCATCAGTCCGCTGATCGTGCTCAACAAAAGCGATCTGACCGAAACATTCGATCGGGCGTGGGAAAGACTCGCGCCCTATCGGGCCATGGGCTACACGGTGCTGTCAATCTCGCTGCGCACCGACCAGGCTGCGGCACTGCAGACCCTGCGGGAGCGGTTGACGGACAAGACCAGCCTCGTGCTGGGCCCATCTGGTGCGGGCAAGAGTACCTTGATCAACAAGCTGGTTCCTGGCCTGGACATTCTGACCGGCGAGTTGTCCCAGGCATTGCGCGCCGGCAAACATACGACAACCAGCACCACCTGGTACTGGATCGACGATAGCCACACGTCGGCCTTGATCGACTCGCCGGGATTCCAGGAGTTCGGGCTGCGCCACATCGATGCGATGCGCCTGGCCCGCTACATGCCGGATCTGTCGGCCCATGCGGACCACTGCCGCTTCTACAACTGCACTCATTTGCATGAACCGGGGTGCGCCGTGATGGCCGCGGTGCAGCGGCAAACCCAGATAGACGGCGAGCCCATCAGTGCCGACCGTTATCGGATCTACACTGAGTTGTTCGCAGAGTTGTCCGAGTCGCGCTATTGACCGGTCATTAGCGGGCTGCGCTCAACCCAGCAGACGCGCCAGGCTAAGCAAGGCGAGTAGTACCATCCACATGACGACGGTACGCCAAACCAGACCCACCACAATCCGAAGATGCCCGATTTCGGGCGTCATGCCCGCCGCGGCGGTCAGCGCGCCCATCGTCACGCTGCCACCGTCGCTTGAAGCCAGGTCAGTCACCGGCCCCATGCGCAGATTGATGGCGCCGGCGGTAGACGCCAGAATAACCCCGTCGTTGGTCACCCGTTCGCGGCGTTCGTAGTTGCGCCAGCTTTCGATTGCTTCCTCGAATCCGCCCGTCACGGCGAAGCCGACGGCGGTGATGCGCGCCGGCAGCCAGTCCAGCACATGCCAGGCGCCGCTGGCAACCTGTTGTGCCGCCTCGCTCACCGGCCGAACCCGGGTCGTCTTTTCCCGCGCCCAATACCGCGGCACATACTCGGCCAGTCGATAAGCCACGGCGCCCACCGGTCCGAGACCAAACGCTGCCAGCACGGAAAACCAGGCCAGCACACCAAATACATGGCGATGCGCTGCGATGACCGAATGCTCGACTACGTGGCGCACGATCTCGCTCCGTGGCAGGCCGTTGGCGTCCACCTGCTGCCAGTGCGCCAGGCGTTCCCGCGCCAGCGACTCGTCACCGGCCTCCAGCGCGTCGCGGATTTCCGTGAAATGGTGGCTGAACTGGCGAAAACCCAGACAGTGGTAGAGAACAACGGTATTCCACAGCACCGCCAGCGGCCAGCTTGTGAGGCCTGCGAGCAACCAATACACGGTCAACACAGCCAGTGCCGGCAGCAACACGGCGACGCTCCAGGCCAGACCAGCATGGTGCGATTTGCCGGCGTCGAAGGTGCGCCCGCACCAGCCAACCCAGGCCCGCATGACCGAATGCACCGTATTGCCACGACCGACCGGTCGCGCCTGCTCCAGCAACAAGGCGATCAGGATGGCAATGAAGCTCATGGAGGAATGATACGTGCTGCCGCCATCAGAATGTCCGTGGCAACCGCAATGCGGACACCCGTCGTGGCGTCAGGCCGACAGGAAGCGGTAGAAATTGCGCAGCATGCTGGCGGTGGCGCCCCAGATGAAGCGTTCGGTCGTGCCTTGCTGGTACGGCATGGACAGCCATTCGCGCGAAATGCCATGGATATCCACCATGTGATGGCGGTGATTGGCCGGGTTCATCAGGTAGGCCAGCGGCACCTCGAATATGTCGTCAACCTCATGCACATTGCGCCGGAACGTGAAACCGTCGCGCAGCAATGCGACCACCGGGGTCACGATGTAGGCGCTGCCGGTGCGGTACACCGGCAAGCTGCCGAGCACATCCACATAGGCGGCATCGAGCCCGATTTCTTCCTGCGCCTCGCGCAATGCCGTGCTCGTCAAATCCGGATCGGTGGAATCTTGCTTGCCCCCGGGAAACGCGATCTGGCCAGAATGGCTGGACAGATTTGCGGTGCGCTGGGTCAGCAACACCATGGGTTCGTCGCGCATCACCACCGCCACCAATACGGATGCCGGCGTCGGCGTGCGATCGGAAAAGCGGGGCTCCTCGACAAACTCCGGAGCCCAGACCCGTGGCGCATCGAACCGCTGTTGCAACGCGGCAGCACCCAATTCGGCCGGATCGATGGCCGGCAGGTGCGTATCGACACGCACAATCGGCACCTTTCGCGGATCGAAATCCGGCAGGCTGGACAAGGCGGCTACGCGCAGGGGCAACGACAAGGCAAGGGCTCCACAAAAGAAAAAACCGCCTCGCGCGATGGCTGGAGGCGGTCTGATGCAGGTCTCGATCCGGCTTATGCAGCGGTCGTGACCTTTTTCGGCGCCAGTTTTTCCTTGATACGTGCGGAACGGCCGCTACGTTCACGCAGGTAGTACAACTTGGCGCGGCGGACATCACCGCGGCGCTTGATTTCAATCCCGGCAATCAGCGGACTATAGGTCTGAAAGCTGCGCTCCACACCTTCACCACTGGAAATCTTGCGCACGATGAAGGCGCTGTTCAGACCGCGGTTGCGCTTGGCAATCACCACGCCTTCATAGGCTTGCAGACGTTTGCGCGTACCTTCGACAACCTTGACACTGACGACAACAGTATCACCAGGGGCGAAGTTGGGGATGGTCTTGCCGAGGCGGGTAATTTCTTCCTGCTCGAGGGTTTGGATGAGGTTCATGATTTCCTTGATGGATCTTGTTCGCGCCAGCGTCGACATGACGCTATAAGCAACCTTGGAAGGCAACCCTTGGAATCATGGGTTGCGGCCGGACAGAGGATCGAAAAGCCTCGGATTATAGCCCGGCTTTTGCCGACCTTGCCGGGTCGGCCTGAGATGCCGAGTCAGCAGGCGCAGCAAGTGCCTGGCTATCACGCCCACTCAAATGCCCATCGAGCCGCGTCCGCTCCAGCAGGTCGGGACGCAGCGCTTGCGTCAGCCGCAGGCTTTGGTCGCGCCGCCAACGGTCTATGTTCACATGGTGGCCCGATTTCAGCACCTCGGGCACCAACCTGCCCTGCCACGACTCCGGCCGGGTGTAATGCGGGCAGTCCAGCAAGCCATCGAGTTGCGGGTTGAAACTGTCCTGCTGGTGGCTTTGCGCATCGCCCAGCACGCCGGGCTGCAATCGGGCGACCGCATCGAGCAAAGCCATGGCCGCAATTTCCCCACCGGACAGGACGAAGTCTCCCAGGCTGATTTGCTCGTCAACATGGGCGTCGATGAAGCGTTGGTCCACGCCTTCGTAGCGCCCGCACAGCAAGATCGCACCCTGACTGGTCGACCAGCGCTGCACCGCCGCATGGTGCAGCGGCGCGCCCAGCGGTGAAAACAACACCACAGGCGCATCGTCCGCTCGTTGAGCCCGCACATGCTGCAGGCACTTGTGCAAGGGCTCGGCCATCATCACCATGCCTGGGCCACCACCGAAAGGCCGATCATCGACCCGGTTGTAGTTGCCCTGCGCGAAATCACGTGGATTGCAAAACTGCACATCGGGCGTCGCCGCCTCGAAGGCCCGGCGCGTCACTCCGACTTTAAGCATCGGAACGAACAATTCCGGAAACAGGGTGATGACGTCGAATCGCATGGCGCGATCAGTAGTCTTTTTGCCAGTCCACCGTGATGCGCCGGTCCTGCAAGTCGACACCGTCGACATGGGCCGCAACAAATGGAATCATGCGCTCGAGCAGTTTGTCATCGGCCGTGTACTGCATGACCAACACCGCCTGGGCGGCATTTTGGATCAGTTCGCTGACGTGTCCGAGAGACTCGCCTTGGCGATTGACCACTTCAAGCCCGATCAGGTCAACCCAATAGAACTCTTCGGCTTGGGTACTGGGAAAACTCGAACGCCGGACAAAAACCCGAGTGCCGCGCAATAGCTCCGCGGCATTACGGTCATCGACATCGTGAGCGCTCGCCACCACGGTGCCGGAGTGATCCTTGGATTCGCGTACGCGCATGAGGCGCGTTCCGTCAAACGACTTCGCGCCCCGGTCGGGTGGCTGCAAAAACCATTGACGCGACGAGAAAAGAGCTTCGGGCTGGCTGCTGAAGGCCAGCACCTTGAACCAGCCCTTGACGCCCCAGGCATCGCCGACCCTGGCAACCTCGACGGCATCGGCCGGCAGGTCAACGGAATCGAATGGGGGAAACATCGGTCTGGCGGACCTGACCGCAAGGGTCAGGTCACCTGGGCAAAAACGGTTCAGGCCGCTTTCTTGGCTGCTTGTTGCAGCAGACGCTCGACCGTCGGGGAAGCCTGGGCGCCGACACTTTTCCAGTACGTCATGCGGTCCTGGGCGATGCGGATGCTTTCCTCGTTGGCCGTGGCGATCGGGTTGTAAAACCCGATGCGCTCGATAAAACGGCCATCACGGCGCGTGCGCTTGTCGGCCACGACGATATTGAAAAACGGGCGTGCCTTGGCACCACCACGGGAGAGTCGAATGACGACCATGTTTATTCCTTCGGGGGGCGGCGGAAATTGCTTCCCACCAGTATTTCGGCGTTGAGACACGTAACATGGCCACCCGGCCAGCAACACGCTGAAAAGCTTTCCATTATATGGGCAACAAGTTGTTCTTCTGGTGTAACTGATTCACAACTTGTCACGGACCGCCCCTTTGGACCGCGTTTCGGGGCCACCAAATTCGGTGTGCGGCTCAGCGGTTCAGGTTCTGATACTCGAAAACGTGCTGGAAGCTGTAAGCCAGCGCCGATATCAGTGCCGTCGTGCCCAGCAACATCGCCACCACCACCATGCAGATCGTGAACCAGTGGGTCGCGCCAGCCGACGCATCCGGGTCACGCGCCGGATTGAAACGCCGGTTCCATCGTTCAGCCGACGTCAGACCGTAAACAATAGCTGTCAGCGCGCAGGCGGCAATAACCAAACCCAGCACCGGCGTCAACAACCAGGCGATCCGGTCGTCGACACCGAACTGCCGGGTCCGCAGCACCCCGACAACACCCACCAGCGTCGGCAGAGGCAGCAGCCAACCCCAGACATCGCGCCAACCGTGGAGGTAAAACCGGTGCAGGCCCAATGGCCCGCCCAACAAGGCGAGCAAAGTCGCAACAGACTTGTTCTTCATGGGATGGATTGTCGGCCCGAACCGGATCCGAAGCCGCCAGATGTGGCTGCAGCAACACTGCCGCCACATCTGCGGTGATTTGCAGCCGTCAACTCGCCGTAGACGTCTTCTTCACACCGGCCGCTGCGTCGGTGAAGGTCCCGATACGGTCGAAGTTGAGGTACTGGTAGATCGTATCGCTGGCCGCAGTCAGCACACCCATGTCGACCATGTACTCCTCCTTGGTCGGGATACGACCAAGCTTGGAACAGATGGCAGCCAGTTCGGCCGAGCCCAGGTACACATTGGAGTTTTTGCCCAGGCGATTGGGGAAGTTGCGCGTGGATGTGCTGAACACCGTTGCACCTTCCTTGACCTGCGCCTGGTTGCCCATGCACAAGCTGCAGCCGGGCATCTCCATCCGGGCACCCGCACTGCCCAGCACGCCGTAGTGCCCCTCTTCGGTGAGTTGCTGCGCATCCATCTTGGTGGGCGGCGCCATCCAGAGTTTCACCGGAATGTCGCGCTTGTTTTCCAGCAGTTTGGAAGCCGCACGGAAGTGACCGATATTGGTCATGCAGCTGCCGATGAACACCTCGTCAATGGTCGCACCAGCCACGTCGCCAAGCGTCTTCACATCGTCGGGGTCATTCGGGCATGCCACGATGGGCTCATGCACATCGGCCAGATCGATCTCGATCACCGCCGCATATTCGGCGTCTGCATCGGCTTTCATCAGCACGGGGTCAGCCAGCCAGGCTTCCATGGCCTGGATACGGCGCTTTATGGTGCGCACATCCGAGTAGCCATTGGCAATCATCCAGTTGAGCATGGTGACGTTGCTGGTGATGTATTCGATGATCGGCGCCTTGTCCAGATGCACCGTGCAGCCGGCGGCCGAACGTTCTGCCGACGCATCGCTGAGCTCGAACGCCTGCTCCACTTTCAGGTCCGGCAGACCTTCGATCTCGAGGATGCGACCGGAGAAGATGTTCTTCTTGCCTTGTTTGGCAACCGTCAACAGCCCGGCGCGAATGGCATACAGCGGAATGGCATTGACCAGGTCGCGCAAGGTCACACCCGGCTGCAGTTTGCCCTTGAACCGCACCAGCACGCTTTCGGGCATGTCCAGCGGCATGACGCCGGTCGCGGCGCCAAACGCCACCAGGCCCGAGCCAGCCGGAAAACTGATGCCGATCGGGAAACGGGTGTGGCTGTCGCCGCCGGTACCCACAGTGTCGGGCAACAACATCCGATTGAGCCAGCTATGGATGATGCCGTCCCCCGGGCGCAGGCTGATACCGCCGCGGTTACTGATGAAGTCCGGCAACTCGTGGTGCATCTTGACGTCGACCGGTTTCGGATAAGCCGCCGTGTGGCAGAACGATTGCATCACCAGATCGGCACTAAAGCCCAGGCAGGCCAGGTCCTTGAGTTCGTCACGTGTCATCGGACCGGTAGTGTCCTGCGAACCGACCGAGGTCATGCGGGGCTCGCAGTACGTGCCGGGGCGAACGCCCTGGCCTTCGGGCAGACCTACCGCACGACCGACCATCTTCTGTGCCAGCGTGAAACCCGCCTTGCTGTCGGCAGGATTCTGCGGCAGGCGGAACAAGGTGCTCGGCGCCAGTCCCAGCGATTCACGCGCCTTGGCCGTCAGACCACGACCGATGATGAGCGGAATACGGCCACCGGCACGCACTTCGTCGAACAACACCTCGCTCTTGAGCTGGAACTCGGCAATCACCTTGCCGTCCTTGAGCGCCTTGCCGTCGTATGGACGCAGTTCAACCACGTCGCCCATTTCCATCTGGTCCACATCGAGTTCGATCGGCAGCGCGCCCGAGTCTTCCATGGTGTTGTAGAAAATTGGTGCGATTTTTCCGCCGAGACAGACACCGCCAAAGCGCTTGTTCGGCACAAACGGAATGTCTTGACCCGTGAACCACAGCACGGAATTGGTCGCCGACTTACGGCTGGAACCGGTGCCGACCACGTCACCCACATAGGCAACCTGGTTGCCGCGCGCGCGCAGGTCCTCGATGAACTTGACCGGACCGCGTTTACCTTCCTGCTCGGGCTCGATGCCGGGGCGCGGATTCTTGTGCATGGCCAAGGCATGCAGCGGGATGTCGGGCCGACTCCAGGCATCGGGCGCCGGCGACAGATCGTCAGTATTGATCTCGCCGGCCACCTTGAAAATGCTGACCGTGATGCTTTGCGGCACCTCCGGTCGGCTGGTAAACCACTCGCCGTCGGCCCAGCTTTGCAGTACCGCCTTGGCATGCACATTGCCCTTGTCCGACTTTTCTTTTACATCATGAAACTGGTCGAACATCAGCAACGTGTTCTTCAGGCCTTGTGCCGCCACTGCCGCCAGATCACCATCGTCCAGCAGGTCCACTAGCGGGCTGATGTTGTAGCCCCCGAGCATGGTGCCAAGCAGTTGCGTGGCCTTCTCACGGTTGATCAACGCGCATTTTTCGCTGCCATGTGCCACGGCTGCCAGGTAGCTGGCTTTGACCTTGGCCGCATCGTCGACACCTGCGGGAACGCGATGCGTCAGCAGGTCGACCAGCTCAGCGCCGTCGCCGGAGGCGTCGTCTGCCGGGGTCTTCTTGAGCTGCTCCACCAATTCAGCCACCTGTTCGGCCGACAAAGGCAATGGCGGGATTCCCAGCGCAGCGCGCTCTGCAACGTGGGCACGGTAGTTTTCCAACATGTTTCTCACTCCTGATCAATAACTTGGTTTGTATTGGGTATGGCGGGTACCGGGTCGGGTCCGCGCTTCATTTCTTCACGAGGGCAGTCGGCGGCGCATCGTCCAGTACGCTGGCCTGCGGACTCCTGCGCATCTCATCAGCCACCTGCATCTGGACTGCACTTTTGCATTCATCAGCCACGCGCCGGCCCAGTTTCTGATTCATCAACATCGACTTGTTGGCCAGTTGAAGCCAGACGATACCGGCCGATTTGTCTTCGAGCCGGATCGCGCCGGTGGTGGTCAGCTCCGGCGACAGGCGATAACGCAGCTTGCCGATACGCAGATTGAAGAATCCGATCGCCGCCGGGTCGGCCGCCAGAACCACAGTCTGTCCCAACTCGCAAGGCAAGGTGCCGACCTGGACCTGAAGCGCGGCTTCCAGATGCGCTGCGGTAAAACCCGCGTTCTGAGCCATTGCACCGGAAGCAAGCAGCAACGACGCCGCCATGCCAAGACATGTTTTCATGACCGGATTCCTCGCAGTTGGGAAAACCGCATTATTGCAACGCCACGGAAAAATAGCGCCTTGCGCTCTCCGGCAATGGCTGCCCTGTGCGAAACGCACGTTCCAGAACGTGCCAGAAAAGACGATAGCTTGCCCTGTCGTGCAACCGGCCCTGGTAGGCAATGGGCGCCCACTGGGCGCCCTGGGCCCGATCGATGATCTCGGCCGCTACCGCGATGTCACTGGCACGTGGCGCAAAAGCCGACAGGATGGGCCTGATCTGGTCCGGATGGATGCTCCACATGCGCGTGAACCCCATCTGTGCGCATGCGGTACGAGCGGCTTTTTCAATCACTGCGGCATCGCGAAACTCGGTGACCACACAATGCGACGGCGCCTTGCCATGCGCATGACACGCCGACGCAATCTCAAGCTTGGCGCGAACCACCAGCGGATGGGTGAACTGGCCTTCACCGGACATGCCATCGGCCGCAATCGCACCGCCATGGGCCGACACAAAATCCATCAGCCCGAAACTGATGGACTGCACGCGCGGGTGCGCGGCTATCTCGAACGCGCGGTGCACCGCCGCAGGTGACTCCACCAGCACATGCAAAGGCAGCATCTGCGCGCGAGGATCGGTTGTCGCCTGCGCAAGCGCCTGCACGGCACGATCAACATCGGCCACAGACTCCACCTTGGGGATCATCAGGTGGCTCAGCAACGCACCGGCAGCGGGAACAATGGTGAATACGTCCGCGTCGAACGCCGGATGATCGACCGGATGAACCCGCACCGCCACACGGGGCCGTGTGACATCGTCTGCCGGCCGGTTCAGGCCTGGCGCGGAGTGGATCAATTCGACCACACATTGGGCATGCTCGTGCTCTGCGCCGACTGGCGCCCCGTCTTCGCAATCGAGCGTGACATCGAATACGCAGGCGCCGAACTCCTGCGTCAGTTCGGCCTGCAAGGCCAGGCTCTTGCGCATGCGCGCCGGAACACCGCTGTAGTGGTCACACACGGGCAGCAAGCCCGCGCTGGCCTGGGCACCGAGCAGGACGTCGCGCGGGTGCTGCACGAATTACAGCAAATGCGCCACGCCGGCCTGTTCTTCCAGCAATTCGTTGAGCGTCTTGTTGATGCACTCCTGGCTGAAGGCATCGATTTCCAGGCCTTCAACCAACTTGTACTCACCGCCCTCGCAGGTAACCGCAAAACCGAACATGATGTCCTTCGGAATGCCGTACTGGCCGTCGGAGGCGATACCCATGGTCACCCATTTGCCCTGGGTGCCAAGTGCCCAGTCATGCATATGGTCGATGGCCGCATTGGCTGCCGACGCCGCCGACGAAACGCCACGCGCGGCGATGATGGCGGCACCGCGCTTGCCCACCGTGGGCAGGAAGGTGTTGGCATTCCACTCCTGATCGTTGATCATGTCCTTGACCATCGCCCCCTGGATGGTGGCGAAACGGTAGTCGGCGTACATGGTCGGCGAATGATTGCCCCACACCACCAGTTTCTCGATGTCGGACACGGCCTTGCCAGTCTTGGCGGCGATCTGGCTGAGTGCCCGGTTGTGGTCCAGGCGCAGCATGGCGGTGAAATTGCGGCGCGGCAGATCCGGGGCGCTCTTCATGGCGATATGCGCGTTCGTGTTGGCGGGGTTACCCACCACCAGCACCTTGACATTGCGACTGGCAACCGCATTGAGGGCCTTGCCTTGCGCGGTGAAGATCTGCGCATTGGCCGCCAGCAGATCGGAACGTTCCATGCCCGGGCCACGCGGACGGGCACCCACCAGCAGTGCGTAGTCGGTGTCCTTGAACGCAGTCATCGGGTCGCCGTGCGCCTCCATGCCGACGAGCAGCGGGAAGGCACAGTCCTGAAGCTCCATCATCACGCCCTTGAGTGCGTTTTGCGCCTTCTCGTCAGGAATCTCCAGCAACTGCAGAATCACCGGCTGGTCGGCACCCAGCATGGCGCCACTGGCAATACGAAACAGCAGCGCATATCCGATCTGACCTGCGGCACCTGTGACCGCAACGCGAACGGGTTTTTTACTCATGACCAAAACTCCAGAAAAGTGAGGGAACCGGAACAGGACGCCGGCGTTGATCGCCCGCGAACCTGTCAAAACCCGGCAAGTTTACCTTTGAACTTCCCGCCTCGTCAATTTGTCTTATGTCTTATATAAGATATGATTCACCCGACTTTCGCGCCCTGCATTGCGGTGGCTGCGCAAGCCCGATTGCCATGCAAACCACACCCAACATTGACCCCCCTTTGGACCTGCCGTCCAGCCCGGCCGGAGCGGGCGCGCCCTCGTTCAGCCCGCTTTATCGGCAGATCAGGGGTTTGATTCTCAGAAGTCTGCAGGCTGGCGAATGGAAACCTGGTGAATCCATCCCCAGTGAGATGGAGCTGGCCGTGCGATTCCGTGTCAGCCAGGGCACCGTGCGCAAGGCGATCGACGAATTGGCCTCCGAGAACCTGCTAATGCGACGCCAGGGCAAGGGAACCTTTGTCGCCACACATTCCGAGCATCATGTCCAGTATCGATTTCTCAAGCTGGTACCCGACTTCGGCGATGTCAGTCAGGAAGGGCCCGCCGAGCGCGAGATCATCGATTGCCGGCGCCTGCGCGCAAGTGCCGACGTGGCGCGGGCGCTGGCCCTGCACACTGGCGACCCGGTATTGCAGGTGCGCCGGGTGTTGTCGCTGGCGCATGAACCCACCATTCTGGAAGACATCTGGCTGCCGGGAACCCCGTTCAAGGGACTGACCGCGTGGCGCCTGGCTGCCTACGACGGACCCATGTACGCCTTGTTCGAAACCGAATTCGGCGTGCGCATGGTAAGGGCGCAGGAGCAGATCCGGGCCGTTCTGCCGGACCAGGACCAGGCCCGATTGCTGAAAGTGACAACCTCTACCGCGCTTTTGAGCGTTGAGCGAGTGGCTTTCACCTATGATGGAAAACCGATGGAAATGCGACGCGGCCTGTACCGGACCGACAAGCACTACTATCGCAATGAGCTGCAATGAGGCACGAGCACCGTGGCGCATCAATTCGGCGCACAGGAAATGCGCGCTTTGCAAGCGGGGCGTCAGCAGATCGGGTTCGAATAGAATTTTGGCCTTGGCTCAATCAGATGCCCTCCCCAGATCAGACGAGAAAGCAAACCCATGAATGAACTGGACCCCAGCGCAGGCACATCACGCCCCGTGATTCGCAACATCAACGCGTTCAAAGATCTGCCGACCTACCGCCTGCCATTGGCCGGCTTTGTCTCCATCCTGCACAGGATCAGCGGCGCGCTGATGTTTCTGCTGTTGCCGTTCATCATCTGGATGTTCGACATGTCTGTGTCCTCGGAAATCTCCTATGCCCGGTTGATGCAGGCTTTTGCTGCTGTCGGCAGCGGCTGGTTTCTCAAGCTGGTCGCGCTGGCGCTGATCTGGGCCTATCTGCACCACATGATTGCCGGCATGCGCCATCTGTGGATGGACATGAACCATGCCGCCGTCAGCAAGGAATTCGGCCGGCGCTCGGCCGCCACGACGCTGGTCGTCAGCATCCTGCTGACCGTGGTCCTGGGCGCCAAGCTCTTCGGCCTTTACTGATCGCGCGTAAATCCCCGGTATTACCGGGTGCCTGGCGCGACCTTCGCGATGGCACCCCTGATTGAAAGGAAAGCACTTCATGGCAGTCAATTTCGGTACCCGCCGCATCGTTGTCGGCGCGCACTACGGCCTGCGCGACTGGCTCAGCCAGCGCGTCACGGCCAGCCTGATGGCGATTTTCACCTTGGTCGTTCTGGCGCAGGTTCTGCTCACCCGTGGTGAACTCGGCTATGACGGCTGGGCCGGCATTTTCGCCGCCCAATGGATGAAAGTCCTGACCTTTGTGGTCATCGCAGCCCTGCTCTACCACGTCTGGGTAGGCATTCGCGACATCTGGATGGACTACGTGCAGTCCGTTTCCGTGCGCCTGCTGCTGCAGGTAATCTCGATTGCCTGGCTCATCGGCTGTGCCGGCTGGGCCATTCAGGTGCTCTGGCGGCTTTGAGCGTCTAGCGGCTAAACCCACTACATTCCGACCCCATTCATGACCAAAACCATCTCCAAACGCAAATTCGATGTCGTCATCGTCGGAGCCGGCGGCTCCGGCATGCGCGCATCGCTGCAGCTCGCCCGCGCCGGCCTCAATGTCGCCGTGTTGTCCAAGGTATTTCCCACACGCTCGCACACCGTGGCGGCGCAAGGCGGCATCGGCGCCTCGCTCGGCAACATGAACGAGGACAACTGGCACTACCACTTCTACGACACCATCAAGGGCTCTGACTGGCTAGGCGACCAGGACGCGATCGAATTCATGTGCCGCGAAGCGCCCAAGGTCGTCTACGACCTGGAGCACATGGGCATGCCGTTCGACCGCAACCCGGACGGCACGATCTACCAGCGACCATTTGGTGGCCACACCGCGAATTACGGCGAGAAAGCCGTGGAGCGCGCCTGCGCCGCAGCCGACCGCACCGGTCATGCCATGCTCCATACGCTCTATCAGCAGAACGTTCAGGCCAAGACCGCATTCTTCGTCGAATGGATGGCACTCGACCTGATTCGCGACGCCGACGGCGACGTGCTCGGCGTGACGGCGCTGGAAATGGAAACCGGCGACCTGCACATCCTGGAAGCCAAGACCACGATGCTGGCCACCGGCGGCGCCGGACGTATTTTCGCTGCGTCCACCAACGCCTTCATCAACACCGGCGACGGTCTGGGCATGGCCGCACGTGCCGGTCTGGCACTCGAGGACATGGAGTTCTGGCAGTTTCACCCGACCGGGGTTGCCGGCGCTGGCGTATTGCTGACCGAGGGTTGCCGTGGCGAAGGTGCGATCCTGGTCAATAGCAGCGGCGAACGTTTCATGGAACGTTATGCCCCGACCCTCAAGGATCTGGCCCCGCGCGACTTTGTATCGCGCTGCATGGACCAGGAGATCAAGGAAGGCCGTGGCTGTGGTCCGAACAAAGACTACGTGCTGCTCAAGCTCGACCACCTGGGCGCCGACACCATCATGAAGCGGCTGCCCTCGGTACACGAGATCGGCGTCAACTTCGCCAATGTGGACGTCAGGCGCGAGGCGATTCCCGTGGTACCGACCATCCACTACCAGATGGGCGGCATTCCGTCCAATATTCATGGCCAGGTGGTGATGCAGAAGGACGACAACGACAACACACCTGTGCAGGGCCTGTACGCCGTGGGCGAGTGCTCCTGCGTGAGTGTGCATGGGGCCAACCGCCTGGGCACCAATTCACTGCTCGACCTGCTGGTGTTCGGCCGCGCTGCTGGCAACCATATTGTCGAATTCCACAACAAGAACAAGACACACAAGCCACTTCCGGCTGACGCCGCCGACCAGACACAGGCGCGTCTGGCCCGGCTCGATGACGCCCGTGACGGCGAATACGCGCAAGACGTGGCCAACGACATCCGCAACACCATGCAGGCCCACGCCAGCGTGTTCCGCACCCAGGCCAAACTGGACCAGGGCGTGACGGCGATCGCCGCACTGCGCGAACGCGTTGCCAACATCGACCTCAAGGACAAGTCGAAGATTTTCAACACCGCACGTATCGAGGCACTCGAGGTCGAAAACCTGATCGAGGCGGCCCAGGCCACCATCGTGTCGGCAGCGGCACGGCGCGAGAGCCGCGGCGCACACACGGTGGACGACTACGGCGACACGCCCGAGCTTCCGAACGGGCGCAACGACGCGCAGTGGATGAAACACAGCCTGTGGTACCGCGAAGGCAACACGATGCGCTACAAGGCGGTGCAACTCAAGCCGCTGACGGTCGACTCCGTCCCGCCCAAGGTTCGCACGTTCTAAGCGCGCCACCGTATTTGATCGTGCCCCCCGCGCTGGTGATCCTGTCGCCAGCCGACCCGACCGGAGTTCAACATGCAAAAACGTACGTTCAATATCTATCGCTACGATCCAGACAAGGACGTCAAGCCCTATATGCAGACCATCGAGGTCGAACTCGACGGCAATGAGCGCATGTTGCTGGACGCCTTGATGAAGCTCAAGGCAGTCGACCCCAGCATTTCGTTCCGGCGTTCGTGCCGCGAAGGGGTCTGCGGCTCAGATGCGATGAACATCAATGGCAAGAATGGTCTGGCCTGCCTGACCAACATGCTGACCCTGCCCGGTGTGATCACGCTCAAGCCGCTGCCGGGCCTGCCGGTCATCCGCGATTTGTTCGTCGACATGACACAGTTTTTCACGCAGTACAACTCGATCAAGCCCTACCTGATCAACGAAAACGTTCCGCCCGAAAAGGAGCGACTGCAAAGCCCGCAGGAGCGCGAAGAGCTCAACGGTCTGTACGAGTGCATCCTGTGCGCCAGTTGTTCGACCGCCTGCCCCAGCTTCTGGTGGAACCCGGACAAGTTCGTCGGTCCCGCCGGGTTGCTGCAGGCCTATCGCTTCCTCGCCGACAGCCGCGACGAGGCGACTGGCGCGCGACTGGACAACCTGGAAGATCCTTATCGCCTGTTCCGCTGCCGCACGATCATGAATTGCACCGACGTCTGCCCCAAAGGGCTGAATCCGGCCCTGGCGATCGGCAAGATCAAGGAAATGCTGCTCTACCGGACGGTGTAACCCACAGGTGATCAAGCATCCTGATTCGACAAACCGCGTTCCGGATTCCCTGCTGGACGAACGGGCACTGAGCAAGCTGCGCTGGCGCTGCCGCCGCGGCATGCTGGAGAACGACCTGTTCGTGGAACGGTTCTTTCTCCGTCATGGGCAAACCCTGACCGAACGGCAGGGGCGGGCACTCACCGAGCTGATGGACCTGAGTGACAATGACCTGTTGGACCTGCACCTCGGGCGCAGGGCACTGGCAGATGTAGATGCAAGCCTGGATCACGCGGACGTTGCCGAGGTCCTGGCCTTGCTGAGAAAATCTAACTGAAAGGGTGAATTATGAAACTGGCTGACAACAAAGCGACGCTGTCGTTCAGCAACGGGGCTCCGGACATCGAGTTTCCCGTCTACACCGGAACCGTCGGTCCCGATGTGGTCGACATCCGCAAGTTGTATGGGCAAACCGGCATGTTCACGTATGACCCGGGTTTCATGTCCACCGCATCTTGCGAATCGGCTATCACTTACATCGACGGCGACAAAGGCGAACTGCTCTATCGCGGCTATCCGATCGAGCAATTGGCGACCAACTGCGACTTCCTGGAGACCTGCTACCTGCTGCTGTACGGCGACCTGCCTAATCAGACAGCCAAGAACGAGTTCAACGATCTGGTCACCAAGCACACCATGGTGCACGAGCAGATGCATTTCTTCGTGCGTGGTTTCCGCCGCGATGCACACCCGATGGCCATCCTGACCGGCCTGGTCGGCGCCTTGTCGGCGTTCTACCATGACAGCACCGACATCCACAATCCGGAGCACCGCAAGATCTCGGCGATCCGACTGATCGCCAAGATGCCGACTCTGGTGGCAATGGCCTACAAGTACAACGCTGGTCAGACGTATATGTATCCGCGCAACAACCTGAGCTATGCCGGCAACGTGCTGCACATGTTGTTCGCCAATCCGTGCGAGGACTACGTTGTCAACCCGGTGATCGAGCGGGCGCTGGATCGCATTTTCATCCTGCATGCCGACCACGAGCAGAATGCTTCCACATCCACGGTGCGCCTGTGCGGCAGCTCCGGCACCAATCCGTTTGCGGCCATCGCCGCTGGCGTCGCCTGTCTGTGGGGCCCCGCGCACGGAGGCGCGAACGAGGCGGCCTTGAAGATGCTCGAAGATATCCAGGCCATGGGCGGTGTCGAGAAAATAGGTGAGTTCATCAGCCAGGTCAAGGACAAGAACTCCGGCATCAAGCTGATGGGTTTCGGTCACCGGGTCTACAAGAACTACGATCCGCGCGCCAAGCTGATGCAGGAATCCTGCAAGGAAGTGCTCAGCGCACTGGGGCTGGAGAACGACCCCATGTTCAAGCTGGCCATGGCGCTTGAAAAGATTGCGCTGGAAGACGATTACTTCGTGCAACGCAAGCTGTACCCGAACGTCGACTTTTACTCCGGCATCGTGCAGCGTGCGATCGGCATTCCGACGTCGATGTTCACGGCCATCTTCGCGTTGGCCCGTACCGTCGGCTGGATTGCCCAACTCGACGAGATGATAGGCGACCCCGTTTACAAGATCGGTCGCCCGCGCCAGCTGTTCACCGGCTCACCGCAGCGCGACGTGGTTGCCATCGGCAAACGCTGACCCACGACGCCACTCGCCGAGTGACAGGCGTCACCTCCCGCGAGGGAGGCGACGCATTATTGCGCCAGACCGGAATGAAAGCCATGAGCCGCACCTTATACGACAAGATCTGGGACGAGCACGTCGTCCATACCGAGGAAGACGGCACCTGCGTCATCTATATAGACCGGCACCTGGTGCATGAAGTCACCAGCCCGCAAGCCTACGAAGGGTTGCGTCAGTCGGGCCGCAAGGTCTGGCGCGTCAGCTCCGTGATCGCCACGGCCGACCACAACACGCCCACCACGGGATGGGAGCTCGGCTACGACGGCATCACGGACCCTATCAGCCGGGAACAGGTGACCACACTGGACGCCAACATCCGGCAATTCGGGTCGGCCGCATATTTCCCGTTTCTGTCCAAGCGTCAAGGCATCGTGCATGTGATAGGCCCCGAAAACGGCGCCACCTTGCCCGGCATGACGGTGGTTTGCGGCGACTCGCACACTTCCACCCATGGCGCCTTCGGTGCCCTCGCCCATGGCATCGGTACCAGTGAAGTCGAGCACGTGCTGGCCACGCAAACCCTGCTGGCGAAGAAGGCCAAGAACATGCTGGTTCGGGTCGAAGGCGTGCTGCCGGCAGGATGCGTCGCCAAGGACGTCGTGCTGGCCATCATCGGCCGCATCGGCACCGCCGGCGGAACGGGCTACACCATCGAATTTGCCGGCGCTGCGATTCGCGCACTGAGCGTGGAAGGCCGCATGACCGTCTGCAATATGGCTATCGAGGCCGGTGCGCGTGCCGGCTTGGTAGCGGTGGACCAGAAAACCATGGACTACGTCAAGGGACGGCCACTGGCACCAACCGGCATAGCCTGGGACCACGCAGTTGCGTATTGGCGCACACTGCAATCAGACCCGGATGCCCGGTTCGACAGCGTAGTCGAACTCGACGCGTCCAGCATCGTGCCGCAGGTGACCTGGGGCACGTCGCCGGAGATGGTGTTGGGCGTGGATGCCCACGTACCAGACCCGGACAAGGAGAAAGACGCCAGCAAACGCGACGCGATCGAGCGGGCGCTGAACTATATGGGCCTGGAGCCCGGCAAAGCCTTGAACGACATCTATGTCGACAAGGTCTTCATCGGTTCGTGCACCAACAGCCGTATCGAAGACATGCGCGAAGCCGCAGCGATCGTGAAAAAAATGGGCCAAAAGGTCGCCAAGAACGTCAAGCTGGCCATGGTGGTGCCGGGTTCCGGGCTGGTAAAGCAGCAGGCAGAGAAAGAGGGCTTGCACGAAATCTTCAAGGCCGCCGGCTTTGAATGGCGCGAGCCCGGCTGCTCCATGTGCCTGGCCATGAACGCCGATCGGCTTGAGCCAGGAGAGCGTTGCGCCTCCACCAGCAATCGCAACTTCGAAGGTCGCCAGGGTGCCGGCGGCCGGACCCATCTGGTGAGTCCCGCCATGGCGGCAGCCGCTGCCGTGCACGGCCACTTCGTCGATGTCCGCAGGTTCGTCTGAGGCCTGGCGCATAAACCATGAAACATCTCCTGCTTTTCGCCAGCGCGCTGTTGCTGGCTGTCGCATGTGCCGGTTGCAACACCGTGAACGGCATGGGGCAAGACCTGCAAAAAGCCGGTGAAAAGATCCAGGACGTCGTAAAGAAGAAGTGATGCAGAAATTTACCGTGCACAAGGGGCTGGTCGCGCCGATGGATCGCGAAAACGTCGACACCGACGCGATCATTCCCAAACAATTCCTCAAATCAATCCGCAAAACCGGATTTGGTGAGAACCTGTTCGATGCTTGGCGCTACCTGGATCCGGGCTTTCCGGGCCAGGACCCGACCAGCCGCAAACCCAACCCCGATTTCGTGCTTAATCAGCCGCGTTACGCCGGCGCGTCGATCTTGCTGGCACGCAAGAATTTCGGCTGCGGCTCGTCGCGTGAGCACGCGCCCTGGGCACTGGACCAGTATGGCTTTCGCGCCATTCTGGCGCCAAGTTTTGCCGACATATTCTTCAACAACAGCTTCAAGAACGGCCTGCTGCCGATCGTGCTGTCCGAGGCCAGGATCGGCGAGCTTTTCGATGCGGTGGCGGCCTATCCTGGCTACAGCCTGACGGTCGATCTCGAGCGCCAGGTGATCGTCCAGCCACAGGGCGAGGAAATCGCCTTTGACGTGCAGCCGTTTCGCAAGTACTGTCTGCTCAACGGTTTCGACGACATCGGACTGACCTTGCGTCATGCCGACAAGATCAAGGCATTCGAAGCCGAACGCCTGGCCACCAAACCCTGGCTGGCCAATACCTTTCCTTGACACACGGAGCCGCCATGCAGAGATTTCTGTTCACCATGTTGCTATCTGTTGGATGCGCATTTCAACCCGCGCAGGCGGGAATTCTGGAGGATCTGCTGGCGCTACCAGCCATCCAGTCACTGCTCGGTCGCCTGCCTGAACTGCCCGTCATCACGCGAAACTGTGCCGACCCGGCATTCAAGCAACGCAACTTGACGCTGTGCCAACAAGCCGAGCAGGCGGCCCAGCTCGCCAAGATGCCGCCGGAACTGCGCGCCGTGATGGCAACACCTCCAGCGGCAGCATCCTTGCGCGAACTGTGCCTGGCAGCCATTGGCACGCCGGCGTATGACGGCTATCTATGCTCCGAACTCTACAAGTTTGATGAAACCTTCCAGAAGCAAAGCCAGCTGCAGCGACAGGAAACCCTGATGAATCGTCAGATGCGCTGAATCATGTGCCCTGCCCCACTTCTCAACGCCTGAACATTCCCATGAAAATCGCAGTTTTGCCGGGCGACGGCATTGGCACAGAAATTGTTGCACAAGCCGTCAAGGTCTTGGGTGCACTGGACCTGCAATTCGAGACCGAAACTGCCCTGGTGGGCGGCGCCGCATACGAGGCGCACGGCCACCCGCTGCCGGATTCGACACTGAAGTTGGCACAGCAATCCGACGCCATCCTTTTTGGTGCTGTGGGCGACTGGAAATACGACAAACTCGAACGCTCGCTGCGCCCGGAGCAAGCTATTCTCGGGCTGCGCAAGGCCCTGGGCCTGTTTGCCAACCTGCGTCCGGCGATCTGCCATGCGCCACTGGTGGACGCATCCAGTCTCAAACCCGAACTGATCGCGGGTCTGGACCTGTTGATCATTCGCGAACTGACCGGTGACATCTATTTTGGTCAGCCGCGTGGTCGGCGCACTGCGACTGACGGCCACTTCCCCGGCAGCGAAGAGGCGTTCGACACCATGCGTTATTCGCGCCCTGAGATCGAACGCATTGCACATGTAGCCTTTCAGGCAGCGCGCAAGCGTGGCAAGAAGGTCACCAGTGTGGACAAGGCCAACGTCCTCGAAACCTTCCAGTTCTGGAAAGATGTGGTGACGCAAGTCGGCCTCGAATACCCCGATGTCACCCTCGATCACATGTATGTCGACAACGCCGCCATGCAACTGGTCAAGGCGCCCAAGAAGTTCGACGTGGTGGTCACCGGCAACATGTTCGGCGACATCCTCAGCGACGAGGCTGCCATGCTGACCGGCTCGATCGGCATGTTGCCGTCCGCCAGCCTGAACGCCGGCAACCAGGGCCTGTACGAACCCAGTCATGGCAGCGCACCGGACATCGCCGGCCAGGGCATCGCCAATCCGTTGGCCACGATCATGAGCGCGGCCATGATGCTGCGCTACAGCCTGAACCAGGTCGAAGCCGCCGATCGCATCGAAGCCGCCGTGGCCAGCGTACTTGCGCAAGGTCTGCGCACAGCCGATATCTACAGTGACGGTACGAACAAGGTCGGCACCGTCGAAATGGGGGATGCCGTGGTCAAGGCCTTGCGCGCTTGAATCCCCTACAATCGCGCGATGATTTCCATGGCAAACCTTCGCTCCAGAGCCGCTTTGATACGGCACCGTGACGGTTCGCCATCTGGCTCGTCCATTACCAAGACGACCACCATCAAAGGCTGACGCAGCCCGGTTCGTCGCGCCCTACCCGGCTGGACGAGCCGGACAGCTGAATGGCTCCACATATTCAGTTTGACAAAGGGTGATGCAAATGAGCGGCGCAAGGAAAGTTACGGGTCTGGTCGGCTGGCGCGGCATGGTTGGCTCCGTGCTGATGGATCGCATGCAGGCCGAAGCTGACTTCGATCTGATCGAACCGATCTTCTTCTCGACCTCCAATGCCGGCGGCGATGCGCCGGCATATGGCAAGTCCGGTGAGCGTCTTCAGGATGCCATGGACACTGACGCACTCAAGCGCTGCGACATCATCATCACCGCCCAGGGTGGCGACTACACCAATGCTGTTTTCGGCAAGCTGCGCAGCGAGGGCTGGAACGGGCACTGGATCGATGCGGCCTCGAGCCTGCGCATGCAGGAAGACGCTGTCATCATCCTCGATCCGGTCAATTTGCCGGTGATCCAGGCTGCAATGGCCAAAGGCGGGCGCAACTGGATCGGCGGCAACTGCACCGTCAGCTGCATGCTGATGGGTGTGGGTGCGCTGTTCAAGGCCGATCTGGTCGAATGGATGAGTTCCATGACCTACCAGGCCGCCTCGGGTGGCGGCGCGCAACATATGCGCGAGTTGCTGACCCAGTTCGGCACGCTGAACGCCGAGGTGCGCGCATTGCTCGACGACCCGCATTCGGCCATTCTGGAGATTGACCGCAAGGTATTGGCACGCCAGCAGTCCATGAGCGCTGCTGAAACCGCGAATTTCGGCGTACCTCTTGGTGGCAGTCTGATCCCCTGGATCGACAAGGATCTGGGTGACGGCACAAGCCGCGAGGAATGGAAAGGTGGCGCCGAAACCAACAAGATACTCGGGCGAGGCCCCGGTTTCGAGTCGGCCGCCATTGCGGTGGATGGTTTCTGCGTGCGTGTCGGTGCCATGCGCTGCCACAGCCAGGCATTGACCTTCAAGCTGAAAAAAGACGTACCTGTCGCCGACATTGAAGGCTTGATCGCGGCCGACAATGCATGGGCCAAGGTGGTTCCGAACAATCGCGAAGCGACGATGGCGCAACTGACCCCGGTGGCTGTCACCGGCACAATGGACATACCAGTCGGTCGCATCCGCAAGCTCGCGATGGGGCCCGAATATGTGGGGGCCTTCACCATAGGCGACCAGCTATTGTGGGGCGCCGCCGAACCCTTGCGACGCATGTTGCGCATATTGCTCGAGCGCTGATCCTGCGGCCATGGCTATCCGGCAACACAATACATACAACCGCAATGCGTTGCCATATGACAACAATCAGGTCGGTATGCAGGGAGTGCCGAGGATGTGGAAAGATTTGAGCACTTTCTCACCTTGTCAGCCTAAAACATTGATGTTATGGTCCTTTTTAAGGTTAGAGTGTCGCGGCATCTGCACCCACATGACGCAGTCGTGGTGAAGTGCGCGAGCATCGGAGGCTACTAAATTGATCCCTAAGTCACATGGCTGGCGCAAGACCGCTGTTGCATCCTTGGTCATTGCGCTATTCGGCCTGCCCGCGTCATCAGCCTTCGCACTGGCGCTCGGACGTATCACCGTCCAATCGGCACTCGGAGAACCGTTACGGGCCGAAATCGAGATCCCGGAAATCAATGCTGACGAGGCCAACTCGCTCAAGCCGACGATTGCCGCTCCCGCAGCCTTCCGCACCGCCGGGCTCGAATACAACCCTGCATTGGCCGGAGTCCAGATTTCACTGCAGCGGCGCGCAGATGGTCGCGCCTATATTCGCCTGGTCAGCGATCGGGTGGTGTCGGAGCCTTTTGTCGACTTGATCGTGCAGGCCAGCTGGGCCAGCGGTCGAATTGTTCGCGACTACACGATCTTGCTCGACCCGCCCACGCTGCGTGCGCGGACACCCGCAGCACCCATCGCCCCCCAGGTCACCGCCTCCTCTGTCACTGCAGCCCGGGTAACGCCCGCGCCTGCCGCTGCTCCGGCGGCGACAGCAAGCACCGCGCCTGCGCGCGCTGCCCCGGCAGCGCCGGCACGACAGGCCGAGAATCGGCAGGTGTCGGTGCGGCGCGGTGATACTGCCAGTGAGATCGCACGAGCCAACAAGCCGGCGGAGGTGTCTCTCGACCAGATGCTGGTGGCATTGCTGCGTGCCAACCAGAATGCGTTCATCAACGGCAACCTCAATCTGCTCAAGGCCGGTGCCGTTCTGACCATGCCCACTGCCGAGCAGGCGAACGCCGTTTCGGAGACAGATGCATCGCGCACGGTCATCGCCCAAAGCCGCGACTTCAACGATTTCCGCAACAAACTGGCCAGCAATGCCCCGGAGCAAAAAGTCGAAGCCGCCGATCGGTCGGCGGGCGGCGCGATCAAGGCCCAGGTCGAGGACAAACGCAGCGCCACCGCGGCACCCGACAAGCTGACATTGTCCAAAGGCACGGCCGATGCCAAGGCAGCCGAGGAAAAAGTTGCACAAGCGAAGGCGGCCGAGGATGCAGCGAAGCGGGCCGCAGAACTGGCACGCAACGTCAAGGATCTCAGCAGCAATCAGCGCGGCATCGGCTGCCTCCGGCACGGCCGCGCCGATGGCCGCGCCTGTGGCATCGGCACCGGCTGAGCCTGCCGCCCCCTTGGCCATCACCGCTGCGGTGGCACCAGTGGCCGCCGTTTCGGCTGCTGCCGAAACCGCGCCAGTTGTGGCGGCGGCATCGGCGGCGCCTGCGCCTGTGGCAGCTCCAGTTCCTGTACCAACACCGGCCGCCGAACCTGGAATACTCGACGAATTGCTGGACAATCCCCTTGCGCTGTTGGGAGGCGGTCTGCTGATCGCCTTGCTGGCCGGTCTGGGTTTCTACAAGGCGCGCCAGCGGCGCGAAGCGGCCGAAGTTGACAGCGCTTTCCTGGAAAGCCGCCTGCAACCGGATTCGTTCTTCGGTGCCAGCGGTGGACAACGCGTGGATACCAACGACGGTGCCGTCACCGGATCGTCCATGGTCTACTCGCCGAGCCAGCTCGATGCCGCCGACGATGTCGACCCGGTAGCAGAAGCCGACGTCTACCTGGCCTACGGTCGTGACCTGCAGGCCGAGGAGATTCTGAAAGAGGCTTTGCGTACCCATCCGGGTCGCATCGCGGTACACCAGAAATTGCTCGACATCTATGCCAAACGCCGTGATACGCAGGCCTACGAGGGCATGGCCAAGGAAGCGTTCCGCCTCGCGGGTGGAGATAGCCCGGAATGGGCCCGCATCTGCGAACAGGGGCAAGGCATAGATCCGGCCAATCCGCTGTATCGCCCCGGCAGCAGTCCTGCGGCATCGGCTTCACCGTTGGCAACCAGTCCCATGGGCATCACGGCTGCCGGCAGTATGGCAACCCAGAGAATCGACCGATCCGGCGAACCCGAGGAAGCACAGGTCTCTGCTTCGGTGGATCTCGATCTCGATCTCGATTTTTCGCTCGACGAAGAGCCAGCCAGTGCCATCGAAGAGGTTCGTCCAAGCCAACTCGAACCTACCGTCGCCATGCCATCGGTGGACTCGCAGCCCGCCGACCTGGATGTCGACTTCGGTGTATCAACCGAATCCATGACGGTTCGCCAACCCAGCATCGAGCAACCGGTTGAACTCGACCTGCCCGATATCGACAGTTCTGAAGACACTGTCGCACTAGGCAACGTAGACGGCGATGACTTCCGCCAGCAGGCCGCCGTGAGTTTCGGCTCCACCAGTCCCTCGCCCTTGTCCCTGAACGACGACGACACCTCTGCCACGCCTGCCGACAGCGGCTTTGCCGGTGTCAGTTTCGACCTCACGACACCGAACAATCTGACCGCGTCGCAGACCCCATTCAGCCCCGCGTCCGAGCCCGAAGGCGGCATGCTGGAATTCGACCTCGGCACCTTGTCGCTCGACCTGGACTCCAGCGAATCGGGTTCCGACCAGGGTGCCTCAGAACCGGAAGACCCCCTGGCCACCAAACTGGCGCTGGCCGAGGAGTTCGTCTCCATCGGGGACGATGATGGTGCGCGGGCCTTGATCGAAGAAGTCATCGCGGAGGCGACGGGTGACTTGAAGGCCAAGGCACAGCGTGCCCTGGCCAGCCTGGGTTAAGTGCGCGCACTGACCGATTCTCCCGTCCTGCTGACGTGAGAATCGCGCTCGGCGTCAGTTACAACGGACGGGCATACCAGGGCTGGCAAAGCCAGTCGTCAGGGCAGACGGTGCAGGACCAGTTGGAAAAGGCCCTGAGCAAACTGGCTGCCCACCCGATCTCGACACTTTGCAGCGGCCGCACCGATGCGGGCGTGCACGCGCTGATGCAAGTGGCGCATTTCGACACCTCGGCTGTTCGGCGCGAGATCTCCTGGGTGCGCGGGACCAACGCCTTGTTGCCCCGAGATATCAGCGTCGAGTGGGCACGCGAAGTCACGGCTGCATTCCATTGTCGGGCCAATGCCCTGTCACGCCGCTATGCCTATGTACTCTATCAGTCGCCCGTGCGTCCTAGCATCGACCATGGCCGCGTCGGTTGGGTCATGGCACCACTCGACCTCGAGTACATGCGCGCTGGCGCGCAGCATCTGATCGGCGACCACGATTACTCTTCCTTCAGGGCATCGCAGTGCCAGGCGCTGTCACCCGTGAAGCAGATGCGCAGCATCACGATCACCCAACGCGGACCCTACTTTCGCTTCGAATTCGAGGCCAACGCTTTCCTGCACCACATGATCCGCAACATCATGGGCTGCCTGATCGCCGTCGGCACGGGGAAACAGCCACCCGACTGGGTGCGCGAGGTACTGCTCGCGCGTGAGCGCCGATGTGCAGCGCCAACGTTTTCGCCTGACGGACTGTACTTCCTGGGGCCACGATACGACCCGCAGTGGGGCCTGCCCGAACGTGTCGCCGCGTATGATGGATTGCCATGATGGACTCCCTGCCCGGCCTGCACCGCACCCGCATCAAGATCTGCGGCCTGACACGCGAACAGGATGTAGACGCGGCCGTGCGCGCGGGCGTAGACGCCATCGGCTTCGTCCGTTATGCTCGCAGCCCCCGTGCGCTGTCGATAGCACGCGCTGCGGAACTCGCGGCTCGCCTGCCCCCGTTCGTGATGCCGGTCCTGCTCTATGTCAACGAGGAAGCCGCACGCATACGGGCCGACTGCGACCAGTTGTCCGGTGCCCTGGTGCAGTTTCACGGCGACGAAACCGAGGCGGATTGTCTGGCTGCAACCGGTCGTGGCGCCAGGCCCTACATGCGTGCTGCACGTATTCCGCTGGGTGAGGAAGCGGCCCTTTTCGATCTCGTAAAATACGCCTCTTCATTCAAGAGCGCCAGTGCCATCCTGCTCGATGCCCACGTCGACGGGTTTGGTGGTGGCGGCAAGGCATTCAATTGGTCACTGCTTCCTCCAAGCGTCAACTGTCACCTCGTCTTAAGTGGTGGACTCACGCCTGCAAACGTGACCGATGGCATCTTGCAGGTGCGGCCGCGTTGTAAAACGCTGGCAGTCGATGTCAGCTCCGGGGTCGAGATGTCCAAAGGCATCAAAGACGCCGGCAAGATCCATCAGTTCGTCGCTGCGGTTCGCGCGGCCGACGAACAACTTGCAAGGTCCCCTCATGCTTACCTACCAACAGCCTGATCCGACAGGCCACTTCGGAAAATACGGCGGCAGCTTCGTCAGTGAAACCCTGACGCTGGCCATCGAAGAGCTTCAGCAAGCCTACGCGCGCTACCAGCACGATCCGGAGTTCATTGCCGAATTCAAGTACGAACTGGCCCATTTCGTCGGACGCCCCTCGCCGATCTATCACGCGGCGCGCATGAGCCGGGAACAGGGTGGCGCGCAAATCTACCTCAAACGCGAAGATCTCAACCATACCGGCGCGCACAAGGTCAACAACACCATCGGTCAGGCCATGCTGGCCCGGCGCATGGGCAAACAGCGCATCATCGCCGAGACCGGCGCCGGCCAGCACGGCGTGGCCACGGCCACGATCTGCGCGCGTTACGGACTCGAGTGTGTGGTTTACATGGGAAGCGAGGACATCAAACGCCAGAGCCCCAACGTCTATCGCATGCACCTGCTGGGCGCCAAGGTGGTGCCGGTGGAAAGCGGCAGCAAGACCCTGAAGGACGCGCTCAATGAGGCGATGCGCGACTGGGTTGCCAATGTGGACAACACTTTCTACATCATCGGCACGGTGGCCGGGCCGCACCCCTATCCGATGATGGTGCGCGATTTCCAGAGCGTAATCGGCGAGGAATGCCTGCGCCAGATGCCCGACATGCTGGCGCATCAATCCTGTCACGCGACCCAACCCGATGCGGTCGTGGCCTGCGTCGGTGGCGGCAGCAATGCCATGGGCATCTTCTATCCCTATATCCCGCATGAGGGTACGCGACTGATCGGTGTCGAGGCCGCCGGTGAAGGTCTGGACAGCGGCAAGCACGCGGCATCGCTGCAGCGCGGCAGCCCGGGCGTGCTGCACGGAAACCGGACCTACATTCTGCAAAATGAGGACGGTCAGGTCACCGAAACCCACAGCATCAGCGCCGGTCTGGACTATCCGGGCGTCGGACCCGAGCACGCCTGGCTCAAAGACATCGGCCGCGCCGAATACGTGGGCATCACCGATGCCGAAGCCCTGCAGGCCTTCCACTACCTGTGCCGCACCGAGGGCATCATCCCGGCGCTCGAGTCCAGCCATGCGGTGGCGTATGCGATGAAACTCGCCAAGACCATGCGACCAGACCAGTCCATCCTGGTCAACCTATCCGGACGCGGCGACAAGGACATCGGCACCGTCGCCGACCTCAGCGACGCCGAGTTCTTTTGCCGTCCCAGTTGCAAGGGGCAGGCAGTCAAAGGTGGTGTCAACGTCGCGATGCCTGACACCGGAGTTCGTGCATGAGCCGCATCAAGGATGCCTTCGCCAGGCTACAGGCAAGTCAACGCAAGGCGCTGATTGCGTATGTGACGGCTGGCTTCCCATTCCCCGACATCACACCCGAACTGATGCACGGCATGGTCGACGCAGGTGCAGACGTGATCGAACTCGGTGTGCCGTTCTCCGATCCCAGCGCCGACGGCGCGGTGATCCAGAAGGCCGGCGACAAGGCCCTGGCCGCGGGCATCGGCATGTTCCAGGTATTGGACATGGTTCGCGTCTTCCGCCAGAAAGACAAGGCCACGCCGGTGGTGCTGATGGGCTACGCGAATCCGGTCGAGCGCTACGACCAGATGCATGGGACTGCCTCGACTGACAAGGGCAGCGCCTTCGTACGCGACGCAGCAGGTGCTGGCGTCGACGGCCTGCTGATCGTCGACTATCCGCCCGAGGAATGCGAAGCCTTTGCCGGCGAACTTCGACGCAACGGCATGGATCTGATCTTCCTGCTGGCTCCAACCAGCACCGAACGGCGCATGGCCCAGGTCGGGGCTGTCGCCAGTGGCTATGTCTATTACGTGTCGCTCAAGGGAGTGACCGGCGCCGGCAACCTCGATGTGGCGGCAGTCGAAGCCATGGTGCCGCGCATTCGGCAACACGTGAAACTGCCGCTCGGCGTGGGTTTCGGCATACGTGACGCACAGTCGGCCTGCGCCGTGGCCCGAAGCGCAGACGCCGTCGTCATCGGCAGCCGCATCATCGAGCTGATCAGATGAGCTGCCACGCGACCAGGTGGTTGCGGCCGCACACGGCTTTCTGCAAGGCATCCGCGGCGCGCTCGATGCACAATCCGCACAACAGACAGCTTCCAACAGGACACAGGAGTAGACCCATGAGCTGGCTAGAAAAACTGCTTCCCCCCAAGATCCAGCACACCGACCCTGCGGACCGACGCAGCATTCCCGAAGGGCTTTGGATCAAATGCCCGAGTTGCGAGACGGTGCTTGTACAAGACCGACCTGGAACAGAACCAGAACGTCTGCCCGACCTGTAGCCGGCACCACCGCATCGGCGCGCGCGCGCGGCTGAACATGTTCCTGGACAACGAAGGGCGTTTCGAGATCGGCCAGGAGGTGATCCCCGTCGATCCGTTGAAGTTCAAGGACAGCCGAAAGTACCCGGAGCGCCTCAAGGAAGCGATGGACAACACCGGCGAGACCGATGCGCTGGTCGTCATGGGCGGCACGGTGCACAACATCAACGTGGTGGTGGCCTGTTTCGAGTTCGACTTCATGGCCGGCAGCATGGGCTCGGTCGTCGGCGAGCGCTTCGTGCGCGGCGTGGAGACGGCCATCGAGCAAAAGACCGCCTTTGTCTGCTTCACCGCGACCGGCGGTGCCCGCATGCAGGAAGGCCTGCTCAGCCTGATGCAGATGGCCAAGACCAACGCGGCATTGACCCGGCTGGCCAAGAAGGGCCTGCCGTTCATCAGCATCCTGACCGATCCGACCACCGGCGGCGTCAGCGCCAGTTTCGCGTTCATGGGCGATATCGTGATCGCCGAGCCCAAGGCCTTGATCGGCTTCGCCGGGCCCGCGCGTGATCGAATCGACGTTGCGCGTCACCTTGCCGGAAGGTTTCCAGCGCTCGGAGTTCCTGCAGGAAAAAGGCGCGGTGGACATGGTCGTGCGACCGACGCGAACTGCGCAAGGTGGTGGCCAACTCGCTGGCCATGCTGCAACGCCAACCGGCAGACGCGGTGGTCTGATGCCAGCGCGCGCAATTTGCCTGGCGCCAACTGCGGAAGCGTCAGGACGCCACTGCCGCCCAGCAGACGGACTCCAGCACCATGCCGCCCACCTGCAGCAACACCAGCAGCACCAGGGGCGACAGATCGATCCCGCCCACCAGGGGCAGGATCCGTCGGATCGGCTGCAGCAAGGGCGCAACCAGGCGCGCCAGCAGGCCCATCATCGGCGAATGGGTCTGCACCCACGACAACACCGCATACACGATGACCAGCACGCTCAGCCCGGACAAGGCCAGACGCAAAACACCGAACAGCGACAGCACCAGACACATGCGCCGGCGAGCCATGACCGCCGTTGATCAGCCACAACAAGGTGTATTGCGCCAGTTCGATGAGCAGCGCCGCGATCAGACTGGCACTGTCCGAGCCGCCCCAGCGCCGGGATAAGGCGCCGCAGCGGCAGCACCAGCCAGTCTGTCAGCGCAAATATCAGTGGCCCGATCGGGTTGCCCGAGCGCGCCGACAGCGCCACCCGGTGATACTGCATGTACAGGCGCAGCAGGCACAAGCCCACCAGAAGGCCCGCGGCGATCTGCAGCAGGAAGCCGAAAATTTGATAAAACATGTGTCCGTCAAAGTGGTGCCGCACTGGCGATAATAGAAGGCTCTTGCGCCCATGGCCGCGGCTCGCGTGACATGGATGGACCTTTATAACGCACAACGCCGTGGCCGGGTATCCGCATCCGCCTCGACACCATTCCTGCAACCCTGATGATCCGACGCAGGCTGCACCCGTTGACAAGCGGTTGCACCACCGTCCAAAAGCCATGTCCGACCAGCCTTCAACCGAACCGATCCTCGACGACAACCAACTGATTGCGGAGCGGCGTGACAAGTTGCAGGTTCTGCGCGCGCGTCAGGCGCAAGGCCTGGGCGTCGCCTTTCCCAACGACTTCAAGCCGACGCACACGGCGGCGCAACTGGCGCAAACTCACGCCGAGCAGTCGGCCGAGGAGCTGACGGCCCAGGCGCCCATGGTCAGCATCGCCGGGCGCATGATGCTCAAGCGCGTCATGGGCAAGGCCAGCTTCGCCACCTTGCAGGACAGCACCGGGCGCATGCAGGTGTACATCAAGGGCGAGGAAATCGGCGCCGAAGTCTATGAGGACTTCAAACACTGGGACCTGGGCGACATCGTCGCGGTACAGGGGCGCATGTTCCGCACCCGTACCGGCGAACTGTCGATCCATGCCAGTTCGCTGCGCCTGCTGGTCAAGAGCCTGCGCCCGATGCCGGACAAGTTTCATGGCATCCATGACCAGGAGCTGAAATACCGTCAGCGTTATGTCGACCTGATGATGGACGAGGCCACGCGCCAGCGTTTCGTGGCGCGTAGCCGGGCTGTCAGCGGAATTCGCGACTTCATGGTCGGCCATGGATTCCTGGAGGTCGAGACGCCAATGCTGCACCCGATCCCCGGAGGCGCCAACGCCAAGCCCTTCGTGACGCACCACAACGCGCTGGACCAGGAGATGTACCTGCGCATTGCACCCGAGTTGTACCTCAAGCGCCTGATCGTGGGCGGCTTTGACCGGGTGTTCGAGATCAACCGGAGCTTTCGCAACGAGGGCATTTCGGTACGGCACAACCCCGAATTCACGATGATGGAGTTCTACGCCGCCTACTGGAACTACCTGGATCTGATGGACTTCACCGAGCAACTCGTGCGCGACGCGGCGCAAAAGGCGGTCGGCCATCTGCAGCTCACCTACGATGGCAAGCCGGTCGATCTGTCCAGGCCGTTCGAGCGCCTGACCATCGTGCAGGCGATCGAAAAGCACACCGATGCCGGCGCCGGCGCCCATGACGCGAAATTCCTGCGCGCCGCGTTGCGCAAGCTTGGCAAAACGGATGAAAAGGACCAATTGGGCAAGCGCAGCCTGCCCAGTTTGCAGGTGATGTATTTCGAGGAGACGGTGGAGCACCTGTTGTGGGAGCCCACCTTCATCTGCGAACATCCGGTCGAGATCTCGCCACTGGCCCGCGCCAGCGACCAGAATCCGGCGGTCACCGAGCGTTTCGAGCTCTACATCACCGGACGCGAGTTCGGCAACGGCTTCAGCGAGCTCAACGACGCCGAAGTCCAGGCAGCCCGGTTTCAGGCCCAGGTCGAAGCCAAGGAAGGCGGTGACGATGAAGCCATGTTCTACGACCATGACTTCATCCGTGCGCTCGAGTACGGCATGCCTCCGACCGGCGGCTGTGGCGTCGGTCTGGACCGACTGATGATGTTGTTGACCGACAGCCCCAGCATCCGCGACGTGATTCTGTTTCCGGCCTTGCGGCGCGAAACACCGGCGAACTGAGCACACGGGGCGCTCTGATCTGCGCCGGTTCATGCGCAACACCAAGATCAACGTCAGGGCCTGCGCCCCCATTGCGTCGCCTGGGAACCTGTCCGGCTGCTAGGGAATGAGGTCGAGCGAGCGCATATACAGCGGTTGCACCATGAGCGCATCCCAGTCGCAGCCGAAGGGCTGTGGCAGCAATTCGAGCCGGCGCTGTTCGCTGGCTGGTGATGCGCGCCAGAAACCGGTCTGCAACGCCTGGGTCATACCCAGAAGCAACTCGTCGATTGCGGTATTGCCGTCCAGGCACTGGTTGCACAGCAGCACCATGTCGCAGCCGGCCTCCAGCGCGGCCACGGCGGCCTGGGTGTAACTGACCGGCCGGCCATCGAGCTGGCGTGCGCCGGCCATGCTCAGATCGTCGCTGAAGATGGCGCCGCCAAACCCGAGTCGGGTGCGCAGCACGTCCTGCAGCCAGCGCGAGGAGAACCCGGCCGGCCGTGAATCGACCCGCGGATACACCACGTGGGCGGGCATGACGCTGGCCAGGGCGGTACCGAGCCAGCCATAGGGCGCGGCATCGTGCCGCCAGGATGGCCTTGAGGCTGCGTTTGTCGACCGGCATGTCGATGTGCGAGTCTGCCGCGACAAATCCATGGCCGGGAAAGTGCTTGCCGCAGTTGGCCATGCCGCTTTGCAGCAGGCCGTGCATCAGGCTCTTGGCCAACAGGCTGACAACCGACGGCATCGCGCGCAAACGCCCGGTCACCGATCACGCCACTGGGGCCATAGTCCAGATCGAGCACCGGCGTGAAGCTCAAGTCCACACCACAGGCGCGCAGTTCCGCGCCCAGCACATAGCCACAGGCCGTTGCCGCGCGCATGGCCTGCAAGGCGTTGGCCGGCCCATCCGAGCCCGGTTTACCCTGCCACATCTGACCGAGCGCACGCATCGGCGGAAGGTGGGTGAATCCATCGGTCTTGAAACGCTGCACCCGCCCACCCTCATGGTCCACCAGAATCAGCAGATCGCCACGCAGGCATTTGATGTCGCGACACAACGCTGTCAGCTGCTGGCGGCTGGCCCAGTTGCGGGCAAACAGGATGATGCCGCCGACCAGCGGGATGCATCAGGCGATGGCGGTCGATGGCCGACAGTGTCAGGCCGGCGATGTCGATGATCAGGGGGGCATGGGCTTCATGGTGCAATCACTTTAGAAAATGGGCGCGGCGCACGCGGCTGCCAAGACCGGCCTGGCCGCTTCTCAGCTTCGGGTCTCGACGACACAGAAACTGGCGGCGTAGTCGGTCTCATCGGTCACGCTGACATGGGCTTGCAGGTCCTGCGACTCGAACCATTGGCTGCAGTTCGCCGTGCAACACGATGCAGGGCTTGCCGGCGTTGGCATGACCGGCGGGCAATTTGTCGATTTCACACAGGCGCCAGGTCATGGGCATGCGCATGCCCAGGCCGATGGCCTTGCTGAAAGCTTCCTTGGCACTGAAACGCGTGGCCAGATAGCGCACGCCGCGCTCGGGCCAGCGCACGCTGCGGGCCTGCCAGGTCGCCAGCTCGCCGTCGCTGAGGATCTTGCGGGCGAATCGCTCGCCGTGGCGCTCCAGACTGGCGCGAATGCGCCGCACATCGCAGATGTCGGTGCCGATGCCGTAGATCATGCGTGACCCGGAGCGTCGTCAAACGCGGCATCGATGCAGCGCAGGTAGTCCTGCACCGCGCCGGCATAACCGAGTTCCAGCGCATCGGAGATCAGCGCATGGCCGATCGACACCTCCTGTACACCGGCAACCCCGCGCAGGAAGTCGGTCAGGTTGTCGCGGTTGAGGTCATGCCCGGCATTGACGCCCAGGCCGCGCCTGGCGCGCCGCGGCCGCGGCTGACGCAAACATGGCAATCTGTGCCTGCTGTTCGGCGTGCCCCAGGCCTTGGCATAAGGCTCGGTGTACAACTCGACCCGGTCCGCACCGATCGCGCTGCGCCAGGCCATGGCGGCCGGATCGGCGTCCATGAACAGGCTGACCCGCACGCCAAGCGACTTGGCCTGCGCGATCAGAGGGCGCAGGCGCTCGCCGTCCTGCGCCAGGTTCCAGCCATGGTCGCTGGTGAACTGACCTTCGCTGTCGGGCACCAGCGTGCATTGGTGTGGCCGCAGTGCGTGCACGAAACCCATCAGGTTCTGGAACGGATTGCCTTCGATGTTGAATTCACGGTCGGGCCAGCGCCGCACCAGGGCCGACAGGTCATGCACGTCCGCGCTGCGAATATGGCGCTCGTCCGGCCGCGGATGGACGGTGATGCCACTGGCGCCGTGGGCCAGACAGATGTCGGCCGCGCGGGTCAGCGACGGAATACCCAGATGCCGGGTATTGCGCACCAGCGCGACCTTGTTCAGATTGACGGATAGCGCAGTGTTTTTCATAGCGATTGAAGGTCGATCATCATTTGCCGGGTACGAAGCGTCGTCACACCGCAATGGTAATGGAGCAGGCTGCGCAATTGCGACTTGAGTTCGCCGACCACGGGCGCACAGGCGTGCAAGGTATCGGTGAAGCAGGCCGACCTGTCCAGCGCCTGCTGCAGCGCGAGCCACTGCGTGCCCGGGATGCTGGCGCGCTCGCCTTCCAGGCTCAGGCGCAGGCCTCCTTCGGCCACCAGCTTGTAGCGCGCCTCGGCCTGCAGCCGGGCCAGCGTCATGGTCTGGATATCGAGTGCGGGCAACAGGCCGATCTCGCGCAGCAGCAGCAGTTCAAAGGCGCGCAAGGCTGTCTGCAGCGCATCGCCATGGTCCGAGCAGATCACCGCCACGACGCTGGCATAGATGTCGAACAGGCCCGGATGCGGATCATCACGCGCCAGCAGCGTCAGCACCAGTTCATTGAGGTAATAGCCCGACAACAGGGCGTCGCCGGTGGGCATGACATGCCCGCCCTGCCACTCGGCGCTCCTGAGGGTGCGGATCTCGGCATCGCCGCCGAAGGCCAGGTGCAGTGGCTGCAGCGGCAGCAGGATCGGCCGCAAGCCGGAACTGGGCCGCTTGGCCCCCTTGGCCACCAGGGCCACCCGCCCATGGTTGCGCGTGAACACCTCCAGAATCAGGCTCGACTCGCTCCAGTCGTGGCGGTGCAGGACATAGGCCGGTTCATCCGCGATACGCAGACCTGGCCACGCGCGCACCCGCTGATCAGTCGTAGCCGAAGCTGCGTACCCGTGCCTCGTCGTCGGCCCAGCCCGAGCGCACCTTGACCCACAGTTCGATGAACACCTTGGCATCGAACAGGCGTTCGAGTTCGACCCGGGTTTCGGTGCCGATGCGCTTGATGCGTTCGCCCTTGTCGCCGATCACCATCGCCTTGTGCCCGTCGCGCTCGACCACGATGGTGGCGGCAATTCGCACCAGGCGCTTTTGCCCCTTGCGCTCGGGCGGCTCTTCGGCGAACTGGTCGATCGATCACGGTCGAGGTGTAGGGCAGTTCGTCACCGGTCAGACGAAACAGCTTTTCGCGCACCATCTCGCCGGCCATGAAGCGTTCGCTGCGGTCGGTCAGTTCGTCCGCGTCATAGAACCAGGGCTGCTCGGGCAGGAATTTCTCGCAGATACCCAGCAAACGCGCAACGTCTCGGGCGTTCTTGGCCGACATCGGCACAAATTCGGCAAAGGCATGCCGCTGCTGCATCTCCTGCAACCAGGGCGCCAGACGCCGCTCTTTGTGTCACCTGGTCGAGCTTGTTGGCGATCAGCAGCGTCGGAATATCTTCGCCCAGCAAGGCCAGCACCTTGGCATCGGCCTGGTTGAAACGACCCGCCTCTGTGACGAACAGCACCAGGTCGACATCCTGCACTGCGCCCAGCACCGGTCTGGTTCAGAGACCGGTTCAGGGCATTGCGCATGCAGGGTCTGGAAACCGGGCGTATCGACAAACACGAACTGGGTCTGCCCCAGGGTGTGCATGCCGGTGATGCGATGGCGCGTCGTTTGCGCCTTGCGCGAGGTGATGCTGATCTTCTGACCGACCAGGGCATTGAGCAAGGTGGACTTGCCCACGTTGGGCTTGCCCACGATCGCGATCAGGCCGCAGCGCGTGCCGCCTGCGCTGTCGGGTTGCGCAGGCTCGTTGTGCGCGGGAGCATCTGTTGCCATGGTCATGGATGATTCCGGTTATTCAGGGTCTGCAACATGGCCGCCGCCGCGGCCTGTTCGCCCGCGCGGCGTGAACCGCCAATGCCGCGCTCGCACAAGCCCAGCTCGGCGACTTCACATTCCACATCGAATGACTGCTGGTGCGCAGCACCCATGGTGGCCACCACGCGGTACTGTGGAATTTTCATCTTGCGCCCCTGCAACCATTCCTGCAATTCGGTCTTGGGGTCCTTGCCCAGTGGCCGCCATCTTCGGATTGATCTCGACGTTCTTGAACAGACGGTGGACCAGTTGCTGCGCTGCGACGAAACCCGCGTCCAGATACACCGCGCCGATCACGCGCCTCGAGCGCATCAGCCAGAATCGACGGCCGCTTCTTGCCACCCGAGCGCATCTCGCCCTCACCCAGGCGAATACAGGCCGGCAGACCGAGCTCGACCGCCAGCTGATGCAGGGTTTCCTGCTTGACCAGATTGGCGCGAATACGGGAAAGATCGCCCTCGTCGAGCTGGGCCAGGCGCTGGTACAACAAATCGGACACCGCCAGATTCAGCACCGAGTCGCCCAGAAACTCCAGTCGTTCGTAGTGGTCGGCACCGAAACTGCGATGGGTCAACGCCTGATCGAGCAGATCTGCATTGGAGAAAACATGCTGCAACCTCTGCTGCAATGCCAGCCAGCCAGGGTTCACTTTATTTGGATCGTCCAGTGTATTTGAGCGTCAGGTAGGCAGGCCCGGCCAGGTGGATTTCGCGCTCGTAGGCAAACCTGACCACGATCCGGTCATCCTCCTTTGTGACTTCGAGGTCCTTGGACCTGATCGACGTAATGTCATCGATTTCCGCCGACCGATCAAAGATCGTGCGCACCTCGATCACGGTGCTGCCTCCGCTGGCTTTCTGCGCCGCCTTGGTCACCGCCTGAAACTCGACGAAGGTCGGAAACACCTGGGCTGCGATGACACCGGAAATGGCGAGCACACCGCCCACGAAGATCAGCCCGAGAAAGGAAATGCCGCGTTGCCTGAATTTTGATTGGATCGTCATGAATCACCTCTCGCTGGATAAACCCGACTCAATGGAAGGAACCGATTCGGCTGAGACTGCTGAAATTCATCCAGACGAAAAACGCACTTCCCACGATATTCTTGTCCGGGACAAAGCCCCAGTACCGCGAATCCAGCGAATTGTCGCGGTTGTCACCCATCATGAAATAGTGACCCGGCGGAACCTTGCACACCACGCCTTCGACACTGTAGCGGCAATTATCGCGATTCGGAAACTCTGACGCGCCCGGAATGAAGGCCGGACGATCGTCATTGATCAACAGGCGGTGCGGCTGCTTGCCAAGCATCTCCTCAAATTGCTTCGCATAGCGCATCGACTCTTCGTCGAAAAAGTCCTCAACCTCGCGCATGTCCACCGGCGCCCCGTTGATGGTCAGTCGCTTGTTCAGATAGCTGACCTCATCGCCGGGCACCCCGACGACACGCTTGATGTAGTCCAGGCTGGGTTTGGGCGGGTAACGAAACACCATCACGTCGCCACGCTGCGGTGGCGTGCCCTCGGTGAGCTTGGTGTTGATCACCGGCAAACGCAGACCATAGTGGTATTTGTTGACAAGAATCAGGTCGCCGATCAGCAGGGTCGGAATCATCGAGCCAGACGGGATCTTGAAGGGCTCGAACAAGAACGAGCGCAGCAGGAACACCGCCAGGATCACCGGGAACAGCCCCGCGGTCCAGTCCAGCCACCAGGGTTGGGCCAGCAAATGCGCTTGCGCCTTTTCGATATCGCCATCGACCTCGCTCACCCCCTGATTGCGAAGCTCGGTCGCGTCTGCGCTGCGGCATGGGCCTGCAATTCGAGCGCTGCACGCCGACGCCGCGGCCAGAAGTAGAAACTTCTCGGCCAGCCAGTAGATGCCGGTAACGACCACGGCCATGAACAGCAACAGGGCGAAGTTGCCGTCGATGCGCCCGACATACCAGGCGCCGCCGTACAGCCACAAAGGCGCCCAGGATCAAAGAAGTCAGAACCTGCATCAACCGTCCACCTGCAATATTGCGAGAAACGCCTCTTGCGGCACTTCAACCGACCCGATCTGCTTCATTCTTTTCTTGCCTGCCTTTTGCTTCTCGAGCAGTTTGCGCTTGCGCGAAATATCGCCGCCATAACACTTGGCAAGCACGTTCTTGCGCAGCGCCTTGATTGTCTCACGGGCAATCACGTTGGCCCCGATCGCAGCCTGGATTGCCACGTCGTACATCTGGCGCGAAATGATTTCGCGCATCTTCGACACCACCGCGCGCGCCCGGTACTGCGACTGCGAGCGGTGCACGATGATCGACAAGGCATCGACCTTCTCGCCATTGAGCAAAATGTCGACCTTCACCACGTCGGCCGTCGCGGTACTCCTTGAACTCGTAGTCCATCGACGCGTAACCGCGGCTGACCGACTTGAGCTTGTCGAAGAAATCGAGCACGATCTCGCCCAGCGGCATCTCGTAGGTCAGCATCACCTGGCGGCCGTGGTAGGCCATGTTCATCTGCACGCCACGCTTCTGGTTGGCCAGCGTCATGACGCCGCCAACATACTCCTGCGGCATGTACAGGTGCACGGTGACGATCGGCTCGCGGATCTCGTCCGTCCTGCCCTGGTCCGGCATCTTGGACGGGTTCTCGACCATGACCACCGTCGCCATCGGCCTTGACCACCTGGTAGACCACGCTGGGCGCGGTGGTGATCAGGTCCTGGTCGAACTCGCGCTCCAGGCGCTCCTGCACGATCTCCATGTGCAGCAGGCCGAGGAAGCCGCAGCGAAATCCAAATCCCAGCGCCTGGGAGACCTCGGGCTCGTAGCGCAGCGACGAATCGTTGAGCTTGAGTTTCTCCAGGCTGTCGCGCAGTCCTTCGTACTGGTTGGCCTCGGTCGGATACAGACCGGCAAACACCTGCGGCTGAATTTCCTTGAAGCCCGGCAAGGCCTCGGTCGCCGTGAAGGCCGCGCCGCCGGTGCCGGGCTTGATCAGGGTGATGGTGTCGCCCGACCTTGGCGGCCTGCAGTTCGCGAATACCGGCAATGATGTAGCCCACCTCACCGGCCTCCAGCGACTCCCGCGGTTCGTCGGCCGGCGTGAACACGCCCAGGTTGTCGGCGTTGTAGGTGGCGCCGGTGGCCATCATCTTGATGCGCTCACCCTTGGCCAGTCGACCGTCGACCACGCGCACCAGCATCACGACACCGACGTAGGTATCGAACCAGCTGTCGATGATCATGGCGCGCAGGGGCCCATGCGGATTGCCCGTGGGCGCAGGGATCGCGCGACGATGGCCTCCAGGATTTCGTCGATGCCCATGCCGGTCTTGGCCGAACATGCGATCGCCTCGGACGCATCGATGCCGATGACGTCTTCGATTTCGCTGCGCGCGTTGTCCGGATCCGCGTTGGGCAGATCCATCTTGTTGAGCACTGGCAGCACCTCGACACCCAGGTCGAGCGCGGTGTAGCAGTTGGCAACCGTCTGCGCCTCGACGCCTTGACTCGCATCGACAACCAGCAATGCGCCTTCGCAAGCCGACAACGAACGACTCACCTCATACGAGAAGTCCACATGGCCCGGTGTGTCGATCAGATTGAGGTTGTAGACCACACCATCGCGTGCCTTGTAGCGCAACGATGCGGTCTGCGCCTTGATGGTTATCCCACGCTCTTTCTCGATATCCATCGAGTCCAGAACCTGCGCTTGCATCTCGCGCTCGGCCAGGCCACCGCAGCGTCTGAATCAAGCGATCGGCCAAGCGTCGATTTGCCGTGATCGATGTGCGCAATGATCGAAAAATTTCTGATGTGATCCATCAACGAGAACGCTTAAGTAATTGAATTAGAAAGAGGAGCGATAAGAAAAAAGGGCGCGTCAGATAATGACGCGCCCTGAACCAACAATCATTGGCAACTGCGATAGTTGGGACTTCATTGTAGGCAAAAAGGCCCGAAAGCCCAGACCTCATCGCAGGAAAAACAAGTCGTTGCAGGGCAGCAACAGGAAATCTTATTCACAGCTTATCAACAGGTTTTGCGGAAGTCGCTGAACAACTTGTGGGTGATCTGTGGATCGGCTGTGGGCTTCGTCATCGCCATCCCATATCGTGGATTGACGGCCATTCGATATGCCGAAAGCCGTGACTTCGCCGGTCGCCATTCTAACCAAATTCGTGGCGGACCTCAGTAAAAGTCAGTAGCCACAAACTTTCAAACCCTGGCAATGCCGCATCAGAAAGTTTGTCTGGTCGCCCGCATTGGCGACAAACCAACAAATAACCAGCCAAGTCAGATCGGCATTTGCGGCTTCACGGGTGCCGGGCCCGGCACGCCTAGCGCGCCGGATCGAATGACCGCGTATTGCACCCAGTCACCACGCCGGAACAGGATATTGACCGGCTTGCTTCGCTCCACCTTGGCCAGCACCGCATCGAAATCCTTCATGCTGGCGACCTCCACGATTGGCAATGGCAACGATCACGTCGCCTTCGCGAATGCCGGCGCGTTGCGCGGCATCGGTCGCCGCTTCGACCTTGACACCACCCTTGAGCTTGAGCTCCTTGCTTCTGCGCGTCCGTCAATTCGCTGACCGCCAGTCCCAATGCCTGCGCCGCGGCAGAAGCCTTCGGTTTTTCGTCCCGCTCCGGCGCTTTCTTGGGCCACCTTGTCGGGCTCGAGTTCGCCGATCGTGATCGTCAGATCCTTGTTGCTGCCACGACGAAAGACCGTCAGGTTACTGCGCGTTCCGGGCTTGATGCTGCCAACCAGGCGCGGCAGGTCGCTGTGCCGCTCGATGGTCTTGCCGTCGAAGCGCGATGATGATGTCACCTGCCTCGACACCGGCCTTGTCCGCTGGCGAACCGGTCTCGACACCCCGCACCAGCGCGCCGGTGGGCTTGCCCAATGCCGATGGACTCGGCGACATCCTTGGTGACCTGGTCGATCTGCACGCCGATACGCCCGCGCGACACCCGGCCCGAAGCGCGCAGCTGTTCACTGACGCGGATCGCTTCATCCATCGGAATCGCGAACGAGATGCCCATGAAGCCACCCGAGCGCGAGTAGATCTGGCTGTTGATGCCGACCACTTCACCGCGCATGTTGATCAGCGGCCCACCGGAGTTGCCCGGATTGATCGCCACATCGGTCTGAATGAACGGCAGGTAGTCGCCGGTGTCGCGCTGCTTGGCGCTGACGATGCCGGCGGTGACGGTGTTCTTCAAGCCAAACGGCGAACCGATCGCCATCACCCATTCGCCCACCTTGAGCCGATTCACATCACCCACCTTGACCGCCGGCAAGACCGGTGGCCTCGATCTTGACCACTGCCACGTCGGTGCGTTTGTCGGCACCGATGATGCGTGCCTTGAATTCACGGTCATCGGTCAGCGTGACCAGCACCTCGTCGGCGCCGTCGACCACGTGCGCATTGGTCATGATGTAGCCATCGGCCGTCAGGATGAAGCCGGAGCCTACGCCACGTGGCTGCTCCTCTTCCTGCGGTTGCGGTCGGTTGGAACGTGGCCCGGCTGCTGGCGCGGGATGTTCGGGAATCGGAACGCCGAAACGACGGAAGAACTCCAGCATGTCTTCGTCGATGCCCTGCCGCTACCGCCCAGCGCGGGCGCGCAGCGACTTTCTCCAGGGTCCGGATGTTCACGACCGAGGGACCGACCTGCTCCACCAGTTCGGTGAAATCGGGCAAGACCCCTTGTTTGGGCCCCGGCCGGTGCCACGGCGACAAAACCCAGCAAGCCACTCGCGGCCAGCGCCAGCGTCCAGCGACGCATACCCATCCAGTTGAACTTCAACATTTCCATCCCTTCCACAACCACAAATTCATTCCAATAGCTTCGTCTATTCACCCAACCAGCATGTTGGTCCGCTCTATCCCCAGCGACACCCACCAATGGGGTTCACTGGACTACCCTGCGTGCTGCGCACCGCGGGGCTATTCGCCTTGGTGGCGGCCCGGCGGCTCACTGGACGCGCTCAAGGCTCCAGGGCGAACGCCGCCAAGGTGTTGCGTGGCACCTCGCCGATCACCGTCAGCCACCAATCGCCCGGTTTGTCGTTCATGCGCCGGGTCAGGGCGTGGGTCGCGCCCATCGCCATGACACCCTCGACCTTGTGGCGTCGGGGGTCGAAAACCTCGACAAACAGCGAAACCGACGCCAGCCCGTCCGAAAACACCCATTGCATGGCCCCGTCGGACTTGGCCGGGTCGCCACCGGCTACCGGCCGCTTGCGGCAACTGATGGGTCGAAAGCCCAGCGACCGGGTTCTTCATGGCCCAACCTTCCGCCGAAGCCGTTGTCTTGATGCAGCTCCGGCCTGTCGACCCGGTAACCATCGGTGTTGTCCATCATGCGCATCAGTTTGCTCACGCTGACCGGCGCATCCATCTGCAGATCGGAGAACGCGGACTGCTCCAGCACGCGAGCCATCGACGTCCAGCGTCTGCACCTTCATCACCATCCCTGACGACTTTTCACTCCAGATGCGGTAGCCGAAACGCAAGCCTGTCCTTGGGCTGCAACTGCACGATGTCTGCGTCATGCCCTGCGACACGTTCGGCACCCACCCTCCTGAGCACTGTAGAACTGGGTGATCGACGAATCGGTCGCACGCAGCAACTCCGGAAACAGGCCGAGCGATTCGCGCTTTTCCGCCACTGGCCACGCGGCTGTGCGGCAAGAACGTGATCACCTGGTCGTTGCGTCGAAACGTCGAACGGGGATCTCCGCTGAGCGACTCCACCCGCTCCATCTGCAGATCACCATCACAGACGTGCCAGATCTTGGCGCTGGACATGCTGGTGCCTGAAGAAACCACAAAGGTACCGATATAGTTGCGCCGCCGCGAAGCCGCGTGCATGCGCGTCAGCCATTCGGAAATGCTCAGTTCGGCAGTCCTGGGTGCAACTTGCTTGGCTGCTGGAGCCGGCACCTGCGACCACACGCCGCCTGCGGGGAGCATCGACCCGGCTGTGATCGCCAAGGCGACCATCAGCAGACGCGAAAACAGGTGATACATGCGGCACATGGCGATTGAACATCAACGCCCCGACTGCTCGAAGGTGGCATTGCGCAAGAAGCCCGCGGACGTCGGCAAAGCCGATGCGCCGCCGAACTGGCGATGCGCCGCCAGCAACTCGTCCAGCCGCTGGATCGCGCAACATGACCGGCGGCTGCGCCGTCGCCGCAGACTGGACTGCCACGCCGGTCGCCGCGACCGGCTCGCCGCGCGCCAGCAACGCGCCCGGATCCGTCGCCGGTTTGCTGACTTGCCAACCCAGCACGGCCACTGCGGTCAACGACGCAGCCACTGCCAGCCATTTCCACTGAACGGCCGGGTCATTGGCACTGCGTCGGCCGAAGCGATTGCCGGCATCCGGCCCGGATACCGATTCGGACGGCAACTCCAGTACCACCAGGTCCTGGCCCGACACGGTCAATGGCAAGTCCGGCGAAAGTGGTGTCAGGCGAGCCCGCAGTCGCGCCACGAACGCCCTATCGCCTGCGCAGTCGGGCAGGTCGGCGCAGCGCAACACATCACCAATCACATGGTAGGAGTGCCAGGCCGCGCGGGCCTCGTCCGACGCGCAAGCGGCGGCGGCCACGGCGGCAAATTCATCTCCGTCCAACTGCCCGTCGGCCAGTGGCGGATACCCTTTCGAGGTCGTCCAATCTGTCGTCTTCTTGCATCTCGTTTATCCTCGCGAAGCATCACCAGCGCTTGCCCGTCTGCTTTTCCAGCAGCGGGCGAATACGCACCGACACGGCCTCTCGCGCACGAAAAATCCGTGACCGCACGGTTCCGATCGGACAATTCATGGCCATCGCAATTTCCTCGTAACTCAGGCCCTCGATCTCGCGCAAAACCAGGGCTTCACGCAAATCCGGCGGCAAAGCATCCATGGCGGCATTCACCATGGCAGCAATCTCTTTGGCAGCCAGAACCGATTCGGGCGTCTCGTCAGCTATTGGTTCAATTCCGCGCCGGGAAGTTTCATCTTCGTCATCAGATGTTCGAAACGCGGCCTCGGACACGGTCGGATCCCGCTTCAGGTCCATCAGGGCCTTCTTGGCGGTGTTGACGGCAATCCGGTACAGCCAGGTATAGAACTGCGCATCGCCCCGGAACTGATGCAAGGCCCGGTAGGCCCGGATGAAGGTCTCCTGGGCTATGTCCTCGATCAGGTCGACATCGCGCACCATGCGACCGATCAGGCGCTGGATACGTCGCTGGTACTTGATGACAAGCAGTTCAAACGCACGGTCATCACCCGCCACGGTGCGTGCGACGAGCATGCGATCACTATCGGGCGACTCGGGCGCGGTCACCGCCTCGTCAGGAATACCGGAATCGGTCATGGCCGCGCAATCAGATCTGCCTGGGCGCCACCACCTTGATCGTGAGCCGTTCGATCGGGCGCAAACACGGCCCGTCGTAAAGCCAGCCAGCGCGACGGCTCGGCTGCAGAACTGAGCCAGTGCCAGGATCCCGATCCGGACACAGGCGCCCAGTGCACCAGCAGCGCGGACTGCAGATCCAGATGCACCGCCACAAGGCCCGCGCACTCGCACTCGCTTTCACGATACGACCATTCGCTCCCGTCCCACTGCAGAACCCCATACTTGCGGGCCGGCCGGAATCGATATGCGCATGCGCCTGCCAGCGCTGTCAGCGCCAGGCCCAGCCAGAGCTTCCCATCGTGCCATTCGGCCTGAAACAGCCAGAGACACGTCAATCACCAGCACCAAGACCCAGGCCGCCCCCACCCACCTGCGCAAAGTCTGTGCATTGCCCAGCGGGTACGCAACCGGTGGGGCCTGGTGCATGACGCCTGAGTGCAAATCCGTCGAATCGGACGCAGGTATGAAGCCGAAGCGACTACACGCGACGGAATACCAGCGATCCGTTGGTGCCACCGAACCCGAAGTTGTTCTTCAGGGCCACGTCGATCTTCATGTCACGTGCGGTGTTGGCGCAGTAGTCCAGGTCACACTCCGGATCCTGGTTGAAGATATTGATGGTCGGCGGGCTCTTCTGATGGTGCAAAGCCAGCACGGTGAACACCGATTCGATGCCCCCTGCCCCGCCCAGCAGATGGCCGGTCATGGACTTGGTCGAATTAACCACCACCTTGTACGCGTGGTCGCCCAGCGCGGCCTTGATGGCGTTGGTCTCATTGATGTCGCCCAGCGGTGTCGACGTACCATGGGCATTGAGATAATTCGACCTGATCCGGATTGATGCCGCCATTGCGCAGTGCGCTGAGCATGGCTCGACGCGGACCATCCATGTTCGGCGCCGTCATGTGCCCGGCGTCGGCACTCATGCCGAACCCGGCGAGTTCGGCGTAGATCTTGGCACCGCGCGCCCTGGCGTGGTCGAGTTCCTCGAGCACCAGCACACCGGCGCCCTCGCCCAGCACGAAACCATCGCGATCACGATCAAACGGCCGCGACGCGGTCGTGGGATCGTCGTTTCGAGTCGATAGTGCCCGCATCGCAGCAAAGCCGCCAATACCCAACGGGGAAACCGTGGCCTCGGAACCGCCGGCCACCATGATGTCGGCGTCGCCATACTCGATCATGCGTCCGGCTTCGCCGATGCAATGCAGATCCCGTCGTGCATGCGGTGACGATGGCGATATTCGGGCCCTTGAAGCCGAAACGGATCGATACATGGCCGGAGATCATGTTGATGATCGTGGCCGGAACGAAGAACGGCGAGATGCGCCGCGGTCCACGATTGGTCAGTTCCTCGTGGGTGGCCTCGATCATGGGCAGGCCACCAATGCCCGAGCCGATCACGCAGCCGATGCGGGTGGCGAATTCCTCGTCGAGCGCCTCACCGACCGGCAGTCCGGCGTCCTGCACGGCCTGCACGGCAGCGGCAATGCCGTAGTGAATAAACGTGTCCATGGTGCGCGCCTCCTTGGCCCGCACATAAGACTCAAGTTCGAAACCCTTGATCTCGCCGGCAATTTTGCAGGCAAACGCCGACGCGTCAAAACGGGTGATCGCAGCGATTCCAGATTGACCTGCCAGCAGGTTGCTCCAGGATTCGGCGACGGTGTTTCCGACGGGGCTGATACAACCCAGACCGGTTACGACGACACGACGACGGGACATGAGATTCAATGCCTAATTTCTATGCGGAGCGCTGTCGGGAACACAGGATCCCCCTGAAACGGCGCCCCTGGCTGGCCGGAATTCGGCACGGATATCACGGGGGGGGCAGCAAGTTGATCTGCCAGCCCCGTGACGCGGCATGTCAGGCCTTCTGGTGGGTATTGGCGTAGTCGATCGCGTTTTGTACCGTCGTGATCTTCTCCGCATCCTCATCAGGGATCTCTATACCGAACTCGTCTTCGAGAGCCATCACCAGTTCAACCGTATCCAGCGAGTCGGCACCCAGATCGGCGACGAAAGCCTTCTCGTTGGTGACCTGCGACTCTTCGACGCCGAGTTGTTCTGCAATGATTTTCTTGACGCGCGCTTCAATATCGCTCATGGAGTCCCTCAAAGGGTTGTAAAAGAATCTGTGATTTTAGCCGCCTTGTCGATACCCGCCAAAGGCAGTTGCCGAACAGCTCACCCGGCTTGATGAGACACACACAGCCTACATGTACATTCCGCCGTTCACGTGCAGTTCCTGCCCTGTGATGTAGGCGGCTTGAGCCGACGCCAAATAGACCACGGCATGCGCGATTTCGTCAGGCTGGCCAAGCCGACCCAGCGGGATCTGACCCAGCAAGGCCTTTTGCTGCTCAGGGGGCAGCGCCGCCGTCATGTCGGTGGCGATGAAACCCGGCGCAACGCAATTAACCGTGATGTTGCGCGACCCCAGTTCGCGCGCAAGAGCGCGCGACATGCCCGCCACTCCGGCCTTGGCCGCTGCGTAGTTGCTTTGCCCCGGATTGCCCGAAGCGCCCACCACGGACGTGATGTTGATGATGCGCCCGTAGCGCTGCTTCATCATCGGCCGCATGACCGCCCGGCTCATCTGAAACACCGACTTCAGGTTGGTGTCCAGCACCGCGTCCCAATCCTCATCCTTGAGCCGCATGGCCAGCATGTCGCGCGTGATGCCTGCGTTGTTGACCAGCACATGCAAGCCACCATGCTGCTGCACGATGCGTCCGATCAACGCCTCGGCTGCCGGCGCATCGTTGACATCGAGCACTTCACCCGAGCAGCCGCTGTAAGCAGCCAGGCTCTGAGCAACACCCTCGGCTCCGGGCGCGGTCGTGGCCGTGCCGACAACCGCGTATCCACTGCTTGCCAATGCCAGCGCAATCGCGCGTCCGATGCCGCGCGAGGCCCCTGTCACCAGGGCCACCTGCTTGTCGCTCTTCACTTCACTCATGTTTTTCCTCTCATTTCAGCGCCGCCTCAACCGCGGCAAGTGTCGTCGGGTCGAGCAGTGGCAGGCCGGTCAATTCGGGATCGATACGCGCCACCATGCCGGTGAGCACCTTGCCCGGTCCGCACTCGACGATATGGCGCACGCCACGCGCCTTGAGCGCCTGCACGCACTCGACCCAGCGCACCGCGCCAAAAGCCTGCCGGTACAGGGCATCGCGGATACGGTCGGCATCCACCTCGACAGCCACATCGATGTTGTTGATCAGCGGCATCGCCGGCGACTCGAACACGACCGACTCCAGCGCGACGCGCAGCTTCTCGGCCGCCGGTCGCATCAGACTGGCAATGAAAAGGCGCCGACACCGGCAGAATCATGGCGCGACGGGCGCCGTTGGCCTTGAGCACTTCGCAGGCGCGCTCCACGGCCGCTTTGCTACCCGATATGACGGTCTGCCCCGGATCATTGAAGTTTGCGGCCTCTACCACCGCCGTCGTATCCTGCGCCATGTCCAACTGCACCTGTGCGCACAGTTCAGCGACACGGGCGGCATCCAGACCGAGCACCGCGGCCATCGACCCGGCCCCCACCGGCACGGCATCCTGCATGGCCTGGGCACGCAGACGAACCAGCGGCGCGGCCTGGGCCAGGGTGATCACACCGGCAGCCACCAGCGCGGCATATTCACCCAGGGAATGGCCTGCCACCGCAGCGGGTGCGGCACCGCCGTGGTCGAGCCAGGCGCGGTAGGCGGCCACACCCGCAACCAGCATGACGGGCTGCGTATTGGTGGTCAGGGCCAGCGCCTCCTTGGGGCCGCTGCGGATCAGTTCGCCGATGTCCTGGGACAGGGCATCCGAGGCCTCGCGCACGGTCTCGGCCACGACCGGATGGTCGCCCCATGCATCGAGCATGCCAACGGCCTGCGAGCCCTGGCCCGGAAATACAAAAGCGAATGGCTTCATCGGTTCATCCTCAACTTGCTCCCGCAAGCATGGTGCCAGCAGGAAAAACGATCGTGGGCTACAGATTCAGCAGCACCGAGCCCCAGGTAAAGCCACCGCCCACGCCTTCGAGCATCAGCAGTTGTCCCGGCTGGACCTTGCCGGAGCGCACAGCATGATCCAGCGCCAGGGGAATCGAGGCCGCCGACGTATTGCCATGCTGGTCCACGGTCACGATGACCTTGTCCATGCTCAGCTTGAGGCGCTTGGCGGTGCTTTTCATGATGCGGATATTGGCTTGATGCGGGATCAGCCAGTCCAGGTCTTCGGCGGTCTTGCCGGCCTTGGCCAGCGTCGCCCGCGCGGATTGCTCCAGCACCCCGACGGCAAGTTTGAACACTGCCTGGCCGTCCATCTTCAACACCGGATCTCCCAGTACCTGACCGCCCGACACGTTGCCCGGCACGCACAGGATACCGACATGTTTGCCGTCCGCGTGCAGATCGCTGGCCAGAATGCCCGGCTGTTCGGACGCCTCCAGCACCACCGCACCCGCACCGTCACCGAACAGCACGCAGGTGGTGCGATCGTTGAAGTCAAGGATGCGTGAAAACACTTCGGCACCGACCACCAGCGCGCGATTGGCAGCGCCTGTCTGGATCATGGCGTCTGCCACGCTCAGCGCATAGACAAATCCACTACACACAGCCTGCAGATCGAACGCCGGACAGCCGTTAGCCCCCAGCTTGTGCTGCAGTATGCAGGCGGTGGACGGAAACACCATGTCCGGCGTGGACGTCGCCACGATGATCAGATCGAGTTGGTCTGGCTTGACACCGGCGGCATCCAATGCCTGGCGCGCGGCCTGCAGACCCAGATCGCTGCTGCAGACATCTGGCGCGGCAAAGTGGCGGGCCTGGATTCCGGTGCGCTCCACGATCCATTCGTCGCTGGTCTCGATGCCCCTGGATGCCAGTTCCTGCACCAGGTCGCAATTGCGCAGTCGGCGCGGCGGCAGGCAACTGCCGGTGCCGGTGATTCGGGAATAACGTCTCATCTCAATTCAAGGGTCGTTGCGTGAAGTCGAGTCTGCGTCGGCGCCTGCCAGCAAGGGGGCAGCGTCGGCAATTCGACCCTGCACGCGATCGAGCAGGTTGTTACCGGCAGCATCATACGCGCGCGCTCAGTGCATTCTCGAATGCCAGCGCGTCGGCTGATCCGTGGCTCTTGAACACCAGCCCACGCAAGCCCAGTAATGCGGCACCGTTGTAACGCCGATGATCGAACCGCCGTTTGAACGAGGCCAGCACCGGATAGGCTATCAGCGCGGCCAGTCGCGTAAGCAGACTACGCGAGAACTCGTCGCGCAAGTAGTCGCCGATCATGGTCGCCACACCCTCCGTGGTCTTGAGCGCGACATTGCCGACAAATCCGTCGCACACAACGATGTCGACCGTACCCTTGAAGATGTCGTTGCCTTCGACATTGCCAACGAAACGGATCTGGCCGGCGCTGGCGGCCGCACGCAGCAACTCGCCCGCCCTCTTGATGGTCTCGTTGCCCTTGATCATTTCTTCGCCGATGTTGAGCAAACCGACGCTCGGCTCGGCACTGTCGCTCAGCGCCGACACCAGCGCAGATCCCATGACGGCGAATTGCAGCAGATGCTCGGCGGTGCAGTCGACATTGGCGCCGAGATCGAGCATCGTGGTGGCGCCACCCTTGGCGTTGGGCAACTGGCTGGCGATGGCCGGACGATCGATGCCGTCGAGCGTCTTGAGCAGATAACGCGAGATCGCCATCAGCGCGCCGGTATTGCCGGCCGACACAGCCGCCTGCGCCGCGCCGTCGCGCACCTGCTGCACCGCGACCCGCATCGACGAATCCTTCTTGCGGCGCAACGCCACCTCGATCGGATCGCCCATACCCACGACCTCACTGGCCGACACCGTCATGATGCGTTCGCCGTCCATGCCACGAATGACATCCGGCAAGCCCACCAGGATCAACCTGGCATGCGGATGGTCGGCAAGGAACTGCCGACAGGCAGGTAATGTGACGGACGCCCCATGGTCGCCGCCCATGCAATCGACAGCAATAGTGGTCATTTCGTCAACAGAGGGCTGCGTGGCTCATGGGCGCCATGGGCGACCAGTCAAAACGAAGACCCGATGCTATCGTCACGATAGCATCGGGCCTGGGTATTTGAGCGATTATCAGGCTTCGGACTTGGTCTTGATGACCTTGCGTCCGCGGTAGAAACCGGTCGGGCTGATGTGATGGCGCAGATGCGTCTCGCCGGTCGTCGGCTCCACGGCGATACCGGGTGTGTCGAGCGCGTTGTGCGAGCGGTGCATGCCGCGCTTGGATGGGGACTTTTTGTTCTGTTGGACGGCCATGATCCGCTCCTTGGCGTTGGCATGGCAAAAAAATGCGCCATGCGGGATTAGTCGGAAATATGCGCGCCACCTTCAGCGCGAAGCCTTCGAGTATAACCCAAGCCAGCCTACTTTCCATCCTTGCCGGATTTGAGTTTCACCAGCGCGGCGAAGGCATGCGGCTTGGTCAGCGTTGCCTCGTCAAAGCCGGGATCGCTTGCGGACAGTTGCGGCATCGCAGGGCACACCGCATGGCTGGGGATCAGTGGCATCGCCAGCACGAGTTCGTCTTCCACCAACTCGCACAAATCGAACTCCGCTGACTCGACCAGCAGGTCTTCCTCGGAATCGTCGTCCTGGGCCTCCGCGGTCTCCTCGTCGGGCACAAAGCGGAACCACTGGTCCACGGCGATCACGGTCTCAACCGGCTCCAGACATCGCTGACAGATCAATGACAGCGTGGTGTCAATCTGCAGGTGCAGCATCAACTGCGGCGCACCGTCCGTACCACCCCGCATCGCGCCGTCAACCGACCATCGCACAACCGTGCCGACTCCGCCACCGACGCAGTCATGCGCCACCCGCGCAAAATCGGGCAAGGGCGCCGTGCCACGCAGCGCACCTGCCGAACGGGCAAATGCACGGATGTCGAGATGGCTGGTTGGCAAGGCTTGCTCCATCACTGCAGTGTAAGAGAATCGGCGCATGACGCTGGCCGAACACAACCCACCCCTGATCCTGGCCTCGACCTCCCGATATCGACGCGAACTGCTGGCGCGCCTGCGCCTGCCCTTTGAAGTCGTTGCCCCCGACGTCGACGAAACGCCGATGGCAGGTGAACAACCACAGCAACTGGCCTGTCGGCTGGCCATGGAGAAGGCGCGCGCGGTGGCGGCACGCTATCCGCTGGCTGTCGTCATTGGTTCGGACCAGGTAGCCGATCTGGACGGTCAGGCTCTGGGCAAACCGCTGGTGCATGACATCGCCATGCAACAACTGCAACGTATGCAAGGTCGGCAGGTGATATTTCAGACCGCAGTTGCCGTTGTGCGCAATGACCGGAAATTCGCCCAGATGGATCTGGCCCAGGTCAAGGTGCTTTTTCGCACGCTGACCGTTGCCGAGATGGATGCCTACCTGCACGCCGAGCAGCCCTACGACTGCGCCGGCAGTGCCAAAAGCGAAGGCCTGGGCATCACACTGCTCGATGCCATCGACAACGACGACCCGACTGCATTGATCGGGTTGCCGCTGATCCGCACCTGCCAGATGTTGCGCGCCGCCGGCATGCAGTTGCTGCCCACAACATGACCACCGTGCCCGGTCGCCTGCTGCTGATCCCTGCCCCGCTGGATTTCGGCTGTGCCGAGCAGGCCGCGCTGACGTCGGTACTGCCCCAAGCCACGATCGCAGCCGCCGCCGGGCTGCGCCACTGGGTCTGCGAAAACGCCAAGACCACGCGCGCATTCCTCAAGCGTGTCGACGCCATCTGCCCACTGGTTGCGCCGCTGCAGGCACTGCAGATGCAGGAACTGCCGCGCGAGGTACACAAGAAAGGCGACCACCTCGGTGACTTCGACGCGCGACCTTTGCTGGCCCCTGCCTTGTCCGGGCACGATGTCGGACTGATCAGCGAGGCCGGCATGCCGGCCATTGCCGATCCCGGTGCCTCGGTCGTACGCGCTGCCCATGCGCTGGGCATGATCGTGGTTCCGCTGGTAGGGCCGGTATCACTGCTATTGACACTCGCTGCCAGCGGCCTCAATGGCCAGAACTTCGCTTTCGTCGGCTACCTGCCGCAGGACGCGCAGGAGCGTGTCAAACGCATCCGGGCACTCGAGTCGCTTGCCGTGTCCAGCGGGCAGACCCAGTTGTTCATCGAGACACCCTACCGAAATGCCGCCATGGTGCAGGCGCTGGTGCAGACATTGGCGCCAAGCACCCGACTGGCCGTTGGCAGTGGATTGACATTGCCATCGGCCCGGGTGCAATGTCTGGCCGCCAAGGACTGGCCAGCGCGCGGTCAGCCACCCGACAACGTAACGCCCGCGGTGTTCGCCATCGGTCGCTGACAGACTGAAGCGGCGCGAGGCGCGAACGCGGTTTCAGCGAAACGCCGGCAAGGCGTGGATCGCGCGCACCGCGCCTTCACCGATGGAAGCGCCAAAGCGCTTGGCCAGACGTTCGGCCAGATTTTCGCGCCGCGTGTAGTCGACGATTTCCTCGAATTTGACCACCTCGCGCGCCACATAGTCGACGCTGCCCAGTTGATCCGCCAATCCGAGCTCGATCGCCTGCTCGCCGATCCAGAACAAACCGCTGAAGGTCTCCGGGGTTTCCTTGAGGCGCTCGCCGCGGCCGGCCTTGACGGCAGAAATGAACTGCTGGTGAATACGATCGAGCATTTCCTGTGTAAATTGCCTCTGGCGATCCGACTGCGGACTGAAAGGATCGAGAAATCCCTTGTTCTCCCCCGCCGTCATCAAGCGACGTTCCACGCCGAGCTTGTCCATCAGTCCGGTGAAACCAAAACCATCCATCAGCACACCGATACTGCCGACGACACTGGCCTTGTCCACGAAAATCCTGTCGGCGGACACCGCTACATAGTAGGCCGCCGACGCACAGGTCTCCTCGACCACCGCGTACATCGGCTTGCCATGTTTGGCCTTGAGCCGGCGCAGTTCATCGTTGATGATGCCGGCCTGTACCGGGCTTCCTCCCGGTGAATTGATCAGCAGCACCACGGCCTTGGCGCCGTCATCCTCGAATGCGGCGCGCGCCGCATTGAGCACCACCTCGGCACTGGCCTCGCCACCCGAGGCGATTTCGCCCTTGATCTCCACCAGCGCGGTATGCGGCGTGGACATCTGCGTGGTGGCGTTTTCCCGCACCATGGCAAGCCAGACCAGTCCCACCAGGAAAACGAGCCAGGCCAAACGGATGAATATCTTCCAGCGCCGCGCCGCGCGCTGCTCTGCGAGCGCGCCGAACGCGAGTTTCTCCAGCGTGGCGCGCTCCCAGCCCGCCGACCCGGCGCTGGCGTCGCGCACGCCCTGCGAAGGCCCGCCTGGCTGCGCGGAGGTCCGCGCATCTACATCATTGTGGTCAGTCATATCAAAACTCAACGGGTTGGAGATTGTGGGCAGTATGCCAGCGCACGACACCATTGGCCTCATCCAGGCCTATCGGTATCAGCCCACCCCGACACGGTCCGCCCAGGCAGGCACCGGTGTCGGGTTGGTACATGGCTCCGTGGGTGGCGCAGATCAGCCATTGCCCACTCTGATCGAAGAACCGGTCCGGCTGGTAGTCCATCTCCATCGGCACGTGGTTGCAGCGGTTCAGATAGGCGTGAACGCGACCCTGAAAGCGGATCGCAAAGGCGCGGCAGGTTTGCCCCTGATACGTCACGTCAAACGGCACAGCCTGACCGCTGTCGAGCAGGTCAGCCGACTGGCACAGGTCGATACCAACTTCGTCACTGGTCATGACCCCCCTCCGCGCTGCGCACTGCGTATTCGCCTTGGGGCGGCCTCAGGCGGCTCATGCATTCGCGCCAGCAACCAGCTGTTCAGTTCTGCCACGGAGTGGGCCACGTACAGGGGCTGCAGCGCAGCGAATCCATCGACAGGATGGGCGCCGTAGCTGACCGCCACACTGGCACAACCGGCGTTGCGGGCCATCTGCAGATCGTGCGTGGTGTCGCCCACCATCAACACGCGCTCGGGCGCCAGACCGAATTCGCGTGCCAGTTCGTGCAGCATCAGCGGATCGGGTTTTCCCGCCGTCTGGTCGGCGGTGCGCGACGCATCAAACAGACCGTGCAATTGCACGGCACGCAGTGCCACGTCCAGGCCGGCGCGGCTCTTGCCGGTCGCCACCGCCAGGTAGTGGCTGCGGCGCTTGAGCGCGCCGAGCATGGCCAATACGCCGTCGAACAGGCTGATTTCATCCTGCCGCGCCATGTAGTGGTGCCGATAGCGGGCACCGAGCTCGGAATATTTCTCCTTCGGCACGTCGGGCGCGGCATGCGCCAGCGCCTGCATCAGACCCATGCCGATCACATGCGAAGCCGCCAGATCGCTGGGCACGGTGCCGCCGACATCCCGCACCGCGGCCTGGATACTCTGGGTGATCAGCGTCGTTGAGTCGAACAAAGTACCGTCCCAGTCGAAGGCGATCAGATCGAAAGCTCTGTGGGAATCGCCCCGGCGCGGCCGCGGAAAGGATGTATCAGCTTGCATCGGGTAGTACATGGTCCAGGAATTGCGCCAGATCGACCGGCAGTTCGGCCTGCAACTGCATCACACTGCCGCTGGTCGGATGGCTGAACTGTAACCGCCAGGCATGCAGAAACATGCGTCGCAGGGGTACTGGCTCGGTGGCGCGCTGCAGTGATTTGTTGAACGCGAAGTCACCATATTTGTCGTCTCCGACGATGGCCATGCCCTCGCTGGCCAGATGGATGCGGATCTGGTGCGTGCGACCGGTCTTGATCGTCACCTCGAGCAGGCTGTAGGCGCCACTCTGACGCGCCACCTTGACCAGGCTGAGCGAAGACATGGCGTCCGGATGCTCGCGCGGCACCACCTTGACCCGGCGTTCTCCATCGGGCAGCAGGTATTTGTGCAGGGATTTGTCCAGCACCTTGAGCTTTTGTCGGCCATTGCCCGGCCACCAGCGCCAGATAGGTCTTGCCCGTTGTGCGGTCGCGAAACTGCTCTTGCAGGTTCTTGAGCACGCTGCGCTTCTTGGCGACCAGCAGGATGCCGCTGGTTTCCCGGTCCAATCGGTGCACCAGTTCCAGAAACCGGGCCTGTGGCCGCGCCATGCGCAACTGCTCGATGACACCGAAACTCACCCCGGAACCGCCATGCACCGCCACACCGGCCGGCTTGTCGATGACGAGCAGGCCGTCGTCCTCGAACAGCACCGGGAACTCGCGCGCCGGTGCCGAACCGACGCCGGCAGCGCCAACGTTCATGGCCTGTGCTTTGGCATCGGCGCGCTCCGAGGTCCTTACCGGTGGCAGCCGGATCTGGTCGCCCGCCTCGATCCGTCGTTCGGCGCTGGCACGGCCCTTGTTGACCCGCACCTCGCCGCTGCGGATGATGCGGTAGATATGGGTCTTGGGCACACCCTTGAGCTGGCGCATCAGGAAGTTGTCCAGCCGCTGACCAGCGTCCTCGTCGTCGACCAGGATCATCCTCGCAATTGCCGGTGCCGGGGACGGATTGCCCCCTATAATGTGTTTCACTAGCGACGCGCTGCAAGTGGTTGATTTGTCTGGAGTTTAGTCGACACCCCACCAATAGCGTCGCTGGCAGGTCGATGCCACCAGATTGCCAGCATGACAGATCACGGGCCCCAGTACCGTGATGGTCTGCCCAGCAAAAGGGTATGCCGACGCCTAGAACCACTGACATGGAATACCCAACGCCGCCAGACAGACTCTGGCGGTTGGATTTGAGCGAAATGATTGTGTTGTTCGGATTGATCCTGTTGTGTTTGCCGCGCCCAAGGGTGGCGGCTTTGCACGTGGGTCGGCCCATCATGTCTGAGCTGCGGCTGGCTTTTTCCGCCCGCCCCGTTTCGACACCTTACGCACAACTGCATCCCCTCGCCCCCATCCCCGTGCCAACGCCCCGACACATGACCTGAGTCCGGGCCCGAGGCAATTTCCATCGGTTCGAAGCGTTCGTCAGGCATCGTTTGCTCGTCATGAGCATGTAATCGGTCAAGAGACCAAAAGGAACCCGGGGCGCCGCAATACGGCTGCGCAACGCGGGTTCGATGCAGGAAACAGGAACGCTACCCATGAAACGGATGCTGATCAACGCCACCCAGGCTGAAGAACGCCGGCTGGCCATCGTCGACGGACAAAAACTGCTCGACTATGAAATCGAAATCGAAGGGCGCGAGCAGCGCAAGGGCAATATCTACAAGGCCGTGGTGACACGGGTCGAGCCATCGCTCGAGGCCTGTTTTGTCGACTACGGCGAAGACCGCCACGGCTTTCTGCCGTTCAAGGAAATCTCGCGCCAGAATTTCGCCCAGGGCGTGCAAGCCAACCAGGCGCGTATCCAGGATGCGATCCGCGAAGGCCAGGAACTCATCGTCCAGGTCGAGAAAGAGGAACGCGGCAACAAAGGCGCCGCGCTGACCACCTTCATCTCGCTGGCCGGCCGTTATGTCGTGCTGATGCCCAACAACCCGCGCGGCGGCGGCGTGTCGCGCCGCATCGAAGGTGACGACCGTGCCGACCTGAAGGAAGCACTCGACCAGCTTGAATATCCGAACGGCATGAGCATCATTGCCCGTACCGCCGGCATCGGGCGCAGCGCACCCGAACTGCAATGGGACCTGAACTACCTGCTCAAACTCTGGAACGCCGTCGACGGCGCATCCAAAGGTGGCAAGGGCGCGTTCCTGATTTATCAGGAATCGTCGCTGGTGATTCGCGCCATCCGCGACTATTTCAACCACGACATCGGCGACATCCTGATCGACACCGACGACGTGTACGACCAGGCCCAGCAGTTCATGGCGCACGTGATGCCCGAACACGCTGCCCGCGTCAAACGCTACCGCGACGACGCGCCGCTGTTCTCGCGTTTCCAGATCGAGCACCAGATCGAATCGGCCTATGCCCGCATGGTGCAACTGCCCAGCGGCGGCGCCATCGTCATCGACCACACCGAGGCACTGGTCTCGGTCGACGTCAACTCGGCGCGCGCCATTCGTGGCGGCGACATCGAGGAAACCGCCACCCGCACCAACCTGGAAGCCGCCGACGAAGTGGCACGCCAGATGCGTCTGCGCGACCTCGGCGGACTGATCGTCATCGACTTCATCGACATGGAAGAGAGCCGCAACCGGCGCGATGTCGAAAACCGCCTGCGTGACGCCTTGCGCCAGGACCGTGCACGCGTGCAGTTCGGTTCGATCAGCAAGTTCGGCCTGATGGAAATGAGCCGCCAACGTCTGCGTCCGGCGCTGAGCGAAGGCGCATCCATCCCCTGCCCGCGTTGCGGTGGCTCCGGCCATATCCGCGACACCGAGAGCTCGGCGCTGCAGATCCTGCGCATCATCCAGGAAGAGTCGCTCAAGGACAACACGGCATCGGTGCTGTGCCAGGTGCCGGTCGACGTGGCCTCGTTCCTGCTCAACGAGAAGCGTACCGAGATCACCAAGATCGAGCTCAAGCAGCGCATCAACGTGCTGATGGTGCCCAACAAGACCCTGGAGACGCCCAACTACAAGCTGGCGCGACTCAAACATGACGACCCGCGCCTGGACAACATCGAAGCCACCTACAAGCTGGCCGATGAAGTCGAAGACCCGACCGCTGTGACGCGTCGTGCCCAGGAGCCGACCAACCGCCAGACCCCGGTGATCAAGGGCGTGCTGCCGGACGCCCCGGCACCGGTCGCACCGCCGAAGCCGGAACCCGTGGCGCGCCCCGCTGCTGCGGCTCCTGTCGCCGCACCCGTGGCAGCGCCGGCCCCGCGCCGAGAAGGGCTTTCTCGGCTGGATCAAGAGCCTGTTCGCGGCCCCTGCTGCAGCACCGGTCGCCCCGGCACATGCGCCAGTTCCGGCAAACAAGGAAGCTGTTCGCGGCGAAGGCCGTGGCGGTCGAGACGGCCGTCGTTCCGAAGGGCGTGATGGCCAACGCGATGGCAACCGCACAGAGGGCCGAGGCGAAGGCCGCTCACGCGGGGGTCGTGGCGGTCGAGGTGGTCGCGGCGGAGAACGTGGTGAGCGTGGTGAGCGCTCGGGTCAGGGTGCGCGCGAACGCGGCGAAACCAGCAACGTCCAATGTCAACGCGGACGCTGCACCGCAGCAAGACGCGCAACGCCAGGGTGCTGACGACAACATGCGCAATGAGGCGCGTGCAGAGCGCCCGATCCCGTGGTGAGCGCGGTGGCCGCGGCGGGCGCGGTGGCGAGCGCAACCGCGATGGCGAACGCAGCAACGGCGCGGATCGCGCCGCTATGGACGCTTCGGCGGACAACGCTGGCGCACCACCGGCGCAGATCGACGGCGCAGACGTGCAGGGCACACGCGACAACCGTGAGGGGCGCGAAGGCCGTGAGGGTCGAGAAAACCGCGGTGAAGGCCGCAGTGAGCGCCAACGCGAACGCCGTCCGCGCCAGGATCGCCAGGCGGCACCTGTCGACGCGACTGCAGATGGCGCAGCCGTCGGCCAACCGAACGGCGACGCAGACAATCAGACGGTGGCAGCAACGGCCAAAGACCAGTCGCAGGCCGTGAACCGCGGCGACACGGTCATGGCAACCGCAACGACCGAGAACGGCGAGCCTCGTGAGAAGCGTTCGCGCGACCGTAATGGCCGCGACCGCTCACGCGGCGAGCGCAATGACCGCGGCCAGAGCGATCAACAGCAGGACCGCACGCAGCCGCAGGCGCAACCGACGCTGGACGGATTCGCGACGCACCGCGCCAACGCCAGCCCTGGAGGTGTCTGCTCCGTCCGCCGAGTCGAGTGCGGTTGCTGTCCAAGCAGCTCAGGCAGCAGTGGCAGTGGCAGCCGCCGCGCCAACGGCTGGTCTGCCGCAGGTACAGGCGTTTGACTTGCCCATTGACGAGTTGGCGCAGATGGCACAGCAATCCGGACTGAACTGGGTCAACTCCGACGCCGAGAAGATCCGGATCGCCCAGGCCGCAATTGCCGCGCAACCTGCACCCATCCATGTCCCGCGTGAAATCCCGGTGCCCGTGGTGAGTGACGAGGGTCCGCTGGTGCTGGTCGAGACCAAACGCGACCTGCGCAATATGAGCCTGCCGTTCGAACAGTCGGCAAGCTGAGCTTGGCACTGAGCGCGGCGTCCGTTCAGCGGAGCGCCGGCAAAATCGAAAAGGGTCCGTGAGAATCACGGACCCTTTTTTATCGGCGTCTGGCCGGTATTTCGCGCGTCCTGGGAACGCCTGATCAGACCCCTCTCGTGCGGACGGCATACTCAGGCGGGTGGTTGCTTCGCTGCGATAGCGGGCACTGGCTGGCGCTCCGCCATCGGCTACCTGCCATCAGCCGCCGTATAAGGCCTAATCGCCAGTGTCTGTTGCGACCGATCGAGACCCTGCCCGCGCAAGCCCTGCCTCAGCGGCTGAAGATCACCCTTGCGCGGCCTGCCGCCACGCATCGGTCGCCGCCTTCTCATCGCCCTGCTCCAGCGCAAGATCCGCCAACAGGCGCCAGGCGTCACGGCGCAGGCTGGCATCCTGCAGGCGTACCAGCGATTGCTGCAGCAACAGCCGGGCCTTGCCCCAGAGCTGCAGCCGCATGCAGGTCACGCCGGCCAGGTATTGCAGCACCGGGTCGCCGGGATGGCTGAGCTGGGCGCTCTCGATCCGGGTCAGCCATTCGCCCTCGAGCGCCTGTGCATTGGCGACGAAACCGGCCTCCAGTACGCGCACCACCGCTATGCATTGGCTTGGCACCAACGCCGATGGCTGCTCGAGCATCTGCTCCCATACCGGCAACAACCACTCCCGGCTCAGCGCCACATCGCCCTGCAATGTGAGCAGGCGCATGGCGGCCGCCAGTGCGACGTCGGGCATCACCCGTTCGCTCGGCTCCAGCCGGGCCCAGGCCTGCATCAGTTGCGCCGGGTCATAGGCCGATGCGATCAACTCGGTTCCAAGGCTGCGCAGGACGCCATGGGCTGCAACCTGCGACAAGGCATGGTGTTTGGCGAGCAGGCGCGCCGACTCCAGCGCCATTACCGTGCGCCCCGCCATGCGCGCGGCCTTGAGCCGCATGCGCAGAGCCAGCACACGCCGCCCGGCGCCCTGGGCGGTCTCATCGAGCAATTGCAGTGCCAACGTCGCGTCCCGGTCATCCAGCGCCCATCGCGCACCGCGCAGACGCGCGCCTTCACCCGCCTCGGGCGACACCACGCGCGAAGCATGCTCCAGCGCCGCGCGGTAATGCACTTCGCGCGCGCCGCGATCCTGCAGCGCATGGGCAGACTCCGCCGCCAGCAGGTGGGCGGTCGAGAGCAGCTGATCGGCATAGGCCAGTTTGTCGTCGCTGCCCGCCAGGTTGCGCACCTGTTCGAGCACTGACTCCGCGGCCTTCTTGGCGCGCACGAAGCGCCCGGCCACCAGTTGGGAATAGGCATCGAGCAGAGACAACTGCATGCTGCGCTCACGCTGACGCTGGCGCCACATCCGCGCCTCATGCGGGATGGCAAACAAGGCGGACAGTGCCCGCAGCGCCAGATGCAAGGTCAGGAAGGCGCCGAGCAAAAACACCAGCACCAGGTTGAGCGACAGGTCGATCCGGTACGGAGGCCAGAACAGCGTAACCGAACCAGGGTTGCTGCCGGCAAACAGGGCGGCGGCCACGGCAAGACCGAACAGGGCGAGAAGCCAGAGCGATACGCGCATGTCGACCCGACCTCAGCGACCCGCAGCAGCCGTGGTCAAGGCTGCCAGCGTATCGTCGACGCGTGGCAGCTCCAGGCTCTTCATCTGGCCCTGTACCTGCTGCAGCAAACCCGCGACAGCCTGGGTCTTGCGCGACGCCGGGTCGAAATAGCGAAACAAGGTCGTCGATGCCGAGGCCATGTCAGCTCGCGCAGACTCGAGTTGACGCGCCAGCAGGCCCAGGCGGGCGTTGAGCAACTTGAGTTTGAAATTCTCGCGCACGAAGAACGACTGCTCTGGCGACAGCAACGCTGCCTCCGGCTGTTCGATCCGGCTCACGCGCAGCAACTTGCTGGCTTCCTCACCAACCACCGTCAACACACGTTGCCACCATTCGGGCGCAGCCTGCGCATCCGGGCGCTTGAGTGAGCCGCCGGCACTGACGGAAGCCACGGCATTGGCCAGCGGCAAATCGTCGGCCAGGCGCAGCAATTCGTCAATGCGTGCCAGCAAACTGGGCGTATCGGCGAACGACGATGCGGTGATCCGGCTGATGTCGCGCGCCAACGCTCTTTGCAGCTGGGCCAGCCCCGGTTGCGCCGCACGTGCAATGCGCTGGTCGGCCGACCGCAAAGCCGCCACCAGTGGTTCGACACTGCCGGTGAGCTGGGCCTGCTGCTGGGCCAGCCGAACAGCCGATTCGATGTCCACCACCAGGTTCTCGTCACGCGAGCGCGAAAGGCTCTGGATCAGCCCTTCGAGCTGATTACGCTGAACCGCCACCTCGCTCAGCCGGATCTCGGCCACCGCCAGACGGGCCGAGGTTTCGCGCGACATTTCCTGCGCCGCCTTGGCGCTTGCGCGCGCCTCGGCCGCATGCATCGCGGACTCACCACTTTGGCGTGCCAATTGCTCCTGGGTCGCCGACATCCGCTGCCAGACCATGACGGTTCCGGCCATGGCGACGGCTGCAATCACCAGCGCCAGCATCACCAATGGGGAGATTCGCAGTGTGGCCAGGGCATCGGCATGCGCCGCCCTCGGTGGCTCAGGCTCGACCAACGGCGGAGAAGCGGGTGCGGCCGTCGCGGATGCCGGAGCAACACCTGAATCGGCGGCTGTCGGGGTGTTGGCGTCCTGGTTCATCCCAGGGATTTTATCGACGCCACCACATCGGCCAGAGCCGGACGTGACTCCTGCACAACACCGAAGCCCGCGGCACGCGCTGCGACGGCAATCCGCGGATGGGTCACCAGGGCCTGCGCGCTCGCCCAGTCATGGCCGGGAACAGCCGCAACCAGATTCTCGATGGCCTGGGAACTGGTGAACAGCCAGCAGGCCGGAGCATCCGCGTGGGCCGCCAGCACGGCCTGGCGCAACACGGCCGACGGCGGCGCACAGCGCCGGTAGGTCAGCGACGAAGCGCACCATGCGCGCCGTGCGCGATCAGTTGCTGGGCCAACCAATCGCGCCCCTGACCAGCTTGCGAGGTCTGCGCTGCAGCAACCGCAGCGCCATCGGCCACGGGCATGCCCTCGCCTTGTGCGCCGCGCACCACCAGCACCTGTTGGCCCGGCCGCACCGTAGGACCCACCTGACGCCAAAGAGATTCCGAATCGAATTGCCCGCTGTTCGGGTCGGGTGCGTCGATATCGCCTGGCGCAACACCCATGGCCACCAGCGCGGCCGCCGTGCCGGGCCCAGGCGCCCAGGCCCGCAGCGCACCGGCGTCCGGCCAGTGTTCGCCGCCGCGCGACCAAGTCGGCAAAAAAATGTGTCACTGCCGCCGCACTGACAAACATCACCGCATCAAACTGGCCAATTGCCTGCCATGCCGCACGCACGCCACGATCGTCGGCAACCGGCCGGATCTCGATCAAGGGCAGGCTGACTGCGTCGATCTGCTCGCGCAACAGGGCCTGCACCCAGCGCACCGCCTCGGCCTGCGGTCGGGTGACAAACACGCGCATGGCGACGGCGCTAGCCTCGGGTCAGGCGACAGGCGTCGCCGCGCGGGCGCCACCATCGCGCAACTGCTGTGCGACCCGCTCCCCCAACTGTTCGGCCTGCTCCAGCGTCGTCACCGGCTCCTGGCCCATGGCCCGCACCAGCGCAGCGGCAGATCGCCGTCGGCTGCCGGCTCCGTCGATCACCCCAGGCGGCTTGCAGCTGCAACTGGTCGTCTTGCCACACCGCATGCGCGGCCAACGGCATCGAGCAACTGCCGCCCATGGCCCGGCTGACCGCACGCTCGGCCGCCACCACGTGCCAGGTCGGCGCGTGCGACAGCGGCGCCAGCGCATCCACCAGATCGTGTCGATTCGACAGGATCTCGATGCCCAGCGCGCCCTGCCCGGCCGCCGGAAGCATTTCCTGGATCGTGAAAGTGTGGCGGATACGCGATGCCAGCTCCAGCCGCTTGAGGCCGGCCGCCGCCAGGATGATGGCGTGCGTAGCGCACCGTCGTCGAGTTTGCGCAGCCGGGTGTCCAGGTTGCCGCGCAAGGGTTCGATCCGCACATCGTGGCGTCCCAGCTGATCGAGCATGTCGCGCAGCAACACCATGCGCCGCAGGCTCGACGTGCCGACCACGGCGCCTTGCGGCAACGCGGCCGGGTTCGCGCATGGTGCTGGACACCAGGCATCGCGCGGGTCTTCGCGCTCCATGACGCAGGCCAGCGCAAAACCATCGGGCAACTCCATCGGCACGTCCTTGAGCGAGTGCACGGCCAGATCGGCCCGCCCATCCTCCAGCGCGGCTTCCAGCTCCTTGACAAACAGGCCCTTGCCGCCGACCTTGCTCAGCGTGCGATCCAGGATCTGGTCGCCGCGCGTCGTCATGCCCAGCAATTGCACGCGATGACCCCGGGCCTCGAGCAGTTGCTGCACATGCGGGCCTGCCACATAGCCAGTCGGCTTTCGCGCGTGGCGATGACAAGAGGGGGGTGAGCAGACAGGGTCAAAGTCGTAACCGTTTGGTAATCACAGGGGGCGCCGCGATGCTAGCATGGGCCAACTTCGCGGCTCCAGCGCCCGTCTCGCCCGCCTTGCCATGACCAGCAAAACCCTGACCGAAACCACCCGCCGCACACGCGAAAACGAACGCCCTCTGGTGGACGACATCCGCTTGCTCGGGCGCATTCTGGGCGACGTGATTCGCGACCAGGATGGCGAGGCCGCGTTCAACCTGATCGAGCAGATCCGCAAGCTGTCGGTGGCCTTTCGCCGCCACGCCGACCAGGATGCCGACCGCGCGCTCAAGAAACTGCTGGTCGGGCTCAGCGGCGACCAGACGGTCAGCGTGATCCGCGCATTCACCTATTTCAGCCACCTGGTCAATCTGGCCGAAGACCGCCACCACATCCGTCGCCGCGCCTTCCATGAGCGCGCCGGCAACACCCAGGAGGGCAGCATCGACGTGGCCCTGTCGCGGCTGCGCTGGGCCGGCGTTACGCCCTCGACCATCGTCGAGACACTGGCCGGCAGCTATGTGTCCCCGGTGCTGACGGCCCATCCGACCGAGGTGCAGCGCAAGAGCATTCTGGACGCCGAACGCGGCATTGCGCAGTTGCTCACCGCGCGCGATGCGATACGACTGCAGGCATTGGCCGGACAGACCGGCAAGGACGCCTTGACACCGCGCGAACTGGCGCGCAACGAGGCGCTGATCCGGGCCCGCGTCACGCAGCTGTGGCAGACCCGGTTGCTGCGTTTCACCAAGCTCACCGTGGCCGACGAGATCGAGAACGCGCTGAGCTACTACGAGGCCACCTTCCTGCGCGAGATTCCCCGGCTCTATGCCGACCTGGAACGCGAACTGGGCCAGCGCAACATCCACAGCTTTCTGCGCATGGGCCATTGGATTGGAGGCGACCGCGACGGCAACCCGAACGTCAGCGCACAAACCCTGTCGCACGCACTCAGGCGCCAGGCCGAAGTGGCGTTGCGCCACTACCTGACCGAGGTGCACCTGCTCGGCGGCGAGTTGTCGATCTCGGCCATCCTGACGCACCTGTTCGCCGGACATGAAGGCGCTGGCGGCGCGCTCGCCGGACACCAACGAACATCGCCAGGACGAGCCCTACCGGCTGGCACTGACCGGCATCTATGCGCGGCTGGCTGCCACGCTCAAGAGACCTCACCGGCGGCGAGGCGGCACGCCATGCGGTGGCGCCGCAAAACCCGTATCCGAATGCCGCAGGCGTTCAACGCCGATCTGCGCACGATCGAGACCTCGCTGCTGGACAACCACAGCGGCGCGCTGGCGAGCAACCGGCTGCAGCCGCTGATCCGCGCGGTCGATGTGTTCGGCTTTCATCTGGCCACCGTCGACCTGCGCCAGAGCTCGGACAAACACGAGGAGGTGGTGGCCGAGCTGCTGTGCCGCGGCGCGCGTCGAACCCGCCTATGCGCAGCTCGGACGAAGCGGCAAAGCAGCAGGTGCTGATCAAACTGCTGTAGGACGCCCGACCGCTGCGGGTGCTCGACCATGACTATTCGGCACTGGTGCAGGACGAACTGGCCATCTTCTCCTGCGCCCGCGACATGCTGGCGCGATTCGGCCGCCAGTCGCTGCGCCACTACATCATCAGCCACACCGAGACCGTCAGCGACCTGCTCGAGGTGTTGCTGCTGCAAAAGGAAGCCGGCCTGATGCACGACACGCTGGACCGCGAGCCGCGCACCGACCTGATCGTCGTGCCGCTGTTCGAGACCATCGAGGACCTGCGCAACGCGGCCGGCCATCATGCGCGACTTCTACGCGCTGCCGGCGATCCAGGATCTGGTGCGGCGCAGCGGCGCCGAGCAGGACATCATGCTGGGCTACTCCGACAGCAACAAGGACGGCGGCATCTTCACCAGCAACTGGGAGCTGTACCTGGCCGAGGTGGCCCTGGTCGCGTTGTTCGACGAATTGGCCGACGCCAGGCCAGGCCAGGCGCCGATCCGGCTGCGCATGTTCCATGGCCGTGGCGGCACGGTCGGACGTGGCGGCGGGCCGAGCTACCAGGCGATCCTGGCCCAGCCGCCGGGCACGGTGCGCGGCCAGATCCGCCTGACCGAACAGGGCGAGGTCATCGGCACCAAATACGCCAACCCGGACATCGGACGGCGCAACCTGGAGACCCTGGTTGCCGCCACGCTCGAAGCCACGCTGATGCCGCCAGCCAAGGCGGTTCCGCAAGCCTTCCTCGCAGGCGGCCAGTGCCTTGTCCAAGGCCAGCATGGCGGCCTACCGCAAGCTGGTCTACCAGACACCCGGTTTCACCGAGTATTTCTTCGGCGCCACGCCGATCCGCGAGATCGCCGAACTCAACATCGGCTCGCGCCCGGCCTCGCGCAAGCCGTCCCAGGCGATCGAAGACCTGCGCGCCATCCCCTGGGGTTTCAGCTGGGGCCAATGCCGCCTGACACTGCCGGGCTGGTACGGATTCGGCTCGGCGATCAGCGACGTTCCTGCACACGCCCGGCCCGGACTCGCGCAAGGAACGCATGGCCACGCTGCAGAAAATGGAGCGCCAGTGGCCGTTCTTCCGGGCCTTGCTGTCCAACATGGACATGGTCATGGCCAAGAGCGACCTGGCGCTGGCGTCGCGCTATGCGGAGCTGGTGAGCAACACCCGGCTGCGCAAGAAGATCCTGGCCATGATCGAGGCCGAATGGCACCTGACGTCCACCGCACTGGCACAGATCACCGGCGACAAGCACCGACTGGCCAACAACGCGGCCCTGCAGCGCTCGATCCGCCACCGCTTTCCGTATATCGATCCGCTGCACCATCTGCAGGTCGAGCTGATCCGGCGCCACCGCGGCGGGCAGATCGACGACCGCCTGCGCCGCGGCATCCACATCTCGATCAACGGCATCGCAGCGGGCTTGCGCAACACCGGCTGAGCGCCCTGTCGACGCCGGCCCGGCCGCTGCGCGTCAGGGCAGACGTCGACCGCGCCTCGAACTCCTGCCGGCTCGCGTCCAGGCGCACGCTCCAATCGCTGGGCGTAGCTGCGGTAGTCGACATCGATGCGTCGACACCTGTTGCGACACCAGGGCCCACAAGGTCTCGCGCAGGGCCGAGGCGCAGCGCATGCGCCAGGAAGGCGCGCCATGCGCATGGCATCCGGTGCCTGACCGAAATAGGCCTGCAGCAATGCACGGTCCTGCGCCGCATCGAATCCGTTGTTGCACCGACAGATTGGCCAGGTCGAACAAGCGGGCTGTTGAAACCGGCGTAGTCCCAGTCGATCAGCCACAGTCGCTGTCCATCGTCGATCCAGTTGGCTGCCAGCAGGTCGTTGTGCCCGAACACGATCTCGACCGGACCCACCGCCTGCTCGAGCAAGGTCGCCAGTGCGGCGAACTCGGCCAGCCGGTGGCGCATTTCGCCGTCGGCGCCATCGTGCAAGCGCGCCAGGTAATTGCGGATCACCTGGAACACCCAGAACATCAACACCGGGCCCGTCAGATGGCGCGGTATCTGATGATGGCAACGCTGCAACACCCGCACCAGCGCTGCCAGTTGCCCATCCGCGCGCAGGTCCTGCGCCTGCAAGGTGCGCCCTTCGATGAAGCGGCTGACCAATACGCCAGGTGCGGCATACACCACCTCGGGCGACACGCCCGCGGCATGAGCAGCCCTTGCCGCCGCCAGTTCATGCCAGCGCATGACGCCGTGTTCCGGGATGTCCTGACCCAGCCGCACCACGTAATGGCCCGACCGGTCGTCGACCCGGTAATTGCGATTGGTCATGCCCCCATCGAGTTCCGCCATCCGCACAATGCCGGTGAAACAGGGCAAGGCGCGGATCCGGGCGGCAAGTGTGTCGTTCATCGGATCAGGCTTGTCGGCAAGTGGATGGGCGCGCCGCGGCAGACATTTCAGTTCGACGTGTTGAGCAGTTCGCGCACCACGGCCAGCTGGCGGCGCGAGACCGCCAGCGGTTTCATCGATGCCCAGCAGCCGCACCGCCCAGCCCTCCCCCTCCTCCTCGTCGAAATGCTTCTCCAGCGCACGCACGCGGCGCCGCGCGACCAGTGCATTGCGATGGATGCGCACGAAAAAGGCGCCATGGCGTTCTTCCAGTTCGCTGAGCGAGCCGTCCAGGATCAGGTTGCGATCGGCGGTGCGCACCGTGACGTACTTGAGCTCGGCCTTGAGGTAGACCACCTCGGACAGCGGCACGCGCTCGGTGCGCCCGCGGTCCTGAATGGTCAGCGAGGGAACAACCGTCTCGGGTAACAAGGCCCGCGTCGCGGCAACGCGCCGCTCGACCTTTTGCAGCGCCAGCATCAGACGCGACAGACGTACCGGCTTGGTCACGTAGTCGACCGCCTCCAGGTCGAAAGCCCGCACCGCATGGCCTGCATGTGCGGTGACGAACACCACTGCGGGCGCCTGCGGCCGGCCCACAATCTGCTGCGCCAGCGCCAGGCCATCGGTGCCCGGCATGTGGATGTCCAGCAGCACCACATCGAAGGATTGCTTTGCCAGCAGCGCCAGTGCCTGCGCGGCATGCGCCGCCTCACCCTCGACCGTGACCTTGGGTGAAACACAATCGAGCAACAGGCTGCGCATGCGGCTGCGTGCCAGCGCTTCATCGTCAACGATCAAGGCCTTGAGCGTCACAACGGCACCTCCATGCGCACCTGGAACACGCCATCGACCAGGCCGCTGCGAAATCGACCTTGCACATCATGGAGCAGGCGCAGGCGGGCGCGCACATTGTCGAGCGCCAGCCCGTGGCCGGGCAAACCGGCTCCCGCCGGCACGGTATTGGTGACCTTGATCACCACGACAGTGCCGCGCCGGCGGCTCGATATGCGCACCGTGGCACCGTCGTCGCAGGGCTCCACACCGTGGTGCACCGCGTTTTCGACCAGGGGCTGGAGCAACAACGGCGGCAATATCGCCCGATCGGCCGCCGGATCGAGATCCCACTCCAGGCGCAACCGGTCGCCAAAACGCACCTGTTCGATGGCCAGGTAGCGGCGCGCCAACTCGATCTCGTCGGCCAGCGTCACCGACTCGCCGTGGTCCACCAGCGCATGGCGGAACAGGTCGCTGAGGTCCTCCAGCAAGGTCTCGGCCTTGGCGGGCTCTGCACGCACCAGCGCAATCGCGCTGTTGAGCGTATTGAACAGAAAATGCGGACGGATGCGCGACTGCAATTCGGACAGGCGCGCCGCGGTGGCAGCCGGCATACGGGCCTGGGCGCGCATCACCAGTGCGGCCACCAGCGCCGCGGCCAGCGCGGCACCGGTGACGCCACAGGCCAGCCACGGGCCACGCTCGAGCAAGCCCGCGAGCAACAGCATGGCACAACCCGCCACGCCGGCGAATGCACCCAGCGACACACCCGCCGCGTATTGCCACGGCGCCGGCAGCCGGGCCAGCAAACGCTTGCAGGCCGCACACCACAACCATCCAGACCAGGGTGCCCGGCAGAGGCGGCGCCGGTCAGGATCGCCAGACGCAGCACCCAATCGAACAGCGAAGACACGCCATACAAGGCGCCGATGGCCATCACCATCTCGACAAACAACACGGCGCGCAACAACACACCGAGCTGGCAGGCGTCGAAGATCAGCGCTCGTGGCGGCTGCGCGGGATCGCGCCTGGCCTCGAGTTCGTGAAAGGTCGATAAAATCTCGCTGTCTTTCATCATGGTTCGGGTTGTGACCCAGATTATTGGTGATCTTGCTCTCCGCGGGCCAAGTCCAGCGCCCCACCCACATTTCCCATCCATGTCCCAGAACCAACTCGACAACAAATCAGCCGCGTGGTCAGCGCTGTTCTCCGAGCCCATGAGCGACCTCGTCAAGCGCTATACCTCCAGCGTGTTCTTCGACAAGCGCCTGTGGCGGGTCGATATCGCCGGCTCACTGGCCCACGCCGAGATGTTGTGCCACCAGGGCATCATCAGCCAACAGGACCATGATGCCATCGTCGCGGGCTTGCAAGGCCATCACGGCGGAAATCGAGGCCGGCTCCTTCGAATGGAAGCTCGACCTCGAAGACGTGCACCTGAACATCGAAGCCCGGCTGACACAACTCGCGGGCGACGCCGGCAAACGCCTGCACACCGGGCGCTCGCGCAACGACCAGGTCGCCACCGACGTGCGGCTGTGGCTGCGCGACGAGATCGACGTCATCTCCGACCTGCTGCGCCAGCTGCAAACTGGCCCTGGTCGATCTGGCGGAGCAGAACACCGACGTGATCCTGCCCGGCTTCACGCATCTGCAGGTGGCACAGCCGGTGGCTTTCGGTCACCACATGCTGGCCTATGTCGAGATGTTTTCTCGCGACGCCGAACGCATGGCCGACGTGCGCCGGCGCGTCAACCGCCTGCCGCTGGGCGCCGCCGCGCTCGCCGGCACCAGTTACCCGCTCGATCGCGAACGGGTTGCGGCCACGCTGGGCATGGACAGCGTGTGCCAGAACAGCCTGGACGCGGTCAGCGACCGCGACTTCGCCATCGAGTTTGCCGCCGCGGCCAGCTTGTGCATGGTGCACTTCAGCCGCTTGAGCGAGGAACTGGTGTTGTGGATGAGCCAGAGTTTCGGCTTCATCGACATCGCCGACCGGTTCTGCACCGGCAGTTCCATCATGCCGCAGAAGAAAAACCCGGACGTACCCGAACTCGCGCGCGGCAAGACCGGCCGTGTGGTCGGCCACCTGATGGGCCTGATCACCTTGATGAAGGGCCAGCCCCTGGCCTACAACAAGGACAACCAGGAAGACAAGGAACCGCTGTTCGACAGCGTCGACACGCTCAAGGACACGCTGCGCATCTTCGCCGAGATGGTGCAGGGCATCACGGTGCGCCCCGAAGCCATGGAACGCGCCGCCAGTCGCGGCTACGCCACTGCGACCGACCTGGCCGACTACCTGACGCGCAAGGGCCTGCCGTTTCGCGATGCCCACGAAACCGTGGCCCATGCGGTCAAGACCGCCATCGATCAGGGCGTCGACCTGGCCGAGCTGCCGTTGCAGGTGTTGCAGGGCTTCAATTCCCGTATCGAACAGGATGTCTATGAGGTCCTGAGCCTGCGCGGTTCGCTGCAGGCCCGTAACATCCTGGGCGGCACGGCGCCGCAGCAGGTGCGCGCGCAGATTGCACGGCACCGCCAGCGGCTGGCCTGAGACACCCGACCCGACAACATCCACCCATAGAAAGCGCAACAACCATGAACCGCTCCCGTTTCCTGCTGCCAGCCTTGCTGGCCGTCACCCTGGCCTTGGGTGCCTGCTCCAAGACCGAAGAAACCAGCTCGTCCAGCAGTCCGGCAGCGTCGGCCGACCAGGGCAAACGTACGCCGACTGTCGAGATCGTGGCCAGTGAAGGCAAGGGTTTCACTGTCGGCTCGATGATGAGTACCACCGTCGTCTATGTCTTCTTCGACCCCCAGTGCCCGCACTGCGGCCATCTGTGGAATGCGGCGGTTCCCTTGCAGAAGAAAGCCAAGTTCGTCTGGATGCCGGTCGGCCTGATCAACGCCACCAGTTCAGCCCAGGGTGCGACGCTGCTGGCAGCGGCCGATCCGGTGCAGGCCATGACCGAACATGAAAAATCGCTGATTGCCGGCAGCGGCGGCATCGGCGCCGGCTCCAACCTGACCGACGAGGCCAAACAGGCGGTCGTATCCAACACCAAGCTGTTCAACAACCTGGGCCTCGAGGGCGTGCCCTTCACCATCGTCAAGAACGCCCGTACCGGCCAGATGGTCACGCGCGGCGGATCGATGGAAACCCCGGCCCTGGCCGAGTTGATCGGCGTCGACGCACCCTGACTGCGCCAAGCCGGTGGATGCACCGGCGACAAGCACGCGTGCTGATCAAAACCGGCTGATTGCGTCAGACCGACCGCCGGTCGGCCAAGGCCCATTTGCAACTGGCTGCAAAAAATTTCAAACCGCCCCGGCGAGTTTCAATCGACCCGCGCACGGCTCTGCCGCTAACATGTCTCCCGTTCCAAGGAGACTTCCGTGCCCATCATCACCACCATCGAAGACCTGCGCGTACTGGCGCAAAAACGCGTGCCGCGCATGTTCTACGACTACGCCGATTCCGGTTCGTGGACCGAGGGCACCTACCGCGCCAATTCGGACGATTTCCACAAGATCAAGCTGCGCCAGCGCGTCGCGGTGAACATGGAAAACCGCAGCACGGCGACCACCATGGTCGGCTGCGCGGTCAAGATGCCGGTGGCGATTGCCCCCGTGGGTCTGACCGGCATGCAACACGCCGACGGCGAGATCCATGCCGCTCGCGCCAGCGAGAAATTCGGCATACCGTTCACCTTGTCGACCATGAGCATCTGCTCGATCGAGGACATCGCCGAGAACACCAGCGCGCCGTTCTGGTTCCAGCTCTACATGATGCGCGACCGCGATGCCATGGGACGCATGATCGACCGCTGCAAGGCAGCGCGCTGCAGTGCGCTGGTGCTGACACTCGACCTGCAGGTGATCGGCCAGCGCCACAAGGACCTGAAAAACCAGCTGCGCGCCTCGGTGATTCCAGCGCTGGGCAACATTCATCAACATCGCCACCAAGCCACGCTGGTGGCTGGGCATGCTGCAGACGCGGCGCCACACCTTCCGCAACCTGGTGGGCCACGTCAAGGGGGTCTCGGACATGGCATCGCTGGCGGCCTGGACCAACGAGCAGTTCGATCCACGCCTGTGCTGGGCCGACATCGCCTGGGTCAAGGAGCGCTGGGGCGGCAAACTCATACTCAAGGGCATCATGGACGTCGAGGATGCGCAGCTGGCGGTTCAGGCCGGCGCCGACGCCATCATCGTCAGCAACCACGGCGGCCGCCAACTCGACGGCGCGCCCTCCAGCATCCAGGCACTGGCCCCCATCGTGGCTGCAGTCGGCAACCAGACCGAGGTCTGGATGGACGGTGGCATCCATAGCGGCCAGGACGTGCTCAAGGCCTGGGCATTGGGCGCGCGTGGCACCATGATCGGCCGTGCCATGGTGTACGGCCTGGGCGCCATGGGCGAAGCCGGCGTGACCAAGGCGCTGGAGATCATCCACAAGGAACTCGATGTCACCATGGCTTTTTGCGGCCATACCGACATCCAGACCGTCGATCGCGGCATCCTGTTGCCGAGCACGATTCCGGCACCGCTCTGAAACCGCGGCGCCGGCATGGCGAGTACCGATATCGTCTCGTGGGCCTGGATTCCGATCGTGGTCTGGGCGGCGTTGGCCCAGACGATACGCAACGCGGCGCAACGCAGCCTGGTCAACGACATGGGTACGCTGGGCGCGACCCTGGTGCGTTTCCTGTACGGCCTGCCATTTGCCGGCCTCTGGGTGTGGTTGCTACTGGCCTACGTTGCGCCACAAGCGCAGTTGCCCTCCGTGCAGGCGCCCTACCTGCTCTGGCTGGCGCTGGGCGCCCTGTGCCAACTGGGTGCCACGGCCTGCCTGCTGGTGGCAATGAAACAACGCAACTTCATTGTCGGCGTGGCATTTTCAAAAACCGAGGTTCTGCAGGTCGGCATCTTTGCCACGCTGATGCTGCAGGAAATACCGACCTGGATGTCCGCCCTGGCCATGCTGCTGGCGACGGGCGGTGTGATCCTGTTGTCCTTGCCGCGCCGCCTCGACGGCAAGGTGTTGCAAGGCAGCAGCAGCGCGGCCTGGTTCGGGCTGGCCTCAGGCACCTTGTTCGCATTGTCCGGCGTCGGCTATCGGGGTGCGGCGCTTGAATTGAGCGGCCATTCGGCCTGGGTGATCGGCGGCTTCAACGTGCTGCTGGCACAGCTGATGCAAAGCGTGTTGCTCGGCGCCTGGCTGGCTTGGCGCCAGCCCGAGGCGCTGGCGGCGATCGCCAAGGCCTGGAAACTGTCCATGCTCGCCGGCATGATGGGCGCACTGGCATCGATCGCCTGGTTGACCGCGTTGGCTTTGCGTCCGGTCGTCGATGTGCGCACCGTGGGCCTGATCGAAGTGCTGTTCAGCTACCTGGTGTCGCGCCGCCTGTTCCGCGAAAAAATCAGTCGCAACGAGCTGATCGGCCTGCTGCTGGTCGGGGCCGGCGTGCTGGTCGTGTCGGCGCAGATCTGAGCACGCACACAGCGAGCTGCCCTAACCGTGCTTGACACCGAACATGTTGAGCCCGACCACACCACCGATGATCATGCTCAAGCAGATGATCTTGGCCAAACCGACGCTTTCGCGAAAAAACAGGATGCCGATCAGCGCAATCGCCGCCGTGCCCACGCCCGACCAGATGGCATAGGCGACACCCACTTCGATGCGTTTCAAGGCCAGCGTCAGCAGCAGGATGGATCCCAGGTAGAACACGAACAAAAGCACTGAAAACAGCGGCCGTGTGAAGCCGAGCGACAGTTTCATGGATGTGGTACCGGCGATTTCGAGCGCTATTGCGCCTGCCAGCAAGAACCAGTGTTGCATGGGAATTCCTCTAAGCGATTGCTCAACTACAGGTGGCGCTCGGGGGCAGCACCTGACTGCACCAGGCGCGCCGAAGACGCGGTGACTACGCTTGCCTCATGATGCCAGGGGCAGCAGCTGCGCAATCCGTTGCTGCAACGCTGGTAGCGTTTCCTGCGTGAACCAGGGATTGCGCCGCAACCACATATTGTTGCGCGGACTCGGGTGTGGCAGCGGCAAAACCCGAGGCCAGGTGGTACGCCATGCCCCGACCGCGGCAGTCACCGACCGGGTCGGGCCTGCCAGGTGATAAGCCTGTGCAAACCGGCCTATCACCAGCGTCAACTCCAGCGCAGCCAATTGTGCCAGAAGGCGTTCGCGCCAATGCGTCGCGCGTTCGGGACGCGGCGGCAGGTCGCCTGCGCTGCCCGTTCCCGGATAACACAGGCCCATCGCAAATCTACAGCTTACGATCTTGTTTCCGGTGAGCGCTGCGGCGATTGCACCATGGTGATGCAGGCCATATTGCGAGTTGACCGCGAAGACCCGTATCGGCTGGCCCACACACGCAACGCGCGAGGCCGGACCCGACTCAGGTGGCCGTCGTCTGGGCCAGTGCAACGCGGTTGCGTCCGCCTTGCTTGGCCTGGTATAGCGCGCCGTCGGCGCGCACAAATGCCGATTCGGCGCTGTCGCCCGCTTGCCATTGCGTGACTCCAAGGCTGATTGTCACGCACAGCGAATCCGGCAGATCAAGCTCCTGCACGGCCTGACGCAGGCGCTCGGCAAAGAGCAAGGCGTCGTCGATTGTCGTCATCGGCAGCAGCACGACGAACTCCTCGCCGCCGAACCGCGCGACATGGTCCGTTTGCCGCGCCATCTGGCGTAGCAGTTGTCCGATGGCGCGCAACACGACGTCACCGACGGCATGGCCATGACCGTCATTGATCTGCTTGAAGTGGTCGAGGTCGAATATGACCAATGACAGCGGCAACTCGAGACGCGTCTGGCGCGTCGCTTCGACCGCCAGCGCTGCGTCCAGGCCGCGCCGATTCAATACGCCCGTCAGTGCGTCGTTGCGCGTCAAGGCCTCGACCTCGGCCTCGCGCTTGCGCAGATGGCGATTGGTCTTGGCCAGCGCACGCTGCGTGTCCAGCAGTTGTTGGTTCAGGTCGAGCATGGCGGCGCTGATGCGTTCGAACTCGGCTATGTCATAGCCGGCGACCACCCACAGCCCGTCGGGGCCGACATGAACACGGCCTTTCAGCGTCGTCATCCGATCGCCCGCCACGGCCAAGGTCAGCAGACCGTCGTGCACGCAGGTCAGCGCGTCGGGCGTCATGCCAAGCCAGGGCTGCAGGCCCGGCGCACTGAATCGCCGCCAGGCTGTGCTCAGGTCGGCCCCAAGCAGGCGCTGAAACCCCGCATTGGACCAGAGCAACTCGCCATCGGCATCGAAATGTGCCAGGACCAGCGACGTCAGCTCTGCGGTGAGTCGGCGCCAGTCCATCAAGGAGAAGCGGCCAGTGCACGCAGCGCCAGATCGGGCGCCTCGCCCGCATGGCGGCCCAGAAAGAGTGCGTCCATCGACTGCGCCAGCAAAGGAAAGCGGTTGAAGACCTGCCCGCCGACGCCAATCAGGGGGCACGAGGGTCCGAGTTGCTGACGCAAGGTGGCCACGGCGCCGCGCAGGTCGCGCAGTTGCTGCGGCAGCGACGCCGACAGGGCGATCACATCGGGCTTGAAAGCGCGTGCCTGGGTCAACAACGCCTGTGCCGGCAGGTTGGCCCCCAGGCACTGGGACTCCCAGCCGCGCAACTCGAAGGCGTCGGCCACCATGCGCAGCCCGACCGAGTGCTGGTTGCCCGCCGCGCAGGCCAACAGCACGCGCTGGCCGGTCTCATCGGCGTAGGTGGCATTGGCGCTGGCCTGCGCCATCAGTGTCAGCGAGAGGGCCGTTGCCAGATGCTCCTGGGCTACGCTGGCCTGGTTGCGCTGCCAGGCGTGGCCGACGCCATACAGGGCGGGCTGGACCACATGCAGTTCGGACAGCAGCAGGCTGTCGCTGCGCGACAGGGCGGCGTCAAAATGGCGCTGCAGCGTGTGGCGGTCACCGTTCAGCGCGGCGTGCATGTAGGCGTCGGCCTCGTCCCAGACGGCGAGTTGACCGTCGTCGATGGCTGCTGGCGCAATCCCCGTGGTCAGGGCGTCGCGCCCAGCCAGAAAGGCCGCGCCGACAGTGTCGCCGGCCTGACCGGGCCAGCGCCGGCTAAAGAATAGTGCCAGGGCTTCCAACGAAACCGGCAGTCCCGATGTGGGAATGCCACGCGCGGACAGCACCTCGGACAGCCAGCCGAGGTAGGCGATGAAAGGCGTAAGGTCGCCGGTTTCGAAGCTGATGCGCACGAAGTCGAGGTGGTGGCCTATGTCTTCGGCGCAGGCCAGACGGCCGGCCGCGCCGAAGCGGGCAAAGACCCGCGGGTCATGCGCCTCGCAGGCCGCAACCGCGTTTGCGACAGCGGCCTCGCGCAGCAGGCCCCACTGCTCCAGATGCTCTGCATCGAGACAATAGTCGCGATGGGCAGGAGCGGGCGTGATCGGTTGGCTCATGACGGGCCTCAGTCAGCAACCACCTTGAAGTGGTCGATGCGCTGCTTTCCGGGAACCAGCTTCAGGCCCTTGGGAAGGTAGGCATGCGACTGCCGGTAGGCATGGCTGTGATGCCAGGTCCGATACGAGGCTTCATCTTGCCACCAGGTCACGAGCCAGAACACGCTCGGGTCGCCCTGCGGCTGCCAGACCTGCATGCGAATGAAGCCGGGCGCCTGGTCAACCTCGTGCGGCCGCGCCAGGAAGGCCGCCCGCACCTCTTCGTCCATACCGTTGCCAACCGTGAACTGGCTCAGGGCTATGTGCTTGGATTCGGACATGAAAGCCAGTATATATCTGCAACTGTCTGGCATCGACACCCAAGCCGCGAGCGAGATACGTCCGTGATCAGTCGGCCGGCTGCGGGCGCGTGGGAAGCGTGAATATGAACTCGCTGCCTTGGCCCTGTTCGCTCACGACATGAATCTCGCCGCCCATTCTCTCGACCAGTCTGCGACAGATCGCCAGACCCAGCCCGGTTCCTTCTTTCGTTCGCGTATGTTCCGAATCGATCTGGTGAAACGGCTGGAACAGTTGGGTAAGTTGTGCCGAATCGATGCCAGGGCCAGAGTCCTTCACGGTGATCCGAACCAGGCCGTCGGCGAGCCTTGCCGTCGCCACATGCGAGTCCGATTCTGCGTGTGTCGAATCGAACTCCAGCAGGGGTTGAGCGACGTCGGGCGAGGCCAGCGCGCACGCCGGGCTGAATGCTGCTTTCAGCACAACGTCGCCCTGCTCGGTGAACTTGATGCTGTTGCCAAGCAGGTTCAGCAGGATCTGTTCGACGCGCCGCCGATCGCCCAAAATAGCGTCGGCGTCTGCGGCCACCTCGACGCGAAGCTTCAAGCCCTTTTCATTCGCCAGCGGCCGGACCGTCTCGACCACCGTCTCGATGGCGCTTTTCAGGTCGAAGTACTCGTTGTGCAAAGTCAGCTGCTCGGCCTCAATCTTGGAGAAGTCCAGCACGTCGTTGATAAGCGAGAGCAGGTGACGAGCATTCCTGCGCACTATTTCGAGCTGCTTGCTCTGCTCCGCATTGACCGAACCGGAAAGGCCTTGCAGCATCAGGCCCGTGAAGCCGATGATCGAGTTCAGGGGGGTGCGCAGCTCGTGCGACATCGTCGCCAGGAACACCGACTTGACTCGATTGGCGGACTCCGCGCGCTGCCTGGCAAGCACGAGTTCACGCGACTGCCTGAGGATCTCGGCGTTCTGCCGCGCCAATTCGCGCTGGGCGGTCGTCAGGTCGTTGACCAGCCGGCTCATGTCGTTGAACGGCTCGGTGTCCTGGTACGGCGCGATGTCCGGCACCTGTGCGGGCTCCGCATCGATGGCCCCTGAGGCAGTGGGTTGCTCCCGCAAACGAAGCTGCCAATCCTCGATCAATCGCATGGCGCGCTGGCGCGTACCTCCCGCCGCGATCAGTAACTGGCCCCGCACTACCACCCCGTTGAAGTGCAGGTTCACCATCTGCGCCCCCATCGGCACGTCGATTTCCCAGTCAAATGCAGCCTTGCGCGCGCGCAAGGTGGCCAGGAAGTTGCGCGCCTTGTCGGCGCTTTCTATGGCCACCCATTCGGTCAGGCGATCCCCCACATGCAGCTGAGCCGAGATGTCCATGCCATCGAAGAGGATGCGCGCGAGCAATCCCTGCGCGTCAAGCAACAGGACCGCACCTCCCGTCCAATTCCCGATGCTGGATACTTCGAACGTCATGGTCGCCGGGCAAGCCTGTCTCAGTCGGAACCAAACCAGCGCTCGCCCAGCACCAGGGCCGACCGCGCGTCGGCGGCCGCACCGTCGGCGCCAAGCCGACTCCACAGGTCCGGCGAACGCTTGAACGGCTGCCCGCCGACCAGGATCTTCACGCCCGCGCACCGGGCGTCATCGCGCACGGTGGCAATCAAGGCCTTCGCGGCCGGCAGTTGCGTTGCCATACTGGCGGAAATGCAGAGCATGTCCGGCCCGCGCTCGGCGACGAGACGCACGATGCTCGCCGCTGGTGTGTTGGCTCCAAGGTAAAACGTGTCCCATCCGGCCAGTTCGAACAGGTCGGCGACGATGCGCGGTCCGATCTCGTGCAACTCACCGGCCACGCAGGTCATGACCATGTGGCGATTCCCTGGCTCACTACCGGCGAATGTGGCGTACAACTGCGTCATCGCGCGTTGCGAGGCGGCAGTGCAGTAGTGTTCCTGGCCCACCGTGATCCGGTTGATTTGCCACAGTCGACCGATTTCGTACTGCGTGCGCTGAATGACCCGCAGGTAGAGATCTTCAACGCTTGCACCGCCGGCCAGCGCGTCCAACAGCAACTGCGCAGCGGCGTGGTGCTCGCCTCGCAGCAGAGACTTCAAATACGACTGCGCCAGCAGGTCGAGGGATGCATCGCCATCGATGTAGGACTGGGTGTCACTGGACTGTTCGGGCAGGCTGCGCAGAGCCTCAGCCACAAACCCGCAAGTGGGTTCCTGGCAATCCTCGGGCAACTCGTGACGAAGCACGGCTTGGATCAGACTCGAGCTGGACCGACAGGTCGGCGGGCGGTATGCCCAGGCCATGCAGGAGTACTTTGACCCAGGCTATGTAGTCGACGTATAGCGAGCGATCGCCAACCGCGACTGCAGCAGACAGGGTCGCCAAGTTGGACTCGGCGTCCTGCAAACACTTGCTGCGACCGAGTGGTCCGTATCGCTGCGCGAGCTCGGGCTGTCGTGCAAGTTGGCGCGCGACAACCACCTCGGCAATGGCTCGCCGCCGCTGATCCAGACATTCAGCCGAACGTATCGCTTGGTTGTCCATCATGCACTCCCGGCGAACGAAAGATCGCGAAACGATGTTACATCCTTTGCCCTGGCACCTTGCGGCCCTGGCGGGTTGAGCGCGCGGCCTTCGCGGGCAAACCCTTGCGCCCCGGCGCCTGAACAGCGATGAGCACGCGCGCCCGTGGATCGAGTTGCAGTAGCGGCCGCGGTCCGAATGGCAAATGGGACTTGCAGATCTGGCAGGCGCGCACATCGCGCATCAGTTGCAGGAACGGCGCGCGCTGTGTCAGTTGGTCTGCAGGCACAAGGCGTTGACAAATCCCGGCGTGACACGCTGGCGCAGTTTTTGTTTGCGCCCTTCAAAAGCATCGAACACGGCCTGATGCTCGCGCAGCGACGCATCGCCAGTGCGCGTGTAGTAGCTATCGACCCAGTCGAGCAAATGATCGAAATGCCGATCCTGCTCCTGCGGCGAGCGGAACTTGTGCGGCTCCCAGGGCCGGCTATGGCAGTTGGCACGGCAGGCCGGCGCGCCGGGCTCGAGGAACAGCAGCAGATCGGCTTCGTCCAGCGTGGCACGGATCAGGCCGGCGTAACAGCCTTCCACCACCCAGCGCGGCGTGCTGGAGCAGTATTCACGGACCTGGGCCAGGGCCGCTTGAGGTTCCCGCGCCACCGCGATCTTGCCGGGCTCCCATGCCACGGTGTCCAGATCGAGCCAGCCCAAGCCATGCTCGCGCGCCAATTGGCTCGCCAGCGTGGACTTGCCGGATCCGGAGTTGCCAAGAATCGCGATGCGCATGGGTGTAAGGGTGCCTTGTCGTGAACTGGCGAAGGGAAAAGCGCCTCCGCAACCCTGCCATTGTCCCAGAGACACGGTAACGAAAGGCACGCAGCGGCCCCATGTGTTGCACGTATCCGACGAATCAGCCGTTCGACGCGGTCCCTGGCCTGGCCACGCATTGCTCAGACCGTGCCGGGGCCGTGCGCACCCCAGCGGCTACACCACGGTGTTTGACCCGCCTTGCGCAGCGTCCACACGGGCAAAGCGCGGCACTGCCACACCGTCGACGTCGACTGTCCCTTCGAACATGGCACGCGGGCGCACCCATAAACCGTGGGCACCGTACAAGGCCCGGTACAACACCATTTCCTGCAAGCGACTCGCTGTGGCGCACCACGTCCAGTACGTCGTAACGGCCGCCCTTGTAGTGGCGATACAGACCGGTCGCAATCGGCGCTCCCATGGCGGGCAGGTCATGGTCGCTGGCGCTGTCGACGAGGGCGTGCTGCCTGGGGTTCAAGTTGGCCATGATCCGGGGGTTCCTGTAGTGAGGATGGCAGTGTCAGCGCTCGTCGAGCCGGTCACGCTGGGCCAGCGACGGAAATAGCCGGATCCACGCCAGCGCGACCAGAATGGTCCCCATGCCACCGAGCACAACCGAGCCGACCGGCCCCAGCAACGCAGCCGTGGCGCCCGATTCGAACTCGCCGAGCTGGTTGCTGGCGCCGATGAACACCGAGTTGATGGCGCTGACCCGCCCGCGCATGCCGTCGGGTGTATCCAGTTGCACCAGGGTCTGGCGCACCACCACGCTGACGGTGTCGGCTCCGCCCGACATGGCCAGCGCCAGCATCGACAACCAGAACTCGGTCGACAGGCCGAACGCCAGCATGCACATGCCGAACAGCGCCACCGACAGCAACAAGCGTGCGGCCGACCCGCCGGCGCAGCGGCCAGCGCGTCAACCAGGCCGACATCACCAGCGAGCCCAGCGCCGGCGCACCACGCAGCAGGCCCAGACCCCAGGGCCCGACCATCAGGATGTCCTTGGCAAACATCGGCAACAAGGGCCACGGCGCCACCGAGCAGCACGGCAAACAAATCGAGCGAGACCGCGCCCAGCAACACCTTGCGCTGCCAGACAAAGGCCAGCCCGGCAAACATGGTCTGCAAGGACACCGGCTCGATGGTCCGAGCCGTAGGCGGGTAACGCAGCATGAACACCAACACGCAACCGACCGCAAACGCCAGCACGCAAGCCGCATACACCGCCTGCGCACCGGCGACAAACAACACGCCGCCCAGCGCCGGCCCACCGATGATGGCGGCCTGCGTGCCAGCCGAACTGAACGCCAGACCGCGCGCCAGCAGCTGCGACGGCAACAGATTCGGAGTCAACGACTGCATCGCCGGCATCTGGAAGGCCCGCGCCATTCCCAGCGCCACCGACACGCCCAGCAGCAGTCCACGCGAGACCCAGGCGGCATCGGCGCCAAACCCCACGGTCGACGCCACCAGCAGCGCCGCCACCAGCGCCTGCGCCACCATGCAGGTCGCCACAATGCGCCCGCGGTGATAGCGGTCGGCAACATGGCCGGCCACCAGCGTGAACAGCAGCGCCGGCACGAACTGGTACAGACCGACCAGACCCAGATCCCAGGCGCTGCCGGTGAGGTCGTACATCTGCCAGCCGATGGCCACCATCAGCATCTGGTTGCCCGTGGTGCCGAACAAGCGGGCGACCCAAAACCGCATGAAGTCGCGATGGCCGGTCAGATCGGAGAAGCGGTGGGCTTGCATGAGCGCGCAAGCATAGCAGTGGAGTTTGCCCTGGCGAAGCCAGGCTTGGCGGCGACTACCAGAGCCGGTGCAGGCGTCCGTCGTTCAATCGGTAGCCCTGCTGCGCCATCGCGCGGGCTTCGGCCTCGTCATGGGTCACCAGCACGGCGGCAATGCCGGACGCGGCAATGCGCTGGCTGAACTCGTCGCGCAGACTGGTGCGCAGTTGTGCGTCAAGCGCAGAGAACGGTTCGTCGAGCAGCAGCAGGCGCGGCGCGGTGATCAGCGCGCGCGCCAGCGCCACACGCTGCTGTTCGCCGCCGGAGAGCTTCCAGACCTTCTGGCGCGCATGGCCTTGCATGCCGAACACCTCCAGCATGGCCTGCGCCTGGGCACGCGCGCCCGAGCGACCCAGCCCCTGCTCGACCAGACCGAAGGCCACGTTGTCCAGCACGTTGAGGTGCGGAAACAGCGCGAAGTCCTGGAACATCAGGGCAAAACGGCGCCGCTCCGGCGGCACACCGGCCAGATCGACGCCGTCGAAACATCACACGGCCGCAATCCTGCGGCTCGAGCCCGGCGATGATCTTGAGCAAGGTGCTCTTGCCGCTGCCCGACGGACCGAGCACGGCCACGGTGCAGCCGGCGGCGACCGACAGGTCCAGTCCATCGGCCAGCACCCAGTGGCCGCCGGCGTCGTCGTCGAAGGTCTTGCGAATGGCGCGCAGTTCAAGCATGGGCCGCTCCCGTCACCAGCCTGGTGCGCACGGCATCACGCGCACCGGGGCGGTCAATCAGCATGAAGGCCAGCAAGGCCAGCAGCATCAGCACCGCCGCCAGCACCAGCGCTTCATCCCGGTTACCGGCGCCGGGACGACCCAGACGTTCGTATATCAGCGTCGTGAGCGTGGTCCATTCCGGTCGGGACAGGAACAGGGTCACCGCGAACTCGCCCAGCGCCGTGGCCGCGGCAAAGGCCATGCCCCGACGCAGCGACGGCATGATCATGGGCAGCGTCACGCGCCAGAACAGACGCCAGGGCGTGGCACCCAGGCTGCGCGCTGCCTGCGCCAGGTGTTGCGGCAGGTTGTCGAGCGCCGCACCCAGCGACTGGGCCACAAACGGATAGGCCAGCAAGGCATAGGCCGCGACCAGGATCCACAAACTGGCGGTCCAGCCCGGATACAGCAGCAGCAGGCCGAATGCCACCGCCACCGGCGACACGACAAAAGGCAGGAAGGCTGCTGCGCGCAACACAACCGAGCGGCGCGCGGCCAGGGCATGGCAAACACCGAGCAGCACCGCCAGCACGAGTGCGGCTGCGGTGAAACGCAGCGTGTTGCCAATCGCCTGCAGGCTGTCGCCGTCGAGCACCGCAGCCCATGCGGCGGAGCCCGCCCCTGCCGCGCGCACCACGATGGCCATCAGCGGCGCGGCGCAAAACACCGTGAGCACCAGCAGGGCGCCCAGCACCGCGCCCCACTGCCGGACCGACACCGGCCGGCGCAGCGCAATGGCATCCGGTCGGCCCGGCACGGCCAGGTGTTGCTCGATCCAGGCATAGGCCAGCGCCACCAGGCCGGTCAGCAGCGCCATGCACAGCGCCAGCACGCCGGCCTGTGCCAGTTGCAGTTCATGTGCAACCAGGGTGTAGATCTCGACTTCTGCCGTGGCATAGCGCTGGCCGCCAAGCACCAGCGCGAGGCCGAATCCCGACAGGCAATACAGGAACACCAGACACAGGGCCGATGCCAGCCACGGCAGGATGGCCGGCCACTCGACGCGCCAGAATACGCGCCACGGCGATGGCGCCCAGCGTGCGCGCTGCCGCCACCCGCGCGGCGCTGACATGGCCGAGCGCGTCGACGCCGGCGCGCACGACCAGGCACAGATTGAAAAACAGGTTGCCATACAGCAGCAACCAGGGCGTGTCCTGCAGGTCGATGCCGAACCAGCCCGAGACAAAGCCCTGCGGCCCCCACAAGGCCAGCACGCCCATCGCCGCCACCAGCGTGGGCACGACAAACGGCAGCATCAACAGGCGCAGCACCAGCGCGCGCCCGGGAAACCGGAATCGCGCCAGCACCCAGGACACCGGCAAGCGCCAGCACCAGGGCCGCAACACAGGTCAGCGCGGCCTGCAGAAAAGACCACCCAATGCGCCAGCGCAGGTAGTCGTCGCGCCACAGATCCGGCCACCAGGGCGACCAGGTCGCGCTGGCACTGCCGGAGAACGCCTCAGCTGCGATGCGCAGCAACGGCGCCAGCATCACCACCAGCAGGAACAGCAGCGGTGCGCAGCCCAGCCAGAGCGTCGGCACGAGCCGGGCCGGTGTTTCTGCGCGCACCGAAGCCACTGCCGCTTTCCGTTAACCGTTGATGCGCTACTTCAGCACGACCCGCGTCCAGCGGCTGACCCATTCGGGCGCACCTCAAAGCGATCTGCGCCTGCGACGGGTTGTCGAACGCAGCGGGCTCGGGCGCGTGGCGCAACACCTCGGGTCGCGGCGTACGCGGCTCGGCGGCATACATCCACATCGTGGTCTGCAGTGCCTCCTGCACCGCCGGCGAACGCATGAACTCGATGAATTGGCCGGCCGCCTCACGTTGCTGCCCACCCTTGACCAGTGCCACACCCTCGACCTGGCGGAACACGCCGCCCTTGAGGAACAGGCTGGCCGTCGGCGGCTCGCTGATCTTTTCCTTGCTGTAGAACACCTCGGCCGCAGGGCTGCTGGCATAACTGACCACGATCGGGCGACTGCCGCCATTGCGCGTGAACTCGGTGTAGTAGGCCTCGCTCCAGCCCTTGGCAACCTTCAGGCCGTTGGCCCGCATGCGCGCCCACCAGTCAAAGGCGGCCTCCTCGCCCAGGCCGGCAATGGTGGCCAGCATGAACGCATAACCGGCACTCGATGTCGCCGGGTTCTGCACCACCAGCAGATTGCGATAGGCCGGCTGTGCCAGGTCATCGAGCGTGCGGGGCAAGGCCAGGCCGCTCTTGGCGAACCAGGCCTTGTCGTAGTTCAGGTTGACGTAACCATAGTCCACCGCGACCACCGGAGCGTCCAGCGCCACGGCGCTGATGCGCTGGCTTGCCGGCACCGGCATAGGCCTCGAGCACATTCGCCGCCTGGGCCTTGACGATCAGCGCGTTGTCGATGCCGAACACCACGTCGGCAATGGGCTGGGCGCGGGTGAGGATCAGCTTGTTGAGCATCTCGCCGGCGTCGCCGCCCTTGATGATGCTGAGCTTGATGCCCGACTGCGATTCGAACTGCGCCAGCAGCGGCTTGGGCAGGGAGAACGAGCCGTGCACCAGCACGCGCAATTCCTGCGCCGATGCCGCAGGCCCGGCGAACAGCGCCGGTTGCCGCAATAGCCAGGGCGCCAAAAGAAAAAGTCCGTCGCAACATGTGTCCATCCTTTCAATGCGCCAACCTCGGGCGCCTGAAAAAACGGAATCACGGACTGCGCCGGACCCATCTCATCACGCTCCCTACGCTGGCATGACCCAGATCAGGTGAGTGGGGTATTTCTCAGTCATCCCAGCCCTTCGACTGCGACGACACCCCCGGTGATGGACGGATTGTAGGCGATGCGCCTGGTGCAGCTTCTTATTCGATCGCAAGGCGCTGCGACCCGCCGCTGGTCTTCTTGGGCAAGGTCAACACCAGCACACCGTTGTCGTACTTGGCCTTGGCCTGTGCCTGGTCGATGTCCTGCGGCAACTGGAAGCTGCGCGCCACAGCGCCGTAGTAGCGTTCGGTGCGCAGCACCTTCTCGTCCTCGCTCTGGCTGTCCTGCTGCTTGACCTCGGCGCGCAGCGTCACCACGTTGCCATCGATCGACACATGGATGTCGTCCTTTGACACACCGGGCACTTCGGCCTGGACGGTGTAGGCCTTGTCGGACTCCTTGAGGTCGACCTTGATCTGGGCCGGCGACGGCAGGTTGTCGCCGTGCAGCGGCCGAACGTAAAAGCCGGGCGCCACGTCGCGGAAGAACTCGTCGAACAGGCTGCCACGTGTCATCGGTGAATTCATGGTGTTACTCCTTGCAATGTGATCGTTGGCGGCACCACCACGGGCCGTCTGATATCCAATTGAAGGGCCCTGGCCGGATTTCAATACCCGGCCAGGGATATGGCACCCGGCATTGATAAAGATCAAAAACCCGGGCGCACCGCGCCTCGCCTGCCCGATGGTTTCAATCGGCCGCTCGCATCGCGCGCAACTGGCCGCGCTGGTGCAACACCAGCGCCACGACACGGCCAGCTTCATCCCGTTCGAATTGCAGTTCGGCGTCGGGGATGTCGTAGCCGAAACGGTCCACCCTGCCTGGCAGCGGAAGCACAGGTTCCCACGGAAAACGCGTCGAACGCACCATCAGCTGGCCGTCTTCGTCGCGCACATCAAACACGATCGGCGGCCCTGCCGGATTGGACGCGACAAAGCGGCCGACATAGGCGGTCGCGACACCGGCACGCAGCACCGCAACTTGTGTCGGCAACCGCGCGGTGCGGCTCGCCTGCACACGGCTGCCGGCCTGCTCCAGCATCAAACCGCGCACCTGTTTCCCGTCGCGCTCAAAGGTGATGCGCACGCCGCCGATCGACCGGAGAATGCCGGCGCCAGCCGCAGCGAATGCGCGCCCAGATGCAGCATCGTGTCGTGCATGGCCAAAGGTCCGGTGATGCGCTCACGCACCAGGTCATCCCACGACTTGCCATAAGACTCGGACAACAATTCGCCCAGCAAGGCCATGCCGTAATTGCTGTAACGGGCAGCACAGGGCGGGGCCGCGTCGATCTGCTGGAGCGCCAGTGCCGCCATCAGGTCGACACGGTCAGTCTTGCGGATCTGGTCGACCAGGGCGCGGCCCATGCGTACCGACCCGAACTGGCGCGGCAGGCACGCTGTATGTGTGACCAGCTGGCGCAAGGTGATGGCTTCCACCTGTGGCGAGGCAAAGCCCAGCTTGCCCTGCAGCAACCGGCCCAGCGTGTCGTCCAGCGACACATCCCCCTTTTCAACCGCCTGCGCCAGCAGCAGCCCGGTGAAGACCTTGCTGATCGAACCAATCTCGAACAAGGGAACTGGTTCGCCTGCGGCCACAGCTTGCGCCGGTCCCGCAGCATCGGCCGTGTCACGCCGGATCGCCGCCTGCGACAACTGGCCGTCGCGCCAAACCGCCACGGCGGCCGAACCTGGGTCAGCACCCAGCGCCCAACGCGCCATCGCCTGTACATCTGAAGCTCGCGTCGTTTGCGCCAGCACCAAGGTCGGCGCCAACAGGCACAGACCAAAACCCAGCAGGACAGTGGCAATGCGCGTGGTCACTGAAGCACCTGCATGCTGCGCATTCCGACTTTCGCCCTTGGGGCAGCCCGGCGTCTCACTGACGGACCTTCATGCTGCCTCACTCAGCAACTGGCTGAAACGCTGCAAATCCACATTGCCACCGCTGACGATCACGCCCACCCGCTTGCCTGCCAGCGGCAGACCGCCGAAAGTGGCCGCCGCCGCACCCAGGCAACCAGTGGGTTCGACGATGATCTTCATGCGCTCGGCGAAAAAACGCATGCTCTCGACCAGTTGCGCATCGCTGACGGTCATGATGTCGTCGACATCACGGCGCATGATGGCAAAGGTCAGCTTGCCCACCGATTGGGTCTGCGCGCCGTCGGCAATCGTGCGCGGTGTGTCTATGCGCACGATGGCGCCGCTGCGCATCGACTGCTGGGCATCGTTGCCGGCCTCGGGCTCGACACCGATCACCTTGCATTGCGGCGACAAGGCACGCGCCGACAAGGCGCAGCCGCTGATCAGGCCGCCGCCGCCGACACAGACGAACAGGTAGTCCAGTGCGCCGACCTCGTCGAACAACTCCTTGGCAGCCGTACCCTGGCCGGCAATCACGTCCGGCATGGTCGAACGGCGGGATCAGCGTCATGCCGCGCTCGCGCGCCAGCTCGGCGGCGAGCTGCTCGCGGTCCTGCGTGAAGCGGTCGAACAACACCACCTCGGCGCCATAGCCACGGGTGGCGGCAATCTTGGCCTGGGGCGCGTCGGTCGGCATCAGGATCACGGCCTTGATGCCTTGCAGACGCGCCGACAGCGCAATCGCCTGCGCATGGTTGCCGCTGGAAAAAGCCAGTGCGCCGCCCTTGCGCTGGGCCGCATCGAAGCGCGCCAGCGCATTGAAGCCGCCGCGGAACTTGAACGCACCCATGCGCTGGAAGTTTTCGCATTTGAAATGGAACTGCGGCGCCCAGGCGCTCGTCAAGCGTGCGCGAGCGCAGCACCGGGGTCTTGTGGGCATGGCCCTCGATACGGCCGGCGGCGGCAACAACATCATCGTAGGTGGGCAGGTCGGTCATGGGGCAAATGTCTTTCGTGAATGGCGCAATTGGCCGGCTCGGATGCGCGGCACATGGGGCAGAAACAGGGGCATCTCGCCACGCCGCCCGTCTGTGTTCAGGTGCTCAATATACTGGCTCGTGCTCGAACTGTTGAAGACGTTCTCCTGGCAGGAATTGCGCCACCACCCCTGGCGCAATGCGGCGGCCGTTGTCGCGGTCATGCTTGGAGTGGCGCTGGCCCTGTCGGTGTCGCTGATCAACCAGTCGGCGCTGCAGGAGTTTGCGCAGGCGGTGCGTTCGGTCAACGGCCAGGCGGATCTGGAGGTGCGTGCCGCCACGACCGACTTCGACGAAGACATCTATCGCCTGCTCGCCAACGATACCCAGGTGCGAACCGCTTCGCCGGTAATCGAATCGCGGCTGCTGGTGCCGCGTGACAACACCGATCGTCCGATGCAGTTGCGCATCGTCGGCGTGGATGCCCTGCTGATCGTGCGCGTGGCGCCGGACCTGCTGCCGTTGGCCGGTGCGCAGGCGCCGCGTCTGGCGATGTTCGATCCGCACGCGGTGTTCCTGAATCCTGCTGCATGGCGCGAGCTCGGTCTATCACCCAGCGAGTCAACACAGCTCAAGGTGCAGGCCGGTGCAGGCACCCACTTGTTGCAGGTCAGCGGCAGTGTGGGAGCCAGCGGCGCGCCGCTGGCCGTGATGGACATCGGTGCGGCACAGGACCTGCTGGGCCGCAGCGGAAAACTCACGCGCATCGACCTGCAACTGCAGGCCGGACTCGATCCGCTTGCCGTCGCAACCCGGCTACGCACCGACCCGCGCTGGCCTGTCGGCCTGATGGTGCAGCCCCCGGCCGACGCCGACAGCAGCGTCAGCAACCTGTCGCGCGCCTACCGCGTCAATCTCACGGTGCTGGCCCTGGTGGCCTTGTTCACCGGCGCCTTTCTGGTGTTTTCGGTGCTGGCACTGAGCGTGCGCAAACGCGCGCAGCAGTTCGCCTTGCTCGGCGTGCTGGGCTTGCCTGCACGTGACCGCTTGCGTCTGGTGCTGGCCGAGTCGCTGATGCTCGGCGTGGTGGGCAGCGCGCTGGGCGTGTTGCTCGGCACGGCGCTGGCATGGCTGGCGCTTGCGCTGGCTCGGTGGCGACCTGGGCGGCGGGTATTTCAAGGGTGTTGCGCCCCGGCTGCAATGGAGCACCGGCGCGGCGCTCGGCTACGGCCTGCTCGGTGTGCTGGCGGCTCTTGTGGGCGCCTGGATGCCGGCCGCGTCGGCGGCCCGGCTGCCACCGGCCCCCACACTCAAAGGGGTGGGATTGCCGGCGCGCGGCCACGACCATCCATGGCTGGCGCTGGGCCTGTTGCTGGCCAGCGTCCTGCTGGCCTGGCACCACCGTTGTGGGGCATGGCACTGGCAGCCTACCTGGCGATTGCACTGCTGCTGATCGGCGGCATCAGCGCCCTGCCGTCCTGGATCGCCTTGCTGTACGACCGGCTGGCCCCGCTGGTCGGGCACAGGCTGCTGCCCATGCTGGCAATCGAACGCGCCCGCCGCGTGCGCGGCAGCGCAGCGGTGGCCATCAGCGGCGTGGTCGCCTCGCTGAGCCTGGCCGTCGCGCTGACGGTGATGGTCGCCAGCTTCCGGCACTCGGTACAGGACTGGCTCGACGTGGTGTTGCCGGCCGACTTGTACCTGCGCCAGGGCGTTGGCCTTGAGGGCCCCGGTTTTGCCCCCGATCTGGTCGACGCAGTACGCGCCATGCCCGGTGTACGCCGCGTGGCCCCGGCGCGTTCGCAAAGACTGAACCTTGTTGCGGGGCGGCCTGCCGTGGCGCTGCTGGCACGCCCGCTGGGCGACCCGGCGCGCACACTGGCGCTGGTCGGGCCCCTGAAAACGCCGCCGCCCGGCGCGGTCGCGATCTACGTCAGCGAGCCAATGAGCGCCTTGTACGCTCTGCATATCGGCGCATCGTATGACGCCCTGGCCGACGTGCTGATGCCAGCGCACGACAGGGCCGCTGCGACGCGCCCGCGTTTCGTCGTCGCCGGGGTCTGGCGCGACTATGCACGCCAGTTTGGCGCCATCGCGATCGACCTGGACGACTATGTGCGACTGACCGGCGACCGGCAGGTCAATGATCTGGCCTTGTCGCTGACGCCTGGCACGGACCCGGCGGCGCTGCAGCTCGCGTTGCGCACACTGTTCAACGACATGCAGGGTCCGACGCAGCTGGAGATGTCCAGCGCGGGTGAGCTGCGTGCCACCTCATTGCGCATTTTTGATCGCAGCTTCGCTGTCACCTACTGGCTGCAGGCGGTGGCCATCGCAATCGGACTGTTCGGCGTGGCGGCCAACTTCAGCGCCCAGGTGCTGGCGCGGCGCAAGGAATTCGGCCTGCTGATGCACCTGGGCCTGACGCCGCGCCAGTTGCTGACCCTGGTCGCGCTCGAAGGCCTGGCCTGGACAGCCATCGGCGCGCTGGCCGGGCTACTGCTGGGCCTGGGCGTCAGCGTCATCCTGGTGCATGTCGTGAACCCGCAGAGTTTTCACTGGAGCATGGACCTGCTGCTGCCCTGGCCCCAACTGATGGCCCTGTGCGCGGCCACGGTGCTGGCCGGCACCGCCACGGCCTGGCTCGCCGCGCGTGCTGCGGCGCGGCACGACGTGGTGTTGGCGGTCAAGGAGGACTGGTAGTAGCGGACCGGCGTGGGCGCAACTCAAGGCACGGTCTGCGCCAATCCGCAGCAAGGCCTAGCCCGTAATGGCGACCAGCACGCTGCAATGCGCATGCTCGATCAGTGCGCCGGAACTCGATCCGCGCCACCAGCGCGCGGCCATGCTGTCCAGATGCTTGTGTCCGACCACGATCAGGTCGGCCTCGATCTTTTTCGCATAACCCGTGATTTCGCTGATGGTCTCACCCACCAGCACCTCGCCATTGGCCGCGAACCCCGCCTTGGACAGGATCTGCAGACCCTGCTCCAGGATCTTCTTGTAGTTCTCTTTTTCGCGTTCCGTGATCTGAGGATCGTAGAAACCACCCTCGGCACCGATGAAATCGATGTGGTGCGGCATCACCGCCACCAGCGTCAGCGCGGCGCCGGTCCACTGCATCAGGTCCTTGCATTCGAGCAAGGCATTCTGGCCGGCCTCCGACCCGTCATAGGCCATCAGGATTCTTTTGTACATGGTGCAACTCCTGTCGCTATTGTGATGAGTCAAGCTTAGCCCCGGCAAGCTGGCCTGCCAAGCCCCAACGCAATCAGCATACCGCCTTCGCCGGTCCGCAGCATCAGAATAAACCATAAGTGTTGCCTCTGATCCGGGTGCCCGAGGCCTCACGTCCATCGGCCCGTCCGACCTCAGCAGCACCGTAGAATCGGCGCAGTCCGCCTGCCTGTCCTTGCGCCGCGTGTCCGACCTGACGCGCTGCGCCAATTGCCTGGTCGTCCATGTCCCTTGTCGCCAACCACTTGCCCTCTGTCAGCCTGCACCGGTCGCTGGCCCGCTTTTCACGTGGCCACTGAGGCCGCAGACGGCGACCACGGTAGCAGCCGCGTTGGCCTTGTACGCCGGCGTTCTGTCTGCGCCATCGCTGGATGCTGCGGCCACCATCTTGTAGCCGCAGCTAGCCCGAAACGGCGGGTTCGACCGGGTCACGATCGGCCTGCACCGGGCCGGCCGCACCCGCTTGCTGGCCAGTTCGTCACTGGACTTGTCGAATCTGCAAAGCGTGATCTGCCACAGCGTCTGCTTGGCGCCATGGACGAATCGATCGAACAAGGCGTCTCGCTACGATGGCCCGACGCTGCAGCAACCGAATCGGTTGATGGCGATTGGATACGGCTGGAACAGCAGCGCCTGCAACGCGAGGTCAGATGGCGCCGTGGCCAGCCTGCCCTGGGCTTCGACGGCACCCCGTTTGCCGCCGTGTGCGTGGAACGGCATCAGGGCGAGGCACCATCGGACAGGCCGAACTGCAGACGACTCGAGCAACAGCTGTCGCTGGCCAGCGCCCGCGCTGCGCTGGATGCTGCAGGGCGAGCAGGCCTGGCACCAGCGTATGCGAGACGACGCCTGCCCAATGGCTGGCCGGGCTGCGCGACCCGCGACGCCGCACGCACGCGTTCGGTGCTGCTGGCCGCGTCGGCGGCGTTCCTGTTCGTCGCTCTGGTGCCACTCGAATACTGCGGTCAGCGGCCGGGCGCGTGTCGAAGGCGCGCAGCAGCGCGTGTTGTCGGCGCCCGCCGACGGATTCATCAAGACCGCCCATGTGCGGCCCGGCGACCGGGTCAAGGCCGGCGCTCCGCTGGTCGACCTGATCGACGAGGACCTGCAACTGGAGCAGGAGCGCTGGCGCAGCCAGCTGGCGCAACACGAGAACGCCTACGCCGCCGCCATGGCCAAGTCGGACCGTGTCGGCGCGTCGACCGGATTTGCGCGGGTCAGCGAGGCACAGGCACAGCTGGCGCTGATCGAGGGCCAGCGCAGCCGCGTCCAGATCACCGCCCCGTTCGACGCGCTGGTGGTTCAGGGCGATCTGAGCCAGTCCATCGGCGCGCCGGTGCGCCAGGGCGATGCCTTGCTGACACTGGCCACGACCGACCACTACCGCGTGATCGTCGAGATCGACGAAACCGACATCGCACGTGTAAGCGCCGGACAGGCGGGCCGACTGGTGGTCTCTTCGCTGCCCTGGCAGCACCAGGATCTGGTGGTCGAGCGCATCACGCCGCTGGCGCGCGCGGTCGAAGGCCGCAATGTGTTCGAGGTCCAGGCCACGCTGGCCGACGCGCAGCCGACACCTGCGTCCCGGCCTGCTCGGCCGCGCCGACCTGGTGGTCGGGCACATGCCGCCGCTGTGGGCCTGGAGCCGCCACGCAATCGAACGCGTGCGCATGGCCTGGTGGTCATGGCTGGGATGACGGCCACTGCCATGGCTGGAACCACACCGTGAACGCCTGCCGGGCCGCCCGATGAGCGCCGTGCACAGCGCGCGCTGGCACCGGGTGACCAGCCTGACGCCCCGGCTCTCGCTCGAGCTGCGAACTGCGACGCCAGCGCCTGCGCGGCGAGACCTGGTACCTGCTGACCAACCCGGTCAGCGGGCGCAGCGTGCGCCTCAACCGCAGCGCCTATGCGATCGCCGCACGCATGGACGGCAGCTGCGCGTGCAGCAACTGTGGGACCAGTCGCTGCAACGTGACCTGGAAGCGACGACCCAGGACGAACTGATCGACCTGCTGGCGCAATTGCGCGAAGTCGGCGCTGGTGCAGTTCGACCGCGCCGCCGATTTCGATGCACTGTTGCCGCATCTGGACAAGATCTCGCGGTTCGCGCGGCAGCGCCAGCCTGCTGGCGTTGCGCATACCGCTGGGCAATCCGACCCGGCTGCTGAACCGGCTGGCGCCGCTGCAGCGACCTGCTGTTCTCGCGCACCGCGCTTTGGCTGTGGCTGCTCGCTATGGCCACACTGCTGGTGCTGGCGGTGCAGAACGGCCCCGGCCTGTGGGCACACGGCCAGCGCTGGATGGCAACGCCGCGTTTCGCGCTGCTCGCCGCCGTGCTGTATCTGCCGATCAAGCTGGTGCACGAACTGGCCCATGGCCTGGCGGTGCGGCGCTGGGGCGGACAGGTGCGCGAGGCCGGCGTCACGCTGATGCTGCTGATGCCGGTGCCTTACGTCGACGCGTCGGCGGCCACCGGTTTCGCGCAGCGCCGCGCCCGGATCGCGGTCAGCGCCGCCGGCATCATGACCGAACTGGCGCTGGCGGCCGTGGCACTGCCACTGTGGTTGTGGCTGGACGACGGCCTGGCGCGCGATTGCGCCTTCGTGACGCTGGTCGTGGCCGGTGTGTCGACGCTGCTGTTCAACGGCAATCCGCTGCAGCGTCTCGACGGTTACTACATCCTGTGCGACGCGCTGGACCTGCCCAATCTGGGGCCGCGCAGCCGCGCCTGGTGGCTCGACCTGCTGCGCCGCCACCTGCTGGGCGTGGCGACAGGCCGAGCCGATGCCGGTGGCCCGCGGCGAAACACCCTGGCTGGTGCTGTACGCGCCCTTGTCCTGGCTGATGATGCATGTTGATCGCCAGCCTGGCCGTGCTCTGGATCGGCAGCATCTCGTTGACGCTCGGCATGATCGCCGCTGCAGTGCTGGCCTGGCAGGTGCTGCTGCGTCCGATCGGCCGGCTGCTGGCCAGTTGCGCCGTGCCGCGCAGGCCCAGCAGACAGGCACACGCGCCGCTGGCGGCTGTTCGCCATGGTCAGCGGTGCCACGCTGGCGCTGGTGCTGCTGGTGCCGTGGCCGCGGTCGACGCTGGTGCAGGGCGTGGTCTGGCCGCCGACCAGGCCCAGCTGCGCGTCGATGAAGGCGGGATTTGTCGCGCCGGTGCTGGTCCCGGACGGGCAGCCGGTGCGCACCGGTGACATGGTGCTGCAACTGGCCAGCCCGCAACTGGCAGTCGGAAGCCAGCACGCCAGCGGGCGCGGGTGGCGCGCGCTGCGAGGCCGAATTGCTCGGCGCCTGGCCCGGTGACAAGACCCGGCCGCAGCCGACACCCGCGCCGGTGACGCACAGGCGGAACTGGCCGCGGCACGGCCGAGCTGACACGGCTGCAAGAGCCGCCTGGCCGCACTGGCGATTCGCGCTGCACACCAGCGGCCGACTGGCGCTTGCCCGACGCCGCGGACTTGCAGGGCCAGTTCCTGCGCCGTGGCCATCTGCTGGGCCAGGTACTGACCGATCATCGGCGCCGATCGTGCGGGTTGCATTGCCGGAGAGCCGGGTGCGCGAACTGCAATACCTGGACGATGCCGCATCACGGTCCGCCTGAGTCGCCTCGCCCCAGATGCGCGCCACGGTGCCGGCTGCTGCGCGACAGCGCCGGCGCCGTCATGCAGCTGCCCAGCGCGGCCCTGAGCACGCGCCATGGCGGCGACATCGTGACCGACCCGGCCGACACCGAGAGCCTCCACCCGCTCGAGCCGGTGGTGCGTGCTCGACGTGCAGTTGCACGATGGCGCCTTGTCCCGGCCAAGCGGACGGACCGGCCACGTATCGGTGAACGTGCCTGGGTCCGTTTCGGCGCCGCGGCGCCTCCGCTGGCACTGCAACTGGCACAGGCGTTGCGCCAGCAGGTGCTGCGCCGATTCAACCCACAGCATGTCAAGCGCTGCCATCGATCGCCGAGTCCCGCCATGGCGCACGACGCTGATTGACATGGCGCGGCTGCTGCCGCTGCCCGGACCACTGTGGGGCCCCTACCCGATGCGCCCGGATGACGCGCAGGCACCGGCGCGCAGACGCTTGCGCTGGGCAACACCACTGGCGCTATTGCCGGCGGGTTGCGGCGTTGAGCGAATCGGCCGCGCACAAGCCTGGCACTGACATGGCACAGCGAGCAGCGACCCGCGGCACTGGCGTTGTTGCGCGCGCGCTGCGCAAGGACGGGCTGCAAGGACGCGCGCTCGCGCGAGGCGCTGGGCGCGGCGCCGCATGCGCGACCGAAACACTGGGCCAGACACCCGCCAGACCCAGCTGATGGCAGCCTGCGCACTGCTCGACAACCGGCATCGCGGAAATGGCCACCGGCGAAGGCAAGACCCTGGCCATCGGCCTGGCCGCGGCGGTGGCGGCCTTGTCGGGCATGCCGGTGCATGTGGTCACCGCCAATGACTACCTGGCGCGGCGCGACGCGCAGCTTCTGGCGCCGGTGTTTGCGGCACTCGGTCTGCACGCGTCGACGCTGGCCGACGCAGTGCGACGATGCGGCGCGGCGCGCGGCTTATGCCAGCCCGATCGTCTACGCCACGGCCAAGGACCTGGCCTTCGACTACCTGCGCGATCGCCAGGCGCTGGCCGCGGCGCGACCGGCCGAGCGCATCGCCGCCGCACTGGCGCCGCACAGCCGCGGCGCAGCCGCTGATGCGTGGCCTGTGCATGGCCTTGCTCGACGAGGCCGACAGCATCCTGCTCGACGAGGCCGAGGTGCCGCTGATCCTGTCGCGCGCTGCGCCCCATGCGGCGCGGCGCGCCTTTCTGTGGCAGGCACTGGCGCTGGCACGCCAGCTCGACGCGCGGCACGATTTCACGGTGCAGGCGATGGACCGCGCGGCCGAACTGACGCCCCACGGCGAGCAGCGTCTGCAGCAACTGTGCCGAGGCCCTGGGCGGGCCCTGGCGCCGGCCACGCTACCGGCGCGATGCCATCGTGATGGCGCTGGCCGCGCTGCATGCTCTACCAACGCGACATCCACTACGTGGTGCGCGACGGCGCCATCGAGTTGCTCGACGAGGTGACCGGCCGCGTGGCGCCGGGACGGGTCTGGTCGCGCGGCCTGCACACCGTGGTCGCGCTCAAGGAGGGCATCAGCCCGCCGCCGGAGACCGAAACCGTGGCCCAGACCACGTTCCAGCGCTTCTTCCAGCGCTACTGGCGCCTGTGCGGCATCAGCGGAACGCTGCTCGAGGCCGCTGCGGAATTGCAGGCGGTCGTACGGCGCGCGCGTCGTCCGCATTCCGCCTGCACCGGCGCAACCAGCGCCTCGACCTGCCGCTGCGCCGATTCGCCAGGCCACGGACCGATGCTGTTCGACGCCGTCGCCGCTCGCGTGGCAACACTGCAGGCGCAGGGCCGGCCGGTGCTGATCGGCACCGACAGCGTCGCCGACTCCGACTGCAGTTGTCGATCCGGCTGCGACCAGGCCGGCATCGAACACCAGGTGCTCAATGCGCTGCACGATGCGCAGGAGGCGGCCATCGTCGCGCAGGCCGGCATCGCCGGCCGGGTCACCGTCGCCACGCGCATGGCCGGCCGTGGCACCGATATCGAGCCCGACGCCGCCGCACTGGCCGCCGGCGGCCTGCACGTGTTGTCGATGCCAGCACAACCCGTCGCGCCGGCTCGATCGCCAGCTCGCCGGACGCGCCGGCCGCCATGGCGACCCAGGCAGCTGCGAACACTGGATCTGCGACGAACAGCGCCGGCGGCCAACTGCTGGCCGCAGCGCTCGGGCTGCCGCTGTGGAACCGGCTGTGCGCGCTGCACCATCGACTGCCTGGCTGCTGCGTGCCGAGTGTGGCCTGGGCGCAGCGCCGCGAGGAACGCCGACGCAGCCTGCAGCGACGCGAACTGCTGGAACAGGACCTGCAATGGGAGCGCCGACTGGCATTTGCGGGCCGTGTCGTGTGACTTTTGTCGCCTGCCACGGCCGCCGCCTGCCAACGCCATCCGCATCGAACGTGCCGCAAGTCAAATACCAAATGTATCAATGACACAACACAACCCACAAGTCGCGCCGAATTGCCAGCTTCTTCACGGCCTTGGACTCGCGTTGGCGAGGCTATTCTCTGCCGCATGGATACAGACTTCAGATTTCCTACTTTCAGTTTTCCGTGCTTCGCAAACACGCCCCGCATGCACTCCCCCCCGACCTTCTGTCGACTGATCCGCGCGGCCACAGCTCGTTGCTGCATGCAGCCTGCTGGCCCTGCTGCTTGCGGCCCCGCCGGCCGCGCAAGCAACAGCCAGACCATGGCCAGGGCCGTCGGTTGCCTGATCGAACCCGACCGGGTGGCCGACGTCGGCTCGCAGGTCGTCGGCCTGGTCGAGCGACTGCATGTGGATCGCGGCGACACCGTCAGACGGGGTCAGACCCTGGTCACCTGCGCGCCGACATCGAACGCGCCAACGTGGTGCGTGGCCGACACCCGCTCGCGCGTCGACGCGGACGTGCTGGCCGCCCAGGCCAGCCTGGACCTGGCCGAGCAGAAGGTTCGCCGCGCCGAGTCCTTGGTGGCGCAGAATTTCATCTCCAGCCAGTCGGTCGAGCAGGCGCGCGGCGAGGCCGAAGTGGCACGGCAAAAGGTCAAGCAGGTGCACAGCCAGCAACAGATCTGGGTCAAGGAGCGCAGCAGTCGCCGAGGCCCAGCTGGCGCGTGCGCTACGTGCGCAGCCCGTTTGCCGGCGTCGTCGTCGAGCGTTACGTCAACCTGGGTGAGCGGGTCGAGGAGCGCCCGATGCTGCGCATCGCTGTCATCAATCCGCTGCGCGTCGAGCTGCTGGTGCCCACCGCCTTGTACGGCAACTTGTCCAAGGGCGACCAGATCTCCGTCCTGCCCGAATTGCCGGGCGCCGATCGCAGTGACCGCCACCGTGCGCCAGGTCGACACCGTGCTGGACGCCGCCAGCAACAGCTTCCGGGTGCGCCTGAGCCTGCCCAACCCGGGCAACAAGCTGCCCGCCGGCTTGCGCTGCAAGGCCGACGTGCCGGGCGCCGACACCCTGGCGCCAAGCCCGTCCGCCGCACCAGAAGCGCCCGCCACGGTGACCCGTCCCAAGCCTGCTGCATCCAGCAGCTTCCTGTTCGATCCCAACCCGGGCTCCCGCCAAGCCTGATGCGCCACCGGCACGTCTGACCCGCCGCGATGCCCGTCCGATTGAACACGCTGCGCCCGGTCTCCGAGACCATGGAGCCGCGCATCCTGCATTCGGCCGATCTGGCGCCGCTGGTCGTCACCGATGCTGCGGGTGGCATCGCGCTGCAGCAGGCCGTGCAGCAACCGGCCAATGACGCCGTCAGCCGCAGCAGCGAGCTTGTTTTCGTCGACTTGTCGGTACCCGACGCGCAAACCCTGCAGAACGACCTGCAGGCCCAACGCGCCAACGGGCGCGTGATCGAGATCATCACGATTGCGGCCGACCAGGACGGACTGGCCGTAATCACCGAGACGCTGGCGAACCGCAAGGACATCAGCGCGGTGCATGTGCTGGCGCACGGCAGCGACGGCCAGATCCAGCTGGGCACGACCCGATTCGATGGCCAGACCCTGCTCCAGCGAGCAGGAGAAGTGGCGGCCTGGAGCAGCGCACTGACCGACGACGCCGATCTGCTGCTGTATGGTTGTGACGTAGCGCAGTCCGCACTCGGCGAGGCCTTTGTCCGCGATTTGGCAATGCTCACCGGCGCCGATGTCGCGGCCAGCACTGACTTGACTGGCGCAGCGGCGGCGCGCGGCAACTGGGTGCTCGAATTCGGCACCGGGCAGATCGAATCCTTGGCCGTCATAGGCACTGCGACCCAGCAGAACTGGGCCTACACATTGGCCGTCAACTTCGAAGGCCAAAGCTCGGCCGAGGCGTCCGGTGCTGTCGGCAGTTTCAACTTTTTGCACAGCGTCAGCGGCAGCGCAGACCGCCTGCTTTTGGTCCAGATCGTGAGCGGTAACGGCATTGGCGCCTCGGCAGTGAGCTACGCCGGCAACGCGCTGACCTTGCTTGGCGCGCAGAACTCTGCGACCATTCATGTGCGCGTCGAGATCTGGACTCTGCTTGCGCCCGCGCTGGGCAGCGGCAGCGTCGACATCACGCTGGCCTCGCCCACGACCATCGTTGCGGGTGCCACCACATACTCGGGTGTCAACCAGGCGTCACCGTTCGGTGCGCCGGTCACGGCCACCGGCAACAATGCCCTGCCCAGTGTCTCGATCGCTGGAGGCACCGGCAATATGGTGATCGACACCGTCGGCGCGATGCGTGCCTCCGGCAATACGGTCGGCCCCGGCCAGACCGAAAACTTCAAGCAGAACCAGGGCACCGGATTGATCGACCTGTTCGGTTTGTCGAGCCGCGAGGTCGGCACCGGAACCGTGGTGATGAGCCATTCGTTCACCAGCGTGAACAACAACTGGGCGTCGATTGCGGTGACCATCAATCAAGCCGTCGCGAACGTCCCGCCGGTGCTCACCGCCAGCGTCAGCACGCTGGCCTACGCCGAAAATCAGATCGCTACTGCGATCGATCCCGCGCTGACGGTCACCGACTCCGACAGCGCCAACCTGGCCAGCGCCACGGTCAGCATCAGCGGCAATTTCGCAGGCGTCCAGGACGTGCTGGCCTTCGTCGACCAAAACGGCATCACTGGCAGTTGGAACGTCGGCACCGGCGTGCTCACGCTGAGCGGCAGCGCGAGCGTTGCCAATTACCAGACGGCGCTGCGCTCTATCACCTATGTCAACACCAGCGAGATCCCGAGCACGCTGGCGCGCACCATCAACCTGGTCGTCAACGACGGCGCGGCCAACAGCAACACTGCCACGCGCAGCATCAGCGTGGCCGCGGTCAACGATGCGCCGGTGAATACCGTTCCCGGCTCACAATTTACCGCCAAGAACACCACGCTGGGTTTCTCGGTGGCCAACGGCAATGCGTTTTCGATTTCTGATGTCGATGCCGACAGCGCCATCGTGCAAACCACGCTGACCGTAAGCAGTGGCCTGCTCAATGCAGGGGCCGGCACCACCGGCGTGGTCGTGGCAGGGTCGGGAACCGGCACGGTCACGCTGACAGGTACGCTCGCCCAGATCAACAACCTGCTGTCCGGCAATCTGGGCGGCACGCTGAGCTTTGCACCGGCGACGAATTTCACCGGCGGCGTGACGTTGACGTTTGCCACCAATGACCAGAACGCCGGGGCCTCCGGTAGCGGCGGCGCAAAGAGCGACACCGATGTGGTGGCGATCTCGGTGACCGATGCGTCGCTGTGGATATCCACTGAAGGCAATGCTACGTCGTCAGCGGGCAGCGGCAACTTGTCGTGGCAGGACAGCCGCGTGGTCAATTTCGGCAATCCGAATCTCTCACTCGGCAGCGGCACCACCAGCGGCACCTTCAGCATCGCGTTCAACATGAGCGCGCTGTCCGGCGACGGCAATGTCGATGTGATAGGCCTGCATTTCGTGAGCCATGCAGTGACGGTCGGCACCAGCGTCCCGGTCAATCTGCTGGCGGGCGACGTGTTGTTTTCGGTCGATGACAACGAGACCTTCGGCGGCGTGACCGTCACCAAGCGTGACGTAGTGCTGTTCCGGCCAACCACCTATGGCGATTATTCGAGCGGCACCTTCTCGGTGCTTCTACGCAACCCGGGCGGCACCGGAGACGATGTGCGCGACTTTGCGCTGGTTGAATCTGCGGTCACCGTGGGCGGAACGTCGCTGCAGGCCGGCGATTTTCTGTTGCTGTTGAGTGGCGGATCTCGCGACAAGGATGTCTGGCACTTCCGGGCGAATGCGACAGGCGTGGCAACCACCGGCGCGGCCCCCACCGAACTGGTCAACGGCGATTCGGCCGGCCTGAACATCAGCAAAAAAATACGCGGCATTGAACTGATCACACAACCTGTCACCATCGGCGGCCAGTCCTTGAGCGCCGGCCGGCTGTTGCTGTCGCTCGACAACGAAGCGACGATCGGTGGATTGTTGGTGCAGGCGGGCGACGTACTCGTGCTGAACCTGCTGACCTCTGGCAACCTCTCCATCGGTACCGCTTCTATGCTGATGCGCGCCAGCAATGTGGGCCTTAACGGCGGCGGCGAAACTCTGGATGCCCTGGCGCTGGTTCAGCGCGCCTCCAGCCCGCCGGTCGTCAGCGTCGATGCAGCTGCGCTGGCCTACACCGAAAACGATCTCGCCACCGTGATTGCGCCATCGGCCACCGTGAGCGATGCCGATTCGGCCAATTTTGCCAGTGGCAGCCTGAGTGTGTATCTGTCGAGCAATGGCACCGTCAACGACCGGCTGGCGATTTCTCACCAGGGCAGCGCGGCCGGTCAGATTGGTGTGTCGGGCAGCGACGTGAGCTATGGCGGCATTCTCATCGGCAGTTTCAGCGGCGGTGAAGACGGTACGACGCCCCTGGTGGTATCACTGAACGCCAATGCGACCTTGATCGCCACGCAAGCGCTGTTGCGCAACATCACCTTTGCCAACGTGTCGGACGATCCTTCCACCTTGCCGCGTACGGTCAGCGTGATCTTGACCGACGGCAATGGCGGCGTCAGCAACACTGCCACGCGCAGCATCAGCGTGGCCGCGGTCAACGATGCCCCCCTGGCCACCAACCTGAGCGCCGCCGAGTCCTACACCGAGGACACCGCGCTGAACCTCACCGATATCGTCATCAGCGACCTCGACAGCGCGACCGTGACGGCCACGCTCACGCTCTCGCTGCCCGGCGCCGGCAGCCTGAACACCGCCACCTCCGGCATCGTGACCTCCACCTACAACGCCGGCACCGGCCTGTGGAGCGCCGACGGCGCCATTGCCGATGTCAATGTGCTGCTGGCCGCCCTCACCTTCACGCCCACCGCCGACTTCAACGCCGGCTTCACCATCGCCACCAGCGTCAGCGACGGTGTCGCGGCGCCGATCACCGGCTCCAAGGTTTTCACCGGCACCCCCGTCAACGATGCCCCCCTGGCCACCAACCTGAGCGCCGCCGAGTCCTACACCGAGGACACCGCGCTGAACCTCACCGATATCGTCATCAGCGACCTCGACAGCGCGACCGTGACGGCCACGCTCACGCTCTCGCTGCCCGGCGCCGGCAGCCTGAACACCGCCACCTCCGGCATCGTGACCTCCACCTACAACGCCGGCACCGGCCTGTGGAGCGCCGACGGCGCCATTGCCGATGTCAATGTGCTGCTGGCCGCCCTCACCTTCACGCCCACCGCCGACTTCAACGCCGGCTTCACCATCGCCACCAGCGTCAGCGACGGTGTCGCGGCGCCGATCACCGGCTCCAAGGTTTTCACCGGCACCCCCGTCAACGATGCCCCCCTGGCCACCAACCTGAGCGCCGCCGAGTCCTACACCGAGGACACCGCGCTGAACCTCACCGATATCGTCATCAGCGACCTCGACAGCGCGACCGTGACGGCCACGCTCACGCTCTCGCTGCCCGGCGCCGGCAGCCTGAACACCGCCACCTCCGGCATCGTGACCTCCACCTACAACGCCGGCACCGGCCTGTGGAGCGCCGACGGCGCCATTGCCGATGTCAATGTGCTGCTGGCCGCCCTCACCTTCACGCCCACCGCCGACTTCAACGCCGGCTTCACCATCGCCACCAGCGTCAGCGACGGTGTCGCGGCGCCGATCACCGGCTCCAAGGTTTTCACCGGCACCCCCGTCAACGATGCCCCCCTGGCCACCAACCTGAGCGCCGCCGAGTCCTACACCGAGGACACCGCGCTGAACCTCACCGATATCGTCATCAGCGACCTCGACAGCGCGACCGTGACGGCCACGCTCACGCTCTCGCTGCCCGGCGCCGGCAGCCTGAACACCGCCACCTCCGGCATCGTGACCTCCACCTACAACGCCGGCACCGGCCTGTGGAGCGCCGACGGCGCCATTGCCGATGTCAATGTGCTGCTGGCCGCCCTCACCTTCACGCCCACCGCCGACTTCAACGCCGGCTTCACCATCGCCACCAGCGTCAGCGACGGTGTCGCGGCGCCGATCACCGGCTCCAAGGTTTTCACCGGCACCCCCGTCAACGATGCCCCCCTGGCCACCAACCTGAGCGCCGCCGAGTCCTACACCGAGGACACCGCGCTGAACCTCACCGATATCGTCATCAGCGACCTCGACAGCGCGACCGTGACGGCCACGCTCACGCTCTCGCTGCCCGGCGCCGGCAGCCTGAACACCGCCACCTCCGGCATCGTGACCTCCACCTACAACGCCGGCACCGGCCTGTGGAGCGCCGACGGCGCCATTGCCGATGTCAATGTGCTGCTGGCCGCCCTCACCTTCACGCCCACCGCCGACTTCAACGCCGGCTTCACCATCGCCACCAGCGTCAGCGACGGTGTCGCGGCGCCGATCACCGGCTCCAAGGTTTTCACCGGCACCCCCGTCAACGATGCCCCCCTGGCCACCAACCTGAGCGCCGCCGAGTCCTACACCGAGGACACCGCGCTGAACCTCACCGATATCGTCATCAGCGACCTCGACAGCGCGACCGTGACGGCCACGCTCACGCTCTCGCTGCCCGGCGCCGGCAGCCTGAACACCGCCACCTCCGGCATCGTGACCTCCACCTACAACGCCGGCACCGGCCTGTGGAGCGCCGACGGCGCCATTGCCGATGTCAATGTGCTGCTGGCCGCCCTCACCTTCACGCCCACCGCCGACTTCAACGCCGGCTTCACCATCGCCACCAGCGTCAGCGACGGTGTCGCGGCGCCGATCACCGGCTCCAAGGTTTTCACCGGCACCCCCGTCAACGATGCCCCCCTGGCCACCAACCTGAGCGCCGCCGAGTCCTACACCGAGGACACCGCGCTGAACCTCACCGATATCGTCATCAGCGACCTCGACAGCGCGACCGTGACGGCCACGCTCACGCTCTCGCTGCCCGGCGCCGGCAGCCTGAACACCGCCACCTCCGGCATCGTGACCTCCACCTACAACGCCGGCACCGGCCTGTGGAGCGCCGACGGCGCCATTGCCGATGTCAATGTGCTGCTGGCCGCCCTCACCTTCACGCCCACCGCCGACTTCAACGCCGGCTTCACCATCGCCACCAGCGTCAGCGACGGTGTCGCGGCGCCGATCACCGGCTCCAAGGTTTTCACCGGCACCCCCGTCAACGATGCCCCCCTGGCCACCAACCTGAGCGCCGCCGAGTCCTACACCGAGGACACCGCGCTGAACCTCACCGATATCGTCATCAGCGACCTCGACAGCGCGACCGTGACGGCCACGCTCACGCTCTCGCTGCCCGGCGCCGGCAGCCTGAACACCGCCACCTCCGGCATCGTGACCTCCACCTACAACGCCGGCACCGGCCTGTGGAGCGCCGACGGCGCCATTGCCGATGTCAATGTGCTGCTGGCCGCCCTCACCTTCACGCCCACCGCCGACTTCAACGCCGGCTTCACCATCGCCACCAGCGTCAGCGACGGTGTCGCGGCGCCGATCACCGGCTCCAAGGTTTTCACCGGCACCCCCGTCAACGATGCCCCCCTGGCCACCAACCTGAGCGCCGCCGAGTCCTACACCGAGGACACCGCGCTGAACCTCACCGATATCGTCATCAGCGACCTCGACAGCGCGACCGTGACGGCCACGCTCACGCTCTCGCTGCCCGGCGCCGGCAGCCTGAACACCGCCACCTCCGGCATCGTGACCTCCACCTACAACGCCGGCACCGGCCTGTGGAGCGCCGACGGCGCCATTGCCGATGTCAATGTGCTGCTGGCCGCCCTCACCTTCACGCCCACCGCCGACTTCAACGCCGGCTTCACCATCGCCACCAGCGTCAGCGACGGTGTCGCGGCGCCGATCACCGGCTCCAAGGTTTTCACCGGCACCCCCGTCAACGATGCCCCCCTGGCCACCAACCTGAGCGCCGCCGAGGACAGCAATACGCCGCAGACGGTCCCTGAAGCGAACGATGACGACAGTTCGAAGAGTGCCGGCAAGCCGAAAAACACCAGCGCTGACGAGGCCATCGAGATCATAGAAGAGCCGATCACTGCGCTGATCAAGCTCGATATCGCATCGGGCGGTGCCAGTGCGGCGGCCGCCATTGCGAACGCCCGTGACAACGTAGTCGTACAGGTTGACGTAGCCAGGCCCATTGCGCAGCGGTCCTTGTTCCAGTTCGCCGACGTATTGACGACACCGGTGACCAATACGCAACCGGTGTTGGCGGCGGCCTTGTTGACCCAACTCAGCGACATCACACTCAGTGGCGCGCGCCAGACCTTCCTGCAAAACACCGACGTATTGCGCACGCTGGAGGAACTCCGCCGCCAGATGGCGCAACAAGGTGACGCGCAGCAGTTCCAGACGCTGTCGGCGATTGCCCTGTCCAGCGGTTTGTCGATCGGCTACATCGTCTGGCTGATCCGAGGCGGGATTCTGCTCAGCTCGATGTTGTCCGCACTGCCGGCGTGGCAGATGATCGACCCGCTGCCGGTGGTCACCTCTGCCGGTCGCGCCAAAGGCAAAGGTCCGGATACCGACACGGACGATCCACAGGTGGAGCGTCTGTTTGACAAGCGTTCCCGTACTGCTGCAACCCGACCCGGACAGCAGCCCACGCAGAACGACAATGCGCCGATGCAGAAAGAGAAATCGACGTGAACCCGTTCGCATTCATGCGGCGCATGTCGACGCGGATCCACATGGCCTTGGGTCTGGCGGCGCTGGCCGTCGGCGTCTTGCTGGCGGCCACCTATCTGCACCTGATTCCCGACGGCGAGGCGCTGCAGCGCCAGCACCGCGCCTCGCTGGCCGAGACCATTGCCATCACCGTGTCCTCGGTGCTCGATGCAGGAGCAACCCGAGAGCGCTGGCCGATACGCTGGCCTTCATTGCCGACCGCAATCCGGATCTGCTGTCGATCGGCGTGCGCGCGGCCACGAGGCGCAACTGCTGCTCGACATCCGCGACCATGCGCCGGCACTGGACCGCGCCGCCTGGCGCACCATCCACCGACTCGGCCATCAGCGTGCCGGTGTGGCAGCGACGGGCAGCAGTGGGGCACGGTCGAACTGCGATTTCGAGCCCTTGCGCGCTGCACGGCTGGCGGGGCCATTTGCAGGACCCGAGCCTGAAGCTGTCCGGCTTTGTCTTCCTGGTCTGCGCCGTGTTGTTCTACTTCTATCTGCAGGCGCATGCTGCGCGCGCTCGATCCGTCGCGCGCGGTGCCGCAACGCGTGCGCGCCGCCTACGACACGCTGACCGAAGGCCTGGTGGTGCTGGACCACCAGGGCAACATCGTGCTGGCCAACAAGTCGACCAGCCTGATGCTCGGCGTACCCGAGGCCAAGCTCGATCGGCCGTTCACCTTCGGCGTTCCGCTGGAGTCGGGCCGATGGCACGGTCCTGCCACGCGGCCGAACTGCCGTGGCAACGCGCACTCGCCGACAAGCAGCCGCAAGCGCGACGTGCACCTGAATGTCAGCAGCAGCGAGCGGCACCCGTTATGCGCTGCGCGCCAACTGTTCGCCGATCCTGGACGATGCCGGCGGCATCCAGGCCATGGTGGTGAGTTTCCAGGACGTGACCGAACTCGAGCAGCGCGGCGTGGCGCTGCAGGTGGCCAAGGAACAGGCCGATGCCGCCAACGAGGCCAAGAGCCAGTTCCTGGCCAACATGAGCCACGAGATCCGCACGCCGATGAACGCCATCCTGGGCTTCACCGAGGTGCTGCGGCGCAGCGGCTTGCGCCAGTCGGGCGAGGCCAGCAAGCACCTGGACATCATCCACTCCAGCGGCAAGCACCTGCTCAACCTGATCAACGACATCCTGGACCTGTCCAAGGTCGAGGCCGGGCGGCTCGAGGCCGAGCAGATCGCCTTTGCACCGCACCAGGTGGCGCACGAGGTGGTGCAGACCTTGACCGAACGCGCAAACGAAAAGGGCCTGACGCTCGCACCTGGAGTTTCCCGAACCGCTGCCGGCCACGATCGACGGCGACCCGGCGCGCCTGCGCCAGATCCTGACCAACCTGATCGGCAACGCCATCAAGTTCACCGAAACCGGCGGTGTGCGTATCGTCTCCAAGCTGATCCGCGACGGCGGCTCACACTGCGCTACGGCATCGACATCATCGACAGCGGCATCGGTATTCCGGCCGACAAGGTCGAGTCGGTGTTCGAGCCCTTTGTGCAGGCCGAATCCTCGACCACCCGGCGCTTCGGCGGCACCGGCCTGGGCCTGACCATCAGCCGCGGTTTCGCCCGCGCCATGGGCGGCGACATCACGGCCAGCAGCGTCTACGGCCAGGGAACGACGTTCAGCGTATGGCTGGACGCGGGCCATCCTGCCGCAGACACGATGCTGGCACCGGAACTGCTGGCCCAACAGGCGCAGGCACCCGCACCGGTGACCGGTACACGCTGGATATTCGAGCCACGCCATGTGCTGGTGGTCGACGACGGCGTGGAGAACCGCCAGCTGGTGCGCGTGCTGCTCGAGGAAGTCGGCCTGCGCGTCAGCGAGGCCGAAAACGGCCAGGTGGCGCTTGACCGCATCGCCGCAGAACCGTTCGACCTGGTGCTGATGGACATGCAGATGCCGGTGATGGACGGCCAGACCGCCACCCGCATGTTGCGCGAGCGCGGCTGCAACCTGCCGATCATTGCGCTGACCGCGAATGCCATGAAGGGCTTCGAAAAGGAACTCGAGGCGGCAGGCTTCAGCAGCTACCAGACCAAACCGATCGATGTGGACGCCTTGCTGGCCGAACTCGCCGCGCGACTGGGCGGCCAGGCCGCGCCTGCCGACGGACCCGACGCGACCGTCACCCCCGACACCGGCTCGCAAGCCGTCGGCGTGACAGATGCGGACCCCCTGATGGACGGCGACGCTGCACCCATCGTCTCGCGGCTGGCCGGGCATGCCAAACTGGGCCGTATCGTCGGCGCGCTTCGTCACCCAGTTGCCGCCCCGATTGGCACAGATGGACGACGCAATGGCCGCTGCCGACTGGCCGGAACTGGCGGGCCAGGCCCACTGGCTCAAAGGTGCCGGCGGCAGCATGGGATATGACATGTTGTTCGAGCCGGCCAAGGCGCTGGAGGATGCCGCAAAAGCGGCCGATCTGGACGGCGCCCGTACCGTGATCGCGCAGTTGCATCGACTCGAGCAGCAGATTCAACGTGGTGCGGCACTCGGCGCACCACTGGAGGAAAGCACGCCATGAAAGAAAACATCTGGGCCGACACCCAGCCCTTCGGTCTGGAAGAAGCACCCAAATCGCCTTTGCTCAATGCCAAGGTCATGATGGTCGATGACGAACCATTGATGACGGAACTGATCCAGGCCTACCTGGAGGACGAGGGCTACAGCCACTTCGTGGTCACCAACGATCCACGCCAGGCGATGGCGCTACTGCTGCGCGAGCAACCCAGCGTCTTGCTGCTCGATCTGATGATGCCGCACCTGTCGGGCTTCGAGTTGCTCGAACTGATCCGGGCCGATCGCAAGTTGCGTTACACCCCGGTGATCGTGCTGACCGCCGCCACCGACGCCGATTCCAAGCTGCGCGCGCTGCGATTGGGCGTGACCGACTTCCTGTCCAAACCGGTCGACGAAAGCGAACTGGTACTGCGCCTGCGCAATACGCTCGCGTTCCACCAATACCACACGCGCATGATCAATTACGACGCGGTGACGGGTCTGCCGACGCGACGCCTGTTCGACGCCACCCTCAACGAACTATCGGCGCGCCAGGTACTGGTGGGCGGTGTCATCGCGCTGCTCTATGTCCAGGTGCCCGAGTGCCGGCAGTTGCGTGAATCGGCCGGCGAATCAGCGGCCGACGAACTGGCGCGCAGCATGGCCCAGCGCCTGGGGCGTTTTGTCTCCGAGTTTCCGCTGCCCGCGCTGTCGGCCGGCTCGGAACAGGGCCCGCGTCTGGCCCGGCTCGGCACCAGCGCATTCGGCCTGTTGCTCGAAGGCGTGCCTGACGTCGATGCGGTGGAAACGGCCACCAAGGAACTGCTGGTGCAACTGTGCAAGCCGGTGCCAATCGGCATGCATGAAATCGGCCCTACGGTGTCGATCGGCATTGCGATCTGTCCGGCTGACGGCGACACGGCCGAGGCGCTGCGCAAAGGTGCCGAACAAGCGGCCACCCATGCCGCAGGTCAGTCCCATATGCGCTACAAGTTTGCCTCCGCCGAGCTCAATGCCCGTTCCATCGAACGTCTGGCCCTCGGCTCTCAATTGCGCGGCGCGGCGCAACGCGGTGAGCTGCGGCTGCACTACCAGCCCAAGCTCGACGTCGCAAGCAACCGCATCGTCGGCGCCGAGGCCCTGGTGCGCTGGCAACACCCGGAACTCGGATTGGTGCCGCCATTGCGTTTCATCGCATTGGCGGAAGAACTGGGGCTGATCCAGGACATCGGCCGCTGGGTGCTGCACACCGCCTGCCACGACGTGGCCGCATGGAAACGCGACGGTCTGGGCGAACTGCAGATCGCCGTCAACGTGGCCAAGCCGCAATTCCTGTCCGGCGACCTGTGCGAGGCCGTGCGCCAGGAGTTGGACGCATCGGGGTTGTCACCCCGGCAACTGGTGATCGAACTCACCGAAAGCATGTTGATGGACAAGGTCGACGACAGCCTGGGTCAGATGCATGCGCTCAAGCAGCTCGGTGTGTCCTTGTCGATCGACGACTTCGGCACCGGTTATTCGTCGCTCAGCTACCTCAAGAGTTTTCCGATCGACGAACTCAAGATCGACCGATCCTTCGTGATGGACCTGCCCGGCACCACATCGGATCTCGCCATCGTGCGCACCATCATCGATCTGGGCCACAGCCTGGGCATGTCGGTGATCGCCGAAGGTGTGGAAACCGACGCGCAGCTCGGCTGCATGCGGCAGTTCGGGTGCGACAAATACCAGGGCTTTCTCTACAGCAAGCCGGTCCCCGTGGAGCAGTTCGTGGCCTTGCTACGGGCGCAGGGTTGAACGAGGCCCCATCAACACGGCCGAACCGATCCACAGACCGCCGGCAGAACCACCGTCGTATCGGGTTCGCGCGCGTGAACCCATCGATCCCCAACGCCAACTCGCGGCGCTGTCACTCATCCTTGCCGCAAGGCCAGGACTTCGGCGCCTTGATGCCTTCGGGCAGACGCGTGCGGCTATCACCGCAGGCCGTTTCCAGCTGACTCGCCACCAGGCCGATGCTGCGGCTCAGATCGACACCTTCGAGTCGCGTCCGGAACATGCGCACCAGCGCCAGCCGCGTGGCGCCCAGCCGGGCATTGGCCAGATTCGCCCGCGCCATGTCGGCACCGGTCAGATTCGCGCCATCGAGGTTGGCGCCGGCAAAATTGGCGCGCTGCAGTTCCGCCTTGCGCAGGTTCGCGCGCGACAGATTGGCCCCCGACAGATTGGCCCGGAACAACTCGGCCTTGCTCAGGTCGGCACTGTTGAAATTGGCGCCTTTGAACGTGGCGCGGTAGCCATTGAGTTGCACCAGCTTGGCGCGACTCAGGTCGGCGCCGCTGAGGCGGGCCCGGTCGACACTGCCATGGGTCAGGTCGGCACCCGCCATCTTGGCGCCCTGCAGGTCGGTGCCGTCAAGGTCGGTACCCGCCATACGGGCCCCGGTCAGATCGGCGCTGCGCAGCACCAACCGGGTCTTTTCACATTCGGTCCAGTCCACCCCTGGCGCCGGCGCATCGCTGCAGCCGGCCCAGGCCGTGGCGCCTGCCAGGCACAACATCAGTGCGCCCATGGGCTGCCAGCTGCGCCAGCGCCTGGCCGATGCACCCGCGCCTGCGGCTTGGCGTTGCGACGGCAACATCTCATGTGCCTGGGTCGGCAGTGAACGGTACATGCAGACCATCTTAACTGCAGGCGCACCAGAAGGCCCGGCCAAGGCGCATGGCCGCGATTGACGGACCAGCGCCAAACTGGGGATACTCGTCCTGGGTACGCGGCGGGCGCAATGGGCTTGCGGCCCAACCTCCAGCCACAAGCACATCCACGACCCCATGCCACTGTCCCCCGAACTCAGCTCCTGGCGCAAGGCGCAGCGCGCCACCCTGCTGGCGCAGCGCATGGCCGTGGCGCGCGATCAGCACAGCCGCTGGAACGCGCAACTCACGAGCCGCCTGCTGGCGGCGCTCGATCCGCTGCCCGGCATGGTCGTGGCCGGCTACTGGCCGTTCAAGGGTGAGTTCGATCCGCGCTTTGTCATGCGCGCCTGGCGCGAGGCCGGCGCGCGCACCGCCTTGCCGGTGGTGCTGCAAAAAGCCGCGCCCTTGCAGTTCCGCGATTGGTGGCCCGGCATGCGCACCAGCGCCGGTGTCTATGACCTGCCGGTGCCCGAAGAAGGCGACATCGTGACGCCCCAGCTGGCGCTGATCCCGCCGATCGGCTTCGACGCCATGGGTTATCGGCTGGGCTACGGCGGTGGCTACTATGACCGCACGCTGGCATCGTTGACGCCGCGGTCGCTGGCGATCGGCGTGGCCTTCGAGATTTCACGCATGGACACCATCCACCCCCAGGCACATGACATCGCGATGGACTTCATCGCCACACCCGAGCAGCTATACCAGGTCACCCCGACCGGACTGCTGGCCATCGACGCGCAGCAGGCACGTGGCGTGTTCAAGGCCAGGCTGATCGCGCAGACACCGGCTTGAGCATCACCGATTCAGCCGGGCGACTGGTGTACATCGGCGCTCGGCTGCGCCGCGTGGTAACTGCCGTCGCCGCGCTGCACGATGCGGTCAGCCGGCAACACATCCCCCGGACGCAGTTCCGGCTGCTGGCCGACCCGGGCGTACACCGGCGCGAAATCTACGTTAGCCAGTTTCAGCAGATCATCCAGGCTGTTCAGCACAAAATAGACCTCCTGGAAATCGTCGATGCGGTAGTTGGTGCGCATCACCCGATCCAGCTCGAATCCGATGCGATTCGGCGACGGGCTCTGGAGCGCAAACACCGACTCGGTGTAGGACGAGGCGATGCCCGAGCCGTAGATGCGCAGGCCGTCCTTTTGTTGCACCAGGCCGAATTCGACCGTGTACCAGTAGACCCGCGCCAGATTGGGCAGCACACCGAGTTGCTGTGCGCGCAGACCACCGACACCATAGGCCTGGACAAAATCGGCAATCACCGGGTTCATCAGCATCGGCACATGGCCGAACACGTCGTGGAACACGTCGGGCTCTTCCAGGTAGTCCAACTCGTCGGCCTTGCGGATGAAGTTGCCGGCCGGAAAACGCCGGTTGGCCAGATGGTCGAAAAACACCTCGTCGGGTACCAGCCCCGGCACGGCAATGATCTGCCAGCCGGTCTGGCGCATCAGCACGTCGCTCAGGCGGCGGAAGTCGGGAATCTGCTCCGGTCCGATCGGCAGCTGGCGCATGCCGGCGACGAATTCATCGCAGGCCCGTCCAGGCAGCAGTTTCGACTGGCGCTCGAACAGGGTCTGCCAGACCGCGTGCTGCTGCGCCGTGTAATGCTCCCAGCCCTGGTCGATGGTCCAGTCGGCGCGTTCGGGCGTGGCGCCCGCCGCGGCGCCATGTTTGTCGGTACCTCTTGCCTTGTCGCGCATGGTGTTTCCTCTCAATCCAGCACGGGCGCGGGCATGACGGTGCCGCGGCGTTCGCCATAGGCAAAGTTCATGGCGTCCCGGGCGTAAAGTTCTTTTTCAGATCCTGCCAGCAGCGGTAGTAGTCGCGGCTGCAACTGCGGCATCGCCAAAGCCTGGGCGGTCGGGCGCAACACGCAGCGTGTCTCGAACATGAAGGCCATGGTGTCGGTGATGATGTCGGGCCTGGACAGGTCGGCGTGGCTGGCCTTGTCGAACGTGGCCGCGTCAGGGCCGTGACCGGTCATGCTGTTGTGCAGGCTGCTGGCGCCGGGCGCGAAACCCTCCGCCTTGGCGTCGTATTTGCCATGCACCAGGCCCATGAATTCGCTGGCGATATTGCGGTGGAACCAGGGCGGACGGAAGGTGTCCTGCATCGCCAGGATGCGCGGCGGGAAGATCGCGAAGTCGATGGCGCTGACGCCCGGTGTGTCGGAGGCCGAATGCAGCACCAGAAAGATCGACGGGTCCGGATGGTCGTAGCTGATCGAGCCGATGGCGTTGAAGCGGCGCAGGTCGTACTTGTACGGCGCGTAATTGCCATGCCAGGCCACCACGTCCAGCGGCGAATGGTCCATCTGCGCCGACCACAACTGGCCCTGAAAGCGCGCCAGCAGTTCGGTCGGGGCATCGACGTCTTCATACGCCGCCACCGGCGTCAGGAAATCGCGCGAATTGGCCAGGCCGTTGGAGCCGATCGGGCCGCGGTCGGGCAGGCGAAAACTGGCGCCAAAGTTTTCGCAGACATAGCCGCGTACCGGGCCGTCGGGCAACTCCAGCCGAAAGCGCACGCCGCGCGGAATCACCACGATCTCATAAGGCTCGGCCTCGATGATGCCCAGCTCTGAAACGAAGCGGTGCTTGCCTTGCTGGGGCACGACCAGCATCTCGCCGTCGGCGTTGTAGAACACCCGGCCCTGCATCGACCGATTCGCCACATACAGGTGCACGGCCGCTCCCGACTGGCCCTGCGGCCCGCCGTGACCGGCCATGGTCACCAGTCCCTGGACGAAGTCGGTTGGCTGTTCGGGCACGGGTACCGGATTCCAGCGCAGTTGATTGGGCGTGGCCGGCGTGGCGCCGAAATCCGACACCAGACGCCCGGCATCGACCATGGCAAACGGCCGGTGCATGCTCGACGGGCGGATCCGGTACAGCCAGGAACGCCGGTTGTCCGCACGCGGCGCGGTGAACGCGGTGCCCGACAACTGCTCGGCATACAGGCCATAGGCGCAGCGCTGGGGCGAATTGCGCCCCACCGGCAAGGCACCGGGCAAGGCTTCGGTGGCAAATTCGTTGCCGAAACCACTCTGGTATTGCAGCTGGGTCATGGTTCAGGCCACCTGGATCACGCCGCGCGCCACCTGGTCGCGCTCGATGGATTCGAACAAGGCCTTGAAATTGCCTTCACCAAAACCATCGTCACCCTGGCGCTGGATGAATTCGAAAAATACCGGCCCGAGCATGGTCTTGGAGAAGATCTGCAGCAGCAGGCGCGGCTTGCCGTCCTCGGATGCTGCCATCGAGCAGGATGCCGCGCGCCTGCAAATCCGGCACCGGTTGGCCGTGGCCGGGCAGGCGCTCTTGCAGCATCTCGTAGTAGACGTCGTTGGGTGCGCTCAGCAGTGGCACACCGGCCATCTGCAGCTTGTCGACGCTGTCGATCAGGTTGTCGGTGAGCAAGGCGATGTGCTGTATGCCTTCGCCGTTGAACTGCATCAGGAATTCCTCGATCTGGCCGGAACCCTTGGCCGACTCCTCGTTCAGCGGAATCCGGATCATGCCGTCGGGTGCGGTCATGGCCTTGGAGGTCAGGCCGGTGTGCGCCCCCTTGATGTCGAAATAGCGGATTTCCTTGAAGTTGAACAGGCGTTCGTAGTACTTGGCCCAGTAGGCCATGCGGCCCCGGTAGACGTTGTGCGTCATGTGGTCGACGATCTGAAAGCCGTGGCCCACCGGGTGGCGCTCGACACCGTCGATGAAATCGAAATCGATGTCGTAGATCGAACGGCCTTCCTCGAAGCGGTCGATCAGGTACAGCGGTGCACCGCCTATGCCCTTGATCGCCGGCAGGTGCAGCTCCATCGGGCCGGTACGCATTTCCATCGGCTCGGCACCGAGTTCGAGCGCACGCTCGTAGGCCAGGCGCGAGTTCTTCACCCGGAACGCCAGGCCGCAGGCCGAGGGTCCGTGTTCGGCAGCGAAATACGAGGCCACGCTGCGCGGCTCGGAATTGATGATGAAGTTGATGTCGCCCTGGCGGAACAGCGAGACGTTCTTGGAGCGGTGCTGCGCCACCTTGGAGAAACCCATCATCTCGAACACCGGCTCGAGCACACCAGGCGTCGGCGACGCAAACTCGACGAACTCGAAGCCCATCAACCCCATCGGGTTGTCATACAGATCAGCCATTGTGTTTCTCCTGTTGTCGTTGTCTGGATCGGGCCCCTGCCGGAGCCGGGCCGGAACGCTCCAGTGTGGGGTCATGCTACTTTTTTTTGCGACTCCCCATCCATGGCGGGAGTATTGCGCAAAGCCACCCTGGTCTCCGACCTGCCCGGCCTGCCCGCGTGTACATCGCCGCTGGCGTGCTGAGATCGATGGGAGCATGGACAATCGGGCGCCATGCGACTTGCCTTTCTGACCGGCTCCCCTTTGCGTGACCGCCGCTTTCGCGGTATCTGGGCCGGCGGTGGCATCTACTTCATCGGCAACGCGATGCAGACCATGGCCGCGTCATGGATGATGGTCGAACTCAGCGGTTCGTCGTTTCTGGCCGCGCTGGTGCAGACCGCGGTTTTTCTGCCGATGTTCCTGTTCTCCTTGCCAGCCGGCGTGCTGGCCGACATCACCGACCGGCACCGGCTGATTCAGCTGGCACTGACGGTGCAGGCCGTATCCGGCATCCTGCTGGCCGGTCTGTCGCTGGCCAGCATGACCGGCCCGGGCGGCGTGCTGTTGCTGATCTTCGTGTCTGGCAGCTGCACCGCCTTGATGTCACCGGCATGGAACTCGACGGTGGCCGACGCGGTGCCACGCGAGGAGTTGCCGCAAGCCATCATCGCCACCAGCGTGGCCTACAACGGCGCGCGCGCCCTGGGTCCGGCGCTGGCCGGCCTGATCTTCACCTATGCCGGCGGTCCCTGGAACTTCGCGCTGGCGGTGCTCAGTACGCTGGCCATGATGTACTCGATCCGGCGTTGGCCACCTGCCCCCCACCCGCCCACGCGACTGCCAGCCGAACGCCTGTGGGGTGGCATGCTCAGCGCCCTGCGCTTCGCCTGGCACTCGCATACCGTGCTGGCGCAACTGGTGCGCGCTGCCGCGTACAGCGGTGCCGGCTCGGCCTTGTGGGCCTTGCTGCCCATCATCGGCCAACGCCAGCTCGGCCTGGGAGCCGGGGGCTTCGGCCTGATGATGGGTTGCATGGGCGCCGGGGCGGTGCTTGCCGGCAGCCTGATCGGCAAGATGCGCGCCCGCTTCGGCCTCGAAGCCCTGGTCACCACCGGTTGCGTCGCCTACGCGCTGGTGATGCTGATCGCCGCGCTGTCGCGCTGGCATCTGCCGGTATACCTGGCGCTGGTGGTCGGTGGCGGCGCCTGGATGGCGGTGATGTCGACCTTCAACACCGCCACGCAGACCAGCGTGCCGCCCTGGGTGCGGGCCCGGGCCGTGGCCATGCACACGCTGGCCGCGCTCGGCGCCTTTGCCCTGGGTTCGGCCTTTTGGGGCGCCCTGTCCGACCTCGCCGGCTTGACCGTGGCCTTGTGCATCGCGGCCGCGTGCATGGCAGCCGGACCGCTGCTGGCACGCCAATTTCCGCTGCGCATGGGAGACGCGCGCGACGTGACGCCGGTGACACCGTCCTTGCAGGATCTGTTCCTGGACAAGGAGCCCGACCCCGCCGATGGCCCCATCGCGGTCGAGATGGCCTACCGCATCGACCCGCAAAACACCGACGACTTTCTCAGCGCCATCAGCCAGCTGCGCGCGCCGCGCCGGCGCGACGGCGCCACCTTCTGGCGCATCTACCGCGATCTGGCCGACCCGCAGCGTTTTGTCGAACGCTTCATCGTGACCTCCTGGGCCGACTACCTGCACCAGCGCGCGCGCGCCACCATGGCCGATCATGAGTTGGAGTCGCAGGTGCGCGCCTTCCTGCTGGCAGGCGAAACGGTCAGCATGCAACACTACATTGCCGAACGCTGACCGTGCCGCAAGGCCATCCGGCGGACATGGCCAAAACCCCGGCATAGCGGAGGCGGCGGTATACTCGGCCGTCGCTATTTTTGGCGTTCGCTCGCCCGGACTGCCTACATGCCTGTCTTTTCCCCTGCCCCATTCGAAAAGCCCCACCCGATTGACCCGGAATGTGCCAGCTGGTTGCAGCGCGGCGGCTTGCAGGCATTGACGCTACTGGGCCGGGTCTTGTTGCCGGTGGTCCAGGGCGGCATGGGCATCGGTGTCTCGGCACACCGGCTGGCCGGCAGTGTGGCAGCCATGGGCGGCGTCGGCACCATCTCGTCCGTCGACTTGCGCCGCCATCATCCGGATCTGATGGAGCGCACCCTGGGCCTGGCTCCGGGCGCTGCTGCCAAGGACACCATCGACGCAGTCAATCTGCAGGCACTCGAACGTGAGATCCGCCTGGCGCGCAAGACTGCCGCCGGTCGCGGCCTGCTCGCGGTCAACGTGATGCGCGCCGTCACCGCCTACGGCCCGTCCATCACGCGGGCGCTCGAATGCGGCATCGACGCCGTCGTCGTAGGTGCCGGCCTGCCGCTGGACTTGCCCGACCTGGCGCGTGACCACCCGCGTACGGCGCTGATTCCCATCTTGTCGGACGCACGCGGCGTGCAGTTGCTGGTGCGCAAATGGGAGCGCAAGAAGCGCCTGCCCGACGCCATCGTGATCGAACATCCGCGTCTGGCAGGCGGTCATCTGGGGGCGGCAAGCATCGCCGACCTGAACGACCCGCGATTCGAGTTCGAAAACGTCATTCCGCAGGCGCGCGCTTTCCTGCGCAACGCCGGCATCGAAAACACGGTGCCACTGATCGCCGCCGGCGGCATCCGCAGCCAGGCCGACATCCAGCGCCTGCAGGGCTTGGGTGCGGCGGCAGTGCAGCTGGGCACACCGTTTGCCGTGACCGAAGAAGGCGATGCCGATCTGGCCTTCAAACGCGTGCTGGCCGAGGCCACCGATGATGCGCTGGTGGAGTTCACCAGCGTCGCCGGCCTGCCAGCCCGGGCGGTGCGCACGCCCTGGCTCAATGCCTATCTGAAACTCGAATCCAAGCTGCAGGCGGTGGCCCACCCCAAGGCCCGCTGCACCAAGAACTTCGACTGCCTGGCCCAGTGCGGCCTGCGCGACGGCTTCGACCAATGGGGTCAGTTCTGCATCGACAACCAGCTGGCCGCGGCCCTGCGCGGCGACACACGCAAGGGGCTGTTTTTCCGCGGCGCCGGGGCACTCCCGTTCGGCGACCAGATCCGCAGCGTGCGCGAGTTGTTGCACAAGTTGCTCACGGGCGAATTGACAGCACCAGCAAGTCTGCCGACCGCAGCCTGAAGCCCGGGCCCTGACGCCCGCGCGCTGTACGCAGCGGCGGGCAACACCAACGCATTCCAATGTCCTACGCCGATATTCGCCTGGTGCACATGGCTTGCGCCAGCATCAGTATCAGCCTGTTCCTGCTGCGCGGGGTGTTGCAGTTCTCCGGCGTCGACTGGCGCCGCTGGCGCCTGCTGCGGGTTGTGCCGCATGTCAACGACACGGTCCTGCTGACCGCGGCGATCGCACTGAGCCTTTACAGCCACCAATACCCGCTGGCACAGAACTGGCTCACGGCCAAGGTCCTCGCCTTGCTGCTGTATATCGTGCTGGGCAGCATGGCATTCAAACACGGACGGCCACGCGCGCAACAGGCCGTGCTGTTTGGCGCCGCACTGCTGACCGTGCTGTATATCGTGGCTGTGGCGATCAGCCGCTCGGCCACGCTCGGCCTGGCCTGAGCGCAGGCGTGGCGCCTTGTCGCGCGCCGGGCTGCGCTCAGGCGAATACGACGGTATGGCCTTCCTGGTCGAACGGGATGAAACCGGCCAGTTCACCGCTCTTGATGGCGTCGGTCATGCGGGTCAAGACCTGGGCCACATCGGCATCGCCGGGCGCAACACCTGCGCGCCCCGACAAAGCCGCCACGAACACCACCGACCAGGCCTTGCCAAACTGCCGCGACTCCTGTTCCAGGGCCGCGAAATCGACCAGTTCGTCAGGCGACTTATCGGCGGTCATCACCGGTACCAGGGCGCCGCCGTGGCCGGCCTCGAAGTCACGCCGCTGGGCCTCGGTGCTGTCGGGGTCCAACTCGGCGGCGGTGAACACAAACAAGAGGCGCTGGGGCTGCTCCTGCTGGCGCGCGGCGGTCAGCAGATCGTTGAAGCTGGAAATTTCCATGGGCATGGTCCGCACAGAAGCGCGGCTCTCAATGAAGGTAAAAAGACATCATGCCATCGGTACGGGATGGCTCCTGCATTGTCCCGCATCAAATGATGCACGGACGATGCAGCTTATGCTGCCACGATAAGATACTGCACACTGGCAACGCCGGCCCGAACAACGATTCCCGAGAACCCGATCACCACCATGTCCAAAACGAAATCCGCCACCCAACAGCCCACGACCTTGACGGCGCAATCGATCAGCGACGAAGTGCTGCTGGAGAAGTACGCGAAGGACGGCGAAAAGTCGATTCCCGACGTGAACCAGCGGGTTGCCCGGGCGCTGGCCCAGGCCGAGGAACCGGCGCAGCGGGCGCATTGGGAGGCGCGCTTCCTGCAGGCACTGCAAGAGCGGCTTTCTGCCGGCGGGCGCATCCAGTCGGCCGCCGGCACCGACCTGTCTGCCACGCTGATCAACTGTTTTGTGCAACCGGTGGGCGACTCGATCGCCCATGACGACGACGGTTATCCCGGCATCTATATCGCGCTTGACCCAGGCGGCCGAGACCATGCGCAAGGGCGGCGGCGTCGGCTACGACTTCTCGCGCATCCGCCCGCGCGGCGCCTGGGTCGGCAGCACGCGCAGCAGCGCCTCGGGCCCGGTGAGCTACATGCACGTGTTCGACCGCTCCTGCGAGACCGTCGAGTCGGCCGGCGCGCGGCGCGGCGCGCAGATGGGCGTGTTGCGCTGCGACCATCCGGACATCGAGGAGTTCATCCGCGCCAAGGACACCGGGCGGCTTGAGCAACTTCAACCTCTCGGTCGGCGTCACCGACGCCTTCATGCAGGCGGTGCAGGCCGACGGCGAGGTCGAGCTGGTGCACCGCGCCGAACCCGGCATCGCGCAAAAAGAGGCCGGCGCCTATGCCGTGACCCCGGCCGAAGGCCGCCCTACTGGGTCTACCGCAAGCTGCCCGCGCGCGTGTTGTGGGACCAGATCATGCGCTCCACCTACGACCATGCCGAGCCCGGCGTGCTTGTTCCTGGACCGCATCAACGACGACAACAACCTGCAGTATTGCGAGACGATTGCAACGCACGAATCCTTGCGTCACGGCTGACACCTGGGTCATGACCGGCGACGGCGCCCGCCAGGTGTCCGAGCTGACCGGACGGCCCTTCATGGCCCTGGTCGACGGCAAGTCCTACCGCACGCGAATCCGAAGGGTTTTTCCAGACCGGTGTGAAACCGGTGTTCGCACTGCGCACGCGCGAAGGGCACGCTTTGCGGCTCACGGCCGACCATCCGGTGCGCCGCGTGACACGCAAGACGCGTTACCTCATCGAGAGCGCCTGGACTACGGTCGCACAACTTCAAGGACGGCGATGAACTGGTATTGCAAAACCACCGCAGTGCCCCGGGTTGGGAAGGTCCGCACAACGAGGCCGAAGGTTATCTGATCGGGCTGCTGATCGGCGACGGAACACTCAAGAGCGACAAGGCGGTGTTGTCGGCCTGGGCGCCTGAGTTGCGCGCGATCAGCGGCGCGCCGGCCGCATTCGATCACAGCGCCGGCGGCATCATGCGCGCGGCAGAGTTGGCGGCCATGACCCTGCCCCATCGCGCAGACTTCCGCGGCTGGCAGCGCGCGGTGTCTGGCCGTGGCGAGTTCCGACTGGCCTCGGCCGCGCTGCGCAAGTTGGCCTTGGGGCTGGGCGCCGCACCAGGCCGCAAGACGATCACACCGGCCATGGAGGCGGCATCATCTGACTTCTGCCGTGGCCTGTTGCGTGGCCTGTTCGACGCCGACGGTTCGGTGCAGGGCAGCCAGGAAAAAGGCGTCAGTGTCCGGCTGACCCAGGTGGATCTGCCGGCGCTGGAAGCCGCGCAACGCATGCTGCTGCGGCTGGGTATCGCCAGCACCATCTACCGCGACCGCAAGCCCCTGCTGGTGTCATCGCTGCCCGATGGCCGGGGCGGGATGCGCGACTATCCAACACAGTCGCTGCATGAGCTGGTCATCAGTGGCGACAACCTGGCGGTTTTTTCCGAGCGCATCGGCTTCGAGGACACGGCCAAGGCCGAGCGACTGGAGCAGCGCCTGCAAAGCTACCAGCGCGCCTTGAACGCAGAGCGTTTCACGCCCAGTGTACAGTCGATCACGCCCGATGGCGAGGAAGCGGTGTTCGACGTCACCGTCGAGCACATCCACGCCTTTGACGCCAATGGATTCATGGTGCACAACTGTGGCGAACAACCGCTGCCGCCCTACGGCTGCTGCTGCCTGGGCTCCATCGATCTGACGCGGTTCGTGCGCGATCCGTTCAGCCCGAAGTCGCCAGCTTCGACGATGCCGGCTTTGCCGAGCTGGCCGCGGTGGCCACGCGCATGCTCGACAACGTGCTCGACATCACGGTCTGGCCGCTGCCGCAGCAACACGACGAGGCACGCAACAAGCGCCGCATCGGACTGGGTTTCACCGGCCTGGGCGATGCACTGGTCATGCTCGGCCTGCACTACGACAGCGACGCGGCACGCTCCATGGCCACGCATATCAGCCGCACACTGCGCGACGCGGCCTACGCCGCATCCCATGCGCTGGCGATTGAGCGCGGCGCGTTCCCGTTGTTCAATGCCGACCTGTACCTGAGCGGGCACAGCTTTGCCTCGCGCCTGCCGCCGGCTTTGAAAGATCGCATCCGGCGCGACGGTTTGCGCAACTCGCACCTGCTGTCGATCGCGCCCACCGGCACCATCAGCCTGGCGTTTGCCGACAACGCCAGCAACGGCATCGAACCCGCCGTTCAGCTGGACCTATTCGCGCAAGAAACGCATGCCCGACGGCAGCTTCAAGGAATACGCGGTGCAAGACCATGCCTGGCGTCTGTTCCGCCACCTGCATGGCGAAGACACCGCCTTGCCGCCGGCCTTCGTCACCGCGCTCGAACTCAGCGCACAGGCCCATGCCGCGATGGTGGCGGCGGTCGCGCCGTATGTCGACACGGCGATCTCCAAGACCGTGAACGTGCCCGCCGACTACCCCTATGCCGACTTCCAGGACCTGTACCTGCAGGCCTGGAAATCCGGCCTCAAGGGCCTGGCGACCTACCGGCCGAACAGCGTGCTGGGCTCCGTATTGCACACCGATGCGCCGGCACCAACCGCTGCAGATCAGCCGACACCAATCGCCGGCTCGCGCTTGAGCGGCTGCCGGCGCCGGTGTTGTCGTCGCTGCGCTGGCCCGGTCGGCCGGAACTGCCGGCCGGCAATCCGGCCTGGACCTTCATGGTGCACCACCCGTTCGGCGACTTCGCGCTGTTTGTCGGCGAACTGGCCGCGACCGAGGGCGGAGCGCCGCGTCCGTTCGAGGTCTGGGTCAACGGCGCCGAGCAGCCGCGCGGCCTGGGCGCATTGGCCAAGAGCCTGTCGATGGACCTGCGCGCCAACGACGCGGCCTGGCTCGAACTCAAGCTCGACGTGCTGGCCACCGTGGCCGAAGAGCGCAGCTTCGAGATGCCGTTTCCGCCCAGTGGCGAGAAGCGCCTGTTCCCCGGCGTTGTCGCAGCCACGGCGGCGGTGATTCGCTGGCGCTGCGAGCAACTCGGGGCCTTGAACGGCAAGGCCGGCGGCACGCCGGTGTTGGATGCCATGTTCAGCCGCGAAGAACCCATGACCGGCACCAGCGGCACGCTGGCCTGGGCGGTCGACGTCGACAATCCGGCCACCGGTGAACGCTTCACGCTCACGCTCAAGGAGATCACGCTGCCGCAACACGACGGGCCATCGGTGACGCGTCCCTGCGCCGTGGGTTTCTCCGGCAACTACCCGCGCGCGTTCGACGGCCTGGCGCGCCTGCTGTCACTGGACATGCGCGTCATCGACCCGGCCTGGATCGGCATGAAACTGCGCAAGCTGCTCAACTACGCCGAACCCCTGGGCCACTTCATGGCCTTCGTGCCAGGCGAGCGACGCCAGCAGGTCTGGCCGTCGACCGTGGCCTACATGGCGCGGCTCATCATCCACCGCTACGCCATGCTGGGCGTGCTCGACGAGGAAGGTTTTCCGGTGCGCGAAATGGGCGTGCTGGAAAACCCGTCCGGTGGGCGCGACGGCACGCACCCTGGCTGGCCGCCCCTGCCCGGAATGCGGCAACCCCACGGTGATCAAGAAGGACGGCTGCGACTTCTGCACCGCCTGCGGGTTTGTCGGGCAGTGCGGCTGAACCTGTGCCGGCCGACGAATCGACAAGACTGTTCGCGTCAATCTTGATGTCGTACCCAGTCGGCAAACGCCTCGTCCTCGAAGCGGTAGATGCCCCTGTCAATTCGGGTAAGAAGACCCTTGTCCGTCAGTCGGCGCAGCGAGTTTTGAACTGCACTTGCAGTTACGGGCTTTTCAAGTCCCAAGCTTGTTCCCACTGCGGCGCGCACATCTGCTCCTTGCAAGTCGGGCGTGCTGCGGGCGATCAGCGATAGCAACAGCTGGTCAGCCGGCAGCAGGTCCTTCCACTGCTTCTCGAATTCGACATCATTGAAAACCTTTGCCTTCGTGAAGTCCAGTGCGCCCTGGGGTCCCTCGAAGGGATGCGTGAGGTATCTGTCCAGATAGTCACGGAAAAACAGCGGTGTTTGCTTCAGGGCATCAAATGCAGCCAACGCGTCCGCCAAAGGTAGCGGAGCCCGCGATATCCGGGCAGCTTTATCCACCATGGATTCGACGAACTCGCGGCCAAGAAGTGGAAAGGGTTCCAGCGCCGCCCAGTTGTAAAACGGCTCCGATGCCCGGCCAAACATGCGACGTAAAGTTGTCTCCGAACTGCCGGCAAAAAGCACTTTCAGACGCTCCTTTCGGATGTCCAGTGCGGCGCGCAACGCATGCGCGAAGACGGAATTCTCAGCAGTAGCCAAAACCTGCGCCTCATCGATGATGAGCACGACCAATTTTTTGGATTTGTCGAACTCGGTCATCGCCTCCATGAGTAGCGTACCTGCAATACTGTGTCGGTTTTCAAGGTCCGCTTCGACGCCCGCCTCAGCCAAACCGGTGACTTTGCCAGATGCCTTGATTTTCGAAAGGGGTGTGTTTAACCGTTCCCAGATCTTGGCGAAGCTCTTGGGCTCAATCGCTTTATGCAGCGCTGACACCAGCGCCGTAGCGGGGTCGCTTTTCAGTTCCCATAGGTTCGCGTAAGCACAGGTATACCCGCTGGCATGAGCGGCGGGCATGAAGTCCTGTACCAGAAATTCAGTCTTCCCCATGCGCCGCCTGGCAAACAAGCCGCGGGCACTCGAGAGCCCCAAATTAAGCGACGATAGATATGCTTGGGCCAGGGCCGGGCGGGGAAAGTGCCATTGTTGGGGAACCGAAGAAATCATTACATTTAAGTTCAAAATTTAATGATTAGTAAATGTGCTAATTATATCTACTACTGCATAGCCTGGTCTGGTCCAACAAGGGATGGGCCTACCTGCGCCGCAGCCGTGCTACAGCCGTCAACTGCAGAGCGTCAGGCCTGAACCAGCAGCACTGGCAACCCGCCCCCCCCGAAAGGACGCGAAGAGCCGGTCAAAGCGGGGTGCGTCCCGCGCCGACTTCGGACAATGCATGCGCCAGGCAACCTGCATTTTGCAAGTCACGCTCGCATTGCGCTGCATCGACAAACTGTATGCTCTGCCAGCCCCGCTCACGCGCCGCCATGACGTTGTGCAAGTTGTCGTCGACAAATACCGTGTTGTGTGGTGTCAGCTTCAACGCCGATTCCGCGTGGGCAAATATCGCTGGTTCGGGCTTCACCAGTCCAACCACCGCCGAGAAAACGCCGTCTTCAAAGTACTGAAAGAAGTCGCGCTCGCGCAACAGCCGTTCGCTGTAAGGCAGCGGCATGTTCGACAAATACACCAATCGGTGGCCGTGCGCCAGCAAGCGCGGTAGCAAGGCCGCCGTGTCCTGCTTGGTCGTCAGTTCATCGGGAATGGCGTGAATGAAGTCAAGAAGGTGGTCCGCGCGCACCCCCGTTTTTGCGGCCAACTGCATGGCCAGCGCGCCAGGCTCGATCCGTCCCCGGTCAAACTCCGCCCATGTGGAACCCGGATGCAGTCCCTCAAAAATGCGCCCCACCAGTTGCTCTGCTGCATCCCGGGTCGAAGCATACTGGGGCAACAAGCGCGCCACCAGGTCTACCGGTTGCCAACGCAGCAGTACGGCGCCCAGGTCGAAAACAACGGTCACTGGAGTCGGGCTAGACCCGAACCAGCAGCACCGGCAACTTGGTGTGCGACACCACGCGCTGCGCCACGCTGCCCAGCACCAGTTTCTCGATGCCGCTGCGTCCGTGCGAGCCCATGACGATCAGGTCGGCACCGGCTGACTCGGCAGCCTCCAGAATTCCGCGCCAGGGAGAATGGGCCTCGACGGTTGCGGTGGTGACCTTGACACCGGCCTGCTCCATGGCCTTGCGCGCACCGGCCAGCGAATCGGTCGCATGGGCCTTGGCCGCATTCAGGTACTGGCCTTGCCCGTACGCAAAATCGGCGCCAACCCCGGTAAACGGATACGGATCGACCACATAGATCGTGGTCACCGCGCTGTCGAACGCCTTGGCCAGACCGATGGCCTTTTCGACCGCCAGTTCAGAGGTCGGTGAACCGTCGATGGGAACCAGGATATGTTTGAACATGGCGAGTCTCCTTGTTGATTGCACAATTCGAGTGTGGCTGCTGAACCCGAATGCCAGTTGATTCAGCTCATACCATTGTCACCTTGAAATCCTCGCGCACGCAACGTCAGCACCAGGGTATTGCGCCGCGCGCCCGGCTCAGCCGGCAGCGTCACGCTTCGATTTTCACGCCATTGCCGAACGCGACCCGGTCGCGTATCTCTTCGGCATCGGGATTCGGATTGGCATAGAACCAGGCTGCATCCGGCAACATTTCGCCGTCGACGAGCAGCGACAGATAGCTGGCCTCGCCCTTCCATTTGCACATGGTCTTGTGGTTGCTGAAGGTCACATACTTGCGCTCCAGCGATGCCATCGGGAAATAGTGGTTGCCCTCGACCACTGCCGTGTCGTCGCTTTGCGCGACCACGACGCCGTGCCAGCTTGCTTTCATGGGATTGATTCCTCGGTATCTGTTGAAAGACCATTCTATTGAGCCTTGCAACAGGCCACGCAGCGGCAGCACACGACCGACCGCGCGCACAATATACCGAAACACCTGCCCCCTTCATTGCCTGATGTCCATGATCCCCCTCTCCGTTCTTGACCTTTCGCCCATCACCGAAGGCAGCAGACGCCGCGCAGTCGTTTCGCAACAGCCGCGACCTGGCGCAGCATGCCGAGGCCTGGGGCTACCGGCGCTTCTGGCTGGCCGAGCACCATGGCATGCCCGGCATCGCGAGCGCCGCCACGGCGGTGCTGATCGCCCATGTGGCCGGCGCCACCACGCGCATCCGGGTCGGCGCAGGCGGCATCATGCTGCCCAACCATTCACCGCTGGTCATCGCCGAGCAGTTCGGCACGCTGGAGTCGCTGTTTCCGGGCCGCATCGACCTGGGCCTGGGCCGCGCACCGGGCTCCGACCCGCGCACGGCCCAGGCGCTGCGGCGCAACCTGCAGGCCAGCTCCGACGAGTTCCCGCAGGACGTGGTCGAGCTGATGGACTTCTTGTCCGACAGCCCGCGCCAGACGGTGCGCGCCGTTCCCGGAACGGGCCTGAAGGTGCCGATCTGGATTCTGGGCTCCAGCCTGTTACGGCGCCCAGCTCGCCGCGGCCCTGGGGCTGCCCTATGCATTTGCTTCGCACTTCGCGCCGGCGCAGATGATGGACGCGATCGCCCTATACCGCAGCAGCTTCAAACCCTCGGCCCAGCTGGACCGGCCTTATGTCATGCTCGGCTTCAACGTGTTTGCCGCCGACACCGACGAGGAGGCCTGGTTTCGTGCCAGCGCCATGCAGCAGGCCTTTGTCAACCTGCGCAGCGGCCGCCCGGCACAGTTGCCAGCGCCGGTCGAGGGCTTCTACCAAGGGCTGCAAGGGCCGCTGCGCGCCATGCTCGACGAGGTGCTGGGGTGTTCGGCCATCGGCAAGCCCGAGACGGTACATGCGCGCATCCAGGCGTTCGTGGAACGCACCGGCGCCGACGAACTCATGATCGCCTGCCAGATGTTCGACCATACGCATAGACTGCGCTCTTACGAAATCACCGCGCAGGCTGCAGGCGCCCTTTGATCCGTCCGGTCCCCACGGCGCCGGGGCGATCAACCGCCGCGCGCTCCGCCCAGTCCCAGCGCGTCGCGGATCGCCGGCTCCAGCTCGGAAAACGCCTGGTCCTTGACGACATAGCCGCAGGCTCCGGCTCTGCGCGCATGCTCTTCGTAGGCCAGCCCGAGCGAATGCGACAGCACGATCACCCGTATCGTCGGGTGCAGTTCGCGGCACTGGCTGATCAGCTCGATGCCATTGGCGTCGGGCAAGTGCACGTCCATCAACACCAGCGCCGGCAGCAACTGCTGCACCTGCGCCAGCGCCTGCGCGCCGTTATTGGCGCTGGCCACGGCAAATTCCGGGAACGTCTGGCGCACGAAATCGAGCAGCACGCTGAGCATCAGTTCGTGGTCATCGACAATCAGAATGCAGGTCTGCGCAGGCTCTCCGTCCGCCGCGCATGTGCTGCGTGGCACGGGCTCGGGCAAGGGCTTGTAGTCGATCATCGCGCCTCCGTCGACACCTCGACCCGCACCGTACAACCCTGGCCCGGAGCAGACTGCACCGTGAGCGACGCACCGACCGCCTGCGCGCGCTCGCCCATGATCGCCAGCCCCCAGTTGGAGCGCTCGCCACTCGCGGCGCCCGGCTCGAAGCCGACACCATCGTCACGCACCGTGACACAAAGCTTGCCGCCCGCCAGCGCCAGGCTGAGCTCGACCCGGCTCGACTTCGCGTGCTTGACCACATTCGCCAACGCCTCCTGCACCACGCGGAACAGCGCCAGCTCAACCACCGACGGCAGGCGGGTGTCCGGCACATCGCCGTGCAGTTCGACCGCCACGCCGGTTCGGGCTGCAAAGGTGTGGCAATAGGTGCGCAGCGCCGGCCACAAACCGTAGGCCTCGAGCGCCGGCGGATGCAGGTCGGCCATCACGTCGCGCACGTTCTGCATGATCTCATCGAGCAGCTTCTGACTGTCGGCCAGTCGTGCCCCGACCCGCTCTGCCTGATCCGGCCCGAGTGTGGCTACTACAAGTTTGATGTTGAGCTGCAGCGCCGACAGGCTCTGCCCGACCCGGTCGTGCAGTTCCCGGTTGATGTTGCGCCGCTCGCGCTCCTCGGTCTCGATCAGGCGCCGTGACAAGGCGCGCATCTGCCGCTCGGATTCGCGCAACGCGGCTTCCACCTTCTTGCGCCGCGCCACGTCGCTCTCGAGATCCTGGTTGGTACTCTCGAGCTGCTCCGCCTTCTCTTCGAGCTTGCGAATCAGCACTTCGTTGTACTCGCGCAAGACCGCCGGCACGTCGCTCGCCGGTTTGGCCGCCGGCGTCAGCTCGCCACGCATGGCCCGGTCCAGCACATCGCGAATGCGCGCCAGGAAAACCGTGGGGTCGGCCGGCTTGATTATGAAGGCATCGGCGCCCAAATCGAGCGCCAGACGCTCGTCCTGCGGCTCGACATAGGTTGCGGTGTAGACCACGAACGGAATGCCCTTGAGCAGGGGGTCGACCTTCCAGTGGCGCATCAGCGTAAAGCCATCCATGACCGGCATCAACAGGTCGGATACCACCAGCGTCGGCGGACTCTGGCGTGCCAGGGCCAGTGCTTCGGCTCCATGGTGCGCCGTCACGACGCTGAAACCATGGCCCTTGAGCAACACCTGCAGGAAGTACAGATTCTCTTCGTGATCGTCGACTACCAGAATCGTGCTCATGGCTCGCCCCCCGCGGGTTCTCTGTCAATGAAACGCATCACGTCGCGGACAAAAGTGTCCGGGTCGATCGGTTTTTCCAGGTAGCCATTGCAGCCCTCGGCCAGAATGCGTTCCTTGTCGCCCGCCATCGCGTACGAGGTGACCGCAACGATCGGGACGGCATGCAAGGCAACCAGCTTGCGCAGCGCCCGGGCGACTTCGTGACCATCCATCACCGGCAACTGGATGTCAAGCAAAATCAGGTCGAAGTTGCCGGCCTCGGCCAGTGCGAGGCCGCTGGCGCCGTCGCCGGCATGGGTCACCTGACAGCCGTGCTGCTCGAGCAGGAAGCTGACCAGATAACGGTTCTGCTCGTTGTCCTCGATCAGCAGGATGCGTGGCGCGGTGGTCATGTCTCGCAATCAGTGGCAGGCATAGCGTGAATGTACTGCCCTTTGCCCGGCGCGCTGCGCGCCTCGATCTCGCCGCCCATCATTTCAGCCAGGCGCAGGCAGATCGCCAGGCCGAGACCGGTGCCCTCGTGGCTGCGCGACAGGCCGCCGTCGAGTTGGCGAAACGGCTCGAAGATCACGGCCATGTCGTGCTCCTGATGCCTGGGCCGGTGTCGCTGACATGCACGCAGACCCGGTCCTGGCGCTGCTCGAGCGCCACGCCCACCTCGCCTGTGGCGGTGAACTTGATGGCATTGCTCAGCAGGTTGAGCAGGATCTGGTCGACCCGGCGCCGGTCGGCGCTGACCGGCACCTGCGCCGGCAGCTGCGCGCCACGCGCAGCACAAGCCCTTCTTTTCCGACCAGCGGTTGCACCACGCCAACGGCGGCGTCGATCGCCGCGCGCAGGTCGACTGGTGCCAGCTCCACCTTGAGCTCGCCGGCCTCGATCTTGGAGATATCGAGCACGTCGTTGATCAGCGCCAGCAGATGGCGCGCGCTGCCCGACACCATGCCCAGCTGCTTGTCCTGCTCCGGGGTCAAAGGGCCGGCCAGCTTCTGCCGGAGCACGCCGGTGAAACCGATGATGGAATTGAGCGGCGTACGAAGCTCGTGCGACATGGTCGCCAAAAAATGCGACTTGACGCGGTCGGCTGCGAGTGCCCTGTCCTTTTCGATCAGCAACTCCTGGGCACGCTCCGACAGCATCTCGTTGGCCAGCCGCAGGTCGTCCTCGGCCTTTACCCTGTCACTGAGGTCGAACAGCGACGCGAGGACGAAGTCGTCGCCGCCGATTGCGACCGGGTTGAGTCGCACCTCGACCGGAATCAGGTGGCCGTCCTTGTGCTGCGCTTGCACGGATCGGGATAGCCCCATCACCCGGGGAAGGCTGGTCCGCTCGTACTGCGCACGTGACTCCCGGTGCCCACCCCGCATCGAATCGGCCACCAGCATCTCCACGCTTTGGCCCAGCAGTTCCTCATGGGTATAACCCAGCATCGACTCGATCGCCTGGGTGGCTCGGGTGATCGTGCCGTCCTTGTCGACCATGACCAGGGCATTCGGCGAGGCGTCGACCATCTGGCGGAACTGGCGCTCGTCACGCTCGCGCAGCAACCGGATCTGGCTGAGCTCGGTCGCGATTTTCTTGCGCTCTCCGATCTCGAACCGCAAAACCTGATTCCAGCCATAAAAGGCGGCGTAGCCCAGCAATACCAGCAGCAGCAGTACCATGCCACCAATCAGCACCGGGCGTGAAACCAAGGGCGGCGTCGGCACCGGCGAGCCGACCCAGCGCCTGCGGATGGTCGTTGCCTCGTCTATCGACATATCGCCCAGTGCGGCATTGAGCATCTGGCGCACCCCCTGGAGCCGCGGATTGACCGCAATGCGCAGCGCAATCGGTGCCTCGTTGAGTGATGACGCGAAATGCAGGTCGACCAGACTGCTGCCCTCGATGGTCTTGAAGGCCGCACTGGTCTCGCCCACCAGGAAATCCACCTTGCCATCGCGCAGCGCCTGGGCGGCGTCCAATGTGTCGGGGTAGGGTGTGAGCAGAATACGTGGAAAGTGTCTCAGCACGTCCTCGGCATAGCCACCGGCGCGTACCGCCACGCGTCGGTCGAGCAGATCGCCGACGCTGCCCAGGAACACGTCGCCCTTGCGCTCGAAGACGCCCAGCGCCGAAACATAATAGGGGTCGCTGAGGGTGTTTTCGGCCATGCCCGAAGCGCGATCGACCGCCATTACCAGATCGACGTCCCCGGCATCAAATGCGGCGCGCAGGCTCGGCCAATCCTTTGTGTCGACGAAACGCGTGCGCATGCCGGTCTTGTTCGACAACCAGGCCAGGGTATCCGCCGACAGGCCGGCGAGTTGGCCCTTGTCGTCGACAAAATTGAGCGGCGGCTGGATGCGGCGCAAACCGACGCGCAGTTCGCCCATCGCCGCAACGCGCGCGCGCGCCTGCGCGTTGACCACCGAAGCGCGCGCGCTCAGCGACTCCACCGAAACCGGTATCCAGCGCGCGAATACCTGCTGCATCTGCTGCGCGCTGATCGAATCGAGCGCCTTTTGCAGCAAGCCCGCCAGTTCCGGCCAGTCCTTGCGCACACCGTAGGCTTGCGCGTTGTCCGCATCGAACAGCGAATTCACCGTCAGGTTGGAAATGCCGTTGCGCGCGGCCAGGTAGGTGTTGATGCCGAGCACGCCGACATAGGCGTCGGCGCTGCCATTGGAGACCGCCAGCAAGCCGGCCAGCGGCGTATCGACCAGCACGGATTCGATCGCCGGCACCCGGGCCTGCACCAGCTTGGTCGACGAGTATCCCTGGACCAGCGCCACGCGCTGGAGCGCGAGCTGCTGCACGTCACGCAGCGGGGGCACTAGCGTGCGCGTCATCACCACCAGCGGCGTTTGCAGGTAATTTTTCGTGAACACCAGGTAGGCTTCGCGCTCCGGCCGGTAGCTCGCTGTGGTGATGACGTCGAGCTCACGCTTGCGTGCCGCCTCCAGGATCTGCGGCCAACTCAGGCCGCGCACCAGTTCCAGGCGTATGCCCAGGCGCTGGCGCACGATTTCGGTGATTTCGGCGGCGACACCGGCGGGCTGACCTGCGGAGTCGATGAAGGCGTAGGGTGCATAGGCCGGATCGACGCCGATGCGGATCACCGGATGCGCCGCCAGCCAGGCTCGTTCGGCATCCGTCAGGTTCAGCTCGGGTGCCGGGGCCAGGACCTGGGCGCCTGCGGATGCCGCGGCCAGCGCCAGGCCGAGCCAAAGTGCGCGCGCCGAATGGCGCATCGCCGTAGCCACACGCGCAAACACCCGGTTGAAAAGGCAGGCCACCGCCAACAAGCAGCGCAAGCGGCGCCAATTGCCAAACTCAGCCATCAAATCCTTGTCGAGTAATCGCTCTTGCACTACGGAGTCAAAGCCCCGATTCATCCATGCGCCGACACTGGACGGCCCTGAGGGCGCGATCAGCGTGTGTGTATGGGGGATCAGGCATTGTGCCCCGCGCCCAAAAAAACGGCAACCCGAATAACTGCTTTAGGATCGCACCCTGGGACTCTGCACAAAGCCCGATCCAAGGCGAGCAAACCGACATGAGCGACATTGATCAGCCAATAGCCAACAAATCGGACGCCCTGTCGCAAGGCGTGCACAACCGTCGCGGCAATCCCGCCTACGGGTGGTGGTTGGCCGGCCTGTTGGCCGTGTCCTTGGCGCTGACATTGGCCTCGCTCTACTGGTTGCGCACCGAGGCTCTGACAAACGCCGCGATCGAGAAAACCTCTCTTGCGCGAATCCTGGCTGAACAGACCGCGCGCACGGTTCAGACGATTGATCAGCGACTGGAATTGGCCGCAGTGCGCCTGGCACATCTGGAAGCCGCCGGTCGGCTCAACCAGGCGTCGGCGCGCGAATTGCTAAGCTCCGAGATTGGCACCATGCCCTTTGTTCGTGCGATGTGGATGCTGGATGCCCAGGGCCGTATCGAGTTCGATTCGGACGAGGGCAACATCGGCATCAGTCTGGCTGATCGCGACTATTTTCAGGTCTACCAGCAACGACCCGATACGGAGTTCTACCTGGGCAAACCGGTGCGCAGTCGCTCGGTCGGCAGCTGGCTGGTCAGCGCTGCGCGCCCGCTGCGCCATGCCGACGGCAGCCTGCGCGGCGTGCTGGTGGTGGCGGTAGTGCCAGAGTATTTCAGCGAACTATGGTCATCGGTCTTGACTGAGGACGGCAGCATAGCTGTGCTGTTCCACCGCGATGGCACGCTATTGATGCGCAGTCCGATGGCAGAAGTGGTGATGGGCAAGAGCTTTGCTGACGGCCTGTTGTTCAGCCAGCTCCTGCCGCGCCAGCCTCATGGTGAGCTCGAATCGCCGACACCGTACGACGGCATTCATCGGCTGTTCAGCTACCGCAGCCTGGACCTTGCCACGCCCATGGTGCTGGTGGTTGGCATCGGCAAAGATGCGGTGCTGGCCCCCTGGCGGCAAAACGCCATCCTGGCGCTGGGCTTCTGGGCGGCGGCATGTGCAGTGGCACTGGTTTTCTTCTCGCGCTTGCGTCGGCTATCCAACCTGAATCGGCGCGCGACCGACCAGGCCGCGCTCGCCGTCGCCCGTCTGACCATGGCTTCTGACGCCGCAGGACTGGTGATCTGGGACTGGACGCTGGCAAACGATTGGTGGACGGTCTCGCCCAACCACTATTCAAGCCTGGGCCTGGATGCCGGCCCCTTGCAAGTGAGCTCAGCGCAATGGTGCGCCTTGGCGCATCCGGACGACCACGACATCGCTGAACACGCTGGATCATCCCCGCTTGCGGCAACCGGCCCTTATGACTACACGCTGCGCCTGCGCCATGCCGATGGCTCCTATCGCTGGACCCACACCACGGCTCGGGTGATTGAACGCGACGATGCTGGCAAGGCCACGCGTCTGGTTGGCGTGCGCATCGACGTCAGCGAGCAAAAGCGCGCCGAACTGGAACGCGCAGAAATGCTCGACCGCGTCTCCGACGCGTATGTCGCGCTGGACAAGAACTGGTGCTACACCTTTGCCAACATCCGCGCGGGAGAAATATTTGGCCGCAAGCCGCAGGATCTGATCGGCAAACACATCTGGACCGAATTTCCGCAGGGGCGCGGGCAAAAGTTCCACCTGCTGTACGAGCAAGCGATGGCGACGCAGACGCCAATTACTGCGGAAGAGTACTACCCACCGTATGACCGCTGGTTCGAGAACCGAATCTATCCATCTGCCAGCGGTTTGACGATTTATTTTCACGACATCACCGACCGCAAAAAGGCCGAGCAGGAAGCTGTGTTGCGCGAGCAGCAACTGCGTCGCCTGATCGACGGCCTGGGGCCCAGTGTGTTTGTCATTCTCACCGGCATAGACGGGCGCATTGTCGAGGCCAATCGGGTTGTCAGGCAAGCCGCCGGTAGCGCCGGCGAGGCGCTGGCAGGTGTCGCGGTGTATGCACTGTATGGGTTCAACCATGCGAGCGACACCCAGTTGGGACTGCGCCACGCGGTGCTGATGGCGGCCGAAGGACAGCCATCGCGCTTCGATATCGTGACCCGCATGGCAGACGGCGCCATGCTGACGCTGGACATGAACGTGCAGCCCTTGTACGACGCAGCCGGAAAGGTCGACCTGCTGGTCATATCGGCCAGCGACGTGACCCAGCGCGTGCGCGCAACACGGGCCTTGCGCGAGAGCGAGGAAAAGTACCGCAGCCTGGTGGATTTGTCGCCCTATGCCATCGTGGTGCATATCGACGATCACATCGTGATGGCGAACCCGGCAGCGGCCCGGCTTTTCGGCGCGTCCGACCCGATGGCGCTGGTGGGATACGCCGTCGACGATCTGACGCATCCTGGTTTCCGCCTCTCGTCGGCCGAGCGGCGTAGCCGGCTGAGGCTGTCGGCTGAGACCACGCAAGTGGTCGAGGAAATTGTTGTGCTGACGCTTGACGGACAAGCCGTGGACGTGCAGGTATCGGTTGGCAGGACGCTGTTTGACGGCCAGGCTGCGATTCAGGCCATGCTGCTGGACATCGGGGATCGCAAACGTGCCGAACGCGCGCTGGCGCACAGCGCAGCGCAACTGCGGGCCACACTCGATGCCTTGCCCGACCTGATGTTCGAAGTCGACGCGCTAGGCGAAATCCACGACTATCACTCACCGCGCATTGACCTGTTGCTGGTTGCACCTGTCGACGTGGTCGGTACCCGTGTGCGCGACCTGATGCCGCCACATTCGGTCGCCACGATCATGGAGGGAATTACGCTGGCGGTAGCGCACGGTCACTCGAGCGGCCAGCGCTACCAGCTCATGTTGCCGGACGGCGTTCACTGGTTCGAATTGTCATGCGCGCGCAAAGCCTCGATCAGCGGCGAGGTTTTCCGGGTGGTGGTGTTGGCGCGCGACATCAGCGAGCGCGTGAAGATGGAGATCTCCTTGCGCGAAAGCGAGGCGCTAATGCGTCAGATGGCCGAAACCGTCAGCCAGACCTTCTGGCTCGCAAACCTTGAATCGGGGCGCGTGCGGCGCATTCTGTACGCCAGCCCGAACTTCGAGTCCATGCTGGGCTTTGCGCCCAGGGCCATGGATGACGGTTCCAAGACCTGGCTTGAATCAATCCATGTTGACGATCGGAAGCTTGTCCTGATGAACCAGACCCGCTTGGCAGTCACCGGCAGCTACGACATGCAGTTTCGCGTATGCCGCGCCGGCAAGGAGCCACGCTGGTTGCATGCCAGGGCCTACCCGATTCGCGACTCTGGCGGGCGCCTGTATCGCTGCACAGGTGTGATTGACGACATCAGCCAGCGCAAATCGCTGGAGCTTCGCGAAGAGACCGAGCGCAGGTCGCTGCAATTGCTCAACAGCCATCAGCCGATCGAAGATCTGCTACCTCAAATTGTGGCGCTCTATGAGCAACTGGTGCCGGGGATGATGGGATCGATCCTGTTGCTCGACGCATCCGGCGAGCACCTGCACCACGGTGCGGGCAACAAGTTGCCGCTGGCCTATCGGGACGCAATCGACGGTGTCCGCATTGGCCCGAACGTCGGATCCTGCGGCACCGCGGCATTCACCGGCGAGCCGGCGCTTGTCAGTGACATCGCCAACGATGCTTTGTGGCTCGACTTCAAGGATCTGGCGCTCGCCCATGGTCTGCGCGCCTGCTGGTCGGTGCCGATCAAGAGCGCATCCGGGCAGGTATTGGGAACCGTCGCGTTCTATTTCGACCATGTCCGGGCCCCGCAAGCCGACGAACTCGCCGTCATCGAACGCGCCGCCCAATTGATGGGACATCCCATCGAAAGTGAGCAATCCGAAAGACAACTGCGCGCCGCCGATGAACGTTCTCGCAGTCTGGTGGAGTGGACCCCTTTGGGCATAGCCGTGGTTCAGGACGGCAAAATCGTCTTCGCCAACCCGGCCTGCTGTGCCGTTTTTGGCGCACAGACGCCGGCTGAACTGCTGGGCAAAGTGGTGTTGTCCCTGATTCCCCCTGAAGGACATGCCCTGGCGAAGGCGCGTATGGAGAAAGTACTGAGCGGCGAGTCGCTGGAACTGGTCCAGCGCAAATACTTCAAGCTCGATGGAAGCCTGATGACGGTCGAAGGAAAGGCCGCACCCATCACGTTCGACGGTGCGCCGGCAATCCAGTTTTCTCTGCGCGACGTGACGCAGGAACTGGCCGCGCTATCGGCGCTGATGGACAGCCGACAGCGACTGCGGGCGCTTTCGTCCCAGGTGCTGCGTACCCAGGAGACGGAACGACGGCGCATCGCGCATGAACTGCATGACGAACTCGGCCAATCCTTGACCGCCATCAAAATCAACCTGCAAGCCGGTCAACGGGTGGGAGCGGCGAATTCCGCATCCGTTGTGCAGGAGAACATCCGCATCGTCGAAGCCGCGCTGCAACACGTGCGCGATCTGTCCCTGGCCTTGCGGCCTTCGATGCTCGACGACCTGGGTTTGATGCCGGCCTTGCGCTGGCTTGGAACCCAGGTCGGGCGGCGCGACGGGGTGAGCGTGCAAGTGCGTTCGTCGGAAGAGCATTCGCGCCTGCCCCCCGACATCGAAACCGCCTGCTATCGCATTGCCCAGGAAGCCACCACCAACGTCTTGCGCCATGCCCGTGCATCGCGCGTGGACATCGAACTGCAAGTCGACGGAAACGATCTGACACTGACCATCACCGACAACGGTGACGGATTCGATGTCCAGGCCATGCAAGAACGGGCAATCAGGGGAGCCAGCGCCGGCTTGCTGGGTATGCGCGAGCGCGCAACCCTGCTCGGCGGTAGGCTGGAAATCGTGTCAAAACCCGGCGCAGGCTGCATGGTTCGGCTATATTGCAAGCTGACCCATCCGAGCGACGACAACTCCCTGTGAACCGCATTCGCATCCTCCTGGCTGACGACCATGTCCTGGTTCGGGCGGGTCTGCGCAAACTGCTCGAATCCTTGCCCGATGTCGAGGTGGTGGGCGAAGCCTCGGATGGGCTTGATCTGCTCGCGCAAGTGGCCAAGCTGAAGCCTCAGATGGTGTTGTGCGACATCGCCATGCCCGGGCTCAACGGGCTCGAAGCAACCGCACGCATCCACAAATCCTGGCCCGATATTCCGGTGTTGATACTGTCGATGCACCAAAACGAGGAATACGTGCGCCAGGCCTTGCGCAGCGGCGCAACCGGCTATCTGCTCAAGGAGTCGGCGCCACTTGAGCTGGAACTGGCGATCCAGGCCGTGCGCCGGGGCGAGACCTATCTCAGTCCCATGGTATCGCGCGGCATCGTTAGTGACTATGTGCAGCGCCTGCGCGAGGAAGAGTCGCCCGGCAGCGTGCTGACGCCACGCCAGACTGAAGTCCTGCAGTTGATCGCCGAGGGCAGCAGCAGCAAGGACATCGCACGCCGGCTCGAGCTGTCGATCAAGACCGTCGAAACGCACCGCAGTCAATTGATGAAGCAACTCGACATTCACGAAGTGGCCGGATTGGTGCGTTACGCCTTGCGCGCCGGCCTGATTTCTCCCGACAGCTGAACGCCGCGCCGCTGATCCCCGTGCGCTGAGAGATGGCCTGGCCCGGCATGCCGGAACGGCTGTCGTGGGCGCAGCTTGCGGCTTGTCGGTCTCAGGCATTTCCCCGGTCCAACTCAGGTGTCGGCTGGATGGCCGAAAACGCCCTCCACGCCTACAGTAAACCCCATGTCGTCATTCCCTGCCAGCCCACTCGTGCCTGCAACGCGCTGGCCATGGCCCACCGCTGCTGCATTGGAGGTTAGTAAGACCATGCCATTGAAAACTCTGTTGGTTGACGACAACCAGACCTTTATCGCAGCAGTGCGGCAGTTCCTGGACTCCTTGCCGGGACTGGAAATCGTCGGCCAGGCGTCCGATGGCAAAACGGCACTGGCCCATGCCAGGGGGCAAAAAATCGACCTGGTGATCCTGGACATCGCCATGCCCGGCATGAACGGACTGGAACTCGCCCGCGCCATTCGACAAACGCCCGAAGCACCCCAACTGGTCTTCCTGTCCATGCATGACAACCAGGAGTACCGCTCGGCGGCGCAGGAAATGGGCGCCGGTTTCGTCGGCAAGTCCGAATTCGTCGACGAATTGCTGCCCATGCTCGCACGCATGATCGAGGCGCACTCGCAGGCCGAAATGCCACAACAGAGCGATACGCAAGCGCAGCGCAATGCCAAGGGCTGACGTGGACACCATGCAAACTGAACAACTCAAACCACTCGTGCGCTCTGCCGACCCTGGACTTCGCGTGCTGCTGGCGGCACACAACGACCGCGAAGCAGCGCAAATCTTGCTCGCGCTTCGGCGCGGCGGATTCGACGTACGTCACGAGCGGGTTGCAGATGCGCAGTCGCTGGCCGTGGCCCTGGAGTCCGACACCTGGCAGGTGGTTGTGGCCGAATACCGCATGCCGCAATGGGATGGGCTGGAAGTGTTGCGCCAGGTGCAATCGGTGTACCCGAACCTGCCGGTGATCCTGGTCTGTGGTGCCGTCGGTGAAGACGCAGCAGTCTTCGCGATCAAGCAGGGCGCGCGCGACTGCATCAGCAAGCAACAGGTTCCGGACCGGCTGGCTCCTTCCGTACGCAATGAGATGACGCGTCTGGCACAGGCCCGTGCCTGGGAACAGCCAGTTGCAATCACGGTGGCGTGTGGCGATCCGGCACAGGAGCATCAACTGCGTCTGATGCAGGCCATGACGCGCAAGATGTTCGATGCGAGCCCGATAGCGTCCTGCATGGCTTTGCCGCATGCAGCGATCACCCGCGTCAACAAGAAGTTCATCGCGTTGACGGGCTATTCGTCCGACGAACTGCTGGGACACACGATCAACGAACTGGGCTTGCGCGTCGATGACGAGCTGGGCAAGCAGATGGTGACTCGTTTGCGTCTGGATACCGAGATTGACGGACTGGAATTCAACCTGCGCCGCAAAAACGGCTCCATCCGTCGGGTATTGATGTCGTCCACGTCGATCCTGATCGACGGTCAGGACCAGATCCTTTATTCTCTGGCCAACGTCACGGAGTTGCGCGCGGCGCTGGACGAGTCGCGTATCGTGCGTCAGGCCTTGGGCGCCATTTCCCAGGGCGTGCTGGTTTCCGGTGCTGACCGCCTGACCCTGTCGGTGAACGGCGCCTTCGAAACCATGACCGGCTATACCGAGAGCGAGTTGATCGGTTTGCCTTGCACCATCCTCCAGGGTCCGGACAGCAACCCCGCCACGGTACAGGCCATGCGCAATGCGCTGCGCAACGGCCAGGCCTTCAATGGCGAAATTCTGAATTACCGCAAGGACGGATCCACGTTCTGGAACGACCTGTCGATCAGCCCGATACGCAATGATGCCGGCGAACTGACCCACTTTGTCGGCATCCAGCGCAATGTCACCGAGCAGCGCGCCCAGCAGACCCAACTCAGCTTGGCGGCCCAGGTGTTCGCCCAGTCGCGCGAAGCCATCGTCATCGTCAATGCGAATGATCGGATCGTGATGGTGAACCAGGCTTTTCACGAGATCACCGGCTTCGCTGATGATCAGGTCATCGGAAAACGCATATCCGACTTCCGGTCGCCGTCAGTCAGCGCAGACGAAGTGCACGAACAACAGGTCGTGGTGGCGAGCGGAGGTGTCTGGAAGGGCGAATCGATCGGCCGGCGTAGCGACGGCAGCGACTTTCCGCTGTCGCTGTCGATTGCCGTGGTGCGCGACGCCAATGACGAGATCTGCAACTATGTGCGCATATTCAGCGACATCAGCGCCGAACACCAGGCGAACGAACGGATTGCGCGCCTGCAGCATTTCGACAGCCTGACCGGTTTGCCCAATCGCACGCTGCTGGCGGACCGTTGCAATCATGACATCCACATCGCCACACGGGAAAACAAGAGCGTGGCGATGATGATGCTGGGCGTCGACAATTTCAAGAACGTCAACCAGTCGCTTGGCCAGGGCGTCGGCGACAAGCTGCTCAAGAAGCTGGCTGCGCGGCTTGCCAATGCGGTGCGCGAGCAGGACACCGTGGCCCGCGTTGGCGGCGATGAGTTTGTACTGGTGCTGCCAGGCGACTCCGCCGAGGGGGCAGATGTGCTGTGCGCCCGGCTGCTTCAAATTGTGGCCAGACCCTTTGAAGTCAACAATACCGAGGTGTCGGTCACGGCATCCATCGGCATCGCCATCTTCCCACCCGATGGACTGGATTTCGAAACCCTTATGAGCGCGGCACAGACCGCGATGCGAGAGGCGAAATTGCGTGGCCAGGGACAGCAACGCTTCTTCAATAGCGAAATGTTCCAGCACAACAAGGAGCAGCCGCTGCTGGGCAATGCCTTGCACCATGCCATTGGCGGCCAACAACTGCATTTGGCCTACCAGCCATTCGTCGACCTGCGCACCGGGAGCATCGGCGGCATGGAAGCCCTGCTGCGATGGAACCATCCGGAACTCGGGGCGGTCTCGCCCGCGCGCTTCATTCCGGTTGCCGAGCGTACCGGTTCGATCGTGCGGATCGGCGAATGGGTATTGCGCCAGGCCTGCCAGGACATTCGCCATTGGCAGGCGATGGGGCTGAACGTGCCGCCGGTGTCGGTGAATCTGTCGCCATTGCAGTTCCGCGATCCGAGGCTGTTCGACAGCATCGAGCGGACGCTAAGGGAGTTTGAGGTCGATCCCGCAATGATCTGCCTGGAACTGACCGAGGGTGCGGTGATGGAAGACGTGCCGCGCAGCGAGGCACTGATGCAAAAGCTCAAGGCCATGGGCCTGCGGCTTTCGCTCGACGATTTCGGCACCGGCTATTCGTCGCTGAGTTACCTCAAGCTGTTCCCGTTCGACAAGGTCAAGATCGATCAGTCCTTTGTTCGCGGCGTGCATGCAAACGCGCAGGACGCGGTGATCGTCAAGGTGGTGATTTCCATGGCCCACGGCCTGGGCTTGCAGGTGATCGCCGAAGGTGTCGAGACCGAACTGCAGTGCGAGTTCATGCGCGCCAACGTCTGCGACGAGATCCAGGGCTACTTCTTTTCGCGACCGGTTCCGTCCGTCGATCTCGAGAAAATGTTGCGCGAGGACCACAGACTGCCGGCGCACCTGATCAGGGACCAGAAGAAGGCGCGCAGTCTGCTGCTGGTGGACGACGACCCCAACGTTCTCTCGTCGCTCAAGCGCCTGCTGCGCCCGGATGGCTACGAGATCAGCTGCGCCGCAAGCGGACCGGAAGGACTCAAACTGCTCGAGCAGCACCCGGTCGACATCATCGTGGCCGACCAGCGCATGCCTGGCATGTCAGGCGTGGAGTTCCTGCGTGAGGCGAAAAGGCTATACCCTCAAACGGTGCGCATTGTCTTATCCGGACACACTGAGTTACAGTCGGTAACGGACGCCATCAACGAAGGTGCGGTGTACCGATTCCTGACCAAACCATGGGACGATGATCAATTGCGCGGTTTCATCGAGCAGGCATTCCGCCACAAGGAACTCGCGGACGAGAACGAGCAACTCAATATCAAGATCCTGACGGCAAATCAGGAACTCGCGGCCAGCAACCGGCAGTTGCAGACGGTGATCGACGGAAACAAACTGGAACTTACCAGCGGAGAGCAACGATTGGACATCATGCACGAAGCCTTGCAAAAGTTTCCGATGCCTGTGCTGGCGCTGGACGAAACCGGCATGGTGGCATTTGCCAACGAACAGGCCGCGGAACTGCTTCCAGAGGGCGGGCCGTGTGTGGGTTCCGAGTTGGCGGACTGGAGTGCCGAGTTCAATACCCTTTTGGGTGACGCAGTCGAGGCATCTGGCTTGCAGGGCGATATCTGCGGGAATCCATACGAAGTTCACTGGCACCATATGGGGCAAAGGTCTTCTTCTCGCGGAAAACTCATCTTCATCAGACCGTTGGATGTGCACGCCACATGAGTCAGTCACCGGCTCCGGAGCCAGTTCCGCTGGTCGCGGGCATGTCGACCTCCGGAGCCGAAGCCGGCCCTGCCCAAGACGACGAGAACGTCTGTGATACAGCCCTGGACCGCCTGAACCAGTTGTTCCGAAAAGTCGATGCGCAATGCCCGGACGATCCGCTGCGCAGATTGATCACGAGCTATCGGGAATCACAGGCGGAGCCGGATCGGTGATAGCCGACGTCCTGAAAGCAGTCAAGCGGCTACCCTCGTTGCCGGTCGTCGTATTGGAGTTGATCGCAAGTCTGGACGACGACAAGGTCAGCCTGGACAGTTTGGCGCGAAAGATCGAGATGGATCAGGCGCTGTCGGCCAGCGTGCTGCGCGTCGCCAATTCATCGTTTTACGGCCGCCAGGGACAGGTCATGTCAGCGCGCAACGGGATCACCGTCCTGGGGCTGCGCACGGTCCGTCAGTTGGTTGTCACGGCATCACTGATCAAGGGCTTCGACAACCCGGCGCAGGCGTCGTTCGATTTGTCAGCCTATTGGCGCCATGCGATTGCGACCGCATTGTGCGCACGTGCGCTGGCGGAACGCCTTGGCGAGAATCCGGATCAGGCCTATACCGCCGGACTGCTGCACGACATCGGGCGGCTGGTGCTGGCAACACAATTCGCCGAGCGCTATGCGCAAGTTGTGGCATACCGGGTCGCCCATGACGCCTACCTGCTCGATGCCGAACAAGAAGTACTCGGCTTTGACCACACTGTCGTCGGCGAAGCCTTGGCGCGGCATTGGCGGCTTCCGCACGCCCTAGCGCAAGCCGCACTATGCCACCATAACCCCGGTGCCGGCAGCGCGCACCGACTGGCCCAGCTAATCCACGTCGCTGACGCAATGGCGCATGCGCTTGATTTGTCGGGTCAGGTCGATGACCTGGTCCCGGCAATACGTCCCTCGGCATGGAACGAACTGCAATTGACAGACGCCGCGATGTACAAGATATTCGCCCAGGTGGAAAAACAGTTTGAAGCCGCCAAGGCAGTAATTGCCGGCTGAGCCTGAGCCTATGCCGAACCGCCCACAGCCCCGCGCCATTTCGAGCGACATGCTGCTGGCCGGCAGCCCGCTGGCCACTTTCGCGCTGGATATGGAGCACAGGCTTATCCATTTCAACCCGGCCTGCGAATTGCTGCTGGGCGTCAAGGCCGATGACGTGTTCGACACGCGATCCTTGTCACGGCACCTCTATGGATACGAACGTCCGCTATTGGCGGACTTGCTGGTAAACGGGATGCCGACATCCGAACTGGAGACACTTTACGACGGCGGCGACACCCTGGCGACGATGATTTCAGGGGCGGTGCAGTCCGACGAACACTTTCCGATGCTCGGGCCAAACGGACGCTGGCTCTCCTTTGTGGCTGCGCCCCTGTTCGATGAAACGGGGGCCATCATTGGCGCCGTGGAGACTATCCAGGATATCTCCGAGCACCAGCGGGTGGAACAGGAACTGCGTGCGGCCGAACTGGCCTTGAGCAAGAAGCTTTCGTTCGCGGAACAACAGTTGGTGCAGTCCGAAAAGCTCTCGTCAATTGGTCAACTGGCCGCCGGTGTTGCCCATGAAATCAACAACCCGATTGGCTACGTTTTTTCCAATTTCGGCACCCTGGAAAGATATCTCATCAGCCTGTTCAGCATGCTCGACGCCTACGAGCGAGCCGAGCCGGAACTGACCGACGGCCACACGCGGGCGTCCCTGATGGCGCTGCGGCGTGACATCGAACTCGACTACCTGAAACAGGATGTTCCGGCGTTGATGCGCGAGTCCAAGGAAGGTATTTCCCGCGTGCGCAAGATTGTGCAGGATCTGAAGGATTTTTCCCACGTCGACGCCACGCTGGACTGGCAATTCATCGACCTGACGAGTTGCATCGATTCGACTGTCAACGTGGCCCACAACCAAATCAAATACCAGGCACAGTTGGTGCGCGAGTACATGCCCACGCCAGAGATTCAATGTCATGCCTCTGAACTCAATCAGGTCATCATGAATCTGGTTGTCAACGCCGCCCAGGCCATAGACGGGCCGGGCGGAATCGTTACGATCAAGACCGGCACCGAGGGTGACAAGGTGTGGTTTGAGGTGTCCGACAACGGCGCCGGCATAGACACAAAGACCATGGGCCGGATTTTCGATCCCTTCTTCACCACCAAGCCGATCGGCCAAGGCACGGGCCTTGGCCTGTCTATCTCGTATGGCATTGTGCGCAAGCATCACGGCGAATTCAAAGTGCGGTCGGAGCTTGGCAAAGGCAGCAGTTTTCGCGTCATTTTGCCGCGCGTCCAACCGGAGTCCTCTCTTGCGGCAGAATTCGAGAACCCATGACTGATCCGACAACGCCAGAAGACAACCGTGACGCGGTACCGCAGGCCCCGCCCATTCAGGTGCTTTGCGTCGATGATGAACCCAATATTCTGTCTGCGCTGCAGCGCTTGTTCCGCGGACATGGCATGGCAGTTCGCACGGCCAGCAGTGGCGCTGCTGCCATTGCCATGCTGGCGGAGTCGCCCGCCGACGTGGTGATTTCCGACATGACGATGCCCGTCATGAGTGGCGCGCAGTTTTTCCAGCAAGTGCGCACGCACTGGCCGCACGCCGTGCGATTCCTGCTCACGGGACAGGCAGATGCGGCAGCCATCATGGACGCGGTCAATGATGGTGAAGTTTCAAGGTATGTATCCAAGCCGTGGGATGACGAGCAACTGGTGAACCTGGTTCGCACCGCGGTTGAACAAGTGAAGCGGGATCGCGAAAAAGTCAATATCGCTGCCCTGGCACTCAGAAGGGCCGAAGAACTCAAGGCGCTCAACGACAACCTGGAGCAAGACGGCAGTCCCGGCAAGAGCGGTTCGAATGAGGTCAATGAGCGGCTGAAGAACAACTTCGTCGTTTCACTGAAGATATTCTCCAGCCTGATCGAGATCCGCCGAACACGAATGGCGGGTCACTCCCGGCGCGTCGCGGATCTGGCACGCAAGATCGCTATCCGGCTGGGGCTCGAAGCCGCCTTGGTGCAAGAGGTTTTCGTCGCCGGCTTGTTGCACGAAGTGGGCAAACTGGGATTCTCCGACGAATTACTCGACACGCCGGTGTCGAATATGAAACCCTGGCAACTGCAGGAATACCGCGCCCACCCTACGCGCGCCGAGCAGTTGCTGATGCCGCTACAGGATCTGCGCGGTGCTGCCGGCAGCATCGGCGCGCAACTTGAGCGCTTCGATGGTGGCGGGCACCCCAATCATCTACGGGGACGCGCCATTCTGATCGGCGCACGCATTTTGGCGATATGCGCCGACTACCACAATCTTCAGATCGGTGTACTCGCGCCACGTGTTCTCAAGCAACGGGAGGCGCAGGCGGTAATCGAGACTTCAGGCGGAAAGCGCTACGACCCCTGGGTAGTCGAGGCATTTGTCGCTGTCGTCTCCGGTGCAGCCGATGCGCCTGCGGCGGCCAATACGAACGTGAAACCCATAATCAATGAGTTGGTGCTCTGTGGCGCCGACCTGGCAAAGGGCATGGTCCTGTCCAGAGATCTGATTTCGCCGAGCGGCCTGATGATGCTTCCATCGGGGAATCTGTTTGACCAGGGCCTCATTGACAAGGTGCTCAGTTTCGAGAAAGGCGCCGGCATTCCCCTGACCATCTACGTAGAAGGTCCGAAATCCGCCTGATCGGGCTCGGTGTCGCGCCGCTCGCCACTGCTGACCCGTTTGCCCGAGCGAATACCGTCGCGGTCAAGGCCACAGGGCCGGGCCATACGACACGGAACAAGCCTCAGGCCGGCGGGTAGCCCGCCTCTGTCAGCGCCTCGGCAAGGGCGGCTCGATCTTCAGTGGACTCGACGCTCACCTTCTTGTGCGCCAGATCGATGTTGACCTTGGCCTCGGAATCGAGGGCTTGCACGGTCTTGGTGATGACGCCGGCGCAGTGACTGCAGCTCATGTCGTTGAGGGTGAATTCGATCATCGTGCTCTCCGTTGGGTTGTTGAACCATGGCACTATGAAGCTTGCCACAATGTCAAGGTCAAGCGCCGTCTTCGCATGACCTTGGGCATGACAGGGATACGGATGGCAGGCGCTTGACCCTGCCATGATGGCAAGGTTCACACTGATGCACTGACACGCACGCGATCAGCGCCACCACGGAAACACCATGAACACCAGCATCGCCACCGACTCTCCCCTGCCCTCAAGCGCCATCGCCTGGACCTTGCCGATCGAAGGCATGACCTGCGCATCCTGCGTATCGCGGGTCGAAAAGGCCTTGCGCAAGGTGCCTGGCGTGTTGTCGGCCGAAGTGAACCTGGCGACAGAAAAGGCACAGGTCACGGTAGCCGATCGCCAGACGCCGGTCGAGAGCTTGATCGCGGCGGTCGAAAAGGCCGGGTTTGTCGGCGCACGCCGCCTCGGACCCCGGACTGGACGCGCCAGAGCCCGCGCACCCGCACGACAACACCTGGTGGCCGATCGCGGTGGCGGCGCTGCTGTCGCTGCCCCTGGTGTTGCCGATGCTCGGTCATGCCGTGGGGCCTGGACTGGTCGCTGCCCGGCTGGATCCAGATGGCACTGGCCACGCCGGTGCAGTTCTGGCTCGGCGCGCGTTTCTACCGCGCCGGCTGGGCCGCCCTGCGCGCCGGCTCCGGCAACATGGACCTGCTGGTGGCGCTGGGCACCTCGGCCGGATACGGCCTGAGCCTGTATCTGCTGTTCAAGCACGCCGATCACGGCACGCCGCATCTGTATTTCGAGGCATCGGCGGTGGTCATCACGCTGGTCATGCTCGGCAAGTGGCTGGAAGCGCGCGCCAAGCGCCAGACCACCGCGGCGATCCGGGCGCTCAATGCCCTGCGCCCGGAGACCGCGCGCGTGCGCCGCGGCGGCCAGGAACAGGAGGTGCCGATCGGGCAGGTGCGCCTGGGCGACCTGGTCGTGGTGCGTCCGGGCGAACGCCTGCCGGTGGATGGCCTGGTGGTCGAAGGCGCCAGCGAGGTCGACGAATCGCTGGTCACCGGCGAGAGCCTGCCGGTGGCCAAACACGCCGGCGACAAGGTCACCGGCGGCGCCGTCAACGCCGAAGGCCTGCTGGTGATCAAGACCAGCGCCATCGGCGCCGAATCGACACTGGCGCGCATCGTGCGCATGGTGGAGTCGGCCCAGGCCAAGAAGGCGCCGATCCAGCGCCTGGTGGACCAGGTCAGCGCGGTTTTCGTGCCGGTGGTGATCAGCCATCGGCCTGGTCACGCTGCTGGCCTGGGGCCTTGGCACCGGCAACTGGGAGAACGCGATCCTGAACGCGGTGGCGGTGCTGGTGATCGCCTGCCCCTGTGCGCTGGGCCTGGCCACACCCACGGCCATCATGGCCGGCACCGGCGTGGCGGCGCGCCACGGCATCTTGATCAAGGACGCGCAGGCGCTGGAGATCGCGCACAAGGTCGCGTCATCGGCTTCGACAAGACCGGCACGCTGACCGAAGGCAAACCGCAACTGGTGCAGGCCGAGGCGGTGGATGGCGATCGCACCGCCCTGCTCGCTCTGGGCGCCGCTATCCAGGCCGGCAGCGAGCACCCGCTGGCGCGGGCCGTGCAGAACGCCGCGCAACAAGCGGGCGCCACCGTGGTGGCGCGCATCACAGCTGCGCGCCATCGCCGGTCGCGGCATGGCGGCGCGGGTCGGCGAGCGCGACCTGCGCCTGGGCAGCACGCGCCTGATGGAAGAACTGAAGCGTCGACCTGTCGGCACTGGCGGCGCAGGCCGATGCTCTGCGCGCCCAGGGCCGCACCGTGTCCTGGCTGGCCGACGTCACCGGGCCGCCGGCGCTGCTCGGCCTGTTCGCGTTCGGCGACACCATCAAGGCCAGCGCCAAGGCCGCGATTGCGCAGTTGCAGCAACAAGGCATCCGTACCGTGCTGGTGACCGGCGACAACCGCGGCAGCGCCGAACTGGTGGGCCGGCAACTCGGCATCGACGAGATCCGTGCCGACGTGCTGCCCGAAGACAAGGCCCGCATCGTCGGCGAACTGCGCGCCGGCAACACCACGGTGGCGATGGTGGGCGACGGCATCAACGACGCGCCGGCACTGGCCGCGGCCGATGTCGGCATCGCCATGTCGACCGGCACCGACGTCGCCATGCATGCCGCCGGCATCACGCTGATGCGCGGCGACCCGGCACTGGTGTCCGACGCGATCGACATCTCGCGCAAGACCTACGCCAAGATCCGGCAGAACCTGTTCTGGGCCTTTGTCTACAACGCCGTGGGTGTGCCATTGGCCGCCTTCGGCCTGCTCAACCCGATGATTGCCGGCGCTGCCATGGCATTGAGCAGCGTCAGCGTCGTGACCAATGCGCTGACGCTGCGCCGCTGGAAGGGCCGTACCCGATGACAACACCCCGACCCACCGCCCACCTGCAGATCGGGCAGGCCGCCAAACGGGCGCAGCGTATCGACCAAGATGGTGCGGCACTACGAGTCGCTCGGGCTGCTGCCCGCGGTGGCGCGCACCGAATCGGGCTATCGGCAGTACTCGGAAAAGGACGTGCATACGCTGCGCTTCATCAAGCGCGCGCGCGACCCTGGGTTTCAGCATGGCGGAGATCTCCGAACTGCTCACCCTGTGGCAGGACAAGCGCCGATCGAGCGCCAGCGTCAAGCGCATTGCCGCCTCGCATGTGGCCGACCTGGATCGGCGCATCGAGGAGCTGAGCACGATGAAACGCAGCCTGCAGACCCTGGTCGACTGCTGCCACGGCGACCATCGACCCGACTGCCCCATCCTCGATGAACTCGGGCAGGACCATGACTGAGCGGCCAGCCGGATCGGACAGCGCCCCGCTGCCTCCTGGCAAGACAGGTGTCGCGCCGCGTTCGATGCTGCGCCGCAGCTGGTTCGGTCTGGCCCTGGTCACGGGGCTGTTCAGCGCCGCCGGGCTTTGGCGCTGGGCACGCGAAACACTCGATGCAGGCGAACTTGCGGTGCAACTGCATGCGCGGCCACGCAAGCTGGGCGATCTGCGTTTCACCGATAGCCTGGGCCAGCCGACCGATCTGGCGGCATTTCGCGGCCGCGTCGTGCTGCTCAACATCTGGGCCACCTGGTGCGCACCTTGCCGCGAGGAATTGCCAACGCTGGACGCCTTGCAGGCGCAGTTGGGCGGCCCGGGCTTCGCGGTCATCGCCTTGTCGATCGACAAGGGCGGCCTGACAGTGGCACAGCCCTTTCTGGAACGCATAGGCGTAACCCGGCTGCGTGCCTATGCCGACACTTTCGGCGAAGCCAGCGAGCGCTATTCCGCCACCGGGGTGCCGCTGGTACTGGTGATCGACCCACAGGGCCGCGAGATCGGCCGCAGGCTGGGTCGCGCCACCTGGGACAACCCGGCCACGGTCAGACTGTTGCGCAGCCTGATCCCCGGCGCTGCAAGCGGATCTTGATCGCCATGGCAAATCGGTCGCGACAGGTGGCCATCAGCGCTGCTTTGCGGCAGCCTGGTTCATCCCGTCGTGTTTGGCCCGAATGCTCGGCGGCCACTGGGCCTTGATCCATGACAGGGCGGCGACGATCTCCTCGTCGCTGAGCACACCGTCATAAATCGGCATCGCGCTCCGATACGACTTCAGCCCCGCGCCGCTGGCCACACCGTACTTGGTGATGCGGATCAACACCTCGTCCGGATGGTGCCAGGTATGGCCGCTGGCGTCATGCGGCGGCGCCGGCAACAGGCCTTGCGCGTCACGTTCTCGCCAGTTCGGCTGGCCCTGCAACTGCGCGCCATGGCAGGACGCGCAGTTGGCGGCATAAACCTGCTGGCCCAGCGCCAGCAACCGCGCGTCGTCGGGTCGCAAGCCGGCCACGGGTACAGCCGCAAATGGGTTGCCGACAAACATGGTCAACAGCGCTGCCACCAGTGCCAGCCCCAAGGCGCACACGATACTGATCCAAACAACAGACTTCATCTTTTCTCCTCGGGTGGGTGGATCGGATGGCACCACACTGCGGCACAACATCGATCCGATCAATCACTGCATCGAACTTCGTCCGCGTAAGCTCATTTGGGCGCCGGCTCTATCGTCAGTACGGTCATCGCGCCGTTCTTGTCCTCCACGGTGAACTGCACCTTGTCGCCGACCTTGACCTTTTCCAGCATGGCCGGGTCCTTGACCTGGAACACCATGGTCATGGGCGGCATGTCCAGGTTCTTGATCTCGCCATGCTTGAGCGTGATCTTCTTGGCGCTGAGGTCGATCTTGCGGACCTCGCCGTCGACCATGGGCAGGGTGGCCATGGCGGCTGGCGCAGAGGGTCAGAAGCAAGCTGGCCAGAAGCTGTGCGATTTTCATGATGTTTCCTTTGGGTGAATGCCAAAAGTGAGGATTGCGTGCGGCCAGGTCAAAACGCCTGCCCGCATTGGATTTACTTCGCCGCGACGGTGATTTTTCCAACCATGCCGGCCTGGTAGTGGCCGGCAATCAGGCAGGCAAAGTCGAAGCTGCCGGCCTTGTTGAAGGTCCAGATGATGGTGCCGGTCTTGCCAGGCTTTACATGGGCCATATACGGCTCGTCATGCTCCATGTTCGGGAACTTCACCATCAACGCAGCGTGTTCGTCCAGGTCCTTCTTGGTGCCGATGACGAACTCGTGCAACAGCTTGCCGTCGTTCTTGAGTACGAACTTCAGGGTGTCGCCCTGCTTGACGTCGATCTTCTCGGGCGAGAACCGCATGGTGTCGGTCATGGATACCGCAATGGTGCGGGTCACGGCCTTGGCGGTGCCGCCAATGCCCCAGGCTTTTTGCTCCATCTCCATCATGGGCATGTCCTTCTTGTCGTGCGCAGCATCGCCATGTGCGAGCACCAGGCTGGTGGCGCCGGCAAGAAAGACGGTCGCGAATAGTGTGGTCAGCTTTTTCATTCGGTTTTTCAGTGCTTGGGTCAAATGGTTTCTTAAGAAGAGCGGGAGGATGAACAGCGGATCATGTCGGCATAGGGGCTCTTTCAGTGGGATCTGTGCATGACGGCGCCAGGTTTGCGCACCGTCAATGTGGTTGCGGGGCCGCCAGCAATGGCTGGCGCGGCGCCATGCAGGCCAGGAATCCTTGCCGTCGATCGATGCCATCTCGGACTTGAAGCGTGCCGGTTCAGGCAGGCTTCCCGTCCACTCGAACGACTGGGTGCCGGCCGGCTGCTGGTACCAACCCGGGTCGCTGTAGTCGCCCGGCTTCTGCTCTTTGCGCACCTTGAGCATGCTGAACATGCCGCCCATCTCGATGGCACCATAAGGCCCGGTGCCGGTCATCATCGGCAGCGTCTGGTCGGGAATCGGCATCTGCATCTCGCCCATGTCAGCCATGCCGCGCTCGCCCATGACCATGTAGTCGGGCACCAGTTTCTGGATCTTGGCTACCAGGCCGCGGTGGTCGACGCCGATCATGTTGGGCACGGCGTGGCCCATCGGGTTCATGGTGTGGTGGCTCTTGTGGCAGTGAAAGGCCCAGTCGCCCTCTTCGTCGGCCAGGAACTCGATCTGGCGCATCTGGCCTACAGCAATGTCGGTGGTGACCTCGGGCCAGCGCGAGCCGCTTGGGGTCGGTCCGCCATCGGTGCCACTGACGACAAACTCATGCCCGTGCAGATGGATCGGGTGGTTGGTCATCGTCAGGTTGCCGATGCGGATGCGCACCTGGTCTCCCTGGCGCACATTGAGCGAGTCGATGCCGGGAAAGGCGCGGCTGTTCCAGGTCCACAGGTTGAAGTCGGTCATGGTGTTGACCATCGGCGTGGTGCTGCCCGGGTCGATGTCGTAGGCGTTGAGCAGGAAGCAGAAGTCGCGCTGCACCTGCTGGATCAGCGGGTGCTTCTCCTTCGGATGCGTGACCCAGAAACCCATCATGCCCATGGCCATCTGCGTCATCTCGTCGGCATGCGGGTGGTACATGAAGGTGCCGGGCCTGCGCGCGACGAACTCGTAGACAAAGGTCTTGCCGACCGGTATCTGCTTCTGGGTCAGGCCGCCGACTCCGTCCATGCCGTTGGGCAGGCGCTGGCCGTGCCAGTGGATGGTGGTGTGTTCGGGCAGCTTGTTGGTCACAAAGATGCGTACCCGGTCGCCTTCGACGACCTCGATCGTCGGTCCCGGGCTCTGGCCGTTGTAGCCCCACAAGCGTGGCGTTCATGCCCGGTGCGATCTCGCGCACCACGGGCTCGGCCACCAGGTGGAACTCCTTGACGTTCTGGTTCATGCGCCAGGGCAGGGTCCAGCCGTTCAGGGTCACGACCGGGTTGTAAGGCCGACCGGTGGTGGGGACCAGCGGCGGGGCGGTATCGGGCTTGCCCATCAGCACGGGTTCGGGCAAGGCGGCCATGGCGACCCGGCTGACCGATGCGGCGGCGACCGCGCTCAAAGCCGCGCCGCCGAAGAAATTACGTCGATTCATGTAGATGTTCTCTTGTTGGATTGCCTGGGTGCGCGTGGGGTGCAGCGGGCTCAATGGCCGGCCGCCGCGTCATCACCACCGCCGCTTGCGGCGCTCGCTGGCGCGCCGCTGAGCGCACCGGGCGAGGTGCCGGTCAATGCGGTCTGCAGGTCGGTCTCGGCGAGCCAGAAATCGCGCTGCGCCTCGATCGTGCTGTTCACCGCCATGACCTGGGCGCGGCTGTCGGCCAGCAGGTCCCAGGCACTGGCCAGCATGCCGTTGTAGCGCAGCACCATCTCCTCGCCGATGAACTTGCGCAGCGGCACCACCTCGTCGCGGTAGTGGCGCGCCAGGTCGTAGGCCGTGCGGTAGCCGAAGTACGCCTCGCCTGGCCTCCGAGCGCGCGTTCACCGCCACGGCCTGGACCCGTGCCGCGGACTGCATGTACATCGCCCTGGACCGTGCGTTGCGCGCGCCACCCCAGTCGAAGATCGGCAGCGGCAGTTCGAGTTCGACGCCGCGCCGCGACTCCCTGGTCTGCGCCGCGTTGTCGAACACGCTGCTGCGCGTGGCGCTCAGCGTCAAGCCATCCAGATAACCCGTCACCTCGTTGAAACCCAGTTGTCCGGCCACATAGGACGACTCGGCCATGGCCGAGCGCACGTCGAGCCGCTCGCGCAGCGCACGCGCCTCGACGTCGGCGATCTGCTCGACATCCTTGGGCAGGTCCGGCAGGCGTTCAGCCAGACGGTAGTTGGTCTGCGCGCCCCACAGCCCCATCAAACGGTTCAGCTTCTCGCGCGCGGCAAACGCGGCCTGCTGCGAGCGCGCCAGCTGCGCCGTCGCGTCATTGAGCGTCACCTGTTCGCGCGCCTGGCGCAATTTGCTCCAGTTGCCGACCCGCGCCATGCGCCGCGCCAGTTCGCCGCCGGCCTCGGCAGCTTCCTTGACGTCTTGCATGTAGCTCGCGCTCTGCTGCGGCGGCCACCGCCATGATCCAGGCCTTGCGCGTGTCGGCCGCCAGGCGGATCACGTCCTGCGCCGCCTGCAGCTTGGCCAGTTCATGCTGCTGGTTCTGCCATTGGGCTTTCCAGGGCAGCGTCAACAGACCGATCAGGTTGAAACTGAGCAGGCGCTCGATCTCGACCTCGTCGCCCATGCGAAAACGGCCAATCGAAAAGTGCGGATTCGGCAAGCGACCGGCCTGCACGCGCAGCGCGTCGCTGACGCCCAGCGTCGCGAGCGAGCCCTGCATTCCCGGGTTGTTGAGCAGCGCGATGCGAACCGCGGACTCGGCTGTCACGGGCTCCTTGAGCAGATCGGCCACCACCGCCGGCGCAGGCTTGGCCTTGTCACCTGTTGACAAACCTGGCGTCGACAGGGCCGGTCTTGCCTGCCACCAGAGCCTGCACGTCGGACAGGCCGGCATCCGGTGACAGGGACGCACAGCCGCCGAGAACGACAACGGCCACTGCGGCAAACGCGATGCGCAGGCGGCGCGTTGGCACGCCATGGATTTGTTTCAGGCGCTTCATGGCTTTGCGGCTCCCGGATTGGAAACCGAACCGGCAGGCGCTGCGTTCTTCGCAGCCTGCGCCTTGGCCTGGGCGGCCTCCCATTTAAGGATATCCATATGGCCGCGCAGGTTTTTCCCCACCTCGGCATTGGCGTCCCGCCAATCCAGGCTTTCGGTTTCAACGCCTTTTGGGGTGTCGACAAATACCGACCGGTACAACACGGCCGGTACCGGGGCCGCCGGATCGGTGGCGCTTGACTGCGCCATGGCGGCGAGAGGAGCAGGCACAGCAGCGCTGCGCCTCGAGTAATATGATTCTTCAAGTGGGACTCCAAAACAGCAGGACAGTGGCCGAAAGACCACATTTATGCGACCCGCAACCCGATTTCGGGATCTTGCGGACGCACCTAGGCTGGGGAGTCAGTGAATGGGTGGTTTGAGCAGCAGCGCGCTATCGGCGCTGACGAAAGCTTGCATGGCCGCCGGTGGCGACGTTGGGCTCACTTGCGCAGCCGCCAACCACTGCGGCAACAGCAGCACGGCAAGCGAGTGACAGGTCTGGCACATGGCGCAGGCTTCACATTGCGTCGCATCCATTTCATGGCTGGCGCATTGCGTAGCCGCGTGCGCATCACAATCGCCTGAGGCCACCGAGGCGACCGAGTACGCATGGCTATGCGCGGGAGCAGAATCACGGTCGGCGTGCAGCATCGTGCCGGAGGCCGGCGCGTGCTGGCCTGGCAGCGCCATCTGCATGGCCATGGCGTCACCGACCCATCCACGCAGGGGTAGCAACAGGGTCAGTAACACAAATAGCCAAAGGCGCATTGATTAATGATAACCAGCGCGACAGTAAAGTTCCATCGAAAAACCCCTCGCCTTGGCGGACCCGCTGAGCGCAATCGCGGTTCCGACTCCTGCGGTCATGCCGCTCAGACATGCCGGTGGCCGCGCACCGTCGGCGCGTCGCGGCTCAATCTGTCGGCGCGTTCATGCAGTGCTTCGATGATGCGGCATTTCGGCCCCGTGCCGTCACAGCGGTCGCGTAGTTCGACCAGATCGCGCTGCAATACGCGCAACTCGCGCAGGCGTTCTTGCACATGGGCTATATGCGCCTGCAGCGCTGCATTGGCCACGGCGCAATCGGACTTGCGCGACAAGTCCAGGTTCAGCAAGGTGCGGACTTCGTCGAGCGACATGTCCATGGCGCGGCACAGGCGAATGAAACGCAATTGGTGTACCTCGCGCTCGTTATAGCTGCGATAGCTGTTGTCACTGCGCGCACCGGCCGACAATAGCCCGGCCTTTTCGTAGAAGCGGATGTTCGCCGCTGACACGCCACTGCGGGTGGCGGCTTGACCGATGCGGTAAACGGGGCTGTCTGCGGTCATGGCTTGACCCTCAAGTGAATTCAGGGTTTTCGATACTCCCACAGAATCGGTTGCCGGACCGGCATATGGATAATCGATCGAACCATGATCAACGCTGCTCCGCCTCCCGCCTTTGCACACCCGCTGGCCAGCCCCTGGTGGGCAGGTACCGACGCCATCACCGATGTCGCCGGCATCGAAGTCGGCCAGTTCACCGACGAGCGCCGCCCCACCGGTTGCAGCGTCGTGCTTGCGCGCGGCGGCGCCGTGGCCGGCGTCGACGTGCGCGGCGCGCGCACCCGGCACGCGTGAGACCGATCTGCTGCACCCGTCCAACCTGGTCGACACGGTGCACGCCATCCTGCTGGCCGGCGGCAGCGCCTGGGGTCTGGACGCCGCGACCGGCGTCATGCGCTGGCTGGAGGAAAACGGCATCGGCCTGCCGGTGCAATACGGCCTGGTGCCGATCGTGCCGGCCGCCGTGCTGTTCGACCTGCCGGTCGGCGACGCACGTATCCGACCGGATGCGATGGCCGGCTACCAGGCCTGCCAACAGGCCAGCACACGCACGCCCGAGGCCGGCAATGTCGGGGCCGGCGCCGGCGCGCTGGTGGGCAAGGTTTTCGGCATCGAAGGCGCCATGAAGGGGGGCATCGGCAGCGCCTCGCTGACCGTCGATGGTGTCACGGTGGGGGCGCTGGTGGCCTGCAATGCACTGGGCGATGTGGTCGATCCGGCCACCGGCCAGGTGCTGGCAGGCGCGCGCAGCGACGATGGCCTGGCGCTGCGCGACATCCGCCGCGCCATGCTGGCCGGTGACAAGCCCCGGCCGGTGCTGCCCGGCACCAACACCACGCTGGGCGTTGTCGCCACCGACGCGATTCTGACCAAGGCCCAGGCCCATCGTCTGGCCCAGGTTGCGCATGATGGCCTGGCGCGTGCCATCAATCCGGTGCATACGATGTCCGATGGCGACACGGTATTTGCCATGGGAACCGGCCACTCAGGACAAGCGGCGGCGATGATGCAACTGGCCACGCTGGCGGCCGAGGTGACCGCACGCGCAGTGGTGCGGGCGGTGCTGGCGGCGCGCGGCATGCGCATCGGCACGCAGCACTGGCCGGCTGCCTGCGACCTCGCAGCGACGTCTGCGTCCCGCGGTTGACGCCATGCCGCGGACGATTCGTTACACGCTGCTGTCGCTGCGCGAACTGATCGTCTCGGCAGGGCCGTTCATCCTGCTGGCCTTCGGCCTGCTGGCCCTGGCCTATTGGTGGCTGGACCCGATTCCGCCCGAGCGCGTGCGCCTGGCCACCGGCCCGGCGCAAAGCGCGTATGCCGAGTTCGGCACGCGCTACCAAAAAGCGCTCGCAGCCAGCGGCATCGAGGTGGTACTGCTGCCCAGCCAGGGCTCGTCCGACAACCTGCGCATGGTGCAGCAGGGGCAGGCCGATCTGGGCTTCGTGCAGGGCGGCAGCCGCAAACCTGCGCAGGACGACGGCACGGCGCCGGTGTCGCTCGGTGATCTGTTCGTCGAGCCGGTGTGGCTGTTCTACCGCGAAGAAGCAGCGCGCAAGCTCAGTGCGTCGGCCACGCTTTCGAGCCTGGGCGAAGCGCGCGGTCTGCGCATCAATGTCGGAACCCCTGGCAGCGGCGTGCCGCAACTGATGGCCTCGCTGTTCGAGCTCAACAAGATGGAGCCGGACAGCGTGCGCCTGTCCCGGCTGGGCCAGACCGACGCCACGGTCGCGTTTCTCGATGGCAGCATCGATGCCCTGGTGTTTGCGTCGGCGCCCGAGTCGCTGATGGTGCAGATGCTGTTGCAGACGCCCGGCGTGAAACTGATGGACTTCGCGCAGAACGAGGCCTATTCGCGCCGACTGCCGTTTCTGGCGCCGGTGACCCTGCCGCGCGGCGTGGTCGATCTGGCGACCGATGTGCCGCCGGCCGATGTGCACCTGGTCGCCACCACGACCACGCTGCTGGCCGCCCCGGACCTGCATCCGGCCGCTGCTGCAATTGTTCTCGCAAGCATCGCTGGCGATGCACGGCGGCGCCGGCTGGTTCAGCCGCTCGCGCGAATACCCGCTGGCGGTGAATGCCGAATTCGCGCTGGCCAAGGAGGCGGAACGCACCATCCGCAGCGGTGTGCCGCTGTTGCAGCGTTACCTGCCCTTTCAGCTGGCCAATCTGCTCGAGCGCATGTGGTTGTCGCTGGGCATCATCCTGGCGCTGTTGCTGCCGCTGTCGCGCATTGTTCCGCCGCTGTACGAGTTCCGCATCCGCTCACGCGTGTTCCGCTGGTACGCGCAGTTGCGCGACATCGAAGACCGCGTCACCGAGCATGCCGAGCACCATACCCGAGCTGCTGCAGGAGCTCGACGAGCTCGAATCGCGCGTCGGCAAGGTGGTGATTCCGTTGTCGCATGCCGACGAGTTGTACGCGCTGCGCAATCACATCAACCTGATCCGGCAGAAACTGTCGCGTTGAGGCGCGCCACCGGGATTGTGTTTCAGAACCGGATGTCCACGCTGTTTTGCAAGGCGGTACGGGCCACGGCATCGAGCGCATCTTCCACCGGATCGGTCGAGATGATGCGCAGTTGGCCCTGGGCATGCAACTGCTCGCAGGCGCGGCGCGACAAGGACTGGATGAATCCGAGCGCGTCGACGAACAGCAGCAGGCTGGCGTTGGCACTGGACCAGGCCAGCCGCGTGCGGGCCCAGTTGCCTTCGTGCATCAGCGCCACCCAACTACCCACAATCAGCTGACCCGACAAGGCGGCGTCGGGTCCGGCGGCCGGGTCGACCGGCAGGTCGATGAAACCCGAGGCCAGCGCCTCGGACGGCACCAGCCAGGCGCTGTCGGAGTCTTGCCAGCGCGTCTGCTGCGGTGCACTGCGCGGCGCCCTTTCGCTGATCTCGGTGTCGGCGAATGACGGCTGATCCGCCGCACGCTGGTGCAAAGACGCGAGCTGCGCGAAAAACGCCTGCGTTTCATGCGCCGGGCATTCGATCGATGCCAGGCCTTGTTCAAGGCTTTGCTGCAGCGGGCCCAGCATGCGCTGCAAGGCCGGCATGTCCTGCCCGGTCAACGCCGGCTGCACACTCCACATCAGTTCGTCGATCAGGCCGGCATAACCACCGGGGTCGTCGGCGCCGCTGCGTTCGCGCATGCGCGCATGCGCCACCACCTGCGCCCAGGGTCCGCACAGAAAATCGAGCACATCCGAGGGCACCAGCACGGCATCGGGTCGACCCAGCACCTCGCGCACGATGGTCGCGGCCAGAGCCGCCCGTTGTTCGGCCTGCTCAAGCGCGTGCACGGCGCGCGCAATCTGGCGCTGCTCCCGCGCCGCCGGTTCGTCCCAGATGGCGACCAGCCGCGCCAGCGCCTGATCAAAAGGATCGGCGTTGTCGATGGCTCCGTCGGCCAGTGGCGCGACCGCCTCATGCAAAGGCTCCATGAAGCTGCTGAATCCGCGCGAATCCACCGATTCGAAGGCGATGGATCGGTGCGTGATCTCTTGCAGCAGGCGCCGCGCGGGATGCAGCTTGTGGCTGAAAAAGCGCGGGTCGACCAGCGCCAGCCGCAGCAAGGCCGGTTCGAGCCGGGCGACCAGATCCTGTACCGGCCCGAGCAGGCGTTCGTCGTGGCAGATGTTGTCCACCATCAGCGCCACTACCTCAAGTGCCAGACTCTGGTCCAGGCCGTGGGCGGCGCGGCGCAACTGCTCGCGCCCGGACGGACGCTTGCAGCCCGACGTCGGCATCCGGGCGCAGCGTCTCGATGCGGTGCACCAGTTTGTCGACGCGCGGCAGGTCGCGCACCGCGTCCAATGCAGCCGGAACCGTGGGCCGAAACACCGACGGCACGGCGTCGATTGCGGCTTGCGTGGCATCCCGATTCGCGTTGCCAGGCGGCGGTTCATGCAAGGTGTCCTCGAACGCGGGATGAAACTGCCGTGCAATATCGGCCTGCACATCGGCCGGACCATGCACCAGCAACTGGCGCAGGCGTTCGAAGGTCAGCGCACGGGTGTCCGGTCCGGCCGGCGGCTCGACCCTGGCCTGCGCACCGACGCCGCGCGCGTGCAGGTCGCTGCACAACTGGCGGTAATAGATGTCCAGCTCCTGTCCCAGCGCGCCCGACATCAGCGACAACCAGCCCTGGCGCACGACCGCGGTCACCGGCAACTGGCCCAGCGCGGTGGTCAGTGCATCCACATACACGGCCGGACGCAGAGGATTGCGTTCGAGCTGTACCTGCTCCAGGCCCAGCATCGTGCATATCAGCTGGCTGAGCTCGCTCAGCGCCTGATCGGCCGCGATCTGCACCGCGTGACGCACACGGGCACTCTCGACACTCTGGTGCACCTGCGCGGCATCCATGCCGGCGATCTGGTCGAAATGCGGTTGCCCGGCCACCGGAACATGCACCGACTCGCGCGCAGCTGTGCGCACAAAGGCGGTCTTGAGTTCCTCGGAAAAACGCGCCACGGCGTCAGATTCGAACTGATTGAGCTGGCGCCGCGATCCGGTATGGCGTTCGCGTTCGCGTCTATCGGCAGCGCGCGCTTCCAGGTCACGCAGGCTGGCGCGGGCATGCGCCACCAGCCGGGCCATCAGGTCGGGCGCACCGGCAACCGCGTGGTCGATCGTGATCTGGTACAGCACGGCGAAGCGTTGCGCTTCATCCGGTTCGGTGACTTTCATCTCGGGCCCTTCATCGGTCCTGGCGTCGCTGCCAGCCAGCTGGCAGTCCACGACAGCTGCGGGAGAACGCCTATTTCAGGGCCTTGAAGCGCATGCGCTTGGGTTTGGCACCTTCCTCACCCAGGCGACGCTTCTTGTCGGCCTCGTACTCCTGGTAGTTTCCGTCAAAGAAGGTCCACTGGCTATCCCCTTCGCAGGCCAGGATATGCGTGGCGATCCGATCGAGAAACCAGCGATCGTGGCTGATCACCATGACCGAGCCGGCGAACTCGAGCAAGGCATCTTCCAGCGCGCGCAGGGTTTCCACGTCCAGATCGTTGGAGGGCTCATCGAGCATCAACACGTTGCCGCCAGCGATCAGGGTCTTGGCCAGATGCAGGCGTCCGCGCTCACCACCGGACAAACTGCCGACGCGCTTTTGCTGATCGGCGCCGTTGAAGTTGAAACGACCGCAATAGGCACGGCTGGCCATCTGGAACTTGCCCACGTTGAGTATGTCCAGACCACCCGAAACGTCTTCCCACACCGTCTTCTCGTTCGCCAGGTCGTCGCGGCTCTGGTCGACAAAAGCCATCTTCACTGTTGCGCCGACCTTGACCTCGCCACTATCGGGCTGCTGCTTGCCCGCGATCATGCGAAACAGCGTCGACTTGCCGGCCCCGTTCGGGCCGATGATGCCGACGATGGCGCCGGCCGGCACCTTGAAGCTGAGGTTGTCGATCAGCAAGCGATCGCCGAAAGACTTGCTGACGTTGACGAACTCGATCACCTCGTTGCCAAGGCGCTCCGCCACGGGGATGAAGATTTCGTTGGTTTCGTTGCGCTTTTGGTATTCGAAATCGGACAACTCTTCGAAACGGGCCAGCCGCGCCTTGCTCTTGGCCTGACGCGCCTTGGGATTCTGGCGTGACCACTCGAGTTCCTTCTTCAAGGCTTTGGCACGCGATTCCTCGCCCTTTTGCTCCAGCACCAGGCGTTCCTGCTTCTGCGACAGCCAGTCGCTGTAATTGCCTTTGTACGGAATGCCGGATCCGCGGTCGAGTTCCAGAATCCACTCGGCGGCATTGTCGAGAAAGTAGCGATCGTGGGTGATCGCCACGACCGTGCCCGAATAGCGCTGCAGGAATTGCTCCAGCCAGTCGACCGACTCGGCATCCAGGTGGTTGGTGGGCTCGTCGAGCAGCAGCATGTCGGGCTTGGACAGCAGCAGCCGGCACAAGGCGACCCGGCGCTTCTCGCCACCGGACAGCACCTCGACCTTGGCGTCCCAGGGTGGCAGGCGCAGGGCATCGGCAGCGATTTCGAGCTGGTGCTCCGAATCGGTTCCGGCCGCGCCGATGATGGCCTCGAGTTCCGCTTGCTCTGTCGCCAAGGCATCGAAATCAGCATCTTCCGCGCCATAGGCAACGTATACCTCCTCGAGCCGCGCCTTGGCCTTGTACACGGCTTCCATGCCACTCTCGACGCTTTCGCGCACGGTCTGGGTCGGGTCGAGCTGGGGTTCCTGGGGCAGGTAGCCGATGTTCAGGCCAGCCATCGGGGTCGCCTCGCCTTCGATCTCGGTGTCCAGGCCGGCCATGATCTTGAGCAAAGTCGACTTGCCGGATCCATTGGTGCCGAGTACACCGATCTTGGCGCCGGGGAAGAAACTGAGCGAAATGCCCTTGAGAATATGCCGCTTGGGCGGAACGATCTTGCCCACGCGGTTCATCGTGAATACATATTGCGCCATGGCGGGGTCTTTTCCTTGCTGGTCTGGGGTGTTACAGGCGCGGGCTGCAGGCCCGCTCAACCGGGCATTATCGACGCTGAGCGTAGCCCCACCCCGCAAGGCCCTGTCGGGCCCGGTATCGCCGCCACGGCCTGGGCCGCGACCGCTACGCCGGCACAGCCGCGCTAGCGGTCGCTTTGCGGGTCGCCTGCCAGCGGCGCTACGCCAGACTCCAGCAACAGATCGAACACCGGAACCACGACGCGAATACGCCCCTGCGCCTGCAGCTTGTCCATGGACCGGCGTGACATCGCGTGGGCCAGTCCGGCGCCGGACACGAACATGAACAGCTTGCGGTCACGCCCAATCCAGGTCAGCTTGGCGCGCAGCCAGACCCCATCGAGCATCAGTTCGACTTCGGCCCCGACGGATTGATCCGAGGGTATATAGGTGTCGCGGGTGTCGGTGCCGTCGGCAATGCCCAGCGGCACCATGTCGCTGTCTGACTGCAAGCCCTCGGAATCCGCTGCCTCGTGCATCCCACTGATGGAGTCCGGCGCGTCCTCGGGCGATGTCTGCCCGCGCACCGCCGCGCGCGCCTGGGCCTTGGCGCGGCGATAGTCATCGAGCACCTTGTCGTGCAGAGCGCTGAGCGCGTCCAGGAAGATCGCGATCGGCTCGGGCGGATAACGGATCAGCAGCAGGCCTTCGTTCAGGCGAGCGAGCAGCCGCGGGATCATGCGCACCAGGCCAGCCGGGTCCTGACGCACCTGGGTGCGCTGAACACTCCAGACCAGGTCATCGACCAGGGTCAGAAAGCCCTGAGCATCGGACTGCGCGCCGTCGTTCTGCAGGTGGCTTTCGGCCAGCACCTGCGACCAGGGTCCGCGCAGGAAGCCCGCCACGAGCTGGGGCAAGCCAGCGTCGCGAAAACGCTCCATCATCGCATCGGAGTAACGCTGGGCCAACACGTTGCGCTGCTGCGCATACTCACGCGCTAGCCGCTCGTCCTCGCGGCGCTGCAGTCGCGCCGCGTCGCGGTCTGTCCAGGCCGCCTCCAGATCGGCCAGCGCGCCGGCGTAGGCTGGCGCATCGCCGGCGCTGTGCGACAAGGCGTTCACCGCATCGGACACACAGGCGGCAAAATCGTTGATCGCCTCGTCGTCATCGGTCGGATACGCCAGACTGCGCTGCACCACCCGATCGAGCAGTTGGCGCGCGGCGTGGCGCCGGTCTATGAAAAAGCGGGGATCGGAGCGGGCCAGTTGAAGCAGCGCCGGCTCCAGGGAGCGCAATTGTGTGCGCACCGGCAGCAGCAAGCGCTCGTCGTCGGCCAGTTGTTCGATCATCAGACTGACGACCTCCTCACCGAGCATGTGACCGATCTGCTGGTTTTGTTCGCGCGAGCGGTTCTGTCCGATCTTCGCGCCTCCCGTCTTGGCCGTCGGCTTGCCCACCGCCAACTGGCGTACCGATCGCTCAGCCAGCCGCTGCAACATCGGCTCGACCAGTTTGAGGTCCTGCAAGGCCACCAGCGAGGCCGGTACGGTGTGGGTGAAATCCTGAAACACGCCTGGCTGGATGCGGGCATGCGGCTCGCCAGCGAGAAGTCGACGCAGCTTTTCCAGCGTCTGCATGGTGCGCTCCACCTCGGAACGGGTCTTGCGCGCCCTCGCCGCGGCACCGTCGCCAGCAGTGCCGGGCAGAGGTTCGACCAGCCGCACTCCCTGCGAGCGCATCCACTCGCTGGCTTCCCGATACAGCGTGCGCAAGCCGATACCCATGGCAATCGCCGATGGGCGCAACAGGTCCATGCGGATGTCTTCGTTCGGAATCCAGGCGGTCAGCGTCTCCAGCAGCGCCCGCACGAAGGCCTCGGGCTTGAGCGGATTGAGCGCCGGCTGCACCGTGCTCCAGCCCAGCAGCGAGCTGACCAGCGAGTCGAACTGCGGCAACACCTCCTCGGCCGCGCGGATGATCTCCTGGCGCGCCAGCGCCAGTTCGATATGGATCTCGATCTCGTGGATGTCGTAGAAACGCAGGTCGTCGAACTGCACCGACTCGTTGCGCGCGAGGTCCTGGGAACTGCTGTGAAAAACCAGTCGACGCAACTCCGACGCGAAGGTGGCGCGCACCGCCGGCGCATCCCCGAGCAGAACCCGCACCGCCGCCTTGACCGGTACGCTGGGCATTTCGTCGATCTGCTCGCCCTCGATCTCGGCGCTCAGCCGGGTCAACGCATCGAGCACATCGTCGGCCAGGCCAGCGGCCTGGTCGAGCACCAGTTCAATGCTGTCGGACAAGGTTGGAAGCATGGGCGCGGCATTGCTCGCCACGCCAATTCTTCGCAACCGGTACTTGCTCATCGAAGCCCCCTGACCTCTTGCACCGGCCCTACGAAATGAACCGGCCGACCCGCAGACCCACCGTAGCGTTCCTGTCTTGGCCTCCCATTCTGATCGCCAAAGCACGCAGATGGCAAGGCCGGACACGGCTCGAAGTGGCATTTTTTGCATTCCAGGGCGCTATTGGGAGGGCGCTTGCCCCAGTCGTGCGACAATAGCGCCGGTCGTGGGCCTCCAGCTGCCCGCGGCGCCAGCGTCTGCTGGGGGTCCTGCAACACGCACGCGTCCCAAACTTTTTACTCTGTCAGCCTTTGACTGGACCGGTATTGCGATACCGGCACGGGTAGACATGCCAAGCGCCCAGCACGGGCGCCACATTACACAATGAATTTTGAAGATCTGAATCTGGCTCCGGCCATCGTCAAGGCTGTGCGCGAGCAAGGCTATGAGTCGCCGACCGCCATCCAGGCCCAGGCCATTCCCGTGGTGCTCGAGGGCCACGACCTGCTGGGCGGTGCCCAGACCGGCACCGGCAAGACCGCCGCGTTCGTGCTGCCGATGCTGCACAAGCTGAGCATGGCGCGCAGCGCACAAAACAAGTTCGGCGGCACCGGCATCCGCGCCCTGGTGCTCACCCCCACGCGCGAACTGGCAGCCCAGGTGGAGGAATCGGTCAAGACCTATGGCAAGTTCCTGCAACTTTCGTCGACCGTGATTTTTGGCGGGGTCGGCATGAATCCGCAGATCAGCCGCGTCAAGTCGGGCATCGACATCCTGGTCGCCACCCCCGGTCGCCTGCTCGACCTGCTGCAGCAAGGCGTGCTGGACCTGGGTCAGGTGCAGATGCTGGTGCTCGACGAGGCCGACCGCATGCTCGACATGGGATTCATCCATGACGTCAAGAAAGTGCTGGCGGTTTTACCCAGGGACAAGCAGAGTCTGCTGTTCTCGGCGACGTTCAGCGACGAAATCCGCGACCTTGCCGCAACGCTGCTCAAGAGCCCGCAAAGCGTGCAGGTCACGCCACGCAACACCACGGTGCAGCGCATCACGCAGACCATTCATCCGGTGGGACGCGGCAAGAAGAAAGCTCTGCTCGCACACATCATCAACGAACACAACTGGAGCCAGGTTCTGGTGTTCACCCGCACCAAGTTCGGTGCCAACAACGTGGCCGAGTTCCTGAGCAAGAACGGCATCCACGCGATGGCGCTGCACGGCAACAAGAGCCAGGCTGCACGTACCCAGGCACTGGCCGGCTTCAAGAGCGGCGATATCCGTGCCCTGGTGGCAACCGACATTGCGGCACGCGGCATCGACATCGACGATCTGCCCCATGTCGTGAACTACGACATACCCAATGTCAGCGAAGATTATGTGCACCGCATCGGCCGAACCGGCCGGGCCGGCGCCGACGGCGCAGCGGTAAGCCTGGTGAGCCTGGATGAAGAAGGTTTCATGCAAGACATCGAGCGTTACACCAAGCAGAACATCGAGGTCAGGGTGGTCGAGGGCTTCGGCCCCGAGCAGGGTGAAAAGGCCGAGCCTATCGCCATGGGTCGCCAGACGATCTGGGGCGGTGCCGGCAAGCCGCCGAGCCGCGACGTGATGATGGCGGCTGCCAAGGCCGCACGCACCGAGATGATGCAACGGGTGCGCGACAACAGGGCCAGCAGCGGCTCGGGTTCGGGCGCGGGCCGTGGCGGCAATAATGGCGGCGGCGGCGCACGTGCCGGTGGTGGCCGAGGCGGCAGTGGCGGCGGTGGCGGCGGTGGTCGTGGCGCGTCATACGGCGGCGACGCGCAACCGTCGGGTAACGGCGGTGGTCGCCGTGGTGGCCACCATGGTGCAGGAACTTCGCAGCCGCGCCACACGCAGGACCGTCAGCCGGATCCTTTGCGCGGCGCTGGCAATGTTGCGCCGCGCACCGGTGGTACGCCGCGTGAACCCGATCCAATGCGCACCAATGTCGATCTGATGGTCGAACGCGGCGGACAACGCCGTGGCGGTGGCGGATACGGTGGTGGAAATCGCGGAGGTGGTTCTTATGGTGGTGGCAGCGGACGATCCGGTGGCGGATCGGGTGGTTATGGTGGCGGGGGCAACCGGTCTCGTGGGTCGGGCGGTTCTGGCGGCTCTTTCGGCCGATAAGCGCTACCGCAGCATCCATCTCGTCGGGCGCCGCGCGCCCGAACTGCGCGACGACCGCGTGCGTTTTCATGCGGTCGATTTCAGGCAATTGCCCGAGTTGCCGCCGGTAGACGACGTCTACATCGCGCTGGGTACCACCATCAAGGTGGCCGGCAGCCAGGCGGCGTTCCGGGCGCTGGACCACGACGCCGTGCTGGCGCTGGCAAGGCAGGCGCGCCAGTCAGGCGCACAGCGGCTGGCGCTGGTCAGCGCCATGGGCGCCGATGCGCAGTCACGCGTTTTCTACAACCGGGTCAAGGGAGAAACCGAAGACGCGCTGCGCGCATTGGGTTTCACTACGCTGGTCATCGCGCGACCATCCATGCTGGCCGGTGACCGGGCTGCTTTGGCGCAACCAGCGCGGCTCGCCGAGCGCCTGGGTCTGTTCTGGATGCAGCGGCTCAAACCGCTGATTCCGCTCAACTACCAGGCAATTGCCGCCCAGGACGTGGCCCATGCCATGGTGCAGGCCATGACCGACGGCAGCACCGGCGCGCGCACGCTGCTGTCGGGTCAGATGCAGGGCGCGCGCTGACGCCTGCAGCGTTGTGGCGCCCGGCTGAGTCGAGAAATCTGCGCGCGCCCAGTTCGGTTGTCAGGCACGCACGAACAAGGTCACCAGCGGCTCAGTGCCCACTTGCCGGCTCCGGTGACCATGCACCTTGGCATCGAAAGTCGCGCCTTGTGGCAACACATCGGCAGAATAGAAATGCTCACCGGGGCCGAACAGCCGGGACGACCCGTCCTGCAGGCAGATCTCGATCTGGCCACGCAGCACGAACAGCCACTGCGTCGTGCCGGTGCAGTGAAACTGGCTGCGAAATCCGACCGGGCTGTGGCGCAGCTGGAAGCCGCCACTGGCAAACACCTCGGACAGCATCGCCTGCGGCGTACCCTCGCCGAGCGCGATCGACTCCTCACGGAATCGGGCGACACCATCGGTGTCGGTGAAGAGAATGACTTTGGTAAATGCGATCATGGAACACCTGGATGTTGCGGTGGATTGTCAATGCGGGTCCGGCGACCCTGCTTTGTGCGACACGCGGCCATAGACCGCTTCGCTGTTACTGCGCAGCGACTGCCTTGATGCGCGCGATCATCTCGTCGACCGCCTTGTCGACCGGCACCTGCTCGCGCACGACCCGATGGACTGCCCTGGCCCAGACGTTCTCGTTGTTCAGCAACGTGAACCTGTAGTTCTGCGCAGACTCGAAAAGCGTCGTGCCATTCATGAACTGCTTGTACACCGCCAGGCGATGCGGATCGCTCTGCCAGAACGGGCTTTGCTGCGCCCTCCTGGTCACCGGAAACCAGCGGCCGAGTGAGCCTTCGACATAGGGGGTCAGGTTTGCCTCATCCAGGATGAAGGCAACGAATTTCCTGGCGTCCGCCTTGTTCCTGGCGTCCTTGAAGATCACACCGGTCTTGACCGCAGCACGGTAGATCATCTTGCTGCCATCGGGCTTGTTCGGGAACCCGGCGATGGCGATCAGTTCGCCGTAAGTACTGCTCGCGATTGCACGCTGCTGCGCCGTCAACATGGCGTTACTGGAATCGTCCAACCACTTGGCAGCTATCGAAATAGTCGCATCGTGCGTCATCATGATCGACTTGTTGTGGAAGGCGATGTCATTGTCCGGGTCCTTCCAGCTTGTCGATGATGGCGGTGTGCAGCCCGCCGCATATGCAAAGGAGTAATCCTTCACGGTCTCGACGAGCCCCTGCCTGACGTCCGGGTCATCGATATTGAGCTTTCCCGAAACAGTCATCAACTTGACGTTATGGGCGTCCATGAAGGTCAGGAACGAATAGAACGAATCACTCGAGTCGACACCCATTGGAAAACCGGTGGCGTAAGCCCGCGAACCAGTGTTTCTTCGGTAGCCGTCCTGCACCTTGTTGCACCAGAAGTCCCAGTAGCCCTTCCAGTCCTTGGGAATGTCGCTGGCCTTGAACCCCGCATCGGCCAGCATGTCCCTCCAATACAGGATGTGCATGGTCTGCTGCTTGATCGGAAAGGCGTAATAAGCGCGCTTTTCAGTGACGTTGTTGTACAGGAAAGTCGTAGACAAGGCTTTGGGCTCGAAGTGGCTGCGCAACGGATCAATGATGTTCGATACGTCCTCGAGCTTGCCTTCATAAGCCCACTTGGCCGTCACCTGCAAGTCATAGACATCGCCATAGGCCACATCAGGCGGATTGTTCGCATCGAGCGCTGCAACCGACTTGGGAATGATTTCCTGCGCTGCATACAGCGACAGTTCGATCTTGATGTCTTTGTGCTTTTCTTCGAACTTCCTGATCGCTGCGAACAAGGCATCGTCTTCGCTCTTGTAAAAGCCCTTGGCCCACCAGACCGTGAGCTTCTGCTGGGCCCTGGCCTGGCTGGCCACCAGCATCGATGCCGCCATGACGGCGACGGTTGCAACAAACTTAAGTTTCATCTTGTAGTCTTCCTGGCTTGCAGAAGCGGGAATCGCCTTGACCGTGAATGCCGCCCAAGCGCCAGCATGTCACCTGGTCGAGGCGGCTCGACGTACCGCGTCGCTTGGCCCTCGCCTACCGGGCGTGCGTCGTCGGGTCTTGAGCACCTGTTCAATTTTTTTGTGCGCCTCTTCGATCAACAGGACGATGGCCTCTCGTGCCCGCTCGGCGTCGCGCGCAATGATGGCGTCGAGCACGGCCCGGTGCATCGGCAGCGAATCGCGCGGGCCGTTCTTCTTGGCGGTCGATATCTCGAAGCTGGTACGCAACAGCGCGCCGAGCGCCTGGTCCATCTTCTCGAGCATCCGATTGTGCGACGCGCGGATCATGCCCTGATGAAACAGCAGATCATGGCGCACGTAGTCGCCGCCAGTGGCGACCGCATCCTGCATGCCGGCATACGCGGCCTCGATCGCGGCAATGTCCTGCTCGGTGGCACGCTGCGCCGCCAGGCCGATTGCCGCCGGCTCCATGATCAGACGCAGATCCTGCAGGTCGCGGATGAACTCGGGCGTCAAACCGGCCTTGGACTGCCAGCCGATCACCTGCGGATCGAACCAGTTCCACTGGCTGCTGGGTCGCACGCGCGTGCCGACTTTCGGTCCGGTCTTGATCAGACCCTTGGCCACCAGCGACTTGACCGCCTCGCGGATCACGGTGCGGCTGACACCCAGTTCTTCGCACAGCAAGGGCTCCGGCGGCATGGCGCCAGAGGCGCCAAACCTTCCTGACACGATGGCGCTACCGAGGTAGTCCACCGTGTTGCCGTGCACGTTCTTGATCATCCTGGCACCGGTGTCGGCAAGGGCTTGCCGGCGAAGTGGGCCTGCAGTCTGGCAAACGCCTGGTCGGCCATGGCACCGCGGGGCCACAGCTTGGCAACGGCGAGTATTTCGGGCTTGGACAAATGCGATCTCCTTGATCTTGCACGCACCGCACAGACCAGGTGTTTTACTCTGCAGCGCGGTCGCAACTTGCTTATCATATGATGATTGCAACACCTCGCCGCATGGGGATAACCCTGTTCAGTACTGCCAACCAGGTCGGGATACCATGCGCAAGACACCTGCGAAATGAACCTTGCCGCTGTCCAACCAACCGTGGTTCGGGCGCCAGGACCTCAACGGATTCGCCTGCCGGCGGCCCGCTGGCGGTGATGCGCAGCGGGGACATGATTGAACGCGACTTGCTGGTCGGCAAGCGCGACGCCTTGGTTCCGCGCGACAATCACTGAAAACCATGACCCGGATTGACCGGGCGCAACGCGGCACATGCCGCCATGGGCGCACAGCGTCCGGCAGGCAAAGAGGCGCCCGCCATTGAGGGGAACGATATGCAGACGCGAACCTACGACTTGGTTGCCCTGGGTGAGGCCATGGTCGAATTCAACCAGACCTCGCCCAGCCAGGCCCAGTACCAGCAGGGATTCGGTGGTGACACCAGCAACGCGACCATCGCCGCCGCCCGCGCCGGCGCCCGCACCGCCTATCTGAGCCGCATCGGTGCCGACAACTTCGGCCGACTGTTGTTGCAGCTGTGGGGCCAGGAAGGCGTCAACACCTCGGGGGTCAGCACTGCCAGTGCCAGTCATACCGGCATCTACTTCGTCACCCATGGCAGCCAGGGACACGAGTTCAGCTACCTGCGCGCCGACTCGGCCGCCAGCCGCATGACGCCACAGTGGCTGGCCGGGGCGCCGACCTCGTTGATCCGCGCATCGCGTTACCTGCACCTGTCGGCCATCTCGCTGGCGATTTCGGCCGGTGCCTGCGACACCGCGTTCGAAGCCATGGAGACTGCGCGCGAAGCCGGCACCTTGGTGTCGTTCGACTCCAATCTGCGCCTCAAACTGTGGCCGCTGGCGCGCGCCCGCGCCTGCACCATTCAGGCGGTTTCCATGTGCGACCTGTTTCTACCCAGCCTGGAAGACATGATCGTGCTCACCGGCTTGTCCGACCCGGACGCCGTCATCGACTGGAGCCACGAAAGGGGCGCGGCCACGGTCGTGCTCAAACTCGGCTCCGAAGGCGCACGCGTCAGCGACGGGCACAAGCGTGAAACCATTCCCGCTCGCCATGTCACGGTACGCGACGCCACTGGCGCCGGCGACTGTTTTTGCGGCAACCTGTTGGCGCGCCTGGCCAAGGGCGACGAGGTGTTCCAGGCTGCGGCGTATGCGAATGCCGCGGCGGCCTTGTCGGTGCAGGGCTTTGGCGCGGTGAACCCGATGCCGCGCAGCAGTTCGGTCTTTGCCGTGCTGTAACCATGCCCGCGGCCGTACGCCAGGACGCAGCCGCGTTCGTGCAGGCGTATCGGGGCGAGTAGATTGTCGGCGCCCGCCGTGGCCGCGTCAGCCGGTGCTTGTATCGGTTGAACCTAGAAACGGCAGTTGACCGCTTGCGTCTCGCTGGCAGCCCGCAGGCACACTGAACAACGAGGCCACGATGTGGTTCACCGTATGGTGACAGCGCTACGCACCCGAGCGCACCCCGCTGACGCGCCAGTTGTTCGTCCTTGCGCACAGAAGTGCGCGGCGTCCTCTCGCCTTGCCTGGCACGCCCATCGGAGTGCTCGGGCGCGTTCAACTGCCGTTTCTAGGTTGAATCCGGAAGCCGTTTCTAGCTCGAATCGATACGCCACCATGACGGCAGCAGGGCCTGGTAGCGCGGCTCCCGGTAGCGCGCGTCGAGCAGCACCACACAACCGGTATCGCTCTCGGTGCGGATCACGCGACCGGCCGCCTGCACGACTTTCTGCAGGCCCGGATAAACATAGGTGTAGTCGTAGCCCTGGCCGAACAGGTCCTGCATGCGCTGGCGCATCGCCTCGTTCACCGCATCGAACTGGGGCAGGCCGAGTGTGGCCACGAAGGCCCCGATCAGGCGCGATCCGGGCAGGTCGATGCCCTCGCCGAAGACGCCGCCGAGCACGGCGAAGGCTATGCCCGGACTGGCCCCATCGAATCGATGCAGAAAGTCCTGCCGCGCGGATTCGTCCATCTGGCGTGCCTGCGTCCATAGCGGGATTTCGCCATGCAACTGACGTAGGCGCGTACAGCACTGCTCCAGGTAGTCGAAACTGCTGAAGTAGGCCAGGTAGTTGCCGCTTCGGCGCGCATACTGATGCGCCATCGCCGTCACCAGCGTGTCAAGCGAGGCCGCGCGATCAGCCTGGCGCGTCGACACCGGCACGATGCGCACCTGCAGTTGGTGGCTGCGAAACGGACTGGGCACGTCCAGCCACTGGGTGTCGTCGGCCAGTCCCAGCAGCGTGGTGTAGTAGTGCTGCGGCTGCAAGGTGGCGGAAAACAGCACCACCGCGTCTGCATCTCGCAAACGCGGCGCCAGAAACGGGCCTGGCACGACGTTGCGCAAGGTCAGCCGTCCCGCGGCATCGTCGGCCAGCTCGAAGCCCTGGGCCTCGAGCCGGCCCTGGGCGATGTCGGCGGTATGCACCGGGCGGGTCATGCCATCGGTCGGGTTGCGATCGAACTCGCACAGCGAATGATCGGCAAACATCTCCGCCAGCGAAGCCCATGCCAGCGCGCGAAAGTAATACGCCAACACCGGCGCGTCGGTTTCGCCGGCATGCTCATTGACGTGTTCACCCAGCGCCGAGCACAGCTTTTGCAAGGCGCGCAACCAGGCCTCGGGCACAGCCGGCAGGGTTTCCCAGCTGCGCGCCGGTGTGGCGCGCTCCTGCGCGTCATGCAGCAGTTGCCACTGGTTGAGTAATTCGTCGACGCGCGCGCGCAAGGCGCCTGGCAGCTGCGCGCGCACCACCAGCGTCTCGGCATGGGTCAGTTCGGCGCTGTACATGCTGCGCGCGCGGGACACCAGGTTATGCGCCTCGTCCACCAGCACGGTGACGCGCCACGTGTTGTCCACCATCATGGCGTACAGCATCGCGCTGCGGTCGAAGTAGTAGTTGTAGTCGGCCACCACCACATCGCTCCAGCGCAGCATCTCGTGCCCGAGGTAGTAGGGACAGATGCCTTGCGCCAGTGCCAGCGTGCGCAGTGCGCGCTGGTCGAGCCAGCCGGCTTGCGCAGCCTGTTCCCGGGCCAGCGGCAGGCGGTCGTAAAAGCCACGCGCCAAGGGACAGGAATCCGGGTGGCAGGCCTTGTCCGGATGCTCGCAGGCCTTGGCGCGCGCCACCAGCTCGAGCACCCGCAGCGGCGCTGTGCCTGACGCAGCTTCGGTTTCGCGGCGCAGCGTGCGCAAGGCGTCGAGTGCGACCTGGCGGCCCGGCGTCTTGGCGGTCAGAAAGAACAATTTGTCGGTCGCGCGCACCGGCATTGCGCGCAGGGCCGGAAACAGGGTTGCCATGGTCTTGCCGATGCCGGTGGGCGCCTGCATCAGCAAGGGGTGCGACTGCAGACAGGCGCGGTAAACGGCGGCAGCCATCGCGCGCTGACCGGGCCGAAACGGCAATTGCGGAAACCCCAGTTGCGCCAGGGCCGCGTCGCGCTGCGCGCCGATGGGCCTGTTCCTGATGGGCCCAGGCGAGAAAGCGCGCACACAGATCGTCCAGGAACTGCTGCAACGCGTCAGCGCTGCAACGCTGCACCAGCGCATGCTCGGTCTGGTCCAGCACATTGAAATAGACCAGACGCAGCGTGAGCCTGTCGATGCCGCGACTGGCACAGATCAGCGCGCCATACACCTTGGCCTGGGCCCAGTGCAGTAGCTGATGGTGGGGGGCGATGGCCTCGACCGCGCCGCGAAAGGTCTTGACCTCGTCCAGGGTTCGGCTGTCGGGATCGAATCCGTCCGCCCGACCACGCACACGCAAGCCGTGCAATACCGCCTCCAGGCTGACCTCGGTCTCGTATGCCGGCCCGCGTCGCTGCGCCACGCGCTGATGGCCCAGCCGCCCCTGCTGGGCGCTCGGCGACGGCGTGAAGCGCAGATCGAGGTCGCCGCACTTGGCCGCAAACGCGCACAGATTGCGCACAGATACGGTGTACAGCGGTGCGGGGTCGCTATCGCGCGCGGCAAGCCCGTCCGGCAGGACGGCACTGCCGTCTTCGGCCTGCCCGCTCACGCCGCGTCCGACTCCGTTCACCGGCTGTTCCTGCAACAGGACCTGGTCACGTTCGCACTCGTCGCCTGTTGCGCCGATTGACGGCAGCGGCGTGGCCTTGGCCAGCGCCATCCATAGGGCGAACGGCAGATCGGGAACGGACCGGACCGGTGCGTGGCGCGCCACTTCCAGCCGTCCGTCGGCCATGGCGTGCATCACGCCGCACGCCAAAGGCACTTCGTCGGCCTGCGCGATCGGACGTCCCTTCGCATCGCGGCCGAGCACATACCAGCACTGGCCGCCGATGTCGAGATAGCTGTCGCGCTTGTCGCGCCGACGCAGATCGCCCAGCAGGTCGGCCCGGCTGACCTTGATCTCATGCACCACCGGCTGCAGATAGGCTGCCACCGAGGTGTTGCGAATCGAAAACACGTCGGGCTTGCAGACTTTCCAGCGCGTCTTGGGTGCGCCTGCTATCGCCGCCGCCAGTTCGAACGGAGCCGGATCGACACCGTGGCGCAGCAGCGCATCGGGCGCGGCGCCTGCACCCGGCTCTTCATTGCCGGCCACCGCGCCCGCTTCACCCGCACTTGGCAAGCGCGCCCGCACTGCCAAACCAGTCCATACCACCCGACCCGCCAGCAACAGGCTGCGCGCGACCTGGGCCACCAGCGCGTCATGGACCGACAAGGCCTGCCGGTTGCGCTGCAGCGACCGGGCCAGGCGGGCGATGCCGGCGTCGGTCAGGCGCAGTGTCTCGTTGCCGCGGTGGTCGCGCAACCGGTCGATCAGGCCGGTGGCCAGCAACTCGATCTCCACCCCATCCTGGCTTGGCCAGCCAGCAGAACGGTGGATGTCGCGCAAACGCCGGGCTTGGGCACGTGTCAGCGGCACCGCGCTGTCGGTGTCGGGGATGACGGGGCCAGCGTCTGGCGTGGCTTTGTCGCTCATGCGAGGGATAGTGCCCGCGCTCGGCCACGATGGCGTCGCACAGGCCGAATTCGAGAACTGTTGATCCATACAGCATATTACCCGGATTGACCGAAACCTGGCAGCGGCAGTTTCGGCGCAGGCTCGACACTGCGGTTGTGGCTGAAAATACTGCGAACATGCGGTATGGCAAACAACAGGGGATGGAACGATGGGCGCCTTGCTCGTGGTACTGCAGTTTGGATTGCTGCTGCTCATGGCCTGGATGGCCAGCGCCCGGGTGGCCAACGGACCGGTCAGCGCGGCGGCAGTCGTGCTGGCGCTGGCCAGCGTGGCGCTGGCGCTGTGGGCGTTCCGGCACAACCGACCGGGCAACTTCAACATCCGCCCGACACCGCGACAGGGAGGCCGACTGATCACGAGCGGGCCCTACCGGCATATCCGCCATCCGATGTACAGCGCGGTTCTGCTCGGCGCCGCAGCCATGGCCTGGATGTCGCCGCCACTTGCCGGATGGCTGGCCTGGGCCGCACTGCTGGCAGTGCTGCTGGCCAAATCGGCACTCGAAGAGCGCTGGATGATCGCTGCCCATCCGCCATACGCGGCCTACCGCGAGCACAGCTGGCGTCTGGTGCCGGGCCTCTACTGAGAACTTGTGTATCAGATCAATAAATTGCGCAGCAATTTTTGCTCTGGTACCAACATTTCGTCGGATGTCCGGATGTCCGCCTTGTGTATCAGATCAATAAATTGCGCAGCAATTTTTGCTCTGGTACCAACACTTTGTCAGATGTCCGGATGTCCGGTTGTCCGGTTGTCCGGTTGTCGGCAGTTCACCGTGACCCAACTATCGGCACGTACCGGCGGTGGTGAACCCCCTGCCCGTCAAACGTCAAACCCCCAACAAAGCCCGGTATTCACGCGCCGTGCCGGCGCCCACGGCCGACAACAACTGCTCGTAGCGCGTCTTGTGGCGCATCCACATGCGCGCCGACGCTATGCCTTTGGATTTGCAGTACCAATGACAGGTGTGCTGCATCAGGAACATCTCGGCGCTCAGACGAAAGGCCCGGTCTCTTGCGGACTCGTGCGCGTAGTCCTGCACCGCCGCGCGGATGCCGCGTGCATGAATCGCCAAAGCCTTGCGCAGATCGAAACTGGCCGCCGGAAACAGGAGATCAGCCCACGGCAGGGAAAACGCCAGCGTACTGACTCGGGTGTCGGCTTCGTCTGCGCCGGCGATGGCCGACGCGAAGTGGTCGAACTGGTCGGCCAGGGTCTGCTCGGACGGTTGCAGAAACTCCCACACCTGCTGGCGGCGCTGCGGCTCGTCTTCACCCAATGCACGCAGATAACCCTCGCTCAGGGTCGCCATCAGCTTCTCGATCTGGAAGCGCCCGAGGTAGGACGCGAGCAAGGCAATACGCTTGCGCTCGTATTGCCGCCGCGCCATACCCAGCGCAAACAGAATGACGGCTGTGAAGATCAGGATATCCATGCTCAGCCGTCCCGGCAAAAGGCCTGTTTGCGCATCAGCGCGATTGCACCAATCAAGCGCATGGCAGCTCTTGTCGTACCGTCATGACAACAACTGCGCGCTGTAGGTTTGCGCATCGATGTTGGCACCGCAGACGATCAGCCCCACCGTTTTCCCGTCGAGCCGTTGGCGCAGCGGGAACATCAGTGCCGCCAGCGCCGCAGCGCCGGCCGGCTCGACGACCAACTTGGCGACCCGGAACGTCAGGCGCATGGCTTCACGGATCTGCGCGTCGCTGACCAGCACCACCTCGTCGACGAAGCGGCGATTGAGCGCAAACGAATAGGGCTCGCAACGCGGTGCCCCGAGTGAATCGGCAATCGTGCGCACGGCGTCGATGGACTGGGGCGAACCCGCAGCAAAACTGCGCGCCATGCTGTCGGCGCCTTCGGGCTCAACGGCAATCACTGCGGTCTGCGGCCGCATCTGCTTGACGGCACAGGCCACGCCAGCACTCAGACCACCACCGCCGACCGCAACAATGATGGCATCAGGCTCCTGGCCCGCTGCCGCCAGTTGCTCCATGAATTCCAACCCGACGCCGGCGGTGCCAAGCGCCGTCTTCGGCCCTTCATAGGGATGCACAAACATCCGACCTTCCTCGGCCTCGATCTCGCGCACGCGGGCAAACGCCTGGTGCACGTTGTCTGCCAGTTCTATTTCTGCGCCGAGTTCGCGGCAGACCTGGATGCGAAACGGATTCGCGTTCCTGGGCATCACCACCTTGGCGCTGGTACCCAGCACCTGGGCGCAATAGGCCAGCGAGATCGCATGGTTGCCGGCAGACACACCGGTGACACCGCGCGCCAGCGCCGCCGCATCCATGTCCAGCATCACCGACATGGCGCCACGGGGCTTGAAGCTGCCGGTATGCTGAAACAACTCTTGCTTGAGCCAGACGCGGGTCTGAGCGCCCACGGCACGCAGCAGCGCCGGGTCGTGCAGTTGCCGGATCGGCGTGGTGATGATGCGCTCGCCGAGCCGCGCGCGATGGGATCGGATCGACTCAATCGTCGGAAATTCTGTCGCTGAGGTGTCCACGGTCCTGCTTTCACGGATGGGTGCAGCCTGAAGTCGATCGGCTTGCTTGGCACCGGATAATCAAGGTACCGAGCTTAGCCTACGACTATCCAGCGGGAGTAACACCATGAGCAATCCATCCACAAACATCTCTTTCGGCCATGCAGGACGCGTGGTCATTGTCACCGGCGGCGCGCAGGGAATCGGCGCAGCCTGCGCACGCCGCTTTGCCGGCGAAGGTGCCAAGGTGGTGATCGCCGACCTGGACCCGCAGCGCGGCCCGGCTCTGGCCGCCGAGTTGGGAGCGACCTTCATCAGCTGCGACGTGGGCGACAAGGCCCAGGTCGACGCGCTGGTGGCGCTGACCGTCAAGCAGCACCAACGCATCGATGTGCTGGTCAACAATGCCGGCATCCTGCGCGCAGCCGACTTCCTGGAAGTAAGCGAAGCGGATTTCGACGCGGTGATGCGCGTCAACATCAAGGGAGCCTTCCTGGTCGGGCAGGCAGTGGCCCGCGTGATGGCACAACAAGGCGGCGGCAGCATCGTCAACATGAGTTCGGTCAACGCGACCCTGACGATCCCCACCATCGCCAGCTACAACATCAGCAAGGGCGGCATCAACCAGCTTACCCGGGTCATGTCGTTGGCATTGGCCGACAAGGGCATCCGGGTGAACGCCGTGGCGCCCGGAACCATCGCCACCGAAATGGCCATCAAGGCCGTGCTGGCGACCGAGGAAGCGCGTGTCAAGGTCATGAGCCGCACACCGATGAAGCGGCTCGGCGAACCTTCGGAGGTTGCAGATGTCGTGGCTTGGCTGTCCAGCGACGCCGCCAGTTATGTGACTGGCGAAATCGTCGTTGTGGATGGCGGGCGCATGACGCTGAACTACACCGTGGCGGTGTGACGTTTGACGGAAGCAGGCGCCAGAACCCAGCTTGGGAGAATACTCACCGTGCTTCGCTACTGCCTCTGACGCCAAGCGTGGAGTTCAGCGGTGAGCGGCACCTGCTCTTTGCGTTTCAGCTTTCACCGCGCCCGATACCGCGCCTCACGCTTACCCAGCAACGCCGCAAATCCCTCCTGCGCATCCGGCGTCAACGCCGCCTCTGCCATCTCGTGGCCGGCAAGTTGGCAGGCCTGGTCCTGCGCCAGGCCAATCTGCCGATAAAACACCTGCTTGCCCAGCGCCTTGGAGCCGGCGCTGCCACGGGTGGCGCGGCGTACCAGGTCCAGCGACAAGGCATTGCGCTTATCCGGCCGATTCAGCGTAATCGCGGCCACCGAGGCGTCGCGCGTGAGCTGCAGAAATTGGTAGTAGGTCATGCGGATACTCTGGCAGAGCGTGGCCGACCCACCGAGGCGCCTGGGCAGGATCGGGCCACAATACCGCAATGCCCGTTGTCGCCCCATTCGCGCGGTTGGCCCGCCCCGGTGCGTCGCCATGCACGCAGGTACGAAAGTGCGCGCCTTGCCGATGAACCGTCCCGGGCCCACGCACGCCTTTGCGTTGCTGCGCCGCCAGTTGCTGCTCGCCGGCCTGGCGCCGGCTTGGTGCCTGGCCACACCCGCGCGCGGCGAGACCGGTAAGGCGGCGGCAACGCAGCAGCGCGCACTGACCTTTCCACGCGACCACGGCAGCCATCCGGACACCCGGATCGAATGGTGGTACGTCACCGGTTACGCCGGCTCCGGCACGGACGGCAAGACCTACGGATTCCAGCTGACCTTCTTCCGCACCAGGGTCGAGGCAACACAGCAACTCAAGTCGCGATTCGCGGCACGCCAGTTGCTGTTCGCGCATGCGGCCATCAGTGACGTATCGGGTCGGCGTTTTCACCATGACCAGCGCATTGCACGCCAGGGTTTTGCTGTGGCCGAGGCCTCGGAGCAGGACCTCGATGTGCGTTTGCGCGACTGGACGCTGGTACGGCGCGACGGCCAGTACCAGGCCCGCATCGTGGCCGACGATTTCGCGCTCTCACTGGACTTCACCCCTACCGGGCCCGTGCTGTTGCAGGGTGACCAGGGCTGGTCGCGCAAGGGACCCCAGGCGCAGCAGGCCAGCCACTACTACAGCCAGCCGCAACTGGCGTTTCAAGGCCATATCGCTATTGGCGGCCAGCGCACGCCGGTATCCGGCAGTGCCGCCCGCGGTGTTGACAACGACCGATTCGAACCCGTGCACGGCGCGGCCTGGCTGGACCATGAATGGAGCGACAGCCTGCTCGATCCCCAGGCCGTGGGCTGGGACTGGATCGGCATCAACCTGTTCGACGGCAGTGCGCTGACGGCGTTTCGCATCCGCGACAAGGCGGGTGCGGTGCTGTGGGACGGCGGCTCGTTTCGTCACCCCAAGTTGGGCGACGGCATCAAGCCCTATGTCTTCGCGCGCGGCGAAACCGTATTTCAACCGGTGCGTGGCTGGAAGAGCCCACGCACCCAGACCACTTATCCGGTGGAATGGTTGCTGCGCACCCCGGCCGAACATTACGTACTGCGCGCGCTGCTCGACGACCAGGAACTCGACAGCCGTAACTCCACCGGCGCCATTTACTGGGAAGGACTATGCGATCTGTTCGACAGCCAGCGCCAGCATGTGGGCCGCGGCTACCTGGAAATGACCGGGTACGCCAAACCCCTGGTTCTGTAACCCGCATGCAAGGGCCGATACCAGGGCCTCGCCATGACCGACAATGGGGCCCACGCGTGCACGGCGGTGCGGTCCCCACTGCCCCGTGCCCGGCAACCTTTCAAGCCAGCTCCAACTCCAATCCTGCATGACGACTGAACGCGCCAAGGCGCCCTCCCCGCGATCGCTGTCGGGCCTGGGACCATTCATACGCCCCTACCGTGGCCGCATCCTGCTGGCGGCACTATTCCTGGTCATGGCCGCGGTGACCACGCTGGTGTTTCCGCTCGCGCTGCGCAGCCTGATCGACGGTGGCCTGATCGGCGGTGCCGCTGGCGCAGCGGCGAAGGCCGCGGACGACGGCAGCCGCGTGATGGCTTTGCGCGAACATTTTGTCGACCTGTTCGCGGTGGCGTTCGCCCTCGGCGTGTTCTCTGCCGCCCGCTTCTACATGGTCAGCTGGCTGGGTGAACGCGTCACGGCCGACCTGCGCAACGCGGTGTACAGCCATGTGCTGCGCCAGAGCCCCGAGTTTTTCGAGACCACGCAGACCGGCGAGGTACTCAGCCGCCTGACTGTCGACACCACGCTGGTACAAACCGTCGTGGGCTCGTCGCTGAGCATGGGCCTGCGCAACACCGTCATGGGCATCGGCGCGCTGGCCATGCTGATCTGGACCAATCCCTACGTGATGGTGCAGGTGCTGGGCATGCTGATCGCGATCATCGTGCCCAGCGTGTGGTACGGCCGGCGCGTGCGCAAGCTCTCGCGCGCCAGCCAGGACCGGGTGGCGGACTCCAGCGCGATTGCAGCCGAAGTGCTCAATGCCATTCCGGTGGTGCAGAGTTACGTCGCCGAGGACCGCGAGGCGCGCCGCTTCGACAACTCGACGGAGAACGCATTCAAGGTCGCGGTGCGCCGCTCGCGCGCGCGCTCGGTGCTGGTGGCTTTCATCATCATCGCCACCTCGGCCGCCTTGTTGTGGGGTCTGTACCAGGGCACGGAAGCCGTCATGGCCGGCCGCATCTCGGCTGGCCATCTGGGCCAGACCGTGGTCTACGTCATCATCCTGGCCAGCGCGTTTGCGGTGCTGGGCGAGGTGTACGGCGACCTGCTTCGTGCCGCTGGGGCGACCGAGCGTCTGATGGAACTCATCGACACGCAGTCGCCCATTCGCAGCCCCGAGCAGCCCCGCAGCGCACCGGATGTGGCAGCGGGCAGCACGGTGGTATTCGAGCATGCGCAATTCAGTTACCCGTCGCGGCCCGAGCATCCGGCCCTGACCGATTTCACGCTGACCGTCGCGGCCGGCGAAACCGTCGCACTGGTGGGGCCCAGCGGCGCCGGCAAGAGCACCGTGTTCCAGCTGCTGCTGCGCTTTTACGACCCGCAGCAGGGCAGCATCACGCTCAACGGCGTGCCGACCCGCGATCTGGCGCTGGCTGACTTGCGCCAGCACATCGGCATCGTGCCGCAAGATGCGGTGATCTTTTCGGCCAACGCGATGGAGAACATTCGCTATGGCAGACCCGACGCCAGCGACGACGAGGTCAAGGCTGCTGCGCACGCCGCCTTCGCCGACGAATTCATCAACCGCCTGCCCGAGGCTTACGACACCTTCCTGGGCGAGCGCGGGGTGCGCCTGAGCGGCGGTCAGCGTCAGCGCATTGCCATCGCGCGCGCCATGCTCAAAAACCCGCCGCTGCTGCTACTCGACGAAGCCACCAGTGCGCTGGACGCGGAAAGCGAACGCATGGTGCAGGCCGCGCTGGAAAGCGCCATGCAGGGGCGCACCACGCTGGTGATTGCGCACCGACTCGCCACCGTGCAAAAGGCGGACCGCATCATCGTGCTGGATCAATCGCGCATCGTTGAGCAAGGCACACACGCCGACCTGGTCGCACGCGGTGGCGTCTACGCGCGCCTGGCAGAACTGCAGTTCGTCGCCTGAACGGCGCCGTTGCAAGGACTACGCCCCTGTTCAGGGCGGGCGGGTCACACCCCCTGCTTGAGCGCAGTGACCTCGATTTCAATCCGCATGCGTGGGTCCGCCAGCCCGGCGCAGATCATCATCGCCGCCGGACGCACATCGCCAAACCACTTCTTGAGCACCGGCCAGCACCTGGGGAAATCGGCGGCGTGAGGCAGCACATAGGTGACCCGCACTACATCGGCCATCGTGGCCTGCGCCGCTTCGAGGGCAGACGCAATGTTGCGCAGGCATTGCTCGGTCTGGGCCTCCAGACTGTCCGGGATCGTCATGGTGGTGTAGTCGAAGCCGGTCGTGCCGGATACAAACACCCAGGGGTCCTGGCGCACGGCACGGCTGTAGCCGATGTCGGACTCGAAACTGGAGCCGGAACTGATCAGTTGCCTCACCTTGAAGATCCCGGCTACTGCATCGGTCCTTTGAGCGCATCGGGCAAGGCCAGTTGCATCACCTCAATGCCTTCATCGGCCAATGCCTCGGTCTCGGCGGCAGACGCTTTGCCGCGAATGCCGCGCTGGGCCACCTCACCGTAGTGGATCTTTCGGGCCTCTTCAGCGAAACGGTCGCCGACGTCGTCCGTATTGGCCAGGATGCGCCGCGCCACACCCAGCCAGGCTGCCTGCAGAGCACTGCTGGTATCCGTGGTAGCCACGACATCCTGTCGGCTCGACTTCTCCGGCGCCAGCTCAGCCACATCGGGTGCGCGCGCATGACCCAGATTCAAGCGTGGCGCGCTGAGCTTCTTGGTGATGCTGTTGTCGCCACACATGGGGCAAGTCACCAGCCCGCGCGCCAACTGGCTGGTGAAGTCGTCCTCGGACCCGAACCAGCCTTCAAATCCGTGCGATTGCGCGCATTGAAGATCCAGTACTTTCATGATGAGCCGATTATCCGGCCATTGCGTTATCGCCGCTGGCGCGCCAGTCCAGGGTCCATGCGCCGGAGACGATGTTCTGCAGCCACAGGCTGGCGACAAGGGTTTTGCCATCGGTCACCTGACCGTCGCGGCTCCACTGCAGCAACTCCGGCAAAGTCGCGGTGAAGACGTCAAGAAACTCGCCCGGATCGAGCGCCGGCTCACCCGCGATCAGGCCGCGGGCAAACCAGATGTCGATGAATTCGTCGGAATAGGCGATCAGCGGATGCAGAGTTCCGGCATGGGCCCACTCGGTGGCACGGTAACCGGTCTCCTCGCGCAATTCGCGCTGCGCGCACAGCAAAAGGTCTTCGTCACCGTCGCGTTTGCCCGCCGGGAATTCGAGCATGACCTTGCCGATCGGATGGCGATACTGGCGTTCGAGCACGACGCGCAGTTTGCCCTGAGCATCGGTCAACAGGGGAACGATCATGACCGCGCCCGGATGCACCACGTACTCACGCGTCACGTGAACGCCATCGGGCAAGGCCACCGTATCGCGCCGGACACGCAGAAAATCGCCGCTGAGAAGTTCCTGTCGCTCGACGGTGTGCTCAAGCAGATGGGCGTCCGGTTGACCCGACGACGCGCGCGGCACAGTCACTGGCGATCAGCCTGCCATCATGCTGGCGAGAGAGCGCGCACACAAGGCCATCAGGCCGCCGGGTAGCAGGCCCAGCAACAGCACCAGCGCGCCGTTGGCCGTGAGCACCAGACGCACATCCATCGGCGCCTCGATCGGGGCCGTCTGCGTGGGTGCATCGAAGTACATCAGCTTGACCACGCGCAGATAGTAGAACGCCCCCACCAGCGACATCATGACGGCGAACACCGCCAGCGCGATATCGCTCGCCTGACCCGATGCGATCAGTGCCTGCAACACCGACAACTTGGCATAGAAACCCACCATCGGCGGAATGCCGGCCAGCGAGAACATGCTGATCGCCATGATGCCGGCATACAAGGGGCTGCGCTGGTTCAGGCCTGCGAAGTCGGCGATCTCTTCGCTCTCGAAACCCTTGCGCGACAGCAGCATGATGGTGCCGAAGGTCACCAACGTTGTCAGCACGTAGGTGATGACGTAGAACATGGCCGAGCCATAGGCGTCGGCCGACGAAATGCTGTTGCCGTTGATGACACCCGACATCATGCCCAGCAGCACGAAGCCCATCTGCGAGATGGTCGAGAACGCCAGCATGCGCTTGATATTGGTCTGCGCGATGGCGGCCAGATTACCCACCAGCAGCGAGCCCACGGCGAGCACCGCCAGCATCTGCTGCCAATCCACGGCCAAAGGCAACATGCCCTCGACCAGCAAGCGGATGAAGATGGCGAAGGCCGCAAGCTTGGGCGCGCCGCCGACCAGCAGGGTCACCGCAGTCGGTGCACCATGGTAGACGTCGGGAATCCACATATGGAAGGGCACGACGCCGAGCTTGAAAGCCAGGCCGGCAACGACGAAGACCAGGCCAAACACCAGCACCTGGTGTTTGATGGCACCGGTGGCAATCGCCTGGGCCACCTGATTCACGTCGAGCGTGCCGGTCGCGCCATACATCATGGACAGGCCGTACAACAGGAACCCCGAGGCCATGGCGCCGAGCACGAAGTACTTCATCGCCGCCTCGGTGGCCAGGGTGTTGTCGCGGCGCAAGGCCACCAGCGCGTAACTCGAGAGCGTGAGCAACTCCAGCCCCATGTAGATGACCAGGAAGTTGTTGCCGCCGATCATGATGAACATGCCCAGCAGGCCGAACATCGACAAGGTGAACAACTCGCCGCCGCGCAGCATGTCGCGTTCGCCGGCATAGGGTCGTCCGTACACCAGGGTCACCATCACCGCCAAGGTGGCAAAACACTTGAGCCAGTTGCCCATCTGGTCGCTCACGACCATTTTGCTGAAACCGTACTGGTTCAGTCCGCTCATGGCGTATTCGGCCTGCATGACGGCGACCACGGCCAGCGTGATCATGGTCATGGCGTAGGTCACGGTACGGCCACGGCTCTTGACGCCAAGGTCGACCAGGGCAATGACGCAGGCCAGCGTCAACAGGACGATTTCGGGGTAAACCGTGATCCAGCTGTAGTTGTCAATCATGGATGCGGATCTCTCAATTCAACTTAGACATCGCGACGTGCTTGAGCAATTCGGCGATCGAGCTGTCCATCACGTCGGTAAACAGCTTGGGATAGACGCCCATGTACAGCACGGCAATGGCCAGCAGCGACAGCATCAGGAACTCGCGCGCGTTGATGTCGGTCAGCCCCTTGACGTCGTCATTGGTCACAGGTCCCAGGTAGACGCGCTTGAACATCCACAAGGTATAGGCAGCGCCCAGGATCAGTGCCGTAGCAGGCGCCCAGGCCGATCCAGAAGTTGGCTTTCACCGAAGCCAGGATGACCATCCACTCGCCGACAAAACCGGCAGTGCCGGGCAGGCCGGCGTTGGCCATTGCGAACAACAGCGCAAAGGCGGCGAACTTGGGCATGGTGTTCACGACACCACCGTAGCTGGCGATCTCACGCGAATGCACGCGGTCGTAGAGCACGCCGATGGACAGGAACATCGCGGCTGAGACAAAACCATGGGCGATCATCTGCACGATGCCGCCGGCCATGCCCAGGTCGTCAAAGATGAAGAAACCGAGCGTGACAAAGCCCATGTGCGCCACCGACGAATAGGCCACCAGCTTCTTCATGTCGGTCTGCACGATGGCCACCAGACCGACGTAGATGACGGCAATCAGCGACAAGGCGATCATCAGCCAGGCCCACTCGTGCGCGGCGTCGGGCGCGATCGGCATCGAAAAACGCAGGAAGCCGTAGGCGCCGAGCTTGAGCATGATCGCCGCCAGCACCGCGGAGCCGCCGGTGGGCGCCTCTACGTGCACGTCGGGCAACCAGGTATGCACTGGCCACATCGGCACCTTGACCGCGAATGCTGCCAGGAAGGCAAAAAAGATCAGCGTCTGGGAGCGGCCGTCGAGCGGCAAGGTGTACCAGGTCAGCAGATCAAAACTGCCACCCGACTTGGTGTACAGGTATATCAGCGCAATCAGCAACAACAGCGAACCGAGCAAGGTATACAGGAAGAACTTGAAAGCCGCGTAGATCTTGTTCGGCCCGCCCCAGACACCGATGATCAGGTACATCGGGATCAAGGTGGCTTCGAAGAACACATAGAACAGCAAGCCGTCGAGCGCACAGAAGACGCCGATCATCAGGCCACTGAGGATCATGAACGCGCCCATGTACTGGTTCACGCGCCTGGTGATGACCTCCCAGCCGGCAATCACGACGACCAGGTTGATGAATGCGGTGAGCAGTACCAGCCACAGCGAGATGCCGTCAACGCCCAGGTGGTAGTTGACGTTGAAGCGCTCAATCCAGGGGGCGTTCTCGACAAACTGCATGGCGGCAGTTCCGAGTTGGAAACCGCTGTACAGCGGCAGTGTCACCATCAGGCTGACAAAGGCCCCGATCAGCGCAATCCAACGGACGACAGGCGCGTGTTCATCACGGCCCAACGCCAGCAATACGACACCGAACGCAATCGGTGTCCAGATGGCCAGGCTCAGCAATCCCATTTTTATTCTTCTCCTACGCTACTAGCTGCGCCAGACGAAATACGTCATCAGGACAAACACGCCCAGGATCATCGACAAGGCGTAGTGGAACAGGAAGCCCGACTGCAGCCGGCGTACCAGCCGCGAGATCCAACCCACCACTTTCCAGGAACCGTTGACCAGCGCGCCATCGATCAGCGCCTGGTCGCCACCCTTCCACAGCCCGGTGCCGAGCATGCGCGCGCCGCGCGCCAGCACGTTCTCGTTGAACCAGTCCATGTAGTACTTGTTTTCGAGCAGCGTGTAGATTGGCATGCAACGCTTCTTGATCGCCGCGGGCAAGGCCGGATTGACCATGTACATGTAGTACGACGACACCACACCAGCCAGGGCCAGCCAGAACGGCGCGGTGCTCAGCGCATGGCTGGCCATCGCCAGCGGGCCATGGAAGATCTTGGCGAGTTCAGCCATCGCCGGATGCAGCTCGGCGTTGACGAATAGCGCATCCTTGAAGAAGTCGCCAAACAGCATCGGCTCAATCGTCATGTAGCCGATGACCACCGAAGGAATCGCCAGCAGGATCAGCGGCACCGTGACCACCCAGGGCGACTCGTGGGGCTTGCTGTCGTGGGCGCCATGGTGACCATGATCGTCATGGTGCGCATCCGGATTCTGATCAAAGCGCTCCTTGCCATGGAACACCAGGAAATACATCCGGAACGAGTAGAAGGCAGTGACAAAGACACCGGCCAGAACCGCGAAATGGGCGAACCCGGCCCCTGGCAGGTTGCTGAAGTGCACGGCCTCGATGATGCTGTCCTTGGAGTAGAAACCGGCGAACAGCGGAGTGCCGATCAATGCCAGCGAACCCAGCAAGGACGTGATCCAGGTGATGGGCATGTACTTGCGCAGGCCACCCATCCAGCGGATGTCCTGATTGTGGTGCACGCCCATGATGACCGAACCCGCCGCGAGAAACAGCAAGGCCTTGAAGAAGGCATGGGTCATCAGGTGGAACACCGCCACCGAATAGGCCGACGCGCCCAGCGCCACCGTCATGTAGCCGAGTTGCGACAGCGTCGAATAGGCCACGACACGCTTGATGTCGTTCTGGATGATGCCCAGGAAACCCATGAACAAGGCGGTGATCGCACCAATGATCAGCACGAAATTCAATGCCGTGTCGCTGAGTTCGAACAGGGGCGACATGCGCGCCACCATGAAGATGCCGGCGGTAACCATGGTCGCCGCGTGAATCAGGGCGGAAATGGGCGTCGGGCCTTCCATCGAATCGGGCAGCCAGACATGCAGCGGGAACTGTGCCGACTTGCCCATGGCGCCGATGAACAGGCAGATGCAGATGACGGTGATCAGCATCCAGTCGGTGCCAGGAAACGCCATGACCCCCAACTCACCCGACAAGGCAAAGACTTCGGCGTAGTTCAGCGTGCCGGCATTGGCCACGATCAGGCCGATACCCAGGATGAAGCCGAAATCGCCAACCCGGTTGACCAGGAAGGCCTTCATGTTGGCGAAGATCGCCGTCGGCTTGTTGAACCAGAAACCGATCAGCAGGTAGGACACCAGACCCACTGCTTCCCAGCCGAAGAACAGCTGCAGCAGGTTGTTGCTCATGACCAGCATCAGCATGGAGAACGTGAACAACGAGATATAGGCGAAGAACCGGTTGTAGCCTTCGTCTTCCTGCATATAGCCAATGGTGTACAGGTGCACCATCAGCGAGACGAAGGTCACGACACACATCATCATGGCGGTCAGGCCATCGACCAAAAAGCCGACCTCCATCTTCAGGGCGCCGACCTGCATCCAGGTGTAGAGGGTTTCGTCGAAGCGCGCGCCATGCTGTACGACATCGCGCAGGACACTGGCCGACAGAATGAACGCCAACGCCACAGCGCCGATCGTCAAACTGTGGCTGACGCGCCGACCGATGCGGTTGCCGCCAAAGGCGGTGCCGAAGACACCGGCCACGACGGCCCCTACCAGGGGTGCGAGTGCGACGGTGAGCAGCGTAGAGGCTGAAAGTGTTTGGCTCATGGTGTTCATCAGCCCTTGAGCGAATTGAGTTCGTCCACGTTGATGCTGGACTTGTTGCGGAACAGCTGCACCAGGATCGCCAGTCCGATCGCCGACTCGGCCGCCGCGACGGTCAGGATGAAGAACACGAAGATCTGACCCCGCATGTCACCCAGGTAATAGGAGAACGCGACGAAATTCATGTTCACCGCCAGCAGCATCAGCTCGATGGCCATCAACAGGATGATCAGGTTCTTGCGATTGAGAAAAATGCCGATCACCGACAGCGCAAACAGGATCGCGCCCAGTGACAGGAAGTGGCCCAGTGTCAAGGTCATGCCGTTTTCCCTCCGTCTGCGCCGGCCGCTGCGTCCGCTTCGGCGGCGTCGGCCATCGGCTTCGCCGCCTGGGTCGCCTCGAGTTGCACCACCCGCAGGCGGTCCTTGGCACGCACCCGCACCTGCGCATCAACACCGATATGCTTGCTGTCCTTGCGCTCACGCAGGGTCAAGGCAATCGCCGCAATGATCGCCACCAGCAGAATCACGGCGGCAATCTGCACGGGGTACACATATTCGCGTGTACAGCAAAACGCCCAGATCACGCGTGTTCGAGGCATGGCCGGCGGCCGACTGGACCACGGCCTGCATGGCCTTGGGTTCTGCCATGCGGAAACCGGCGAACAGCACGGCCGACATTTCCAGCGCGATGACCACGCCAATCACCGCAGCCATCGGGAAATGGCGCCAGAACCCCTGACGAACACTGTCGAAATTGATGTCCAGCATCATCACGACAAACAGGAACAACACCATCACCGCGCCGACATACACCAGCACCAGGGCCATGGCCAGAAACTCGGCGCGCAGCAACAGCCAGATCATGGCGGCCTGGAAAAACGACCAGACCAGGTAGAGGGCAGCGTGCACGGGATTGCGTGCCGTGACCACCCGAAAGGCGGCAAACAGCAGCAACGCGGCAAAAACGTAGAACAGACCGACTTTGACATCCATGGCAGGCTTTATCTTTCTCGCACCGCTTCAGCGGTATTTCGCATCCGCAGCACGGCGCTGCGCAATGTCGGCCTCGTAGCGGTCACCGACGGCGAGCAGCATTTCCTTGGTGAAATACAGGTCGCCGCGCTTTTCTCCGTGGTACTCGACGACATGGGTCTCGACGATCGAATCGACCGGGCAACTCTCTTCGCAGAAGCCGCAAAAGATGCACTTGGTCAGGTCGATGTCGTACCGGGTGGTACGACGCGAGCCGTCGGCGCGCTTGTCCGATTCGATGGTGATGGCCATGGCCGGGCATACCGCCTCGCACAGCTTGCAGGCAATGCAGCGTTCCTCGCCGTTTTCGTAGCGGCGCAAGGCGTGCAGGCCACGCATACGCGGGCTCGACGGCGTTTTCTCTTCCGGGAACTGGATCGTGACCTTGCGCCGGAACAGGTATCGCCCGGTAACGGCCATGCCCTTGAACAACTCAAGCAGCAGAAAGCTGGACAGGAAGTCCTTGACGGAAAACGGCGCAGCCAGGCTGCTGTTTGCGGAGGTGGAGGTGACTGTGGTCATCGTCTTACTTCCAGATATTGAAGGAGGTCTGCATCCAGCCTCCAACCACGATCAGCCAGACCAGCGTGACCGGAATGAAGATCTTCCAGCCCAGGCGCATGATCTGGTCATAGCGAAAACGCGGGAAGGTGGCGCGCACCCAGATGAACAGGCTCACCACGGCGAAGGTCTTCATGCCGAGCCAGATCCAGCCCGGGATGAAGTCCAGCGCCGCAACCGGCGAGATCCAGCCGCCCAGGAACATGATGACAGCCAGGATCGAGATCAGCCACATGTTGGCGTACTCGGCCAGATAGAACATCGCATACGACATGCCCGAATACTCGACCATGTGACCGGCGACGATCTCGGCTTCACCCTCGACCACGTCGAACGGGTGGCGGTTGGTCTCGGCCATTCCCGAGATGATGTAGACGACAAAAATCGGCAGCAGGGGGAGCCAGTTCCAGGACAGGAAGTTCAGCCCCATGTCGGCAAACTGTCCCTTGCCCTGCCCGGTCACAATATCGGTGAGGTTCATGCTCGCCGACACCATGAGCACGACCACCAGGCAAAAGCCCATGGCAATCTCGTAGCTGACCATCTGCGCCGAAGCCCGCATCGCGCCCAGGAAGGAGTACTTGGAATTGGACGCCCAGCCGGAAATCACGACGCCGTAGACCTCCATCGACGTGATGGCCATGACGAACAGCAAACCGGCGTTGATGTTGGCCAGGGCCACGTCGGGGCCGAACGGGATCACCGCCCATGCCGCCATGGCCGGCATGATGGTCAGTACCGGACCGAGCAGGAACAGGCCCTTGCTGGCCGCGGTCGGCACCAGAACTTCCTTGGTCAGCAACTTGAGCGCATCGGCGATCGGCTGCAGCATGCCCCAGGGACCAACCCGATTGGGGCCAAGACGAACCTGCATCCAGCCCAGGAACTTGCGCTCCCACAGCGTCAGGTAGGCCACCGCGCCCATCAAGGGCAACACCACCACCACGATCTTGATCATGGTCCACAGAATCGGCCATGCCACTGCAGCCCACCAGGGTGCGGCCAGCAATCCGAGTCCGACAGCGTGGATCTGGTCGATCATGCCAGGGCCTCCGCGGCGACAGACGCAACCGGTATTTCGTCGGCATCGAGCCGGGCATCAGCCGTCAATTGCAGCGCCGGTGCGCGGCGCACGATGCTGTCGAGTTGGTAGATCGACGCGACAACCGGCTCGGTGCCAGCCGCAGTCAGGTCAATGGCAGCCGAGGTCTGATTGCCCAACCTGTCCGCAGGCACCCAGGCCAGGTTTTCCACCGGATCCAGACCCAATGTGGCGAGCACGTCGCGCGCCGAATCAAATTCGAATCCGGGCAGTTCGAGCATGTTGGCCAGTACGCGCAACACCTTCCAGGCCGGACGCGCCTCGCCCGCCGGTTTCACCACAGCGTGAAAGCTCTGCACGCGCCCTTCGGCATTGACAAAAGTACCCGGTGTTTCGGTGAACGGTGCGATCGGCAACAACACGTCGCTGAAAGCCATGTTGGCCTTGAACGGGCTGAGCGTCACGACCATGGCAGCGGCGCCCAAAGCGGCGGCGGCCGCAACCCCTGCGGCGGAGTCGAATTCGGGTTCGGTGTTGAGCAGCAGCGCCGCCTGCAGACCACCGGCCAGCATTTGTCCGGCATGCTGACCGCCTTCACCGGGAAGCGCAGCGGCGAACTGGGCGCCCACGGTGTTGGCGGCCTCGGTCAGGTAGCCGACGCTGGCGCCGGTCTGATCGGCAATCCAGTTCGCCAGCGCCAGCAGGCTAGCCGCTTTGGCGTGGTGGGCTGCGGCATTGCCCAGCAGCACGGCCTTGCGCTCGCCACCGATCAGGGCACGGGCGATCGCCAGCGCCGTCTCGGTTACCGTGCCTTTTGCCGGCGCGGACACAGCCTTTTCAGCGGCCACCGCGGCAGCCACATCGGCCAACGCCTGGACCCAATGGGCAGCGGCGACTTCCTGCGAATGTGCCACCGGCATGGCCCAGTCCTGCGCCTGGGCATTGATACGGCTGAGCTTGCCACCTTGGCGCACGGCCTGGCGGATACGCTGGGCCATCAGCGGATGGTCCTTGCGCAGATTGGAGCCCACCACCAGCACACGCTGGAGCAGCGACAGGTCGGCAATCGGCATGCCCAGCCAGCGCACTTGGCTGCTGGCGGTGAACTCGGCGTTGCGCAGGCGGTAGTCGATGTTCTCGCTGCCCAGGCCACGCACCAGCGCAGCGCTCAGGGTCAGCTCTTCGAGCGTGCTGTGCGGGCTGACCAGCGCACCAATCTTGGCCGCGCCATGATCGGCCTTGATCTGCTTGAGACCGTTGGCGACGTATTCGAGCGCCACCTGCCATTCGACTTCCTGCCAGGCACCACCGTGCTTGATCATGGGCTTGAGCAGACGCTCGGGACCGTTCAGCGCCTCGTAGGAAAAACGATCGCGATCGGCGATCCAGCATTCGTTGACGGCTTCGTTTTCGAACGGAACCACGCGCATGACCTTGTTGTTCTTGACCTGCACCACCAGGTTGGTCCCGGTCGAGTCGTGCGGGCTGACCGACTTGCGACGCGACAACTCCCAGGTGCGGGCGCTGTAGCGAAACGGCTTGCTCGTGAGGGCGCCGACCGGGCAGATGTCGATCATGTTGCCCGAGAGCTCGGAGTCGATCGACTGGCCGATGAAGGTCTCGATCTCGGCGTGTTCGCCGCGGTGGGACATGCCCAGCTCCATCACGCCAGCCGATCTCCTGGCCGAAACGTACGCAGCGCGTGCAATGAATGCAACGCGCCATCTCTTCCATCGAGACCAGCGGACCCACATCCTTGTGCAACACGACGCGCTTTTCTTCTTCGTAGCGCGACGAGGACGCACCATATCCGACGGCCAGGTCCTGCAGCTGGCATTCGCCGCCCTGATCGCAGATCGGGCAATCGAGCGGGTGGTTGATCAGCAAAAACTCCATCACCGACTTCTGCGCCTTGATCGCCTTGGCGCTCTTGGTGCGCACGATCATGCCCTGCGACACCGGCGTCGCACAGGCTGGCATCGGCTTGGGCATCTTCTCGACGTCGACCAGGCACATGCGGCAGTTGGCCGCGATGCTGAGCTTCTTGTGGTAGCAAAAATGCGGAATATAGGTGCCCGCCTTGTCGGCCGCATGCATGATCATGCTGCCTTCGACGATGTCGACCTTCTTGCCGTCGAGTTCGATTTCAACCATCTTCTTTTACCTGTTCAGACAGCCGGCCATGGCCGACCCTGCGGCCGTGATGCGCGTGCGGGCATCAAACATAAGCGGAGACCATGCAGGTCTTGTGCTCTACGTGGTGTTCAAATTCGTGGCGGAAATGCTTGATCATGGCGCGCACCGGCATCGCCGCCGCATCGCCCAGGGCGCAGATCGTGCGGCCCATGATGTTCTCCGCCACCGAGTCGAGCAGATCCATGTCGCTGGGACGGCCCTGGCCGTTCTCGACCCGGTCGACCACGCGCGACAACCAGCCCGTGCCCTCGCGGCACGGCGTGCACTGGCCGCAGGACTCGTGCATGTAGAAATAGCTCAGGCGCTGCAGCGACTTGACCATGCAGCGGGTTTCGTCCATGACGATCAGCGCACCCGAGCCCAGCATGGAGCCGGCCTTGGCGATGGAGTCGTAGTCCATCGTGCACTGCATCATGATGTCGGCCGGCAGCACCGGCGAGGACGAACCACCCGGGATCACCGCCTTGAGCTTGCGCCCGCCACGCACGCCGCCGGCGAGCTCGAGCAGTTTCGAGAACGGGGTACCCATCGGAATCTCGTAGTTGCCCGGGACGCTCGACGTCACCGCTGACGGAATAGATCTTGGTGCCGCCGTTGTTGGGCTTGCCGCAGGCCAGATAGGCCGCGCCACCATTGCGGATGATCCAGGGCACCGCCGCAAAGGTCTCGGTGTTGTTGATCGTCGTGGGCTTGCCGTACAGACCAAAGCTGGCCGGAAACGGCGGCTTGAAGCGTGGCTGGCCCTTCTTGCCTTCGAGCGACTCCAGCAAGGCGGTTTCCTCGCCGCAGATGTAGGCACCAAAACCATGGGCCGCATGCAACTGGAAGCTGAATGCGCTACCCAGGATGTTGTCACCGAGCAGTCCGGCGGCACGCGCTTCCTCCAGCGCCTCTTCGAACCGCTCGTAGCTCTGGAAGATCTCGCCGTGGATGTAGTTGTAGCCGACCGAGATGCCCATGGCATAGGCGGCAATCGCCATGCCTTCAATCACGATATGCGGGTTGAACTGCAGGATGTCGCGGTCCTTGCAGGTACCGGGCTCGCCTTCGTCCGAATTGCAGACCAGGTATTTCTGGCCCGGGAACTGGCGCGGCATGAAGCTCCACTTCAAACCGGTCGGGAAACCGGCGCCGCCACGACCGCGCAACGCCGACTCCTTGACGGTGGCGATCACCTGATCGGGCGTCAGACCCTCGCCGCCATCCTGCCCCAGGATCTTGCGCAGGGCCTGGTAACCACCACGCGCCTCGTAATCTGCCAGGCGCCAATTGGCACCGTCAAGGCCGGCGTAGATCTGGGGCTCGATATGCCGACCATGGAAACAGGTCTCGGCACCACTGGACTGGAACTGCGCCAGCACCTTGTCAACCGTGCGTCATTTGATCCTCCGCCGCCCGCAGGCCATCGATCAGCTGGTCGAGCTTGTCGTTGCTCATGAAACTGCACATGGTGCGGTCGTTGACCAGCATCACCGGCGAATCGGCGCAGGCGCCCAGGCATTCGCATTGCTGCAAGGTGAACATGCCGTCTGGCGTGGTCTCGCCCATGCGAATACCGAGCTTTTCTTCCAGATGCTTCAAGGCCTTCGCACCGTCGCGCAACTGGCACGGCAGGTTGGTGCACACGTTGAGCTTGAACTTGCCCAACTGGTGCTGGTTGTACATGTTGTAGAAGGTGGTCACCTCATGCACGGCGATCGGGGCCATGCCCAGATAGTCGGCCACCACCTGCTCGCTCAGGTCGCTCACATGACCCAGTTCCTGCTGGACGATGGCCAGACAGGCCATGACAGCAGACTGCTTCTGGTCTGCCGGGTACTTCGCAACTTCCTGTGCGAAGCGCGCTTTGACGGCTTCCGAGATCATCGATCAATCTCCCCAAACACAATATCCATGGTGCCGATGATCGCAACCGCATCGGCAATCATGTGGCCACGCGCCATCTCGTCCATCGCGGCCAGGTGGGCAAATCCGGGCGGCCGGATCTTCAGGCGGTAGGGCTTGTTCGCGCCATCAGCTGACGATGTAGATGCCGAACTCGCCTTTCGGGTGCTCGACCGCCGCATAGGCCTCGCCCTCGGGCACCTGAAAACCCTCGGTGAACAGCTTGAAATGGTGAATCAGCTCTTCCATGTTGGTCTTCATGGATTCGCGGATCGGCGGCGCAATCTTGTGGTTGTCGGTGATCACCGGACCGGGATTGGCACGCAGCCAGGTCGACGCACTGCTCGATGATGCGGTTGGACTGCTTCATCTCCTCCATGCGCACCAGGTAGCGGTCGTAGACGTCGCCGGTGTTGCCGACCGGAATGTCGAAATCCATCCGGTCGTACACGTCGTAGGGCTGCTTCTTGCGCAGATCCCACGCGATGCCCGAGCCGCGCAGCATCGGGCCGGTGAAGCCCATGTTCAGGGCGCGCTCTGGCGTCACGACGCCGATACCCACGGTGCGCTGCTTCCAGATGCGGTTCTCCGTCAGCAGCGTGTGGTACTCGGCCAAACAGGCCGGAAAACGCTGCGTGAAATCGTCGATGAAATCGAGCAACGAGCCCTGGCGGTTGCTGTTGAGCTGCGCCACGCCCTTGGCATTGCGCACCTTGCTGGCCTGGTACTGCGGCCATGGTGTCGGGCAGGTCACGGTACACGCCGCCCGGGCGGAAATAGGCCGCATGCATGCGCGCGCCGCTGACGGCCTCGTACATGTCGAACAGGTCTTCGCGCTCGCGAAAGGTGTAGATCAGGATGGTCGAGCTGCCGCAGTCGTTGCCGTGCGAGCCCAGCCACATCAGGTGGTTGAGCAAACGGGTGATCTCGGCAAACATGACCCGGATGTACTGCGCGCGCACGCGGCACCTCGATGCCGAGCAGTTTCTCGATCGCCAGGCAATAGGCGTGCTCGTTGCACATCATCGACACGTAGTCGAGTCGGTCCATGTAGGGCAAGGACTGGATGTAGGTCTTGCTCTCGGCCAGCTTCTCGGTCGCGCGGTGCAGCAATCCGATATGCGGATCGGCACGCTGTATCACCTCGCCGTCGAGCTCCAGCACCAGGCGCAACACCCCGTGCGCAGCCGGGTGCTGCGGTCCAAAATTGAGCGTGTAGTTCTTGATTTCAGCCATTTGCCACCACCTTGCGCACGCCATCAGCCCGCGAAATTTCGGTGCAGGCTGACTTTGCCCCGGCAAAGTCAAGCCCGCGCAGCGGGCGGCCGGAGCCAAAATTGAGCGTGTAATTCTTGATTTCAGCCATAAAGGGCGCCGCCTAGTGCAGGTCGCCGTAGTTGTCTTCACGAATGATGCGCGGCGTGATCTCGCGCGGCTCGATCGTGACGGGCTGGTAGATGACACGCTTTTGCTCGGCGTCGTAGCGCATTTCCACATGCCCGGAAACCGGGAAATCCTTGCGAAACGGATGGCCGATGAAACCGTAGTCGGTCAGGATACGGCGCAGGTCGGCATGGCCCTCGAACACGATGCCGAACAGGTCGAACGCCTCGCGCTCGAACCAGTTGGCGGAATTCCAGATGTCGTTGACCGAGTCGACCACCGGAAAGTCGTCATCTGGGCGCGAATACCTTGAGCCGACCCGCTGGTTCAGACTGACCGACAGCAGATGCACCACGACACAAAACCGCGGACCCTCATGGCTGCCGTCGCCATATTCCGAATAATCGACGCCACACAGATCGACAAGCTGCTCGAACTGACAACCGGGCGCGTCGCGCAGCAACATCGCTGACTCCAGGTAGTCGCGCCGCATCGACCACCACCGTCAACTCGCCCAGCGCCAGCGTCAGGTGCTTCGCCTTGTCACCCAGCACCTTGGCAACCGCGTCCTTGATGGCCTCGGGATGTACCGCGTAATTCGTAGTCACACGTTCCCCTCAGGCACGCGCAATGGTTTGGGTGCGGCGAATCTTCTGCTGCAGCTGGATGATTCCGTACAGCAAGGCCTCGGCCGTCGGCGGGCAACCCGGCACATAGACATCAACCGGCACAATGCGATCACAGCCACGCACCACCGAATAGCTGTAGTGGTAATAACCGCCGCCATTGGCACAAGAGCCCATGGAGATGACCCAGCGCGGCTCGGACATCTGGTCGTAGACCTTGCGCAGCGCAGGCGCCATCTTGTTGCACAAGGTGCCGGCCACGATCATCAGATCGGACTGGCGCGGACTGGCGCGAAACACCTCGGCGCCGAAGCGGCTGATGTCGTAGCGCGCAGCGGCCGCGTGCATCATTTCGACCGCACAACAGGCCAGGCCGAAGGTCATCGGCCAGACCGAACCGGTCTTGGCCCAATTCACCACCGCGTCGTAACTGGTGGTGACAAATCCTTCTTTCAGAACGCCTTCAATCATCGCGTCACTCCCAGTCCAGGGCGCCTTTTTTCCACTCGTAGACAAAACCCACGACAAGAATGCCCAGGAAAATCATCACAGACCAGAATCCGACCGCACCAACGTCCTTGAGCGCCACCGCCCACGGAAACAGGAAGGCGATTTCGAGGTCAAACAGAATGAACAGAATCGCCACGAGGTAGTAGCGCACGTCGAACTTCATGCGCGCATCCTCGAAGGCTTCGAAACCACATTCATACGGGGAGTTCTTCGCCGCATCGGGCCGGTTCGGCCCCAGAATGTAGCCCAGCACCTGCGGAACCACACCCACGGCGATGCCCACCAAGATGAACAAAAGTACCGGCAGATATTGTTCGAGGTTCATCGGGAGTTTTTGACTTCTGTGTTCTACCACTACCCAGAAACACCAAGCAGTGTTCTGGTCTGGTGCCGTCGGCGAGACTCGAACTCGCACAGCTTTCGCCACTACCCCCTCAAGATAGCGTGTCTACCAATTTCACCACGACGGCGGCTTTTTTCAGATGGTCGGATTGCGTGAGGAACCTTGCGGCATGGGCTTTCCGAACAGCTGGTAGTTTACCCTGAAAAATACGGCGCCAAGCCCTTGGAGCGGCTTCGCGGCGCACATTCATTTGGACGGAATCAATGCCGCACCCGATGCCGGAGTCGCTGGCACTGCGGGGACGGCGGACGCTGCAGGCGCGGAGCTGCCAGCTGCTGGAATACTGACGGCCGCACTGTCCAGCACACTGCCGCTGCTGGCCGGGCGCAAGTTGCCGAAATAGGCCAGCGCCAGGGTGCTGACAAAAAACACGGTGGCCAATACCGCCGTGGTGCGCGACATGAAGTTGGCGCTACCGCTGGCACCAAACAGGCTGCCCGAACCACCACTGCCAAAGGCCGCGCCCATGTCGGCGCCCTTGCCGTGCTGGACCAGGATCAGGCCAATCATGGCCACCGCAGAAAGCATCTGCAGTGCCAGCAACACTGTCAACATAAGATTCATCTATAACTCCTAATTTGTATCAATCCAGGGGACGGTCACGAAGCGGCGGCAATGATGGAGAGAAAATCAGCTGGCTTGAGCGAAGCCCCTCCGATCAAGCCACCATCGATATCCGGCTGCGCCAGCAACTGCGCGGCATTGGCCGGCGTTCATGCTGCCACCGTAAAGAATGCGAATACGACCGGCCTGGGCGGTCGCGGCCTTGAGCTGTGCGCGCAACACCGCATGCACCTGCTGCGCCTGCTCGCGGACTGGCGGTCTTGCCGGTGCCGATCGCCCACACCGGCTCGTAGGCCACGCACGATTTCGCTGATGCAGTGTCCGTTCGCATGGATCACCGCAGCCAGTTGGCGCTTGACCACTTCTTCGGTGTGCACCGGATTCGCGTTGGGCCAGGGTTTCGCCGACACACACGATCGGCGTGATGCCCAACGACAGCGCCTGGCGCGCCTTGTCCGCGACCACGGCATCGGTCTCGCCGTGGTACTGGCGCCGCTCGGAGTGACCGACGATGGCGTAGCGCACAGCCAAATCACGCAGCATCGCCGCCGACACTTCACCGGTAAAGGCACCGGATTCATGCGCCGACACGTCCTGCGCACCCAGTGCGATGGTCTTGCCTGCCAGCAATCCGCCGACCTGCGCCAGATAGGGCGCCGGCACACACACGGCCACGGCACAAGGCGACGCCGGCATGCCTGCCAGCACGGCCTCGACCAGCGCCTCGTTGGCCGCCAGCGCGCCGTTCATCTTCCAGTTGCCTGCAATCAGCTTTTTCATGACGCGACTCCCTCTTTCCAGGTGATCACCAGTTTGCCGATATGCTGGTTGGTCTCCATCAAGGCATGCGCCCGCGCCGCGCCGCTGGGCAGATCGCCCTTCGGCCTGCAGCGCGTCGAAACCGACTGTGGATCACCGGCCTTGATGGCGCCACTCTCGATCAGCGGCCAGACATGCTTCAGACACGCCTGCGCAATCGCCTGCTTGAAGGCAAGCGGACGCGGCTCGCAGGGTCGACCCGGTGATCGTCAGACGCCGGCGCAGCACCACGCCGGCATTGAATTCGCTCTTGACGCCGCCTTGCACGGCAATGATCACCAGCCGGCCATCTTCGGCCAGGCATTCGATTTCGCGCGCCACATAGTCGCCCGCAACCATGTCCAGCACCACATCGACACCCCGGCCATCGGTCAGTCGCTTGACTTCGGCTGGACAAAATCCTGGGTGCGGTAATTGATGGCGTGGTCGGCGCCCAGCGCAACACAGGCCGCAGCCTTCTCATCGCTGCCCACGGTGACGATGACGCGGCAGCCCATGGCGTGCGCCATCTGGATGGCCGTCACGCCGATGCCGCTGGAGCCGCCCTGCACCAGCAAGGTTTCGCCTTTTTGCAGACGCCCACGGTCGAACACATTGCTCCACACCGTGAAAAACGTCTCCGGCAAGCTTGCCGCCTGCGCATCGGTCAGACCCCTGGGTACCGGCAGACACTGTCCGATCGGCGCCACGCAGTACTCGGCGTAACCACCACCGGCCACCAAGCGCACAGACGCGGTCGCCCAGCTTGAAACCGGCAGCGGCCAGTTCGCTGCGCGTCACCCTGCTCGATCACGCCTGCGACTTCGAGCCCCGGAATATCCGATGCGCCGGCGGGCACCGGGATAGTTGCCCGTGCGCTGCAGCACATCCGGTCGGTTGATACCGCTGGCGGAAACACGAATGCGCAACTCGCCGGCACCCGGCTCGGGCAACGGCCGCTGGCCCGGACGCAATACCTGCGGCAGGCCAAAGGAGGTGATTTCGATGACATTCATCATGGCGTTGATTCCTGTAGCGGCCAGGGGCGACATGCCCCCGGTCACAGCAGCCGGCGCACTCACTGCCGGCTCAGGCAATCAGCCCTGGTCTGCGCCCTGGGACGACGGCTGCTGTTGCTGCGGCTGGCGATCGAGCAAGGCCTTCATCGACAACTTGACACGACCCTTTTCGTCGGTCTCGAGCACCTTGACCTTGACGATCTGGCCTTCGCTCAGGTAGTCGGTGACCTTCTCGACGCGCTCGTGGGCGATCTGGCTGATGTGCAGCAGACCGTCCTTGCCGGGCAGCAGGTTGATCAGCGCGCCGAAGTCGAGGATCTTGGTGACCGGGCCTTCGTAGACCTTGCCGATTTCCACTTCGGCCGTGATCTGGCCGATGCGCAGCTTGGCTTCTTCCGCCTTGGCCGGGTCGGTCGACGCGATCGTGATCGTGCCGTCTTCGTCGATGTTGATCTGGCAACCGGTTTCCTCGGTCAGCGCACGGATCACCGCGCCACCCTTGCCGATCACGTCGCGGATCTTGTCCGGATTGATCTTCATGGTGAACAGGCGCGGCGCGAAGTTCGACACCTCGGTCTTGGCTTCGGACATGGCTTCCTGCATCTTGCCCAGAATGTGCATGCGGGCTTCCTTGGCCTGGGCCAACGCAACCTGCATGATTTCCTTGGTGATGCCCTGGATCTTGATGTCCATCTGCAGCGCCGAGATGCCGTTGGTGGTACCGGCCACCTTGAAGTCCATGTCGCCCAGGTGATCTTCGTCACCCAGGATGTCGGTCAGCACCGCAAACTTGTTGCCATCCTTGATCAGGCCCATGGCGATACCGGCCACGTGGGCCTTCATCGGCACACCCGCGTCCATCAGCGCCAGGCAGCCGCCACAGACCGAGGCCATCGACGACGAGCCGTTGGACTCGGTGACTTCGGACACCACACGCATGGTGTACGGGAAATCTTCCTTGGCTCGGCAAGGCGGCGATCAGCGCGCGCTTGGCCAGACGGCCGTGGCCGATCTCGCGACGCTTGGGCGTACCGAAACGGCCGGCTTCGCCGGTGGCGAACGGAGGCATGTTGTAGTGCAGCATGAAGCGGTCCTGGAACTCGCCAGCCAGCGCATCGATGCGCTGCGCGTCACGCTCGGTGCCCAGCGTGGCCACGACCAGGGCCTGGGTTTCACCACGGGTGAACAGGGCCGAGCCGTGGGTACGCGGCAACACGCTGTTGCGGATCTCGATGGCACGCACGGTGCGGGTGTCGCGGCCGTCGATACGCGGCTCGCCGGCCAGGATCTGGCCACGCACGATACGCGCTTCGATGTCGAACAGCAGGCTTTCGACCTTGACGCCGTCGAACTCGACGCCGTCGGCCTTGAGGCCGTCCATCACGGCTGCGTAGGCAGCGCGGCAGGCGTGGGTACGCGCCTGCTTGTTGCGGATCTGGTAGGCGGCGCCCAGCTTCTCGGCACCATGGGCTTCGACCTTGGCGATCAGCGGCTCGTCGCGCTGCCGGGGCTTTCCAGTCCCAGACCGGCTTGCCGGCGTCACGCACCAGTTCGTGGATCGCGGCGATCGCGATATTGCCCTGCTCGTGGCCAAACACCACGGCGCCGAGCATGATTTCTTCCGACAACTGCTGGGCTTCGGACTCGACCATCAGCACGGCCGACTTCGGTACCGGCAACCACCAGGTCCAGCTGGCTGTCCTTGAGCTGGGTCTGACCCGGATTGAGCACATATTCGCCGTTGATGTAACCGACGCGCGCGGCACCGATCGGGCCGTTGAACGGAATACCGCTGATCGACAGCGCAGCGCTGGTGGCGATCATGGCGGCGATGTCGGCCTGCACTTCGGGGTTCAGGCTCAGCACATGCACGATGACCTGGACTTCGTTGTAGAAGCCTTCGGGGAACAGCGGGCGGATCGGGCGGTCGATCAGGCGGCAGGTCAGCGTCTCGAGTTCGCTCGGACGGCCTTCACGCTTGAAGAAGCTGCCGGGGATCTTGCCTGCGGCGTAGGATTTTTCGGTGTAGTCGACGGTCAGCGGGAAGAAATCCTGACCGGCCTTGGCGTCGGTCTTGGCCACCACGGTGGCCAGCACCACGGTGTCGTCGATGTTCACCAGCACGGCGCCGGTGGCCTGACGGGCGATTTCGCCGGTTTCCATGGTGACCGAATGTGCGGCCCCATTGGAAGGTCTTGCTGACTTTCTTGAACATGCTCATGTGTCTTATCTCCTGCTTCGTTGCGGAAGGTGCGGGCCACCTCGCCAAGGCCTGGAGTCAACCTCGCAGAACACGATGCCATTCCAGTGGAACTGCGCGTGGCGCACACGCAAACTCCCCTGGAATGACACAGCTTCGCTCTGCAGCTGCCTGAGCATGACCGTGATACGCCTGTGCGTCATGACCATTACTCAAACTGCGTCTTCCCCATAAAAGAAAAAAGTCCAACAACAAAGCGCCTGAGGCACAGGTGCAACTCAGGCGCTGGTCATCGAACCGCGAATTACTTGCGCAAGCCGAGCTTGGCGATCAACGCGGTGTAACGCTCCGCGTCCTTGGACTTCAGGTAGTCCAGCAGCTTGCGCCGACGGCTCACCATGCGCAACAGACCGCGCCGACCATGGTGGTCCTTGGCGTGGGTCTTGAAGTGGGGGGTGAGTTCGTTGATGCGGGCGGTCAGCAGTGCGACCTGAACTTCGGGGCTACCTGTGTCGCCGACCTTGCGGGCGTTTTCCTGGACGACGGTGGCCTTGATACTGGTTGCAATCATTTCATTTCCTGTGAAAGGGGCGGCGCATCTGGCCTTTGCCCCCGGGTTGAAACTTGCGCCAGGTGCTGGAACTGCTCCTGACGTGTGCTGTTGCGCGCTGGCAAAGCCCCGGGATTATAACCAGAGTCCCTCGATCGGTGGCGACGGGAACGCGTCAACGCGGCGTCACGGACGCTGCATCTTGCAACTGGTCGGTTGTTCTGCGGCGTCTGCCGCGATGGTCTTCACCACGCGAAACCCAAAACCGGAACCCTCGACATCGAACTTCACGCCCGGTGTGCCGACCCTGTCCATCACGCCCAGCACCAGTGTCTGCTGGAACTGGTGATCGGACGCCCGCATCTGGCCGCCCTGCCCCTGCAGACTCACCGTCGCCGTCTCGAGCTCGCGCGCGATCGCCGCCACATCCAGGCTGTCGCCTGCCATCAACTTGCCTGCGCCTGCGGCTTTCTCCATGGCTTGCGCCAGCGCCTCGACCATCAGTTGCATGCGCATGTGCACATAGTCCTCGGCCGGATTCGGGTAGCGGGTGCGGAACGCGCGATAAAACGCCTCGCTGGCCGCGGTCGGCACATTGGGCATCCAGTCGGCAACGGCAAACACCTTGCCGATGCCGGCGTCGCCCATGGCCGCCGGCGCGCCCAGCGCATTGCCGTAAAACGTGTAGAAGCTGCCGTCGAATCCGGCGTCCTTGGCGGCCTTGACCAACAAGGTCAGGTCGTTGCCCCAGTTGCCGGTGACCACGGCCTGCGCACCGCTGGCCTTGATCTTGGCTGCATACGGCAGAAAGTCCTTGACCCGTCCGATCGGGTGCAGTTCGTCACCGACGATCTGCACGTCCGGGCGCAGCAAAGCCAGTTGCCGGCGCGTTTCGCGCAGCACCGCCTGGCCGAAGCTGTAGTCCTGCCCGATCAGATAGACACGCTTGAGTGCGGTGTCGGCGCGGATCAGCTCCATCAACGCGGCCACGCGCATATCGGCGTGGGCGTCAAAGCGGAAATGCCAGAAGCTGCACTTGTCGTTGGTCAGCACCGGGTCGACTGCGGAATAGTTGAGGAACAGCACACGGCGTGCCGGCTCGCGCGTATTGTGCTTGTTGATGGCATCGATCAGCACCGCCGCATTGGCCGACGAATTGCCTTGCACCACGATCTGCACACCATCGTCGATGGCCGCGCGCAAGGCCGAAAGCACTTCCTCATTCTGGCCCTTGCTGTCGTAGCGTTGCAGCACCAGCAGCCGGTTGCCACCCACAGCGGCCGGCAGTTTGACGCCACCGCGGCCGTTGACCCGCTCAAGCGCCCACACCAGGTTGCGATGAACCGCTTCGCCGGTGTTGGCAAAGGCACCGCTGAGTCCTTCGATCATCGCGATCTTCACGGGTGGTGCGGGCGTCTGCGCCATGACCAGCGCGGGCAGACATGCGAGCAGGTAGCCAAATTTCAATAGCCAGGCGCGAAGAATAAACATGGGGGACTCCTACTTGAATTCGGCGCGAGCAGCCAAAACTTGATTGCATGTGGCACTCGGCGTCGAGAGCCGCGCAGTTTACTAGGAGCCATTCCATGTTCTATTCAGCCAACGTCCCCAGCCTGGCCCGTCGTCACGCTTTTCTGAGCGCAGGCCGCCCGTTCGAGCGCGCACTCGACGAAGTCGCCCAGCGCCGCTTGCAGCCGGTCACGTCGATCGAACAGGACGACAAGTCCTACACGCTGCGCTTCGATGTACCCGGCATCAGCCGTGAACAGCTCAGCATCGGCATCGAAGGCCAGGTGGTTCGCATTGCGTCGCTGGAGGACGCGCCGCGCGCCTACAAGGCGGCCTTCGAGCTGCCGACCGACATCGAGGTAGCCACCAGCACAGCCAAGCTGGAAAACGGCGTGCTGACCGTGCACCTGGTCAAGCAGGTCCCGGTGAGCCGGGTCAGCCAACTGGCGATCAACTGAGCACCGGCGCCACCGTCCGATCCGCACTATGCTTCCGTCGGCACGAGGACATCACAGCTGATCGAGCGGCCAGCGTGGTTTGACGTCGAAGGCGTAGCTGTCGTTGGCCTGCTGACAGCCCGACTGCAGGCGCATGGCGCCGGCCAGCGCAATCATGGCGCCGTTGTCGGTACACAGGTCAAGCTCGGGGTAATACACCCGGATCCCGCGGCGGGCACAGGCCGCATCGAGTTGCTGGCGCAGCGGGCGGTTGGCGCCGACGCCACCGGCGACAACCAGCCGGCGCATGCCGCTTTGCTGCATCGCGGCAAGTGATTTCTTCACCAGTACTTCGACGATGGCGGCCTCGGCCGAAGCCGCCAGGTCTGCCTGTTGCTGCGCCGGCAACTGGACAAACCCCTCGGCCAACGCGCCTGCATGAGCGGGCAGCGCCGCCGCGACCATTTTTTTCGCCTGCACCATGACCGCGGTCTTCAGACCGGCAAACGAAAAATCCAGATTGCCGCTGCGCAGCAGCGGGCGCGGCAACGCATATGCCGCCGGATTGCCTTGCTGCGCCAGACGCGACAGGACCGGCCCTCCCGGATAGGGCAAGCCCATGAGCTTGGCCGACTTGTCAAAGGCTTCGCCCGCGGCGTCGTCAATGGTTTCGCCCAGGATCATGTAGCGGCCGACACCGTCGACCTGCATCAACTGCGTGTGGCCACCGGAGACAAGCAAGGCGACGAACGGGAACTCGGGCGGATCGGCACTCAGGAAAGGCGACAACAGATGGCCTTCGAGATGGTGCACGCCCAACACCGGCCGCTCGAGCGCGGCGCCCAGCGCGCAGGCCACACCGGCACCGACCAACAAGGCACCAGCCAGGCCGGGCCCACGCGTATAGGCGATGACGTCGACCTGATCCAGGGCGCGATCAGCCGCTTGCAGCACCTGTCGTGCCAGCGGCAACACACGCCGGATATGGTCCCTGCTGGCCAGCTCCGGCACCACGCCGCCATAGGCCTGGTGCATGTCGATCTGGCTGTGCAAGGCATGCGCCAACAGCACCGGCACCGCCGCGCCACGCGATTGCACCAGCGCCACGCCGGTTTCGTCGCAGGAGGACTCGATTCCCAGGACCAGAAGATCATCGGCAGCAGTTTTCATGAGCCACGCAGTTTAGGGCGGGCTCGGCCTCTAGCCGCGTCCGTGCGGCGCTACAGTTGACGGCGCGATTCTTGCGCAATTGGCCGGTATGAATCCCGCATTGCGAATCGTCGTCGTCGCGCAAGAGCCTGCCGGCGCCGCAAGACACCCACACCGACAGCGTTCGCCAGGCCGAACGTTCGCGCAGCCTGCGCATCGCACTGCTGGAAAACGACTTCAATCTGATTGCGGTGCTGCCGCCGGACAGCTTCTTGCGCGAACGGCTTGCCCAGCTCGGGCCCGACATGATCATCGTCGACGCCGAAAGCGAGGCCCGCGATGCTCTCGAACAGGTCGTCATGGCCACGCGCGAGGAGCGCCGTCCGATCGTGATGTTCACCAATGACGGAGACAGCGCCAACGCGCGGCATGCGGTCGCAGCCGGAGTGTCGGCCTATGTCGTGGCCGGCCTGTCGTCAGAGCGTATTCGCCCGATCCTGGACGTCGCCATGGCGCGCTTCGAGCAGGAACAGGATCTGCGCCGGCAGCTGGCCGATACCCGCAGCGCGCTGGACGCGCGCACCGCCGAACTGCAGGAGCGCAAGGTGATCGACCAGGTCAAGGGCTTGCTGATGCAACGCCAACGGAATGAGTGAACAGCAGGCTTACGAGAAGTTGCGCAAGAGTGCCATGGACAAGAACCTGCGTCTGGTCGAAGTGGCCCAGCGTCTGCTGGATGCGATGGAACTGCTGGACTGAAATGGTGCGCCGCACAAACGTGGTGCGGATCAAGAGCCGGCTCATTCACTGATTCGGCTCGCCGGACAGGGCCGCTCGCATTCGAACAGGCGCCGCATCGGCGACCTTTGCACCAGGCACCCGCCACGGCGAAGAAGGCGGCTTCCCCTGTGACCGGCCTCTGCTTCCCCGAACGGCCAACACCCTGGCACGGCAATTGCATTGCAGAACTTGCAACCAACGGCGGTTGCAGTCATGCGGCGAACCCCAACCGGTTCCTTGCATGCCCCCAAGGACAAAGGCGTCCCCACCCCTGACGGGAGCGACCACATGGTCGCCACCACCGGGCGGTGTGGACGCCTTTTCGTTTTTTTGCAACGTGACAGTTCAGGAGGTTTTCGTGACGCGTGCGCCGGAGAAATCGCAGGTCCAGGTCGGCTTCGTCGCGCTCACCGATTGCGCCAGCATCGTCATGGCCCATGTGCTGGGCTTCGACCGCCAGCACGGTGTCACCATCGTGCCGACCCGCATGGCCAGCTGGGCCGGGCTGCGCGACGCGCTGATCCGCGGCGAACTCGACTACGCGCAGTCGCTTTACGGCCTGACATACGGCGTGCATCTGGGCATTGGCGGTCCGCGCAAGGACATGGCGGTGTTGATGACGCTCAACCGCAACGGCCAGGGCCTGTCGATCGCGCGTCGGCTGGCCGAACCAGGGTGCGATCGACCTCGACAGCCTGGCGCGACTGATCCGCCTTGAGCCGCGCGCCTACACATTCGCCCACACATTTCCGACCGGCACCCACGCCATGTGGCTGTATTACTGGCTCGCCAGTGGCGGCGTCAACCCGCTGACCGACATGCGCGCCATCGTCGTGCCGCCCACGCAGATGGTGGCGCATGTGCGCGACGGCTCGGTCGACGGCTTCTCTGCCGGCGAGCCGTGGAACCATCGCGGCATCATGGACGGCGTCTCGGTCCATGGCGGCCGCATCGCAGGACATCTGGCCCGACCACCCGGAGAAGGTGCTGGCAACCACCGCGCAACAAGCTGGGCGATAACCCGAACACCACGCGCGCCGTGATGAAAGCCGTGCTGCAGGCCAGCCAATGGATCGACGCCAGCGCTGCCAACCGCCAGCGCATGGCCGAAACCATTGCCGGTCGCGGCCTACGTGAACACCAGTGCCGACGTGATCAGCGAACGCATCCTGGGCCAGTACCAGGACGGCATGGGCCGGCGCTGGCACGACCCGCACCACCTGCACTTTTTCGACGAGGGCAATGTGAACTTCCCCTACCTGTCGGACGGCATGTGGTTTTTGACCCAGTTCAAACGCTGGGGCTCTGCTCAAGCAGCACCCTGACTACCTGGCCATCGCCACGCAGGTCAACCAGACCGCGCTCTACCGCGAAGTCGGCCGACGCACTGGGCATTGCCGTACCCGGCAGCGCCATGCGCAGCAGCACGCTGATCGACGGCGTGGACCGGCTGCCAAGGCAGACAGGCAGTCGCTCGACCACCCGTCTTCATGCAGATGAAGGACGTGGCATGGCATCTGCTTGGTCGTTCGCGAAGCAAACGCGCGACACAGCCGCCTGAACTCGATCGTCGCCTCGACCAGGCCGCCACCGTCTATCCGGATCTTCCAATCTTCAAGGACGCTCACCATGACCGACACCACGCGCAACCTGCCCGCCGCCGCTTGATCGCCGGCGCCTCTGCGCTGGTCGGATCGAGCGCCATCGGCCTGCCTGCCATCGCGCAGACCAAGGCCGTTCGACTCGGAGAAGGAATCGCTCAAGTTCGGCTTCATCAAGCTGACCGACTGCGCGCCGCTGGTCGTCGCCTACGAGAAGCACTATTTCGAGGACGAGGGCCTGAACGTCACGCTCGAGGCCCAGGCCAACTGGAAGGTGCTGCTCGACCGCGTCATCGACGGCCAACTCGACGGCGCCCACATGCTGGCCGGCCAGCCGCTGGGCGCGACGATCGGCTTCGGCACCAAGGCCGACATCGTCACCGCGTTCAGCATGGACCTCAACGGCAACGCCATCACCGTGTCCAACGCGGTCTGGGCCGAGATGAAGCCGCTGCTGCCGATGGAAGGCGGCAAGGTCAAGCACCCGATCAAGGCCGACGCGCTGAAGAAGGTCGTCGACAAGTGGAAGGCCCAGGGCAAGCCCTTCAAGATGGGCATGGTGTTCCCGGTCTCGACGCACAACTACGAGTTGCGTTACTGGCTCGCCGCCGGCGGCCTGCACCCGGGCTACTACACCGCGAGCGACATCAGCGGCACCAAGAACGCCGACGTGCTGCTGTCGGTGACGCCGCCACCGCAGATGCCCTCGACGATGGAGGCCGGCACCATCAACGGCTACTGCGTCGGCGAGCCCTGGAACCAGCAGGCGGTGTTCAAGGGCATCGGCGTGCCGGTGATCACCGACCAGGAGATCTGGAAGAACAACCCGGAGAAGGTGTTCGGCGTCACCCGCGGCTGGGCCGACAAGAACCCGAACACCCACGTCGCCGTCGTCAAGGCGCTGATCCGCGCCTGCATGTGGCTGGACGCCAGCATGGCCAACCGCGTCGAGGCGGTGAAGATGCTGTCCAAGCCGAACTATGTCGGCGCCGACGAGGAGGTCATCGCCAACAGCATGACCGGCAGCTTCGAATACGAGAAAGGCGACAAGCGCCCGGTGCCGGACTTCAACGTCTTCTTCCGCTACTTCGCGACCTACCCGTTCTACAGCGACGCGATCTGGTACCTGACGCAGATGCGCCGCTGGGGCCAGATCGCCGAGAACAAGCCCGACACCTGGTACATGGACATGGCCAAGAAGGTCTACCTGCCCGACGTCTACCTGCAGGCGGCCAAGGCGCTGATCGCCGAGGGCAAGGCCAAGGACAGCGACTTCCCGGCCAAGACCGACGGCTTCAAGGGCGCGCAGGACGGCTTCATCGACGGCATCGTCTACGACGGCCGCAAGCCCAACGACTACCTGAACAAGTTCAAGATCGGCCTCAAGCCCAAGGACACGGTCTGACCCGCGCGTACAGGAGGAAACTCGCCATGGAACTCGGTATCAACAGAATGTTCGGCGGCGCGCGCCGCGACCCGCGCGCACTGGCGCGCGCCATCGGCATGGCCGTCGGCGTGCCGGCGCTGGCGCTGGTGCTGTTCGTGGCCCTGTGGGCGGCGATCGCGCCGCGCATCGAGACCAGCCTGGGCGCGTTGCCCGGCCCGGCGCAGGTGCTCGAGCAGACGCAGGTGCTGTGGCACGACCATCTGGCCGAGCGCGCGCAAGCGCGACGCGTTCTACGAGCGCCAGGACGAGCGCAACAAGGAGCGGCTGGCCGAGGACCCGAGCTACCAGCCGCGCCAGTTCGCCTACACCGGCAAGCCGACCTACCTGGACCAGATCGTCACCAGCCTGATCACGGTGTTCACCGGCTTCCTGCTGGCCACCGTGGTCGCGGTGCCGCTGGGCATCCTGGCCGGCTCGTCGAGCATCGTGCAGGCCGCGATCAACCCGATCGTGCAGATCTTCCGGCCGGTCTCGCCGCTGGCCTGGCTGCCGATCGTCACGCTGATCGTCAGCGCGCGTGTATGTCACCAGCGGCACGCCGATGTTCCAGAAGTCGTTCCTGATCTCGGCCATCACGGTCACGCTGTGTTCGCTGTGGACGACGCTGATCAACACCGCCATCGGCGTGACCTCGGTCGACAAGGACCTGGTCAACGTCGGCAAGGTGCTGCAGCTGCCGCTGGTCACGCGGGTGCGCAAGATCATCCTGCCGTCGGCCCTGCCCTACATCTTCACCGGCATGCGGCTGTCGCTCGGCGTGGGCTGGATGGTGCTGATCGCCGCCGAGATGCTGGCGCAGAACCCGGGCCTGGGCAAGTTCGTCTGGGACGAGTTCCAGAACGGCAGCTCGCGATTCGCTGAGCCGCATCATGGTCGCGGTGTTCACCATCGGCCTGATCGGCTTCGCGCTCGACCGGCTGATGCAGTTGCTGCAGAACGCTGGTCGAACACAGCTGAAGCCGGAGTCCGCGCCATGAACCACGCCCTGCGAGTCCCCGTCGACCTGCCGGATCCGGCGCCGCCTGCCTGCAGCCGCCGCCGACGATGCCACCGCGCCGGCGCCAGCCCGGTGCCGCCGCGCTGGAACTGCGCGACGTCAGCAAGAGCTACGGCAGCGGCGCCGGCGCGCACCGAGGTGCTGCACCGCCTGAACCTGCGCATCGAACCGGGCGAGTTCGTCGCCATCGTCGGCTTCTCCGGCAGCGGCAAGACCACGCTGGTCAGCCTGCTGGCCGGCCTGCTGCAAGGCCGACAGTGGCGACGTGCTCAAGGACGGCAAGCCGATCACCGGGCCGGGCCCGGACCGCGGCGTCGTGTTCCAGAGCTATTCGCTGATGCCCTGGCTCACCGTGCGCGAGAACATCGCGCTGGCGGTGGACCATGTGTTCGCCGCCGAGCCCGCGGCGCAGCGCGCCGAACGCGTCGACGCGCTACATCGCCATGGTCGGGCTGAGCGCCGGCCGCCGACAAGAAGCCGGCGCAGCTCTCCGGCGGCATGCGCCAGCGGGTGTCGGTGGCGCGCGCACTGGCCACCAACCCGGACGTGCTGCTGCTCGACGAGCCGCTGTCGGCGCTGGACGCGCTGACGCGCGCCAACCTGCAGGACGAGATCGTGCGCATCTGGAGCGAGGAGCAACAAGACCGTGCTGCTGATCACCAACGACGTCGACGAGGCGCTGATGATGGCCGACCGCATCATCCCGCTGGAAACCGGCCCGCGCGCCCGGCTGGGCCCATCGTTCACGTCGACTCGCCGCGCCCGCGCGACCGCCGCGAGATGAACCACGACGCCAGCTTCCAGACGCTGCGCGCCGAGATCACGCAGCACCTGCTGGGCATGGCGCACCAACGCGATGCCGGCCAGGGCGCTCAGGTGATTCCGCTGCCGGTACTCATGACCCCGGGCCGTCACGGCCGGCGCCACAGCCCACCGCTGGCCAGCCTGCATGCGCATGCGCCACGCCGCCCAGACCGAGGCCATCGAAGCAGCGGCAGTCGCCGCTGCCAGCGCCGACGCCATGCCGGGCGACCCGGGCACCCGCGCGCGGGGACAGGAACGTTTTGTCGAGTTCTCCGAGGTGGTGAAGATCTACCCGATCGCGCAAAGGGTCCGCAGACCGTGGTCGACGGCTTCGACCTGAAGATCCGCCAGGGCGAATTCATCTCGGTGATCGGCCACTCCGGTTGCGGCAAGTCGACCGTGTTGTCGATGATGGCCGGCCTGACCGACATCAGCGAAGGCGTGATCGTGCTCGACGGCCGCGAGGTCGCCGACGCCGGACCCGACCGCGGCCTGGTGTTCCAGGCGCCGAGCCTGGTGCCCTGGCTGAGCGCGTTCGACAACGTCATGCTGGGCGTGGCACGGGTGTTTCCGCACGCCTCCAAGGCAGAGCGCCACAACACGGTCGCGTACTACCTGGGCCGCGTGGGTCTGGGCAACGCCATGCACAAGCGCGCCTGCGAGCTGTCCAACGGCATGAAGCAGCGCGTCGGCATCGCGCGCGCATTTGCGCTCAACCCCAAGATGCTGCTGCTCGACGAGCCCTTCGGCATGCTCGACTCGCTGACGCGCTGGGACCTGCAGGAGGTGCTGATGGAGGTCTGGTCGCGCAGCCAGGTCACCGCGATGATGGTCACGCACGACGTCGACGAAGCCATCCTGCTGGCCGACCGGGTGGTGATGATGACCAACGGGCCGCGCGCAAGGATCGGCCGGGTGCTCGATGTGCCGCTGGCGCGTCCGCGCTCGCGCGAGGCCCTGGTGGCCCACCCGCAGTACTACCGTCTGCGCGAGGAGCTGATCGGCTTTCTCGAAGACTGCGGCAGCCAGCACTGAACCGGTTCACACGCTGAAAGCACACTGTGCAAAACAAGACCTTCATCCGCATCGTCGAAACCTGGGTGCCCAATGCCAACGGCAGCCTGCTGGAGTTCGGCGGCGGGCTGTTCGGCAAGGCCGCAAGCTTTGGCGCGATCACCCGGCGCCTGTGTTTCGGTCGCGGCGAGGGCCTGCCCGGCCAGGCCTGGGACCAGGGCCAACCGGTCATGCTGCAAGCAATTCCACGGTTCGTACTTCCAGCGCATCGCGGCAGCCGACGACGAAGGCCTGACCTGCGGCATCGCCGTGCCCACCTTCATCGACGGCACGCCTGACCGCGGTGACGGTGTTCTTCTGCGGCGACGACGAGGCCCATGCCGGCGCCATCGAGTTGTGGGCCAACCATCCGACCCGCTCCAAGGACATGCGGCTGGTCGAAGGCTACTACGGCAACACCGGCGACACCTTCGAGTTCGTCTCGCGCAGCACCAGCTTTCGCCAGGGCAATGGCCTGCCGGGTCTGACCTGGGACGCAGACAAGCCGGTCTTCATGGACAACCTGGGCAAGGGTTCGGGCTTCCTGCGCGCCGACAGTGCGCGTCAAGGTCGGCATCAACCGCGGCTTCGCGTTTCCCTGCTCAAGCACGGACGGCTCGAACCAGGTGATGACCTTCCTGTCGGCACTGGCGACGCCGATCGCGCGGCGCATCGAGATCTGGGAACCCGACGTCGCTGCGCGGGCAGCTGCACCGCACACTGGGTTTCACGGAAGCCGACGGCCGACGCGACGCCACCGGTGCCAGCACCGACGCGAGCGTCGCATCCGGCGCCGATCGGCGCGGCTTTCGCAAGCGGCGTGCCCCAGGTCGAAACCCCGATGTTCGCATGCCGATCGCGCCACACGGACAGGTCACGGCCGTACTGGCCCTTGTATTTCTGATCGATAGCCGAATGGAAACTTCCACCATGAAAAAGATGAAGCTGGTGATGATCGGCAACGGCATGGCCGGGGTCCGCACGCTGGAAGAGCTGATCGCTCTGGTGCCCGACATGTACGAGATCGCGGTGTTCGGCGCCGAGCCCCACCCGAACTACAACCGCATCCTGCTATCGCCGGTTCTGGCCGGGGAGCAGACCATGGACGAGATCATTCTGAACTCCTGGGACTGGTACCGTGACAACGGCATACGGCTGCACGCCGGCAAGAAGGTCACCGAGGTCGACCGCACGCGGCGCCTCGTGCGCTCCGACGATGGAACCGAAGAGGGTTACGACCGGCTGCTGATCTGCACCGGCTCCAACCCGTTCATGTTGCCGCTGCCAGGCAAGGACCTGCAAGGCGTGATCGCCTACCGCGACATCGCCGATACCCACACCATGATCGACGCTGCCAGCCAGTACAGGAAAGCGGTGGTGATCGGTGGTGGCCTGCTCGGGCTGGAGGCCGCCAACGGCCTGATGCGCCGGGGCATGGAAGTGACCGTGGTGCATGTCGCACCCTGGCTGATGGAGCGCCAACTCGACGACGTCGCCGGCAAACTGCTGCAGAAGTCGCTGGAGGAACGTGGCCTGAAGTTCATCATGGGCGGTCAGACGCAGGAGTTTGTCGGCAATGCAGACGGCCGGGTCGGCGCCGTACGCTTCAAGGACGGCAGCGAACTTGCAACCGACCTGGTGGTGATGGCGGTCGGCATCCGGCCCAACACCGAACTGGCCGAGAAGATCCGGCTGCAGGTGCAACCGCGGCATCGTCGTCAACGACACCATGCAGACCACGACCGATCCGCGCGTCTATTCGGTCGGCGAGTGCGCTGCCCACCGTGGTGTTGCCTATGGTCTGGTCGCGCCCTTGTTCGAGCAGGCCAAGGTGGCGGCGAATCATCTGGCGCAATTCGGCATCGGGCGCTACCAGGGTTCGCTGACATCGACCAAGCTCAAGGTGACGGGCATCGACCTGTTTTCGGCCGGCCAGTTCATGGGGGGCGAGGGAACCGAAGAGATCGTCATGTCCGACCCGTTCGGCGGCGTCTACAAGCGCCTGGTCATCAAGGACGACAAACTGGTCGGTGCCTGCCTGTACGGCGACACGGTCGACGGCAGCTGGTACTTCAAGCTCCTGAGAGACGGCCGCAGCGTGGCCGACATCCGCGACAAGCTGATGTTCGGCGAATCGAACATCGGCGACGTCGGGCACGAGGGCCACAACAAGGCGGCGACCATGCCCGACGAGGCCGAGGTCTGCGGTTGCAATGGCGTCAGGAAGGGCACGATCTGCAAGGTGATCCGCGAGAAGGGTCTGTTCACGCTGGAAGAGGTGCGCAAGCACACCAAGGCCAGCGCCAGCTGCGGCTCATGTACCGGACTGGTCGAGCAACTGCTGATGTTCACTGCCGGCGCCGACTATTCGGCCACGCCCAAACTCAAGGCGATGTGCGGCTGCACCGATTTCGGCCACCAGGCGGTGCGCGACGCGATCGACGAGAACAAGTTGCTGACGATTGCCGATGTCTACAAGACCATGTTGTGGCGTACGCCCAATGGTTGCGCGAGCTGCCGCCCGGCCGTCAACTACTACCTGATCTCGAGCTGGCCCAAGGAGGCCAGGGACGATCCGCAAAGCCGCTTCATCAATGAGCGCAGCCACGCCAACATCCAGAAAGACGGAACCTACTCGGTGATACCGCGCATGTGGGGCGGCGAGACCACGGCGTCCGAGTTGCGCCGCATCGCAGACGCGGTCGACAAGTACCAGATCCCCACGGTCAAGGTGACCGGCGGCCAGCGCATCGACCTGCTGGGCGTGAAGAAGGAAGACCTGGCGAGAGTCTGGAAAGACATCGGCATGCCCAGCGGCCACGCCTACGCCAAGGCCTTGCGCACGGTCAAGACCTGCGTCGGCTCCGAGTGGTGCCGCATGGGCACGCAGGACTCGACCCAGATGGGCAAGGACCTGGAGCGCGCGATGTGGCGCATGTACGCACCGCACAAGGTCAAGTTCGCGGTCAGCGGTTGTCCGCGCAACTGCGCCGAGGCCGGCATCAAGGACGTGGGCATCATCGGCGTCGACTCGGGCTGGGAGATGTATGTCGCGGGCAACGGCGGCATCAAGACCGAGGTGGCGCATTTCTTCACCAAGCTCAAGACCGCAGCCGAGGTGCTGGAATACACCGGCGCGTTCTGCCAGCTCTACCGCGAGGAAGGCTGGTACCTGGAGCGCACCGTGCACTATGTCGCGCGCGTCGGACTGGACTATGTCAAGAAGACGCATCCTGCGAAGACGAAGCCGGCCGCAAGGCCTTGTGGGAAAAGCTGCAGTTCAGCCTGGACGGCGAACCCGATCCCTGGTTCGAACACGACAAGGCGGCCGTCGACCAACGTCAGTTCATGCCATCCAGCCGGTCGCCTGTCTGCTGCTCCGGACACGGATCAGATCCGGCAATGCAACGCTGACATCCGGCCGCACGCTGCATCTGCTTCGAAACCACTCCTTCCACGAAAGATCCGTCCATGCCTGAATGGAAAACCATCTGCCAGGTCACCGATATTCCGGTGCTGGGCGCGCGCCGTGTCGCGCGCGACGGCGCCATGGACGTCGCCGTATTCCGCAATGACCAGGACCAGGTGTTCGCGCTGCTCGACCGCTGCCCGCACAAGGGCGGGCCGCTGAGCCAGGGCATCGTGTTCGGTACCAGCGTGGCCTGCCCGCTGCACAACTGGACCATAGGCCTGGCCGACGGCTGCGCCCAGGCGCCCGACGAGGGCTGCACGCAGCGCTTCAGCGTGTCGGGTCGAAGACGGCATGGTGTCGCTGGATGACGTGGAGCTGCGCACGCTGGCGCGAGATGCCATACGTCCGGTGGCCGGTCCGATCAAGCGCCTGGCGACCACGGATCATGACCGACCGCGCCGGTTCGCGAAACCCGTTCGACCTGCCCGTATTGCGGCGTCGGTTGCGGCGTCATCGTCGAATCCAGCGGCGAGCAGATCACCGGTGTGCGCGGCGACCCGGAGCACCCCGCCAACTTCGGCCGCCTGTGCACCAAGGGCTCGACGCTGCACCTGACGGCGGCGCCGGCGGTGCACGCGCCAGACCCGGCTGCTGCAACCGATGCGCCGCGTCGAACGCGGTGGCCGAGCCCAGCAGCAGAGCTGGGGCGAAGCACTGGACTTCGCCGCCACGCGGTTGCAACAGATCATCGCGCAGGACGGCCCGGACGCCGTCGGCTTCTATATCTCCGGCCAGTTGCTGACCGAAGACTATTACGTCTTCAACAAGCTGGCCAAGGGCCTGATCGGCACCAACAACATCGACAGCAACTCGCGCCTGTGCATGAGCAGCGCCGTGGCGGGCTACAAGCAGACGCTGGGCGCAGACGCACCGCCGTGCTGCTACGAGGATGTCGATTCAGCCGAATGCATCTTCATCGTCGGTGCCAATCCGGCGTTTGCGCATCCGGTGCTGTTTCGCCGCATCGAGGACGCGAAACTGGCCAACCCGGCAGCTGAAAATCATCGTCGCCGACCCGCGGCGCACCGACAGTTGCGAACTGGCCGACCTGTTCCTGCAGATCCAGCCCGGCACCGACGTGTTGCTGTTTCACGGCATGTTGCACCTCATGTTGTGGGAGGGCTGGACCGCAGGGCGACTTCATCCGCGACCACACCAGCGGCTTCGACGCGCTCAAGGCCGCGGTGCGCGACGCCACACCGCGACCTGGTGGCCCAGACCTGCGGCATCTGCCAAGCAGGACCTGGTCACGGCGCGCGCTTGTTCGCCACGTCGCACGGCCACGCTGAGCCTGTACTGCCAGGGCCTGAACCAGTCCAGCAGCGGCACCGCCAAGAACGCCGCGCTGATCAACCTGCACCTGGCAACGGCCCAGATCGGCAAACCCGGTGCCGGGCCGTTTTCACTGACCGGCCAGCCCAATGCCATGGGCGGGCGCGAGGTCGGCGGCATGGCCAACCTGATGTCGGGTCACCGCGACCTGGCCAATGCCGACGCACCGCGCCGAGGTTGCCGCGCTTGTGGGGCGTGCCATCGGTGCCGGAGCAAGCCGGGCAAGACCGCGATCGAGATGTTCCAGGCGGCAGCGGACGGAGAGATCAAGGCCTTGTGGATCTGCTGCACCAACCCGGCGCAGTCCTTGCCGGACCAGGCGCTGGTGCGCCGGGCGCTGGAGCGGGCCGAACTGGTGATCGTGCAGGAGGCCTTTGGCCACACCGCCACCTGCGCCTATGCCGACCTGCTGCTGCCGGCCGCGAGCTGGGGCGAAAAGGAAGGCACGGTGACCAACAGCGAACGGCGCATCAGCCGGGTGCGCGCGGCCGTCGCCCCGCCAGGCCAGGCACGGCCGGACTGGGCCATCGCCGTCGATCTGGCGCAGACGCCTGCAGCCACTGCTGCCCGCGCGCGCCGACCTGGCCGGACTTGTTTCGCCTACACCACGACCGAGTCGATCTGGAACGAACACCGCGAATCCACCCGCGGCCGCGATCTGGACATCACCGGTCTGAGCTACCCGCTGCTGGAGCAAAGCGGGCCGCAGCAATGGCCGATGCCCGAGGGCGCCGCACAAGGCAAGGTCCGGCTGTACGAAGACGGCATCTTCCCGACGCCGGACGGCCGCGCACGTTTTGTCGACACGCCGTTCAAGCCGGTGGCCGAGCCGCGCGACGCGCGCTACCCGTTTGCACTCGAACACCGGACGCCTGCGCGACCAGTGGCATGGCATGAGCCGCACCGGCACGCTGGGCCGACTGTTCGGCCATGTCGCCGGAGCCCGCGTTGCAGATGCATCCGCAGGACCTGGCACGGCGGCTGACTCCAGGACGGCGACCTGGTGCACGTGACCAGCCGGCGCGGCTCGATGCTGGTACCGGTGCAGGCCAGTACGGAACAGGCCATGGGCCAGGTATTCCTGGCCATGCACTGGGGACAGGAATTCCTCAGTGGCCAGTCCAGCATCGGCGCGCCCTTGACCGGCGTGAACGCGTTGACGACGCAGCGCGTCGTGCCCGTGATCCCGGCAACCCGAACTCAAGCATGCGGCGGTGAAAATCCTCAAGGCCGAGTTGCCGTGGACACTGCTGGCACATGGCCTGGATGCCACCGGACGCGGTGCACGCGGCACGCCATGCCTTGCGCGCACTGATGCCGCAGCTTCGCGTTTGCCAGCTGCGTGCCGTTCGCCAGCCCCAGCGCGCTGCAGGACGACGCCAGCGCCCGCGACGGCCTGCTGTTGCGCTGCGCCGCGGCCGAAGCCGCCAGCCGATGCGGTGCTCGCAGCAGATCGAACACATCCTGCAGCTGAGCGGCCCGGATGTGCTGCGTTATGCCGATGCACGCAAGGGCCAGCGCCGCGCCATGCGTCTGGCTCGCGGCAGGACGACTTCGACCCGGCTGGACGCCTTCCTGCTCGCCGGCGACACCCGTGCCCAGGCCTGGATCCGCACCCTGCTGCAGGACCAGCTCGACACCAGCGCCTACGGCCGCCAGTTGCTGCTGCCCGGTCTCAAGGCGCCGGTTGCGCTGGCGCCGCAGAGCAAGGCGGTATGCAGCTGCTTCAACGTCACGCAGTCGCGCATCGAGTCGCATCTGAGCCAGTGCGACGGTTCGGCGACGCAACGGCTGGCAAGCCTGCAGCAGGCCCTGCACTGCGGCACCAACTGCGGCTCCTGCCTGCCCGAGGTCAAACGCCTGGTGCAAGCCGCAATGAACGCCGGTGCCGTGGCGGCATGACGGCATAAGCTCATAACGCTTTGTCATCATTGATCCGGGACAATCCAGCCATGGCCATCGCCAAATACATCAAGGAAATCGGACGCGGCAAGGACGGCGCCCGGGCCTTGTCACGCGAGCAGGCCACGGACCTGTTCGGCCAGGTGCTCGATGGGGCCGTCACCGACCTGGAGATCGGCGCCTTCTGCCTGGCGATGCGCATCAAGGGAGAAACTGCCGAGGAGATGGCCGGCTTTCTGGACGCGACCGACAGCCGCCTGAACAAGATTCCGACAGGTCCACGGCCATTGATCGTCATTCCAAGCTACAACGGCGCACGCAAGTTGCCGGTGCTGACACCCCTGCTGGCGCTGCTGCTGGCGCGCGAAGGTCTAGCCGTGCTGGTGCATGGCGCGGCCAGCGAATCGACGCGGGTTTTCACGCTCGGGCGTGCTCGAAGCCCTCGATATCCCGGCAGCGCAGCGCATCGAACCGGTGCACGGTGGCGCAGGTGGTGTTCGCCCCCACCGCCCTGCTGTGCCCCGGCCTGCAAAAGCTGCTGGAAGTGCGCCGGGTCGTCGGTCTGCGCAATCCGGCCCACAGCCTGGTCAAGCTGATGAATCCGAGCGCGGGCACCAGCCTGATCATCAGCAGCTACACCCACCCGGAGTACGCGTTGTCGATGGCCGCCACCTTTGCGTTGACCGGCGCCAATGCGCTGCTGCTGCGCGGCACCGAAGGCGAAGCGGTGGCCGACCCGCGGCGCGCGCCACGCATGGAGCTGTTCCTGCAAGGCCAAAGCCAGCTGCTGCAGGAAGCGCAGAGTGGTTCGCTGGAGGCCTTGCCCGACACTGCCGCGGGACATCGATCCAGCCAGCACCGCCGCTTATATCCGCGCGGTGTTGTCAGGGGCCAGCCCGGTGCCGGCTCCGATCGCGACCCAGGTGGCACATATCGTGCAGGCCGAGAAACATTTGCAGCAGGAGAAAACCCCATGAATCCAGGAACCGTCACCCTGGTCGGCGCCGGCCCCGGCGATCCGGACCTGCTGACCCTCAAGGCGGCGCGTGCCATATCGCAGGCGACTGTGCTGCTGGTCGACGATCTGGTCAGCGACGCCATCGTGGCCATGGCAAGCCCGTCGGCACGCGTGATCCACGTCGGCAAGCGCGGCGGTTGCAAGTCCACGCCCCAGGCATTCATCGAAAAGCTGATGTTGTCGGCCGCACGCGACGGCGAGACCGTGGTGCGGCTCAAAGGCGGAGACCCGTTCATCTTCGGCCGCGGCGGCGAGGAGGTGGAGCATCTGCGCGCCGCCGGCATCGCGGTGAACGTGGTCAACGGCATCACCGCCGGAGTGGCCGCTGCCACGTCCATCGGCGTGCCGCTGACACACCGCGACCATGCCCAGGGCGTCGTGTTCATCACCGGGCACGCGCGACGCGACGGCGTAGCGACCGACTGGCGCGCGCTGGCCGCCACCGCGCGCGATGCGCGCCTGACGCTGGTGATCTACATGGGCGTAGCCGGTGCGCAACGTCTGCAGGACGAGCTGCTGCACGGCCTGGCAGCCGACACACCAGTGGCGCTGATCCAGAACGCCAGCCTGCCCACACAACGCCAGGTGGTGACCGAACTCGGCCATCTGGTGCAGACCATCAGCCGCGAACAGATCGGCAGCCCGGCGATCATCGTGGTCGGCGAGGTGGCGCGCACAGCGATGCTGGCAGCCGATCTTGCGGGGTCGGCAACCCAGGCCTTGCCGATGGCTATCGCGGGCCGGGCCTGAGCACCGCACACGCAGGCGCCCGGTCCGGGTGCGTGTCGCGCCGGTTACCGGTGCGGCGTCGGATGCTGCTGCCGGTCTAAACTGGCGACCATGCATACCTTCGATGTCGTCGTGATCGGTGCCGGTGCGGCCGGCCTGTTCTGCGCCGGTGTGGCCGGGCAATCGGGCCTCAAGGTCCTGCTGGTCGACCATACCGACAAGATTGCCGAGAAGATCCGCATCTCGGGCGGCGGGCGCTGCAACTTCACCAATCTGTATACCAGCCCGTCCAATTTTCTGGGCGAGAACCCGAAGTTCTGCCGTTCGGCGCTGGCCGGTTATCCGCCGGGTGATTTCATCGACCTGCTGCGGCGCCACGAAATCGGCTACCACGAAAAGCACAAGGGCCAACTGTTCTGCGACCGCTCGGCCCAGGACCTGATCACCATGCTGCTGACCGAATGCGCGGCCGGCGGCGTGACACATTGGCAGAACTGCCCGATCCATACCATCGCCATCGAAGGCGCAACCCAGCACTACCTGCTGGGCAGTGCCCAGGGCGCGATTCGCTGCCGTGCGGTGGTGGTCGCCACTGGCGGGCTGTCGATTCCCAAGATCGGTGCCAGTGATTTCGGCTACCGGATCGCGCGCCAGTTCGGCCTGCCCGTCATCGAGCCGCGCCCGGCGCTGGTGCCGCTAAGCTTCGACCCGGCCCAGTGGGCGCCGTTTGCCGAGTTGTCCGGCCTGTCGCTGCCGGTGGCGATTGAGACCGGCAGCAAACGCGAACGCAGCCGTTTCCTGGAAGACCTGCTGTTCACGCACCGGGGTTTGAGCGGTCCGGCGGTGTTGCAGATTTCCAGTTACTGGCGCGCCAACACGCCGATCCGCATCGACCTGGCGCCCGACATCGACCTGCTGCAAGACCCTGTTGCGGGCCAAGGGCCTGTCGCGCAAGCTGCTGGGCAACGAACTGGCCGCCGTTGTGCCCACGCGCCTGGCCGACACCTGGATCCGCCAGGACCAGCAGTTGGGGCACGACTGGCATCGGCCGATCGACCAGACCGGCGACAAGGCCCTCGGCGCGCTGGCCGACCGGCTGGCGCGCTGGGAACTGACGCCCAGCGGTACCGAGGGCTATGCCAAGGCCGAGGTCACGGCCGGCGGTGTCGACACGCGCAGTCTTTCTGGACAGACCATGGAGTCGAGCCAAAGCGGCCTGTATTTCATTGGCGAGGTGGTGGACGTCACCGGCTGGCTGGGCGGCTACAACTTCCAGTGGGCCTGGGCCAGCGCATATGCTTGCGCGCAGGCACTGTCAGCCAGTCTATCGAACCCGGAAACAAAAGCACTATAATTTGCGGCTTTGCTGGAAACTGCCCGAGCCGCGATTGCCGCCGCAGGGGTCTCCATTGAGCGAGTTGACAGCAAACCTCAGCCGGGAGGCTCGATCTCTTCCCGGCACATTATTGGAACCCAAACGCTAATGACCACCATCCGTGTAAAAGAAAACGAGCCATTCGACGTGGCCCTGCGCCGTTTCAAGCGGACCATTGAAAAGCTCGGCCTGCTGACCGACCTGCGCGCCCGTGAGTTCTACGAAAAGCCGACCGCCGAGCGCAAGCGCAAGAAAGCCGCCGCGGTCAAGCGCAACTACAAACGCATCCGCTCGATGCAGTTGCCCAAGAAGATGTATTGATGGCGCGGCGGGCATGGTCCCGCTGGCCAGCCACTGCAGCTTGCAAGACCCGCGCACGGTTTCCGGACGCGGGTTTTTTGCGTTAATGCGTATTCGAAATGTGAGGAATCGATGGCACTCAAGGACCAGATCACAGAGGACATGAAAGCCGCCATGCGCGCCAGGGACACGGCGCGCCTGGGTACCATCCGCCTGCTGCTGGCAGCGTGCAAGCAAAAGGAAGTGGACGAACGCGTGGTCCTCGACGATGTGGCCGTGATCGCCATCATCGACAAACTGGTCAAGCAGCGCAAGGATTCGATCACCGCATTCACCGGCGCCGGGCGCCAGGATCTGGCCGACATCGAGACGGCCGAACAAGCTGTGCTGGAGGCCTACCTGCCCCAGCGCATGGACGCCGCGCAGGTACGCAGCGAGATCGACACCATCGTGGCGGAACTGAGCACCGAACTCGGCCGCAAGCCGGCAGCCGGCGACATGGGCCGCGTCATGGCACTGGCCAAGTCCCGGCTGGCGGGCAAGGCCGATATGGGCCAGGTCTCGGGTGCTGTGAAGGCGGCACTGGCCGGCTGAGACTCGCCCCGCACCGCGGCACTGACAAAAAAACGGCCGCGCGATGCGGGCCGTTTTTTGGGGTTGCTCAGGGACGCATCAGTTGCCGGCGATCTTCATCTTGCCCAGCAGGATCGAGCCCACCGTCTTGGCGCCATAGTTGTAGGTATCGGCACCCACGGCTTCGATGGACTTGAGCATGTTCTTCATGTTTCCGGCAATCGTGATCTCGTGCACCGGATAGGCAATGCGTCCGTTCTCGACCCAGAAACCGCTGGCACCGCGCGAATAGTCGCCGGTCACGTAATTCACGCCCTGGCCCATCAGTTCGGTCACGAACAGGCCGCGACCCATCTTGCGCAGCATCGCATCCAGGTCGTCGCCGGGATCTGTGAGACGCGAGCGCAGCACCAGGTTGTGCGAGCCCCCTGCGTTGCCGGTAGTGCGCATGCCCAGCTTGCGCGCCGTGTAGCTGCTCAGGAAATAACCCTTGACCCGCCCGCCATCGACCACGGTACGCGGCGACACCCGCACGCCCTCCTCGTCAAACGGCGAGCTGCCTTTGCCGCGCTTGATGAACGGATCTTCCTGGATGTCGATGTGCTTCGGAAAAACCAGTTTGCCCATGGAGTCGAGCAGAAAGGAGCTCTTGCGATACAGCGCACCGCCACTGACAGCCTGCACGAACGCGCCCAGCAGCCCCGCAGCCAGCGGCGACTCGAACAGCACCGGGCACTGGCGCGTGGATATCTTGCGTGCGCCGAGCCGGCTCAAGGCCCGTTCGGCCGCGTATCGGCCCACGGCCTGGGCACTGGCCAGTTCTTTCGCGTCGCGCATCGAGCTGTACCAGGCATCGCGCTGCATGTCCTCGCCGATGGACGCGATGGGCGAGACCGAGATCGAATGGCGCGAACTCGAATAGCCACCGCGAAAACCATGGGTATGGGCACTGAAAAAGTGGGATTGCTGAGCCGACACCGCAGCACCTTCGCTGTTGGTGATGCGCTTGTCGGTCTTCAAGGCGGCCTGCTCGCAGCGCATGGCCAGCTCGGCAGCCTGTTCGCTGGTCACCGACCAGGGGAAAAACAGCTCCAGCTCATCGGCCAGGTTTGATTCCGGCGCAATGTCGGCGGCATCGGGCAGACCGGCCATCGGATCTTCGGCCGTGAAACGGGCGATGTCGAACGCGGCCTGCACCGTCTGCGCAATTGCGGCCTCGGAGAAATCCGAGGTATTGGCATTGCCACGCCGCTGGCCGACGTAGACCGACACCGACAAGGATTTGTCGCGGTTGCGTTCGACGTTCTCCAGCTCACCCTTGCGCACCGACACGCTCAGGCCGCATGCTTCGGACGCCTCGGCCGCCGCGTCGGTGGCGCCGAGCTTGCCTGCATGGTGCAAGGCGCTGTCCACGAGTTGCTCAAAAAATGGGCGGCTGTAGCTAAAGCCGCGGTCGGCCCGGGTCATCTTGTGTTGTGTCATCTTGGTTCGTTCACGTGGGCGACTATGATACTTGGCTGACCAACTCCGGGCCGCCTGCGGCCTCAAAGCCCGTTTCCATCCATGCAGCGCAAAGCCAAAAAAGGGTACTTCGTCTCCGGCAAGTTCGTGACCGAAGGCAGCGAACTCGACCTGGAGCTCAAACGCGAGCTCAAGGGGTCGGACACACCCAGCCGCACCGACCGCAAGCGTGAAAGCGAAGAGTTGCAAAAACTCGGTGAAGATCTGCTTGACACTGCGCGCCGAACTGATGGCCCGCCTGCCCTTGTCCGACAAGCTGGCAGAGGCCATCGCCGACGCGAAAAACATCACCAACTTCGAGGGCAAGCGGCGCCAGTTGCAATTTGTCGGCAAGCTGATGCGCAAGCTCGACGCCGACACCCTCGAGCAGGTGCGTGCGGCCCTGGCAGAGCAGCGCAGCGGCTCGGCCAGCGAGACACTGGCCTTGCACCAGGTCGAGCAATGGCGCGAACGGCTGATCGCGGACGATGACGCTTTTGCCAACTGGGTGACGCGCCATCCGCAGTCAGACAGTCAGCAGTTGCGGGCGCTGATCCGCCAGACGCGCAAGGATGCCCAACCGACCATGGCGGGCGAAACGCCGCGCCATGGCAAGGCCTATCGCGAGCTGTTCCAGCTGGTGCGCAGCCAGTTGCAGTGAAGCCCCAGGATGACAAGGAAGACGACGACCATGGCAGCAGCAGCCGAACCGACATTTGATTCCATCCGCATCGGCATCGTCTCGGTCAGCGACCGCGCCTCCAGCGGCGTCTATGAGGACAAGGGACTGCCGGCGCTCAAGCAATGGCTGGGCCGCGCGTTGCGCAACCCGCTGCAGTTCGATGCCCGGCTGATCCCCGACGAACAGACGCAGATCAGCGCCACGCTGATCGATCTGGTGAACGCCGGATGCCACCTGGTGCTGACCACCGGCGGCACCGGACCGGCGCTGCGCGACGTGACGCCCGAGGCCACGCTGGCCGTGGCCGACAAGGAAATGCCCGGCTTCGGCGAGCAGATGCGCCAGATCAGCCTGCGTTTCGTGCCCACCGCCATCCTGTCGCGCCAATGCGCGGTGATCCGCGGCAACTGCCTGATCATCAACCTGCCAGGGCAACCCAAGGCGATCGCCGAGACACTCGAAGGTCTGCGATCAGACACCGGGGAGTCGCTGGTAGCCGGCATCTTCGCAGCCGTACCGTATTGCATCGACCTGATCGGCGGGCCATACATGGAAACCGATGCGGCGGTCTGCAAGGCCTTCCGGCCCAAGTCCGCGCTGCGTCAGACGCCGCCGGCCAACTGAAGGCGCAAACTACTTGCCAACCAGATCGTTGAGCTGGTCGGCCTTGAAGTCACCGTCGCGACAGGCGTCTGACGGCACACAATCGCCCTGGCTGCGACCTTCGGACAAGGTGCCGATGGCCTGCCACAGCATCGCGATCTGGTGCTCCTGCGAACTGGCGTTGTCGATCAGACCGCGCATGGCCAGGCTCAGCGGATCGTCGTTCTGCGTCACGCCATAAGCCGAGAAACCCATCTTGGATGCGGCCGCTTCGCGCTTGGCCTCGCCGTCGCCCTGGATGATGCGCGCCGGATTGCCGACCGCCGTGGCCCCTGCGGGAACCGGTTTGGTCACCACCGCGTTGGAGCCGATCTTGGCGCCGTCGCCGACGGTAAAGCCCCCCAGCACCTGGGCGCCGGCACCGATGATCACGTCTGCGCCTATCGTCGGATGGCGCTTGGTGCCCTTGTACAGCGAGGTGCCGCCCAAGGTGACACCGTGGTAGATCGTGCAGCCGTCACCGATCTCGGCGGTCTCGCCCACGACCACGCCCATGGCATGGTCGAAAAACACGCGCTCGCCGATCTTCGCGCCCGGATGAATCTCGACGCCGGTGAGAAACCGACCGATATGGGAAATGAAGCGGCCCAGCCAGGTGAAACCATGGTTCCAGCACCAGTGCGCCGGCCGGTGCAGGATCAGGGCATGCAAACCCGGATAACAGGTCAGCACCTCCCAGGTGCTGCGCGCAGCAGGGTCGCGGTCGAGAATGCACTGGATGTCGGAGCGGATACGGGCAAACATGACCAATAGTCTAGCCTTTGGCGGCTGCGGCTGTCTCGAGCATGGCCTTGGCGACACCTCTGAGGATGTGGATTTCCTCGTCGGTGATGCCGGCGCGGTTGAACAACTGGTTCAGCCGCGGCATTAGCTTGCCCGGTGTGGCCGGGTCCAGGTAGCGCACGGCAGTCAAGGCCTGCTCCCAGTGCGCCAGCAATCCGGCCACTTGTCTGGCGTCGGCTGCGCGCGGCGGCACCACACTGGCCGATGGCGCCACCGCAAAGCCGCCCAGCGCCATGCGCCATTCGTAGGCCAGCACCTGCAGCGCCGCGGCAAGGTTGAGCGAACCGAAGCCGGGGTTGGTCGGAATCGACAAGGCCACATGACAGCGGTAGACATCCTCATTGCGCATGCCGAAGCGCTCGGAGCCGAACAACATCGCCACGCCAGCGGGCAAGTGGGCAGGCTCCGCCGGTGTCGCGGTCGACACCGGATTCAACGCTTGGCCGGCGACCAGGCGCGCGAAACATTCACGCGGCGCCATGGTCGGCGGGCCGAAATCGCGTGGAGTCATGGCAGTGGCGCACAAGTGGGTCATGCCATCGAGCGCCTCGTCCAGCGTATCGACAATGCGTGCCTTGGCCAGCACATCGAGCGCACCACTGGCACGCTGGATGGTCTCCTCGCGGCGCAACACATTGGCCCAGCGCGGCGCAACCAGCACCAGGTCATCAAAACCCATGACTTTCATGGCACGGGCGGCGGCGCCGACGTTGCCGGCATGGCTGGCTTGGATGAGTACGAAACGTGTCTGCATGGCGTCAATTGTCTCCGCGCCTGCGACGCGCAAACCAGGCACCCTCGGCGAGCGCTCTTTTCATGGGAAAATAACCGCTCTTGCGGATGCCATCGTGCATCCGGCCAATGCTCCTGATTGCCGTGCGGCGCGCAGCCAGAGGTTGCGCCCAAACCGAAACCAACAAACCATGTCGTCCCCAAACCTCCATCCGATGGTCAATGTGGCCATCAAGGCTGCCCGTGCCGCTGGCGCCATCATCAACCGTGCCGCGCTTGACGTCGAGGCGGTGCGTATCTCGCAAAAACAGGTCAATGACTTTGTCACCGAAGTCGATCACGCCAGCGAAAAAGTCATCATCGAGACCTTGCTGACAGCGTTCCCGGATCACGGCATCCTGGCCGAGGAGTCCGGCAACGAACATGGTTCGAAGACTTCGGAGTTCGTCTGGATCATCGATCCGCTGGACGGCACCACCAACTTCATCCATGGCTTTCCGGTCTATTGCGTGAGCATAGCGCTGGCGGTCAAGGGCAAGATCGAACATGCGGTGATCTACGACCCGACGCGCAACGACCTGTTCAGCGCCACCAAGGGTCGCGGCGCCTATCTCAACGACCGGCGTCTGCGCGTTTCCAAGCGCATCCGCCTGCAGGAAAGCCTGATTTCCACCGGCTTTCCATTTCGCAGCGGCGACAACTTCCCGGGCTACCTGGCCATGATGGGCGACGTGATGCAACGCGCCGCCGGCCTGCGTCGCCCTGGCGCCGCCGCGCTGGATCTGGCCTATGTCGCGGCCGGCTACACCGATGGGTTTTTCGAGACCGGCCTGCAACCCTGGGACGTGGCCGCCGGTTCGCTGCTGGTCACCGAGGCAGGCGGATTGATCGGTAACTTCAGCGGCGAGGCCGACTTCCTCGAACAGAAGGAGTGCCTGGCCGGCAACCCGAAAATCTATGCTCAGTTGGTATCGATCGTGAGCAAATACAGCAAGTTCGCCAGTGCCGGCGAAAAAGCCGAAATCCGCACGCGGCTGCGCAAAAACCTGTCCGGCGCGGGCGCTGCCACAGCATCGAGCGACAAGGTCGCGCCTCAGACCGCCGCCGCAATCGACGCGCCACCCATCAGCAATACCGACGCGCCGTTCTGACGCAGCGGTGGCGGCACAGTTTCCCAACCTGGCACCATGACCGTACCTGACACCGCCTGCGAACCCGCAGTGCGCGCACAACATATACCGGCAATCTTGCGCCTTGGTGTGCAGTCATGACGACGCCGATCCCGACCCACATGGCCGCGGTGCTGCTGACCGGTTTCGGCGGCCTGGACAAGCTGCAATACCGTGAAGACGTGCCGGTGCCCCGCCCTGCTCCGGGTGAGGTGCTGATCCAGGTGCGCGCTGCCGGCATCAACAACACCGACATCAACACCCGCTCGGGTTGGTACAACCAGGCGGTAAAGACCGGCACCGTGGCCGAGGGCGCCCGCTCCGGATTCGCCGTCGAACACGCCGATTCCGGCGACTGGGGCAGCGACATCCGGTTCCCGCGCATCCAGGGCGCCGACGTGGCCGGCATCATCGTGTCCGTCGGACCGGGCGTGGATGCGCAGCGCATCGGCCAGCGGGTCATCTGCGACCCGTATTTCCATGCCCCGGATGACACCACAAGCCTGGAAAGCACCGGTTTTCTCGGTGCGCAGCGCGATGGCGGTTTTGCCCAGTACACCGTGGTGCCGGCGCGCAATGCGATCACGGTGGCACCCGAGTTGGCATTGACGGATGCCCAACTCGCGACGGTTCCGTGCTCGGGCGGCACCGCCATGAACATGATGCTGATGGCCGGCCTGAGCGCAGGCGACCGGGTGCTGGTGAACGGCGCCTCGGGCGGCGTGGGCAGCTTTCTGGTGCAGATCGCACGCGCCAGCGGGGCCACCGTCGTGGCCGTGTGCGGCGCGGGCAAACGCGACGCCGTGCTGGCCCTGGGGGCGCACCATGTCGTCGACCGCGCCGCCATCGACCCGGCCGGCGCCGTACGCGCCTGTCTGGGTGACGCACCACTGACCCTGTTCGCCGACGTGGTGGGCGGGGGCGTCTTCGCGCCGTATCTCGGCCTGCTCGCCACCGGCGGACGCTATGTCACGGCTGGCGCCATTGCCGGACCGATGGTCACGCTGGATTTGCGCACCCTGTATCTCAAGAGCCTGTCCTTCTTCGGCTCCAGCGTTTATCGACGCGACACCTTGCCGGCTCTGATGGCGTTGCTGCAGCGCGGCGCCGTGCTGCCTGCCGTCGCCGACATCCGGCCACTGGCCGAAATCTGCCAGGCCCAACGGGAGTTTCTGGACAAACACCACGTTGGCAGCAAGGTGCTGCTGCCACCGAACTGCATCGACGGATAAATCTGGCATTTGAGCCCGTTGGCCGACTCCTCGGCCAACTTGTCACACCAGACACCAATCGTGATGACATGCGATGCCGATCGCGCGCCGACGCAAGCATGTACTACGCACGCCGCGCCAGCAAGGCGAATGCCGCGCGTGCCTGGATTCAGGAACGACGCAGCATCGGATACGCCGTTGGCTGCGTTCGAACAGCGCGTCTGCACCCGGCTATTTCCGAAGCAGGCGCAAACCGTTGCCGACCACCAGCAGACTGGCGCCCACGTCGGCAAACACGGCCATCCACATGGTCCCCAGACCCGCCAAGGTCAGCAGCAGGAACACCGCCTTGATACCCAGTGCCAGAACGATGTTCTGAATCAGCACCGAATGCGTCGCCTTGGACAGCCGGATGAACGCAGGGATCTTGCGCAGATCGTCGTCCATCAGCGCCACGTCCGCCGTCTCGATGGCCGTGTCCGTTCCCATGGCGCCCATGGCAAAACCGATGTTTGCGCGCGCCAGCGCCGGGGCATCGTTGATGCCATCACCCACCATGCCCACGGCTCCCAGGGCGCCCAGTCGCTCGACCGCCGCGAGTTTGTCCTGGGGCAGTTGGTCGCCGCGCGCTTCATCGATTCCGACCTGTCTGGCGATGGCTTGCGCGGTGTGGTTGTTGTCACCCGTGAGCATTACCGTCTTGACCCCTAGCTGGTGCAAGTCGGCGATCGCCTCGCGGCTGCTGTCCTTGACCGTGTCGGCCACGGCAAACAGCGCCAGCACGCGGCTTTCGTCAATCAATGCCACGACGGTCTTGCCCTGGCCTTCCAGCGCGTCGAGCCGGGCTTCCAGTTCAGCCGAGCAGCGGCCCAACTCTTCCACCAGTCGATGATTTCCCAAGGCGTAGCGCTTGCCGTCGACCACGCCCCGCACACCGCGACCGGCCAGTGCCTCAAAGGCAGCCACCTCGCTTGGTCGGAAGCCGTCCGCGAGGGCAGCTTGCGCCACCGCCAGCGACACCGGATGGTCGGATCGACCCGCCAGACTGGCGGCGATGCGGCGGCAATCGTGCAGACTTGCATCGCCGCTATCGCCACGCAGTTCGAAGTCGGTTTGCACAGGCCTGCCGTGGGTGATGGTGCCGGTCTTGTCAAGCGCCAGCCACTGCAGCTTGCGACCCTCTTCAAGATAGACGCCGCCTTTGATCAGGATACCTCTGCGCGCCGCCGCCGCCAGGCCGCTGACGATCGTGACCGGTGTCGAGATCACCAAGGCGCAAGGACATGCGATGACCAGCAACACCAATGCTTTGTAGACCCAGTCGTACCAGTTCGCGCCCATGAAAAGCGGCGGAAAAACGGCCACGGCCAGTGCCATGGCAAACACCACGGGCGTGTACACGCGTGCGAACTGGTCGACAAAACGCTGCATTGGCGCCTTGCTGCCCTGCGCCTCTTCGACGGCATGGATGATGCGTGCCAATGTCGTGTTGCTGGCGACTGCGCTGACGCGGTATTCGAAAGCGCCAGCGCCATTGATCGTTCCGGCAAAAACCGGGTCGCCTTCGGCCTTGTCCACCGGCAGGCTTTCGCCGGTGATGGGGGCTTGATCGATGGTGGAGCGGCCCGTCACGATGGCGCCGTCGAGCCCGATGCGCTCGCCCGGCTTGATGCGTATCAGGGCCCCTACGGTGACCGACTTGGCGTCGACTTCCTGCCACGAACCGTCGGACTGCTGCGCCGTGGCCGTGTCAGGGGCCAGTTGCAACAAGCCCTTGATGGCATTGCGCGCCCGGTCAAGGGACTTGGCTTCGATCAGCTCGGCAATCGTGAACAGCACCATGACCATGGCCGCCTCCGGCCACTGCTGCAACACCAGCGCGCCGGTGACCGCGATGCTCATCAGCGCGTTGATGTTGAGATTGCCGTTGCGAAGTGCGATCCAGCCCTTCTTGTAGGTCGTCAATCCGCAGGCGGCAACAGCCAGAATGGCGAACGCGGCAGCAAGCCATGCGCTCTGGCCCAGCCAGCTGACGGCTTCGGATGCAATCGCAGCACCCCCTGCAAGGGCCAGCGGCCACCAGGATACGCCGGGCTCGTCACCGGCCTGCTGCGACGCTCCGTAAACGACAACTTCGGGTTTGAAGCCCAGCGCCCGTATCGCCTGCAGGATGGGCTCCAGGGCCTCGGGTGCATGACTCACCTTCATCACCCGCTGCATCAGGTTGAATTCCATGGCCCCAACCTCGGACAGACCGGCCAGCTTGTTGCGGATCAAGGCCTCCTCGGTCGGGCAGTCCATCTGCATGATCCTGATCGCGGTGCTGCTACCCCGGTTCAACGTCGACACCGTGGAATCGGTCGCCGACACCGATATCGCGGGCGCACAGCAGCTGCCAGCTGCAGCTGCATGGTCGTCGACCCGTGTATTTTTGGGCGCGCCGGCGTGGAGCCGGTCAATCGCGCAGGGATGCACCATCTCATGATCATGCGTGGGCATCTTGACGCGACTGTTTGCTGACGGTGGATTCATGTTTTCGAGTTTCCTTCAACGCCATTGGAAACGTTGAAGCGACTTCAAGGTCAAGCTGCGGCGAAGAATAACCCCAAACGATCGCGCCCGTGCCGACACACGGGATTGCACTACCATTGCTGCACCCACCGCCCTGTGGTCACCAGGTGGCCTCGCCTGCAGGGATGTCGTGCCAAGAATGACCAAAGCATGAAACCATTTACCTTGCCCCAAGTCGCGACCACGTTCGCCTGCGTCGCGCAGGCCTGGCAAGCCCACGAGAGCGAACTGCGCGGCTACCTGCGCCACCGGATCGGCGATGCAGATGCGGCGGACGACGTGTTGCAGGATGTCTTTATCAAGGCGATGCGGCAAGGGCAAGGATTCTGCGATCTGGACAACCCGCGCGCCTGGTTGTTCCAGGTCGCGCGCAACGCAGTGGTCGACCGCGCCCGGACTTTGCATCCGACCGAGCCGCTCGCCGACGACGAAACCGTTGCTGACCCCGGCGAGCCGGAACTGGCCCCGGTCGACACGCTGGCCGACTGTCTCACCAGCGTCATCGGCAAGTTGGCGGCGGAAGATGCCGCCATGCTGCGCGCATGCGACCTGCAGGGCCAGACGGTGCGCGAATACGCCCAGCTATGCGGACTGAGCCTGCCGGCTGCCAAGTCCCGCTTGCTGCGGGCTCGGCAACGCCTGCGCGATCGACTCGTGGTCGACTGCCAGGTGGGATTCGACCACGACGGGTCGGTTTGTTGCCATCAGCCTGGGCACTCTGCCGCTGCCGGCTGAACTGGCCGAAGCGTCGGTCCGGACCGGCATGAATCCTTTTGCGGGTTCGTTCGTCTTCCCATCAGAGAACACGAACCACACCTTCAAGAGGATTCCCAGATGAGCCAAATCACCGCCCTGTTATTGCGCCGGCCCGGCCTGAACCTGCCACGGCAGCATCCGCGCGTTTTCCTTTTCGTCGCGGCGCTGACCGTGGCCTTGCTGTATTCGGCGTTGTTGCCGACCTCCGAAGCCCTGGTCGCCTTGTTGCCGGTCGACCGGGCCAGTCATCTGGGTGGCGCGCTGCAGTTCTTCATCTACGATGCGCCCAAGATTCTGCTGCTGCTCACCACGGTGGTGTTCGTGATGGGCATGGTCAACTCCTATTTCACGCCCGAGCGCACGCGCGCCTTGCTGGCGGGCCGCAGGGAGGGCGTGGCCAACGTGATGGCCTCCGGCCTGGGCGTGGTGACGCCGTTCTGCTCGTGCTCGGCGGTGCCGCTGTTCGTCGGTTTCGTGCAGGCCGGTGTGCCGCTGGGCGTGACCTTCTCGTTCCTGATCGCAGCACCGATGGTCAACGAAGTCGCGCTGGCGCTGTTGCTGGGCATGTTCGGCTGGCGCGTCGCGCTGCTCTACCTGGGCCTGGGGCTGACGATTGCCATCGTCGCTGGCTGGGTGCTGGGACGGCTGAAGATGGAGCGCCACCTGGAGGACTGGGTGCGCGATATCCCCAAGGTCGCCGTCAGCGCGGACGACAGCCCCATCTCCCTGTCCGATCGCATCGACGCCGGTCTGGCCAGCGTGCGCGACATCGTCGGCAAGGTCTGGCCCTATGTACTGGTTGGCATCGCCCTGGGCGCCGCGATCCACGGCTGGGTGCCGCAGGATTTCATGGCCTCTGTCATGGGCAAGGAGGCCTGGTGGTCGGTGCCGTTGGCAGTCCTGATCGGGGTGCCTATGTACAGCGGCGCAGCGGGCATGGTTCCCATCGTGCAGGCCCTGCTGGCCAAGGGTGCGGCGCTGGGCACGGTGCTGGCTTTCATGATGAGTGTGATCGCGCTCTCCTTGCCCGAGATGATCATTCTGCGCAAAGTGCTCAAGCTGCGGCTGATCGCGACCTTCGTGGCGGTCGTGGCCACAGGCATCCTGATGGTGGGCATGGTCTTCAACGCGGTTTTGTAAGCGCCATCCCCACCCGTTTCCATTCATTTCAATTCAAGGAGATTCTCATGGACATCAAGGTACTCGGTGGCTGCTGCGGCAGCAGTTGTGACAACACCTTCAAGCTGATCGAAGAAGTGGCCAAGGCCAAGGGCACGGCCGTCAGCCTGCACAAGATCACGGACATCCAGGACGTGGCGCGCTACGGCGTCATGTCCACGCCCGGCGTCGTCATCAACGGCAAGGTCGTGCACGTGGGAAGCGTGCCGGCACGGGACAAGATCGAACAGTGGTTGTCGGCCTGACAGTGACCGCATGGCCTGATTCGGGACCGTCTCGAACAGGTCGGACACTCTATTGCAGCGCCATTCGCACTGGCGCAAGGTCATGCTAGGCGGGCGACGGCTCCTTGAGAAACCAGCGGTAGAAATACGTTGCCAGCACCGCGGCAAACAGCTGAACGGCGATAAATGCAGCCACGTCCGCAGGGCTGATGCCGGAGAACGTGTTCGAAAAACCCCTGGCAATCGTGACGGCAGGATTGGCGAATGATGTTGATGACGTGAACCAGTAGGCGGCGGTGATATAGAGACCAACCGCATAGGGGACCGCCGCAGCCCTGGCCTTGAGGCAGCACAGTATGGTGCCGATCAGGCCGAACGTGGCAACGAACTCGCCGACCCACTGGCCCAAACCGGTGCGGATATTCGTCGATGGGTCGAATATCGGATGCGCGAACATCACGTGCGCAACCAGCACACCGGCGATGCCACCGGCTACCTGCGCCAGCACATAGAAAACGGAGTCCTTAGCCGTTATTTCCTTCCTGATCGCAAAAGCCAGCGTCACCGCCGGATTGAAATGCGCGCCGGAGATGGGGCCGAAGCACAGGATCAGCACGACCAGAATTGCACCGGTGGGAATCGTGTTCCCGAGCAACGCAATGGCGACATTGCCACCTGACAGCCGTTCGGCCATGATTCCGGAACCCACCACGGTGGCGAGCAGCGAAAACGTCCCCACCCACTCGGCGATCAGGCGGCGGATCATGCTGCACCTCCATGGCGCCCTGGCGCGGCGTTCAACGCTTCGCAGAAGCGTTGGGGATCGACGTTGCCGCCGGTCGCAATGGTGGCGATCGCCTTGCCTTTGATGGCGATTTTTCCGCTGAGGACCGCAGCGATGCCAACGGCTCCTGCCGGCTCGATGACGATCTTGAAGTGCTCATACGCGAACAGCATCGCGTCACGCACCTCGTCGTCACTGACGACCAGCCCGCCAGCGAGCAGTTGGCGGTTGATTTCGAATGTCTGGGGATTGGGTGTCGGTGTCATGATTCCATCACAGATTGTTTTTTGTCCTTTGGGGTTCGCCACACGTACCCCACCCTCGAGCGAACGGCGCGTGTCGTCAAACAGAGCGGGTTCGACTGCAAATACCTGTGTTGCGGTCGACAGGGTCTGCATCACGAGCGCTGTCGCAGCCGTCAGCGCCCCGCCACCGCAGGGCACCAGCACCGCATCGAGTGCCGCCTTCATGTCCCGCGCTTGCGCAAACAGCTCGAGTGCCGCGCTGCCGGCACCGACGAGCACCCGCATGTCCCCACTCGGGGGCACGTTGATTCGTCCGGTCTGCGCACTCAATCGCGCCACGACTTCGTTGTAGTCCTCACTGTCTCGATCGAACGTGAAGATCTCGGCCCCCAAGGCACGTGTGCTGTCCTTCTTGGCGGCTGCAACATCCGAAGGCATCACGACCAACGCCGTCGTTCCCAGCAGGCGCGCCGCGAGCGCCACACCTTGCGCATGGTTGCCGGACGAATAGGTAATCACGCCACGGCTTTTCTCGGCCTGTGACAGTTGCCGAATGCAGTTGTATGCGCCACGGATCTTGAAAGCGCCGGTTCTTTGCGCGCACTCCGCCTTGACAAGCAAGCGGCCCGACAACCGCGCATTCGCCTCCGGACTCTCGAGAAGTGCCGTGTGCGCAACGATTCCGCGCAGGCTCCTGGCCGCCTTCCGGAAATCATCCAGACTTGGCACTGCATGCGTCAGCTTCGTCTCAGTCAGGCTCATCGCGGCGACCACCGGTGTTTGATTGCCAGGAGGGCTCGCGCACCACCTCGCACGGTTCTTGATATCGACATTCTTGGTTCCTCGGGTATTCGCAGTCCGGGCCGGACCAGAAGTCCAGGCCCGTCCAGCAGTGGTTATTGGTTATGGATGTAAAGCGCAAGCGGAACCATCGCCGCGATTTAACCGAGTCCAGGAGATCCGGTCATTCGAGCTTGGCGTCAGCAGGCAGACTTGCGCTTTGCCGCAGCCGTCCCACAGGGCTCGCCATGACAGCAGTGGTCTGTCAGGTAGGACAACAGGTCATCCATGCGATCCACGACCGGTCGGTAATAGAGATTGCGACCGTCGCGCGCGACCGTTACGAGGTCGGCATGAATCAATTCCTTCAAATGAAAAGACAGAGTCGAGGCGGGGATGGCCAGCGTTGCCGACAACGTACTCGGAGTCATGCCGTCGGGCGCCACCCCGATCAACGCCCGGAATATCCGCAGGCGCGCTCCCTGAGCCAGTGCAGCCAGGGCCTTGACAGCGTCTTCTTCATTCATATTTCTAAGTTTATGGAATTAATAATCTACCGTCAAGTCCCCGACATCTGCGCGAGCCTTGTCAGCATGGCGCGTTCCGATTCAGCTTGCGCAACTCAATGCGAAAGAATCTTCGACAGGAACAGTTGTGCCCGATCCGAACGCGGACTGCCGAAGAACTCGTCCTTGTGCGCGTCTTCGACGATCTCGCCACTGTCCATGAAGATGACCCGATTCGCCACCCGCTTGGCGAAGCCCATCTCATGCGTCACGACCATCATCGTCATGCCGTCATTGGCCAGTTCAACCATCACGTCGAGCACCTCGTTGATCATCTCCGGATCGAGTGCCGAGGTGGGCTCATCAAACAGCATCGCGATCGGATCCATCGAAAGCGCGCGCGCGATCGCCACGCGTTGCTGCTGACCACCCGAGAGCTGACCCGGGAACTTGTCTTTCTGCGCGTTCAGTCCGACGCGGTCGAGCAGTTTGAGCCCCCGCTCCATGGCTTCGGCCTCGGATCGTCCCAGCACCTTGATCTGGGCCAGTGCCAGGTTGCGCGTGATCGACAGGTGTGGGAACAACTCGAAATTCTGAAACACCATGCCGATGCGTGCGCGCAGTTTGGGCAGGTTGGTGCCGCGCGCGCCGACCGATACGCCATCGACGGTGATGCTGCCTTTCTGGAACGGTTCGAGCGCGTTGACGGTCTTGATCAACGTGGACTTGCCTGAGCCGGACGGTCCGCAGACGACGACGACCTCACCCTTGGTGACATTCGTCGTGCAGTCCTTGAGAACCTGGAAGCTGCCGTACCACTTGCTGACATTGCTGATTTCGATCATGGACATGATGGGTTCTTTCTCAACGGGGGACGGCCATGCGGAACTGCAACCGCTTGACCCAGTACGACAGTGCCAGGCAGATCAGGAAATACACCAGAGCGACGAAGACATACATCTCCACCAGGCGACCGTCGCGTTGCGCGATCTTGCTGGCGATGGTGACAAAGTCAGGCAGCGAGATGATGTAAACCAGCGATATGTCCTGGAACAGAATGATGGTCTGCGTCAGCAGCAGCGGCGTCATGTTGCGAAACGCCTGCGGCAGAACGATCTGGGCCATCACCTGGCGGTAGTTCAGACCCAGGGCGTAACCGGCGCTGGCCTGACCGCTCGGAATGCTCTGGATGCCGGCGCGCATGATCTCGCAGTAGTAGCACGCCTCGAACAGCATGAACGTGATCAGTGCGGACGTGAAGGCGCCCACCTTGATCGGAGTCGGCGAACCGATGATCCAGGCGCCGATATACGGCACCAGGAAGTAGAACCAGAAGATCACCAGCACCAGCGGAATCGCGCGCAGCAGGTTGACATAGGTCGCCGCAAACCAGGAAAAGGCCTTGATGGACGACATGCGCATCAGCGCCAGCATGGTACCCAGCACAATGCCACCGGCCATGGCCATCAAGGTGACCTGTACGGTAAACGCCAGGCCCTGAAAGATCAGCACCTGCCAGCTGCGGGCGATCACATCGAAGTCGAAATTTTCAAACATGGCTTACCTCGACTTCGCGCCGATATAGCCCGGCACCGACGTCACGCGTTCGACGCGGCGCATACCGAACACGACGACCACGTTGACCGCGAGATAGATCAGCGTCGCTGCAGTAAACGCCTCAAAAACCTGGAAGCTGTATTCCTGCATTGCACGGGCACGCCCGGTCAACTCAAGCAAACCGATCGTCAATGCAATCGAGCTGTTCTTGATGACGCTCAGAAACTCCGAGGTCAATGGCGGCAGGATAATGCGGTATGCCATTGGCAACAGCACATAGCGGTAGGTCTGCGGCAAGGTCAGCCCCAGTGCGGTGCCCGCGTCCATTTGCCCACGCGGCAGGGACTGAATGCCGGCGCGCACCTGCTCGGCGACACGTGCCGAGGTGTAGAACGACAGCGCGACAACCGTGGTCCAGAAGCTGGCATCAGGCAACTGCTTGACCCACAAACCGAAGTCCTTGGGCAGCAACTCCGGGAAAACGAAATACCAGAGGAAGACCTGCACCAGCAGCGGGATATTGCGAAACACCTCGACATAGCCATTACCGAGCCGCACCGCCCACCCGATCTTCGTCGTGCGAATGGTGCCGATCACGGAACCGATCAGTAAAGCGGCAACCCAGGCAATCAAGGCTGTCGACAGGGTCCAGCCCAGTCCATAAAACAGCGTCTGTATGTAGGTGCCGCTGGCATCGGGCGACTGTTCCCAGAAGATGCCCCAGTTCCATTTGTAGTTCATGAAATCAAACCCTCTTGCAGACTCGGCGGTATCAGAGCCGGTCACCGGCGGTAGCCGGTGACCGGAGTTCGCCCAAAAGGGCGTCAACGCTTACTTGTACGCCGCAGGATCAGCCGAATCGCTCGGATTGGCGAACTGGTTTTTCATCAAGGCGGACATCGGCAGGTTCAGATTGATGCCCTTGGGTGGAATCGGGCTCTGGAACCACTTGGCGTAGATCTTGGCGGCTTCGCCACTCTTGTAGGTATTGACCATGGCTGCGTCGACGACCTTCTTGAACGCCGGGTCGTCCTTGCGCAGCATGATGCCGTAGGGCTCAGGCAACGACAGTGCATCGGAGGAAATCTGCCACAGGGCGGGATTGGCGCTTCCGGCAGCCAGACCGGCGAGCAGGATGTCGTCCATGACATAGGTGACGCCACGTCCGGTGTCGACCATCATGAAACCCTCGGCATGGTCCTTGGCCGGCAGGATGGTCATGCCCATCTTCTGCTCCGTATTGATCGCGGTGATCTGCTTGAAGTTGGTTGTGCCGGCGCCAGAAATCACGGTCTTGCCCTTGAGGTCGGCCAGTGAATTGAGGTTGTCGGCCTTCTTGGTGATGAAGCGGGTCGCGGTCAGGAAGTGGGACATCGTGTACGACACCTGCTTCTGGCGTTCTGCGTTGTTGGTCGTCGACCCGCACTCCAGATCAATCGTGCCGTTGGCCATCAGCGGGATCCGGGTGGCAGATGTGACGGCCTGGTACGCGACCTTGAGCGCGGGCAACTTGAGCTCCGCCTTGATGGCATCGACAACGCGCGCGCACAGATCCATCGCGTATCCGATGGGTTGCTGCTTGTCATCCAGATAGGAGAAAGGGACCGAGGAGTCACGATGGCCGATGGTGATCGAGCCGGAAGCCTTGATCTTGTCGAGTGTGCCGGTCTGGGCGCTCGCGCCTGACGCAAGAATGCTGGCGGCGAGCGCAACAGCCAAATGGATGCCGATTTTCATGAAGATACTCCTTCGTTGGTGGTGAAAAACCCAAGTGAGAACCTGACACACGCCTGGGCCAGAGCGTGCGTCGCGTCGATGCACAGGTCTGCGTCAACGCAGTCCTGCAAGGCGATTGGTAATTCGGTGCAAGCAAGCAGCAACAGATCGGCACGCTGAGTCCCGATCAGCAGTTCTACGGCCCTGGTGGCATGACTGCGTGCATTCGCCAGATCACCCACCTTGACGCAGCCGATCGCCAGATCGATCGCCGACTGGGCGTTGGCGTCGGGCAGCACGAGTTCACCCGCGTCGGCGGAGATCAACGCGTCATACATGCCGGACATGCGGGTGCCTTGCGTACCCATCAATGCGATACGCTGGCCGGGCCTTTGCCGCGCTGAGAGCTGCTCGCGCACCGCGTCGACGATGTGCAGAATCGGGACCCCGATCTCGGCCGAAAGCTGCGCGTGCCAGTGGTGGGCGGTGTTGCATGGAATGACGATGGCCCGGACTCCGGCACGCTCGAGCAAGCGCGCCCCCTCCAGCAGCGGCTTGCAGGGCGCATCCGTACCGTTCGCAATGGCCGACACCCGGTCCGGTATCTGCGGCACGCAATGCACCAACAAGGGTACATGGTCCTGGTCGCGCTTCGCGGATGTCGCCGCGCGCACCTTGGACATGAAGTCGATGGTTGCCGCGGGGCCCATGCCTCCCAACACACCGATCAGGGCTTTGGCGTCGGTGTCCATGTTGGCGCTTGGCCTGCTGCTGTGAGTCGGGTCACACGGGCCGAGGCAATCACGCCGAAATGCAGGTCGCATAGCCGGCAAACACGCTGGCCATGAATTGACGTGCCCGTGCGGTGTGGGTCATCACGGAAGTGGCGACGTCTGTTTGATTCATATTTCCAAGCTTATCGAATAATTGAATGGTCGTCACCTAGGGAATACGCTTATCGCGGAGCCGGTCGTCCACCTTGTTCTTCTCTGACCGGACTTTTCGGTCCGAGCCTGCTCAGACGATTTGCATGCAAATTCCGGGTCACGCCCCGCGTCGGTAGTGACGCCGCATTCGGGCCGCGCCGATGCCAGATGCGGCCCAGGTCATCGCAGGTAGCTGGACTCGACTGCCCGCATCTGCGCGTCGCCCTGCAGGCGGATGATCTCCTGCACACTCGGCAGCATCCTGTCGACTTCACGAATGCCGCCGTCCTTGCGGATCTGCGCGAACACGCTGCGCATGGCGCCGACGGCCGCTCGAATCGCATGGTTACCGTAAATGACGATGCCCACCTTGCCCAATGCGGCAATGTCGACCTCGGTGAGTCGCGGGTAAGCCGTCGGCACCAGCACCAGCGGAACCCGGCCCGGCCAGGCCGCCGCCGCTTCGAGCTTGCCCTGGAATTCTTCGACGCGAACCAGTTGCTGCCGCCCATCGGCGCGCAGGCTGGTGTCTTTCGGAAAGGACTTGTCTTCCATCACGATGGCTGAGGCGTTTCAGGTTGGCGCATGCGTCATGCAGGGGATTGGTTTTCGCGTTGCCTGGTCTAGGTCCTTTTCGTACGCGGGGGCCGAAGTCGAACCAGCAGTTGCGTTTTGATGTACATTTCGCTTATCGACGATTAGCGATATCAAGAGAAAAGCAGATGATCAATCGAAGTCCGGACCCTGGGTCACAGATCGCCGATATCGAGGCGATCGCCTCGGTAGCCAGGGCCATCGCCCATCCGGCGAGGGTGAAGATCATCGCCTTCCTTCTGTCGCGTCCAGGTTGTATCGGCGGCGACATCGTGGAACAGGTCGGGCTTGCCCAATCCACGGTTTCCGAACACATGCGCATTCTCAAAGCTTCGGGCCTGGTGGTCGGCGCGATCGAACATCCATGCATCTGCTATTCGCTCGATCCGTCAGTTCTGGCGCCGCTGCGTAGCCTGATCGATCAGATCGAGGCGCGTGGCAGCCCCGAAGACGACGCGCCATGCTGTTACACACCCGATGGCTGTATTCCTAAGGAGACTATGAAATGACCACGTTAACCGTTTACGACCCTGCCCTGTGCTGTTCCACAGGCGTCTGCGGCCCTGAAATTGATCAAGGACTGGTCGATTTCGCCGCCGATCTGGACTGGCTGAAGGCGCAAGGCGCCAAGGTACGCCGCATCAACCTGTCGCAGGAACCCATGGAGTTCGTCACCCAACCCTTGGTCAAGGCGCTGATGGATGCTTCGGGCGGCGATGATCTGCCCGCCATTGTGATCGGCGAAAAAATCGTATCGCAAGGCCGCTACCCAACACGCGCCGAGCTTTCGACAATGGCCGGGATCGGCGGCGAATTGGCAACTGAGCTACTTCCTGCCAAAGCCGTGGCCTCGTCCTGCTGCACCAGCGGGGCAAAGGCCGCACCCGCCATCGAGCCGGCGGCTACCGGGTGTTGCGGTGCCAGTACCGGGCCCGGCGCGGCTTCGACGCAAAAGGCTGGTTCCTGCTGCTGAGCCAACAGGCTGCGCGCCTGCCCTGTGGGTTCAGCCCATGATTGAACCCACACAAGACATTCACCTGCAAGGATAAACCCATGTTTCGCAACCTCCCGAAGTTCGCCTTCTTCACCGGCAAGGGTGGCGTTGGAAAGACCTCGCTGGCCTGCGCTACCGCCGTGTCATTGGCCGACGCCGGGCGGCGCATTCTGTTGGTCAGCACCGATCCTGCCTCGAATGTCGGCCAGGTCTTTGGCGTGACCATTGGCAACTCCATCACCAGGATCCCGGATGTGCCGAGGCTTTCAGCGCTGGAGATCGACCCCGAAGCGGCGGCTCAGGATTACCGCGACCGCATTCTTGGCCCGATCCGGGGCAAGCTGCCGGAAAAGGTGATCAAGGGGATCGAAGAGCAATTGTCTGGGGCTTGCACGACCGAGATCGCCGCCTTTGACGAATTCACCGGGCTCCTGACCGATGAGGCGCTGATCGGTGACTATGACCACGTGATCTTCGACACCGCCCCCACCGGACACACCATTCGCCTGCTGAGCCTTCCCGGCGCCTGGAGCGGCTTTCTGGAAAGCGGCACCGGCGATGCGTCTTGCCTTGGGCCGCTGGCTGGATTGGAAAAGCAGCGTTCTCGATATGCGGCGGCAGTGGCAAGCCTGTCGGACGCAGGCCTGACCCAGTTGATCCTGGTCGCCCGCCCGCGCGAGTCGGCCCTGCGCGAAGCGGCGCGGACCAGCCGTGAACTGGCAACAATAGCCATCACCAACCAGCATCTGGCGATCAACGGGCTGATGCCAGATGACGCGCAAGGTGACGCGTTGGCGGCGGCACTGATCGCCAAGGACACCGCCGCACTGGCTGGAATGGATGCCGAATTGGCCGTGTTGTCGCACACGCGCATCACGTTGCGCCCGGAGAATCTGGTTGGTCTTGCGGCGCTGCGGCGCTTGGGGCAAGCTGCCGCGTCACAACCGGCCGTCCCAGCCGCCGCGATGCCGGACCTGCCTCCTCTATCGGCCCTGATCGACGATCTGGCCAGCGCAGGCCACGGCCTGATCATGACCATGGGAAAAGGTGGGGTCGGCAAGACCACCATTGCCGCCGCCGTCGCCGTTGAACTCGCCGCGCGCGGACATCAGGTGCTTCTGACCACGACCGATCCTGCCGCTCACCTGACCGAGACGCTCGGCACCGAAGTGCCGAACCTGACCGTCAGCCGGATCGATCCGGTGGCGGAAACTGCCCGCTATCGCGACCATGTCCTTGAAACCAAGGGTGCATCGCTGGACGCGCAGGGCCGCTCCATGCTGGAGGAGGATCTACGCTCCCCCTGCACCGAGGAGATCGCGGTATTCCAGGCGTTTTCCCGCGTCATTCGCGAGGCATCGCGGCATTTTGTGGTCATGGACACCGCCCCCACCGGGCATACGCTTTTGCTGCTGGACGCTACCGGGTCCTATCACCGCGACATCGTCCGTCACGCGGGAGACGGAGCGAAACTGGTCACGCCGATGATGCGCCTTCAAGACCCCGCGCAGACAAAGATCCTGATCGTCACGCTACCGGAAACCACCCCGGTACTGGAGGCGGCGCATCTGCAAGAAGATCTTGGCCGCGCCGGGATCACCCCTTGGGGCTGGGTCGTCAACGCCAGCTTTGCCGCGACCGGCACTGGCCATCCGCTGTTGGCAGCCCGCGCCGCGACAGAAGCCCCGGAGATCGCTGCCGTGCGCGATCGGCTCGCCAGCCGCTACGCCGTCGTGCCGATGCTGCCACAAGACCCCGTCGGCCCGCTCCGCCTGCGTGCGCTCTGCGGCGGCGAAGCCGAACCCGCGTTTGCCTGAAAGGCATTGTCAGAAGAAGTTGGCTGGAGGGGTGGAGCAACCGGAAGAACTGATCCCGGCGGCCTGCCCCTACTTAGAGCGCCAGCGGCTTGTCTGTCGCAATCAACGATTCACCGGTTTCCCTGCGTTCACCGCCCCGATCCACGGAATAGTCGGGCCGATCTGCAATGCACGGAAGTAGCAAAGCCATGACGCGCCAGTGCTGCCGATCAAAACCCGGCCCTTCGATGCGTACCTGAATCATCGGTGCAAAAAGTCAGTCCGTCACCAGTCACTCCCGATCCCGGGCGAACAATCCTGCGATGGTGTGTCGTAGCCAACTGTTGCCTGGCTCGGCTTCAAAGCGCCGGCTCCAGTGCAGTGACACCGTGAAGTGCCTGGACGGCAGATCCGGCTCGAGAACTGCATATCCCTTTGCTGTTGCAAAGCCGCGCGCAATTTCGAGCGGCATGAGCACCGCCAGGTCGGTCGCCTTGACGATGTCGGGCAGGGTCAGAAAGTGCGCCACCGTAAGGCGCAACCGATGCTCCAAGCCGAGCAACTGCAGAATGCGCAGGGTTTCGTCGTGCGAGCGAACCGCCGCAAAATCCAGCCGCTGCAAGGCATCCAAGGTGCAGCGCACGTGTCCGCAAGCTCCGATTTCGTCCAACAACGGATGTCGCTCGCGCACCAGAACGACATAGCGGTCGTGTAGCAACTCGCTTTGGCGTGTCTGGTCAAGACCAGGCAAGAACCCAAGAGCCAGATCGAGCCGCCCGCTATCGAGCGCGGACGCGATCTCGTCATGGGGCACTGGTCGGCAAGAGATCCCGATGCCAGGCGCAATTTGACGCAGTCTTGCCATCAAAGCCGGCAAAAAGCGTGCCTCGCCGATATCGCTCAGATGCAGTTGGAATACCCGGCTGGAAGCCGAAGGATCGAATTCAGCGGATTTACGCAAGGCATCATCCAGCGCGGCCAGTGCCATCTGAATCGCAGGAGCCAGTCGTTGCGCGCGCGGAGTCGGCCGCACACCACCGGGCGCACGCTCGAACAAGGGGTCGCCCAGTGCCAGTCGCAAACGCGTCAACGCCTGACTGGCCGTGGGTTGCGTCAGGTTCAAGCGCTCGGCCGCACGGCTGACATTGCGCTCCAGGTAGACCGCATCGAACAGGCGCAGCAAATTCAGGTCAAGTCCTTGCATATGCCTTCATTGAATATCACTTATAAGTCTCATGATATTGCCTAATAAATGTATGGCATCGAAACTTGGCGTTTTGACACCGGGGGCGCCGCATGGAAGTTTCATTTGCCACCGAGATCGAGTCCCTGCGCATGGGCCAAGGCCAGACCTTCCATGGCGAAGGCATTCTGGCCATCACCAAGGCATTGCTGCAGTCGGGGGTCTCCTATGTCGGGGGTTACCAGGGTGCACCGGTGTCGCATCTGCTCGATGTGATGGTGCAGGCCAAACCCCTCATGGACGAACTCGGCGTACATGTCGAAGCCTGCGCCAACGAAGCCTCCGCTGCCGCAATGCTGGGCGCGTCGATCCACTACCCATTGCGTGGCGCGGTGACCTGGAAGTCCATCGTCGGCACCAATGTGGCGGCCGACGCCCTGTCCAACCTGTCGTCGCCGGGCGTCACAGGCGGCGCGTTGATCGTGGTGGGCGAAGACTACGGCGAGGGCGCCAGCGTGGTCCAGGAGCGCACCCATGCGTTCGCCCTCAAGTCCACGATGTTGCTGCTCGATCCACGCCCCGAACTCGCCAACATGGTCGACATGGTGGAGCACGCGTTCCGCCTGTCGGAGGCATCCAACATGCCGGCCATCCTGGAGCTGCGCATTCGCGCCTGCCATGTCAAGGGTAGCTTCGAATGCAGGGACAACCGCCCGCCGACGATATCGACCAAGGCGCTGATGGCAGATCCGGCCGCATTCGATTACGACAAGCTGTCCCACCCGCCGGTCACCTTCGCCCACGAAAAACGCAAGGTCGAGCAACGCATACCGGCGGCACGCCAGTACATCGTCGACCACCAGCTCAACGAGTTGCACGACGGGCAGCACGATCAACTCGGCATCGTCGTGCAAGGCGGCATCACCAACACGCTGATTCGCGCACTGCAGCAATTCGACTTGGCCGATGCATTCGGTGCCAGCCAGATTCCGCTGCTGGTGTTGAACGTCACCTGCCCGCTGGTACCCGATCAGATCGCGCAATTCGCAGTTGGCAAAAAGGCCATTCTGGTGGTCGAGGAAGGCTCGCCCGAATACATCGAACAGGAGGTGGCAACCATCCTGCGCCGCCGGGACATCCAGACCGGACTGCACGGCAAAGACATGCTGAGCCGCACCGGTGAACTCGGCGCCGAGATGATGACCCGTGGCGTGGGTGCCTTTCTGGCGCGCCATCTTCCGGGTGAAGCGGTCGACGCTGGCCTCGCCTGGCTCGACGCCAATGACAAGCGCCGCGCCGCTATCACCACCCAACTGGAAATACCATTGCCGCCCCGGCCGCCGGGTTTTTGTATCGGCTGTCCGGAGCGGCCGGTGTTCTCGGCGCTCAAGCTGGCGCAGCAGGATGTAGGGCCGGTACACATTGCCGCCGACATCGGCTGCCATGCCTTCGGTACCTTTGCGCCGTTCTCGTTCGGCCACTCCATCCTGGGATACGGCATGAGCCTGGCCAGCCGCGCCGGCGTCTCGCCGATGATGCAGCGGCGCACCTTGTCAATCATGGGCGACGGCGGCTTCTGGCACAACGGCTTGCTCACCGGCGTGCAGAGCGCACTGTTCAACAACGACGACGCGGTGTTGCTGATTTTCAAGAACGGCTATACCTCGGCCACCGGCACGCAGGACATCCTGTCCACACCCAGCCAGTCGGCCAAGGACAACGCATCCGACAAGGGCACCAGCATCGTACACACCGACCAGTCCATCGAACGTACCTTGCAGGGTATGGGCCTGAAATGGATGCGCTCGGTCGATACCTATGACGTGGCGAAGATGCGCAAGACCATCGACGAAGCATTCACCACCGATTTCCAGGGACTCAAAGTCATCATCGGCGAGGGTGAATGCCAGCTCGAGCGCCAGCGCCGCATCAAGCCCTGGATCGCGGGCCTGCTGAAAAAAGGCAAGCGCGTCGTGCGCGTGAAATACGGCGTCGACGAAGACGTGTGCAGCGGCGACCACGCCTGCATTCGCCTGTCGGGCTGTCCAACGCTGACCATCAAGGACAACCCGGACCCGCTCAAGGTGGACCCGGTGGCAACCGTCATCGATGGTTGTGTCGGTTGTGGCCTGTGTGGCGAAAACGCCCATGCCGCGACTCTTTGCCCGAGTTTCTACCGCGCCGAAGTGGTGCAAAACCCATCCTGGCACGAACGCCTGCTCGGCGGCATCCGCGGGGCGCTGGTGCGCGCGCTGCAGACCACATGAGACGTCGGGCCGCCACCACAAAGACCCATTCCATGAATCCATCCAAACCCGTTTCCCTGTTGATCTGCGCCCTCGGCGGCGAAGGCGGCGGCGTGCTCACCGAATGGCTGGTCGCCACCGCCCGCGAGGCCGGTTTTGCCGCGCAAAGCACGTCGATTCCCGGCGTCGCCCAACGCACGGGCGCGACCACCTACTACCTTGAGGTGTTCCCGGTTCCGCTGGCCGAACTCGGTGGCAGACGCCCGATATTCAGTCTCAACCCGGTGCCGGGCGCACTTGACGGCCTGGTCTCGTCGGAACTGCTGGAAACCGCGCGCCAGGGCGGCCTGGGGCTGCCGTCGCCGGAGCGCACCCTGATCATCACCTCGTGCGCGCGCACGCTGACGACGCAAGAACGCATGGAACTGGGAGACGGACGCACCGACGTCGAATCGCTGCTGGGCGTGGTGCGCGCAACCAGCCGCGAGCACCATGTGCTGGACATGGCTGAATTGGCGCGTACTTCCGGCACCATGGTCAGTGCCGTGATGTTCGGTGCCGTGGCGGGCAGCGGCCTGTTGCCGTTTCCCCGCTCAGCCTACGAATCTGTTGTCACCGCAGGTGGCGGGGCGGCCAAGGCCAGTCTGCGCGGTTTTGCCGCCGGCTGGGAGGCGGTCGCCGCACCACGCGAGCAGGCTGCGCGGCTACGCGCGTTGCTGACCCCTGCCGCCGCGCCAGTTGACGCGGCCTTGGCTGGCTTGCCAGGGAGATTGACACAGCAGTTTCCGAAACAGGTACATGCCTTGCTCGCGCTGGGACACGCGCGCATGCTGGAATACCAGGGCACGGCGTATGCCGCGCTGTACACCGAACGTCTGCAACAGGTGCTGGAGGCCGAACAGGCGAGCGACCCGACGGCCCTGCACGGCTACGCCATCACGACCGAGATGGCCCGTTGGCTGGCGTTGTGGATGGCGTTCGACGACATGGTGCGCGTTGCGCGATCTCAAGAGTCGCTCCAGCCGCTGGCAACGCGTCAGCGGCGAGGTCAAGGCCGGCAGTGACGACTTGCTCAAGGTCTACGACCATTTCAAACCCGGTGTGCCGGAGTTGGCATCGCATGTTGCCCACCACCCTGGCGCAGCGACTGCTGGCCTGGGAACAACGGCGCCAGGCGCATGGCAAACCGCCACTGGCGTTGCCATTGAAAATCGGCTCGCATTCGGTGCTGGGCATGTTGTCGCTGCGCCTGCTGGCAAGCCTGAAGCAGCTGCGCCCGCTTGGCAGCCGGTATGCCAGGGAGCAGCAACTGATCGGTCAGTGGCTCGATTGTGTGACGGCATCGACCCGCACGCACTGGCAGCTCGGCCATGAGGTGGCCATGTGTGGCCGTCTGATCAAGGGGTATGGCAGCACCAACGAACGCGGCAAGGACAACCTGTTGCATGTGACCGGGCATCTGGCCGTCGGCGACGCGCCTGTTGCGCAACGTGCGCAAGCCGTCGCGTCGGCGCGTATCGCAGCATTGGCAGACGATGCCGGCACGGCGCTGGACCTGGCATTGCGCCAACATGGCGCACCACCACGGCCCTTGAAGGAGCAGCCGATACGCTGGATGCGCCGCCCTGGGGCTTCGACGGCTGCTAACTTGCCAGCATCGCGATAGACTTGCGCAAGTCGTCAACCAGCGACACAAGCCACAACGCGAGAATCACCCGATGCGATCCCCCACCCCGGTCAGCCAAGCAAAGCAAAAAGCGGAAAAAAATGGCGCAGCATCCGGGGCCAACGACCCGGTCCCCGCCGGCAAATCGTCGCGCACGCTGGTGCAACGTGTCACGGTCGAATTCGGCGATTGCGATCCTGCGCGCATCGTCTGGTTCCCCAACTTCTTTCGCTGGATCGACGCTGCATCACGCAACTTCTTCGCGCATTGCGGCGTACCGGCGTGGCACGAACTGGAACGGACGCATGGATTGATCGGCACGCCATTGGTGGATACCAAGGCGCGATTTGCCAAGGCCGCAAGTTATGGCGATGTGCTGGACATCCATGTCTGCGTCAGCGAATGGCGCACCAAGAGCTTCGTGCAGCAATACCGCGTCATGCGCGGCGACGACCTGATCATGGAGTGTGCCGAAGTGCGCGTTTTCGCAGCGCGTCACCCGGAGCATGCAACCGGGATTCGCGCGGTGGCGATTCCGCCCGACATCCGGGCCATGTGCCAGTAGGATTGCGGGCAGAGAGTTGCATTCTCAAACAAGCGTTTACTGCCAACAGGTCGACTTGTGCATGGCAGCACCGCAAGCTATCAAACGATGCCTTGCGCCAACATGGCATCGGCCACGCGCACGAAGCCAGCCACGTTGGCGCCATCCACATAACTGATGCTGCCGTCGGGGCGCTTGCCGTGGTCGACACAGGTCTGGCGGATGCTGCGCATGATGCCGTGCAGCCGGTCCTCGACCTCGTGACTGTCCCAGACCAGGCGCATCGCATGCTGGCTCATCTCCGGGCCCGAGGTGGCAACGCCACCGGCGTTTCTGGCCTTGCCCGGAGCATATGGCACCCGGTTTTCCTCGAATACTTCGATCGCCTGCAGCGTCGACGGCATGTTGGCGCCTTCGGCCACACACTGCACCCCATTGGCCACCAGCACGCGCGCATCGTCTTCATTGCGCTCGTTCTGCGTGGCACAGGGCAATGCCACGTCCATCGGCGCATGCCAGGGTCGCTGGTCAGGGTAGAACTTGGCCTTGACCCGTGTTGCGTGGTCGCTGACCCGGCCGTACAAGTGATTCTTCACCTCCATCAACTCGGCCAGCTTTTCCGACGTAAAGCCATCCGGATCCACCACCGAACCGCTGGAGTCGGACACCGTGATCACCTTGGCACCAAGTTGAACCTAGAAACGGCAGTTGACCGCTTGCGTCTCGCTGGCAGCCCGCAGGCACACTGAACAACGAGGCCACGATGTGGTTCACCAGTATGGTGACAGCGCTACGCACCCGAGCTCTTGCCTTTGGGGTCGAAATCGCAGCCGCCCTTGCCGCCGCCCATGGGCAAGGTGGTCAACGCGTTCTTGAGCGTCTGCTCGAACGCCAGGAACTTGAGGATGGACAGGTTCACCGACGGATGAAAGCGCAGGCCCCCTTGTACGGTCCCAGTGCCATGCTGTGCTGAACTCGGTAGCCGCGATCGACCTGCACATGGCCCTGATCGTTGACCCATGAAACTCGAAAAATGATGACCCGCTCAGGCTCGATCGATCGGTCGCGCAGTCCCTGCTGCGCATATTTCCGCTCGCGACCAATGAATGGCCACAGGCTGTCGATTACCTCGGAAACCGCCTGCAGATACTCCGGCTGCCCTGGGTTGCGCCGTTCAACATGGGTAAGAAATCATGGCTCGATGGGTAGTTCATGGGTTGCAGTAGTGATATCGGGTTCAGAGCGCGTTTTCGATCTTGCCCGAACAAGTGTGACCAGTCGGACGAGGCCCATATGTAGGGCAAGGCCTCAGCCACGCACAAAAAAGATGACCGACATCACCAAGCCGATGCCGACGATGCCGGCACGCAACACTGGCGCCGGCAGTCGACGCGCAACACGGGCGCCAAAATACCCTCCCGACGTGGCAGCCACCATCATCACCAAGGCATGCGGCCACGCCACCAGGCCGCCTGCGGCATAGACCAGAACCGCAATCGCAGTCAGCAATGCCGAGACAACATTCTTGTTGCCATTAGCCGCATGCAGGTTGGACTGCCCGAGCAGTCCGAACAAGGCCAGCAGCAAGATGCCCAGGCCACCATTGAAATAGCCGCCGTATACCGACACCAGCACAACGCCGACGCTGGCGGCCCCAACTGATGGAGCGCCGCCCTCGCGCTGGCGGGTGCGGCGCACGATCATGGGTCCGGCGGCAAACAATGCGGTGGCGGCGAGCAGCAGCCAGGGAATGAGGACGCGGAACGTGCGGTCATCGGTGGCCAGCAGCAATATGGCGCCCGCGGCGCCGCCCGCCAGACTGAGCAAGCCCATGCGCACCATCGTCAGCCCCGGAGGCGATTGCAGGTCTTCACGAAATCCCCAGGCGCCGGACACATACCCGGGCAGCAGCGCCACGGTTCCGGTGGCATTGGCCACCACAGGCGGCAAACCCACAAACACCAACGCCGGCAAGGTGAGAAAACTGCCACCTCCAGCCACCGCATTGAGTGTGCCGGCACCGAAGGCGGCGAGCAGCAGCAGAGTCAGATTCAAGGGTTCAAACATCGTCAGGCAGTCGGTATTGGGCTATTCAAATGGAATTGGCGGGCGCTCGCGGCTCGGTTGAAAAACACGACCCAGTGAACAAAATGGAATTAGCCTAGTGTCGCCACTTCTTTGAGGACGCGGCAGTCAGGGCCTGGCATCGACCAGGCCCGAATGGCAAGCAAAACACTGTCAACCCAACCAAGCACTGGCTACACTGATCCACAATCGCAGTCCTGCATATCAGCGGTTCTTCCTGGGTCCATTTCAACGCAGCCGGGCGGATCCAAATTCAATCGGCAAAAACTGAGTGACGCACCGCGCGATGCGCTCGCCGCCAGAACCGACCGCAAGTCAGAAAGATGACCCGTCCATGATGAAGGTGAAGGCGCACGAACGATTTCCGCATATAGGTCAACTGGCGAGCGGACCCCACAACGCGATCAGCGACGTGGCCGGTGTCACGGTGGGGCATTGCACCATCAACGAGGGGCCTTTGCAGACCGGGGTGACCGTCGTGCATCCGCATGCGGGCAATCCGTATCTTGATCGTGTGCCGGCGGCGGCCTTCGTGCTCAACGGTTTCGGCAAGAGCATTGGCCTGGTTCAGGTCGAGGAACTCGGAGTGCTGGAGACACCGATTGCCCTGACCAATACGTTTTCAGTCGCCAGCGTGGCCCAAGCCCAGATTCGCCAATGCATCACGGCCAATCCGGACTGCGGCAGGGGCATGAACACGGTCAACCCGCTGGTGTTCGAGTGCAACGACGGCTACCTCAATGACATCCAGCAAATGGCGCTTGCCGAGGCACACTATCTGCAGGCCTGCGCGAATGCCGGCGTTGACGTGGCACAAGGCGCAATTGGTGCCGGGCGCGGTATGTCGAGTTTTGGCTGCAAGGGCGGCGTTGGCACGGCCTCGCGCGCGATCGCCATGCCGAACGGCGACCCGTACACGGTAGGCGCACTGGTACTGGCCAACTATGGGCGAGCAGCGCAACTGGTGCTGGCTGGCCACGCTGTTGGCGCAACGCTTGACGCGCGGCTGAAAATGGGGCACTCAGACGCGCCGAGTGACCCGGAAAAGGGCTCCATCATTGCCTTGATCGCGACCGACGCCCCGCTCGATGCGCGCCAGTTGCGCCGACTGGCGCTTCGCGCTGGCGCGGGTCTGGCGCGTACGGGTTCTGTGTTTGGCCACGGCAGTGGTGACATCGCGCTGGCCTTCTCGACTGCCTATACCCTGCCACAGGAGGTTTCCAGACCGATGCCGGCCATCGCGATGCTGCACGACGCCACGCTCGACCCCCTGTTTCAGGGCGCTGCCGACGCGACCGAGCAGGCCATCGTGCATGCACTGCTGCATGCTCGGTCCGTTACGGGTTATCGCGGTCACACGCGAAAGGCCTTGACGCAGATGCTGCCCGAATGGCGTGCTTTATTGAAAACGGAGAATTCATGAGAGTCTTGATTTCGGTTGACATCGAAGGTGTTGCCGGTGTATCCCGGCCCGACCAGACGCGACCCGGCGCGCTGGACTACGACAACGCGCGGCGCCTGATGACGGCCGAGGCCAATGCAGCGGTTCGCGGCTGTTTTGATGCCGGCGCAACCGACGTCATCGTCGCCGACGCGCACGCCGGGTTCGGCAATCTGCTGCCCGACATGCTCGACGAGCGCGCCCGGCTGGCCCATGGCAAGCCGCGGCGCATGGGCATGCTGGAGGGTCTGCAGGAAGACCGTGACGCGGTGATGCTGGTCGGCTACCACGCCATGGCCGGCGCGTCCGGAGTGCTGGCGCACACCATGAGCGGCATTTCGTTTCATCGCATCTGGCTCAACGACCGGCCGGCCGGAGAGGTGGCGCTGTATGCGTTGCTCGCGGGCGAACATGGCGTGCCGGTGGTGATGTGCAGTGGCGACGATGCCTTGGCCAGCGAGGTACAACACTGGTTGCCTTGGGCACGCACCGTGATCGTCAAGACGGCCGTCGGCAACCGGGCAGCCATCAGCGTGTCCCCTGCCCGGTCGGCGACCCTGATCGAACAAGGCGTACGGCAGGCGCTTGCCGACCTCGCGCTGGCCCAGCCGTTGACCTTGGACGAATCCTTAACCTGTCGCGTTGAGGCCAAGACGCTGGTGCTGGCGGATCTGTTTGCGTTGCTGCCAGGCTGCCGGCGGGTTGACGCCCTGAGCGTCGAGTTCGACGGCGCCAATCTGCACGATGTGCTGGGTGTGCTCTACCTGTGGTCGGCGGCCAGCGCGTCGGTGTGAACCTGGAAGAGGCAGTTGACCGCTTGCGTCTCGCTGAAAATGAAGATCGCTCTGCTATCCGACTTGCACCTGTCGGTTCAACCCAAGGACGCTCCAGCCACGGATGCCGACGTGGTGGTGCTCGCTGGTGATTTGCATCGCCCGGCCGGCGTTCTCGAAATCATGCCAGCATCGCCGTTGGCAATTGATCAAGGAGCAGCCGATGCGTCCTCAGTGCCTGCGCTGCACCCAGAAAAGCGCACCAGACCAAACCGTAACTCAAGCGTTGGAGCAAATGCCATGTGGAAACATCTAATGACCGCCATCGTCTTCGCAACCGCGAGCGTGGCGAACGCGCAAAGCGCGACCTACACCGTCGAACCCGGTCACACTTTTGTGTATTTCGAAGTCGTGCACTCGGCGACATCGACCGCGTGCGAGCGTTTTCACGGCAGGAATGCGATGATCGCTTGCCATAATGGATGAGAGACGAAGATGAACACTTTCAGATTTCAACGCCGCGCCAGTGGGTTCGCCGTAATGGCTATTGCGATCTCGTTGCAGCGGGGGCACGAAACCTTGCACGACGAAGTGACTGACCCGCCTGCGGTACTGGTCGGACACCATGCGCGCTTGCTGCTGCCTCAACATGCTGATCACGGGTCAGTTTCATGACCGCGACTCGAATGCAGACGCCGGCATTTTTTGAGCAGGCACCATCTATCCTCATGCACGATGCGCTGGCCCGAACCCTGGGCGCCATGCAAGACGGCCTGATCGAATACCGCTACCTCGATGCCGTCAAGCTGGCCGGGCACTCGTGTCCCACCGTAGCTGGCGCCTGGTTGATGACGCGTGCGGCGCTGGCCCGGCTCTACCCCGGGCAAACACCGCATCGCGGCGAAGTGCGTGTGGCGATGCGTGAGCCGCAGGATGCTGGCGTGGTCGGCGTCATCGCCAGCGTGGCCGGCCTGGTCACTGGTGCGGCCGGCGGCGGAGGCTTCAAGGGTCTGGCCGGACGTCATGGGCGGCGCGACTTGCTGGTTTACGGTGTTCCGATGCGCGGCGAGATGCGCTTTACGCGGCTGGACAACGACCAGAGCGTTGAGGTGTCGCACCACCCTGAGGCAGTTCCTCGCCCGGCGCAATTGCGCATGCAGATGCAGGCCGCGCTGGCTCCCCAGGCAGACAGCGCTCAACGCTCGGCATTTGCGCAAACCTGGCAGAACTGGGTGCGCGCGATGCTGATCGAGCATGCTGACGACCCCGAACTGATCACCGTGGAAACCTGAACAGGCGCGGCGAGCGGCTCACCGGGGTCGACGGTTGTGGTCGCAGTTTCCGCGCACCGACCCGTCCCCACGCGCAATCCCATGGGACTGGCAACAGGGTCAACCATTTGAGGACGGCCATCGTCAGGTTGGTCGGAGCCGTCATACAGGCATAAATGGCTCGCAAAAACCGGACCGATCAAGGTGCCGCGGTTTACCCGCTGTACTGGCAGGGGTTCGGTATCATGCTGGGGTCAAATGGCTTCCCGAACATGGCGCATTTACTTCTCAAGATGCAGTTATGTCGACATCAGTGGTTTGAGGACTTCCACATCATTGATGTCAGTATTTCCCTGTCCATGCCTGAGCATCGCAACTCCAATGAATCACTAATTTCTGGTAGACGTTGATGAACCCAAGAAACGCGAAGGCATATCTCCAACTGATTCTGGGCATCAAGGCCAATGAAGTACTGGGGTTTCGCCTGGTGACACTGCTAGCCAAACATCTGCTTCCAAATTACAGATTCACCTGGCCGGAACTGGCTTGGTTTCGAGATACCAAGCTGATCAATGCCTTGTCTCGATTCGATGAAAACGAAGGCTTCAATGCACACAGAAAATACGCATTGCAGCAACTGTTAAGGCTAATAGATGGCGTTCCTGGCGATACTGCAGAATGCGGGGTTTATAAGGGATGCAGCAGCTATATCATGCTGCAGGCAAACGAGCAGGCATCTCATAGTCGTATGCACCATATATTTGATTCCTTTGAGGGCTTAAGCAACCCCTCTGAAAATGATGGGAAATACTGGACCGCCAACGATTTGTCCGTCGGCGAAAGTGATGTCAAGAACTACTTGGGTGAGTTTGATAATGTCAGGTATTACAAGGGCTGGATACCGGATCGCTTCAGTGAAATAAGGGATTGCACGTTTTCATTCATTCACGTTGATGTGGATTTATATGAGCCCACCTTGGAGAGCATTAGGTTTTTCTACGATCGATTGAATTCGGGAGGGATCTTCGTTTGTGACGACTATGGATTTCTTACATGCCCTGGCGCAACCGCGGCCATTCAGGAATTCCTCGTTTCCAAACCCGAAAAAATGGTGTCATTGCCAGGCGGAGGCGGGTTCTTTATCAAGGGGTGTCGTACTTGCCCGGAGTAAAGCAATCGAGCGGACAAGCAATGGGCCAACCTGCCCTCTCCAACGTGGTACGGCTGGAGTCGTAGGGGAGCGCGACGCCCTGGCATCCTTCTCTGCACCGCGATATGGCTCGGACAGCGTAATGGCCGAAATCGGACTTTGCCGAGTGCCTTCGCCAGCCAACAGGTCGGCCGCGGCCCACAACCGTGGCAATCGCATGGTCTGGCAGTACCTCTTCAACCGACGGTTCAACTTGCGCACGCCCCTTGATCGTTTGGCCCGCGCCGCATCTCAGGCAACGCTCTGCCGCTTGCGCGCCACGGCTTTGGGCGCTGTTGCTTTGGGCGTGGTTTTCGGGGATTTTTTCGCCGCTGCCCGTTTGCGCGCGGCCTTCTTGGCGGGGGCTGGCGGCGCCACCTGCGCCACACCGACAGCGGCTTCCAGTTCGGCCAGCGCGTCCGCCGAATACACCGCCAGCCTTTGCGTCTTGGGCACCGAGGTGTGGCAGGCGGTGAAGCCGAAGTTCAAGTAACCGGCGTAACTCTCGCAGGTGATGTTCAGCGCCTGGCCGTGGGTGACGATCGACGCCGGGTAGATCGACAGCAACTCGGCGCCGCGAAAGTACAGCGGCTTGTCAGGCCCCGGCACGTTGGAGATGGTGATGTTGAACATCGGCGGTGTACGGCCGCCCATGCCGGTGAGCAGGCTGATGATGGTCGGCGCCATCAGCAGCATGGTGTACTGCTGCATGGCCTGGCGCGGCAGGCTTTGCACATGGGCCTTGGCAAACTGCACCGAAGCCTTGATCACCTTGAGCCGCTCAACGGCGTCGTCGATGTCGGTGCCCAGGCGTGGCGACGATGAAGCTGATCGCGTTGCCGGTGCCTTCGTCGTCCTTGGGCCGCACCGACACCGGGATGCCAGCCGTCAAGGTCTTGTCCGGCAACTGGTCGGCTTCCTGCAGGAAGCGCCGCAGCGCGCCGCCGAGCAGATCGCCAGCACCACGTCGTTGAGCGTGCAGCCAGCGGCTGCTGCCAGCGCGCGCAGCCTGGCCATCTCGAACTGCTGGGTGGCAAAGCGGCGCTTTTCGCGTACGCGGCCGTTCAGCGAGGCGCGTGGCGCGTCAAAGGGCACCATCAGGCCGTCGCGCGGGTCTCCGATGCGCTTGATGATCTTGCCGAACGCGGCCACCAGTTGCGGCAGCGATCTGGCCTGCACGCTCAAGCCCTCGATCGCCGCCGCTGTCGCGTTGGCCATGGTGGGCGGCGCCGCACGCCGCCGCGTCTTGGCTTCGACCGACTCGCCATTGGCCCAGAACGGCGGCAGGTCCAGACTCTTGCTCGGGTCGGTGGCCATCGCCCGCTGCAGCAGCTTCATGCCGCTCACGCCGTCGATCAGCGAGTGGTGCATCTTGATGAACAGCGCAAAGCGATTGTCCGACAGGCCTTCGATGATGGTGCATTCCCACGGCGGGCGCGCCAGGTCGAGTGGTGCGCTGTGCAGCCGGCCGACCAGCTCACCGAGCTCGCGCTCGCCGCCCGGCCAGGGCAGTGCGGCATGGCGTACGTGGTATTCGAGATCGATGTCGTCGTCTTCAACCCAGGACGGCATCGGGTTGAAGTTGAAGGCGGTCTTGAGCCGCCGGTTCCACGGTGCCGTGAACTGGCGATGGCCCCTGAACTCGGCCATCATCTGGCGCAGGAAATCCTGCGGCGCATCGGCTGGAAGCCTGAATTGAAGCAAGCCGCCCACATGGTTGGGCGTGGCGCGTGACTCGGTCACGATCCACGAAGTGTCCAGCGGGTTCAGGCGTGTGATCTTCATTCGGCGACGGGCAACGCGCCAGTCTTTATTGCCCTTGCCTTGCGGGCGGCTGGCTTGCGTGCCGCGGTCTTGGCCGTTGCGGTTTTGCGCGCAACAGGTTTGCTTGCAGCATTGGCGGCGCGCTTCCTGGCCGGCACGGCAGCCGGGGCGGCCACTTCGGGCGCCTTGGCGACCTTGGTTGCCCTGGCCTTCCTGGTGCTCTTGGCGGCCTTGGCCGGTGAAATATCGGCCTTCACATCCCATGTGCGCCGCGCCTTCTTGGCCAGCGCCACCACCTTGGCAATGTCGTCGTCGCTGTACACGCCCTTGACGCCCGAGATCGCGGCCAGCTTCATGCCATGGCGGATGCCCAGCTTGTAGATCTCCTTGACCTTTTCCCACTCGGTGTCGCGGCCGATGGTGAACACCTCGAACCGGCCTTCCAGCGCCAGCACGATGGTCTCGGCCAGGCAGGCGTAGATGACGTTGTTGGGCAGGCCGATCGACTTCATGCCGCGCACCTTGGTGGGCAGCTCGATCTCACCCGATTCGATCACCAGCACATCGGGCCGCTTGGCCACCTCTTCGGGCGGCAGATCAAGCGGGCGCGCCACATCGGTGATCACGCAACCGGGCTTGACCTTGGTGATGTCGAGAATCTTCTTGCCCGCGCCCGAGGTGGACGTGACGATCATGTCCATCTCGTGCAACAACTCGTCGTAGTTGATCGAGCAGGTGATCTTGGCGTCGGGCGTGTCGAGCAGCATCGAGGCCTTGAGTTCCTCGAGCTTGTTCAAGTCGCGCCCGGCGATCACCACCTCTTCAAACGCCATGGCCATCAGCCTGGCGCTGACCGAGCCGATCGAACCGGTGGCGCCAATCACCATGGTCTTGGCCTGCGTGCGTTTGCCGTCGCTGCCCTGCTTGACCAGGCCCATGCGCTTCATCGCGTCGGCCGCCGCCCACAGTGCGCCCGAGGCCGAGTAGCTGTTGCCGGTGGTCATCGGAATGCGCGCACGCCGCGCCACGGTGATGCCGGCGTCGCCCACCACCTTGGTGAACGCGCCCAGGCCCATGATCTGCGCACCCATCTTCTCGGCCATCTTGGCTGCGTGCAGCAATCGCCGGTAGGTGAACTCGGGGCTGCGCGCCAGCATCTCCTTGGGCGTGCCGCCCACCGAGATCAGCCAGCCTTCGGCCTCGGCACCGCTGGGAGAGACGATGTTCTCCATCTTGCAATAGACCATCGGCGGCATGTGTGCGGCGATGCTCTCGACCTGGTCCATCACGAACTTGGGCGTGGCCTTCGGGATAGGGAAGCCCTTCTTGATGTACTCCTGGCTCAAGGGGTGGATGACAAACGCAAAGCGCCGGATATTGCGGAAATGACCCGTGGGGTGCAGCAGCCGGGGCGTGATGTCCAGCTCGTCCAGGATCTCCTGGTAGTCGTCGTCCGACATGGCTTCGCCGGGCTTGCCCACCGCGGCCAGGATCATCGCCTCGATCACGTTGACGCCGACCACGCGCTCGAACAGCTGCGGCGACACGTCGATCACCAGGTTGACCTTGCAGCGCTTGAAAAACGCCATCGCGATCGTCGTCAACCGCCGACGTGATGACGGTCTTGCCGGCCAGATTGCTCGGCGCTGCCGACTTCCTTCAACTCGGCGAAGGTGCCCACGATGACCTGCGCCTTGGCCACCGCAGATGCGATGCGCTTGCCCTTGAACCCGGCCAGCATCGATTCCAGGATTTCACCCGGCCGGCCTGACAACGCCAGCTTGCTGCCCTTGGCGTAGAGCTCGAGCTGGGTCAGCGAGGTCAGCAGCGCCGGGGCGCCGGTTTGCGCCAACGCGTCGGCAAAACTGATGTTGGGCGTGTAGTCGGACAAGGCCATGGCCATGTCGTAGTTGCGCATGCCCGACAGAAACAACACCAGGTTGTTGTTGAAGTAATGCCCCAGGTGGCTTTGCACATAACGCACCGCGCGCACCTGCAGCAGCCGGCGCAGCGTGGCGCCGGTGGTGGCCGGCACGCGGGTGACCACATTGAGCAGGCGCTTGGTTTCCTTGTTGACCACGGTGCTCTGGCCCACATGCCAGTGGTCGCCGATCTCGCCCAGGCCGATCGCGTCGGCCGTGGTCTGCTGGCGACGCATCAGCTCCCAGGCCTTGCCCGTGTCGTTGTCGGCCCCCATGCGTTTGACCTGAAAACGCTGGCCCAGAAAATCGGTTTCGAAGCTGAAGTCCTGGGATGAAGCACCCAGTGACACCGTGACTACTTTTTTCATGCTCATATTTACCGTGATTTTGTTCGTGGGTTGGCTTTGGCCTTGGCCGCGGCTTTGGCGTTCGCGCGGCGCGGCTTGCCGACCGCTGGCGCAGCGGCGCCCGCCTTGATGGTGCGCTTGCGCGCGGGTTTGGCCTTGGCCTGGGCAACCTCGCCGCTATCGACGTCGCCCCTGGCAGCCTTGGCAGCCTTGGATGGCGCCGGCGGCAACACCTTGCGAATCATCGCCTCGCATTCGGCCAGCGTCATGTACCGCGGTACCGGGTAGCCCGTATGCGCCTCATGGCACGCGGCCCTGGCCAGTGCAGGCACATCGGCGTCCTTCAGCGCTTGCAGGTGGGTCGGGATATTCAGGTCGCGGTTGAGCTGGGTCACGCCATCGAGAAACTTGTCGGCCAGTGCCGCGTCGGATTCACCCTCTTCACCCAGGCGTGCCCGCACCGCCAGTTGGGCCAGACGACTGGTGACTACGGGCGCTGAAAACGCCAGCACATGCGGCAGCATGATGGCGTTGGCCAGGCCATGCGGGGTGTGGTACTTGCCGCCAAACTGGTGGGCAATGGCATGCACATAACCCACGTTGGCCCGGGTGAACGCGATGCCGGCGTAGGTGGAGGCCAGCGACATTTTTTCGCGCGCCTGCAGGTTGCCGCCGTCGCGGTAAGCGGTGCGCAGGTTCTCGAAGATCAGGCCCACGGCCGACAGCGCCATGCTGTCGGTCTGGGGCGTGGTCCAGTTGCCCAGGAAAGCCTCGATCGCATGGGTCAAGGCGTCGATGCCGGTTGCCGCAGTGATGTGCGGCGGCAGCCCGGTCATCAGCGTGGGGTCCAGCGCCGCCATCTTGGGCACCAGGCGGGTGTCGACGATGACGATCTTGCTTTCGCGCTCGGGGTCAGCAATCACCGCGGCCACAGTCACCTCCGAGCCGGTGCCGGCGGTGGTGGGTATGGCGTAAATCGGCGCCGGGCTGCGCAGGCCCTTGAAGTAGCCGGCCAGCGCGCGCAGCGATTTGCCAGGGTTGGCGATCGCCGCGGCAATTGCCTTGGATGCATCAATGGACGAGCCGCCGCCCACGGCCACGATGGCGTCGCAATCATGCTCGCGGTAAAAATCAATGCCGCGTTCGATCAGCGGAATCGGCGCATCGGGCGTGACCTCGTCAAACACCACATAGCGGGTGCCGCCCGCGGTCAATGCATCGGTCAATTGGGTGAGCAAGCCCAGCTTGGCGATCACGCTATCGGTCACGATCAGGATCTTGTTGTGCCCAAAACCGGCCACAGCCTGTCCCAGGCGGCCGCTGGCGCCGGGCCCGACCAGCAGCGTGGGCTGGGGTATAGGCAAAAAACGCGTGACCATGCCGGCACCCTTCATCAATACACCCAAGCCGGCCGCACGGGTGGATTCAGGCAAATAATCCAAATTCAAATCAAACGCTCCCGGTAAAACTGAGCGAACATTGTCGCCACTGAGCCACCGAAGACAACGCCGTCACGGGAATACCCCATGCAGCCTTAGTTGTGGTTCTCTAGGCTGGCGATGCGCGCCTGCCCGCCATTCCCGCAGCGTTGTCAGCTCAGCGTTCAGCGTTTCGCGTGGCCTTTCTTGCCAATGTGGCCGACCTGTTGGACCTGGCCGAGGCCCGCGCGCCAGACTTTTTCAATGGCGGCGCCTTGGCTGCTTCATTTGTCGCATCGGCCTGCGCCTTGCGATCACGCGCGGCGGCGTCGGTGCTGAACGCCACTGCCAGCTCGAACGCCTGGTGGGTGAAGGCCAGCACGTCCGCAAATCGCTGATCGTCCAGCTTGCGCGCGATGTCACTGGCACGGTAGATGTTGGCCAGCTCGCGCTCGCGTGTGCCCTGCACCGCCAGCTTGCCAATGCCCAGACTCTCAAGCGCCTTCCACAGATCGGGGTTGTATTGCCGCGTCAAGGCCATCACCACGGGCACCGGATCTCGCCGGCCCAGCACCGCGGCCAGCCGCAAAACCACTTCAAATGGCAGCGACACGATGCCGCCCTCGGCCTGCTCGATCAACTCGCTGTCGCCCAGGCCTACGGCGCTGCTCACCTCGCCCAGGGTCAGCCCGGCCGCTTCGCGCCATTGACGCAGCTGCCGGCCGGCGCTGGCCACCGCCGCCTTCTTCTTCGGATCCTTGAGCCGCGACTGGGCCAGCGACAGGCCCATATCGGTGGCCTGGCCCGCCACGGTGACCAGGTTATCGGCCCATCCGCGCAGCTGGCGCGCCAGGGAAACCAGGGGTGTGCTGGACGGGGGCGTGATGGCAACGGGTTTGCGTGTGGGCATGCGTGGGCTCCGAAGTCGTTGGCGGTCTGCTTTGTCGCGCAGCCATGCTGTGCTCTTGACCGCACTACCAATGCTAGACGGGTTTGAGGCGCGAACAGGTATTTCAAACGCTGTGTTATTGGGTCTCCCGCATGGCGGCATTGGCCAAGTGCGCGCTCAGGTCAGAGGAAATGGAGTCAAAACCGCAGAAAGGGATGATGCGCGCACCCTTGCGCCGGGCGGCATCGTGGTGCTGGTCAATCATGCGCTTGACCCAAGGCGTCTCGCCGGTGATGTCCACATAGTGGGTGCCGTGGCGCACGCAGGCCGCTAGCAACTCACTGCCATACAGCGCAAAAGGGCCGGCCGCGTCGTGTGCCTCGGCCACCACAATGCCGGCCTGATTGACGCCGCTTGCCTTGCGCACGGTCTCCAGCCTGTCGGCCGAGCGCCCGGCCAGTGCCCAGGTCAGACCCGAGGATTTGACCTCCGGGTGCCTGGCAAAGTAGTCAACGGTCTGGCGGCCGACGAAACCGCTGGCGCCATACAGCACCACGTTGTACTTTCTGTTGGCGGAAGATTTGCTTGCAGCCATAAAGCGCTCCTATACGCGAAGCATACGGGACGAAGTATTCCCGCTGAAGGCCTGATTCGCCAATCCGTTTGAGGCAAAGTCACCAGCTACCCCAATCCCACGCCAAGACCGAGCCCGTGTTCATCGAGAAAGACGGACGAATCGACACCGTCATGCTGTCTGCAGATCAATTCGACGCGCTCAGTTTGAGCGGCCAGTGCAAGTCTCTGAAACAGCAAAAAAGAGCATTCGATCAGACCCACGAAGCCTGGATCGAAGAGCAGAACGCGAGCCCAACCAATGGGCCGACCAGGAAATCAAGCTGGCCATGGCACTGCAAGGCAAGAATCGGCACTATCAAATGCACACGGTATTGCGCCGGCACTTCAATAGCACCGCAAAGCTGGCGGGTTACGGCGTGGATGCTGAGGAACTTGTTCACGACCTCATTGAGAAGACACCCTCGGCCATAGAGCAGGTGCAACGGCAAATACCTGCCGGGTTCTCACAATGGGTAGTCGATTCTGTGTTTTCCGGCTTGTCCAAGGCAGCAAAGCAGCTTGAGGCACAGGCGCCAAAATTCATCACGCGCCAGCGCGCAACAAAAGGCGCCGGCGGACATTAGCAATATGGCGAACTGCGACAGAAGTGGCGAGTCGGAATCTGCGGATCCCAAGCAAGAACATGCAGAGCAATTGACGGTTAACCGAAAACGCATGAACTGCCGAACCTGACGGGCCAGACGCGGATGATTTCGACCTACCTGACAACCGACTTTTCGCGCCAAGTCGAAGACGACCTGAACCATTGATGCAAAAAGACACTCCCTCCCCCATCGCACCCGTCCCCGACCTCTCCGCCCACACCCCCATGATGCAGCAGTACCGCAGGGCGACTTTTCTCCGGGCGATCTTCATTGGCGATGTGCCAAGATCATCGAAGAAGTCGGTCCTTCAGTCCCCTTCTAGCGCCCAACGGGGCTGCGTGAGATTGACGGCAAATGAAGGGCTGCCAAACGTTGGCCGAACCCTGAGCCACATCGCGTTTAGCTGATCCGCGTGGGGTCTGCCTCTGCAACAATTGACCGGTAAAGCGTGCATTGGCATAATTTGCCAATCGACTTGCTGGAAGATTTCAGAATGCCTACCCGTAATGTTGTGTTAACCGACCATCAAGCTACTGTCGTGGAGCTACTCGTCAAGAGCGGCCGCTACCAAAACGCCAGCGAAGTGCTACGCGATGGCCTGCGACTGATCGAGCAGCGCGACGCGGAGGATACTGCCCGCCTTGAGGCTCTTCGCGGTGCAGTGAAGGTTGGTATCGCAGACTTTGATCACGGTCGATTCACGACCTTTGAGGCGTCAGAAACACTCGAGGCCCATTTGGCTTCGGTGGCAAACAAGACCATTGCTGCCGCATGAGCAGCGAATGGACGGTGCGACTCGGTCGACAGGCCGAGCAGGACTTTGTCGAAATCCTGCGATGGACAAAAAAGTCCTTTGGTAAAGTCCAGGCCAGAGCCTACTCGGAGACGATTTCACTGGCCATTCAGGCACTACAGGATGGCCCCGAGATTGTGGGCAGCAGACTGCGCGACGAGATCGAGCCAGGCATCAGGACCTTGCATGTCGCTCGGTCAGGCCGCAAGGGCCGACACTTGGTGGTTTTCCGCGTGGGTTGCGATCAGACCATTGACGTGCTGCGGTTGCTCCACGACAGCATGGACCTCCCAAGAAATTTGTCGGCTGCCAATGATCTTTGACTCCGTCCAGAGTGTCCCCCATTCGCAAACCGCAATATCACTTCGCTTGATCGAAAGGGAGTGAGACAGCCTCGCTCAGCGGCAAGTATCTCGATCGGCTGCAGGATGGCCACAGCTATCCGTCATTCGTGACGCCACGATAATTTCGACCTACCTGACAACCGACTTTTCGCGCCAAGTCGAAGCCGACCTGAACCATTGATGCAAAAAAACACCCCCTCCCCCATCGCACCCGTCCCCGACCTCTCCGCCCACACCCCCATGATGCAGCAGTACCACAGGGCGACTTTTCATTGGGAGATATCCATTGGCAAGGCGTCAAGGTCCATTGAGAAGTCAGTCAATCAGTCCCCTACCAGCGCCCCTGCCACGCCTTGGTGATTGACGGCAATTGACGGCAATTGACGGCGCCTCAGAGTAGGGTTCAAAGGGCCCTGATAGTCCCACCATGGGACTATAATTTCACATGCGCGTCATTGCGATCAAGACTTTGAGAACCTTCTGGGTCAAGCACCCTGAAGCGGAGCAGCCACTTCTGGCCTGGTATGACGAAGCAAACAAGGCCACTTGGCGGCAGCCGTCCGACATCAAGATGCACTACGCCAATGCCAGCATTCTGAAGAACCGGCGCGTGGTATTCAACATCAAGGGGAACGACTATCGATTGATCGTTGCGGTGGCCTACAAAGTGGGCGTGGTGTATGTCAAGTTCATCGGCACGCACAGGCAATATGACGCGGTCGACGCCGAAACAGTCGAGATGAATTGAAGGAGTAGAGAATGGAAATCAAACCGGTGCGCAGCAGCAAGGACTACAAGGCGGCCTTGAAGGAAATTGATGCCCTGATGGCATCCGACCCCGCACTGGGCACGCCAGACGGGGACCGCCTGGACATCCTTTCCACACTGGTGGAATCCTATGAGCACAAGAATTTCCCCATGGACTTGCCCGATCCAGTGGAAGCCATCAAGTTCCGCATGGATCAACAGGGACTGACAGCGAAGGACCTCGAGCCCATGATCGGCCAGCGAAACCGGGTCTACGAAATTCTCAACCGCAAACGACCCTTGACTCTGGCCATGGTATGGCGCCTGCATACGGGTCTGGGGATTCCTGCGGAGAGTCTGATCCGACAGCCCGTTTGAGATTCGCTCGCCACTATTTCATCGCGCGCGAAGCCGCCTTGATGGCTGCGACAAGCAGCCCAGACGACCTATCGACTCTCCATTTCAAATGACCGACCTCTCCGCCCACACCCCCATGATGCAGCATGACTGCTGTATGCCAGCATTCATGCGGGTTGCAGACTGACTATTGAATTTTTGTCGGTAGTTTGGCGGCAATTCACGCCCTGTTCTGGGCGCCAGATCCGAAAGCCACATTGATGCGCCTTTGCATCAAGCGTTTGTCTGAAAATCTACTACATATTTCGGACAATTATTTCTTGCCTTTTGTCCCAAAAAGAACTACAAATATCGGACAAGGAGAAATTGATGTCGGACTCAAGCGCCAGCATTTCATCACTGATAGACGCAACACCGGGGCAAGTCTGGGTTCCGGCGGATTTTGCGCATCTCGGGACCCGGGCAGTGATCGACAAGACCCTGCAGCGTATGGTTCTGGCAGGGACATTACGCCGGATCGACCGCGGCCTGTATGACAAGCCCGCCATCAGCCGATTGACCAAGCGGGCAACAACGCCGGATTACCGCGCAGTGGTCGATGCCATTGCACGCCGCGACCGGCTCCGACTGATGGTCGATGGCATGACCGCCGCAAACGATCTGGGACTGACAAACGCGGTTCCAGCGCGCGTCACGATATACACCGATACGCGTCGCCGCTCGATCCAACTCGAGAACCTGCTGATTGAATTCAAGCAAGCTGCGCCGAGTCGGTTGTACTGGGCCGGTCGCCCGGCCATGCGTATCGTGCAGGCACTGCACTGGCTGAAAGACACGCTATCCACCGACGGGGACCGGATCAGCATGCGCCTTGAAAAGATACTGTTGGACCCGGTGCACGGAAACGCGATCCGGAACGACCTGCAAAGTGGCTTTGCCAGCCTGCCTGCCTGGATGCGCGACTACCTGCGGACAGCTCCCGGATTTGACCCAACCCCAGCACAAACTGGAGTGACCACCAAAGGTTTAAGCAAGACCAGCAAATCGCGGCAACAACTCACGGTGGAGAAACCGCTTTGAACAAAGCATTCGAGGCCGTGATCTCCGCAAACGATGGAGAGCGCCGCGACCTTTTTCTGGGTGCGGCGGCACGCCTTGGCACCGCAGTTCAGAATGTCGAGAAAGATTTCTGGGTGTGCTGGACGCTGGACGCCTTGTTTAACGGCCTGGACGAGGGCGGGCCGCGACTTCTATTCAAGGGCGGCACATCCCTCTCGAAGGCATTTGGACTAATCTCACGGTTCTCCGAGGACATCGATGTCACCGTGTTCCGCGATGATCTCGGCCAAGCTACCGACACCGCGGAACTCGACGGACTGAGCGGCAAACAACGGCGCATCAGGCTCGATGCGATACGTGCGGCCTGCCAGGGCTACGTCAACGGCCCTTTGATCCAACAACTGGGAAGGCGAGCCGAGTCCGCGATTGGCGACAAGCGCTTCTCGTTGGCAGCCGATCCTGACGATGGGGACAAACAAACATTGCTGTTCTGGTACCCCTCGGTGACCGCCAGTCGCGCCGACTACATCCGATCGGCCGTGAAGATCGAGTCTGGCGCGAAGTCTGCTCTTGATCCTCACACCTCGGCGACCGTCACACCCTACATCGCCAATGACTTGAATGAACTTGATTTCAGCGTACCCAATGTCACCACGGTCAAGCCGGAACGTACATTCTGGGACAAGATCATCATTCTTCATGGCCTGCGCCAATGGCATGACCGCCGTGGCGATTTGCGCCATGGCGGTCAGCGTATATCGCGCCACTACTACGACGTTCATCAACTGATGCAATCAACCAATGCTGCGGATTGGCTGGCGGATCACAGCCTGGCTGAGGACTGCGCCCGACATGCACGACTGTTTTTTGGCAGTGCCGATCTGGGGCTTGAGGCAGCGCACCGTGGAACGTTTACGCTGGTCCCCTCCCGCGAAATGCGCGATGCACTCCAGCGTGACTATTCGGCCATGGTCGGCATGGTGTTTGGCGGCGCGCCTTCACTGACCGACGTATTTGCCACTATCGATGAAGTCGAGCGAGCCGCGAATGTGTCGCCGGGAGACGTGCAGCAATCAAAGCGCTGAGTGTTTCTAAATGGGTATTCTGGTCGATCGTGACCGGTCATTCCGGCCGATCGTGACCGACGATTCTGGTTTGTCGTGACCGGGGTTTCCGGTTTATCGTGACCGATTTCTGGCCTCGACCGGAATGTCGGTCACGACGCCGGAATCGTCGGTCACGATGCCGGAACGGCATAGGTCGGCAGCGTGATGCGTTGCGCGTATTTGTTCCCCCGACGCGGGTAGCCTCCCAGCCTTTGCTGGAGCCGGCATGCCCGATACCCGAAGGATCACTATGCGCAAGATCAAGGACGTTCTGCGTCTGAAGCTCGACGCCCAGCTCTCGCACGAACGCATCGCCTCGTCGCTGGGCATCTCCAAAGGCGTTGTCACCAAGTACGTCAGCCTGGCCGCAACCGCCGGCCTGGACTGGTTGCAGGTTCAGGCTCTGGATGAGAGCGCCCTGCAACACCGATTGGTCGGAGCGCCCCAACGCGCCAGCGGCTTCGTGGCGCCCGACTACGGCCGCATGCACCAGGAACTGCGCCGCAAAGGCATGACGCTGATGCTGCTGTGGGAGGAGCATGCCACTCAGCACCCCGGCCAGACGATCCACAGTTACTCGCAGTTCTGCGAGAACTACCGTCGCTACGCCAGGACCCTCAAGCGTTCCATGCGCCAGATCCACCGGGCCGGCGAGAAACTGTTCATCGACTTCGCCGGCCCCACGGTGGGCCTGACCGACGGCAGCCGCGCCCACATCTTCGTGGCCGCGCTGGGCGCGTCGAGCTACACATTCGCCTGCGCCACGCCACGCGAGACCATGCTTGACTGGCTCGGTGCGTGTGCCAGGGCGCTGAGTTTCTATGGCGGCGTGCCCCAGCTCATCGTGCCCGACAACCCCCGCGCCCTGATCGCCAACCCCAACCGGTATGAACCCCGGGCCAACGACACGGTGGAGGACTTCGCCCGCCACTACGGCACCTCGGTGCTGCCGGCGCGCCCCTACCACCCGCAAGACAAGGGCAAGGTGGAATCAGCGGTTCAGGTGGTCGAGCGCTGGATTCTGATGCGCTTGCGCCACCAGAAGTTTGCCACTGTGGACGATGTCAACGAGGCGATCGAGCCGCTGCTGGAGCGACTCAACAGCAAGTTGTTCCAGAAGCTGCCCGGCAGCCGCGCCAGCGCATTCCGGGAACTCGATGCACCGGCATTGCAACCACTGCCGGCACAGCCCTACGAGGTGGCGACCTTCAAGACGGTGCGGGTGCACATCGATTACCACGTCGAGTTTGACGCACACCGCTACAGCGTACCCAACGCCTTGGTCAGCCAGGTCCTGGAGGTGCGCGCGACGGCGCGCACAGTAGAAGTTCTGCACCGTGGCGAGCGTGTCGCCTCGCACCTGCGCAGCGCCCACGTGGGAGGCTTCACCACGGTGGCCGAACACATGCCGGCCGCGCATCAGGCGCAGATGCAGTGGACGCCGCAGCGCCTCGTGCACTGGGGCCAGAGCATCGGCGTGGCCACCGGACGCACCGTGGAACGGATGCTGACCGAGAGGCGCCATCCCGAGCATGCCTACCGTGCCTGCCTGGGACTGCTGTCACTGGCCAAGCGGTACGGCAAACCACGTCTGGAGGTGGCCTGCCTGATCGCGCTGGAGTTGGGCACCACCAAGTTCAGCCACGTGCGCGACATCCTGGCCAGCGGGCGCGACCGGTTGGCGCCCGTCATGACCACCGAATGGACCAGTCCCGAGCACGCCAATGTCCGCGGACCAGGGCATTACCAATAACGAAGAACAAGGAACACACCATGATGATGAACACGACACTGGAACAATTGCGCGGCCTGAAGCTCAATGGCATGGCCGGCGGATTGCAGGAACAACTCACCCAGGCCGGCATGACCGGGATCAGCTTTGAGGAACGACTGGCCCTGCTGGTAGACCGAGAAGTTCACTGGCGCAACGACAAACGCCAGGCACGGCTATTGAAACTGGCGCATCTGAAATACCCACAGGCCGCCATCGAGGACATCGACACCCGGGCCGGCCGAGGGTTGGATCGGCGCGCCGTGATGAGCTTGGCGCTGGGCGACTGGATTGAGAGCGGGCACAGCGTGCTGATCACCGGACCCACCGGGGCGGGCAAGTCATGGCTGGGTTGTGCGCTGGCGCAATACGCCTGCCGGCGTGGCCACTCAGCGCTTTACCAGCGCGTGCCGCGCATGGGAGAAGAACTGCGCATCCGCCACGGCAACGGGACCTTTGGCAAGTGGCTGATCCAACTCGCACGAACCGACGTGCTGCTATTGGACGATTGGGGAATGACCGGCCTGGACAGCCAGACCCGGGCAGACCTGCTGGAGATCATCGACGACAGAGCCGGCAACAAGGCCACCATCATCACCAGCCAATTGCCGATCGAACACTGGCACGCCTGGGTCGGCGACGCCACGATTGCCGACGCCATTCTTGATCGCCTCATGCAAAAGCATCACCGTTTCACCCTGACGGGCGAGTCTCTCCGCCAGAAGCCCAAAACCATCAAGAAGGAGCCAAATACCCAGACATCGTGACCGACACACCTACAATTTGAACGCGCAACTCACCACGCTGCGCAACCGGTCACGATCCACCGGAATCAGCGGTCACGATGACCGGAATACGCACTAAACAGGCCGACAACCACAGATGAACATGAAGTTTTGCCCCAGTCCATCGCCTCGATAATGGTGACCTGCTCCTGACGGAAAGCCGGTCGACGCCGCAGCATTGACCCAGACGCGACGACCAGTTCGAGCGTGCGTTACCTACATGTCCCAAATGCCCGAAACCTCAGCATCGCCTGCCGACCTCTCCGCCCACACACCCATGATGCAGCAGGACCTGCGTGCATCATTTTCCATAGGGCCGGAAAAGTGTCCGAACCAGTTTTGACGGCAAGTTGGCGGCCTCTGGCCGGCAGTGGCGGGCGTCCGCGATGGCGCATTTTTCGGAGACCCCGCGGATCTGACATTGGCTGGGCGGCGACGTGGCCGATCTCGGAAGTACGTCGTTTTGACAGGTTAGGCCCCTGTGCCGAATCGGACATGGGGGAACGCAGCGGATAACGCCTCACGCAAGTCCATCCAACGGCTTCCCGGCCACATGCACACGACGCGCAAGGGCGTCGCCGGGCGCGTGCCTGATATCGACTTCGCCATCGTGCTGCTGGGCGCCCGCTTGCCGGGCTCCAACGCATGCCCACTGCAGCGGAGCCGACACGCCGCAACCGTGCGGCCAAGCACGAGTTGCACATCGCGCCGGAAGACGACTTCGACCGGTTCGCGATGCTGGGCATGTCGTGGTCGCGCATCGGCTTCGAACAAGGTGGACCTGCTGGAGGCCATCGACTCCAGGGGCGGCGATGCCTGCGGTGACGCACAGGCCTTTCCTGCGCCGATGCGGCACCACCATACCGGCCCATACGCCGGCCGGCTCGACCCTGAACGCGCGCAGGCCATTGGCCCCGGCTTCAGGCGGCAGTGTCAGGGACCCGGCGCCCTGCTCGAGAGGTGAATACCGGCGATCATGCAACGCACGGATCCACCGGCCATCTCGATGGTCGGCACTGACAACGGCATCAATACGGCCGAACGCGCAATGATTTGCCTCTGCCCGGGCTGCAGACTATCGAATGCGCGCTGTGACAACGCCAGGATGCGCCCGTCACGACTGGATAGTTCGATCGCGTTGCCGGCAAATTCGGCGATCTGCCCTGCGCTCAGGACGATTACGTCGCGCCCGGTCTCCTCCAGGCGTTCCCGTACCGCTTGCGCCCGAAAGGGATCCGTGATCGCCTGCAGGCCCACCAGCGCAAACTCGGTCGCCACGCACATCAGCACGTTGGTGTGGTAAATCGGCCGCCCCGCCGGGTCTGCGCTGTCGAACAGCATCGGCTCAAAGTTGAAATGGGTGCAGAAGCGCTCGAGTGCCACCGGATTGGCGCGGTTGGATCGCGCGGTGTAGGCCACACGAGCCATATGGTCGAAAACCATGGCGCCCGTGCCTTCGAGGAACAAGCGGTCCTGCTCCAGACCCGAATAGTCGATTACGTCCTGCACCCGGTACTCGCGTTTGAGCATCTCGATCACGTCGCCGCGCCGTTCGCGGCGCCGGCTCGGCATCGCCATCGGGTAGATCGCCACGTGCCCGCCCGGATGGGTGGAGAACCAGTTGTTGGGAAACACCGAATCAGGCGTGTCGTTGTCGCCGAAGTCCTCAAAAAGATGTACGCGCACCCCTGCGTTCTCGAGGCTCAATGCGGCCTGCGTGACTTCGCGATGCGCAGCCTCGGCCACCGTCATGGCAAGGCCATACCCCGGGTCAGTCTGAAACGTGTTGTCGGCTGCAGTCTCGGCATTGGGCGTGAACCGGTGCGGACGCACCATGACCACGGCCGCGGGCGCCTGCAGGGATCGGATACCGGGCATCGTGACTCCTTGACGTCGTACGTCGATCAGGCGACGCGGCGCAACGCGGCCCGGGTCGAACCGCTGCGCGTATGGCGGAACAAATCCTTCGGATCGTCGGCCGAAGGGACCAGTTCGACGTCCAGGCCCAGATCCAGGCGTTCGACCGAGGCCAGCACATAGCGCAGCGTCGAATAGTCTTCCAGCGCAAATCCGACCGAGTCGAACACCGTCACCTGCGTCGGCGCTCTGGCGGCCAGGCACAGTGCCGGCCAGCACCCGCCACAGGTCGACCACCGGGAAGTCGTCGCGGCAACTGCTGGATGTCGCCCTCGATGCGCGTCTGCGGCTCGTACTCGACAAACACCCGCGCGCCGCGCAGCACATCGGCGTGCAGTTCGGTCTTGCCCGGGCAATCGCCGCCGACGGCGTTGATGTGCATGCCTGGCTCGATCATGTCGGGAGTCAGGATGGTGGCGTAGGCCTTGTCGGCGGTGACCGTGGTCACGATGTCGGCGCCGCGCACCGCCTCGGCGGTCGAGCTGGCGCGGATGATCTGCAGCGCCGGATAGGCCGCCAGGTTGCGGATCAGCTTGTCGGTCGCGCGCGGGTCCACGTCGAAGACGGCAATCTCGTCGATGCCCAGCTGGCTGTGAAAGGCCAGCGCCTGGAACTCGCTTTGCGCGCCGTTGCCGATCAGCGCCATGCGGCGCGCATCCGGGCGCGCCAGCGCGCGCGCCGCCATCAGCGACGTGGCGCAGGTACGCAGTGCGGTGGCCACGGTCAGCTCGGACAGCAGTCACCGGATAGCCGGTCTCGACATCGGCCAGCACGCCGAAGGCCATCACCGTGTACAGGCCCTGCGCGGTATTGGTCGGGTGGCCATTGACGTACTTGAAGGCGTAGCGCGTGGCGTTCGACGACCGGCATCAGTTCGATCACACCGATCTCGGAATGGTTGGCAACGCGGGCCGACTTGTCGAAGTCGGTCCAACGCACGAAGTCCTGCTCGATGGCACGGGCCAACTCGGCGATGAACTGGGTGACACCGATTTCCTGCTACCAGGCGCGACATGGTGGGTACATCTACAAAACGAGTCATTTCTGTTTCCTCTGGATGGCTGCCGATCGCAGCCGGCCGGGAATTATTTCGTCAACACATGCCAGATTGAAGTACTCAAGTTGACAATTAGTTTTATGAATGACACATTTCGACAACTTCGGATTACATAATGCTCGATATGGACGATACTGACCGGCAACTGTTAGCACTCTTGCGCGACGACGCTCGTCAGTCGGTGGTCGCCATCGCCAAGAAATTGCGTGTGGCTCGCGCGACCGTGCAGAACCGGATCGCCCGGCTGGAAGCCGAAGGCACGATCGTCGGGTATTCAGTTCGCTTGCGCCCCGAGGCCGAGGCGCATCGCATCCGCGCCATGATGAGCATCGAGGTCGTGGGACACCATGGTGATGCCGTCCGCCGGGGTCTGCGCGGACACCCCAATGTCGTTGCGTTACACACCACCAATGGCCGATGGGATCTGATCGCGGAACTCAGAACCGAAACCCTCGAGGCATTTGACCGGGTGCTCAATACCATCCGGGCGACCCAGGGCATCTCCAATACCGAGACCAGCATTCTGCTGTCGACTCACAAGTAGCTGCAACCGGCCGCGTCGCACGAATGGCCATCGTCGGCGCATCGAACTTCACGCGACCGCGGTAGACCAGGAGCGGCGAACGCCGCCCCTCAGGATGGATGACGAAGCCGCCTGGGGTTCGCCGTCCACCTGACGACGCCCGGCGTTCGCAGTCCGGGCGCCGAACCCGCGGCGCGGTCGCGGCATGCGCGTCCAACATCCCGACGAAGAGCGAATGGGTCCACGCCGGTGCACACGTCGCGCAATCGACCCGTTCCCAACCTCATACGGGCAAACCCCTAGTGAATAATCATTTTCAGATTAATTGTTTTTGTGAAATAATTTATTCATCAACTCTGGAGAAACCCAATGAAACTGAAGCTGCTCACCCACTCCGCTGCTGTCGCATTGCTGCTGGCAGGCGCTCCCTCGGCATATGCCGGCAAGGTCCTCGATGGCGTTCGTGCAAACGGTGTCGTGTCCTGTGGCGTACATACCGGTCGTGCCGGATTTGCACTGGCCGACGGCAACGGCAACTGGTCCGGCCTGGATGTGGACCTGTGTCGCGCGGTGGCCAGCGCGGTACTGGGCGACCCCGGCAAAGTGAAATTCGTGCCGACCAGTTCGCAGACCCGCATCACTGCGCTGCAAGGCGGCGAGATCGACCTGCTGGCGCGCAATACCACCTGGACCTACAGCCGCGACACATCACTGGGCCTGGTATGGGCCGGCATCAACTTCTACGACGGACAGGCTTTCATCGCCAAGAAAAAGCCGGGCCTGAACAGCATCCGGCAACTCGGCGGCGCCACGATTTGCGTGGACTCGGGCACCACCACCGAGCGTACGCTGGCGGAGTACTTCCGTGCCAACAAGCTGCAGTACAAGTCGATCGTCTTTGACCAGCCTGAAGCGGCACAACAGGCGTTTGCCAGTGGTCGCTGCCAGGCATATACCGGCGACAACGGCGCACTGGCGGTGCTGAAGGCCAAGGAACTGAAGAATCCAGATGACTACATCATCCTGCCGGAACTGATCTCGAAGGAACCCCTCGGCCCGGCGGTACGCCGCGGCGACGATGAGTGGTTTGCCATTGTCAAGTGGACGCTCAACGCGATGATCGAAGCAGAGGAACTGGGCATTGACCAGAAGAACGTCGACGCGCTCAAGGCCAGCAGCACCGACCCCTCGGTCCGCCGTTTTGTCGGCGCCTCCGACGACACCGGCAAGTCCCTCGGGCTGGACAAGGACTGGGGCTACCGTATCGTCAAGTCGGTGGGCAACTATGGCGACAGCTTCGATCGCAACCTCGGCAAGAACTCGAATATCAAACTGCCGCGGGGCTACATGAATCTGTGGACCCAGGGTGGGTTGATGATGTCGCCCCCGTTGCGCTGATCGAAAGCAGGTCTGACGATGCAACCGGCTGTCTCGGTTCGCCGTTCCGCCAACCTGCGCTCGTTCGCTGCTCAGGGCGCAGTCCTTGCGCTTGTGGTGTTCTGCGCATGGTGGTTGATCGACAACGCCCACACCAACCTTCAAGAGCGCCAAATCGCGGCCGGCTTCGGTTTCCTGCGCGACATCGCAGGATTTGGCATCTCGGAAGGGCTGCTGCCCTACGACATGGCCGATCCCTACTGGCGCGCCTTCCTGACCGGCGTCGTCAACACGCTGCGTGCAGCGTTGCCGGCTGTCTTGCTGCTGACGGTCCTTGGCCTTGGAATCGGCATTGCCCAGATCAGCCGGCATGTGTTGCTGTGCAAAGTCGCGCAATCGTATGTCGACCTGGTACGCAATGTGCCCCTGCTGGTGCAAGTGCTGCTCTGGTACTTTGCACTGACCGAGTTGCTGCCCACGGCGGACCGGGCCGCCCATTGGGGCAATTGGCTCTACCTGACCAAGGGCGGACTCATCGTCGCACAGCCGGATCCCGATGTGGCATTGGCGATCGCCGTGACCGGCAGCGCGCTGCTTGTGTGGGTCGGCCTGCTTCAGGCGCGTCGCTTGACTGTCGGCCTGGCGTTGATGCTGCGGGTTGTCTGTGTTGCGGCAATCGCCGTGCTGTGGCTGCTGCTGCCAATCCACTGGCACCATCCGGAGCAAGGCACATTTGGCTTCAGCGGCGGGGCAGTGCTGACGCCGGAGTGGATTGCACTGGTGCTGGCATTGTCCATTTACGGCTCCGCCTATTGCGCGGAGGTGGTACGCGCCGGATTGCAGGCGGTCCCCCGCGGGCAATGGGAAGCGGCGCATGCAACCGGCCTCACCTGGCGCCAGTCCCTGTTCAACGTGGTCCTGCCGCAAGGACTGCGTGTCATGGTTCCGCCTTACACCAGCCTTGCCATGAACACCATCAAGAACTCTTCACTGGCCGTGGCAGTCGGTTACCCGGACATCGTTTCGGTCGCAACCACCGCGATGAACCAGACTGGTCAGGCCATTGAATGCATCGCCGTCATCGCGCTGGTGTACCTGGTGCTCAATCTCCTGACCGCAATCCTCATGGGGTTCGTCAATTCCCGTGTACAGATCCGCGAGCGCTGACATGAACACCTTGGTTTCGAATTCCGGTTTCGCGCCTCCGTCGGAAGGATTGGCGCAGCGCCTGCGCAACGCCTTGTTCCCCGGCACGGGGGCCAGCGTGCTGTCACTGGCCCTTTTTGTGGCACTCGCCTGGGCCGGCTGGTCGATCCTGCAGTGGGCTGTCGTCCACGCCGTGACAACGGGCGACCCGGCTGCCTGTCGTGTCGCCTCCGGAGCCTGCTGGAGCGTTCTGGCCGAGAAGGGTCGGCTCGTGCTGCTCGGCCGCTATCCGCAGGAATTGCAGTGGCGGCCCATCCTGGCCAGTGGCCTGCTGCTCGTCTGTCTGGGCACTGCAGCCCGGCCGTCCTTCTTCGGCCGCCGCGGCGCGTTGTTGCTGGTGTTCGCGGTAGCGGCGTTCGTAACGCTTCTCAAGGGCGGAGTTGCCGGACTCCAGTCGGTGTCGACCGACTTGTGGGGCGGACTTCCATTGACCCTGTTGCTTGCGGCGGTTTCGACCATGGCGGCGTTTCCGATCGGCATTGCGCTTGCGCTGGGACGCCGCTCGCGTCTGCCCCTCGTGCGCTGGTTTTGCATCGGATACATCGAACTTATCCGCGGCGTGCCTCTGATCACCCTGCTGTTCTTCGGCGCCTTCGTGCTTCCCCTGCTGCTGCCGGCGCAATGGCGGATGGACATGATGGCACGCATCGCGATCTGCCTGACGATGTTCTCGTGCGCCTATCTGGCTGAAGTGTTCCGGGGCGGCCTGCAAGCCGTCGTCAAGGGTCAATACGAAGCCGCACATGCACTCGGCATCACACCCTGGCAGGCGCTGAATCACATCGTCTTGCCCCAGGCACTGCGCATCACCATAGGACCGATGACCAACAACTTCATTGGCGCGGTCAAGGATACCTCGCTGGTCGCCATCGTGAACATCTACGACATGACTGGCGCGCTGAAGCTGGCCATGAGCGACCCCGACTGGCGGCCTTACTTCGTCGAGATGTACATCGTGGTAAGCGCGGTGTACCTGGTCATCGGGATCGGCATCGCCCAATATGGACGTTTTCTGGAGCGGCGCTACGCGCTGAAATGAATGGGTACACAAGCGCTACTGAGCATCACCGGTCTGAACAAGTGGTTCGGATCCTTCCAGGCCCTGCACGACTGCCATCTGGAGATCCAGCGCGGTGAGAAGATCGTGATTTGCGGGCCGTCGGGTTCGGGCAAGTCCACGCTGATCCGTTGCGTAAACCAGATAGAGCAACATGAGCAGGGGCAGATCAGCTTCAATGGCATCGCACTCGGCGCATCGACACAGGCCACCAAAGCCCGCTTGCGCATCGGCATGGTGTTTCAGCAATTCAACCTGTTCCCGCACCTGACCGTGCTTCACAACGTGATGCTGGCGCAGACGCTGGTGCAAAAGGCAACGCCTGCGCAGGCCCGCACCATGGCACTGGCCCTGCTCGATCGTGTACACATCGTCGAACAGGCCGACAAGTTTCCGGGCCAGATCTCCGGCGGTCAGCAGCAGCGAGTCGCGATTGCGCGCGCGCTGGCACTGGCACCCGAACTGATGCTGTTCGACGAACCAACCTCCGCGCTGGACCCCGAGATGGTCGGCGAAGTGCTCGACGTGATGCACGACCTGGCACGCGAAGGCATGACGATGATCGTCGTCACGCACGAGATGGGTTTTGCCCGTCAGGTCGCCGACCGCGTCGTCTTCATGGAGGCCGGACGCATCGTCGAAACACAGCCGGCCGGCCGGTTCTTCGAGCAACCCGAGCATGCCCGCACCCGCGCCTTTCTCGCCAAGATCCTCCAATCCCACGCAACAGCATGAACTACGTTCTCGCCCTCCATGGCGGTGCAGGCACCGTGGCACGCGGCACAGACACCACCGAACACGAAAACGCCATGCACCGGGCGCTGCTTGCCGGCCAGGCGGTATTGCAGCGAGGCGGCAGTGCGCTCGATGCGGTTTGCGCTACCGTCGTGGTGCTGGAAGATGCACCGGTTTTCAATGCAGGCGTAGGCGCCGTTATGAATGCCGACGGCGACCATGAGCTCGATGCAGCGGTGATGGAAGGCGCGCATCTGCGGGCCGGCGGCGTTGCAGCAGTCCGACGGATCCGCAATCCGGTGCTCGCTGCGCGGGCCATGCTCGAGGATGGACGCCATGTGCTGCAGGTGGCCCATGGTGCAGAGCAATTCGCGGAGCATGCGGGTCTTGCCGCAGTGCCCAACCAGCACTTCTTCACGCGCCACCGGCTTGCGCAACTCGAATCGGTTCGGGCCAGCGATGCCAGCCGCAGTGTGCTGGACCACAGCATGGCGGGCATTCCAGCAGCCGCCACCAACGCCGTGAAATTCGGAACCGTCGGCGCCGTCGCACTCGACTGCCTCGGAAATCTGGCAGCGGCCACGTCCACCGGGGGCATGACCAACAAGCGGCCAGGGCGCCTTGGCGACTCGCCGGTGCCTGGCGCCGGGGTCTATGCGAACAACACCACCTGCGCGGTATCGGCCACCGGCACCGGGGAACACTTTCTGCGCGCCAGCGCCTGCTACGACGTGCATGCGCGCATGGCGTATGGCGCCCAGCCACTGGCAATGGCTGCCGGCGCGACCGTGCACCAGAACCTGCAGTCGCTCGGTGGCGAGGGGGGACTGATCGCCATCGGCGCCGACGGAACGCTGACGTTCGCCTTCAATTCACCAGGCATGTACCGCGGTTGGGTGCGCCAGGGTGAAGCTGCCGCCACCCAGGTGTTCCGCTGAGCCAGCCGCCATGAGGAGCATTCGAATGCCGCACCAGCAACACCGGTACCGCCACCATCTTCCGCGCCGCTGCGGCGACGCCATGCAGACAGCGGGTGCGCCAGCCGCACCACCTGCCGGCCAGCCGCAACCGCCGTAACAAGCTTGCGGATCCGACGCCTCAGCCAGGGCGGCGGTCCGACAACCTACCCATCACCGTCCGAGCCGGTCCGAATCAGTCGGGCAGGGTCAGTCTTTGCCTGGCATTGGGCCGTCGGGCATTCCTCATCCAGGAGTCACCATGAAATTCGTCCCCACTTCGACCGCGCTTGTGTGTGCCATGTTTCTGGCTTCATGTGGCGGTGGCGGCAACGGACCGGATACCCCGGCCGAACCCCAACCACTGGCCGGGCAACTAACAGACATCGAGAATGTCAGTTATGTCACCAGCTCCGGTTTGAGCGGCCGCACCGGCAATGGCGGCAGCTTTCAATACCGCGCCGGCGATACGGTCCGCTTCAGTATCGGCAAGCTGGAGCTGGGCAACGCCCCGGCACAGACCGTCATGTCTTTGCTGAGCCTGGTGACGGATTCCGACAGCATCACCAGCGCAGAGGCGACAAAGCTCGCCCAGGTCCTGCAGGCCATGGACAGCGACCTGGACACGAACAACGGAATACAGGTCGGCAGCGAGTTGCACGGTCCTCTGAACGCGCTGGCGAAGGCCGTTGCGATGAGCGGGGTCTCGGCAACCCAGGTTTTCGATTGGGCCTTCGGCACCAATCCACCGGCGCTGGCCACGCCGGAGACGGGGATGCGACTGGTGGCCAGGATCCAGGGCGCCGCCGAGGCACGTGCCATCATCAACACGATGCCGTCGGTCAACAACATCGTCATCGGAGGCGGCATCCACAACTGCTCGAGCTTCAACGGTGCGGGACAGAGCACCTATTGCAGCAAACCCTGGTCGGACATCGTCAGCGGCGACCCGGCGTTCGCGGGCCTCACGCTGGACCAGGTGCTGTTCGACCCGGCCGTCACCTTGCCGACTTTTACCTACAGCATCACCAGCGAACGCATCAACCGGCTCAATGTGCTGCCCGCGTCGTTGATCCCGGCCGACATCAAGGCCTCGCTGAGCAATTCGCTCATGACACGGCTGAATACCCCGGGGCGCAACAACACTGGTCTCACATATGCGCAGTTCGACGATGGCAAGCCCCTGTTCGCCGATGGCCTGGCGTTCTGGAGCAGCGGCAACCATACCGACTGGCTGCTCGTCATTGCCGCGATGTGTGACGGCCTCAATGGCGACGCATCTGCGTCCAGCACCAACGGCAAGTTCTGCTTGATGTCGGACGCCAACATCAACACGGTTGCCGGCGCCACCTTCCAGGTGCCCGAGGACAGGGAGAAGGTGCTCGTCGTGCTGCGCGAGTTGCAGCGCCTGTACGGGCTCACCCCCATCCTGTACCGCCGCAATGCCACGGGCGTCGAGACCACGCCCAACTTCCGGGCCGAATTCCGGCTGATCAAGCTGGCCCAGGACGGAACTCCACCGGCCCCGGGCCTGACGCTGGGCCTGACGCCGACCCAGCTTGCTGCGCTGCGTCACACTTTCGTCGACACCCTGGTGCCCGACCGACGCAACCGACGGATCCAGGGCCGATCCGTCGTGTTTCTGAACGACAGACCCACGGTGGACATCTACCGTGAGTTCGTGCGTTCGGCGACTGTCATGGCGGGCGGGAAGAAGCCCACGATCGGCATCGTGACGGCCTCCACCGAAAACCCGTACAACGATCGGGACATCAACTACTACGCGCTCAAGTCTGCAGGTGCGAACGTGGTCTGGTTGCCGGCGGATGGTGGCATGCGCAAGGCCATCGATGCCGCCGGCTGCCAGAACCTGCCGATCTACTACACCGCCTACGCGAATACCGCCTCCGTCGGAAGCTACTTCCACATGGACCAGGTATTTCCCGACCTCGCTGACCTGCAATTGAGCATGTGCAGCCAGAACGCCGCGGAGTTCGACCGGACGCTGGGACAGCTCGACGGTATTTTCTTCACCGGAGGCGACCAGGCGCGCCACCTCGAGTCGTTCATCACCCGTGACGGAAGCGGCGCCTACACGGTGCTCAGCAACCAAATACGCGTGCTGCGCGAGCGCTATCAGAGCGGCAAGCTGGTTGTCTCTGGCACCAGTGCCGGCGACTCCGCCCAGACCGGCGGCCTCTGGAAGGGGACCTCGGTTCCGATGATCGCCGGCGGCGACTCCTGGCAGGCGCTGGCCAATGGCTTCGTCGACGGCAGCGGGCCGACCATCGCGGACGCGGGTACGACGGGAATCCGCTATCCCGGAGGCGGCCTGGGCTTTTTCGAGTTCGGTCCGCTGGACTCGCATTTCACGAACCGTTCCCGTGAAGGACGGCTGATCCGACTGGTCAAGGAAGGTGGCGTGGACTACGGCTTTGGAGTCGACGAGAACACCGCGCTGGTCGTGGGCCGCCTCCCCAATGGTGGCGGCACGCGCATGACGGTGGTCGGAGAAGCCGGTGTATTCGTCGTCGACGCCCGCACCGCCGCTGCCGCCGGGAGCCCGGCCGGGAACTACAGCATCGACAACGTCCAGGTCCACTATCTGACCGAGGGCGACGTGATCGATATCGATGGCGCAGGCAACATGCGCGTTGCCTTGTCCGGTTCCAAGCCCCTGCTGCAGGCCGTGGCAGGCGCCCCGCTCGTGACCCAGAACCGGGTGCAGGAATCGGGCACCAAGAACTTCCTGAAGATGGCGCAGAACATGGGCCTGACCGGCGCCGCCAAGGCGTTCGGAACAACCGAAGGCACCAGCGGCCAATCGGCGCCCTTCTACAGCATCACCGCCAGTCGGGCGCCGGCAACCGTATTTCGCGGCTGGGGCGACAGGATCAGCTACAGCGGTGTGACGCTGTCGGTCAAACCCTGCACCGGAGCCTGCATCGCGCCGAACTAGATCCAGGGCGTGGCAGAACACCGCGGGCAGGCGGGGAAACACCTGAAGCGGAGTTTCCCCGCTGCTGTGTCTGCCTGCCCGGTGATAGAGTGGCGCAAACAACCTTGCAACCATGCAACCATGATGAACAACCATCCGCTGGACCGGATCCGCGAAGCGGCCCATACCGTACCACCGGCGCTGGCCGTAGTCGCGCAGTGGATGCTGCGCAATGCGGCCCAGGCGGCTACCATCCCCATGCAGGACATCGCCAGATTGGCCGGGAGTTCAGCGGCCAGCGTGAACCGTCTGGCGCGGGCGGCCGGTTATGACGGATTCGCATCGCTGAAAGCGGATATGGCGGCAGCCATGCGCGATTCGATCGACCCGGTGAACAAGCTGCGCGAAGAACAGCATCGTAGCCGTCTCTCACAACCGGAGCAGTACGTCGCCATGGGCTGTGCCAATCTGGAGCAACTGACCCGCGAGAACAACGAGCAGACCCTGACCAACGCGGCAAAGATGTTGCACACACGCGGTCGCATCTACGTCTTGGGATTCGGTCTAACGACCCATGTCTGCGGCTGGCTCGCAGATGCCTTGACCCCATTCAGCTATTCCGTCACAACCCTGGCCGCCCAGGGCGGTACGGAACAGGCCGCGAGCCGGATGAGCAACATCGGCAAGGGCGACGTCATGGTCGCGATCAGCATGCCGCGTTATTCGTTGGACACGGCCAAGCTGGCCCGGATTGCACGCGAACGCGGTGCGCGGGTGCTGGCCATTGTCGACTCGCATGCCGCGCCGCTGGCCAACGAAGCGGACCTGCGTCTGTTCGCGTCGGCTGCACACGCCGTGCTGCCGTCGAGTTATGCCGCCGTTCAATTGCTGTGCGAGGCCCTCGTTGCAGAAGTAATGCGGTGCAATCCCAAGGCCGTGGCGCATGCCGCAGAGTTGACCGACGTCGTTTCATGGCAGCTGACCGGACCACGGGCCGCGGGCAATTAGTCGTGCGATTCATCCACCGCTGTTGTCTGCGCGCCGCGCCGATATCCGCGCCCAGATATACCCTCGGGGGTCCGGCCCGTCAGCTCCGACTGTGATCCGCCGTTCTTAGCGTTTGAGCGTACGCCTGCGCGCCGCTCGGCCGCGTGCCGTCGCCTCCTCCGGCTTGCCGTGGACCATGTAGGCGGCGATGGCCTCGGTGAGCTTCTCGGCCTGGCGCACGTGGTCGTGGCCGCTGAGCATCAGGCTCGTCACCAGTGCCTCGATGACCAGCAGCGCGGCCGTGGAGCTGCTGGACAACACCGGATGTGTCGCCGCCGCCAGCAAGGTGTCATGTGCCGACGGCACCAGCGGGGACGCCATCGAATCGGTGACGACGATCACCTGTGCGCCACGGTCGCGCGCGTAGCGGCACAGCGTCACGGCGTCATGCGCATAACGCGGAAAGGAAACCGCGACTAGCAGATCCTGCGCAGAGATGTTCATCAGCCGCCCGGCCGCAACTTCGGTGCCGCCGAACTCCACCACGTTGATGACCTGTTTGCAGAACGGTTGCAGGTCCAGTGACAACATGGCCGCCAGATGTGCGCTCAGGCCGAATCCCAGTGTGTAGACGGTATGTGCCGCCAGGATCCGCTGCGCGATCGCCACCAGATGGCGCGGCTCCAGCCCGGCGGCAGTGGCGCGCAGATTGACAAGGCTGACCTCCAGGCTTTCGGCAATGACAGGGTGTTCGGCTGGCGCTGCAGACCCGGCACGTCCGAGCGCGTCCCTGAGCTTCTCGACCGGCTGGTACACCGGCGGCATCGTGGACTGCAAGGCATCGGCCATGCCCGCGCGCAGTGCCGCAAATCCACCGAAGCCGACGGTGCGCGCGAACCGGCTCAACGTGGCTGTCGATGTGCCGGTGTGTGCTGCCAGTTCCTCGATGCCCCAGGCCGTGGCCCGCACCGGATTGCGCAACAGAAAATCGGCAATGGTGGCATTCGACCCCCGCGCCTCCAGCAATACCCGGCGCAGCATCTGGCCCAGCGGGGACTGCGCAAAATTAGTCTCCACGAGTGCGGCATTCGCTGAACGCACTGTGGACGGGGACTTCGATGTACGCGGCATGGTGATGGGCAATGGGGAGCGGGTGAGCCTGTCGAATGTACGCCAGTCCCGGGACAGGCATCCACAGGTAGGTCTGTTATTTTCATATATTGCAAATATGTAAATATTGGTACACAATCACCCGGCGCCCTTTTCCAACGCATTCACCTTCCAGGAGTTCCCCATGATCCGCAGAATCGCCGCCGCCTCGATGCTGATGACGGCCCTCGCCCTTTCCACGTACGCCAGCGCCCAGGCGCCCGATTGGGCCAAGATCCGCATCGGAGTCGAAGCCAACTACCCGCCGTTTTCGCAGATGAGCCCGGATGGCAAGTTCTCCGGCTTCGACATCGACATCGCCAACGCCCTGTGCGCCCAGATGAAGGCGGATTGCACGATGGTGTCGCAGGAGTGGGACGGCATGATGCCCGCGCTTAACGCGAAGAAGTTCGACATGATCGTGGCATCGATGTCGATCACCGAGGAGCGCAAGAAGTCGGCCGATTTCAGCGACTCCTACTACGACATTCCTTCGACATGGATCGGCAAGACCGGTAGCCTCAAGGAGGTCACACCGGCTTCAGCGAAGGGCAAGAAGATCATCGTCACCCGCAACACGCCGCGTGCGCGTTTCGTGCTCGAGCAGTACAAGGACAGCGAAGTGCTTCTGGTCGCCAAGGAAGCCGACGTCACGATGGAGCTTGCCGCGGGACGTGGCGACATCGGCTTCGGCTCGTCGCTGGCGGCCACCTCGGCGTTTCTGAAGTCGCCCGAGGGCAAGGACTTCAGCCGCAGGTCGGCGCGCCAGTGACGCTCGGTGGTGCGGCCCAGGGCGGCGGTGTCGGCATCGCCATGCGCAAGGGCGAAGACGCGTTGCGCACCAAGGTCAACGCTGCGCTCAAGGCCATCACCGTCAACGGCGTCTACAAGACCATCAACGACAAGTATTTCGACGTCGACATCCGCGGCGAGTAACAGGCACACGGCACGCGCGCGCTGGCAACGCCAGCGCGTGTGTCCACCGCCATTGCACCAACACACACTCCCATGTTCTACGGCTATCTGCCTGCCATCCTCGAAGGCCTGGTGCTGACACTGCAGGTCTCGGCGCTGTCGCTGTTCCTCGCCGGCGTGTTCGGCCTGCCGGCGCCAGCGGCCAAGCTGTCGGGCTCGCGCGCGGCCCGCTGGTGCGCCGAGGTCTACACCACGCTGATCCGCGGCATGCCCGAGCTGGTGCTGATGCTGCTGATCTTCTACGGCGGCCAGATCGGCATCAACCTGCTTGCAGACCGCGTAGGGCTGGGGTTACATCGACATTCCGCCGTTTGCCGCCGGCGTGCTGACGATCGGCTTCATCTTCGGCGCCTACCTGACCGAAACCTTCCGCGGCGCCATTCTGGCCGTGCCCAAGGGCCAGGCCGAGGCGGCGACAGGCCTATGCCATGACCGCGGCGGCCAGGTGTTGCGACGCATCGTGCTGCCACAGATGGTGCGGCACGCCATCCCCGGCTTTGCCAACAACTGGCTGATCATGATCAAGGCCACGGCGCTGGTGTCCATCATCGGGCTCGACGACATGGTGCACCGGGCCGGCCTGGCCGCTGCCGCCACGCGCGCGCCATTCACCTTCTACGTCGCGGTCGCCCTGATCTACCTGACGCTGACCACCGTCTCGATCCTGGTGCTGTCGCGGCTCGAGGCGCGCTACAGCCTGGGCGTGAAGAAGGCGCAGTTCTGACATGGACTGGCAACATCATCGTCGACAGCCTGCCCCAGTATGTGCGGGGCATCCGGACCACGCTGCTGCTGCTGGCGCATCAGCCTGGCCAGCTCGTTTCGTGCTGGCGGTGCCGCTGGCGGTGGCCCGCGTGTCTGCGCGGCGCTGGCTCTGGCATGCCGGTCTGGTTCTACACCTACGTGCTGCGCGGCACGCCGCTGCTGGTGCAGCTGTTCATCATGTACTACGGCCTGGCGCAGTTCGAGGCAGTGCGCGAAAGTGCGGCCTGGGTGCTGCTGCAAGAACGCCTGGTTCTGCGCCTGGCTGGCCTTCACGCTGAACACCACCGCCTACACCACCGAGATCTTCGCCGGCGCGCTGCAGAGCCACACCCACGGGCGAGATCGAGGCAGCGCGCGGCCTACGGACTGGACGGCCTGGCGGCTGTACACGCCGCATGCTGCTGCCCAGCGCATTGCGCCGCGCACTGCCGCAGTACAGCAACGAGGTCGTCGGCCTGATGCACGCCACCGCGATCGCCAGCACCGTGACGCTGGTCGACATCACGCGCGTGGCGCGCGATGTCTACGCCAACCACCTGCTGGTGACCGAGTCCTTCGGGATCGCCGCCGTCGATCTACTTCGTCCTCACCTTCACCCTGGTCGGCGGTTTCCGGCTGCTCGAGAACGGCGCTACCTGCGCCACCTGCAACCGCAGTCGCTGGTGGCGGCCGCCGATGCCCGGGCCTGAGACCCTCCTCCCGCTTCCCATTCATGCAACTCGAAACCATCGCGCTCACGAGCAACACGCCCCGGACACCCGGCACGACCTCGCAGGTGCTGCGTTTCGGCACACCCGGCGACACGGCCCCAAGGCCTACATCCAGGCCGCACTGCATGCCGACGAGGTGCCCGCGATGCTGGTGGCCCGGCAGCTGCAGCCAGCAGCTGGCGCAGCTCGAGGCGCGGGGCCAGCTGCGCGGCGAGGTGCGTGCTGGTGCCCTTCGCCAATCCGCTCGGCCTGTCCCAGCACGTGCTGGGACAGCACCAGGGCCGCTTCGACCTGAGCGACGGGCGCAACTTCAACCGCGACTACGCCGATCTGGCCAAGGCAGCGGCTGCCGCGGTGCAGGCCGCGCTCGGCGCACGACGCGGCCGCGCAACACGGCCCTGATCCGCGCCGCGCTTGCGCGAGCGCAGCCGACGCGCTGGCCCCGGCAACAGCCGCGCAGCGACCTGCGCAAGCAGCTGCTGGCGCTGGCCATCGACGCCGACGTGGTGCTGGACCTGCACTGCGACACCGAGGCCGTGATGCACCTCTACGCACTGACACCGACAGCGCGTCATGGCCGAGCAACTGGCGCCGCTACTGGGCGCACAGGCCGTCCTGCTGGCGACCGAGTCGGGTGACTGGCCGTTCGACGAGGCCTGCTCCCGCCCTGGCTAACTGCTGCAGCAGCGCTTTCCGGGGCGGCCGATCGATCTGGCCTGTTTCGCCGCGACCGTCGAGCTGCGGGGTGAGGCCGACACCAGTCACGCGCTGGCACGAGCGCGATGCCGATGCCTTGATCGACTTCCTGCGCCGCCGCGGCGTGCTGGCAGACGAGCCCGCCGCGCCAGCTCCGCAGCCGCTGTGCCAGGCGACGCCACTGGCAGGCATCGGAGCCGGTCACGGCGCCATGCGCCGGCGTCGTCGTCTTTCACCGCATCAGCGGCGAGCGGGTGTCTGCGGGCGACGCCATGGCCGACCTCGTGGACCCGGCCAGCGGGGCCATCACCACGCTGCGCTGCCACTCGGACGGCGTGATGTACGCCCGCTGCGGTTCCCGCTGGGCACAACCCGGAAAACGCCTGGCCAAGATCGCCGGCACCACAGTTTGCACGTTCCGGCAACCTGCTCAGCCCCTGAAACGCAGCGTTTCCCGATCCACACCGCCAGACCATGACCACCTCCATCTACTTGCAGGCCGACAACATCCACAAGCGCTTCGGCAACAACGAGGTGCTCAAGGGCGTCAGCGTGACTGCGCAGGCCGGCGACGTGATCTCGATGATCGGCTCCAGCGGCTCGGGCAAGAGCACCTTCCTGCGCTGCCTGAATCTGCTGGAGCAGCCGCATGCCGGTGCGCATCGCGCTCGATGGCGAGAAGCTGGACCTGGTTGCGCGATCGCGACGGCACGCTGAAGGTCCGCACGCCGCAGCAACTGCAGCGTCTGCGCAGCCACGTGTCGATGGTGTTTCAGCACTTCAACCTGTGGTCCCACATGACGGCGCTGGAGAACGTGATCGAGGCCCCGGTCCATGCGCTTGGGCCTGTCCAAGGCCGAGACGCGCTCGAGCGCGCCACACGCTACCTGCAGCGTGTCGGTGTTTACCACCGCAAGGATGCGTACCCGGCCCATCTGTCGGGCGGCGAGCAGCAGCGCGTGGCGATCGCCCGTGCGCTGGCGATGGAGCCCAAGGTGATGCTGTTCGACGAGCCCACCTCGGCGCTCGACCCGGAACTGGTCGGCGAGGTGCTGCGCGTCATGCGCTCGGTCGCCGAAGAAGGTCGCACGATGATTGTCGTGACCCACGAGATGGGCTTTGCGCGCGAGGTGAGCAACCAGGTGGTATTCCTGCACCAGGGCCAGATCGAGGAGCAAGGCGATCCCAAGGTCGTGCTGCAGCAACCCCGCAGCGAGCGTTTGCATGCCTTCCTGTCCAACAGTCTGAAATAGTGCAGTCCTGACGCCGCGCATATGACCGCCGAACTCGGGATCTGTCGCGGCTGCGCGTCAACATCGCGTTCCAGTGTCGCCGGCACATCTCGGTCGAGATACGCACCTTAATCGACTTCGCAGTGGAGCACGTCGCGGAATCGCCCGGGCTCTGCAAACGCCAAGGCCAACGCATTCAAGTGCTGCATGGCCAGCGGGTTATCCCGGTGAAGATGCAACAACGTGGCACGGCAAGCAGCGCACGCCAGAGCGATCAAGGGCACACCGAATGATGCGACTATTCGGCCAACGGCCTGGCGATCCGCTCAGATACGTCGTGTGACCTGGGGCACAGGCTCGCCCAGCGCCTTATTGCGCACGAAGGGATCCGCACTGCTGCTGTTCGCGCTGCGTTTGGCTCCGAACCTCCCTAAGCATTTATCGACTAAGAATGACCTTTGATCTCGACTCCGGAAGAAGTTCCACCCATTCACAAGCCGCCAGTTTCAACCCTTACAGTTTCTGTGTTCCCGACAATTTGGCCAGTGCCTTGTCAAAGGTGGCCAGCGGCAAATGTCCGGCCTTACGGGCAATCTCGAGTACCAAGCAATCCGAAAATCCCAGCGCAGGCTTGGCGCGGAAATGCGTCAATGCAGCACTCACCACATCGGCGTCTTGCAGCACCAGGGTCTCGTGGATCAACAACAGTTCGAGCGCCGCAGTCAGTTGCTTCGCCGTGCGGCCGTAAACCGCATCGAGAACCCAGATAGCTTCGGCAAGTACGAGATGTGAAATCCACGCACCCTTGGCCACAGCTTGGTCTGCAGCGAGCGCCTGCTTGGCATCGTCGCGCGCCAACAGTCGTACCAGCACATTGGTGTCAACGGCCAGCATGCCGGCGCTGAATATGTTTGCGAATGCCTTGCTTGAGTTCGCCAAGCGTCTTTGCCTCATCTGCGACTTGTGGGCCTTCAGAGAACAGCGCCTGATGCACCTCGACCGTACTATGGCGCTTGGCACGCTCCACAACGATTCGATCGCCTTCCAATGTCCAGACAAGCACCGACCCCGGAATCAGGTGCAGATAATTGCGCACCGGAGCCGGCACGGACACCTGCCCTTGCGAGGTGAGTTTGGTTTGCACTTTTTGCATTCCCGGATACTACCACTTTACCGCGGTAATGGAAAAACTGTTGATCAATACAGCCAAGCAGTTGAGTCTCATGCATCGAACCGCCACCAGAGCTCAGTCCACGATAATCCCAGCGTATCCGACGGCCGACCTCTTGCTCGCCCGTCGATGATACAAGTAAGTCATTGATGCAAAAAGACAGTCCACCACCAACCGCAAGACCGCCCGACCTCTCCGCCCACACCCCCATGATGCAGCAGTACCTGCGCATCAAGGCCGAGCATCCGGACACGCTGGTGCTCTACCGCATGGGCGACTTCTACGAGTTGTTCTTTGGCGATGCCGAGAAGGCCGCGCGCCTGCTCGACATCACGCTGACACGGCGCGGCCAGTCCGCTGGCGAGCCGGTGGTGATGGCCGGGGTGCCGTTCCATTCGGTCGAGTCCTACCTGGGCCGGCTGATCAAGCTGGGCGAGTCGGTGGCGATCTGCGAGCAGGTTGGCGATGTGGCCACGGCCAAGGGGCCGGTCGAGCGCAAGGTGGTGCGGGTCATCACGCCGGGTACGCTGACCGACGCCGAACTGCTCTCGGACAAGGCCGAGTCGGTGCTGATGGCCGTGCACCAGGGACCGCGCAACCAGTGCGGCCTGGCCTGGTTCAGCGTGACGCAGGCACAACTGCAGTTCGCGCAGTGCGCGCCGGACGACATGCCCGACTGGATCGCCCGCATCGACCCGAGCGAGTTGCTCTACAGCGCCGGCCTGACGCCCGCGTTCGAGAACCCGGCTCAAGGCCTGGTGCGCCACCCACGGCGTGGCGGCGACGATACGCCCGCAATGGCAGTTCGATCCGGCGCTCGGCGAGCGCAAGCTGCTGGAGCTGTTCAAGGTCGCCAGCCTGGCCGCCTGGAACGCACAGGATCTGCCGCTGGCCCAGGCCGCTTCGGCCGCCCTGCTCGGATACGCCGAGCACACGCAGGGCCGGCCGCTGAGCCATATCCAGGGCATCGTGGTGCAGCAGCAGGACGATCTGGTGCAGCTGCCGCCGGCAACTCGGCGCAACCTGGAGTTGACCCAGACGCTGCGCGGCGAAACCTCGCCCACCTTGTTCTCGCTGCTCGACACCTGCCTGACCGGCATGGGCAGCCGCCTGCTCAAACGCTGGCTGCTGGAACCGCAACGCGAACGCAGCGCGGCGCGCCAGCGACTGGAGGCCATCACATCCCTGCGCGGCGGGCGCTGGCAGGAGCTGCGCACGGCAATCAAGGGCAGCACCGACATCGAACGCATCAGCGCGCGCATCGCCTTGCGCCAGGTGCGCCCGCGCGAGTTGGTGGCCTTGCAGGTCACACTGGACAAGACGGCGCAGCTGGCACCGCTGGTGCTGGATCAGCCCGGCTGGCTGGCCCAACTCGGCCACGACCTGCAGGCACCGCCGGGTTGCAGCGAATTGCTGCGCGCCGCCATCAGCGAGACCCCCGCGGCGCTGGTGCGCGATGGCGGTGTCATCGCCACCGGATTCGACGCCGAACTCGACGAGCTGCGCGCGATCCAGGACAACTGCGACGGCTTTCTGCTCGAACTCGAACAACGCGAACGCAGCCGCACCGGCATCACGCAATCTGCGCGTGCAGTTCAACAAGGTGCATGGCTTTTACATCGAGGTCACGCAGGGCCAGGCCGACAAGGTGCCGGCCGACTACCGGCGCCGCCAGACGCTCAAGAACGCCGAGCGCTTCATCACGCCCGAACTCAAGGCCTTTGAAGACAAGGCGCTGAGCGCCCAGGAGCGGGCGCTGGCGCGCGAGAAGTACCTGTACGAGCAGTTGCTCGATCAGTTGCAGGCCCATGTGGCGCCGCTGACAATCGTGGCGCTGGCGCTGGCCACGGTCGACAGTCTTGGCGGCCTTGTGCGAACGCTCGCTGACACTGGACTGGTGCGCGCCGCAGTTCGTGGCCGAACCCTGCATCGAGATCCAGGCCGGGCGCCATCCGGTGGTGCAGGCGCGGCTGGCGCGAAACCAGCAGCGGCGCCTTCATCGCCAACAACACCAGTCTGAACAGCCGCCAGCGCATGCTGATCGTGACCGGCCCCAACATGGGCGGCAAGTCGACCTATATGCGCCAGATTGCCGTCATCGTGCTGCTGGCCTGTATCGGCAGTTACGTGCCGGCCACTGCCTGTCGACTGGGACCAATCGACGCCATCCACACCCGTATCGGCGCGGCCGACGACCTGGCCAACGCGCAGTCGACCTTCATGCTGGAGATGACCGAAGCGGCGCAGATCCTGCACAGCGCCAGCGCCGCATTCGCTGGTGCTGATGGACGAGATCGGCCGCGGCACGTCGACCTTCGACGGCCTGGCACTGGCCTCGGCGATCGCCGGCCATCTGCACGGCAAGTCGCAGGCCTTCACGCTTGTTTGCCACCCACTATTTCGAACTCACCGAGTTCCCGTCCAGCCACCACGGCGCGGCCAACGTGCATGTGAGCGCGGCCGAGTCGGGGCGCGACATCGTGTTTTTGCACGAGGTGCAGGCCGGACCGGCCAGCCGCAGCTACGGCATCCAGGTGGCGCGCCTGGCCGGCATGCCGGCAGTCGGTGCTCAACCATGCGCAACATGCCCTGGCTGCGCTGGAGACCAATGCCAGCGCCAGCCAGGCCCAGGTCGACTTGTTCGCCGCACCGCCGAGCCGCGTCCAAGCCGGCGACCAGCGCGGTCGAGGCCGAACTCGCCCGCATCGACCCCGACACACTGAGTCCGCGCGAAGCGCTGGAGGCCTTGTACCGACTGAAGAAATTGGGCAGATCGGTGAGCTGAACCACAGGCTTGCCACAACAGCTTGACAAGCCAAAATTCATGCCGCATGATCGCATGAAATCATTCCCTCGGAGTGGCACATGCTCAAGGAAGTAGGCGCCAGCGGCCAGATCTCGCTGGGAAAAAGATATGCGGGACAGTTGTTTTCCGTAGAGGTTCAATCAGACGGTGCCATCGTGATGCGACCGGTCAAGGTCGTCCCCGTGCATGCACCGGTCGGCAAGGTAGCGGATTCGGTCGCCGAGTACAGGCAGGCCGACAAGGCATGGGCCGAAACACATGCCACCGAGATCGACACCTACAACGCGTGGGCCAGCCAGCGCGAACCCTATTCTCAGCGGGTGCGAAGCTGGCGCAAGAACCGCAGCGACAGTTGACAAGTACCCCAGGGTCAGCAGAGCACCGTGGCGCGATTCGACTATCTATCCCAATCCCATCGAGGAAGACCGCGAGAGTTTTCCTTTCGTGCTGGAGATCCAGAGCGACCTGTTGCACCGATACGTCGAGTGCGTATGCGTACCATCTGGCGCACCCCGACACGCTTGCAGGACTGACAGACCGCTTCAACCCGGTGATCGTCGTGGATGGCAACACCTTGCGCCTGCACCCGTTTGGCATCGCCGTCTTCCACCGAAAAGAACTTCGTCGATCAACAGCCAATGCCAGGCACCATGCACTCGAGATCGAAACGGCACTGGACATGTTGCTGCGCGGATACTGAATGGTTGCCTGAACGCTGCCCCGGTCTTCCACCTCCACGCATCGTCCTCAAACATTGCTATCGAACCCACCAGGCTGAACCACCATGACCTACTGCGTCGCCATCAAACTCAACGCCGGACTGGTGTTCCTGTCCGACTCGCGCACCAACGCCGGCCTCGACCAGATCAGCACGTTCCGCAAGCTCATCGTCTACGAGAAGCCGGGCGACCGATTCATCGTGCTGCTGTCGGCCGGCAACCTGAGTGTGTCGCAGTCGGTGCGCGAGATCCTGCAGGTCGAGCAGTTGCGCGAATACAGCGATGCCGAACCACTGACGATCTGGAATGCCACCAGCATGTACGACGTGGCGCGGGTGCTCGGTTCGGCGATCCGCCATGTCCATGCACGCGACGCCCAGGCACTCAATAGCGCCGGTATCGAGTTCAACGCATCGATGATCCTGGGTGGGCAGATCAAGGGGGAGGCCATGCGCTTGTTCCAGGTCTACTCGCCGGGCAACTTCATCGAGGCTACACCCGAGACACCGTATTTCCAGATCGGCGAATCCAAATACGGCAAACCGGTGCTGGACCGTGTCATTACACCGATGACACCGCTCAACGAAGCGGCCAAGTGCGCTTTGGTTTCGATGGACTCCACGCTCAAGTCCAACCTGTCGGTGGGCCTGCCGCTGGACATGGTGGTGTATGAAGCAGATACGCTTCAGACAGACCAGATCGTCTGCATCGACGAAAGCAACCCCTACTTCCAGATGATGCACAACAACTGGGGCCGCAAGCTGCGCGAGGTGTTCGACAGCATCGAGGATCCGATGTGGCATGGCGAACAGACCGAGATTCCGCTGATGGTCCACGCCGCGCGCCACAAGCCGCTCAAGAAGATCTGCACGCCACAGGAAAAGTTGATCTGATGAGCTTGCTGATCTTCTCCCACGCCAACAGCTTCCCGGCGAGCACCTACCGCGTCCTGTTCAAGTTTCTGCGCGCACGCGGCTTCAAGGTCCGGGCGATCGAAAAATTCGGCCACGACCCCCAATACCCGGTCACCAACAACTGGCCGCATCTGGTGCAGCAACTGGTCGATTTCACGCAAGCCGAAGTCGAAAAAGCCGGTGAGCCAGCGTTTCTGGTCGGTCACTCGCTGGGAGGTTTCCTGAGCCTCATGGTGGCAGCGCGCCAGCCACAGTTGGCCCAGGGAGTCGTGATGCTCGATTCACCTGTTCTGGGCGGCTGGAAAGCCACCACGCTGGGCCTGATCAAGAGCACGCAGATCGTCGCGGCGGTATCACCGGGCGCCGTCAGCAGGGGCCGACGCAACAGCTGGCCCAGCGAGGCAGCTGCTTTGGCGCACTTCCAGCACAAGAAAGCCTTTGCGCGTTGGGACCCGGCCATGCTGCAGGATTACATCCACTACGGCACCCACGACGAAGACGACCAGCGCGTGTTGTCTTTCACCCGCGACGTCGAGACGGCGATCTACAACAACTTGCCCAGCAATCTGGAGCGCCTGTTTCGGCGCCACCCGCTCAAGTGTCCGGTGGCCTTCATCGGTGGCCTGCACTCACGCGAGATGAAACAGGTCGGCATGCAGATGACCGAACAGCTCACCCGGGGCCGCATCACCATGCTCGACGGTACGCACCTTTTTCCGATGGAGCACCCTGCGGTGACCGCAGCGGCGATCGAGGCGAACATTCTCAATCTGCGCAGCATCAGTTGAGCGCCAGCCATGGCCATGCAACGCCCCGCCGCCCTCGCCTCCTGCATCGACCTGTTGTGCGACGCAATGCGCCATGGCGCGAAGGCCCATCCACCGGCGCGCGAACTGGCCAGGCAATTGGACCAGGCATTGCACCAGCAGGTGGGCCACACCGGTCAGGTCCAGGCTTGCCGGCTGGCCGTGTGCGAATTCCTGGACCAGGCACTTGCGCGAACCGATTTGCTTGCCTCAGCAGTCGCACCACTGGCCAGGGCATTGGCCGTCCTGGCACCATCGCTCGCCTGGTACCAACGGCCCGCGGCAGCCGGCGACGATTCCGGTTTTCACGCGGGCCATGCCAACGCACTGATCATCTCGCCCTCGGCACTGGAATGCCGCAGCGACCTGGCCATCGGCGTGAGCCTGCTGGCGCCCCATGTCGTGTATCCGCGGCACCATCACGCGCCGCGCGAGATCTACACCGTACTGAGCCAAGGCGACTGGTTCACCGAAGACCAGCAATGGTACACACCAGGCCTGGGCGGCACGGTGTACCACGACGCGAACCAGGTGCACGCCATGCGTTCAGGCCCGGCACCGCTGCTCGCCATCTGGTGCCTGTGGATGGACCGCTAGCCAACGGCCCGACTCACGCGACTCAGGCAGCCCAGTGCACGGTGCCGCTCCACGCGGTGGCAAGCACCACAATGCCGAACGCGATGCGGTACCAGGCAAAACCGACAAAGGTATGCGTGGCGATGTAGCGCAGCAGCCAGCGGATGCATAACCAGGCGCTGACAAACGAGAAAAACAGACCGACCGCGAACATCGGCAGATCGGCCATAGACAGCAGGGCGCGCTCCTTGTACAGGCTGTAGACACCGGCACCGATCAGCGTCGGAATCGCCAGAAAAAACGAAAAATCGGTTGCCGCCTTGCGCGACAAGCCCAGCAGCATGCCGCCGATGATGGTGGCACCGCTGCGGCTGGTACCCGGAATCATGGCCAGGCACTGGACCAGGCCGACCTTGAGCGCGTCGGTCCAGCGCATCGCGTCCACACTCAGGATGCGCGGCGCGGTCGCCGCCTTGCTGTGGCGCCGCTCAGCCCACAATGATGATGAAGCCGCCGATGATGAAGGCGCTCGCCACCACCACCGGGGTGAACAGGTGCGCCTTGATCGCCTTGCCGAACAGCAGGCCCAGGATTACCGCCGGTAAAAACGCGATCAGCACATTGAGCGCGAAACGCTGGGCCTGCTCCTGGTGCGGCAACTGCACCAGGGTGTCGCGGATCTTCTGCCAGTAGACGATGATGACGGCAAAAATGGCGCCGGTCTGGATCGCGATATCGAACACCTTGGCCTTGGCATCGTCCATGCCAAGCAGGGCCCCGGTGAGGATCAGGTGGCCGGTCGATGAAATCGGCAGGAACTCGGTCAGGCCTTCGACGATACCCATCACGGCCGCTTTGGCCAGCAATACAAGATCCACGCATCCTCCAGTCAAGAGCGGCGATTATCGCCGCCCCACAGCCCATCTCATTCGTAGCGCAGGGCCTGGATCGGCAGCAGCCTGGACGCGCGCCGCGCCGGGTAGAAACCGAAGAACACGCCGACCACGGCCGAGAAACCCGCTGCCAGCAGGATGCTGGACAGCCGTCATGCTGACCTGCCACTGCGCAAAATGGGCGATCGCCCAGGTCGCCCCAGCGCCCAGCACGACACCGATGGCGCCGCCGATCAGGCTCAGCGTGACCGCCTCGATCAGGAACTGGGTCAGGATGTCACGCGCACGCGCCCCCACTGCCATGCGCAGGCCGATCTCGCGCGTGCGTTCGGTGACGCTGACCAGCATGATGTTCATGATGCCGATGCCGCCGATCACCAGGCTGATGCCCGCCACCGCCGCCAGCAGCATGCGTCATGACCCGGCTCGACGCCTCCTGCGCCTGCAGGATCTCGGACAGGTTGCGGATCGTGAAGCTGTCGTCGGCATTGGGCTGGATCTTGAAACGCTGGCGCAGCAGATCCTTGATGTTGTCCTCGGCCGCTTTCATGCTCTGGCCCTCGCGCACCTTGACGGTGATCGAGCCGATACGTCGCGCCTTGCCGCCCCAGCCTCCCTGGATGCGGTTGCGGTAGGTGCTGATGGGCAGCATCAACACGTCGTCCTGGTCCTGGCCGTTGGCGTTCTGACCCTTCGCCGCGAGCAGTCCGACGATCGTCACCGGGACCTTCCTGACGCGAATCACCTGCTCCAGCGGATCGGCGTCGCCAAACAGTTCGCGGGCCGTGGTCTGGCCGATGATCGCCACCTTGGCCGAGCCGGCCAGTCTCGGCGGACTCGAACACGCGCCCGGACTCCAGCGTCCATTCACGCGCCTCCAGGTAGTCGCTGGTGGTGCCGAAGACGCTGGTGCTCCAGTTGGCGTTGCCGGCCACCACCTGGGCGCCGGTACGCGACACCGGCGCGGCGACCTGCACCTCGGGCACCTCCAGTGCAATCGCCAGCGCATCCTCTTCGGTCAGCGCCTGGCCGCTTTGCGCGCCCGAGACGCGCACCGCCCTGGGTGACGGTACCGGAGAAGATCAGCATGATGTTCGAGCCCAGGCCCTGCATCTGCTCCTTGACCCGATTGGTCGCGCCCTCGCCCACCGCGATCATCGTGATCACTGCTGCCACGCCGATGATGATGCCCAGCATGGTCAGGATGCTGCGCAGCGTGTTGGCAGCCAGCGCGCGCAGTGCACTGCGAAACGCGGCCCAGGTGTTCATGAGCCTAGCGGCAGTTCCGCCGCCAAAGGACCGGCCGGATCGTGGTCGACCCAGTCCTGGCCGGGTTGGTCGTGCTGCAGGTCCTGCACGATCAGTCCATCACGAAACACGATCTTGCGCCGCGCCCATTCGGCGATGTCGTGCTCGTGCGTGACCAGCACCACCGTCAGACCGCTGCGGTTCAGCTCGGTCAGCAGGCGCATGATGTCCTCGCTGGTCTGGGTGTCGAGCGCGCCGGTGGGTTCATCGGCCAGGATCAGCTGCGGCTGGTTCACCAATGCCCGCGCAATCGCCACCCGCTGCTGCTGCCCACCCGACAACTCGGACGGTGTATGCGCGAAACGCTCGTCCAGACCAACCTGCTGCAAGGCCGCCATGGCCCGCGTGCGGCGCCCTGCCGCCGTAACGCCGGCATAGACCATCGGCAACTCGACGTTTTCCAGCGCGCTGGTGCGCGGCAACAGGTTGAACTGCTGGAACACGAAACCGATGCGCCGGTTGCGGATCGACGCCAACTGGTCGCCCGACATGGCCTCGACCGCTTCGCCGGCCAAGCGGTAATGCCCCTCGGTGGGCCGGTCCAGGCAACCCAGGATATTCATCAGGGTGGACTTGCCCGAGCCCGATGCCCCCATGATGGCCACGAAATCGCCATGGGCGATGTTCAGCGACACTCCGCGCAGCGCGTGCACGGTCTGGTCGCCCATGGTGTAGATCTTGGTCACCCCAAGCGCCTCGATCAGCATGGATGGAACGGTCACGACTGCGTCCAGGCGCTAGAACGGCAAACGAGGGCCACCAGCGCCTGGCTTGGCCGCACTGGCAGTTGATGACTGGATACCGACGATGACCGTCGCACCTTCGCGCAGGTCGGCAGCGGCCGGTGAACCGGGCGCCACCAGCAGTTCGGTGCTGCTGCCATCGGAGATGCCCAATCGCACGTTGAATGCCCGGGGTTTGCCATCCTCACCCAGCAGGTAGATCCGTCCGCGCGTGCTGGCGCGCCCGCCCGCTTCGGCGAGAAGCGCCGTGTAGCGAGTTTTCTGCTCGGGCGTGAGAACATCGCCGATAAGCACCCGCAGATCGGCCAGAATGCGGTCGCGGGCCTTGGGCCGTTCCTCGGCCGTCAGCTCGCGCAAGGCGCCGAATCGGGGCCGGGACTCGGCGATCAGGCTGTCAATTTTGCCAGCCTGTGCGGCGCTGAGTTTGAGCTCAGCCACCAGCCGGTTGCGGAATTCCTGCAGCGGACCACCACCCGGCGCGGCAGCGGCAAGCGGCGGCGCCGATCCACTTTTACCGATGTCGACATTGGTCGCGGGGCCGCCAGCAGCAACAGTTGCACCCGACACTGCCGGCTTGTTCGGCACCCCGGTTGTTGCAGGCGCAGCAGCCGCGCGCCGGCTGCGCCCGCTGAAGCTTGCCCGGACTGCTCGGCGCGCGCCGCAGCTGCCCTGGCCTGCATTTGCTCGTATTTCGCCCGCTGGTCGGGGCCGAGCATGGCCTTGATCTTTTGCTGCATCTCGCCCATCAGTTTCTGGCGTGCGTCCTGTCGCGCCGCCTGATCCAGGTCGGCCAGGGCCATGAACCGGGGTCGCATCTCGGCGCTGATCGCGTCGAGCTTGGCTTGCTGGGCTTCATCGAGCTGCAACTCAGCCACCAGGCGTTCCCGCTGCGCCGCCAGACCGCCGCCGCCGCTACCACCACCACCTGCCGCTTGCGCGTGGGCCGTCGCCATCCAGGACCAGCCGCCCGCGTTGCCGGTAGCTGAACCGGAAGCACCAGCGGACGGCGCCGACGCGCCGGCAGCGGGCGGCTCCACGCCGGCAATACGCACGCGCAACGCGGCATTGGCGACCTTGAGCACGTTTTCGCGTTGGTCGGTCACGATGCGCACATTCGCCGTCATACCGGGCAACAGACGCCCCGAGGTGTTGGAAAACCCGACCACCGCCACATAGGTCACGACGTTGGCAATGGTCTGCGCCGCCTTGCGCACCTGGCGCACCTCGCCCTCGAAGGTCTGACCGGGAAACGCATCCACCGTGAACGTGGCCCGTTGGCCGTTTCGGATCCGTCCGACATCGCTTTCATCGACGCTGGCATCGACCTGCATGTCCGACAGATTCTGGGCAATCACGAACAACTCCGGCGACTGCAAGCTGGCCGCCACCGTCTGCCCTTTTTCGATGGACCGCTTGATCACGATGCCGTCGACCGGCGACAAGATACGCGTGCGGGACAGGTCAACCATGGCCTGGGCCAGCGCGGCCTGGCGCTGCGCCACATTGGCGCCGGCCGTCTTGATCTGCGCCTCGGTCACGCCGACCTGTGCCTGGGTCGCCTTGAGCGTCTCGGTGGTCGTATTCACCAGCGCGCGTGCGCGGTCGGCCTCGCTTTGCGCGATGAACTGCATTTGCACCAGGCTTTGTTTGCGCTCGAAATCTCGCTGCGCCTCGTTCAGGTCGACCTGGGCGCGGGCCACCTGGGCCCGACCGGCCGCGGCGTTGGCCTGGGCCGTCATCACCGCGGCCTGCGCCGCCTCGACATCAGCCTGGGCCGAGCGCACGCGATATTCGAAGGTCTCCGGGTCGATCTGGGCGATCAGCTGGCCGGCCTTGACCTCGGAATTGAAGTCCACCAGCAGCTCGCGGATCTGGCCTGACACCTGGGTACCGACCGATACCTGGGTGACCGGATTCACGGCGCCACTGGCGGAGACCGTCGCCTGCAGGTTGCCACGTTCAATCGGCGCCGTGCGGTACTGCACCAGGTCGGCGCCCGGACGCTGCCACCACCAGGCGGCAGCCGCGAGCCCCAGCACCATCACTGCCAACAAAAATCCGCGTGTTTTGGTCATGTTGGATTCTAGGAACCCGCGGCGCGGTTTTCAGGCTGGTTTTGCAGAATATGTAAAGACCAGGCAAAGCATTCTGCGCCACCCCGGTGCATCTGGCGCCACGACGCCGGTGTTCTGTCGCATCACACTGGCGGCTGGCCGCGCCTGCTGGCACATTCCAATCATGCTGATCCAAATACTGATTCATGAACCACAACAGCTCGCCACCATCGCCAGCAAAACGCCACCCTGGGTCTGGGGCCTGTTGGCAGGTTTGCTGATGCTCGGCGCGAGCCAACTGCAGGCACGTCGCGTGGCGCGGGCTCGGGTCGGCGCGACCCCTGTGGCGATGACCTTGTTTTCGTTCTTTGGCATGATGTCCGGGTTCAGGGAATCGGGGCAACTGGGCATCGCCACTGCTTTGTGGCTGGCCGCCTGCGCAGCGACCATGGGCCTGTTGTTATGGCGCGCGCCCCTTGCAACGGCTGGCACCCGTTACAACGCTCTTAGCGGGATGTTCGATCTGCCCGGCAGCGCTGTGCCGCTGGCCTTGATCACCGGGATCTTTCTGACCAAGTACGTCGCCGGCATCGAACTGGCGATGCAGGCAGAGCTGGTTCACGACAGGCTGTTCGTCTGGAGCCTGGCCTTGTTGTACGGCATGTTCAGCGGCGCGTTCCTGGCCCGCGGCTGGCGTTTGTGGCGTCTGGCCCGCACCACCGTGTCCATGCCGGGTCTGCCGTCGCCATCCACCATCTGACTGGAACCTGCACATGAAACTGACAGCAATAGCAATAGCAATAGCCATCGCGTCGGCGCTTGCGCTTGTGGTGCTTGCGCTGATCGCGGCGCTGGCCTTCGGCGGCCCTGGCCCGATTGCACCCCTGGCCAGCATCAACGAGCCCTTCTCCAAGGTCGACTTCTCGGACGTGCCGGCCACGCGCAGTTTTTCCGCCCGTGACGGAACTCGCCTGGCCTGGCTCGACTATCCGGCCGCGGGCGCCACACCGGGCAAGCGGCGCATCGTGCTGGTACATGGTTCGTCGGCCCGAGCGCGCTCGATGCATGTGCTCGCCAGCAGTCTGGCGCAGGCCGGTTTCAGCGTGGCGGCGCTGGATATGCGAGGGCATGGCGACTCAGGCGCGCGTGGTCAGGCGGACTATGTCGATCAGCTGGAAGACGATATCGAGGACTTCGTGCGGGCGGTTCCCCATGACGGTCCCAGTACGCTGGCCGGCTTTTCGTCCGGGGGCGGCTTCGTGCTGCGCTTTGCCGGTGGAAGGCGGCAGGACTTGTTCGACCGCTACTTGCTGTTGGCCCCCTATCTGCACCGCACGGCGCCGACCAACCGGGTCATCGAAGACCAATGGGTATCCGTAGGACTGCCGCGCTTCATCGCCCTGAGTCTGCTCAACCGGATCGGCATCACCACCTGGAACCATTTGCCGGTACTGCGATTCGGCCTGGACGAGTCGATCAAGGAACAGTTGACCAGCAGCTACAGCTATACCCTGGCACGGGCCTTTGCACCGCATGACGACTATCAGGGCGATATCCGCGGGAGTCACCAGCCCATGCAGGTGCTCGCTGGCAGCGAAGACGAGTTGTTCGATGTCAGCCGCTATGCCAGCACCTTTGCGCATGCCGGTCGGCAGCTACCGGTGACCGTGGTGCCCGGCGTCAACCACATGGGAATGACACTGGATCAACGTGCCATGCCCGCGATCATCCGCGCTGCTGCGAATTGACTTCTAGAATGGACCAAACCCCATGAACACATCTTTATCCAACGACGATATCGACCGACTGGCGCGCCGACGCGCCGGCGCCAAGCTGGGCTGGTACACCCATGCGGCGGTATACCTGGTCGTCAACCTGTTCCTGTTTGCACTGTCCGAATACGGTATGGGTCAACGCCGCTGGTCGGTTTATCCGATGCTGGGCTGGGGCCTGGGACTGTTCCTGCATGGCGTCGCGGTGTTTCTGCTGGGTTCTGGCGCGGGGCTACGCGAACGCATGGTCGAGAAGGAACGCGAACGACTGCGGCGCGAACACGGCCAAGGCTGAGAGCGCGAGAGGCAGTCGCTTGAGCATGCGCATCGATTGGATCGCCAAGGCCAACCACTTGTTGCAGACACTGGCGTTCTGCCTGGCGGCCGCGGCGATACAGTTTGCGTTCCGTCCCGAGCGACCTTATGAGGTTCCGCTGGTGTATTCGCTGGCTATCGGCTGCAGCATCTGGCTCATGATCGACTTCGGTCGCAACCTTTTTGCGTCCAGCAGCAGGACCGGATGGCCGCAGGGGCTTGCCGGCTGGTTGCTGCCTTTGGGAAGTGTAGTGGCCGGTTACGTGATTGGCACGATCGCGGCCGACACCTGGTTCGGCTGGTCATCCTGGAGCGACGACGACCCACAAACCTTGCCCGCATCCCTGCTGATTACCGCCTTGGCCGGATCAGCGGCAAGCTACTACTTCTACACCCGCTCGCAAAGCAGTTACCTGACCGCCCGGATGACCGAGGCCAATCATCAGGCCGCACAGGCGCGGCTCAAGATGCTGGAGACCCAGCTTGAACCGCATATGCTGTTCAACACCTTGGCCAACCTGCAAGCGCTGATCGACACCGACCCGGCCCGTGCGCAGATGATGCTGGACCACCTGATCGCCTATTTGCGCGCAACGCTGAGCGCCTCGCGCGCAAGCACGCATTCCCTGCAGGCGGAATTCGATCGGCTACGCGACTATCTGGAACTGATGGCCATACGCATGGGCTCACGCATGTCGTTCGAGCTGCAACTACCGCCGTCGCTGGCCAGCCGGCCGGTGCCAACCCTGCTGCTGCAACCCCTGGTGGAAAACGCCATCCGGCACGGACTCGAGCCCAAGGTGCAGGGTGGGCGGGTCACTGTGCGTGCGTCACACACCGATGCGGCGCTGACGCTGGAGGTTGCGGACACCGGCGTCGGTTTGACGCAGCCTGACACCAAGCACGATGGATTCGGCCTGGCACAGGTACGCGAGCGACTCACGACCCGCTATGGCGATGCTGCCGGGCTGACGATCTCGCCCGGAACCGACGGGGGAGTAATGGTCAGAATCGACCTGCCTCTGCACGACTGACAGCGACGCCCGATCGCACGCATTCCCATGCCCACCGCACTGATCGCCGAAGACGAGCCCCTGCTGGCACAAGCCTTGCGCAAGGCACTGGCACAGGCGTGGCCCGAGCTGGAGGTTGCCGCCAGCGTCGGCGACGGCGATGCCGCCGTGCAGCAGGCTTTGCTGCTGCGACCTGATGTGATGTTCCTCGACATCCGCATGCCGGGGCGCAGCGGCATCGAAGCCGCGGCAGACATCGCCGACCAGTGGGATGCAGATGGCGACGATGCACGGTTTCCCGCATTGGTGTTCATCACCGCCTACGAGCAATATGCGGTGCAGGCATTCGAGGCCCAGGCCGTCGACTACCTGCTCAAACCCTTGAAACCCGAGCGCCTGCGCAAGACCGTAGAGCGCCTGCGCGCATTGCTGGCGCAGCCTGATTCGCCCTGCGAATCAGACCAACCCGCCCACACTGGCGGGCCGGCCCTTGAACAGGCGGTCGATCAACTGCGGCAACTGCTGGCAGCTGTAACGGATCCGGTGCCCACCGCCGAACCGCTGACGGTGCTGCAGGCCAGCGTGGGCAATGTGATTCACATGGTGGCGCTGGACGAGGTGCTGACGCTGGAGGCCGCCGACAAATACGTGCGCGTGCTGACCGCACAGCATGAGTATCTGATCCGCACCCCATTGCGCGAGATCCTGCCCCGGCTCGACCCGCAGGCGTTCTGGCAGGTGCACCGCGCGCATGTGGTGCGGGCCCGCGCCATCGACACCGTCATGCGCGACGAATCCGGCAAACTCTGGCTGCAATTGCACGGCCGACCCGGACGCATCGCGGTCAGCCGCCTGTACGCGCAGCGCTTCAAGGCCATGTGACACTGGTTTCGTCCCCCACTTCTGATTGCCGCCTTATGACCACCACTGCCACTTCGACCGTGCCGATCAATCCCGATGCTGCCCGCGTGCTGGCGTTCTGGCTCGAGGACGGTCTGCAACAGGGTTGGCCGAGCCGCAATCTGGGGGATAAATGGTTTGGCGGGGGCGCCGCGCTGGACCAGACAATTGCCCGCGATTTTGGCGATCACGTGCGCAGCGCTCTGGCCGGGGAGCTCACGACGTGGGAGACGCAGCCACTCGAGCGCCTGGCGCTGATTGTCTTGCTGGACCAATTCACACGCAATGTGTTCCGCTCCCAGGCGCAGGCATTCGCGGGCGACGCGCGCGCCCAGGCGTTGGTGCTGGACGGCATCACGCGCGGCTGGGACCGCCAACTGCCGCTGGCCGGCACGGTGTTTTTCTACATGCCGTTGATGCATGCCGAAGACCTCGCCTTGCAGGACACTTGCGTGGCCTGTTTCAAGGCGCTTGCCGCTGATGCCCCGCCGCTGCGGCGCCAGGGTCTGCAAGGGAACATCGACTTTGCCGAACAACACCGCGACATCATTGCCCGCTTCGGACGATTCCCGTATCGCAACGCCGCACTCGGTCGCGCCTGCAGCGAAGAGGAACTCGCGTTCCTGCACGACGGTCCGCGCTTTGGCCAATAAGCCGGTCGGCCCAAGCCCGACAGTCTCCTAGAATTCAGGGCATGAGCACGCCCTCCACGACATCCGCCAAAAACACACCCAACACGCAGGGAACAGCCGCGGAGCCAGCCAAGTCGAGCAACTTCCTGCGCCAGATCATCGAGTCGGATCTGGCGTCCGGTGTCAATGCGCAGCGCAAATGGGCTGGCAGTCCCGGCGATGGAGCCCACCATGGCGCCGGGCAAAGCGATCCGGCACGTATCCGCACCCGTTTCCCGCCTGAGCCCAACGGTTACCTGCATATTGGTCACGCCAAAAGCATCTGCCTGAATTTCGGCCTGGCACAGGAATATGGGGGCGTGTGCCATCTGCGTTTTGACGACACCAACCCGGAGAAGGAAGACCAGGAATTCGTCAACGGCATCATCGACACGGTGCACTGGCTGGGATTTGACTGGAATGCCAACGGCACCAGCCACCTCTACCAGGCCAGTGACTATTTCGACTTCATGTACCGTGCGGCCGAGTACCTGATCACCTCGGGCCACGCCTACGTGGACGAGCAAAGTGCCGAAGACATGCGCCAGAACCGCGGCGACTTTTCCCGGCCCGGCGTCGACAGCGCGTTCCGCCATCGCGGCGCGGCCGAGAATCTGGAGCGTTTTCGCGAGATGCGCGACGCCAAGCACCTGGACGGCTCCATGGTGTTGCGCGCCAAGGTCGACATGGCCAGCCCGAACATCAATATGCGCGACCCGACCATCTACCGGATCCGGCGCGCCGAGCATCACAACACCGGCGACAAATGGTGCATCTATCCGATGTACGCCTATGCCCATCCGATCGAGGACGCGCTCGAACAGATCACGCACAGCATTTGCACGCTCGAGTTCGAAGACCAGCGCCCCTGGTACGACTGGCTGCTCGAGCGGCTTATCGAAGGCGGGCTGCTCACTGCCCCGCCACCGCGCCAATACGAATTTGCCCGGCTCAACGTGACCTATGTGATCACCAGCAAACGCAAGCTGGCCGCGCTGGTGTACGACCACAAGGTGAATGGCTGGGACGACCCGCGCATGCCCACGCTCGTCGGCCTGCGCCGTCGCGGCTACACACCCGAGAGCCTGCGCCTGCTGGCGGAACGTGCCGGCACCAGCAAGGCGGGTGGCTGGACCGAGTACAGCACGCTCGAGGCTTGTCTGCGCGAGACGCTGGAAAACACCGCGGCGCGGGCAATGGCCGTGCTCGATCCGATCCGGCTGGTCATCACCAACTGGGACGAGGTCATGGGCCTGGCTGCCACCGGACACAGCAAGCAGGACGCCTGCAGCGCGCCTATGCATCCGTCTCAGCCGGAGATGGGCAGGCGCCACTTCTCGATGGGCGGCGAAGTCTGGATCGAACGCGGCGATTTCGAGGAGACCCCGCCCAAGGGATTCTTCCGGCTGTTCCCGGGCAACAAGGTCCGGTTGAAATACGGTCATGTGATCGCGTGCACCGGCTGCACCAAGGATGCCGATGGCCGGATCCAGAGCGTGCAGGCCACGTTGATTCCCGACACCAAGAGCGGTACACCGGGATCGGACTCGGTCAAGGTCAAGGGCGTCATCACCTGGGTCGGAGTGGCCGATGGTGTTGCGGCCGAGGTCCGGCTATACGAGCGATTGTTCAACGAGCCTCAGCCGGATGCCGGTGGACGCGACTTTCTGGCCAGCCTGAATCCGAACAGTCTTCGCATCGTGCAGGCCGTGGTGGAGCCCTCCCTGGCACAGGCGCGCGCCGACGACAAGTTCCAGTTCGAGCGCCATGGGCTATTTCGTGGCGGACCGGGTCGACCATGCTGCCGGCAAGCCGGTATTCAACCTGTCGGTGGGTCTGAAGGACACGTGGGCCAAGTAGGCTGATTGCGCGACACCGTGGCGACTGACGGGCATCGCCGGCTGCAAACCGACCCCAGCCCGACAGCTTCCTAGGTTGTGCGCTCTAGGAAAAAGGGCCGATCTAGGGTGCGGTCACTACGGACCATCGGGAGAATGCGTGCATGTTCCAGATCGCGGTGAATACCGTGTTGACGGCTCTGCACAACTTCATCCCAGTCCCACAAGGAGTCCACATGAACGCAAAAAACCTTTCCACCGTCACCACCAACGTGATCGAGTCCTACGGCAATACCGCGAAGAACGTCATCCATGCCTACCGCCTCGGCAACCAGCGCGTTGCGCGCTTTGTCGATCAGCGTTGGGAAAGCGCAGTACAGCAAACCGCTGCGCGACTGCGCGTCGAAGCACGCAAGAACGCCTTGGCCGCACAGAAGACCGTCAACGGTATGTATGTGAAAGGCATCGACCTGACCTCCGCTGGCGCTGACCGGGTCGTCGACAAGTTCGTTGAGATCGCCGGCAAGAGCGTTCACCAGGTGGCATCCAACGCAAAGGCATTCGAAAAGCGCACCGGCGTCACCACGCTGAACACCATCGCCAAGGCAACTGTCCCGGCAGCCGTCATCGTCAGCGATCTGGCGGGCAAGCTCGAGCAAGGCTCCAGCCGTCTGGCCAACACTGTCGGAGGCAAGAAGGCAAAAGTAAAACTGGCCGCCGTCAAGCGCGCTACGGCCCGCAAGGCGACCAGCACGAGCGCAACCGTCAAGAAGGCCAGCACCAACGCAGCGCGCAAGGCCGCCAGCGCCGCCAAGTCGCGCAAGACCAAGTCGGCCACGTCCGCCGGCAAACTCCCGGTCGTCGGTCAAGACTAGGGACTATTCACCCAGATACGCGGCACGGACCTTCGGGTCCTTGAGCATGACCTTGGCGTCGCCACTCATCGTGATCAGACCGGAGTCCATCACGTAGGCACGGTTGGCCACGCCCAGGGCGCGGCTCGCGTTCTGCTCGACCAGCAGGATGGTGACGCCCTGCGCATACACGTCGCGCACGACCTCGAAGATCTTGTCGACCATGATCGGCGACAGTCCCATCGATGGCTCGTCCATCAGCAAGACCTTGGGCCGGCTCATCAGCGCCCGACCCATGGCCAGCATCTGCTGCTCGCCACCGGACATCGTGCCGGCGAGTTGGTCTCGCCGCTCGCTTGCAGACGCGGGAAGATCGTGAACACCTTCTCGGCATCGGCGTCGATGGCGCTCGTGGTCGGTGCGCACATAGGCACCCATCTGCAGGTTCTCCATGATGGTCATGCGCGCAAACACGCCGCGACCCTCGGGCACCATGGCCAGGCCCTGGCGCACCAGGTCCCACGGGCCCTGCCCCTTGATGCTCTTGCCCATGTATTCGATGTCGCCGTCGTTGATGCCCAGCGTGCCGGTGATGGCCTTCATCGTCGTCGTCTTGCCGGCTCCGTTGGAGCCGATCAAGGTGACCAGTTCACCCTCGTGCACCTCGAAATCGATCCCCTTGACCGCCTGGATGCCGCCGTAGGACACCTTCAGTCCGGAGACCTTGAGCAGTGTGTCGGCCATGTCAGTGTCCCCCCGTTCCGAGGTAGGCTTCGATCACCTTCTCGTTCTTCTGCACTTCGACGGGCAGGCCCTCGGCGATCTGTTTGCCGTAGTCGAGCACCGTCACGCGGTCGCACAGGCCCATGACCAGCTTCACGTCGTGCTCGATCAGCAGGATCGTGCGCTTGTCGTTGCGGATCTGGTCGATCAGCTCGCGCAACTGCACTTTTTCGGTCGCGTTCATGCCGGCGGCCGGCTCGTCGAGCGCGATCAGCTGCGGATCGGTGGCCAGCGCACGGGCGATCTCGAGCCGGCGCTGGTCGCCATAACTCAGCGTGCGCGCCTTGTAGTCGGCCAGCTTGCCGATGCCGACGTACTCGAGCAGTTCCTGCGCGCGCTGGGCAATTTCGGCCTCTTCCTTGCGAAAGCTGGCGGTACGGAACATCGCGCCCATCAAGCCCGAGTGGGTCCGGGTGTGGCGTCCGACCATGACGTTTTCCAGCGCCGTCATTTCTGCAAACAACCGGATGTTCTGGAACGTGCGCGCAATGCCGGCCTTGGCCACTTCATGCACCGCCGATGGTTTGTAGGGTTTGCCGGCCAGTTCGAACGTGCCGCTGTCGGGCGTGTACAGGCCGGTGATGACATTGAAGAACGTGGTCTTGCCGGCGCCGTTGGGGCCGATCAGGCCATAGACCTGTCCGCGGGTGATGGTGATGCCCACATCGCTGAGTGCCTGCAGGCCGCCGAATCGCTTGGAGATGCCTGCGACCTTGAGAATCGTTTCTGTCATCGCATTGCCCTCAGTTGTTCGCCTGAAGCGACTTGCCGTGGTCAGGGCTCGGCCACAGCCCGCGCGGACGCATCAGCATGATGGTGATCATCGCCAGGGCAATCAGCAACTGGCGCAGGATGGACGCATCCAGTCGGCCGCCGGTGAACGCCTGCAGCGGACTGGCCACATAACGCAGCACTTCGGGCAGGGCCGCCAGCAGCATCGCGCCCAGCACGACACCGGGCAAGTGGCCCAGACCGCCGAGCACCACCATGGACACGATCATCACCGACTCCATCAGCGTGAACGACTCGGGCGAGACGAAACCCTGGAACGATGCGAACAAGGCGCCGCTGACGCCGCCAAACGAGGCACCCATGCCAAATGCCAGCAACTTGAGGTTGCGGGTATTGATGCCCATGGCCTTGGCCGCGGTCTCGTCCTCACGGATCGCCATCCAGGCCCGGCCCGACACGGGACAACGCCAGCCGATGGCTCAGAACGATGCTGATAACGACCAGGATCAGGAACAGGTAGTAGTACATCGTCACCGATGTCAACTCATAGCTGCCAATCAATCGAACGGCTGCGTCATGTCGACACCGAAAATCTGGAACGCGTCGATGCCGCTGATGCCCTTGGGGCCATTGGTGATGTTCACCGGATGGTCCAGATTGTTCAGGAACACGCGGATGATTTCACCGAAACCCAGCGTCACGATCGCCAGGTAGTCGCCACGCAGCTTCAGCGTAGGCGCGCCGAGCAGCACGCCGAAGAATGCCGCCACCGCAGCTGCCAGCGGAATCACCACCAGGATCGGCACATGCACGCCATGCGGGTACATGGCGCCGATCCAGGCGAAGGTCTGCGACAGATGCGGCGAGCGCCAGCAAGGCATACAGGTAGGCACCAACGGCAAAGAAGGCGACATAACCCAGGTCGAGCAGGCCGGCATAGCCGACGACGATGTTCAGCCCGATGGCCAGCAGCACATACAGCAGCGCGGTATCAGCGATTCGCACCCAGGCGTTGCCGAACATGCCGCAGCACCAAGGGCAAGCCGATCAGCGCGACACCAGCCAGGAAATACAGGATCCACTTGTTGAATTTCATCTTGTACTCCTCAGGCTCGATCAGCGACACGTTCACCCAGCAGACCGGACGGCCGCAAGGTCAGGATCACGATGAGCACGATGAACGCAAAAATCTCCGAGTAGTGGCTGCCCAGAACACCACCGGTGAGCACACCGATGTAGCCGGACCCCAGGGCCTCGATCACGCCCAGCAGCACGCCTCCTACGACGGCACCGGCCAGGTTTCCGATGCCGCCGAACACCGCCGCAGTGAAAGCCTTCAGACCAGGCATGAAACCCATGGCGTGCTGCACCGTGCCGTATTTCATTGCCGAGCATGATGCCGGCGATCGCCGCCAGCACGGCGCCGATGACAAAGGTGGCCGAGATCACCACGTCGGGCTTGACACCCATCAGAGCCGCCACCCGCGGGTTCTCGGCCGTGGCGCGCATCGCGCGGCCCAGCGAGGTGTAGTTGACCAGCCAGACCAGCAGCGACCAGCAACACCACGGTGAGCGACAGGATCAGCAGGTCGGTCGGCGATATCACTGCGCCACCGATCTCGTATGGCGTCACCGGCAGCAGGCTCGGGAACGGCTTGGGATTGGGCTTCCAGATGATCATGGCTACCGTTTGCAACAGCAGCGACATGCCAATGGCCGTGATCAGCGGCGCCAACCGTGGCGAATTGCGCAGCGGTCGGTAGGCGACCTTTTCGATCGTGAAGTTCAGTAGCGCTGCCAGTGAACACGCCACCGTAGCGGCAATGATCAGCACCAGCCAGCCCGGCATGCCCGGAAATGCGGGCTGCAACAGGCCAGCCACGGTCCAGGCAATCAAGCGCCCCGAACATCAGTACTTCGCCATGGGCGAAATTGATGAGCTGGATGATGCCGTACACCATCGTGTATCCCAGTGCCACCAGCGCATACACGCTGCCCAGCACCAGCCCGTTGATCATTTGCTGGAGAAAAATGTCCATGAATTGATGCTCCGGTATTCTTGAAGTTATGTCGCGGTTGAAAGTCGTGCTCGTGGCGCCACGTTCACCTTTGCAAGAATCGAATCAGTAGGGTCGATTGCCAAGGTATCCCGACCGCGACCATTCTACTGACGCAATCAGCCTTGAACGGAGCCCGGCCGCCGGGGTTTACCCTTGCGCCGACAGGGGTAGATCGACAGCCGAACGACAGCTACAAAGCACGGCGAATGCCTCTCAGCGCTTGCGCGCAGCCAGGTCGAGTTGACGCAAATGCGCCAGTTTGTCGGCTATGCGCGACTCGATACCGCGCGGCACCGGTTGATACCAACCCGGCTCGGCCATGCCATGTGGCAGGTAGCTGACACCTGCCGCATAGGCCTCAGGCTCGTCATGGGCATAACGGTATTCGCTGCCATGGCCCAGTTCCTTCATCAGCGCGGTCGGTGCGTTGCGCAAATGCACCGGCACTTCGCGCGACTTGTCCTTCTTGATGAACGCGCGCGCCTGGTTGTAGGCCATGTAGCCGGCATTGCTCTTGGGTGCCACCGACAGGTAGATCACGGCTTGCGCCAGCGCCAGTTCGCCTTCGGGAGACCCCAGGCGCTCGAACGTGGCGGCCGCGTCATTGGCGATCTGCAGCGCACGGGGGTCGGCCAGGCCGATGTCTTCCCAGGCCATGCGCACGATGCGCCGCGACAGGTAACGCGCATCGGCGCCACCGTCGAGCATGCGGCAGAACCAGTACAGAGCTGCATCGGGGCTGGAGCCGCGCACCGACTTGTGCAATGCCGAAATCTGATCGTAAAAGTTGTCGCCGCCCTTGTCGAAGCGTCGCGCATTGAGCGTGAGCGCCTTTTCCAGGAATGCGCCGTCGACCTGGCTTACACCACTGGCCTGCGCCGCGGTGTCGGTCTGCTCAAGCAGGTTCAACAGGCGCCGGGCATCGCCATCGGCGTATCCGACAAGCGTGTACATGGCTGCGTCGTCGAGGTGCAGATGCGGCAACTGCTGCGCCAGGGCGCGCTGCACCAGTTGCACCAGTTCGTCCTCGGTCAGCCCCTGCAGCACATACACCTGAGCGCGCGACAACAGCGCCGAATTGACTTCAAACGAAGGGTTCTCGGTGGTGGCTCCGATGAAGGTCACCAGACCGGACTCGACAAACGGCAACAGGCCGTCTTGCTGGCTCTTGTTGAAGCGATGGATCTCATCGACGAACAGGATGGTCTTGCGGCCCTGCGCCAGGTTGTGCTCGGCTTGCTCCATGGCGCCGCGGATCTCCTTGACACCGGAGAACACCGCTGACAACGCAATAAACGCGTAGCCGAAGGAACTGGCCGTCAGGCGCGCCAATGTAGTCTTGCCTACACCGGGGGGCCCCCACAGAATCATCGAATGCGGTTTGCCGGACTCGAATGCCAGGCGCAAGGGCCGACCTTCACCGATCAGATGCGACTGGCCGATGACGGCATCGAGCGTGTCGGGCCGCAAGGTCTCGGCCAAAGGGGCCGACGCATTGGACTGGAACAGCTCAGCCATGCGGGCTATCAGCGCAAGTCAAACGCAGACACAGGCGGTTCACCGGGTAACCTCCGTGCTGCGCGCCACGGAATTCGACTTGGGAGCGGCCCGGCGTCTCATGTCAGACCCCGGTCATTGACGAATCACATCCGCACCGACTGGCGGCTTGAACTCGAACTGATCTGCGGCCAGGGCCGGATTCACGTCGACCTGAACAAAACGCAACTCCGAGCGCTGACCGAAGCTGTCGAGTATGTCGAGTGCTGCCAGCGTGGGCGCGCCATTGGCAACGCGAAAACCCACGCGCACGGACTGCAACTGACCCTCTTTGACCTTCGGTGTCGCCAGCACCCATTGCAGGCCGTCCTTGTCGGGCTCACCCTTGAGCACATAGGCGTTGCGCAACGCGGACAGATCCGGCGCAGAAGCGATCAGCGCCGCAGGTGTGGACCCCAGTGCCTGATCCTGTTTGCGCGCAGTGGCCTGATTCAGGTCGGCATCAAACATCCACAAGGTGTTTCCATCGGCGACGATGATCTGCGCAAACGGCTTGCGATAGTCGAAACGAAAACGGTCCGGGCGCGAAAAGGCAAAGCTGCCGCTCGATGTGCGGGTCCGGGCAGTTTCGCCGGCACGGGTGGGCGACGACACCACCTGGGTGAACTCGGCCCGGCCGGATTTCACGTCCTTGACGAAGCGCTCCAGGCTGTCCAGGCCATCGGCCTGCACCATCGTGCAAGCCAGCGACAGGGCCAGGCCAATCAGGGCAATGGGCCGCAAAGCCATCACTCGGCCCGCGCCGGAACCAGAATCTCGCGCTGGCCACTGCCGCTCATCGCGCTGACCAGGCCCGCCTTTTCCATGTCCTCGACCAGGCGTGCCGCGCGGTTGTAGCCGATCTTCAGGTGGCGCTGCACCAGTGAAATACTGGCCTTGCGATTCTTCAGCACGACTTCGACCGCCTGGTCGTACATCGGATCCTTCTCGCCACCGTTGCCGGGCTCACCGACACCGTCAGACTCACCGTCGACGGTGCCGCCTTCGAGCACACCTTCGATGTAATTGGGCTCGCCCTGCGACTTGAGATAGTTGACCACCCGATGCACCTCTTCGTCGCTGACAAAGGCGCCATGCACACGGATCGGCAACCCGGTGCCGCTGGGCAGGTACAACATGTCGCCCATGCCCAGCAGGGCCTCCGCGCCCATCTGGTCCAGGATGGTGCGGCTGTCGATCTTGCTGCTGACCTGAAACGCTATGCGGGTCGGAATATTGGCCTTGATCAGGCCGGTGATCACATCCACGCTGGGACGCTGGGTGGCCAGGATCAGGTGGATGCCGGCAGCGCGCGCCTTTTGCGCCAGACGGGCGATCAGTTCCTCGATCTTCTTGCCCACCACCATCATCAGGTCGGCCAACTCGTCGATCACCACCACGATATGGGGCAGACGATCGAGCGGCTCCGGCTCCTCGGGCGTCAGGCTGAACGGATTGGGGACCAATTCGCCACGCGCCTTGGCATCGTCCATCTTGGTGTTGTAGCCGGCCAGGTTGCGCACACCCATCTTGCTCAGGAGCTTGTAGCGGCGCTCCATCTCGGCCACGCACCAGGTCAGGCCATGGGCCGCCTGGCGCATGTCGGTCACGACCGGTGCCAGCAGGTGCGGAATGCCTTCGTAGACCGACATCTCCAGCATCTTGGGGTCGATCATCAGCAGCCGCACGTCGCGCGCATCGGCCTTGTACAAGAGGCTCAGGATCATTGCGTTGATACCCACCGACTTGCCCGAACCGGTGGTGCCAGCCACCAGCACGTGGGGCATCTTGGCCAGATCGACAACGATCGGATTGCCGACAATGTCCTTGCCCAGCCCCATCGTGAGCATGGACTTGGCTTCGTTGTACACCCGCGAGCCCAGAATCTCCGACAAGCGGATCGACTGGCGTTTGGCATTGGGCAGTTCCAGCGCCATGTAGTTCTTGCCCGGAATCGTCTCCACCACCCGGATCGACGACCAGGCTCAGGCTGCGTGCCAGGTCCTTGGCCAGTCCAACGATCTGCGAACCCTTGACGCCCACCGCCGGCTCGATCTCGTAGCGCGTGATCACCGGTCCGGGCAAGGCCAGCACGACCCAGACCTCGACGCCGAAATCCTTGAGCTTTTTCTCGATCATGCGGCTGGTCATGTCCAGCATCTCGGGAGACACGGTTTCCTGCCGCGCCTGCGCCGTGTCCAGCAGATCCACCTGCGGCAACTTGCTGTCGAGCATTTCGGCAAACAGCGGCTTCTGCCGCTCCTTGGCCACCCGATCGCTCTTGGGCACCTCGAGCACAACTGGCTCGACCTGTATCGGCACCGGGTGGTGTTCGCGAATTTCGACCCGCTCACCGGTCACTACCTCTTCACGTTCACGCGCTGCGCGCTGACCCAGGGCCTTGTCCTGTACCACTTCGCGCTTCTTGCGGCTGGCCTCGATGCGGGCATGGACGACCGCGCCAATGCGTTCGGCCACGGTGCCCCAGGAAAAGCGGAACGCCAGCGCTGCGCCCACCAGGCCGATCAGGATGGCGACCAGGCCGGAGCCGGCAAAACCCAGCCAGCGCAATGCCAGGGGCCCGAGCATGGCTCCCAAGGCGCCGCCGCTGGCATCCGGCAGGCGCGCCTCGAAGCTGTACATGCGCGTCCATTCCAGCACGCAACTGGCGGACAACAGCAGGGCAAGGCCCAGCCAGAAGGTGCCGCGACGATTCAACCAGGGATGGCGATCGGGCGAAGTCTCGGCCACCGATGCGGCCTCGGTGCCGTGGCGCAGCCAGGCTGCCAGACCGGACAACCAGGCGCGCAGGCCAATGGCCACCACCCACCACACGGAGAACCCGAACAGGTAATAACTCGCATCGGCCAGCCACGCGCCCAGACGACCAGCGCGGTTGGCCAGCGCCACACCATGACCGGAAGTCGACCATGCGGCGTCTTGTGGTGAATAGCTGAGCAGTGCCAGCAGCCAGAAGCCCAGCACCAACACACCGGCCAGCAAGGCCAGTTCAACCGCAAAGCGGCCCAATCCGGAAGGGGCAGCGCCCGGGCCACCCGCCCGGGACGAGGTCAGGGTATCGAGAGAATAAGTCATGCAAACGCCATTTGCCGTGAGCTTACCCCAAGCGCAGGCCGGCCTGCGCCGGCCTCAGCGGACCTCAACGGGGCTTGAGACGTCGGTCCTTGACCAGCAGACTGCCGTCTTCGCGCGTCTCGATGAAGCCCTGCTCCTCGAAATCCTTCATCACGCGGCTGACCATTTCACGCGACGCGCCCACCATCTTGGCGATGTCCTGGCGCGAAATCTTGTCGCGGATGACGCGCACATTGTTTTCATCGGCCGGCGCCGCTTCCATCAACACGGCAGCGACGCGGCCATATACATTCATCAGCGCCAACGACTCGATCTTGCGATCGGCACTGCGCAAGCGGGAAACCAGGCCCCGCATCACGGCACTGACGGTCGAGGTGTTCTCCAGCAGGCAACGCGTGAATTCGGCACCATCGAGCACCAGCGCGTCGGTCTGGACTTCGGCTTCGACCGATGCCGAATGGGGCTCATGGTCGATCAGGCTCATTTCGCCCACATAGTCGCCCGGATGCATGGTGGCCAGGATGACTTCGCGGTCGCGGTGATCGGTCACGACCACCCGGGCCCGGCCGGCCAGGATGATGAACAAAGACTCACAATTCTTTCCTTGTTCAACCAGGAATTCGCCCCGCTTGAAACGCCGCTTCATCACCGCCCCGGCCAGCAGTTCTGCCTGGGCAGGCGTCAACATGGCAAACAGCGGCACGCGTCGTATCAGATCCAAATTGCTCAACATCGACATCCGGGGTTCCTCGGGAAAATGAGTCGTTTCCTACAATCGGGGTTGGCGATCACAGCGACTATTGTGATTGGCGCCCTTGACCATATCGTATTGTGAGCGATTCCATTGCCAGCGTGTTCAGCGGAACGTCGGCAAAATCCCACACTGTCTTTAGCCCACTCAACCTTTCAGTTCACCATGACAACCAACAAACACGCGAAAGTCCTTATCCTGGGCTCGGGACCGGCCGGCTACTCCGCCGCGGTTTACGCAGCCAGGGCCAACCTCCAACCCGTGCTCATCACCGGCATCGCGCAGGGCGGCCAATTGATGACGACAACCGATGTCGACAACTGGCCCGCCGACTTCGCTGGTGTGCAGGGGCCGGAACTGATGCAACGTTTCCAGCAACACGCCGAGCGCTTCAACACCGACATCGTGTTCGACCATGTCAACAAGGTGGACCTGTCCAGGAGACCGTTCACGCTGACCGGCGACAGTGGCAGCTACACCTGCGATGCGCTGATCATCGCCACCGGAGCTTCGGCCAAGTACCTGGGCCTGCCCTCGGAGACCGCCTTCATGGGCAAAGGCGTCTCGGGTTGCGCCACCTGCGACGGCTTCTTCTACCGCGATCAGGTGTGCTGCGTTGTCGGTGGCGGCAACACGGCGGTCGAGGAAGCCCTGTATCTGTCGAACATCGCCAGCAAGGTCTACCTGGTGCATCGACGCGACAAGTTCAAGGCCGAACCCATCCTGGTGGACAAACTGATGGAAAAGGTCGCCGCCGGCAAGATCGAACTCAAGACCCACCGCACGCTGGACGAAGTGCTGGGCGATACCTCGGGCGTGACCGGCGTTCGGCTCACGAGCACCGCCGATGGCAGCAAGGAAGAGATTGCCTTGACGGGTTGCTTCATCGCCATCGGACATGCGCCGAATACCGACATTTTCGACGGTCAGTTGGAGATGGCCGGTGGCTACATCGTGACCCAGTCCGGCCTCAAGGGCATGGCCACGATGACCAGTGTGCCCGGCGTTTTCGCCGCAGGTGACGTGCAAGACCATGTCTACCGCCAGGCGATCACCAGCGCCGGCACCGGTTGCATGGCGGCGCTGGATGCGCAGCGCTTTCTCGAACAGGATTGACAGCCCGTCGACGACATTGCGCGGTGCACCTATAATGCCAGGCTTTACCAAAATTTCCCCCACGGCGGGGAGCCGGCGGTAAGACCCAAGTTACCGCCACCGCAAAGGTGGCGAGGTGCGGCGAAAGCTGTTAACAAGGTGCGGGACACAAGACAGGCGAGGCGTTTGTCGGGCTGTCACCACACCGATCAATGGAGTGTCCAAATGGCACGCGTATGTGATGTAACGGGCAAAGGCCCAATGGTCGGAAACAATGTTTCCCACGCCAACAACCGGACCAAGCGCCGGTTTCTCCCCAATCTCCAGTACCGCCGGTTCTGGGTCGAGAGCCGAAAACCGTTGGGTTCGCCTGCGGGTTTCCAGCGCTGCTTTGCGCCTGATCGACAAGAACGGCATCGAATCCGTGCTGGCAGACATGCGCGCACGGGGTCAGGCTTGATCGGCTCCAGCGCCGTGCCGAACTGCACCCTTGATTGAAGGAAAACGTTATGGCTACCAAAGGCACTCGCGAGAAGATCAAGCTGGAATCCACTGCTGGAACCGGCCACTTCTACACCACCAGCAAAAACAAGAAAACCATGCCCGAGAAAATGCTGATCAAGAAATTTGATCCAAAAGCTCGCAAGCATGTGGACTACAAGGAAATCAAGCTCAAGTAATCAGCCTGATTCCGCGATTCCAGAGCCCGGCCCAGCGCCGGGCTTTTTTTCGCCCGTACACAATGCAGCGCCGATAAAAAAGCCCGGTCAAAACCGGGCCTTCTTGTCACATGGAAGTGGCCGCCGTCAGGCCTTGGCGGCTCTGAGCTGGTACGAAAAATCGCGCAGGGCCGCGATGCCACTGCTCTCGGCACGCTGGCACCAAGCTTGCAGATCGCTGGCCAACTGCTCGCGTGATTGCGACCTGCTGAGCCACAACTGGCGCAGCTCTTCGCGCATCGTCACCATCTTGTCCAGCACCGGATGGGCTGCGCGGGCCAACGCCAGCTTGGGCGCCGCAGCCGCTGGGACTTTGTCTTCGTCTCGATGCAGCCAACGCTTGGCGGCCAACAGAACCGATACGTCGCCCTTCTTCGCCTTGATCGCCTGGATTTCAGCCGCGCAAACCTTGCGCATATTCTGGGCATAACCGGCCATCATTTCATAGCGATGGGCGATCAGGCCTCCAGGGTCTTTTCGTCAGCCACCGGTCGGATATTGCCCAATTCGAGCTTGGGGGGCGTCTTTTTGACGCGAGCCAGGCCGACCATTTGGAGCAGGTTGATGTAGACCCAGCCGATGTCGAATTCGTAGGGTTTGACAGAGAACTTGGCCGACGTCGGATAGGTATGGTGGTTGTTGTGCAGTTCCTCGCCACCGATCAGGATGCCCCAGGGCACGATATTGGTGCTGGCGTCTGCGGCCTCGAAGTTGCGATAGCCCCAATAGTGACCGATGCCGTTGATCACTCCCGCTGCTGTGAAGGGGATCCAGACCATCTGGACCGCCCAGACGGCGAGGCCGGCTGCACCAAACAGCGCCAGATCCAGGATCATCATCAGGCCCACACCCTGCCAGCTGAAACGGCTATAGACATTGCGTTCGATCCAGTCGTTCGGGCAGCCCTGGCTGTACTTCTTCAGGGTTTCCTGGTTCTTGGACTCCGCGCGGTACAACTCGGCACCCTGCCAGAACACCTTCTTGATGCCATGGGCAACCGGGCTATGCGGGTCTTCGCTGGTTTCGCACTTGGCGTGGTGCTTGCGGTGAATGGACACCCATTCCCGGGTCACCTGGCCGGTGCCGATCCACAACCAGAAACGGAAAAAATGGGCCGGAATCGCATGCAGGTCCATCGCCCGGTGCGCCTGGTGGCGATGCAGATAGATGGTGACACTGGCAATGGTGATGTGCGTGGTCACCAAGGTGTAAAGGACGATTTCCCACCAGGACAGATTCAACAGCCCGTGCGAAAGCCATTCAACAATGGCGTTCAGAACAGACCAGTCAGGCTAGCAGCATATTTATCGTCTCTCTCGTCAAAAGGAAAAGCGAGGGCCTGGCACGCGCGCCCCGCAACAACCCGCATTTTATGGGGTTCAGCCGTTTTTAACCACAACCCATCCCAATTCACGTCAAAAAACAGCAATTCAAACGATCACGCCGGCTTTTTTTGCCAAACCGCCGCAAAAAAACCATCGACCTTGTGCCGATGTGGCCACAAGCGCAGCTGCGACGCCGTTGATTCACCCCTGCGGCACAGGCTTTGCGCCTGAGGAACCTTCAATGCGTCCAGGATTGCGGCCACGTCCATGGCCTCGAAATCCGGGTTCTGCTCGGAGAACTGACGCGCGACCTGCTCGTTCTCCTCCTCCAGCAAACTGCATGTTGCATATACGAGACGACCGCCCGGTTTGAGCAAACGGGACGCGCTCTGGACAATCATCTGTTGCAAGGCCGCCATCTGCGCAACGATTTCCGGGCTCTGACGCCATTTCAGGTCCGGGTTGCGACGCAAGGTGCCCAGACCGGAACATGGTGCATCGATCAACACCCTGTCGATCTTGCCTGCCAGCCTCTTGATGCGCTCATCACGCTCATGGCTGATGGCAACCGGATGCACATTGGACAACCCGCTGCGCGCCAGACGCGGTTTGAGCGCATCGAGCCGATGCGCCGACGTATCGAAGGCATACAGACGACCGGTGCTGCGCATCGCGGCGCCCAGCGCCAGTGTCTTGCCACCGGCGCCGGCACAGAAGTCGACCACCATCTCGCCCCGGTGGGCGTCCACCAACAACGCCAGCAGTTGAGAACCCTCGTCCTGCACCTCGAAATCACCACGCACAAAAGCGTCGAGCCGGGTCAGGTTGGCCTTTTCCGCAACGCGCAAGCCCCATGGCGAATACGGCGTCGGCACCGCACGCACGTTATGGCGCGCCAACTCCTTCACCACATCCTCGCGCTTGGCCTTGAACGGATTGACGCGCAGATCCAGCGTGCCCGGCTCGGCCAGGCTTTGGGCCAGCGGCCAGAAATCGTCACCGACTTCATGCTTCAGCCTGTCTGCCAGCCAGTCCGGCAGGTTGTGGCGATGGCGATCCATCAACTCATCCGGACGCACCTGCGCACACGCGTTGAACCAGGTCTTCTCCTGGTCATTGAGCGCTCCGAAAAGGAACTCGCGCTCCCCATGAAAGCCCAAAATGGCCAGACGCCGGGCCTTGGAGCCACTGCCCGAAGGCGCCAGATGCTCAAAATACTGCTTCTTGCGCAACACGTTGTAGACCGACTCGGTCAGCGTCGCACGTTCGCGCGGCCCCAGGGATCGATGTTCACGAAAAAAGCGGCCGACTACGGCGTCAGCCGGATGGTCGAACTTCAAGACCAGCGCCAACAGGTCGGTACAGGCTTGCAATAACGGGGCAGGATGCATGCCGGATTGTCCCATGCGACCCCGGCCAGACCACCGCTGGCCAGACATGCCCCGCGCCAGGCAATGTCAGCGCCGCAGCAAGTGTGCAATCGCGCGCGGATACATCAGATGTTCCTGGGTCACCACCCGCGCCGCCAGACTCTGCGCCGTGTCGCCCTGGAGTACCGGAACCACGGCCTGAGCCAGAATCGGACCTTCGTCCAGTAGCGCCGTGACCATGTGCACGCTCGCACCCGCCACCTTGCAACCCGCATCCAATGCGCGCTGATGGGTATGCAGCCCGGTAAATGCCGGCAACAGCGACGGATGGATATTCACCAGTCGCCCTGCATAGCGCTCGACAAACTCCCGCGTCAGCACCCGCATGAAGCCGGCCAGCACAACCAGTGCGGGTCGGCCCTGGGGATCGTGGCTGTCGATCCGATCGGCCAGCGCCGCGTCGAACTGGCTGCGCTCGGCGAACTGGCGGTGATCCAGCACCTCGGTGGCGATGCCCATGTCACGCGCGATGGCCAGCCCGCCCGCGTCGGGGCGATTGCTGATGACGGCGGCAACCCGTGCCTGCAGGCGCGTATGCCAGCCGTCGCGTTGCGCCACGCGGGCGATGCTGGCCATGTTCGAACCGCCACCGGAAATCAGGATCACGATGTTTTTCATAAGGCGAAAATTATCGCTCGCCGCCGAATCGCATCAGAGCGTGAGAGGCAATTGATTGGACCCTCGACGGGATGCGCCAGGGAGCCGGGCAAGGCGCGCCGCGCAGCCCATGCCGGGGCATTGGCAAGCGGCGCAACGCCGAACGGCGCCCTGGCGTACCCGGGCCCGAAGGGTGAGGCCCCGCCAATACGGCCCTCGCACAGGCGACAACGCCGCTTGCGGGGTCTCACGTGGGTTCAGGCGATTGCCACTCACGCTCTCAGTTATGTCACAGTTCGGACACGGCGCCACGCACGATCGTGCTAAAACCCAGGACTGCCTGTTTGGAGACACCATATGGATCTGGCCTTCACCCCCGAGGAACAGAAGTTCCGCGAAGACATCCGCGCCTGGGTCGCGGAACACCTGCCCGCTGACATCTCGCACAAGGTGCACAACGCCTTGCATCTGAGCCGTGACGACATGCAGCGTTGGGCAATAATCCTTGGCAAGAAGGGCTGGCTCGGCCATGGCTGGGCCAGGGAATTCGGTGGGCCGGGCTGGAATTCGATTCAAAAGTACCTGTTCGAAGAAGAATGCGCGCTGGCGGGTGCGCCCCGCGTCGTGCCGTTCGGGCCGGTCATGGTGGCGCCGGTCATCATGGCCTTTGGCAACGCCGAGCAGCAGGCGCGCTTTCTGCCCGGCATCGCCAGCGGCGAGGTCTGGTGGAGCCAGGGCTATAGCGAACCGGGCTCCGGCAGTGACCTGGCCTCGCTCAAGACCCGGGCCGAACGACAGGGCGAGCACTTTGTCGTGAATGGCCAGAAGACCTGGACCACGCTGGGCCAGTATGGCGAGTGGATTTTCTGCCTGGTGCGCACCAGCACCGAGGGCAAGCCGCAAACCGGCATCAGTTTCCTGCTGATCGACATGAAATCACCCGGAATCACGGTGCGCCCCATCGTCCTGCTCGACGGCAGCGTCGAGGTCAACGAGGTCTTCTTCGACAACGTCGAGGTGCCGGCCGAAAACCTGATCGGCGAGGAAAACAAGGGTTGGACCTACGCCAAGCATCTGCTCAGCCACGAACGCACCAATATTGCCGATGTCAACCGGGCCAAGCGCGAGCTCGAACGCCTCAAGCGCATCGCCAAAGCCGAAGGGGTCTACGACGACTACCGCTTCCGCGATGAGATTGCCAAACTCGAGGTCGATGTTGTGGCCCTTGAAATGCTGGTGCTGCGCGTACTGGCGGCAGAAACATCGGGCAAACAGTCGCTGGACATTGCCGGCTTGCTCAAGATCCGTGGTAGCGAGATCCAGCAGCGTTACAGCGAACTGATGATGCTGGCCGCAGGCCCCTACGCACTGCCGCTGATTCGCGAAGCCATGGAGGCGGGCTGGCAGGGCGACGCCGTCGGGGCCGCGCATTGTGCGCCGCTGGCGTCGACCTACCTCAACCTGCGCAAGACCACGATCTACGGCGGATCCAACGAGGTGCAGCGCAACATCGTCTCCCAGTTTGTGCTGAGCTGAGCAGCACCCCATCGACATGACAACAGGTGACCGACATGGATTTTGATTTCAGTGACGACCAGGAACAATTGCGCGACGCGGTGCGCAAGTGGGTGGACAAGGCCTACACCTTCGAGCGCCGGCGAGCGATCGCCAAAAGCGGAGGCTTCTCGGCCGAGGCCTACCGTGAGCTGGCCGATCTCGGACTGTGCGGGCTCTACGTACCGCAAGACCTGGGCGGCCTGGGCATGGGGCCGGTAGAAGGCATGGTCGTGATGGAAGAACTGGGCCGCGGCATCGTGCTCGAGCCACTGGGCCAAGCCTTGATCGCCGGGGCGATTCTGGGCCACCATGCACCCCAACCCCTGGCGGCGCAATGGGCCGGTCAGATTGCCAGCGGAGAACGCATGGTGTCGCTGGCCTACCAGGAGAGGGTCGGCCGCTATAGCCTGGACCGCTGCGCCACCCAGGCGAGCGACCGCCAGGGTGCGTGGACGCTGTCCGGCGCCAAGAGCCTGGTCGTCGCAGGCGACAAGGCCGACGCCTTCCTGGTGAGCGCCATGGCGGGCGATACGCTGGCGCTATTTCTGGTGGAACGCGCGGCAGCCGGCGTACAGCTACGCGGCTATGGCACGCTGGACGGAGGTCGCGCGGCCGAACTGCAACTGGACAGCGCACCCGCGCAGCTGATCAGCAAGGAAGGGCTGGCCGCACTCGAACACGCGGTGGATATCGGCATCGCGGCCACCTGCGCGCAAGCCGTGGGCGTGATGGACAAGACGCTGGCGATCACGGTCGACTACATGAACACGCGCAAGCAGTTCGGCGTTGTGATCAGCAGCTTCCAGGCGCTGCGTCACCGCATCGCCGACATGAAGATGCAGCTCGAATTGGCGCGGGCCATGAGCTATTACGCGTCGCTCAAGCTCAATGCCCCGGCCGCAGAGCGGCGCGCTGCCATGGCGCGGGCCAAGTACCAGCTGGGGCAATCGATGCGGCTGGTCGGTCAGCAGGCCGTCCAGTTGCACGGGGGCATCGGTGTCACGGACGAATACATAGTCAGCCATTACTTCAAGAGCCTCACGCAGATGGAGATGCTGTTCGGCGACAGTCTGTTCCAGCTTGGCGAAGTCGCCAGCCGCATGCAGGACAGCGCTGGCGTATTCGCCTGATCAGCGCGTTTGTAGGGTAACTCCACCTTTTTGTGCACGCCTGGCCGCAAAGCGGCTTGGCAAGTCGGCGTTTGGCGCCACCATCACTTCCTGGCTGATCACGCGGCAGTCCATTGACGTCGCGCTGACGCAGGCCTGAAGGAGGGGGCATGGGTGCAGCGAACGGTGACAGTAATCAGGATGGCTCGCCTGACCCTACAGCAGGGGGGTTCGAGCGCTGGTCCATCGATCGCGCGTTCGCGATGCTGGCACCGTTGTGTCGCATCGGACTACTGGTGGTCCTGCTCATGCTGCTGGTAGTCGATCCCTGGTTGTATGCCTACGGCATCTGGGGTCACCACGCACAGCACCGCTACCTCATCGCCTGGCATGTCGGTGCCGCCTTGCACTTCACCGGCTTTCTGTGGCTTTCCACGCGGCCGGCAACAATGGGCGCGCGTCAATTCAGCCTGTACGCGTTTCTGGCACTGTGCGGCGCCTTGTTTACCTGGTTCGGATTCATTTCCTGGAGCCTGAGCGGCGACCTGTCGATCTACGCGATGTTTCTGCTCACCATGGTCTGTGTCGTCAGCGTACCGGGTCGCCTGAGAATGGCGTTGTGCCTGGGTAGTGCCGCCGCGCTGCTGCTGTGCATCTACAGCCTCGACGGGCGTGACGTGTTCTATACCAGTGGCGCGGCCATGAACATGGCGGCACTGGCCGCGGTCGCCGTGTTGCTCGATACCCACCTTATGCGCCTGAACCGAGCCCTTTACCAGCAGCAGCAGCGCGTCGAGCAGGAGCGCGAGCGCGCCGACAAGGTGCTCTACAACGCCTTGCCGATGTCGATTGCCGACGAACTCAAAAACAACAATGTCGTGCGGGCCGAAAAATTCCCGCGCATGACCGTGTTGTTCGTCGACATCGTCGGGTTCACCGATTTTTCCGCAAACCGCGCGCCCGACACCGTGGTGCAGATTCTCAACGAGATATTTTGCGCGTTTGACACCCTGGTCGATCGATACGAGGTTGAAAAAATCAAAACCATCGGCGATGCCTATATGGTGGTCGGCAAGGGCGACGCAGTTCCGGTCGCCCACCTGGCCCTGGACATGCTCGACGCCATGCAGGCCTATCGCCAGCGCAGCGGCCACCCGCTTGACATCCGCGCCGGCATGCACGCGGGCGCCACGGTGGCAGGCGTGATCGGACTCAAGCGCTTTCTCTACGATGTCTGGGGCGATGCCGTGAATATGGCCAGTCGCATGGAATCCACCGGCCAGGCCGGCAAGATCCAGCTAACCGAGACGCTGGCTCAGGCATTGCAACGGGACTTCTCATTCAGCACTGCGACCTGGGTGCCCGTCAAAGGCAAGGGTCTGGTGCGCACGCGATTCCTGCTGGCGCGGCGCGACACTGTCAATCCGGTCGCTTCGACGGGTGTGGCCGATCGGGCGGAGCCGGAGCGTCAGGCGGCCTGAGAGGCTGATCAAGCCATCAGGCGCGAAGACTTGGGCAGATGGGTCATCAGGAATTCCATCTGATCGGCCAGGATGCGCCGATTGCGCAGGATGAAATCCTCCCACAGGCTGGGCACATACGGCGCATACAGCAGCGGCATGTGCGCCTGCTCCGGCGTGCGGCTGCTCTTGCGGTGATTGCAGGGCCGGCAGGCGGTGACGACATTCATCCAGTTGTCGATGCCATTCTGGGCAAACGGCACGATGTGCTCGCGCGTCAGGACCTCTTCGCTGTGCTGGACACCGCAGTAGGCGCAGATGTTGCGATCCCGAACGAATAGTTTGCTATTGGTCAGACTCGGCTTGAGGTTGAAGGGATTGATGTTGGGCACCCCCTTGGTGCCGATAATGCTGTTGACGGCGATGATCGACTGCTCGCCGGTATGCGCGTTGTGGCCGCCATGGAACACGGCGACCTCCCCACCGGACTCCCAGCGCACCTCACCCGCCGCGTAGTGGATCACTGCCTGCTCGAGTGAAATCCAGGATTGCGGCAATCCCTGGGCTGACAGCTTCAAGACCTTCAACATGTGCCTCCTGCAACAACACCGGGCCATGCTGACCCGGAATTCCCAGTCCCGCCGCAACCCCCGCAATCCGGATCGTGCAACAGTGGATCACAATATACCTGCTTTCCATGTCGCTCACGGGCGTCATACGGGAATAACTGATCTGTCTGCTATCAAAAACAAACCAAGTTCCAACGCATGAAAGTTTTTCGCGGGCCGCACCACGCGACCCTGGCACCGGGATGCGCCCTCACGATCGGCAATTTCGACGGTGTGCACCGTGGCCACCAGGCCATGCTGGCCTTGCTGCGCGCCGAGGCGGCGCAACGCGGACTGGCCAGTTGCGCGCTGACCTTCGAGCCCCATCCACGCGATTACTTCGCCGCCAGCACCGGCGAGCCGCATCGGGCGCCGGCGCGCATCGGCAGTCTGCGCGACAAGTTGCTCGACCTGGCCCACTGCGGTGTCGACCAGACCGTGGTGATGCCGTTCAACGCCCGGTTTGCCGCCATGGCACCCGAGGACTTCATCCGGTCGGTGCTGATCGACGGCTTGCGCGCGAAATATGTGCTGGTCGGCGATGACTTCCGCTTCGGCGCGCGAGCGCGCCGGCGACTACGCCATGCTGGACGCGGCCGGCGAGCAGCATGGGTTCGACGTCGCGCGCATGAACAGCTACGAGGTTCATGGCCTGCGCGTATCGAGCTCCGAGGTCCGCACTGCGTTGGCCGAGGGGCGCATGGCGGACACCGAGCGACTGCTTGGCCGCCCTTATCGAATATCGGGCCATGTGGTGCATGGTCGCAAACTGGGACGTGACCTGGGGTTTCCCACGCTGAATCTGCGCTTTGCCCACTGGAAACCTGCTGCCAGCGGCATCTTCGTCGTGCGCGTGCATGGCCTGACCGAGCACCCGCTGCCCGGTGTGGCCAATCTGGGCGTCAGACCGTCACTTGATCCGGACGATGTCAATGGCGGCCGCGTCTTGCTGGAAACCCACTGCCTGCAATGGCCAGCGCAGCCTGGGAACCGATGGTGGCTACGGTAAAATCATCCGCGTGGAACTGCTGCACAAACTGCACGACGAACGACAATACGACGGTCTGCCAGCCCTGGAGCGCGGCATCGCGGTTGACCGGGACGACGCGCAGGCGTATTTCGCCTCCATGCACGCCGAGACCCACCGGCAAACCACACGCGACCGAATTCAGTAGGCGAACGCTCATGACAGCGCCCGGCGTCTCCGGGCATCCCCATTTCCTGTTCCAGCGACCCCCGTCCCAGTTTGACGGACTCCACATCAATGACTGACAAGACCGATTACCGCAGCACCCTGAACCTACCCGAGACACCATTTCCGATGCGTGGCGACCTGCCCAAGCGCGAGCCGGTCTGGGCCCGCGAATGGGACGAAAACGGCATCTACAAGAAGTTGCGTGTGGCGCGCCGGGGTGCGCCGCTATTCATCCTGCACGACGGCCCACCCTATGCCAACGGCCAGATCCACATGGGCCATGCGGTCAACAAGATCCTCAAGGACATGATCGTCAAGGAGCGACAACTCGAGGGGTTCGACGCACGCTACATTCCGGGCTGGGATTGCCACGGCCTGCCGATCGAGAATGCGATCGAGAAGAAGTTCGGGCGCAAGCTGCCGCGCGACGAAATGCAGGCCAAAAGCCGGGCCTTCGCGACCGAACAGATCGCACTGCAGATGGGCGATTTCAAGCGCCTGGGCGTATTGGGCGAATGGGACCGCCCGTACCGCACCATGGACTTCAAGAACGAGGCCGAGGAGATCCGCGCCTTCAAACGGGTGGTCGAGCGCGGTTTCGTATACCGGGGCCTCAAGCCGGTTTACTGGTGTTTCGATTGCGGATCCTCGCTGGCGGAGTTCGAGATCGAATACGCCGACAAAAAGTCCCAGACGCTGGACGTCGGCTTTCTGTGCGCCCAAGCGTCACGACTGGCGCAGGCCTTTGGCCTGGCAGAACTGAGCCAACCGGCGTTCGCGGTGATCTGGACCACCACTGCCTGGACCATTCCGGCGAATCAGGCGTTGAACCTCAACCCCGAACTGGAATACGCGCTGGTCGAAACGCCGCGCGGCCTGCTGCTCCTGGCGGCCAGCCTGGTGAGCGCCTGCCTGGAGCGTTATGGGCTGAGCGGCACGGTGCTGGCTACAACCCAGGGCAGGACGCTGGCGGGCATCGGCTTCCACCATCCGCTGGCCCATGTCGACAAGGGATATGACCGCATCGCGCCGATCTACCTGGCCGACTACGCCACTGCCGACGACGGCACCGGCATCGTCCATTCCTCGCCCGCCTACGGCGTGGACGACTTCAACAGTTGCGTCGCGCACGGTGTGGCGCTGGACGACATCCTCAACCCGGTACAGGGCAATGGCCAGTACGCGGCCGAACTGCCCCTGTTCGGCGGACTCAACATCTGGAAAGCCTGCCCGCAGATCATCGAGGTGCTGGGCAACTCCGACCGGCTGTTTGCCACCACCCACATTTCGCACAGCTACCCGCATTGCTGGCGCCACAAGACGCCGGTGATCTACCGGGCCGCCGCCCAGTGGTTCATCCGCATGGACGAAGGCGAAGGCGTATTCACCAAGGACAAGGCGCCGCATAGCCTGCGCCAACTGGCGCTGGCCGCCATTGAGACGACCGCTTTTTACCCGGAGAACGGCCGCACCCGGCTGCGCGACATGATCGCCGGCCGGCCGGACTGGTGCATCAGCCGCCAGCGCAACTGGGGTGTGCCCTTGCCGTTCTTCATCCACCGCGACTCGGGCGAATTGCATCCGCGCACGATGGAAATCCTCGACCAGGCCGCCGACATGGTCGAGCGTGGTGGCATCGAGGCCTGGAGCAAGGCCTCGCCCGAGTCCATCATCGGCGAGGCAGATGCCAAGACCTATGCCAAGAGCAGCGACATTCTCGAAGTCTGGTTCGACTCCGGCACCACGCATACCACGGTGCTCAAGGGCTCGCATGCGGGCAACGGCCACCCGCAAGGCGCGGAGGCCGACCTGTACCTCGAAGGCCACGACCAGCACCGCGGCTGGTTCCATTCCTCGCTGCTGACGGCATGCGCCATGTACGACCGCGCGCCGTACAAGGCGCTGCTGACCCACGGCTTCACGGTCGACAGCCAGGGCCGAAAGATGAGCAAGAGCCTGGGCAACGGCGTGGACCCGCAGGAGACCTCGAAAAAGCTCGGCGCCGAAATCATCCGTCTGTGGGTGGCAGCCAGCGACTATTCTGGCGACATCGCCGGCGACGACAAGATCCTGGCCCGTGTCGTCGACACCTACCGGCGCATCCGCAACACCTTGAAATTCCTGCTGGCCAACACCAGCGACTTCGATCCGGCCCAGCACACAGTGGCGACCGCCGACATGCTCGAGATCGACCGCTATGCACTGGCGCGGCTGGCCGAACTGCAGCAGGACATCCTGGCGCATTACAAGGTCTACGAATTCCATCCGGTGGTGGCCAAACTGCAGGTCTATTGCAGCGAAGACCTGGGCGCGTTCTACCTCGACATCCTCAAAGACCGGCTCTACACCACCGGCGCCGACTCGCTGGCACGTCGTTCGGCCCAAAGCGCGTTGTGGCAGATCACCCAGGCCATGCTGCGCTGGATGGCGCCGTTCCTGAGCTTCACCGCCGAAGAGGCATGGAGCGTGTTGTCCGTAGCCGGCAAGGTCGCGCCGGCCGAACAGGTATCGATCTTCACGACCACATTTGCCGCCCTGCCACCTGCCGACGCACAGTTGCTCGACAAGTGGACGCGCATCCGCAGCGTACGCGAACTCGCCAACAAGGAGATCGAGGCCTTGCGCGAAGCCAATCAGGTCGGATCCTCGCTGCAGGCGCGGGTCGACATCGAAGTGCCGCCAGAGACCCATGGCGACCTGCTGGCGGCGCTGCAAAGCCTGGGCGAGGACCTGCGTTTTGTCTTCATCACCTCGGCCGCCACGGTAAGCGCCGGCACGGCATTGCGCGCCACACCGGCACCGGTGGCCGACACCAAGTGCGAACGCTGCTGGCACTACCGCAGCGACGTCGGTCACGACCCGGCGCATCCTGGCCTGTGCGGCCGGTGCACGACCAACCTGTTTGGCGACGGCGAGACGAGACGTTTCGCATGACGATGCGCGCAACGCGCAGCGAGGGCGTCGCCATGCTGCCCTGGCTTGGCCTGGCTCTGGTGATTCTGATCGTCGATCAATTCACCAAGATCATGGTGCTGGGTTACTACCGCCTCGGCGACACCACCCGGGTGACCGGGTTTTTCAATCTGGTGCGGGTGCACAACGAGGGCGCGGCCTTCTCGTTTCTTGCCGATGCCGCCGGCTGGCAACGCTGGTTCTTCACGGCAGTCGGCATCGGCGCGGCGTTTTTCATCGTCTGGATGCTACGCTCGCATCCGGGACAGCGCCTGTTCGCGTTTGCCATGTCGTGCATTCTTGGTGGCGCCATCGGCAACGTCATCGACCGCCTGATTCACGGATACGTCGTCGATTTTCTACAGTTCCACCATGCCGGTTGGTATTTCCCCTCTTTTAATGTGGCCGACAGCGCGATTACCATCGGGGCTATTGCCCTGATTCTGGATGAACTCCTCCGCGTGCGACGCTCCCGCTGAGGACCGCCTTTCTTGACCCACCTTCTCAATCTACTTGCCGCGATTGCCCTTCTGGTCTGGGGGACGCAACTGGTCCGCACCGGCATCCTGCGGGTATTTGGCGCCAACCTGCGCAACGTACTGGCCAAGAGTGTCCGCAATCGTCTTAATGCGCTGATGTCCGGCCTGGGTGTCACCGCGCTGGTGCAGTCGAGCACCGCCACGGCTCTGATCGTGGCCTCCTTCGTCGGCCAGGGACTGATGACGCTACCGTCGGCGCTGACCGTGATGCTGGGCGCCGACGTCGGCACCAGCCTGATGGCCGTGGTGTTCTCGCGCGACCTGTCCTGGTTGTCGCCGCTGTTCATCCTGGTCGGTGTCATATTGTTCATCGCACGGCAGTCGACCACGGTCGGGCGGGTCGGGCGCGTGCTGATCGGCCTGGGCCTGATGCTGCTGGCTCTGAGCCTGGTGTCGCAATCGGCCACGGTGTTGACCAAGGCACCGGCTGTCCAGGCGCTGCTGGCCTCGCTCACCAGCGACCTGCTGCTGGAGATCTTCGCTGGCGCATTTCTGGCGGTGATGTGCTATTCCAGTCTGGCCATGGTGCTGCTCACAGCGACACTGGCCACCACCGGTGTGATCCCGCTGGAAGTGGCGCTGGGTCTGGTGCTCGGCGCCAACCTGGGCAGCGGTCTGCTGGGTGTGCTGACGACGCTGGGCAGCAGCATCCAGACCCGCCAAGTGCCACTGGGCAACCTCGTGTTCAAGATCATCGGGATTGCCATTGCCGCGCCGTTCGTAGGCTACTGGATCATCTTCCTGCAGGAGTGGGTCCACGACAAGGCCACGCTGGTCGTGATGTACCACCTGTGCTTCAACGTCGGTGTGGCGACCCTGTTCATCGGCATTACCCAGTTCGTGAGCCGATGGGTCAAGACCTTGCTGCCCGAACCAGAGCGCAGCACCGTCGCGGGCCGGCAGCGCCACCTCGATGCCACCGCCCTGGCCACGCCGTCGCTGGCCATCTCCTGTGCTGTGCGCGAGGCCATGCACCAGGCCGACGTAGTGGAAACCATGCTCGCCGGCATGATGCGCGTGATCAGCAACAACGACAGCAAGTTGTCGCTTGAGCTTCGCAGTATGGACGACACGGTGGACGAGTTGTACACCGACATCAAGTATTACCTGACCAAGATCTCGCGCGAGGCCCTGAGCGACAGTGAAGGCCGGCGCTGGACAGACATCATCAGTTTCACCATCAACATGGAGCAGATCGGTGACATCATCGAGCGGGTGCTGCTCGACATCGAAGACAAGAAGATCAACAAGGGACGCGAGTTTTCGGAGGCCGGCGTTGCCGAGATCACCGACCTGCACAAGCGCCTGGTCGAGAATCTGCGCCTGGGCATGAGTGTGTTCCTGCATGGCAATGTGCGCGACGCACAGAAACTGCTCGAAGAAAAAACCCGTTTCCGCGATCTGGAGCGGGAATACGCGTCGACCCACCTGAACCGCCTGGCGGTCAACACGCTGCAAAGCGTCGAGACCAGTTCGCTGCACCTGGACCTGATCAGCGACCTCAAGCGCATCAACTCGCATATCTGCTCGATCGCCTACCCGATCCTGGATTCGGCCGGCGCACTGGCACCCAACCGGCTCAAGAAATCGGTGCTCGACGCCGAGAACTGAACCCGACCCCGCAGGGCCGGGCCGCGCCCAGGTTTGCTCACACCCCTTGTGGGGCCTGGCAATGCCAGGGTTGGGGACGCTTACAAGGTCAGAATCGAACAGCCCGTGGTCTTGCGGGCCTCCAGATCGCTATGCGCCTGCTGCACCTCGCTCAGAGGGTAGCGCTGGTCGATCCGGATCTTGACGTCGCCACCCAGCACCGCCGCAAACAGGTCATCGGCCATCGACTGCGTGGTTTCGCGCGTGGCAATATGCGTGAACAGTGTCTGGCGTGTCACGAACAGCGAGCCCTTGGCCCCCAGAATGCCCGGGGCGAACGGCGGCACCGCGCCCGAAGCGTTGCCGAAACTGGCCATCAAACCAAACGGCGACAGGCAGTCGAGCGACTTGTCCCAGGTGTCCTTGCCCACCGAGTCATACACCACCTTCACGCCCTTGCCGCCGGTGATCTCCTTGACCCGGGCCAGGAAATCGTCGCTGGCGTAGTTGATGACATGCGCCGCGCCGTGCGCCTTGGCCAGGGCGCACTTGGCGTCTGAGCCTGCTGTGCCGATCAGCTTCAGCCCCATGGCCTTGGCCCATTGGCAGGCGATCAGGCCGACACCGCCGGCCGCGGCATGGAACAGCACATGATCGCCCGGCTGCAAACCGCCTTGTGGCTGGGTCCGCTTGAGCAGGTACTGGGCCGTCAGGCCCTTGAGCATCATCGCCGCGCCGGTCTCGAACGAGATCGCATCGGGCAACACGCAAACGGTCTTGGCCGGCATGACGCGGGCCTCGCAGTAGCTACCGGGCGGGCTGCTGGCGTAGGCCACCCGGTCATCGACCTTCAGATGCGTGACCCCCTCACCGACAGCCTCCACCACACCGGAGGCTTCCATGCCCAGACGCAGCGGCATGGGAAACGGATACAGGCCCGAGCGCTGATAGACATCGATGAAATTGAGTCCTATCGCCTTGTGGCGAACGCGGATCTCGCCCGGACCCGGGTCGCCAACATCCACCGTCACGGTTTTCATCTGCTCGGGACCTCCGTTCTGGTCGATTTGGATGGCTTTGACGGAAATGGTCGGCATATGCGGGCGCTCCTGTGAACAGCTTGAATCAAGCGGAACCAGACATAGTGCCAGAACTTGTGTTGGAAGGTAACATTGCGGGGAATCGGGTGTGACAGCGGGAGATGAAGATGCAAACGCGAATCGGCAAATCGTTGATGGCAACCGGGCTGGCCATCGTTACCTGCCTGGGGGCACAGGCACAGACCTCCACCACGGCGGCCGATACCCTGATCGTCAAGCGCGCCACACAGTTGCGCGAATCCCCGGCAGAAGCAGCACCAGGACTGGCCGCACTGGCGCCGCAAACCACGGTGACCCGGCTGCAGGCACGCCGCGGCCCCTGGATCGAAGTGCGATCTGCGCAAGGTGTCACCGGATGGGTGCACATGTTTGATGTCGGCACCACGCCGGTGGCACAAGGTGGCAATTTTGCAACCGGTGCGCTGCGCGGCCTGACCAGCCTGTTTGGTGGCGGCAATTCACTGGCGCCGACGCGCACCGCCACCGCCACCATCGGTATCCGGGGACTGGGCGCAGAAGACATCACCAACGCCCAACCCAATCTCATGGCCGTCACACTGGCGGAGGCCTTGCGACTCGACGCCACACAGGCGCGCCAGTTCGCAACCACGGCCGCATTGACGCCGCAGGCCATCGACCCCTTGCCGGTACCACCCCGACCGGCGTCGGCAACCGGCCCCGGCACCAGCGACGCCAAGACGGAGGTGCAGCGATGACACATCCGATCACGCAACCGAATCTGCCGCGCTGGATCACACGCGGTGCTGGCGCTTTGGCGCTATGCCTGGCCGTTTCTGTCCCGGCTGGCGCACAAAGCCAGGATGCCGCCCGTGCACTGAATCTGTTTCAGCAACTGCTGCAGCCGAACAAGAATGCGGTCGCTCCGCCGGTCGTACCGCTGCCGGTCAACCCGGTCAACCGTCAATCCAACCAGCCCGGCCGGAGTCCTCGGCAACGCCTTGTCGGGCGGCAACGTCAACCGCAATGCGGGGAACGCGGCGATGGCCGGGGACCTGGTCGGTCTGTTGTCACAATCGGCGACGCAGATCGAACAGCCCCAGGAGATCGAGATCGGCCGGCAGCTGTCGGCCGTTTTGCTGGGCAGCAAGCCGCTGCATCCCGACATGCAGCTGCAGCGCTACGTCAACCAGTTGGGCCGCTGGATCAGCCTGCAGTCCGCCCGCCCCGACCTGGAATGGACTTTTGCCGTGCTCGACGATGACGGATTCAACGCATTCGCGGCACCCGGCGGCTACGTATTCGTAACCATGGGACTGATCAACCGGGTGGCAGACGAGTCGGAACTCGCCGGCATCCTGGCCCATGAAATCAGTCACGTGGTACGCAAGCACCACCTGGAAGCGATCCGCAAAAACGCACGCGCCGGCATCGTGACGCAGCTCATCGGCTCACAGCTCAACAACAATCTGGGCGGCGCCCTGTCGGCGCAATTGATCGGCCTGGGACGCAACCTGTATTCCAAAGGGCTGGATCAGGACGACGAATACGAAGCCGACCGTCTCGGTGTCGCGTTGTCGGCCGCCTCGGGCTTCGATCCCTACGGTTTGGTGGCCGTGTTGCAGCAACTGCGCATGGCAACGCCAGACAATCCGGTGTTCAGCCTGTCGCTGAGCACCCATCCGCCCGCGCAGTTGCGCATCGACCAGATGGAACTGGCCATGGGTAACCGGCTCGACGCGATGAGCGGCAAGCCGGCGATCAGCGTGGCGCAACGGATGGAATTGCTGGCGCTGGCCCGGGCGCCCACGCCGTCGGCTGCGCCGGCCGTGACGGCTATCACGGGCAAGCCGCCCGCAGCCACCAAACTGCCACGCAAGGCTACAGCGACAAGCGGCAAGACCAAGAAGCCTTGATCCGACAGGGCCTCGCGCTGGCCCCGGTGGATACGGTCTGTCAGCCTAGAAACGGCAGTTGAACGCGCCCGAGCGTACTCCGATGGGCGTGCCAGGCAAGGCGAGAGGACGCCGCGCACTTCTGTGCGCAAGGACGAACAACGCCGCATGGCGCGTTCAGCGGAGTGCGCTCGGGTGCGTAGCGCTGTCACCATACTGGTGAACCACATCGTGGCCTCGTTGTTCAGTGTGCCTGCGGGCTGCCAGCGAGACGCAAGCGGTCAACTGCCGTTTCTAGGGTCAGTCCTCGACAAACGCCTCTTCACGCTTCCTCTTGACCGACGGCAAGAGCACGATGACCAGCAACAAGACGGCCGCCGCCAGCAAGCTGGCCGACAGGCCACGGGTCACGAACACGCTCCAGTCACCGCGCGAGAGCAGCAAGGCGCGGCGCAGATTCTCTTCCATCATCGGACCGAGCACGTAACCGAGCAGCAATGGCGCGGGCTCTATGCCCAGCTTGATGAAGGTGTAGCCAATGACACCGAAGATCGCCACCATCCAGATGTCGAAGGTGTTGTTGTTGGTCGAATACACACCAATGGCACAGAACAGCACGATGGCCGGAAACAGCCAACGGTAGGGCACGGTCAGCAGCTTGATCCAGATACCGATCAAGGGCAGGTTCAGAATGATGAGCATGGCGTTGCCAATCCACATCGAAGCGATCAGGCCCCAGAACAGCTCCGGGTTGCTGGTCATCACCTGCGGGCCGGGCTGGATGTTATGGATGGTCATGGCACCGACCATCAGCGCCATCACGGCGTTGGGCGGAATGCCCAGTGTCAGCAGCGGGATGAATGAAGTCTGCGAGGCCGCGTTATTGGCCGACTCGGGGCCTGCGACGCCGCGGATGTTGCCCTTGCCGAAAGGCACTTCACCCGGGCGCATGCGTGGCTTTTTTCTCGATTGTGTAGGCCGCAAATGCCGACATCGTGGCGCCGCCGCCGGGCAGAATGCCCAGTGCCGAGCCCAGCAGCGTGCCGCGCAGCACGGCCGGCAGCATGTTGCGGAAGTCTTCCTTGGTCGGCATCAGGCCCTTGACCTCGGCCGCAAACACCTGACGTTCGCTTTCGTGTTTGCCCAGGTTGCTGATGATTTCGCCGTAGCCGAACACGCCCATGCCGATGACGATGAAGCCGATGCCGTCGGTGAGTTCGGGAATATCGAAGCTGAAACGCGCCACACCCGAGTTCACATCGGTACCGACCAGGCCCATCAAAAGCCCCATCAGTATCATGCCGACGGCCTTCAAGATGGAACCCGACGCCAGTACGATGGCGCCGATCAGGCCCAGAATCATCAGCGAAAAATACTCTGCCGGGCCGAATTTGAAGGCCACCTCGGTCAGCGGAACGGCAAAAGCGGCCAGCACCAGGGTGCCGACGCAACCGGCGAAGAACGATCCCAGTCCGGCCGCTGCCAGGGCCGGACCTGCCCGGCCCTGTCGCGCCATCTGGTAGCCGTCGATCACCGTCACGACGGACGACGCCTCTCCCGGCAGATTGACCAATATGGCCGTGGTGGAGCCGCCGTACTGGGCACCGTAATAGATGCCAGCCAGCATGATCAGCGCGGACACCGGCGGCAAGGCGTAGGTGGCCGGCAGCAACATGGCAATTGTGGCCAGCGGGCCGATACCGGGCAAAACCCCGATCAGCGTGCCCAAAAGGCAACCGACGAAGGCATACAGCAGGTTGATCGGCGTGAAAGCGACACCGAATCCGATGGCCAGGTGGTTGAACAGTTCCATGGTTTTCCTCTTATCCGGCGATGAAGGCGGGCCACGCCGGGAACTGCAGCTTGAGTGCCACGATGAAGGTCAGGTAGCACGACACGGCCAGAATGAGCGCCAACACCAGTACCTCCCTGAGTTTGAACTCCTCACCCGCCAGCGCCGCGATGAATGTCAGCGCAACGATGGCGGCAACCAGGCCCATGTGGGGCAGACCGATGCTGGGCAGGCCACCGAGCAGGACGCCGAAAACAAGGTTGGCGAGGATGACGAAGAACAACGGTCTCCAGGCAAACTTCCCGATGCGCTCACCGTCTTCGGTCTCGACCGTCATGGCGGTAAAGGTCACGGCGATACCGACGAAGGCCATCAGCACACCGAGCATCAACGGGAAGTATCCTGGTCCCATGCGGGCGGCATCGCCCAACTTGTAGTTGGTCGCGCCCCAGGCAAAGGCGATACCCACCGCAATGAACAAAAGACCCGAGAAAAAGTCTTTCTGGCTTTTGACGCGCATACCCAGTCTCCTCGAAAATTAGTCTCCGACGAGATTGTGATCCCGGAACACGGTGATTCGCATGTGGATATCACCTACTGGACATCGGTCGCGGCAGCGGCCGACAGGTCGTCCTACACGCCTAAGACAGCGGCGGTGTGGCCACCAACACCTCGGGCATGGTGGTTGTGCCCTTGGCGACCTGCAATGCGCCGGCAAGACGCATCGGGCGCATACCGTCCAGCACTGCCTGGCGGCGCAGGGCATCGATGCCGGGCTCGCGCGTCACCGTGGCCTTGAAGGTTTCAGTGACCACCAGCAACTCGTACAGGCCGGTACGGCCGCGAAAGCCGGTCATGCGACATTCCACGCAACCCACCGGCTTGTAGGGGCGATAGGCGCCATTGATCTGCCAGGGTTTGACGACCTCGCTCAGGTCGGCCCGGTTCGAGGCTTCATCGGGCACCCGGCATTTGTCGCACAAGGTACGCACCAGGCGCTGCGCCAGTACACCGAGCAAGGTCGCATTGATCAGGTAGGCGGGAATGCCGAGCTCGAGCAGACGGCTCACTGCCGATGGCGCGTCATTGGTATGCAGCGTGGAGAACACCAGGTGGCCGGTCAACGCCGCCTGCACTGCCATCTCGGCGGTCTGCAGATCGCGGATTTCGCCCACCATGATGATGTCCGGGTCCTGGCGCATCAGGGCGCGCAAGCCTTCGGTGAAACTGAAGTCCAGCTGCGGCTGCACCTGGGTCTGGTTGAACGAGGGCTCGATCATCTCGATCGGGTCTTCCACCGTGCTCACGTTGACCTCTTCGGTGGCGACCCGCTTGAGCGTGGAATACAGCGTCGTCGTCTTGCCCGAGCCGGTCGGTCCGGTGACCAGGATGATGCCGTGCGGCTGCTTGACCAGCGCCTCCCAGCGCTGCGCATCGTGTTCGGAAAAACCCAGCGCGTCCAGGTCCTTGACCGCGTTGTCCGGGTCGAAGATGCGCATCACCATCTTCTCGCCGAATGCGGTAGGCAAGGTCGAGATCCGCATCTCGATTTCGTCGCCGCGCGGGTTGCGCGTCTTGATACGCCCGTCCTGCGGCCGGCGCTTCTCGACCACGTCCATGCGAGCGAGCAACTTGATGCGCGCCGTCATGGCATTGAGCACACCCATCGGCATCTGGTAGACCGGATGCAGCACGCCGTCGATGCGAAACCGGATCACGCCCTGTTCGCGCCGTGGCTCCAGATGGATGTCGCTGGCACGCTGGTCAAAAGCGTATTGCCACAACCAGTCGACCACCTGCACCACACCCTGGTCGTTGGCGTCGAGCTGCTTGTTGGTCTTGCCCAGTTCGACCAGTTGCTCGAAACTGGCCCCGCCGCTGGCGCCACCGGCCTTCATCGCAGCGCGCACGGATTTCGCCAGAGCATAGAACTCAGCCGTGAAGCGGGTGATTTCCTGCGGACTGGCCACGACACGGCGCACGCTGCGCCGCGCCTGGCGCTCGACTTCCGACACCCAGTCGGTGATGAAGGGCTCGGCGGTGGCGATCACCAGTTCGGTCGGCGTAACCTGCACCGGCAACACCCGGTGACGCTCGGCATACGGCGCGCTCATGGCGTCGGCAACCTTGCCCACGTCGACCTTGAGTGGGTCGATGCGCAAATAGCCCAGATTGGCGCGTTTGGCCAGCCACTGGGTCAGCATCTCGATATCCAGCGCACGACCGTCCGATGCACGGCGCATCGACACGCTGGCCAGTCGCACCAGCGGATGCTGGGCGCTTTCGCCCTGCGAACAACGGGCGATGGTACGCGCCGCCTCGTCGTCAGCGATAACCGCATCCTCGCGCAGCCATTCAACCAGTCGCCGCCAGTCCAGCGGACCCTGCATTGGCGCCACGGCCGGCAGCTTGGCTTTGGGAGAGGTGGTCATGACGCCAGCGGCTTGAGCACCCGCACCCATTGCGCTGCAGGCAAACCCCAGCGGTTCTCGATATCCTCGGCCCGCTCGGCCAGTACGGCACGTTTGGGGCGGCTGGCGGTCCGCTGGGCCAGCACCACCGTATTGCCCTCGCGCGTGGCCTTGAACGGCCAGACGGCTTCACGGCCAAACACCGCAGCAATCTTCTCGACACTGGCGTCGTAACTCGAAGCCCGACCGAACAGGTTCACCGTCAGGCAGCCATCCTCGGTCAGCAATCGGCGGCAATCGGCATAGAAGGCCTTGCTGTCGAGCACCGGAGCGGCCGCGTCATGGTCGTACAAATCGATCTGCAAGGCATCCACCGTTCCCCACCATTTCGGATCGCGGATTTCGCGCGCCGCATCGGCCAGGATGACCTGCATGCGCGTGTTGTCGGCCGGCAACTTGAACCAGCCGCGGCATGCCACCAGCACCTTGGGATTGATCTCGACCGCGACCGTACGCATGCGCAGAACCTTGTGACAGAACTTGGTCAGCGAGCCGGCGCCCAGGCCGAGCTGCATGGCCTGACGGCCTGGCACGCTGGCCGGCTCGACAAACAGCAGCCAGGCCATCATGCGCTGGATGTACTGGTGCACCAGCACCTGCGGTGCATCGATGGACATCGAACCCTGGATCCAGATCGAATCGAGATGCAGGTGCCGTATCGGTCCTTCATCGGAAAAATGGACGTCGGTGTGGGAAGCGTTATCGGTCAAAGCCATGGCGCGTTATACCAGCAAGGCTGCGAGTTTCGGCAGCGCCGCGCAAGCGTTGCGGCTGGTCGCAAGCGCCAACTGATCGGGCGTCACGCCGCGCAGATCGGCAAGCACCTGCGCGATCGCGGGCAACTGCCCCGGCTCGTTCGGCGGCTGGATTTCGCCGGCTTCGCGCCGCGCCACCGGGGTGTACAACCAATGGGGCGGTATGTCCGGCGCATCGGTTTCGAGCACCAGCGCCGACAGCGGCAGTTCGAGCGCCAGGCGGCGCAGGCGCAGCGCCCGGTCAAAAGTCACCGCACCGCCAAAGCCTAGCTTGAATCCCAACTCGACAAAGGCCATGGCCTGCTGCGCGCTGCCGGAAAACGCATGCGCGATGCCTAGCCACTGCGGGCCGGGCGCGGGCGTGACGGCGCGCAGGCCGCGCAGCAACCGGTCGGCCGATCGGCGCACATGCAGGATTACCGGCAGTGCATATTTGCGCGCCAGTTGCAGCTGGGCCAGATAGAACTGCTCCTGGCGCACGCGCATCGCCGGTTCGCACAAGGCCGGCACAAAAAAGTCCAGCCCGATCTCGCCGACGGCGACCAGCCGCGGGTCGTCGATGGCATCGGCCAAAGCCCGATCCAGCCGCTGCAGGTCGTCATCGTCGGCACGGGGCACAAACAACGGATGGATGCCCAGGGCGTAGCTGTCGCCCCCCGCATGGGCCAGATTTCGCACGGCGGTGAAGTTGCCGACCTCTACCGCCGGGATTACACAATGGGCCACCCCCTGCACACGGGCACGGGCGCGTACCAACTCAACGCCGCCGGCGAATTCGCCAGCGTCCAGATGGCAGTGGGTATCGATCCAGTGCGTCATCAAGCCCGCGCCTTTGCGTTCCAAATATGCATACAGGGAAAACCCTCTTATTCAGCGCCCGTGTTTGACACAAGATCGTCATCTGCTTGTCACCGTCGGCGCCTACCGTCGAGTTGCGCGACAAGCCATTTTCATCCACCTAGGGAAACCCCATGAAATTTCGCATCACCCTGATTGCTGCCGCATTGGCCGTTGGCCTGTCCGGCGTCGCCTCCGCGCAAGAGAAGACCTTGCGCCTGCTGACCTGGGCCGACTACGTGCCGGCTGACGTCAAGGCGCAGTTCGAGAAAGAAAGCGGCTATACGGTCGAGCTCACCTTGTCCAACAACGAGGAGATGATCTCCAAGCTGCGCGCCACCGGTGGCGCCGGCTTCGACCTGGTGCAACCGTCACAGGATCGCATCACCGGGCCGCAGCAGGAATTCAATATCTACAAGCCCATGGACATGGGCAAGATCAAGAGCGATCTGTTCATCACCTCGATGCTCAACGCAACCAAGAAAAACACCACGCTGGCAGGCAAGGTCTATGGCGTGCCGCATATTTGGGGTACCGACGGTCTGGTGGTCAACACCAAGCTGGCCAAGATGGCGAATTACCCGGACCTGTGCAAGGCCGACTACAAGGGCAAGACCGCCGTGCGACTCAAGCGCCCGACCTTGCTGGCCTTCGCCTTCGCGGCGGGCAAGGACCCGTTTGCGCTGTACAGCAATCCCAAGGCCTACGGTGCGCTGATGGACGACGTCGGCAAGACCATCATTGCCTGCAAGGGCAACCTGAAATTCTTCTGGGACAACAAGGACCAGTTGCTCAATGGCATGCGCACCGACGAGATCGTCGGCGCGATGATGTGGGACACCGGGGGCTGGAAGCTCAACAGCGAAAAGGCCGACATCCAGTTCATCGCACCCAAGTCGGGCGCGCTGGGCTGGATCGACACCTTTGCGATTCCGGCCAAAGGCAAGAACGACGCCGCTGCCTACGCCTGGATCAACTTCAACATGAAACCTGAGATCGCCGCGAAGGTGTCCGCATCGGCCGGCAACTTCACCGCATCCAAGGGCGCTGACAAACTGGTCGACGAGAAGCTCAAGGCCCAGTTCGCTGCCAGCTTCCCGCCGGCGGCGCTGGACAACGTCAAGTGGTACCCGGCTGTCCCGGCCGGCCTGGAAGAGATCGAAGGCCGCGTGCTCGACCGCATCAAGGCGGCGAACTGATCCCGGCGTCCCCATCGGATGCCACAAGCGGACCTTGAAGCCCGGCGTGTCGCCAAGCGCTACGCCGGGCTGATCGCTGTCGACGAACTGTCGTTTTCCGTCGATCACGGCAGCTTCTTTTCCATTCTGGGCCCGTCGGGCTGCGGCAAGACGACGCTGTTGCGCATGATTGCGGGCTTTTTGGCACCTGACTCCGGTGAGGTGTTCATCGGCGGCCAGTCCATGGACCGGGTTGCGCCCAACCGTCGCCCGGTCAACATGGTGTTCCAGCACCTGGCGCTGTTTCCGATGATGAGCGTCGGCGAAAATGTCGGTTACGGTCTGGCGCGCCGTGGCCTGGCGCGCAAGGACATCGACCAGCGCGTCGGCGCCATGCTCGAGCGTGTCAGTCTGCCGGGCTCGCAGCTCAAACGTGTCGATCAGCTCTCCGGCGGCCAGAAGCAGCGGGTGGCAATTGCACGCTCGCTGGTGCTCGAGCCCACGCTGCTCTTGCTCGACGAACCACTGGGCGCGCTCGACCTCAAGTTGCGCGAGCACATGAAGATCGAGCTCAAGCAACTGCAGGCCGACTTCGGCACCACCTTCGTCTACATCACGCACGACCAGTCGGAAGCCCTGGTGCTGTCCGACCATGTGGCGGTGATGAACAAAGGCCGCTTCGAACAGGTCGGCACGCCGCAGTCGCTGTATTACGAACCGCAGACACCGTTTGTCGCCGGCTTTGTCGGCGCCAACAACCAGATCAGCGGGCGAGCCAGCCAGATCAGCGGTGACCTGGTGGAGCTGACGAGCGACAAAGGCCTGCGGCTTTTCGCGCGGCGCAAGGGCGAGGTCGCAATCGGGTCCGCCGCCACGGCCTTCGTGCGCCCCGAAGTAGCCACCCTGTCACGCCAGCTGGATACGCTGCCGGCCGACCAGCCCCGCTACACCGCCACCGTGGCGAGCCTGCTGTTCGACGGCGCCAATTCAGCGGTGCTGGTGCGCGAAAAGGACTCGGGCGCCGAGTTCCACATCGCATTGCCACAAACCGGACAATTCGCCGACCTGCGCGTGGGCGAAACAGTCGGTTTCGGTTTTGACCCGGAGCGCGCCTTGTGTTTTCCAGCGTCATCGTCACGCGCCGCCTGACACCGGGTCCTGGTTTATGACCCGCCATCGTCTGCTGCTTGGCCTGCTCATGGCGCCTGCCCTGATCTGGCTGCTGGGCCTGATCGTGTTGCCGCATGTGGATCTGGCCATGCTGTCATTGCGCGCACGCGTGGCGCCCGGTGAATATGCGCCCAGCCTGCGCCAGTACGAGACCTTCATCGAGGAACCGCTGTATTGGCACACCTTTGTGCGCACCGCGGTGATGTCGATGATCGCCACCGCCCTGACGTTGCTGCTGGCCTTCCCGATCGCCTGGACCATTGCCAAGATCGCCCGCGGCCGCGCCCGTTCGTTGATGTTCGTGATGTGCCTGATTCCATTCTGGGTATCGGAGACCGTACGCACACTGGGCTGGATGATCCTGCTGCGCGAATCGGGCGTGCTGCCGGCGCTGCTGGTGCAACTGGGCTTGAGCGAGGTCCCGATCGAAATGCTTTACCGCGACGCGACCATTCTGGTCGGTCTGGTCTACACCTCGATGCTATTCATGGTCGTGCCGCTGATCGGGGCGCTCGAGAGCCTGGACGACACACTGATCGAGGCCGCGTATGACCTGGGTGGCAACGGCTGGTCGATCCTGCGCCAGATCATCATTCCGCATGCGGCGCCGGGCATCGTGGCGGGCTGCATCGTGGTTTTCATGCTGACACTGGGGAACTACCTCACACCCACGCTGCTGGGCGGCAAGAACTCACTCTGGTTCACCGAACAGATCTATACCCAGTTCATCACCCGCTTCAACTGGGAACAGGGCGCGGCCTTCGGTTTCCTGTTGCTGATTTGTTCCAGCGCCATCGTCTGGCTGGGCCTGAAGCTCTCCGGACAGCAATTCGGCGACGTGATGCGACGCACATGATCCCGTCTCTACCCCGTCCTGCCTGGCTGCGTACCGGAACCGTGCTGTATGCGCTGTTGTTCTTTGCCTTCCTGTTCCTGCCGCTGCTGGTGGTGGCCGCGTTCGCATTCAATGACGCGCCCTATCCGGCGCCACCCTGGAATGGCTTCACGCTGGACTGGTTTGTCGGCAGCGCGCAGAGCGAGCGCGTCGGCCTGTTTGCCGACGGCCCGATGCTGGCCAGCCTGTGGACCAGCGTGGTTGTGGCGCTGTGGGTCACCGTGTTGTCGGTACTGGTCGGCACCGCCAACGCCTTTTTGCTCGAGCGCGTGAGCTTCAAGGGCAAGGCGGCGATGTCCATGCTGATGCTGGCACCGCTGGTGATTCCCGGCGTCATCCTGGGCATCTCCATCCTGGCCTTTGCCAGCCGGCTGGCGAATTTTGCCGACGACACCTGGGGCCTTGAGCTCGAATTCCTGCGCCCCGGCCTGCCGTTGGTGGTGCTAGGGCAGTTCTCCTACATCGTGTCCATCGCCACGCTGACCATCAGCGCCCGGCTCAAGCGTTTTGACCGTACCCTGGAAGACGCCGCCTACAACCTGGGCGCGTCGCGCGCCGCCGTATTGTGGACCGTCACGCTGCCCTACCTGCGCCCCTCGCTGATCGGCGCTGCGGCCATCGCCTTCCTGATGTCGTTCGAGAATTTCAACACCACCTTGATGCTGGTCGGCTCCGACCCGCCACTGACGGTGATGATGTACGGGCGCATGCGCGAAGGCGCCACGCCGGTGCTCAATGCGGTCAGCCTGTTCCTGATGCTGGCCTCCGCTGCCATCGCACTGGTGCTGATGCGCCGCGCGCGCCACCCACAGGACTGATGCGCGCCGTTCGGGTGGCAACGGAGCTTGCCGATCCCGCCGCGTAAACACCCTTGGGGCAGAACTGGCGCGGCACTGACCGATGCACAAACGCGGGAACCGTGATACCGTCAAATTCCCCCACCATCCTTCTGGTCAGGTGACACGATGCGCAGGCCCGCCCTTTACAGCCGCTCCCGTTCACACACCCCTGTGGCGCAAGCCATGGCGTCGGATGCCGAGGTGGCCGCCGTCCGGCGCACGGTTCGGCTCCAGCGCTGGCGCAGCAAGGCGTCAGACCCCCGATTGCTGTGGTCGGCGATTGGCCTGCTGCTGGTGGCGCTGATTCTCATCGCCACGCAACTCACCCGGCCTGGAGCGCGGGTGCTGACCCAGGAAGACATCGATGCCGCGGTGCTCCAGACACTGGAGACCACCAACCTGCCATCGGCCGCGGCACGGGCGGCGCAGATCATCGGGCCCTCGATCGTGCGCGTCATGAGCTACGAAAAGGGCACAAACGGCCGCGATGACATAGAACACGGTGTCGGCACCGGCGTCGTCATCGTCGACAAGGGTCTGATCCTGACCAACCTGCATGTGGTGAGCGGCGCGGACACGATCAAGGTGGTGTTCTCCGACGGACTGGAGTCAGAGGCCACGATCAAGTCCGTGCAGGCCGAGGACGACCTGGCGGTGTTGCAGGCACACAGGATTCCTGACGACCTGATAGCGGCCACGATGCGCTCCACCGCCGACCTGCTGCCGGGCGACCACGTGGTGGCCGTCGGCTTTCCGTTCGGTATCGGACCTTCCGCTTCCGCCGGTGTGGTGTCCGGCCTGCAACGCTCCTTCCGTTCACCGGAAGGCAAGCAGGAGATGACCAACCTGATCCAGTTCGACGCCGCCGCCAACCCGGGCAACTCGGGAGGGCCGTTGGTCACGATGGAAGGCCATGTGGTGGGCATCGTCACCGCCATCCTGAATCCAGGCGAGCAACGTACATTTATCGGCATCGGCTTTGCGGTGCCGATCGAAAACGCGGCTTCCGCCGTCGGGCTGCATCCCTTCTAGGGCGTTTTGGCGCGCATCGCCCGGCACAGCCGTTTCCACCACCGCAAGACTCAGGAGTTGACATGGACCACCAGACCACGACCCGCGACGACACCGCCGAGCTGATGGAGCAGATCCTGTACGAGGTCAAGCGCGTGGTGGTGGGTCAGGACCGCTTTCTGGAGCGGGTCATGGTGGCGATACTGGCCCAGGGTCACCTGCTGGTCGAAGGTGTGCCGGGGCTGGCCAAGACGCTGACCATCAAGACGCTGGCCAACACCATTCGTGGCGACTTCAAGCGCATCCAGTTCACGCCCGATCTGGTGCCGGCAGACCTGGTCGGCACCCGCATCTACAACCAGAAAACCGGCGAATTCGGCACCTCGCTGGGCCCGGTATTCACCAACCTGTTGCTGGCAGACGAGATCAACCGCGCGCCGGCCAAGGTGCAAAGCGCTTTGCTCGAGGTGATGCAGGAACACCAGGTCACCATTGCCGGGGAAACCCACAGGGTGCCCGAGCCGTTCCTGGTCATGGCCACGCAAAACCCGATTGAGACCGAGGGCACGTATCCGCTGCCAGAGGCGCAGGTGGACCGGTTCATGATGAAGGTGCTGGTCGACTATCCGAGCGATGAAGAAGAGTTCGTCATCGTGCAGCGGGTGACCGGACCGGCGCTGTCGGCCAAGCCGGTGGCGACTACGGCGCAACTGGCCGCACTGCAGGCCGCTTGCCGCACGGTGTATGTCGACCCGTCGCTGATCACGTATGCGGTCAGGCTGGTGTCGGCAACGCGCAATCCGGAAAAGCACGGCCTCAAGGAACTGCAGCGCTTCATCACCTACGGTGCCAGTCCGCGTGCCACGATCAACCTGACCGAGGCCGCGCGCGCCCTGGCCATGCTGCGCGGGCGTCGCTATGTGCTGCCCGAAGACATGTCCGACCTGGTACCCGATGTGTTGCGCCACCGGCTTGTGCTGTCATATGAAGCACTGTCCGAAGGCCTGAGCGCGGACGCGATCGTTGGCAAGATCATGGCGCGAATCGCAGCCCCACCCAAGCCGCTGGAGCACGAGGCGATGGCGGCCTGAGCAACGCCATGTTCGGCCTGTTCAAGTCGCCCAAGCCAGCGTCGACGCCGTCCGCGACCATGCAGGTCGTGCCCGCGTCCAAGGGCGCAGAGCATGTACTGCGCCGCCTCGAATGGACGGTGATCCGGCGCCTGGACGGCATGCTGCAGGGCGACTACCGCACCTTGCTGCGCGGCACCGGACTGGACCTGGCCGACCTGCGCGAGTACCAGTTGCATGACGACGTGCGCCATATCGACTGGAACGTCACCGCGCGGCTGCAGGTCCCGCATGTGCGCGTGTTCACCGAAGATCGCGAGATGGCGGCCTGGTTTCTGCTCGACCTGAGCCCCTCGATCGACTTCGGCTCCGGCGAACAGCGCAAACGCAACGTCTCGACCGAGTTCGTCACCGTGCTGGCGCGCATGTTGACGCGCCACGGCAACCGCGTCGGCGCCCTGTTGTACGGTGCGGGCGTGGACACGGTGCTGCCGGCGCGCGGCGGACGCATGCATGTGCTGCAACTGCTGCATTCGATGCAGACCCGGCCAATCGCGAGCACCACCGGCGGCACGCGGCTGCATGAGTTGCTGGAATCCGCATCGGCCACCATACGGCGCCGCGCTACGGTGTTCGTGGTCTCGGATTTCATCAGCGAGCCCGGCTGGGAAGCGCCCCTGGGTCAGCTCGCGCAACGCCACGACGTGGTGGCGATCCGCCTGCTCGATCCGATGGAACTCGACCTGCCCGACCTGGGCCTGGTGCCGATCCGTGACGCCGAGACCGGCGAGCAGCTTTTGGTGGATACCCACGACGCGGGGTTTCGCAAACGCTTCGCACGCATCGCCGCCCAGCGCGAGGCCGAATTGCGCCAGGCCTTCGCAACTGCCGGCGTGGATACGCTGGAACTTTCCACCGATGATGACCTCGTACAGGCAGTGATGCGATTTGCCGATTTGCGCAAACGCCGTAGCCGGCTCTCGGGCGCCGGCGCCCTGGTCACGCGTACCAGGTCGGCTGCCTGAGCAGTCCCCCCAGGAGACCTTGGCATGACGCTTCCCGTCACCTTCCTGTGGCCACAGTTCCTGTGGCTGTTGCTGGCTGTTCCCGTGCTGGTGGCGGTTTATGTCTGGCTGCTCAAACGCAAGAAGAAGCTCGCGCTGCGTTATGCCAGCCTGTCCATCGTCAAGGAGGCCATGGCCACCGGCATGCACTGGCGCCGCCACGTGCCGCCGGTATTGTTCCTGCTGGCCATCAGCGTGATGCTGTTTGCCGCTTCGCGCCCGTTCGCGGTCATCAGCCTGCCGTCGACGCAAGAGACCATCATCCTGGCCATGGATGTATCCGGCAGCATGCGCGCCACCGACGTCAAACCCAACCGCCTGGTCGCCGCGCAGGAGGCCGCGAAGGCCTTCCTGACCGACCTGCCGCGCAATGTGCGCGTCGGCATCGTCGCCTTCGCCGGTACTGCCTCGGTGGTGCAACCGCCCACGCTCAGCCGCGAAGACCTGGTGGCCGCCATCGACAAGTTCCAGCTGCAGCGCGCCACCGCCATCGGCAGCGCCATCGTGGTGTCGCTGGCCGAGCTCTTCCCCGAAGAAGGCATCGACCTCACGGCCATGACCTATGGCAACAACAATCGACAGCGCGGCATTTCGATCGACCAGGTCAAACCCAAGAACCCGAAAAAAGAGTTCGTGCCCGTGCCGCCGGGCTCGTACAGCTCGGCCGCCATCATCCTGCTCACCGACGGGCAACGCACCACCGGCGTGGACACCATTGACGCGGCCAAGATGGCGGCAGAGCGTGGCGTACGCATCTATACCGTGGGCGTCGGCACAGTTGAGGGCGAGACCATCGGATTCGAAGGCTGGTCTATGCGGGTACGGCTGGACGAAGCCACGCTCAAGGCAGTGGCTCTGCAGACCCAGGCTGAATACTTCTACGCAGGTACGGCCGAAAACCTCAAGAAGGTCTACGAAAAACTCAGTTCGCGCCTGACGGTGGAGAAGAAGGAGACCGAAATCTCCGGTCTGCTGGCGCTGCTGGCATCCATGCTGGCGCTGACATCGGCGGCTTTGTCGCTGGCCTGGTTCAACCGGATTCTGTAACGCCGCCTCCCGGTCAGGCCGCCATCAGGCCGTGCAGTTCATCCCGTGCGCAGGCCAGTCAGCGCTATTCCGTCAACCGTCCCCGATCCAGCCGCAACTGCCGGGCGCAGCGCGCCGCCAGGCTCTCGTCATGGGTGACGACGACGAAGGCAGTACCCTGATCGCGCGCGAGTTGCAGCATCAGTTCGAACACGCCATCGGCGGTGCTGCGGTCCAGGTTGCCGGTGGGCTCGTCGGCCAGCACGCAGGCCGGACGGGTCACCAGAGCACGGGCAATCGCCACGCGCTGGCGTTCGCCGCCCGACAGTTCGGACGGCCGGTGCTCCAGCCGCTCCTGCAGGCCGACGCTGCGCAGGGTTTCGGTCGCGGCGCGCGCGCAATCGGCCGGTGCCACGCGCCGTATCCACAGCGGCATGGCCACGTTGTCGAGCGCGCTGAACTCCGGCAGCAAATGGTGGAACTGGTAGACGAACCCGAGATGCTGATTGCGCAGCTCGCCCTGCTGCGCTGCGCTGCAGGTTGCCAGGTCGGTTCCCATCAACTGCACCTGGCCCGAGGTCGGCGCGTCGAGCGCACCCAGCAGGTGCAGCAACGTGCTCTTGCCCGAACCCGACGCACCCACGATGGCCAGGGTGTCACCCCGGCTCACCTGCAGGTCGATGCCCTGGAGCACCGTCACATCCAGCCGGCCTTCGCTGAATCGCTTGGTCAGGCCCCGGGCCTGCAACACCACATCACTCATAACGCAAGGCCTCGGCCGGGTTGACGCGGCTGGCACGCCAGCTTGGGTAAATCGTGGCCAGGAAGGCCAGCACCAGCGAAATCACGGTGATCGGCACAATGTCGGCCTGCTGCGGTTCGCTCGGCATGCGGCTGATCAGATAGATGTCCTTGGGCAGGAAGCTGGCGTTGAACAATTGCTCGAGCGCCGGCACGATGACATCGATGTTGAAGGCCACGCCCAGCCCGATCGCCAGTCCGGCCAGGGTGCCGATCACACCCACCATGGCACCTTGCACGACGAAGATGGCCATGATGCTGCGCGGGCTCGCCCCCAGGGTGCGCAAGATGGCGATGTCAGCGCGTTTGTCGGTGACCGTCATCACCAGCGTGCTGACCAGGTTGAACGCCGCCACCGCGACGATCAGCGTCAGGATGATGGACATCATGCGCTTCTCGACCTGTACCGCGGCAAACCAGGTCCGGTTCTGCCGCGTCCAGTCGCGTATCAGCAGGTCGCCGGTCAAGCTGCGCGAGAGCTGGTCTGCCACTTCGCGCGCCTGGTGCAGGTCACGCAGCTTCAGGCGCACGCCGGTCGGACCCTCCAGCCGGTAGATGCGCGCCGCATCGTCCATGTGCAGCAGCGCCAGCGCCGAGTCGTACTCGAAATGGCCGGAATCAAAAGTGCCCACCACCGTCATCTGCTTGAGCCGCGGCACCACCCCGGCCGGTGTGATCTGGCCGCTGGGTGTGATCAAGGTCACCTTGTCGCCCTCACGCACGCCCAGCGCGCGCGCCAGTTCGACGCCCAGCACAATGCCGAAGTCACCGGGTACCAGGCGCGCCAGCACCGCCTTGCCCATGGCCGCTCCGAGATCGCTGACCTCGGACTCCAGCGCCGGGTCGATACCGCGCACCAGGGCGGCCTTCATGTCCTCGCCGCGCGCAATCAAGCCCTGCGCGGTGATGAAGGGCGCAGCGCCGATGACCTGAGGATGGCTCTTGGCCTGCTGCAAGCTGGCTTGCAGATCCGGCAGCGCCACGCCGCCGGCAGCATAGACTTCCACGTGCGACACCACGCCGAGCATGCGATCGCGCACTTCCTTCTGAAAACCGTTCATCACGCTGAGTACGATGATCAGCGCGGCCACACCCAGCGCGATGCCCAGCATCGACACGCCGGAGATGAAGGAGATAAAGCCATTGCGCCGGGTTGCCCGACCCGCGCGCGTGTAGCGCCAGCCCAGGGCCAGCTCGTAAGGCACTTGCATCAGCAGCAACTTCGCATGGCGCGAGACTCTTCCAGTTGAAAACGCGAACAGCCGGCATTGTGGCATCCCGCTGGCGATTGGTGTTCCCCCGGCCAGTTCCCGGACAATACCGTCATGCAGTTGCTGATCCCCTACGCCCACGTCAATGACGCGCCCTGTGTGCAGGCCGCGTCGTCGCTGCAATTGCCCCAGCTCGCGCAGTTGCTGCGCGCGATGACGCTGGTGCAGACCATCAAAGGATCGGCGCAGGACCTGTCGCCACCCCATGAAACATGCTTGGCGCGCGCGCTCGGATTGAGCCCGTCAGATGGCCGCATTCCCTGGGCGGCACTGGACCGGGTGCGCGGCGGGCAGCCGGCCGACAACTCGGCCCACGCCTGGCTCACGCCGGCGCATTGGCAGGTCGGCGTCGGCCATATCCTGATGCGCGATCCGCGGGCGCTGGATCTGCAGGAGACCGAGTCGCGCACCCTGATGCAGGCCATGGCGCCGTATTTCGAGCAGGACGGCCTGGCCTTGACGTACCAGCAACCCGCCCGCTGGCTGGTCAGCGGTGCGCCACTTGCCGACCTGGCCAGCGCTTCGCTCGATCGGGTCGTTGACGTCGACATCGGTCCCTGGATGCCGGCCACACCGGCGCTGCGCCGCCTGCAAAACGAGATGCAGATGCTTTTGTACACCCATCCGGTCAACGACGACCGGGCCGCGCGTGGCCAGCCAGCGGTGAATTCGTTCTGGATTCACGGCAGCGGCCAATACACGGGACCGGCAGCATCCACAACGACGCCCGTCGTGGCCGAGGATCTGCGCCTACCGGCCCTGCAAGGGGACTGGGCGCAATGGGTCAGCGCCTGGCACCAGATCGACCAGCGGGCATGCAACCAGTTGCTGGCAGAGCTGAAGGCGGGTCGTCCTGCCAGTCTGGTGCTTTGCTCGGAGCGTCACGCGCTGGTCTTCGAGAAACGGCCACTCGGCTGGGGCGAACGACTGCGCCGCCGCTTCAACAGCCCCAGACTGCAACAATACGCACCGCTATTATGAAAATCACCGTCCGCGACATTCCGCCACGCGCCGTCTGGGCTCTTGAGCAAGCTGGCGTGCATCCCTTGCTGGCCCGCCTTTATGCAGCGCGGGGCGTCAGCGCCATGGATGAGCTCGACGAGGGACTGGGCCGACTCCTGCCACCAGACAGCCTGCTCGGCGCGCAGGCCGCGGCGCGCCTGCTCGCCGACGCCATCGCCCAGGACAAGCGGCTGTGCATCGTGGCCGACTACGACTGCGACGGCGCCACCGCCTGTGCGCTGGGAATCCGCGGCCTGAGGCTGCTCGGCGCGCGCCATGTGAGCTACATCGTGCCCGACCGGGTGCGCGACGGCTACGGCCTGACGGCGCCGATTGCGCAGCGCGTCAAGGACAGTGGCGCCGACCTGTTGATCACGGTGGACAACGGCATTGCCAGCATCGAGGGTGTGGCCCATGCCCGCGCACTGGGCCTGCAAGTGCTGGTGACTGACCACCACCTGCCGGCCAGCACCTTGCCTGACGCCGACGTGATCGTCAACCCGAACCAGCCCGGTTGTGAATTTGCCAGCAAGTCGATCGCTGGCGTCGGCGTGATGTTTTATGTGCTGCTGGCATTGCGTTCCGAACTACGCGATCGCGCGGTGTTCACGCCCCAGACCCAGCCCAAACTCGATGCCTTGCTGCCGCTGGTGGCGCTGGGCACGGTGGCCGACGTGGTGCAGCTGGACGCCAACAACCGCCGCCTGGTGGCGCAGGGCCTGAAGCGGGTGCGCGCCGGCGCCCTGCCAGCCGGCCTGTCCAGCCTGTTCGGCGCCGCCGGACGCTCGGCGCCGGTGGCCACGACTTTCGACTTCGGCTTCGCGCTGGGGCCGCGCATCAACGCCGCCGGCCGCCTGAGCGACATGACGCTGGGCATCGAATGCCTGTTGACCGACGATCCGATGCGCGCGGACGAACTGGCCCGCACGCTCGACGCCATCAACCGCGAGCGACGCGAGATCGAAGGCGACATGCGCGCGCAGGCGATGGAGATCGCCGAATCGCTTTTCGACGAAGGCGACGAGCCGCCACCGGCCATTTGCGTATTCGACCCCGACTTCCACGAGGGAGTGGTGGGCATCGTGGCCTCGCGCATCAAGGACAAGCTGCACCGGCCGACCTTCGTGTTCGCCGCCAGCCAGGCGCCGGGCAAGGAGCATGAACTCAAGGGCTCGGGCCGCTCGATTCCGGGCTTTCATCTGCGTGACGCGCTTGATCTGCTGGCCAAGCGCTATCCCGGAGTGCTGCTGCGTTTCGGCGGCCACGCCATGGCCGCCGGTTGCACCGTGAACGAGGAACACCTGGACCAGTTCGAGCAAGGCTTGAGCGAGGTGGCATTGGAGTGGCTGGACAAGGCCACGCTGCAGCGCCGGCTCGAGACCGACGGGCCGCTGGCACCCGAATACCGGCGCGTCGACCTGGTCGACACCTTGCACAAGGAAGTCTGGGGCCAGGGCTTCGCGCCACCGGTGTTCAGCGAAGAGGTCGAGGTGGTGTCGCAGCGCCTGGTTGGCGAGAAACACCTGGCACTCAAGCTCAAGCACCAGGGCACGCCGATCGACGGCATCTGGTTCAACCACACCGACAGCCTGCCGGCGCGCGCGCGCATCGCGTTCCGCCTGGACGCCGACGAATGGAACGGATCGCGCAAAGTGAAGTTCCTGATAGAAGGCGTGGAATCCTGATCCGTCACCGTTCCCGATGCGCTCGCCACCTGTCGCGGCCGGTGCCGATGCGGCGAATAGAATGTTTCTTTGTCCGAACCGACGCAGTGGAGTAAAGCCATGTCCGACCATAAATACCGACTCGTTACGCGCAGCGATTTCGACGGCCTTGTCTGTGCCATTTTGCTCAACGAGTTGGAACTGATCGACGACATCAAGTTCGTCCACCCCAAAGACATGCAGGACGGCAAGATCGAGATCACCGGTCGAGATATCACGACCAACCTGCCCTATGTGCCCGGTGCGCATCTGGTGTTCGATCACCATGCGTCCGAGACCATGCGCAATACCGGCGAGCGCCCGAAGAACTACATCATCTATCCCGGTGCGCCATCTGCTGCCCGGGTGGTCTACGAGTGTTACGGCGGCCAGACACGCTTTCCGGATTCCTTCGACGACATGATGACGGCGGTCGACAAGAGCGATGCGGCGGAGTTTTCACACGAGGAGATCCTCAACCCAGGCGACTGGGTGCTACTGAACTACCTGATGGACTCGCGCACCGGACTGGGACGGTTTCGCGAGTTCCGCATCAGCAACTACCAGTTGATGCTCGACCTGATCAACTACCTGCGCACCCACACCATCGAGCAGGTGCTGGCGCTGCCGGACATGGTGGAGCGCGTCAATCTGTACCTCGAACATGCCGACAAGGCCAAAGAGCAGATCAAGCGCTGCACCACGGTGCACAGAAATCTGGCCGTGCTCGACCTGCGCAACGAGGAAATCATCTACGCGGTGAATCGGTTCGTGATCTATGCGCTGTTTCCGCAAACCAACATCTCCATTCACGCGATGTGGGGTATGCAGAAGCAGAACACGGTGTTTGCGACCGGCAAGTCGATAACCAATCGCACGTCAAACACGAATATCGGCGAGTTGATGCTCAGCCACGGCGGCGGCGGTCACGACAATGCCGGCACCTGCCAGATCGCCAACGACAAGGCCGACGCCGTGCTGCTGGAACTGATAGCCAGGATCAACGCCGACGGCTGAACCGGCAGCGACCACTTGCCCGCGATCGGGCATAGGTCGGTCTGGGCGCTGACCTCAGGGTCAGGCCCTAAAATGGCGCGGTGAAAACGATTCTCAACGCCGACCTGCATTGCCACTCCGTCGTCTCGGACGGCACGCTCACGCCGGAAGCCCTGGCAGCGCGTGCCAAAGCCAACGGCGTCGAGTTGTGGTCGCTGACCGACCATGACGAAATTGGTGGTCAGGAGCGTGCCGCTGCAGCGGCGCGCGAACAGGGCATGCACTACCTGACCGGCACCGAGATCTCAGTCTCCTTTATCGGCCGCACCGTGCATATTGTCGGCCTGGGTTTTGATGCCCAAGACGAGCGCATCCGCGCAGGGCTTTCGCGCACGCGCGGCGGCCGTGGTCAACGTGCCCATGACATGGCGGCGGGCCTGGCCAAGGTCGGCATCAAGAACGCCTATGAAGGCGCGCTCGAATTCGCCGGCAACCACGAACTGATCTCGCGCACCCACTTCGCCCGTTTTCTGGTTGATTCCGGGGTCTGCAAGGAGACCAACGAGGTGTTCCGCAAATACCTGACCGAAGGCAAGCCGGGATTCGTTGAGCACCGATGGGCCTCACTCAAGGATGCTGTCGGCTGGATCACCGATTGCGGCGGCGTGGCGGTGATCGCCCATCCGGCACGGTACAAGTTCAGCGCGACCGAGGAATACGCGCTGTTCACCGAATTCAGGAACCACGGCGGCCAGGGCGTGGAAGTCGTGACCGGCAGCCATAGCGCGGCCGAATACGTGATCTATGCCGAAACAGCAAGGGAGTTCGGTCTGGCTGCATCACGCGGCAGCGACTTTCACAGCCCGGATGAGTCCCATGCCGACCTCGGCGCCCTGCCCCTGCTGCCTGGCGGGCTGACGCCTGTTTGGGAAATGCTGGGGACACGCATCCAGTGAACCGGCAAACTTGCAACGCGCTGTGCCTGGCCTGACATGGCGCAGTACTTCGAAGTCCACCCGGACAACCCCCAGCAGCGCCTGCTCAGGCAGGCGGTGACGCTGCTCGAACGTGGCGGCGTGCTGGCCGTGCCCACCGATTCCAGTTATGCCCTGGCCTGCCACCTGGACGACAAGACGGCAGCCGACCGTTTGCGCCGGATTCGCGGCGTGGATGACCGTCACCATCTGACACTGCTGTGCCGTGACCTGAGCGAGCTTTCCAACTACGCGCGGGTCGATAACCGCCAGTTCCGCCTGATCAAGTCGGCCACGCCAGGTGCCTACACCTTCATCCTGCTGGCAAGCAAGGAAGTGCCACGGCGGGTCAGCCATCCGCAGCGCAAGACCATCGGCTTGCGTGTGCCCGAGCACAGAGTCCTGCAGGATCTGCTGGCACTGCACAACGGTCCGCTGCTGGCCACGACCTTGATCGCGCCGGGCGACACCGATCCGCTCAACGATGCCCACGATATTCGCGCCCGCTTCGAACACCAGATCGATGGTGTCATCGATGCTGGTGCCTGCGCGCATCAGGCCACCACGGTCATCGACCTGTCGGACGGCGAGCCCAGTTTGGTACGCCAGGGACGTGGCGACCCGGCGGCGCTGGGCCTGTGACGGCAGCCGACCACGCCGCCTCTGAGACAATCCCCCGGTGGAAACTTCAAACCTGATCCAGACGGTCCTGATCTACGCACTTCCGGTGCTGTTTGCGATCACGGTCCATGAGGCCGCGCATGGTTATGCGGCGCGCCATTTTGGCGACGACACCGCTGCTGCATTGGGCCGCATCACGCTGAACCCGCTCAAGCATATCGACCCGGTCGGCACCATCGCGATGCCTCTGATGCTGTTTTTCGCAACCTCCGGTGCCTTCGTATTCGGCTACGCGAAACCGGTACCGGTGCGCTTCGGCAACCTGCGCAACCCGAAACGCGACATGGTCTGGGTCGCGCTGGCCGGACCCGGCGTCAACCTGATCCAGGCCTTTCTGTGGGGCCTGGTCATGGTGATGCTGCATGCGAGCGGCATCACCGAGCCGTTTTTCCTGCGCATGTGCCAGGGCGGCGTCCTGGTCAACGTGGTGATGTTCGCGCTCAACCTGTTTCCGCTGCCGCCACTCGATGGCGGGCGCATCCTGGTCGGACTGCTGCCTTATCGCCAGGCCGAGATGGTGGCCCGCATCGAACCCTGGGGGTTCTTCATCGTCATGGGCCTGCTGTTGCTGGGCGTGGTCAGCACCTACTGGATGCGCCCCCTGATGGCGCTGACCTTCGGCCTGCTCGACCTGCTGTTGAGCCCCTTCATCTGGCTATTCGTCTGACCGACACGCCATCTTTGACTGCACCATGAGCACCACGCGTTTCCTGACCGGCATCACCACCACCGGCACGCCCCACCTCGGCAACTACGTCGGCTCGATCCGGCCCTCGGTGCGCGCCAGCCTGCGCGACGACGTCGAGAGCTTCTACTTTCTGGCCGACTACCATGCACTGATCAAGGTCGAGGAACCGGCGCGCATCCAGCGCTCGACGCTGGAGATCGCCGCCAGCTGGCTGGCCGCCGGACTGGACCCGCAGCGCGTGACCTTCTACCGTCAGTCGGATATTCCCGAGATCCCCGAACTCACCTGGTTTCTGACCTGTGTCACCGGCAAAGGCATGCTGAACCGGGCCCACGCGTACAAAGCCGCCGTCGACAAAAACACTGCCGCCGGCGCCGACACCGATAGCGACGTCACCGCCGGCCTGTTCATGTACCCGGTGCTGATGGGCGCCGACATCCTGATGTTCAATGCGCACAAGGTGCCGGTCGGACGCGATCAGGTGCAGCATCTGGAAATGGCGCGTGACATGGCCAACAGCTTCAACTACCGCTATGGCGAACACTTCACGCTGCCAGAAGTGGTGATCGAGGACTCGGTGGCGACCTTGCCCGGCGTCGACGGACGCAAGATGAGCAAGAGCTACGACAACCATATTCCATTGTTCTCGCCACGCCCGCAACTGCGCAAGCTGATCGCCGGCATCGTCACCGACTCCCGCTTGCCGGGAGAGCCCAAGGACGTGGAAGGCTCGGCGCTGTTCCAGATCTACCAGGCCTTTGCCAGTGAAGAGGAGACCGCCGGCCTGCGCAAGGCCTACGCCGACGGCATCGCCTGGGGTGAGGCCAAGGAACGGGTGTTCGAGCGGCTCGACAATGAGATCACGCCGATGCGCGAGCGCTACGACGCGCTGGTCAGCGACCCCGCGGCGATCGAGCAGATCCTGTTGCGCGGCGCCGCCAAGGCACGCAAGGTGGCCACGCCGTTCATGGCAGACGTGCGCCACGCCGTCGGCCTGCGCAACCTGGGCACAGCCAGCCAGAGCGGTAGCAAAAAGGCCGACAACAAGGCGGCACTACCGACATTCAAACAATACCGCGAGAGCGACGGCACGTTTGCATTCAAACTGGTCGACGCGAGCAGTCGTCTGCTGCTGCAAAGCCAGGCCTTTGCCTCGCCCAAGGACGCCGGCGCCACCATCGGCCGGCTGCAAAAACAAGGCGCCAGCGCCCTGGCGGCACTGGACGGCCAGTACACGTTGGGAGACGACGTGACCCCGCAGGAAGTTGCCGCAGCGCTGCAGCAACTGGCCGACGCAGCCTGAGGCCTGATAGCCAAAAGAAACGACGGCCGGCTGACCGAACTGCTTGCAGTGATTTGCCAAGTCGTACGGTTCTTGCGTGCTGCTAGAATTCGCGTTCGTGCCGAGAAGGCACATGGAGAGGTGGCAGAGTGGCCGAATGTACCTGACTCGAAATCAGGCGTACCGCAAGGTACCGTGGGTTCGAATCCCACCCTCTCCGCCGGAATGCAACGGTCTGATGCTACAAACAACATAGCGTCAGGCCGTTTTTCTTTGCAAAGTCGCTTGCATTCCGACTCGCCGCTCTTGGCTCACTGCGTCGCTCCTCGTTCGAGCAGAAAAATGACCAATTTCTTAACGAAAGCATGCCTCCTTTTTAAGCACATGCCTCTCTCGACAAATTGAAGTTCACGCATGCGGCTTGATCATCGTCGTTGACGAAGGTGATCGCACCTTGGCAACTGCTCGCGCGAATTCTTCAACTTCAATTGGGCGTTGAGGGTCTGCGCAGGTGGGTAGGGGGTCACATACCGTCTTGAAAGCCAAACAAACTTCCCGGGAAGTTGGCATTGAACATGACGCGGGACTTTAAAACGCCGTAGATGAAACGCACCAACTATCGTGCGATACGTGCGGGCGGTGCAGGAAGCCAACGGAATCACCTTCCTGCCACACAAGATGTCGGCTCGGGGCTGGCGAGTTGGCAGGTCTTTGAACGTTCACGGCTCGCAGGATGGGCCCGGTCTCAGGGTTGACCCTGATGTTGGCCATGGCTTGCCGACACAGCGCGCAGCGCCACCGGCGGCGGCAGGGTAGCAGCAGCCCGTGGCGATAAGTATCCGACAGCGCAAGCGGCTCAGGCAGCGAAGTGCGGCCCCGCCTCGCGTGCCCTGCCCTTGGGCGGCGGCTGAGGGTCCAAGCCCAAGTGAGCAAGGATCTTCTCGATCACCGGGCGCTCCAGGATGGCGGCGATGATCTTGAGCTCCCCTGCGCCGCAGTTCGGGCAGCGTTGCATGTCGATGTCGAAGCGAAGCTTGAGCTCCACCTGGCCGGCGGCGTTGAGTTGCACCCGTTCGTCGGACAGCGCCGGGCGGGTGATGTAGCGGCACAGCTGCTCCAGCCGCTTGCGCTCGTGTACTTCGACCCGCACGGCAGCGTGAAGGCTGAACCCGTCGATGTCGCAGCACAGAAGCTCGCGCGCCATGCCCCGGCGCGCAGCCCGAAGGCGATGCGGTAAGTGATGGCCGCCGCCTGCAACGGCCGCAACGTGCGCGCCTCGTCTGCGTCGGCGTCGGGGTCAGCCAGGTAGGTCTGCCCCATCTCCTCGATCAGCACGCCCCGGCGCGTGAGCATCTTCATCAGCCGGGTGATGACCGTTTGCAGCAGCGCGTGCAGTTCGTCGTCGCTGGGCGCACCGGCTTCGACGAAGGTCGGCACACCATCGGTGCCGCTGCGGTGCATTGGGGTCAAAGCCAACTGCTGATGTGTACGTGAGGGAACCTGCGGCAGGTGGATCGACCGTCGGAATGTTGTTGCCGGGGCCTGGTCTGCGGGAGTAAACTGCCCTGACCATCACCCGTTGGCAAGGCAGTCCTATGCCCGATCGACGCACATGTGTTTCCGGCATGATTCTTGGCATCTGCGCCTTGCCACTGATCGCCCGTGCACAGGCGGCGGGCCGAATCAGCCGCATCGGAATCCTGAGCAGTGCGCCGTTGCCTGCCGCTGCGGGTCGGGGAAACAACCCCTGGCTTGTGACCCTAGGCAACCTTGGCTGGATCGAAGGACAGAATTTCACCATCGAGCGGCGCTATGCTGACGGCAAGGCCGACTTGTTGCCCGAATTTGCGCGCCAGTTGGTGGACGCGAAGGTCGACGCCATTGCAACTTTTTCCAGTGTCGATGCGGCTGCCGCGAAGCGGGTGACATCCACCATACCGATCGTAATGATCTTCAATGGTCTCGATCCCGTGCAGGAAGGCTTCGTCGCCAGTTTCTCCAGGCCGGGCGGCAACATCACGGGCGTGTCGCGCATGCTGGCAGAAACGCGCGCAAAACGGCTCGAGCTGGTCAAGGCCATGCTGCCTTCGGCCAGCCGCGTCGGGGTGCTTGCGTATCCGGATGGCGACGCCCAGGCGCAGGCGAAATTCCAGACGGCGCTGCGCGGCGCGGCGCGCGCGGTTCAGGTCGAGCTCCAGTTTTTCATCTACGACAGCCTGGACGAACTGGCTGCCATGTTTCCCGCCATGGTCGGGGCGGGCATGCATGCCTTCCTGCTCGAGCCGACGTTCCAGGCGTTCCGCAACCGCGACCGGATCGCCGAACTCTCGCTCAGGCATCGATTGCCGGGCGTCTTCACGTTGCGGGAGTATGCGGTCGATGGCGGACTGATGTCCTATGGACCCGACCTGCCGACCATGCTGCGCCAGCATGCGCACCTGATCGATCGAATTCTGCGCGGCGCGAACCCCGGCGATCTTCCCATGGAGCAGCCGACCAGGTTCGACCTGGTGCTCAATCTCAAGACCGCAAAGGCGCTTGGCCTGACCATTCCTGCGGCCCTGTTGCTGCGTTCCGATGAACTGATTCGGTGATGGCATCGACCAACGACCATCTGACAGGCGAGTACGCGCCGACATGCCTTGGCAGTGCAAGCACAATCCGTTGATCAGGGCCTTCGGGCTGCGCCTGAAGGGCGAAGGATGGCGCCCAAGGCGGTGATCGGTGCTTCCATGCACAAGTTGGTGCGTTTCATCTACGGCGTTTTGAAGTCCCGCGTCATGTTCAATGCCAACTTCCCGGGAAGTTTATTTGGCTTTCAAGACGGTATGTGACCCCCTACCCACCTGCGCAGACCCTCATCAGATAGCTGAGTGCAGGTAGTTGACCATGGTAATGAAATCAAATACTGGCAGCCCTGACTGACGTCGAATCGCCGCCGAATAAGGTGGTAGATCCGTGCATTCAAGAACGAAGGCGCGAATGCCGGGATGGGCCTGGACCGCGCGCCGTGCCGCGTCCAGCACTTCCTGCTCAATGGTCTCCAAATCGATTTCCGCATCCGGGTCGGAGAACATCGTGTTCCACTCGGCAGACTGCTCCAGACCGACGATATGCAGGCCGTCCATGCTCGCGATGCCGGCCGACTTCAGGTGCTCCATGCCAAGCGAACCCGCGTTTGCGGTGATGATGCAGACTTCGCTTCCCTGGCCGTGAATCTGCCTTGCTAGGGGGACTTGCAGGAGGCTGGAGGTCAAGACAGGCACGCCAGCGGCCTGCGCCAGTTCCCGCTGAAAGATCGCGTTGAATCCACAACTCGTGCTGATGGCCCTGATTCCCTCGGACACCATCATCCTGGCATCGGCAATCATGGTGCGTAGAACCGCTTGATCTGGCTTTTCCAGAACCGTGCGAACGTTGGCGCCACGCACGCGATGGAACCTGACGGCATAGTCATACGACGCAGCATTCGTGCTGTTGCCGACCAGGGTTTCAAGTTGCAGCAGGCCTTTGGGAACGTGCCCGGCTTCCCAGCACAGGATTCCAATCTTCGCCGGGTTGGTCTCAGTCTTCATCATTCGCTCGTCAGTTCGCGCACCCGTGCGTCATCGACTGTTAGCCGAGAACCGGCCGATCCGATATGGCGAAAGGTCGAATGGCTGCGGCTGGCCGCTTACCATGCCGGCAACCAGTTGGGCCGTGACCGCTGCCAAGGTCAGTCCCAAATGACCATGACCGAACGCGTATAACACGTCGCTGCACTTCGGCGAGCGCCCGATCACGGGCAGGGAATCCGGCGTCGACGGCCGATAGCCCATCCATTCACGCTGGATCGCCTGCCCGGCGACGCCTGGCAGCACCTCGCGCACAAAGGGCACCAGCGCACGGATGCGCCGATAGTCCGGTGGCGCGCTCAAGCCTGCGAGCTCGTCGCCGCTGACCAGCGAGATACCGTCGTGCATCGGAGAAAGAACACAATGTCTTTCGGGAAAACAGACCGGACGGCGAAGCAACGCGCTGCCGCTAGACGCAAACGAAATGTGGTAGCCGCGCTCCGTGTCGAGACTGACGCCGTCGCCGATTTGCCGCGCAAACTGCTTCGACCATGCGCCTGCCGCAACGACCACGGCATCAAAGCTTCGGGTCGTCTTGTCGGTCGCGATCGAAACGCCCCGGCCTTCGCGGGGCCGAACCTCCAGGACGCTCTCACGAACGTGCTGTGCCCGACGCTGTCGCGCTGACGCGAAGTAGGTCTGCGTCAGGGCGGTGGGGTAGTTGACGAAGCCGCTTTCGGGTTGGAACATGCCTCGGGTATAGGCTTTCCGGTTGATGTCGGGCTCAAGATCGGCGACTTCGGCGGCGTTGAGGATAGAAAAGTTGACGCCATGGCGCGTCATCAATTCGCGCTCCAGCGCGGTCTGCGCAAATCCCGCATCGGTTGCGTACACCTTCAACCAGCCCGCAGGCCGGATGAGATCGCGCGAGCCGCTCAGGTCGGCCAACACCAGGTGCGCTTGCATCGCGTTGCGGACCAACGGTTCGAGTGCGCTGGCGATGCTTGCTACCCGCGCCGGGCGGCCGGCCGCAATAAAGCGAAGAAGCCATGGAAGCACCTTGAAAAAGTGCGATGGACGCAATACCGCAGCACCGTTGGGGTCAAAAACATAGGATGGAATGGATCGCAGAACGCCAGGCGTGGCGGTCGGGGTCACTGCGCCGGTGACGATGCCGCCGGCGTTGCCCGAACTCGTTCCGGCGCCGATGTCGCCGTGATCGAATACGGTGACCAGATGGCCCTGGGCCGACAGGGCCAGGGCGGTCGCGGCGCCAACGACGCCGGCCCCGACGATGGCGACCGAACGCTGGCTTGGTGATTCGTTTGTACGCATGCGAGTCATTTGTTGTTGTCGCGCTAACCCCGCCATATTGCGCAAAGGCGGTCTAGTGGTGAAGGATCTTCCCGAGAAACTCGCGCGTTCGTTCGTTCTTCGGCGTCGTGAAAAAGGCTTCGGGCTCGGCGACCTCGACGATGACCCCCTTGTCGATGAACACCACCCGGTCAGCAACCTTGCGCGCAAAACCCATTTCGTGCGTGACCACAATCATCGTCATCCCGTCTTTGGCCAACGCGACCATCACATCCAGAACCTCGTTGATCATTTCGGGGTCGAGCGCAGAGGTTGGCTCGTCAAACAGCATGACCTTGGGCTGCATGCACAGACTGCGGGCGATGGCGACCCGTTGTTGCTGGCCGCCAGACAACTGCTGCGGATACGCATCGAACTTGTCGCCCAGACCGACCTTTTCCAGGAGTTCCCGGCCCCGTGCGATGGCTTCCTTTCGTGCGAGCTTGCGCACATGAATCGGCGCCAGCGTCACATTTTCGAGTGCCGTCTTGTGGGGATACAGATTGAATTGCTGGAACACGAAGCCAAGCTCCATCCGCAGCGACCTCAGATTGCCATCGTTGGCGACCGGCAAACCGTCGACGATCAAAGTGCCGCTTTGGAACTTCTCCAACCCGTTGACACAACGGATGAGTGTGCTCTTCCCGGACCCGCTGGGCCCGCAAACCACCACCACTTCTCCCTTGGCAACATCAAGGTTGATGTCCTGCAGGACGTGATGGGTACCGAACCACTTGTTGACTTCGCTGAATTTAATCATGCCCGATGTTCCTGGTTGCTCTCGTCTTCGCCATGACGGGTTTCGTGGTGCCTTTGGGGGGATGACGCCATGTCAAGCCTTTTCCAGCCGTCGCGACAAATGAAGCAGCGGATAGCAGATCAGGAAATACCCAAGGCCGATGACAGAAAACACCAGCATTCCATTCGGAACGCTTTGGACAATGACCCAGCCGGAACGCGTCAGGTCGAGAAGACCAATGGCCGACACTACCGATGAATCCTTGACCAACAGGACGAACTGCCCCACCAGTGAAGGAATGATCATTCGGGTGGCTTGCGGCATCACGATCAGCCTGAGTTGCTGCAATCGCGTCAGTCCTGCCGATGCGGCAGCCTCCACCTGACCGACTGGTATCGCCTTGATGCCAGATGCAACGATTTCGGAGATGAAGCAGGCTGTGATATTGGACAGTGCCAGCGCGCCCGCAGTGAAGGAGTCAAGCTCGATGCCGGCTTCCGGAAGAATGAAGAAAACCACAAAGACCTGAACCAGGACCGGTGTGCCGCGAAAAATGTCGGTATACGCACCGACGGCAAAGGCCAGCACTTTGTGTGAACTGGCACGGCCGATGCCCAGCAGGAAACCGAAAAATGTCCCGGCCACGATCCCGATGATTGACAGTGCCAGGGTAACGCCGATACCCTTGAATATGACCGGGTAGTACTGGGCAATGCCTTGCAGTTGTTCAAGCAATAAGTCCATGGCCTTGCCCCTTCAACGCCCTGCCAACGAGCGGCTCATGCGCATCCAGCCGGATGCCGTGAGCTTGAGCCCGAAGTAGATGATCAGGTAGCCCACGGCAGTGGTGGTCAATCCTTCAACCGGCATGAACCGGTCAACCGCCAGCGTTTGCCCGGTGCGTGTCAGTTCCAGAACCGAAATCAACGACAACAAGGACGAGTCCTTGACCAGCACGATCGCCTGTCCGATAAGCGGCGACACCATCGGACGCAGCGCCTGGGGCAGGATGACGAGGCGCATTTGCTGCCAGTAGCTCATGCCCGAGCTGGCGCTGGCTTCGACCTGGCCACGTGAAATCGACATGATTCCAGAACGGATGATTTCGCTCACATAAGCGCCACTGTTGATAGACAGCGCGATGATTCCAATCATGATTTCGGGCAAGGTCAAGCCGAAACCCGGCAACCCGAAGTACAGGAAATAGAGTTGGGCCAGCAACGGCGTTGCCCGTATCACATCCACGTAGACGACGGCAGGCGTGCGAACAATCCGTGAGGGCTGGATGCTCATCGCGCAGGCGATGATGCCGATGGCAATCGCACCCGCAAAAGCCGTCAGTGAGATCGAAAGTGTGGCTAGAAAACCCTGCCAGAACAGCGGCAGGCTTTCTCCGATCACCCGAAGGTTCAGGTTCGATAACATGGGTTTGCCGACGATTGAAGGGATTGGAATGCCAACGCGGCGGATCGGCGCGGCTAGGCCAGTGCCGATTGCACGCCGATATCAAACGCTCAGTGCGCTTCTTTCCATTTCGTCGTGTTGACCCAGTAGTCGAGGTTCTCTTGCAGGCGACCGTCCAGCGTGGTCTGATCGATGAACAAATTCATCCATGTCAACAGGTCCAGCGAGTCGTAACGCGTTGCGTAGGCTAAAGGTTCCTTGGCCAGCATTTCCGGAATGATCTTGAATGTCCCCTTGGGGTATCCGGCCGCCTGACCCGCCACCGCCGAGCTGTCATTGAGCAGGCAATCGGCTTGTCCGGTCTTCACCGCGTCGAGCAGCAAAGTGCCTCCGCCCTTGTAGCTCTTGATCTCGCCTTTTGGAAAGACGGTTTTCGCCAGCTTTTCGCCGGTACTTCCAAACAGCACGGCAATTCTTGCGCCCGGCGCCTTGCAGGCGTCGATCGATGTGAACTTGCTCCCCTCCTTGGTCGCCACCACCGTGCCGACAATCATGAACGGCTTGGTGAACGCGACCTTGGTCGCTCGCGCCAGGGTTGGCGTCATGTCGGCTGCGAGCAGGTCGGCCTTGCCGGAAATCAGCGCCGGCAGCAACCCGTCCCAGTCGAGGTCAAGAAAGACCACCTTTACGCCCATCTCCTTGGCCATCAATTTGGCAAGTTCCACCGAACTGCCGGTGCGCTCGCCTTTCTTGTCGATCATCGAAAACGGAGGACCCTGTGTTTGCACGGCAATCCTCAATTCGCCGCGCTTCTGAATGTCGTCAAGTGTGCCCGCGTGCGCGGCCGCGGCGAGCCCCAGGTAGCCGATGCAGGAAAGCAATAGTGCCGGCAAGAAAATCAACTTCTTCATTCCATTCTCCTCGAACAATCTCCCTGGAAGACCATCTTCCAGGACAGAAACCAGTCTCCCGCCATCACGGGTTCGCCGTGGCGGCGCCATCGTCGGCGGCGCCAGCGACACTCTCCTCCCAGCACCCGCGAGGCAGGTTGACCCATTTGTCATGCGACTTCATCACCACGAAGGTTTCGCTGCGGCTGATGGTGCCAGGCGTGGCAACGCGGGGCAGCAGTTCGCTCGTAAAACGGTAAAGGTCCTGAATGTCTCCAGCGACCAGCACCTCCACGATCAAGTCAAAACGACCGGTGACGATGCTTGCGGAAGTGACAAAAGGCATGCCGGCGATCTGCTTCATCAGATCGTCAAGGCGTCCCTGGGAGTTGACATTGATGCCCACGATTGCGCCAATGAGCTCGGGCCGCTCCGAAAGGTTCAGCAGTCCTGCAACTTTCAGCGCGTTCCTTCCAATCAGCGCCCTCAGGCGGGTCCGCACCGTCGGCGCACTGACCTTCAACGTGTCCGCGAGTTGATTCACGCCGGCCTGACCGTCACTGGAAAGCAACTTTGCCAAGCGGCGATCGACGACGTCAAGAAATTCGCGCATTGAACCAAACAGAAAAATTATGCACAATAAATTTTCCTAATGAACGTTTTTGTATCACTATTTATTCTATTTGCAAGTTATTGTCATGATATTGGTACTTACACCTAGGCGAACTGCGAACACCGCGATGCGCCGCAGCTGGTCTACAAGCGGGAGGTGTGGTTCGTTGTTTGCGACGAAGGTGCCTGGCATGACGATGTACTGCCGGCAGAGGCAGTGACACCAGCGCCGATATCCTGCTGCACGGCATGTCTGTCTTGCACCGTTGCCCAGCCGGGTGTGGGGTTGCATTCATCCGGGTGGTGGGGCTCTCTGGGTTCGTGACGAGGCGGTTGACCCACGGCGAAGCCGCCCACGGCTGGCGGCAAGAACTGGTCGAAGGATGCGGGTGCGCCGTCCATCTACTTCACCGCCACGATGCTGATCGCCAACCTGTACCTTCAACAGCTGCCGTGTGCGGGCAGATCCAGAAGTTGGATGAACGGGTTCGTTTTGGCGCCCGCGGTTCCCCGTACTCGTCGTCAGCGATTTCCTGATGCCTGCGACAAACGAAGATTTGGATCGACGTTCAATCCGGGACTGCTTGCCCTGGCCTGCACCCGATGTTCCACCTCATCCCTTGCGCAAACAGCTTTCCGCCAGCTTCACCCAGTAACTGGCCCCGGTCGAGAGCACACGTTCACTGAAGCCGCGTTGTGCACCATGCAACCATCGACCGAGCCCACACCGTTGCCGATGTTGACGCAGCCGGCGCGATGGCGCGCGAGCTTCTGTGCTGCGACATCGACGGGTTCAGTCTGCACGCGGCCGTGCGGGTCGAAGCGCACGAGCGCAAGCGGATGGAGCAGCTGTGCCGTTACATCACCCGTCCGGCGCTGTCCGACGAACGGGTGCAACTCAACGCCGCCGGCCAGGTGGAGCTCAAGCTCAGGGCGCGCGAGCCGGGGCTGAACTTCGCTGCCTGAGTCGCTTGCGCTGTCGGATAGCTATCGCTGTGGGCTGCGGCTACCCTGCGGCCAGGGTGGTGCTGCGCGCTGTGTCGGAACGTCATGGCCGTCATGGCCACCAGAAGGGTCAACCCTGAGACTCCGGTTTCATCCCGCGCGCCGGAAATGGCAAAAGACCGTCCAACCCGGCAGCTGCGAACCCACATACGCCTGCATTCAGCGCTGAATCCGCCCAGACTTGCGTACTTCGGCCCTCTGCAGACATGGCCAGGAGCCTTCTTGGGCCGTTCAATGGCGGTTGAAATTCCTATTCCCGAGCCTACATCTTGTGTGGCTGGAAGGTGATTCCGTTGGCTTCCTGCACCGCCCGCACGTATCGCACGATAGCCTGCAGTTGCGCGTCCGTCACCTGCGGCTGCGCCGGCATGTCGCCAAAGCGCCAGTGGTGCTGGCGCACACCCTGGGCGACCGCCCGGGCGAAGGCTTCGTCGGGATGATGCCCCGGGTTGTATACCTCGTGGACGAACGGCGGGCCCTTGTCGGTGCCGGCGCCGTTGCTGCCGTGGCACTGCGCACAGTCGGCGTCGTATGCCTGCTTGCCTGCCATCGCCGCGAATGGCAGTTGCAGTTCCGGGCCTGCTGCCGCGCTTGTCGTGCTTGCCGCGCTTGTCGTGCTTGCCGCGCTTGCCGCGCTTGCGGCGCTCGCCGCGCTCTCTGCACGGTCGTCCTGGATCGACCAGGCGATGGCGCCGACCACGGCCACGGTTGCGGCGACGATCCAGATGGTTCGGGATTTGTTGGTATTTTTCATGGCGATGGTTTGGCCTTCGGTGTTTGGAGGTGATGGAAGCCGTGGACCGGCGCAAGAGGGCGAAACGATCCACCTGCGGCCCGGCGTTCGGCGCCATGCCATTGCAAGAGGGAGTGTCGGCCCGCTTCATAATGAAGCCAACCGTGTTCGCGGTGGCAGGCAAGCCATGCGGACCCGGTCAAACCGGATAACCTATGAACATGAAGCCGATTCCCGTGACATTGGGCATCGTGGCGCTTGCCGTTGCAGCAGCAGGTGCGTACAAATGGATCGAGAGCCCGCCCGCCCGCTAAAGCAGGTCGCGTTCGCGTTGCCGGCGGCGGATCATCGCGAACCCACGCGCGCCGTTTGCGCCCGAAACCGGCTTTCATCGGGCGCGCCTGGCGCATCGTCGATCCGATCATGCTGCCAGCCTCGCGCGGCGCAGCCGCAAGGCATTGCCGATCACCGAAGCCGAGCTCAGGCTCATGGCCAGTGCCGCGATCATCGGCGACAGCAACCAGCCGGTGAACGGAAACAGCAATCCGGCCGCCAGCGGTACGCCAAGCGCGTTGTAGACAAAGGCGAAACCCAGGTTCTGCTTCATGTTGGCCACCGTCGCCTCGGACAAGGCCCGCGCCACTGCGATGCCCCGCAGATCGCCCTTGACCAGCGTGAGTTGTGCGCTATTCATCGCCACATCGGTGCCGGTTCCCATGGCGATTCCGACGTTGGCCCGTGCCAGCGCCGGGGCATCGTTGATACCGTCACCGGCCATGGCGACGACCCGCCCTTCGGCCTGCAAACTCTCGACCAGCGCCAGTTTGTCGGCCGGCTTGACCTCGCCGTGTATCTCGTCAATGCCCAGTCGCCTACCGACGGCGCGAGCGGTCGTCAGACCGTCGCCGGTGGCCATCACAATACGCAGCCCGGAGTCGCGCAGCGCGGCCAACGCAGCGGGTGTCGTCGCCTTGACCGGGTCCGACACCGCCAGCAGTCCGGCCAACTGGCCGTCGACCGCCAGGTGCATCACGCTGGCGCCCTGACCGCGCAGCGTTTCGGCCTGCGCCGTCAGAGTGCCGACATCGACACCCAGTTGCGCCATCAGCGCCACATTGCCCAGCACCAGCGACTTGCCTTCGACCTTGCCGCGCACGCCGATCCCGGATTCGGAGTCGAACCCCTCGGGTTTGGCCAGCACCAGACCCTGGTCGCGGGCCGCCGCGACGATGGCGGCAGCCAGGGGATGTTCGCTGCCCTGATCCAGGCTGGCGGCCAGCCGAAGCACTTCGAAATCGGTGAAGCCCGTTGCGGCGACCGCCTTTTCGAATGCCGGTCGTCCTTCGGTCAGGGTTCCGGTCTTGTCGACGATCAGAGTGTCGATCTTGCGCAGGTTCTCGATCGCGGCCGCATCGCGGAACAGCACGCCGTTGGTCGCGCCCCTGCCGGTCGCGACCATGATCGACATCGGCGTGGCCAGGCCCAGTGCGCAGGGACAAGCGATGATCAGCACCGCCACCGCGTTGATAAGGCCGTAGACCCATCCTTGCTCGGTAGCGAGCAGGCCCCAGGCGAAGTAGGTCAATACAGCGATCGCCACGACGGCGACGACGAAATAACCTGCCACGACATCGGCCATGCGTTGCATCGGCGCGCGCGAACGCTGCGCTTGCGCGACCATCTGCACGATCTGCGACAGCACGGTGCTCGAACCCACGTGTTCCGACCGCATCACCAGCGCGCCGGCGGTGTTCATCGTGGCGCCGATCAGCTTGTCGCCGACGCGTTTGGTCACCGGTAAAGGTTCGCCGGTCAGCATCGACTCGTCGAGCGCGCTCGTGCCTTCGGTGACGATGCCGTCGACCGGCACTTTCTCGCCCGGTCGCACGCGCAGCAGGTCGCCGACATGCACATGGGCCAGTGGCACGTCCTCTTCGGTGCCGTCCGGTGCGATGCGCCGCGCCGTCTTCGGCGCCAACCCAAGCAGCGACTTGATCGCCGCCGAAGTCTGCGATCGGGCCTTCAACTCGAGCATCTGGCCGAACAGAGTCAGCGAGATGATGACCGCGGCCGCTTCGAAATACACCGCGACGTTGCCGTCCACGACGAAGGCGGCCGGGAAAATCTGCGGGGCCACCGTGGCCACGACGCTGTAGATGAAGGCGACGCCCGTGCCCAGGCCGATCAGCGTCCACATGTTCGGGCTGCGGTTGCGCACCGATTGCACGGCGCGTAGGTAGAACGGCCATCCTGCCCACAGCGCCACCGGCAGCGTCAGGGCCAGCTCGATCCAGGCTTGTGTCCCGGGCGCGAACCAGCCCCTGCCGTGCCCGGCCATGGCCAGAAACGCCACGCTGACGGTCAGCGGCAACGTCCACCGGAAGCGCCGCGAAAAGTCCACCAACTCAGGGTTCTGCTCCTCGTCCAGTTCCGGGATCACCGGCTCGAGCGTCATGCCGCACTTGGGGCAACTGCCGGGGTTATCCTGCCGGATCTCGGGATGCATCGGACAGGTATAGATCGCGCCCGCGGATGGCGATCCAGCGCCGCTGGTCGTGGCTGCAGGGTGATGGTCTTGTTTTCCATGGCCGCCATGTTCGTGGTGCCCTTGGTGTGCATGCGTTTGCATGGTGGTGCTCCCTTCGTCATAGGTCGGCTGGAAGGATGCCGCTCCTGGATGCACTGTAGACTTTGACATCATGTCAAGGTCAAGTGCCTGTTCACGTCAGATTCAGGCACCTGGACCGGCGTCGCGATCGAGCAGCGCCTTGCGGCTTTCATACTCATCGGGCGTGATCTCGCCGCTGGCCAGGCGCCGCCGCAGGATCTCGAGCGGCGATTCACGCGATCCGCCCGGCCGGTCGGCGCGGCGTCGCCATCCGAAAAACAGGATCATGGCCAAACCACCGATCCAGACGATCCACCAGACAAAGTGCGCGCCGCCCATGAAATAGCCGCCGTCATGAAACATGTGTATCTCCTGCTTCAGTTGTTTGCGGTGTTCGACGGACCAGCAGTGCGCTCAGTCCCACGAACAGCACCGATCCGAAACCCCAGACCCAGGCATAGCCGATCATGTCGCCCCATGGCGCCAGTGCATAGGCAAGTCCGAGCAGCGCCCAGACGACGGCGACCGGGACGAGCAACCAGAAATCTTCGTTCATGCGTTTTCTCCTTTTTGTCAGTGGCCGCCGGTGGCGCCAGCGGCGGCTATCGGCAAGGCCTGCATCAGCTCGAATCCGAGCGCCGAGAACAGGTACATCGCGATCACGATGGCCGCCACCGACATCGGCCCGATCCATGCCTTCAGGCCCGGCTGCAACGCCGAGCCACCCCACGAGACGGTCAGGCTCGCCGATGGCGCCTTGACGGGACCGGCTGGCCACAACGACGCGGCGATGCCGGCCGCGAAAGCCAGCAGCGCAGTCGCCATGACGGTGCCGCCGACGGCCACGGCAGCCATCAGAACCTGCCAGATGGCGGGCGCCTGCTGCTGGTAGGACACGTCCATCACGCGGCGCGGCACGCCCAAGTAGCCGGCCGCGATGCCCGCGGCGCCAAACACCAGCAAGCCGGCGAAGGCGAGCCAGGGCATCCAGCGCATCAGCGCCGGTCGCCACAACGGCCGCCCGCCGAGTGCCGGCAGGATGACGGCCATCGCGGCAAGCAGCGTCATGCTGACGGTGCCCAGCGTGAAGAAATGGAAGTAGCCCGGCACGAAGAAGGTGTCCGACAGCAGCGGCGCCAGTTGCGCCTGGATCAGCACGAAGGCGAACACGATTCCCAGCGCCATGCTCAGCACGGCCACGCCCATCGCCGCCATCGACGGGTGGCGCCATGGCAGCAGTCGGATCCAGCCGAACAGGCTCCATCCGCGCGCGGCTGGCGACCTGCGCGCGTGCATGCACCTCCAGCGACGCAACGATGATCACGAACGCGGTGAGCGTGGGAACGCTGACGAACAACGACAGGATCGATCCGCCGACCTGCACCACCTTGGGCAGGTCCGGCTCCAGGAACATGTGGTACAGCGACGTGGGCGGCACGAACACCAGGTACATCGCGAACACGATCTTGGAGAAGCGCTCGCCAAATACCGACTTCACGCCGGTCAGCGCCTGCATCAGCACATACCAGAGGATGACCGTGGCCATCAGCGGCAGGTAGTGCATGTTGTGGAACACGATGTGCCAGCGCGTGCCGTGGCTGGCCGGAAACGGGCCGATTCCAAGCGCCCACAACACACCGGGCAGGAAGGTGTACAGAGCGGCAAATCCCGTCACGACCAGGAAGCCGGCCCAGGTGAACAGCGCGAAACCGCGTGCGCTGAGCCGATCCTGTCGCCCCTGCCAGCGCGGTCGCAACAGGGTTGCGATGGCGCTGGCCGGAATCAGCATCAGGCCAACGGCCATGGCCACGTAACCCAGGTTGAATGGCAGCAGCTGGCCGGGGTTGTCGAGTGCCAACTCGGGCGCGCCGTTGTACAGCAGCGGCGTGCCGCTGACGGAGCCGACGATGCTCAGCACCAGACCGGCGAGCATCAGCCAGAAGCCCAGTCGCGCCAGTGCGGGCCAGACCAGTCCGCTGCCGTTTTCGGTTGCGGCAAAACCCAGCAGCAGCGCGGCCTGCGCGGTGAACAGCCAATAGAAGAAGGTGCTGACACCGTGCACGGTCAGGAAACGGTAGCCGGTGCCGAGCGGGACGCCGAGCAATCCGCCGCGCACCAGCGCCGTCGCCAGGCCGGCCAGAACGCCGAGAACCAGCGCCAGCAGCGCCACTGCAAACATGCGCCTGAGCAGTCGCCGATCGGCCGGCGGCAGGCTTTCGAAGGGGTCGACCCGGAGGGATGTGTCGGCCATGATCACACTACCTCGATCGATGCCTGCATGACATCATGCGCCTCGCCACAATACACGGTGCAGTGCACCAGATAGCGCCCAGGTCGCGCGAAGCGCAGTTCGGTCTCGGCGATGCGGCCCGGTTGCAGCCGCATCATGCGGCCGCCCCGGCCAAACTGGATCGACGCACCATGGCTGACGTCCAGCGCCATCATGCGGAACCGGTAGCGCTGGCCTGCGTCCAGCAGCAGGCCGTTGGGCAGGTAGAACCATTTGCCGGCCGTCATCAGCACGTCGATCGGGCCGTCGTCGTCGCGGCCAGTGCCGCAGCCATGGTCGCCATCGTGTGCGCCGCGACCGCTGGCTGCGAGCCAGCCGGTGCGGGCGACTCCATCGGCATCGCCATTGCGGTAGGCGATCCGGGCATGTCGTGGCCGGCATGGGCATCCTGGGTGGCCGGGTCCATCATCGCGATCCGGCGCGGGTATACGCGCCCGTCGGGCTGGCGAAAGCGCTCGCTGAACTCGGCGCTTTGGCGGCTGAATTCCTGTGGGTCCGGACCGGTTGCGACAGCGCCGTGGCCGCCATGACCGCCTTCGGGCGCGGGCGTGGGCGGCGTGGCTGTGGCGCCGGCGATATCGCCCGATCCGTGCGGTGCGCCCTCGGCATGGTCCAGCCCGAGCAGGGCCATCGGACCGGGTGCGGCGCCATAGGCCGCCCACAGGCCGTACAGGCTGACGCCTGCAAAGCCGGTGGCGGCAACGAAACTGCGCCGGGTCGTGAAGTGGGGTTTGACAGGGTCGATCATGGAGGTGGCGGGGTTATTTGGCAGGCGCTGCAGGCATGCGGTCCATCATCAACTGCATCATCGACTGCATCATGTCCATGCGCTTTTCCATCATCTGCTGGCGCCCGGCCATGCTGCCCGGCATGGCCTTGCTGCCTTGCATGGCGCCGCCCTTGCCGGCCTGCATGCCACCCATGCCGCCCATGCCGCCCATCTGGTTCATCATGGCCATGCCGTCCTGCATGGTTTTCATGTGCTCGGCCATCAACGCGTTGCGTTCATCCGGTGTCCTGGCGTTGACCATTTTTTCGTGCATGGTCTGCATCGCCTTCATGCGCTCGTCCATGGCGGCCATGGACGGCATCGAGGTGGAAGCGCCCGCCATGGGCATTGCTGCCTTGGGCATCGCCGGTTGCGCGGAGGTTTGCGCCTGCGCCACCGTCGTGGCGGGATGGTGCTTGTCGTGCTCGGCGGCGGTTTGCGCCTGCGCCGTCAACGATACGGCTGCGGCGACGAGGAAAGCGGTGGTGTAACGAATAGGGGACATGGTGAACTCCAATCAGGTAGCGGAAAGCGTGGGACGAAGGGAACTGCGATCGCGAGCCCGGGTCAGGGGTCTCACGCAGTGGGTAGCGCCGGGCCTGGGCAGACGTGACTGCCGCACGAACCGGGCTTGGACCGCGAGGGTCTAGGGAGTCAGCCGACGGAAGCGGATGAACAGGGGCAGATCCGCGTAGATCGGATCCGATCGCAATCGCGGCGTGGAGAGTCGATCATCCGGCCGCGCAGGCCTTGGCCAGGGCGCCACGGTTGCCACGACCGCGTCCAGGTCGAACGATTTGTCCATGGGTTGCCAGGACACACGCACACTTTCGGGCGCCTGCATCGCCTGGCAGTGCACCAGGTGCGACCGGGCATGGTCTTCGTCGTCGCTTGCCGGCGCGTGCCGTTCGCTCGCCTCGGCCGCCATCGCGTGGGTCGGCATGGCGGTTGGAGCCGAGCCGGCATGGTGCTGCGGCGCCGCCAGGCTGGACTCGAAGCCGTCCATCAGGCAAGCGTGCGCGACGTTCGCGCCGAGCATGAAAATCCAGACCAACAGCATCACCAACGCGATGAATCGCTTGTCGTGATGGCTGGCGCAGGAGTTCATAGGGGTATGGGATTGGCGTCACGCGGCATTGGTTCCAACCCGGCCCGCCTGGATGGGGAAACTTTGATCTGGCTCAATCACAGCCCTTGTCCATCGTCCTGCCCAAGCTGTTCCAGGATCGGGCAGTCGGGCCGGTGGTCGCCGTGGCAGCAGTCGACCAGCGTCTGCAGCGTGCGTTTCATCGCACTGAGTTCCTCGATGCGCTTGTCCAGATCGGCGACGTGCTGCGCGGCGATGCGTTTGACGCTTTCGCTCGGGCGTCGCTTGTTCTGCCACAGCTTGAGCAGTTCGGAGATCTCCGACATGCTGAACCCCAGGTCGCGCGCGCGCTTGATGAAACGCAGCGTGTGCACCTCCTTGTCGGTGTACTGGCGGTAGCCCGACTCGGTGCGCAGCACCTGCGGTAGCAGACCGAGTGCCTCGTAGTGGCGCACCATCTTCGCCGAGACCTTGGCGCGCTGCGCCGCGTGTCCGATGTTGAAACTGGTGTCGGCGTGTGTCTGTGTCATTCGCCGCTTCGTTTCCAGTTGCGCAGTGTCAGCGCGTTGGTCACGACGCTGACGCTGCTCAGCGCCATCGCGGCCCCGGCAATCATCGGGTTGAGCAGGCCGAAAGCGGCCAGTGGAATGCCGACCACGTTGTAGAAGAAGGCCCAGAACAGGTTCTGCCGGATCTTGGCATAGGTCTTGCGCGAGATGTCGATGGCGTCGGCCACCAGGGCCGGGTTGCCGCGCATCAGCGTGATGCCGGCGGCGTGCATCGCCACCTCGGTGCCGGTCGACATCGCAATGCCGACATCGGCCGCGGCCAGCGCCGGCGCATCGTTGATGCCGTCGCCGACCATCGCCACGACGGCGCCGTCGGCCTTGAGTTCGCCGACGATGCGGGCCTTGTCTTCGGGCAGCACATCGGCGCGTATCTCGTCGATGCCCAGTTGCCGGCCGACCAGTTCGGCGCTGCCGCGGTTGTCGCCGGTGACCAGCACGGTGCGAATGCCCTGGCGCTGCAAACCCGCGATGGCGATCATGGCACTGGCCTTGACGGTGTCGCCGAACGCCAGCAGGCCGATCAGCAACGGCTGTGCGCCGACCTCGGCGAGCCAGGACACGGTGCGACCCTGGGCGCGCAGTGCGTCGGCCTGCGCGCTCATCGGGGCCAGGTCCACCCCCAGTTCGTCCATCAGGCGGGTACTGCCCAGGCGCAGGTCGCGTTCGCCCACCATGGCGGCCATGCCGCGTCCCGGGATGGCGCGCACCTGTGACGCGGCAAGCAGCGCCGCGCCGGCGAGCCTGGCTGCATCCTGCACCGCGCGCGCCAGCGGATGTTCGCTGCCGGACTGGATCGATGCGCCGAGCGCCAGCAAGGCCGTGCGGTCGCCGTCGAGCGCCTGCGCGTCCTTGATCAGGATGCCGTGGCGTGCCGCGACACCGGTGCCGGCCATGATGGCGGTCGGCGTTGCCAGGCCCAGCGCGCAGGGGCAGGCGATGACCAGCACCGCGACCGCGTTGAGAATCGCGCTCTCCCAGTTCCCGGTGATCAGGCCCCACGCGAGCAGCGTGAGCAGCGCAATGCCGATCACGACCGGCAGCCGCTTGCGCTGTCGGACACCTATCGCCACGGGCTGCGGCTACCCTGCAGCCGCCGGTGGCGCTGCGCGCCGTGTCGGCCAGCCATGGCCAACATCAGGGTCAACCCTGAGACCGGGCCCATCCTGCGAGCCGTGAAGGTTCAAAGACCTGCCATATTGTGCAAGCAAGGGCTTGGCGTCACTCGGCGATATGCCAGCGAAGTGGTTTCGCGGACTCCTCACGCACCAGCAAACGCTTGGCCTCCAGGTCGAGTTGAACGCATTTCAACCACCAACCGGCCTTTGCGCCTGCGGGAAAGTGTTCCTGCGGCAGCAGTTCGAGCACCGCGGCCTTCATTTGAGCCTGGGTCAGCCCCGGCATTGCGTTGGGAAGCACGTTCAGCAAGGCGCTCTTCATCGCACCGTACTTCGTGCCATCCACCGACTGTGTGTGTCCCGGGGACAGAATGTTCTGAACCACGACGCGGTCCGTGACTGGCTTTGATTTGCTTTGCATGGGTTCTCCCGAAAAATCCGCTTCCAACAATCAGCGTCGACCGACGCATGGGCATCAGGGCGACCACTGTTCCTGCCCCCAATCCGATCGGGCAGGATGGGTGGATCGGTGCGTCGCCCTGCGCGTCACCGGTCGGCCCGTATCAGCAACTCGCGCACCGGACGAACCTCGACGCTGCCATGCCTGGCTGGCGGGATGCCTGCGGCGACATTGATCGCTTCGTTCAGGTCCTTCGCCTCCAGCAGGTAGAAGCCCGCCAGCATCTCCTTGGTTTCGGCGAATGGACCGTCGAACAGCGTCACCTCGCCATTGCGCACACGCACCGTCGTGGCGGTATGGGTGCCATGCAGTGGTTCCGCCGCCAGCAGGCGCTGGCTGTCGGCGACCTGCTGCGCATAGTCGGCGCAGTCGTCGTCGCTGCACGCATTCCAGTGCTCGGCATCGAGATAGACCAGGCACAGGTACTTCATGGCGTGTACGGCGCAACGGTGTTGACGCCAGCTGGAATGTTCATCTTGTGCCCCCTCGTTGAACAGGCCGGCCGCGTCAGCGACCGAACGGCTTGGAAAGGTGCTGGTGCACGATGCGCCACTGGCCGGCGGTCCTGCCGAGACAGAACGTCGCGCGCACGGTGTCGCTGAAGGTGTTGCCACCCGCCAGGGTGCCGCCGCAGTGCAGCAGGCCGAAGGCGAAGGCGGTGTCCCCGCCCACGCGGACCTCGAGTTCATCGAGCTCGAAGCGCATTGCGCCCTGGGTGTCGGGTTGCCAGTCATCCCAGCTTGCGCGGTAATCGCCGGCCGACGTGTAGCGCAGCGGCGGCAGCACGTCGTAGATCACGACATCGACCGCATGGCCCACCAGCACGTCGTCCTGCCTGCCTTCACCGGTGGCACGCGTCCAGTTGTCGAGCAAGGTCCGGATGGCCCGTTCATCGGGGCTGGGTCGGATGAGGGTGACCATGATGGGCGCCCCCCGATTCACTTGCGCGACTCCACGTGCCGTGCAAACCGGTCCAGGATGGCCTGCCACCCCTGACGCTGCTGTTCCACCGGATACTCGGTTTCGGCATCGAACGCCACACGCACCGTGACTGCGTTCTCGCCAGTCGCAAACTCGACCGTAGCCATGCGTTCATCGAAGGAATACGCGATCAGCTCGTGGGGAACGATCTTCGTGTACGTTCCCGCGAAGTCGAATCCGAAGCTTCCGTCTTTGGCCTCCATGCGCGAGCTGAACGCCCCACCCACGCGCAGATCGACGCTGGAGCGGGTTGTGTGCCAATCATCGGACGCCGCGTTCCATTGCCGGATATCTTCGGGTGTCGTGTACGCATGCCAGACCGTGGCGACGGGAGCCTTGACGACGGTTTCAACGGTGATCTTCACGGGGTGACTCCTTGTTCAAGGGATCGCGATCGGCTCGCCATTGACGGCCCAGCTGACGCCGAATCGATCGGTGAGCATACCGAAGGTCCTGGCCCAGAACGCGGGCGCCAGCGGCATCGTGATCTGACCGCCCTGAACCAGCTTGTCGAATGCACCGTGCGCCTGATCGATGGTGTCGTACTCCAGCGCCAGCATCACGCCCTTGATGCCTTCGAATGGCATGCCGGGCGGCTTGTCGCCGGCCATCAGCCGCGCACCGCCGGGCAGCACCAGGCATGCATGCATGATGCTGTCGCCGGTGGGCCGCGGGCCGTAGTCGACACCGGTGTCGTCTGCAGCCGACTGGGGCATGGCCGGCATGTCGGCCCAGCTCATCATGGTCTGAATCTCGGCGCCAAGCGCCTGTTGATAAAAGGCAAAGGCTTCGCGGGTATTACCGTCGAAGCTCAGGTACGCGGTCAGCGTGGTGCTCATGTCGTTCTCCTGGATTGAGTTGGCAAAGGCCTCATGGCCCCTACATTACTGGTCGAACGACAAGGACGTCAATCGACAGCCCCGCCAATCTTCTTTCTTCACCGTCCTAGCTCGGCGAGTTTGCGCAGCAGGAAGCGCCGTTCGGGTTCCTGCCGCGCCAGGTCGGCCGCAACGCGATAGTGCGCCCGGGCGTCCTGCAGTCGACCCGCGCGGTGGCACAGGTCGGCGGCTGCCGCGCTGGCCGGCGGATAGGCAGCCAGTGCCGGCAGCAGTGGCTCGATCAGCACCAGACCGGCTTGCGCACCGTCGCGCATCGCGACCGCGACGGCGCGGTTCAGCGCTATCACGGGACTGGGCTCGATGCGCAGCAGGGCGTCGTACAGGCCCACGATCTGGGGCCAGTCGGTGCTGTTGGCGCTGCGCGCCTCGCCATGCACCGCGGCGATCGCGGCCTGCAGCGCGTAGGCACCGAAACCGCGCTGCGACAAGGCCTGTTCGGCCAGGGCGCAGCCTTCGGCGATGGCAGCGTGGTTCCACAGCGAGCGGTTCTGTGCCTCCAGCGGCACCAGTTCGCCGGCGTCAGTGCTTCGCGCCGCACGGCGCGCGTCGTGCAGCAGCAGCAGCGCCAGCAGTCCGATCACCTCGGGACCGGGCAACAGGGCGTGCAGCAGCCGCGCGAGGTGAATCGCCTCGTCGGCCAGGGTCGCCGTCTGGCTTGCATGGGCTTCGTTGAAGACGAGGTAGACAACGCGCAACACGCTTGCGAGCCTTGCCGGGCGCCCGGCCACGCCCGGCACTTCGTAAGGAATGCGTGCAGCCGTGATCTTGGCCTTGGCACGAACGATGCGTTGCGCCAACGTGGGCGTGGCGACCAGGAAGGCCGCTGCGATGGCTTCGGTGGTCAGGCCGCAAACCTCGCGCAGTGTCAGCGCGATCTGCGCCTCTACGGACAGACTGGGGTGGCAGCAGGTGAATATCAGGCGCAGGCGGTCGTCTTCGATCGCTTCACGCGCGTCCCAACGCTGCTCCCAGCCTGGGCTGTCGTCGGCCAGCGCGGCGGTTTGCTCGGTGGCCTCGTCCCAGGCGACGAAGCGTCTGTCGCGTCGCATGCGGTCGATGGCCTTGAAGCGACCGGTGGAGACGAGCCAGGCCACCGGGTTGGCCGGCACCCCCTGGCTCGGCCACTGTTCGGCCGCCGCGATGAAGGCGTCGTGCAATGCCTCCTCGGCCGCGTCGAAGCTGCCCAGCAGGCGCACCAGGTTCGAGAACACGCGCCGGCTCTCCAGGCGATACAAGTCGGCCAACATGGCTTTCATCGGCACATACTAAAGCACGGCGCTGCGCGCGCCGAACGCGAATCACGCCCTATTTGTAGGGCCTGCCATTCTTGTGGACGAAGGTTCGGCCAGTTTCGGTCTGAAAGAGAGCGAGGTCGTCATCCGGATAGAAGGCCGCATCTCCCGGGATGCGACTCCCAACGACGATGAACTTCGCGGCCAGCGCGCTGGTATTGACCAGATGGTGGGCGTTGCTGGCGCCTGCGGGGAAGCCGACAGACATCCCAGCCCGCATCGTGCACTCTCCATCGTCGGTTCGCAACATCAGCTCGCCCTCGAGCATGACAATGAACTCATCCGACAAGGTATGCCAATGGCGCACCGAAGACTGCGCGCCAGGCTGGAGTGTTTCGTGGCTGACGCCAAACTGCGTGATCCCGAAGTGCTCGCCCAGCGCTCGCCACTGCGCCTTTCCCATTCGGCTGTGAAAGGGCTCGCCATCCGCGCGGCGTTGGAGTTCATGACGAGCGCCCGAGCCGGGTGGGTCGATGGTCGAGCCGATAGCCAGCAACCGGCCGCTGCGCCGGTCCCGCTCGCCAATCTTGCGCTGTGGTGGAGTACGGCCTACGCGAGCGCGCGTTGCCGCCGTCGCGATGCGATCGCCAGCAGGCCCACGCCGCTGAGCAGCATCAGGGCCATACCCGGTTCCGGAACCGCCGTAGTGCTGGCAAAACCCTGGATGGCGCTGGAGGTGATGTCTTTGCCACCGGCATCGAATGCAGCCAGCGACACCATCGACAAGGTGCTGGAGAAGTCGGCGGCGACGCTCAGGTCACTCTCTGAACCTCCTGTAGGCCCAGCTCACGAAGGTCCTGGCGGGCGCCTGGGCGAACGTATTCATGCTCATGTTGAGCGCGATTGCGGTGTTATGCCGGGTTGTCGAAGAACTCGGAACCCAGGCGGACAAGAACATTCGTCAACCCCGACGTGACAGGATGGGGAGTGGCCCAGTGCTCCAGCGTCAAGTAGTTCCCGTAGTCCCCGTAGTAAGTGACGGTGGTGCTGATCGCTGCCGCGTTGACGGCGGAGGCACTGCGCAGTACCTGCTCGCGGACGATCTCTCCAAAGCGATATGGCGAACGGCTGCCAAAGGTCCCATCCGGATACAGGACTCCCGATTGCGCAGCGACCGCATACGACGCGCTCGCCTCGGACGTGTTGAACGCAACGGACGCGGGATACGGAAAGTTGGTAATGGCCGACAGCGAGCCGCTCAGTGTGAACCGCAGCTCGAGATAGCTTGGACGCGTACTGCCCAGGATCAGGTAGTCGAGGTACTGACCCGAAGCGTAGGCTTTGATGGTTGGGCTATACCCATCGGACGGCGGCGCGGACGGACCAGGCGTCCCGGTCACCACGCTGCTGACCCTGGAGGCCGCGCCGACCTCGGGCAACTGATAGCCAGCAGGATTGTTCGGATCGAATGGCGCCGGTGCGACCGCCCGCCCCTGAACAGTCGCCCATGCGCCATTGATCAAGGCAACGTCGCACAAACGCGTTCCGGAATCGTACGATGCACCCGATGTCATATTGGTCGCCGTGCAGGCGGCCTGCTCCACGCTGTCGACAATGACCTTGGTAAAAACGGTGGTACCAGGGGGCTGCGCTGCCGCTGGCAATGCAACCAGAGCCAGCAAAGCCAACAGCGCGGCATGGGCGCCATTCGTGGACGAATGTGGCTTGCGAAACAAGGTCATTTGGTTCCTCCCAGGTGTGCCGATACCCGATCGGCACTGTTATTAGTCCCCTGGCATCACGCCAGCGGCGAACTGAGTATCCCGAAGGCGGGCGCAGCTGGTCAAGCCTTGTCGATAGTCCGAATGGACTATCCGCATGTCGGGTGCCAACTATTACCGGAAAGACCGGGGCCAGAGTGCCTTGGCGAGCAATTCGGCGTCGAAGGAACCATCCGCGCGGGCCACTACCAGCACTGTCGGCACGCGTACCCGCCGGTTCATCATGGATTCAGCCTAGATTCGGCAGTTGGATGCGTCCGCGGGTGCGGTGCTCCCCGGGCGCATAGCGTTCTCACCCGAACGGTGAATAGCGCCGAAGCCAAAATCGTCACCGTCCATAGTTCGCTACTTGGTTCTGATAGCGGTCAACTGCCGAATCCAGGTTCAGTCTTGCAGAAGCGCAGCGGTGGCCGCTGCGATCGCGGCATCGGTCAGCGCAAAGTCGTCCTCGGTCAGCGCCAGATGCGGGTACAGCTTGCCCGGCGACTTGAAGACACCGCTGGCGCGCAGCACGCTGTCGAAAAGCGCGCCGCGCCGGGTATCGGCCGACTGCACGTCGCGGTAGTTGCGCACCTCGGCGTCGGTGAACACGATGTCAAACAGCGTCGGGTGGCCGCCGCGAGAGGGAAGCCCCCACCAATGACCTTGCCCAGCGTGCACAAATCGGGTGTGACGCCATACGCCTCCTGCGCGCCGCCATAGGAAAACCGGAATCCGGTAACGACCTCGTCGAAGATCAGCACGATGCCATGCTTGTCGCACAGGGCCCGCACGCCGGCCAGGAAACCGGGTGCCGGCGGCACGAAGCGCTGCAGCGGCTCGACGATCAGTCCGGCCACCTCGCCGCCTTGGCCCGACAGCAGGGTCTCCAGGTAGTCCAGGTCGTTGAACGGCGCGATCAGCATCTGCGCGCGTACCGCTTGGGGAATGCCTGCGCTGTCCGGTAGCGCCTGCGCAAACTCCAGCTGGCGCGCCGGCGCCAGGCTCATCTGCGCCTCGGCCGACATGCTGTGGTAGCCGCCTTCGAACTTGACGATCTTGTCGCGTCCGGTGAACGCACGCGCCAGCCGCTGCATGAACTCCAGCGGGCTCATCACCAGGTGCGTGGTCCCGTCGCGCCAGGGGGTTATGAGCTTGAGCTCCACCTGGCCGGCGGCGTTGAGTTGCACCCGTTCGTCGGACAGCGCCGGACGGGTGATGTAACGGCACAGCTGCTCCAGCCGCTTGCGCTCGTGTGCTTCGACCCGCACGGCAGCGTGAAGGCTGAACCCGTCGATGTCGCAGCACAGAAGCTCGCGCGCCATGCCCCGGCGCGTGAGCATCTTCATCAGCCGGGTGATGACCGTTTGCAGCAGCGCAGCCTCTGGAACCCGCGCGCCAGGATGCCGCATTCAAGGAAGGCGTCGAACTCGTCCTTGATGAACCGCGGCAATTCACCTCCGGTGCTGGCCTGAGTATGGGCGATGAAACTGGCCGCGTGCTGCTGCACCAGGTGGTACAGCGTGGTCTGCTCGGGACGGTGGCGCTCGTAGTGAACCGGGGCGCCATCGCAATGCGCCCTCCCGGTCTGGTGAGCGTTGGCTTGCACGCGCTGGGCATGGGGAATCTGGGGTGGGCCAGCTTCTCAGGGCGCGCGGGCCTATGCATCCGCCTTTGGGGGGATCAGCTACTCCCGGCGCCACTGCGACGGGCCTGCAGCGGCGCGGTACCTTGGCCGGGAGCGCCGCCGCTGGCCATGCGGTAGCGACTACTGCGCGATGGCATCCACGGCAGAATCTATCCATCGATCCGGGTCGGCGCTTTCCACGCCCGCACAAATCCGGCCGCTTAAGTTCCAAACAGAACGGAACACTACACTGAGATGACTGTCGCTGTGCTTTACATCATTGCTGCAACACCGGACGACGCGTTATGCAACACATTGATAAGAAACAGCTTTTTTGTCAGGCCCAGTTATTGCGTCATTGCGCCATCCTATTGACCCCATTGAACGACAGCCGCCATGCCCCACAAACACGCCAGCCGTATCGCCCTCACAGCCCTCACCCTGGTGCTCGCTCTGCCCGCGGAGGCCGCCGTCGTGGCCAATACCCTGCCCTATAAGGACACGCCAGACTGGGGTACCGGGATCTGGTCGGATACCGGCATCTTCAACGACGGCACCACGGCCACACTGGCCACCCACGCCGAGCGCGGCATCTACTTCGGCTGGCACTACCTGCATCAACCCAACTGGCAAGTCGGAACCACCGTCACCGGCAATTACCTCGACCTGTCTGCCTCCTTCTCTGCCAACGCCACCGACTGGTCGGCCGTCGTACAAAACGACAACTACTACGCCGGTTTTGCCTTCAACGACACCTACGTGCCAACCCTGGGCACCAATGGCAGCGAGACCTCGTACTTGTTCGACCACCCAAAATGGCTGCTATGACGTCGACCTCGCGCACGGCCCAAAAAGGGGTCACGATGTACTACGCCGGTACCAGTGGATTAGCCCAGACCTTTGTCCCGCTCGACCTCACCCAGAACCCACCGCTTCGAACTCTTGCTGAAAGGCGGCCAGGTCGCCTACCGGATCGACGGCCAGGTGGCCTACGCCGGCGCCGCATACGTACCGGGCAACGCGGATCCCCTGCTGCTCATCGGCGACGGCTCCGGCCCCACCCGGACCGGGCGCGGCAGCATGGTCGTTCACAGTGTCAGCTTCGACAACGCCCCGGCCATGAACACGCTGGTCTCGGCCGTTCCCGAGCCGCACAGCTACGCCCTCATGCTCGTCGGGCTCGGCGTCATCGGCGCGATTGCCCGCCGGCGGCGCCGATGAGCTTTCTTGGTTCGTCCGATTGCATTTGAGGATCTTGTGCGCTCAACCCATTCTTTTCGTCCGATCGCGTAACCAAAGCCCCGTGTTCCAGACCAGAAGATCGTCGGCAGCAGGTGCCAACTCCCGTCGACGAGATCGATGGGGCGGGTCAGGGTGCCCCATGCGGAACGTGAACGCGGCGGGACGCGGCAATAGCCCTGCATCGGAAAGCACAGCGCATCATTGCATTTGCCCGACCGGTTTTACACGCCGATCCACGCGGTGATGTCGACGATGGCGTCGTCCTTGTAGAAGCGCCGGAGTTCGGCCATAGCGCGCGCAACGCGTACCGGGGCCGTCGTGCACTATTGCGGTGCGGCACAATGCCGGGTCCCTGTCTGCTCCGCTCCGTATACGTTTTCCCATGCGCCGCCTTCGTTCCCCCGCCGTTCGAACCGAAACCGCCGCCTTGTGGCAACTCGCCTGGCCGGCCATGCGTCGGCACAGGATCTTGCCGGTGTATCGCTGGGCGTTGCGATCAACCCAGCCCGTCACCCCGTAGTGCGCGGCAAGCTCGCCGGCCACTGCCACCAGGCCGAAGCGTTGTGCCACGCGCAGCACCTGCCCGGCCGCATCTGGCGGTGTGTTCTGGGCAACGACCTGGCGCACGCCACCGGTAATGATGTCGGCCAGTTTGTCGCGGTCATTGACGATGGCCCGCAGCCAAACCACACCGGCCGCGCCGTGGTGGCGCGTCGCCGCTTCCTTCAGGGCTTGTCGCACAGGGCCCGCACGCCGGCCAGGAAACCGGGTGCCGGCGGCACGAAGCGCTGCAGCGGCTCGACGATCAGTCCGGCCACCTCGCCGCCTTGGCCCGACAGCAGGGTCTCCAGGTAGTCCAGGTCGTTGAACGGCGCGTTCAGCATCTGCGCGCGTACCGCTTCGGGAATGCCTGCGCTGTCCGGTAGCGCCTGCGCAAACTCCAGCTGACGCGCCGGCGCCAGGCTCATCTGCGCCTCGGCCGACATGCCGTGGTAGCCGCCTTCGAACTTGACGATCTTGTCGCGTCCGGTGAACGCACGCGCCAGCCGCTGCATGAACTCCAGCGGGCTCATCACCAGGTGCGTGGTGCCGTCGCGCCAGGGGGTTATGAGCTTGAGCTCCACCTGGCCGGCGGCGTTGAGTTGCACCCGTTCGTCGGCCAGCGCCGGGCGGGTGATGGTGCGGCACAGCTGCTCCAGCGCATCGCGGTCGTCGGCCGCGCAGCGCACGGCAGCGTGCAGACTTAAACCGTCGATGTCGGGGCACAGCATGCCCTGGCGTCAGCCAGAAGGTGTGGTCGACCGAGCGTGCCGGCAACTCGTTGCTGGGCTTTGCAAAAGCCGGCGGCTGTTGCGCCTCTTTCCAGCTCCGGCCTAAGTTGGTCGATCGGAATATGGTCGGACCGAGGTGGCCGGTCTTGGCGGCGGCCAGCAACGTTTTGCCGTCGCGCGGATCGAGCTTGACGTGGCTGATGGTGTGTCCGAGGAAATAGGGTCCGTCGGCCTTCCAGGTCTTTCGCCGGCTGTCGCTGTGAAACAGTCAGGCGCCTTTGCGGGTGGCGACCAGCAGTACGATGCGGGCCGGGGGAAGCGCTGCAATTGCGCTCATGATGCTTGGTCCTCGAAAACGGCAAACTGCAATCGGTTTGAAGTGGGTCAATCGCTGCAACAATCTGGATTACGACATTTTGAGGGACTCGCGCAACCCCAAGTCTTGTCCAGTGTCGCCCAGAAACGCTGGAACATCTGCAGCGTCCCATGTAGACTTTCCTGGCTCCGGCGCAATGCATGAACTGGAACGCGAGGCAGGCGCTGGCAAGGTGGTGCTGTGACTGCGCTTTGTGGGTTGACCGGAATGGCCCAGCCATGCCACGCCGGCCACTATGCGTCGCGCTGAGGCTGCGGCCCCTCGGGCTGAAGCAGGGCCAACAACCACCCGAATCCCTGCGCTTGCGCCAGCCGATTCGCCTGCGCACGCGCATCGTCGGCCATCGTCGCGGTATCGAACTGGGCCATCAAAGTCAAGGCCTCGCACAGCCACTCCAGCAGCCCCGCTTGCCGTGCCACCGTTGCCAGGCCGCGTGCTGAATTCAGGGCGCTGGCCGGGTCTCCACGCCAAGCCACGACGGCGGTCTGCGCGCGCCAGTGGCGCGCCAGGACAAGCGGGTGGCGGCAGCGCACCGTCAGTGACTCAAGCACGGCCAGCGCCGCGTCGGCGGGTACCGATTCGGACTCGATCGCGGTCAGCACTTCCATCAGCGCCAGCGCGCTGGCGCGCAGCGGCTCGATGATGTCGCCGGCCTGCCCGCGCGCTGCCAGCGTGGCCTCGCGGGCTGCACTGGCCTGCCCAGCCGCCCAGTGCAGCCGTGCGCGACGTACCAGCGCCTCGCTCATGAACAGTGCGGAGCCCTGCTGTTGCCCAAGGTCATAGGCGCGATCGAGCGCGTCAAGCGCCTCGGCAAAGCGCCCTTTGCTCGTGAGCGTCGAGCCCAATACGAGCGAGGACAAGGCCTGCGTGTGCGCGATGCCAACCCAACTGCGCAGGCTGCGACGGGCCATCTCCTCTGCGGCTTCCAGGTCGCCCAGCGCATGGCACATGACGGCCAGGTCGTTTTCGATGGTTAGTCCGTGGCAGTAGTCGGGGTGCCGCGCGAGCAGATGCTCAAAGGCCTTTCTGGCCTGCGTCGCGGACCCTTCGAACCAGTGAATTTGCGCCTCGAACGACAGCACGACCGCAGGCGCGGCACGAGCCAGGCGCAAACCCTCCAACGACGAGCGTGCCGCCACGAAGTCGCCCTCGCGCATGTTGGCTTCTATCAGCACCTGATGGGCCTCGATCAATGCCTCCGGTGTCAGGCCGGGCAGGCGCTCGCGCAGGTCGGGAGCCAGGCCAGCCGCGCGAGCCAGGTCACCGCTGAAAACGGCGTTGTCGATCAGCCCCGCCAGTGCCTGGGCCTCAATCGTCTGACGCTGCAGGCCAGGGGGCACGCAGCCGACCCGCGCCCATATCGATTCCAGCGCATGGCGACCGGCCGGAAGATCGTCGAAGAGGTGCTCCTGCGCCAGCATCACCTCGGCGCGCAGTGCCAGGGTTTCGTCTCGCGTGGCGTCGCGCAGTTCGATCAGCGCAGCCACTGCGGCATCGCGCTCGCCGCGCTGGCGCAGGCGTTGCGCGGCGCACAGGACAAAGGGCCACGCGGCCTCGTCTTCGCCAGCGCAGCGCCAGTGATAGGCGATCATCTCCGACTCCGTGCCCTGTTCGACAAGATGCCGTGCGGTCCTGCGGTGCAGTTCCGCCGCCCGAGCGGGCGATAGGGATGCGCGCAGCGCCTCGCGCACCAAGTCGTGACGGCACACCGTGTCTTGCAGAAGACCGTGCTGTTGCGCGCTTTCGACGGCGGTGATGGCGCCCGCCATGTCGAGTCCGGCCACGGCGGCGAGCTGCGCCAGCGAAGGGCGGCCCATGGCCAGAGCGGCCGCATCCACCACGGCGCGTACTGGTGGGGGCAGCCGCTCATGCCGTCGGCGCAGCATTTGGGCCACGCGTTGTGGCAAGGGCAACCGCGTCAGTTCCTGGGGAATGTCGTCCACCGTCAGGGCCGACATCAGCTCGATCGCGCAGAATGCGTTGCCGTTCGTGTACGTCCACAACGCATCGCGCCAGGCGTGCGCATGTGGGAAACCCCGCGCACCCGCCAACTCGGGTCTGCGATCATGAAGCAGTGCGTTGAGCGCAGAGCGGTCCAGGCCCTGCAGCGCATGCATGCTGACGGCACCGGTGGCTTCGAGTGCACGCAGCGTCTCTGTCACGTGCGCGGGCAGTTCGTCGTCACGCGCCGTGGCGATCCAACGTAGGCGGCCCCGGTGCGCCAGCATCGCGAGCCACTCGATCGTGGCGGGGTCGGCCCATTGCAGGTCGTCCACCGCGAGCAAGGTAGCGTGCCGCTCGGCCGTGCGCGCCAGCGCCTCGAACAGCCGAACCCGTGCCGTGATCGCATCCAGCGGGGGCAGTGGCTCGTCTGGCGCAATGTCGGGCAGCAGGCGCGCCAGGTCGAGCCGGTAGGCGCCGAGATCGTGCAGCCAGCCCGGATGGCTTTCGAACAGGTCGGCCACGGCGCTGAAGGACGTGCGCTGCAGGCTTTCCCGGCAGCGCAGCCAGGGCGCAGTTTCGAATGCCTCGACAAGCAGCCGACTCTTTCCGACCCCGGCTTCTCCGGCCACGACCACTGCGGGCGCGCTGGACGCGCGCAGTCGCGCCAGCTCAACGCGCCGGCCGTAGAAGCTGGCCGATGGCGCCGCGCGGGCATTCGGCGCGTGATCCTCGGTGATCACGATGTGAGGGTCAGACCGGCGCGAACTCGGCCCCGCAAGGGCCTCGCGCCATTCCTGTAGCCATGCGTCAAAGCCTTCGAATGCGGGCAGGTCGAAGTCCGACGCCAGGGCTTGCGTCGTTGCGGCGGCGTTGCCCAGATCGGTGGGCGGCGCCCATCGCAGGCGACGACGTTCGCTCTGGATGGGGACGCCGACCGACAACTTGTTGAGCAGGTGGCGCGCCTTGTGGATGTTCACGCGCAGGTTCAGCAAGGCCGCTTCGCCCGGGAGTTCCGGCCAGAACAAGCGCGCGAGGTCGGCGCGCGCCAGCCACTGCCCTTGGCGCGCCAGCACCAGCAGGATCGCGCTCGGCACGATGGCCGGCAGCGACTTCGAAGCCTCTCCGGCAGGCTCCCAGCGCAGAGGTCCCAGCAGTCGCAGCGTCATGCGAACAGTGCCTCCTCAGAAACCATGTTGCTGTGTGTGCGGCGAGTCTTCGCCAGCGGTGCATGCATGTTAACGGTCTGTTAACGCCTCGTCACCTACAAATGAGCACACGGCGCGCATCGCTCGTGGCCGTGGGTTTTATTCCATCTGACAACTGAAAGGAGTGGTCATGAACAACCTGCATAAGCTGATTACGGGTGCCTGCTGCGGCGTCGTCGTTTCGTTGAGCGCACCGGCACTGGCGCAGGACGCGCCGACAGTGACTCAGGCCGGATCGGCCCAGCCCGAGTTCATTGCGATGTACGGCACGCTGGTGCTGCATGGGAGGGTGGCCGCCAGTGATCTGCGGGACTATGCGAGCAGCAACTGCGACTATCTGTCGGCGGCCGACTTGGCAGCCGTGCAGCGGTGGCTCCAGCGCTAGGGGGTCCATTGCGACTGACCCGAATACACATGGTGTGGCGGCTTACCGCGCGTGTGCGCCCAGCGGCGCCCGGGCAAGGTGGCAGCAGTACTGGGCAGCATCCCCACGATGGCACTTGGACCCGTTTGGCAAAATGGCGCGCTGGCGGGGGCGCCCCGGAGGTGGCCCGCTGTCTCTCGCCAGGGACGCTGCCGGTCCCGCAACGCCATAGGAATTCGTGTCTATTTCTGTCCAGGCCCAGACCGTCATCATCATCCGTGCCGGTCCGCCCGGCCTCATGGCGGCCGAGAAGCACAGCGCCGCCGGTTTGCCCGTGGGCCTGTTTAATGCCATGCCCGGCATTGGGCGCAAGCTGCTGCTGGTTGGCAAGGGTGGGCTCAATTTGACCCATGCCGAGCTGACACGACTGCAGATTGGCAAAAAACGAAAGCCCCTGATTGCGCTTGAGTTGCTTCTTCAGAACAACATTTCCGCGCCTGTCCACGCCGTGAACCTGGAAGACGTTCTTAGCCAAGTCCAGACCAATCGTCGTAATGTCCTTTTCGGTTGCTCCTTTCCAGTCCAGAGGTTGATTCGGATCTCCAGTGTGGCATCTCGATGCCGCCTTTGGGAAGGGGGCGACCATTCCATTACGGCCGCGCAATCGGCGCCTCTCACGCAAGACTCGCGCGGCGGTGGGTAAGCCCCCTGGCTCAGCGTCTGTGGGAAATGCTGTCCGCAGTGCTGACAGTCCAGACGCAGTCGCACTGCCGATCGGGCAGCAGGAAGCAGCCGCCACGGATACTGCTGTTTCAATCCGAATGAAGTTGGTGCAGCATCGGGATCCGAGCGGCGCCGACACCGTCGACCACACCGGGGCATTGCCGTTACGGGCATCGTGCTGTGGTTCGGTGATTGGGATGACCGGCGACGTTTGGTTTCGAAGGCTGACGCTGCTATTTGCATGGTGCCGAATTGAATGCACAATGCCGCGCTACGCAACGAGAAATCAAGCGCGTGGATTTGATGGATTTGTGATTGTCAATCTGACCGGACGCCCAGTTGCCATTTCGATGGAAATCGCGACGACGGTTCCGCGAGGCTAAAGGTGCGCGATGAACATTTTCCAGAAGGCCCGGGCTGGCATGGCGGTTCTCGCCGCTTTCGGCCTTGTCGTCAGCGCCCCGGCCCAGGGACCGGCCACGATGGCGCCAATTGCCCAGGCGCCGGCCAAAGTCGTCAGGCAGCCCAACATTATCCTGATCCTGGCCGATGACCTGGGCTACGCAGACGTCGGCGCGTACAAGGCCAACCGCTACAAGACCCCCAACATCGACAAGCTTGCCGAGCAGGGCGTGCGCTTCACCGCAGCCTATGCTGCGGCACCCGTGTGCGCCCCTTCGCGGGCCGGGTTGCTTACCGGGCGTTATCCGCAACGGTTCGGATTCGAGTTCAACCAGGGACCCGGCAAACGGGAAATCAAGGAAGGCTACGGGCTCGACGCCAGGGAGCTGACCATAGGGAGCCTCCTGCAGAGCGCCGGTTACAAGACGGGGCTCGTCGGCAAGTGGCACCTGGGGATCGCCGATCAGTTCTACCCGACAAACCGCGGATTCAACGAGTTCGTCGGGCTGCTGAGCGCCGAGACGTCCTATGGGGATCCGGCGCAGCCCGGCGTGCGGGTTTGGCCGAAGGATCGCGACGCTGCGGTCGCCGCCACGAAGGACGGCGTATTCCAGCGCTGGCCTCACGCCAGGATCCTGGATGGACCGAACCGGACGCCGGTCGCCGACGCAAAAGAGTACCTCACCGACTATCTGACGAACCGCAGCGTGGAGTTCATCGAGCGCAATGCGAAGTCGGATACGCCCTATTTCCTTTATGCAGCCTACACGGCACCCCATAGTCCGCACATGGTCGTACAGAAATACTACGACCGCTTCCCCGAGATCAAGGACGAACTGCAACGCATCAATGCGGCCATGATCGCATCCCTCGACGACGGGGTCGGCCGGATCATGGCCGCGGTGGAGGCGTCGGGCGAGGCCGACAATACCATCGTCGTGTTCACATCCGACAACGGCTGCGAGGATTACTACAGCGGCCTGTGCTCTTGCGAACCGATGCGCGGCGGCAAGCTGACCCACTATGAGGGCGGAGCCAGGGTGCCCATGATCATGCGCTGGCCCGGCAAGCTGCAGGCGGGCGCCCTCTTCAGCGGCACAACGTCATTGATGGACCTGCTGCCGACCGCCATGGCCGCCGCCGGCGGACATCTGCCGGTGGATCGCATCTACGACGGTGTCAATTTCCTGCCGTTCATCGCGGGCACGGCGACCGGACAGCCCCATGATGTCCTGGTCTGGCGGCGCGCCCCCCTGGTCTCCATCCGCGCCGGCGACTGGAAACTCTGGGAGGTCTCCGACAAGAACCGCCCGGCCGATCAGTCGCCATACGGCGATTACACGCTGCTCTTCAATCTCAAGGACGATGAAAACGAAACCACCAATCTCGCCAATCAGAACGCCGCCAAGGTCGAGGAGCTGCGCGCGCTGGTCAAGCATTGGGAGAAGGACAAGAAGCCGGCCGCGTGGCCGACCGCCCGCAACGTCACCTGGAACGTCTGTGGCGTCGTTTTCACCGTGCCGATCTGAGGACCAGGAGTCGGTTGCGTCGCCTCGGCCGCGGCGCCCGACGTACTTGAACCTACAGGCTGAGATCTGCTGGCGATCTGTTGGGCGTTGATGGCCCGGCCAAAATTCGCCTCCCCATGGTGCCGTCTACGGGTTATCCCTTGCCTTCGGGCCGCTTCCATCGGTCCCGCAACCACTCGGACGCAGGCGACCCGGCGGCCCTGGTCGCCGGGTCGCCGGGTCGCCTGAACTGTCACGGTTGGGTGGCCTCAGGCCCCTTGCAGCGCCTGGCGACGAGCTGGCGCCCGAGGCGGCGCACGCGCCTGCAATCCCAGGTGCGTGAGGATCTTCTCGATCACCGGCGGCTCCAGGATCGCCGCAATGATCTTGAGCTCGATTCAGGCCACCATCTTCTGGATGCGTGGGCGTTCCAGCTTACTGGCCTGGTACAAGTCATATTGCAACTGCATTCCTGCCCATAGCTCAGGGCTTGTGTCAAACGCATCAGCCAAACGATAGGCCATGTCGGCTGAAATGCCAGAAGAACCCGTGACCACACGCGACAAGGTGACGCGGTTGACACCAAGCTTGATGGCCGCTTCAGTGATCGTGGTGTTACCCAAATACTCCCGAAGGACTTCGCCTGGGTGGGGCGGATTGTGCATACGCGTCATATCAGGTCTCAGTGGTAGTCGAGGTAGTCCACAAGCACGGCATCAGTGTCTTCAAAGGCAAAAACCATGCGCCAGTTTCCATTGACGGTTAGTGCCCAGTGCCCTTTCAGATCACCTTTCAATGGGTGCAGATTCCATGAAGCTGCCGAAAGGTCTTCGGGCCTTACCGCCTGATCAAGAGCCGCCAATTGCAGGCGCAGCCTGGTCGCATGAACCGCTTGAATGCCAGCCTTGCTCCCAGTCTCGAAAAAACGCTGCAAGCCTTTGTGCCGGAAGCTCTTGATCATTTGGGTGCAATTGTAGTGTGTAGTGCGACAAGCTACAACGCATGCTGCACTCGTTCTGAACGAGCCGCAGTGGGGTAACAATCAGAGTGTCAAGTCGTACCCGATCGTCAGCGGGCAAAGCCGTTGGCGGCCAGCTGGCCGGCATTGGGGCCACGGGTCAGGATGGTGTTGTCGCCAAACAGCTCGCGGCCCGAGTCGATGGTTCCGTTGCCGTTGAGGTCGCGCACCACGATGGCCTCGCCGGGTCAGGCCTTGCGGCCCTTGCGTTCGCGCTCTGGGGACCATTCCCGCATCTCTTGAGCGATGAACTCGGCCAATGGCGTGATCTGGCCTTTGACGCTCGCGGCCTCCAGGGCCTTCATGTAGGTATCCCGTCGGCTCATCCGGATCACCGTCCACGGGTAACCGCCGGATGCCAGCAGCGTATTCATTAGGAAGCGACCGATGCGGCCGTTGCCGTCGTAGTACGGATGGATAAAGACGAAAAGGTGGTGCCCAAGTACCGCGCGAACGCAGGCTTCGGATTCCGCTTCGAGCATGTCCCACAGCGCTTCTAGCGAATCCAGAAGAGCCTCGCTGGGTAGCGGCGTGTGCATCGAGTTGCGGATGAAGACCGGGCCACGCCGACAGCCGGCGAGCTGGCTGGCTTCTACGAGGCCGGCTGTCACAGACGGGCCGAACAGCTCGGCATACCAGTCGTGATGATCGCGCTTGACCACGAGACCTGCGTTGTCCTTCGCCAGCACCTTGCCGATGCTCTCCTTGACCGCCTGAAAGGCTTGGTAGTAGCCCCGCGCGGCCAGTGCGTCCCTGGTCTTGTCGTGCTCTGGGTCGCCGTCCGGATTCCAGTTCCCGCGAGCCAATCGCTCGATGAGCTCGTCGGTGACGCGATAGCCTTCGATGGACAGGGAGTTGTAGGCGTCAGAAACATAGCGCTCGTCGACCTGCGCCAGGTAGCCGGCGCCCTGGTTCTGGAGGCCAGGCGCGGGCGGGAAGGCATTGATGACGTCCTGGCGCCATCCGGCCCACATTGAGCGCAGGCGCAGCACATAGGGCGAACGCTCCTTGCTGGGCGAAATTGTGGGCTCGGCCAGCTCAAAGGGGTTCACCAGGTTGAGCGTGATCCTGAACTTCGCGAAGGCCTTCTGGATGCGCTCGGCCTCGTCGGGGCGCTTGATGAACTCGAACGCGGCAGCCAACCGGCCCGCAGCCGTTACCATCTTGTCGCCAGCCAGCAGCGTCGGTAGCAATTCGGACGCATTGCGAATGGTGGCCAGCGCGATCTCGGCCTCACGCGGGTTGTTGACGAAGAACGAAGGGCCGACCAGGCACAAGGCCTCGGCAACGGGCCAAACTTGCAGGCCTCGTACCTCCACTCGAGCAATGGGAACCCGATTCTTGTCCGGATACACAAGTAGTGAGGTGTCGAAGGGCAGACCCACCTTGGATGTGCCGCTGTCGATCGTGACGCATGTAACCTGCCTGGGTACGGCGGTGTTGCCTGTGTGGAGCATCAGCGATGCCTCAGGGTTCAGGCAGTACCGCTTGCCGAAGCGCTTGCCCAAGTAGCCTGAAACGAAGGCCCAAAAGGACGCGTACCAAGCCGTGGTGTCTCCAACGTTGTCGCTCGGGCTGCTGCAGATGTACCAGCCCTTCATCACTGACCTCAGGAACCCCGTGTCGACCAACACGACGCGCTGCTCGTCGCGCTTGATGTCCGAGGTTTCGATAACGCCGTTGTGCTTTTCCTGCAGCCGCTTGAGCGTCTTCAGTGCAGCTGCGAGCGTTGGGTTGCCCTTCGGTTTGTGTGCTACTGAGCTCATAAATCGGCTTTGATATTCGCAGAAATTCTATTCTGATACTTGCCTTGAATTTACTTTGATATTCTCCCGTAATTTACTTTGCCATTGACATGAAGCTCACTCTGCCATTGGGCGCTCCACGCCGGTGACGCTCAGGCAACGAGGCCATCTCGAAGCGGCGGCCCTGGAGGGGCGCTGGGGTGCGTACGGTCTCCGTGTGACCGTTCTCACCATGCCCTGCACTGTTGAATACGTAGGTGAGATCACTGTACGACTGCTATTGCGCGCTTGATTTGACCGAGCCATACGCAGCAACGGGTCGGCAGGACCACGAAGTTGAAAGCTGTAATTCCGCTAACGCAGCAAACACGACGGCCACTGTTGCGCAATCACTTTTTTCCGGCGAAGGGCAATTGATGGCAGCAAGCGGGTACTCCCGGTGAACCATGCCATGGCAAGCCGAGCAAGTGGCGCATGCTCACGCTGTGCACGACCTGCAGGTCAGGCGTTACCAGCACCGGGTACGCGGCCAGGCCAGCAGCAGGCGTGTTCAGCGGGTCTGCTCGGGGCAGTGGCGCTCGTAGTGAACCGGGGCGCCAATAAGCAAACCGAGTGCGCCACCCAGTCCCCTGGTGTACCACTGAGCGGCGATCTTCATGCCCACCGGATAGATGCCGGCCAGAAAGAAGCCGGTGGAAAAGCGCCAGGCCATCAAAGCCTCATAGTTGCGCACCATGGCCCAGGCGCCGACAGTGCAGGCCGCGCCCGCCAGGGCGCAGACCAGGAACACGCGGCGCGGCGCGACGCGGTCGGTAATGGCAAGCAGGGCAAACACCAAGGTGCCGATGATGAAACCGAATTGCAGCGATGCAGTGAGCGTACCCACCGCTGATGTGGCCCAGCCCAATTCGCGCTGCAGATCGGGCATGACCGCGTTTACCGCAAACCAAAGCGACGTGCCGGCGAACTGCGCGATCACGATCACAGGCAGGATATGGCGAGGGACGTCGGTTTGGATCATGGTGCGCAGGTCGTGGGGCTTCAATGGCGCTTGCAGCGCGCCGATTGTCGCCGCGCTTTCAACTGGATAGCATGCGCCGTGCACCAGGTCGCCGATGCGCGCACCTGCGCCAGCAAGCGGTCTTGCCAGACGGCCCCACGCGCGTAGAGCCGGGCGGTTTCTTTTCGTGCAGTTTCTTTTCGTGCAACTGCGGGGCCAAACGGTATCCACTACATTGTTGGCAACAACATGACAGGGAACCCTATGGGCATGGAAGACCGGGATTGGTCGAAAGACGCACAAGACAAACGTGAAGGTGCTGGCAGCAGTCAGCGCTTCTCGCAAGCGATTGGTCGTGCCAAATCCGATCATCCGGGCACTGGCGGCGCCAGCAGCCTCCCGCGCGGGCTTCGCTGGGGTCCGTTGGGCATCGTGCTGTTCTGGCTGGTGCTCATGGGCGCGGTTTACGGCGGTATCAAGCAGGTCATGAAACCCCAACAGGTGACGGTGTCGGTGGCCGGAGACATCACGATCCCACGGGCACGCGATGGCCATTTTTACGTGTCCGGTCAGGTTGCCAACCAACCCGTGGTGTTTCTGGTCGACACAGGTGCGTCTCTTGTGACGGTCAGCCAGGCCTTGGCCGACGCGGCCGGACTTGGCGAAGGGCAGCCCATGCGCTTTCACACTGCCAACGGCGTCATCGACGGTCGGGTTGTGGCCGATGTTCCGGTGTCGATAGCGGGCGCGTCCATCTCGGGCATCAAAGTGGCGGTTGGTCTGCTCGGCGTACGACCCGAACAGGCCTTGCTGGGCCAGAGTTTCCTGTCCAGATTCCGCATCACGCTGACACGTGACGCCATGCTGCTGCAGGCGGCCGACAGCCACTGACCCTAGAAACGGCAGTTGACGGCTTGCGTCTCGCTGGCAGCCCGCAGGCACACTGAACAACGAGGCCACGATGTGGTTCACCAGTATGGTGACAGGCTGCAGATACGCAGGCCCCGCAATCGGCTACCCGCTACCGATGCCGCAGAGGACGAAGTCGCGTCGGTCAAGCAAAGACAAAATCCGCCAACCAGGTGATTTGCCCAAGATGTCGGGCTTTGTCGAAGTAGCGGCGGTCGGCGGTGACCAGTGTTGCACCAGGAGTTTGCAGGGCGACGGCGTGGTAGATGGTGTCGAAAAGGTGGTGGTTCAGGCTGATGGCCAGTTGAACGGCCGAGGTGAAGATGTCGGGTCTAGCGGCAGTCTGGCGCTCAATGTCGATCAAGTTCAGCAGTGAGCTTTGTGCCGTACCGGGCTGGATGCGAGCAAGCACCGCTGCCATTTCGACAATGAAGTGGCTTGGCTGCAGCAACTGGTACCATGTGCCGCCCTTCACTGCAGCTCAGCGCGCCGACTACGGCTGATCAGTCTTTCGCATCGGATTCCCGGCGACGCGGGAACTCGCTGTCGTCGGCCCGATCCTGGAACTTGTCGCTATACATTCTGCGATCTGCCTTTTTCAGCAGCGTTTCGGCATCCGTTCCGTCGTCCGGGAAATACGCTTCACCCACCGATCCACCAAAATCCGTCAGTGCCACGGCGCCGTCCTCCAGCGCTGAGAGCGGTTGCCTCAGCACGGCGCCAATGTGAAGGCGAACGCGTTCCAGGTCTTCCCTGGCATCCACCCGGTCCAGCAAAACCGCGAACTCGTCACCGGACAGACGCGCCACCAGGTCTTGCGACCGAACGTTGGCACGCAGGCGTTGCGCCACCTCCACCAGCACCGAATCGCCAGCGCCATGCCCGTAGCAGTCGTTGACGCGCTTGAAGTGGTTCAGGTCGATGAACAGTACCGCAAAGCCTTTGCCGGGCGGCTGCGTTGCAGCCCGCTTTATCTTGCCGCGCAGATGCAGCATGAACGACTCCCGATTAGCCAGACCCGTCAACGCATCGGTCTGCAGGCGCTGCTGCATGGTCTCGAAGCTGGAGGCCAACTGGCCGATTTCATCGGCCCGGCTGATCCCCACCGGCCACGCAAGCTCGCCCTCGCCCACGCGCAGCGCGGCCTCAGACAGCCGCTGCAGGTCGCCCGAGACCCAACTCAGGATGCGCAAGCCCAGAGCAATCGCGATCATGGCGGCCAGCCCGCCCAATATCGCTGTGCGGACAAGGTTTTCCGTGACGCCCGTCATGAAGTCGCTGCGCGGAAGCGCCACTACCGTGATCCATTCCAACCCGGAATCGTCTCGCAAGCGGTCAAAGCCCACATGGATCAGCCGCCTGTCTGCATTCTCAAAACTCAGGGTTTGCGCGCCTGCCCGGCTCCCCTGGGAGGCAAGGCGCGACTGCACCTCGGCGTAGATGGCTTTGACCAGCGGACTGCCCGCGTCGGTGGCACTGACCCGGGCTTTGCTGCCGTCGGGCAGTTCGCGCACATTGGGACTGGTCGATGACGCGATCAGATCGCCATTGGGCTCCACGATGAAAGCCAGACCATTGCTTGAGACGCGCAAATTGGTCACGAAATTGTTGAGGGCGCGCAGCGACACATCGGTGGCCACCACGCCCTCGAACTCACCATTGACTCCGAGCACGCGTCGCGCCCGGGTCGCGACCAGGTCGCTGGTTCCGAAGTCGATGTACACCGAGGTCCAGGTCTGGCCGGGGCGAGTCTCCCCGGCCTTGTACCAGGGCCGCACCCGCGGATCGAACAACCTGCCCTCTTCCTGGTGAAACTTCAAGGCACCATTGATCCCGGTAAAACGGTAGAACGTGCGCTTGTCCGGGGCATTGAGCTTGATGCGCAATTCGCCCTCGGTGCTGGAGAGCCGAAACAGCCCGATACCCTGTCCCTGGCGGTTGCCGTAGTAGACGTAATTGTTGGGGTCGGTGTGCAGCGAGGTGGCGATCCAGAATCGGGTGCGCAACGCCTGGAGATCGGCATCGATGTTTGCGCTGGCCGGCATGCCATCGGGAAAAGCGGCTTCCAGCACCGCGCCCGAGCCCATGATGTGCCGATCCACCGTCTGGCCGATCCGCCCGACGGTCTCCGTCAACAAGTGCGACGAGACCGCATCCACCGCCCGGCTGCCGGCCGAGTAGGAAAGGCCGACGATGGTCAATGCCAACGCAATGACCAGCACCACATAGGGAATCGTCAATACCTGGCGAAGAGACAGTCGAATTCCTGTTATGTTTTCTCGCATGCTGTCCAACTGCCGTACGACACGGGGCCACCACGGCGGCCCTGATCGAATTCATATGGTGCCGAATCACGCGGCTCGGTGACTCAACGGTGTAGCGCCAAGTATCACATCCCTGAAGACCGCCTGCCCGGCATGTTGTACGCGATCTGCAGACACAGCCGTGGCACACGGCCACCAGCTGCCGGAAGCGCCCATGAAAAAAGGGCTTGCTGCATCTTTCGTAGCAGCAAACCCTTTGATACTTGGCGGAGTGGACGGGACTCGAACCCGCGACCCCCGGCGTGACAGGCCGGTATTCTAACCAACTGAACTACCACTCCTGGTAGCTGACGTTTCCTCTTGCGAGGCAAGTCACCTGCTCTTGCGAGCAAGCCGTCAACGACTTGTGCCTTTTGCACCTTGCGGTGTGTCTGGCGACCCCACGGGGATTCGAACCCCGGTACCTACCGTGAAAGGGTAGTGTCCTAGGCCTCTAGACGATGGGGTCAAAGCCTTGGAACTCCGTTTAAAGCGCTCTCGAATTTTTGCAAACCGTGTTACCGGTTGGCGTGGAAGATGGTGGTGGAGGTAAGCGGGATCGAACCGCTGACCTCTTGCATGCCATGCAAGCGCTCTCCCAGCTGAGCTATACCCCCCTGACTTCCGACGCATTTAACTGCGCCGTCAATCTTCCGAGCCTCGAATTATAGCCACAAAATCAGGCCGCTCTGAGTCGCTCCACGACTGTCTCTCGCAGAAATAGCGCAATGACAGCATCGAGCGATGGCGTCTGGCTGGTTCCGAGCAGCAAGACACGCGCACGCCATTGCCAGTTGCGGCATCTTCAGGCCGCTTGTCGACAGCACTTCCTTGATCGCCGCGGCAATTGCGGCGCGTGTCCACTCACACGCAGCGAGCTTGTCGGCCAACAGTGTCAACGCCGGGCGCACCGCATCGGTGACCAGTCGCTCGCGCTCGCCCTGCTCCACCGTAGTGACCGGCGCATAGAAACCGCAAGCCCATTGCGCCAGCGCCACCGTGGTATCACAGCGGTCCTTGAACAAGGCGCAGATCGCGCTCAGTCGTCCATCGATGACCTGCACGCCAAGTCGCGCCATCTGCACCGTCACCAAGGTGCGCCAAGCCTTCGTCGGCCATGGCCTTGATGTACTGCGCGTTGACCCAGTTCAGTTTGGCGGCGTCCCACTGCGCCGGGCTCTTGCGCCAGATGTGCACCATCGAACCATTGCACCATGCTGGTCACGGTCGAACAATTCGTCGTCGCCATGGCTCCAGCCCAGGCGCGACAGATAGTTGACCATGGCCTCGGGCAGATAACCTGCCTCTTCGTACTGCATCACGCTCACGGCGCCATGGCGCTTGGAGAGCTTGTCGCCATCCGGGCCCAGGATCATCGGCAGGTGGCCGTATACCGGCAGCTCCGCGCCCAGGGCGCGCAGGATATTGATCTGGCGCGGCGTGTTGTTGACATGGTCGTCGCCGCGCAGCACATGGCTGATCTGCATGTCCCAGTCGTCCACGACCACGCAGAAGTTGTAGGTCGGCGTGCCATCGGCGCGCGCAATGATCAGGTCGTCGAGTTCGCGGTTGCTGATGGTGATCGTGCCCTTGACCAGATCGTCCCAGCTCACGTCGCCATCGAGCGGATTGCGAAAGCGCACCACCGGCGCCAAGCCCGGCGGCGGCGCTGGCAGGGTCTTGCCCGGCTCAGGGCGCCAGCGCCCGTCGTAACGCGGCTTGTCGCCACGGGCACGCTGCGCCTCGCGCATCGCATCGAGTTCGTCCGGCTGGCAATAACAGTGATAGGCCGTGCCGTCCTTGAGCATCTGCGCAATGACTGCGCGGTAACGCTCCAGCCGCTGCATCTGGTAGTACGGGCCTTCTTCATATCCCAGGTCGAGCCAGCGCATGGCGGCAATGATCTGGTCCACCGCCTGCTGGGTCGAGCGCGCCACGTCGGTGTCTTCGATGCGCAGGATGAAGTCGCCGCCGAAGTGGCGCGCAAAGGCCCACGAGAACAGTGCCGTGCGGGCCGTGCCCAGATGCAGGAAACCGGTGGGCGACGGGGCGATGCGGGTGCGGATCTTGCGGGTCATGGGGGTCTCGTTGCTCATGAGGAAACGCCGGGCCGTTCCCAAGTTTCCTCGCACCCCCCCGGGGGGCCTGGCGAAGCCAGGGTTGGGGGCACTTATAGTCCGGCAAAGGCCTGTTGCAGGTCGGCCTTCAGGTCGCCCACATGCTCGAGCCCGACCGCCAAGCGCACCAGCCCCTGGCCGATGCCGGCAACCTGGCGCTGGGCCTCGGTCAGTCGGCCATGCGAGGTGCTGGCCGGATGCGAGAGCAGCGACTTCACATCGCCCAGGTTGGTGCACAGGCCGATGACTTGCGTGTGTATCGAGCAAGCTGAAGGCGCGCGCGCGCGCCTGCTGCGGATCGTCCGCGCGCAGATCGAACGCGATCACCGCACCACCTTGGCCCGACTGCTGCGCCATGGCCAGCGCATGCTGCGGATGGCTTGGCAGACCGGTGTAATAAACGCGCGACACCTGGGGCTGCTGCTCCAGCCAGGTGGCCAGTTCCAGCGCGCGCTGGCACTGCGCCTGCATGCGAATGCCCAGCGTCTCCAGGCCCTTGAGAACCACCCAGGCGTTGAACGGCGACAAGGTCATGCCGGCGCTGCGCAACACCGGCAGCAACACCTCGTTCATCATCTGGCGGCTGCCACACAGGGCGCCGGCCATCACACGGCCCTGGCCGTCGAGGTACTTGGTGCCCGAATGCACGATCAGGTCGGCACCCAGTTCCACCGGACGCTGCAGCGCCGGCGTGCAAAAACAGTTGTCCACCGCCAGCAAGGCGCCGGCCTCGTGCGCGATGTCGGCCAGCGCTCGGATGTCGCAGACATCGGTCAGCGGATTGGTCGGCGTCTCGGCAAACAGCAGCCGGGTATTGGGCTTGACGGCGGCCTTCCACTGCGCCACATCGGTCTGCGACACGAAGCTGCTCTGCACGCCGAACTTGGCAAATTCGCTGCCGATGAGCTTGATCGTGGAGCCGAACATCGAATGCGAGCACACCACATGGTCGCCCGCCTTGAGCAGGCCCATGCACATCAGCAGAATCGCAGACATGCCGGTGGCAGTGGCAACGCCGCCTCGGTGCCCTCGAGCGCAGCCAGGCGCATCTCCATGCTGGTCACGGTCGGGTTGCCCAGCCGGCTGTAGGTATACCCCTGCTCCTCGCCAGCAAACCGGCGCGCGGCGGTTTCGGCGTCGGGCTGCACATAGCCGCTGGTCAGATACAGCGCCTCGGAGTTCTCGCCATACTGGCTACTGGTCGACGGCCGCGTGCACGGCCAGGGTGTCCCGATGCAGATGTGTCGGGCAGTCTGCTTGTCGGTCATGGCTGGGTCGCCTGTTTGTTACGTGACTGCCAGGACGGTGATCATCTTCGTCGTCATCGTCGTCGCCGGACTCGACGCGGCTCGCACTCATGCGCGCGATGTCGTCGGCGGTGATGTCACCGGTGACATACACGCCGTCGAAACACGAGGCATCAAAGTTCGGCGATGCGTTCGTGTTCAGGCTGCCGATCGCGCTTTTCATGCCTTCGACATCCTGGTAGATCAGGGCGTCACAGCCGATGATCTGCTGGATCTCGGCCACGCGTGCGGTTGTGTGCCACCAGTTCCTCGCTGGTCGGCATGTCGATGCCGTAGACATTGGGATAGCGCACCGGCGGCGCGGCGCTGGCCAGGTAGACCTTGCGCGCGCCGGCGTCACGCGCCATCTGCACGATCTCGCGGCTGGTGGTGCCGCGCACGATGGAATCGTCCACCAGCAGCACGTTGCGCCCCTTGAATTCGCTGGTGATCACGTTGAGCTTTTGCCGCACCGACTTCTTGCGCACCGCCTGCCCCGGCATGATGAAGGTGCGCCCCACATAGCGGTTCTTGACGAAGCCCTCGCGGTAGGGCAGCCCCAGCAACTGGGCCAGCTGGGCCGCGCTCGGGCCGGCTCGATTCGGGAATCGGGATCACCACGTCGATCTCGCTCGGCGGCACGGTCGACACCACCCGCTTGGCCAGCGACGAGCCCAGGTTCAGCCGCGCCTGGTATACCGAGATGCCGTCCATCACGGAGTCGGGCCGGGCCAGATAGACGAACTCGAAGATGCACGGCGAGAGCTGCGTCTTCTCGGCGCACTGCTGCGCGTGCAGCGTGCCCTGCAGGTCGATGAAGACGGCCTCGCCCGGGTCGATATTGCGCACGAACTGGTGGCCCGTGCCCTCCAGCACGACCGACTCGCTGGCCACCAGCGTGGTGTCCGTCGCCCTGCCCCAGGCACAAGCGGACGGATGCCAAACGGATCGCGGAAGGCCAGCACACCATGGCCGGCGATCAGCGCAATCACGGCATACGAGCCACGCACGCGCCGATGCACGTTGCGCACCGCCGCGAACAGGTCGGACGGCTGCAGCGGCAGGCCGCGCGTGACAGTCTCGATTTCGTGCGCCAGCACATTGAGCAGCACCTCGGAATCACTCTCGGTGTTGATGTGCCGGTGATCGGTCATGAACAATTCGGACTTGAGCGCCTGGGCATTGGTCAGGTTGCCGTTGTGCACCAGCACGATGCCGAACGGCGCATTCACGTAAAACGGCTGCGCCTCTTCCTCGCTGTAGGCATTGCCGGCGGTCGGATAACGCACCTGGCCCAGGCCGCAGTTGCCGGGCAAGGCGCGCATGTTGCGCGTGCGGAACACATCACGCACCAGCCCCTTGGCCTTGTGCATGAAGAACTTGCGCTCTTGCTGCGTCACGATACCCGCCGCATCCTGGCCGCGGTGCTGCAACAGCAGCAGCGCGTCGTAAAGCAGTTGATTGACCGGGGTGCCACTGACAACACCAACAATTCCGCACATAGTTTGATCCCGCTGGAGACTGACCTGCTGGCAACACCGCCAGCGCTTCACAAGCCGACTAGGGCAGATACTTGCCAAATTCCTGCGGCAGCACCGGCTTGAGGCCCTTGACCGTGGCCGTGGCCCAATGCGCGCCGACCGATTCGTTCCACCAGGCGTCCGCCTGCAACGGCGTCATGCCGACCAGCACCGCCACCACCAGCAACACGATGACGCCGCGCATGGCACCGAATACCGCGCCCAACACCCGGTCGGCCGGCCGCAGCCCGGCAACCTGAAACAAGCGGCTGATCAGCCAGGTCAGCGATCGACCCGGCAAACACCGCCCGATGAACACCAGCACAAAGCCGGCCGCATAACGAATCATCTCGCTCGCCCCCGCCATCGGCAGGTAATGCGGCCGCGGCCGGCGCAAACCATTGCGCCAGCACGAAGGCGGCAACCCAGGTAGCCAGCGACAAGCACCTCGTAGACCAGGCCGCGCCAGGCGCCGATGAGCAGCGACAGCAGCCAGTATTGCAAGAAAGATCCAGTCCAGTGCAACCATGGGCCCGTACCGATCTACAAGGTCAGGACGGCGACCGACAGGCTCAGCTTGCGGATCTTGTCAGCGGCCTTGGTGGCCTCGGCCTTGTCGTCAAACGGACCGACGCGCACCCGCGTGCGTTCGCCCTCGGCCGTTCGCACCACTTGGGTATAGGTCTTGAGCCCTGCCAATTCAACCTTGCGGCGCACTTCGCGCACCTTGGCCGCATCGGCAAAGGCGCCCACCTGCACCACATAGCGTTCATCCGACGCAGGCGCCGATTTCACATCGGCTGGTGTCGGCGCGTTCGCCGCAGCGGCAATCGGCGTCTTGCTGCTGCCCGCCACCGGCCGGCCTTCGAGCAGGGCACGCGCCTTCTTGGCATCGAGCGCCTTGGCCTGTGCCAGCTCCGCCGCGCTGGAGGCGGCTTTCTCGGCTGGCACGGCGGTCACCGCAATCGCAGGCGCGGCAATCGGCGTGGGTTTGGCTTCGGTGTCGGCAGGTTTGGTCGGCACGGCTGGCGCAGCAGCCGATGCAGCGGCTCCGCCCGAGGCGGCAATGGCTGCGGCCGGTGGCATCACCAGGGGCTTGACCTTGTTCTTGTCAACGATCTCGATCGGCAGATCGACCGGAATCGGACGCGGTTGGTTGTCAAAAATCATCGGAAAACCGATGACACCCGCCAGCACCAGCACCGCAGCGCCTATCAGGCGGTGCATGGCGCGTCTGCGCACGACTTCGACGGTCTGAGCCGGAGCGACCGACGCGGGCTGCTCATCGCGGCCCTTGCGGAACTTGAACAATGCCATGAGGGGGTTAGGGGTTCATGTGTCTGGCGGCAAGGCGCGGTACGCCGTCCTTCAGCACGCCACCCACGGTATGGAACGATCCAAAGACGACGATTCTATCAGCCGGGTCCGCCTGAGCGACCGCCGCCTGCAGCGCCTGCACCGGGTCGGCAAAGGCCTGCGCCGAGGCGTCCGCGCGGGTGTTGGTGGCCTGCCAGCGGGTCGTCAGACGCGCGCCGGTCTCGGCCCGGGCCAGCGGCAGATCGGTGAAATACCAGCGATCGATGATCGGATTGAGCCGCTCGAACATCGGCAGCAGGTCCTTGTCGGCCATGGCGCCGAACACCGCGTGGGTGGTCGGGAAAGAAACCCATCGCATCCAGGTTGACGGCCAGCGCCGCCGCCGCATGCGGGTTGTGCGCCACATCGAGCACCAGCGTCGGCTCGCCCGGAACGATCTGAAAGCGACCGGGCAAGGCCACCATGGCCAGGCCGTTGCGCACCGCCTGTGCCGTCACCGGCAGGCGCTCGCGCAGCGCCGTCAAGGCCGCCAGCACGCCACTGGCATTGAGCAACTGGTTGGCGCCGCGCAACGCCGGGTAGGCCAGGCCGGCATAGCGCCGGCCACGGCCCGCCCAGGCCCATTGCTGCTGGTCACCGGAGTAGTTGAAATCCACGCCGATGCGCCACAGGTCGGCACCGATCTCGAGCGCGTGATCGAGCACGCTTTGCGGCGGCACCGGGTCGCTGACGACGACCGGTCGCCCGGTGCGCATGACGCCGGCCTTTTCGCGGCCGATGCATTCGCGGTCCGGCCCCAGGAACTCCACGTGATCGAGATCGACACTGGTGATGACGGCGCAATCCGGGTCGATGATGTTGACCGCATCGAGCCGCCCGCCCAGCCCCACCTCGAGAATCACCACGTCCAGCTCGGCGCGCGCCATCAGGTCCAGGATGGCCAGCGTGGAGAACTCGAAATAGGTCAGCGACACGTCGGGCGGCACCTGGCAGCGCGCCCGCTCGACCCGCTCGAAGGCCTGCACCAACGGGTCCACTTTCACCGGTTCCCCGTGCAGACGCAGTCGCTCCTCGAAATGCACCAGGTGCGGCGAGGTGTAGACCCCGGTCTTGTAGCCGCTTTGCCCCAGAATCGCCTCGAGCATGGCGCAGGTCGAGCCCTTTCCGTTGGTGCCCGCCACGGTGATCACCGGGCAGTTGAAGCGAATACCCATGCGCTCGGCCACCGCGCGCACACGGTCGAGCCCCATGTCGATGTTCTTGGGATGCAGCCGCTCGCAATGGTCGAGCCAGTCCTGGAGTGTTTTCATGCGGTCGGTATTGTCGCGTACCTGATTGCGGCATGATGCTGCCATGCCTACCCATCCCATCATCCTGTACGGCATTCGCAACTGCGATACCGTCAAAAAGGCCCGCCAGTGGCTGGACGATCACCAACTGGCCTATACCTTCCATGACTTCAAGACCCAGGGCGTGCCTGCGGACCGCCTCGAACACTGGCTGCGCCAGGCCGGCTGGGAAACACTGCTCAACCGCAAGGGCACGACCTGGCGCCGACTCGACCCTGCTCTGCAGGCCGGCGCCACCGGTGTCGACGGTGCGCGCCAACTGATGCTCGAACATGCCAGCGTCATCAAACGCCCGGTGGTCGAATGGGGCGACGCCCAGAACGGCGGCGTCATGGTCGGCTTCAAGGCCGATGACTGGCAGACCCGCTCGAAACGGACCGCTGATCCGCACGGAGTGCGCGGGCCTGCCGCGTCGAGCCGCGCTGGCCATGGTGGTGCAGCCCGTGACCTAAAATCTGCGGTTTGCGCAAGGCGCCACTGGCTTGGCCGAGTGTTCGCCGCCGAAACGCGCCGTGGGCGCGCGTTCGATCCCCATCCCCGCCTCGAAAACCAGGAAAACCTGCACTTCATGATCACCGACCAACTCGACGGCGTATCCGTCACGACCAAGGCCAGCGTCTACTTCGACGGCAAATGTGTCAGCCATGCACTCACGCTGGCCGATGGCACAAAAAAATCGGTCGGCGTGGTGCTGCCTGCCGAATTGACGTTCGCTACCGCCGCCGCCGAGATCATGGAATGCGTCGCCGGCGCCTGCGAATACCGCCTGGCCGGCACCGAACAATGGGTGCGATCAGCGGCCGGTGATTCGTTTCCGATCGCCGCCAACAGCCGGTTCGACATCCGTGTCACCGAGCCCTACCACTACATCTGCCACTACGCTTGATATCAGGAGCACCCTTCATGGCCACGATTCTGCAAAACCTTCCCCTGAACCAGAAAGTCGGCATCGCCTTTTCCGGCGGTCTCGACACCAGCGCTGCTTTGCACTGGATGCGCAACAAGGGCGCGATTCCCTATGCCTACACCGCCAATCTGGGCCAGCCCGACGAGCCGGACTACGACGAGATTCCGCGCAAGGCCATGCAATACGGCGCCGAGAAGGCCCGCCTGATCGACTGCCGCGAGCAACTCGCGAACGAAGGCATTGCCGCGCTGCAGGCCGGCGCCTTTCATGTCACCACCGCCGGCGTGACCTACTTCAACACCACGCCACTGGGACGCGCCGTCACCGGCACCATGCTGGTGTCCGCGATGAAGGAAGACGACGTCAACATCTGGGGCGACGGCAGCACCTTCAAGGGCAATGACATCGAGCGCTTTTACCGCTATGGCCTGCTGACCAACCCGAGCCTGAAGATCTACAAACCCTGGCTCGACCAGGCCTTCATCGACGAGTTGGGCGGGCGCGCCGAAATGTCGGCCTTCATGACCAAGGCCGGTTTCGGCTACAAGATGTCGGCCGAAAAGGCCTACTCCACCGACTCCAACATGCTGGGTGCCACCCACGAGGCGAAGGATCTGGAGCACCTGAACAGCGGCATGCAGATCGTGCAACCCATCATGGGCGTGGCGTTCTGGCGCGACGATGTCGAGGTCAAACGCGAGCAGGTCACGGTGCGTTTCGAGGAGGGCCGTCCGGTCGCGCTCAACGGCGTGCAATACAGCTCGCTGGTCGAGCTGATCCTGGAGGCCAACCGCATCGGCGGGCGCCACGGCCTGGGCATGAGCGACCAGATCGAGAACCGCATCATCGAGGCCAAGAGCCGCGGCATCTACGAGGCTCCCGGCCTGGCCTTGCTGTTCATCGCCTACGAACGCCTGGTCACCGGCATCCACAACGAAGACACCATCGAGCAATACCGCGACCATGGCCGCAAACTGGGCCGTTTGCTCTACCAGGGCCGCTGGTTCGATCCACAGGCCATCATGCTGCGCGAAACCGCCCAGCGCTGGGTCGCGCGCGCCATCACCGGCGAGGTCACGATCGAGCTGCGCCGCGGCAACGACTACTCGCTGCTCAACACCGAATCGCCCAACCTGACCTACCACCCCGAACGGCTGACGATGGAAAAAGGCGAGTCCGCGTTCTCGCCGCAGGACCGCATCGGCCAGCTCACGATGCGCAACCTGGACATCGTCGATACGCGCGGCAAGCTGGCGATTTATGCCAAGACCGGACTGCTGACCATGGACGACAGCGCTGATCTGCTCAGCCTGACGGGCGACCGCAAGCCCTGAGCTTGGTCAGACCACCACCGGCTCGGGCTCGAGCATGATGCCAAAGCGCTCATAGACGCTGGTCTGAATCGCGCCGGCCAGCGTCATCACCTCGCCACCGGTGGCCTGGCCCCGGTTCACCAGCACCAGGGCCTGGCGTTCGTACACCGCCGCGTTGCCGACCGACTTGCCCTTCCAGCCGCAGGCGTCGATCAGCCAGCCCGCCGCCAGCTTGATCGCGCCGTTGTCCATCGGGTAATGCACGATGCGCGGTTCGCGCTGGATGATGTCGTCACATTGCTCACGCGTGACCGTCGGGTTCTTGAAGAAGCTGCCGGCATTGCCCAGCACCGCGGGATCGGGCAGCTTGGCGCTGCGGATCGCGCAGACCCAGTCGAAAATCTGCCGCGCATCGGGCGCCAGAATGCCGGTTTCCCGCATCTTGCGCTCAAGATCGGCATAACCGAGCTCGGGCTTCCACGGCTTGGGCAGCAAGAAGCGCACCTGCGTGATGACAACGCGTTCGCGCAATCCGAATCCGCCGGATGCCACAGCCTCGGTATCGGCCAGCGCCGTCGCACCCTCGGGCGCGGCGTGCTTGAACACCGAGTCGCGGTAGCCAAAACCGCATTGCGCGGCATCGAGCGTGTGGCGCGCGCCGGTGCGCAGGTCCAGCAGCGTCCAGCGAGTGAAAGCGATCCTGCAGCTCCACACCGTAGGCACCGATGTTCTGCACCGGTGAAGCCCCGACGGTGCCGGGGATCAGGGCCAGGTTCTCCAGCCCCGGGTAGCCCTGGGCCAGCGACCAGGCTACGAATTCGTGCCAGTTTTCTCCCGCGCCGGCCTCGAGCACATAGGCCTTGTCGGTCTCCTGCACCAGCCGCCTGCCCATGATTTCGATCTTGAGCACCAGCGGCTTGACATCGCCGGTGAGCACGATGTTGCTGCCGCCACCCAGGACGAACTTGGGCTGGCGCGCCAGATTCGGGTCGCCGATCACGTCCCACAGATCCTGCTCGCTGCCGATCCGCACCAGGTGTGCGCCTTGGCCACGATGCGAAAGCTGTTGCAGGACTGGAGCGGGACGTTTTTCTCGACTAACATGACGGGATTGTCGCATCGGCCCTCGATGCGCATGGAACTCCAATTGGTAATCTCATGCCCTCTTTTGATACGGTTTGCGAGGCCGATCTCGTCGAAGTACGCAACGCCGTGGACAACACGGTCAAGGAAATCGGCACCCGGTTCGACTTCAAGGGAACCGCTGCTGCCATCGAACTCAAGGAAAAAGACATCACGCTGATCGGTGATGCCGACTTCCAGCTCGGTCAGATCGAGGATGTGCTGCGCAACAAGCTCACCAAGCGCAATGTCGACATCCGTTTCCTCGACCGTGGCGACGTGCAGAAAATGGGCGGCGACAAGGTCAAGCAGGTGATCAAGGTGCGCAATGGCATCGAGATCGGACGTGTCCAAGAAGATCCAGCGCATGATCAAGGACAGCAAGCTCAAGGTGCAGGCCGCGATCCAGGGTGACGCGGTGCGCGATCACCGGCGCCAAGCGCGACGACCTGCAGGCCGCGATGGCGCTGATCCGCAAGGACATTCCCGACCTGCCGCTGAGCTTCAACAACTTCCGGGACTAGGCGCCGTGTCCGCGCAAGCCAGCCACCGGATCCTGCGTGTTGCGCTGGCGCTTGTCGCCGGCAGCATGCTCGGCCCGATGGCACTGGCGCAGGCAGTCAGCTTGTCGGGCATGCTCGGCAGCAAGGCCTTGCTGGTGGTCGATGGCGGTGAGCCCAAGAGCGTTGCGCCGGGCGAGACCTTCAAGGGCGTACGCGTGATTTCAACCCAGGGCGACATCGCCGTGCTCGAGGTGGCCGGCCAGCGCCAGACACTGCGGGTGGGCGAATCGCCGGTCAGCGTGGGCCAGCCCATCGCCCAGGGCCAGGGCAGCCGCATCGTGTTGTCCGCCGATGCGCAAGGCCATTTCTTTACGCAGGGTCTGATCAACTCGCGGCCGGTCCAGTTCATGGTCGACACCGGCGCCACCACCGTTGGCATCAGCGTCAGTGACGCCGAACGCATCGGCCTGCAGTACAAGCAAGGCCAGGTGGTGCAGGTGTCCACCGCCAACGGTGTCGTGCCGGGCTGGAAGATCCGGCTGTCATCGGTGCGGCTGGGCGATGTCGACGTACGCGACATCGATGCCATCGTCACCCCGATCTCCATGCCGTTCGTGCTGCTGGGCAACAGCTACCTGACCCGTTTTCAGATGACGCGCACCAACGAACAGACTGGTGCTGGAAAAGCGCTATTGACCCGCGCATCCTGCGTCTGACCACCTTTCTGGCACACACAACGTGACCCTGAACGTCGAGAGCGAAACCGAATACGAAGACCTGCTCAGTCTGTGGGCCGACCTGGAGGCTGGCCTGGCCATCGTCCTGGGCAGTCCGGCCAGCGCGCAGGAGTTTGAGCAGCGCGTCGGTCAGTACGACCGCTGGATGCAGGCGCTGCTCAAGCGCGACACCGACATCGGCCTGTACCTGCTGTTTCAGCTGGCGACCAACTCACCGGTCGGCTACAGCGCCTCGCACGCGCTGGTATGCGCCGTGCTGGCCCACCTGATCGCCGTCGATCTGGCCGTCGACCCGACCGAGCGCGACAGCATGGTGTACGCCGCGCTGACGATGAACATCGGCATGACCGCGTTGCAGGACGAATTGGCCGTGCAGCTGGACAAGCCTAGCCCCGAACAGCAGCAAGGCATACGCGAACACATGGCACTGAGGCCGCCAGATGCTGGTCGATCGCGGCATCACCGACAGCTTGTGGCTCGACATCGTGGGCCGCCACCACGACGAGATCGCCGACGACCTCCCGCTGAACGAACTGGAGCCGGCCAACCGGCTGGCGCGTATCGTGCGCACGGTCGACCGCTATGGCGCCATGATCAGCCCGCGCAAGTCACGCGCCGGGCGCAGCGCGACGGATTCGGTGCGATCGATCATCCATGACAGCGGCGAGCATTCGGACGAAATCGGCAACGCCATGGTCCGCGCCGTCGGCCTGTGCCCGCCCGGCACCTTCGTGCGCCTGGACAATGAAGAAGTGGCGGTGGTGATGCGCCGCTCGGGCAAACCCAACCACCCGCACGTGGCCATCGTGCTCAACGAAGACGGCCAGCTGTCAGGTCAGCCGCGACTGCATCGCACGGCCCACGGCAGCCCGCAGATCCGCGCCGCGCTGGCCGCGGCCATGGTGCGCGTGCGACTCAACCACCACCTGATCCTGCGCCTGGGCGCGTACGCGGCCCAGCAGTCCTGACCGGCCGGCGCAGGCTGGTTCAACCCTTCTTGGCGCCCAGGCGCGACTCGGTGCCCTTGAAAAGGCGGTTGATGTTGGCCGCATGGCGCCACAGCAGCAGCAGCGACATCACGGCCAGGGCCAGCAGCACGCTCTTGTCCATGTACCAGGCCGCGCCATCGCCAAAGATGTAGTAGACCGGCGCGAATACCGCCGCCACGATGGACGCCAGCGACGAATAGCGGAAGAAGAACGCGACGATGATCCAGCTGGCAGCGACCGCCAGCCCCAGCATCCAGTTGAAACCCAGCAACACGCCAAGTGCAGTGGCGACGCCCTTGCCGCCCTGGAAGCGGAAGAAAACCGGGAACAGGTGACCGAGGAAAGCCGCCAGACCGGCCATCGCCAGCGTGCCCTCGTGCAAGCCGTAGGCCGCACCGTAGCGCGCCACCAGCATCACCGGCAACCAGCCCTTGGCGCCGTCGAGCAGCAGTGTCACCACGGCCGCGGACTTGCTGCCCGAGCGCAGCACGTTGGTCGCTCCCGGATTCTTGCTGCCGTAGGTGCGCGGATCGTTCAGGCCCATGACCCGGCTGACGATCACGGCGAACGACAGGGATCCCACCAGATAGGCGAGAACGACGGCCAGCAGGGGCAGAAAGGGGTTGGACGCGTCCATGGGTCTAGGGTCTCCGGCGCGCCATGCGAGGCGCTGTCATGGCCACTATTCTGCCAGCGCGCAGGACACCGGCCGCGCCGACAACAGTTGCACGCATACCGACGGCGCCAAACCGACCAGGTAACCGCGCCGGCCACCGTTGATCAGGATGCGCGGCAAATCCAGAATGCTCTGCTCGATGTACACCGGCATGTCGCGCCGGGTCGCGAACGGCGAGGTGCCGCCAACCAGGTAACCACTGTGTTTGTTGGCCACCTCCGGCGTGCAGGGGTCGACCGACTTGACACCGATCTGGCGCGCCAGGCTGCGCGTGCTGACCTTGCGGTTGCCGTGCATCAGCACCAGCAAGGGTCGGGCCCGTTCGTCCTGCATCACCAGCGTCTTGACCACGGCATAGGGGTCGAAACCCAGCACCTCGGCGCTGTGCGTGGCACCGCCATGCTCGACGTATTCGTAGATATGCTCGGTGAATTCCACCTGGTGCGAGCGCAGCAGCCTGGTGGCAGGGGTCTCGGACACGTGTTCGCGCTTGGCCATCTGGATCTGCTGCTGATCTGGTTGTTAGCGAACTATTGCGCGGGATCGCGCAATTCCCAGGTCTTGACGTGCAGGTGGCTGTGAACGAGCCGGAACATTTTCATGGGGCTTTCGTCGCTTGAAACAGCCTTCAAGTCCGGCCCGTGGCCGCTGCTGCCCTGGCCTCTTCCTGCAGCCGCAACACGCGCCGCTGCACCTTGCCGGTGGTGGTCATCGGCAGTTCGCGCGCGAACTCGATCTCTTTGGGATACTCGTAAGGTGCCAGCTTGCCACGCACATGGGCCTGCAGCCTGGCCGTGAGCTCGGCGTCGAATGCTTCGCGGGGTGCCGCTGCGGTCAAGGCGTTTCGCTGGGCGGCAATCTCCGGCGCCAGCACCACGTAGGCCTTGACCACGGCGCCGCGTTCCGCGTCGGGTTTGGGCACGACCGCCGCATTGAGCACCGCCGGGTGCTTGACCAGGCAGTTCTCGATCTCGCCCGGGCCGATGCGATACCCCGCGGCCTTGAACATGTCGTCGGCGCGACCCTGGTACCACAGGTAGCCGTCGACGTCGCGCGTGGCGATGTCGCCGGTGCGGCACCAGTCGCCGGTGAAACGCGCTGCTGTGGCCGCCGGGTTTTTCCAGTAGCCCAGGAAAAACACCGGATCAGGTGTTCCGTGCACGTCAAAGCGGTTCACCGCCACGTCACCGGGCACACCGACCGGGCACTCCTGGCCGGCCTCGTCGATCACCATCACCCGGTGGCCGGGATAGCCCTTGCCCATGCTGCCGGGTTTGGCGGGCCAGCCGACGACGCCGTCACGCTGATCGTTCAGGGCACAGTTGCCGACGATGTAGTTGATCTCGGTCTGGCCGAACATCTCGTTGACGACCACGCCGCAGCTGGTCGCGGCAGTAGTCGAACACCGCGTCGCCGACGGCCTCGCCGGCGCTCATGATGGCCTGCAGAACCAGTCGGTAGTGCTGGCGCGGCTCGGGAAAGGCCTTCATCATGGCCTTGAGCGCGGTCGGAAAGATGAAACTGTGCGTGACCGCGTATTTTTCCATCAGCTCGAACGCTGTCTGCGGACTGAAACGGCCGTTCCAGGCCACGATGGGACGGCCGAAATACAGGGTCGGCAGCAAGGCGTCCATCAGGCCGCCGGTCCAGGCCCAGTCGGCGGGAGACCAGAACACGGCGGCCGAGTCCGAGCCAGGTCGTACCGGGTCGAACCCGAACCAGTTCTGGCTGCAGACAAAGCCGCTCAGGTTGCCGATCAGGCCGCGATGCGCAATCAGTGCGCCCTTGGGCTGGCCGGTGGTGCCGCTGGTGTAGATCAGCACCGCGGCTTCGTCGGCATGGGTGTCGCAGGGACTGAACCGGTCCGACTCCTGGGCCAGTACGGCTTCGTACTCGGGATTGGCGTCGGCGGCGTCGGCGCCAACCCGTATCACCGTGCGCAGCAACGGGCAGTTCTCACGCACCGAATCCAGCGACCTCGATCACGCTGGCATCACAGATGGCGACCACCGCCTCGCTGTCGTGCAGCCGGAATTCCAGCGCCTCGGGCCCGAACAGGATGGACAGCGGCATCGCCACCGCACCCATCTGCAGCACCGCCATATAGGCCACCGCCGTCTCGAAGCGCTGCGGCAGCACGATGGCCACCCGGTCGCCGCGCGTAACGCCCAGCACCGCCAGTGCATTGGACAGGCGATTGGCAGATTGCTGCAGTTGGGCGTAAGACCACGAACTGGCCGTCTGGCCGGTGCCGTCGGCCAGCACCGCGATGCGCGTGTCGGCGTCGGTCCGCGCGGCCCAGCGCGCGCAGCAGGCCTGCGCCATGTTGAAGCGCTGCGGCACCTGCCAGCCGAAGCCGCCGTGCATGGCCAGGTAGTTGTCTGCGGCCCCTGAAGCGGCAGGCCTGTCATTTGCTTGACTGCGTGACACCTGTCACCTCCTTATGATCGCCCTAATGTACCAAGTCAAAAGAGCCTCCCGCAGCGTCCTCGTGCCTATCCGCGGCCTCGATTACCACGTCCATTGCTGGGGCCAACCCAGCCCCGACCGAGCCCCGCTGGTAATGGTCCACGGCTGGATGGATGTCGGCGCTTCCTACCAGTTCGTCGTCGACGCCTTGTCCGACGCCTTCATGCAGGACCGCTTCATCATCGCCCCCGACTGGCGTGGCTATGGCTGACACCGACGGCGGCAATGTCGACAACTACTGGTTTCCCGACTACATCGCCGATCTCGATTTCCTGGCCGACCATTTTTCGCCGGACCGTCCGTTCGACCTGGTCGGCCACAGCCTGGGCGGCAATGTCGTCGATGCTCTATGCCGGCATCCGGCCCGACCGGGTGCGCCGGCTGGTCAACCTGGAGGGCTTCGGCGGACCCGAGAGCGCGCCGGCGCAGGCGCCCGACCGCTACGGCAAGTGGCTGCGACCAGTTGAAGAAGCACCAGCGCGGCGAACTGGCGCTGCGCGCCTACGACGACATCGACGGCGTCGCGCGGCGCCTGGCCAAGACCAACCCGCGCCTGGCGCGCGACCAGGCCGGGCGCGACAAGGCGGATTGGCTGGCCCGGCACTGGTCGCGCCGCAACGCCGACGGACAGTGGGAGATCCTGGGCGACCCGGCGCACAAGATTGTCAATGCGCAGTTGCTGCGCGTCGACGAACTGCTGGAGGTCTACAAGCGCATCACGATGCCGCTGCTCGCGGTCGAAGCCGCCGACGACTCGATGTGGCAATGGTGGAAGGGCAGCTTCACGGTCGAGCAATACCACGAGCGGCTCAAGGCTATTGCCCGACTATCGGCATCGCCGTGGTGCAGGACGCCGGCCACATGCTGCACCATGACCAGCCCGAGCAGCTGGCGCGCCTGCTGGAAGACTTCCTGCAGGCCGGATCAAGCCAGTAACCATTCCCGCGGCACGGCGCCTCGCGTCGATGGCCCCGGCTGGGCACGCCACGCCATGAGAAAATGCCCGGTTGACTACCCACCCCCCAACCAGGACAAGCACCATGGACGCAGTACACATCAACCAGATCGGCACCCAATTGAGCGACCTGAGCGCGCGCACCCAAGAGTTACGGGGGTATCTTTGACTACGATGCCAAATCCGAACGCCTGAGGACGGTCAACGCCTCGCTGGAAGACCCTTCGGTCTGGAACGACCCGAAGAAGGCCCAGGAACTGGGCCGCGAAAAGAAGTCGCTCGACAACGTCGTGGTCTCGCTGGGCAAACTCACGTCCGAGCTGGCCGACAACGCCGAGCTCTACGAGATGAGCCGTGACGAAGGCGACGAAGACAGCCTGCTGCAGATCGAGAGCGACACCGCCAAGCTGGCCGCGGAGATCGAGAAGCTCGAGTTCCTGCGCATGTTCAACAACCCGGCCGATCCGCTCAATTGCTTTCTCGACATCCAGGCCGGCGCCGGCGGCACCGAGGCCTGCGACTGGGCCAGCATGTTGCTGCGCCAGTACCTGCGTTATGCCGAGCGCAAGGGCTTCACGACCACGATCGAGGACGAGTCCCCCGGTGACACCGCCGGCATCAAGGGCGCCACGATCAAGATCGAAGGTGAATACGCCTTCGGCCTGCTGCGCACCGAGACCGGCGTGCACCGCCTGGTGCGCAAGTCGCCGTTCGACTCGTCGGGCGGGCGCCACACCAGTTTTGCCAGCGTGTTTGTCTATCCGGAGATCGACGACTCGATCGAGATCGACATCAACCCGTCCGACGTGCGCACCGACACCTACCGCGCCAGCGGCGCCGGCGGTCAGCACATCAACAAGACCGACTCGGCGGTGCGGCTGACGCACATTCCCACCGGTATCGTGGTGCAGTGCCAGGACGGGCGCAGCCAGCACAGCAACCGCGACGTGGCCTGGAAGCGGCTGCGCTCCAAGCTGTACGACCATGAGTTGCGCAAGCAGCAGGAAGAGCAGCAAAAGCTCGAAGACACCAAGACCGATGTCGGCTGGGGCCACCAGATCCGCAGCTACGTGCTCGACAACAGCCGCATCAAGGACCTGCGCACCAATGTCGAGGTCTCGGCCACGCAAAAGGTGCTCGACGGCGACCTCGACGTGTTCATTGAAGCCTCGCTCAAGCAGGGCGTATGAGGATGCGTATCCAGGGACTGATCTTCGACATGGACGGCACGATGATCGATTCGATGCCCTACCACGCGCAAAGCTGGGTCGCCTTCACCGAGCGCCATGGCATCGCGATCGACGTGGACGAGCTGATGCGCAAGACCACCGGCCGCACCGGCGCCGAATGCATGGAAGTGTTGTTCGGCCGCCCGATGGCGCAGCAGGAAGCCTGGGAGCTGATTCACCAGAAGGAGGAAATCTACCGCTAGCTGTTCGCGCCGGTGTTCACCGAGGTACGCGGTTTCAAGCGCTTTTGCGCCAGCGCCCATGCCAGCGGTCTGCGCATCGGCGTGGGCACGGCCGGCGACAAGCACAACATCGCATTTGCCATGCGCCATCTGCAGATGGACCCGCTGCCCCATGCCATGGTGGGCGGTGACGAAGGCCTGCCGGGCAAGCCCGAGCCGGCGATCTTTCTGGAGGCTGCACGGCGCATCGGGGCCGACCCGCAGGCCTGTATCGTGTTCGAGGACGCGCCCTTCGGCATCGAGGCCGCGCGCCGCGCCGGCATGCAGGCGGTGGCGATCTGCACCAGCCACAGCCCGCAGGAACTGGCCGGCGAGCATGTGATCGCCCATGTGACCCACTACGACGAACTATTCGCATCGAATTTTCTGGAGACACTCCATGCACGCAACACGTGACGACCAAGGACAGGCGGTCAGCATCCAACGCGCCGACTACAGCGCGCCCGCATTCTGGATCGATACCGTCGACCTGACCTTCGACCTCGACCCGGCCAAGACCCGGGTACTCAACAAGATGCGCCTGCGCCGCAATCCGGACGTGCCGGTGCAGCCGCTGCGCCTGGACGGCGAAGAGCTGAACCTGGCGCGGGTGCTGGTCAATGGCGCCAGCGCCAGCTTCAAGATCGAAGGCAAGCAGCTGGTGCTGGACAACCTGCCCTCAAGCCGAGGCTGGCGCTTTCGACCTGGAGATCTTCACCACCTGCCTGCCGGCCAAGAACACCAAGCTGATGGGCCTGTACGTCAGCAACGAGCTCGTTCTTCACGCAGTGCGAGGCCGAAGGCTTCCGGCGCATCACCTACTTCCTGGACCGCCCCGATGTGATGGCCAGCTACAGCGTACTGCTGCGCGCCAACAAGGCGGCCTACCCGGTGCTGCTGTCCAACGGCAACCTGGTCGAGCAGCGGCGACCTGAGCGGTGACGGCAATGCCGGGCGCCACTTCGCGCGCTGGGTCGACCCGCACCGCAAGCCCAGCTACCTGTTCGCCCTGGTGGCCGGGCAAGCTCGAGTCGCGCCAGCAGCGCATCATCTCGCGCGCCGGCAAGGAACACCTGCTCGAGATCTATGTGCGCCCGGGCGACCTGGCCAAGACCGAACACGCGATGAACTCGCTGATGGCATCCATCGCCTGGGACGAAGCCCGCTTCGGCCTGCCGCTGGACCTGGAACGTTTCATGGTGGTGGCCACCAGCGACTTCAACATGGGCGCGATGGAAAACAAGGGCCTGAACATCTTCAACACCAAGTACGTGCTGGCGACCCAGGCCACGGCCACCGACACCGATTTCTCGAATATCGAGTCGGTTGTCGGCCATGAGTACTTCCACAACTGGACCGGCAACCGCGTCACTTGCCGCGACTGGTTCCAGCTCAGCCTCAAAGAAGGCCTGACCGTGTTCCGCGACCAGGAGTTCTCGCAGGACCTGTGTCATGACGCGTCGGCGCGCGCCGTCAAGCGCATCGAGGACGTGCGCGTGCTGCGCACGGCGCAGTTTCCCGAAGACGCCGGCCCGATGGCGCACCCGGTGCGGCCCGACAGCTATATGGAGATCAACAATTTCTACACCGTCACCGTCTACGAAAAAGGCGCCGAGGTCGTGCGCATGATGCAGACCCTGGTCGGCCGCGACGGTTTCGCCAAGGGCATGAAGCTGTATTTCGAACGCTTTGATGGCCAGGCCGTGACCTGCGACGATTTCGCCCAGGCCCAGGCCGACGCCAACCCTGGATCCGACCTGGCGGCCCTGCTGCCGCAGTTCAAGAACTGGTACAGCCAGGCTGGCACGCCCCGCGTGCGTGCGCATGGCGTCTACGACGCAGCGGCCAGCACCTACACGCTGACGCTGACGCAAAGCTGCAAACCCACATCGGGACAATCCGACAAGCAGCCGTTCGTGATTCCGGTCAACCTGGGCCTGGTCGGCCCGGACGGACGCGACATGCCGCTGCAACTGGCCGACGAATCGCAGCCCGGCACGGGCGCGCGCAGCTTCGTGCTCAGCCAGCCCGAAGAGACCCTGACCTTTGTGCATGTGGCGGCCGAGCCGGTGCCCTCCATGCTGCGCGGATTCAGCGCGCCGGTGTTGCTGGAATTCGACTACAGCGACGACCAGCTGCTGCATCTGCTGGCCCACGACAGCGACCCGTTCAATCGCTGGGAAGCCGGCCAGCGGCTGGCCATGCGCTGCGCCCTGGCCGCATTGGCCCAGCCTGCCGACGCCGCCGTGGGTGCGGTGCTGACGCCGGCATACCTGGACGCGATGCGCGGCATTCTGCGCCACCCGTCGCTGGACGCCGCGTTCAAGGAACTGACGCTCACCCTGCCGTCCGAGACCTATATCTCGGAGCAACTGGACGTGGTCGACCCGCAACATGTGCATGCCGTGCGTGAGGCGATGCGCGCGCAACTGGCCAGCGCACTGGCCAACGACTGGCAACAGGCTTTTGACGCCAACCAGAACACCGGCGCCTACAGCCCCGACCCGATCTCCAGCGGCAAGCGCGCGCTGGCCGGCATGGCGCTGACGATGTTGTGCCTGGGCGGCGGCAACGATGAATGGCCGGTACGGGCGTTCGAGCGCTTCAAGCGGGCCGGCAACATGACCGACCGACTGCATGCCCTGGGCGCGCTGGTGGCTTGTACCCACCCGCTGGCCGGCGAGGCACTGACGCGTTTTCACACCATGTTCAAGGGCGACGAACTGGTGCTCGACAAATGGTTTGCCTTGCAGGCCGGCGCCTGCGACCGCGAGGGCCATATCCTGCCGCTGGTGCGCCAACTCATGTCGCACCGCGACTTTCACCTGAAGAACCCGAACCGGGCGCGCAGCCTGCTGTTCAGCTACTGCAGCGGCAATCCGGCGGCATTCCACCGCCAGGACGCAGCGGGTTACCAGTTCTGGAGTCTGCGCGTGCTCGAGATCGACGCCTTCAACCCGCAACTGGCAGCACGGCTGGCGCGCGCACTCGACCGCTGGAGCCGATTGGCCGAACCCTACCGCAGCGCCGCCCGCGAAGCGATCGCCCGCGTGGCCGCCAAGCCCGACCTGAGCAACGACGTGCGCGAGGTGGTAAGCCGCGCGCTGGCCGATTGATTCGGCCACCTGTCCCACGTTCAACGCAACAACCCACACCATGGCATCCAAGATCTCCCTGACCCGCTACCTGGTCGAACACCAACGCGTGAACGCCGTCATTCCGTCCGACCTGCGCCTGCTGCTCGAAGTGGTGGCGCGCGCCTGCAAGAGCATCAGCCACGCAGTGAACAAGGGCGAGCTCGGCGGCGTGCTCGGCGCCACCGAGAGCGAGAACATCCAGGGCGAGATGCAGAAAAAGCTCGACATCATCGCCAACGAGGTGCTGATCGAGGCCAATGAATGGGGCGGCCACCTGGCGGCCATGGCCAGCGAGGAGATGGAAGGCATCTACGTGGTGCCGCACCGCTACCCGCAAGGCGAATACCTGCTGATGTTCGACCCGCTCGACGGCTCCAGCAACGTGGACGTAAACGTCAGCATCGGCACCATCTTCAGCGTGCTGCGCAAACCCGACAACGGCGCCGGCGTCTCCGAGGCCGACTTCATGCAACCCGGCAGCAAGCAGGTGGCCGCCGGCTACTGCGTCTACGGCCCGCAGACCACGCTGGTGCTGACCGTGGGCGACGGCGTGGCCATGTTCACGCTCGACCGCGAGCAGGGCTCGTTTGTGCTGACCGAGGAGAACATGAGGATCCCGGCCGACACCAAGGAGTTCGCCATCAACATGAGCAATATGCGCCACTGGGACACGCCGGTGAAGCAATACATCGACGAATGCCTGGCCGGCACGGACGGCCCGCGCGGCAAGGACTTCAACATGCGCTGGATCGCCAGCATGGTGGCCGATGTGCACCGCATCCTGACCCGCGGCGGCGTGTTCCTCTACCCCTGGGACAAGCGCGAGCCCGGCAAACCCGGCAAGCTGCGCCTGATGTACGAAGCCAACCCCATGGGCTGGCTGGTCGAGCAGGCCGGCGGCGCCGCCAGCACCGGCCGCGAACGCATCCTGGACGTGCAGCCCACCCAACTGCACCAGCGCGTCAGCGTGGTGCTGGGCAGCAAGAACGAGGTCGAACACATCGTTGCGCTGCATGCCGCAAGCCCCGCACCCTGAGACCGATCCGATGACCGTGGTCCCGGTCACCGTGAAGACGGACCGGGGCTTCGCGCCAGCACGCTGGCTGTTGCAGTTGTTTGGCTGGCGCGTGTGTTACGACGGCACGCCCGCGGGCTGCGGCATCATCGTCGCCTATCCGCACACCTCGAACTGGGACTTCATCATCGCCATCACTTACAAGTGGGCCACGGGCCTGCCGGTGGCGTTTCTGGGCAAACCCAGCCTGTTCACCGCACCGGTGCTGGGCCCCTTCATGCGCTGGTGCGGCGGCATTCCGGTGCAGCGCACGGGCGCTACCGGCGCCATCGAAGACATGACGGCCCGTATTCACGCAGCCGCCGCACGCGGCGAACGCTGGTGGCTGGCCATCGCCCCCGAAGGCACACGCAGCCGATCGGAAGACGGCTGGCGCTCGGGTTTTTATCACATCGCCGTCGCGGCACAGGTACCTATCGGCCTGGCCTACTTCAATTTCCAGCGCAAGGAACTCGGCGTCACCATGTTCCTGCTCCCCAGCGGCGACCCCGACGCCGACATGCCCCAGATCGCCCGCTGGTACGCCGAACATGCAATGGCGCGGCATCCGGACCGGGCCACGCCGGTGCGGCTGAAGAAGTCGCGCTGATGGGCTTGCGTGCCGGCAGTCCCTGCGAGATGCAGCGCCGCGGATCCGGTGAGCTGGCTCAGGCGAACAGCCGATTTCGCCGGGCTATAATCGCGCCTTCGCCGGTGTAGCTCAGTCGGTAGAGCAGCTCATTCGTAATGAGAAGGTCGGGTGTTCGATTCATCTCTCCGGCACCATGTCAGTACAGGAAAGCCCGCTATCTGTTTGGTAGCGGGCTTTTCGCTTTTCTGGGCCTTACAGACTTTTTACAGACTACGGTGCGCGTTTATTGCGTCGTTGGCGCCCCGAGAAGCGACAAGGAAGACGCGCCAGCCGACTGGTGGCGCTGTCGTCGCCATCGGAATCGCAAACCCTGCACCCTCCCCCCGTCGATTCCCCGGCAGTGGCACAGATCGCCCCGTGGCGGCGCGTAGCACGCTTCCCCCGCACTTGGCCCAGGTCAGGGCCTTCTTGCGCGCCTTGTACTCTGCGAACAAGACCTTGGCACGATCGATATCGCGCTGCTGACCGCGCTTGGTGCCACCGCCGAACAGCACGATCAATGTCTCACCGTCCTTCGCCAGGTACAGACGGTAACCCGGGCCCCAGTCGATCACGTACTCGCCCATCCCGTCGAACCATTTCACGCTGGAGGTGTTGCCCAACTCCAGCCGCAGCGTGGCAGATGCCCGAAGGAACTGGTCGGCCTGGGCATCAAGGAGTACCGCCAAACCGTTTTCAAGCCCTATCGCGTGATCTACCGTGTCACCGGCAGCCAAGTCATCATCTACTTGATTGCCGATGGGCGCCGCGATATGCAGGCGGTACTTGCACGTCGCCTACTCGGTGCTTGATCCGCATCCCCCTCTGGTCATATTTACGTCGGCGGCGACACGTTAGCCCTGTTACCAGTCACTCGCATCGATCCGCCACAAGCGGCATGCTGTTCGCCAGTCCACCTAGACCCCATGGCTATTCAACTCGACAAGCCCGCGTGGGGACTGCAAGGTCGCGGTGATGTTCGCCGGACCTGCGTTGATGGCAATGCCCGTCAGTCCGATGGCCTGGTAAGCCAACTGGAGCTTGTCGGCCGAAGGATGGGTGACGGCAAGGGTCTGCAGCGAAACGCCCGAGCGCGGCAAGTTGTTCCTCGGGTGCAGGCGCAGGGGATCGGCCTCATCCGCCTTGCCCCACTGAATCAAGGTGGGAAGCGCGCCGTCAAACAGCCGCTGCCCGTCTTCGCGTACCGTGATCTGCCACTGCAACAGGCCGCGACGCGAATGCCGACTGGCTGGCACTGCCGGTCCACGGTCGATGCCCAGTGCCCGCAAGGCGGCACGCCCGGCCTGAATGTCGCTGGTACTGGCCACGAAATGCACCAGACGCGGCTCAAGCGCAACGCCGGCTCGCAGCGCATCATCGTCCATGTCAAACCAGCGTTTGCGTGGGGCGTTCGATGCACGCACGGCACCCTCATTGATGGCAATGATCTCAAGATAGGCAAGCGGCTTGGCCGGAGTGGCGATCTTGAACAAGCGGTTGTGCGTGCCAAACTGCGCATGCTCGCCGCCAAGCCCAGGCGTAATGCCAAAAGTGGCCTCGCACCACTGCGCGCCCTGATCCAGGGTCTTCGCCACGATCACCAAGTGATCAATTTGAGTTTTCATAGTCCGCCCGAATCATTCAAGGCCCGATTGTCGCGTCAAGCCTTGATCGGCCTGGCACACCGCCTGGAAACTGGCAGCCGCCCGGCCATCGCGGCCGGCTACAGGAACGCGTGGTAGACCTGCTGCGGATCAACAGGATTTCGGCGACGGGGTCGCATGCCGTCCGTACCCGTCCCTCTGACGGCTTCGGGATTCACGGCTTGCGAGAGTCTGTCGCGCGACTTGGCCGGCGCAATGAATGATCGTAAACTGCTTGTGCCTTCATGGGGGATACCGTTATGCCGTTGCCGAATCACGCCGCCAAATTGCTTGCTAGCACCCCCAGTCCTGGCTCCGCCAGGCCACCCGAGGGAGTGCGAGGAAACCTGCGCGCGGCCCGGCGCTTCCTCATAAGCTGTCTGTCATTGGCCGTGGCACTGCCCGCCGCGGCGATTGTCGGCGGGGAAAACACGTCGTCGTTCGGCCAGGTCAGCAATGGCGTGCAGATCACCGAAAACTGGGTACTGACTGCACGGCATGTAGGTATCGCCGTCGGCAGTACCTTCACCAACGGCTACGGCAACGCCGTTGTCAGCGCACGCTACGAGCTTGGTTCGGGGCCCACCCTGGTCAACGACCTGGCGTTGCTGCGCTTGACCACGCCCATCATCGCGGCCCCGGCGCTGGGCCTGCTGTCGGATTTGCTGCCTGTCGGCTTGCTCACGTCGCCGCTGGCGGTGACGATCACCACCGGCCGCAATCAGAGTCCGCGCGGTTATGGGCAGACGGTACTGGCCGAGGTCATCGACGAGGTCGAACTCAAGGTGGATGGCGTACTGGGCAACTATCGCGGTGAACTGGCTGCTGACCTACGATACCAAGCACGGCGCGCCTTATGTGCAGGGCGGCGATAGCGGCGGTGGTCTTTTCCTGGGCCATGTCAGTGACAGCTTCAACGCCGCGTTGATGGGCATTGCTTCGGCGCAGGTGCAATTCGATGATGACGAAGGCGGTGGTTATGGCTCGGCGTTCGTGCAGTTGGCGGCATACCGCAGCTGGATCGACAGCACGATGCTGGACGACACGACCGATTTGCAGACTGCGCGATGGGTGTCGGCCGTGCCCGAACCACTCACTGTGTCCATGTGGCTGGCGGGTCTGCTGGTTGCGGCCGGCATGGGCGCACACCGGCAAAGGTCGCCAAGCACGCGCTGACCGGCGCGGCATCGTCCCCGGGATCACGCGGGCCCGGTTTGGGGCAATGAAAACGAAAAGCGGCGAAGCCAAAAATCGACTCTCCCAGGTCTACGGCGTGTCGATCATCCAGCCCCTCCCGTCGCCTGCGCGGAAACACTGCGCCAGGCTCCGGGCGCCAGTCCGTCGAGCGTATAGGGGCCGATGGCGACGCGCACCAGGCGCAGCGTGGGCAGCCCGACGGCCGCCGTCATGCGGCGCACCTGGCGGTTGCGGCCCTCGCGGATCACCAGTTCCAGCCAGGTCGTGGGGATGGCCTGACGTACCCGGATCGGTGGCTCACGCTGCCACAGCGCCGGAGCAGGTTCGAGCAAGCGCACACCGGCCGGGCGGGTCGGGCCGTCGTTGAGCTGCACGCCCAGGCGCAAGGCTTGCAATGCGGCTTCGTCGGGCACACCCTCGACCTGCACCCAGTAGGTTTTCTCCATCTTGAATCGCGGGTCGGCAATGCGGGCCTGCAGCTTGCCATCGCTGGTGAGCAGCAGCAAACCTTCGCTGTCCGCGTCGAGCCGCCCAGCAACGTACACACCGGGCAGATCGATGAAATCCTTCAAGCCGCGCCAGCGCCCTTCGGGCGTGAACTGGCTGAGCACACCATAGGGCTTGTTGAACAGGACCAGTTGAGGGGGCGGCTCGTCGGGGGAAGGCGTCATGAAGCCGAGGATAGGATATTCCAGCAGCCCAGTTCGTTGGTCAGCTTGTCGATCTTGCGCAGCGCTTGCAATGCGCCAGACTCATGCGCGCGTGCCGTGTCGTTCCTGCCAAGTCGCCCACTCCAGCGGCCGAATGCCGAATCGCACCGCATTGCCTGCGTGCAAGCTGCGGAACTCTTGCAGCACGAGTCGAACGAAATAGCTCACGTCGTTGTTGGCCACAGTCTGAGGCGTTCTTGCCAACACTGTCGTCTCCGTGGGGTCTTCACCGTTGCGCACGATGGCTGCGACAACCTCACCCAGCGCCTGGCGATAGCGCAGGCGGAAAATGTCCGGCGGCACCAGGTTCTGCTGGACCGCCACGTATTGCTGGCATGAGCGTTCGTAAGCCCATACAAAGACATCGCGCAGCAGCTCGACGCGGTTCAGTTCGTAGACACCGATGATCGCGTCCACATACGCTTGTTGCGGCACGTCGATAAAGGATAGCGGGCACAGGTTGTGGCGGATCAGTGGAATGTTCGCGGCCAATCTGGACACGCGTTTGTTGACGTCCTCGAAAGGCTGCAGGTACGGCAAATGCACCATCAAGAAGAACGCCTGCTCGAAGGGATCGACGATCTCTGCGGCCATCTGCACGACGATGCCGAAAAGCTCGTCCAATCGTTGTGGCAGGGCGATGGGCAGGTATACGCTGGCGCCGATCTCCACTGCGCGGCGCCGCACGCGGCCGATCGCAGCGGGGTCGGCCATCAGGCCGTCTGATAAAAAGGCATGCAAGGCCAAGATGGTGTCTGGCGTCATGCCACCCCGGTCAGGATCAAGCACCAGGAACTCAATGGCCTGCTTGTGGTTCAGGATCATTTGGGTTTCGAGTGCGTCCTTGCCTTCGGCGGCCTGGCCGAATTCAATCAGGCGCGCGGTGTCGAGCCGACTATAGGTATTGCCTTCGAGTTGCGACGAGGCCCACGACAAGTCGATCAACAGGCGCTGCAGGATTTCACGGGCGAACGTGCCGGCCGGCGCCTGTTCGGCCGTGGATCGGCCGATGGCGTGCAACTGATCGCGCAGGCCTTGTGTCAGATAGTAGGTGTGATTGGGGTGGTACCGCTCCAGAAATCCGGGTTGGTATGCCACCGGCTTGCGTTGTTGTCGCGCCTGGCGCACGTAGGCCTTGATCCGCTCGCCTTCGGAGGACGTCGGCGGATACGTCTCCTCGGTTCCCGGCTCGCGGATGACGTATCCAGGGCTCGCAGGCAATGATGCCTGCGGACCGGGCCGCCCAGGAAAGTAGCGCACCCCGCGCCCCTTGCCGCGCATCTGCACACGCTCTTGCGCCACCAGTCGGACCAGGCGCCGTTGTAAGGTGCGACGCTGCGACGCATCGCCAAATACCGTCAACAGCGATTCCATGCCGATGCCTTCTGCATGTTCCGCGATCGACTCGACTATTCGATCAAACGCTTGTGCAGGAGTGACTTTGGGCATGTGCTTGAAATTCCGCGACTCGGATTACAGTATCGTGACAAATAAACTGTCGTGCAATATTTATTGCGACAATTTATTTGTCGCAATAAAAGGAATCAAACCGACTCCACCGCCTGCTCCACCCCACGTTGCCGCCACTGCCGCAGCATCTCGCCCCGCGTATACGGCGCCGATCGGCCCGACAGGCGCAGCGACCATTGGGTGATCATCGAATGGGAATTCAAGCTGGGTCCGAATGCCGGCATCATGGTCAGCCACATGGCGATTACCAGCGGGGCGGCAAGTGCGCGGGTCGATGACACCCGCGCTTGCCGGTGCGCAAACCCCAGGGCCATGCCATTGCCGCCCAGAACGATGGCGCTCACCACTGCGCCCAGGGCCAGTGCGGCAATCACCTCGGACCAGGAGTGTGCCCCGACCACTATCCGTGACACAGCCACCAGCAAGGCCAGCGCAATGCCGGCGCCTGCGGTGCACCATCGGCCCACTGCCGATGGCGCCGGAATCAACACCACGAACAGCACCGGATACACCGCTGCAGCCATCATGGCATGGCCGGAGACACCGCTGAAATTGAGCGCCGCCCAACCCAGCCCCCAACCGAGGAAGGCCAGTTTGCTCGCCAGTGTGATGAGCATGGCGACGCCCAGCGACGCCAGCCAGATGCCTGCCGTGCGCCCGTTGTCGCGCCGCAGCACCAGCAACCACGCCGCCAGCAGCGCGGCCGGCAACAGGATTCCCACCTCACCCGCGCGGGTCACCCCATGCCAGAACATGCCGTCGCCCATTTCCATCAGCCTGGCCCGCAGCAGTCCGTCAGGTAGGTCATGGCAAACCACACCAGCCAGCCGCAAAAGGCGATGGCCGCCAGACACACCAGCAGCAGGCGGCCGAAACGTAACGGGCGCGGCAGCGCGGCCTGCGTGAGATCTGGTTTTGAATCTGGAGCGTGTTGCGGTGATGCCATGAGGCCTTGACCGGCCCGCCTCCTGGCGAACCAGCTGACGATGGTACTGCGATTAGTGTGGCGCCCCAGGGCGTGGCCTTACAGCAACAGGCCTGCGCCACATCACATGAGAATACGGCAGGCTCGGCTAACATGTTCCGTTGACCTGCCGCCCCTGCCTCTCGACGCGTGCGATGGCGGCTAACGGAAGGGAGCCCCGGTTGCCATCGGCGAGCGATTTGCCTCTGACCCTGATCTACCCCTGGGCCGCATTGACAGGCCTGGTGCTCGGCGTGGTTTTGCTGGCGCTGTATCTGCAAACCCGGCGTCGCCTGGTGCGCGCGCTGCAATCACAAGCCGATGTGGCACGGCAGTTGCAACAAGCGCGTACACACGATTCACTCACCGGCTTGTACAACGGCGCCGGGTTCGAACTTGAATTGCGGCGATTCCTGGACCGATGCAGCGCCGACAACGACCAAGCCTGCGTGCTGTATCTTGATGTGGACCAGTTTCAGACCATCAACGACGCCTTCGGCACTGCGGTCGGCGATGCCGTGCTGATCGATATGGTCCAGCGCCTCAAGAGCCATGGTGATCAAAGCCAACCGGCGGCACGCATTGCGGCAAACGGTTTTGCCACCGTAGTGCGTGGAGACCCGGTATTTGGCGACACCTTTGCACGGGAGTTGGGCTGGGCCATGACCCAGCCCTTTGCCGCCGGCGGGGCCAATGTTCACCTCACCTGCTCGATCGGCATTGCGGCGTATCCGGCCCAGGCGTCAGCCGCAGACATCGTCGAAAAGGCGGCAGTTGCCATGCGCAAGGTCAAGTCCAACGGCGGCATGGGACGTGGGCACTACGACGCGGCCAGCGACCAGGCTCGGCACGAGGATGCACGCCTGCTACAGGATTTGCGCGGCGCCTTGGAGCGACGCGAATTGTTCCTGTACTACCAGCCCAAGGTCGAGGCCACCAGTTTGCAGATCACCGCGGCCGAAGTGCTGATGCGTTGGCGCCATCCCGAACTGGGCGTGCTGGGGCCGGACAAGTTCATCCCGCTGGCCGAGCGCTATGGCCTGATCCGGCAGATCGGTCGCTGGGCCATCGAGAAGGCTTGCAGGCAGGCCGCAGTCTGGCGTGAACAGGGGCTGCGCATGCGCATTGCGGTGAACATCTCGGCCGACCAATTTCATCAGGATGATTTCATCGAGCACCTGGAAAAAACCCTGGCCAAGACGGGTGTGGCGCCAGCGCGCTTCACTTGCGAGATCACCGAGTCGTTGGCGATGCAGGACACCGAACATGTGCGCAAATCCTTCGAAAGCCTGCGCGCACTGGGCGTGCATGTCTCGATCGACGACTTCGGCACCGGCCACTCCAGCCTGGCGACGCTCAAGCGGCTGCCAGCCGCAGAACTGAAAATCGACAAGGCTTTTGTCAACGACCTGGTCGTCAGCGAACATGCCCAGTTCATCGCCAGGACCATCGTGGCGATGGCACACGAGTTGAATCTTCGCGTGGTTGCCGAGGGCGTCGAAACCAGCGAACAGCGCGACCTGCTGGTCGAGATGGGGTGCGACGAGTTGCAGGGCTACCTGTTCGGCAAGCCCATGCCCGGCAAGGAACTCGCGCAATGGTCGGCGCGCGACCGACAGCACGACGAAGAACTGTTCCGGCCGTCGCTCTACAGCCCCACGCGCCACCACGCGCTGGAGTAGGCCCGCGCCGATTCAGTGGCCCTGGGCAAAGGGATCAGTCACACCCAGTTCGGCGCACAGGCCGGAGACGGCCGAGCGTAGCGCGGTCACTTCATCTTCGAGTCGGGCCACACGCTGTGCCATATCGCCGCCATCAGGCGTCACGCGTGCTGCATCCGCATTCGATTGCACCGAGACCGGTCCGCATAACAGATGCGCCCAGCGCTGCTCGCGCGCGCCGGGTGCGCGCGGCAGCTTCACCACCAGCGGCCCGCCCTTCTCGGCCGAGCGCTCCTGCAATTCGTCCAGGAAGCCTTCCACCGAGGAGATATCGGCAAACGGATACCAGCGCTCGGTATTGAGGCGCAGCTCGCCAGCGGTCTGCGCTCCGCGCAGCAGCAACATGCCCAGCAAAACGGCGGCCTGTTCGAACACGCCGATGCCGCGCTGAAAATTGTGGGAGAACTTGGCGGTGCGTCCGCCGGTGGATTCGCGCACCAGTTCGCGCGATTGCAGATTGTCCAGCGCGCTTGCCAGTTGGGCTTCGTCCAGCGTCATCAGCGGGTCGCGGCTGGTCTTCTGGTTGCAGCCCAGCATCAGCGCGTTGAGCGACAAGGGGTAGCTGTCAGGCACGGTGCGGGCCTTTTCCATCAGCGTGCCCAAAATGCGGGCTTCGATGGGGGTCAATATGGGGGCGGCGGTTTCTTCTGGCGCTGAATTCACGGTGATGGTCGATTCAATGATGGCGATGGCGGTGGCGGTGGCAACCGTTGCAGGCATGGGTAAAGAACTGCCGCGCTCGTGAGGCAATCAATTGGCGCGGACCTGAGCATCATGATGAGGGCAGATCGCCGAGCACCTTGCTGAGCTTTTTCTCGAGTTCCTTGAGCCGCAGCAGGCCGTCGGGCGCCTGCTTGATGGTGCTGCGCCATTCCATGTATAGCCCACGCAGGCCTTCGATATCCTGTGTGGCCTGGAGTTTGGCAATGATGGCATCGCCGGCAATGCCCAGAATACGCTTGGCCAGGTTGATCATGAAGGTCTGGCCCAGCTGGAACGGGTCTTCCTCGCCCGCAACCGTCCCACCCAGAGGGGCTGGCGCCGTCTGTGGCGCGGCAGGCGCTGGAGCCACCGCCGCCGCCGGCGCAGCGGCCAACTCGGCGACAAAACCACCGTCCAGCAATTGCTGCATGAGGCCGGCAACCAGCTCGGGCGGAAACACGGACTGCAAGGCAGCCATGTCGCGCTGGCCATCCATCATGATCAGCATCTGCCGCAGGCGCGGTGCGAGCCTTTGGGTGCGGCGCTCGATCTCTTCGTGGCCCTTGGGCAATTTCACACAAACGGTACTTGCAGTCACCATGGACTCACCTGTTGTCTCCATCAGTTGTCGTCGTCTGCCTCGTACGGGCGGCTGACGGTGATTCTAGGCCCCGCACTGGTGTTGGGGCTTGGCGGCAAGACCTTGCGTGCTTGTGACTTCATATGCCTGTTCGATAATCGCGGGCTGCCGCCACCTGCCCATGGCACCAAGCTTGCGTTCTCTTGCGGCGCGCATCGTCTGTGCACCCAATTCGTGCCAAATTCTCTGTCTTTGTTCGAAGCATCTTTCCATGTCCCTGCTTTATGCCCGCCCGGGCGTCCGACCCCAGCACGCCAATGCGGCCATCCGTGACGTGGTGCGCGTCGCGCTGCGCAGCCAGCGCCACTCCGACGCCAACCGCCAGCGCGCGCGCGAACTGGCCTGGCAATGGGTGGCCGCCAAGTGGCCACGCCTGATGCCCTCACCCGATCAGATGGAAATGGCCCGGTTCTCCCATGCCGCAGGCGGACAGCAGATCGCCATGTCGCGCGCCGCCGATCACTCCAGCTGGTCGCTGGCGGTGGCATTCGATGAAAAAAACGGCGCGCGCACCTGGTTGACCGAGGTCGAGGTGGCCGATGGCGGCAATGCTGACGTGCTGCGGCTGCAGACCTCGTGTACCGATGGCGTCGATGCGCCACTGGTAGTGGCGCCACCGCGTCTGCTGGGCAGCTGGGTCGAGCGCATGGAACTGGAGGACGGCCCTTTTGCGGTGCTGGGCGAGCCCCGCGAAGTCAATGACGAGGCACGGTTAAAGGGTTTCCTGGCCCTCGTGCTGTCAGCACAGCGGACTTTGCCGGTCATCGCACTGGCCAACCGACCCGAGACCCGGTTCTACGGTGTCGACCCACGCGCACTGGCGACCGCAGTACAGGGTCTGGCTCATGTGATCTGCCTGGATGCGTCCATGGCGCCGGAGGTTGCCGACCGACTGGGCCCACGCCTGGGTGTCGTTCCCGGCGCGGCACGTATCTACAGCGCCAATGTGCCGGTGCAAGAAAACGCGCACAACCATCCGCTGGTGCGCAACACCCAGGCCATTGGCAAGGCCCAGCACACCGCCGGGGCCTTCCGCCGCATGTTGTGCCAGAGGATTTGCGCCCTCAGTGTGCGCGAGCGCCATGAGGCAGCGGGCGGACCGACGCGCCATGGCGATCCGGCATCCGCGCGTCAGCGCTCGACCGTGCGGGTATAGGACTCAGGACGGCGATCGCGGTAGAACTGCCAGGCGTTGCGCACCTCGCGCAAGACTTCCATGTCGAGGTCGCGGATCACGATCTCGCTCTGGTCGGTGCTGGCCACCGCGCCGACATAGTTTCCGCGCGGGTCGACGAAGTAACTCGAACCATAAAACGTGACCGCCTTGTCGCCAAACTCGCGGCTTTCGTTGCCGATGCGGTTGTTGGCAGCAATGAAGTATTGATTGGCCGCGGCAGCCGCCGGTTGCTCGAGTTCCCACAAACGGTTCGACAGGCCTGGCTTGGTGGCGGACGGATTGAAGACAATCTGCGCGCCAGCCAGGCCGAGTTCACGCCAGCCCTCGGGAAAATGCCGGTCGTAACAGATGTAGACGCCGATGCGTCCGACCGCCGTGTCGAACACCGGATAGCCCAAGGTGCCGGGACGAAAGTAGAACTTCTCCCAGAACTGCGGCAGGTTGGGTATGTGGTGCTTGCGGTACTTGCCCAGATTGCGTCCGTCGGCGTCGATCACCACGGCGGTGTTGTAGTAAAGGCCAGGCATTTCCTCCTCGTAGATCGGCAGCACCATGACGAGTTGGAGCTCGCGCGCGAGATCGGCGAAACGCTGAACCGTCGGACCCGTAATCGGTTCCGCATAAGCGTAATACTTGGGGTCTTCGATGATGCCGAAGTAGGGTCCATAAAAAAGCTCCTGGAAGCAAATGATGCGGGCCCCCTGGGCAGCCGCATCGCGAGCAAACTGCTCATGCTTGGCGATCATCGACTCCTTGTCGCCGGTCCAGTCGGTCTGGGTGATTGCTGCGCGTACGACGCTCATCTTGGTGTCCTCCTGTTGTGGTTTCGAATGGCTTGGTGCCCCGCCCGGCCCAGGCATTTCAAGCCACGCTGCCGCGAGATGCCAGCCGGCGAGCGGCCACGGCACTTGCACTGTGCCTCGTCCTGCCTGGAATGGAAGCCATCAGTATGGTCTGGTGACTCCAAAGAGTCCAGCACGACGTTTCCAATCCTGGTCCCTATCCAGGTCGAAACTGCAGGCCGCGGCACCCGCCCCGCGGCGGCTGCCACTGAAACTCTGTTACATAAACCCCGGCCAGGCTGCCCGATATTGATGGGATGATCCGAGGCGGGAGGGCAAAACGGTTTTGCCTGTGTATGGTGGTTGGAGGATTGACGCGATGCGATGGGCCAAGACGAGTTTGCGCAACAGTTTTTTCGGCTGGATGGCGAATGAACCTGCTGTGGAATCAAACGACGACCTGGAAGCCCTGCGCGCGGCCATGCTACGGGTTCTTGACCAGTCAACCGACGGCGTGAACTCGGCCATCGAACGCAAGCTGCTGTTTGCGCACGACATCAATCAACTCTGGTACGCCCGCCCCGAACTGATGACGGCCATTGCGGCCAGCAAGGGTGAAGCGCTCGCCAAGACCTGCCTGGACCAGATCACCCACCTGTTCGAAACCCGCGCCCCCAATCGCTTCACGAGCAAGGGCCGTCCTGCCAAGCGCCGGGGCTGAGCCGGTTCCACCTGCAAGCGGCTTTCAGGTTCAATCCCGACCTGCTGGGGTTGGCCGCTGGTGCACCCACAAACCCACGCGCCGCTTTCGGCGGACGCCGTGAGTCGGCACAATGGGGCTTGCACACTTGTTTCGAAAGGACGCGTATGGGCTCCGGAAAAATTCTGGTCGCGCAAGGTGGTGGGCCGACCGCAGTAATCAACCAGTCGATGGTCGGGGTCGCACTCGAGGCACGACGCCACCACAAGGTTGAACGGGTATACGGGGCACGTCACGGCGTTCGGGGCATCGTCGACGAGGACTTTGTTGACCTGACCCAGGAGACCAGCCACAACCTGGAACTGGTGGCCGCCACCCCCTCGTCGGCCCTGGGTTCGACGCGCGACAAACCGGACGCGAAATACTGCCACGCAATTTTCGAGGTGTTGCGCGCTCACGAGATCGAGCACTTTTTTTACATCGGCGGCAACGATTCGTCGGACACCGTGCGCATCGTCAGTGAAGAGGCGCACAAGGCCGGCTACCCGCTGCGCGCCATTCACATCCCCAAGACCATCGACAACGACCTGGTCGGCAACGACCACACACCCGGCTTTCCGTCGGCCGCGCGTTTCGTGGCCCAGGCCTTTGCCGGCGTGAACCTGGACAACGCCGCGCTGCCGGGCGTCTATGTCGGCGTCGTGATGGGTCGGCATGCCGGGTTTCTGACCGCCGCATCCGCGCTGGGCAAAAAATTCCCCGACGACGGACCGCACCTGATCTACCTGCCCGAGCGGGTGTTCGATCTGCAGCAGTTCCTGCATGACGTGAAGGCGACATGTGAACGTTACGGCCGCTGCGTCGTGGCCGTGTCCGAGGGCATCCACGATGCAGCCGGCACGCCGATGCTGGCGCGACTGGCGAAACAACTCGAGCAGGACGCCCACGGCAATGTGCAACTCTCCGGCACCGGCGCCCTGGCCGATTTGTTGTGCGAAGAGATCCGCAGCAAGCTGGGCATCAAGCGGGTGCGCGGTGACACCTTCGGCTACCTGCAGCGCTCGTTCATTGGCTGCGTGTCGGATGTGGACCAGCGCGAAGCGCGCGAGGTCGGAGAAAAGGCAGTGCAATTCGCGATGTGGGGCGATCGCGATGGCTCGGTGGCGATTCATCGTACCGGGTTTTATTCGGTCGACTACGCGCTGCTCGATCTGGCCGATGTGGCCGGCAAGACACGCGTGATGGAGCACGAGTTCATCAGTTCCAGTGGCACCGACGTGACAGATGCGTTCCGTTTGTATTTGCGCCCCCTGCTCGGTTCCGGCATGCCGGACGCGTTTCGGTTGCGCGCCGCACCAGTCGAACGGCGCAGCCAGGGCTGAGGGCGTCACAGGCCGATGTTCATTGCGTCCAAGTTGCTGGCTTTTCTGCTCGAACCGCTGTTCTGGGTGCTGGCCCTGCTGCTCGCCAGCCTAGTGCTGGCCCGGCGTCGGCCGCGGGCCGGCAGGACCCTGTCCACTCTGGCGCTGTTGGTGCTGGTACTTGGCTGCTGGACATCCGGTCCCGAGGCCTTGCTGCGCAACCTGGAGGCACGTTATCCGGTCCCCGCCGGGCTCGATCTGCAAGGTTACCAGGGCATCGTCGTGCTTGGTGGCGCCTTGAGCAGCCCGGAGCTGTGGCAAGCCCACCCACAAGTGGGCCTGAACAACCAGGCCGAACGCATGACCGAAGCGGTGGCGCTGATGCGCCGCCATCCTCACCTGCGTTTGTTGTTCACCGGCGGCAACGCCAGTATCTCTGGCGAGGGCGTGAGCGAGGCCGAGCGCGCCAAAGTGTTGTTCGACGCCCTGGGTGTCGATGCCAGCCGCATCGCCTACGAATCGGCATCGCGCAACACCTATGAAAACGCGCTGCTCACCGCATCCATGCCCGGCGTCGACAAGACCCAGCCCTGGATTCTGTTGACCTCGGCGTTTCACCTGCCGCGTGCGATGGGGGTATTCGAACACGCTGGCTGGAACGTGACCGCCTGGCCGGTGGACTACCGCACCACCGCGCACGCCTCCTGGTTCGAGTTTTCGCTGCACCAAGGCCCGGGCACCTGGCAACTGGCCCTGCACGAATGGCTGGGTTACGCGGCCTACCGACTGGCCGGCTGGCACTGAACGCCGGGGCCCCGCCAACAGCGCTGGCGCCTACGCCGGTGCCTCAACCCGGCTCTCAGCCTAGAAACGGCAGTTGACCGCTTGCGTCTCGCTGGCAGCTCGCAGGCACACTGAACAACGAGGCCACGATGTGGTTCACCAGTATGGTGACAGCGCTACGCACCCGAGCGCACCCCGCTGAACGCGCCATGCGGCGTTGTTCGTCCTTGCGCACAGAAGTGCGCGGCGTCCTCTCGCCTTGCCTGGCACGCCCATCGGAGTACGCTCGGGCGCGTTCAACTGCCGTTTCTAGGCTCAGTCGTCGTCCGAATCAGCCATCTGCTGCGCGGTGAGCCGGGTCGCCAGCAACTTGTCGATGCGCCGCCCGTCGAGGTCGACCACCTCGAACATCCATCCGGCGCATTGGATTTTTTCGCCCTGTTCCGGCAAGCTGCCAGACACCGCCATGAGCAGCCCGGCCACGGTGTTGTAGCGACCGCGCTCCTCGTCGGGCAGATCGTCGATATCCAGGCGCGACTTGAACTCACCGACCGGCATCGCGCCATCGATCAACCAGCTGCCGTCGTCGCGCGGCGTGGCCCAGGCGTCGACCGGCGTATAGGGCTGCAACTCCCCGGTGATGGCCTCGAGCATGTCATTGGGCGTGATCAGCCCTTGCACCTCGCCATATTCGTCGACCACCAGCACCATACGGGCGGTCTTGGTGCGGAACTGCTCGAGCAGTTCCATGCCCGAGAGCGTCTCCGGCACGAACACCGGCGGATGGACATGCTCGACGATGGAGGCTGTGTGCTCGGCGCCGAGCTCGATGAGTTTGCCCAGACTGATGGTTCCCACGACGTTCTCGAGCGAGCCACGGCAGACCGGGTACCAGGAGAACGCGCGTTTGGCTCCGCCTTCGCGCAAGGCCTCGAGAATCTGGCCAGCAGACTGATTGGCATCGAGCCACTTGATGTCCGAACGCGGCAACATCATCGAGGTCAGCGGCCGGTCGTCGAGCAGGAACACGTTCTGCACCATCTGGCGCTCCTGTTCCTCGATCACGCCGGCGTCCACGCCCTCCTCAAGGCTGGCACTGATTTCGGCCTCCGTCACGGACCGGCTGCCGGCGTTGTCAATGCGCAGCATCTTGAGCACCCCATGCGTGCACGCCGACAGCAACCAGACAAAGGGATGGGCGGCGCTGGCCACCCAGGTCATGGGGCGAGAAATCAGCCGCGACACCTGCTCGGGATACAACTGGCCGATGCGCTTGGGCACCAGTTCGCCGAACACGATGGTGGTAAAGGTGATTACGGTCACGACCACCGCTGTCGCGGTGATGTCAGCCACACCAGAGGCCAGGTGCCAGCCCTGAAGCCAGCGCGACAGTCCGCCACTGAAAGCGGCCTCACCAATGATGCCGTTGAGCACGCCGATGGAGGTGATGCCGACCTGCACCGACGACAGGAATCGGGTCGGATTCTCGAGTAGCAACAGGGCCGCCGCAGCACCATGGTCGCCGTCGTCGGACATGCTCATCAGCCGCGCCCTGCGGCTCGCCGTGAGCGCGAGTTCGGACATTGCAAAAACGCCGTTGATAAGGGTCAACAGGGCTATTAGCAAAAAATCCATGAATCCGGCATCAAAATCAACACCATGGGACTTTACCTGATCGGCGATGTGCAAGGCTGCGACACCGCACTGCAGCGCCTGCTCGATGAAATTGACTTCTCGGCGAGCCGCGACCGCCTGGTGTTGCTCGGCGACCTGGTCAATCGCGGCCCGGATTCATTGGCGGTGCTGCAGCGTGTCATGCGCCTGGGTGGCGCCGCGCGTTGCGTGCTGGGCAACCACGACTTTCACCTGTTGGCGATTGCGCACGGCGTGCGCGCGCCCCATCGCAAAGACACACTGGACGCGATCCTGGCATCGACCGAACGCCAGTCCTTGCTGACTTGGCTGCGCAACCAGCCACTGGCGCTGCACGAACGTATCGACGGCCGTGAACTGTTGATGGTGCATGCCGGCCTGTTGCCGTCATGGACCGCGGAACAGGCCATGGCCTTGGCTGGCGAAGTGGCGCACATGATGGCGGGGCCCGGGTTCGGCGACTTCCTGACACAGATGTACGCAGACACACCGATACAGTGGTCGAACTCGCTGCGCGGCGTGGCGCGACTGCGCGCCATCGTGAATGTACTCACACGCCTGCGCTTTTGCACGGCCGACGATCGCATGGAGTTCGCCACCAAGGACAGCGCCGACGCGGCGCCGCAAGGATTCTGGCCCTGGTTCGACGCACCCGGTCGACGCAGCGCGGGTGTGACCGTGGCCTTTGGACACTGGTCCACGTTGGGCTGGCTAGGTCGCGACGATGTGTTGTCGCTCGATTCAGGCTGCGTCTGGGGTGGCCAGCTCAGCGCGATACATATCAGTCCCTTGGGTCGGAACCGGGGTTTTGCTAGCGAACTGGTCCAGGTCCCTTGCGATCAGGCACAAAAACCCGGCCGGTAACGGGCCACCTCTACAGCGGCCACCGACATGGACTCAGGACTGGTTTTCGGGTTCAGGCGTCGGCACTTCCGGCTTGAACAGGGCCGCAACCCGGCGCCGGGATTTGATATTCGCCGATATGCTGCGCACAGGCCGCGCAGTGGCCGAGTCCCAGGCGGGTGCCTCGGCCGCCGTGGCGGCTGCAGGTTCCTCGTACGGTTTGTCGAAAAACGGATCACGCGACACCTTCGGCGGGCGCACCAGATCGCGTCGCGGCGCACGTTCCCGGCGCGGCGCATCACCCTCGGGCCGTGCACGGCCACCTGCGCGCGGCTCGTCCGGCACTTCGTCTGCGTTGTACATGCGCCGGCCATCGTTGATACGGCCCTGGCGGCGGATATCGGGCTTGTCTTCGTCGAACTCTATGGGTTCGATTTCGAGCTTGGACTTGAGCAGCTTTTCCAGGTCGGCCACCAGTCGCGCATCGCTGCGCGTGACAAAGGTCACCGCCAGGCCCGATGCGCCGGCACGCCCGGTGCGCCCGATACGGTGGATGTAGTCTTCGGCGTTGAAGGGAATGTCGAAATTGAACACCGCCGGCACGTCCTTGATGTCGAGACCGCGGGCGGCGACATCGGTACACACCAGCAGATCAACCTCGCCCTTCTTGAATGCATCGAGCGCCTTGAGCCGCTCGTCCTGGCTCTTGTCGCCATGCAGGGCGGTGGTCTTGAGGCCTTCGCGTTCGAGCGAACGGGCCAGACGTGCGCAGCCGAGTTTGCTGTTCACGAAGACAAATGCCTGCGTCACCGCATGCCGACGCAGCAACTGGTGCAAGGCATGGCGCTTGTCGTCGTCGCCCACGCTATAGAAATGCTGCTCGACGGTGGACGCCGCAGCGTTCGGACGCGCGACCTCGATGGTGATCGGATTCTGCAGATAGCTGCCGGCCAGGCGCTTGATTTCGGCCGAAAACGTGGCCGAAAACAGCAGCGTTGTACGCTGCTTGGGCAGATAACTCAGGATGCGCTGCAGATCGGGCAGAAAACCGATGTCCAGCATGCGGTCTGCCTCGTCGAGCACCACGTATTCGACCTGGTTGAGCACCGTGTTCTTGGCCTCGATGTGGTCCAGCAGTCGCCCTGGCGTGGCTACCAGGATTTCGACGCCGCGCTTGAGCTCGGCCGTCTGTGGCTTCATGTCCATGCCGCCGAACACCACGGTACAGCGCAGCTTGGTGTATTTGGCGTAGGACTTGATGGCCTGAGCCACCTGATCGGCCAACTCGCGTGTCGGCAGCAACACCAGCGCCCGCACCGGATGGCGCGCTGGCGAGGTGGACGTGTTTTCATGGGCCAACATGCGCTGGAGCAGCGGCAACGAGAACGCCGCGGTCTTGCCGGTTCCGGTCTGCGCGGCGCCCATCACGTCCAGACCCTGCAACACCTGGGGAATGGCCTGCGCCTGGATCGGCGTCATGCTCTCGTAGCCCAGTTCGGCAACCGCTCTGAACAGGGGCTCCGCCAACTGCAGCTGCGCGAAAGAATCAATGCGGGAAGGGGTAACGGGTTCGGTCATCTATACCTGTGCGGGGACGTGCCCGAGGGCCTGTTTTGGGCGCCTGGACGGGTGGTGCCCGATGTATGGGCAAGCCAGCATTATCCCCTCATTGGAAAAAGCGTCGAAAAACAGGCTACAGACAGCGCGCCGGGAAGCTGTCGCAGCCCTTCACCGAGCCGCCCCGCAGCCCCCGGTCGAACCAGCGTTGGCGCTGTTCACTGGTGCCATATGCGTGAAGCTTTCGGGCACCGCCGCACCGATCCTCGCCGTTTTCTGACTACCGGTTACCTTCCCACTTCATGATTCCTCCCGACGCGAATGATTTCGCGTTACATTGCCGCCATGTTACGAAAACCTGTGGCCCCGACCTCCCAGCAAGGTCGGCTCGCGTCTGTTTCCCATCAAACGGCACCCAGTGCAACCGTATTGCTGACCGGGTTTTCGCCGTTCGGCGGTGAGGCCGTCAACTCCAGTTGGGAAGCCGTACAAGACCTGCATAACGCGCAGATAGCTGGCCACACGATTGTCTGTGCGCAACTGCCGGTCACGTTCAATGCGTCCCACGAAAAACTGATGGATCTGGTGCGGGAATACCGTCCGGCCCTGGTCATCTGTGTCGGTCAGGCTTCGGGTCGACGGGCTATCTCACTCGAGCGCATCGCGATCAACATCGCGGACGCCCGCATTGCCGACAACGCCGGCGCGCAACCGATAGACAAACCGGTGGTGAGTGGTGGCCAGCCGGCCTACTTCACCAGTTTGCCGATCAAGGCGATGCTGCGCGACCTGACCGAGGCCGGCCTGCCGGCCGAGGTCTCCCAGACTGCCGGTACGTTCGTCTGCAACCACCTGTTTTATGGCCTGATGCACGACTTGCAGCGGCGCCGTGCGCTGATTGGCGTGCGCGGCGGGTTCATCCATTTGCCCGGCCTGGTGCCAGAAGACGGCCAGGCCATGCGCCTGCAGGACATGCAACAGGGCCTGCGTATTGCCATCGCCAGCGCGCTGGCCACGACCCAGGACGTGAAACTCGGCGCCGGCGCCACTTCCTGACGCCAGCCGCGCTCAGGCGCGCGGCAGGGTCACGCCTTTTTGGCCCTGGTACTTGCCGCCGCGGTCCTTGTAGCTGGTCTCGCAGGGTTCGTCGCTCTCGAAAAACAGCACCTGGGCGCATCCTTCACCGGCGTAGATCTTGGCCGGCAGCGGTGTCGTGTTGGAGAACTCCAGCGTCACGTAACCTTCCCACTCGGGCTCGAACGGCGTCACGTTGACGATGATGCCGCAACGCGCATAGGTGCTCTTGCCCAGGCAGATGGTCAGCACATTGCGCGGTATGCGGAAATACTCCAGCGTACGGGCGAGCGCAAAGCTGTTGGGCGGAATGATGCAGACATCGTCGTTGAAATCGACAAAGCTCTTGGCATCGAAATTCTTCGGGTCGACGACGGTGCTGTGGATATTGGTGAACACCTTGAATTCCGGCGCGCAACGGATGTCATACCCGTAGCTGCTGGTGCCATAACTGATGATGCGATTGCCCTCGCGCTCGCGGATCTGTCCGGGCTCGAACGGCTCGATCATGCCGGTAGTCTGCGCCATGTGGCGGATCCATTTGTCGCTTTTGATGGTCATGCTGGGGTTCCGGAAGTCTGGTCGATGTGGCGCTGATTGTAGGAACACCTCCGGCGGCGCCAATCGGCGGGCTGCTCCAGCACCAGGTCCTCAGGTGGCGGCAGCAATCACGGTGCGCTGCACCAGCCGGTCATCGCCCAGCACGATCAGCGCAAACAGCAGTTCATCGAGGCTGCCAGCCTGTGCCGTGCGGCGCTCGAGCAAGGCCGTGCACTGCGGGTCAAGCACGATGAAATCGGCCTCGCAACCCGGCTGCAGATTGCCGATCACACCGTCCAGCCCCAGGGCACGGGCAGCGCCCGCGCTATGCTGCCACCACAACTGCTGCGGCGTCAGACTCAGACCGTTTTTGGTCTGTCCTTCGCGCCCGACGTAATAGGCCGCCAGCATGGTGTGAAACGGCGACAACGAGGTGCCACCACCCACATCGCTGGCCAGGCCGTAGCGAAAGCCGACCCGATCGGCGCCGGCGTAATCGAAGAAGCCGCTGCCCAGGAAAAGGTTGCTCGTAGGACTGACGGCGGCGGCAGAACCGGTGTCGCGCATCAAGGCCCGGTCCTCGTCGTCGAAATGGATGCAATGCGCATAAATCGCCCGTTCGCGCATCAGGCCGAAGTCGTCGTACACCGACAGGTAGGAGCGCGCCTTTGGAAACAAGCTGCGCGCCCAGGCGACCTCCTCCTTGTTCTCTGCCACATGCGACTGGATCCAGACGTCGGGGTAGCGCGCAGCCAGTTCACCGGCACCACGCAACTGGGCTTCGCTGCAGCTGGGCGCAAAACGTGGCGTGATGGCGTAGCCCAACCGTCCCTTGCCATGCCAGCGCCCGATCAGCGCCTCGGTGTCGATCAGGCTTTGCCGGGTATCGTCGCGCACGCCGTCGGGGGAATGCCGGTCCTGCAACACCTTGCCGCAGATCATGCGCATACGCCGGCGCGCGGCCTCACTGAAAAATGCCTCGACCGAAGCCGGGTGCGAGGTGGCAAATGCCAGTGCAGTCGTGACACCGTTGCGCACCAGTTCGGTCAGGAAGAACTGCGCTGCGTCGGCGCTGTGCGCGGCATCGGCAAATCGGGCTTCCTGCGGAAACGTGTAGTTTTCGAGCCAGGGCAACAAGCCGCTGGCGGGCGAACCGATGACGTCAATCTGCGGAAAATGCACATGCAGGTCGACAAAACCGGGCGCGATGATGCGTCCAGGCAGGTGTTCCAGCGGTAGCTGCGCATACTGGCCGATCAACGCCTCGTGGGGCCCCACGGCCAGCACCCGCTCGATCGCGGAGCCGTCCGCACCAACCACCAGCAAGCCATCCTTGTCGAACAGGGCCTGGCCCTGTGCATCGAATCGCAAGATGGCGGAGCGGTAGGCTTTCATGATGCTGTGAGCTTACCCAAGAAACCGCCGCGTCTCATATAACAACCGACATACCGTCCATGCCAGGGCGCCTGACGACCTGCGGCCACGCATCGCCACGCGCTCAAGGCCGCAGCGGTGACGCCAGTACGCCTTGCACCAGAAAGTCCATGGCCAGGATCTGGGCGTCGCCCAGACTTTGACCGGCTGCAATCACGGTGCGCCCGGTCGTATCCAGCACGGCCTGCTGTGCCTTAAACGGCTGCAAGCGGCCAGCGGCGATATCCTTCTGCTTCGCCAGCAACTCGTCGCGCACGGCCTGCGGCACTCGCGGGCCGAAGTCTCCGATCCGCACCATGCCTTCGCGGACGCCGCCCCAGACATTGCCGCTGGTCCAGGTCCCGTCGAGCATGGCCTTGGCGCGACGCGTGTAATACGCGCCCCATTCATGGGTCACGGCCACGATCTGGGCCTGCGGTGCCACGGCACGCATGTCGGAGTGGTAGGCCACGGCCATCTTGCCGCGTTCCTGGGCGGCCACCATGACGGCGTTGGAGCCAGTGTGAAACGCCAGCACATCGGCACCCTGGTCCATCAGTGTCATCGCCGCGTCGCGCTCGCGCGCCGGGTCGAACCAGGCTTGCAGCCAGATCACCTTGACCTGGGCCTTGGCGTTGACCGAGCGCATACCCAGCGTGAACGCATTGATGCCTTGCAGCACTTCGGGAATCGGGAAACCGGCAACATATCCGGCGAGGTGGCTGTTGCTCATGCGCCCGGCGGCGACACCGGCCAGGTAGCGGCCTTCGTAATAGCGCGCATTGGCCACCGCAACATTGGCCGCGGTCTTGTAGCCGGTAATCGACTCGAAGCGCACACCCGGAAACTCGCGTGCCACCTTCAAGGTCGGCTCCATATAGCCAAAACTCGGCGTGAAGATCAGTTGATGACCCTGGCGCGCCAGGTCGCGGATGACACGCTCCGAATCCGCCCCTTCGGCCACGTTCTCCACGATGGTGGTCTCGATGCGCGGCGCAGCGCCACCGGACGGATTGAGCGCCGCCAGCATGGCCTTGCGACCCAAGTCGTGCTGGTGCACCCAACCCATGGGCGACAGCGGTGCCACATAGACAAAACCGACCTTCAATGGCGCTACGGGCTGGCCATGCGCCGGGGAAAAAACGGGAGAAAGGGAAAAACAGGCGGCCGCGAACGCGGCAGCGAGGTTTTTATACATGGTGGTCCTCTACATGGCTCCGAACACAAATGGCAAGGCCTGCCGGAGCAGCAGGCCTTGACGCGATTTTAGCCGGCCGGGCTAACGGGGTGTGGATTCAGCGGAATGCCTCGAAACAGGCGTCGACCTGATCGCGGTAGCGGCGCTTTTGCGCGTCGTCGATAAAACTGGCGTTGAAACTGTTCGTCGCCAGTTGCCAGGCTTGCTGGGCCGACAGTTGCAGCGCGGCAAAAGTCTGCGTGTAGTTCTCGTTGATATAACCCCCAAAGTAGGCCGGGTCGTCTGAATTGATCGTGGCGGCAATGCCGGCATCGAGCATGCGGCCGATGTTGTGCTCGGTCAGCGACGAATACACACACAGCTTGAGGTTGGACAAGGGGCACATGGTCAGCGCGATCTGCTCGCGCGCCAGGCGCTGCATCAGTTCCGCATCGTGGATCGCCTGCACGCCGTGGTCAATGCGCTCCACCTTCAGCAGGTCCAGCGCGCTACGGATGTAGGCTGGCGGTCCTTCCTCGCCCGCATGTGCCACCAATCGAAAACCCAGGGCCCGGCAACGCGCAAACACCTTGGCAAACTTCTCTGGCGGATGACCCAGTTCACTCGATGCCAGGCCGATGCCGACGATCTTGTCGCGCAGATGCAGCACCTGCTCGAGCGCCTCGAAAGCCTGGTCCTGGCTCAAGTGGCGCAGGAAACACATGATCAGCGACGCGCTGATGCCAAGTTCGGCCTGCGCGTCCACGCAGGCGCGGTGCAAGCCGTTGACCACCACCTGCGGATCGAGACCGTGGCCGGTATGGGTCTGGGTGTCGAAGAAGATCTCGGCGTGCAACACCTTGTCGGCATGGGCGCGCGCAAGATAGGCGCGTGTCATGTCATAGAAGTCCTGCTCGGTACGCAGCACCGTGGTGCCGGTGTGGTAGATATCGAGAAAGCTTTGCAGGTTATTGAAGACATAGGCCTTGCGCAGCGATTCCACATCGGGGTAGGCCAACGCCACCTGGTTGCGCTCGGCAAGCTGGAAGATCAGCTCGGGTTCGAGCGACCCTTCGATATGCATGTGCAGTTCGGCCTTGGGCATGTCGCGCAGCAAGGTGGGCAGCCGATCGGCGGCAACGGGTCTGACATTCACGAATTCCTCCTCCCGGAAATAAAACGGGCTGCCCTGCGGCAGCCCTGGTGATGGGCCGGGCGCGCAGCTGCACGCCCTGGCGCCGGACTGCTTACTTGGCGCCCGGCACCTTGCCTTCCACACCCTTGACATAGAAGTTCACGCCACCGAGGAACTTGTCGTCGGCCACGACGTCCTTGGCCAGGACCTCCTTGCCATCCTGACCCACGATCGGGCCCGTCCAGATCGAGAAGGTGCCGGCCTTCAGGCCAGCCTTGATCTCGTCGATGCGGGCCTTGGTCTCGGCAGGCACGTCTTCGGCGATCGACACCATGTCGATGGCGCCTTCCTTGTGGCCCCACCACGCAGCACCGCCACCCTTCCAGCTACCGTCCAACGCCGCCCTGGTTTGCTGGATGTAATAAGGAGCCCAGTTGATGACAGCCGAGCCAAGGTGGGCCTTGGGGCCATAGGCGGTCATGTCGGAATCCCAGCCGAACGCGCGTTTGCCCTTGTCCTGCGCGGTCTTGAGCACGGCAGGCGAGTCGGTGTTCTGGAACAGCACGTCGGCGCCGCCATTGATCAGCGAGGTGGCGGCCTCGGTTTCCTTGGGCGGATTGAACCACTCGTTGACCCAGACCACCTTGGTCTTGATCTTCGGGTTGCTCGACTGTGCACCCAAAGTGAAGCTGTTGATGTTGCGCAAAACCTCGGGAATCGGCACCGATGCCACCACGCCCAGCGTGTTGCTCTTGGTCATCTTGCCGGCAATCACGCCCGCCATGTACGCGCCTTCGTAGGTGCGGCTGTCGTAGGTGCGCAAGTTGTCGGCCTGCTTGTAGCCGGTGGCATGTTCGAACCTGACGTCCTTGAACTCCGGCGCCAGCTTGAGCATGGGTTCCATGTATCCGAAAGTGGTTCCGAACACCAGTTTGTTGCCCTGGCTGGCCATGTCGCGCAACACGCGTTCGGCGTCAGCCGACTCAGGCACGTTTTCTACGAAAGAGGTAACCACCTTGTCACCAAACTCCTGTTCAACCGCCTTGCGCCCCAGGTCGTGGGCATAGGTCCAGCCACCATCACCCACCGGGCCGACGTAGGCGAACGCGATCTTCAGCGGCTCGGGTTTGGCCGGTGCAGGGGCCGCCACAGGTGCCGGCGCAGGCGCCGGTGCCGGCTCTTCCTTCTTGCCGCAGCCGACCAGGGCGACCGCAGCGACGGCCGAGGCAGCGGCCATCTGGATCAGGGATCTTTTCTTCAAGTCTGTCATGGTGGTCCTCAAATGGGAAGGTTGCGAAAAACGATCATTATGCTGCCCGCCAACGGGCGACGACTCATGATCCGGGATAAAACGGTTTTCCGATGGAAGCTGGCATGTTGATGCGGATCCATTGCGGATTGCGCGAGATCAAGGCCAGCACCACGATGGTCGCCAGGTAGGGCAACATGGTCAGGAACTGGCTGGGCACATCGATGCCGATGGCCTGCAGGTGGAACTGCAGCATCGTCACGCCACCGAACAAATAGGCGCCCATGAGCACACGCGCCGGCCGCCAGGTCGCGAAGGTAGTCAGGGCCAGCGCAATCCACCCCTTGCCCGAGACCATGCCCTCGACCCATAGCGGTGTGTAGATGATGGACAGATAGGCGCCGGCCAGTCCACACATGGCGCCGCCCGCAACCACCGCCAGCAGGCGGATGCGGCGCACCGGATAACCCAGTGCGTGTGCCGACTCCGGGCTCTCGCCCACACTGCGCATCACCAGGCCGCTGCGGGTGCGGTACATGAACCAGATCAAGGCCAGTGCAATCACCACGGTCAGGTAAACCAGCGGATGGTGGCGAAACAAGGCCGGCCCCACCAGCGGGATGTCGGAGAGCCACGGAATGGCGAAATTCGGGCGCTCGGGCATGCGCGCCTGCACATAGCCGGTGCCGACAAAAGCCGAGAAGCCGCCGCCAAACAGCGTCAGCGCCAGCCCGGTGGCGTACTGGTTGGTATTGAGCCAGATCACCAGCAGACCGAACACCGCCGCCAATACCGCCCCGGCGGCAATGCCCGAGGCAAATCCGATCCAGTCATTGCCCGAATGCACCACCGCGGCAAAGCCGGCAATGGCCGCACACAGCATGATGCCTTCGGCTCCGAGGTTGACGATGCCCACCTTTTCGTTGATCAGCAGGCCCAACGAGGCCAGCGCCAGCACGGTGCCGGCATTGAGCGTGGCGGCGATCAGCAGCGCATAGGATTCCATCATCGACCCCCCGAGCGACCCAGCTTGAGCCGGTAGTTGACCAGGGTATCGCAGGCCAGCAGGCTGAACAGCAGCAAGCCCTGAAACACGCCCGTCAGCGATTTGGTCAGACCCAGCCGTGACTGCGCCATTTCGCCGCCGATATAAAACATGCTCATGAGCAAGGCCGAGAACACCATGCCCACCGGATGCAGTCGGCCGACAAAGGCCACGATGATGGCGGCAAATCCGTAACCTGCGGGGAGGTAGGTCGTGAGCTGACCGATCGGCCCGGCCACCTCGAGGGCACCGGCCAGGCCTGCCGCGCCGCCGGAGATCAGCAACGCCGTCCACAAGGCCTTGCGCGATGAATAACCGGCATAACGCGACGCTGCCGGCGCGAGACCACCGACCTGCTGGGCAAAGCCGGCGCGGGTACGGAACAGGAAAACCCACATGCCCAGCACGCCGACCGCCGCGAAGATCACACCAATGCTCACGCGCGAACCGTCAAACAGCCGGGGAATGCGGGTGACCGCCTCGAAGGTCTTGGACTGCGGGAAGTTGAATCCCTGCGGGTCCTTCCACGGGCCACCGACCATGTAGCTGAGCAGTTGCGCCGCCACGTAGACCAGCATCAGGCTGACCAGGATCTCGTTGGCATTGAAACGGTCGCGCAGCAAGGCCGTGATGGCGGCCCACAACATGCCGCCCAGCACGCCGGCCAGCACCACCGGCACGACAATCCAGGCGCCTGTTCCCTTGTCGGCCAGCAGCGCGACGCCGCCGGCAAAGATGGCGCCAATGATGTATTGGCCTTCAGCGCCGATGTTCCACACATTGGAGCGGAAACACACGGCCAGACCCAGCGCGATGATCAGCAGTGGCGTGGCCTTGACCAACAGTTCGCCCACGGCATAACCGCTGTTGATGGGCAACCAGAAAAACATTTCCAGGCCGCGCACGGGGTCCTTGCCCAATGCGACGAACATCGCAACGCCGATCAACACCGTGATCAGCAATGCCAGAACCGGCGAGCCGTAGCTCCAGAGTTGCGACGGCTGCGGTCGGGCTTCAAGCTTGAGCATGCTCGGCCTCCCACAATCCACTCATCCACTCACCGATCATCTCGATCGAGGCTTGGGCAATCGGCACCGACGGCGACAGCTTCCCCTTGGCGATCACGTGCAGGCGGTCGCTGAGTTCGAACAACTCGTCGAGTTCCTCGCTGACCACCAGCACCGCGCAGCCCTGATCGCGCAACTCCAGTATTTCGCCGCGAATCTGCGCCGCCGCACCCACGTCGACGCCCCAGGTCGGCTGCGAGACGATCAGCAGTTTCGGCTTGGCGTCAATCTCGCGCCCGACGATGAACTTCTGCAGGTTGCCACCCGACAGCGAGCGCGCGGCCGAATCGGGCCCACCGGCCTTGACGTTGAAGCGGTTGATGATGTCGGCGGCCTGCGCGCGCAGCTTGCGCAGGTTGATCCAGTGAATGCTGCCGGACAGTGCCTCGTTGCGCGTGAGCAGCAGGTTGTGCGCCAACCCCAGCGTCGGCACCGCGCCCCGGCCCAGCCGTTCCTCCGGTACAAAATGCAGGCCGAGCTTGCGCCGCGCGCCCGGATGCATGGCCGACATGTCGGTGTCTCCCATGCAAATCGATCCAGCGGCACTGCGGCAGTCCTCGCCGGACAGGGCGTACAGCAGTTCGCGCTGGCCGTTGCCCGACACGCCGGCAATTCCGACAACCTCGCCCGCGCGCACCTGCAGGGAAACGCCGTCGAGATCGACACCGAACTGGTCCTCGCGCGGCAGGCTTAAACGGGCAACCTGCAAAACCGGCGCGCCGGGTTTCTGTTCGCGGTGCTGCAACTCGGGCGGCTCGGCACCGATCATCAGCCTTGACAGTGAGGCATTGGACTCCTCGGCCGGGTTGCAGACCCCGGTGACAACGCCGCCGCGCAGCACGGTGCAGGCGCTGCACAACTCCCGGATCTCGTGCAACTTGTGGCTGATATACAGGATGCTGCATCCTTCGGAGGCCAGCTTCTTGAGCACGACAAAGAGTTTTTCCACCGCCTGGGGCGTCAGCACCGAGGTCGGTTCATCGAGGATCAGCAGCTTGGGGTTGGTCAGCAAGGCCCGGATGATCTCGACGCGCTGCATCTCGCCGACACTGAGCGTATGCACCGGCCGCGCCGGATTGATGTCCAGGCCGTATTCCTGTGCCTTGGCTACGATGGACTGGGTCACGGACTCCAGGCTGAGCGACTTGTCCAGGCCCAACCAGACGTTTTCGGCCACCGTGATGGTGTCGAACAAGCTGAAATGCTGGAACACCATGCTGATGCCCATGGCGCGTGCTTCCTGCGGGTTGCGGATATGCATCGCCTGACCGTTGAATCGCACACTGCCCGCATCGGGTTTGACCGAGCCGTAGATGATCTTCATCAGGGTCGACTTGCCGGCGCCGTTCTCGCCCAGCACGGCATGGGTCTCGCCCGGCATCACGGTCAGCGACACCTCGTTGTTGGCCACCACGGCCGGATACCGCTTGGTGATACCGCTGAGCTGCAATCGCGGGGTACTGGTCATACGGCTTGCCTCTGGTGTCGCTTGTCGTTCATGTTGTGGGCTCCCCGCCTGGCAGGTGGCTATTTGTAACCGATAAGCAGCGCAGACCCATGAGACTAACCGGATACCGGCCCCTGCGACAGGCCGCCAGCGACCGCCTTGACGCGTTCACGCAGCCATTTACCGGTCGCAGAGGCTTGGCTGCGTGCATGCCAGAGCTGGTAATAGCGCATGCGCGGAAACTCCACCGGGCAAGCAAGAATGCGTATCGGCAGGCGCCCAAGGTAGCGTTCGCAGTAGATGCGTCCGGTTGTCAGAACCAGCAAGGTCGACGCCACCATGGCGGGGATCAGACCGAAATGGGCCACGCGGGTGGTGATGCTGCGCTGCAGACCCAGACGCTCCAGATGTTCGTCGATCACACCCTTGGCACCGGGATGGGTCTGCCCCGGCGCCACATGCTCGGCCGCAAGCCATTCCTGCGCACTCCAGCCACGCCTGACTGCCGGGTGCTGCTCGGACACCAGCGACACCACCTCATCGTCGAACAACACGCCCAGGTGCAGGTCTTGCGGTGGTGCGCTCCAGTTGCCGATCACCACGTCGACCTCGCCTTGCGCCAGATGCGTGCGGTAGTCCGACTCACCGGACAAGGCCAGAATCTCGATGTGGCACAGCGGTGCCTGCGCCTTGATCAGCGCTACCAGGCGGGGCAGGAACTGGCTGTCGAGGTAGTCGCTGGCGGCGATGCGGAACGTGTGTTCGGCACTGGACGCGTCAAAGCCGCGCGCATCGGCAAACAGCATCTGCGCGCCCTGCAGAACGCGCGAACTGGGTTCAATCATGCGCAGACCGGCCTCGGTCGGCACCATGCCGCTGCCAGAGCGAACCAACAACGGATCCTGGGCAAAATCGCGCAGACGCTTGAGCGACGCACTGACCGCCGGCTGGTGCATACCCAGCCGGATGGCGGCGCGCGAAACACTGCGTTCAGTCAACACGGTATGAAGGACCCTTATCAGATGAAGGTCGATCTTGTCGAAGATGGCGTGTTCTCTCATACTCGTGTGGACATTGCAGTCATATGCTAGCGTGTATGGAACTTCGCCGGTGATGGATTAAGTTAGCCATCACACCCGCGCCCAGAAATAACCACCATGAACCCTCCACCCATCCGATTCATCCATCGCGGCGCCGTCGTCACGCTGGACGCCGTGGCACCGGAGCGCACCCTGCTCGAGGTCTTGCGCGAAGACCTGGCCTGCACCGGCACCAAGGAGGGTTGCGGCGAAGGTGATTGTGGCGCCTGCACCGTGGTGCTGGGTGAACGCCTGGGGGACAACATCACTTACCGCGCCGTCAACAGCTGCATCCGGCTGGCCCACTCGATCGACGGCCTGGCCTTGTGGACCGTGCAAGACCTGGCCGGGTCCGACGGTGGGATGCACCCGGCCCAGCGGGCCATGGTGCAATGCCATGGATCGCAATGCGGCTTTTGCACGCCCGGTTTCGTCATGAGCCTGTTTGGCATGTACCAGAACCATATCGCCCAGGGCCGCAGCATCAGCCGCACCCTGGCACAAGAGGAACTCTCGGGCAACCTATGCCGCTGCACCGGCTATCGGCCGATCCTGGAGGCGGCTTGTTCCATGGCCAAGCATCCACCGGCGGCGCTCGACCAGGCAGCGCTGATCGCGCAATTGCGCCAGCTGGAACAGCCTGACGTCGCCAACACCGGAGCTGCGCTGTCGGGGAAAACCGCCCCGTCCTATCTGGCTCCGCGCTCACTGGCCGAACTGCTCGAGGCCCGGGCCAGCTACCCCGACGCCCAGATCGTCGCCGGCTGCACCGACGTGGGGCTGTGGGTGACCAAGATGCACAAGCAATTCGCCAGCGTACTCGATGTGACCCGCGTCGCCGAACTGCGCCGCATCGAGCGCTATCCACACCATGTGGCGATAGGCGCGGCCGCCACGCTGACCGAGGCATTCGCCGCCCTGGTCGACACGCGCGCGCAGCTCAAGACCTTCGCCAACCGCTTTGCCGGTCTGCCGGTGCGCAATGCCGGCACGCTGGGCGGCAACGTCGCCAATGGCTCGCCGATCGGCGACAGCATGCCGCTGCTGATCGCGCTGGGCACCAACGTGGTGCTGATGAGCCGACACGGCAACCGCGAGATGCCGCTGGAGGCGCTGTATACCGGTTACCGCCAAAACCTGATGGCCGCCGACGAAGTGCTGGCCTGGATCAAGGTCCCGCTACCGGTCGCAGGCGAGTTCTCGCGCGTGTACAAGGTCTCCAAACGCTTCGACGATGACATCTCGGCTATTTGCCTGGCACTGAATCTGCGCCTGGACGATGACGGCATGGTGTCGTTTGCCTCCATCGGCGTCGGTGGCGTTGCCGCCATGCCGGTACGTGCACAACGCACGCAGCAGGCGTTGCTGGGCCAGCGCTGGTGTCGCGAACTCGCGCTCAGCGCCGCAAAAGTACTGCGCGACGAGTTCCAACCGATCTCCGACATGCGCGCCAGCGCCGCCTATCGAAGCACGGTGCTGGGTAATCTGATGCAGCGCTTCTGGCTGGAAAGCCAGGGCGACACGGCCATCAACCTGGAGTCCTTTGCCGTGCCAGGAGAAGCCCGATGAGCGCAGCCGACAAAACGCAGCCTCCCGTTCGAAGCCGCCGCGCTCGCGCCAGCGCTGCAGTCCGGCCGACAAGCGACCGACCCGGCGCGGCCGGTGCCTCGCAACCCCACGAAAGCGCGCGCGCCCAGGTGACAGGCGGCGCCAGCTATGTTGACGACATCACCGAACTGCGCGGCACCCTGTATGCGGCGCCAGTCATGTCCAGCGTGGCCCACGGCACGCTGCGCGGTGTCGACACCCGTGCCGCTCTGGCCATGCCCGGCGTACGCGACGTAGTGCTGGCGCGCGACATTCCCGGCCACGCCACGCTGGCATCGTTTGCCGGTGACGAACCGATTTTTGCCTCCGACACCGTGCAGCATGTGGGTCAGGTGGTGGCACTGGTGCTGGCCGATTCGGTGATGCAGGCACGCCGCGCCGCGCGCAAGGTGCAACTGCACATCGATGCGCTGCCGGCCGTGCTGTCCGTGCATGAGGCCATGCGCGCCGAAAGCTTCGTATTGCCTCCGGTATTCGTGCGCCGCGGGGATGCACCGGCGGCACTGGCGCGCGCGCCGCACACGCTCAGCGGTACGCTGGAAGTCGGCGGCCAGGAGCATTTCTACCTCGAAGGCCAGGTGGCCTATGTGCTGCCGATGGAGCAGAACCAGTGGCTGGTGTATTCCAGCACCCAGCACCCGGGCGAGGTACAACACTGGGTGGCGCATGCGCTGGGCATAGCCAACCACGCGGTGCGGGTTGAATGCCGGCGCATGGGCGGCGGCTTCGGCGGCAAGGAGACACAGGCCGGGCACATCGCGGTCTGGGCTGCGATCGCCGCAGCCAAGCACCGCAGGCCGGTCAAGCTGCGACTGGACCGCGACGAAGACTTCATGATCACCGGCAAACGCCATCCATTTGCCTACCGCTACAGCGTCGGCTTCGACGACGACGGCCGCTTGTGCGGCCTCGACCTGCAGATGCTGGCCAATTGCGGCTTCTCGGCCGACCTCAGCGGCCCGGTGGCCGACCGGGCCGTGTTTCACAGCGACAACGCCTACTTTCTTGAAGACGTCAGCATCGCCTCCTATCGCTGCAAGACCAACACCCAAAGCCATACCGCGTTTCGCGGCTTTGGCGGACCACAGGGTGTGATCGTGATCGAAGCCATCATGGGTGACATTGCGCGCCGGCTCGGGCGCGATCCGCTGCAGGTACGCCGCAGCAACCTTTACGGCATCACCGAGCGCAACGTCACGCATTACCAGATGCCGGTGGAAGACAACATCCTCGAACCGATACTCGCCCAGTTGGAACACAGCAGCGACTACCAGCGCCGGCGCGAGGCCATCGCGCGCTGGAACGCGAACAGCCCGGTGATCAAGCGCGGCATTGCCATCACGCCAGTGAAATTCGGCATCTCGTTTACCGCAACCCTGTTCAACCAGGCCGGCGCCCTGGTGCATGTCTATACCGATGGCAGCGTACAGGTCAACCACGGTGGCACCGAAATGGGTCAGGGCCTGAACACCAAGATCGCGCAGGTGGTGGCCGACGAACTCGGTGTCGCCTTCGACCGGGTGCTGTCCACTGCCAGCGACACCAGCAAGATCCCCAACGCCTCGGCCACGGCCGCCTCCGCCGGCACCGACCTCAATGGCCGCGCGGCCCAGTTCGCAGCGCGCCATGTGCGCGACAACCTGGCCCAGTTCGTCTGCGGCCTGGACGGCTGCGGCGCCGGCGCCATCCGCTTTGCCCACGGCAAGGTGATATCTCCGAAGACCACACGCGATTTCGATGAGGTGGTGAAACTGGCCTACGCCAACCGCATCCAGTTATGGAGCGATGGCTTTTACCGTACGCCCAAGATCCACTACGACAAGACCACTTTGACCGGACGGCCGTTCTACTACTTCGCCTATGGTGCGGCCTGTTGCGAGGTCGCCATCGACACCCTCACCGGCGAAAACCGGGTGCTCAAGGTCGACATCCTGCACGACGTGGGGCGCTCCATCAATCCGGCCATCGACATCGGTCAGATAGAAGGCGGGTTTGTCCAGGGAATGGGCTGGCTCACCACCGAGCAACTGGTCTGGAACGACAAGGGTCTGCTCACAACCCACGCGCCCAGCACCTACAAGATTCCGGCCACCGGCGACGTGCCGGAACACTTTCGTGTGGATCTGTGGCACGAGGCCAACCGCGAAGACAACGTGTTCGGCTCCAAGGCGGTCGGCGAGCCCCCTTTCATGCTGGCGATTGCCGTCTTTGAGGCCTTGCGCGCGGCAGCGGGCGCCGTCACGCCCGACAGTCGAGAACCAGTGCAGTTGGTGGCACCGGCAACAGCGGAGAACCTGTTGCTCGCGCTCTCAGACGCCGGCCAGCGACCGCAAACCGATGGGATCGACCAGGTTCACTACCCGGCCCGAACCGCTGATCAGGCTGCGCTCGCGCAAATGGCGCAGCACACGTGACAAGGTCTCGGGCGCAATGCCCAACTGGGCGGCGATCAGGCGCTTGCGCTGTTGCAGCATCACCGCCACCGAGCCCTGGGCACTGGTCTGCGCATGGCGCAGCAACCATTCGGCACAGCGCGCCTCGGCGTCCTTGGCCAAACGGCTAACGGCCAGCTCGGCCTGTTGCCAGTGCGCCGTGGCCACATCGCGCAACACCACCTGCGCGGACTCGGGCAGGCTGCCCATCCAGGCGGCGAAATCGGGCAACGGCAGGCGTCGCAACACCACCGGGGTTTCCGCCACCGCGTCGACCAGACTGGGCTTGCCCAGAATGGCACCCGTGGCCTCCAGCCAGAACGGTCCGACAACGGTGCCCAGCAAATGGGTCAGCCCCTCGCCGTCCATCAGTCCCAAGGCAATTCGGCCGGACTCGACATGCACCACTGCATCCGCCATGACAGCGCGCCGCAAGACCACCTCACCCGGCTCCATTGACACCCGTCTGGCGGGAAGATTGAGCAACTCGTTTGGCAACATGGAAGCCAATGTGCCGCGGATCGACAGATTTGACTTTGAGCAACATCAAACTTGGGACATCCACGCTCCGCCCGACACTACAACACCAGAATCGCCCGGAAATCGTTCACATTGGTGAAGGTCGGCCCGGTGACCACCAGATCGCCCAGCGCCTCGAAGAAACCATAGGCATCGTTGCGGTCCAGATACTCAGCCAGTTTCATGCCTTGCTCCGCGGCCCGCGCAAGGCTGTCCGGGGCGACAAAGGCGCCGGCGTTGTCCTCCACACCATCGATGCCATCGGTGTCGGCGGCCAGCGCAAAAACACCCGGCTGGCCTTGCAGCGCCTGCGCCAGCCCCATGCAGAACTCCCCGGCACGTCCGCCGCGCCCCTCGACTGCCCCTGGTGCGCGCGGGCGCACGGTTACCGTGGTCTCGCCGCCGCTGAGAATCACACAGGGCCGTTTGAACGGCTGGTCATGCCGCGCGACGGCCCGTGCCAGTGCCGCATGCACCTTGCCAACCTCGCGCGACTCGCCTTCGATTTCGTCGCTCAGGATATGCGCATGCAGACCGGCGGCACGTGCAGCGTCGGCCGCCGCCTCCAGGCTTTGCCGCGGCGTGGCGATCATGTGCACCTCATGGTGCTGGAATACCGGATCGCCCGGTTTGGGTGTTTCCAGTTCACCCCGCGCCAGTGCTTGTACCAGCGCATCGGGCAGGGCGATGGCGTAGCGGCGCACGATGGCCAGCGCGTCGGCACAGCTGGTTGTGTCGGGCACGGTGGGTCCGCTGGCAATCACGCTGGCGTCGTCGCCGGGCACGTCGCTGATGGTCAATGTCACCACGCGGGCCGGCACGCAGGCAGCCGCCAGGCGCCCGCCCTTGATGCGCGACAGGTGCTTGCGCACGCAGTTCATCTCGGAAATGCTGGCACCGCTGGCCAGCAAGGCCTTGTTCACGTCCTGCTTGCCGGCCAGGTCGAGCCCGTCCACCGGCAGGGTCAGCAAGGCCGAACCGCCCCCGGAAATCAGGCACAGGACCAGGTCGTCGGGTCCCAGCCCCCGGGCCATGGCCAGTATCCGCTGCGCCGCCAACACACCGGCCGCATCGGGCACGGGATGCGCTGCCTCGACCACTTCGATGCGTCGCGCCAAGCCCGCCGGCCGCTGTGGAATATGGTGGTAACGGGTCAACACCAGCCCCTCGAGCGGGGCATCGGTTGGCCAGGCGGCCTCTACCGCCTGGGCCATCGCCGCACCGGCCTTGCCGGCCCCCAGCACGATGGTGCGCCCGCCATGGGCTGGCGGCTTCGGCAGTTTGGCGGCCAGCACATGGGCCGGCAAGGCGCGCGTGACAGCCGCGCCATACAGTGCCACGAGCAAGGCCCGTGCCTGTGCCGCGTCTTCCGACGTAGTGTCCGAACTGGGGAAGGAGGCTTGCATACGCCGATTCTGCCAAACCGCCAGGACGCCATCCCGCAAGTCGGGCAGGCCGTGGTCAACGGGCAGGCCGGGGGATATCGGGGGCGACCGCAGACAGTTGAACGCAGGCCATTGGTGGCGCGGCACAACACTTTGGCGCAACTTCTGGCGTCGTGGGCAGGTGGAACGGTTAAAGTGACGGCTCCTCGCAACCGACACTTGTCGACGAAAGCCCGATTCATGCCGATTCACCACTGCGCCTGCTTGTCGCCAATGCGCGCGGGCAAAATTCTCCCATGATGGGCTGGTTTTTCCGGTTGTTTTCGGGCGGCGCCAAACCGGTCGCCAGCGCAGTTCGGACCGAGCCCGGCGAACAACCGATCGAGGCGGTGCTGGTCCCGATGGATGACGTGGTCGAGGACTCCGCGCCCGAACCCGAGGTCATACCCGCCCTGCCCTGGCTGCTTGGCTGCGCGCCACTGACCGAATCAGCACTGACAGAGGCCGAGCGCGCCGCACTCCATGCCCTGTCCAAGACGCTGGCGCTGCCGACGGTTCCGGACAATCTGCTACCCAGGGCCGCAGCGCTGATCCCCCAGCTGATCGCCCTGGTTCGTCAGACCGACCTGCCGACTCCTGCCATCGCGGAGCGCATCGGCAAGGACGCGGTTCTGACCGCCGAGGTGCTGCGCCTGGCGAGCAGTCCGTATTACCGTGTCCAGGGCGATGTCAGCGACCTGCAGCAGGCGATCAGCCTGATCGGACTGCAAGGCCTGCAGACCGTGGTCGCACGGGTTTTGCTCAAACCCATCTATCAGTCGGCGCCCGGCCCGCTGAGCGGCCGCGCCGGACCTCGCATGTGGGAGCATTCGGAAGCGCTGGCGCGTCACACCGGCATCCTGGCGGAACAAGCCGGGCTGTCTGCCTTCGACGGCTATCTATGCGGCATGTTGCACGACACCGGCTGGACGATCGCCTTGAGCGTGATCGATCGGGCCGGCATCACATTGGCGATCCCGCCATCGAAGGCCTTTGCTGCGGTGCTGGACGAACGCGTCTATCGCCTGTTCGGACTGGCGGCGCAGCGTTGGGAAATCACAGCGGGTTTCACAGCCATGGCGCAAGATGCCCGAGCCAACGGGCTGGCCACGGCAAGCCATCCTCTGGCGCAGTTGCTGCGCACGGCTCATCACCAATGCATGCAGGAGTTGTCACCCGCCTGAGAAATGCGCTGGCGGCGCAGGCGGCTTGATGACCGCCGGCCAGTCAGACTGCCATGTATCGACCTGGCCGATGGTTGACTGCCAGCACCAGGTTGAGCACCACCGCGCCCAGCACCGACCAGGCAACCCGCGACGGATCGGCAATCCACAGCGCGCCCACCACGATCAGACTGTCGATGGCCATCTGCACGGTGCCGGCCCGCCAGCCCATGCGCTCCTGCAGATACAACACCAGCACGTTCATGCCGCCCAGGCTGGCGCGGTGCCGGAACAGGATCAGCATGCCGACGCCACACAGGGAGCCACCCAGCACGGCAGACAGACCCGGGGCCAGGTATTCGATACCGATTCCATGCGGCAACCACTGCGTGAAGACCGACAACAGGCTCACGGCGGCAAATGTCTTGAGTGTGAACACGCGCCCCATGCGGCGCCAGGCAAACGCATAAAAAGGCAGATTGACCAGAAAAAACGCCCAGCCAAACGCCAGACCGGTTTGGTAGTGCAGCAAGAATGCCAGGCCTGCCGTCCCGCCCGTAAGCAGGCCGGCCTGGCCGAACAATACGACGCCAAGCGCCACGATCAGGGTTCCGGTGACAAGGGCCAGCACGTCTTCATGCGCGCGGTGGGGTATGGCGGGCATGGGCGCCTGACTGGGGGACGAGTGGGGTGTGGGGGATTGATCTGGTCGGCGCGCCAACGGCGGGCTGACCACACCGGCGGCCGATGAAGCGGGAGGCATGGGAGGTAATGTCAACGAGGAGAGGAACAAATGTGAGCGTACCGCAACTACGCCGGTGCGGCCTTGATCCATCATATGGCCGGCGATTGTCGCTGGCGGGACTACGCCCCGTCGGTCGGCAAATCATGGCCAGCGACTTTGGGCGCCGCCTGACCCCACACACAAACTCAGTCGACCTTTGCACCCTGATCGAACCAGCGGCCGATCAGGGCGCGCTCGGCGTCCGTGATGGCGGTGGCGTTGTTCATCGGCATGAGCTGGGTGACGACAGCCTGCTGGTATACCGCCAGTGCGTGCTGCTTGAGGGAGCCGGGTGAATCGAGCCGCACATTCTTCATTTGCACTGCGGCGCCATGGCACATGGCGCAGCGCTGCGCAATCACCTGCTGCACCTCGTCAAAAGCCACCGGTGCAGCGGGCATTGCCACGCCTGGCGCACCTGGCGCTGCGACCGCCGGCGGCGGTCGCAGCCAGACGATGAGAGCCACGATAACGGCCACACCCACCAGGGCATAGGGCCAGGGATGGCGATTGCGCCCGAGCTTGAAACCGTGGCGCATGACAAAGTACTGCCGGATCGCCGCGCCGGCAAACATCATCAGGATCAGCACGACCCAGTTGCTGGCATGGCTGTAGGTGAAGCTGTAATGGGTGCTCAGCATCGCAAACAACACCGGCAGCGTGAAATAGGTGTTGTGCACGCTGCGCTGCTTGGCGCGCTGGCCATGGATAGGGTCCACCGCGCGCCCTTCGCGCAAGGCCTGGACCGTGGTGCGCTGACCCGGAATGATGACGAAAAACACATTCGCGCTCATCGCGGTGGCAATCATCGCCCCCACCAGCAAAAAGGCCGCCCGACCGGCAAACCAGTGACAGGCCAGCCAGGACGCCAGGCACACCACCACCAGCACCAGCGCGCCGACGATCGCGTCGCCATGGCGGCGACCGCCAAAGCCGCGGCAGATCAGGTCGTACAGAATCCAGAATACCGCCAGGAACGACACCGCGACGCTGATCGCCGCGCCGCTGGACCAATTCACCAGCGAAGTGTCGATCAGGTAGGTGCGCGCGCTCCACAGATAGGACACCGTGAATAACGCGAAGCCCGACAGCCAGGTGCTGTAACTCTCCCAGTAGAACCAGTGCAGGTGCTCCGGCACCAGCTTGGGCGCGACGGCATATTTCTGCGGGTTGTAGAACCCGCCACCATGCACCGCCCACAACTCGCCTCCAACACCTTGCTCGCGCAGGTCCGAGGACGTGGGCGGAACCAGGCTGCTGTCGAGAAAGACGAAATAGAACGAGGAGCCAATCCAGGCGATGGCGGTGATGACATGCACCCAGCGCAGCAGCAGGTTGGCCCAGTCGAGGTAATAACTTTCCATAGGTCGGGTCTCTCGGGAAGCGGTTCAGTCAGCGCACGGGCCCGGCTCCGCTGCGACTTGGACGCCAGAGTGTATACAATTTTGTACTCATTTCAATACCGACTTGGCAATCGGCTCGCCTGCCCGGGACGCCGACTCAAGGCGCGGGCGCCATTGCAACAACTGCGCCGCCACGGCGACGGCAATCACCTCGGGCTCCTTGCCTGGCAAACCGGCCAAGCCGATCGGGCAGATGACGCGCGCCAGTTCGTCATCACGAAATCCGCGCTCCGACAACCGGTGACGAAAGGACGCCCATTTGGTCTGGCTGCCGATCAGTCCGATATAGGGCAGGTCGTCCGAGCCTCGCAGGCGTTGCAGGCAGGCCGCCACGATGTCCAGGTCTTCCGCATGGCTGAAGCTCATGATCAGCACGGCACTGCCCGGCGCCAGATGCGCCACGGCCGCCTGGACCGGCTCGGAATGCTCGCACACCACCGTGCGCGCCGTCTGCGTGGGCAGCACACTGTCGCGGCTGTCGATCCAGGTCACCGCAAAGGGCAGGCGCGCCAGCACATCGACCAGCGCATGCCCGACGTGGCCGCCACCGAACAGGGCCAGCGGCGTGCGGGTACGGTCCAGTCGCGTCCGGAGCCAGGCGATCGAGGTGCGGTCCACTGGCTCCAGTCTAAGCATCATGACGCCACCGCAGCACTGGCCCAGGCTGGGGCCGAGCGCAAAGCGCAGCACTGGCGGGCCGGACTCGCCGGCCAGCTGCCGACGCGCCTGCGCCATGACCTGGTGTTCGACATGACCGCCGCCTATGGTGCCGACCACGGCATCCGCGAACACCGCCATCCAGGTGCCCGCGTCACGCGGCACAGAGCCCTGGGTCGCATCCACCGTGACCCACATCGCCGGTTCACCGGCGAGTCGTTCAAAAGCCAAATCCGCATGTTTCACGACTTGTTACCGCACAAGACAAGGCACGGGGGTGCCGATAAGCCAAAATCAGCCACAGTATGCCTGTGCAGGCGCCACCCGGTCGCCCGACTGGGCTCCCGCCAACGCCATGCATTGACCTTGACCATCGTCTGTCACCGGAGACCATCTTGAACAGACCCTCCCGCCCACTGCTGCTCTGGGGTTTTTCCGGTATCGCCGCTTTGCTGGCCAGTTGCGCCGCGCCCTATCGCAGCACACCCGAGCCAGCCCCCGCGGCACCGCCAGCGGCCACGTTGCCGACTCCGACCATGCCTGCGCCATCGGCTCCTGCCAGCACGGGTGTTCCGCCGGCCGTGATCATCCCACCGGTCAGCCAGTTGCCTGCGGTCTCCAACGCCCTGAACGCGCAGGCCTACCGGCGCGACGCCGCCACTCACCTGTATGCCCACAATGCGCAGCGTATCTACAAGGGCATGCTGCAACCCCATCTTTATGCCATCGGCGTGCTCGACGTCGACATCGACCGCCAGGGTCAGGTGACCCAGGTGCACTGGCGCCGGGCGCCGAAACATGCGCCCGAGGTCATGAGCGAGATCGTGCGCACCGTGCGCGCGGCGGCACCCTACCCTGTGCCCGCCCGTATGGGACGGGTCACCTACAGTGATGTCTGGTTGTGGGACAAGAGCGGGAAATTCCAGCTTGACACGCTGACCGAAGGCCAGATGTAGCGATTGCCTCCGAGGCTCTCACGATCCTCGGTAGGTCGAATAACTCCAGGGACTGACCAGCAGCGGCACATGGTAGTGCGCCAGGGTGTCGGCGATACCGAAATCCAGGCTGACCTGGTCCAGAAACGGCGGATCGGGCAAGGCAACACGTCGCGCGCGGAAATACCCCGCCACGTCGAAAACCAGCCGATACGTGCCAGCTTTCAGGCTGGCGTTGTCGTATAGCAGTCCATCGGGATTACGCCCGTCGCCGTTCAGCGTGATGCGCCGCACCAGCGTGGCCGCGTCGCCGCTTGTCGTATACAGCGCGACCTGCATGCCAGCTGCTGGAACACCGTGCATGGTGTCCAGTACATGTGTGCTCAATCCCATGACATTCTCCTGGTGCCGCAAGCCAGTGACCTGCGAAGACGCGCTGCAACGCCTGCTTGCGCAGGTTGACGACACAAAAGTGTATACACTTTTCCCGCCCGCCGCTATCATGCCGCGATGGAGTCATCATCAACCGCGCTGATCGTGCAGGCCCTGACCCGGGCCATTGTCGAACACCGCCTGTTGCCCGGAAGCAAACTGGCCGAGCAGAAGCTGGCCGATCATTTCGGCGTCTCGCGCACCCTGGTGCGCCAGGCCTTGCTGCAGCTGTCGCAGCACCAGCTGGTGACGCTGGAGCCGGCGCGCGGCGCCTTCGTGGCCGCCCCTTCCGCCGACGAGGCGCGCCAGGTGTTCGCGGTACGCCGCATGCTCGAATGCGAAATGGCCCGGGCCTTTGCGCTGCAATCGACACCGGCGCAGATCCGCAGCTTGCGTGCGCATATTGCGCAGGAAAAAGCGGCCATTGATCAGGACGACGCACGCGGGCGCACCGAACTGCTGGGCGACTTTCATGTGCGCATGGCCGAACTGATGGGCAACCAGGTGCTGGCGCAGATGCTGGGCCAGCTGATCGCACGTTGCGCGCTGATCACGCTGATGTACCAAAGCGGCCGCGAGGCCCGACACTCGAACCAGGAGCACGTGCAACTGGTACGCGCATTGGCCGCCCACGATGCCGACACTGCCGCACGGCTGATGGCCGAGCATCTGGCGCATGTGCAGGACAACCTGGAACTCGAACGCAGCGTCCCGAGCAACGACATCACCATGGCCCTGGCCTGAACCATGACGACCTTTTCGACCCCCTACGACAGCACCGCCGCCTATCCCCGCGACCTGATCGGCTACGGCCGCAAGCCGCCACATGCGCAATGGCCTGGCGGCGCCCGTATCGCGGTGCAGTTCGTGCTCAACTACGAAGAAGGCGGCGAGAACGCCGTACTGCACGGCGACCCCGCCTCGGAGCAGTTCCTGTCCGAGATGTTCAACCCGCCTGCATTCGCCGATCGCCACCTGAGCATGGAGAGCATCTACGAATATGGCTCGCGCGCCGGCGTCTGGCGCATCCTGCGCGAATTCGAGCAGCGCAAGTTGCCGCTGACGGTGTTCGGCGTAAGCATGGCGCTGCAGCGCCACCCGGAACTGACCGCCGCATTCAAGGAGCTCGGCCATGAAATTGCCTGCCACGGTTGGCGCTGGATCAGCTACCAGGGCATGGACGAGGCGACCGAGCGCGAGCACATGCGCGTCGCCATGGACATCATTGCGCAGATGACCGGCGAACGCGCGCTGGGCTGGTACACCGGCCGCGACAGCCCGAATACCCGTCGGCTGGTAGCCGACTACGGCGGCTTTGAATACGACAGCGACTACTACGGCGACGACCTGCCGTTCTGGATGCAGGTGCGCAAGACCGACGGAAGCGTCGCTGCGCAACTCATCGTGCCCTATACGCTGGACACCAACGACATGCGTTTTTCGTCGGCCCAGGGATTCGCCCAGGGCGAGGACTTCTTCACCTACCTGCGCGATGCCTTCGACGTGTTGTACGCCGAAGGCGATCCCGATGGTGCCAACACACCCCGCATGCTGAGCATCGGCATGCATTGCCGGCTGCTCGGGCGGCCCGCCCGCATGCGGGCGCTGCAGCGTTTCCTCGATCACATCACGGCGCACGACCGGGTCTGGATCTGCCGGCGCCTGGACCTCGCGCGGCACTGGAAAAAGACCCACCCCTACACCGGCTGATACCCGCACCGCCATGCCCCACCTGACCCTGGAACAACTCAATGCAGCGCCGCACGCACAAGCCTGCACCATGCTCGACGGCTTGTACGAACACTCGCCATGGATTGCCGAACAGGCGCTGGCCAGCCGGCCGTTCCGATCGCTGGCGCACCTCAAGCACACCATGGTGCAGGTATTGCGCGCGGCTGGTCGCGAAGCGCAGATCAGACTGATCCGGGCCCACCCGGAACTGGCCGGCAAGGCCATGCAGAGCAATACCCTGACGGCGGAATCCACAAACGAGCAGAACAAGGCCGGACTGACCCAGTGCAGCGCCGACGAACTGGCCACCATCGCACGGCTCAACGCCCAGTATGCGGCGCGCTTCGGCTTCCCGTTCATTCTGGCGGTGCGCGGCCCGCGCGGCACCGGCCTGACCAAGTCGCAGATCCTGGCCGCCTTCGAGCGTCGGGCAAACAACCACCCGGACGTCGAATTGCCGGAATGCCTGCGCAACATTCACCGCATCGTCGAGTTGCGCCTGAACGACAAGTTCGCCGAAGCGCCGGAGCTGGGCAACCAGGTCTGGGATTGGCAGGAGCAGCTCAGCATGCACTCCGACCCCGGCTACGCAGAGAAAGGCCAACTCACCGTCACCTACCTGACCGACGCCCACCGCGCCTGTGCAGCGCAGCTCCTTAAATGGATGCACGAATGTGGTTTCGATACGGTGCAGATCGACGCCGTCGGCAATGTGGTCGGACGCTACAAGGCCCTGACCGCCGGCGCCCGCACCCTGATGACAGGCAGCCACTACGACACCGTGCGCAATGGCGGCAAATACGACGGCCGGCTCGGCATCTTCGTACCCATGGCTTGCGTGCGCGAACTCCATCGCAGCGGCAAGCGCCTGCCATTCGACATCGAGGTGGTCGGCTTTGCCGAAGAGGAAGGGCAACGCTACAAAGCCACTTTTCTGGGCTCTGGCGCCTTGATCGGCGACTTCCGCTCGCAGTGGCTGGAGCAGCAGGACGCCGACGGCATCACGATGCGCCAGGCCATGGCGCATGCCGGCCTGGACGTTGACGGCATCGCCGCGCTGCAACGCGATCCAGAACAATACCTGGGCTTTGTCGAAGTGCACATCGAGCAGGGCCCGGTACTCGGCGAACTCGACCTGCCTCTGGGTGTGGTGACATCGATCAACGGCAGTGTGCGTTACATCGTCGAGTTTGTCGGAACCGCCTGCCATGCAGGTACCACGCCGATGAACCGGCGCAGCGATGCTGCCGCTGGTGCCGCAGAAATGGTGCTGGCGCTCGAGCGGCGCGCATTGCAGGATGCCGACTCGGTGGCCACTGTCGGCCAGCTTCAGGTGCCCGGCGGGTCCATCAATGTCGTGCCGGGGCGCTGCCAGTTCTCGCTCGATCTGCGCGCACCGTCCGACGTCGGGCGCGATGCGCTGGTCCGCGACGTACTGGCGGCGCTGCAGGAAGTCTGCCACCGGCGCCAGTTGCGGCACACCATCGAAGAGACCATGCGGGCTGCCGCAGCACCCAGCGCGCCCGCCTGGCAGGCACGCTGGGAACAGGCCGTGCAGGCGCTGGGCGTGCCGCTGCACACCATGACCAGCGGCGCCGGTCACGACGCGATGAAGCTGCATGAAGTCATGCCCCAGGCGATGCTGTTCGTGCGCGGCGAAAACGCCGGCATCAGCCACAACCCGCTCGAATCCACAACCAGCGACGACATGCAACTGGCCGTGCAGGCATTTGAGCACCTGTTGCAACTGACGGCGCAAGCCTGCTGACCCGTCCCACACACTGAAAGCCATGACCACCTACGCCCAACTCGACGCCTGGATCGACCAGCATTTCGATGAACAAGTCAGCTTCCTGCAACAACTGCTGCGCGTGCCAACCGACACCCCGCCCGGCAACAATGCGCCGCACGCCGAGCGCACGGCCGAACTGTTGTCGGCCATGGGCATCGAGGTCGAGCAACATGCGGTGCCCGACGCCGAAGTCCGGGCCGTCGGCATGCAGTCGGTCACCAACCTGGTGGTGCGACGCAAGTACGGCGCCGGCCCGACCGTGCTGCTCAATGCCCACGGCGACGTGGTGCCGCCAGGCGAGGGATGGAGCCATGACCCCTATGGCGGAGAGATCGTCGACGGCGTCATCTACGGCCGCGCCGCGGCGGTCAGCAAATGCGACTTCACCACCTACACCTTCGCCATGCGTGCGCTCGAAGCGGTGGCCCGGCCGGTGAAAGGCTGCGTGGAACTGCTGTTCACCTATGACGAGGAGTTCGGCGGCGAGATCGGCCCGGCCTGGTTGCTGCGCCACAAGATCATCGCGCCAGACCTGATGGTGGCGGCCGGCTTCAGCTACCAGGTCATCACCGCGCACAACGGCTGCCTGCAGATGGAAGTGACGGTGCACGGCAAGATGGCACATGCGGCGATTCCCGACTCCGGTGTCGACGCGATTCACGCGGCGGTGCAGATCCTGCAGGCCTTGTATGCGCAGAACTCCTTGTACAAGCAGGTCCGCTCCCAGGTCGAGGGCATCACGCATCCCTACCTGAACGTGGGCACGATCGAAGGCGGTACCAATACCAATGTCGTGCCCGGGCGCGCCAGCTTCAAACTCGACCGGCGCATGATTCCCGAGGAAAACCCGGCCGAGGTCGAGGCCACGCTGCGCGGCATCATCGACGACGCGGCTAAGGCCATCCCCGGCGTCACGGTCGACATCCGGCGCCTGCTGCTGGCCAATGCCATGCGCCCGCTGCCCGGCAACAAGCCCCTGGTCGATGCCTTGCAAAAACACGGTGAACAGGTGTTCGGCGAGAAGATCCCGGCGCTCGGAACGCCGCTATATACCGATGTGCGCCTGTTCTGCGAAGCCGGCATACCCGGCGTGATTTATGGCGCAGGCCCGCGCACGGTGCGCGAATCCAATGCCAAACGCGCCGACGAGCGGCTCGTGCTCGAAGACCTGCGCCGCGCTACCAAGGTAATCGCACGCAGCCTGCACGACCTGTTGACCTGACCGGGCAGCATCTGCCGCCTTGCACGCGCAAAATACCACCCCCGTTTCGCGCGAGTGCCTGGACCCGGGCCATCGCGCGCTGAGCGCCTGGCGTATCAGCGCGTCAGGAACGCCAGCACCTTGTTGGCAAACCAGCCGTATGGCGGCATCAGGAACTTCAGCGTCGAAAAGCGCGCCTGGTAGAACACCGGTCGCAACTTGGAGAAGGTCTGAAACCCCTCCTTGCCGTGATAGTGGCCCATGCCCGAATCACCGACACCGCCGAACGGCAGGTCATGCTGGCCGACATGGAACAAGGCGTCGTTGACCGACACGCCGCCCGACATCACGCGATCGAGCAGCATCTGCACCACCTCGGGATCGTTGCTGAACGGGTAGATCGCCAAGGGCCGCGGCCCTGCGTTGACGGCGTCGACCACGGTCTCGAGTGTGGTGTAGCCGCGGATCGGCAGGATGGGACCGAAGATCTCGCGTTGCCACACCATCGCCTCGGGCGGTGCATCGAGCACGATATGCGGCGCGATCTTGCGCGTGGCGCGGTCGAACGCGGGGCCGGGCACCAACTGCACCAGCCGTGGCACCGCGCTCGCGCGCATCGTCCAGCACCGCCAGCAGGCGGTCGAACGCAACCTGGTCGATGATGGAGGTGTAGTCGGTGGACGCCAGCGACGGATAACGCCGAGGCACGATCTTCTGCGCTTGCTTGACGAACTGCGTCGATCTTGGCCTGCGGCATCCACAGATGGTCGACCGAGGTGCAGATCTGCCCGGCATTCAGGTACTTGACGAACAGGATGCGCTCGGCCGCCTGCCGAGCGGGAAGTCGTCGCACAGGATGGCGGGCGCCTTGCCGCCGAGCTCCAGCGTCACCGGGCACAGGTTCTGCGCCGCTGCCGCCATCACCGCACGGCCGGTCTGCCCGGAACCGGTGAACAGCAGATGGTCGAATTGAGCTGGGAAAACGCGATGCCCACGCCCCCGGTCTCGTCAAAGAACTGCAGCTTCTCGGGCGGGAAGTAGGCCGGCATCTTCTCGATCAGCAGATGCGCCAGGTGACGCGAGTTCTCGCTCATCTTGACCATGGCGCGGTTGCCGGCGGCAAAGATGTAGGTCAGGGCACCAGGCTCAGGTTGATCGGGAAGTTCCACGGCACGATCACGCCGACCACGCCCAGCGGCTGCGGAATGACCCGGTTGCGCGCGCCGAAAAAGTTGCGCAGATCGACACCGCGGCGTTGCGGCTTCATCCAGCCACGCAGATGCTTGATCACATGGTCCACGCCGTCGACGCGCGGGAAAGATCTCGGCCAGCAGGGTCTCGTGCTGCGAGCGGTGGCCGTAGTCGGCGCTGATCGCATCGCACAAGGCCTGCTTGTTCTCGCGGATGAAGCGCTGCAAAGTGCGCAGGTCGGCCACCCGCTCGTCGAAACCCGGCACCGGATGCGCCAGATAGGCCTGACGCTGCAGCGCGAGGGCGGATTCAAGGGTGCTGGAGATGTCTTGCATGGATTGCCAAAAGCCGTATGGCGGCCGTGGAAAGAAAACCTGAGCTTACCTGCACCTGCCGCCAGCCGCTGGAGTCGCAACTCCAAACCGTGTTTCCGGCCAGTGGCGCCCCAAGCCACTGTATGCGCATGCCTTACACCCTGGATGCGGGAACGGCATCGGATGTCACCGGACCCCGCATAACTACCAACGCTAACCAGCCCCGGTTTCGGGTAGCCTTCAGGCTTGGGTGCAAATTACCACACCAACAGGAAATCAGTATGGCCAAAGAACTCTCTCCCGCAGAACACGCGCTGCGCGAAGCCGCCCGCGAATACCACCGCAGCCCGACCCGCGGCAAGATTTCGGTCACACCGACCAAGGCCTTGTCGAACCAGCGCGACCTGTCGCTGGCCTACTCGCCGGGCGTGGCCTATCCCTGCCTGGACATCGAGGCCGATCCGTCGCTGGCGGCCGAATACACCTCGCGCGGCAACCTGGTGGGCGTCATCACCAACGGCACGGCGGTGCTGGGCCTGGGCGACATCGGGCCGCTGGCGGCCAAACCGGTGATGGAGGGCAAGGGCTGCCTGTTCAAGAAGTTTGCCGGCATCGACGTGTTCGACATCGAGCTGGCCGAACGCGACCCGGACAAGCTGGTCGACATGATCGCCGCCATGGAGCCCACGCTGGGCGGCGTCAACCTGGAAGACATCAAGGCGCCGGAGTGCTTCTACATCGAGCGCAAGCTGCGCGAGCGCATGAACATCCCGGTGTTCCACGACGACCAGCACGGCACCGCCATCATCTCGGCCGCGGCCCTGCTCAACGGTCTGGAACTGGTGGGCAAGAAGATCGACGAGGTCAAGGTCGCGGTCTCGGGCGCCGGTGCCGCGGCGCTGGCCTGCCTGGACGTGATGGTCGGCCTGGGCGTGCTGCGCAAGAACGTGTTTGTCTGCGACTCCAAGGGTGTGATCTACAACGGCCGCCCCGGCGGCTTCGACGAGTCCAAGCAGCGGGTCGCGCAGGACACCGACGCGCGCACGCTGGCCGACGTGGTCAACGGCGCCGACGTGTTCCTGGGCTGCTCCACCGCCGGCGTGTTGACGCAGGACATGGTCAAGACCATGGGCCGCGCGCCCATCATCCTGGCGCTGGCCAACCCGGAGCCCGAGATCCGGCCCGAACTGGCCAAGGCAGGCGCGGCCCGACTGCATCATCGCCACCGGCCGCTCGGACTACCCGAACCAGGTCAACAACGTGCTGTGTTTCCCCTACATCTTCCGCGGCGCGCTCGACTGCGGCGCCACCAAGATCACCGAGGAGATGAAGCTGGCCTGCGTGCGCCAGATCGCCGACCTGGCCAAGGCCGACATCAGCGAAGAAGTGGCCAACGCCTATGCCGGCAAGGAACTGGTGTTCGGCCCCGACTACCTGATCCCCACGCCCTTCGATTCGCGCCTGATCATGCGCATCGCGCCGGCCGTGGCCAAGGCCGCGGCCGACTCCGGCGTGGCCACGCGTCCGATCGACGACATGGACGCCTACCGCCAGCAGCTGTCGCGCTTCGTCTACCAGACCGGCATGTTCATGCGCCCGGTGTTCGCCGCCGCCAAGGCCGTCGCCGGCCAGTGCCAAACGCGTCGCCTATGCCGAGGGCGAGGACGAACGCGTGCTGCGCGCGGTGCAGGTCGCGGTGGACGAAGGCCTGGCGCACCCGATCCTGATCGGGCGACCGGCGGTGATCGAGGCGCGGCTGGCCAAGGCCGGCCTGCGCCTGAAGCTTGGCGTGCGATGTGGAAAACGTCAACCCGGAGGACGACCCGCGCTTTCGCCAGTACTGGGAGACCTACCACCGGCTCATGGGCCGCCGCGGCGTCTCGGTCGAGGCGGCCAAGGCGGCGGTGCGCCGCTCCAACACCACCATCGCCGCGCTGATGGTGCATCTCGGCGACGCCGACGCCATGCTGTGCGGCCTGGTCGGGCGCTTTGACAGCCACCTGGACCATGTGCGCGACGTCATCGGCGTGCAAAAGGGCGCGCACCGGTCTGGCCACGCTGAACGCCTTGATGCTGGACAAGCGCACCCTGTTCATCGCCGACACCCATGTCAACGAAGACCCGGATGCCGAGCAGCTGGCCAGCATCGCGCTGATGGCGGCCGACGAGGTGCGCCGCTTCGGCCTGCCACCCAAGGTGGCCTTCCTGTCGCACTCCAACTTCGGCACGTCCAAACGCAAGTCGGCGATCAAGATGCGCCTGGCGCACGAGCTGTTCTGCGCGCATGGCGCCGGATGTCGAATGCGACGGCGAGATGCACGGCGACGCGGCCCTGTCCGAGACGATGCGGCGCAATGCGCTGATGGACAGCAAGCTCGAGGGCGAAGCCAACATCCTGATCTGCCCGAACCTGGACGCGGCCAACATCCTGTTCAACGTGCTCAAGATCACCGGCGGCCACGGCGTCACGGTCGGTCCGATCCTGCTGGGCGCGGCGGCGATCGGCCCACGTGATCACGCCGTCGGCCACGGTACGACGCATCGTCAACATGACGGCGCTGGCGGTGGCCGATGCGGCGCATCGCGCAGCAACCAGGCGCTGAGCCAAAGCACAGATTACAAGGCGGCACATGACCGGACCAACCGTCGAATTCTGGCAAGAGCGCTTTGATAGCGATCAGACATCCTGGGACCGCGGCGCACCGGGCCCGCAACTGCTGCACTGGCTCGACAGCGGCGCGCTCCCACCCTGTCGCATCGTCGTTCCGGGGTGTGGCAGCGGCTGGGACGTGGCTGAACTGGCACGGCGCGGATTCAAAGTCACTGCGCTCGACTATGCCGATGCGGCGGTGAACCGGACCCGGTCCTTGCTGCACCAGCAAGGACTGGTGGCCGAGGTGTTACAGGCCGATGTGCTGCAGTTCGAACCGGGTGGCAGCTTCGACGCGGTGTACGAACAGACCTGCCTGTGCGCATTGCACCCGGACCACTGGTGGGCGTACGCGCGCAACCTGCATCGCTGGCTGGTGCCCGGCGCCAGTCTGTGGGGCCTGTTCATGCAGATGGTCCGGCCGGCGGCGACCGAGGAGGGCCGCATCCAGGGCCCACCCTACCACTGCGACATCAACGCAGTGCGGGCCTTGTTCAACGAACGCGACTGGATCTGGCCCAAGCCACCGTATACCAAGGTAGCGCACCCCCGCCTGTCGCACGAACTGGGTGTGCAACTGGTTCGGCGCTAGGAACCTGTCGGGCAGGGCATAGCGCAGCACCAGCTCAAACCCGAAGCCTGCAAACGACTTGTAGGCTCAATCCCGATCCGGCTCCGATGGCCGGACCGTAGCTGCCGGCGCATGGTCCCTGCGCCACGGCGGCAAGGCCGCGCCGCAGTCGCGGCAGAACCGTGCGCTGGGTACATGGCCTTCACTGAGGCATTCATGGCAGGTACGTGTGGTCGGCTCGCGATGTGTGCGCTGTGCGGTGAACTCGGCGCTGACGATGCCGGTCGGCACGGCCAGCGTGCCCCATCCGATCAACATCATCAGCGAGGCGATGGCGCGGCCCAGATCGGTGCGCGGCGTGATGTCGCCGAAGCCGACCGTGGTCATCGTCGTGATGGCCCAGTACACGCCGACCGGAATGCTGGTGTAGCCATTTTCCGGCCCTTCGACCACATACATCAGCGTACCCATGACCAGCACCACCAGCATCACGAAGGACATGAACACCAGGATCTTGCGTCGCGACGCCGCCAGAGCGTGGCCGAGCGCGCCGAACTCGGCCACATAGTCGAGTGAGCTTGAGGATCCGGAACACGCGCAGCAGGCGCAGCACCCGCACGTCGACCAAGGCATTGACCCCCGGCACCAGCAGCGCCAGATAGGTTGGCAACACCGCCAGCAGATCGATGATGCCAAACGCGCTGCGCGCATAACTGCCGGCACGGCGCACACAGGACAGCCGCGCCAGGTATTCGGCGGTGAACAGCAGCGTGAAGGTCCATTCGAGCGCCATCAACTCGCGCGCAAAGCGGGCATGCATCGACGCCATGCTGTCAAGCACCACCACCGCCAGGCTGAGCAAGATGGCAGCGATCAGCGTCAGGTCGAACCAGCGTCCGGCGCGGGTGTCGGCCTCGAAGATGATGATGTACATGCGCTGGCGCCAGCCCTGATCCGGTCGCCCATAAAAGCGCGGATCTGCCTCGCGCCGCAATGCTTTGCCTGACTGATCGGGATCGGGATCGGGGCTTTCTGACATGGACACATCGTAGTGGATAGTCTGCAAGACAGGCTGCGTCAAGCTCACCGACGCAATCGTATTCCCTAGGTAAAGCCGGTGCCAATCCGCCCCATAATCCCGTGCAACAAGTGCCAATGCCAGCCGCAAGTAGTCTGGCGGTTGCCGAAACGCAAGTGTGCCGATGTGCGCGCCAATCAGCCCGCAATCCGACGCCATGGCCACTCCGAATCACCTTAGGATCGCAATTGCCCGAATTGTCAGAAAGCCCGCCGCCTGTCCTTCAGGTCACGCGACTCAATACCCGGTTCAAAACCCGAACTGGCGACGTACATGCCGTCAATTCCGTGAGTTTCGATCTCAAGCCCGGGGAGTTGCTCGGCGTCGTGGGTGAAAGCGGATCCGGCAAGTCGGTGACGATGATGTCGCTGCTCGGCCTGTTGCCGAGCCCGCCAGCCGTTGTCAACGGCGAATCGGTGTTGTTCGACGGGCTCGACCTGCTACGCTGCTCGGACGAGCAGTTGCGCGCCATCCGGGGCGCCCGCATCGGCTTCATCTTCCAGGACCCGATGACCTCGCTGAACCCGGTGTTCACCGTAGGATTCCAGATCATGGAGCCGCTGCGCGAGCACATGGGCATGGACAAGGCGGCGGCGCCAAAACGGGCCTGGGAGCTACTGGAACTGGTGGGCATTCCCGACGCGCGAGCGTCGGCTGACGGACTATCCGCACCAGTTCTCCGGCGGCATGCGCCAGCGCGTGATGATCGCGATCGCGCTGGCCTGCGACCCCAAGGTGTTGATTGCCGACGAGCCGACTACCGCACTCGACGTGACGATTCAGGCCCAGATCCTGGAACTGGTGCGCGAGTTGCGCCAGCGCCTGGGCATGGCCATCGTCTGGATCACCCACGACCTGGGCGTGATCGCCGGCATCGCCGACCGGGCCATGGTGCTGTATGGCGGGCAGATCGTCGAGATGGCGCCGATCGAGGAGCTGTTCGCACGACCGGAACACCCCTATACCCGGGCCCTGCTCAAGACGATTCCGCACCTCCATGGTGCGCGTGCAGCGCAACTCGAGGTGATCGAGGGTCAGCCCCCGATCCTCAAGGCGGCGCCATCGGCCTGCGCCTTCCGGCCCCGCTGCGCCATGGCGATGGAGCGCTGCGGCCGCGAGAATCCGCAGCGGCTCACGATCGCCCCCAACCACGACGTGGCCTGCTTTTGGGATGCCAAGACCGGAAAGGCGCGTGATGCCTGACACCAGCGCCACCACACGCGCGGTTCCCGCGCCCGAGGCCACGCCGCCTGCGCTGGTGCAGGTGCGCGGGCTCAAGATGTATTTCCCGATCCACACAGGGTTGCTGCGCCGGCACACCGGCGACGTGAAAGCGGTCGACGGTGTCAGTTTCGACATCCCGGCGGGCGAAACGCTCGGACTGGTGGGCGAATCGGGCTGTGGCAAATCCACCTGCGCCCGTGCGGTGTTGCGGCTGTATGAGCCGACCGAGGGGCAGATCATCATCGACGGCAAGGACGTGGTGGCGGCCGGGCGCGAGGAATTGCGCCAGTTGCGGCCCACCATGCAGATGGTGTTCCAGGATCCGCAGGCCAGCCTGAACCCGCGCATGACGGTGGCTTCCATCATCGGCGAGCCACTGCTCGAACACACGCGCATGGGCAAGGCCGAGCAGCGTGAACGCATCTACGAGTTGCTCGATCAGGTCGGGCTCAACCGCAATTTCGCCAACCGGTATCCGCATGAGTTCTCCGGCGGCCAGCGCCAGCGCATCGGCATCGCGCGGGCGCTGGCGCTCAACCCCAAGTTCATCGTCTGCGACGAGCCGATTGCCGCGCTGGACGTGTCGATCCAGGCCCAGGTCGTGAACCTGCTGGAGAACCTGCAACAGAGTCACGGCCTGACCTACCTGTTCATCAGCCACGATCTGTCCATGGTGCGGCATATCGCGAACCGGGTCGCGGTGATGTACCTGGGCCGTATCGTGGAACTGGCCGATCGCGACGCCCTGTACGAAGACCCGCAACACCCCTACTCTCAGGCCTTGTTGTCGGCCGTGCCCGAGCCAGACCCGACGACCGAGGCGGTGCGCCAGCGCATCGTGCTCACCGGCGACGTGCCCTCGCCATCAAATCCGCCCAAGGGTTGCGCGTTCAGTACGCGTTGCCCGCAGGTCATGCCGCAATGCCACGAGCGCGCACCGGCCTTGACCGAAGTCGCGCCGAGGCGCCAGGTGGCCTGCCATCTGTACACCAATAATGATTCGACCGCCGAATTAACGGCGGCACACTGAGCACCCTTTCGCAAACCCACCATTCCAAGGAAAAGGAGTCCCACGTGAAAACCCGTTATTCCCTCATCGCCCTGGGCGCGCTCGTCGCGTTGTCCCAAAGCGCGCTGGCCCAGCGCGGCTCCAGCGGCAACGTCAACATCATCTACTGGCAGGCGCCGTCGATCCTCAATCCCTACCTGTCGACCGGCACCAAGGATGTCGAGGCCGCTTCGCTGATCCTCGAACCCCTGATCCGCTTCAACGAAAAGGGTGAAATGGTGGCCTGGCTTGCAGCCGAAGTGCCCACCGTCGCCAACGGTGGTTTTGCCGCCGACTTCAAGACCATCACCTACAAACTCAAACCCGGACTGAAATGGTCGGACGGCACGGCGCTGACCTCGGCCGACGTGGTCTTCACCTACGACTATTGCACCGGCATCAAGGGCTGCGCCAAAGCCAACATCTTCACGCCGGTCGACAAGGTGACAGCAGTTGATGCAAACACCGTCCGCATCAGCTTCAAAAGTGCGGCGCCCTATCCTTATTCGGTGTTCGGCGGCGCCGGCACACCTATCCTGCAAAAGGCACAGTTCCAGGACTGCCTGGGCGAAAAGGCACCCAGCTGCACCAAGCAGAACTTCGGCCCGGTCGGAACCGGTCCGTTCATGGTCAAGGATTTCCGTCCCAATGACGTGATCCAGATGGTGGCCAACCCCAACTTCCGCGACCCGGCCAAACCGGCATTCGCCTCGCTGACCTTCAAGGGAGGTGGCGACGCGGCAGCGGCCGGCCGTGCGGTCATGGAGACCGGCGAATTCGACTACGCCTGGAACCTGCAACTGGCTCCCGACGTGCTGGCCAAGATGGGCAAGGGCGGCAAGGGCAAGACCATCGCAGCCTTCGGCACGCTGGTCGAGCGCATCGAGATGAACCTGACCGATCCATCGGCCAAGCACGGCGATGCACGGGCGACCACCAAGCACCCGCACCCGTATCTGTCGCGACATGCGCGTGCGCAAGGCCTTGTCGATGGCCATCGATCGCACCTTGCTGGTCGAGATCGGCTACGGCCCGGCAGGTCGTCCGACCTGCAATCTGGTGCCGGCACCCATCGCCTTTGCCTCGAGCAACGTCGATTGCATCAAGCAGGACATGGCCGGCGCCAAGGCGCTGCTCGACCAGGCCGGCTGGAAGATGGGCTCTGACGGTGTGCGCGCCAAGGACGGCGTGAAGATGGAAATGCTGTACCAGACCTCGACCAACGCGGTGCGTCAGAACTTCCAGGCTTTGATCAAGCAGTGGTGGAACGAACTGGGCGTCAAGGTCGAGTTGCGCAACATCGCCGGCTCGGTGTTCTTCGGTGGTGACGCGGGTTCGCCTGACACCTTCCAGAAGTTCTTCGCCGACGTCGAGATGTATGCCAACAACTTTGACGGCACCGATCCGGAAAGCTATCTGGCCGAGCATGTCTGCGACAAGATTCCGCGTCCCGAGTCGCAGTGGCAAGGCACCAACATGAACCGCTACTGCAACCCGGAATATGACAAGCTGGTCAAGGAGCTGGGTTCGACGGCAGGCGTCGAGAAGCGCGCCGTCATCGCCAAGAAGCTCAACGACATGCTGACCAAAGACAGCTATGTGGTTGTACCGCTGGTCGACCGTGGCCGCGTTTCGGCACATGCCAACAACCTGGGTGGTGTGAAGCTCAACACCTGGGACAGCGAGTTGTGGAACGTCGCTGACTGGTTCCGCGTCAAGTAATAACGGTCCTGACCGCGGGGGCTGACGGGCAAACCGTCCGCCAGCCCCGTGGCGGTCATCCGATCTTTTTTCAGGCCTGAGCCCTTTGCGCTCTGGCCCATCCGAATCCGCTTCGCATGTTCACTTACACGCTTCGCCGACTGCTCACCGCCGTACCCACGGTGCTGATCATCAGCCTGGTCATCTTCACGTTGCTCGAGCTTGCGCCCGGCGACCCGATGTCCGATGTCCCGCTGACCGTTCCGCCCGAAGTCAAGGCCGCGATGCGCGAGGCCCTGGGCCTGGACCAGCCAGGCTATGTGCGTTACATGCTGTGGCTCAAACAGTTTTTCTGGGTTGAACCGTTGCATCTGATCGACCACTATTTCGGCACCGCCTATGGCGCCGACATGCAACGCGTGATCTCGTGGCAAACACGCAGCCCGGTCTCTGAACTCATCATCCAGCGCATGCCGCAAACCCTGTGGGTGGTGGGCATGGGCTACCTGGTCGGTGTCTCGCTGGCCATTCCCATTGGCGTGCTGTCGGCGTACAAGCAATACAGCTGGTTCGACCAGATCGGCACCTTCGTTTCGATGATCGGTTTCTCGGTGCCGACGTTTTTCACCGGCGTGTTGCTGATCGTCGTGTTTTCGGTGCACCTGAACTGGTTTCCATCCATCTACGACACCACGCTGGTCGTGAATTCATGGCCGAGCTTCGTCGAGCAGGTCAGGCAAATGGTCATGCCGGTGGCGGTACTGGCCTTGTACAACGCCGCCCAGGTGAGCCGCTACATGCGCGCCTCGATGCTCGACAACCTTGGCCAGGACTATGTGCGCACCGCGCGCGCCAAGGGCATGCGCGAAAAGACCGTGGTACTGATCCACGTGCTGCGCAACTCCATGATTCCAGTGGTGACCGTGATCGCACTGGGTGTACCGTCCATTTTTGCCGGAGCCATCATCACCGAGCAGGTGTTCAAGGTCAACGGCCTGGGCCAGTTGCTGATCAACGCGATCCAGGTCAACGACCTGCCGATGGTGCAGACGCTGACCTTCATCTTTGCAGTGCTGATCGTGGCCTTCAACCTGATTGCCGACGTGTTGTACGGCATTCTCGACCCCCGGATCCGCTATGACTGACGCCGCCGCACGCTCACCGATGGCCGTCGAGCAGGCCGACCGACCCCCACGCAGCCAGTGGCTGGACGTATGGGACCAGTTCAAGACGCACAAGGGCGCGCTGCTCGGCGCGGCCGTGTTCGTCTCCATCCTGTTGTTCGTCATCGTCGGACCCCTGGTGTGGAGCACCGACCCGGGATACGCCAACCTGCGCATGCGCAACCACGCGCCGAGCCTGCAGTTTCCCTTTGGCACCGACGAACTCGGGCGCGACCTGTTTGCCCGCATGATGGCCGGCGGCCAGGTGTCGATCGCCGTGGGCATGACCGCGATGGCGATCGCCGTGCTGCTCGGCACCCTGATCGGCGTCACGGCCGGGTTTTTCCGCAGCATGGACGGCATTTTGATGCGTCTGACCGATCTGTTTCTGGCGCTGCCCCTGCTGCCCCTTGCTGCTGGTGATGGTGATGCTGTTCCGCGAGCCGCTGTCGGCCAACATGGGGCCCGAGGCTGGCATCTTCATGCTGATGGTGATCTCCATCGGCGCTACATCATGGATGCAGACCGCGCGCATCGTGCGTGGCGAGGTGCTGGCGCTCAAGGAACGCGAATTCGTGCTGGCCGCCCGCTCCATAGGCGCGCCGCCGGTGCGCATGATCCTGCGCCACATCCTGCCCAACACACTCAGTCCGATCATGGTCGCGGCCGCTCTGGGCATTGCCGGCGCGATCATCGTCGAGAGCGCGTTGTCCTTCCTGGGGCTGGGCTTTCCACCCGACTTCCCGACCTGGGGCCGCCTGCTGTTCGACGCGGTCGACCAGTTGCAGTTGTATCCGAACCGGGTGATGTTGCCGGGGATCGCGATCTCACTCACCGTGCTGTCGGTCAACTACATCGGAGACGGGCTGCGGGACGCGCTCGATCCCCGGATTCGCGGCCGCTAGGAAGCCTTCGCGCAAACCAGGGCCAGCCCCCGCGCGCGAGGGGTGTAGCCGATCGGCCAGTGCGGGAATAATGCGTGGCATGCAGGCCTTCTGGTTGACCCACTACGAGCCGCAAGTCCAGTCCGAGTTGTTCCGGCTCGGTCACCGCAACATGCCGGCCAACGTGATCAGCGCCATCGCCCTGCGCGCGCTCATGGTGCTGGCGGCGTGGGACATCGTGCCGCATGAACGCATCTGGTTCTGGCTTGCGGTATCGCTGCCGTCGATCGTGGCCTCGATTGCCTTGTGGCTGATATTTCGGCGCGATGCAGCGCTGCCTGAGCAACCCAACCCTGCCACGCTGCGACGCTGGATGCAATGGCATGCGGTGTGCATGTGCCTGCTGGGCCTGTCCTCGGGCGCCATCGGTGCCTTGTTCGGGTTCGACCAGCACCTGGACCTGCTGATCGCCTGCGCCTTCGTCGGATCGGCGGCATATTCGGTGGCCGGCAATGCCACCCACGACCTGATGGCCTTTTTCCTGACCATCCTGGCGGGTGGCTCCGCCATCAGCGTGTTTATCCCCAACGCCTTCGGAGATGCGTCGATTCACATGATCGCCATGACCTGGCTCTATATGTCGATTCTGTGCATTGCCGCAAACCATTCGCACCAAACCGTCGTCAATTCGATCCGCCTGCGCCTGGCCAACGCGGCACTGGCCGAGCGCAACGCGCGCTCCGCCGAACAGGCCGAGCAGGCGAACCGGGACAAGTCCGACTTTCTGGCTGCAGCCAGCCACGATTTGCGCCAACCGGTGCACGCGCTGCTGCTGTTTGTCGAGGCGCTGCGCCAGCACCAGCAAAGTGTCGCGGTGCCACACGACCAGCGCACCGGCAGCCGGGCCCAGACCGCGCTGGTTGGACAGATCGCGGCTGCTGGCCAGGCCATCAGCACCATGTTCAATGAGCTGATGGAGTTGTCGCGGCTCGAGAGCGGGTCGGAGCAGGCGCGCATGCATCCAGTGGCGCTGGTGCCGCTGCTGCAGCAATGCGTCGACAGCCTGCAATTGCTGGCGCACCAAAAGTCCTTGCGCCTGCGCCTGCGCGTCTCGCGCGGCGCCCGCACAGCCGTAATCAACACGGACCGGGCCTTGCTGGCGCGCGTGCTGGCCAACCTCTTGAGCAATGCGCTGCGTTACACCGAACACGGCGGTGTGCTGCTGAGTCTGCGCTTGCGTCCAGGCGGGCGGCTGGAACTGGCCGTGCGCGATACCGGCATCGGCATCGACACCTTGCAACATGAACGCATCTTCGAGCCCTACATGCAGGTCGGCAATCCGGAGCGCGACCGCAGCAAGGGCCTGGGCCTGGGCCTGGCCATCGTGCGCCAGTGTCTGCACCTGCTCGACCTGCCGCTGCAACTGCGCTCGACCCTGGGGCACGGCTCCTGCTTCTGGCTGGAATTTGCCCAATGGCGCAACGCCGAATTACAGACCGCGCAGGTCGCACTGCCCGACCCACGCCTGGTGCGCAGCCTGGCCGGACGACGCATCCTGCTGATCGATGACGACGCCATGGTCCGGGACGCCTTGCAGACCGTATTGGGCAGTTGGGATATCGACCTGCACGTGGTGCCGGCGGTGGGCAACAACGTAATGGACGAGTTGCCGCGGCGCGACTGGCGGCCGGACTGCATCCTGTGCGACTACCGGATGCCGGGCCCGCGCAACGGCATCCATGTGCTGGACGACCTGCTCGAAGTGTTTCCACAGGCCATCGGTGTGCTGCAGACCGGCGAGCGCGCCGAGCGGGTGCAGGCCGAGGCAGACGATGCGGGATACGTGGTGTTGTACAAGCCGGTGACGGCCGCGATATTGGCCTCCACGCTGGCCGCGGTATTGCGCAGCACGGGCTCTGCGCCCTTGATGCCCCTCACGCCGGAGCTGTCTGCATGTACATCCTGATCATTGACGACCACCCACTGACCGGCCAGGGGCTGGCGGCTCTTCTATCGGCCAATGCGCCCGACGCCCAGGTCGAATGCGTGCACAACGCGTCCGACGCGCGCGCACGACTGGAGCGTCTGCCTGCGCCGGACTGGCTGTTCCTGGATATCCAGTTGCCGGACGACCCCCGACGCAGCCTGCTCGACAGTTTGTCAGAAGGTCCTCTGGCCGCGCGCACCATCCTGATCTCGGCGGCAGCCAACCTGCCGGTGATCCGTTCGGCCATGGCCAGCGGTGTGCGAGGGTTCATCCCCAAGTCGGCCGATCCGGCCATGGTGCTCGAAGGTTTCTCGCGCATCCGCAGTGGCCAGGTCTACCTACCGCCGGCGCTATCGGGCCTGATGAGCGAACGCGCCAGCCCGGCAGGCGAAGGCAGGGGCCTGTCACCGCGGCTGGCAGAGATCCTGCAGCATGTGCTGCGCGGCGCGCCCAACAAGGTGATCGCACGCGACCTGGGCCTGTCCGAATACACGGTCAAGGAGTACATCTCCTCGATCCTGGCCTTTCATGGTGTGCGCAATCGGCTGGAGCTGGTGCTCAAGCTGCAGGGAGCGCCATTGCCGGACGACCCGCAAAATACCGTCTGAGTACCAAGCTGGATCGGCGTCGCTAGCTGGGCACGCTGCGACTTGACGATTCGCCAGGCAGCCGTTGCGCTCGCTCGTCGGTCAAGGCCAACGAGGCAGCAATCGACCATTATGCAAAGGTCACTGTTATGAAAAGTTCGCCCGTCTGCACGGCAACGCACCCGCCTGTACGCGGAGTCAGAGGGTGTTCCCGAGCTGTTCATAAGTTCGGCGCCGCGCTCGGTTGCGCGTGCGGTGTCAAGCCGGCGCGCCATGCGCAGAGTCGCCTGGTGAACGTTGCCTTTCCACTCGGTGAACACCTTCGTCCACGCACGCCAGTCTCGCCATCGAGTCGCGCATACCGTGCGAGTCACCGGACCATACGCCTGGAAATTATGTAAAGGTGATGCTGGCCGACAAGTTCGCCTATCGAGGTGTTGCAACGTCCACATGCGGCCCACTTTTCATAACAGCGACCTTTGCATAATGCGTTATGGCAAGCTTTCCATAACGGCCATGAGCAGGCGTCCGTGACGGGTGGCTCTGTGGCATCTCACCCGGCCATGTACGCACCGTAGTCAGGAGTCGGGTTCGCCGGACGCTTGCGATGCGGCGGCTCCGGGCGGCGTTCACCCTTGGCCCAGTTCCTTCCGGTATCTCGGCACAAACAGATGTTTTCCCTTTAGTTCGCGAGTCAGGAAGTCGCCCGCGGTGAAGTGCTTGAGAAACGAATGTCCCTTTTTCGGACCCAGAGGGACCACGATGGGCGCATTGCTCCAGTGCTTGTAGGGCTTCAGGTCTGGCAGCTTTTTCCCTTTGAGCAGCGCAGACAAGGTGTTTTTCAGCCACGGCAATTGACGGGTTGCCGCAACGATGGTCATCGCGTCTCCCATTTCGGCAACATCGCCGGCGGCAAAGACGTTCTCCAGCGATGACGGCCGCATCCACGCGTCGACCTTGATCCGCCCCGCGCCGGCGTGTTTCGCGCCCGGCAGACCGTCGAGCAGTTTTGAAGACGCTCGCGACCCGATGACCGGGAACACCAGGTCGGCCTTGATTTCCCGGCCATCGGATAGCTTCAGCACCCCTGCATAGGGCTCCGTTTCGCTTTGGAGGTTTTCGGCCCGCACGCCGAGCGCGACTTCCACCCCGGCGGCCTGCAGCTTCGCTGCAAGCGAGCGCCCGAGCTGCTCCGGCTTGTCGGGAAACAATTGCGATTGACCCGCAATGAGAACCACCTTCTTGTCGGGCATGGCGTGTGCGATCTCGCCAGCGAGTTCCGTGCCCACGGCCCCCGCACCGACGATGGCAACCGTCGTGGCTGCCACCAGCATGCCGTGAATCCTTGCGTTGTCGGAACGCAGACCGGCGATGTCGGCGCCCTTGGCCTTGAACGGCGTGGCATTTTCCGAGCCCGTGGCGATGACCACAAAGTCGGCATCGATGCGGTGACCGTCTTCCAGCACCACGCCGGAGCCGTCGACGGCCGCTGCGCGCGCCTGCACCCATGTGCCGCGTTGGAGCAGCTTGTCATAAGGAATGAGCGCCAACTCGAGAATGGACGGGTCGACCATGGCTCGAATCATGGCTGCCGCGTGTACGAAATGGCTGCGCTGTTCGATCAGCGTGATGTCAGCTTCGTTCTCGAGCGCCTTGGCGAGTCTGAAGCCGATATAACCTCCGCCCACGATGGCGATACGTTGGGACATGCGATGGATTTCCTGATTTCTTGGCCACAAGGCGGTTGGATTGATTGGGTTCACGGTACATTCGGGAACTGTCGTTACTATAACCGTAGACCATGGTCCATGGTTTTTGAAAAAGATGCGTATTGGCGAGCTTTCAGAACATTCCGGTGTCAGCCGGGACACGATCCGGTTTTACGAACGCAACGGGTTGATCACGTCAGTTGTTGGCGACAGCGCGACCAACAACTATCGGGACTATGCGCAAGACAATTTGGTCCGGCTCGGTTTCTTCACCAAGGCGCGGGATGCTGGCATGTCCATCGCCGATCTGCGCGATATCGTCGATGCCATGGCTGGGCGGTGCGACCCGGATGTCGCCAGGAGTGTCGTGCGCGGCAAGATCGGCGAGTTGAAAAAGCGGGCGGAGCAGATCCAACGGGCAGTTGACTTCCTGGAGAGCATCGGCAGTGCTGGGTGACGACGGATGTATGCCCTAAACGCCTGCAGCCCTTGACGGGCATGCGTCAAACGTTCGAACGGGCCACGGACATCTTGAACCATCGTGATCAAGCATTCATGTCGGAGTCCTTCACTTCATGTGCCGACACCCGCACGACGCAACGCCGGCTGCTTGCGGGCTGCCAGCGAGACGCAAGCGGTCAACTGCCGTTTCTAGGTTCAATCAGCCCGGCATCGCGTCGAAACCGGGCAGCACCTGGCCGCTGCACGACCAGGCCGTCCGCGAGTTCTGGAAGATCCGCGCCTGTGGTTCGATTCCAGGGTCGTCGTCCAGCGACCCCATCGGGATCATGACCATGCCCGACCCCGCGGCAGAACGCGGTACCCGGCCACCACATTCGCTGCAGAACGCATTCGTGAAGCGCAGGGCCTCGGGCACCTTGAACTGGCGCACCAGCGCCTCGCCAGCGTCCCAGGTGAGCGTGCCGGCGACGAACAGGTTCGTCGCGTGACCTGTCCCGGTCGCTTTGCGGCACCGCGAACAGTGACAATGAAGGGCGCGCTGCGGCTCGCCTCGTACGGTGTAGCGGACGCTACCGCACAGGCAGCTACCGGTAAGGATCTTGGTGTCCATGGAAAGGGCCCGTTAAAGAGATTGAGCGACTACTTTACTGGCAAACGGCTTACTCGGAAGTTCGGGGCGGCCGCACGACCAGACTCTATTGCCGGCCGGTTGGGGCCTGCAGCGCCAGTTCACATTAATGAGAGCCGCCACGGGTCAGCCGCAGCGCTGGCCGGCGAACTGACGCCGAACCCACCAGCCTCTGCCGCGAAGGTCCGTAGGACCCCTGCGTGGCCTCCAGCCCCCGCGCCATCCAGTCAGTCAGCCGGCTAAACCAGCTAGCTGAAAGCGCATCTGCTGCCCGACCCTGAAGGTCAAGCAGCAGAAGATGGCCACAGACTTACTGCGTGCCGAACATTGCGTTCGGCAGAGCCAGGCTGATCGCCGGAATGTAGGTCACCAGCACCAGGAACACCAGCAACACCATCAGCCACGGCATTGCAGCCTTGGTCACCTGCACCAGGTTCATACCTGTTACGCCACTGGTGACGAACAGGTTCAAGCCCACCGGCGGTGTCACCATGCCGATCTCCATGTTGACCATCATGATCACGCCCAGGTGGATCGGGTCGATGCCCAGTTGCGTCGCAATCGGGAACAGGATGGGCGCCAGGATCAGAATGATGCCGGTTGGCTCCATGAAGTTACCGGCGATCAACAGGATGATGTTGACCACCAGCAGGAACATCCACGGCGACATGCCTACTGCCAGGATCTGCTCGGCAATGGCCTGTGGAATGCGTTCGGTGGTCAGCACATGGGCAAACAGCAAGGCGTTGGCAACGATGAACATGATCATCACCGTGGTCTTGGCCGACTCCAGGAACACCTCGGGCAGATCGCGGATGCGCAGGTCACGATAAATCCACACCGCCACCACCAACGCGTACACCGCGGATACAGCGGCAGCTTCGGTCGGCGTGAAGAGGCCGCCATAGATACCACCCATGATGATGACCAGCAGCGCCAGCCCCCACATGGAATCGCGGAAGGCGCGAAACACCTCGCTGCCACTGGCCTTGGCCGGCGGTGTGATCTGCAGCTTGCCGGCGCGCCACCAAACGGCGATCATCAGCATCAGGCCCAGCATGATGCCCGGCACGACACCGGCCATGAACATGCGGCCCACCGACACCTCGGTCACGGCGGCGTACACCACCATCACGATTGACGGCGGAATCAGGATGCCCAGCGTACCGGCATTGCAGATCACGCCTGCGGCAAATTCCTTGGTGTAGCCGTTCTTGACCATGCCGGCGATGACGATGGAGCCGACGGCCACCACGGTAGCCGGGCTCGAGCCCGACACCGCGGCAAACAACATACAGGCCAGGATGGACGCAATCGCCAGGCCGCCGCGCAGGTGACCCACCGCCGCGATCGCGAACCGCACCATGCGTTTGGCCACACCACCGGTGGACATCAGGTTGCCGGCCAGCACGAAGAACGGAATCGCCATCAGCGTGTAGTGTTCGCTGGTCTCGAACAGCTTGATCGACATCGATGCGATCGAGTCCTGCGAGAAGAACGCGATCGTCAGCAGACTGGCCAAGCCCAGACTGATCGCCACCGGAATACCGATGGCCATGAACAGGAACATGCAGATGAATAGCACAGCGGTATTCATTATTCGGTCTCCTGTTGCTTGAGCTTCATGGCATCGGCGGCTTCATCGGCCAGATGCAGACTGTCTGTCTTGCCGGTAGCCAGGTTGTAGAAGATCTGAAAGAAACGAATCCCGACCAGCGCATACCCGATCGGCATGATCATCAGCACCTTCCAGCGCTCGATCGGCATGTCTTCGAGTTCGACCCCTATTTCATGCATCTTGCTGACGTAAAAGGTCGACCCATACAGAACAAACCCGACATACACCATGCACAGCGCCACCGCCAGCATGGACACCCAGCGACGATTGGCAGGCGACAGCAGGTTGACCAGCGCGTCGACGCCGATGTGCGAACCCACACGCACGCCGTAGGAGATTCCGACAAAGATCATGACGGCGAAAAACACGCCGGTCAGTTCCAGGTTCCAGGAAAACCCGGTGTTGAACACATAACGCCGGACCACCTGCATGAACGCGAGCGCCGTCATGGCGAACAGCATCAGCGAGATGATCCACTCTTCCAGATGGTCCAGTATCTTCATGGTGATTCCAAGAAAAACCCCGGTCAAGCCGGGGTAGTGACACGACCTGGCGCAATGCGCACCAGGGCCTGCTTACTTGTTCGCCTTTTCGGCCGACTTGATCAGGTCAGCACCGATGTCGCCTTCGAACTTCTTCCATACCGGCTTCATCGCGGTACGCCATGCCATCAGGTTTTCCTTGCTCATGGGAACGACCTTGGCCTTGTTGTCGGCAATTACCTTCTTGCGGAAGTCATCGCCTTCTTCCTCGGCCATCTTGTTGCCGTGCTTGATGGCTTCCTGCATGGCGCCGTTCAGAGCGGTACGCACGTCAGCCGGCAGGCCGTTCCACCACTTGGCATTGGTAATGACCATGTAGTCCAGAATGCCATGGTTGCTGTCCATGATGAAGCCTTGCACTTCATGGAACTTCTTGCTGTAGATGTTCGACCACGGGTTCTCGGTACCGTCGACCACGCCGGTCTGCAGCGCCTGATAAACCTCAGCAAAAGCCAGCTTCTGCGGATTGCCGCCGACGGCCTTGAATTGCTCTTCGAGCACGTCAGAGCTCTGGATGCGGAACTTCAGTCCCTTGGCATCGGCCGGTGTGTTCAAGGCCTTGCCGGCGGACAACTGCTTCATGCCGTTGTGCAGGTAACCCAGGCCGATGATGTTCTTCTTCTCCATCGACTTGAGCAATTCCTGGCCTTCCTTGCTGGCCTGGAAACGATCCACTGCGGCGAGGTCGTCGAACAGGAACGGCAGGTCGAAAATCTGCAGCTTGGGTGTGTACTTGCCGAACTTGGCAAGTGACGGAATGATGATCTGCACGTCGCCCAGGGCCAACGCTTCCATTTCCTTGCCGTCACCGAACAGCTGGCTGTTCGGGAACACCTGCACCTGAACCTTGCCCGGCAGGGCTTTCTCGGCCAGTTCCTTGAACTTGATCGACGCCTGGCCTTTGGGTGTGGCTTCGGCCACCACGTGGCTGAGTTTGATGACCATTTGCGCCTGGGCGCTCAGGCCCAGCGCCAGCAGCCCTGCGGCCACAATCAGTTTGAATTTCATTGCTGTCTCCTATACAAGTTACGGAACCCTGTGGGATGCCCTAACGATAAGTTTTGCAGTTCGTGCTGGCAACTGTGGCGTTCAACAGTAGGGTTAACCCTAGATTCGTCAGTCCAACGAATGCTCAATCCGTCAACGCTTCACGTACATCACGCATCCATTGTGCACCGATGCGCGCCGACAACTGGTCATATACCGGCTGAACCGTGGCCCGCAGTTCGGCGCGCTGGCGCAATGACAGCTCGTGCACCTGGGTCGTGCCGGCCGCCCGCAGGGCCTGCAGGGCACGAGCATTCTCGGCATCGGCAATTGCGCTGCCGTATGCCAGCGCCTCCTGCAACGCGCGGGCTACCACGTCACGGTCCTGCGCTTTAAGACTGCTCCAGAAACGCTGGTTGGCCACCACCGCATACCCGAGGTAGGCATGGTTGGTCAGGCTCAGGTGGCTTTGCACCTCATGCATCTGCTGGGTCCAGAAGTTGGACACCGGGTTCTCGGTGCCGTCGACGACACCGGTTGCCAGCGCGCGCCGGGTCTCGCTGAATGCCAGCACCACCGGCCGCGCACCGAGAGCCCGGAACTGGGCGGCAATCACGCGCGACGCCTGCACCCGCATGCGCAGACCATTGAAGTCGGCTGGCTCGCGCAAGGGCCGGTTGGCGCTCATCTGCTTGAAACCGTTGTCGAAGAAACCCAGCCCCACCAGTCCCTGGCGCGCCAGCGAATCAAGCAGGCGTCGCCCGACCTGGCCCTGCGTGACACGGTGCACGTCGGAGATGCGTTCGAACAGGAACGGCAGGTCGAACAACTCAAACTCCGGAAACCCGATCGGCCCGAACTTGGACAACGAGGGCGCGAGCATCTCGACCGCGCCCAGCCGCAGCGCCTCCATCTCGTCCAGATCGCCGTACAGCCGCGCGGCCGGATACACGGCAACCCGGATGCGGCCGCCGGAGCGTAGTTCGACCAGGCTCTTGAAGCGCTCGACAGCCAAGCCCTTGGGCGTGTCGCGCGCGACCACGTGCGAGAAACGGATCACCACCTCGGCCTGAGCCAGCGCCGGCCACAGCATCAGACAGAGCAGCACCATGCGCCACCAGGTATCGCCCATACAGAATCGATGTGCCCGCGTCATGGCCGTTATCCTAGAGGCATTCAATGCCAACCACACTCCCATGAAACCCGTATCGGGCGATCCCCCATTCGACTTTGCCGCGCTGGCCAGCGCCGACACGTCGCAACCGGGACGCAATCTGCGTGCGCAATTGTGGCTGCTCGGGTTCCTGACCTTGATGGTGGCGTCGGTAGTGGCCCTGGTGCTCTACCTGCAGAGCTTCGAGGCCGAAGAGGAGGCGCGGCAGAACATGGCCGACGCGCAGTGGCTGGAACAAAGCATTGCATTTCATTTCCGCCGGCTTGAGGACGACCTGCGTTCGCAGGCCCGGCGCCAGCACGACTCCGACAGCCGCGACGATTCACCGCAGCAACTCCATGGCGGCCTGCTGTGGTCGGAGCCGGGAGTCATCCTGGCGCGCGGCTGGCTCGACGCAAAGGATGCGCCGCAAGGCGGCGCCGGACTGGTACGCCTGCAGGTCGACTCAGATGCCCACGCCGACAACGCCGCCGCCTTGGGTGCGATGCGCGACATTGCCCGCAACCTGCGCCGTGCCAGTTATGCCGGGCCCATGCGCAAATCCGATGGAGGCGATGCCGATGTGATCTGGCTGGCGGTACCGGCATTCGAGCGCGGCGAGTTCGTCGGCAACTACCTGGCGTCGATCTCCCTGTCCACCGCCATGCAACGCCTGGTGCCAAGCTGGTTTCGCCAGGCCCATCGGCTCCAGTTGGTGGACAACCAACAGGACCAGCCGGATGCCCATTCTGATGGCGTCAGCTATCGATCGCAGATGAATCTGGCCGGCACGGACCTGTCGATGCGGGTCACGCCGCTGGCCTCGCGCCCGGCCAGCGTTCCGCGCGCCTTCTTTGGCGTAGCCTTGCTGTTTCTGCTGGGCATGCTGGCCAGCCTGGTCGCCCTGCGCCGCGACTTCGTCAAGCGCCAGCGGGTCGAGGCGATGCTGCAATCCCAGGTGGCGCTGCGCCGCGCGATGGAAGATTCGCTGACCGTGGGCTTGCGCGCGTGGGATCTGCAAGGGCGCATCCTGTACGTCAACCAGGCGTTTTGCCGCATCGTCGGATACGCGGCACAAGAACTGGTTGGGCGCTCGCCCCCGCTGCCCTACTGGTCCAAGGGTCTGGCGGAAAACCCGCAACCGGTGACCGAGCGCCTGATCGCCCGCACCGCAGAACATGCCGGTGTCGAATTGCAGTTCCAGCACCGCGACGGCCACCCGGTGGACGTGCTGGTGCACGAGGCGCCTTTGAGCGGCCCCCAGGGCCAGCAGCTGGGCTGGATGAGTTCGGTGCTCGACATCAGCGAACGCAAGCAGGCCGAACGCATGGCCAAGCGCCAGCAGGAGCGGCTGGAGGCCTCTGGCCGCCTGGTGGCGATCGGCGAGGTGGCCTCGACGCTGGCCCATGAACTCAACCAGCCCCTGGGCGCATTGAGCGGTTTTGCCACCGGGCTGCGCAACCGGCTGCGCGCCGGTCAGATCACGCTCGAAGAAGCGGCCACGGTCACCGAACGCATGGAGCGGCTGGCCGAGAAGTCCGGTCACATCATCCAGCGCGTCAATGCCTTTGCCCGACGCCGCGAGTTGTCGCGCCAGAGCGTGGATCTGGTCGCCTTGGTGCAACAGATCGTACGCCAGCGCCCGCGCGCAGCCGAGGTAGAACTCGAACTGGTGTTGGCACACACGCCGGTCTGGATCGAGGCCGATGCCTTGCTGCTCGAGCACGCCGTGCTCAATCTGCTGATCAATGCCGAACACTGGGCCACCTGCGGCGACGGCCCGGCGCGCATGCGCATCTCTATGCCGATGATGCCGGCGATGGTGGGCATTGCAGTGACCGACAGCGGCCCGGGCGTACCGCCCGAGCAGACCGACCAGGTCTTCACCGCGTTCTACAGCGCCAGGGAAGACGGCGGCGGCATGGGCATGGGTCTGGCCATCTGCCGTTCGGTGGTCGAAGCCCACCATGGACGCATCGAGGTCGGACGCGACCCGCTACTTGGCGGCGCCAGTTTCACCATGTGGCTGGCATTGACCAACCCCAGCGGTGCCTCACCAACAAGTCCACCGGACACTACGCCATGACCGCGCAGATTCATGTTGTCGACGACGATCCCGACTTTCGCGACGCCCTGTCCTGGTTGTTCGACTCACGCGGACATCAGGTCGCGACCTGGCCGGGTGGTGACGCTTTCCTGGCCATGGCCGGCAGCCTGCCGCCCGATTGGGGCCATGCCATCGTGTTGCTCGACATCCGCATGGCGCCGCTGTCCGGGCTGACCACGTTCGAGAAGCTCAAGGAACTGGCCTGCCCATGGCCGGTGCTGTTCCTGACCGGTCACGGCGATGTGAGCATGGCCGTCACGGCGGTGAAGAACGGCGCCTGGGATTTTCTGGAGAAGCCGTTCCAGAACAACGTGCTGGTCGACAAGGTCGAGCAAGCCCTGGTGGCCGCGCAGTCGCTGGTGGACGAATCGGCCGACCAGCAGCGCCTGCGCCAGGCCCTGTCCAGCCTGAGCCCGCGTGAACTTGAAGTGCTTGACGAACTCATCCTCGGGCACTACAACAAGACCATCGCCGACCACTTGGGCATCACCCAGCGTACCGTCGAATTCCACCGCGCCAACATCTTCGAGAAGATGGCGGTCGATTCGGCGATCGAATTGGCCCACAAACTCGGACGCCACGGCCTGCGCTGATCGCGGTGATGTCATCATTGGGGTCAATGATTGACAGATTTTCAGACAATCCCACATGACATCCAAAGCCAGTTCCACTGCGCCAGCGCACCCGGTGACGTTCCTCGACCGCGACCACAGCATCCTGGCGTTCAATGAGCGGGTGCTGGATTGGGCGCATCGGCCCGACGTGCCGCTGCTCGAGCGGCTGCGTTACCTGTGCATCGTGTCGTCGAACCTCGACGAGTTCTTCGAGGTGCGCATGGCCGAACACCTGCAGGCCTCCCAGAACGGCATCCGCAAGGGTGTCTACACCGTCGAGTCGTTCGAGGCGCTGGCGTTGGCGGCGCACACCCTGGTCGATCGCCAATACGCCTTGTACAACGACGCCTTCATGCCGGCCTTCGGGCGCGAGGGCATCGAGATCCTGGGCTTCAGCGACCGCACGCCCGAGCAGACGCGCTGGGTCCATCAGCATTTCGAGCGCGAGGTGCGTCCGCTGCTGATTCCGGTAAGCCTGGACCCCTCGCACCCCTTTCCGCAGGTGGCCAACAAGACGCTCAACTTCATCGTGCGTCTCAGTGGCAAGGACGCCTTCGGACGCGAGAACGAAATCGCCATCGTCAAGGTGCCGCGGGTGTTGCCACGGCTGATCCGCATGCCGGACAAGGTGGCAGGCGGCAAGGCGCTGTTCGTGTCCCTGTCCAGCGTCATCCGGGCCCATCTGCACAGTCTGTTTCCGGGACGTGAGGTCGGCCAGTTCTCGCAGTTTCGCGTGACCCGGCATTCCGACCTGGCAGTCGATGAAGACGAGGTGCGCAATCTGCGCACCGCCATGCGGCTGGGGCTGCAGCAACGCCACTACGGCCAGGCCGTGCGGCTGGAGGTGGCGGCCGGCTGCTCCGACTACCTGTCCGATTTCCTGCTGCGCCAGTTCAACCTGCCGCCACAGGCGCTGTACCGGGTGCACGGGCCGGTCAATCTGGTGCGGCTGCAGCAACTGATCGATCTGGTCGACGCGCCCCGGCTGCTGTTCAGCCCCTATACGCCGACCGATTCGGCTGCGGCACTGCGCAACCAGTCGGTGTTCGAGCGCCTGCGCCACGGCGACATCCTGCTGCACCACCCTTACGAGAGCTTCAGCCTGGTCACGGAATTCCTGCGCGAGGCGGTGCACGACCCGGATGTGCTGGCGATCAAGCAGACCATCTACCGCACCGGCCCCGACCCGCTGCTGATGGACCTGTTGTGCGAGGCGGTGCGCCGCGGCAAGGAAGTCACGGTGGTGGTCGAACTCAAGGCACGATTCGACGAAGAGGCCAACATCAACTGGGCCGAGCGGCTGGAGTCGGTCGGGCGCACAGGTGGTTTACGGCGTGGTCGGGCTCAAGACCCATGCCAAGATGCTGCTGATCACCCGACGCGAGGCGCACAAGCTGGTGCGCTACGTACATCTGTCCACCGGCAACTACAACGTGCGCACCGCCGCCCTGTATACCGACGTCGGCCACCTGAGCGCCGACCCGCAGCTGACCTCGGACATCGAGAACGTGTTCCTGCACCTGGCCAGCCAGAGCCGACTGCCCCGCATGCACCATGTCTGGGTGGCGCCGTTTCACCTGCAACGCCGGTTCATCGAGCGCATTGATGAGGTCGGCGCAGGCGGCGGCCCGCGGCGAGGACGCCCGCATCGTGCTCAAGATGAATGCGCTGACCGACGAGGCGCTGATGACAGCGCTGGTGCGCGCCGGTCAGCAAGGTGCGCGCATCGACCTGATCGTGCGCGGCGCCTGCATGCTGCCACCGGAACTGCCCGGACTGACCGACAACATCCGGGTGCGCTCGGTCATCGGGCGCTTTCTGGAGCATTCGCGCGTGTTCTATTTCCGCGCCAACGGCAAGGAGCAGCTGTATCTGTCCAGCGCCGACTGGATGAACCGCAACATGTTGCGCCGGATCGAACTCGCCTGGCCCATCACGGACGCGCAACTGCGCCAGCGCATCATCGACGAATGCCTGGTCGCCGGCCTGCACGACCAGCGCGACGCCTGGCTGCTGTCCGCCGACGGCCATTACCAGCGCGTCCAGGCCCAACGGCGCCGGAAAGCGCCCGGGCATGCAGGATGCGCTGATGGCACGCTACGCGGCATCCACGCGCAAGGAGATCGGATGGACCTGATATTGTGGCGTCATGCCGACGCCGAAGACGGCGACGAGACCATTGACGACATGAACCGGGTGCTGACGCCGCGTGGCGTCAAGCAGGCCGCGCGCGTGGCCAGCTGGCTGGATCGCCAGTTGCCCGAAGGCACGCGCATCCTGTGCAGTCCGGCCCGGCGCTGCGAGCAGACCGTGCTGGCGCTGGGTCGCAAATACAAGATCCGGCCGGAGCTGGCACCCGATGCCACCACAGCGCAATTGCTGGAAGTGGCGCAGTGGCCGTCATCCAAACAGGCGGTGCTGATCGTCGGGCACCAGCCGATCCTGGGCGAGACCATCGCCCAATTGCTGCCGCTGCAAGCATCCGGCATGCCCGGTGCGCAAGGGCATGGTCTGGTGGCTGCGCACGCGCGAACGCGACGGTCACCAGCAGACCGTGGTCACCGCGGTCCAGTCGCCGAGACCTTGTAGCGCTGCCAATGGGCGGCGAATTGGGGAAATCCTGGCAACCAGAAGGCGGTGCCACCGTGATAATGGCGCCACCCGCAGTGGCGGTTGCGCCGAGGTTTGGCAGCGTTCATGTACGTGTGTTCGACCAGGCTCATCGGCCTTCCTGAAACTTCAACGGATATCCACCATGCTCAAGACCCTTGCTTCCCGCTTTGTGCCCACGCTGTTGCTGGCCGCCTCATGCGCCGCAGCGCAGGCGCAGACCACGCCGATCAAGTTCATTCTGGACTGGCGCTTCGAAGGCCCGTCCGCATTGTTCCTGACGCCCGTGGCCAAGGGCTACTTCAAGGACGCCAAGCTCGACGTCAGCATCGACGCCGGCAACGGTTCCGGCGGCGCGGTGACCCGTGTCGCGGCCGGTACCTACGACATGGGTTTTGCCGACCTGGCCGCGCTGATGGAGTTCCATGCCAACAACCCGGACACGGCGAACAAGCCGGTGGCGGTGATGATGGTCTACAACAACACGCCGGCTTCGGTGATGGCGCTGAAGAAATCCGGCATCCAGAAACCGGCCGACCTGAACGGTAAAAAGCTGGGCGCCCCGGTGTTCGACGCCGGCCGGCGCGCGTTCCCGATCTTCCAGAAGGCCAATGGCATCAGCAACGTGACTTGGACCGCCATGGACCCGGCGCTGCGCGAGACCATGCTGGCGCGCGGTGACGTTGACGCCATCACCGGCTTCACCTTCACCTCGCTGCTCAACCTCGAAGCACGCGGCGTCAAGGCGGCGGACGTGGTGGTGTTGCCCTACCCCGACTTCGGCGTCAAGCTGTACGGCAACGCCATCATCGTCTCGCCCAAGCTGCTCAAGGAGAATCCGGCTGCGGTGAAGGCCTTCCTGGCTGCGTTCACCAAGGGTGCGCGCGACGTGATCGCCAAGCCCGATGCCGCCATCGAATTCGTCAAGCAGCGCGACGGCATCATCAACGTGGCATTGGAGCAGCGCCGCCTGCGCCTGGCCATCGACACGGTCATCAACAGCCCGGACGCACGCGCCGAAGGCTTCGGCCAGGTCGTCGGGCCGCGCCTGTCGCTGATGGCCAGCCAGGTGTCGGACGCGTTCAATACCAAGACGCGCGTCGATCCCAATGCCGTCTGGGACGGCTCCTTCCTGCCCACGCGCGCCGAACTGAACATCCTGCCCGCGCGCAAGTGAGCATGCAGACGCAGGCGACCGAAGATTCGCCGGCCGCGGCGTTCGTCGACTTCCAGGACGTCTGGCTGGCCTATAACGAGGAACTGCTGGCCAAGCAGCAGTACGCCGTCGAGGCCATCGACCTGCAGGTCCGCGCGGGCGAATTCATCGCCATCGTCGGTCCGTCGGGTTGTGGCAAGTCGACCTTCATGAAGCTCACGACCGGTCTGCGCATGCCCTCGCGTGGCCGCATCCTGATCGACGGCCAGCCGGTGACCGGTCCGCTGAAGATCTCGGGCATGGCCTTCCAGGCGCCGTCGCTGCTGCCCTGGCGCACCACACTGGACAACGTGTTGCTGCCGCTGGAGATCGTCGAGCCCTACCGCAGCAACTTCAAGCGCGAACGGGCCCAATACGAAGCCCGCGCACGCCAGCTGCTCGACCGCGTCGGCCTGCACGGATATGCCGACCAGTTCCCCTGGCAACTCTCGGGCGGCATGCAGCAACGCGTGAGCATCTGCCGCGCGCTGATCCATGAGCCGCGCATGCTGTTGCTGGACGAACCTTTTGGCGCGCTCGACGCGTTCACCCGCGAGGAGCTGTGGACCATCTTGCGCGAGTTGTGGCTGGAGCAGCAATTCAACGTGGTGCTGGTCACGCACGATCTGCGCGAGTCGGTGTTTCTGGCCGACACCGTCTATGTGATGAGCAAGAGCCCGGGGCGCTTCGTCGTGCGCAAGCAGATCGATCTGCCCCGTGACCGCGACCTGGAGGTGACCTACACCAGCGCTTTCAGCGACATCGTGCATGAACTGCGCAGCCATATCGGGGCGATCCGCAAACCCGCCACGCAGGCTAGCCACATGACCCCGCGCAACATCGAACGCTGGGCCCCGCTGGTCCTGCTGCTGGTACTGGTGAGCTTGTGGGAGTTCGTCTGCAAGGTGTTTGCCATTCCCGAATTCATCTTCCCCAGCCCGTCGGAGATCGGCCGTGCGCTGGGTGAATTCACCGGCCCGATCGCCTATGCCGCATGGCAGACCTTCTGGGTCACCATGGTCGGATTCGCCCTGTCGATCGTGGTGGGCGTGTTGCTCGGTTTGCTGGTCGGGTCGACGCGGCTGGCCTATGCGGCGGTGTTTCCGTTGCTGGTGGCCTTCAATGCCGTGCCCAAGGCGGCGGTAGTGCCGATTCTGGTGGTGTGGTTCGGCATCGGAATTGGCCCGGGCATCCTGACTGCTTTCCTGATCTCGTTCTTCCCGATCATGGTCAACATGGCAACCGGACTGGCCACGCTGGAGCCGGAACTCGAAGACGTGCTGCGCGTGTTGGGCGCCAAGCGCCGCGACGTACTGCTCAAGGTCGGCCTGCCGCGTTCCCTGCCCTACTTCTTCGCGTCGCTCAAGGTGGCGATCACGCTGGCCTTTGTCGGTACCGTGCTGGCCGAGATGACCGCCGGTGACTCGGGCATCGGCTACCTGATGCAAAGCGCCGGCTCGCAGCAGCGCATGGCGCTGGCGTTCGCCGGCCTGGTGGTGATCGGCGCCATGGCCATGGCGATGTACGAACTGTTCAGCTACGTGGAGAAACACACGACCGGCTGGGCTCACCGCGGATCGCAGAATACATAACCGAGCAAGCCAATACGCGCAGGACTAGCCCTCGGATTGCGACTGGGTTTGGGATTGGGTTTGTGAGGGCGCCTGCGAGGTGGGCAGCGCGTGCGCGCCATCGCGGTGCCGCTCCTCGCTGACCACCAGATGGATGAACTGAAGCTTGGCAATTACCTGGTGCGCCAGCACGAACGGATAGATGTCCGGTTGTCCCATGGCCCTGGCCATGCCATTCATCATCATTGCCAGTTCGGCCCAGTGATTGATGAACGTCAGGTATTTGTCGGCCCCCGGATGATCGCCCTGGTACAGGTTGTCCCGGTCGAACGGCGTGAACTCCAGCCGAGACTCGTCCAACGACAAACCATAGCTGCTGGCCGTATCCACCATGTCGCTCATGTGCATGTAATGCGCCCAGCACTCGGCCCAGTCTTCCCAGGGATGGGACGTGGCATAGGCGCTGATGAAGCCGCCGCGCCAGTCTGCCGGTGGTCCGTCTTGGTAGTACGCTTTCAGGCTGTCGCCATAGTCCCGGGTCTCGTCGCCGAACAATTCCCGGAAGGGTTCCAGCCAATGGCTGTCAACCACCAGACGATCCCAATAGTAGTGCCCGACTTCATGGCGCAGATGACCGACCAAGGTACGGTAGGGCTCATTCATGTTGGTGCGCGCGCGTTCACGCTGCACATCGTCCGCCTCGACGATGTTGAGCGTGATCAGACCGTCGTCATGGCCTGTCATCACCGCGGGCGTGCCTTTGGGCGCGCGCAGGAAATCGAACATCAGTCCGCGCTCCGCGTCTTCGGTCTCGCGCGAGGCCACCGGCAAGCCCATCACCAGCAGTGCCGACACCAAGCGCCGTTTGGCCAACTCGATACGACCCCACAACGCACCGTTGTCTGGATGTGACTCGTCAGCCAGGTTCGGAATGGTGCGATTGAGCCGGCAGGCGCGGCACAGACCCTCGTGATCGGCCACTTCATCCACCGGCACCAGCCAGTTGCACGACGCGGGCGTATCCAGGTTGGCACAGCGGCGATACAGCGGGCCATCGGTTTGCCAGGCAAGCCAGTTGTCAGGCTGATCGCCCTGGCTCAAGGCCACCACCTTGGCCTGCGTCGTCACATAGCCCAGTGGCGTATTGCAAGCCAGACAAGTGCTGTTGCGAAAGAAAACCGGGCTACCACATTGGCAGTTGAATGCGCGCACCCGCTGACCCGGGGTGCGGGTTACGGCGGGGCTCGGCTCAAAGGTGTCAAACAATGGGTGTCATCCTTGGCGCCTGGGCGCCGCTTGCAGTCGCGCATAGGTCGCGCGTCAAAGCACAGAGTGTCGCATGAAGCCCGGTCGCCCTAAACACCCTCGATGGCGTGTTGCCAGCCGGCGAAACTGCCACCTTGCTGCCTATGGCGCAGCGGTATTTTCTGTTCTGAGTGGTTTGAACCTAGAAACGGCAGTTGAACGCGCCCGAGCGTACTCCGATGGGCGTGCCAGGCAAGGCGAGAGGACGCCGCGCACTTCTGTGCGCAAGGACGAACAACGCCGCATGGCGCGTTCAGCGGGGTGCGCTCGGGTGCGTAGCGCTGTCACCATACTGGTGAACCACATCGTGGCCTCGTTGTTCAGTGTGCCTGCGGGCTGCCAGCGAGACGCAAGCGGTCAACTGCCGTTTCTAGGTTCAGTGTGCCTGCGGGCTGCCAGCGAGACGCAAGCGGTCAACTGCCGTTTCTAGGTTGAATTCGTCCGATATGTCAAACAGGCTGGATATGTGCGCGCAACCAGATGGCGCAATCGGCCTCGCTGATGTCGCCTGCGGCGACGCCGAGCATCGTCAGGGTCGCATCGACCTGCGTGGTTTTGAGGCGCCGGCCGTTGCGGGCGAGAAACATGCCGACTGCGAGAAAGGCGACGCGTTTGTTGCCATCGACAAACGGGTGGTTGCGTGCCAGCCCGACGCCATAAGACGCAGCCAAGGCAGCGACGTCGGGCGTTCCTTCATCGCGCAGCATGGCCGGCTCGCAGCCAGCTAAAATCGTCGCATTGGAAGCTTGGCCGAGCGGTTTAAGGCACCGGTCTTGAAAACCGGCGAGGGGTTAAACCCTCCGTGAGTTCGAATCTCACAGCTTCCGCCGCCGCCGTGTTTCAGGCGGTTTTTTTTCGGCTCAAACCGGCCTGGTCACCACATCGCTGCTTTCCGAGTTCGATGCAGGGTTTCAAGGTTTCACTGCAGGCAGTTTGGATTCCGGCAGTCCGGAAACAGACGGCAATTCCACGCTGCCGCCCAGTCGTGCCTGAACGGTGACCAGATCCTGCGGCACATCCATGTCGACCACATAGTGATCGTTGCCGGTGTCCATGTACGCCACCGCCTGCGGATGTGCGTCCATATAGTCGCGGCACGCGGTATATCGGTCGCTGTTCAGGATGGTCTGGACGACGACGCGCGACGCCAGCACCGGGTTGCCACGGCGCGATCCGCCAATGCGGGGCACGACAAATTCGCCAAGGGTTCGACGACCGAAGGCATCGACCAGGTCCATCAGGTCGGTGGATGTCAGCAAAGGCTGGTCGCACAACAGGATCATCACCGCATCGGCGTGCGCATCGGCGGCCAGCAGTCCCAGACGCACCGAGCCGCCCTGCCCCCGCGCAACATCGGTGTTGCGTATCACACGAGCCCCCGTGGGCGCTATCACCTGTGCGATCGCATCATGGTGTTCGCCCGTGACAACCAGCACATCGGTGATACCGGCGCCGCGCACGGTGGCGATCAGGCGCTCGACCAGCGGTGTGCCGTCGACCCGGATCAAGGCCTTGGCGACCCCGCCCAGCCGCGCGCCACTGCCAGCGGCCAGGATCACCGCCGCGACTTTCACCATCGGTTCCTACTTGTGCCTATGCCTGCCTTCATGCCACAAGTTCAAGCCGCCGGCGCGCCAACGGCCGCCGTGCCAGGCGCGGGCAGGTCCGCAGCCATGGCCTGACGCGAATCGCGCGTGGTCCCGACACCGTTTTTCCACGCCAGCACTTCGGCCATGATGCTGACCGCGATTTCCGCCGGCGTCTTGCTGCCCACATGCAGGCCGGCCGGCCCGTGCAGTCGGTCCATGGCAGTGGCGCTAAGACCGAAGTGCGCCATCAGCCGCTGCCGGCGCGCGGCCTGATTGCGCTGCGAACCGATCGCACCAACGTAGAAGGCCTCGGACTGCAGCGCGTCGATCAGTGCCAGATCGTCGAGCTTGGGATCATGGCTCAAGGCAATGACGCAGCTGCGAGGATCGGGCTTGAACGCGATCACCGCATCGTCCGGCATGTCGGGAACGCTCTGCACACCGGCGTCCGGCCAGTCACGCCAGTACTCTTCGCGCGGGTCGCAGACTGTCACAGCGAATCCGCACGACACCGCCATCGACGACAGATACTGCGCCAGCGCGCCGGCGCCGATGAGCAACATGCGATAGCCGGGGCCGAAGGTATTGCACAGCGCGACATCGTTCAACTGCAGGACGTCGGACACGTTGCCCGGCTGCTGGCGCACCGAGCCATCGCGCAGGTCCAGCGCGCGCTGTACCAGAGCGCCCGTCTCGAGCGAACGCACCAACTCAACCAGCAAGTGCGGATCGGGGTCGTATTCCAGCACCAGTTCCAGCGTACCGCCGCAGGGCAGCCCGAACCGATGTGCCTCGTCCGCACTCAGGCCATAGATCATGATCTCGGGCAGGCCACACAAACGGGCCGTTTCCACGCCAACTGCTTCGGCGGCTCCCGACTGGCAAACGCGCGTGTAACGAGCGATCAGATCATCCTCGATGCAGCCACCCGAAACCGAGCCGACCACCGCACCGTCGCCACGCAAGCCCATGATCGAGCCGACGGGTCGCGGCGACGATCCCCAGGTGCGCACCACCGTAGCCATCAGCGCCGATTGCCCGTCCAGACGCCAGTCGCGTAGTTGGCGCAACACGCTTAAGCTGAGATTTTCCATGGCCAGCAGTCTACGCCAACATCACCGCAGCGTGACACAGATTCACCTTGCCGAGTCGCGTGTCGCTCACGGCCAGACCAACGGCAAGTACCGGTTCAGGATGGCATTAACACCAGCGGCTCGAACAGATGCTGCCGCATGATCGTCAAATTGACATCGATCAAACGTCTCGCGGACGGAGGATCGCAGAATGGGTTCTTGCCTACATGAAGGGACCCATGGCCACAGCGGATAAAACACCCAGCAAACCGGCTGGCAAGAAAACCGTCAAACCCGCAAGCCGCCCGCGCAAGGCCCCCTCGGGCGATACGATGGGTGCGAGCAACCCGCGGCGGGTCAAACAGGCGGCTACACGCCGCGCACGCGACGCAGCCCAGGGTGCTCAACTTGCGGCGGTGAAGGATGCACTTGCCAAGTCACAGAACAAGGCGCTGACGCTCAAGACCTTCCTGCAAGGCAGCTCGGCCGAAGAAATAGCCGACGTTCGCCGGATGCTGCGCAACGGCGGCGCCGGCAAGCACGCAATTGGCGCGGGCACGGACGACACATTGGCGCGCGACTGGCGCAAGGGCGCCTATCCCTACAAGAACCTGATGTCGCGCAAGAGCTACGAGAACCAGAAATACAGCCTGCAGGTCGAGTTGCTCAAACTGCAGGCCTGGGTCAAGGAGACCGGCCAACAGATCGTGATCCTGTTCGAAGGCCGCGACGCCGCCGGCAAGGGCGGCACCATCAAGCGGGTGATGGAACACCTGAATCCCCGTGGCGCACGCGTGGTGGCGCTGGAAAAACCCAGCGACGTCGAGCGCGGTCAATGGTATTTTCAGCGCTACGTGCAGCACTTGCCCACGGCCGGCGAGATCGTGCTGTTCGACCGATCCTGGTACAACCGCGCCGGCGTCGAACGCGTGATGGGTTTCTGTACCGAGGATGAATATCAGGAGTTCATGCACCAGGCACCCCAGTTCGAACGCCAGTTGGTGCGCAGTGGCGTGCAACTGATCAAGTTCTGGTTTTCAGTCAGCCAGAGCGAACAGCGCCGGCGCTTCAAGGAGCGCGAGTTGCACCCGCTCAAGCAATGGAAGCTCAGTCCGGTCGATCTGGCTTCGCTGGACAAATGGGACGACTACACCAAGGCCAAGGAGGCGATGTTCGTCGAGACCGACACTGCGGATGCGCCCTGGACCGTGATCAAGTCCGATTGCAAGAAGCGGGCTCGGCTCAATGCCATGCGCTACGTACTGCACCGCCTGCCGTATTCGAACAAGGACCTGGACAATATCGGCAAGCTCGACCCGCTACTGGTGGGCCGGGCGCATGTGGTGTACGAGCGCGGCGAACATCCCGGCAATGCCTTGCTGTGATGGCAGGCCGCCACTGCGTTTTACCCTTCAGCCCCAAACGTCAAGACCGGCGTCCTTGAGCGCTGCACGCAAGACATCGGAACGCGATACAAATCCCATTACTTGCCCGCCGTCGTCAACGACGGGCAAACCGGGCAGATCCGATTCCAGCAATGCGCTGGCGGCGCGACGCAAATCGGTTGTCGGCGCCACGCTGGGAATCGGTGTGACCATGATGGACTCGATGCTCTGTGCGCGCCAGTCGTTCCATTCCTGTTGGTCTGCAGACGCCGCGGGCCACTGCTCGAAACGAACCAGGTCAGCCCGTGTGACCATGCCCACCAATACGCCTTTCACATCGACAACCGGGGCCTGACCGCGACCGTGGCGCGTGAGTTGCTGCCAGGCCTGTTCGACACTGAGGTTGATTGCAAGTGTCAGAACCGAGCGGCTCATGACTTCGGCCACGGCCATGTCGTACCACCCGTGGGACGGCGCTTGCTGCGCCGTTTCGTAGGCGGCAATCGCCGAACGGTGTGGCGGTGCGTGCGCAGGAGCGTGCAATGGGGCGCCATATTCCACGGCCTCGCGCACGGCACTGTCATGTCCGTCACGCGCACTCGGCTCGATCGCGCGCGATCGGTCAGTCGCATGCACCTTGCGGATCTGGCGCATCTGCTCGAGCGTGCCGTGAAACACGCGACCGGTCGAACCGTAAACCGAGAACATGCCCGCGTCCTCCTGTAAGCGCCCCCAACCCTGGCTTCGCCAGGCCCCCCGGGGGGGTGGCCCGGCGTTTCCTCATGAGCCGAAGCACTATAACGCGGACCGCGTCGCGCCAACGCTGGATCAGGCTCCAGCCGCCGGCGCCAGAAACAGGCTTTGCAGGTCGTTGAGAAAGTCGAATCCGCGCTCTGTCGGCCAAACCCGCGCCAGATCGCGATCGATCAGGCCCTTGCGCTGAGCCTCTTCCAGCGCCTTGTCGATGGCGCTCAGTGGCAGTCCGGTGCGCTCGAGAAAATGCGCCAGGGGAAATCCCTCCTTCAGGCGTAGCGCATTGAGCATGAACTCGAACGGCAGGTCGGCCCGCGCCACCTCCTGGTGCACGGAAATGCAGTCGCCTGCCAAGGCCTTTTGCATATACAGACGTGGTTCGCGGTGCCGCACCTGGCGCACGACGCGGTGCGCAAAGCTCAGTTTGCTGTGGGCGCCAGCGCCGATGCCCAGATAGTCACCGAACTGCCAGTAGTTGAGGTTGTGCCAGCAGCGATGACCGGGTTTGGCATAGGCCGACACTTCGTAGCGCTCCATGCCTTGCGCACCGGTCGCGGCGGTGACCAGGTCGAGCATCTCGTAGGCCGTGTCCTGATCGGGGACGACCGGTGGGAACTTGGCGAAGTAGGTGTTGGGCTTCGATCGTCAGGTGGTAGATGCTGATATGCGGGCTTCCCAAAGCCAACGCCGTCGTCAGGTCCTGCTGCAACTCGTCCATGGTCTGGCCTGGCAAGGCGTACATCAGGTCCAGATTGAAGGTGTCGAACGCCTGCGCTGCCTCCTCGACCGCTGCCAGCGCCTGTACGCGGTCATGCACCCGGCCCAGCGCCTTGAGATGTGCGTCGTTGAAGCTCTGCACACCCACCGACAGACGCGTCACGCCGGCCGCCCGGAAGGCCCGGAAACGGTCGCGTTCGAAAGTGCCGGGGTTGGCCTCGAGCGTGATCTCGCACGCCGGAGACAGTCGCAGGCGGGCCCGGATGTCGGCCAGCAGCCGGTCGATCGCGTCGGGCGAAAACAGGCTGGGGGTGCCGCCACCGATGAAGATGCTGTGCACGCGTGCGGCCCCAGACCAGCGCCAAGGCAGCATCCAGATCGGCCACCAGCGCATCAAGGTAGGCCTGCTCCGGCATACCGGTGGCCGCGACCTCATGGGAATTGAAGTCGCAATAGGGGCACTTCTTCAGGCACCAGGGCAGATGCACGTACAGCGACAGCGGCGGCAAGGCCGACAGTTGCAAACTGCCAGGTCGCATCAGATGCGCCACATCCGGTGTTGTCGCCATGCTCAGGCCCAGCGCTCCCGGATCAATTCGACCATCAGGCGCGCGGCGCGCCCACGGTGGCTGTTTGCATTCTTGATCGCCACCGGCAATTGGGCAAAGGTCTGGCCGAACTCGGGCAGCCACATCACCGGGTCGAAGCCGAAACCGTTCGAACCCATGGGTTCGCGGGTGATTTCGCCCTGGGCACGGCCTGACGCGATCAAGGGTTCCGGGTCGCTGGCGCTACGCAAGGCAACCAGCGTGCAAACCATGGCTGCACGCCGGTTGTCCAGCACTTGCATCTGCTCGAGTAGCGCGCGCACATTGTGGTCATCCCCCTTGGGATAACCGAACTGCGTCGCATAGAACGCGGTATCCACACCCGGCAGGCCGCCAAACGCGTCGACACACAGACCGGCGTCGTCGGCAATGGCCGGCAGCCCGCTGTGCCCGGCCGCATTGCGCGCCTTGGCCAGCGCATTCTCGACAAAGGTCTGATGCGGCTCCGGCGCTTCGGGAATGCCCAGATCAGCCTGACAGACCAGTTCGTAACCGAGGGGGGCAAACATGGCCTGCAACTCGGCGAGTTTGCCGCGGTTGTTCGACGCCAGCACGATGCGCGGTCGCGCCGCGCCGGCCATGGCGTCGCCAGGCGACAAGGCGGTGGCGGATGCCAGACTCATCCCGCCAATGCCTTGCGCTGCAACTCCATCAGCTCGCCAATGCCTTTTTCTGCCAGCGCAAGCATGCCATCCATCTCGCTGCGCGAGAACGCCACGCCTTCGGCCGTGCCCTGCACCTCGACAAAAAGTCCGGCCCCGGTCATCACCACGTTCATGTCGGTATCGCACGACGAGTCTTCGTCGTAGTCCAGGTCGAGCAATGGCACACCACGCAAAATGCCGACCGAAATCGCCGCCACCGGCGCGGTGATCGGGGACGCGTCCAGCTTGCCGGACTGCAGCAAGCGTGACACTGCGTCTTGCGCCGCCACATAGGCGCCGGTGATGCTGGCGGTGCGCGTACCGCCGTCGGCCTGCAACACGTCGCAGTCCAGTTGAATCGTGCGTTCGCCCAGTTTCTTCAGATCGAACACCGCGCGCAGCGAGCGGCCGATCAGGCGCTGGATCTCCTGCGTGCGACCGCTTTGCTTGCCACGCGACGCCTCACGGTCGCTGCGCGTATGGGTGGCGCGCGGCAACATGCCGTATTCGGCCGTCACCCAGCCTTCGCCGCTGCCGCGTTTGTGGCCGGGCACTTTCTCTTCCACCGATGCCGTGCACAACACCTTGGTGGCGCCGAACTCCACCAGCACCGAGCCCTCGGCATGGATGGTGTAGCCACGGGTCAGGCGCACGGGGCGCAATTGTCCAGCGGCGCGATCGCCACTGCGTTCGATATCAGTCATGGTGAAGATCCTGAAAATGGGTGGCCGGACCACCCTGTGGGATTAACGCCGTCGGGCGGCGGTGCGCCGTATGGCTTCGTTGATTTCGGCAATTGAGCGCTCGATGGCCGCGTCGTCCAGATCGTCCTCATCGGACTCCAGCCCGCCCGACTGCACCGTGCTGGCGAAGGCGCCGTCATTCATGTCATCGGTCGAGATGTTGTGCTTGGTGGGCGCAAAATCATCCGGCGCCTCCCACTCCATGGCGATGACCGTGACATTGTCGCTGGTCGCGCCCGCACGCTCCAAGGCACTTTCGACCATGGCGGGGACCGCTTCGCCCACCGCGGCGCTGCTCAGTTGCGCGACGATCTCGTCGTCGGACAAGGTGCCCCACAATCCGTCGGAACACAGCATGAGCTTGTCGCCATGTTGCAGCGCAACCGGACCGGCCATGTCAAAAATCGGCTTGGCCGGCGAGCCCAGGCAGGTGAAAAGGATGTTGCGATTGGTGTGTTCCGACATCCGCGTCGGCACATGGCCCTTGGGCGGCTGCTCCAGGTAAGAGTGATCGCGCGTACGCACGACAAGCTTGCCATCGCGCACCAGGTACAGGCGCGAGTCGCCGCAATGCGCCCACGTTGCCGTGCCGTTCTGCACCACGGCGGCCACCACCGTCGTGCGCGGCGTGTCGAGCATGCCCTTTTCGATGGCATACCGGATGATCTGCCGGTGTGCGGCCAAAACCGCCGAGGTCAGAAAAGCCACCACGTCGTCAATGGTGGGATTAGCCTGCTTCTGGTACAGCGCCGACATGGCCTCGAGCGTCAACTGGGCAGCAACTTCGCCTTCGGGATGACCGCCCATGCCATCGGCCAGCAACAAAATGCCCGAATCGCGGGTGTAGCTGTAACCCATGCGATCTTCATTGAGTTGACGGCCGCCCTTGCGACTGACCTGGAATACGGAGAATTTCATTTGGGTTTGACCACGGAGCTGGCCAGCACTTTGGAGTTCTTCTTGTTATCGGTGACCATGGTGTCGAACTGGAGCCGGACTTTCTCGGCTACCGACAGCTTGGTGTAACGCCGCTCGCCTTCACGGCTAAGCTCTTTTTGCAACGCAAACACCGATTGCGGTCGCGACAGCGGATCGAGCGCCATGCACCATTCGACGACTTCGATCAGGTTGTCTGAATATACGCCGCGCAACCGCGTCAAGGCCGTGGCGATGCGATCCTTCTCCAGTCGCTGCGGCGCTTCGTTGGGCGGATAACCCTGCATGCATGCGTACATGCAGGCGCCGATGGCGTAGATGTCGGTCCACGGCCCCATCGATGAGTCGCGGCGGTACATTTCGGGGGCGGCAAAACCCGGCGTATACATCGGGCGGATGAAGTTGCCCTCTTTGCTGAGCACCTCCCGCGCGGCGCCGAAGTCGATCAGCACCGACTTGTTGTCGTCAGTGATGAAGATATTCGCCGGTTTGATATCCAGGTGCAGCATCTTGTGCTGATGCACGATACGCAGACCGCGCAAGATTTCGTCGAACAGCGAGCGAATGGTGGACTCGCGGAACACCTTCTGCTGTTTCTGGTCGCGCGCCGTGATGATGAAGTCCTGTAGCGCCGCACCTTCCAGGTAGTTCATCACCATGTAGACGGTTTCGTTCTCGCGGAAGAAATTCATCACGCTGACGACCGACGGATGAGAAATCTGGGCCAGCGCGCGTCCTTCCTCGAAAAAGCTCTTGAGACCCAGCCGGTACAGTGACAGCTTCTCGGGCGCGACTTCCGGAGAGAGATCGCCCGCGGCACGCGAGGCCAGCGACGCCGGCAGGTACTCCTTGACCGCCACCTGCTGACCTTCGGCGTCGAGCGCCAGGTACACCACGCCGAAACCGCCCGCAGCAAGTTTGCGGATAATGCGGTAATCGCCAATCACGGTATCCGGTGGCAACGCAGCGGGTTTGACCTTGGACATACCAAAAAAGGGTTGCGAAAAAAACCTGCAACCGAGGCGCCGGATACACCGATCAACCCCATCAATGACCGACAGGAACAGGTAATTCGATGCCAGTTTACAGTATGACCGGCTACGCCGCGGGGCAAGGTAGCAGCGCCGCACATGCCTCGGCCACCGAGGCAAGAAGTGCGACTGGCAGTTGGCTTGGACTCGAGATCCGATCGGTCAACAGCCGCTTTCTGGACCTCTCGTTCAGGCTGCCTGAGGAGCTACGCGCGTTCGAACCCAAGCTGCGCGACATGTTGTCGGCCCAACTCAAGCGCGGCAAGGTGGAAGTCAGGGCCACGGTCGAATCCGGCTCCGCCACGTCCGTGATCGAACCCGCCGCCCGGCTGTTGCAGCGCCTGGGCTCGGTGCAGGACAACATCAAGGCCTGGCTGCCCGACGTGCGGCCACTGTCGGTGTCCGATGTACTGCGCCTGGCCTCTTCCGAACAATCCGGTCCGCGCGACTGGGGCCCGGAGATGGTGGCACTGGCCGAGAAGACGCTGCGTGAATTGCTGCAGGCGCGCAAGCGCGAAGGCGCCAAGCTGGCCACCGCGTTGACAAGCAAGATCGACGAGATCCGCTTGCTGACCCGGCAGGCAATGCCCGCTGGTTCCAAAGCTGGTCGCGGCACAGCGCCAACGCTTCCTGGATCGCTGGAACGAGGCCATGGGCGCAACCCAAGGCATGTCCCCCGCCGCACCCGAGGCTGCACAGGACCGCGCCCTGTCCGAGGCCACAGCCTTCGCGATACGGATCGACGTGGCCGAGGAGATCACCCGGCTCGACGCCCATCTGGACGAGATCGAGCGTCTGATCGTCAAGGGCGGCGAAATCGGCAAACGGCTGGATTTCCTGATCCAGGAACTGCATCGCGAAGCCAACACAATGGGCTCGAAGTCGGCGGCACTGGAGCTGACCCATATCTCGGTCGACATGAAGGTGCTGATCGAGCAGATGCGCGAGCAGGTGCAGAACATAGAATAAACGCCCATCCCGGAGGCAATAGCCGCATCCGGCAAGCGCAATCGAGTATTTGCAACCATGGACTATCCCGGAAATCTGTTTGTCGTGGCGGCGCCCAGTGGCGCCGGGAAATCGAGCCTGGTCAAGGCTCTGCAGGAGCTCGACTCCCTGGTCAAGCCATCCATCTCCCACACCACGCGCGCGGCGCGCGGCCAGGAAAAGAATGGCCGCGAATACTTCTTCGTATCGAATGCCGAGTTCGATACCATGGTCAAGGACAACGGATTTGTCGAGTGGGCCGAGGTGCACGGACATCGCTACGGAACCTCCCGCGAGGCGATCACCCAACGCATGGACCAGGGCTCTGATGTGGTGCTGGAGATCGACTTCCAGGGCGCCATGTCGATCAAACGGGTGTTTGCCAACGCGGTGACGATCTTCATCCTGCCGCCGAGTTGGGAAGAATTGCGCGCGCGGCTCGAGCGTCGCGGCGAAGATGCCAGCGAGACGATTGACCTGCGATTGCGCAACGCGGAGACAGAAATGGCCCAGGTCCACCATTTTGACTTCGTTATAATCAACGATTCTTTTGACCGCGCACTGTTTGACCTCAAGTCCATCGTGCATGCACAGCGGCTCAAGTTTGCGGTCCAACGCCGCGCCCGCGCCGGGACTTTCAGTGCGTTGAACATCCCCTAGCGCCTCACTGACATTTCCGGAGAACCCATGGCCCGTATCACCGTTGAAGACTGCCTCGCCCAGATTCCGAACCGCTTTCAGCTGGTTCTGGCAGCAACCTATCGCGCCCGCATGTTGAGCCAGGGCCACGCGCCGAAGATCGAAAGCAAGAACAAACCCGGCGTGACCGCTCTGCGCGAAATCGCTGCTGGCAAGATCGGCCTGGAGATGCTCAAGAAGGTCCCGGTCTGACGCAGACCCCTGCTCGCTAAAGATGGCACCCCTGAGGTGCCATTTTTCATGGGCGCATGGCGTCCGATCCCGCACGCTATATTCAAGGGGTGAGCAACTTCCTTGATGTACCCGCGACGCCTTCCAAACGCGCCCGCAAGCCGCGCAGTTTCAGTGCGCCGAGTCCAGCCGCCGCCAACGCGGCAGCGGCCAGTTTTGCCGCGCTCACCTCGCGCCTGGATTATCTGGTCGCTGCCGATGTGGAAAAAGTTCGCCAGGCCTACCGGTTTGCCGATGAGGCCCACCTGGGACAGATCCGCAGCAGCGGCGAACCCTACATCACCCACCCGATTGCGGTGGCCGCGCAATGTGCGGAGTGGAATCTCGACGCGCAGGCCCTGATGGCCGCCTTGTTGCATGACGCACTGGAAGACTGTGGTGTCACCAAGTCCGAGTTGATCGACCGCTTCGGGGCTCCGGTGGCGGAACTGGTCGACGGCCTGACCAAGCTCGACAAGCTGCATTTCAATACCCGGGAAGAGAATCAGGCGGAGTCGTTCCGCAAGATGCTGCTGGCGATGGCCCGCGATGTGCGGGTCATCCTGATCAAGTTGGCCGACCGCTCGCACAATATGCGCACGCTGGGCAACGTGCCGCGCGATAAATGGGGGCGTATTTCCTCCGAGACGCTGGAAATCTACGCGCCCATCGCGCATCGCCTGGGCCTGAATCAGGTTTACCGAGAGCTGCAGGATCTGTCTTTTGCCCACCTGCACCCCTGGCGCGACACCGTGCTGGCCAAGGCGGTCGAGAAAGCCCGCAGCCGGCGGCGCGACCTGATACAGAAGGTGCACAGCGAGGTCGAAGCGGCGTTTTCCACAATCGAGATGCCACTGCGCATTGCCGGACGGGAAAAATCGGTGTTCTCGATCTATCGCAAGATGAAACTCAAGCACCTGACATTTGCGAAGGTGACTGACATCTACGGCTTTCGCCTGATCGTGCCGACCTTGATCGACTGCTATACCGCGCTGGGTGTTCTGCACCAGCTTTACAAGCCGGTGCCGGGACGGTTCAAGGACCATATCGCGATTGGCAAAGTCAATGGCTACCAATCGCTGCATACCACCCTGGTCGGGCCATCGGGCGTGAACGTCGAGTTTCAGGTGCGCACCGAAGCCATGAACCTGATTGCCGAGTCCGGCGTCGCGGCGCACTGGCTGTACAAGGCCAAGTCACCCGAAGGTACGGTCAACGACAACCTGGGCAACCAGTGGCTGCAGTCCTTGCTCGATATTCAGCGCGAAACCGGCGACGCCGCGGAGTTCTGGGACCATGTCAAGGTGGATCTGTTTCCGGACGCGGTTTACGTTTTCACGCCGCGCAGCCAGATCCTGTCGCTGCCGCGTGGCGCCACCGTGGTCGACTTTGCCTACGCCATCCACAGCGACGTCGGCGACCGCACGGTCGCCGGCGCGCATCAATGGCGAACAGGTTCCGCTGCGCAGCGAACTCAAGAATGGCGATGTGGTCGAAGTGGTCACCGCGTCCATCTCCCGGCCCAATCCGGCCTGGCTGAGTTTCGTGCGCACCGGCAAAGCCCGCTCCAAGATCCGTCACCATCTCAAGACGCTCGGCCAGTGCCGAGTCCGAGATTTTCGGCAAGAAGTTGCTGGCGCAGGCACTGCGTGCAGAGGGCATTGAGAACTTTCCCGAGGACGAAACGGTCTACCAGACAGTCTGGGATCGTCTGCTGCGTTTTACCGGCAACCGCAGTCGCGCGGAGTTGCTCAACGACGTGGGCCTTGGCAAACGGATTGCCACCATCGTGGCCAAACGGCTGGTGGCGTTGCTGGCCGAGGTCAATGGCGAAAAGCCCGATGCCCTGCTGCTCACGCGCGAGCGCTTCACGGCGGATCCGTCAAACAAGCAGGGCGTGGTGACACTCGACGGCAGCGAAAACGCGTCCGTGCACTACTCCAATTGCTGCCGCCCGATTCCGGGCGATCCGATCGTTGGCTACCTGGGCCGGGGCGAAGGTCTGGTGGTGCACACGCAAGCCTGTCCGGTGGCCGCCAAACTGCAAAACAAGGACAGCGAACGCTTCATCGACGTCGAATGGTCCGACGAGCCGGTGCGCGCCTTCGAGACGGAGATCCTGGTCTCGGTGATCAACGGCAAAGGGGTTCTGGCACGGGTGGCAGCGGCACTGGCCGCGGCTGAATCAGATATCACGCATATCAACATGGGCCAGGAGGCAGCGCAGGACGCAACCGACCTGCGCTTCGTCATCGCCGTGCGTGACCGCGCCCATCTGGAGACCGCATTTCGCAATCTGCGCCGCACGGCTTCGGTGCTCAAGGTCCAGCGGATCTGACTTGACCCCGCCCGGGCTGGTCAGGGCGACGGCGCAGGATAACGTACGCGCAATACCTCGATATCGTCCCTGCCCTGGGGCGTCACCAACTCCAGGACATCGCCTTCACGCGCCTTGAGCAGCGTGCGGGCCACCGGGGACACCCAACTGATTTCGCCCTTGAGGTTGTCGACTTCATCAATCCCGAGGATGGTGACCGTCCGCTCTTCGCCGGCCCCGTCGACATAGGTCACGGTCGCGCCAAAGAATATCTGATCGTTGCCATGGTGCAGTGAGGGATCGGTCACGACGGCGATCTCCAGCCGCCCGGTCAGGAACCGGATGCGACGATCGATCTCGCGCAGGCGCTTCTTGCCATAGATGTAGTCGCCGTTTTCCGAGCGGTCGCCATTGCTGGCGGCCCAGTGCACGACATCGACAATTTTTGGACGCTCGATGTCGATCAGATCCATCAATTCGCCGCGCAAGCGCGCATAACCGGCGCCGGTGATGTAATTCTTGCCACCACCAGGCAACGGCGGCCATGCGCACATCGTCGTCATCGTCCGGCGCGTCGTCCGATTCCTTGGTGAATGCCTTGCTCATCGTCCGTTTACCCACCTTGCTGCCACGTGCAGCTTGTCATTGCGCCTACCATGACCGATCAAGAAACAAAAAAGCCCTGCATCCTTTTGGGACACAGGGCTTTGCTGTTTTTGGTGCGGCTGGCAGGAATTGAACCCACGACCCCTTGGTTCGTAGCCAAGTACTCTATCCAACTGAGCTACAGCCGCGAAGCCTCGAATTCTAGCACTATCCCATTGCCGCTTCGGCACTCGGCACCGGAGTTTTTTCAGCCACGGTCGTTTCCAGCCGGGCTCACGCCTTCGCGCAGCTTCACCAGCCGCTCGGTCTGGGCCAGCGACATCAGGTGCGCGTAAATCGCCGGCAGGTAATGCTTGCTCCGGATTTCCAGAAACAACTCATCCGACAGGTTGTTCAGCCGCTCTTCATTGAGCACATAACACCCTGCGATGTCCTTCACACCGGCGCTCTCGCGTACGCGCAGATTCAACGGCGTGAACATATTGTGTTTGGCCATGAAGGCGCAAAACCCGTGCGTGGCGACCTCCATCTGCTGCAACTCGGAGAGATAGCGCTTCACGTTGTCGATCACCTGGGTTGGCGTACCCGAGACGTCAAACAAGGCCGCCCCTTCGGTTTCGCTCACCAGGCTGCTGTCCTCGTCGATGCACACGATGAATTGCCCATCTGCACCACCTGGCGCCAGCGTAAACGGATAACGCCGGATCACCGCCGGAATGTACGATGCCTGCCACTTGCCATCCGCGTCGACAAATACATTGCTGCCAGGCACCAGCCCCAACAACACAACCGGCCGAAACTCGTCCTTGGCCTTGTCTTCCAGAAACACGATCGGATAAATTGACGCCGCGCGGGTGAACTCCTGCAGCGTGACGTAGGCGATGTGGAATTTTGAGGCGAAGTCGAAGCTGGTGATTTCCTTGACCCGCTTGTTGGCGTGTTGGTCTTTGTTGACGGGGGCGATTTTTTCGAACACGCACTACTCCTCAGCCATTTGATGGGATCACAAATCGTCGTCAACGACGAAAGCACCAGTCTACACTCCCGCAATTGTTCGCCATGCAGCCACGTCGCGGGTTTTTGGTCACAACAGAAGCGGAACCTGGAACCGCAGCAGCGCGGAGAAAATCGCCCGGCAAGATGTCGGCAAGCTTTACACATCAGCCCGAACGGAGCATTTTCTGTCTAAGGCAAGGCGTCTTTCGTCTTCAATTTCAACAACTTAAGCACGCCAGCCCGTAATGGCCTGAATATTGCTTTAATGAATCAATTGCTCAAAGTCTCAATTGCATTCGCAAGTGAGACTGTTCGGACACGGGACGGTGGTACGCTCTGGGGAAGTAATGTCAGACCCAATGCTCATGCGGTTTGCCCAGGTGGCTGATGAGGCGATATGCCGATATGTCCAATGTGTTTGACGGGGCGATGGCCAAAGGGGTGAAACGTGAACAATGAACTTCTAGAACCAACAGGGCAAGTCAGTGCCAGACGCAAGCTGATCCGAGGCGCATTTTCAGTGCCAGCCGTCCTTGCCGTTCACAATGGCAGCGCGTTGGCAGCGTCATCCAACAAAATGCGTTGCGCGGTAAATGCAGTGACGAGCAATCAACCGCTGCCGACCAGCAACGTGTCCGTCGCCGACAACTGGGTTCGGGTGCAACGGTACAAGCGAACTTCGGATAGCGCTCTGTTTGTCAGCATGGCCGATATCAACGCCGTGGCAGCGACATTAAGTATTGGCGTGGCCATCCCTGGGGTCACTGCCAGCACCACATTTATCAAGTGGGTAGATGGTGCCCTCGAAACTTTTGCCACGAATCTAGTCCAGACGGATGGCTCTAACCTCGTCGCACTGCGCTTTGATGCGAATGGCCCAGCGGCCAACCCCATCCGGATCGTCGGCATCGTAACAAGTGCGCAAAGCGGCGGAAGCGCCCCATCCGGAAGCAACGCCATTGCGCAGTCTTGCTGGACGTCGATGATGCCTTGATTGGCGCTGCGACGATGATGCCGCACTATCGGGCTGGTGTAGGTGTTCGACTGGAGCCTGTCGGGGACATGTGGGCAGGCTATAGTCCGCTGAGTGGGGAAACACAACTCTTGAACGACGAAAGCGCGGCCGTGCTGGAATGGTTGCTGGAGCGTGGTGGCGGGAACACCACCCAGGCTGCATCGGCGCTGGCTGAGGACGCCGGCATGGACGTAGCCCAATTGGCACCCCGCATCCAGCTGGCCTGGGCTCCGCTGGCTGCCGCTGGTTTGATTCAGCGCGTTGCACAACACGAAACGGCCTCGTCGTCTTGATCGAATCAGCCACAATTGCCGCCGTCGACACGCATCGCATCCAACAGGCACTTCGGTCCGGCGGGCTTTGGCTTGATCTTGGAGCGACCACCGTGTGCGTCAAGGGCGGTTCGAAGGCGCTTGCCGCCCAGGTTCAGTCGGTCTATCGGCATTTCCCGTTTCAGTGCGCAGGAGAGTGGGCAGATATCCACGCCCGCGTCGATGACGTGGGCGGCTGGAGGCGACTGATCCGTCGACAAGTGTTCTTCAGTGCGGATGCCCGCGTGGTTTTTGCGCCGTTTCCCGCCGATTCGCCCCTGCCATTGCTGGAATGGGGATGCAATTGGCTCATCGGCAACCGCCTCAATCACCTTCTGTTGTTTCATGCTGGGGCACTGGAGCGCGACGGACTGACCTTGTTGTTGCCAGCCACCCCGGGTTCGGGCAAGAGCACCTTGAGCGCGGCGCTTTCCTTGCGGGGCTGGCGGCTGTTGTCCGATGAGTTCGGCGCCTTCGATCCCGCTTCTGAGTGCTTTCGGTCCGTGCTCAAACCTGTCGCCCTGAAGAACGAGTCGATCGACGTGATTCGTCGGTTCGATCCGCAGGCCACGATCGGACCGAAATTCCCAAAGACGCGCAAGGGCACCGTGGCGCATCTTGCCGCCCAGATGGATGCGGTGAAGCGCCGGGCCGAGCCTGCCCGGCCCGGCGCCATCATCCTGCCCCGCTGGGAGGCCGGCAGCCCCACTCGATGGGAGCCCGTGCCACCACACAACGCCTTTTCCGCGCTCGCATTCAATGCGTTCAACTACCAGTTGCTGGGCGAGATCGGATTCGATGCGGTGCTGCGCATCGTGCGCGGCTGCCTCGCCTGGCAGCTCGTGTATAGCAATCTGGACGATGCGCTGCGTACGATCGAAAATGCCTGGCCATCGGTCGTTGAAAACGCTCGTCAATGAGACCAGTTCCAGCCAAACCCACACTTGACTGGTTGATCGCTCTTCACGATCCGGCCATGACCCTGGGGTGGACATTGCAGCGATGGAGTGAAGTCGTTCGGCTGGCCAGGCGACTTCGCTTACTGGGCCGATTGGCACACACCATTGATGCCGCAGGCTTGACAACACAGATGCCTGAACCGGTTCAACGTCAACTCCTGGCTGAGTCGAGGCTGTCAAGCTGGAGAACCCGGGCGTTGACCTGGACCATGAGCCAGGTAGCACAACAATTCGATGGCGCCGATTACCCGCAGGTGCTGCTCAAAGGCGGCGCCTACATCGCCCAAGGCTTGTCCATTGCGCGTGGACGACTGCCGTCGGACCTCGACATCCTCGTGCCTCGACAGGCCATACCCGACGCGCAGCGCCGCTTGCGCGATCAAGGCTGGCACGAGATCGAGCTCGATGCGCACGATCGGCGCTATTACCACGAATGGAGTCACGAGACGCCTCCGATGCGCAATGCGCTATTCGGCATTGAGCTGGACCTGCATCACAACATCTTGCCACCGGTCGCTCGCACGACGGTGGACGCCCAACGCTTGCTTGACGAGCTTGTGCCTGCGGGTGTGGATGGCTGGCAGATCCTGAATCCGGTCGATCAGGTACTGCACTGTGCTGCGCACCTTTTCTTGGATTCCGAACTCCGTGACCGCGTGCGCGACATCGTCGACTTCGACGGCCTGCTTCGCCACCACGCGTCTGAAGAGTCCTTCTGGCCCAGACTGATAGAACGCGCAATCGAATTGGCCTTGGTTGAGCCACTTCAATTGGCGCTGCGTTTTAGTTGCGGTTGGATGCAAACGCCACTGCCCGAAACGGCAAAAGAGGAACTCTCAAGAAGCGCGCCCTCACGCCTGCGTCAATACTGGCTTCTGCCGCTACTGGATGCAGCCTTGACACCCACCTCAGCAGATCAATCACCTTCCCTCAGTCAATACCTGGCCGCTTCTGCGCTCATGGTCCGATACCACCAACAGCGCATGCCTGCGCGGCTGCTATTGCCACATCTCTGGCACAAGATTCGAAGCGGCCAGCCATCGGAACGCAAGGTCGACGACGGCGCATAAAGCGCCGCCGATTTCGTCAAACGGCGATGCGCTTGGTATGCCGGAAATCTGGCAGCCAGAATATGTCTAGACACGTTTGGTGCTCGCGTGCTGGGCTTGCAGGGAAAGCGATGGTAGGCCGTGTAGGACTTGAACCTACGACCAAAGGATTATGAGTCCTCTGCTCTAACCAACTGAGCTAACGCCCCAACCGAAGCGGGGATTGTATAGGCGGGCCGCGCCACCCTACTTCTGGTAACTCAGCGCGTTGCTGACCAGGCGCGAGGTGATGTCGACGATCTGGATCATGCGGTCGTAGGCCATGCGGGTGGGGCCGATGACGCCCAGGGTGCCGACGATCTGGCCGTCCACCTCGTAGGGCGCGCTGACGATGGACAGGTCTTCAAAGGGCACGACCTGGCTTTCGCCGCCGATGAAGATGCGCACGCCTTCGGCCTGGCCGGCCACCTCGAGCAGGCGCATCAGCTGCGCCTTTTGCTCGAACAGCTCGAACGCGCGGCGCAGCTGGCCCATGTCGCTGGAAAAATCGGACACGGCCAGCAGGTTGCGCTCGCCCGAGATCACGACTTCGTCGTCGGTCTCGCGCATTTTCCTCGGTGTTGATGGTCACTGCGGCCTGCATCAGCGTGGCGATCTCCGCGCGCAGCGACTCCACTTCCTGCTTGCAGGCGTTCGCGCACGTTCTCGATGGCCATGCCGACATAGTTGGAATTGAGGAAATTCGCCGCCTCGATCAGCTCGCGACTGCGAGTAATCTAGCTCGGTAAAGATCACCCGGTTCTGCACGTCGCCATTGGGCGAGACGATGATGACCAGCAGGCGGCGCTCCGACAGGCGCAAGAACTCGATATGCCGAAACACCGAACTGCGCCGGGCGCAATCACCACGCCGACAAACTGCGACAGGTTCGACAGCAGGTTGGCGGCCTTGGCAGACACCTTCTGCGGCTGATCGGGCGCCAGCATATGGCGCGGCAACTGCGCCTTTTTGCACCGTCAGCATGGTGTCGACAAACAGGCGGTAGCCGCGCGCCGTCGGGATGCGCCCGGCCGAGGTGTGCGGGCTGACGATCAGGCCCAGGTCTTCCAGGTCGGACATCACGTTGCGGATGGTCGCCGGCGACAGTTCCAGCCCGGACTGACGCGACAAGGTGCGCGAACCGACCGGTTGCCCGTCGGCGATGTAACGCTCGACCAGCGCTTTCATCAGCAACTTGGCGCGATCATCCAGCATGGCTGCATTTTAGTGATGTAATTTGCCGATGAAGTCCCAATTCCGCCATGTCGCGCTGATCGGCAAGTACCAGGCCGCTCGGCTCCGGTGCTGCCGGCGCTTCGTCGCGCCGTGCGCTGGAGGACATTGCCCACTTCCTGCATGCGACCAGGGTTGCGATGTCGCCTTCGAGGCCGAGACCGCCGCGCAACATGGGCATTACCGGCCACGCGACGCTGGACGTGCCCGGCATCGGCGCGCACTGCGACCTGGGCCTGGTGGTCGGTGGCGACGGCACCATGCTGGGCATCGGCCGCCAGCTGGCCAGCCACAACGTGCCGCTGATCGGCATCAACCAGGGGCGGCTGGGCTTCATCACCGACATTCCGCTCGACGGCTTCGAGTCCATCCTGCTGCCGATGCTGCGCGGCGACTACGAAGAAGACCAGCGCAGCCTGATGCAGGCGCGCGTCATGCGCGACGGGCATTGTGTTTTCGATGCGCTGGCCATGAACGACGTGGTGGTCAACCGGGGCGCCACCTCCGGCATGGTCGAGCTGCGGGTCGAGGTGGACGGGCATTTCGTCGCCAACCAGCGCGCCGACGGCCTGATCATCGCCAGCCCGACCGGCTCCACCGCCTATGCCCTGTCGGCGGGTGGCCCGCTGCTGCACCCTTCGCATGCCAGGCTGGGTGCTGGTGCCGATCGCGCCGCACACCTTGTCCAACCGGCCCATCGTGCTGGCCGACGCCTCCGAGATCGCCATCGAAGTGGTGGCCGGGCGCGACGCCAGCGCCAATTTCGACATGCAGTCGCTGGCCTCGCTGCTGCATGGCGACCGCATCGTGGTGTCGCGCTCGCGAGCACCAGATGCGCTTTCTGCATCCCAAGGGCTGGAGCTATTTCGACACGCTGCGCCAGCAAACTGCACTGGAATGAAGGAGTCGCCTGACCGTGGCCCTCAAACGCATCGTCCTGCGCGACTTTGTCATCGTCAGCGAGCTCGAGCTCGACCTGTCAAGCGGGCTTCACCGTGCTCACCGGCGAGACCGGCGCCGGCAAGTCGATCCTGATCGACGCGCTGCAACTGGTCACCGGCGCCCGGGCCGATGCCGGCACCGTGCGCGAAGGCGCCAGCCGCACCGATGTCAGCGCCGAGTTCGACACGCCGGCGCCGCTGTGCGACTGGCTCGCGACAGGCCGGATTCGATCACAACGAAACGCTGCTGCTGCGCCGCACGGTCGACCTGCAGGGCAAGAGCCGCGGCTGGATCAACGGCAGCCCCGCCACCGCCACGCAAATGCGCGAGCTGGGCGAGCAACTGCATCGACATCCACGGCCAGCACGCCTGGCAAAGCCTGACCCGCCCCGACGCGGTGCGCGGCCTGCTCGACGCCTATGCCAGGCTCGACCTGCGCGCGCTGACAGCACTGTGGCAGCAGTGGCGCGCCAGCGCACAAGGCGCTGACCGATGCGCATGGCCGCCCAGGCAGTCCTGCAGCGCGAGCGCGAACGCATCACCTGGCAGATCGGCGAACTCGACAAACTCGCGCCCGGCGCCGACGAGTGGGACGAACTCAACACCGAACACAGCCGCCTGTCCAACGCCCAGGCGCTGTTGGACGCGGCGCAAGAGCGCAATCAATGGCCTGCAAGACGCCGAGCCACAGCGCGGTGGACGCGCTGCAAGGCGCCGTGAACCTGCTGCGCCAGCAGGAATCACCACGAGCCGGCCTTCGCGGCCATGGCCGAGCTGCTCGACATCCAGCCTGGCCCAGGTCGAAGACGTGGTGCACACCCTGCAAGCCTACCTGCGCAAGACCGAGCCGGACCCGCAGCGCCTGGCGCAACTCGACGAGCGCATGGCCCAGTGGATGTCACTGGCGCGGCGCTACAAGCGCGCGCCCGCAAGACCTGACCGCACTGCTGGCCAGTCTGGCGCGACGAGCTGGCCCGGCTCGATGCCGCCACCGATCTGGACGGCCTGCAGGCGCGGCAGACCAGACGGCGCAAGCGGCCTATCTGCGCGAAGCCAAGGCCGTGTCCAAGGCGCGCGCCAAGGCCGCGCCGCTGCTGGCCAAGGCCATCACCCAGGCCATGCAGGGCCTGGGCATGGAAGGCGGGCGGTTCGAGGTGCAGCTGCAGACCAGCCGCCCAGCCGATGCAGACCGGGCTGGAAGACGTCAGTTTTCTGGTCGCCGGCCATGCCGGCAGCACGCCGCGCCCGGTCGCCAAGGTGGCCTCGGGCGGCGAGCTGTCGCGCATGGCGCTGGCCATTGCCGTCACCACCAGCCAGCTGGGAACGGCCCAGACCCTGATCTTCGACGAGGTCGACTCCGGCGTGGGCGGCGCCGTGGCGCAGACCGTGGGCCGCCTGATGCGCCAGCTCGGCGCGCGACCGGCAGGTGCTGGCCGTCACCCACCTGCCCCAGGTCGCCGCCTGCGCCGACCACCATCTGGTGGTAGCCAAGCAAGCTGCATGGCGGCACCACCCTGAGCGCCGTCGGCGCCGTACAGGGCGAGTCGCGCGTGGCCGAAATTGCCCGCATGCTCGGCGGAGAACAGCTGCTGGAAACCACGGTGGCGCACGCCAAGGAAATGCTGCAGTCTGCGCACTGACGGCCATGCAAGACAGCACGACGCACACGCACGCCATGGAACTCGAACTCGTGCTCATCACCGGCATGTCGGGCTCGGGCAAGTCAGTGGCCCTGCATGCGGTGGAGGATGCGGGTTACTACAGCGTCGACAACCTGCCGCCCGAGTTGCTGCTGTCCTTCGTCGAGCTGCAGCAGAAACGCCAGAGCAAGCGGGTGGCCATTGCCATGGACGTGCGCAGCGCCAAGTCCCTGCCGCAGGTTCCCGAACGCCTGCGCGCGCTGGCCGACATGGGCGTGGTCGATCAAGTCGCTGTTCCTCGACTCGACCACCGACACCCTGGTGCGCCGCTATTCCGAATCCCGGCGCAAGCATCCGCTGTCGCAAACCGACAGCCGACGACGACGAGTCCAACGACCAGCGGCGCGCTCTGGTCGAAGCCATCGAACTCGAGCGCGAACTGCTGGCCGACCTGCGCGAGCACGCGCATGTCATCGACACCAGCCTGATCCGCCCGTCCCAGTTGCAGCGCTACGTCAAATCGCTGATCGTCGTCACGGGCGGCCAGCTGACGCTGGTGTTCGAGTCGTTCGCGCTTCAAGCGCGGCATTCCGGGCGACGCCGACTATGTCTTCGACGTGCGCATGCTGCCCAATCCGCATTACGAGCCCGAGCTCAAGGCCCTGACCGGCAAGGATGAGGCCGTGGTCGCATTTTTCCAGCGCCATGACCAGGTGCACAACATGTTGCTGCAGATCGCACAGTTTCTCGACCAATGGCTCGATGCCGCTGGCCAACGACAACCGCAGCTATGTCACCGTCGCCATTGGCTGCACCGGCGGCCAGCATCGCTCGGTCTATCTGGTCGAAGAACTCACGCGCCTGTTTTCCGATCGCTGGACCACGCTGAGCCGGCACCGCGAACTCGACGCCACACCGGGACGTTACCCGGTCACCTCCTTCGGCTGGCCTCAGCCCTGAAGCAGTACCCGCACCGGCGCAGGCAAACCTAGCGCGCGCCATTGCCCGGCGCCAAACCATTGGCCAGCGGGCGCCGCACTGGCAGCGGCTGGCAAGTCCACCCGCACCGGATGCAGATGCAGATCCATGTGCGTCAGCACATGCTTGAACGCCGCATCATCCTGCAGTTGCGCCTGGTACGCCGCCGGCACCTGTTCCACCAGCGCCTCGCGGCTGTCAAACCAGGGCAGGCAATACAGTCCGGCCCAGACACCTGGCGCCGGCCGGCGAAGCAGCCAAACGGCATCGGTCGGGTCACGCGCCCACAACAACCATACCGAACGTGAACTGCGTTTGAGCTTGCGTGTGCGCACCGGATAGCTCTGCGGCGTGCCGAGCCGCCGCGCGCCGCAGTCGTCGGCCACCGGGCAAGCCGCACAAGCCGGCTGGCGCGGCAGGCACACCGTGGCGCCCAGGTCCATCATGCCCTGGGTATAGTGCGGCATCGACTGCTGCCAGACGGCTGCGCGGAAGCAGCGCCTGCGCCTGCTCCCACAACAGCTTCTGGCTCGCCACCAGGGCCAGATCGGCATCGAAACGCCAGGTACCGGGCCAGCACCCGGCGCACGTTGGCGTCCATGATGGCGACCCGCTCGCCAAAACACAGTGACGGCGATTGCTGCGGCCGTGGAACGTCCGATGCCCGGCAATTGCGCCAGTTGCTCCGGCACGTGCGGGGAACATGCCCGCCCCATTGCTCCACAACCGTTATCGCACATCGGTGCAGATTGCGAGCCCGGCTGTAGTACCCCAGCCCGCTCCACAGCCCCATCACATCGTCGAGCGGCGCCTGCGCCAGCGATCGCACGTCCGGAAATCGGTTGATGAAACGGTGGAAATAGTCGATCACCGTCGCCACCTGGGTCTGCTGCAGCATGACTTCCGATAGCCAGACACGATAAGGGTCGCGCGTGTTTTGCCATGGCAGGTCATGGCGCCCGTGCAGTTTCTGCCAGCGCACGACGCGACTGGCAAACCCCAGCGGACCTGCGCTCAACTGGCGGCGGCCTCGGCAGCGGAGGCGGGCTGCGCGTCGGCCTTTGGCAGCGCGCCGCGCACCTTGATCAGGTAGTTGGTCAGTTCACCCAGCTTGGCCTCGAGCTCGGTCATGCCCTTTTCCTGCGCCGCGATCTCGCCGATCCGGTCAGCCAGGCCACCGGCGGCCTGCTGGATGCGGTCGATGGCTTCGATACGCCGCGCAAAATTGCGCCGTCGCTCGCGCAATTGAGCATCGAGCTGGGCTGCCGCGGTCTTGCTCCACAGCTCTACCTCGCCAAGTGCGGTTTCGTGGATGGTGCGCAGCCGCGTGGCCAATGCACGCACCAGCCTGTCGGCAAATTCCGGCTGCGCCAGCCGGAAGGTGTTGGCAACACCCAGGTACTGCAGGTGCCCGCGCTCGACACTGTTGAGGTCCTGGACGAACGATTCGAGTTGTGGCACGGCCGGCGCCTGCAGCGAAAACCCGTGCTCCCCGTTGAGCTGGCGGAAAGTCGCCGCCAGCATGGACTGGATTTCCTTGCACAAGGCCTGCACACGCTTGAATATGGCCCTGCAGCCGCTCAAACGTATCGCCGTACGCCTTCTTGACGCCGAACTTCAGGCCCTTTTGGTGCAAGGCGGCGTTGAGTTGCGCCATTTCGGCCTTGAGCGCAGTGGCGCTCAGACTGTCGAACACATCGCGCAACAGCTTGAGGTGCACCGAACGCACGGCATGAATCTTGGCACCGCTGAGATCGAAATCGGACTGTTCCTGGGTGATGCGCGCCGCGCATGTGCTTGATGACGGTGGCGTTCTTGCCCTGCAGCCCCTTGAGCTCCATCATCTGCTCGGCCAGGTCGCGGCGCCGGATGTTGATCACCCGGCCGGTCTCCTGGCGCAGGCTGGAAATGCCGGTGGCAACCGCCGCCCCCAGAATCTGCTGGCGCTGGCCCATGATGCCGTTGGCCAGCGCATCCTCGAGCATGGGCAGGCAGCTGGCCGCCAGCAGTTCGGCGTCTTCGGTGACCTTGGCCACCAGCCCCTTGTGCGCGGAGATCGGTATCACCTGGCTTTGCGAGATGCCCAGAATGTCGGCGGTCGACGCCCGCTGCCGGTCGATCTGGGCCTGAATCTGCGCCGGCGAACTGAGCGCATCCCACAGGGTGTCGATCTTGTTGAGCACCACCAGGCGCAGGTCGGATGCCTCACTGTCGACCACCAGGTGCTCGCGCCAGATCGTCATGTCGGACTTGGTGACACCGGTATCCGCCCCCAGGATGAACACCACAGCCTGCGCCTGCGGCAACAGGCTGACCGTCAGCTCGGGCTCGGCGCCGATGGCGTTCAGACCCGGTGTGTCGAGAATCACCAGGCCCTGCTTGAGCAGCGGATGGGCGATATTGATCAAGGCATGGCGCCATTTGGGCACCTCGACCATGCCATTGGCGTCGACGATCGGGTTGTCTTCGGGATCCTGGCTATGCCAGAACCCGAGCGCCTGGGCTTCTTCGCGGGTAACCACGACGTGTCTCTGCCACCATCTCCAGCGCCTTGGCCAGTTGCTGCGGATCGTTGACATCCAGATCGACACGGGTCCACTTCTCGGGCACCATGCGCCATTCCATCAGGGCCTGGGGTTGCAGCCGGGTCTCGACCGGCAGCAGGCGCAGACACGGCGGCACGTCGGCGTCGTAACCCATTTCGGTCGGGCACATGGTGGTGCGACCGGCGCTGGCCGGCATGATGCGGCGGCCATAACCGGCAAAGAAAATCGCGTTGATCAGCTCGGACTTGCCGCGCGAAAACTCGCCGACAAAGGCCACCATGACCTTGTCGGCGCGCACCTGCGTTTCCAGGCGACGCAGCCGCTCCTCGACGCCTGCATCGAGCAGTTCGTGGTCCTTCATCCACTCGGCCAGCAGTTTCAGGCGCAGCCCGAACTCGCGACGCCACGCCCCATGCTGGTCAAACTGCTCGTTGAAAGTTGTAACCAAGGTATCCCCCTGTGCCTTTCAATATAGCATCGCCCGGCGGCAAATCGCTCACTTTCGCTGGCAACTGTGGCAGAAATAAGTCGAGCGCTGGCCCTGCTTGCATCTGCGAAATCGGCGTACCGCACACTCCGCATGGCTGGCCGGCGCGACCGTAGACCGTCGCTTCCAGCTGGAAATGCCCGTTTTCACCCGTCGCACTGGAGAAGTCGCGCAAGCGTGCTGCCACCTCTTTGCACCGCCCGCGCCAGCACGTCGCGAATGCACTGGTGCAGCCGATTCGCCCGCGCCACGCTCAGGCGATGCGCCCGGATGGTCGGCCGGATACCGGCATGGAACAGCGCTTCGCAGGCGTAGATGTTGCCCACCCCGACGACCAGATCGCCGGCCAGCAACACCTGTTTTACCGGGCTGCGGCGAGCCTTAAGGCCACGGGAGAACACCGCCGAATCAAACTGATCCGTGAGCGGCTCCATGCCCAGCCGGCCCAGCAGCTTGCTGGCGACGGCCGACTGCTCGCTCTCTGTGAACACAACGGCGCCGAAGCGGCGCGGGTCATGCAGGCGCAGTTGGCCATGGCTGGTCATCAAGTCAAAATGATCGTGCGTTGCCCGGGGCGGCAGATCGCGGGCGAAGACCAGACTGCCCGACATGCCCAGATGGATCAACAGCAGCCCCCCGTCCAGATCGAGCAACAGGTATTTGCCACGCCGACGCACCGCATGCACGGTCCGGCCGACCAGATGCGCAGTCGGACAACCCAGCGGCCAACGCAGCGGTTTTCCGAGCCAGGCCTGCAGGATCCGGGCTCCGGCAATCTGCCCGGCAAAACTCAGGCGAGTGACTTCGACTTCGGGCAGTTCAGGCATGGGCTCTTCTGCGTTTGGCGCGCCAGCTGGCACGCGGTTGGATTATTATGGATCGATGATTCGAACCCTTCGTCGCACTGCCCTCGTGGTGCTGATCGCGACCTTGTGCGCGAACGCCTCAATCGCCCAGAACAAGCCGGAATCCCCAGCCCCACCGGTCAATTCCGCGCTAGACGCGGAGTTGTTCTACCAGCTCATGCTGGGCGAACTCAATGCCATTGGCGGCGAACCCGGGGTTGGCTTTTCCATCCTGCTGGACGTGGCGCGCAAGACCGGTGATCCGCGACTGTTCAAGCGCGCCACCGACATCGCATTGCGCGGGCGTTCGGGCGATTCGGCATTGCAGGCGGCACGTGCCTGGCGCAGCGCCCTGCCGCAGTCGCGTGAGGCCAACCGCTACCTGTTGCAGATTCTTATCGGATTGAACCGACTGGCGGAAACACTCGACCCGCTCAAGCGCGACTTGTCGTTGACCGCGAGTCCCGAGCGATCGGCCGCCATCAACCACATGCCGGCCTACTACGCACGCGCCAGCGACAAGAAACAGGCGGCGGCCATCGTCGAGCAGGCACTTGCCGAGTATCTGGACAGCAAGGATTTCGGACCGGCTGCGTGGACTTCCATCGGACGCCTGCGGGCCGAAGCCAAGGACATGGACGGCGCGCTCGAAGCCGCCCAACGCGGGCATGCGCTGGAGCCGAATGCCGATGGTCCGGCGATCCTGGCACTGAGTCTTTTTTCCGCCGGCTCGGCTCCTGCCGAAGCGCTGGTTGTCGACTATCTCGCAAGCAAGGCACGCTACGAAGTCCGCATGGACTACGCCGTGGCACTGATCGGCAAACAACGCTATGCGGAGTCGTCCCAGCAACTGGGCATCGTGACCCGTGACAAGCCCGATTTCGCGCAGGCCTGGTTGGTCAAGGGAACCCTCGAGCAACAAAACCGCCAGTGGCAAGAAGCCGAAGCATCGCTGCTGCGCTTCGTCGAGTTGCGCAATGCCGAAAAGGCCAGCCAGACTTCCACCGAACCCGATCAGGCGCTGACGCAGGCCTATCTGCGCTTGTCGGAAATTGCCGAACACAGGAAAGACCTGGCTGCTGCCAGGACATGGCTGGAGCGCATCGACAGCCCCGAGCAATTGATCAGCGTGCAAAGCCGGCGGGCATCGATTCTGGCGCGCCAGGGCCAGATCGACCAAGCCCGCGCCATGATCCAGGCCATCGAGGCGCGCACGCCCGAGGAGGCGCGCATGAAGATCAGCGCAGAAGTGCAATTGCTGCGCGACAACCGGAAATATCAGCTGGCCTACGATGTGCTCGTCAAGGCCCTTGCCGACAACCCGAAAGACCTCGATTTCCAGTACGACCAAGCCATGATGGCCGACAAACTGGGTCGCCTGGATGAAATGGAGCGCCTGCTGCGCCAGGCCATCGCGATCAAGCCAGACTATCACCATGCCTACAACGCGCTCGGCTACTCGTTGGCCGATCGCAATGTGCGTTTGCCGGAGGCGCGGCAACTGATCGTCAAGGCTTTGGAATACGCGCCCAACGACCCGTTCATCTCCGACAGCCTGGCTTGGGTCGAGTTTCGCAGTGGCAACCACGCCAAGGCATTGGAGATCCTGCAAAAGGCATTCAAGGACAAGCCCGATGCCGAAATCGCCGCACACCTGGGTGAAGTGCTGTGGACCCTGAACCAGCGCGACGAGGCCAAAGTGGTGTGGCGCGAAGGCATGAGCCTGAACGCCGAGAACGAAACGCTGCTGGAGACACTCAAACGCCTGCGCGTGACACTGTGATGTTCCCGACGCGCAGACATTGCCTGTTGCTGGCTCCGGCGCTGCTGTTGTCCGCCTGCGCGCAAAAGCCATTGCGGGCACCGCTCGCCGCAGGGCCGCGCACGCGATGGGGCGGCCGATTGTCTTTGCGCGTGGACACCGACCCGGTGCAATCCATGACCGCAGGGTTCGATCTGCGCGGCAGCGCTGGTGCCGGCGAGTTATCCTTGTATACCCCGTTGGGCTCGACGCTGGCAAGAATGCTCTGGTCCACCGGCACGGCCGAACTGCAGTGGAATGGCCAGCGCCGCAACTTCGATTCAATGGACGCCCTGACGCGAGAGGCCACTGGCACCGCTTTGCCGATCGCCGGGCTGTTTCAGTGGCTCCAGGGCGAACCGGCACAGGTGCCAGGCTGGTCGGCCGACCTGCAAGGGCTGCACGAAGGGAAACTGCTCGCGCGGCGGAGCACGCCCGCGCCGACCGTGGAATTGCGGCTGATCTTCGAATAACCGCGAGCGTGGTTCGACACGATGATGAAAACCCTGTACGACGTGCCGGCACCGGCCAAACTCAACCTGTTCCTGCATATCACCGGTCGGCGCGCCGACGGCTACCACCTGCTGCAAACCGCAATGGCGCTGATCGACTGGTGCGACACACTGCATTTCGAACTGCGCCAAAGTAGTGCCATCAGCCGCCAGGACCTCGGCCTTGCCCTACCCGACGACGACCTGATCGTGCGTGCGGCGCGGGCATTGCAGACTGCCACGGGCACCACACACGGCGTGCATATCCAGGTCGAAAAACGCATTCCGTCGCAGGCGGGCATGGGCGGTGGTTCCTCGGATGCGGCCAGTACCTTGCTCGCCTTGCATCGACTGTGGAGGCTGAATCTCCCGCTGACCGCTCTTGCGCAGATCGGGTTGCAACTGGGCGCGGATGTGCCGTTTTTTTTGTCCGGCGGCAACGCGTGGGTGGAGGGAATCGGTGAGAAAATCTCGCCGCTGGAAATACCGATCGGCCATTTTGTGGTTGTGAAGCCGCCGGACGGCCTCGATACCAGGCTGATTTTTTCCGACGCGAGTTTGAAAAGGGATTCTGAAACGGATATACTCGCAGGCTTTGCTGGAAACCCGACAAAGTTTGGGCGCAACGACATGCAGGTCGTTGCTCAAAGGCTTTGCCCTGGGATTTCCCAAGCCCTGGAGTGGCTGTCAAGGCAAGGCCTGAATGGCAGAATGACGGGTTCAGGCAGTGCAGTTTTTGCCTGGGCACCAGCAGATATGGCTCTGAATGCGGCTCCGGCCGGATTCGAGGTCCGTCGGTGTACTGGCTTGAGTGCCCATCCGCTGGCGGGTTGGGCCATGATTTGACGGTTGATGGTTTAGGCCACCAACCTGTGTAGGGGAGTCGCCAAGTTGGTTAAGGCACTGGATTTTGATTCCAGCATGCGAAGGTTCGAATCCTTCCTCCCCTGCCAAACCAGATGTTCGTGCCGGTTGCGCAAGTAGCTGGCAACAACCCTAACCCGATCGCCGAGACACCCATGCAGGCCGCGCAACCCCCAGATTTCATGGTTTTTACCGGCAATGCCAATCCGCTGATGGCGGCTGACATTGCCAGCCACCTCGGAATTGCCCTGGGCGCCGCCAAGGTCGGCCGCTTCTCCGATGGTGAGGTCACCGTCGAAATCAATCAGAACGTTCGGGCGCGTGACGTGTTCGTGGTGCAAAGCACCTGCGCACCGACCAACGAAAACCTGATGGAACTGCTGATCATGGTCGACGCGCTCAAGCGTGCATCAGCCGAACGCATCAGCGCCGTCATCCCCTACTTCGGTTATGCGCGCCAGGATCGCCGGCCGCGCTCCTCCCGTGTTCCGATCACCGCCAAGGTCGTGGCCAACATGCTGCAAACCGTTGGCGTGGCGCGGGTGCTGACGATGGACCTGCACGCCGATCAGATCCAGGGTTTCTTCGACATACCGGTGGACAACATCTATGCGTCGCCGGTCCTGCTCGGCGACCTGCGCCAGAAGAACTACGAAGACCTGATCGTGGTCTCTCCCGACGTTGGCGGTGTGGTGCGCGCGCGCGCCCTGGCCAAGCAACTCGGCTGCGATCTGGCCATCATCGACAAGCGCCGACCCAAGGCCAACGTCAGCGAAGTGATGCATGTGATCGGCGAGATCGAGGGCCGCAACTGCGTCATCATGGACGACATGATCGACACCGCCGGCACGCTGGTAAAGGCAGCCGAAGTGCTCAAGGAGCGCGGCGCCAAGAAGGTATATGCGTACTGTACGCACCCGATTTTCTCCGGCCCGGCGGTCGAACGCATCTCGCAAGGGACCGCACTGGACGAAGTGGTGGTCACCGACACCATTGCGCTCAACAATGCAGCCCAGGCCTGCCGCAAGATCCGCCAGTTGACCGTGGCTCCGCTGATCGCAGAGACGATCCAGCGCATTGCCAAGGGCGACTCGGTGATGAGTTTGTTCTCGGACCAGGACAACCTCTTCTAGAGGTTCACCCGGTCGGGACATTGGTGGCCGACCTGCCGTGACACGGTGGGCCGGCTTTTTTAACAGGGGTCACACTGGTCGCGGTGGACTCTAATTGGAGTGAATCATGAAATTTGTCGCTTTTGAGCGCGCCAAGCAGGGCACGGGTGCGAGCCGCCGTCTCCGCATCACCGGTCGTACACCGGGCATCGTCTACGGTGGCGAAAACGGCCAGCCGTTGCTGATCGAACTGGACCACAACGCCTTGTTCCATGCGATCAAGAAGGAAGCATTCCACGCGTCCATCCTCGAAATGGAATTGAACGGCAGCTCGCACAAGGTTCTGCTGCGTGACCTGCAGATGCACCCGTTCAAGCCGCTCGTGCTGCATATCGACTTCCAGCGCGTCGACGCCAAGACCCGCATGCACACCAGGGTGCCATTGCACTACGTCGGTCAGGAAGAATCCGATGCTGTCAAGGTCGACCACTGCCTGGTCAACCATGTTCTGACCGAACTGGACGTTGCCTGCCTGCCTGCCAACCTGCCAGAGTTCATCGAAGTGAACCTGTCCACGCTGGTCAAGGGCAAGTCGCTGCGCCTCAAGGACATCAAGCTTCCGCGCGGTGTCGCAGCCGTCAAGGGTGGCAACGACAACCCGGTTCTGGTGTCGGTGGTGATGCCAGCCGGCGAGGCATCTGAAGCCAATGCTGAAGCGGCCGCTGCCGCAGCAGCTGGTGCCGATGCCAAACCGGCTGCAGGCGGCAAGGCCGCTCCTGCCGCCAAGGCTCCTGCTGCCGCTGCAGGCAAGGCCGCTCCGGCTGCCAAGAAGTAATCGGGTCCAACCGGTTCGCACAAACGGCCCACCTCGGTGGGCCGTTTTCCTTGGTGCCGCCCGCTTCTAGCGGCGCAGAATGCAGCTGATATCGAACGCCGATAATTTGCCCATGATCAAGCTGTTTGTCGGCCTGGGAAATCCCGGGCCCGAATATGAAGACACCCGCCACAACGCCGGTTTCTGGTGGATCGACGCGCTCGCCGACACGCTGGGCGTGCGCCTGGCGTACGACAAGGCCTGGCAGGGACAGGTTGTGCGCGCCACGATGCAGGGACAAGTCGTGTGGCTGCTCAAGCCGCAGACCTTCATGAATATTTCCGGCCGATCGGTCGCGGCGCTGGCGCGCTTCTTCAAGATCACGCCACAAGAAATCCTGGTCGCGCATGACGAGCTCGACATCATGCCCGGGCAGGTCAAGCTCAAGCGTGGCGGCAGCCATGCCGGCCACAATGGCCTGCGCGACATCCACGACCAACTCGGCACCGACGACTACTGGCGACTGCGCCTGGGCATCGGACACCCGGGCGTCAAGGCGGAGGTCGTCAACTGGGTCTTGAAGAAGCCCCGGCTTGAAGACCGTCAGGCTATCGACGACTGCATTACGCGTTCACTCAAGGCCGTGCCTTTCCTGCAAACGGATGACGTAGCCAAGGCCACCATGTTGCTGCATACCCGCGCTGCGCCGGAAAATCCCGCTGGAAAACCGGTATAGGCGGGACGCGCCCGGCCACTGAAGCAGCGGCCTGCCGGTCCCAACCAATCGAGGGAGGCAGGGCACCATGCGCCAGCAAAGCAATCGTCATGCGGCAATCACTATCGGCGCCGCTTTTCTCGGCCTGTCGTGTTTGGCGGCCGCCGGCCAGACGGTCTACCGATGCGGCAACAGCTATAGCGATGCTCCCTGTGCCGGCGCATCCATGCTTTCCATCGACGACAGCCGCAGCCCGGCCCAGAAAGCCCAGACCGATGCGGCCACGGTGCAGGCCCGCAGCCTGGGACAACAGATGGAGCGCGAACGTCTGGCCCTTGAAAAACCAGTGATGTCCGCCGGGGCGCCGCCAGCGCGTCGCAAAGGCGACACAGCGGCTCGTCCATCGGCCACCACGCATGCGGCCAAGTCTGCGAAAACCACGAAGAATAAAGCCATCGGCGCCCACGTTCTTCACGGCGGCAACAGCGCCCGACAAGAAGAACAACACGCCTGGCATCGCACCTGACTGAGGTCGGACGCCCCGAGCCCAACCGAAGGGGCGTATCGCAACGACTAGCGCTGCGGCGCCATCACAGCAGAGAACACCAGGGGTTCAGGACTTGTCGCCGACGCCTGCGGCGGCTTGCAAGCGGCGGAACTTGGCCCATAGGGTTTCCTTGTCCTCGATGAACTTCGGGTTGACCGGGATACACGCGACGGGGCACACCTGCACGCACTGCGGCTCGTCGAAATGGCCAACACATTCTGTACACTTGTGCGGATCGATTTCATAGATCTCCTGCCCGAGATAGATCGCCTCGTTGGGACACTCGGGCTCACACACATCGCAATTGATGCATTCGTCGGTGATGATCAGAGACATTGGACAAACAACCGTTATTGGCACACAGATGCACCAGTTGGACACCTTCCTGTTGATTATCCGCGCGTTCGAATGCCCGCGTCATTGAGCCTTGATCACGTGCGCTGGTCAAGGCGGATGGCGCCCGTCAAGACCTGCTTGAACGCCTGAACGATCAGCATGGGTCCGTTCCTCTTCAAACGCATATTGACGCTGATCGGCACGCTGATCGGTGCATCGATCGTGGTGTTCCTGGTGCTGGAAATCCTGCCCGGCAATGCGGCCGAGATCATGATGGGGCCGGACGCCTCGCCGGACGCCGTGCAGGCACTGGCCACTCAGCTCGGTCTGGATCGGCCCGCGTGGGAGCGTTACTGGCATTGGGTCACGGGCATGCTCACCGGCGAACTGGGTAACAGCTACGCCTACAGTTCGCCGGTCTCCGAACTCATGCTCGAGCGACTGTCGCTGACAATTCCGCTGGCCATCATGGCCATGTGCCTGACCACCGTGCTGGCCCTGGTCGTAGGTATCTACGCCGCCGCGAATCACAACCGGTTGGGCGATGTCGGCCTGATGGGCTTGACGCAGGTCGGCATCGCGATTCCGAATTTCTGGTTTGCCATCCTGCTGATCCTGCTGTTTTCGGTCAAACTGCAATGGTTCTCGGCCGGCGGTTTCCCCGGCTGGAGCGAAGGTGTGCTGCCTGGTCTTCAGGCCCTGTTGCTTCCGGCCCTGTCGCTGGCGTTCGTGCAATCGGCCATCTTGGCGCGCATAACCCGCTCGGCGGTGCTCGAGGTCATGCGCGAAGACTATGTGCGCACCGCGCGGGCCAAGGGACTGTCCCAGCGCGCGACCCTGTGGGGCCATGTGCTGCGCAACGCGATGATTCCGGTGATCACCGTGATGGGCTTGCAGTCCGCCGAGTTGCTGGCCGGCACCATCGTCGTCGAAAACGTGTTCTACCTGCCCGGTCTGGGCCGGTTGATCTTCCAGTCGATCTCCAATCGCGACCTGATCGTCGTGCGCAACTGCGTGATGTTTCTGGCCACCATGGTCGTGGTGGTCAACTTCATCGTCGACGTGCTGTACGCCGTCATCGACCCACGCGTGAAGGCCAGCGACATATGAGCGGCCCTGCGGCCATCGCCACGCAGAGCGCGCCGCCATTGTGGCGCCGTGCCCTGCACCACCGCAGCTTTGTCTTTGGCGGCGTGCTGACGGCGCTGCTGGTGTTCGCCGCGCTGCTGTCCATGTTCTGGACGCCCTGGTCACCGTACGAAATGAACCTGCCGGGCAAGCTGCAGGCGCCATCGGGACTGCACTGGCTGGGCACCGACATATTCGGCCGTGACGTCGCCTCGCTGTTGCTGGTGGGCGCACGCAACTCCATCCTGGTGGGGGTGATTGCGGTCAGCATCGGTCTGTTCATCGGCACGGCACTGGGTCTGCTGGCCGCCGCACGGCGTGGCTGGGTCGAAGAGTTGATCATGCGGCTGTCGGACTTCACCTTCGCCTTTCCCGCCATCCTGTCGGCCATCATGATGACCGCCGTGTTCGGCGCCGGCATCGTGAACTCCATCATCGCCATCGGCATCTTCAACATCCCCACGTTTGCGCGCATCACCCGCGCATCGGCCAACGCCACCTGGTCACGCGAGTTCGTGCTCGCAGCCAGGGCCTGCGGCAAGGGGCCGTGGCGCATCACCTTCGACCATGTGCTGCCCAACATCATGTCGGTGTTGACGGTGCAGATCACGATCCGCTTCGCCATCGCCATCCTGGCCGAGGCCGCCCTGTCCTACCTGGGCCTGGGGACACAACCACCACAACCATCCTGGGGCCGCATGCTGGCCGAAGCCCAAACCCTGATGTTCCAGGCGCCTTTGCTGGCAGTTTTCCCGGGTGTGGCGATCGCCCTGGCCGTGCTGGGACTGAACCTGTTGGGCGACGGAATGCGCGACCTGATGGACCCCCGGCTGGCGCGCAAGCGATAAACGATGCTGGAAATCAACCAACTCAGCGTTGCAGCTGCAAACCCAGAGAGGCCCGGCCTTCGCCATCCGCGATGTCGGCTTCACGCTGAAAAAGGGCGACACCGTCGGCCTGGTCGGCGAGTCGGGCTGTGGCAAGTCCATCACCGCCATGGCCTTGATGGGCTTGCTGCCCGAAAGCGCAAAAGTCAGCGGCAGCATCCGGCTCGACGGCCAGGAACTGGTAGGCCAGAGCGACACGGTGTTGCGCAGGTTGCGGGGCAACCGCATTGGCATGATCTTCCAGGAACCGATGACGGCGCTCAACCCGGTGCACACCATCGGGCACCAGGTGGCAGAGCCGATGCGCCTGCACCGCGGCATGGGGCGCGATCAGGCGCGGGCCCAGACCATCACGTTGCTCGAGCGCGTGGGCATCGCCAACGCCGCAGGTCGCGTCGACGCCTACCCGCACCAGTTCTCCGGTGGCCAGCGCCAGCGTGTCACGATCGCCATGGCCCTGGCCTGCGAGCCCGACATCCTGATAGCCGACGAGCCGACGACGGCGCTCGACGTGACGATCCAGGGCCAGATCCTGGATCTGATCCACGATCTGGTGCAGGAACGATCCATGGCCTTGCTGCTGATTTCGCACGACCTGGGCGTGATCGCGCAAAACGTCGAACACATGATGGTCATGTATGGCGGCAGCGTCATCGAAAGTGGTTCGACGTCACGCGTATTCGGTCATATGGCACACCCCTATACACGCGGTTTGTTCGGCGCACGTCCCCGGCTCGGCGCGCCATCGGGCACACGCCTGACCACGATCGAAGGAACAGTCCCCGAACTGGTCGACCTGCCCGCCGGCTGCGCGTTTTCCGATCGATGCAGCTGGGCCCAGGCTGCCTGCTTCACAACGAGCCCGGTGGCCGAGACACTGGAACCTGGCCATCTCGCGCGTTGCCTTCGACTCGACGCCGTCATGGCGGGGGACAAGTCGTGACTAAAGCAGCCAACCAACCTTTGCTGGCGGTCGAACAGGTCACCCGCACCTACCGCTTGCCGCGCGAAAAATTGTGGAGCCAGCCACCCGAAGTCCACGCCTTGCAGGGTGTGAGTTTCCAGCTGGCCGCCGGCAGGAGCCTGGGCATCGTCGGCGAATCAGGTTCGGGCAAATCCACACTGGCGCGCCTGGTGATGGCGCTCGAATCTCCCACCAGCGGCAGCGTGCAGATCCTGGGGCGCGACATGGCGACGCTGGATGCAATCAGCCTGCGCCAGGCCCGGCGCGATTTCCAGATGGTGTTCCAGGACCCCTACGGCTCGCTCGATCCGCGCCAGACGGTGCTGCGCATCGTGACGGAACCCTTGCAGGCGCAGGACGACACATCCAGCGCGGAACAAGCTCGCCGGGCCCAGGAAGTGCTGCAGTCGGTCGGCCTGCGCGCCACCGACCTCGAAAAGTACCCGCATGAATTCTCCGGCGGACAGCGTCAGCGCATCGCGATAGCCCGCGCATTGATCACGCGCCCACGCCTGATCGTCGCAGACGAACCGGTGAGTGCACTGGACGTGTCGGTGCAGGCGCAGGTACTCAACCTGATGCAGGACCTGCAAGCGGAGTTCGACGTCACCTATCTGCTGATCAGCCATGACCTGGCCGTGGTCGACCACCTGTGCGCCGACGTGGCCGTGATCTTCCAGGGCCGCATCGTCGAACAAGGTGCGCCGCAAACCCTTTTTCGCCAGGCCGCACACCCCTATACCCAGGCACTGCTCGACGCGGTGCCGCGCATGGAGCCGCGTGCGCCCGGCGACGCAGCGCAGGCGCACCTTGGCGACGGAGCCGACCAGGGCGCAGAAGCCTGGTGCGTGTCCCTATGCCCATCGCTGCCCCAGCGCACGCGAACGATGCGACACCGAACGCCCCGAACTGACGCCTTTGGCGGGAACGGCACATCGTGTGGCCTGCCACTTCCCACAGCATGACGCTGCGGCCGGGCAGATGCGCAATGATGCCGCACTCACCAAGGCCTGAAGCAGTGCACAACCAACTGCCGGCGAAAATGCTATCGTGCGCATCTGTCTATCCAACAAGTCCTTGTCTTCCAGAATGTCATTGAAAGGTAACCTGATCATGGTCAATCGCCGTTCCGTCCTCACGTCAGCCGCCGCCACCGCGGCCCTGACCAGCGTTCCATTTGCAGCCCAGGCGCAGATGAAGAAAAACACCCTGGTGGTAGGCATGGCCCTCGAACCAGCACCGGGCCTGGATCCCACCGGCGGCGCCGCCGCTGCCATCGGCGAAATCGTCCTCTACAACGTTTTCGAGACGCTGACCAAGATCAACCAGAACGGCTCGGTGTCGCCGCTGCTGGCCGAGAGCTGGGAAGTCTCGCCTGACCTCAAGACCTACACCTTCCGCCTGCGCAAGGGCGTCAAGTTCCACAATGGCGAGCCGTTCAACGCCAACACCGTCAAGTTCGCATTCGAGCGCGCCGGGGCAGAGAAAAGCACCAACAAGGACAAGCGCACCTTCGCCAAGATGGAGCGCGTGGCTGTCATCGATGAGCATACGGTGGTGATCCTGAACAAGGAACTCGACCCCGAGTTCCTGTTCCTGATGGGCCAGGGCACGGCCGTCATCGTCGAGCCCAAGAGCGTCGACACCAACGGCACCAAGCCGGTGGGCACCGGTCCGTTCCAGCTCGAAGCCTGGAACAAGGGCTCGTCGGTGGTGCTGGCGAAATGGGCCGGCTATCGCGACGCGGCCGCCATCAAGTTGAACAAGGTGACCTTCCGCTTCGTCAGCGACCCGGCCGCTCAGGTGGCCGCCATGCTGGCCGGCGACATCGACGCATTCCCGCGCGTGACGCCTCGCGCAGTGCCGCAATTCAAGACCAACCCGCGTTTCCAGGTTTTGGTGGGCGGCTCGCGCGCCAAGACCATTTTGGCGATCAACAACAAGAAAAAGCCACTGGACGACGTGCGCGTGCGACGCGCAATCCTGGCGGCGATCGACCGCAAGGCGGTTGTCGAGGGCGCCGGGGACGGCTACGGGGTTCCGATCGGAAGCCACTACGTGCCGGGTGCATTCGGATTTGTCGACACCACCGACATCAACCCGTTCAACATCGAAAAGGCCAAGGCCTTGCTGTCCGAGGCCGGCATCAAGACGCCGCTGGAACTCTCGCTGAAACTGCCGCCGCCGCCATATGCACGTCAGGGCGGAGAAGTGATTGCGGCTCAGCTGGCCAAGATCGGCATCATCGCCAAGATCGAGAACGTCGAATGGGCGCAGTGGCTCAGCGGCGTATACGGCACCAAGAACTACGACCTGACCATCATTTCCCACGTCGAGCCGTTCGACCTGGGCAACTATGCACGGCCGAACTACTACTGGGGTTACGAGAACCCCAAATTCAACGATCTGTTCGACCGTATCCAGTCCGCGCCACGTCCCGCCGACCGAGCCAAACTGCTGGCCGAGGCACAACGCATGATCGCCAACGAAGCGGTCCACGGCTTCCTGTACCAGCCGCAGTGGATTACGATCGCAAACAAGAACGTCAAAGGCCTTTGGAAGGACGTGCCGTACTTCGCCAACGACCTGTCGGTCGTCTCCTGGGGCGGATAAAAGCACCCCATGGTCACGCAAGGCTGGCCCCTGCGTGACCATCAAAACCCAGTTGCATGAGGTCAGGCCATGAAAGACAGCCTGGGCAATCCGGTCGGTTTGCACGATGCCGCCAGCCTGGACGCATTGAACGATTTTGTCGATGGCTTCCTGCGCTGCGAGGCGCGTGCCGTCAACGTGCTCGCGCTCGCCCAGAGCGACACCAGTGCCATCGCACAGGCGTATTGCGCGGCCCTGCACATGTTTGCCGAATCGAGGGAGGGGCCGAACAACGCCCGCCCCTTCATCGATGCCGCCAGCGCCGCAGCTCCACGCGCCAGCGTCCGGGAACAGCAGTTCGTAGCCGCCATCCGCGCCTGGGTCGACGGTGACCTGCCGCTGGCAGTGCGACTGCACGCACAACTGGCCCAAACCTATCCGCGCGACCTGGTCTCGGTCAAGCTCGGACAATACCATTTGTTCAACCAGGGTGACGCCCCCGGCATGCTGCGCCTGGCGCTGGCGGCCCTGCCCGCGGCATCCGATGTGGCGCAGTTGCACGGCATGGCCGCGTTCGGCTGGGAGCAGTGTCACCTGATGAAGCAGGCTGAAGCGGCCGGGCGCACGGCACTGGCCATGACACCACGTGAACCCTGGGCCCAGCATGCGCTGGCCCACGTGATGCTCACCCAGGGCCGGCTGCGTGAGGGCCTGCAGTTCATGCAGCACAGCAGCCCGACCTGGACCGGGCTCAACTCCTTCATGCAGACCCACAACTGGTGGCATCTGGCGCTGTTTGCCATTGACCTGGGGCAAAACGATACCGCCTTGCAGTTGTACGACCAGCAGGTCTGGGGCGTGGTCAAGGCCTATTCGCAGGACCAGATCGGCGCCGTCTCGCTGCTGGCGCGACTGGAACTGGCCGGCGTCGACGTCGGCGACCGGTGGCAGGACGTGGCCAACCATCTGCAAGGCCGCACCCACGACCAGGTGCTGCCGTTTCTGGACCTGCAGTATCTCTACGGGCTGGCGCGTGCCGGTCGCCCCGAGGCACAGACCCTGCTGCGCAATATTGAAGCATATGGCGCTGCGCACTCCCCGGCAGGTCTCGACGCAGGCGGCAACGCAGCGCGGGTCTGGCAACAGGTCGCCGCACCCGCGGCCCGCGGCCTTCTGGCCCATGCCCAGGGGCACCACGCTCAGGCGCTGGAAGGACTGGGACAGGCCTTGCCACGTCTGGCGGAAATCGGTGGCAGCCATGCCCAGCGCGACCTGTTCGAACAGATCCATCTGGATGCCTTGACGCATTGCGGCCGTTGGACGGCAGCGCAACAACTGGTGCAGGCACGCTGCAACGCGCAGCCACAGTCGCAACGCCTGCAGCGCCAGGCGGCGCGAATCTACTCGGTACTGGGAATCGACTGCGCGGCCTGAGTCGCGGCCTTGGCCGTCTGCGTCTGGTCGTATACCGGCTGGGCCGGCATGCCGGCCAGATGACCGATCTCGGCCCAGCTGACGATCTCGACCCGATCGCCAACAACACGTACGCGGTTGATCGCGCCGTTGGGAATCACACTCTGGCGCGGCCCGGACAAAGACAGGCCCAGCGCCGTGCGGTAGACCATGTCGAGCACACCGCCATGGGTCACGACCAGTAACCGCTGGCCACGCCGGACGTCAGCCAGATGGCGCAGCGCACCCATCACGCGGCCATGAAAGCTGCGCGTGCTCTCGCCGCCTTCGAAGGCGAAGTCGGCGTCAAACGCGCTCCAGCCCAGCCAGGCCTGCGGATACTGGGTCTGGATGTCCTGCACCCGCATTCCGTCGACAACACCGAAATTTTGCTCGCGCAAGGCCAGATCATCGACCGCCAGCATGCCCAGCCTCTGCGCCGCCGGCGTGGCGGTTTGTCGGGCGCGCAGCAAGTCGCTGCACACCAGATGCTCGATCGACTCGCCGGCAAGCTGGGTCGCTACACGCTGCGCCTGTGCATGCCCTATGGCGTTGAGTGGTACGTCGATCTGCCCCTGGAAGCGCAGTTCGCGGTTCCAGTCGGTTTCTCCGTGTCGGATCAGAATCAGCTCAGTCATATTCCGATTATCGGCGTGCTACGGCGTCGACCAGATGCCAACAACGCCCGCAACCGCTCCATATCAGGATCAGCAATACGCCATCCCCTGGGTGTTCACGTACAACGCATACAACGACGTGCTCGCGGCCATGAACAGCCGATTGCGATGGACCCCGCCGAAACACAGGTTGGCGCATCGCTCGGGCAGGTCGATGCGACCGATCAGCTTGCCCGCCGGGTTGAACACATGCACTCCGTCGAGGCCGGCGCTGCCCATGCCCCAGCCACACCACAGATTGCCGTCGACATCCAGGCGAAAGCCGTCGGGTGTACCGGGCCCTGCATCGATGGCGACGCGCTGGTTGGCCAGCGTGCGCCCGTCCTTGACGTCGAAGGCCAGGATCTTGCGCGGATCCGCGCGCGACTCAACGACATACAGGACGGACTCGTCAGGCGAAAACGCCAGCCCATTGGGCTGATTGACACCCTCGGCGACCACGCGGATGGAGCCATCGGCATCGATCCGGTAGACATTCGTCGGCAATTGCGCCTTTGCCTTCACCCCCTCGTAATAGCTGACGATACCGAACACCGGATCGGTGAACCAGACCGAGCCATCGGACTTCACCACCACATCGTTGGGCGAGTTCAGGCGCTTGCCGTCAAAACTGTCGGCCAGCACCGTGATGCTGCCGTCGTATTCGGTGCGGGTGACGCGTCGGGTCAAATGTTCGCAGGTGACCAAGCGGCCCTGGCGATCCCGCGTGTTGCCGTTGGCGTTGTTCGACGGGCTGCGAAACACGCCTGCCATCGCGCTGGCTTCGTCCCAGCGGTACATGGTGTTGCCGGGCACATCGCTCCACACCAGTGAACGGGTATCTCCGAGCCAAACCGGCCCCTCCGACCAACGCATGCCGGTGGCAAGCCGCTCGACCTTGGCCAAGGCCAGCTTGTACGCATCAAACGACGGATCGACGCTGACCACCGACGGATCCGGGTAGCGCGCACTGGGCTGCCAGTCGGACATCAGGCGTCTTCTGGTTCGTCTTGGTCGCCACGCTCCTCGTCGGCCTTGACGATCATCACCGGCACCGACGCCGCGTGCAGCACTTCATTGGACACCGATCCCAGCAAGGCACTGCGCAAGGCGCTGGTGCCGCGCGCGCCCATGACGATCAGCTCGCAGCGGTAGCGCTCGGCGATGTCGATGATGGTGTGGGCCGGGTCGCCTCCACCCACTTCACTCTCAAAGGCGACGCCGGCCGCCTTGAGCAAGGCCACGGCCGGCGCCAGGATGTCCGCCCCGGCGGCCTGACTGACGCGTTCGAGCACCTCGGGATCGGGTGCCGTCATCATTTCGTACAGGTTCGCCGGTTCCTGCACGTTGGCCAGCACCAATTCGGCAGCGAGCCCTTGTCGCTTCATGTCCAGGGCCACACGAACCGCCTTGAGCGAAACTTCCGACCCATCGACCGGCAGCAGTATCTTCATTTTTTTCTCCATTCAGAAAGCATGCATTTAACCTGGAAACGGCTTCTGGCTTTACACGATCCAGCATACCGCGTTGCCCGTGGCCGGTCCACGCTTGACGGCATCCGAGTCCGACCTGAATCGACTTCCGGGTACATTGTCGACTCCCGGATAATCCCGCCATGACCCAACTGATCCTGATTCCGGGCCTGGCCAGCAACCATGTGATGTGGCAGGCACTGCTCGCTGTTTTGCCGGCCCACCACCGGGCCCACGTGAGCGACGTCGCAACGCGCTGCGACACCATCGAGGACATGGCCGCGACGCTCTTGCGCGAGCACCCCGGTGAGCTGATCCTGTGCGGTGCGTCCATGGGCGGCATCATTGCGATGCAAGCGGCACATCAGGCCACCAGCCGCATGCGCGGTCTTGCGCTCCTGGGCACCAGTGCCAGACCGGAAACCGACGACATACGTGCGCTGCGGGAGGCCGCAATCACGCTGTTCGCCAGCGGCCGCGCCGCCGAGGTTCTGCGCGCCAACGTGCCGTTGGCGTTTCATGCCAGCCGCGCCCGCGACGCGGCCCTGGTGCAAAGCTATATCGATTTCGTGCTCGAGGCTGGTGCCGAGCAGTTGATCCGGCAGAACCGGGCCATCATGTCGCGTCCCGACGCACGCAAGACCTTGCCTGACCTGAGTTGCCCGGCGTTGGTGATGTGGGGCGACTCGGATCAACTGACACCGCCCGAGGACAACCGGGAGATCGCCGCCTTGCTGCCCCAGGCTGAAATGGTGGAACTGCCGCAATGCGGCCACATGCTGACCATGGAACAACCCGAGAAGGTCAACAGCCTGCTGCTGCACTGGCTGCAGCGCTTGCCCGCCCTCCAGGCGAAAACAAGCAAAGGCAAGGCTTAACCGGCGGCCTTGAGGGCCTTGACCTTGTCGGTCAGACGACGCAAAACATACGGCTCGACGAAGTTGTCCACTTCGCCGCCGAGCACTGCGATCTCGCGCACAAAGGTGCTCGAAATGAACTGGTACTTGTCGCTCGGCGTCAGGAACACCGTCTCCACATCGGGCATGAGCGAGCGGTTCATGCCAGCGAGCTGGAACTCATAGTCGAAGTCGGTCACGGCCCGCAATCCGCGCACCATGGCCTTGGCACCGCGCGATACCACGAAGTCCCGCATCAGGCCATCAAAACTCTCAACCGTCACGTGCGGATACGGGCGCACCACCTCCCGCGCCATCTCGACCCGCTCATCGAGTGAAAACATGGCCTTCTTGTGGTGACCGGCGGCCACCGCGACGATGATGCGGCTGAACAACTGCGCCGCACGCCGGACCACGTCCTCGTGGCCCAGGGTCATGGGATCGAATGTCCCCGGATAAACGGCAATGATCTGGTTTCGCAATGTGAGCTCCAGCTGACTGTCGTCAGAACGACGCATGCGCCGCATTATGCATGGGGCAGCTGACGCGAACGTTGCAGCAAATGGGCGTGTACGGCTCCGGCCTTGAGGTGGCGGATGACGGTCAGTCCCAGCGGTGCAAGCTCGGCATCGCTCCAGGCGGAAGGCGCCTCCAGGTAGACAAATGCACCAGTGCGCATGACGCGCTCGGCGGCGCGCAATGCCGGTTCGAACAACTCCGCATCAAAAGGCGGGTCGAGAAAGATCAGGTCCAGGCTGTCTACCGGCAAACGGGCCAAAGCGGCAAGCCCGTCTCCGCGGTGAATCTGCACCATGTCCGCCTCCAATCGCTTCTGGCTGGCAACGAGTTGCAGCACCAGTGCACGGTCCTGCTCGACCAGGGTGACGGTCTTGGCACCACGCGATGCTGCCTCGAAACCCAGCGCGCCGGTGCCGGCAAAGGCATCGACGCAAGACCAGCCTGTCAGGTCCTGACCCAGCCAGTTGAACACGGTCTCACGCACCCTGTCGGGCGTGGGGCGCAAGCCCGGCTTGGCCGCAACGGGCAGTCGGGTGCGTTTCCAGCGGCCGCCGACGATGCGCACGCCATGGTCAGACGGCCGCGCGGGCGGTCTGGCCGGCTTCTTGGCCGCCGCAGCAACGTTTCGGCGACCACGCGCCACATCTTGATTTCCCATGGCGAAGAGCTTAACCGCTGTGTCCACGCCGGCCACCAAACGCGCGCCGCAGACAACAGCCGCGAAGGATCAAGGCGCCTTGTCGCGCCCGCCCACCACCACGGTGACCATGGTCTGCGGCTGCAAGACGCGCTCGAAAGCGGCCTTGACATCGGCCGCACTCAATCGATCGACTTGCGCAGTCCAGTTGTCGAGATAGTCCAGCGCCAGACCGTTCCAGGCGATATTGGCAACGTTGCCGAGCAGCTTGCGATTGCTGTCAAAACGCAATGCGAAGCCCCCGATCAGATTGTTCTTGGCCGCCTGCAACTCCTGGGCGCTCGGGCCCTCGCGCACGAACTGGGCCACTACCTCCTGCGTCAACGCCACGGCCTGCACCGCCTGATCGGGTCGCGTCTGCAACCCCACCGTGAAGGCACCGGCGTGCAGGCCCGGCGCAAAATAGCTGTAGACGCTGTAACTCAGGCCGCGCTTCTCGCGCACCTGCGACATCAGCCGCGACACGAAACCGCCACCGCCCAATACATAGTTGCCAACCGTCAGTGCCAGGAAATCCGGATCGTTACGCCGGATACCGGGTTGACCGATCAGCACATGGGCCTGCGCCGAGTCGAAGGCAATCGATTGCTGCGCGCTCGATTGCGCCAGTGGCGCCACCTCGGGCACCGGCGGCAGCACAGGGCACTCCTTGCGGCCATGGGCGGCATCAAGGTGCACGAACAGGCTGCTGACCAGGCGCTCGGTTTGCGCACGCGTGACGGCACCCACCACCGACACCTTGGCCAGGCAGGGCAGGATGTAGCGATCGTAAAGAGCGTACATGTCCGAGTCGGTGATATTGGTCAGGCTGGCCTCGGTCGTTTCACGGCCATAGGGATGCTTCCCGTATACCGCAGCGGTGAAGGCCCTGGCGGCAACCGCGGCAGGCCGCGTATAGCTCTCGCGCAAGGACGCAATGCGTAGCTCGCGCTCGCGCGCCCACGCCGCTGGTTGGAACGATGGTTCGCCGATCTGGCGTGCCGCCAGTGCCAACACACGCGCCAGCAGATCGGGATCGGTCAGCGTGCGAAGGAAGAACTCCATGCGGTCGTTGCCGGCACTGGCGCCGAATACCGCGCCCAGGTCGGCCCAGGCCTCATTCAGTTCGCGCTGTTCCATGCCAGGCAGATCGCCATTTCTGCGTATGCCACGCGACAAGGTTGCCGCCGTCGCACTGGCCAAACCGGCTTTGTCAGCCGGATCGCGTCGGCTACCGGCATCGAAATCGATCTGCACGTCGACCATTGGCAGGGAATGACTTTGAACCAGGTAGACCTGCACGCCATTGGGCTGCGTCCAGTGTTCGATCGGCAGCGCCGCCCAGGCCATCGGCAGCATCAGCGTCGCGCCCAGGAAGCAGAGGATTCGCGCGAACGACATGGGGATCATGATGGTTCCTGGACCAAGGGCTTGGAGTGACATGTGTTGAGCCACATTCAGTGTCGGACACCGGGGGACGCGGGCCTTGCCTTGCGCGTCGGATCGGGTGGCTGCGGTCGCAACAGTGCAACCGTCAGCTGGTCGTCGACAAAATAGCGCTGTGCGACCGACTGCACCTGCTCAGCCTTGACCTCGCGCAGCCGGGCGACCAGACGGGACTCCGCGTCCAGCGGCAGGCCGACCGCCCAGTTGCTGCCCAGTACCCGCGCCTGGTTGAACAGCGAATCGAGTTTGTAGACCTCCGAGGCAACCCATTGCGTCTTGACGCGCGCGAGTTCGGCCTCGGTGACGCCGTGCCGCGCGACACGGGCAACTTCCATGCGCAGCGCAGTCTCGACCTGCTCGGCTGTCTTGCCCTTGGCAGGAACACCGTCGAGCACGAACAGCTGTGGCCCGCGGCCGGACAGGCCGTAACCGGCGCCCGCACTGTCTGCAACGCGGCCCGGTCCCTGCGTCAGAAACCGGTCCAGCCGCGCGCCGCGGTATCCGTCGAGCACCGCAGACAGCACGGTAAGAGCCAGTACGTCGGCATCATCACCTGCGGCCGGTGCCTCGGCCAGCAAGGCGGACTCGCGCAATGTCGGCACCTTGAATGCCAGTGCCACATAGGCCTGCTCGGCCTGGGCCTTCACCTCGATCCTGCGAACACCGGCCTGGGGCGGCTCCGCCCGCGGTTTGCGCGTCGGAACCGCAACTGCCGCAATCGTGCCATAGGTCTCCTCGGCCCAGCGCCGCACCTGGGAGACATCGACGTCGCCGACCACGACCACCGCAGCATTGGCCGGCACATACCAGCGCCGGAAGAAGGCACGCGCATCGTCGGGCGTCATCGCGTCAAGGTCGTTCATCCAGCCCACGATCGGCCGCCGGTAGGGCGAGGCCACGAAGGTCGCCGCCGAAAGCGCCTCGTACAGGCGCGCGTGCGGGTTGTCCTCGGTGCGCAATCGTCGCTCCTCCTTGACGACCTCGATCTCGCGCCTGAACTCCGCGTCGCTCCACTGGTTGTTCGCAAAGCGATCCGCTTCGAGTTGCATCACCTCACGCAGACGTGTCGCAGGCACCTGCTGGTAGTAGCCGGTGTAATCGCGCGCCGTGAAGGCGTTCTCGCGCCCGCCGAGTTCGGCCACGCGACGCGAAAACTCGCCCGGTGCCAGGGTGGCCGTGCCTTTGAACATCATGTGTTCGAGCACATGCGCCACACCTGACACACCATCCACCTCGTCCATGGCGCCCACCCGCACCCAGAGCATGTGCACCGCAGTGGGTGCACGTCGCTCCGCACGGATGATGACTTCCATGCCGTTGGCCAGTGTGAACCGGCTCAGCGGCTCGGAGCTTGGGGGCTGAATCTGGGCCTGCGCGGACAGGGTCGAAAACCAAAATAGGCAGGCCAGTAAACGTTTCATAAAATGCTGTGACTCCACAAGCGCCTCAAATGTTCAGCTTCTTCCGGAAAAAATCCCCCCCCACCCTACCCGATCCGGAAAAAACCGTGGTACCGGACGCCACCACCGTGGCGCCCGAGACCCTGCCTCCCGCCGCGGTGCGCACCGGTTCGGTCCGATTCTCGCTGCCAGGCGGCACCTCCGAAGGCGCACCGCCTGCAACCTCGGGAGATGCGCCGGTTGCGGTATCGGCGCGCGCGTCATGGACCAGCCGCTTGCGCGCCGGTCTGCGCCGTACTGGTAGCAGTATCGCCTCGGTGTTCACCGGAACCACGATTGACGAGGCTCTGTACGAAGAACTCGAGTCGGCGCTGGTTCTGGCCGACTCGGGTGTCAAGGCCACACAGTTCCTGCTCGACACCTTGCGCCAGCGCGTCAAGCAAACCAAGGCCAAGGACCCGGCAGCGGTCAAAACCTTGCTGATCGACGTGCTGACCGAACTGCTCACGCCGCTGGAGAAAGCGCTGGTCGTGGGCGAGTTCAGGCCGACCGTGATCATGATGGTCGGCGTCAATGGCGCCGGCAAGACCACCTCGATCGGCAAGCTCACGCGCCACCTGGGATACCGCGGCGCGTCGGTACTGCTGGCGGCCGCCGACACGTTCCGCGCCGCCGCCAAGGAGCAACTCGCGGTCTGGGCCGATCGCAACACGGTCGAGATCATCAGCCAGCAAGGGGGTGACCCGGCCGCAGTCAGTTACGACGCCGTGACAGCCGGACGCGCACGCGGCAAGGACGTGGTACTGGTCGACACCGCCGGCCGGCTGCCCACCCAGTTGCATCTGATGGAGGAACTGCGCAAGATCAAGCGTGTGATCTCCAAGGCCGACCCTGCTGCGCCGCATGAGGTGCTGCTGGTGATCGACGGCAACACCGGCCAGAACGCACTGGCGCAGGTCAAGGCTTTCGACGAAGTACTGCAGTTGACCGGCCTGATCGTCACCAAGCTCGACGGCACGGCCAAGGGCGGCGTACTGGCGGCGATCGCACGCGAACGCCCGATCCCGGTGTACTTCATCGGCGTGGGCGAAAAACTCGAAGAGCTTGAAACCTTCAACGCCCGGGAATTTGCACAGGCCCTGCTGGGTTGACACTTTCCCGGCGTGCTCGGCGGGACTGCCGACGTAAGAACCCGGGGTCTTGTCCGACTATTATTTAAGCGGTCGACCGCTCAATCCCCGGCCGATGCGGCCTGTCCTCCCACTGAATCGGAACCAATTGCCCATGACGCTGTCTTGCCTGCCCACCACGCCCAATCGCCGCCAGGCCCTGGCCTTGCTGGCTGGCGCAGCCGCCCTGCCGCTGTGCGCCCAGCCTAGCCAGGCCTGGACCGATGTGTTGGCGCGGGCGCGGGGGCAAACGGTTTATTTCAACGCCTGGGCCGGCAGCGAACGCATCAATGCGTATCTGCGTTGGGCAGCAGAGCAGATCGAGCAACAGTTCGGTGTGCGGCTGCAACACGTCAAGATCACAGAAACCGCCGAAGTGGTCAAGCGCGTGCGCGCAGAAAAGGCGGCTGGCAAACTCGAAGGCACGGTCGACCTGGTGTGGATCAACGGCGAAAACTTCCTGACCATGAAACGCGAAGGCCTGCTGTTTGGCCCGTTCGCCGAACAACTGCCCCATTTCCGTTATGTGGACGTGGTCGGAAAGCCCACCACACGGGTGGACTTTTCCGAACCTGTAGACGGTATGGAAGCGCCTTGGGGCATGGCGCAGCTGACGTTCTTTGCCGATCGCAAACGGGTGCCAACGCCGCCACGCGACATGGCCGGCATGCTGGAGTTCGCGCGCGCCAACCCGGGGCGTATCACCTATCCGCGCCTGCCGGATTTTCATGGCACCAGTTTCATCAAGCAGGCACTGATCGAATTGAACCCGGACCGCGCGCCCCTGTATCGGTCAGTCACGCCGCAAAGCCTGGCCAGCGCAACTGCGCCGCTATGGGTCTATCTCGACGCCCTGCACCCGCAGCTATGGCGCACCGGTCGCCAGTTTCCGCAGAACGCGGCCGCCATGCGGCAGATGATGTCGGACGGCGAGTTGCTGATCGCCCTGACCTTCAACCCCAACGAGGCTGCCAACGAGATCGCCGCCAAACGCCTGGCGGAAAGCATCTACAGCTTCCAGTTCAGTGGCGGCACCATCGGCAACACGCATTTCCTGGCGATACCGGTGAATGCGCGCGCCCGCGAGGGGGCACAGGTAGTGGCGAACTTCCTGCTGTCGCCCTTGGCACAGGCGCGCAAGGCCGACATCGCGCATTGGGGCGACCCGAGCGTGCTGGCACTGGACAGACTCTCGGCCAGCGATCGCGCCCGGTTCGGCACCAGGACCATGCCCGGCCAGGTCGAGCAGGCCATGCCCACCATCCTGGAGCCGCATGGCAGTTGGGTCGATGCGCTGGAAAAGGAGTGGCTGCGGCGCTACGGCAGTTGATGCCGGGGCCACCCCGGCGCGCGCCGATCACACAGGGCCGAGAACAACATTTCGCCGTTGGGTGCACTTCGCCGTATATCGAGCGCCTTGCGATTGATGCGCCACTTGCTGTTGGCACCGAAGCGCACCTCGTCGTCGGTGACCGAACCCGAGCTCAGCCATTGGCGGTTCACCGCCACCGCATTCGCCGATGCGCTATAGCGGACCTCGACGCCGTGGCGTACCTCAGTGCTGCCATCGGGCTGCAGGTCGCAATAAACTGTCTCTATGTCGGGCGGACCGCCGCGCTCGTAGATGGCACGCGCCACCTGCGAGGCCCGGCCCGGCTGGCGCGTGCTTTCGCAGGCGAATTCGGCGCTGGCCCAGGTTCCGTCGAGCAAGGCGGCGTCTGTGTACTCCAGCGCCTGCAGGTCGATCGGCGTTGCCGAGGCCGGCGTGCGCACGGCAAAACGCATCGGTTTGCGGCAGTCGACGACAAAGCGGGTCTGGGCGCGCAAGGGCAAGGGCTGATCGGCGTTGATCTGCAGCAGGATACCTGCGACATGATCGCGGTCCAGAATCTCGAGCGACAAGTTGTCGATGCCAAACAGCACATCGTCGATGCGCTGGAGCAACTGATAGCCCCGGTTGCTGGCCCATTGCGCATGTCCCAGGCCCGTGGCCAGCACCGTTGCCACGGCCAACAGACACTTCAGAACGACAGGCAGCAAGGCCTTTTTGCGCCAGCACATCAGCAAACCCGCTTCCAGCAGGCCAGGCCTGCGCTCGGTGCGCCGCCAAAAAGCCACGCAGCCGTTGTTATAGTTTCGCCACTGCCCATTGCAGGCCCACTCTTGCGCCAATTACGTTCCACATGACCACCTTGCTACCCCATATCGAACTGAACTCCGGACCCAAGCCCGACGCCGCCGTGATATGGCTGCATGGCCTGGGCGCGGACGGCAACGATTTCGCTGCGATTGTGCCCGAGCTCGATCTCACGCAATGCCGGTCCATCCGCTTCGTGTTTCCCCACGCTCCCAGTATGCCGGTGACCGTCAACGGCGGATATGTCATGCCGGCCTGGTACGACATCGTGGGAACCGACCTGCAAAAGCGCGAAGACGCAGACGGCATCCGCCGATCGGCGCTGGCCATTGAGGCGCTGATTGCCAACGAGGTGGCGCGTGGCGTCGACCCGCGCCGCATCGTGCTGGCCGGGTTCTCGCAGGGTTGTGCCATCGCCCTGCATACCGGACTGCGCCATGGCGCGACGCTGGCCGGCATCATCGCCTTGTCCGGCTACCTGCCACTGGCTGGGGATCTGGCCGCCGAGGCGAACCCGGCGAACCGCCAGGTGCCGGTGTTCATGGCCCATGGCAACGCGGACCCGGTGGTAGCCATGGCGCGCGGCGAAGCCACGCGCGATGCGTTGCAGGCCATGGGTTACCCGGTGCAATGGCACAGCTACCCGATGCAGCACAGCGTGCATCCGCGCGAGATCCAGGACATAGCCACATTCCTGCAGTCGGTACTCGGCCGCGACGACGGCTGAGTCACAGGCCCACGCCATGCGACGGGCCGATACGCGTCAGAAACGGCATTCGCTGGCATGACACCTACATCTGCCAGCGACGCACCCGTTAATGCCAGGGGAGCAACCCCATCTGGCCTGGACCTGGGCTGGGCGCTTGTGCTGGCAGCCCTGATCGGCGTGCCAGTGCTGTACGCAGCTGGATCGGCTCTTCAGGCGGGCCTGGACCTCGCCGCCTGGCAGTCCCTGCTGGGCGCGCCGCAGACCATGCGCGCCCTGGGGCTGAGTCTGTGGACCGGCGTCGTGTCAAGCCTGCTGGCGGTCGGGCTCAGCGCCTGGATCATGTCGCGCAGTTTCCCGTCACGCTGGCCAGGCCTGGTGCGCCTGCTCGGGCCGATGCTGGCCGTACCCCATGCAGCGTTCGGCATCGGCCTGGTATTTCTGCTCAGCCCCAGTGGCTGGTTGCTGCGCGCCGTCTCGCCCTGGGCCAGCGGGTTCAACGAGCCCCCGCACTGGACCACGACGCAGGACCCGTGGGGCCTGGGGCTGATCCTGGTGCTGGTCGCCAAGGAAGTGCCGTTCCTGTTGTGGGCCGCAGCGGCGCACCTGCAACGAGCCGACGTCGCCTTGCGTCTGGCGCGCGAACGCAATATGGCGCGCACCATGGGATACGCGCCCGACAAGGCATGGTGGCGTGTGGTCTGGCCCCAGCTCTGGCCGCGCCTGACCTGGCCGATGCTGGCGGTGCTGGCCTATTCGATGACGGTGGTCGACGTTGCGCTCGTGGCGGGCCCGGCGTCACCCCCGACACTGGCCGTGCAGGCCTGGTCCTGGCTGCGCGACGCCGACCCGGTCACCAATCGCCAGGGCGCCGCGGCTGCGTGGTTGCTGGCCGTGGCTCTGGCGCTGGTGGCCTCGTTGTCTTGGAGTCTGCCGCGTTGGCAGGGATGGCGCACACGCCGCACCTCGGGCGTGCGAGGCGCGATGGCGCCACCAAAGGCGAGCGCCGCGGCGATGTGGGCCTTAAGCGGATTGCTGGCGCTGTACCTGGTCGTGATGCTGGCGCTGGCACTGGGTAGCGTATCCGGCGTATGGCCGTTTCCGCGCTTGTTGCCGCAATCATTCACCTGGGGCGCCTGGTTGTCGGTGTGGGGCAGCGTGTCCACGCTCGGCACCACGCTCACGCTGGCGTTTGCCAGCGCGCTCACGGCGCTGCTGTGGTCAGTGGCGTGGTTGGAGACCGCCCCAGCGCGGTGGGAGCCCTGGTTGCGTCGGGTGGTCTACCTGCCGCTGATACTCCCGTCCGTGTTATGGGTGGTGGGCATCCATGCCGTCGCCCTTCACTGGAACATCGACACCCGCTGGAGCGGGCTGTGGTTGGCTCACAGTCTGGCCTGCGTCCCGTACGTACTGATCACCCTGGGCCCGGCCTATGGCGGTTTCGATCCCAGGTTTCGTCAGGTCAGCGCATCACTGGGCCACGGCCGTACGGTTTTCCTGCTGCGCGTGAAATGGCCGTTGCTGCGCGCGGCCTTGTGCTCGTCGCTGGCGGTCGGATTCGCCGTCAGCGTCGCGCAATACCTGCCCACACTGTTCATCGGCGGCGGCCGCTACGCCACGGTCACGACCGAGGCCGTCACGCTGGCCGCAGGCGCACAACGCTCGCTGACGTCGGCCTACGCCTGGCTGCAATGGTGTCTGCCGGTGCTCGCATTTGGCCTGGCCGCCTGGGCCGGACAACCGCGACGATTCCGGCGTTGAGGGTGTGCAGGCGGCGAGCGTCCGGACACCACCTCGGATGTGCTTACTTGCTGGCGCCCTCTGCTGGCGGCTTTATGCCAAGCCGGCCGGCCACGGCGCGGTCAAGCGCGCGGACCTTGGCTTCGATGGTGGATTTGGTCTCAGCCACGAGTTTTTCGCTGAGTTCCTTCTGCATCTCGCCCCCGAGCGCCTGGAACTTGCGATTGATCGGCGACTCGATGATGGCGATCAACTGCTTGAGTTCGTCTTCGGTAAAACGCTCGTCCAGCAGTACGCCAATCGTCGAGGGCGCCAGCGCCACTGCGCGATCGCGCACCACCGGCACCGCTTCGTCCACGTATTTCTTGAGATCCGCCTGAATGTCTCGCGCCACGGCCTGGCGCTTGTCCGGCGGAATGCGCTGCTGCAGCAGCGCGCTGGCACGTTGCATGAGAACCTGGGCTGGTTGTTCAGCCATGGCGCGCGCGACCAGTTCGATCGCGGGTTGCTGCAACAACAAAACCTTGGCCACCAGTTCCTTCTTGGCCGGGGTCGACTCGGCGTATGCGGCGCCCGCAGCGGCGAGCATCGCGACAATTATCAGTTTCTTCATGCGGGTTCCTTCAAACCAGGTTGGACATCCCGCGTGCAAACGGCACCCGGTGACTCCCCCACTTATTATCACCCTCACATGCGCCCCGGCGCGTCCGGCTCGCCGGGCGCAGGCAAGCGGCCACGGCCAACCACCCACAAGCCCTCCATCACCATGCCATTGCAGGTTCACGTCGAACAACTTGCCACCGCCGACAGCGTGCTGATCCGCGATTTCACGCTGCGGGTTGCACCGGGCCAGATCCACACCGTCATGGGCGCCAGCGGCTCGGGCAAATCCAGCCTGCTCGGTGCGATCTGCGGCACACTGGCGCCCGGCCTGCGTTTCGCCGGTTCCGTCTCGCTGGGCGGGCGGCGCATCGACACCTTGCCCACCGAGCAACGCCATGTCGGCATCCTGTTTCAGGACGATCTGCTGTTCGCCCACATGACGGTGGCCGAGAATCTGCTGTTCGCCGTACCTGCCGGGCCGGCGGCGCAGCGCCAGGCCCGCGTGAGCGCCGGCCTGGCCGATCTGGAACTCGGCAACTTTGCACACGCCAATCCGGCCACGCTCTCGGGCGGCCAGCGCGCGCGCGTGGCGTTGATGCGCGCCCTGCTGGCCGACCCGCAGGCCTTGCTGCTGGATGAGCCTTTTTCGCGCCTGGACGCCGAGTTGCGCGAACGGGTGCGTCAGTTCGTATTCGAGCTGGTAAGAAAACGTGGCATTCCCGTACTAATGGTGACCCACGACGACGCCGACATCGCCGATCCGGCATTGCTGACCCGACTGACCTGAAAACCCGTGCTCGACCGCGCCGCTGCCACACTCATCCAACCCGCCATCGATCGCCTCGGCGGCGTATTGGCGCGCTTCGGGCTGGGCGCCAACCTGATGACGCTGATGGGCTTTTCCATCGGCATCGGCGCTGCAGTCCTCATCGCGTCGCAGCAGTTTCTGGCCGCCGCTGCGGCCATCTTGTTGTCGCGTCTTTGTGATGGCCTCGATGGCGCAATCGCGCGGCGCACCCGGACAACCGACGCCGGCGGCTTTCTCGACATCGCACTCGATTTCGTGTTCTATGCGTCCATACCGCTGGCCTTTGCACTGGCCGACCCGCAGCGCAATGCCCTGGCAGCTGCGTTGCTGCTGGCCGCGTTCTGCGGCACCATGTCGAGCTTCCTGGCTTTTGCCGTGATAGCCGCCAAACGCAAGATGACCCAACTGTCCTGGCCGGACAAGTCGCTCTACTTCCTGGGCGGTCTGACCGAGGCCACCGAGACCCTGACCTGCTTCGTCGCGATGTGCCTGTGGCCGCAGCACTTCGCGCTGCTGGCAGGTATTTTTGCAGCCATGTGTGCCGTCACCACCGTGACCCGCATCTGGTGGGGCTGGCGCGCGTTTTCCTGAGACTCGCTGGCTGCAACAAGAGCCCGGCCGATCACCCTATAGCCGCTTGGACAACATGCTGACGTAGTCGTGCAACTGCGTGTTGATCGTGGAAATGCGGTATTCAACCGGCTTGTCGCCGAAGGTCAGCGCCGTGCGATGCACCTCCAGCACCGGCTGTCCCTGGGTCACACCGAGCACGCGCGCCGTGTTGCGATCCGCTGCAGCCGCACGGGTACGCTCCTGTGCATGCAGAACGGTGATACCGAACTCGGTCTGGTACAGGCTGTAGATCGTGCTCTGCCGATCGCGCAGGCGCTTCTCGGTCAAGCCCTTGAACATCAGGGCCGGAATCGTGATGTGGTCGTACACCACAGCGCGACCGCCCAGCGACAACCGGTTGCCGAAACGGATCACCGGGTCGCCCACCTTGATGCGCAGCGCGCCGGCATCGATTTCATTGGCCCGCTCGCGCTCAAAGCCCAGACTCTCGACATGCGGGTATTCGGCCGCCGACGGCAGGTCGCCGAAACGCGCGTCATGGCGCGGTTCGACATGGAAAAACTGGAATAAGAAGCGATCGTTGCCATGCAGCGCGACGAAGGTGCCCTTGCCCTGGCGGCGCACCAGCACATGCTCATGCACCAGTTCGTCGACCGCGCGGCGCAAGGTGCCGATGCTGACCTGCAACTCCCCGGCGATGACGGTCTCGTTGGGCAGGGCGTGGCCAGGCCGGCATCGCCCCGTCTCGATGGCGCGCTGCAATTGCTGCTTGACCTGACGATACAGGGGCGCAGCACCGGTATCGGTGAGCGGGACGAGTTCGAGCGTTTCGATTTTCATGAACAGCGCCAGTGTAGTGGCTTTCCACAATTCAACCATGTCATCTGAATGACTTGATTGACAGTCGGGTATGGCTCTCTACACTCCAACTTTTTCGCGACCCCAAAAACTGGAGAACCCATGATTCATTTTGTTTTGCATGACGCCAAGGACACCGTGGCCGTCGTTGTGGTGGAAGGCGTGACCGCCGGCACGAAGATGACCGGCTGGATCATGGACGAAGACCGCATGATCGACGTGCCGGCCAAACAGGACATCCCGATCGGCCACAAGGTCGCGCTCAAGGACATGTCTGTCGGCGACACCGTGGTGAAGTACGGCATCGACATGGGCAAGGTGGTGGCAGCCATCAGCGTGGGCCAGCATGCCCACGTGCACAACATCAAGACCAAGCGCTGGTAAGCCGCTCGCGCCAACCTGCATCCCAACACCATCCAACGCAATCGGAAACACCCCATGTCCATCATCGACAAAGACACCACCTTCCTCGGCTACCGGCGTGAAAACGGCCGCGTCGGCATCCGCAACCACGTCATCATCCTGCCGCTGGACGACCTGTCCAATGCCGCAGCCGAAGCCGTGGCGCACAATATCAAGGGCGCGATGGCGATTCCCCACCCCTACGGCCGCCTGCAATTCGGCGCCGACCTGGATCTGCATTTCCGCACGCTGATTGGTGCCGGCTGCAACCCCAACGTCGCCGCTGTCGTCGTCATCGGCATCGAAGACGGCTGGACCCAGAAAGTGGTCGACGGCATCAAGACCACCGGCAAGCCGGTCGTGGGCTTCGGCATCGAACTGCACGGCGACCACGACACCATCTTGCGTGCCAGCAAGGCCGCCAAGGAGTTCGTGCAAACGGCGAGCGAAAAGCAGCGCGAGGAGTGCCCGATTTCCGAACTATGGGTCAGCACCAAGTGCGGCGAATCCGACACCACCAGCGGCTGCGGCGCCAACCCGACCGTTGGCAACGCGTTCGACAAGCTGCATCCGCTGGGCAATTACCTGTGCTTCGGCGAGACCACCGAACTCACCGGTGGCGAGCACATCGTCGCTGCGCGCTGTGCCAATGACGACGTGCGAAAACAATTCCAGTTCATGTTCGACCGCTACCAGGACGTGATCAACCGCCACAAGACCAGCGACTTGTCCGACAGCCAGCCGACCAAGGGCAATATCGCCGGCGGCCTGACCACGATCGAGGAAAAGGCACTGGGCAACATCCAGAAAATCGGCAAGCTCTGCACCGTGGACGGCGTCATCGACAAGGCCGAGATGCCGACGCATCCGGGCCTGTGGTTCATGGATTCGAGCAGCGCCGCCGCCGAGATGGTGACGCTGTGTGCGGCCTCCGGATATGTTGCGCACTTCTTCCCCACCGGCCAGGGCAATGTGATTGGCAACGCCATCCTGCCGGTCATCAAGATCTGCGCCAACCCGCGCACCGTGCGCACCATGAGCGAGCACATCGACGTCGACACCACCGGTTTGCTGCAGCGTGAAATCACGCTCGACCAGGCCGGCGACCAACTGCTCGAATGCATGCTGCGCACTGCCAATGGCCGCTTGACGGCTGCCGAGGCATTGGGCCACCGCGAGTTCGTGCTCACCCGACTGTACGAAAGCGCATGACCTAATATGCCAACCACACCTGTGCGCGAGCGGGCAGCGATCCGTATGCCCAGGTGTCCTGTCAATATGGCCGGCCATCAGGTCGGTCTGCGTTCACAACCATCAGGAGACAACCATGACTTTTCGTTTTCGCACCACCTTGATTGCTGCAACCGTGGCCTTGGCCGCCCCTTTGGCCTTCGCCGCCGGCTATCCGGAAAAAACCGTCAACTACATCATCCCGTTTGGACCGGGCGGTGAGTCCGACGTCTCGGCACGGTTCCAGGAACCGGTGTTCAAAAAGATCACCGGCCAGGGGCTGGCGATCCAGTACAAGGCGGGCGCCGGCGGCGCGGCAGGCTGGTCGCAGCTCAACAGCATGGCCGGTGATGGCTACACCGTGATGGGCACCAACCTGCCCCACATCGTCTTGCAGCCGCTGGAAAAGGACGTCGGCTACAAGACCGATGAAATCACCACGGTGTTCTGGTTCCACTACACACCGGACGCCCTGCTGGTGCCAGCCGACAGCCCGCTCAAGACGCTGAAGGATTTTGTCGACGCAGCGAAGAAGGCGCCCGGCGCGACAACCTTGTCCGGTTCGGGCACGAACTCGGCCAACCACCTGGCGCAGCGCCAGTTCGACAAGATGGCCGGCATCAAGACCACCTATGTGCCGTTCGGCGGCACCGGCCCGTCCAACACCGCCTTGCTGGGCAAACAGGTGTCGGGCAGCTGGGGCTACACCACGGTGCAAATGCAACTCGGCGCACAGGTGCGATGCCTGGCGGTGGCGATGGAACAGCGCCACCCCAAACTGCCGGACTGCCCGACCTTCAAGGAGCAGGGTTTCAACCTCGTCGGCGGCGCCTATCGCGGCGTGGCCGTGCCCAAGTCGACCCCGGCTGACATCCAGAACAAGCTGGCAGCCGATCTGGCCAAGGTGAATGCCGATCCGGAGTTCATCCGCAAGATGGAAGAGGGTGGCTTTGCCATGCTCAACGTCGGTCCCGCACAGATGGCTGCTTTCATGACGGACATCAAAGGCCGCTACGAGTCACTGGCCAAGGAAATGGGCATCGTCAAGAAGTAAGCGACATCCCGACACGAACGCCGCCAGTTCCCCATGGGCAGCCTGGACTTCCTTCTGGCGGCGCTTTCGCCGCTCAATATTCTGCTTGCCCTGGGCGGCGTCGTGGCTGGCACCGTCATCGGCGCCTTGCCCGGGCTGACTGCCACGATGGCGGTCGCGGTGCTGGTGCCATTCACCTTCACCATGGCGCCAGCCGCGGCGCTGATCTCCCTGGGAGCGATCTACACCGGGGCCATTTATGGCGGGGCCTACGCTGCCATCTTGCTCAACACGCCCGGAACGCCATCGTCCATCGCCACCACCTTCGATGGTTATCCGATGGCGCGCAAGGGCGACGGTGACCTGGCGCTGACGCTGGCCTGTCTGTCGTCCGTGGTCGGCGGCCTGATCGGCGCCGGCTTCCTGCTGGTGCTGGCACCGCCGATGGCGACAGTAGCGCTCAAATTCGGCCCGGTCGAGTATTTCTGGCTCGGCCTGTTCGGCCTTACCCTGATCGCCTCCTTGGGTGAAGGCAGCACCATCAAGGGACTGATAGGCGGCGGACTGGGTCTGCTGCTGTCCATGGTTGGAGTCGCCGAGGTGGGCGGCGATATCCGCTTCGTCGGTGACTTCAAGGCCTTGCTGGGCGGTGTCGACGTGGTCTCGGCCCTGATCGGCCTGTATTGCATACCAGTGCTGATCGATCTTGTCGCAACGCCGGTCGCGCACCTCGAAGCCGGCAAGCAGGTGGCGAGTTTCCGCCTGGCCGAAGCGCTGGGCATCTTGCGCCGCTCGCGTGTCAACGTGTTGCGCAGTTCGATCATCGGCACCGTTGTCGGCATTCTCCCTGGCGCCGGTGGATCGATCGCCTCGCTGGTGGCCTACTCCGAAACCAAGCGCGGCTCGGCGCGGCGTGAGCACTTCGGCAAGGGCGAGCCTGACGGCGTCATCGCCACCGAATCGTCGAACAACGCAACCGTGGGCGGTGGCTTCATTCCGACCCTGGTACTGGGCATTCCCGGCACACCGCCGGACGCCATCATTCTGGGTGCCTTGCTGGTGCAAGGTATACGCACCGGTCCGACATTGTTCACCGAGCAGGCGCCGATCGTCTACACCTTCATCTGGGGCCTGATACTGGCGACACTGATCATGTTGCCCGTGGGTCTGTTGATCGGCCGGTTTGCCTTTCGCTCCATCGTCGCGATTCCAAAAGCGGTGCTGGTGCCCGGCGTGGCCCTGCTGACCGTGCTGGGCAGCTTCGCGGTGCACAACAACATTCATGAAGTGCAGCAGATGGTGTTGCTCGGCGTGGCCGCCTGGGGTGTCGGCCGACTCGGTTTCAGCGCCTCGCCGATCGTGCTCGGACTGATCCTGGGCACCATCGCCGAACGCGGCTTCGTGCAAGGCCACCTGATCGGTGGCGCACGCGGCTCCATTCTGGCCGAGTTCTTCGCGCGGCCGATTTCCATAGCCATCATCTTTTTCATCGTGCTCGGTCTGTTCTGGCCCTGGTGGGCCGCACGCCGCATCCGTCTCGCAGGAGAACGCAATGCCTGAGATCCGACCTGACATACCCGGTGCGATCGGCAGCGCACTGATGGTGCTGCTGGGCGGCAGTGCCATCTGGGCGGCACGCGACTATTCGGACCTGGGAGCCGTATTCCCGCGCACTGTGGGCGCACTGCTGGTGGCGCTCGGGGGTGTCTACATCCTGCTCGTGCTGATCGGCCGCACCCGACGGGCCATTGGTTCGGACGGCTCGTCGATGCGCCGCGCGCTGGTGGCCATGGTCATGCTCGCCTGGGGCTTCACACTCGGCCCGCTGGGTTTTCTGCCCAGCGGCGCGGCGGCCATGGCGGCCCTGTTGCTGATTGCCCAGCACGGGCGCTGGACCTTGCGCACCGCACTGCTCTACGGCCTGTCGACCAGCTTCATTCTGGTCGGGATGTATGCCTTGTTCAAGCACGCCCTGCAGGTGCCGCTGCCCTGATCGCGCGCTATCCCTTTTCTTTCTTACTCCTGACTGAAGACACATGAAGATATTGATTTCCGAGTTCATGGACGAACGCGCGGTGGCACAACTGGCCGCACGCCACGAGGTGGAATACGCACCGACCCTGGTCGATGACCTGCCGCGTCTCATCGCGCAGGCGGCGCAGGCCGATGCGCTGATCGTGCGCAACCGCACCCAGGTCCGCGGCGAATTGCTGGCCGCGTTGACGCGCTGCAAGGTGATAGGTCGCCTGGGCGTCGGCCTGGACAACATCGACGTGCCGGCCTGCGAAGCCCGCGCCATGGCGGTGATACCGGCCACTGGTGCCAATGCACTGAGCGTGGCCGAATACGTCATCACCGCGTCGATGATGTTGTTGCGCGGGGCGTTCGCTTCCACAGTCGACGTTGCCGGCGGAAAATGGCCGCGCAATGCGCTGGGCAATGGGCGCGAAACCGCCGGCAAAGTGTTGGGCATCATCGGCTTCGGCTCGATCGGCCGCACCACCGCAAAGCTGGCGCAAGGCCTGGGCATGCAAGTCATCGCCTTTGACGCGATGCTCGAAGCCGACGCACCTGTGTTCAAGCAGACAGGCGTCAAATCCGTTGCGCTGCCAGAGTTGATCGGCCAGGCCGACGTGGTCACGCTGCATGTGCCGCTGGTGGATGCAACACGCGGACTGTTCAATGCCAAAAACATCGCGGCCATGAAGCCCGGTGCCGTGTTGATCAACTCTTCGCGCGGTCATATCGTCGACCTCGCGGCCGTGGCAGCATCGCTGCGCAGTGGCCATCTGGGTGGTGCGGCCATCGACGTATTCGATGCCGAACCCCTGGCCGCCAGCGCCGACCTGCAGGACTGCCCCAAGCTGCTGTTGACCCCGCATATCTCGGGGGTCAGCGCGGAGTCGAACGAGCGCGTGTCGTTTCTGATCGCCGAAAAAGTGCTGGAGGCATTGCACTGATGGCACAACTGAGCATCCAGCAAGCCACTGATCTGGTGATAAAGGCACTGGCAGCGGCGGGCGCCAACGACACCATGGCGCGCTCGGTCGCGCGCGCTCTGGTGCTGGCCGAATCACAGGGACTGTCCGGCCACGGCTTGAGCCGCGTCGGCCAGTACGGCACTCATCTGCGTAACGGTCGCGCCAACGGCGCGGCAATGGCCAAAGTGGCGCGGCAAAAAGGTGCGGCCGTGCTGGTCGACGCCGGCACCGGCCTGGCCTTCCCCGCGTGCGACCTGGCGATTGAAACCGCCATTGCGACTGCACGCGAACTCGGCGTGTGTTTTGCCGGCATCACCAACAGCCACCATGCAGGCGTCATGGTCGACCATCTGCGGCCGGTTGCACAGGCCGGCATGGTCGCCATCGCGTTCGCCAATTCGCCCGCCGCGATGCCGGCAGCGGGAGGCAAACATCCGGTGTTCGGTACCAACCCGGTTGCGGCCATCTTCCCGCGCCGCAAAGGCGATCCACTGATGATCGACTTGTCGCTGAGCGAAGTCGCGCGCGGCAAGCTGATGGTCGCGGCCAAGGCCGGCCAGCCGATTCCGCTGGGCTGGGCGCTGGACGCCGACGGCGAGCCCACGACCGATCCCCAGAAAGGCATGATGGGCTCGATGTTGCCGGTCGGCGCCGCCAGCAGCCCCAAGGGAGCGATGCTGGCGCTGATGGTCGAGCTGATGGTGACAGCGGTCATCGGCGCACAGTTCGGCTTCGAGGCCAGTTCGTTCTTCGTTGACGAAGGCAACCAGCCACGCATCGGTCAGGCCTTCATCGTCATCGATCCCGGTGCACTGGCCGGCCTTGACGCGTACTACGAGCGCATGGAGACGGTCATCGCCGAAATGCTGCGCGACGATGGTGTGCGGCTGGCCGGCGCGCGGAGGCTGGCGCTGGAGCGCAAAGCGGCGACGGATGGGCTGCAGGTGGCGGATGCGCTCGTGGCGCAGTTGGAAAAACTGGCGCAGGTCGAAGGTTGACGTCCTGTGATGCGCAGCACCAAAATTCCGTAGCGCTGTCACCATACTGGTGAACCACATCGTGGCCTCGTTGTTCAGTGTGCCTGCGGGCTGCCAGCGAGACGCAAGCGGTCAACTGCCGTTTCTAGGTTCAAATGCGTCCCGCACGGACTCGCGATCACGTGCTCCCGCGCTCGACAATCCGCGGTCTGATCTCGCGCCGCTCCGGCGCGAGCGGCTCAGCCGTATCCGGATACACCATCGCCAGCAGTTGTTGCGCACAGATGGCGCCCAGCGACTCGCGGTCGACGCTGACGGTACTCAGCCCGGAGCCAAGCTGGGTCGCAACAGGATAGTCGCCGAAGCCCAGCATGGCGACCTGCCCCGGCACTGCAATGCCGCTTTCCTGGGCGGCCAGCCAGGCCCCGGCGGCGGGGAAATCACTGGTGAAGGCGATGGCCCGCGGCAGGCCCTCGGCGCGTAGCTGCTGCAACACCGCACGACCAGCGGCCATGGGTTCCATGCGCGGCATATTCACCACCCTCACCCGGGCTTGGGCCTTGCGTGCGACACGCACGAATGCCTTGCCACGCTCATGGGCGCGCAGGTCATTTGGCACACTGTTGTCGACGTAGACCAGGTCGTGATGCCCGCGCGACAGCAGGTGCCGCGCCATCAGTTCTCCCACCCGCGTGTGGTTGAAACCAATCTGCACGAACCCGGACGCGCGCGAGGCAAAGTCCCAGATCTGCACCACCGGCACGCCCGACTGCCTGGCTTGGCGCAACAGCGCGGTGGCGGCCGGTGTGCGGGTGCGACCCGTCACCACCAGCGCCGACGGCGACCACGCCAGCACAGCGCGGATCTGCTGCTCTTCGCGGTCCGGGTCATAATTGGTCGACGCCAGCAGCAACTCCAGTTCCCGCGGTTGCAAGCCGTCGCTGAGCGCCTGCACCGTGCCGGAAAACGTCGAACTGGCAATACTCGGAACGATCACGGCCACGATGTTCGAGCGCCGCCCGGCCAGCATGCCGGCACTCTTGTTTGGTGTGTAACCGGTGCGCTGCAGTGCCGCGCGAATCTTGTCGCCGGTGGCACGCGCCACCTGGTCCGGCGCGCGCAGAAAACGCGACACCGTCATCGTCGTCACGCCGGCCTGCGCGGCCACGGTGGCCTGCGTGGCGCGGCCATGGCTGCGGCCGTGCGGCCGCCCAGTCGGGTCGTCAGACGCTGCAAGTGATATAGATGACTTCCTAGGGTTTGCCATGATGACATTCGAGACAATGGGCGTTAATGTTAGCGCTAACAGACAACCAACGCATCCGTGAAAACACCAACCGCAAAAACCCTGGACCAGTTGCGCAGTCGCCGCTGGTTTGCCGACGCCGGCATGCGTGGCTTTGCGCACCGCCAGCGTATGCAGCAACAAGGCGTGCGCCGCGAAGACGTGATGGAACGCCCGATCGTGGCCATCATCAACACCTGGAGTGACCTGTCGCCCTGCCACGCGCATCTGCGCGAACGCGCCGAAAGCGTCAAGCGCGGCATTCTGCTGGCGGGTGGTTTCCCGGTTGAGCTGCCGGCCATGAGCCTGGGCGAGGTGCTGGTCAAGCCCACCACCATGCTGTACCGCAATTTCCTGGCGATGGAGGTCGAGGAACTGCTACGCAGCCTGCCCTGCGATGGCGTCGTGATTCTGGCGGGTTGCGACAAGACCACGCCGGGCACGCTGATGGGAGCTATCAGCGTAGACATCCCCACCATCTTCTGCCCCGCCGGGCCCATGCTCAACGACCGCCACGTGAAGAACGGCGTATCGTGCGCGATTGGCGCTGGCACCCACACCCGCATATTCTGGGACGAATACCAGGCCGGCAATATCGACGCCCACGAGATGCAAAGCCTCGAGGCGCGCATGACACGCACCCCCGGCACCTGCAACACCATGGGCACGGCGTCCACCATGACCAGCATGACCGAGGCGCTGGGCCTGAGTCTGCCAGGCGCCAGCGCCATACCGGCCATGGATTCGGCGCACACCCGCATGGCCACCGATTGCGGCGAACGCATCGTGGCCATGATCTGGGAAGACCTCAAGCCCTCGCGGGTGCTCTCGCGCGCCAGTTTCACCAACGCGCTGGCGGTGCAGATGGCACTGGGTGGCTCGACCAATGCCGCGGTACATATCGTGGCCATGGCGCGTCGCGCCGGTGTCGCCCTCACGCTGGACGATCTTGACGCCATGGGGCGCCAGGTGCCGGTGCTGGCCAACCTGTTCCCCAGCGGCGACCGGCTGATGGAGGACTTCTACTATGCCGGTGGCCTGCCCGCGCTGATGCACGAACTGCTCAGCCATCTGGCGCTCGACGCCATGACGGTCAGTGGGCACACCGTGGGCGAGAACATCGCCGACGCACGCGTGCTCGACGCCGAAGTCATCCGCCCCTTGACCAACCCAGTCAGCAGCGCCGGAGCGCTGGCGGTGCTGCGCGGCAATCTGGCCCCGGATGGCGCGGTGATCAAGCCCAGCGCAGCGTCGCCGCATCTGCTGCAACACAGCGGCCGCGCACTGGTGTTCGACAACCAGCCACAGATGCTCGCCGCCATGGCCGACCCTGAGCTCGACTGCGACGCCAACACCGTGATGGTGCTGCGCAATGCCGGGCCGGTAGGTGGGCCCGGCATGCCGGAGTGGGGCAACCTGCCGATTCCCAAGAAGCTGCTGCAGGCCGGCGTACGCGACATGCTGCGCCTGTCGGATGCGCGCATGAGTGGCACCCATTACGGCACCTGCGTCCTGCATATTTCGCCCGAAAGCGCCGTCGGTGGACCGCTGGCACTGGTGCAGACGGGCGACACCATCACGCTGGATGTAGCGGCGCGTTTGCTGCACCTGGACGTGAGCGACGACGAATTGGCATTGCGCCGAGCCGCCTGGACTGCCCCCGCGCAAGCCTACCAGCGCGGCTTCACGAAGTTGTACCAGCAACACGTGACGCAAGCGCATGAAGGCTGCGATTTCGATTTCCTCGAGGGTACTGTGCCAACGCCAGAACCCGTGATCTTCTGAAGCCGAACGCCACCATGCACAATCCGTTCAAGACCCTGCTCGCGCGCAAAGACCTCGCCGCGGGTTATCCGGTGGGCACATTCGCGATGTCGGCATCACCGCTGCTGGCCGAGGCGCTTGGCTGTGTCGGATTCGACTGGGCTGTGGTCGACATGGAGCACACGCCACTCGACCTGGACAATCTGGTGGGCATGCTGCAGGCGATTGCCGGCACGCCCATGCTGCCCATCACGCGGGTTCCGTGGAACGACACCGTGATGGTCAAGCGCGTGCTGGATGCTGGCGCCCAGTCACTGATGTTTCCGTTTGTGCAGAACGTCGCCGAAGCGCGCGCGGCGGTCGCGGCCTGCAAATACCCGCCCCAAGGCGTGCGCGGCATGGCCGCCATGAGCCGAGGCTCGCGTTTTGGCACCGTCAAGGACTACTTCAAGGTCGCCAATGACGCGGTCAGCGTCATCGTGCAGATCGAAACGCCGCAGGCGATGGCCCTGATCGACAAGATCGCGGCGGTCGATGGTGTCGACTCCATCTTCATGGGGCCGGGCGACCTGAGTGGCGCCATGGGCCATGTCGGCAATCCGATGCACGAGGCGGTTGTCGCAGCAATGGCCGATGGCGTCAAACGCTGTCATGCGGTCGGCAAACCGGTGGGCAGCGTCGCGGGTACGCCCGAAGCGGTGGCGGTTTATCGCAGCATTGGCATCGACTACATCGGCTGCGCGTCTGACCTCGGGCTGATGATGCGCCAATCCGCGGCGGTTCTGACCACGATTCGTTCCCAACAGGTCATGCTCGATACGAGCGGATACTAAACCAAGGACCGCTTCATGGCTTCGGTTGAACTTCAGCAGGTCGTCAAATCGTATGACGGCAAGACCCAGGTCATTCACGGCATCGACCTGCACATCGAGCATGGCGAGTTCGTCGTCTTCGTCGGACCCAGCGGCTGCGGCAAGTCCACGCTGCTGCGCATGATCGCCGGACTCGAGTCGATCACCGGCGGAGATGTCGTCATCGACGGCAAACGCGTCAACGACGAGCCCCCACGCAATCGCGACATTGCCATGGTGTTCCAGGACTACGCGCTGTATCCGCACAAGAGCCTTTACGACAACATGGCGTTCGGCTTGCGCCTGCGCAAGACGCCTGAGGCAGAAATCAATGCGCGGGTGATGGACGCTGCCCGGCTGCTGCGCATAGACCACATGCTCGAACGAAAACCCGCGGCGCTGTCCGGCGGGCAACGCCAGCGCGTCGCGATCGGGCGCGCCATCGTGCGCCAGCCCAAGGTGTTCCTGTTCGACGAGCCGCTGTCCAATCTGGACGCCCAGTTGCGCGGCGAAATGCGCACCGAGATCAAGAAACTGCACCAGCGCCTGGGCGCCACCATCATCTACGTGACACACGACCAGGTCGAGGCGATGACGCTGGCCGATCGCATCGCGGTGCTCAGCGCCGGTCGCACGATGCAGTACGCAACACCATCGGATATTTACAACACGCCGGCTGCCAGTTTCGTGGCCGGCTTCACCGGATCGCCGCCGATGAATCTGCTGGCGTGCCGCATCGAGTCCGGACAGGCCTTTCTGGGCACCCAGGCGATCACGCTGGCGCCAGAGCTGGCCGCCCGCGCGGTTTCGGCACGCGAGCCTGTATTCGGCATCCGGCCGGAGAACATCACATTGCAGCCGCTGCCGAACACGGTCGAGGTCGCAGCCAGGGTCGTACTGACCGAACCGCTTGGCGCAGAGACCCTGGTGACCTTCGAGATTGGCGGGCTGGAGCTGGTTTCTCGCTGCTCCAGTGCCTTTGCACATGCGTCCGGCACCGCCATGCCAGTGCACCTGGACCAGTCGCGCATGCACATCTTCGATGCGCACGATGGCATGGCGCTGCGCTGACAGGCCCGACTCCGGTATTTCCCCACCCTTGCTTCATCACAGGAGACTCTCATGCAAAGAAGAACCCTCGTCACATTGGCCGCACTGGCCCTGGGCACTGCGATGGCCACGACGGCCATGGCACAACAGACGACACTGCGCGTCTTCTCGGGCGGTCAGAACCAACGTCCGGACTTGATGCGCAAGCTGTTCGACCAATACCAGAAAGCGAACCCAAGCGTCAAGATCGACATCGAAACGGGCGGCGCCACCAGCGAATTGCAGCGCCAGTATCTTTCCACCGTACTCAACGCCAAGGACGCCGCGATCGACATTTTCATGATCGACGTGGTCAATCCGGCGCAGTACTACAGCTCAGGCTGGATCGAACCACTCAACAGCTACCTGGGCGACACCGCGACGGTGCTCAAACCCTACCTGCCCGTCTACGCGAGCGCCAACGTGGTTGACGGCAAGATTGCGGCGTTGCCGGCCTTCGCCGACAGCATGTTCATGTACTACCGCAAGGATCTGCTCGCCAAGCACGGCGTGGCTGAGCCCAAGACTTGGGATGAACTGGCTGCCGCGTCCAAGAAGATCACCGCAGGCGAAGGCAATGCGGCGCTACAGGGCCTGTCGATCCAGGGCGCGCCTATCGAAGGCGCTGTCTGCACCTTCCTGCTGCCCTACTGGGGCCAGGGCAAGGAGTTCAATGACGCATCGGGCAAGATGACGCTGGACAAGCCGGCCGCGGTCAAGGGGCTCAGCACCTGGCTCAACCTGGTTGACCAGGGCGTCATGAAAAAGAACATCGCCGAAGTCAAGACCGGCGACACGGTGAACGAGTTCAAGTCCGGACAGGTCGTCTTCGCGATCAACTGGGGCTTCGCCTGGGATCGCTTCCAGGGTGACAAGGACTCGTCGGTGCAGGGCAAGGTCGGCGTCATGCCTTTGCCGGCGATGACAGGCGGCAAGAGCGCGACCTGTATCGGTGGCTGGCAGTGGGCCGTCAGTGCCTTTGGCAAGAACAAGGCCGAGGCCGCCAAGCTGGTGCGCTACCTGAGCAGCCCGGACTCGAGCAAGTTCCTGGCCATCGAAGGCTCGCTGATGCCGGTCTACGCAGACACCTACACCAACGCCGACGTCACCAAGGCCGTACCCTGGTTCAAGGACGCCGCACCCGTGGTCATTGCCGGCAAGAGCCGACCCAAGAGCGATCGCTACGGCGAGGTCAGTGACGTCATCCGCACCACGACCAGCGCAGTCCTGGCACGCACCAAGACGCCGGCCGAAGGCGTGGACGAGATCGAAAGCCGGTTGCGCCGCGTAATGCGCTAGGTGCATGAGAGCTGTTGAAATGATGCTTGCCCGGCTGCGTGATCCGTCCGACAAGACGCTCGGCTTGCTGCTGCTGGCGCCAGCGTTTGCGCTGCTGGCGCTGATCGTGGTGTTTCCGATCGGCAAGCTCATCTTCAACAGCTTCTTCGACCTGCGCCTGCAAGGCGGCGGCAAGGCGCACTTCGTCGGCTTCGAAAACTACCTGCTGGTATTGCAGGACAAGGATTTCTGGGGCGCGACCTGGAACACCGTGCTGATCACGCTCGTGACCGTCCCCGGCGCGCTGGTGGTCGGACTCGGGCTTGCGATGCTGGCCAATCTGCCGTTCAAGCGGCGCTGGCCCGTGCGACTGGCCCTGCTGCTGCCCTGGGCCCTGCCACTGGCATTCGCCGGATTGATCTTCGCCTGGTTCTTTCATACCGAATACGGCTTCGTCAACGACTTGATGCAGCGCGCCGGCGCCGAGCCAACCATGTGGCTGCTGCGGCCCGGATGGGCGATGACCGCCATTTGCCTCACCATCATCTGGAAGAGCAGTTCTTTCATGGCCTTGATCCTGCTGGCCGGACTGCAACTCATCCCGGCCTCGCTGTACGAGGCGGCCGAGGTGGACGGCGCATCCAAATTCCAGCAATTCCGCGAAATCACGCTGCCGATGCTGATGCCTTCGATCGTGGTCGCGCTGATCTTTCGCACCATTACGGCGCTACAGACATTCGACATTCCCTACACCATGACGCGCGGCGGACCCGGCAATGCGACCGAGACCCTGGCCATGTTGATCCACAAGAACTCCATCGAGTACGGCGACATCGGCTACAGCTCGACACTGGCGGTTTTCATGTTCCTGCTTTCATTGGCAGTGACGGCGATTTATCTGCGCCGCATTGCGGGACAGGTATGAGCGCCGCGCCATCTTTGTGGTCGGGTCCGCGTCTGCGCTGGATCGCCGCGGCAATCGTCGTCATCAACGGCTTTTTCCCCGCCGTCTGGATTTTGCTGACCTCGCTCAAGACCGAGACCGAACTGGTCACCCGGCCGATCAGCTACCTGCCGCGCAACCCAACGCTGGACAATTACATTTCGGCGTTCACCGACCAGCCTCTTTGGCGCTTTCTGGCCAACAGCGCGGCCGTCGCCGGCATGTCGACGGCACTGACCTTGCTCGTGTCGGCACTGGCCGCCTACGCCCTTGCGCGGTTGAACCTCAAGTACCGGCAGTGGATCCTCACCGCCATCGTGGCCAGCAGCATGTTCCCGCTGATCACACTGCTGGTGCCGATCTTCGAGACCATGCGCGGCCTGGGCCTGCTCAATAGCTATGTGGCGCTGGTGCTGCCGTATACCGTGCTCAGCCTGCCGGTGTGCACCCTGGTGCTGGTGAGTTTCTTCCAGAGCATTCCGCGCGACCTCGAGAATGCCGCGATGATCGACGGCTGCACTCGCCTGGGCGCGCTGTGGCGCGTCGTCGTGCCACTGGCGGCACCAGGGGTGTTCACGGCTGGCATCCTGTCCTTCGTCAACGCATGGGATGAATTCCTGCTGGCGCTTAGTCTCAATTCGAGTCCGTCGATGCGTACACTGCCGGTCGGCATCACCTTGTATCAGACCGAATTCGTATTTCCCTGGCCGGTCATATCGGCCGCACTGGTGGTGGCCATCGTGCCGATTGCGGTGTTGATCGCGATATTTCAGGAACGGGTCGTCAGCGGGCTGACCCAGGGCGGAATCAAAGGATAGTCAGGTTCATGGCACAAGCAATTCGTTACGGCATCATCGGCTGCGGCAGCATGGGCCGCGAGCACATCGAAAACATCAAGATGATCGACGGCTGCGTCGTCACGGCCATCGCGGACGACAACGCTGCCAGCCGCGAGGCCGGTCAGGCGCTGTTGCCCGCGCCAGCGCAGTTGTTCGACAACCACCAGGACCTGCTGGCCGCCGACATCTGCGATGCGCTGATCATCGCCACGCCCAACCACACCCACCGCACGGTGCTGGCCGACTGCTTGTTCGCTGACGTCCACATCCTGGTCGAAAAGCCGCTGTGCACTCACATCGACGATTGCCTGGAACTGGTACAGGCAGCCAAGGGCCGCGACAAGATGGTCTGGGTCGCACACGAATACCGCTACATGCCGCCGGTCACCGAGATGATCCGCATGACGCATGCGGGCGCAGTCGGCACCGTGCACCAGGTGGCTATCCGGGAACACCGCGAACCGTTCTACCCCAAGGTCGGTGACTGGAACCGCTTCAACGCCAACACCGGCGGTACGCTGGTGGAGAAGACCTGCCACTATTTCAACCTGATGGACCTGATCCTGAAGGAGCAACCGGTGGCCGTGTTTGCGTCCGGCGCACAGCGCGTGAACCACCTGGACGAGTCCTATGGCGGGCGCACGCCCGACATTCTGGACAGCGCCTACGTGATCGTCGAATACCCCAGCGGAGCCCGCGCCTTGCTTGATCTGTGCATGTTCGCCGAGAACTCGGTCGACAATGAACACATTACCGTGGTGGGCAACGAGGGCAAGATCGAATCGCTGCTGCCATCGATGACGCTGCGTTACGGGCGTCGCGACGACTGGGGAAAACGCGAAGTCTGGGGTCAGACGGCCAGCAGCGGCAAGGGCGTATCCGTGCGCCGCGTCTGGGATACAGGCATCAAGTACATGGGCAACCATTTCGGTGCCTCGTACGTGGAGCATGTGAAGTTCGCGCAGGCGATCCGCGACGGCCTGGCACCAGATATCTCGCTCGAAGAGGGGCTGCGCGCCGTCGCCACCGGCATTGCGGCGCATCGCAGCATCGACGAGAAACGCATCGTGGCCATGTCCGAGGTACTGCCCATGGGCTGGTGATCAGCGCGCCCTTGCCCTTCGCGCCACGGACTGTTCGCATCGGCTGAGATTGGTCGTGCCGCCCGGACACGTTGTTCAGAAAGAACCCACCATGACCTATACACGTTTTTCGTCGCTGCAAGGGCGCACTGTTTTCATTTCCGGTGGATCCTCCGGCATTGGCGCCGAGTTGGTGCGGGCCTTTGCCGCGCAGGGCAGCCGCGTCGCATTCTGCGGCACCAAACCTGACGGCGGCAGCGAGCTGTTCGACGAACTGCAGGCGACCGGGGCAACCGACCTGCTACTACGAAGCCTGCGACGTACGCGACATTCCCGCGCTGCAGGCCATGCTCGAACGCGTGGCAGCCCAATGGGGACCGATCCAGGTGCTGGTGAACAACGCCGGTCGCGACGACCGCCACGCGCTGGACGAACTGACACCCGAGTACTGGGACAACTGCCTGGCGATCAACCTGCGGCACCAGGTTTTCGCAACCCAGTCCGTGGCGCGCCAATTGAAGGCCGCCGGACTGCCGGGCAGCATCATCAACATGGGCTCGATCAGCTGGATGCGCGGGCGGCCCAACCTGATCGGCTACACCGCCAGCAAAGCGGCCATCTCGGGCATGACACGCACATTGGCGCGCGAACTCGGCGCCGCGGCCATTCGTGTCAATGCACTGGTACCGGGTGCCATCGTCACCGAACGCCAGACCCAACTCTGGCGCAACCCTGAAGAAGACCAGAAGTTCATCGATCTGCAGTGCCTGAAATACCGGCTCGACTCGACCCATGTGGCCCGATCGACGCTGTTTCTGGCCAGTGATGACAGCGACGGCATCACCGGCCAAAACCTGATCGTGGACGCCGGACTGGCCCAGGTGTCGGTGGCGGGCTGAGGCTGGGGCCGTATCCGGTACGACGCTTCGTCGGCCTGCTTCCAGGCGCGATTCCACGCTGCCTGCAGTGCCATTCGTGCTGCATGCAACCATAGTCCGCGCGCAAGTCGTTGATTCGACACAAGTTTCCGACGCAAAGCAAGCCGGTTTCAGACCCCGCACAAGGCTATGAATCGGATTGAACTTCTTGTTTAGCACTCACTCCCATGGAGTGCTAACATGGAAATGTCTAAAGAGGAGGAACTGCATGAACAACCCGAACGGACTTACCGGCAACGCTGTCGCACTGGCCAATCCCTGGGCGGCAGTGCCTGCGCTGGGCAATCTGGACGCTTATATTTCGGCCGTGAACCGTCTGCCCATGCTCACGCTGGAACAAGAGCAGTCGTTCGCGCGTCAATTGCGCGACGACAACAACCTGGAGGCAGCGGGGAAGCTGATCATGTCGCACCTGCGCCTGGTGGTTTCGGTTTCACGCCAGTATCTGGGATATGGATTGCCGCACGGCGACCTGATCCAGGAAGGCAATATCGGCCTGATGAAAGCGGTCAAACGCTTCGACCCGGACCAGGGTGTGCGTCTGGTCAGCTATGCGCTGCACTGGATCAAGGCCGAGATCCACGAGTACATCCTGAAGAACTGGCGCATGGTCAAGGTCGCAACGACCAAGGCGCAGCGCAAGCTGTTCTTCAACCTGCGCTCGATGAAACAGCGCTTCAAGGCAGACGATGCTGCTGCCGATGGCGCCACCCACCGCGACACGCTGAGCGAGCAGCAGATCGACGCCATGGCGGCCCAACTCAACGTCAAGCGCGAAGAAGTCACCGAGATGGAAACCCGTCTGTCTGGTGGCGATATCCTGCTCGATCCATCACCGTCGGACGACGGCGAACAGGCGTTCGGCCCTATCGCCTACCTGACCGACACCACGCACGAGCCGACGGCCATGATCGAGTCGCGTCAGCGCGATGCGATGGCGACCAGCGGCATTGCCACGGCCTTGCGCACGCTCGACGACCGCAGCCGGCGCATCGTCGAGGAGCGCTGGCTCAATGTCAACGATGACAACTCGGGCGGCATGACGCTGCACGATCTCGCCGACGAATACGGCGTCAGCGCCGAGCGCATCCGCCAGATCGAAGTAGCGGCGATGAAGAAGATGAAAAAGACGCTCGCGGCCTACTCCTGATACCTGGTGTGCCAGACCAATAAATTGCGCAGCGATTCTTGCTCTGGCTCCCGTACCTGATACCTGGTGTGCCAGACCAATAAATTGCGCAGCGATTCTTGCTCTGGCTCCCGTACCTGATACCTGGTGTGCCAGACCAATAAATTGCGCAGCGATTTTTGCTCTGGCTCCCGTACCTGATACCTGGTGTGCCAGACCAATAAATTGCGCAGCGATTTTTGCTCTGGCACCCACACTTTGTAGCTGTCCGGCTGTCCAGCTGTTCCCCAGCACCCCACCCCAAGCCCCTGCCGCCATCACGCCGCAGGGGTTTCGCAATTGGTGCCCCTCAGGCCCCCTGCTTGAGCAACTGCTCAATATCACCCGCCAATGCCTTGGCGCCCATGCCATAGCGGCTGTATAGCCGCAACTGGCCACGCGTGTCATAGATGTAGCTGCCCGCCGAGTGGTCCATCGTGTAGCTGGTCGGCGTGCGACCATCTACGCGTTTGTAGTACACCTTGTATTCCTTGGCCGTTGCCGCCAGCTGTTCCGTCGACGCCGGCCGCAGCGCGATGAAGCTGGCGTCGAAGTTTTCGACATAGGCCTTTAGCACCTCGGCAGTGTCGCGCTCCGGGTCGACTGAAACGAATATGGCCTGCAGCCGCTCGCCGTCCTTGCCCAGCATCAGGCGGATATCGGCCAGTTCGGCCATCGTGGTCGGGCATACGTCCGGGCACTGCGTGTAGCCGAAGAACACCACCACGATCTTGCCGGCAAAGTCCTTGATGCTGCGTTGCTTGCCATGTTGGTCCGGCAACGAGAAATCGCGCGCGTAGTCGGCCCCCGTGATGTCGACCGACACGAATGAGGGCTTGCTTTCGAAGCACCCGGCCAGCGTGGTGACCGTGGCGGCGGCCGCGGCGGATGTCGACATCAGTCGCAGAAACTTTCTTTTATTCATGACGGGAATGGTACCGAAATCAGAAGTAGACATAGTGATCCACCAGCAGCGCCGCAAACAGCAGGCTCAGGTGATAGAGCGAAAATCGGAAGGTGCGACGCGCCAGCGCATCGGAATAGTCGCGCCACAACCAGTAGGCATACAAACAGAAGCCGATACTCAGTATCACGGCCGCACCCAGGTAAATCCATGAGCTCATGCCATAGATAAACGGCAGCAGGCAGGCGGCGAACAAGACGCCGGTGTACAGCAGGATCTGCAGCCGCGTGAACTCGCTGCCGTGGGTCACCGGCAGCATCGGCAGGCCGGCCTTGCGGTAGTCCTCGACCCGGTACAAGGCCAGGGCCCAGAAATGCGGCGGTGTCCACAGGAAGATGATCAGGAACAAAATCAAGGCCTGTGGCGCTACATCGCCCGTCATCGCGGCCCAGCCCAGCACCGGCGGCATCGCGCCCGAAGCACCGCCAATCACGATGTTTTGCGGCGTCAGCGGCTTGAGGATCACCGTGTAGACCATCGCGTAGCCGACAAAGGTGGCGATCGTCAGCCACATCGTCAGCGCATTCACCCACCAATACAAGACCGCCGAACCTGCAGCACAAAGCACGGCGGAAAACAGCAGCGTCTGGCGGTTGCTCAGCTCACCCGAGGCCGTCGGACGCCAGGCCGTGCGCTTCATCTTGGCGTCGACTCCTTTTTCGACGATGCAGTTGAACGCGGCCGCGGCGGCAGCCACCAGCCAGATACCGAAGCAGGCAATGGCTGCGAGCCAGACTTCCGACCAGGAAGGCACACCCGGCACGGCCAGCACCATGCCGATCAAGGCACAGAACACGATCAACTGGATGACCCTGGGCTTGGTCAAGGCCATGAACTGGCGCACGATCGGCGGCTTGCGCGGCACGGCCGCCGAGCTGCTGGATGCGGAAGAATCAGTGGTCATCGTGTCGTTTTTGCGCTGTTCGCTGCGTCATTCGGCATGGATACGTTCCGATGGCCGACTGGCCGGGGATCGCCGCTGCGCACCAGCCCTTCATCGGCACGACAAGAACAAAAGGCCCAGGTCATGCTGATCACCAGCGCGGCGGCGCCGCCGGTGTGCAGCAATGCGGCAATCAGTGGCCAGTCGAGCACGACATTGCCCAGTCCGGTAGCCAGCTGCAGCGCGGCCAAGGCGCCAATCGCGCGCGCAAGCGGCCGCAGGCGCCGCACGCGGCCAAGGCGCCAGGCCAGCAGGGCCAGCACCAGCAGCACGGCATAGGCCATCAATCGGTGCACATAGTGGATGGCCGTCAATGCCGCAAAGGACACGTGCGCGCCGTCTGCCGTCATGCCCAGTTCACGCCAGATCTGGAAACCTTGCGCGAACGCCATGTCGGGCCACCAACTGCCCTGGCAGGTCGGAAAATCGGTGCAGGCCAGCACTGCGTAGTTGGTACTAACCCAGCCGCCCAGCGTCAGCTGCACGGTCAGTAGCACGCCGGCCAGCGCCAGGCCGAGCCGGGTGAGGCGATCAGGCTGCCCCGTTCGATCCGCTTGGACATCCGGCGGCGTCAGACTCGCCGCCTGCACCGTCAGCAGCAACAGCAGCAGCAGGCCACCGAGCAGATGCAAGGTGACGATGGCAGGAAACAGCTTCATGGTCACGGTCAGCGCGCCAAAAGCACCCTGGACACAGACCCATACCAGCGTGACCGTCGGCCACCACGGATTCGGAGTATTCAATCCCGGTGCGGCACGCCGGCGCATGCGCCAGCTGGCCAGCGTGAGAATCAGGATCAGGGCACCGACCCCGGTCGCCATATACCGGTGCACCATTTCCACCCAGGCCTTGCCGTGGGTAACCGGTCCACCGGGCATGGCATCCTGCGCGGCATTGATTTCAACCTTGGCGCCCACCGGGCTGGCGCTGCCATAACAACCCGGCCAGTCCGGGCAACCCAACCCGGAATCGGACAGACGCGTGAAAGCCCCGAACAACACCAGGTCAAAGGTCAGGAACAAGGTCAGAACCGTGGCAGCGCGCAGCCAGTGCTGGCGCGTGCCATGACGGTTACGCAGCCATAACCAGGCCAGCGCGACCCCCGCCAACAAAGCGCCTGCCAGCATGACTTGCAGCAATCGGTGACAGATCCACGGGTGCAGCAGCCATCAGCCACGCCCTGGACGGTAAAAAATGAAACCGGCATTCATGTCAGCGGCCCGCCTCGTCCCACGACGCACTGGCGCGCAACACCCGTCCGATGTCGCGTTTGGCCTTGGCTGCACCCTCGAGATCAAGTTTGGCTGGAAACCGCATCATCCAGTTGCCCAGGGGATCGATCAGGTACAGATGCTCGGCCAGGCCATGCGCCTGGTCCGGTGCCAGCCATGCGGCCAATTCGGTGGCGGGCACGCGCAGCACCACGGCGTCCTTGAGCGCGGGCATCAGGTCGGGCGCAATCGCCACCTCGTCGTTGATCAGCCAGACCCGATCGAGCCGGTCCTTTTCCTTGCCCAGGCTCTCGCGCAACTGACGCTGCAGGTACAGATACTCCTGGCAGGTCGCATCACAGGCTCCGCCGGACACCGTGACCAGCAGCCACTGCCCCTTCAACATCTGCAGGTTCTGCTGCCTACCATCTGGCGTCACCGTCAGGACATCGGGCAGCGGTCGCTGTGGATCGATCAGGGTCCCAAATACAGAGCGCGCATCGGGTCGAACCACGTAATAGGCGAAGTAGGATGCCGCAACCGGCGCAGCGCAGATCAGAAAGACCAGCAGCATCTTCCAGCGCCCGACACGCGTGCGTTGGGCGCCGGCGTCCGTCGCCGCCGAGTTTGGGCAGCGCATGCACAGTCAGGTCCAGGGGTTGGTCTTTGTTCACGAATTGGAGCGTTCAGCGGGACAAGAAAAAGCGTCGGACGACTTGGAACCAGAGGTAAAGACAGGCGATCAACGCACTCAGCGCAAACCACTGAAAGGCGTAGCCGAGGTGTTTGTCCACCCCGGTATCGATCGCAGGCCAGTCCCGCACCAGCCCATCGCCCGGCGGCCCCGACTGCATCACGGTGACGGCTGCCAGAGGTACACCCAGCTCCGCCTCGAAGCGCATCAGGTCCAGATTTTGCCGGATCTTACCCTGCTGCGCGCCGTCGAACTCGTAAAGCTTGCCAGGTGCTGGGGCGATTCGTCCATGGACCGACACATCGCCCGCCGGCGTATCCACAGGCGGCAAGACACTGCGATCGGTGAAATTGCGCTGCACCCAGCCGCGCTGTATCACTACCGTCGGTCCTGACGGAATCAGTTGCATTGGTGTGAGCACATAAAAACCGGGCTTGCCAGCGACCTGCCGGTTGTCAAGGAAAACCGTGTGCCCGGCCAGCCACTGCCCTCGCAGTTGCACGCGCCGGTACAGCAGGTCAGTCGTCGCATCGGATGCTGCAGCCGCCAGCGCTGCATTACCCAAGGGTGGCAACGCCGATCGCTTGTCGATGCTGGCCTGCACGGCCTGCTTGTGTTCGGCGCGGGACAGCTGCCACAGACCCAGACGCAGCGTGACTCCTGCGCCCATCAACGCGGCCAGAGCCACGAGCCAGAACCTGGCGCCCAAAGATCGGGAGCGCGCGGGATAATCCGCAACCATGATGTACCTTGTCATCCTCGCATTCGTGGCCATCATTGGCAGCCTGGGCGCGGCCCTTTATTTCATGTTGCGGGGCGGCGACGACGATCTGACCAAAAGCCGGCGCATGGCCCGCGCACTGGCCTTGCGCGTAGGCTTTTCCATCCTGCTGTTCATCTGCGTTCTGATCGCCTGGAGGCTGGGTTATATCCAGCCCACGGGGATTCCTGCCGGCAGCTGAGTGTCCAGCCGCTGATGGCAGACGCCGGCCAAAGGCCGGCAGGGTTCAAAGCCAATAGACCAGGATGTACAGGCCTAACCAGACTACGTCGACGAAGTGCCAGTACCAGGCTGCACCTTCAAATCCGAAGTGCCGCTCGGCCGTGAAATGTCCTTTTTGCAGACGCAGCGTGATGAACAGCAGCATCAGCATGCCGACAAACACGTGGAATCCGTGGAAACCGGTGAGCATGAAAAAGGTCGAACCATAGGCGCCGGACGTGAGCTTGAGGTTCAGATCGCTGTAGGCATGCGCATACTCGTAGCCCTGCACGCCCAGGAAAGTGATGCCCAGCAAAACCGTCATCCACATGAACGCGATCGTCCGGCCCCGATTGCCGACCTGCAAGGCATGGTGGGCGATGGTCAGGGTCACACCGGAGCTCAGCAGCAGCGCGGTATTGATGGTTGGCAACCAGAACGGTCCCATGGTCTGGAACGGCTCGACGGTGCCGGCCGGCGACGCGGTGGCGCCGGCAACCGAGCTGGGCCAGGCCGCCTTGAAATCGGGCCACAACAAGGCGTTCTCGAGATTGCCCAGTTCGGGGACGGAATGCACCCGTGCCCACCACAAGGCCGTGAAAAAGGCGCCGAAAAACATGACCTCGGAGAATATGAACCAGCTCATGCTCCAGCGGAACGACAGGTCAACCTTGCGGCCATAGGAGCCACCTTCGCTTTCCGAGACCGCTTGGCGGAACCAGCGGAACAGGGTCGCGAAGAACCACAGCAGACCGAAATACAACAGGTACTCGGCCCAGCTGGCCCCGTTGATCCATAGGCCTGCGCCAAGGAATACGAACAACAGACCGATGGCCGCCATCACCGGGTGACCGGACGGACCTGGCACGAAGTAATACGGCGTGCTGTTATGGGATGTAGAACTCATTTCTGCTCCAGGCTCTCAATTCAGGATTCTGCTAACTCTTCTCGACGTTTCCGAATACAACGGCCCTAGGCCGCGACCCAATTCACCAGCGCAATCAAGGTCCCGACCAGCAGGATCACACCAACAAAACCAGCGATCAACACATGCAACGGGCTGACCCGCGCGGCGCGCTCATGGTCGTTGCGCTTGCGCACACCAAAAAACGCCCAGGCCACGGTCTTGACCATGTTCCACGACGATCCGCGCGAAGTTGTCGATTCGACGCTTGGCGGCTTGCTCATCATGTACCGGCCTCGAGCGCGGGCACTGCCAGCGCGGCAGTTGAACCTGGCGCCGCAGGCACCGAGCCGCCCACCTCGAAGAACGTATAGGACAAGGTGATCGTCGTGACGTCTCTAGACAACTTGGGATCGATGATGAACGCCACCGGCCATGATTTCTTCTCACCGGGATCGAGCGTGTATTGGTTGAAGCAGAAACACTCAAGCTTGTTGAAATGCGGCCCTGCCTGGCGCGGCGCATAGCTCGGAATGGCCTGTGCCGCCATGCGCCGGTTCTGGGTGTTCTGGAACTCGTAGACCACGGTCGCCAGTTCGCCCGGATGCACCTGCAGCGAACGCAGCTCGGGCTTGAAGGTCCACGGCCCCCGCGCATTGGCGTCGAACTCCACCGTGATGGTGCGGCTGGTGTCGATCTGGGTATTGGCGCTGGCCTGCGAAGTCGCCCCCGGAATATTGCGGTCGCCCAGCGCCAGCACATTGATGCCGGTCACCGCGCAGATGGCGTTGTACAGCGGACCGAGTGCATACCCGAAGGCCAGCATGCCGATGGCCACGACCACCAGCTTGCGGGCCATGGTCAGGTTCTGATAACGCGCGCGCAGCATGTTCTTCAGCCGCCGAAAAAGGCCAGTTTCACGAAAATGCCGAGCATGAAAGCGCCAGCAATCGACGCCAGTACCATGGCCAATCGAAAGTTCGAACGTCTTTGCTCGGGCGTCATCGCGGTCACGGCTCTGTCGTGTGCTTCAGCCGATCACGCGCGTGGCGGTAGCATCGAGCTTGGGCGGGTTTTCGAAGGTGTGAAAGGGCGCCGGCGACGGCACTTCCCACTCCAGGCCTTCGGCGCCTTCCCAGGGTTTTTGTGGCGCTTTCTCACCCTTGCCCATCATGCAAGGCCAGACGACAGCCACGAAGAAATACACCTGCGCGATGCCGAACGCGAAGGCGCCCACTGATGCAACCGCATTGAAGTCGGCAAACTGCATCGGATAGTCGGCGTATCGACGCGGCATGCCGGCCAGCCCCAGGAAGTGCATCGGGAAGAAGGTGATGTTGAACGCGATCAGCGACCACCAGAAATGGATCTTGCCGCTCGACTCCTTGTACATCACCCCGGTCCACTTGGGCAACCAGTAGTAGACGCCCGCAAACATCGCATACAACGAACCCGCCACCAGCACGTAATGGAAGTGCGCCACGACGTAGTAGGTGTCCTGCAACTGGATGTCGATCGGCGCCATGGCCAGGATCAGCCCGGTGAAGCCACCCATTGTGAACACGAAGATGAAGCCGACCGCGAACAGCATCGGCGTCTCAAACGTCATCGAGCCCTGCCACATGGTGGCTATCCAGTTGAAGATCTTGACGGCTGTGGGCACGGCGATCAGCATCGTGGCGTACATGAAGAACAACTGCCCCGTCACCGGCATGCCGGTGGTGAACATGTGGTGCGCCCATACGACAAAGCTCAGGATGGCGATGCTCGACGTCGCATACACCATCGAGGTGTAGCCGAACAGGCGCTTGCGCGCGAACGCGGGAACCACCTGGCTGATGATGCCGAACGCCGGCAAAATCATGATGTAGACCTCGGGGTGACCGAAGAACCAGAAAATGTGCTGGTACATGATCGGGTCGCCGCCACCACCGGGATTGAAGAAGCTGGTGCCGAAATGGCGATCGGTCAGCGTCATCGTGATCGCGCCAGCGAGCACCGGCATCACGGCGATAAGCAGGTAGGCGGTGATCAGCCAGGTCCAGGCGAACATGGGCATCTTCATCAGCGTCATGCCAGGCGCGCGCATGTTCAGGATGGTCACGATGATGTTGATCGATCCCATGATCGAGCTGGCACCGAGGATGTGCAGCGCGAAGATGGCGAGGTCCATGCTCGGGCCCATCTGCAGCGTCAGCGGCGCATACAGCGTCCAGCCCGCGGCCGGCGCGCCGCCGGGCATGAAGAATGAACCGACGACCATCAGCGCGGCAGGAATCAACAGCCAGAAGCTGAAGTTGTTCATGCGCGCGAACGCCATGTCGGAGGCGCCAATCTGCATCGGAATCATCCAGTTGGCGAAGCCCACGAAGCCCGGCATGATGGCGCCGAACACCATGATGATGCCGTGCATGGTGGTGAGCTGGTTGAACATCTCGGGGTTCACCAGTTGCAGACCCGGTTGGAACAGTTCGGTGCGGATCAGCAACGCGAGCACGCCGCCGACCATCAACATCGTGAACGCAAACAACAGGTACAAGGTACCGATGTCCTTGTGATTGGTCGCAAACACCCAGCGCCGCCAGCCGGTCGGCGCATGGTGGTCGTGGTGCCCATCAAGGCCGTGGGGGTGGTCCAGTACTGCACTCATGCTGATTTCCTCGTCAATTCAATTTTGCGGATGTTCATGCTCGCGGCGTTCACTTGCGCGCGCTCTGGACATCGGCCGGCTGCACGATCTGCCCGGTCTTGTTCGACCAGTGATTCTTGGTATACGAAATCACAGCCGCAATATCGGTGTCGCCAAGCTGCTTCCAGGCCGGCATGGCGCCATTGTTCTGACCATTGAGCAAAATCGCGATCTGCTTGGACTTGTCGGCATCGAGCACCACGGCCGCGCCATCCAGTGGTTTGAACGGACCGGCTCCCTTGCCGTTGGCCTGGTGGCAGGCCTGGCAGTTGGCCACATACACCTTCTCGCCGCGCGCCACGAGGTCATCGAGCGTCCACACGCGCGACGGGTCATCCGCCTTGGCCGCCATCTTCTTCATCTCGCCATCGACCCAGGCCGAATAGTCCTGCGCCGAAACCACCTTCACGTGGATCGGCATGTAGGCATGCTCCTTGCCGCACAACTCGGCACACTGTCCGTAGAAGTCGCCAATCTTCTCGGCACGAAACCAGGTATCGCGCACGAAGCCCGGAATCGCATCCTGCTTGATGCCGAACGACGGCACCATGAAGGCATGGATCACGTCGTTGGCGGTGGTGATGATGCGCACCTTCTGGTCCACCGGCACGACCAGCGGGTTGTCGACCTTGAGCAGGTAGTCGTCGACCACCTCGCCCGCCTTGGGGCCGCCAGCATCCGACATGGCACGATGCTTGAGATCGAGCGCCGACAGGAAGCCTATGCCCTCGCCTTCGCCCTTGATGTAGTCGTAACCCCACTTCCACTGCATGCCAGTGGCCTTGATTGTCAGGTCCGCATTGGTGGTGTCCTTCATCGCGACGATCACCTTGGTGGCGGGTAGCGCCATCAGGATCACGATGACGAAGGGAATGACGGTCCAGATGATTTCGACCGTGACCGACTCATGGAAGGTGGCGGCCTTGTGGCCGACCGACTTGCGATGCTTCCAGATCGAATAGAACATGACCGAGAACACGGCGATGAAGATCACCGTGCAGACAATCAGCATGAACCAGTGCAACCAGGCCTGGTCCGCGGCAATACGCGTCGCCGGCGGATGCAGATTGAGCTGGTTGACCGCCGGGCCGCCGGGCAGGTCGTTCACCGCATGGGCAATCGTGAAAGGTGCAGCGCCCGCCCAGGCGAGCGCGGTTGTAAACACAGAAGCCAGTTTGCCCTGAATGCTCTTCATCATGATCACTTCAAATTAGCCTCAATTAAGCGGGCATCCGCCCCCGACTGTGTCACCGGCCTCACACCCCGCGCAACGCCATCCTGATCTCGCGCGCCAATTGCGGCCGCAATTCGGGCCGCACAAACCGCCCCACATGCACTGTTCTGCCATGACCCGACAACACGATCAGCGAACTGTCGGCCGTGCCAGGCTCCACCCTCACCCATTCACGCCGGAACGCGCACCGGCTCAACTTGCCGGCGCATTCCTGCTCGATCACCAGTTGCCCGTCAGCCAGACGAATGCTCTCGCCATCCGTCGCATGGCGGGCGTACATCAGAAATGCCGCGCCCACCAGCATCAGTTCCAGCCAGGCGATCGGCAATATCAAGGTGGCGCCCTGCAACCAGAACACCACGCCCATTCCCAGCGAAACTACGCACAGGGACAGATAGATAAACCCCAGCTGACGCGGCGTGACCGAACAGTTGCGGCGCAAGAACCAGTGAAAGCTCTGCCCCTGGACTGTTGCGAAGCGAAAGATCAGATTCATCACGTGTTCTGCATTGCCAGAAGCCAGTCGATCCAATACGGCATACTTAGCCGGGGAATGTTGCCAAAAGTCGAGGCATTGTAGCTGACCATGCACGAATCACTGATCTTCGACAAAGCCACTGCAGGCGCTATCGTGTAGGGCCCGCACCAGTCGTTGGCCGCTTCAGCACACGGCGCATCTCGTCCAGCGACAGTACCGTCTCGCGCTGAATCGCCAGCCCGGCCTGGGGTTTGAGTGCATGCCCGTAAATGATCTCGAAGTCCAGGGCCCGTGCACCATCTTGCGCCGACTGCGCCGCCAAGGCGTCGAGCAGCCTGGCCTTCCAGGTCCGGCCTCGCAGGCCCTGGAAGCGCTGCGGATGCAGGTTGCGCCCCAGCGTGCGCAGTTCAACCAGCATGCGCTCGGGCGACTCGAAAGTCAGGGTCAGCCTTTCCATGTCCATGACCGGCTCCGCAAAACCGGCCTGCACCAGCATATCGCCCCAGTCATGCATGTCGGTGAACTCGTGCGCCGGTTCCGGCCACCCCAGCGAGCGGTACAGGTCGCGTAGCCGGACCAGGGTGTCGGGGCCCAGGCACGAGAACATCAGGAAGCCGTCGACTGCGAGCATGCGATGCCAGGTCAGCAGCAGCGCCTTCGGATCGGCCGTCATGTGCAGCGCCATGTTGGCCCACACCATGTCGGCCCCTGCATCGGGTGGCATGCCGAATCGAGGCGGCGATTTGCGCCAGGGCGCGATCTGCCACCAGGGCGTGCTCAGCGCCTGCTCTGCCGCTTGTTGCCGCACCCTGGCTGGCTCCACGACCCAGCACGAGGCCTGCGGATAGGCCTGGGCCACGGCCGCATGCGTCTGCATGCCGCCCGACAGCGGCGCCCAGTCGACCCAGGTGCGCGGCTGCAGTCGGATCCACTGCAAGCGCTCCTGCATGCGCCGGCCCACTTCCTCGTGCAACCAGGGCGACGCTCGATGGCGCTGCTGTGCCCAACGCGCAGCAGCTCGTGGATCAATTGTGGGAGGAAGGTCGGCGGTCATGGATCGGACGCAGCATATATTGGCCCGATGATTCGCGCCCTGTGTCAGAGCATATCCGACCGGATTCCTGGCCAATGCGCTGTCTGCCGCCGCTGGCCGACCGCGCCGCTATGCGACAGCTGCGTGGCACTGTTTGCGCAGCCCTGCCATCGCTGCATCAGCTGCGCACTGCCCACCCCCGATGCGGTAACACTGTGCGGCGCCTGCATGCGCAAACCGCCTCCCCTGGACGCGTGCGTGGCTGCCGTGCACTACGCCTATCCCTGGTCGACGCTGATCGTGCAGTTCAAGTTCCAGTCCCGACCAGACTGGGCGCGCGCGCTGGCCACGCTGTTGCGCAGCGCCCCCTGGGTCGAGCCGGCCCTGGAGCGGGCGCAACACGTCATTCCCATGCCACTGTCGACCGAGCGGCTGCGCGCGCGTGGCTACAACCAGGCGCTGGAGTTGGCGCGCCACCTGGCCCCCGACAAACTCGATGGCGGTTTGCTGCTGCGCATCCGCGACACGCCGGCTCAAAGTGCGCTGGCCCGGGATGCCCGCATGCACAACCTGCGCGGCGCTTTTGCCGTCGAACCCCTGCGCCACGGCGAACTCGCCGGTACCCGCGTGGTGCTGGTGGACGACGTGATGACCAGTGGCGCCTCGATGTTCAGTGCCGCCGCGACGCTGCGCCAGGCCGGCGCTGCCCATATCACCGGACTGGTGCTGGCCCGGGCCGACCTCGGCGGCCATGCACCGCCATGAGACACCCTGCGTCAACCGCACGCAGTTTGGCGCAACAGCCGGACCCCGTAGCGCACAGCGCCCAGGGCGAAGCGCCATTGAGCAGAGACAATCGGTCCCATGTTTCATATTGTTCTGGTCGAACCCGAAATCCCACCCAACACCGGCAACGTGATCCGGCTGGTCGCCAACACCGGCTGCCAACTGCATCTGGTCGAACCGCTGGGGTTTTCACTCGACGACAAGCAGTTGCGCCGCGCCGGCCTCGATTACCACGAATGGGCCCCGTTGCGCCGCCACGCCAGCTGGGGCGCGCTGCTGGCCCAGGAGCGACCCGAGCCTGCGCGCATGTTCGCCATGAGCACGCGGGGAGCCTGCAGTCCCTATGACATGGCGTTCATGCCAGGCGACTGGCTGGTGTTCGGCTCGGAGACGCGCGGGCTGCCCGATGCGCTGCGCGACAGTTTTCCGGTGGCGCAGTGCCTGCGTTTGCCTATGCGTGCCGGCCAGCGCAGCCTGAACCTGTCCAACGCCGTGGCGGTCACGGTGTTTGAAGCCTGGCGCCAGAACGGCTTCGCCGCCAGTTGATCAACACCGGTCGGCAGTCAACCCTGGCCAAGGTTTACGGGTAGCGACGCACCACCATCTGGGCGACGCAAACCGGTTTGTCCCCACCCTCCTTCTCGACCAGCACGTCCCAGACCAATTGCCGGCCGTTGTTGTCAATGGCGTCGCAGGACACCAGCGTCATGCGGGCACGCAGGCGGCTGCCCACCGGCACCGGCGCCATGAAGCGCACCTTGTTCAGGCCGTAGTTGACGCCCATGCGTGACTCGGTGATAAGCAAGGCTGACTGAAAGAAGCGCGGCAACATCGACAAGGTCAAGAAACCATGGGCGATCGGCGCACCGAAGGGTCCGGCCTTGGCCCTGTCCACATCCACGTGGATCCACTGGTGGTCGCCAGTGGCCTCGGCGAACTGATCGACCTGCTCCTGGGTGACGGTGATCCAGTCGCTGACGGCCACTTCCTGCCCCACGCAGGCGGCCAGATCGGACAAGGTTTGGAAGGTTCTCATGGTGGCCTAGCGCGCAAGCCGCGCAGTTTGTTGACGGAATCAGGCGTCGAGCCAGTCGCAGATCGGTTTCCACTGCTCCAGGTCTTTCTCGAAACGATGGGAAGGCGGCACGTCGAACAGCGTCAGGCCATGGGCCGCCAGATGCACATAGTTCTGCGTGTCACGCAGGTAGGACAACACCGGCAGCCCGGTCGAATCGATGAAGGAATGCAATTTGTCGGCGGCAATCGTTCGCGCATCCACGCGCATGCCCACCAGGGCGATCTTGTTCCGGTCGGCGTGCTTGTTTGACGCCAATTCTTCGATGAAGGCACCGGTGGCGAAGATATCGAACACACTGGGTTGTACCGGCACGATGATCTTGTCGGCCATCTTCATCACATCCTTGAAACGCCAGCCGTGCAATCCGGCCGGTGTGTCGACCACCACATGCGTGGAGCCGCGCGGCGGTCGGGCGATCAGGTCGGCGTTGATGTCCCAGGTCTGGATTGCCCGGGCGCCCGGCGGCCGCAGACCCAGCCACAGGCGCGACGACTGCTGGCGGTCGGCGTCGCCGAGCATCACGGCATGGCCGCGCGACGCGAAGTATCCGGCAATATGGGTGGCCAGCGTGGACTTGCCCACGCCGCCCTTGGGATTGGCGACAACAACAACTGGCATTCGGTGATCTCCCAGGCTGATTTCCTTGCGCTATGTTAGCGTCCCGCTGTGATCCACTCGCAGGCCGCTCGGGCGGGATCCACCCCATGGAGCGTTGGTCCACCTGGCCAAGCACCAGCGCGCTACATGAGCGCTGCCGTCAGCGTCGTGCCGCTGGGCCGCTGGTGACGCCCGATCAGACGCGCATCAGGACACTCCGTCCCACAGCAGTTTGACGCCGGTCAGGAACATGCCCAGGTACAACAGGCGGTAGAACATCGACGGGTCGATGCGCTGTGCCAGCCGCAGACCGAGCCACACGCCGATTGGAGCGAGTGGCATCAACACCAACGACGTCGCCAGGTTGCGCATATCGAGCAGACCCAGCCAGGCGTAGGGAATCCACTTGGACAGGTTGATGAAGAAAAAGAAGAACGCCATGGTTGCGGCGAACTGCACCGGCGGCAGGCGCAACGGAATCACATAGGCGCTGATCGGTGGGCCACCGGCATGGGCGACAAAGCTGGTGAGTCCGGAGCTTGCTGTCAGCAGCGCGCCAAGCCAGCGCGGCGGCGGCGGGGTGTCCGCTCGAGGCGGAAACACCAGCCGCTGGGCCAGAAACAGCAGCGTCAAACCGCCGACGATGGCGGCCACAACATGGGAGTCGAGCGCGCGGAACAAGGCGGCGCCAACGACCGTACCCACCAGCCCCCAAGGCAGCAGGAAACGCAGCAGCTTCAGATCGAAGTTCTTGCGAAATGCCGCCATGCCCAGCACGTCCATCAACAGCAAGACCGGCATCAGGATGGCCGCAGCCTGAGGTACCGTCACAGCCATGGCCATGATCGGCACTGCCAGCGAGCCAAAGCCAGCGCCAAAGCCGCTCTTGCTCACACCCAGCAGCAGCACCGCTGGAATGCTCACCAGGTAAAACAGCGGGTCCTGGACGATGAGCAGATTCAACACGCGACAATTCCGCCATGCAAACTGTCCAAACCTGGGGCGAAACCGTGCGTCTGCTGGTCGAGCTCGGCGCCACAGCCGCATTCGCGCTGTCCGGCGTACTCGAGGCCGCGCGCAAACGACTCGATGCCGTGGGTGTGTGCGTGGTGGGCTTCCTGGCCGCGTTCGGTGGCGGCACCTTGCGTGATCTGCTGTTGGATCAAAGGCCGTTTTTCTGGGTTCGGCATGTCGAAGTCTTGTGGGCGGTGCTGGGATTGTGCGTGTTGGCGATGTTGTTCTTGCGCCAACGCCATTTCCGGCTGACCGAACGCGCCATCCAGTGGCCCGACGCACTGGGTCTGGGCCTGTTCGCGGCCACTGGCGTGCACCAGGCCTTGTTGCTGCAGATGCCGGCGGTGGTGGCGGTCTTGATGGGACTGATTACCGGCGTATTCGGCGGCGTGTTACGCGACATGGTGTGCAACGAGATTCCCAGCGCATTTGCCGATCACCGGCCGTATGCCCTTTGCGCGTTCATCGGCGGCTGGGTCTATGTCGGCCTGTGGCAGGCACAGGCACCGGGGTATCTAGCCTTGGTCGCCTGCGTCGGCGTCACCGCCGGCTTGCGTGCGCTGGCGCTTTGGCGCAACTGGCAAATGCCACCCTGGCGCGTGTGACGCGCGTCAGTCCATGCCATCGGCGCGGGTATCTGGCGCCGAACAGCGCGCCGCGATAATGCCAGCGCCATGTTGATACAACCCTCCCAGGCCGATGTCCGCCGCTTCTTTTGCGGGGTTTATGCCAAGGCCCGCACGAACCAGCCCCTCGACGCCATCGAGACGCTGTCCAGCGGCTGGATCGACGAGCATCCTGAGTACCACTCGGTGCTTGCCGACGTCGATGCGGCCCTGCGTGACATGTCGAACACGCACGAAGGCGAGTCCAATGCCTTTTTGCATCTATCGATGCACCTGTCGATCAGTGAGCAATGCTCGATCGACCAGCCGCGCGGCATCCGCCAGGCGGTCGAACTGCTGACGCACCGACGCAATTCTCTGCATGAGGCCCACCACGCGGCAATGGAATGCCTGGGAACCATGATCTGGGAAAGCCAGCGGGCAGGACGCCCACCGGACGGCGATGGCTACATCGCCTGCGTGCAGCGGCACGCGACACGCGACTGACACCAGCCGCAAGCGTGCCACCGGATCAATCGAACCGGCGCCACGGGCAGCCGGTGCCTACTTGAACTTGGCCTGGGCAACGGTTTGCAACTCGCCCGGCAGTTTGCTCAGATAGTTGGCCAATACCTTGAGTTCATTGTTGGAGAACTGCTTGGCGATGCCGCCCATGACGCCGTTGGAGCGGCCCCAGGTCGTGTGTCCCTCGGTCTTGTAGGACTTCAGCGTCACGAACAGATAGTCGGCATGTTGCCCTGCCACCTTGGGATATGAGGGGTCGATCGGCTTGTTGAAGTTGTCGCCATGGCAGGCGACACATGCACCCTTGGCCACCAGTTCGGCGGCCTTGGCGTCGGCCGCGGGTGCTGCCACGGCGGGCGCCGCATGGCCGCTGGCTTCGTAATAGGCCGACACGTCGGCAATGTCCTGGTCATTCAGGCCATCGGCGATGCCGCGCATCGACGGGTGTTTGCGCTCGCCCTTCTGGTAGGCGTGCAGGGACGCCTCGATGTACTTGGCGCCCTGGCCGGCAATTTTCGGCACCTTGTAAACTTCTGGAAAACTGGCCTGGTAGCCGGCGATGCCGTGGCAACCGATGCACATGGCAATCTTGCCCGCGCCAGCAGCGGCATCACCCTTGATCTCCTGGGCATTCGCAGACAGCGCCGTAACGGACGCGACAAACAGCACAATTAGGGACGACGACAACTTGTTCATTTTGCGCAGACAATCAAAGGTGGGTCGGAGAATCTCAAACCCACGGATTATATCGGCCATGTTTTCGCCCCCCTCTACCACTGTTCACTGCCACGCGCACACGACTTAGCACAATGAAATTCCAAGGAACCAAGAATTACGTCGCCACACAGGACCTGATGTTGTCCGTCAATGCCGCGGTTACGCTCAAACGCCCGCTGCTGGTCAAGGGCGAACCGGGCACTGGCAAGACCATGCTGGCCGAGGAGGTGTCCGCCGCGCTGAACTTGCCGCTGCTGCAGTGGCACATCAAGTCGACCACCAAGGCCCAGCAAGGTCTGTATGAATACGACGCGGTCAGTCGTCTGCGCGACTCCCAGCTCGGCGACGAAAAGGTCAAGGACATCCACAACTACATTATTCGTGGCGTGTTGTGGCAGGCCTTCACCGCCGACGAGCCGGTGGCGCTGCTGATCGACGAGATCGACAAGGCCGACATCGAGTTTCCGAACGACCTGCTGCGCGAGATCGACCGCATGGAGTTCTACTGCTACGAGACGCGCGAACTGATCCGCGCCAAGCATCGGCCGCTGGTGTTCATCACCTCGAACAACGAGAAGGAACTGCCCGACGCGTTCTTGCGTCGCTGTTTCTTCCACTACATCAAGTTCCCCGACGCCGATACCATGAAGAGCATCATCGACGTGCACTTCCCCGGCCTCAAGAAAGAGCTGCTGACGGCGGCCATGAAGACCTTCTACGACATCCGCAACCTGCCGGGTCTGAAGAAGAAGCCGTCGACCAGCGAATTGCTGGACTGGCTCAAACTGCTGCTGGCCGAGGAAATCCCGGCCGAGACGCTGCACAGCAACGACGACAAGGTCACGGTGCCGCCGCTGGTGGGTGCCTTGCTCAAGAATGAGCAGGACGTGACGCTTTTCGAGAAACTGGTATTCATGCAGCGGCACAACCGCTGATAGCATCCGGCAGCTTCGGAGCCCACCATGGCCTTTGTCGAACCCGTCGTCCTGCGTGAGCGTGGCATCACGCTCGCCCCGCTGGGCCTGGAGCATGAAGAAGGCCTGCGCGCCGCGGCCCGTGACGGCGAACTCTGGCGCCTGCGCATCACCTCGGTGCCCGAACCGGAGCAGGTCCGGCACTACATCGACGATGCGCTGCAGATGCGCGAGGACGGCCATCGGTTTGCCTTCGCCGTACTCGACGAGGCCAGCGGCACGGTGCTGGGCTCGAGCAGCTACCACGACATCCTGCCCGCCGTCAAACGGGTCGAAATCGGCTACACCTGGTATCGCAAATCGAGCCAGCGCACCCACGTCAACACCACTTGCAAGTTGCTGTTGATGGGACACGCCTTCGACACCCTGGGCTGCCACGTCGTGGGCTGGCGCACCGACAACTTCAACTTCGCCTCGCAGGCCGCGATTGAACGCCTGGGCGCACGCAAGGACGGCGTCATTCGTGGCCATGGCCTGCGCCGCGATGGAACTATCCGCGACACCGTGATCTACAGCATGCGTTCGGGCGAATGGCCCGAGACCCGGGCCCAGTTGCTGTACCTGCGGGACAAACCCCGCGAAGGCTGACACGCCGGTCGCAGGGCGCGCGCCCAACAGATGCGCCAGCCTTGAGCCGACCGCGAAACGGAGACAAGCATGCTGATCGATTTTTTCTACACCCTGCGTTCGGCCAAGCTGCCGGTTTCAGTCAAGGAATACCTGACCTTGCTCGAGGCCCTCAAGGAAGGCGTGGTCGGCCCGAAAACCGTGCAGGACGACGATGACGGCCCGGCGGCGGGCTACAAGATCGACGACTTCTACTACCTGAGCCGCACCACGCTGGTCAAGGACGAAAAGCACTACGACAAGTTCGACCGCGCGTTCTCTGCCTATTTCAAGGGCGTAGAGATGCTGGCCGATTTCACGAAAGACATTCCGCTGGAGTGGCTGCGCAAAAACCTCGAACTCAACCTGAGCCCGGAAGAAAAAGCCAAGATCGAGAAGATGGGCTGGGACGAGCTGATGGAAACGCTCAAGAAGCGTTTCGAAGAACAGAAAGAACGCCACGAGGGCGGCAGCAAGATGATAGGCACCGGCGGCACCTCGCCCTTCGGCGCCAACGGTTTCAACCCGCAAGGCATACGCATCGGCCAGGAGAAAAGCCGCAACCGCAGCGCGGTCAAGGTCTGGGACCAGCGCGCCTACAAGGACTACGACGACACCCAGGAGCTTGGCACGCGCAACATCAAGATCGCGCTGCGCCGGCTGCGCAAGTTCGCGCGCGAGGGCCACGAGGAAGAGCTCGACCTGGACGACACCATCCGCTCCACCGCCGCCAACGCCGGCTGGCTCGACATCAAGATGGTGCCCGAGCGCCACAACAACGTGAAAGTGCTGCTGCTGATGGACGTCGGCGGCACCATGGACGAACACATTGCGCGGGTCGAGGAGATGTTCTCGGCCACCAAGACCGAGTTCAAGCACATGGAGTTCTATTACTTCCACAACTGCGTCTACGACTTCATGTGGAAGAACAACCGGCGCCGTTACTCAGAGAAGTTCGCCACCTGGGACATCATTCGCAAGTACAACAAGGACTACAAGCTGATCTTCATCGGCGACGCGACGATGAGCCCGTACGAGATCCTGCAACCCGGCGGCAGTGTCGAATACAACAACGAAGAGGCCGGTGCCGAATGGCTGCAGCGGTTGACCAACGCCTTTCCCAAATTTGCCTGGATCAATCCCGAACCGCAAGGTGTCTGGCAATACCGCCAGAGCATCAGCGTGGTCCAGCAGTTGATGAGCCACCGCATGTTTCCCCTGACCATCAAGGGTCTTGAGGACGCCATGCGGCTGCTGTCAAAATAGCTTCATGAGCAAACCATGGGTCGGCGCGCAAACGCGTGTCTGGTTGCTTGTCGCCTGCGTCATCAGCGCCCCGTTTTCGCTTTGGGCGCAAGCGACTCCTGCTGCAACGCCACCTGACGCGCGCGCCAGCGCATCAACCCCGGCCGAACAGGCGATGGCCTTCACGGTCGAAGTCCTGGCACCGAAACCGGTGCAGGAGTATCTGCTGCGCCATCTCGACCTGATGCGCTATCGCACGCTGTCCGACCTCGACGACACCGAGCTTGAGCGGCTGCAGATTGCCGCCGAAAGCAATGTCCGTGACCTGCTCGGCACATTGGGGTATTTTTCGCCCCAGGTCCAGATCTCGCGGTCACACTCCGACAACGACAAGGGGCCATCGCGTGTCGTTCGCATCACGGTTCAGACGGGTCCGTCGACCATGGTCACCGACATGCGCATGGCCTTCAGCGGCGCGATTGCGCAAGATGCCGATGCCGCGGGCCAGCGCCTGGCCATCGAACGCGGCTGGACACTGCCGGTCGGCAAACCGTTTACCCAGGATGCCTGGGACGGCGCCAAGACCCAGGCCTTGCGTCTATTGGCCGCACGCCGATACCCGCTGGGGCGCATTGCGACGAGCCGTGCCGAGATCGATCCGACGCAAGACGCCGCGCGCCTGGGAGTGACGCTCGACTCCGGCCCGCTGTACCGCATCGGCGCACTGAACATATCGGGGCTGGAGCGCTACGACGCGCAGCTGGTGCAACGCATTGCACGCCTGCGCTCCGGCGCGCCCTACGACCAGACCGAGTTGCTCGAGGCCCAGCAACGGCTGCAGGAAAGCGGCTATTTCGGTTCGGTAGTGATCGAGATCGACCCGAGTGGCGATCCACAGGCCGCACCGGTCAACGTCACGCTACGCGAAGCCTTGCGCAACCGACTGCAACTGGGGGTGGGCGTGAGCACCGACAGCGGCTTGAGTCTGTCCGCCGAACACACCAACCTGCAAGTGCCGCTGATAGGTTGGCGTGCAGACTCCAAGCTGCTGCTCGATGACGATACCCGCTCGGTGGCTAGTGAACTTCTGTCCCAACCCGACGAGGACAACTGGCGCTGGTCCGTGCTGGGCGAGCTCAAGAACGAGGACGTCGCCAGTGTGGCCGTACGCAGCCAGAAGCTGCGCACCGGGCGCGTGCAACGCGGCGAGCGCATTGACCGCAATTACTATCTGCAATACGACCGGGCCGCCACCACTGCCACCGGCCTGAACGAGACCGCGCAGTCCATCAGCGCCGTCTACGGCTGGACACAACGCGCCTTCGACCGCCTGCCCTACCCATCAAGCGGTTACGGCCTGGGCGTCGAGGTCGGCGGCGGCTGGACGCTGGGCAGCCAACGCGACCCGTTCTTTCGCACGCGCGTGAACTGGCTTGGCATCTGGTCGCTGGATGATGCGCAGGACGCCACCACCGCCGCACGCTCTGGCCGCATCGCCGTGCGCCTGCAGGCCGGCGCCGTGGTGGCCAAGGACAGCGCCACGATTCCGAGCACGCAGCTGTTCCTGGCCGGGGGCGATGCCAGTGTGCGTGGCTACTCCTACCAGAGCATCGGCAGCGCCGAAGCCAATGGCATCGTGACGCCGGGGCGCTACCTGGCAGTGGCCAGCCTCGAATGGCAGCGTCCGATACTGATCGACGGCCAGCCCAGCCCCTGGGAAAGCACGGTGTTCATCGACGCAGGCGCCGTGGCCGACAAAACCTCGCAGTTCGACGCCAAGGTCGGCATCGGCGCGGGTGTGCGCTATCGCAGCCCGGTCGGCCCGCTGCAACTGGACCTGGCCTATGGTCTGGACAAGAAAGCACTGCGCCTGCACCTGAGCGTGGGGTTCACCTTCTGATGCGCCGTCTGTTGTCCGCATTGCTGTTTCAGTTGGTCTGGCTGCTGGAACTGGTGCTGGTGCTTGGCGTGGCCTTGCTGCTGGCGTTTTGGTTGTGGAGCGGCACGAAGGGGTCGCTGGCCACCGTGATCGAAGAAGCATCGGCATTTCTGCCAGCCGGTCAGACACTCGAGGTGCAGGAGGTCAAGGGCAGCGTGCGCGGTGGCGGACAGATCGGCCAGCTGCGTTGGCATGCAGACGGACTCACCGTTACGGCACGCGATGTGCGCTTCGATTGGCAACCGCTGGAGTTGCTGCGCCGGCGCCTGAGCGTCACCGAGCTGGCGCTGGCCCAACTAGACGTGGACGACCAGCGAGCGCCGTCTACCGACGCGCCCGCACCCCCGCCCGAAATCGTGTTGCCGTTGGATATCGATCTGCCGCTGGTGGTGGGGGCGTTCAAGCTCACCGGCGCGAGCACGCTGCAGGCCAGCAACCTGGTCGCACATTACCGCTACCTCGCACAGCAGCATCAGTTGCAGGTCGACCGGATCGAGCTGGCCCAGGGCCAGTACCAAGGGCGCGTGAGCCTGCAGGCGCGCGTGCCGATGACACTGGACCTGCAGCTCAAAGGGCGCGTGATCGCCCCTATCGGCGACGGCCAGAACATGGCACTGGACGCGTCCGCCACGCTCAGCGGTCCGCTCGCGGGCGTGGTGCCGATGCTTGACTTGCAGGCCCTGGTCCAGCCCGAGCCCGGCAACGCGCCGGGGTTGACCCACAATCGCACCATGAGCGCCAGCGTGTCGGCGCAAATCAGCCCCTGGGCCCCCCAGCCTGTGGTGCGGGCCCAGGCCTCGTTCAACCAGCTTGATCTGGCCACCCTGTGGCCTGGCGCGCCGCGCACCCTGCTGACCGGCAACATCTGGGTGCGGCCGGTCGGACCCCAATGGCTGGCCGACCTGAACCTGATCAACCGCGACGCCGGGCCCTGGGACAAAGGCCGCTTGCCGGTGGACAGCCTCAAGGGTCTGGTTGCCTACAACAACGGGCGCTGGGGCATCGAATCGCTCAACGCCGAAGCCGCCGGGGGGAGCGTGCGCCTGCAGGCGCAACTGGCCGACACCTCCCAGCTGAGCGCCACCTCGGGCTGGCAAGGCCAGTTGCAATTGCTCGGTGTGAATCTGGCCAAGGCACACAGCCAGCTCGACCCGGTACGCCTGGACGGCGAATTGAAGGCGGTCGCGGCCAAGGATGGCGTGGACTTTGACGCCACATTGCAGCCTTCGGCACAACAGGATCGTGGCTCGCCGCTGCGTGGCTTGCAGTTGCAATCAGCCGCCACCAAGGGTCGCTGGCGCGATAGCCGGGTGCACCTGGACAGCCTGAACATACGGACCCGTGATGCGCATCTCGACGGACGGCTGGAGATGCAGTTGGAGACACGCGCCATGCGCGGGCAACTTGAGCTGACAGCGCCTGGCATGTCGGCCAGCCTCTCGGGCGAAGCCACCGCCAACGACGGCAACGGGGTGTTGGCACTCAAGCTGCAGGATGCCAATGCCACGCGCCGCTGGCTCGCACGTTTGCCCATGACGCCGGCGCAACTGGACACCCTGGAGCTGCGCGGTGACGCCAGCGTCGATCTGCGCTGGCGCGGCGGCTGGCAGGCATTCGAAGCGGGTCGTGGCGCCAAGGCCTCGGTCGATGGCCGCTTGCAGATCGCGCAGCTCTCCGTGGGCCAGCAAGGGCAGGCGCCGAACGAATGGCTGCGCCTGAGCAGCCTGGACACCCGCTTGAGCGGTACGCTCGATGCCCTTGCCCTGGCCCTGTCGGGACAGGCGGCGCAAGGCGCGGCCCAGGCGCAGTTCAAGGCCAGTGCACGCGGCGGTCAGGACAGCCGGGGCGACTGGAAAGCACAGCTGACCACTCTGCAATTGCAGGCGCGCCAGGAGGGTTTGCCGGGTCCGTGGACGGCGACGCTGACCCAGCCAATGGACCTGTCGTGGACGGCCCCGGCCCTGGGAGACAGCGGCGGCCCGATGCTGCGCACCAGCGCCGCGCAAGCCGATCTGGTCGGCCCGGCGCCGGGCACGGCCGTGCTGGCCTGGCAAGCCATCACCTGGCAAGCCGGTGGCCGTATCGAATTGACGAGCAAAGGGGAGTTGCGCGCCCTGCCGATGGGCTGGATGACGCTGATGGGCGAGCAGGCGCTGGCCGGCGCAGGCCTCAGCGGCGATCTGATCTTCGACGGCCAATGGGACCTGACGCTGGCCGACAAACTGTCGCTAAGCGCCTCGCTGGCACGGCGCAGCGGCGACCTGCGCGTGCAGACTGAAGGCAGCACGCCGGCAGCACCCGGCGCGTCCAACAGCGTCGTGAATGCGGGCATCCGCGAACTGCGACTGGCGCTGCAAGGCGACGGCGATGCCATCAGCGCCAGCTTTCGCTGGGATAGCGAACGCGCCGGTAATGCGCAGGTGGCGCTGGCCACACGCCTCACCCGCACCAAGGACGGTTGGCAGTGGTTGCCGGACAGCGCCATCTCGGGCCAGTTGCGCGCACAAATGCCACAGGTCGGGGTCTGGTCGCTGCTGGCGCCACCGGGCTGGCGCGTGCGCGGCACCGTCGATGCCAGCCTCGACCTGTCGGGTACGCGCGCTGCTCCGCAATGGCACGGCAAGCTGCAGGCCAGCGAGATGGCGCTGCGCTCGGTGGTCGACGGCATCGAATTCGGCAATGGCCAATTGCGCGCAACGCTGCAGGGCCAGCGCCTGAGCATCGATGCGTTCAGCCTGCAGGGTGCCGGCGGCCAGAGCGGCGGCGCCCTTGGCGCGACCGGCTTTGCCCAATGGTTGCCGACGCCGGGCACCGAAGCCTCGGCACTGGGTGCCATCGAACTGCAAATCGACGCGGTGGCCAAGGACCTGCGGGTTTCGGCGCGGGCCGACCGCAGGCTCGCGGTATCCGGCACACTGCAGGCGGCGCTGCGCCAGTCCCAACTCAAGGTGAGCGGCGCGCTCAAAGTTGACCAGGCGCTGTTCATCCTGCCCGACGAAACTGCACCCAGCCTGGGCGACGATGTCGTGGTGCTGGGGCGCGCCAGCAAGAGCAGCGCGACAACCAACGTTGCCAAGACAACGGTTGCCAGCCGCGACGGTGGCGCCGCAGTCCAGGGCGGGCTGCGTGGCGACCTGCTGGTCAAGCTCGATCTGGGCTCGGACTTCCGCGTGCGCGGGCGCGGCATCGACACGCGCGTGGCCGGCGAACTCGAGTTGCGCAGCAAGCTGGCGGCAGGCGAAGCGCCTGTCGTCACCGGCCAGCTGCGTACCGTCGGCGGTCAGTTCAAGGCCTATGGCCAGCAACTGGAAATCGAACGCGGTGAGTTTCGCTTCAGCGGCGCCTACGACAACCCCACGCTCTACATCCTGGCGATCCGCCCCAAGCTGACGCAACGCGTTGGCGTACAGGTCACTGGCACCGCCCTGCTGCCGCGGGTGCGGCTGTATGCCGAACCCGATTTGCCCGAGGCCGAAAAACTCGCCTGGCTGGTGCTCGGCCGCTCGGCCGCCAACGGCGGCGCCGAGGCCGCCGTGCTGCAGCAAGCGGCCATGGCCTTGATCGGCGGCCAGGACTCGTCAGGCGGCATCGCCGGCCGGCTGGGGCTGGACGAGTTATCCGTTTCGGGTGCCACCGATTCCGGTACCGGCGGCGCCAGCGCGGCCACGGTCACGCTGGGCAAACGCATCTCGCAGAACTTCTATGTCAGCTACGAACGCAGCCTGGCCGGAACGCTGGGCACGTTCTCGATCTTCTACGACCTGTCCGAGCGCCTCACGCTGCGTGCCCGCACCGGCGAGAAAAGCGCGGTCGACCTGCTGTTCAAGTTCAGCTACGACTGAACGCATCGCCCGAATTTGCGCTGGCACCTAGCCGTAGTCAGCCCACAGCCGCAGGCCGACACCGACAGGCTGCCCTGCTAGACTTCCCACCCATTGCTCGCCATAGTTCAATGGATAGAACGGTCCCCTCCTAAGGGACAGATGTAGGTTCGATTCCTGCTGGCGGGACCAACTTCGAAGCCGGAACGGTCCAAAGCCTTCCGGCTCTTCTTGTTTTTCACTCTCTTATGCCTGCTAGGTCGTGCAATGGGGTCCAGGAAAGTATGCCATGTTCCGGGGGTACTTGGGGGCACAGGAGGGGGCATAACGCTGGATTTCGTGGGGGCACAAGTTGTTTGGTCAAAAGGGCATGCCCCAGGCGACATGCAACTTGCGGATTTGCAGGTCGAAAATGCCGTCCCAGCCGTTCGGCAGACCCAAGGGATAGGATTTTCAAACGCCATAGGACGCCCCAAGAAAGGGCCTGAAAAAGCTCCCGGCCAAGCCCGCTGCGGGCCGAAGTACGCGAGTCTGGGCGTCTGCAGGCTCGCGGCTGCCGGGTTGGAAGGTCTTTGACCGTTCCCGGCGTGCAGGACCGAACCAGGTCTCAGGGTTGACCCTGATGCTGACCATGGCTTGCCGACACAGCGCGCTGCGCCACCGGCGGCCGCAGGGTAGCCGCAGCCCACAGCGATAGCTATCCGACAGTGCGAGCGACTCAGGCAGCGAAGTGCAGCCCCGCCTCGCGCACCCTGCCCTTGGGCGGCGGCTGAGGGGCCAGGCCCAGGTGGCTCAGGATCTTCTCGATCACCGGCCGCTCCAGGATGGCGGCGACGATCCTCAGTTCCCCGGCGCCGCAGTTCGGGCAGCGCTGCAGGTCGATGTCGAACACGCGCTTGAGCAGCCGTGCCCAGCTGATGCGTGCGGGCCGGGCTTGGACGGTCTCGGCCTCGCACTGGACGCCGGATGCGGCAACGCCTGGCACTCCCTTATCCTTGGGCGGCCCCTGCGGCACCACCAGCGAGCGCTGCTTGGCATTCGGGGCGAGTACACCATGGAAGCGGATCAGGTGCAGCCTGGGCCGTGGCACCAGCGCCGCCAGCCGCTGCAGGAACTCCAGCGGGCTCATCACCAGGTGCGTGGTGCCGTCGCGCCATGGTGTCTTGAGCTTGAGCTCCACCTGGCCGGTGGCGTTGAGCTGTACCCGCTCGTCGGACAGCGCCGGACGGGTGATATATCGGCACAGCTGCTCCAGCCGCTTGCGGTCGTGCGCTTGCACCCGCACGGCAGCATGAAGACTGAATCCGTCGATGTCGGAACAAAGAAGCTCGCGCGCCATGCCCTCGCGCGCCATTGCGCCCCGCAGGGTCAAGACCTTGTGCCCGGCGCGCGGCCCGAAGGCGATGCGGTACGTGATGGCCGCCGCCTGCAGTGGCCGCAGGGTGCGCGCTTCGTCAGCTGGCGCGTTACAACGCACCCTTCACGCCGTGGTTCATGCGGCGCAACGAGATCTGGTTGGCACTTCCCTGAGGTCTCTACCAGCCCGCGCTGCCTGGCCCGCCCTTGAACGGGCCGACCAGCTCGGGCGTGATCCAGCCGCCATACACGCTGCCAGGCTGCGGCGTCACCGCTGCGCCGTCAACACGACAATCGAGCTGCGCCGGATAGAACGACACGCAATCGGCCAGTGCTTCGGCACCGGCCAGCGGCTGCGGGTAGCTCCAGGCAACGCGGGGCAGCCGGCGATCACCCTGCACCAGGCTCCAGTACTGCGCCGGCCCTTTCCACTCGCAGAAAGAACTGCCGGCCGCCGGCTCGAGCAGATGCCGGGCCACGTCGGGCCACGGCAGGTAGACGCTCGGCGGGTGGGCGGTCTCCAGCACGAGCACGGCGCGCTGCGTGCGCGCCACTTCGACATCACCCCAGCGCACCACCACTTCGCGTGTATCCGGCACCAGACGCGGCGGACGCGGGAAGTCCCAGACCGACGTCTGGCCCGGCCCCGGTGCCGTGGCGAAGGGCGGGCGCACCTGGCCTTGCCAGTGCCACTGCTGGCGCGCCGCACGGATCCAGTCGGGAAGCTCGGACATCATTTCGGCCTTGCGCAAACTGGATTGGATCGGGGGATAGGATTCGACAGCCGCTTCGAACAATGCGCGGTCACAATCGGGCCTGCTGTTCGAAACGGCTCTTGAATTCCTGCATCCGCGAGCGGTTCTTTCCCCAGTCGAACAAGCCGAACAACGAGCGGGACCGGAAGTCGACACGCCGCGCCTGCGGGTCTATGCGCAAGTCGACCTGGTCCTTGAAACCAGCGGGCGTGGTGAAGACCACCTCCAGCGCAAGGGGCTCGTCGCGAACGACCGTGGCCTCGGGAAAGGTGGCGAGTGTGGCCCGCAGCATGCCCATCGCCTGGGCGGGCGTGCCGGCGAACCGCAGTGGCAGCAGGTCGCCGTCGCCACGCGAGCTCACGCAATTGCTGGGCAGCGCACACGCCAGGTCCCGATTGCCGGAACCCGCAGCGGCTGTCGCAGAAGGTGTCGGCGCCGTCGCGACACAAGCACCCAGCAGGAAGGTCAGTATCAGGACCGTGAACTTGGAATTCATTGGAACGCCTTTCAATTCATTGCATGTGCCGGCAAACCGCCCGTACCGGGCGCGGGACGACACACCTTGCTGGAATTCGGGTTTCAACCGAGTGCGGCGAAACCGCTCGTCACCGACAGATGCCAACGGGTATGCCGAGGCGGCGTGGCCGACCTCAATCGGCCTGACGGAATATCTCGCGGTGCAGTCCCCATTGCTCCATCGCGCTGGAGATGATGATGGACTCGGCGATGTCGACCGTGCCGTCGGAGTGCGCAATGTCGACACACAGCCGCAGCAAACGCTTCTGCAGTTCGGGATCGTCTATTTCGCCGACGATGTCGCGCAACGTGAACTCGTCGACCGGGCAGGTATGGGGCAGGTTCAATCGTGCGCCCGGCTCCAGGTCGTCGTATGCGTCGTGCAGCACGGTTGCCAGCGATTTGCGGTCCAGACCGAGTTGCGCCTTCAGCTCGGGATGGGCGAGCAGTTCGAATTCGGCGTTGCTGATGTCTCCGTCCGCCAATACCGTCAGTGCAACGATGCGGGCCGCGGCCTGCGGGCTGTTGGTCGGGTATCTGCGCATGATATGTCTCTCCTGGTTTGATGGTGCTTGAGTTGGTGTGGGTTCCTGCCGCAGCCGGGTCGGTACGTGGCGGATGTTTTCCGACCGCCGTCGCAACGGAGCCGCCATGGCCGGACATCATCAAACCGGCGTCGGCTCCACATCCGCAGCCAGCACCGGCCAGCCCACGGCGGCATCGAGCCTGGGCTGGCAGTTGGCATTGCGTTCCCGTGTGCCACAGACGATCGGGCACGACCGCTGGTCACAGCACTGCGCCCGCGTCGACCTCTCGAAGAATGCGATGTTTCTGCCACCGGCACCGCGTAGCCGATCTGGCCCGTCCTGGTCCAGGTCAAAGGCAATGGCAATGGCATTGACATGGCGGGCCAAGCAACAAGGTTGCTGCCGCCGGCCAAGGTGCGGAACTTCTTCATGCGGGCGCCGGCTGCGCGCGACGCGCCCTGGCGGCCAACAGTGCTTCGTTGGCCATTGGAAGCAAAGCGCGCTTGAGCCGGGCACCGAACACCGCCACAACGACCATGCCCAGTGCCAGCAAACCCAGGCCCGCATATGCAGCCCAGCGCGGATCGAACGCGTGCCCGAGGCCACCAATGGCCGCGCCCAGCATGACGGAGGCAACCGCCCATGCCACGGCACCCAGGCTGTCGAGAAACGCAAACCGGCTCCAAGACAGTTGTGATGCGCCGGCCCCCAGGCCGATCAGGCTGTACGTGCCCTTGGAGAAGCGGTACACCGGCAGCAGCAGGCCCTGGTAGCGATCGACACCGGCAGCACCAAGAGCCAACCACGGGGCCAGTCGCGCAAACCGTTCAAACAACCAGGGCGCACCGCGCCGGCCGATCGCAAATCGTATCTGGCTGCCGACGACGGTGCCCACCAGCACCACCATCATCGCTAGCGGTGCCTGCAGCGCGCCGGACGCACTGACAAATCCTGCCACCATGGGCAGCGGTCCGGTCTTGGCCATTGCATAGGCCATCAACAGTCCGTACACCCACAGGTCGTATCGTGCAATCCAGGCAAGGAGTTCGTCAGCAGTCATAAAGCTACAGCCTGCAGGATCGCGCCAAGGTGCCGCTTCTCAAGGACATGCCTCACTGCTTCGGCGCCTCATCGACGTCAATATGAATCTCGTTTCGTCGCCATGGTCGGCAGTATCCAAGGTGGGTCATAACGTGCCAACTGCGCCGGACCCGATGCCGTGAGCTGACGAATTTGCATCCAAGCAACCAGTGCTTCGGTTTTTTCCTGAATGCGACCCTCCGTGTTGAGCCCACTGTATTTGGCAACGGCTACGCGTCTGGCAGGAACTTCACGTAGCGTGACCGCATCATTATTGGGCGTTGGCAACGTGGCCATGGAATACTGGCTTGGCATCACGAAATGCACCCGCCAGCGTTGTGCGCCTGCGAGCCCGGGGCTTTCTGATGCTGGCTGAATGGCAACCGGAGCCGTCATCGCCAGCGTGCCCGATTGGCTTTGCGGCTGCATCGTCACGGGTGCGGTCATGGCAATCTTTGCGCTCGCTGCGGGTTGGCTTGCCGTGTTGTTGCCAAAGATGTAGTCGGCTATTCGCCTGAATCCCTTGCCCGAAGCGGCGTCCATGTCACCATCAACCCAGGTCTCGGCAACAATGAACGCGTTGTACTGGCGAACTTCAAATCTTGCCTCCTGCATGACGGTCTCGAACTTTGGTTCTTCAACCGCCATCGCATTGGTTCCCATCAACAAAGCAGCCAGGAAGCAAAACTGAAGTTTCATTTCCAGCCGCCTTACTTGGGCATGATCACGCTGTCGATCACGTGTATGACGCCATTGTCGGCAACGATGTCGGTTGCGGACACCTTGGCGCCGTCAACCATCACACCGCCCATCGTCGAGACGGTCAGATCAGAGCCCTGGACTGTCTTGACCTTGCCCGCCTTGACGTCTGCTGCCATCACTTTGCCCGGTACGACGTGATACGTCAGGACGGCGGTCAGCTTGGCCTTGTCCTTCAATAACGCATCCAGATCGGCCTTGGGGATTTTGGCAAAGGCCGCGTCCGTCGGTGCAAACACGGTGAACGGTCCCTTGCCCTTGAGCGTGTCAACGAGTCCGGCGGCTGTAAGGGCGGTGGCCAGGGTCTTGAAGCTACCTGCACCCACGGCGGTGTCTACGATGTCTTTAGCCTGCACAGAGAAAGCTGCACCAAGGGCCAGAACAGCAGCAATAAGTGTCTTCTTCATGAATAACTCCAGTAGTCGGTTTTCGCATAAACACACCAAAGATGTGGTGTGCGACAGAGTTTACAACTCAACGGTTTCCATAATAACTACATGGTTATTGTAAAGACTGAATGGTATTTTCTTGCCGTTTGCCCATCAGCCACGCTCACAATGGCGCTCCGCCGTGACCACCGCGGCGAGGCTGTTGGCATCGATGTTTCGATGTGTCGAGCCACTGTCTCTATCGAAGAACGGATGAAATGGCGTATCCGCCGAGACGGACCGGTTACGCAGAAACTGGAGCCGCGCAAGTTCCGTGGGAATCGATGTTGTCGGACTCTTGCCTACAAGCGTCGCTCACATCTGCTTCAACACCAATCCCACAGACAGTGTTGCCGCGGCGCCCCAATGGCTGTGGGGACCTTGGGCCGCATATGTCAGAACCCCTCGGCGGTGCGGTGGTCGAGGTTGTCACCCAACATCACCACCAGCAGGACCAGATTGTCGGACAGCGCGATTCTCCAGCGTGGCGCCAATGAACAGCAGCAGGAACAGAAACCAGCGCGCCGATGCGTGGCACCCAAGAAGAGCGCCAGCGCCAGACACGGCAGCGGCCAGAAGCCGTTCATGCGCTGCCCGTTCCGCTGGCCCTGGCCTGGCGCAGCATCACCACGACCAGCGTCACGACGGTGAGCGGTAGCACGAAGCTCAACATCGCTGCGCTAAAGGCCGGCAGCAAAGCATGATGCTGTGCATTCAGCACGACATAGGTCATATACGCGATGTAGTAGACCAGGAACACACCACCTTCCCAGCGCGCAATTTCACGGCCGCTCAGAAAAACCGGCAAACAGGCGAAGGCCACCGCCAGCATTACCCAGAGGTCGAAATTGAGCAAGCCGGCGGCGATCGGCAAACCATCGGCCGCTACCAGGCCGGTCAGGCCAAGACAGCCCAGGAGATTGAAGACGTTGCTGCCAATCACGTTGCCGATCGCAATGTCGCGCTCCTTGCGCAGCGCGGCCATCACCGAGGTGGCCACTTCGGGCAGCGAGGTCCCCGCCGCGACGATGGTCAGGCTGATCACCAGGTCGCTCACACCCATGGCGCGCGCGAACGCGGTGGCCGCTGCCACCAGCCACTGCGACCCCAGCACCAGGAAGGCCAGGCCAACGCCGATCAGCATGAGTTGCATGGCCCAATGGGCATCCCATCGGCTGGCCTTGACCACTTCGCGCTCGTACTGATCGCGGGTGGCCTGCGACTCGCGACGCGACTGCAGTATCAGGAACACGGTGTAGACCAGCAGCAGGACGAATAAGAAGCCACTCTCCCAGAATCCGATCCGGCCGTCTAGCGCAAACACCAGCAGCAGCAGCGAGGCGCCGATCATGATCGGCACTTCCTGGCGAACGATCTGGGCTTGAACCACAAGCGGGGTGATCAGGGCAGAAAGCCCGAGGATGAACAAGACATTGACGATGTTGCTGCCGATCACGTTGCCGATCGCGATATCGGTTCTGCCATCCAGCGCAGCACCCACCGACACGGCGATTTCTGGCGCACTGGTTCCGAAAGCGACGATGGTCAGTCCCACCACAAGCGGCGAAATACGGAAAGATAGCGCCAGCCGCGATGCTCCGCGGACCAGCAGCTCGGCGCCAGAGATCAAGGCCAGCAATCCCGCGAAGAGAATCAGATACTGCATTACTATTTCCATCCGATGCCGCAAGAGCGGCACGTTTCGTCGTTCGGCGCCGGTACGCCGTCA
>CAVQPL010000003.1:0-466040 GCA_963714755.1 uncultured beta proteobacterium
GTGTATTGCTGGTGGTGCGCGTGTTGTCGGTGCTGGTCGACATCAGCATGCTGATGGTGACGATCTGGAGTTTTCACCTGCAATACGGGCAACCGCCGGCGTTCTACCTCAAGGCGCCGACCTGCTGTATGTGTTCATCTTCATCGTGCTGCGCGCATTGACGCATCACGCCGGCCTATGTGTTGTTCACCGGACTGGTCGCGGCCGGCGGCTGGCTGGCCCTGCTGTCGTACGCGCTGATGGCACCAGGCGGGGCGGAGCTGGTCACGCACGACTACGTGCAGTACATGAACTCGACCCGCATCCTGATCGGCGGCGAGATCGACCGGGTGGTGTCGATCGTCATCGTCACGCTGGTGCTGTCGGTGTCGGTGGCGCGGGCGCGCCAGTTGCTGTTCCATGCGGTCGAGGACCAGGCCGCGGTGTCGCAGTTGTCGCGCTTTTTTGCGCCCGAGGTCGCCGAGCGGCTGTCGTCGGCCGACGAACTGCTGCATTCGGGCGACGGCGAGCAGCGCCAGGCGGCGGCGATGTTCATCGACCTGCGCGGCTTCACGACGCTGGCCTCGCAACTGCCGCCGCGCGAGCTGATCGACATCCTGCGCAAATACCAGTCCATCGCGGTGCCGATCATCCACCGCCACCACGGCAGCATCACCACCTATCTGGGCGACGGCATCATGGTCACCTTCGGCGCCATCCAAGGCCGTCGGACACCTATTGCGCCGATGCGCATGCGTTGCGCCCAGGAACTGCTGCAGGCGCTCGAGGCCTGGCGGCTCGCGCAGCGCAGGCGCCGGGCATACCGGCGCCCGGCGTGGGCCTCGGCGTGGACACCGGCACCGTCACCTGCGGCGTCATCGGCGACGAAGGCCGGCTGGAATATGCGATCATCGGCAACCCGGTGAACCGGGCGGCCAAACTGCAGAACCACACCAAGGTCGAGTCGGTGCGCGGTCTGGCCAGCGGCGACTGTCTGCAGGGGGCGCTGGAACAGGGCTACCGCCGCTGGCCGAGCATCCGGTTCTGGACGCGCGCCAGGTTGCCGGCGTCAGCCAGCCGATGGACGCTGGTCGTACTGGGTGAAGCGGCCGCATGGTCGCTCGAGCTGCGAGGTGCCGTCCCGCCGGGCCGGAGTCAGTCTGCTGCGTCGCGTTGCCGGCGATCGCCGGCTGGGACGGGCCGCAGCGCGGTGCGCACCGCGGCTAGGCCAGCACGCGGCGCCGGCGACAGGCTGGCGCCAGGGCGGTGCACGGGTGCTGGAACCGGGACGCCACGGACACCGGTCGGCGGCACGCGGCAGACCGGACGCCAACTCGATGGTGAGCCGCCGGCGCCAGTCCGGCTGTCGGTCGGCGTCAACGTGGCCGAGCCGGGTGCTGACCTGTCGCAGCGATCCAGCCACGGCCTCGAGCTGCGCTGCCGACCCGATAGGGCCGGGCCGGCTGGCCTTCGACGGAGATCAAGCGCCACACCGGCCTGCTTTCGATTCGGCGACCACGCCCAGCAGACGCATGCCGCGCCGGGATCCGCGGCCGGGTGCGGCGCTGCAGGCATGCTGGCCGTCGCCGTGCCGGCCGGCCCAGCACCCGCGCCAGGTCGGCGGTCTGCACGGCCGGGGCATCGCGGCGCCAGGGTGACGGCCGAACCGGCGCCTCGGACACGCCGATGACCTTGCGCAGCCAGTAAGCTGGCCGACAAGGCGGCCAGCGCCCACAGGAAGAAAGGCTGCAAGACGTGGCGGCCAAGGCTTGGTCATGGCCGATTATGATGCAGCGTGCACCCGCCTTGCCGGGTCGACCACAACCAGGGAAGGCCTTCATGACACCGAATTCTTCCACCGCGCGTGCGCCCGCTGCGCGCGCCTGCCTGCGGCGCGGCTTCACGCTGATCGAACTGATGGTGGTGCTGGTCATCATCGGCGTGCTGGCGGCGCTGATCGTGCCCAATGTGCTGGACCGCGCCGACGATGCGCGCACCATGGCCGCGCGCACCGACGTCAACAACCTGATGCAGGCGCTCAAGCTGTACCGGCTCGACAACCAGCGCTACCCGACCGCCGAGCAAGGGCTTGCGGCGCTGGTCTGCCAAGCCGACCAGCGGGCCGATTCCGCCCAACTGGAAGCCCTATGTCGACAAGTTGCCCAACGACCCCTGGGGCCGTCCCTACCAGTACCTGAACCCGGGCATCAAGGGCGAGTTCGACGTGTTGTCGTTCGGCGCCGACGGCCAGGCCGGCGGCGAAGGCAAGGACGCCGATGTCGGCTCCTGGCAATAGACGCTGGCGCGGCCTGGCGCCGGCGCTGCCGGCTTCACGCTGCTCGAGCTGCTGCTGGTGCGTGGCCATCATCGCCATGGCCGGCGCCGGCGTCGGTTTTGCGCTGCGCGACCTGGGCCAGACGCCAGCTCGAACGCGAGGCGCAGCGCCTGATCGCCATGCTGGAGTCCGCGCGCGCGCGATCGCGCGCCAGCGGCATGCCGGTGTACTGGCGCGCCACCGAACGCGGTTTCGAGTTCATCGGCCTGCCAGGCGCCGCATGGCCGACGGCGACCCGGCGCACCGGCGACGCCAGCGACATGTCAGGCCCGTCATGCGCTGGCTGGGCGAAGGTGTTGTCGGTGCCGGCGGCGACGGTCATCGACGCTGGGCCCGGAGCCGATCATCCGCGCCAGGAGATCGTGCTGGCGCAGGCCGACAGCCAGATGCGCATCGCCACCGATGGCCTGCGCGCCGTTTGCGCGTGCAGCGGTCCGGCCGCTGCAGGGCGGCGGTCCGTGAACGCCGCCGGCGCGCGGTTTCACGCTGATCGAGGTGCTGGTGGCGCTGGGCATCGTCGCGATCACGCTGGTGGCCGGCCTGCAGGCGACGATGGCGCTGACCAACAACGCGCAGCGCCAGGCCGACGTGCTGCTGGCGCAGGTCTGCGCCGAGAACGAATTGATCCGGCTGCGCCTGTCGCGCCAGTTGCCGCCGATGGGCGCAGTCCGACTTCGATTGCGAACAGGACGGCAGGCGTGATTTCAGCGGACGGCTCAAGTGTCGCAGCCACGCCGAATCCGATCTTTCGCCGCGTCGACGCCCAGGTGCTCGACGGCGATTTCGATCGTGATGTCGGATCACCACGATCGTCGGGAGTTTCCAGTGACACGGCGGCCGTGCGCGCCTCGCGCCGCGCCAGGCGGTTTCACGCTGGTGGAACTGCTGGTGGCGCTGGCCGCGATGGCCTTGCTCGCCTGATGGCCTGGCGCGGCATCGACGCCATGGGCCGGGCCCAGGCGCGACCCGGCGCTATCAGCGCGGATGTGCAGGCTTGCAGGCCGGGCTGGTCCAGTGGGGTGTCGACCTGGATGCGATGGCCGTGATCGGCGCCGATCATGGCGCTGGATTTCGATGGCCAGGTGCTGCGCATCACGCGCCAGTCTGGTCGTACGACCGACGCCGGCGCAGCGGCGGATGCCGACGCGCCGAGGTGGCGGACTGCGGGTCGTGGCCTGGGGCATGCGCGATGTGGACGGGCGGCGCCAGTGGCTGCGCTGGCAGTCGCCGATGCTGCATACCCGCGCGCGAGTGGGCGCTGGCCTGGCAGCAGGCGGCCTGGTGGGGCCAGAACCCGACGCGAGGCGTTGCGCCAGGGCGAGGTGGCGATCGTGCCGGTCGACCAGATGGCAGGTGTTCTATTACCGCAACAACAGCTGGACCAGCCCCTTGTCCAGCGCGGCCGAGGGCGCGCTGTGCCGGGCGCGACCAGCAGCGCGCTGCCCGATGGCGTGCGGCTGGTGCTGACGCTGTCTCCGGGCCAGGCCATCAGCGGGCGTCTGAGCCGCGACTGGGTCCGTCCGACGCTGGGTCCGGGCGGATCATGATGTCGGCGCCGCCGTTCGACCGGCATGCGCGCTGTACCGAGCGCCAGCGCGGCGCGGCCTTGCTGCTGGCCATGATGACCGTGGCGCTGGTGGCCACGCTGGCCGCGACGGCGCTGTGGCAGCAATGGCGCGGCGTGGAGATCGAGGCGCGTGAACGCGAGCGCCTGCAGGCGAGCTGGATTCTGATCGGCGCGCTGGACTGGGCGCGGCTGATTCTGCGCGAGGACGCGCGCAGCGGCGGCGCCGACCATCTGGCCGAGCCCTGGAGCATCGCCTTGCGCGAGGCCCGGCTGTCGACCTTCCTGGCCATGGATTCGGGGGACAGCGACATTGGGCGACAACGCCTTCCTGTCGGGCCAGATCACCGACGCGCAGGCGCGGCTGAACGTCACCAACCTGATCGTCGGCAACCAGGTCTCGCGAGCCCGATCTGCAGGCGTTCGAGCGGCTGTTCGTGTCGCTGGGCATCGAGTCGCGCCGAACTCGAACGCCTTGGTTGCCAACCTGCTGCTGGCGGTTGGCAGCAGCGACGACGGCCGACGACGCCAAGTGTGCCGATTCCTGCCCCGAGCGCTTCGCGCAATTGCGCTGGCTGGGCTTGTCCGCCGTCAGCTTGCGCCGTGCTCGAACCCTATGTGGTGGTGTTGCCGACCCGCACACCAGGTCAATCTCAACACGGCCCGGCCGAGGTGATTGCGGCCCGAATCCCGGCATCGACCTGTCGGACGCGCGCAACCTGGTCCAGCGCGCGCGCCGCACGCCATTTCGGACGCTTGACCGACGCGCCAGAGGCGCTTGCGGCCGACGCCGGGCGCTCAATCCCAGCGAGGTCGGCGTGGCGTCGCGCTTTTTCGAGGTGCAGCGGGCGCCTGCGCCTGCACGACACCGAGGTGTTCGAGCGTTCGCTGGTGCAACGCAACGGCATGAGCGGTCACCACCGTCTGGCGCGAACACACGGCGCGCGACCGCGAACGACGCGGCGCCGCTGGCGCTGATGCAGTGCTGCGCCGCTCACTACAATCCGCCGATGACGACCCTGATCCTCGCGTTGCCGTTGGCTCGCCCGACGGCTGCGACCGAGTTCGACTACGTGCTGTCGTCCGACGGGCGCAACGCGGTGCGGACCATGGCACGGCGCCACTGGCCTTGTTGCCGCGCGCCGATGCGCTGGTGCTGGTCGTACCGGCACGGGCCTTGTCCTGGCACCAGCGTGCGGCTGCCGCCGGTGCCTGGCGCTCGGCTGCGCGCCGCACTCGACGGCCTGCTGGAGGAGCAGTTGCTCGACGAGCCGGCCCAGCTGGCCCTGGCACTGGTCCCCGCCAGCGACTGCCCTGCGGCGAGCGCTGGTGGCGGCCTGCGACAAGGCCTGGCTGCGCGCGGCTGCTGGCCTTCTTCGAACAGGGCAAACGTCCGGCCAACCGGGTGGTGCCGGCAGTTCGCGCCCGACGGGCATCGGACGATGCGCGCGTGTGCGACTGCACGTGATCGGGATCGGCCCAGGATGCGCAGTCTGGTCGTCGTGCAGCCGCATGGCGTGACCTGCCTGCCGCTGGCCAGCGCCGCCGCCGCGTTTGCCGGCAAGACCATACCGCATACGGCGACGACCAGGTCGCTGGCCGAACCGGCGCGTGGCCGCACTGGCCGAGCAGACGCTGGGGCGGCCGGTCGATGGTCCAGACCGCTGGCGCAGCGACTGCTGCGAGCCGCCGCGGTGCGAGTGGGAGCTGGCGCAGTTCGATCTGGCGACTGTCCGGTGGCGGGCGCCTGGCCCGACGCTGGCAACAGCGGGCGCAGGTCTTGTGGCACGCGCCGCACTGGCGCGCGGCGCGTTGGGGCCTGGTGGGCCTGCTGCTGGCCAACCTGGTCGGGCTCAATGCCTGGGCCTGGAAACTCGACGTCGGCGGTGCGCGACAAGCAGCAGCGCGTCAACGCCTTGCTGGTCCAGACCTTCCCGGGAGTGCGGACCGTCGTCGATGCGCCGCTTCAGATGCAGCGCGAACTGGCGCTGTTGCGCCAGGCCAGCGGCGCGGTCGGCCAACGACGCACATGGAGGCCATGCTGGCTGCGCGTCGGCGCCGTACTGCCGCCGGGCACCCATGCCAGCGGCGATCGACTACGGCTCTGGCGAACTGGCCCTGCAAGGGCCTGGCGTTGGCCGGTCCGGCGCTCGACGCCGTGCGCGACAGCCTGCTGGCGCCAGGGCTATCGGCTGCCAGACTGGACGGCGATCGGCTGGTGATGCGTGCCGGAGTCGGCCATGACGGATTCTGGTCGACGTTGCGCGAGGTCTGGTCGCGGCTCGCCGTGCGCGAGCGGCGGCTGGTGTCGCTCGCGCTGTCGGTGGTGCTGGCGCGCTGGTCTGGGGCCTGGCGCATGGCGCCGGCGCTCGGCACACTGCGTTCGGCGCCGACGCGGCTGGCGCAACTCGACCAGCAGCTGCAGTCCATGCGGCCCTGGCAGCGCAGGCACAGCGAACTGCAGGCGCGGCCGCCGGTGCGGCGCGACGACGCCTTGCGAACACTCGCAGTCCATCGCTGCAGCAGCGCCTGGGCAAGCAGGCGCGCAGCTCAGCGGCGCCGGCGACCGGGTCGACGGTCACGCTGACGGGCGTCGCGCCGCAGTTGCTGGCGCAATGGCTGGGCCAGGCGCGCAGCGCGGCGCGGGTGGTGGTGCAGCAGGCGCGCCTGACGCGTCGCGCCGACGGCTGGGACGGCAGCATCGTGTTGCAGTTGCCGCCGAATGAGTAGCCGATCGCAGCTGCGGCACCGGCCGTGACGTCTGATGCTGCGCTGGCCCTTGGTGGGCCTTGTGCTGGGCGCGGCCGTCGGCGTCGGTCGTGTTTGCGCCGGCGCAGTGGCTGGCAGCTGCTGCTCGCTCGGTCACTGGCTCCCGCGTGCAGCTGGCGCAGCCGCGCGGCACGGTCTGGCGTGGCGATGCGCGACTGGTATTGTCCGGCGGCGAGGCCAGCCGGGACGCGCGGTGCTGCCGGGGCGGATCTCCTGGCGCCTGCGACCGCGGTGGACTGCGCATGGCAGTTGCGGCTGCGGCGCCGACTGCTGCACGACCGAGCCGCTGGTGCTCGACCGCGCGTGTGCGCTGGGGCGGCTGGTCGCTGGCGCTGGCGGACAACACGCAGCCAGTGGCCGGCGGCGGTGCTGGCCGGGCTGGGTTCACCCTGGAACACCTTGCAGGCGCAGGGCCGGTTGCTGACTTCGCGCAAGGGCTTGTCATTAGAATGGCTCGAAGGGCGTGCCAGGTGCAAGGCGGTGCCTCGCTCGACGCGCTGGATCTGTCGTCCCGTCTGTCCACGCTCAGGCCGATCGGCAGTTACCGGTTGCGCCTGATCGGCAACGGCTTGGTCGGCCCCGCCGCAACTGCAATTGCAGACGCTGGAGGGCAGTCTGAAGCTGTCCGGGCAGGGTCAATGGAATGGCGCGCGCTGGAATTTTCGCGGTGCAGGCCAGTGCGTCGGCGCGAACATGAGCTGGTGCTGGGCAATCTGCTCAACATCGTCGGACGCCGGCAAGGCGCCACGTCGGTCATCGCGCTGGATTGACGTGGTGGCAGGCATGGGCATCGTATGGGATTGGATGGGCTGCAATATGAACTGTGACTGGTGTGTTGGGTGTTGCGGCGTTCGGTGCGCGTATCGGTCTGTGTTGCCTGTGCCTGGGCGGCGCCGCGCTGGGCGCAGAAGCCGGGCGAGCCGATCACGCTGAATTTCGTCGGCGCCGAGATCGAGGCGGTGGCCCGCACCATGGGTGTCATCACCGGTCGCACCGTGGTGGTCGATCCGCGGGTGCGCGGCACGATCAACCTGACCAGCGAAAAGCCGCAGTCGCCGGCGGCGGCCTATGGCCAGTTCCTGGCGGCGTTGCGGCTGCAGGGCTATACGGTGGTCGAGTCCGTCCGGCATCTACAAGGTGGTGCCCGAGGCCGAAGGCAAGCTGCAGGGCAGCGTGGTGTCGGTCTCGCCCGACCAGCCCGGCGGGCAACCAGATCGTGACGCAGATATTCCGGCTCGACCATGAAAGCGCCAACAACCTGGTGCCGGTGCTGCGGCCGCTGATCAGCCCGAACAACACCATCAATGTCAATCCGGGCAGCAATGCGCTGGTGATCACCGACTACGCCGACAACCTGCGCCGGCTGGGACGCATCATCGCGGCGATGGACATGCCCAATGCCACCGACGTCGAGGTGATCGCGCTCAAGCATGCGCTGGCCTCCGACCTCGCGCCGCTGGTGCTGCGCCTGACCCAGCCCACCGCCGGCGCGGCGGTGCAGGGCCAGGTCGACAACTCGTTCCGCACCGCCATCATTGCCGAGCCGCGCAGCAATGCACTGATCGTGCGGGCGGCCAATCCGGCCCGTGTGGCGCTGGTGCGTTCGCTGGTGGAGCGGCTCGACCAGCCGATCGTCGGCCGACGCGGCCGGCAACATCCATGTGGTCTATCTGAAGAACGCCGAGGCGGTGAAGCTGGCGGCGACCTGCGCGCAGCGATGGCCGGCTCGGGCCACGGCGGCCAGTCCGCCGGCGCTCGACCGGTCAGCCCGGCATTGGCGGCGCGGCCGCTGCAGCGGCAGCCGCTGCGCGGCCGCGTCGTCGCCATCGCAGGCGACGACCGGCGGCCAGATCCAGGCCGATGCCGGCGACCAATTCGCTGGTCATCACGGCGCCCGAGCCGCAGTACCGGCAGATGCGCGCGGTCATCGACAAGCTCGATGCGCGCCGCGCACAGGTGTTTGTCGAGTCGCTGATCGCCGAGGTCAATGCCGACAAGGCGGCCGAGTTCGGCATCCAGTGGCAGGGGCCGATCGGCAAGAACGGCGACGGCACCATCGGCATCCTGGGCACCAACTTCGGCAGTCGGCGGCAACAACATCATCTCGCTGGCCACCGGCGCGGCCAGCGGCGCGGTGTCGCCGGGCGCGGTCTGAACGTCGGCGTTGCCAACCGGACCAACGGCGTCTACTATCCTCGGATTTCTGGCGCGCTTCCTGCAGCAGAACGGCGACGGCAACATCCTGTCGACGCCCAACCTGCTGACGCTGGACAACGAGGAGGCCAAGATCGTGATCGGCCAGAACGTGCCGTTCGTGACCGGCTCCTACACCAACAACAACGCCGGTGGCAGCGGCACCGTCAATCCGTTCCAGACCATCGAGCGCAAGGACGTCGGCCTGACGCTGCGCGTGAAGCCGCAGATCAGCGAGAACGGCACCGTCCGGCTGTCGATCTTCCAGGAGGTCTCCAGCGGTGCAGGCCTCGTCGGTCAATTCGCCCAGCGGCCTGATCACCAACAAGCGCTCGATCGAGTCGAATGTGCTGGTCGAGGACGGCGCCATCGTCGTGCTCGGCGGCCTGCTGCAGGACGAATACGCCAGCAACGAGGACAAGGTGCCGGGTCTGGGCGACGTGCCGCTGTTCGGCAATCTGTTTCGCAGCGAGACGCGCTCGCGCAAGCAAGACCAACCTGATGGTGTTCCTGCGGCCGGTGGTGGTGCGCGACGCGGATGCGGTCGATGCCTTGTCGATGGGGCGTTACGAGACGCATGCGAGCCGGATCAACAGGCGGTGCAGCCGCGACCCAGCGCGGTGCTGCCCGATCTGGGCGCGGCGCAGTTGCCGGCCGCCGAGCCGGTCAAACCCGCGGCCGGTCGAGCCGCCACCGGCTTGCGCGACCATCGATCGCTGAGGCGCACATGCGGTTTCCGCTTGCCGTATGCGTTTGCGCGCACCCACCAGTTGCTGCTGGAGGACGACGGCGGCGCGCTGACGCTGGTGGTGCATCCGCAGTCCTCGCGCAATGCCGCACTCGGCGAGGTGCTGCGCAAGTACCCGTCGGCGCACGCTCGCCGCCATGGACGCCGAGGCGCTGGTGCAGCGCATCAGCGCGGCCTATTCGCAGGGCGAGTCGAGCGCGGCGCTGGTGGCCAGCGAGGTCGCGTCCGACGTCGACCTGCAGCGCATGATGCAGGAGCTGCCGGCGGTCGAGGACCTGCTCGAGGCGGCCGACGACGCGCCCATCATCCGCCTGCTCAACGCGCTGCTGACGCAGGCCGCGCGCGAAGGCGCCAGCGACATCCACATCGAACCCTACGAGCGCCACAGCAGCGTGCGCTTTCGCGTCGACGGCACGCTGCGCGAGGTGGTGCAGCCCAACCGTGCGCTGCATGCGGCGCTGATCTCGCGCCTGAAGATCATGGCCGAGCTCGACATCTCCGAGAAGCGCCTGCCGCAGGACGGCCGCATCAGCCTGCGCATCGGCACCCGCGCGGTCGACGTGCGCGTCAGCACCTTGCCCAGCGCGCAGGGCGAGCGCGCCGTGTTGCGCCTGCTCGACAAGTCGGGCACGCGGCTGAACCTGGAAGCGGTGGGCATGGAGGGCCAGACGCTGCGCCGCTTCGAGCAGCTGATCGCGCCAGCCGCACGGCATCATCCTGGTGACCGGCCCGACCGGTTCGGGCAAGACCACGACGCTGTATGCGGCGCTGAGCCGGCTCGACGCCGGCGCGCACCAACATCATGACGGTCGAGGACCCGATCGAATACGAGCTGGCGGGCATCGGCCAGACCCAGGTCAACGCCAGGATCGATCTGAATTTCGCCACCGCGCTGCGCGCCATCCTGCGCCAGGATCCGGACGTCATCATGATCGGCGAGATCCGCGATTTCGAGACCGCGCAGATCGCCATCCAGGCCTCGCTCACCGGCCATCTGGTGCTGGCCACGCTGCACACCAACGACTCGGCCAGCGCGGTGACGCGCCTGATCGACATGGGCGTCGAGCCGTTCCTGCTCAGTTCGTCGCTGCTGGGCGTGCTGGCCCAGCGCCTGGTGCGCAAATGGTGCCTGCACTGCGCCGGCAAGGGCTGCGAGCGTTGCGGCCACACCGGTTATGCCGGGCGCACCGGCGTCTACGAACTGCTGGTGGCCGACGCGGCGATCCGGGCCCAGATCCACAACCAGGCGCCGGAGGCCGACATCCGGGCCGCGGCCATCGCCGGCGGCATGCGCCTGATGCGCGAGGACGGCGAGCGCCTGGTGGCGGCCGGCGTCACCGGCGCCGAGGAAGTGCTGCGCGTGACGCGCGACTGAGGGCCGGCCCATGCCTGCCTATTCGTTCGAAGCCATCGACGCCCAGGGCGCGGCGCGCAAGGGCATCGCTCGATGCCGACACCGCGCGCGCCGCGCGCAGCGCCTTGCGCGCGCAGTCGCTGGTGCCGCTGCAGGTGCAGGTCGGTCGGCGCGCCTCGCCGGAGCTGCGGCGAGCTGCGCCGGCGCCGTCCTGGTTTTCCGGCGCGCGTGTTCAACGCCACCGCGCTGGCGGTCTGGACGCGCCAGCTGGCCGGCCTGGTGTCGGCCAGCCTGCCGCTGGAGCGCGCGCTGACTGCGCTCGAGCGACGAGGCCGAAGATCCGCGCCAGCGCAATCTGGTGGCGTCGCTGCGCGCCGAGGTCAATGCCGGCAGCAGTTTTGCCAAGGCGCTGGGGCAGCATCCGCGCGAGTTCTCGTCGATCTACGTGGCCGTGATCGGCGCCGGCGAACAAAGCGGCGACCTGGGCCTGGTGCTGGAGCGGCTGGCCGACGACCTGGCCGAGCAGCAGGCGCTCAAGTCCAGGCTGCTCGGCGCGGCGCTTGTATCCGGCCATCGTGACCGTGGTGGCGATCGCTGATCGTGATGTTTCTGGTCGCCTACGTCGTGCCGCAGGTGGCCAATGTGTTTGCCGGCACCAAGCAGGCCCTGCCCTGGCTGACGGTGGTGATGCTCGGGCATCAGCGCATTCGTGCGCAGCTACGGTGCGCTGGTGCTGGGCCTGCTGGCGCTGGCCTGGCTTGGCTCTGTACCAGGCGCTGAAGAACGAGGCACTGCGCGAACGCTATCGACGCCGCCTTCCTGACGCTGCCGCTGGTCGGCAGACTGGCGCGCGGCTACAACGCGGCGCGATTTGCCAGCACGCTGGCGATGCTGGCGGCGGCCGGCGTGCCGATCCTGCGGGCCTTGCAGGCCGCGGCCGAGACACTGAACAACCGCGCCATGCGCGCCGATGCGCTGGCCGCGCTGGTGCTGGTGCGCGAAGGCGCGCCGCTGGCGTCGGCGCTGGGCCGGCACAAGCGCTTTCCGGCCATGCTGGCGATGTTCGCGCGCCTGGGCGAGCAGACCGGCCAGCTGCCGCTGATGCTGCAGCGCGTGGCCGCGCAGCTGGGCAACGATGTGCAGCGCCGTGCGATGCAGCTGGCCACCATCCTGGAGCCGCTGCTGATCGTGACCATGGGCATGGTCGTGATGCTGATCGTGCTGGCGGTGATGCTGCCGATCATCCAGCTCAACCAGCTGGTGCGCTGAGCCCGCGGCCCAGCGCCCGCTGGACGACCGGCGCGTGCGCCGGGCGTCAGATGACCTTGGCGATCGACGCGCAGACGTAGTCGATGTTCTTGTCGTTCAGCGCCGCCACGCACATGCGGCCGGTGTCGGTGCCGTAGACGCCGAATTCGTTGCGCAGGCGCACCATCTGGTCCTTGGACAGGCCCGAATAGCTGAACATGCCGATCTGGCGCGTGATGAAGCCCATGTCCTGCTTGACGCCGGCGGCCTTGAGGCCGTCGACCAGCTTCTGGCGCATGGCCTTGATGCGCACGCGCATCGCGCCGAGTTCCTGTTCCCACAGTGCGCGCAGTTGCCGGGTCGGCCATCACGGCCGCCACCACGGCGCCGCCGTGGGTCGGCGGGTTGCTGTAGTTGGTGCGGATGACGATCTTGAGCTGGCTCAGTACCCGCGCCGCCTCGTCCTTGTTCTCGCACAACACGCTCAGGGCGCCGACGCGTTCGCCGTACAGGCTGAAGCTCTTGCTGAAGCTGGTGGAGACCAGGAAATTCAGGCCGGCCGCGACGAACTTCTGCACCGCGGCGCCGTCTTCGACGAGGCCGGCGCCGAAGCCCTGGTAGGCCATGTCCAGGAACGGCGTCAGCTTGCGCGCCTTGCAGCTCGGCGACCACCTGGTCCCATTGCTCGGGGGTGATGTCGTAGCCGGTCGGGTTGTGGCAGCAGGCGTGCAGCACGACGATGGTGCCGGGCACAGCCGCGTCCAGCGCTGCCAGCATGCCGGCAAAATCGACCGAGCGGCTTGCCGCGTCGTAGTAGGGATAGCTGGTCACCGCGAAGCCGGCGTTGGTGAACAGCGCAAGGTGGTTCTCCCAGCTCGGGTCGCTGATCATCACGCCGGCAGCGGGGCTGAGCTTCTTCAGGAAATCGGCGCCGATCTTCAGGCCGCCGGTGCCGCCGACGGCCTGGACCGTGGCCACGCGGCCGGAGCTGACCGGCTCGGAGCCGGCGCCGAACACCAGGCTCTTGACGGCCGCGTCGTACGCCGCGATACCGTCGATCGGCAGGTAGCCGCGCGCCTTGGGCGCGTCCATCATGGCTTTTTCGGCGGCCTGCACACACTGCAGCAGCGGCAGCTTGCCGTTTTCGTCGTAGTAGACCCCAACGCCCAGGTTCACCTTGTTCGGATTGGTGTCCGAGGCGAATTGTTCGTTCAGACCCAGGATCGGGTCGCGCGGGGCCATTTCTACAGCGGTAAACAAGGACATGGTGGTTTTCTCGGCGGTGCAGCGGGCAGTGGAAGGGGAGCTTGGGCCGGCAGGTACGAATGCAGCAGACCGGCTTCTGCGTTACGCTTGTCGGTTGCCCACGATTTTAGCCACCGCCTGGTGTCCGACCGGCTCGGGAGTGCCAGTTGCCATGTCCGATTCAGCCCTGACTGTTGTAGAAAATCCCGCCCCGGACGGTGCGCCGGATGGATCCGCCGCAGTGGGCGAGTTCGTCCGTTTCCCGGGCTCGCCGTTCGAGTTGTTCCAGCCCTATCCGCCGGCCGGTGACCAGCCCGAGGCGATTGCCAAGCTGGTCGAAGGCGTGACCGACGGCGAGGTGTTCCAGACCCTGCTCGGCGTGACCGGCTCCGGCAAGACCTTCACGATGGCCAACGTGATCGCCCGGCTGGGCCGCCCGGCGATCGTGTTCGCGCCCAACAAGACGCTGGCGGCGCAGCTGTACAGCGAGTTCCGCGAGTTCTTCCCGCGCAACGCGGTCGAGTATTTCGTCAGCTACTACGACTACTACCAGCCCGAGGCCTATGTGCCGCAGCGCGACCTGTTCATCGAGAAGGACTCGGCCATCAACGAGCACATCGAGCAGATGCGGCTGTCGTGCACCAAGAGCGTGCTGGAGCGGCGCGACGTGGTCATCGTCGCCACCGTGTCGGCGATCTACGGCATCGGCCAGCCCGAGGCCTACCACCAGATGGTGATGACGCTGCGCGTCGGCGACAAGATGGGCCAGCGCGACGTGATTGCGCCAGCTGGTGCGCATGCAGTACCAGCGCAACGAGGAGGACTTTTCGCGCGGCAAGTTCCGCGTGCGCGGCGACACCATCGACGTGTTTCCGGCCGAGCACAGCGAGCTGGCGATCCGCATCGAGCTGTTCGACGACGAGATCGAGACGCTGCAGCTGTTCGACCCGCTGACCGGGCGCATCCGCCAGAAGATCCTGCGCTTCACGGTCTACCCGAGCAGCCACTACGTGACGCCGCGCGACCAGGTGCTGGCGGCGGTGGAGACGATCAAGCTCGAGCTGGCCGAACGGCTCAAGGAACTGGTCGGCGAGGGCAAGCTGGTCGAGGCGCAGCGGCTGGAGCAGCGCACCCGGTTCGATCTGGAGATGCTCAGCGAGGTCGGGCACTGCAAGGGCATCGAGAACTACACGCGGCATCTGTCGGGCGCGGCGCCGGGCGATCCGCCGGCCACGCTGACCGACTACCTGCCCAAGGACGCGATCATGTTCCTGGACGAGTCGCATGTGCTGATCGGCCAGTTCGGCGCGCATGTACAACGGCGACCGCTCGCGCAAGACCACGCTGGTGGAGTACGGCTTTCGGCTGCCCAGCGCGCTGGACAACCGGCCGCTCAAGTTCGAGGAGTTCGAGGCCCGGATGCGCCAGGCGATCTTCGTGTCGGCGACGCCGGCGCAGTGGGAGAAGGACCATGCCGGGCAGGTGGTCGAGCAACTGGTGCGGCCCGACCGGCCTGGTCGATCCGCAGGTCGAGGTGCGGCCGGCCACACACCAGGTCGACGACGTGTTGCAGGAGATCCGGATCCGGGTCGAGAAGTCCGAGCGGGTGCTGATCACGACGCTGACCAAGCGCATGGCCGAGCAGCTGACCGACTACCTGAGCGACAACGGCGTCAAGGTGCGCTACCTGCACAGCGACGTGGATACGGTCGAGCGGGTCGAGATCCTGCGCGACCTGCGCCTGGGCACCTTCGACGTGCTGGTGGGCATCAACCTGCTGCGCGAGGGTCTGGATATCCCCGAGGTGTCGCTGGTGGCGATCCTGGACGCCGACAAGGAGGGTTTTCTGCGCTCCGAGCGCAGCCTGATCCAGACCATCGGCCGGGCCGCGCGCAACCTGCAGGGCCGGGCCATTCTGTACGCCGACCGGGTGACCGACTCGATGGCGCGCGCCATCGGCGAGACCAACCGACGGCGCGAACGCCAGCTGGCGCACAACCTGGAGCAGGGCATCACGCCGCGCTTCGATCGTCAAGAAGGTGCGCGACCTGATCGACGGTGTCTACAGCGAAAAGGCCGGACGCGAGATGGAGCGCCTGGAGCAGGACGCCATGCAGCGGGCCCAGGTCGAGGAGATGAGCGAAAAGGACGTGGCGCGCGAGATCAAGCGGCTGGAAAAACTGATGCTGGAGCATGCGCGAACCTGGAGTTCGAACAGGCGCCAGTGCGCGACAGCTGGTCTGCTCAAGAAGCGGGTTCGGCGCACGGCGTGCTGGTCGACCGCAGTGTGGCGCATTCTGCAGTAGCAACGCCGGGCTTTCGGCGCACCCGCGAGCAGATCGACGTCGATCTTGCCCATGTTCAATGCGCCAGCACGGAAATGGTTGACGATTGATCAGTAGACCGATGGTCTGCGAGCTGATTACCCGAGTAAATTCATCGGTCTTCGCTTATACTTGAACTAATTAGTCAACAACCAGTCCAACTTCACGTGGCAACCGGCACGGGTGGCCAGTTGCCAGGCGATCGGAGCGCCAGGCGCCGCAAGGCTTCCGGTCGGTTCTTGAGTTCAGTCCAACCAAATGAAGGAGTTTGCCATGCGTCTTACAACCAAAGGTCGGTTTGCGGTCACCGCGATGATTGATCTGGGCCTGCGCCAGAGCAATGGCCCGGTCACGCTGGCCGCGATCAGCCAGCGCCAGCAAATTTCGCTGTCCTATCTGGAGCAGTTGTTCGGCAAGTTGCGCCGGCACGAGCTGGTCGAGTCCACCCGTGGCCCCGGTGGCGGCTACACGCTGGCACGCAAGGCGGCCGACATCACGGTGGCCGACATCATCGTCTCGGTCGACGAGCCGATCGACGCCACCCAGTGCGCCGGCAAGGAAAACTGCCTCGGCGAGGGCGCGCGCTGCATGACGCACGACCTGTGGGCTTCGCTGAACGTGCGCATGGTCGAGTTTCTGGACTCGGTCACGCTGCAAAAGCTGGTGGATGAGCAGCTCGCCAAGGGCCTGCAGATCGAGGACAAGCCGCACGTCAAGCGCGCGATTTCGGCCATGCCGGTGAGCAGCAAGCCGATTCGCGTCAATGCGCCCAATTCGGTGTTTGCCCTGGGCAACGCATTGGCGAAATCCTGATCGCCCTGGGCCTGCCGTCGCGCACACCGTTGCACGCAAGCCTGCGCATTTGAATTCGAGCAACACCATCAGCCACATATCAGAGCCAGCCATGGATACGACGCCACATTTCCCGATCTACATGGACTACAGCGCCACCAACCCCTGCGACGAGCGGGTGGTGGATGCCATGGTGCCCTGGTTGCGCCAGCATTTCGGCAATCCGGCGTCGCGCAGCCACGCCTGGGGCTGGGAGGCCGAGGCGGCGGTCGAAAAGGCGCGCGACCAGGTGGCGGACCTGATCGGTGCCGACCCGCGCGAGATCGTCTGGACCTCCGGCGCCACCGAATCCAACAATCTGGCGCTCAAGGGCGCTGCCGGTTTCTACAAGACCAAGGGCAAGCACATCATCACGGTCAAGACCGAGCACAAGGCGGTGCTGGACACCTGCCGCGAGCTGGAGCGCCAGGGCTTTGAGGTGACCTATCTGGATGTGCAGAGCGACGGTCTGCTCGATCTGGAGGTGTTCAAGGCGGCGATTCGCCCGGACACGATTCTGGCCAGCGTGATGTTCGTCAACAACGAGATCGGCGTGATCCAGGACATCGCCGCCATCGGTGCGATCTGCCGCGCCAAGGGCGTGATCTTCCATGTCGACGCGGCGCAGGCCACCGGCCGCGTGGCGTTCAACCTGGCCGAGTTGCCGGTCGACCTGATGAGCCTGACCGCGCACAAGACCTATGGCCCCAAGGGCGTTGGCGCGTTGTTCGTGCGGCGCAAGCCGCGCGTGCGCATCGAGGCACAGATGCACGGCGGCGGCCATGAGCGCGGCATGCGCTCGGGCACCTTGCCGACGCACCAGATCGTCGGCATGGGCGAGGCCTACCGCATCGCCAAGGACGAGATGGCGCAGGAAAACGTGCGTATCCAGGCCCTGCACGACCGCATGCTTGCCGGCTTGCAAGGCATCGAGCAGATCTTCATCAACGGCCACCCGGACAAGCGCGTGCCGCACAACCTGAACATCAGCTTCAACTATGTCGAAGGCGAGTCGCTGATCATGGGCATCAAGGGCCTGGCCGTGTCCAGTGGTTCGGCTTGCACGTCGGCCAGCCTGGAGCCCAGCTATGTGTTGCGCGCGCTCGGGCGCAGCGACGAACTGGCGCACAGCAGCCTGCGCATGACGATTGGCCGCTACACGACCGAGGAAGAAATCGACTATGCGGTCGAGACCATCAAGCTCAACGTCGCCAAGCTGCGCGACCTGAGCCCGCTGTGGGAGATGTACCAGGACGGCATCGACATCAGCACCATCCAGTGGGCTGCCCACTGACCGCCGAACGAAACTGAGAGAGAGGTAACACCATGGCATATTCCGAAAAGGTCGTAGACCACTACGAGAACCCGCGCAATGTCGGCTCCTTCGACAAGGGCGACGAGGCGGTCGGCACCGGCATGGTCGGCGCGCCGGCCTGCGGCGACGTGATGAAGCTGCAGATCAAGGTCAACGCGCAGACCGGCGTGATCGAGGACGCACGCTTCAAGACCTATGGCTGTGGCTCGGCCATCGCCTCGTCGTCGCTGGTGACCGAATGGGTCAAGGGCAAGACGCTGGATCAGGCGGCCGCGCTGAAGAACAGCCAGATCGCCGAGGAACTGGCCCTGCCGCCGGTGAAGATCCACTGCTCCATCCTGGCCGAAGACGCGATCAAGGCCGCCGTGGACGACTACAAGAAGAAGCACACTCATTGACATGTCCGTTTCGCTTTCAGAAGCCGCGGCGCGGCACGTCAACCGCTACCTGACCAAACGTGGCAAGGGTGTTGGCGTGCGTCTGGGGGTCAAGACCACCGGTTGTTCCGGCCTGGCCTATACGCTCGAGTACGTCGACGAAATGGCGCCGGAAGACGTGGTGTTCGAGGACCACGGCGTCAAGGTGCTGGTCGATCCGAAGAGCATGGCCTATATCGACGGCACCCAGCTCGACTATGTGCGTGAAGGTCTCAACGAGGGGTTCCGGTTCAACAACCCGAACGAACGCGACAAATGCGGTTGCGGCGAGTCGTTCCGGGTGTGAACGGGCGCGACAGTCTTGACGGGCGGACACGCCATGGGTGACAAGCCGCTGACACTGGCATCGAACGACTTCGAGCTGTTCGCGGTGCCGGCGCGCTTTGCGCAGGATCCCGGCGCGCTCGATGCGCGCTGGAAGGAACTGCAGCGCGAGGCCCATCCGGACCGGTTTGCGGCCCAGGGCGCTGCCGCGCAGCGCCAGGCCATGCAGTGGTCGGTGCGGATCAACGAGGCCTACCAGCGGCTCAAGGATCCGCTCAAGCGGGCGGCCTATCTGTGCGAACTGGCCGGCGCGCCGATCAACGCCGAGAACAATACCGCCATGCCGGCGGAGTTCCTGATGGAGCAGATGCAGTGGCGCGAAGCGCTGGACGATGCGAGCAGCGAGGCCGACATCGCCCGCTTGCTGGAACAGGTGACCCAGGCGCGCGTGACGGCCTTGCAGCATTGCGAAGAACTGCTCGACGTGCAACACGCGCCGGATCAGGCGGTCGGACAGGTACGGGCATTGATGTTCATCGAGCGCTTCAGCCACGACGTGCAATCGCGGCTCGATGATTTCCAGAATCCGCCCGCCATTGTGGCGGGCACACCAGGGCAGGCGATTTGACGCACTGACCGACGATACCCATGGCTTTATTACAGATTTCCGAACCGGGCCAGACGCCCAATCCGCATGAACGGCGCCTGGCGGTGGGCATCGACCTGGGCACGACACATTCGCTGGTGGCCGCCGTGCGCAGCGGTGTCGCCGAATGCCTGCCCGACGAGGATGGTCATGTGATCCTGCCGTCGGTCGTGCGCTATCTGGACGGCGGCGGACGCCAGATCGGTCTGCAGGCCTTGCAGGCACTGGCGCAGGATCCGCAGAACACGATGGCTTCGGTCAAGCGTTTCATGGGTCGATCGCTGGCCGACGTGGCCGACTACGAGCACCTGCCGTACCAATTCGTCGACAAGCCGGCATGTTGGCTCTGCAGACCGCTGGCGGTGAGAAATCGCCGGTCGAGATCAGCGCCGAGATTCTGGCCACCTTGCGCTACCGCGCCGAAGACACCTTGGGCGATGACCTGGTAGGTGCGGTGATCACGGTGCCGGCCTATTTCGACGACGCGCAGCGCCAGGCCACCAAGGACGCGGCCAAACTGGCCGGCCTGAATGTGTTGCGCCTGATCAACGAACCGACGGCCGCGGCCATTGCCTATGGCCTGGACAACGCCAGCGAAGGCGTGTACGCCATCTACGACCTGGGCGGCGGCACCTTCGACATCTCCATCCTGCGACTGAGCCAGGGTGTTTTCGAGGTGATTGCCACCGGCGGTGATTCGGCGCTGGGCGGCGATGACTACGACCGTGCGCTGGCCGCGCTGGTAGCCAGGCAGGCCGGCGTTTCCTTGACCGCCGCATCGGACAAGACGGCATTCAGCATCGCGGCACGCGCCTGCAAGGAGGCCTTGTCTAAGCAGGACGGCGCCACGTTCAGCGCCGTTTTTGGCGAAAAGACCATCTCGCAGCAGGTCACGCGCGCCAGTTCGAGCAGGCGACTGCCGCGCTGACAGCGCGCACCATCACCGCCGCACGCAAGGCCTTGCGCGACGCAAAACTGGTGGCCGCCGATATCAAGGGCGTGGTCATGGTGGGCGGCTCGACCCGCATGCCGCAGATCCAGGCTGAAGTGGGACGGTTCTTCGATTGCGAGCCGCTGAACAATCTCAATCCGGACGAAGTCGTGGCGCTGGGCGCGGCGATCCAGGCCAATCAACTCGCGGGCAATCAGCCCGATGGCGATCTGCTGCTGCTCGATGTGATTCCGCTGTCGCTGGGTCTGGAGACCATGGGCGGCCTGGTCGAGCGCATCGTGCCGCGCAACCAGACCATTCCGACCGCGATGGCGCAGGACTTCACCACCTACAAGGACGGCCAGACCGCGCTGGCGCTGCATGTGGTGCAAGGCGAGCGCGACATGGTGGCGGATTGCCGCAGCCTGGCGCGTTTCGAGTTGCGCGGTATTCCGCCGATGGTGGCGGGCGCGGCGCGTATTCGCGTCACGTTCACCGTCGACGCCGACGGCCTGCTCAATGTCGCGGCGCAGGAACTGCTCAGCGGCGTGCAGGCCCAGATCGACGTCAAGCCCAGCTACGGCCTGGACGACGGCCAGATCGCCAAGATGCTGCAGGACAGCTTCTCGACCGCCCAGTCGGACATGCGCTCGCGCGCCATTGCCGAGGCCCGGCTCGACGCCGAACGCCTGTTGCTGGCCACACAGACCGCACTGGACGCCGACGCCGACCTGCTCGATGCCGGGCGAACGCGCCGCCATGCTCGCCGTGATGCAAACGGTGCGTGAGGTGCTGGCGTCGGATGATCCCGCCGTGATCGAGGCGACCTGCAAGGCGCTGGCCCAGGGCACCGAGGATTTCGCCGCCATGCGCATGAACCGCGGCATCCAGCAGGCCCTCTCCGGCAAGAACATCGAAACCGTCTGAAATAACCGAGCGACAGCACGCCATGCCCACCATCAAGATACTGCCGCACGCCGAATACTGTCCGCAGGGCGCCGAGATTTCCGCGCCGGCAGGCACGTCCATCTGCGAAGCGCTGCTGGACAACAAGATCAACATCGAACATGCCTGCGACATGAGTTGCGCATGCACCACCTGCCATGTGATCGTGCGCGAGGGCATTGCCTCGCTCAACGAGCAGGACGAAAGCGAGGAAGACCTGCTCGACCGCGCCTGGGGTCTGGAGCCCAATTCGCGCCTGAGTTGCCAGGCCATCCTGGCGCAGACCGACGTGGTGGTGGAGATCCCGCGCTATTCGATCAACCACGCCAAAGAGAACCACTGAAACCGCGCCATGCGCCAGATCTTTCTGGATACCGAAACCACCGGCTTGTCGCCGGACAACGGCGACCGCATCATCGAGATCGGCTGCGTCGAACTGCTGCACCGCAAGCTCACCGGCAACAACAAGCATTTCTACCTGAACCCGGGGCGTGACAGCCACGAGGAAGCGCTGCGGGTGCACGGCATCAGCAACGAGTTCCTGCGCGACAAGCCGGTGTTTGCGGCGGTCGCCGATGAGTTGCTGGAGTATCTGGCCGGCGCCGAGATCATCATCCACAACGCACCGTTTGACGTCGGCTTTCTGAACAAGGAACTGGAACTGATCGGCCGCGGGCCGTTTCCTCCGTATGGTGGGCGCAATCGTCGACACCCTGGCCATGGCCAAGGAAATGTATCCCGGCAAACGCAATTCGCTGGACTCGCTGTGCGACCGTCTCGATGTCGACAACTCGGGCCGCACGCTGCACGGCGCCTTGCTCGATGCCGAACTGCTGGCCGATGTCTACATCAACATGACGCGCGGCCAGGAGGCGTTGTTGATGGACACCGATGCCGCTACGGACGAGGTGGGGGCCGTGGCCAACGTCGATCTGCGCGATTTCGATTTGCCGGTGCTGCGGGCCAGTGACGCGGAACTGCGAAGCCCATGCGCAGATTCTCAAGGAACTGGACAAGGCCAGTGGTGGAAAAACTCTGTGGCCGGCGCCAGAGGCGGCTTGACGCTGTGGCATAATCTGCGGCTGTTCCGGCAACGGCAACAGGGCGGTTAGCTCAGGGGTAGAGCACAGCATTCACACTGCTGGGGTCGGAGGTTCGAAACCTCCACCGCCCACCAGAATATGTCAATTCATCAAGGACTTGCGAGTGATCGCAAGTCCTTTTTTGCTGGCGTTGTGGTGGCGTATCGGTTGTCGCCACCGCGCTGGTGATGCGTGCAGGGAGACAGCCAGCGACACCAGAATCACAGCTGCCGCCCGCCCGCGGCGATGTCCATCCTGCGCCTGAGTGAAAATGGCGGGAACGTTTGCCAAGGGGACAACCGCGATGGCTTTGGGAAAACTGGGTCGGTACGACATCATTCGCATCCTGGGCAAGGGTGCGATGGGGACGGTGTACGAGGCGCGCGACCCGAACCTGGAGCGGCGCGTGGCGATCAAGACCATCAAGGTCGACGCCTTGTCGCAGCAAGCCTCGGCCGAGTACGAAGCGAGGTTTCGCACTGAGGCGCGCTCCGCAGCCCGTTTGCAGCATCCCCACATCGTCAGTGTCTACGACTCGGGCCGCCATGGCGACATGGCCTATCTGGTCATGGAATTCGTACGGGGCGATGATCTGAAGAAGTTGCTCGAAAGCGGCATCACGTTTTCGCTGGCGCAGGCGACGCACATGATGTGCGACCTGCTGTCGGCACTGGACTACGCCCATCGCCAGAATATCGTGCACCGCGATGTCAAGCCGGCCAACCTGCTGGTCGAGGCCGATGGCCGGGTCAAGTTGACCGACTTCGGCGTGGCGCGGATTCAGGACTCGGGCGACGCCACCCGTACCCGCGGATCGATGGTCGGTACGCTCAAATACATGGCTCCCGAGCAGGTCCAGGGTCTGGCGGTCGATGCACGCGCCGACATCTTTGCCGCGGGGGTCTTGCTTTACCAATTGCTCACGGGTCAGCGTCCGTTTGATGGTGCCAGCGATTTCGCCATCATCCAGCAGATTATTGCTGGCGCGCCGGCGCCGCCGTCCACGATCAATGCCCAATTGCCACCGGCGATCGATGCCGTGCTGGCACAGGCCCTGGCGCCGTCGCGCGAGCAGCGTTTCGCCAACGCGCAGGCATTTGCCGCCGCCTTGGAGGCGGCGGTGGCCACGGTTGCCGACCAGACCATCGCACCGCCACCAGGTAGGCGTCCCGCCGTGCAGTGGGGCGGACCCGGCGCGGATGAGGCCGTGCGCCGGCATGGCCGGTCCGGCGGCAACAATCTCGCCGCGATGGCTGACACCTCGGGTTCGACGGTGACGCAGGAACTCGAACTGGTTTACTGGAAGGACGTCAAGGATTCAGACGACGTGGTCGATCTGCAGGGGTTTCTGGATCGTTTTCCGCATGGCATCTATGGCGACCTGGCGCGTCGTCGCTTGAAGCGTCTGGCCGGCCTGGCGCGCGGCGAGCAGACCGGGACCGAACTGCAAACCCGTGTCATGGACAGGGAAGGCCCCCACACCGGCTTCCCCGACACCGAGCAGATGACCGACGAGACCTTGTTGATCGAACGCAGTCCCGATAGTGCTGAATCTCCCCTGGTGGGCCCGGACGATCAGACTCTGGTTTTGCCGGTCGCGCCAGAAACGCCGACGATCGAGGCTGAGTCAGCGCAGGCGCCAACCGCTATCGAGTCCTCCCCGCAGGCCCCGAGCAGGGCCATCGCATCCGGCGATGTACCCGAACGGCCCGATAGCGCGGAAAAACGCGTAGATGCCGTGGCGCGCGCGCTTCCGATCAAGGGCTTGGCCCTGTTGGCGTCATTGCTGGTGGCTGTTGCACTGGCGGTGTGGGCCTTAGGGCCGGTGACGAATACGCAAGTTGTGCAAGCGTCTGCGTCCTCGGGCGTACCAACGGCAGACGAGGGCGCCGCCGCCGCGGCGGCGGTGGCCCCGACATCCGAGCCAAGCGCCGCACCGCCTTCGTTGGTCGCGGCGAGTCTACCCGTTGAACCGTCATCGGCTGCCACGCATGCGACAGTGACATCGGCCGTGAATCCGCCCGTAAAGGCCGCCACCCGGCCCGAGCCGACCGTGGCAAAGGGCAAGCCCGTCGTCGCAAAGGCCGTCGAAGCGCCCGAGGCTACGGCCGCGGCTGCCACGACCGCCGCGTCCGTCGTACGCGCGGTGCCTGTGGCCGCGTCGCCCGTTCCGGCCAAGCCGGTTGTCCCCCTTGTTGCCGACTCGCGCGCCGCGCCTGCAGCCGGAACGGCCAACCCGGAGAAGGCCTGCGAAGGCCGCGTGTTGCTGGGGTTTCAAACCTGCATGAATGACCGATGCGCTTCGGCCGAGTTCGCAGCACATCCGGTATGCCGCCAGCGGCGTTTGGGCGAACAGGCACGCGAGGCGCGGCGCAACAACCGCAACTGAGGTAGCGGCGCCATCGCGCCGGCCCGCCGCAGCGCTTATTGGGCGGTCCAGCCGCCGTCCATGCTCCAGGCCACGCCGCGCACATTGTTGCCCGCAGGCGAACAGAAGAACACCGCCAGGGCTCCCAATTCGTCGGGCGTTGTGAATTGCCGCGAAGGCTCTTTTTCATCCAGCAGCAGCGCGATGGCTTCGTCGTTCGATACGCCCTGGCTGGCGGCCTTGGCGTCGACCTGTTTTTGCACCAGCGGCGTCAATACCCAGCCCGGACAAATGGCGTTGCAGGTGACGCCGCCAACAGCGTTTTCCAGTGCCGTGACCTTGGTCAGGCCGACAACGCCGTGCTTGGCCGCGACATAGGCCGACTTTTCTGCCGAGCCGACAAGTCCGTGCACGGACGCGATATTGATGATGCGACCCCATTTGGCGGCTTGCATCGCGGGCAGTGCCAGCCGCGTTGCGTGAAAAGCGCTGGACAGGTTGATGGCGATGATCGCGTCCCAGCGTTCGGCCGGGAAATTCTCGATGCGCGACATATGCTGGATGCCGGCGTTGTTGACCAGGATATCGACGCGGCCAAAGCGCTCGGCAGCAAAACGCATCATGGCGTCGATTTCGGCCGGTTTGCTCATGTCGGCGCCGTGGTACTCGACCTTCACGCCGAGCGCGCTGATCGCTGCCCTGGGGCCTTCCACGTCGCCAAACCCGTTCAAAACGATGTTGGCGCCTTGCTGTGCCAGTGCCTGGGCAATCCCCAGGCCAATGCCGCTGGTGGATCCGGTTACCAATGCTGTCTTGCCCTTGAGCATGATGATTCTCCAATTGAATTACGATGTATCGACAGTCGTCATTTTGTCTCTGTTTTGTCTCTGAACTTTTTGCCATGAATCCCATCGATCCCGAACTGCACCATGTGAAATGTCCCGATGCCCAGGGAGGCCATCGCATGGCCTACTGGCAATGGGGCGACCCGGCCGCATCGCATGTCGTCGTATGCGTCCATGGCCTGTCGCGCCAGGGCCGCGACTTCGATGTGCTGGCGCAGGCTTTGTGCACGCGTGGCGGCAGCAAGCTGCGGGTGGTGTGCCCCGATGTGGTAGGGCGTGGTCAGAGCGACTGGCTTAAGGAGCCTATGGGCTACCAGATTCCGCAGTATGCGGCAGACATGCTGGCGCTGATCGCCCAATTGCAGCCGACCACGCTGGACTGGGTCGGCACCAGCATGGGTGGACTGATTGGCATGGTGCTGGCCGGCCAGAGCGACTTGCCGTTGCCGGTGCGGATCCGCCGTCTGGTGCTCAACGACGTCGGTCCGGTCGTGCGCTGGGAGGCACTCGAGCGCATTGGTACCTATCTGGGGCAGACCGGTCGGTTCACGTCGGTGCAGCAGGCCGCCGATGCGATGTGGGCGATTTCGACCAGTTTTGGTCCGCACACGCCGGAGCAATGGCTCGCCTTGTCGCGTGCCATGGTCAAACCGATTCCCGGTGAAGTGGGGATGTTCACACTGCATTACGACCCGGCCATTGCGCTGCCGTTTCGCACCCTCACGCGCGAGTCCGCCCTGCAGGGCCAGGAGGCCATATGGCAACTGTATGACGGCATTCAGGCCCAGACCTTGTTGCTGCGCGGCTCCGAGTCCGATCTGTTGTCGCACGAGACCGCCATGGCCATGTGCGCGCGCGGGCCCAGGGCGCGTCTGGTCGAATTTGGCGGTGTCGGCCATGCACCGACCCTGATTGCCGAAGACCAACTGGCCACCGTCTGCGGTTTTGTACTCGATCCTGCATCGACAGCGGGCTGATGAAGACAGGTGATCCTGGCCGGCGGACCGATACGGATTTACTGCCGCTGATTGAAGCGTCTGACCCCGGTGCGCAGTCCGTTGCCGACCCGGACCAGGTGCTGGCCCGGGTACGCGCATTTGCGCAACCCTTGATTGCGGACGAGTTGCTCGACACCGGCGAGGGGACGCTGGCCCATGCGCATGCAGTGGCTCAGATCATCGCGTCCATCGGTGGCTCCGAGTTCATGCAGGGCGCGACCTATCTGGTGTATGCCTGCGAGCACCTGACACGTCCGCAAGAGGCGATCAGCAAGCGTTTTGGCCGCAACCTGGCCGACCTGGCAATGGAGACGACCAAGTTGGTGCGGCTGCAGCGCCAGACCGGTTCCGCTGTGCGCATTGACCTGCCGGGTGCGCCGACGGCGATGCCGCAGGCGACCGCCGCCCAGGTGGAGAACGTGCGCAAGATGCTGCTGGCGTTTTCGCGCGATCTTCGCGTCGTCATGTTGCGCCTGGCCTCGCGGCTGCAGACGCTGCGTTATTACGCGGCCAGCCGCAAGATCCCGCCACCGGAAGTGCCGGCAGAAGCCTTGCTGGTGTTCGCGCCGCTGGCCAACCGGCTCGGCATCTGGCAACTCAAATGGGAGATCGAAGATCTGGCGCTGCGGTTTCTCGAGCCCGACACCTATCGCGATGTGGCGCACAAGCTCGAGCAGACACGCTCCCAGCGCGAGCATGCGGTGGAGCAGTTGCGCGCGCAACTGCAGTCCGATTTGCGCCAGGACGGCATCGTGGCCACGGTGCAGGGGCGGCCCAAACACATTTACAGCATCGTCAAGAAGATGCGCGGCAAGTCGCTGGCCTTTTCCCACGTGTACGACATTTGTGCCTTGCGCATCATCGTGGCCACCGTGGCCGACTGCTACCAGGCGCTGGGCGCGGTACACCATCGCTTCAGTCCGGTGCCCGAGGAGTTCGACGACTACATCGCCAAACCCAAGGCCAACGGCTATCGTTCTCTGCATACGGTGGTGCGTGACGCGCAAGGTCAGCCCATCGAAGTCCAGATCCGTACCCAGGAAATGCACGACCATGCCGAGCATGGCGTTGCCGCCCACTGGTTGTACAAGGAGTCGGGCATCAAGGGCTACGCGGGCGTGGCCGCTACCGGGCATTACGAGGCCAAGATTGCGGTGCTGCGCCAACTGCTGGACTGGGAGCGCGAATTGTCCGGCGACCGGGCCCAGGGCTTGTTCGAGGATCGCATCTATGTGCTGACGCCCAACGCCGCGATCGTCGAGTTGCCCGAGGCTGCGACGCCACTGGACTTTGCCTACAGCGTGCATACCGACCTCGGGCACCGCTGCCGCGGCGCGCGGGTCGATGGCGCCATGGTCACGCTCAACACGCCGCTGCGCAACGGCCAGACGGTGGAGATCACCACCGCCAAGGAGGGCGGACCGTCGCGCGACTGGCTGAGCCCGGAGCTGGGTTTCCTGGCCAGCCATCGGGCACGCTCCAAGGTGCGTGCCTGGTTCAATGCCCAGGCGGCGGACGCTACCATCGCGCGCGGTCGTGATGCGGTCGAGAAACAGTTGCAGCGCGAGGGCAAGACCTCGGTCAATCACGATGCCCTGGCCGGTCGCCTGGGTTTTGGCGATGCCGAGCATCTGTTCCAGGCCGTGGGCAAGGACGAGTTCTCGCTGCGCAACATCGAGCAGGCGCTCAGGCCGGCGGAACCGGTGGCGCCGCCACAGGATGCACCGCTGATCAAGGCCCCCACTGCACCGGTCAAATCGGCTGGTGGTGGTGTGCTGGTGGTGGGCATCGATTCATTGTTGACGCAGTTGGCGCGCTGCTGCAAACCGGCGCCGCCCGATCCGATCAGCGGCTTTGTCACCCGCGGCAAGGGCGTCAGTGTGCACCGCGCCGACTGTCCCAATCTGCGCGAGCTCAAGGCGCGCAATGCGCAGCGGGTGATCGAGGTCGAGTGGGGCGTGGCCCGGGGCGAGCGCGCACCGGTCTATCCGGTGGACGTGGCGGTGCAGGCCGGTGACCGTCAGGGCTTGCTGCGCGATATTTCCGAACTGTTTCTCAAGGAAAAGATGAACGTCATCGGCGTGCAGACCCAGACGCTGCGCAACCAGGCCTGGATGATCTTCACCGTTGAGGTCACCGACGCTGAACGGCTGCAGCAGGTAATCCGGCTGGTGACGTCGCTCGACGGTGTGCGCTCGGCACGCCGACGCTGAACGCGGCCCAGGCCGAACTGCGCCGGGACGCCCGCATCAGCCACGTCCCTTTGCGCCTTGCATCCGATCCGAAACCGAGGTGCGCTGATCCGCGGGGACTTGTTCGGCGTTGCCTTAGACGGCGCGGGCCCGCACGCGCGCGCCGTCGCGTACGGTGGTGGGCGGGTAAACGATGACCCGTTCGCCGGCCTTCAATCCCTTCACGATCCAGGCGTCGCTGCTGTTGCGATCGCCTATGGTGATGGCCTGCAGCCGCGCGCGACCGCCATCGAGCACGAATACCGCATGGCCTGGCGCTGCACCGTCGGCGCCGCTGGGCAATGGGAACACCGCGCTGACCGGGACCTGTAACACCGCGTCTTCGTGGCGCGTGACGATGCGTACGCCGACGCGGTAACCGTCGCCCAGCGCCTGCCACTGGTCATGCGCGCTGGTGATGTCGATCAGCACATTCACCCGCTGCTCCTCGACGCCCAGCGCCGACACCTTGGTGAATGCTGCCGGCTCGGTCATGCGCACCTCGCCTTGCAGGAGCCCTGGCCCGCCCCAGCGTTCGATGCGCACCGCGCTGCCGGCGCGCGCCAACAGGGCGTCGCTGGTCAGCAGTTCGGCCACCACTTCCATCCGGCTGGTGTCGCCGATCTCGACGAGCGGTGTGCCCAGCAGCACCACGCCCTCGCTGGTCTGGTGCCGCTTGAGCACCTGCCCGGCAACCGGCGAGCGCACGACAAACGCGGCGCCAGCCGAACTGGAGCGCACACTGGCCAGGGCCGCGCGGGCTTGGGCCAGGTTGTGGCGCGCGATCTGTTGGCCATCGTTGGCGGCCGCCAGATTGCTTTCAGCGGTGCGCGTGGCCATCCGGTCGTTGTCGATCCGATTCGGCGACACGAATCCCTGTTGTGCCAGTTGTTCGGTGCGCCGCTGCGTCAGGCGTGACTGTTCCAGCGCAACCGTGGCCGCGTTGACACCACTGGCCGCCTGCGATACGGCCGCTTGCGCTGCGCCTATGCGCGCATGCTGCTCACGCAACGTGCGTTCGTCCAGCATCGGGCTGAGCACCGGTGTCAGCGTGGCAACGGCGTCATCGGCCCGGACCTTGTCCCCTTCGCGTAGCGTCATGCGCTGCAGGCTGCCGGCCAGCGGCGCGGAGACGACGTAGCGCTCGCGCAAGCGGGTGCGGGCGTCTTCGTCAATCGTGGTTTCGAAGCGACCCATGCGGGCCTGCGCCACCTCGACCTCGATCGGACGCGGGGCAAACGCCCAGGCCAGCAGGGCGGTCAGTGCGGCCAGGCTCAGGCCGGCGTACAGCAGGGTCTTGCGTTGCATATGCTTGTTTTACTCCCTTGTCTTGAGTGCCGCCACCATGTCCAGCCGGTCGATGCGCCGGCGCACCACCATTGCGCTGGCCAGGCCGGCGGCCATGACGCAGATCGCGGCCCATGCGTAGGTGTGGGCCGAAATCACCACCGGAAAATGGAACTGATCGTTCTGCAGCAGCGCAGCGATCATATGCACCAGGCCCAGGCCCAGGGCCATGCCCAGCGGCAATGCGGCGGCAATGGAAAAGGCCATTTCGCCGAGCAGCAGGCTGGAGACTTCGGCGCGCGTAAAGCCCAGTACGCGCAGGCTGGCCAGTTCCCAGGTGCGCTCGGCCAGCGCGATGCGGGCATTGTTGTAGACCACGCCGATGGCGATGACGCTGGCGAATATGGTCAGCACCGTGCTCATGATGCGGATGTTGCGCGCACTGATTTCCTGCATGTTGCGCAAGGTGGTGGCCTTGCTGAACGCGCCGGCCACGCCCGGCATGCGCCGTGTCGCGGCGAGCACCGTGGCCTCCTGGCCGGGTACCAGCGACAAGGCAAAGCCGTTGGCCAGGTCACCGTCGCCGAGCAGCCGGTTCAGCGCGTCGCGGCGCATGTAGACGTTCAGACCCATCATTTCGCTGACTGTGGCCTGAACCACCAGCTCCAACGTGCGCGTGCGCCCTTCAAGCACCTCGACCTGCAGCGTATCGCCCACCTGCGCGTCGAGTTTGTCGGCGAGCCGATCGGTCAGCACCAGTCCGTCGCCGTCGATGCGGTGTTCGCGCTGATGCAGGTCGATGATGCGGCTGAGCTGGCCTGGCGCGTCGCGACCTTGTATCTGGCTGCGTTCACGCAGGTGGCCATGCACCAGCGTCACCGGCACCGTGCGGCTTGACTCCACGCTGCGCACGCCGGGCAGGCGCTGCAAGGTGTGGCGCGCATGGGCCGGCACGACCTCCGGGGTCCAGACCGAGAGGTCGTTGCGCATGGCCAGCTGGAACTGGGTGTCCACGATGTAGTCGATCGCGTCGCTGAAGAAGTTGCCCATGATCACGATCGCCACGGATGCGGCAACGCCACCGATGGACAAGGCGCTGCGCCAGGGCCGGCGCTCCATGTTGCGCAGGATCATGCGTACTGCAGTCGGAATGGCGGTGATGCCGAGCCGCTCGAGCAGCGTGCGCCGATAGTGCCCCGGTGCCGGAGGACGCATGGCCTCGGCTGGAGCCAGGCGCACCGTGGCGCTGATCGCATTGAGCGTGCCGAGCACCGCGGTTGCGACTGTCAGCAGGACGCTGGTGACGATCAGCCACGGTGCCACATGGTGGCTGAATTCGGGAAAGCGAAAGAACTCGGCGTACAGATCGGTGAACATGCCGCCCACCACATGTCCCAGCGCCAGCCCCAGCGCCAGTCCGAGCGCCACGATAGCCATCACCATCTTGAGGTAGTGCGCTGCGATGGCTGCGTTGGCGTAACCCAGGGCCTTGAGCGCGGCGATCTGCTCTCGCTGTGTGGCGACCAGGCGCGACACCACGACATTGAGCAGGAAGGCGGCGACCCCGAGAAAGATCGACGGCAACACGGTACCCAGGACTTGCTGGCCCTTGATCTCGTCATTCAGCATGGCGTTGGAGGTCTGCTGTTCGCGTCCGAAAGCCTCACGCCCGCCATAGCGCGCAAGCTGGCGCTGCAGTGCATCGATGACCGGGCGCTCGTCGGCGCCGGGCGCCAGCTTGACCGCCACCCGGTTGAAGGCGCCTTGCATGTCGTAGGCCGCTGCCAGCGCATCGCGGTCGAGCCAGAATACGCCGAAACCCCGTTGATCGGGCAAGCCTCCGAGCGCAGCGAAGATGTACTCGGGAGACAGAGCGACACCGGTCATCACCAGTGCACGGTACTTGCCGTTGATCAGCGCCGAGAGTCGGTCGCCGGGTTTGAGCTGATGCGCGATCACGAAGGTCTCGGAGATCCAAACCGGCAGGGCGCCATCCGAGCGAGCGGGTCCGGGCGACAGGCTGGTATCGCCGGTGGCTTTGCCGCGTACCGTCAGCAGATTCATGCGCTGAGGTTGACGCGGGTCCAGTCCTATCAGTTGCCCGATGATCGGATCCGCATTGCCCTCGATGCCCACGCGCACCATCATCTCGATCGTGGTCTGTACATCGGCCACGCCGGGCAATGCGCGCAAGGTCTGGGCCAGCGCGTCGGGTGCGCGTTTGACGCTGGCGAACACATCGGCGAACTGTCCGGTGGCATAGAACCGGTCACGCGCCAAGGCCAGCGAGTCCACCGCCGACAAGGTGATCAGAAAGCCGCCGATGCCACTGGCCACGACCAGGGCGATGGTCAGCACCTGGCTCCACATCAGGCGCAGGTCGCGCAGCAGCTTGCGGTCGAGGGCCTTCATCATGTCACCAAGCCAGCTCTGCCGGGGACAGTCGGTGCGCGTTGGCCTCGATGCGCAGTACTTGTCCGTCGCCGAGGTAGATCACGCGGTTGGCCATGCGCGCGATGGCGGCGTTGTGCGTGATCACGATGACCGTAGTACCCAGTTCGCGGTTGACTTTCTCAATCACATCGAGCACCAGCTTGCCGGTGGTGTAGTCGAGTGCGCCGGTGGGCTCGTCACACAGCAAGACTTCGGGCTTCTTGACGATGGCGCGCGCGATGGCAACCCGCTGTTGCTCGCCGCCGGAGAGCTGGGCCGGAAAATGGTTGCGCCGCGGGCCCAGGCCGACCAGATCGATAGCCTCGTCGATGCCCATAGCGTCGCGCGCAATGTCGGTGACCAGTGCCACGTTTTCATGCACGGTCAGACTCGGAATCAGGTTGTAGAACTGGAACACGAAACCCACGTGTTCGCGCCGGTAGCGGGTGAGTTCGGATTCGCTGGCCTGGCTCAGTACCTGTTGGCCGAACCGCACCTCGCCGCTGGTGGGCACGTCGAGACCGCCCAGGATGTTGAGCAAGGTGCTTTTTCCGCTGCCCGACGCGCCGAGCAAGACGATGAACTCGCCACGGCCGATCTCCAGGGATACGTCATGCAGCGCGATGACTTCCACCTCACCGGTGCGGTAGGTCTTGGCGAGCTGGTGGACGCTAAAGACGGTATCGTCGGGTGACATGCGCATGTCCTGAGGACGCGGGATTCAGCCAGCGCGCGTGGCCGCCATCATGTAGGCGGTGGCCGTCGGCCTACCATCCAGGTACAGGGAGGCGCTGGCCTCGGGCGACTCGGCAATCAGTTTGCCACGCCGAAATACCTTCAGGCGGGTGGCGCGCAAACGAATCGCCTCGATGGTGTCACGTGCCTGCAACAACACGAAGTCGGCGTGGCAACCCGGCTCCAGACCGTAACCGTCGAGTTGCAGGATCTTTGCCGGGTTGCATGTCACGGCATCAAAGCACTGGCGCATCGCAGCCTGGCTCGTCATCTGGGCCACATGCAGGCCCATGCCGGCTACTTCGAGCATGTCGGCGCTGCCCAGCGCATACCAGGGGTCCATCACGCAGTCCTGACCGAACGCGACGTTGACGCCGTGCGCCATCAGCTCCGGCACGCGGGTCATGCCGCGACGCTTGGGGTAGCTGTCGTGGCGACCCTGCAGGGTGATGTTGATCAGCGGATTGCTGACCACATGCAGCTGCGCCTGGGCCATCAGCGGCAATAGTTTGGACACATAGTAGTTGTCCATCGAATGCATTGAGGTCAGGTGGGAGCCGGTGACGCGTCCTTGCAAACCCAGACGCTGGGTTTCGCATGCCAGCGTCTCGACATGGCGCGACAGCGGGTCATCGGACTCGTCGCAATGCATGTCCACCAGCTTGCCGCGCCGCGCCGCCACTTCGCATAACAGGCGCACGCTCTCAGTGCCCTCGGCCATGGTGCGCTCGAAGTGCGGAATGCCGCCGACCACGTCTACGCCCAGGTCCAGCGCGCGCTCCAGATTGGGCAGGCCGCCCGGAGCACGCAGTACGCCATCCTGCGGAAATGCCACCAGTTGCAGGTCCAGGTAGGGCGCGACACGTTTCTTCACTTCGAGCAAGGCTTCGACCGCGAGCATTGACGGGTCGCTGGTGTCCACATGCGATCGGATCGCCAGCAGCCCGCGCCCTACGGCCCAGTCGCAATACGCCAGCGCGCGCTCGATCACGGCCTCGGCGGTCAAGATGGGCTTGAGTTCACCCCACAAGGCGATGCCTTCGAGCAGGGTACCGCTCTGATTGACCCGCGGTATGCCATAGCTCAGCGTGGCATCCATGTGGAAATGGGCGTCGACGAAGGGCGGGCTCACGAGCAGGCCCTGGGCATCGATGGTTTCGCGCGCAGGCGCGTCGATCACAGGCGCTAGTTCGACGATACGCCCGTCCTGTACTGCAATCGACATCGGGCTGCGGCCGTCGGGCAGGGTGGCGTTGTGGAGCAACAGGTCGAGCATGCGTATTCTCCGGAAATGGGGCGGTCAGGACATTGTGAGCGACACGCCATTGTCGGTGGGGCGGCCCGTGTCCTGGTTGATCAAGCCCTTGCCGCCGTCGATGACGAAATGCGCGACATGGAACCCTTGCGGCCTGAGTTCGTGCGCCAGATTTTGCACCAGTTGGCGCAAGTGGCTGGGACGGTAGCGGCAAGAATAGCAGGGTCGCCGTCGGCATGGCAGCCAACATGGCTTGAACAGCCAATGCCATCTATGATGGCTCAAGTCAAGGTTCCGCAGCCGGGGGGCATTGCTGGTGACGTCTGTCGCTTCGATCAGGCGCAACGCAAGCAGCAATCCGCGGATTCCACTCACTTTCCGGTCACGATGAAGTCGATCCTTTCCGCACTTGTTGCTGTCAGCCTGTTGCTGAACGCCTTTCTTGCCTACCGATTGTGGTTTGGAGCCGATCGAGTGCAATCGTCTCATTCGACGCGTGACATCGTTGTCATGCGCTCGCCCGGTGGACTGCTGGAAGTCAGCACGATCACCGCCGAGGAACGGTTCGACTCGACGACCAGCCACACGGTGCTCGGAGTACCTGTGGGCAGGACCGTGGCTCAGGTGCGGGTTCCAGCGGTCTACCGGTATCACATCCCGTTGTCGAAGGACTGGTCGTTTCGCGTCAATGGCGACACGCTGATCGTCGTGGCGCCGGCGGTACATGCATCGTTGCCGGTGGCCATCGATACCGGAAGGCTCGAATCGTTCTCAAGCGGCTTGTGGTCACCGCTCACTGGAACGGACGCCGTGCAAGCGCTGCAGAGATCCATCACGACCAGGCTGGGCGAAAAGGCGTCGACGGCACAACTGTTGCTGCTGCAGCGCGAGGCCAGTCGACAAACCGTCAGCGAGTTTGTTCAAAAGTGGGTAGTCGAGCAGCCGCGCTGGAAAGTCACCACGGCGCCAGCGGTCCTGGTCTTCTTCGAGGACGAACCACTGGGTCGCAAGGCCATTCCACTGCTCAGGCAGGAGCCTTGAAGGCATCCTTGTGCGCCGAAGGCAGGATCTCCAACACCGTTTCAGACGAGCGGCCGAGCCGGGTAGCCAGCGTGTTGTGCGACGTGCCGCAAGCAGGGTTGTGGTAAACCTAGAAACGGCAGTTGACCGCTTGCGTCTCGCTGGCAGCCCGCAGGCACACTGAACAACGAGGCCACGATGTGGTTCACCAGTATGGTGACAGCGCTACGCACCCGAGCGCACCCCGCTGAACGCGCCATGCGGCGTTGTTCGTCCTTGCGCACAGAAGTGCGCGGCGTCCTCTCGCCTTGCCTGGCACGCCCATCGGAGTACGCTCGGGCGCGTTCAACTGCCGTTTCTAGGGTAAATCGTGATGTCCGCCATGGTCGGCAATCCTCCCGTCGGTGTGTGACACGCTCGTGTCAGGCAATACGTTGCGGTGGACGGCCATCTGGCGGCGGCCGGCGCTGTACCCGAGCTGTACCCGAGCTGTGCCCGTGCTTTGCCGTAGTGTCCGCGAAAGGGCTACTTCGCCGCCAGCTTGTCCTGGGTATGGGTGTCGAAGTCCGTCGCCTCGTGGCGCTCATGCAACTGGCTGGCAGGCTCGCCGAAGGTGCGGTTGACCATGCGACCACGCTTGACTGCCGGACGCTGCGCAATGTCATCGGTCCAGCGTTGCACATGGGTGTATTCCTGTACTTGCAGGAACTCACCGGCCGAGTACAGCAGGCCTTTGGCCAGCGTGCCGTACCAGGGCCATACGGCGATGTCGGCAATGGTGTACTCGTCGCCAGCCAGATAAGGGCTTGCTGCCAGTCTGCGGTTGAGCACGTCAAGCTGGCGCTTGACTTCCATTGCGAAGCGGTCGATCGGGTATTCCATCTTGCTCGGGGCGTAGGCGTAGAAATGGCCGAACCCGCCGCCCAGATAGGGCGCGCTGCCCATTTGCCAGAACAGCCACGAGAGACACTCGGCGCGTTGTGCTGCTTCGGTTGGCAACAAGGCGCCGAACTTTTCGGCCAGATAGGTCAGGATGGCACCGGACTCGAAGACCCGGATCGGGCGCGGCCCGCTGCGATCCATCAGCGCCGGAATCTTGGAGTTCGGGTTGACCTCGACAAATCCGCTGCCGAACTGATCACCGTCGCTGATGCGGATCAGCCAGGCGTCATATTCGGCGCCAGCATGGCCCAGCGCGAGCAGTTCCTCGAGCATCACCGTCACCTTGACGCCATTGGGAGTCCCCATTGAATACAACTGCAAGGGGTGACGGCCGATCGGCAGTTCCTTGTCGTGGGTCGGCCCTGCGATCGGGCGGTTGATGGCGGCGAACTGGCCGCCGTTTTCCTTGTTCCAGGTCCAGATGGCAGGAGGTATGTAGGGGACTGAATCAGTCACGTGATGGGCTCCGGGTTAGGTCAGCCGCAGACACCATGTCGGCCAGCGATGCATGAATGACTGTAAGGGAAAACGGCATTGCTTGGAGCACCCGACCAAAGCCCCCTTGCTCAGGGAGAGCATCAACGCAAGCCTTGGTTTGTTGGAGGCATTCTTCGAAGACTGTCCTGTGGGCGGTCGAAATGCAGGCGCCCGGGATTATTACCTCGCGCCGAAGCAGCGGCTGGTAGCCTTGCTCAAGGGCGCACGGAATGTGAAATTGCCGGTAGCGCGCCGACATCACCGCCGTCAAGACCCACCAGGGCGAACTCGAACGCATGGCCCGCTCCGACACCTTGACCGGTTTGCCGAACCGGCTATTGCTGAGCGACCGCTTGCATCAGGCCATTGCACAAAGTCAGTGTCGTGATCAAGCACTCGCTGTGGTCCACCTCGATCTGGATCAGTGCTGGGACTGCATCCCGGCGATCGAGCGATCGCGGGCGGCAGCAGCCACTGAGGTCGACCTTCCCTCAAGCGCAGAGTCGGAGATGCTGAGCCAGATGAGAGCGGGCAAGTCTCCGCCAGCATCGGCGTCACCTTTTACCCGCAGGAAGGCGTAGATGCCGATGTGCTCGTACGCCATGCCGATCAGGCCATGTACCTGGCCAAACAAGCGGGCAAGAACCGCTATCACCTGTTTGATATCGCCCATGATGCGGCGATTCATGGGCGCCATGACTATTTGAGGCTCGTCAGCGAGGCGCTGGGCCGCGCAATCGCCCCCAACGCTTTGACGGGGTGCCATGCGCGGCGTAGTATCAGCAGTGGACGTACCACGGTGCACCGTACGGAGTCCGGCGGGGGCTCCGGCATTCCGTTTTTGATTTTTCTTCGCGTCGTTTGCGCCCGACTTCAGGAGGCGCAATTATGTTTGGCAAGAAGATCATGGCCATGCTGGCGATAGCCGGCGCGTGCAGTGCAGGCGCGCAAACGACACTCGCCACTCTGGGCGAGGTGATCGACAAAGGGGCAGTCAGGGTCGACAAGGCGATGTGGATCGCCATGCTGCCGACCGCCAACATTGGCATGGCGCAAACGCGCCGTGAAACGTCGACGACCAAGAATGTCTATCACCAGGACGGCCGGCTTGACGGGCGGCTGTTCGGCAATCACGACCCGGTCTTGATTTGGGGAAGCTGGCAGATCGAAGACGATGGAAAACTGTGTATCGATCAGCACTATTCGAAGGACGGCAACTTCAAAGGATGCTTCTACATGTTCAGGAACGGGAACGAAATCTATCATTTGGATGCGGCATACGCGATACGGGGTGCGGGAACCGGGTTGGATCGGGGCGCGACGGTGATCGTGCGCAAGATCGAGAAGTGATCTGTGCGCCGAGAGGCCCACTCCGTCCCCGCTAGCGGGTGTCGGTGTCGCCCTGGATACGCTTCACGCGCTTGCGGTACGCACGCATGTTGTCGTCAGGTATGCGCGACCTTTGCGTGCCCTTTACCTCGTCGACCTTATGGTCAGAGCCGGTCACCGGCTTGGCCTCGACGGCGGTTTCGTGTTCGAAGGCGTGCGATTTGTCGGTGTTGCGGTAATACCGGTACAAGGCCCAATACAGCAGGGTTGCACCGGCCGGGCCCATCGCCAGCAGCCATAGTCCGCCGTCGTCGCTCATGACGTACTCCCCAGGATCCAGAGTGCAATGCCTTCGAGAAAGCTGCCGACGGTGAGCGCCGCCAGCAGGAGCTTCCACTGCTGCACCGGCACGCTGCCCATGGTCTCGCCGGTGCGGCCGTTGACCGCGATGTAGTGCAGCATGCCGCCGTTGCTGCCCGGCTGGTGGTACGAATAAAGCCACACCGGCAGGTACCATCGACACCCAGCGCGTGCCGTGTACGTCGAGGCGTTCCTGCTCCCAGCGCACGCCGCGATCGTAGCGGCTCACCGATGCTTCGACCTGGGCGCGGGCGATCGACAGCAACTGGTCCTCCAGGCGCGGGCGCAGGTGCTCCACGTCCCGGTCGCGCTTCTCCGAGCTGACACCGACCAGGTAGGACGCGTTCCACTTCACCGCGTTCTTGGTGTCGAACGGCAGGATCGTGTTGATGATGTTGTTGGTGTTGGCGCGCGTGTCCAGGTTGCCGCGTTGGTGGAGGATTCCAGCGTCAGGTCGTCCACGGTGAAGTCGACGTGCCGCTGCACCTGGTACACGTCGGCATCGTAGTAGGTCGTCTTGTTCTTGCCGCTGCCCCGCGTATAGCGCCGCGTCTCGATCTCGGCCTTGCCCGCGACATCGACGCTGGTGTTGCCATCGACGATCATGTAGGGCAGGTAGACGCCGATGACGTTTTCGGGCGTGAACTGCTCCTTGAAGGCCTTGAGCGCGAACATGCGCCGTTTGCCCACGAATTGGCGGATACGCGCGACCGCGTCGTCCTTCTTGATGTGAAAGGGCAACACCGCGTCGGGCACCGCGCCGTTCGCCACCTGTTCGTTGACGCCGAAGACGTGGCGGCACCAGTGGCAACGCGCTGTCATCGCGCTTTCGGTATTGATCGTCACCTCGGCGCCGCAGCCAGTGCACTTGAAGCTCATCAGGCTGGCGGCATCCAACGCGATGTCCCGCGCACCGGACGCAATGACCGTGCCCTTGAGCTGGTCTATGCCCTCGCCGAGTCCGAATTCCTCCTCGACCCGCATGCCATGCCATTCGTTGCGGCAGTACAGGCAGATCAGCAGGTCGCTGCCGGGCTTGTGCCGGATGTCGGTCGCGCCGCATTTCGGGCAGCGGTTGAGGCCGTCCTTGAGCTCCTCGGCGGACATGTCGATGGCGACCGGGTCGCTCGCCCGCAATTCATCGCGGATCGGTTCGGGCAGCGTGGCCGGGTCGATAGCAAAACTGCCCGGTGGCGGCGGCACGTCCTGCGGCGACCCCGGGCCGGTGGTTGGAGGCCCCGGCGGCGGAGTGTCGGCGTTCGACAAGGCTTGTTGCCCGGCTCGCGGCTTACAGACCCAGCGCCTTGGCTTTGACCGCGTCGTAATCGGTCTGCGTGATCAGGCCGAGATCGAGCATCTCCTTGGCCTTCTTCAATTTGGCGATCGGGTCGTCCGCAGCTGGCGCGGCCGGCGCAACCGGCTGCTGCAAGCTGCCGATGCCGCCCATCATGCCCGATGCCATGCCCAGACCCATCATGCCCGCCGCACCGGTGTTTTCGCCAGCCGACTGCATGCCCTGAGCGACGCTGGCCTGCAAATTGGAGTTGCCGCGCGCACCGGCCAGCGCATCGGCGCGCTGCACGGTCTTGAGCAGTTCGCGTGTGTTCGCGTCGTATTCGATGGAAACAATGGCGGTTTTGACGATCGCCAGGCCGCGATCGGTTTTCCACTGATAGCCAGTCTCCACCGCATCAGACAAGCTTTTGGCGAAACCGACCGAATCCTGCTGCAGCCGGGTGATGCGATTGCCCTTGCCCGGGTCGTTCGTGTACAGGCTGAAGGCTGGCGCGAGCGAACCAACAACTTCGTTGAAGAGTTGGCTGGCGGCGGCATTGTCGATGTCGGTGAAGTCAAATACCTGGCCGCTCTGCAGATACGTGGCCGGCACGAAGTTCTTCACGAACAGGATCGGATCGACGATCTTCAAAGTGTAGGAGCCACGCGTGACAGCGCCGACTTGCGTGTTCAGGAAGCCGTCGTCCCAGTAGATTTCGGATTGCGTACCGAAGCGGTTGTCCGGCAACTCCTTGAGCGAGACGAAGAAGGCCGCCTGCTGCGAACCCGGCTGGCCGCCGAACTTGAAACGCTCCCAGCTCTGTTTGACGAGCGAATCGACGAGGCCATCGCCCGAGAAAATCGACTTCGAGTTGAGGTCATTCGAGCGCCATTCGTAGCCGCCCGGCTCGGCGGCGAAGCCGGTGATCGCGCCATCCTGGAGCAGCAGCAGCCCGTAGCCTTCGGGAACAACGATCTTCGAGCCATTGGTGATGATGTTCGAGGAAGCCTTTGTATTCGAGCCGCGTCCGGCATTGCTGCCCTGCGGCACTGCGGCGAACAGCGCCGCCGTTGCCGGCAAGCCGCTTGGCACCGTGTAAAAGTCCTTCCACTGGTCGGCCAGCGCACCGCCGATAGCACCCGCCACTGCCTGAAAAAGACCCATGACATTTCTCCACGATTCCTGGCCGGGCACCGTACCCGCCATACCCGGCAAACTATACATTCCCGATCGGCGGGCGCAGAACGCGCGCGCACGGTAGAACAGTCCTTCGACGGTGACCGGCAGGTCCGTCAGGCCATGACTGTGCCAATGCCGGGGGACATGGCGAAAAAAGCCCCTGCGGCGTCAGCGGCAGGGGCGATTTCTGAGCTGGAATGCCACCCGGTCAGGCGGCTCCCAGATCGGATGGCGCGGCTTTACTTCGCGGCTTCCCAAACGGCATGGGTATAACCCGCCTTACCCGGATCCTTCTTGATCACCGGTGAGCTGCCGCTGGACAGCAGAACCTTGACCGTGCGCTCGTAGGCCGCCGGCTCGAGGTAGCCGATCTTCGCGGTATTGGCGTTGGTGATCAGCTTGGCGACGTTTTCCATCTGGCGTTTTTGTACCTTTTCGCTGGAACTGCCGGAGGTGTCGGCGGCCACGACGATCTTGGCAGCGCCGGCCGGGTCTTTGACTGCGTCGTTCCAGCCCTTGAAGGTGGCCTTGAGGAACTTGCCCATGCGTTTGACGAAGGCCGGGTCCTTCAGATTGGATTCGAGCACATACAGACCATCCTCCAGCGAGGCAACGCCCTGGTCTTCATAGAAGAAGGTCACCAGATCGGCTTCCTTGACGCCAGCATCGACCACCTGCCAGTACTCGTTGTAGATCATGGTCGAGATGCACGCGGCCTGGTTCTGCAACAGCGGGTCGACGTTGAAGCCCTGCTTCATGATCTTGATGTCGGTGTCGGGCTTGAGACCGAGCTTGGCCATCCAGTTCAGGAATGGGTATTCATTGCCGCCGAACCAGACGCCCAGGGTCTTGCCCTTGAGGTCTTTCGGGCTGCTGACGCCGCTGGACTTCTTGCAGGTCAGCATCAGGCCGGAGCGATTGAATACCTGGGCGATGTTGACCAGCGGCACGCCGGCTTCACGCGCAGCCAGTGCGTCGGGCATCCAGTTGACGACCACGTCCGCGCCCTTGCCAGCAATGACCTGGACAGGTGATACGTCGGGCCCACCGGCCTTGATCGTCACGTCCAGACCTTCGGCCTTGTAGTAGCCTTTGGCCTGGGCTACGTAGTAGCCGGCGAACTGCGCCTGCGGCAACCATTTGAGTTGCACCGTGACTTTTTCTTGCGCGGTGGCGGCAAATCCACTGGCGGCCAGTACGGTCGCGAGCAGGGCCTGGGTCAACATCGAACGTCGGAACATAGACTCTCCTTGGGGTGAAAAAAGCGAAATAAGGGTTAACACAAAAGCGTAAACCACGGGTGGGAAAACGGCAATGGGTAGTAACACGGGCGCAGCATGACGTGGATCATTTGCGCCCGCGCACCGAGGGGTGCCAGAACGCGACGCGTCGCTCAAGCCGGCTGAGCAGGGTGTACGCGGTCGTGCCGGTGACGGCGGCCACGACGACGGCCGCCCAGACCAGCGTCATGTTCATTCGGAGTGCTTCGGTGGAGATGCGAAAACCCAGACCGTTGATCGGTGAGCCAAAGAACTCGGCCACGATGGCGCCGATCAGTGCCAGACTGGCGTTGACCTTGAGTGCTGCGAACATGAAAGGCACCGCCGAGGGCAGGCGCAGCGACCACAAGGTGCGCAGGTAGCTGGCGGCATAGCTGTGCATCAGTTCGCGTTCCAGCCGCTGCGAGGCCTGCAGGCCGGCCAGTGTGGACACCAGCATCGGGAAAAACGTCATCAGCACCACGACGGCCGCCTTCGATGGCCATTCGAAACCGAACCACATCACCGCGATCGGCGCCACGCCGACCAGGGGGATGGCGCTGGTCAGGGATGCAATCGGCAACAGGCCGCGTTGCAGAAAGGGCATTCGGTCGATCGCGATCGCAACCACCGAAGCCCAGACCGCAGCCCAGGGCCCAACCGATCAGCACCGCCTTGACGACGGTTTGCACGAAATCGCCACCCAGGGTCGAGAGGTTCTCCCACAACGATGCCACGATCAGAGCCGGCGAGGGCAGCAAGACGCGCGGCACCTCGGCCGCAACCACGAGCAATTGCCAGAAATACAGCACCCAGATGCCAAACAGGGCAGCCGTCATGCTGGCGTAAAAGCCACTGCCGGTACCGCGTATTGCGGCCGTACGGCGAATGCCGACCGAGGCCAGCACGGCCAGCGCGGCGGTCAGGGACCAGAACAGCCGCACCTACCGGTGCAGCAGGACTGGCCAGCGGCGAGAACATGAAAACCAGCGCGAGCAGAAACGAGATCGCGACCATGGCCGCTGTCACCTTGCCGTTGGGTGACCTGGTGTTCATGCCTGCCTCCTGCTGCGCAAGACCAGACGCTCGAGCCCGGCCATGGCTGCGGTCAGTACCAGGCCCAGCAGCGCCGACATCACCAGTGCCGACCAGATCTGAATGGTCTGGCCGTAATACGAACCGGTGAGCAGACGCGCGCCCAGGCCCGCTTGCGCGCCTGTCGGCAGCTCGGCGACCATGGCGCCGACCAGACCGGCCGCCACGCCGATGCGCAGCGCCGGGAACAGAAAGGGCAGGGATGCTGGCAGGCGCAACATCCACAAGGCCTGCCATGGTGTGGCGGCATAGGTGTGCAGCATCTCGGTCTCGATGACCTGCGGCGAACGCAGGCCCTGCACCATGGCCACCGTGACCGGGAAGAAGCACAGGTACATGGCGATGACTGCCTTGGGTGCCACACCCGTCAGGCCGATGCTGCCCAGGATCACCAGCACGATCGGTGCGATCGCCAGTACCGGCACCGACTGCGACGCGACGATCCACGGCAGCAGGGCGCGGTCGAGCGTACGCGAATGCACGATGGCAATCGACAACAGCAGTCCGAGCAGCGTGCCCATCACGAATCCGACCAGCGTCGACTCGGCGGTGACGGCCGTGTGGAACAGCAGGTTGCGTGGCGAGTTCGACTGGCCAGCCGGTGATGCTGCCCCACAGGTCAAGCGCCACCTGGTGCGGCGCCGGCAGTACCGGACGTTCCATGGCCCAGGTGGTGGCCACCAGGTCTTGCCAGGTCCACGTCACATCGGCGAGGTCGCGTTCAATCGCGCCCTGGGCGTTGAGCGCAACCGCCATGCCATACCAGACCAGCGCGATCAGCGCGAGCACGACCGCGATCGGGAGCGCCCTGGCCGGCCAGCGCAGCGCGCCAGGGCGCCGTGCTTACTCATCATGGCCTTGGGCCAGTGCCTCGCGCACTTCGTGGGCCAGCTGGACAAACTCGGTCGAGTCACGCATGTCCAGCGTGCGCGCATCGGGCAGCGGCGATTCGATCACCTTGACGATGCGACCCGGGCGTGGCGACATGATGACGATGCGGCTGGACAGGTAGACCGCCTCGGCGATGGAGTGGGTGACGAACACCACGGTGCGGCGTTCGCGTTGCCACATCTGCTGGAGCTGCTCGTTGAGCCGGTCGCGGGTGATCTCGTCGAGCGCGCCAAAGGGCTCGTCCATCATCAGGATGCGCGGCTCGAACGACAAGGCGCGCGCAATCGACACCCGTTGCTGCATGCCGCCGGAGAGCTGCCACGGATACTTGGATTCGAATCCGGTCAGGCCGACCCGGTCGAGCTGTTCGCGCGCAATGGTCTCGCACTCAGCTGGCGCTGCGTCCGTGGATCTGCAGCGGCAGCTTGACGTTGCCCAGCACGGTACGCCACGGGAACAGGCCCGGCGCCTGGAACACATAGCCATAGGCGCGCGCCAGACGCGCATCGCGCGGCGACACGCCGTTGACCAGAACTTCCCCCGCGGTGATGTGTTCCAGGTCGGCGATGACGCGCAGCAAGGTGGTCTTGCCGCAGCCCGATGGGCCGATCAGCGAGACGAACTCGCCCGGGCGGATCGCCAGGTCGACCTCGCTCAGGGCGTGGACTGGCGCCTCATGGGGGTTATAGACCAGCGACGCCTTGCGCACGTCGACCGCGAGTACGGAATTGTTGGAATCGGATTCAGCCACGTTCATCGAACCTGTTTGCTCTTTTGTGTTGTATGAGGCCTGCCAACGCCACGGGATAGGCGAAGCGCGCGGCGCACGGGTGCGTAGCACGCTCGCAATCCATTATGCAGCCCGAAAAATCGCGCCTGGGCCATGTCAGCTTCCCGCAGCGCTGCGCGCCTCACGCGGCGCATGAAAGATCAACCGGCCGCGCAGCGGGCCATTCCAGGCCCCCACGGAACTGGCTTTGCCAGGCCGTTGGGGGCGCCCCCCAGTGGGGGGTTCGGACGGTCTACACGCAGTGAGACCGTACAGACGGGGGGCGTCTTTCATCTCAGCGCTCGCCTTTGCGATAGGGTTTCATCAAGGCCTGTGGGTAACTGGCCTTGCGCGCCACCAGCACCAAGGCCACGATGGACAGCACATAGGGCAGCATCAGGTACATCTGGTAGGGCAGGGTGGAACCCCCTGACTGCTGCAGGCGCAACTGCAGCGCGTCGAAGAACGCAAACAGCAGGGCTCCGAGCAGCGCCTTGCCCGGTCGCCACGAGGCAAACACCACCAGCGCCACGCAGATCCAGCCGCGGCCATTGACCATGTTGAAGAAAAAGGCGTTGAACGCCGACAGCGTCAGGAACGCAGCCGGCAATACCCATCACCGCCGATCCGGCCACGATGGCGCCGGTGCGCACGGCCGCGACTGAAACGCCTTGGCCTTCGGCCGCGTGCCGGGTTTTCGCCGACCATGCGAATGGCCAGACCGACCGGCGTGCGATACAGCACGTAGGCCAGAATCGGCACCAGCAGCAAGGCCAGCAGCGTCAGCGGCGTCTGCTGGGCCAGTATCGGAATACCCAGCCAGTCCATGTCGGCGAACGGCGTCACCGTCGGCGGCGTCGAGACCTTGGGAAAACTGACCCGATAGCCGTAGTAACTCAGCGCTGTGGCCAGCAGCGTGATGCCCAGGCCAGAGACATGTTGCGACAAGGCCAGCATCACGGTGAGAAACGCGTGCAGCAAGCCGAAGACCGCGCCGGTGGCCGCAGCCACCGCGACGCCGGCCCACAGCGGTGCGCCACTGTAGACCGCCAGCCAGCCGGTAAAGGCGCCCGCGACCATGATGCCTTCGATGCCCAGATTGAGCACGCCGGCACGTTCGCACAGCAACACGCCCAAGCGTGCCCAGAATCAGCGGTGTGGCGATGCGTAGCACAGCGACCCAGAAGCCGGGTTGCGCCAGCATGTCGAAAAACTCAGTCATGGCGCGTCAGCCTCGATCCACTGTGGCGGTGATTTGCGGCTCATTTCCAGCGCACCCGGTATTGCGTCAGCAAGGTCGCCACCAGCACCGCGATCAGCGAGGCGGCGACGATGACGTCGGCGATAAATGTGGGAACCCCGACGGCGCGGCTCATGCTGTCCGCACCCACCAGCATGCCGGCGACAAACACGCTGGCGGCCACCACGGCCAGCGGATGCAGTGCGGCCAGCATGGCAATCACGATGCCGGTGTAGCCATAACCCGGTGACATGTCGAGCGTGACATAGCTGGTGCGGCCAGCAACCTCGATGGCGCCAGCGAGTCCGGCCAGGGCGCCCGACAGCATGGCGACCAGCACCACGGTTCGCGTCACCGACACTCCGGCGAAGGCGGCGGCGCGGGCGTTGGCACCGACGGCGCGAATATCGAAGCCGAACACGGTGTACTTCAGCATGGCCCATACCAGCAGCGCCAGCACACAGGCGCCGATCAGGCCGCTGTGCACGCGTGTCTGGGCGATCAGTTTGGTCAGTTCCAGGTCGCCCAGCAGGGCCACGCTCTGCGGCCAGCCCATGGCCGTCGGGTCTTTCATGGGGCCGTCGAGCATCATCGACACGAACAGCAGCACGATGAAGTTGAGCAGCAGTGTGGTGACGACTTCGTCCACGCCCATGCGCGCCTTCAGCAGCGCCGGGCCGAGCAGCAGCAAGGCCCCGGCCAGGGCGCTGGCCAGCAGCATCAGCACGAACAACAGCATCGGCGGCAGGTCGAAACCGGTGCCACCATGCATGCCACCAACTGCCACCGCCGCCAGGGCACCGACATAGAGCTGACCTTCGGCGCCGATGTTGAACAGCCGGGCCTTGAACGCCACCGTGACGGCCAGGCCGGTCAGGATCAGCGGAATCGCACGCGTCAAGGTCTCGCTCAGCGCAAACACCGAACCGAAGCCGCCCTTGAGCAGCAGTCCATAGGTTTGCGTCACGGCGGCACCTGCCCACCACACCAGCACTGAACTCACCAGCAGCGTGAAGATCACGGCGCCGATCGGGGCCGAGCAGCAGTGCGGCAGCAGAGCCGGTGGCGCGCTTTTCCAGGCGCATCGTCATGCGGCTGCCTCGCCCGGCGCGCCGGCCATGGCCAGGCCGATGGTTTCACGGCTCCACTGGCCGGCCGGCAGCGCTGCGCTCAGGTGTCCGGCATGCATGACGGCGATGCGGTCGCCCATGGCCAGCACTTCGTCCAGGTCGTCCGAGATCAGCAGCACCGCGGCACCGGCGTCACGCGCTGCAATCAGCTGGTCCTGCACATAGGCCACCGCACCGATGTCCAGGCCCCAGCTCGGCTGATGGGCGACGATCAGGCGCGGCGGGATCGGATGCGGTCTCATCGCTGTCCGGGTGCAGCAGGGCGCGCCCCAGAATGAGCTTTTGCATGTTGCCGCCGGACAAAGCGCGCGCGGCACTTGCAGCTCCAGCCCCACGCACGTCGAACGTAGTGATTACGCGCTGCGCATGGTCGCGCGCCTTGCGACGGCGAATCCAGGGGCCGCGGGAAAAGACGCTGCTGCGCAAGCGCTCGGACACGGCGTTCTCCCAGACCGGCAGATCCCCCACCACACCGACCGCATGGCGGTCTTCCGGAATGCGCGCCACGCCCATGGCCACCAGCTGCGCCGGACGGCCAGGCATAGGCTCTCCCAGCAGGCGCAATTGGCCACTGCTGGCGGCACGTGTGCCGCACAACAACTCGGCCAAGGTGGTCTGGCCATTGCCCGAGACGCCGGCGATGGCCACGATTTCGCCGGCGTGCAATTGCAGCGAAGCCTGTTCCAGCCGTTCGCGACCGTGGCCGGCGCTGACCGCGTCCAGCGTGCAGATCTGCTCACCGACATTGCAGGCCGGCCGGGCCCGCGGCGGATCGACTGCATGGCCCACCATCCACTGCGCCAGTTGCTCCTGCGTCGTCGTCTGCCGCTGGCGCTTCGGCCACCAGTTTGCCGCCGCGCAAGACCGCGACCCGGTCGCGACACACGCAGCACTTCGGCCAGCTTGTGGCTGATGAAGATGATGGACAGACCCTGTGCCACCATTTGCGCCAGCACGTCGAACAAGGCTTCGCTTTCGCCGGGTGTCAGCACTGCCGTGGGTTCGTCCAGGATCAGGATGCGGGCGCCCCGGTACAGCGCCTTGAGAATTTCGACCCGTTGGCGCTCACCGACCGACAGGTTGCCGACCAGGGCGTCGGCATCGACCTCCAGGCCGAATCGTTGCGCCACCTCGCGCAGCCGCGCGCTGCGCTGCGCCGCGGTTCGTGAAGACTTGCCACAGCGGATTCGGACCCCATCACGATGTTGTCGAGCACGGTCAGGTTGTCGGCCAGCGTGAAGTGCTGGTGCACCATGCCGATGCCGGCGGCCAGCGCCGCCTTCGGATCACCCGGCTCCAGCGGCTTGCCGAACACGGTGATCTGCCCGGCATCGGCCACATAGTGTCCGAACAGGATGGAGACCAGCGTCGACTTGCCCGCGCCGTTTTCGCCCAGCAAGCGCCAGCACCTCGCCGGCATGCAGGTGCAGCGAAATGTCGTCATTGGCCACCAGCGGGCCGAAGCGCTTGGTGATGTGGGCGAGTTGGAGAACGGGTTCGGTCATCGGGCAAAAAAAGAGACACCCGCATCCGGGTGCCTCGTTCGCTTCGCTGGTGTTACTTGGCGCTCGACTTGGGTTGTCCGTCGTCCACCTTGACGGTGAATTTGCCGTCCAGGATGGCCTTTTCCTTGGCCTTGACCTTGGCCAGCAGGTCGGCCGGGACCTTGTACGCGAAGGTGCCCAGCGGCGCCAGTTCGGAGCCCTTGTATTTCATCATCGAGTACTGGCCATAGTCTTCGGCAGTGAATTTGCCTTCCTTGACCAGCTTGATGGCGCGATCGGCTGTGGGTTCGAAGTTCCACAGCGCAGAGGCCACCACGGTGTCGGGATATTGAGGCTGGGTGTCGATCACGTTGCCGATCGCCAGCTTGCCTTTTTCCTTGGCGGCGTCGCTGACGCCGAATCGCTCGGCATACATGATGTCGGCGCCTTTTTCGATCATGGCGAACGCGGCTTCCTTGGCCTTGGGCGGGTCGAACCAGCTGTTGATGAAACTCACGCTGAACTCGACCTTGGGGTTGACCTCCTTGGCGCCCATCATGAAGGCGTTCATCAGGCGGTTGACCTCGGGAATCGGGAAGCCGCCGACCATGCCGATCTTGTTGGTCTTGCTCATGCCGCCGGCAATCATGCCGCTCAGGTAGGCCGGCTCCTGGATGTAGTTGTCAAAGACGCTGAAGTTGGGCGCCTGTGGCTTGCCGGATGAGCCGAGCAGGAACGAGACCTTGGGAAAATCCTTGGCCACCTTGCGTGCCGCTGCTTCCACTGCGAACGATTCGCCCACGATCAGCGTGTTGCCGCCTGTGGCGTATTCACGCATCACGCGCTCGTAGTCGGCATTGGTCACGTTCTCGCTGGCCTTGTATTCGATCTCTCCGCGCGCCTCGCGCGGCCTTCAGTGCCTTGTGCAGGCGGCTCACCCATTGCTGCTCGAACGGCACGGTGTAGATAGCCGCGACCTTGAGCTTGGCCTGGGCCAGCGCAAGGCCGGGCGCGAGTGTGGCCGCAGCAGCGGCAAGGGCAACGACATGGCGACGGGTGATAAGGGTCATGGCAGCGGCTTTCGATGTAGGTGAAGGGGAGGCGAGACGCAGGAGCCAGGGTACGCGACGAAGGGGAGAAGTGAACGGCGACGAAACAGTGAATGCAGCTTACGTGCCTGCGCGCTCAAGCATCGCATGCAGCAGCACATTGCAGCCCGCGGTGATGTGTTCGGGCTTGGCGTCTTCGATTTCGTTGTGGCTGATGCCGTCCTTGCAGGGGATGAAGATCATGCCGGCAGGTGCCAGTTGCGCCATGTAGACCGCGTCGTGACCGGCGCCGGAAACAGCCGGCATGTTGGAGTAGCCCAGCTTTTTCGCGGCGCGGCCGACTGCGTCGACGCAGTCCTTGTGAAACGCCTGCGCCGGGTAGCCCGATACCTGCTGGATCTCGATGGGCAGGCCGCTTTCCTTGGACAGCTTGGCGGCGAAGGCCTTGACCTCGTCGGCCATGGTGTCGACCAGCGCGTCGGTGGCGTTGCGCAGGTCGATGGAGAATTTGACCTGTCCGGGAATCACGTTGCGGCTGTTCGGATACACATGCACCATGCCGACGGTGCCGCGGCCGTGCGGTTTGTGGCGCAGGCCGCCGCGACGATTTCCTGCATCAGGTGGGTGGCAACCTGCAGCGCGTCCTTGCGCAGCGCCATGGGCGTCGGGCCGGCATGGGCTTCCATGCCGGTGACGGTGCAGTCGAACCAGCGAATGCCGAGCACGCCCTGCACGACACCAATGGTCACGTCGTTGTCTTCCAGCACCGGCCCCTGCTCGATATGGGTCTCGAAGTACGCGCCGATCGGGTGCTGACCCGGCTCCTCGGTGCCGATGTAGCCGATACGCTCCAACTCCTCCTTGACCGACTTGCCGTCGGTGTCCTTGGCGGCGTAGGCATGCTCCAGCGTGAAGGCCTTGGCAAACACGCCCGAGCCCATCATGACCGGCACGAAGCGCGAGCCTTCCTCGTTGGTCCAGAACGCGACCTCGATCGGCGCCTCGGTCTCGATGCCGTGGTCGTTGAGCGTGCGCACCACTTCGATACCGGCCAGCACGCCGTAGTTGCCGTCGAACTTGCCGCCGGTGGGCTGGGTGTCGATATGGCTGCCGGTGACGATCGGCGGCAGGGCGTTGTTGCGTCCGGCGCGGCGCATGAAGCCGTTGCCGATCTTGTCGATCGTCACCGTCATGCCGGCCTCGCGTGCCCACTTGAGCACCAGGTCGCGGCCCTGCTTGTCCAGGTCGGTCAGCGTCAGCCGGCATACGCCGCCCTTGGGCGTGGCGCCGATCTGCGCCAGTTCCATCAGCGAATCCCACAGGCGTTCACCGTTGATGCGCACCTGGTCGATATCGGTTGCGGATTTCGCTTGTTCTGCTACTGCTGTGTTCATTTTTCTTTTTCCAAGGAGGTGTTCGGAGCTGCGGTGTCGGTGTCAACGCTTGACGGCGGTCGGCTTGGTGGCCTCGGCGCGTTTGCTGACGGCATCGAAGTTGGTGCCGAAGGTCGGCCGCTTGACATACTGGCCCGCGCCTTTTTCGGCCCGCAGTTCGCCCTTGGCATAGACCACCTTGCCGCGGCTCAGCGTGTGGCTGGGGATGCCGCGCACGGTCATGCCTTCGAAGATGTTGAAGTCGACCTTGCTGCGCTGGTTCTTCACCGAGATGGTGCGCGTGCCCTGCGGATCCCAGACCACCAGATCGGCATCGGCACCAGCGCCGACGCATGCCTTTGCGCGGGTAGATATTGAACAGCTTGGCCGCGTTGGCCGAGGTGACGGCGACGAACTCGCTCGGCGTCAGCCGGCCGGTGTTCACGCCCTGGTCCCACAACACCGCCAGCCGCTCCTCGACGCCGCCGGTGCCGTTGGGGATCTTGCTGAAGTCGTTGCGCCCGGCGGCCTTTTGCTCGGCGCAGAACACGCAGTGGTCGGTGGCCGTGGTGTGCAGGTTGCCCGACTGCAGGCCACGCCACAGGAATTCCTGGTTGATCTTGGGCCGGAACGGCGGGCTCATGACATGGGCTGCGGCAGCCGTGAAGTCGGGGTTGCGGTAGACCGAGTCGTCGACCACCAGATGCCCGGCCAGCACCTCGCCATAGACGCGCTGGCCTCGTGCGCGGGCCCGCGCAATCGCCTCGGCCGACTCGATGCACGACACATGCACCACATAGATCGGCACGCCCAGCACGTCGGCAATCGCGATCGCGCGGTTGGCCGCCTCGCCCTCGACCATGGGCGGGCGCGACAGCGGATGGCCTTCCGGGCCGGTGATGCCCATCTTGGCCACTTCCTGTTGCAGCAGGTAGACCAGTTCGCCGTTCTCGGCGTGCACGGTGGGCATGGCGCCGAGCTCCAGCGCGCGCTTGAAGCTGTTCACCAGCGTCTCGTCGTCGCACATGATGGCGTTCTTGTAGGCCATGAAGTGCTTGAAGCTGTTGACGCCTTCTTCCTTGACCAGGCGGCCCATGTCGGCGTGTACTGCCTCGCTCCACCAGGTCACGGCGACGTGAAAGCCGTAGTCGGCTGCGGCCTTCTCGGCCCAGCCGCGCCACTGCTGGTAGGCCTCCATCAGCGGCTGCTGCGGGATTGGGGATGACGAAGTCGATGATCGAGGTGGTGCCGCCAGCCAGCGCCGCGGCCGTGCCGTCGAAGAAGTCGTCGACCGCCACCGTGCCCATGAAGGGCAGCTGCATGTGGGTATGCGGGTCGATGCCGCCGGGCATCACGTACTGGCCGCCGGCGTCGATGGTCTGGGCGCCGGCCGGGGCGTCGAGCTTCTCGCCAACGCTGTGGATCTTGCCGTCGACGCACAGGACATCGGCTCGGAACTGGCGGTCGGCGTTGACGACGGTGCCGCCGCGGATCAGGGTTGCGCTCATGGGGGCTCCTCCGAATTGAGGATTCAGTCTTGCATCATAGGCTGGCCGCAACGGGCCTGCGGCCGCCTTGCGCATGGGATTGTTCGGGTGCGTGGTCCAGTTGGCGTAGTCGGCCGACGACCGTCTTGCCGGTGCGCTTGATCGATCTCGCCGGGGGCAAGCTTGCGCATCGTGATGGTGTTCGGGCACCGGGCAGATCGACACGCACAGGTTGCAGCCCACGCATTCGTCTTCCTTGATCTCGAAATGGCGCTTGCCGTCTTTCGTCGGCCGTGATCGCCTGGTGCGAGGTGTCTTCGCAGACCACGTGGCAGCGCCCGCACTGGATGCAGCGAGTCCTGGTTGATCACTGCCTTCTCGACATGGTTCATGTTGAGCTGGTTCCAGGCGGTGATGCTGGGAACCGCCTTGCCGACCATCTGCGCGACGCTGGTGTAACCCTGCTCGTCCATGAAGTTGGACAGGCCGTCACACATGTCCTGCACGATGCGAAAGCCATACACCATGGCCGCGGTGCAGACCTGCACCGTGCCGGCGCCCAGCGCGATGAACTCGGCCGCGTCGTGCCAGGTGTGCACGCCGCCAATGCCCGAGATCGGCAGTCCGGCGGTCTGCGGGTCGCGCGCGATCTCGGCCACCATGTTCAGCGCGATCGGGCGCACCGCCGTGCCGCAATAGCCGCCGTGCGAGCCGGTGCTGCCGATGCTGGGCGTCATGCGTCATGGTGTCCAGGTTGACGCCCATGATCGAATTGATGGTGTTGATCAGCGAGACCGCGTCGGCCCCACCGGCCTTGGCGGCGCGCGCCGGATAACGGATGTCGGTGATGTTGGGTGTGAGCTTGACGATGACCGGCAGCTTGTGAATAGGTCTTGCACCAGCGCGCGACCATCTCGATGTACTCCGGCACCTGGCCGACCGACGCGCCCATGCCGCGTTCGCTCATGCCGTGCGGGCAGCCGAAGTTGAGCTCGATGCCGTCGCAGCCGGTGTCCTCGACCATGCGGCAGGATGCGTTTCCAGGCCGCTTCCTCGCACGGCACCATCAGCGACACGACCACGGCGCGGTCGGGCCAGTCCCGCTTGACGCGACGGATCTCGTCCAGGTTGGTCTGCAGCGGGCGGTCGGAGATCAGTTCGATATTGTTGAAGCCGATCACGCGCCGGTCGTTGCCGAGCAGTGCGCCATAACGCGGGCCGTAGACGTTGACGATCTCCGGGTCTTCGCCCAGCGTCTTCCAGACCACGCCGCCCCAGCCCGCCTCGAAGGCGCGCACGACGTTGTATTCCTTGTCGGTCGGCGGCGCCGACGCGAGCCAGAAGGGGTTGGGGCTCTTGATGCCCAGAAAATTGGTGGTCAGATCGGCCATGGTCGGGCTCCGGTGAACAGGGTGGCAGGTGGGCTGTGGTGCGGCGCAAACGGTGTTCATTCGCTCAAGCAGCCGAGTGCGGCGTGGATGGCAACTGCTGCCCGCTTGCCGTGTTCGACCGCTTCGACCGTCAGGTCGAGGCCGCCGGCGCGGCAGTCGCCACCGGCCCAGATCTTGGGGTGCGAAGTCTGGCCTTCGGCGTCGGTGGCGATGCGCCCGCCTTGAAGCTCGACCAGCGAGCCCAGGGGTTGGGCGACAAAACTCTGGCCAATGGCCTTGAGCACCGTGTCGGCCTGCAGTTCGAAGGTCTCGCCGGTTTCCACCAGCTTGCCGTCCTTGAGCGCGGTGGCCGCGAATCGCATGCCGGTGACCTTTGCGCCGCCAGTCAGAACTTCACGCGGCGCAGCCCAGTGGCGGATCGTGACGCCATTGGTACTGCGCCCAGTCCTGCTCGTGGCCCGAGGCCGACATGGCCTCGGCACCGCGCCGGTAGACCATGGTGACCTGCTCGGCGCCGAGCTTGCTTCGACTGCACCGCGGCGTCCACCGCCGTCATGCCGCCGCCGATGACAACCACGCGCCGGCCGACCGGCACCTGTGGCATAGTCGCGCGTCTGGCGCAGTTCGGCGATGAATTCGACCGCATTGCGCAAGCCGCTGGCGTCGGGTTCGGCGATACCGATGCTGTTGACGCCGGCCAGTCCCATGCCCAGGAATACCGCGTCGTAGTCCTGCGACCAGCTGCTCCAGCGACACGTCGCGCCCGAGTTCAGTCTTGGCTGCGGATGTCGATGCCGCCGATGGACAGCAGCCAGTCGATCTCTTGCTGCGCGAAGTTCGTCGACGGTCTTGTAGGTCGCCAGTCCGTATTCGTTGAGGCCGCCGGGTTTGGCATTGGCGTCGAACACGACCACGTCGTGGCCGAGGCGCGCCAGACCATGGGCGCAGGCCAGGCCGGCCGGTCCGGCGCCGACGACGGCCACCTTGCGGCCGCTGGCCTTGGCGCGGCGTGAACAGCGGCGCGCCGGGGTTGGCCAAGTAGGCATCGGTGGCATAGCGCTGCAACTGGCCGATCTCGACCGGCTTGTCTTCATGGGTGTTGCGCACGCAGGCCTGCTCGCACAGCACCTCGGTCGGGCAGACCCGGGCGCACATGCCGCCCAGCGGGTTGGCGCTCAGGATGGCGTGGGCCGAGCCACGGATGTTGTTGTCGGCAATGCGCTGGATGAAGCTGGGCACGTCGATGCCGGTCGGGCAGGCGGTCTGGCAGGGCGCCTCGAAGCAGTAGTAGCAGCGGTCGGCTTCGATCCGCGCCTGCGCCAGCGTCAGGGGCGGATGCGCGTCGCAGAAGTTGTGCCGGTATTGCGCAGCGTCCAGACGCCCGGCGCGGATGTCGGGTGTCGCGGCTGCGGCGGAATCAGTTGAAGTCATGAATAGGCCTCGGTTTGGTGCATGTTGCCGTCAACTCTTACCAATTGGTAAATATTTGCTGAATTGGAACGCCAATACGGTGCGCGTTCAATCAGGGAATACCCGCTTCGATGCCTTTGCAAGAGTCGGGCCAGCGGCATCTGCGAATGCCGCTACCATGCGCTGCTATGGCGACCAAGCGAAAACCGGTACCGGCCAAGGAAAAGCGCAGTGACAGCCGCGAGCGCCTGGAGCAGGAGATTCTGGAGGCAGCGAAACGGCTGTTTGCAGTGCGCGGCTTCGGCGGTGTGTCGCTCGACCATATCGCGCGCGAGGTCGGCACGGCCAAGCAGAATCTGCTGTATTACTTCTCCAGCAAGGAAACCTTGTATCGGCGCGTGCTGCACGGGGTGCTCGATGTCTGGTTGTCGTACATGGAGGCGATCACGCAGAACGCGGACAACCCCGAACTGGCGCTGCGCCGCTATATCGCGGGCAAGCTGCGCTTCTCGCGCGAGCATCCCTACGACTCCCGGGTCTACGCCAACGAAGTGATATCGGGCGCGCCGTTGTTCGCACAGGAAATCCGCGAGCGGGTGCTGCCGGCGCTGCAGGCCGACATCGCGGTATTCAACCAGTGGGCAGAGCAGGGCGTGTGCCGCAAGGTCGACGCGGCCCACCTGATGGTGATTCTGTGGGCCTCAACCCAGGCCTATGCCGATTCAGCAAGCCAGATTTGCCTGGTATTGGGCAAGCCGGAAATGGATGCGCAGGATTTCGACGCGGGTGAGCAACTGCTGGTCGACATGGTGCTGCGCACCGTGATGCTCAAACAGGGCTGAGCGTCCGCGCAAGGCCCGGCGGCTTACTGCGTCCCGAAAATCCGGTCGCCCGCGTCGCCCAGGCCTGGCAGGATATAGCCGTGGTCGTTGAGCTGGCGGTCGACCGCGGCGGTGAAGACCGGCACGTCGGGATGGACTGTTTGCATCGTGCGCAGGCCTTCGGGGCAGGTCAGCAGGCACAGGAAGCTTGATCGACTTCGGGTTCATGCGCTTGACGCGATCGATGGCGGCCACGGCCGAGTTGCCGGTGGCCAGCATCGGGTCGACCACGATGACGTCGCGTTCCTCCATGTCCTGCGGCATCTTGAAGTAGTACTCGACCGCCTGCAGCGTCTTGGGGTCGCGGTACAGGCCGATATGGCCGACACGCGCACCCGGCACGACGTTGAGCACGCCGTCCAGGATGCCGTTGCCGGCGCGCAGGATCGACACCAGCACCAGCTTCTTGCCGTCCATCATGGTGCCGGTCATGGTCTCGAGCGGGGTTTCGATTTCCACCGGCTGGGTCGGCATGTCGCGCGTGACCTCGTAGGCCATCAGCGTGCTGAGTTCACCCAGCAGGCGGCGAAAGCCGTTGGTGCTGGTTTCCTTCTTGCGCATCAGTGTGAGCTTGTGTTGCACCAGCGGGTGGCCGACGAGGCGCAGGTTGGGAAATTGGCTGAGGTCCGTCATGGAAGGGTCCTTGGAAGTCGGTAAACAGATGGGCTGTCGCAGGCGCGAGGACTCTGCGCAGCCAGGATGGAAGTATCAGCGCTTTTTGCCGCCGAAGATGCCGCCGAGCACAGCCACGGATGATCTGGCGCCCGACCTCGCTGCCGATGGCGCTGGCCGCGCTCTTGAAGAGTTGCTCTCCGGCGCTCATGCGGGTGCGACTCTGGCCGCCGCCGAGCAGGCCGCCGAGCGAGCCCAGGATGCCGCCGCCCGACGCTTCTTGCCCGGCCTTGCCGTCCGCGGTCGCCTGTGCGCCCCGCGCCATCGCTGCGGTCTTTTCCTTGGCGGTGGCTTCGTCGGCCATCTGGGCCTCGACACGCTGGCGGATCAGTTCATGGGCGGACTCCCGGTCGACCAGCTTTTCGTAGACCCCGGCGACGATCGAGTTGGCGATCAATGCCTTGCGTTGTTCGGGCGAAATCGGACCGATCTGGCTGGCCGGTGGCAACACGAAAACGCGTTCGGTCACGCCGGGTCGGCCTTTTTCGTCCAGGAAACTCACCAGCGCTTCGCCCACGGCCAGCTCGGTGATGGCCTGCTGGATGTCCAGCTTGGGGTTTTGCCGCATGGTGTCGGCCGCCGACTTGACCGCTTTCTGGTCGCGTGGCGTGAATGCGCGCAGCGCGTGTTGCACCCGGTTGCCGAGCTGGGCCAGCACCGAGTCGGGGATGTCCAGCGGGTTCTGCGTCACGAAATACACACCCACGCCCTTGCTGCGCACCAGTCGCACCACCAGTTCGATGCGTTCGACCAGGGCCTTGGGGGCGTCGGCGAACAGCAGATGGGCTTCGTCGAAGAAGAACACCAGCTTGGGTTTGTCCAGGTCGCCCACCTCGGGCAGGTTCTCGAACAGTTCGCTGAGCAGCCACAGCAGGAAGGTGGCGTACAGGCGCGGCGCGTTCATCAGCTGGTCGGCCGCCAGCACGTTGATGACGCCTTTGCCCGATGCCGTCGGTCTGCATGAAGTCGGCGATGTTGAGCATCGGTTCGCCGAAGAACTTGTCGCCGCCCTGGCTCTCGATCTGCATCAGGCCGCGCTGGATGGCGCCGATGCTGGCGGCGCTGATGTTGCCGTAGCTGGTGGTGAATTGCGAAGCGTTGTCGCCCACGTGCTGGCACATGGCAGCGCAGGTCCTTCATGTCCAGCAGCAGCAGGCCCTGGTCGTCGGCGATCTTGAACACCAGCTGCAACACACCGGCCTGGGTGTCGTTGAGGTTGAGCATGCGCGCCAGCAGCAGCGGACCCAGGTCGCTGACGGTGGCCCGTACCGGATGGCCTTGTTCGCCGAACACGTCCCACAGGGTGACCGGAAAGGCCGCAAAAGCCGGCGTCGGCAGTTTGCGCTCGGTGATGATCTTGCCCAGCTTTGTGCCCAGCGTACCGGCTTGCGAGATGCCGGTCAGGTCGCCCTTGACGTCGGCCATGAACACCGGAACACCGGCGCCGGAAAACGCTTCGGCCAGGTTTTGCAGTGTGATGGTCTTGCCGGTGCCGGTGGCGCCGGTGATCAGACCATGCCGATTGGCCTTGTCCGGCTGCAGGCAGCATCGGATGTCATCGCGTTGCGCAATCACGAAGGGTTCGGTCATGAAGGTTCCCAAAAGTACAATCCAGCCAGTAGGTTAACCAAATTTCGAAGGATTCCGCGTGGCAGGACACAGCAAATGGGCCAATATTCAGCACCGCAAGGGGCGGCAGGATGATAAAAGGGGCAAGGTCTGGACCCGCGTCATTCGCGAGATCATGGTGGCCGCCCGCATTGGCGGCGGCGATCTGGGTACCAATCCGCGCCTGCGCCTGGCGGTCGAGAAGGCCAAGGCGGCCAATATGCCGGCCGACACCGTCAAACGCAACATCGACAAGGCGACCGGCAACCTCGAAGGTGTCAGCTACGAGGAGATCCGCTACGAGGGCTATGGCATCGGCGGTGCTGCCATCATTGTCGACACCATGACCGACAACCGGGTGCGCACCGTGGCCGAGGTGCGCCACGCGTTCAGCAAGTACGGTGGCAACATGGGCACTGAAGGATCGGTGGCGTTCCAGTTCAAGCATTGCGGTCAGCTGGTCTATGCACCGGGTACCGATGAGGAAAAGCTGATGGAAGCGGCACTCGAGGCGGGTGCCGACGATGTCATCGTCGACGACGACGGTGCGATTGAGGTACTGACGGCGCCGGCGGATTTCGAAGTCGTGCGCACGGCACTCGATGGCGCCGGCTTTACCGCCGAGGTGGCCGAAGTGACGATGCGCGCCGACACGCCGATCGAAATCGAGGGTGACAGACGCGGCCCGGATGCAGAAGTTGCTGGACGTGATTGAAGACCTGGACGACGTACAGGCCGTTTACCACAACGCTGCCCTATGAAGGTCCTGGTCGTAGGCGGCGGCGGCCGCGAGCATGCGCTGGCCTGGAAGCTGGCCCAGTCGAACCGGGTCGAGATCGTGTATGTGGCGCCTGGCAATGGCGGTACGGCGCAGGCCGAACGCATCCGCAATGTCGACGATCACCGACATGGCCGCATCTGTGTGACTGGGCGGTGGCGGAAAAGATCGGCTTGACTGTGGTCGGACCCGAAGGCCCGCTGGCCGCCGGCATCGTCGACTTGTTTCGTGAACAAGGGCCTGCGCGTGTTCGGGCCGACGCAGGCCGCGGCGCAGCTCGAGAGCTCCAAGGCCTTTTCCAAGGCCTTCATGCAGCGCCACGGCATCCCGACTGCGGCCCATGAGACGTTTTCCGACCGGGCCCTGGCCCACGCCTATGTCGACGCGCAAGGTGCGCCGATCGTGGTCAAGGCCGATGGCCTGGCGGCCGGCAAGGGTGTGGTCGTGGCACAGTCCCTGGAGCAGGCCCATGCCGCGATCGACCAGATGCTGCCGGCTACGGCGAACGATGGCACACGCGTGGTGATCGAGCAGTTCCTGCAGGGCGAAGAGGCCAGTTTCATCGTGTTGTGTGACGGCAAGAACGTGCGTGGCACTGGCGACCAGCCAGGACCACAAGCGCCTGCTCGATGGCAGACCAGGGCCCCAATACCGGCGGCATGGGCGCGTATTCGCCGGCGCCGGTGGTGACCCCGACGCTGCATGCCAAGGCCATGCGCGAGATCATCCTGCCGACGATCCGCGGCATGGAAAAGGACGGCATCAACTACACCGGCTTCCTGTATGCCGGCCTGATGATCGACGCCCAGGGTCAGCCCCGTACGCTGGAGTTCAACTGCCGTCTGGGCGACCCGGAGACCCAGCCGATCCTGATGCGGCTCAAGACCGATTTGTTCGAATTGCTGCTGGCCGCCACGAGCCCGGGTACCGAGCGGCAATCTGGACCAGTTCGAGTTGCAGTGGGACCGGCGCACGGCCTTGGGCGTGGTGCTGGCCGCGCACGGCTACCCGCATGCAGCCGCGTCATGGTGACCGCATTCGCGGCCTGCCTGCGGAGCAGCCCGATGTGACGGTGTTCCACGCTGGCACCGTGCGCCAGGACGACGAAGTCGTGACCCGCGGCGGCCGTGTCCTGTGCGTCACCGCACTGGCGGACAACGTGCGCCAGGCCCAGCAGCGCGCCTATGAGGTGGTGCGCGAGATCCAGTTCGACGGCATGCAATACCGCAGCGACATCGGCCATCGCGCCGCCTGACGGGTGGTCAACCCAATGGTGTGGCGAATGGGTCCATCACATGCCTGCTGACCGTGATGGTTCGGCGCTTGGCGCGACACGCGTGCAGGCGGTGCGCAGCTACCTGACGGGTCTGCAAAGCCGCATCTGCGCGGCGGTGCAGGCGCTGGACGACAAGGCGTTTGTCGATGATGCCTGGGAAAAGGCGCCAGGCGAGCCTCTGCAAGGCAAGGGCCTGACGCGGATCCTGGAGCAGGGCACCGTTTTCGAGCGCGCCGGTTGTGGTTTCTCGCATGTGCGCGGCGCCACGTCTGCCGCCGTCGGCGACGCAGAACCGCCCGAACTCGCGGGTGCGCCGTTCGAGGCCCTGGGTGTGTCCTTGGTGTTTCATCCGCGCAATCCGTATGTGCCCACGGTGCACATGAACGTGCGCATGTTGGCCGCGCACCCGGGTACGCCGGCTCAGGTCTGCTGGTTTGGTGGCGGCATGGATCTGACGCCGTATTACGGCTTTGCCGAAGACGCGGTGCACTTCCACCAGCAGTGCCAGGCGGCGCTGGCCCCGTTTGGCGCCGATCTGTATCCCCGCTTCAAGACGCTGGTGCGACGAGTATTTCTACCTGAAACATCGGCAGGAACAGCGCGGCATCGGCGGCATATTCTTTGACGACCACGGCGCAGGCGACTTCGATGCGGCCTTCGCGTTGCAGCGTAGCGTGGGTGATGCCTTCCTCGGCGCCTACCTGCCGATCGTGCAGCGGCGCAAGGACATGCCTTACGGCGAGCGCGAGCGCGAATTCCAGCTCTACCGGCGCGGCCGTTATGTCGAGTTCAACCTGGTCTGGGACCGCGGTACCCATTTCGGCCTGCAGTCGGGCGGGCGCACCGAGTCCATCCTGTTGTCGATGCCGCCACTGGTGCGTTGGTCTTACCGCGAGGAGCCTGAGCCGGGCACACCGGAAGCGGCCTTGTTGCGCGATTTCCTGGTGCGAAAGGACTGGATTTGACGCAGCCCCAGGCCCGGCCGATGCGCCTGGGCGTGTTCGGGGGCGCCTTCGATCCTCCGCATCTGACCCATCGCGCACTGGTCGAGGCAGCGCTTGCGCAGTTGCAACTCGATCGCCTGCATATTGTTCCGACCGGTCAGGCCTGGCACAAGCCGCGAGATCTGTCGCCGGCAGCGCACCGTGTGGCCATGGCGCAACTGGCGTTTGGCGACTTGCCCCGGGTGCAAATCGACACCCAGGAGGTCGAGCGCGCTGGCCCGAGTTACACCATCGACACCCTGCGCGCGCTTAGCAGCGATAATCCGGGCGCTGCGCTGTTTCTGATCATCGGTCAGGACCAGGCTGCTGCACTCTCCCGCTGGCATGAATGGCGCGCGATTGTCGACATGGCCATGATTTGCGTGGCCGGGCGCGCCGATCCGCAAAGTGACGCCCCCGCATACGCGCCGCCGCAAGGCGTGAAAGCACGATTGCTGACGCTGCAATTGCCGATTTCGGCGATCAGCGCCACCGACATCCGTCAACGCGTCCGGCGCGGGCCAGGGGATTGATCCTCTGGTTTGTGCGCCGTTGCGCGTTATATTGTTCTACACCGCCTCTACCAAGCCACTTGATGACTACTGAAACTGCCGCCAAACGAGATACCCAGAAACTTCAGCGGGCCATCGTGGATGGGCTCGAGGATGTCAAGGCCCAGGACATCCAGGTGTTCGACACCGAACATCTGTCGTCCTTGTTCGAGCGCGTGATCGTTGCCTCGGGTACCTCGAACCGGCAGACCAAGGCGCTGGCCGCCAGTGTGCGTGACGCCGTGCGCGAGGCCGGGTTTCCCAAGCCGCGCATCGAGGGCGAGGCCAATGGCGAATGGATCATCGTGGACTGCTCGCAGGCCGTGGTGCACATCATGCAGCCGACCTTCCGTTCGTACTACCACCTGGAAGAGTTGTGGGGTGACAAGCCGGTGCGGCTGAAATTCGGCGCCAGCAAGCCGGTGGCCAAGACCGTGGCGGAAGGTCGCCTGCCGTGAAGGCTCCGGCGGGCAAGACGGCAAGCGGCAAACCTGGCGCTGGCAAGAAAGCCGCCGGCGAAGTCGGCCGCGGGTGGCAAGTCCGCTGCGTCCACGACGCCGGGCGCCGCGGCGCAACCGTCATCAGCCAAGACCTGCAACGGCCAAGTCCGCGCCAGCCAAGCAAAACCGCCGCCGGCCAGGAAGCCGGCAGTGAAGAAACCCGCACCGGCCAAGAAGACCGGCCGGCGCAGAAGCCCGCCGCAGCGCAAGGCCTGAGCGCCGCGGCCGTGAGACTGGTCGTCGTCGCCGTCGGCCAGCGCGTGCCGGCCTGGGCGCAGACGGCTTGGGACGACTACGCCAAGCGCTTTCCGCCCGAGATCCGCTTCGAATTGCGCGCTGTCAAGACCGAAGCCCGCTCGTCCAAGGCGCTGGCCACCGTGCTGGCCGCCGAGCGCGCGCGTATCGAGGCGGCGATCGCGCCGGGCAGCCGCATCGTCGTGCTCGATGAACACGGAACCGGTCTGACCACGGTCGCGCTGGCCGCGCGCCTGCGCCAGTGGCAACTCGACGCCATCGACGTGGCACTGGTGATCGGCGGACCGGACGGGCTGGATCCGGCGTTCAAAAATGCGGCCCATGAACGGATCCGACTGTCCGATCTGACACTGCCCCATGCGTTTGCCCGTGTGCTGCTGGTCGAGCAGTTGTACCGGGCCTGGTCGGTCAATGCCAATCATCCTTATCACCGCGAGTGAGTCGCCAGCATATCCATGAGTGACTTCGTCTATCTGGCGTCCCAGAGCCCGCGGCGCAGCCAGTTGCTGGACCAGCTGGGTGTGTCGCATGACCTGCTGTTGGCCGATGCCCAAGAGGATGCCGAAGCCCTGGAGGCGATCCATGGCGCGCGAGGCACCGGCGCGCTATGTGGTGCGCGTGACACAGCACAAGCTCGACGCGGCGATTGCGCGGCGCACGCCAGCGCGGTCTGCCGGACGCGCCCGTCGCTATGTGCCGACACGACGGTGGCCTTGGGACGCAGAATCCTGGGCAAGCCGGCTGATGCGGCCGAGGCCGTCGCCATGCTGCAAGCCGCTGTCCGGCCAGACGCACCGGGTGCTGACGGCGGTGGCCGTGGCAGCGGGCAGGCGCCGCTATCAGGCACTTTGCACCTCGCGCGTCACCTTCGCCGCCATGACGGCGACGCAGATCCGTGCCTATGTGGCCAGTGGCGAGCCGATGGGCAAGGCCGGTGCTTACGCCGTTCAGGGACGCGCGGCGCAGTTCATCACGGTCGCATTCACGGCAGCTACTCTGGCATCATGGGGCTGCCCCTGTTCGAAACTGCCGAGTTGCTCAAACAGTGTGGCAGCCGATTCTTACGATAGCCGGAGACAGCAGGTGTCATGCAGCAGGATATTCTGATCAACTGGTCGCCCCAGGAGACCCGGGTCGCGGTCGTGGAGAACGGCGCGGTGCAGGAATTGCACGTCGAGCGTTCGCTGGAGCGCGGTCTGGTCGGCAATGTCTACCTGGGCAAGGTGGCCCGCGTGCTGCCCGGCATGCAGTCGGCCTTCATCGATATCGGTCTGGAGCGCGCCGCCTTCCTGCATGTGGCCGACGTATGGCATCGCCAGCCAGACGGCGAACCGCCACAGGTGGCACGCAGTCGACCCAGGCGCAGATCCCGATCGAGCGCCAGGTGTTCGAAGGCCAGGCATTGACCGTGCAGGTGATCAAGGACCCGATCGGCAGCAAGGGTGCGCGCCTGTCGACACAGATCAGCATCGCCGGACGACTGCTGGTGTTTCTGCCCCAGGACGACCATGTCGGCGTGTCGCAGAAAATCCCTGCCGCATTGCGCGACGAGTTGCGCAGCCGCTTGCAGGCGCTGACCGAGCCCGAGGGTGGCGGTTTCATCCTGCGCACCAATGGCGAGGATGCCAGCGACGCCGAACTGGCCGAGGACATCGCCTATCTGCGCAAGACCTGGGCCGGTATCAAGCAGGCGTCCACGCGCTCGCGCCCGGGTTCGCTGCTGCACCAGGACCTGAGCCTGCTGCAGCGGGTGTTGCGCGACCTGACGGGCGAGGGCACGCAATCGATCAAGGTCGATTCGCGCGAGCAGTTCGACAACCTGCACGCCTTTGGCACCGAGTTCATGCCCTCGGCCGTGGGCAAGTTGCAGCACTACAAGGGCGAGCGCCCGATATTCGACCTGTACGGCATTGACGAGGAGATCGCGCGTGCGCTGGGCCGGCGCGTGGAACTGAAGTCCGGCGGTTACCTGATCATCGACCAGACCGAGGCGCTGACGACGATGGACGTCAATACCGGCGGCTTCGTCGGCGCGCGCAACTTCGACGACACCATCTTCAAGACCAACCTGGAGGCAGCGCAGGCCATCGCGCGCCAGCTGCGCCTGCGCAATCTGGGCGGCATCGTCATCGTGGATTTCATCGACATGGTGCGCGAAGACCACCGCGAGGCGGTGCTGGCCGAGTTTCGCAAGCAGCTGGCGCGCGATCGGGTCAAGACCATGGTCGGCGGTTTTTCGCAGCTCGGGCTGGTCGAGATGACGCGCAAGCGCACGCGCGAGTCCTTGGCCCACATGTTGTGCGAACCCTGCGCCGCTTGCCAGGGCAAGGGCAGTGTCAAGACGGCGCGCAGCGTGGCCTACGACATCTTGCGCGAGATCCTGCGCGAGGCGCGCCAGTTCAATCCGCGCGAATTCCGGGTCGTGGCGTCACCGAAGGTGATCGAACTGTTCCTGGACGAGGAAAGCCAGCACCTGGCGGGGCTGATCGAATTCATCGGCAAATCGGTCTCGCTGCAAAGCGAAGCGGCGATGGGCCAGGAGCAATACGACATCATTCTGCTGTGAACGGATCGACGGCGTTTTCCAGAGCAGACAGGTGATGCGGATCAAATGACTTGTGCGTAGCATCAACCATACGATGGTGCGCACAAATAACTTGCAAGGAGACTGATTGCCATGGCTCTACAACATGCACGATCCGGACAGGTAGTGCGCATTCCGCCACTGTCCGATCCGTCGATCGACGGGCGTACCACGGCCATGATCAAGGCCGACCAGCTCGAGGTGGTGCGCATCGTGCTGGCCGCGGGCAAGGTGTTTCCCGAGCACCAGGTGCAGGGTGAAATCACGGTGTTGTGCCTGGAGGGCCGGATTCTGTTTCGCACGCCGGCAACGGAGCAACAGATGGGACCGGGTGATTTCATCCACATTCGACGCGGCGAGCCGCATTCCCTGGAGGCTGTGCAAGACGCGTTGGCCCTGCTGACGATCTGCCTGGTCGGCTGAAATCGGCTTGAAGGGTCGACGCAGCAGCGTGATCAGGCCCGGTGCTGGGCTGCGGCGCCGCTGACGGGTGAGGCGGGCGCGTCGGCGCCCAGTCCCATTTGATACAGCCGGGCATACGGTCCGTCAGCAGCCAGCAAGTTGTTGTGGTGGCCGACTTCCACGATGCGGCCGCCGTCCATGACCACGATGCGGTTGGCATGTTGTACCGTCGCCAGGCGGTGCGCGATCACCAGTGTGGTGCGTTCTTGCATCAGCCGCTGCAAGGCCTCCTGGACCGAACGTTCAGACTCGGCGTCGAGTGCCGACGTGGCTTCGTCCAGAATCAATACCGGCGCGTCCTTGTACAAGGCGCGTGCAATCGCCAGCCGTTGGCGCTGCCCGCCCGAAAGCTGCATGGCGTTATGGCCGACGACGGTGTCCAGCCCTTGCGGCAATTCATCCACCAGGCTTTGCAGGTTGGCCGCTGCCATGCACCGCGCGACCTTGTCGCGGTCCATCGCCTGGCCCAAGGCCACATTCACGGCAATGGAGTCGTTGAGCATCAACACGTGCTGGCTCACCAGCGCATATTGGCTGCGCAGCGACGTCAGGTCCCACTCGCGCAGTTCATGACCGTCGAGTGTGATAGCGCCCGAACTGGGATCGACGAAGCGTGGCAGCAGATTGACCAGCGTGGATTTGCCCGAGCCCGATGCCCCGACCAGAGCGACTGTCTCGCCGGCGGCTACGTCCAGGCTGAACCGGTCGAGCGCAGGGACGGTGCTGCCGGGATAGGTCACGCTGACCTTGTCGAAGCGGATCGTGCCGCTGGCATGCGCCATGGCGAACGCGCCACCGGTCTCGTCGGGCGTGCGGGCCATCATGTCAAGCCCGCGCTCCATCGCCGCCAGGCCCCGCGTGATCGGGTTGGCGACCTCGGTCAGGTGCTTGAGCGGGGCGATCAACATCAGCATGGCGGTGACAAAGGCGACAAAGCCGCCCACCGATGTGGTGTTGTCGGCGCTCTGGATCAGTGCCACGGTGATGACGGTGGACAGGGCCACCGCGGCGAGCATCTGGGTCAGCGGTGTCATGGCCGCGGAGGCGGCAGTGGACTTCATCGACAGTCGGCGCAGGGCTTCGCTGAGTTGGGCGAAACGCGTCGGCCTGTGACGGCTGGGCCGCCTGCAGCCGGATGTCGCGGTGCGCCATGACGTTTTCCTCGACCACGTAGGCCAGGCTGTCGGTCGCGTCCTGGCTGTTGCGCGTGACACGGTAGAGCCGGCGCGACAGCACGCGCATGACACAGCGCCACGGCCGGGAACAGGAACACGACGATCAGCGTCAGCTTCCAGTTCAGATACATCAGGTAGCCGAGCAGGGCGGCCAGTGTCAGGCTGTTGCGCACCAGGGTCATCAGCGCGGAGACCAGCAAGGTCGATCCGGTTTGCACTTCATACACGATGGTGTTGGCCAGCGCACTCGAGGTCTGCCCGCTGAACAGCGTCAGTTGCGCGCCCAGCAACTTGTCGAACATGGCCTTGCGCAGCACCGTCAACCCGCTGCTGGTGATCTTGGTCATCGCCAGTTGGGCGGTGAAACTGCACATGCCGCGCACCGCGAACAGCAGAATCAGTGCCACCGGAACCGCCCACAAGGCCAGCTGACCCTGCTGAAAGCCCCGGTCGAGCAGGGGCTGGAGCAAGGCCGGAATCAGCGGCTCACTGAGCGCCAGGATCAAGGTGGCGCCGGCCGCTGCGGCCCAGACCCACAATGGACGACCGAAGTAGGGCCACAGGCGGCGCAAGCGCCTGGACAGGCTGCCTGCGGCCATCAGGGAATCAGGCTTGTGCGCGTCAGACACTGGCAGTGCGCAAGGGCTTGCCTGTGGCAAACCGGCGAGGCGGGTGAATAGGCGACGTTCCGTAACCGGGTGTTGCAAGGCCGTATGGCCGTGTCACAGGGGCGCGGTGGGAGTGGGTGGACGGGTGCGTCATTGTGGTGAGAGCCTGGGTTTATTATCGGGGCATGGCCCGGGCGTTCCTGCGCGCTGGCCTGCAGTTCGATTCCCATCCAGGTTCAAGGGCGTACATGGTTCTGACCGTGGGCTGTTTTTGCATTCCCAAGTTGCCCGATATCGCAATTATTCCAACCCCAATCCTCCATGACTCTTCAACCGCTTCGAAACCTCGCCTTGCTCGTACGGATGCTGATGGCTGTCGTTTTCGCAGCGTCGGTATTTCCCGCCACTGCGCAGTTGCGTGTCGAGGTGTCCGGCGTCGGCCTGACTCAGTTGCCGATCGCCATTGCCCCGTTTCGGGGCCAGGACCTGGTGCCGCAGAAGCTGTCGGCCATCGTGCAGGCCGACCTTGAACGCAGCGGGCAGTTTCGTGCGACGGATCTGGCGGCAACTGCGATGGACGAATTGGCGCGTCCCGATCTCAATGCCTGGCGCCAGAAGGGTGCGGATTCGCTGGTGGCCGGCAGTGTGACCCGGCTCGCCGATGGCCGCTACGACGTGCGCTTTCGCCTGTGGGATCTGACCCGCGGGCAGGACCTCGGCGGTCAGAGCTACGCCGTGTCGCAGGCTGACTTGCGCCAGTCGGCCCATCGCATCGCCGACTTCGTCTACGAAAAAATGACCGGCGACAAGGGCATCTTCTCGACCCGCATCGCCTATGTGACCAAGGTGGCGAATCGCTACAACCTGTGGATCGCCGATGCCGATGGCGAGAATGCGCAGTCGGCGCTGGCCAGCCCGGAGCCGATCATCTCGCCGGCCTGGTCGCCGCTGGGCGGGCAGTTGGCCTATGTGTCGTTCGAGTCGCGCAAGCCCGTGGTCTATGTGCATGAAATCGCAACCGGTAAACGCCGGCTGCTGGCCAACTACCGCGGCTCCAACAGTGCGCCGGCCTGGGCACCGGACGGCCGCTCGCTGGCTGTCACGCTCAGCCGCGATGGCGGCTCGCAGCTCTATTTGATCGATGCGCAGGGCGGGGAGCCCCGGCGTCTGTCGCAATCGTCGAGCATCGATACGGAGCCGGTGTTTTCGCCGGACGGACGCACCATCTTTTTCGTCAGTGACCGGGGTGGATCGCCGCAGATCTACAGCATGCAGGCGACAGGCGGCAGTCCGCAGCGATTGACCTTTACCGGCAGTTACAACATTTCGCCAACGCTCAGCCCCGACGGGAAGTCGCTGGCCTATATTTCCAGAGTCAATGGCTGCGTTTCGCCTGCATCTGATGGATCTGACCAGCGGCAACAGTGTTGCGATCACGGATTCATCCAGCGACGAGAGCCCGAGTTTTGCGCCCAATGGGCGGCTGATCATCTACGGAAGCGCAAGTCAGGGGCGTGAGAGCCTGACGACCACCACACTCGACGGCCGGGTCAAGACCCGACTCGCGGGTCAGACCGGTGAGATTCGCGAGCCGGACTGGGGTCCGCTTCAGAAACAATGAACGACATCAACAGGAGTAAACGGATGAATCGATATGTGCTGGCCCTCGCTTGTGCGGCCTTGTTGGCGGGTTGCGGATCGTCGGTCAAACTCGATGACGTGGCGGTTGAGGACAAGACCGGCACGCCCGTCGGTACCCTGGGTGCGGCGGGCGCTGCAGGTGCTGCGGGTGCGGCAGGCAGCGCCGGCGGCGGCACGGGTGCGCTGGCGAATTCGGGCGTGGCACCAGTCGATGTGACCAAGTCCGGTGCAGGTGCAGCGGCACTGCAGGGGCCGCGCATCGTCTATTTCGACTACGACAGCTTTGTCATCAAACCGGAGTTCCAGACGGTGATCGAGGCCCATGCCAAGTTCATCAAGGCGGACGCGACGCGCCGCGCTGCCATCGAGGGCCATACCGACGAGAGTGGCGGGCGTGAATACAACCTGGCCCTGGGCCAGAAGCGGGCCGAGGCGGTTCGTCGCGCGCTGGCCTTGCTGGGCGTGCCCGATGCCCAGGTCGAGGCGGTCAGCTATGGCAAGGAGAAGCCGGCGGTCGAAGGTCACGATGAGGCCGCCTGGACCAAGAATCGGCGCGCCGAGATTGTCTACCGATGAGCGGGCGCAGCAGCATCATGTCCGGTAATGCCGTGCGTGTGGCGGTGATGTTGGCGGGCCTGTGGGTCACCACGGGCGCACATGCCGCGTTGTTCGAGGACGACGAGGCGCGCAAGGCGATTCTGGAGTTGCGTCAGCGTGTCGAGGCCGATACGAACCACGTCGGATGGCGTGGTGCAGAAAATGCTCGAAACGCAGAATGAAATGCTGCGCAAGTCGGCCGAAGACACGGCGCAACTGCGGCGCGCCTTGCTCGACATGCAGAACCAGATCGAAGCACTGAAGGTCGAACTGGCGCGCAGCAACGGTCAGCGCGAGCAGATGGTGCGCGAGTTGTCCGACCAGCAGCGCGAGTTGAAGGACCTGGCGCAACGCCAGCAGGATCTGGCGCGCGGGGTGGAGGAGCGGGTAGCACAACTCGAGCCTGTAAAGCTGACCGTTGAAGGTCGCGAGATCATGGTGGAGCCTGCCGAGCGCCGGGCCTATGACAAGGCGTTGGAGCAGTTTCGTGCAGGTGATTTCACGGCCGCTCAGTCCGGGTTTCTGAGCTCTGATCTCCCGGTTCCCACGCAGTGGCTATCTGCCGTCGGCCCTGTTCTGGCTTGGCAATACCCAGTACGCGACCCGCGACTACAAGGAAGCGATCACCAATTTCCGGATCATGCTCAAGGCAGCGCCGGACCACATGCGCGCCGCCGGAAGCCTTGCTGTCGATTGCCAATTGCCAGGTCGAACTCAAGGACATCGCCGGTGCGCGCAAGACGCTCGATGAACTGGGCAAGACCTATCCGCAATCGGAAGCGGCCAAGGCCGGCAAGGAACGCCTGGCGCGATTGCGCTGAGCGCATTTCATGGCTGCGTCGTCGATGGCACCCCTGGTGGGGCGGCGGCTCTGCGTGTCGCCATGAGCGCCGAATTGCCCGAGGATCAGGAGGCCGATCTCGCGCGCCGCTTCGGTGGCATGCAGCGACTGTTCGGGGTCGCGTCGGCTGCGCGCATATGCGCAGCGCACGTGGCCGTTGTCGGTATCGGTGGCGTCGGCTCATGGAGCGCAGAAGCACTGGCACGCAGTGGCGTGGGTCATCTGACACTGATCGATCTGGACCACGTGGCCGAATCCAATATCAATCGCCAGGTGCATGCCCTGAACGACACCATCGGCCAGGCCAAGGTGCAGGCCATGCGTGAGCGTATCGCCCGCATCAACCCGGCCTGTGTCGTCACGGGCATCGAAGAATTTGTCGACGCCGACAACTGGCCCGCGTTGCTGCCACAACCGGTGCGATGCCGTCATCGACGCCTGTGACCAGGTGAAGGCCAAGACGGCGATGGCCGCGTGGGCCATGCGTCATGCTCAAACAGCCTTCATCACCGTGGGCGCCGCTGGCGGCAAACGACTGGCGCACAAGGTCGATATCGATGACTTGTCGCAAGCCAGCCATGACCCGTTGCTGGCGCGTCTGCGTACCCTGTTGCGCAAACAACATGCTGCGCCCGCGGCGGGTCGCAAGATCGGTGTGGCATGCGTGTTCAGTCGTGAGCCGGTCCAGCCTGCGGATGCTTCGTGTGCCATCGAGGATGGTGACGGCACACTCAACTGCCACGGCTATCGGATCGATGGTCAGTGTCACCGCGACCTTCGGACAATGCGCCGCCGGATGGGTGTTGAACAAGATTGCAGATTCGCGCTGAGGCCGGCAAGAATCGCGTTTTTTTCTGGCTATAATCTGAGGCTTCGCAGCACGGTGCAAGCCGCGATGCGAAGAGTGTGGGACGTTAGCTCAGTTGGTAGAGCAGCGGACTTTTAATCCGTTGGTCGGCAGTTCGAGCCTGCCACGTCCTACCACCAAAACGGCGCAAGCCACGAAGAACCCGCTATCTAAAAGATAGCGGGTTTTTTCGATTTGGCGTCGACCGAATCGCAGGTCGCGCGTTGTCCACCGCGACTGTTGAATTCCTGCGCTTGACTGGTTCCGATTCCTTGACGAGGCTTGGCAGTGCCTCGTGTCAGATCACGACTCGTAGACGGCGATACCGGTGCGCTCGCGCTTGGCGCGGTACATGGCCATATCGGCCTTGAGCAGAAGGTCTGCCGGATCACCTGCACCTTCGGTATCGAAGGTGATGCCGATGCTGGCATCGACCTGCACCATGTGCGGGCCAACCTTGCATGGCGAGCGCAGTGATTCGAGCAACTTCATCGCGAGGACTTGGGCGTGCCCGACGCTTTCAACCTCATGCAGCAGGCAGGCGAATTCGTCGCCACCGAGACGGCTGACCAGGTCGCCGGATCGCACACCGTGAGACAGTCGACTGGCGACGATACGCAGCAATGCGTCGCCGGCCGCATGTCCGTAGTTGTCGTTGATGGGTTTGAATCCGTCGAGATCGATATACAGCACGGCCATACCCCGGCCCGACAAGGCGTGCAGGGCCAGGGCGTGACACAGGCATTCCTGGAAGTGTGTGCGATTGGCCAGGCCGGTCAACGGATCGTGCGCGGCCAGGAACCGTGCCTGGCGCTCGCCGGCCTGGGTGCCGGCGAGTTCTGTGCGCATGTTCTCCAGAGCGTCGCGCGCATCACGAATATCGCGCTGGAGTTGTTCGCGCGCCTCGAATGCCTGCGCCAGATTGGACTTCAGGCGTTCCAAGGCCATGGCGCCTTGCATGGCGGTCGAACGAACGTGGCTCTGGTCGTCGAGCGGCAAAGCACCCGAGGCAACATCCGCGGGTGCATCGATCAGGCCCCACAAACTGCTCTTGACGGTATCGATCAATTCCTCATAGTCGCGCCGATCGTCCATCGACGACGGCAGCAGCGCGCCAGTTCCTGCCGCTGCGTGTCGGTCAAGCAAGCTTGAGGGCTCGGCCGAGCCGTGTGGCTCCGCATGGGAGCAAGCGGTCGGACGTGGCGTCATGTCGGTCATCAACAGCATCGTCGCGGTTCAGTCAATGGGCTTTTGTGCCTGCGCATGGATGATCCTCCAGACCGGTCGGCAGACAGGGGACTCTCGCATGGCATTCGTGCTGCCGCAGGGCCTGGCGTCGATGCTATGGCAATGCGCGCCAAAGCCATGTGACTCTTTTCACGTACCGGGCTCCGTTAACGTATGCCACGAACATGTAACGCTTGCACACAGACCGGTACAACACCTCAGCCGGTTCAGGCCGTTTGGCGTGTGGGAAGCTTGCTTGCTGCGCGCGACGCCGCTGCGCCTCGCTATGATGAACCACATCGACCCGCTGCTGTCGTTGCCCGGTGCATGGCTCCAAGCGGTGTCGAGTCGGTGGGCGCGACCCGCCGCAGTGCAAACGTGCCTTGCCATTGAGTAAACCTGGATCGGAGAAAGAATGACCGCGAATGAAGACACCCACTCTAAAGTGGTAGGTTACGCACTGTGGATTCTGGGCTTCACGGGCGCCCATCGTTTCTACTATGGCAAACCCGTGACCGGGACCATCTGGTTCTTCACGCTGGGGCTTCTCGGCATCGGATGGCTGATTGACCTGTTCCTGATTCCATCTATGGACCGCCAGGCTGACCTGCGGTTTCGCCCGGGTCCGATCAACTACTCGGTGGCCTGGATTCTGTTGACTTTCCTCGGCTTGTTTGGCGTTCATCGCCTGTACATGGGCAAGTGGTTCACCGGCATCCTGTATCTGTTGACGCTTGGCCTGTTTGGTTTTGGCTACCTTTACGACTACTGGACCCTGAACGACCAGATCGCGATCCGAAACGGGTCGCGTTGACTTTGCCGGGTCCAGCCTTGCCAAAGCCGCAGCGTCGGAACGCGGGCTCGGATTTCTCGCCTTGATCGTGCTACCGCGTCTTTATTCGTTTCGCCGCTGCCCGTACGCGATTCGCGCGCGCATGGCCATCGCCAGCGCGCAGGTCGAGGTGCAGGTGTATGAGGTGGCACTGCGCGACAAGCCACCCGAGATGCTGGCGATCTCGCCCAAGGGCACGGTGCCGGTGTTGCAGTTGGCCGATGGTCAGGTGCTCGACGAGAGCATCGACATCATGTTCTGGGCCTTGCGCCAGAGCGATCCGCAGTCGTGGTTGCGCGATGCACCGGCCGATGTCGCGTTGGCGCAAGCGTGGGTGGAGCGCTGTGACGCCAGGTTCAAGCCATTGCTGGACCGCTACAAATACGCCATCCGGCATCCGCAATGCACGCAGCATGAACACCGTCAGCTGGCGCTCGATGCCTTCGTGCTCCCGCTCGATGCCTGGCTGCGGGACCGACACCATTTGTTGGGCGAAGCCCCGTGTTGGGCCGACGCAGCCGTGTTCCCGTTTGTGCGCCAGTTTGCAATGGTGGAGCCGTCGTGGTTTGGCCAGGCGGCACTGCCCGAGCTGCGTCGCTGGCTCGGGGCCTGGGTGGACGGCGACTTGTTTCGCCGCGTCTTGGCGCGACCAACCGCTGCTGTCAGAGCGTCATCCGCGGGTCGCAACGTCGGACGCGGCGCCTGATCCGTCGGGGTCAAGCTGGGTTGGACGGGTCGTTGTCGCATGCCGGGCGGCCGCCTGTTGCGCGTGTCCTTCTGTTGCCAGGTTCTGCGCATGGAAGGGTTCGGGCAGCGGCCCGACCAGTACGTTGAAGTCCACCGGCTTGGCCAGCACCAGCGAGGGCAGCAGCGTCGTCAGGGCGGCGTAGATCAGCAGTGCGCCGTACCACATGTCTGCCACCTGGAAGCGCTCGCGCAAGATGGTCGCCAGCACCAGCGTGAAGATCAGCGTCGGCGCCAATGCCGTGGCCACGCGCAGACTGCCGCGCGCTGTCTCGCCACCGGTCAGGCGCCGGTGCAGCCAGATCGATCCGATGCGCAGCGGCAGTACGATCACCGTCAGGCCAACGCCCCACATCAGGGCATCCCAGCTCAACGCGCCCGAAGGTACACCCATGCCCATGTAGAAAAAATAGAACGGCACAAAAAAAGACGCGAACATCTGGATCGCGCGCAGGTTCTCGTCCGATGCCAGCAGTGGCATGCGTTGGCGCAGCAGCCGGGCGATGAAGCCGGCCAGGAACGCCCCGACCAGGTAATACACGCCCAGGTGGTAGGTGATGTAAGCCGCTATCAGGCCGACCATCACCAACAGCGAGAACTCGGATCCGGGTGCATGGGGCAGAACCATGCGACCCAGCCCCATGAACAACAGAGGCATGCCCACGATCATGGCGGCGAGTGCGGCCGAGGATAAGGCCAGTCGCTCCATCGAGCCCGATTGCAGCACCAGGAACAACACGATCAGCGCCAGCAGTTCCCCGCCCACGGCCTTGACCGTGACCCAGTAGCGCTCGTCTTCGGTCAGACCCAGGCGGGACAAGGTGTCCAGAATGAAACCCGTCGATGGCGTCAGCAAGGCCAGTGCCAGCAGCGTTGCGACCTGCCAGGACAGGTCGAGATAGGTAATGCCGAGGAAGGCGGTCGCCGAGAGCGACAGGGCGCGCGCCGCCAGATGGGTCAGCAAGGGCCACATGCCGCGGCGCAGGTCCTCGATCTGTACTTCCAGCCCGGCAAACAGGAACAACGAGGAGATGCCCAGCGTGGCCAGCAGGGCCAGCGTCGCGTCCTGACTGAATCCGACCAGAAACACCGCAGCTACCATGCCGAACGCAAAGCTGGTCAACGGCGCCGGAATCCGGAAGCGCTGCAAGGCGCGCGGAATCACCAGCAATCCGAAGATCAGCAACAGGTATACGACTTCACTGGTAATGGCGGGCATGCAGCGATGGGGGATGTTTGGGGTTGGAACGCCCGCTAGACGGGCATCCACAAGGCACGAGTTTGGCAGCCAGGCAGGTTCTGCGGGCTGCTGCTGGCATTCTAGGCGCTTCGGCCACCGGGTCGGCAAAGCCCTTTGGCCAGACTGAAATTGGGTTGTCGATCAGGCCGGGGCGGCTTCGAGCTGGCTCGAAAGCGCGAGCCAACGGTCTTCGAGCGTGCGCAGTTCGTCGTTGACCAACTTCAGACGCTTGCCCAACTCGCCGATCTCCGACGGTTTCACGGCGCTGCCGATGTGCGACTCCAACGAAGCACCTTCCTGGTTGAGTGTCTGCATCCGCATCTCGATCTTGTCGATCTCGCTGCGCAAGCTGTTCTTGCCGGGTTGCGGTTTGCTGTTCTTGCGGTTCGATCCTGCCTGGTTGTCGCGGCCAGCCGGCTTGGCGCCATCGGCCGACCCCTTCTTCGCGGCTTCGCGCTGGCGCTTGGCTTCGTCAAGCAGGTAGCGCTGATAGTCGTCCAGATCACCATCGAACGGCTCCACACCCCCGCGCGAGACCATCCAGAACTCGTCGCAAACAGAACGCAGCAAGGCCCGGTCGTGGCTCACCAGCATCACCGTGCCTTCGAACTCATTGAGTGCCATGCCCAATGCCTCGCGTGTGGCCAGGTCCAGGTGGTTGGTCGGCTCGTCAAGCAGCAGCAGGTTGGGGCGTTGCCAGACGATCATGCAAAGCACTAATCTGGCCTTTTCGCCGCCGCTCATACTGCCCACGGCCTGTTTCACCATGTCACCACTGAAGTTGAAATTGCCCAGAAAACTGCGCAAATCCTGTTCACGCGTGGCTTGGCCGGCGATTTTTCCGGCAGCGGTCAACGCGCGCACCAGCGCGACCATGTGGTCCAGCGGGGTGTCGGCCGGGCGCAATACGTCCAGTTCCTGCTGGGCGAAGTAGCCGATGTTCAGTCCCTTGCCCTCGGTGATCTCGCCATCGATGGCCTGGAGTTCGCGCGCAATGGTCTTGACCAGCGTCGACTTGCCTTGCCCGTTGGCGCCCAGGATGCCGATGCGCTGGCCGGCCAGCACCGATCGACTGATGTTGCGCACGATCACGGTTGGCCCGGTATCCGCGGGCGCATCGTTGGCGGCCGGGTAGCCCACACTGACGTCCTGCATGGACAGCATCGGATTGGGCAGATTTGCCGGCTCGCGGAACTCGAAGCTGAAATCGGCTTCGGCCAGCAAGGGCGCGATCTTCTCCATCCGGTCCAGCGCCTTGACCCGGCTCTGTGCCTGCTTGGCCTTGCTGGCCTTGGCCTTGAAACGCGCGATGAACTTCTGCAGATGGGCGATCTTGTCCTGCTGCTTGGTAAAAGCGTTTTGCTGCAGCTCCATCTGCTCGGCGCGCATGTCCTCGAACTTGCTGTAGTTGCCGCCGTAGCGAATCAGCTTGGCGGAGTCGATATGCAGCGTGACATTGGTCACCGCATCGAGGAACTCTCGGTCGTGACTGATCACCAGCATCGTGCCTTCGAACTTTTTCAGCCAGGCCTCGAGCCAGACCAGGGCATCCAGATCCAGGTGGTTGGTGGGTTCATCGAGCAGCAGCAGATCCGCCGGGCACATCAGTGCCCGTGCCAGTTGCAAGCGCATACGCCAGCCGCCGGAAAAACTGTTCACCGGGTTTTCAAGTTCTGCGGTCTTGAAGCCCAGGCCCAGAATCAGGGCCTGTGCCCGCGCCGGTGCATCATGCGCGCCAGCGTCATGCAGGTCCATGTAGGCATGGGCCATGCGGTCACCGTCGTCACTGGCTTCGGCCGCCGCCACTTCCTGCTGGGCCGCGAGCAGGCGCACGTCGCCCTGGACCACGTACTCGGTGGCCGCCATGTCAGTCTCAGGCATGTCCTGCGCCACCTGGCCCATGCGCCACTGGGCGGGCACGCTGAAGTCGCCAGCATCTTCATGCAGTGACCCGTCGAGCAGGGCGAACAGCGAGGACTTGCCCGCTCCGTTGCGGCCGACCAGGCCGACTTTTTCGCCGGGATTCAGTGTCACCGAGGCGGCATCGAGCAGGACTTTGGTGCCACGGCGTAGCGTGACAGTCTTCAGGGTAATCATGGTTTTCTAGTCAATTTGTCCGTGGCTATCCACCCGAGGAGAGGGCGGACAGTGCGTCCCGGGTCACAACACAGACCTGGTCGTGACCGGCGCTGGTATCGAGCCAGACCACGCCAAGCGTGGGGAAGGCCGCCTCGAAATAAGGCCGTTCATGGCCGATTTCGAGTACCAGAACCGCCGCTTCGGACATCACTGCGTGGGCATCCTGAAACAGGCGCCGCACGAAGTCCATGCCGTCTTTGCCGCCGGCCAGGGCCAGCGACGGTTCGGCGCGGTATTCGGGCGGCAATTGTGCCATGCTGTCGGAATTCACATACGGCGGGTTGCACAGGACCATGTCGTATGGCCCCTGGCAAGCTGCCAGACCGTCGCCTTGCAACAGGCGAATCTGCGCCTGCAAGCCGTGACGCTGCACATTCAATTGCGCCACGGCCAGGGCGTCGGATGAGATGTCGCTGGCATCGATCTGCAGGTCCGGCCAGGTCATGGCAGCCAGCACGGCCAGACTGGCACCACCGGTGCACAAGTCAAGCGCTCGGGTCGCGTCTTCGGGCAGCCAGTAGTCGAGTGCGCCCTGGGCCAGCAACTCGCCGATCAGACTGCGCGGCACGATGCAGCGTTGGTCGACATGAAACGCTACCCCTTGCAACCAGGCCTCGCCGGTGAGGTAGGCCGCCGGCACCCGCGACGCAATGCGCTTTTGTACCAGCGCCTGGACTTGGTCCAATGCGTCCGGCGTCACCTGCTGGGCCGCAATGCCGTCTTCGCCGTCGAGTGGCGTGTCCAGCGGACGGCCGAGCTGCCACAGCACCAGCCATGCGGCTTCATCGTAGGCGTTGTTCGTGCCATGCCCGAAAAATACTCCGGCGGCTTCCAGGGCGTTGGCACTGGATTCGATCAGTTCGCCGAGCTTCATGCGACTGGTTCCGCGTCGAGCGTTTCGAGAATGCGGCGATAAATGTTCTTGAGGGTTTCGAGATCGGTCAGCACGATGTTCTCGTCAATCTGGTGGATCGAGGCATTCGGCGGGCCGAGTTCGACCACTTGCGGACAGATACGCGCCATGAAGCGGGCGTCGCTGGTGCCGCCGGTGGTCGAGAGCTCGGGCACCTGGCCGGTCTCGCCTTCGATGGCGCTGCAAATTGCCTGCACCAGTGTGCCGCTGGCCGTGACAAACGGCTCTGCGGCCAGCGTCCACTCCAGCGTATAGGCCAGGGCGTGCCGATCGAGCACGGCCTGCAGGCGCTGCTGCAAGTGCTCGGGTGTCGAGGCGGTCGAGAAACGGAAATTGAAGTCGACCACGGCCTGGCCGGGTATGACATTGCCGGCACCGGTACCGGCATGCATGTTGCTCACCTGCCAGGTCGTCGGCGGAAAGAAGTCGTTGCCATCGTCCCAGACGATGGACGCGAGTTCCGCCAGTGCCGGCGCCAGCAGATGAACCGCATTGCGGGCCAGTTGCGGATAGGCCACATGGCCTTGCAGACCCTGAACGGTGAGCTTGCCGCTCAGGCTGCCGCGGCGTCCGTTCTTGATCATGTCTCCGGTGGTGTTGACCGATGTCGGCTCACCGACGATGCAGTAATCGATGCACTCGCCGCGCGCCTGCAACCGCTGGCAGACCTGGGCCGTGCCGTCACGGGCCGGGCCTTCCTCGTCGCTGGTGAGCAGAAAACCCAGTGTCAACCGGGTGTCGGGTCGCGCTGCCAGGAACTCCTCGCTGGCGACGACAAACGCTGCCAGCGAGGCCTTCATGTCGCTGGCACCACGTCCGAACAGACGGCCGTCGCGATGCGTCGGAACAAAGGGCGCGCTGTGCCACTGCTCAAGCGGACCGGTGGGAACCACGTCGGTATGGCCGGCAAACACCAACATCGGACTGACCGAATGCGATGCCGGGCCCGCCGCTGCCCGTTTGGCCCACAGGTTGGATACGCGCCATTGGGTTGGGCCGAACGGCAGGTGCTCGCAGGCAAAGCCGATGGAGGCCAGGCGCTGCGCGATGATTGACTGGCAATCGGCGTCGTTGGGCGTCACGGACGCCTGTGCGATCAGTTGCTCGGTCAGCCGCAGCGTGTCCGACATCAGTGCTTGACGTCCAGTGTGATCTCGGTGAAGGACGGCTCGTCGTCCGGGTCTTCTTCCGTCCTCTTGGTGTTGCGCGCGCTGGCGAAGTCGTTTTCCATGCGCCACATCAGGTTGGTTGGCGAATCGGAATTGGCCAGGCCTTCCTTGCGATCGATGGTGCCTTCGATGATGAGGCGCGCAATGTCGGCCTCGAAGCTCTGCGAGCCTTCGGCCATGGATTTTTCCATGGCCTCCTTGATGCCCGAGAAATCACCTTTTTCAATCAGTTCGGCGATGAGCTTGGTGTTGAGCAACACCTCCACCGATGGTGTACGGCTGCCCGAGACGGTACGCAGCAAACGCTGCGACACGACGGCGCGCAAGGCCGCCGCCAGATCGCCCAGCATGGTCTCGCGCACTTCCACCGGATAAAAGCTCAGGATCCGGTTGAGCGCCTGGTAGCTGTTGTTGGCGTGCATGGTCGCCAGGCACAGGTGGCCGGACTGGGCGTAGGCGAGGGCGGCGGACATGGTTTCGCGGTCGCGGATCTCGCCCACCAGAATCACGTCCGGCGCCTGGCGCAAGGCATTCTTGAGTGCGATTTCCAGCGACGCGGTGTCGGTTCCGATCTCGCGCTGGTTGATGATCGATCGCTTGTTCTTGAACAGAAACTCGACCGGGTCCTCGATGGTCAGGATATGGCCGGCCAGGTTCTCATTGCGGTAGTCGATCATCGATGCCAGTGTGGTGCTCTTGCCGGCGCCGGTGGCTCCCACCATCAGCAGCAGGCCCCGCTTGGCCATGATCAACTCCGTCAGGACGTCGGGCAGCCCCAGACTCGACAGTGGCGGAACCTCTGGCGTGATGAAGCGGATGACTGCCGCAATCGAGCCGCGCTGGCGCATGGCGCTGATCCGGTATCGTCCGATGCCCGCCAGCGGGAAGCCCATGTTGAGCTCGCTCAAGGTTTCGAGTTCGACCATGCGCTCGGCCGGGATCACCTCGGCGAGCAAGTTGCGCGGCGCATCCGGCGGCAGGATCTGGTTGTTGATCGGTATGCAAAGGCCGTTGATCTTGATCAGCGCCGGGGCATGGGCCGACAGATAGACATCGGATGCGTTCTTGTCCGCCATCAGGCGCAGGATGCGCTCCATCGTTCCCGGTGTGCCGCTGGTTGCCATGGTATTGCCCCCGTACGCTGATTGATGAATGCGGTCTGCCCCTGCTGCGCTATCAGTCGCGTAGCAGGTCGTTCAGGCTGGTTTTTGCCCGGGTCTGGGCATCGACCTTTTTGACGATCACGGCACAATACAGGCTGTACTTACCGTCGGCGCTGGGCAGGTTGCCCGATACCACGACCGAACCGGCCGGAATACGTCCGTAGGTCACGCTGCCGGTGGCACGGTCATAGATCTTCGTGCTCTGGCCGATGTAAACGCCCATCGAAATGACGGAGTTTTCCTCGACGATCACACCTTCGACGACCTCGGAGCGCGCGCCGACGAAGCAGTTGTCCTCAATGATGGTCGGGCCAGCCTGCATCGGTTCGAGCACGCCGCCGATACCCACGCCGCCGCTCAGATGCACGTTCTTGCCGATCTGTGCGCAGGAACCGACCGTGGCCCAGGTGTCGACCATCGTGCCTTCATCGACATAGGCGCCGATATTGACGTAGGAGGGCATCAGCACCACACCACGGGCACAGAAACTGCCGCGCCGGGCAACCGCCGGCGGCACCACGCGCACGCCGCTGGCGCGCAGCGCCGCATCGTCCATGCCGGCGAACTTGGTCGGCACCTTGTCGAAAAATCCCAGGTCACCCGCGTTGACGATGGCGTTGTCCTTGAGTCGAAAGCTCAGCAACACGGCCTTCTTGATCCACTGGTGGGTGGTCCACTGGCCTACGCCGTCGCGTGTGGCGACGCGCAGTTTGCCGCTGTCGAGTTCAGCAATCACATGCTCGACGGCGTCGCTGATCTCCTTGGGGGCAGATTTGGGCGAGAACTCCGCGCGATTTTCCCAGGCGGTGTCGATGGTTTTCTGTAGCTGATCGGTCATGTGCAATGGTATTTCGTGGGAACAGTTTGAAGATGGTTTGGATTCATTTCCGGTTGCGCATGAACTGCACGATGCGCCGCGCGGCTTCTTCGCATTCGGCGGTCTCGGCCACCAGTGCCAACCGGACGCGGCCGGCGCCCGGATTGATACCCCGGACGTCGCGCGCCAGGAAACTCCCGGGCAAGACCGTCACATTGTAGAGAGCGAGCAGTTCGCGCGCGAACTCCGTGTCGCTTCCCGGCACCTTGGCCCACAGATAAAACCCGGCATCCGGCAATCTGACATCGAGTACTTCGGCAAGCATGGGTGTGACCCGGGCAAATTTGTCTCGATATAGCTTGCGGTTGTCGACCACATGCTGCTCGTCCGCCCAGGCCACGGCGCTGGCGCTCTGCACCACCGGACTCATGGCACTTCCATGGTAGGTGCGGTAGAGCAGGAACTGGCGCACCAGTTCCGCGTCGCCGGCGACAAAGCCACTGCGCATGCCGGGAACATTGCTGCGTTTGGACAGACTGGTGAACGAAAGCAGCCGGCGGAAGTCATGGCGGCCGAGCAAGGCGGCCGCCTGCATGCCGCCCAGTGGCGGCTCGTCGCGGAAGTAGATCTCGCTGTAGCACTCGTCCGAGGCGATCACGAAACCGTGCCGGTCGCTGAGCGCAAACAGCTTCTTCCATTCGGCCAAGGGCATCACGGCCCCGGTCGGGTTGCCGGGCGAGCACACGAACAGCAGTTGGGTGCGGGCCCACACCGCGTCAGGCACCGCATCCCAGTTTTGTGCAAAGTTGCGTGCCGGGTCTGCGGCGACGAAATAGGGCTCGGCACCCGCGAGCAATGCGGCGCCCTCGTAGATTTGATAGAACGGATTCGGACACACGACGACGGCCGGGGGCGCGCCAAGCTGTTGGCGTTGCACAACAGTCTGGGCGAAGGCAAACAGCGCCTCGCGCGAGCCGATCACGGGCAGAACTTGATTGGATGCGTCAATCGTCAAACCGTAACGTTTCAGGATCCAGGCCGTGAAACTGGCACGCAATGCCGGGTCGCCCGCCGTGGATGGGTAGCTGGCCAGCCCGCTGGGCTCGCGGGTGACGGCATCGGCATAGGCCCTGGCAATGAATGCAGGGGTCGCGTGGCGCGGCTCACCAATGCCCAGACTGATGGGTCGATAGGCAGGGTCCGGCTGTACGCCGGCGAACAGCGCACGCAGGCGCTCGAATGGATAAGGCTGCAACAGCCCCAGCAATTGATTCATGGACCGGGATTATCCCGCCTTGGGGTGAAGTGGAACCGCCTCGCGTGCGCGGCGCCACCTCCCTTGTGCAGCGTCCCCGAAAGGGCCGGGTTCAGGCTTTCTTGCGGTTGTTCCGGCCCTTGGACTTGGGCTCAACGGAAGCCGGTGGTTTTGCCGCGCCGGACGCCGGCATGTCGCCAAGTACCGACTTGAGTGGACAGATCTTGAATGCAGGGCACTTCTGGCAACCGGCGACTACGGCAATGGGACACAGGGTCATGGGGATCTTCCAGGTGGAGATGGGGGAAGGGTCGCTGCAAGTATGCACCCCTTATGTGCAATAACGCGCACAACTCAGGGTTTGTCTTGCCGGGTTTCCCCTCTCCGGAGGGTAGACATAGGTGACAAATTGTGACTCAATGCGCGGTGGTGAATCGTAAGGTTCAGGGCGCAGAAAACCGCTTTCGCGAACATATTTTTTGTGCCGGGGACATGGGCTTTGTGCGCGGTATCGCGTGCGCCAATGTCCGCCAGGATCTATGCCCTGTGGCGCAGTGCCGGGGAACTTGCTATAAAGAGATACGTCGTGGAGATTGGAATGAAAACAGTAATCCAACACCGTCGCCATGCGCTGGTGATCGCACTGGCAGCCGCTTATGCGCTGGGGTCGCCCAACGCGCTTGCCAATCCGAATGGTGCGCAGGTCGTGTCCGGGCAGGCCGCGTTGCAGACCCAGGGCAGCCAGCTGACCGTTACCAACAGCGCCGGTGCCATCATCAACTGGGGCGGTTTTTCCATTGGCGCGGGCGAGACCACCCGCTTCATACAACCTTCGGCGGCCAGCGCCGTGTTGAACCGGGTCGTGGGGCCGGACATGTCGCAGTTGCTGGGCCAGCTCCAGTCCAACGGACAGGTGTTCCTGATCAATCCCAACGGCATCGTCGTTGGTGCATCGGCACGGGTGGACACCAACAGTTTTGTTGCGTCCACGCTGGACATCGCCGATGCCGATTTCCTGGCCGGCAAATTGCGGTTTCTTGATCGCTCCGGCGCTGCAGGCATCCGCAACGAAGGGCTGATCACGGCCGGGCCGGGCGGGCGTATTGCCCTGATCGCGCCCAACATCGAGAACAGCGGCATCATTCACGCGCCCGACGGCAACATCCTGTTGGCAGCCGGTCGCAAACTCGAGATCGCCAGCCTCGATCTCGACGGTATCCGGTTCGAGATCCAGGCGCCCACCGATTCGGTGCTCAACTTGGGCAAGCTGCTGGCAGACAACGGCGCGGTTCGGGTATTCGCCGGCAACCTGCGCAACAGCGGTGAAATCGAGGCCAGTCGCATGGCGCTGGATGCCAGCGGGCAAATTGTGTTGTCTGGTAGCAACAGTGCGGCATTGACGGCTGAAAGCATTGTTCGTGCCGATGGCGCCAGTGGCGGGGCGGTGCTGATCCAGAGTGCGCAAGGCACGACTAGGGTCGATGGGCTGGTCTCGGCCAGCGGTTCGGCCGGGGCCGGCGGCGACGTGCGGCTGCTGGGTGAGCGCGTGGCGCTGGAGGCGGGCGCGCGGATCGTCGCGTCGGGCAGTTCCGCGGGCGGTCAGATCCTGGTGGGTGGCGACTATCAGGGCACCAATGCCGATGTGCAGAACGCCCTGCGAGTGAATGTGGCGGCGGGCGCCACGCTCGAGGCCAGCGCCAGCGACAAAGGCAACGGGGGCAGAATCATTGTCTGGGCCGATGAAAACACGCGCTACCAGGGCGCCTTGTCCGCGCGCGGTGGTGCTCAGGGTGGCGATGGCGGCTTTGCCGAAGTCTCGGGCAAACAGAACCTGGAGTTCACCGGAACCGCTGACCTGAGCGCGCCGGCCGGCGCGCACGGCAGCCTGTTGCTCGACCCGCTGGATATCCTGGTGTCGCTGACGAGTGGCATTTTGCCGACTATCGTCGACGAATTCGCGGATTTCGCCAGCAACGTGGTCACCGTGTCGCCGCTGACGCTGGCGGCGGTGGGCGGCAACGTGGTGCTGCAGGCCGAGCGCGATATCTATGTGCGCGATGCCATCCACTTGACCGCAGCCGGCGCCGGTTTGAGCGCCACGGCCGGTGGCGCCTTGTTCAACGCCGGCTCCATCATCAACACTGCAGGTATCACGACCAACGGAGGTGCCGTCACTTTGCGCGGGCAGTCGATCGTCGGTGCTGGCGCGATTACCAGCAACGGCGGCGCGGTCGATTTATTGACGTCGGGCTCGTTGAACTACAGCAGTGCCATCAGTTCCGGCGGAGGCGCGGTCACGCTGGCATCGCAGAGCAGCTCGGTCAACAGCGCGAATGTCAACGCTGGCAGTGGCGCGATAGGCGTGACGGGATCGTCGGTATCGAGTGGCAGTTACACGTCAAGTGGCACGGTCAATCTGACCGCCACGTCCGGCTACATCAATGTTTATGACATCGCAGCCGGCGTCGCCAATCTTTCGGCGAGCAGTTCTGTCAATGCCTACGTGAACGTCAGTGACCGCGTCAACGCCACTTCAACGGGCTCAAGCGTCAACATTTACAACGACGGAACCGGCTCGTTGCGACTGGGTACCTTGACGGGGAACAGCGGCGTCACGGTGCACTCATCGACCGGCATGGCTCAGGCCAGCGGAGGTCTGCTGACCTCGCGTTATGTCAACCTGTATATGAACAGCAGCACGGCGACGGCGGGGTCGGCTGCCGCGCCGATATTGGTTGCGGCGCCGTCGGCGCTGGTGCAACCTGAAGTCGCCCTTTACGACGTGGCGGCGGCGGCGCATATCGGCTTGGTCGGCAATCCGACACTGGCCCGACTGGAAATGGAAGGAACCGTAGCCGGTCTGGGTGCCAGCACCGTGACCGGCGCCTCCAACCTGTCGTCGTTGACGCTGGGTGCCGGCTCGGGTGTGCTGAACCTGTCAGCGGTCTCCACAGCCGGGTTTGCCAATGGCTTTGGTGTGGACGTTACCAATGGTGCGATCAACGCCAGCACACTGACACTGCCGGGCGCATCAGTCGACCTGACGGCCACCGGCGCGGTGACCGTCGGGACCATGAGTGGCGCAAACCTGTCGATCAACTCCGAGGGTACGGTCAACATCGGCAGCGCGACCACAACCGGCAGTTCCGGTATCTACGTCACGACGCAATCGTGTTCCTACTACAACTACGTCGCCTGCGCGGCGACCAGCCCGATCACCGCCGGGACGCTGAATGCCGGCGGAACCGGGTCTGTGGGACTGTATACCTACGACAACGGCGACGTGAATGTCACGAGTCTGACGGCGGGTCGCGACGTCACAGTCGAAGCCGGCTACACCTACCAGACCTCGTATAGCTACCCGTATACCTCGCAGACGACCACGAACAACATCGTTCTCGGAACCGTTGTGGGCGGGCGTTATGTCAGCATCGATAACAACGGAGAGGGCAACCTGACGCTGACCAGCCTGAGTGCGGCGAACACCGTCAACGTGGAGGCAGGTTCCAGCTTTTCGCCGACTTACAACACCTCCCAGACCACCAACAACACCATCACGATCGGCAATAACGAGCCGGTTGGTGCTGCCGGCAGCTTCGCGGTCTACAACTACGGTATCGGCGACCTGACCGTCACCGGTGCGGTCGACCGCAGCGCCTCCGGTGGCATCGGTCTGAGTGCGTCGCAGGGCGCTGTTACAGCGACGGGTAATCTGACCGCGCACTATTCGATCTCGATCGCGGCGGCAGTCGAAACCCTGCCGGTTGCGTCGGCGACGCTAGGACAACTGGTGGCCGGCGCCGGTATCGGCGGCAACGGCGATGTGTACATCGGGGCTTCAGGCAATGTGACTTTCGGTTCGGTGAGCGCCAGTGCAACCAACGGCTATGAAGGCAATGTGAGCATGACCGCCGAATCGGGCTTTGTGCGGACCAATGTCGATAACCCGACACCGGACGTCGTTGCCATTGGTGATGTCGAAATCAACGCCAGTACGTCGATCGGCAACGGTGCGTTCACGAATCCGATGGATATCCAGGCCGGGGCCGCAAAGAGTGTGTGGCTGACTGCTGGCTCGGACATTGGCTCAGACGCAAGCAGGCCGGTGAATATAGATACCAGTGGGACGATTGGAGTCACGACCAGCGGCGGTCAGTTCCATGTCGCGGCAACCGATGGCACGACCGCTCGGTCCTTGTCCACCATCAGGTTGTCGGCATCCGCGGCAGGTATAGGCGGCGGCAACAGCGCAACGTTCACGTCCGATGATCTGAGCGTGACTGCCAGCAGTGACGGCGCGATCATCACGATCGGCGACCTGGTGCGATCCACGGGCTCCCTGAACGAATTCAACTTTGCTGCGACTACGCTGGCGAGCCAGGACAGCGCGCTGGTGTTCGGCAATGTGAATCTGACTACAACCGGCTTCAATCAGTTGATGCTGAGCGCGACCAACGGCCTGTCGCAACCGTTGCCGGTTGCCACCAACAACGTCAGTGCCGGACACATGGAATTGTCCGGGGGCTCGGGCGCAGTGACGCTCGGAAACCTGACGTCGTCGTCTGCCGGACCCAACAGCGTCGGCAATATCGTCCACGTGCGCGGCGGCAGCATAACCGCTGGCAACCTGAGCGGACCGGGAATCGACGTTGCCGGAACCGATCTGACCCTGGGTGTTGTCACATCGAATGGCACAAATCGTGGCTATTACAGTTCCTACGTCGTGGTTCCCCGACTTGCGAACTATGCGCAGTACTGGACCGACGAACTGCGTCTGAGTGCCAGCACCGGATCGGTGACGACCTCCGGCAATGTCAGCAGCGCGACCTCGGCCTTCATAACCGGCGAGGGTGTATCGATCGCAGGTGGTACGGGTACCGTGATGGGTGGGCATAGTGCCCCCTACTATTACACCGACACAGTCGATATCCAATCGGGCGGTGGCAACCTGGGTTCCGGCGCAATTGCCGCCTATGACGTGAGTCTTTCGGGAACCGGGCTGAACACGGGCGCCGTCACCGCTGATCGAAACCTCACACTCGCGGCCACCAGTTTCGCCACGGGAGCGCTGGTTGCGACCAGTGGCACATTGAACATCACGGCAGACGGGGCTTTCGTACCGTCAGGTGCGCTGGCGATGTCGGCGGGCTCAAGTGCCCGCATTACCGCACCGACCGGAATCAACCTGCTGCTCAATTACGCATCGCTGACTGCACCGAACGTGACGCTGACGTCGACCGGGGGGGATGTCAAGGCGGAGTTGACCGGAACCAGCTACCTTACGCTCACATCGGGCGGCGTTTATGACGTCACATCCAGCGCAACGCTGGGCACGCTGTATGTTACGGCCGACGGCATCGCGGCCGGGCCCAGTTCCAGCGTCACGGCCAACGGCACCAACCAATGGATGAACCTGACGACGGCGGGAACTGCGGTCGGGCTCGATTTCAAGTCGACTACGGCAGCGAGTTTCTACTATGAGGATTCATCCAGCCTGGTCACCGCCATCGACATCACCACCGGCGCGGGAACCTTCAGTTCCGGTGGCGGGCGCATCGACGTATCGGCACCGGTGGCCGACATCACGGCGTCGTCGGTTTCGACCAATAATGCGGCATTCGCATTGCAAACTGGCGGCAGCATCGCGCTGACCTCACTGGCAACCGGTGGCGGTTCGGTCAACGTCTACTCCAGTGACGGTGCGGTCGCCCTGACATCGGTGAACAGCGGCGGCGGTTCGGTCACGGCGCGCACTGCGGGTGACGCGACCCGGCATGTGAGCCTAAATGAAGTGTTGAGCCTGGGTGGAAACGTGAGCATCACCGCCGACAACGGCAATATCGTCGGCGTCGGCACGCAACCGTTCCATATCAATACCCTCGATGGCAACGCAGCGGCCAGTGGCACGACGACGCTCAGCGCCGTCAATGGCAGTATCGGCACTGCCATAACGCCGATCCTGACCAGCGGCGCCATAAGCTTGATCGTGTCCGCGCAAGACGAGATTGCGGTGAACCTGGCCAATGCGGCGCTGACCAATCTGTCGATTACCACGGCGGCCAGTGGCAGCGGCGCGGTGTCGGTCAATGACATTCTGGGCAATTTTGCCGGCCTGAGCGTCACGCGCAGCGGTTCCGACCTTGTGCTCGGCGGGCTCAGTCCAGGCGTGCTGGCGTCGTTCGCGTTGAGCGCCACCGATGGCAATATCGTTGTGGCGGGCGATATCTCCAACATCAACGCGTTGTCGCTCAATGCCGGATACAACCTCAACCTGACTGGCGACCTGAGCATACAGGCCAGCGGCGGTGCGAGAAGCGTCACGGCCAATACCTACGATTTGCGCGCCGGACGCGACGTTGTCATTGCGGCGGGCGCGGGCATTGGTGAGAACGTCTCGGTCAGTCAGACCGCCACATCGGGCTACAACTATGTGTACGCGAGGCGCGATGTCTTGTTGAGCGCGGACGGCGGATCGGCCCTTCTGGGCCATAACGCGGCGTTCTGGACCCAGTACCTGAATGCGGGCCGGGATCTGAAGGTGGTGGGCGGGTCGGCCGGTATTGCTGGCGCATCAGCGGCGATCAGTTCCGCCGGATACCAGTCGCTAACCACCGGCGGTGACTTGCTTGTTCAAGGCGGAAGCGCTGACGGCGCCTCGGCCGCAATCAGCGCCGTGAATAGTCAGTCCATGACCCAGATCCCGGGATCCATCTCGGTGTTGGGCGGGGCTGGTCTGAATGCGTTTGCCGAAATTGCGTCGAGTGCGTCCAGTCAAAGCCTGGGATCGACATCGACGGCGACCGATCTCGTGCTGGTGCAAGGCGGAACCGGTGACGGTTCATATGCGTCGATCCGCGCTGCGACCAGCCAGTCAATCCAGAGCTCGGGTGATATCCGGGTGCTGGGCAACACCGGCGTGGGTGCGAATGCGGAACTGCTGGCAGGCAGCAGCCAGACCGTGGGCTCTACGTCGAACTACTTCAACGATCCGACGGATGCCATTCTGGTACAGGCCAGCTCCGGCGGAACAGCGCGCATCCAGGCTGGCAGTACCCAGACGATCAGGGCAGGTGGCGGCATTTCCGTTCTGGGTGGCTCGGGTGCCGGCATGAGTGCCAAGATCGAAACCACGGGCGGCGGCCAAACCGTTGGCAGTTCGGGTACCTCCTACAACGACCCGACGGCCGACATCCTGGTTCAGGGCGGTACCGCGTCAGGTGCATTCGCGTCGATCAAGGCGACGGGCAGTCAGGTCATCCACACGGGTGGCACCATCAGCGTGCTGGGTAATTCGGGTTCGGGTGCTTTTGCCGAAATTCTGACCACCGGCGGAACACAAACCATCGGATCCACGTCGACGAGTTCCAACGATGCTACCGACTCAATCCTGGTTCAGGCCGGCAGCGGGGGTATTGCACGCATCCAGGCGCAGAGCAGCCAGAGCATCATGACCGGCGGTGACTTGTCGGTGCTGGGTGGCACGGGTGCCAACATGACAGCAGCAATCCAATCGGTGGCGGGATCCCAGTCCATTGGTTATACCTATGTGTACTCGAACGACCCGTCCGGATTGATTCTGGTCCAGGCCGGCAACGCCACCGGTGCTGCAGCCTCCATCACCGCCGCAACCGGGCAATCCATCGACGCCGGTGGAACGATTACGCTGACGGGCGCCGGAGCCGGCGCATACGCGGAGATAGCCACTACCAGTGGCACCCAGACCATCGGTAACGTCAACAGCTACTATTACGACAAGACCGATTCCATCAGCCTGACCGGTGGCTCGGCTGACGGTGCTTATGCCCGGATCAAGACCGGCGGATTCCAGAATCTACGTACCTCGGCCAACCTGACACTGACTGGCGGCGCAGGCGACGACGCAGGCGCTGCGGCCTTGTCCGGCACGGGTCAATCGATCACGGTCCAGGGAGCACTGGCCATGACCGGTGGCAGCGGCAGTGCACCAGGTTTGAACGAAACCGCGATTCGCAACTCGACCAGCGGCAACCAGACCCTCAGCGTTACCGGCAACATGTCGGTTACCGGTGGCGCAATGGGTTCCGACACCTGGGTCAAGCAGAGCGCAAGTGGCAGCCAGAGCATTACCATTGGGGGCAACCTGGCGTTGCTGTCGCCAGCGGCCACCACCAGCACGGGCGTGACCAGCATCGAGGCGCTCGGCAGCACGCAGGCGATCGACGTTGGTGGCGCCATGACCATTGCCAATCAGGCGGGATGGCTGACCTATGTCAGTGCCACCGGTACGCAATCGATCAACGCCGATTCGCTGGGCATCTCCTTGTCGAGCGCCGCGCCGGTGTCATCGCCGTTTGCCGGGGTCACGGCGACCGGCAACCAGAGCATTTATCTGCGCGGGGACGGCAGCACGGTGGGCTCGGCCACCTTGTCGATCTTCAATACCAGCAGCCTGACCGATTCGTTGGCCGCCGTGTCGACGGCGGCGGATCAGACCATTTTGATGGACTACAACTCCGCCGGTCTGGTACAAATCGGCAGCACCACCGGCCTGGGCAAGGCGCGCATCTTCGCCGGCGGCGAACACACCATGGTGGCAGGCCAGTTGCTGATACAGGGTGGAGCCAACACTGCGTCCGTTGCTGCACTGATGGTGCCCAACGATGCGGCGGTGATCAGCACGATCTACGGGCCGATCGAAATCAAAGGCGGCGCTCAAGGCGCCGCGCTGATCGATCCACCGACGCTGGATATGGTGTCAAACAATGGGGTATTCCTGCTCGCCGGTCCTGGTCCGGCGGCCAGCGCCACGATCAACGCCGGCCTTTTCAACCTGGCCTCGACCAATGGCAACCTGAGCCTTGTCAGCTCGGCCGCCGTGGCTGCGATCTACGCCGACGTATTCAACTACTTCGGTTCCGGCGATGTCGTCCTGAACGGCGGCACCATCACGGTGACGCTATCCGGCCTGATCACTATCAACGGCATTTGCTACAGCTGCGACACCAATCTGTTCGGTCCGTTCAACGTGTTCGCGTACATACCGCCGCCAACCGATTATGGCAACTTGATCGCCAATGACTTGCTGGCCTTGTCCGATCTGGGCTACGGGCTTTTTGATGCGTTCTACAACGAAAATGGTGAGCTGGAGCTGAGGAATCGGCGCCTGAACCAGTGTTATTGACAAGGCCGACACCATGACATTTTCTTTGTTCGAACGTTTCGGCATGATCGCCAGAACTCATGTGGCACCAGCGCCTCGCATTCGGCTCCATTGCGTGCTGGCGCTGCTGACTGCGGTGATGGCTACTGGCGCTGCCGCGCAACCCAAGGCCGGCGCGGTCTCGCACCTGCAGGGTATGGCGACTGCGCAGCAACCCAATGGTGGTTACCGTTTTCTTGCACGGGGCGATACGGTGCTCGAAGGCGACGTCATTTCCACCACCGAGCGCGGTTTTGCGGTGGTGGCGCTGGACGACGGAACCAAGTTCACGCTACGTCCGTCGAGCACTTTTGCCATCGATAGGTTCAAGCAGGATCCGGGCGAGGAATCGGCCTTCATGCGCTTGCTGCGTGGCGGGGTTCGCATGATTACCGGTCTTGTCAGCAAGCGCAATCCGGCCGCTTTCGAGTTCAAGGTCAAGACGGCGACCTTGGGCATTCGAGGTACCAGTTTCGATGCCCGTATCTGTGGCGATGACTGCCGTCAGGAAGGTATGGCACCGCAGGCGGGCAATGCGGCCGTGGCCGGGCTGTCGGGCACCGGGCCGGTGGTGGCCCGGTTGGTGCGCGCCAGCGGCCGCATAACGGCGACCTTGCCGGGGCACAGCCCGAGGCCGCTGACTGTGGGGGCCGCGCTGTACCAGGGCGATGATCTGCGCACGGCTGCCGACGGGGTGGCCGTGATCGGATTTCGGGACCGCACCAAGGCCTCTGTCAATCCGAACACCGTGATTCGCATCGACTCCTATGTCTACGACAAACCAGAGGCCCCAGACAGCTTTGCGGTCTCGTTGCTCAAGGGCGGATTACGCCTGTTCACTGGTTTGATTGGCAAGAAGGAACCTCGCGCTTTCACGGTCAGGACGCTGACCGCGACCGTCGGCATTCGCGGCACCGGCATGGATATAAGCTGTGAAGGGCCGTGCGTCGATCCTTCGTTGAACGAGACCTCCAGTGCGAGCAACAGCGTCGATCCGGGCCAGGCGGACGGTCTATTCCTGCAGACCTGGGACGGTGGCAGCTATTTTCTTGTCGGCCCGCTCGAAGTGGGGCTGAATCAGGTCGGATTCATTGGCGTCGATGGCCTGGGCCGCATACTGAGCGCCATGCCAGGCTTTCTGACGCAGCAACAGGCACCCCGACCCGATCAGGTCGACGTCGATTGGGAAAGTCTGTTCGCCACTGTCAAACCCACGGGCGCCGACGGCATCTATGTGTATGTGCGTGACGGCCACGTATTCCTGACGTCGGACGGTGCAAGCGTGGACATGGGCGTGGGCGAGGCCGGTTTTGTTGGAGCCGACGGGCGCGCCGTGCGCATGTCCCCGGTGCCTGGCTTCCTGACAGCCGATCCTTATCCATTGCCGGAGTTGTTCAGCCAGACCAATCGCCCGGTATTCCAGTTGTTTGGAGTCACCTTGGGTCAACCGGGACAGGAAATATGCAGACTGTGAAGGGCATTGCCATGCGGACAGCAACGAGAAGAACCAGAACGCTGCACAGGCGACTGGGCAGCCTGACGCTGTGCGTCGCCATGGGTCTGCCAGCAACTGTGGCGCTTGCGCAAACCGCGGCGTCATCGGAAGTCAGCGGACCGACCCTGGACATCCGGAGTTACATGATCGACGGCGGTGTGCCGATCTCCGATCAGGATACACAGAACCTGCTGGCGCCATTTGTCGGGCCGAAGAAGACCCTGGCAGATATCGAAGGCGCTGCGCGGGCGCTCGAGCGTGACCTGCGCAGTCGAGGCTATGCCTTTCACCGCGTATTTGTACCGCAGCAAAAGCCCGAACAAGGTGTGGTGAAGCTGGGCGTGATTCAGATCCGCGTGGGCAAGGTACAGGTCACGGGCAACGAGTTCTATACGGACGAGAACATCCGGCGCAGCCTGGTCAATCTGAAGGAGGGCGATATCCCCGAGGTACGCACCCTGGGTCGTGACGTCACGGCGAGTAACGCCAACCCGGCCAAGCAGATTACAGTGACGTTCAAGGAGTCGAGCGAGCCCAATGCGGTCGATGCCGAGGTCAAGGTCAAGGACTCTGACCCGGTGAATTATTTCGCGTCGATGTCGTTGAATGAAAAGGTGACCGGCAACGGCCCGGCCTCGCGTACACGTCGCATCAGCGCGGGGTTTCAACACTCCAATCTGTTCGACCGCGACCATGTGATGACCGTGTCGTACACCACGGACCCGGGTTATCCGAACAATGTCAGCCTGATCGGCGCCTATTACCAGGTTCCGCTTTATGGCACAGGCATGAATCTGTCAGCCGCTTTCGTCAGCTCCGATGTCAGTTCCGGTCAGGTTCGTCAAGGCACGGGTGTGTTCGATGTCAGCGGCAGTGGTCAGTTTGTCGGCGTGCGGCTGTCAAAGGCGCTGAGCAGGGTTGACGCCTTGCAGCAGACTGTGGCGGTGGGTCTGGACGACCGCTATTTCAAGAACAGCAGTACTTTCAATGGTGTGCAGATCCAGCCCAATGTCGGCTCGCGAGTTCTGTCGTTGCAGTATTCTTTCCGCGACGAACCGACCTGGGGCCTGCTGGCGGGCAGCGTCGACTATGCGTTCAACATCGGTGGCGGTACCGCGAATTCCGCTGCCAATCACAGCGCCAATGGCGGCACCCGCGGCTGGGATGCGATCCGCTACAACCTGGAGGCGGCAAGATTGATGGGCAACTGGCAGGTCAGCGGGCGCTTCAAGGGTCAACTCAGCAGCGACACGCTGATTGCCGGCGAACAGTTTGGCCTGGGTGGCGCCAATTCGGTTCGAGGTTTCGCCGACCGTGTGGTATCGGGTGACCGTGGCTACCAATGGAACGTCGAAGGCATGGGGCCCGGGATCGGTGAACGCAAAATCCGACCGATCGTATTTGTCGAGGGAGGGCGAGTCTGGGCCCGCGGGCGAGCCGACGAGTCGCTGATGTCAGTCGGCGTCGGTCTGCGCATGACGATCGACAAGTTCCAGTTAGGACTTGATCTGGCCAAAGCCCTCGACAGCGCGCGTGCGGCGCCATCGGGCAACCCGATACGGCTGCATCTGGCCGCCTCTTATAGATTCTGATACCTTGAGTGCCAGACCAATAAATTGCGTAGCAATTTTTGCTCTGGCGCCAACATTTTGTCGGATGTCCACCTTGAGTGCCAGACCAATAAATTGCGTAGCAATTTTTGCTCTGGCGCCAACATTTTGTCGGATGTCCACCTTGAGTGCCAGACCAATAAATTGCGTAGCAATTTTTGCTCTGGCGCCAACATTTTGTCGGATGTCCACCTTGAGTGCCAGACCAATAAATTGCGTAGCAATTTTTGCTCTGGCGCCAACACTTTAAGATATCAGCGCGCCGATACTGCACTACCCGAGCGTCCGGTGGCAAAGGGGGGTTGCTCGCCGGGAGCCGGCAGCTGCAGTTGTGCGCTGAGCGCCACTTGAACGCAATCCTTCAGATGCTGTTCGCCCAGATAGCGAACCGCTGAATACCCCACCAGGGCCGCGACGGCCTGGCCTGCCAGGGGAACGTATTTCGCCACTTGTTTTGCTGTGAGCCGCACCCCAATGGTCTGCGCCGCGCGCAGCACCAATTCCTTGCTGATGAATTTGCCGATCAACACCGAGCCAACACCCTGGATGGCTTTTTGCACCTGCTCGCGCTGACCCGGCCCGAGGCGGGCCATTTGTTCGGGCGTGAGGCCGAAACGGGCGTTGATCTGGGGCAGCAGCCGCGACAACAAGGCCGCGTCCACCGCCCAGTCCAGTCCGGGCAACGGAACCATGCTGGCGCCGGCGGCCACCAGCGAGCGCCGATGCAGGATCTTGCGGCAGTCGCGCACGGCGGCCTCCAGCGCAGGATTGCCTTGGGCGATTTCCAGTGATGTAGGCATGGACGGGATCTTGTGGGAACTGGCTTGCGCATATTGCCGCGCCGATCCGGCTACGGATGCCCACAGCTTACGTCTTTTTCTGTATCTCTCTGACCAGGAGGAAGTTCGGACTCCATGAGGCCTTGTCGATAACACGCTGGCCAGGCGTGCGGCCCGTCAAACGCGGCTCGCCCTGAGGGGGCGGCCAACGCCTGACAAGGTATCATTGCCCTTGCCGGGCCGCCGCGCGCGGAAGCTGCCAAACCCCCTGGATCGCCCAACCATTCATTACTTGATTACGTAGTACGTGCGCCTCAATTCGATCAAGTTGTCGGGTTTTAAATCGTTCGCCGAACCAACCCATTTCCAGCTGCCTGGGCAACTGGTGGGCGTGGTCGGCCCGAATGGTTGTGGCAAGTCCAACATCATGGATGCGGTGCGCTGGGTGTTGGGCGAGAGCCGCGCCAGCGAGTTGCGCGGCGAATCCATGCAGGACGTAATCTTCAACGGCACCACCAGCCGCAAGCCGTCCAGTCGTTCGAGCGTCGAATTGATTTTCGAGAATGCCGATCACCGCGCAGGTGGTCAATGGGGCCAGTTCGCCGAAATTGCCGTCAAGCGCGTGCTGACTCGCGATGGAACCAGCAGCTACTACATCAATAACCAACCGGTGCGTCGTCGCGACGTACAGGACGTGTTCCTGGGCACTGGCCTTGGGCCGCGCGCCTACGCCATCATCGGCCAGGGCACGATCAGTCGCATCATCGAGTCCAAGCCGGAAGAATTGCGGCTGTTCCTCGAGGAAGCGGCTGGCGTCTCGAAGTACAAGGAGCGCCGGCGCGAGACGGAGAACCGGCTCAGTGACACGCGCGAAAACCTGACCCGGGTCGAGGACATTCTGCGCGAACTCGGCAGCAACCTGGACAAGCTCGAAAGACAGGCGGAAGTTGCGCAGCGCTACAAGACCATGCAGGCTGATGTCACGCTGCGTCAGCACCAGTTGTGGTACCTCAAGCTGGCCGAGGCCCAGTCGGATCAGTCGCGCATGAAGCAGGATGTGCAGTCTGCCGTCAACGGTATGGAAAGCCAGACGGCAGATCTGCGCCAGATCGAGTTGGCTCTGGAGACGGTACGCCAGGCACACTATGCAGCGGGCGACCAGGTCAATCAGTCCCAGGGCGCGCTGTATGAGGCGAGCACCGAGGTCGGCCGGCTCGAAGCCGAAATCCGGTTTGTTGTCGAGGGTCGCCAGCGCGCCGAACAGCGGCTTGCCAGCCTGAAGGAGCAGGCCACCCAGTGGATCACGCGCAAGCAGGACGCCGAGCGTGAACTGGGCGAACTGGCGCTGACGGCGCAGCAGGGCCAGGAGCAAAGCACCATCCTGTCGGCGCAGGTCGAGGACCACGCCCAGCAATTGCCGCAACTGCAGGAGGCCATGCGATCGGCGCAGTTGCAGGCCAACGAGCAGCGTGCCGTGGTCGGCCAGGTGCAGCAGCAGATACAGGTGCTGGCGGCAGAACAGCGCAGCGTGCAGGAACAATCGCGCCAGTTGGAGACCCGACGCGAGCGGCTGCAAGCCGATCAGCGGGCGCTGCAAGCGCCCGACGAGGCCCAACTGCAGAGTCAGGAGTCCCAATGGGAGCAGGCCAGGGAAGCCGCGCTGGTGGCCGATGCGCGGATGCACGAATTGCAGGACGGTCTGCCCGTGCTGGAGCAGACCCGGCGCGACCACCAGCAATCCGTCAACACCGAATCCAGCCAGCAAGCGTCCTTGTCGGCGCGCATGGAGGCGTTGAAGGCCTTGCAGGAGAAAGTACGGACCGACGGCAAGCTGCAACCCTGGTTGCAAAAGCACGGGTTGGACGCGCTGGCCGGCCTGTGGACTCGCATCCACGTGCGCCAGGGTTGGGAGAATGCACTTGAGGCGGCATTGCGCGAGCGCCTGGGCGCGCTCGAGGTGTCGCGGCTGGACATGGTGCGCGCCTTCGTCGGCGAGGCACCGCCGTCCAAACTGGTGTTCTTCAGCCCGCCGGATGCGTCCAAACCTCAGGCGGCGACCGAACTGGCTCGCCTGTCGGATCTGCTGGAGCTGGCCGATGCCGGCCTGTCTGCCGTGTTGCGCGGCTGGCTGGAGCACTGTTATACCGCTCCCGACATGGAGGCGGCAATGGCCATGCGCGTGCGCCTGCAGCCCGGTGAGCTGATTTTTGTACCCGCCGGGCACGCCGTTAGCGCGCACAGCGTCGACTTCTACGCGCCCGATTCCGAACGCGCAGGCCTACTGGCCAGGGCCCAGGAGATAGAGAACCTTGAAAAACAACTGCGCGCGCAGGTGCTGATCTGCGAGCAGAGTCGCCAGCATCTGGCGCGCTCCGAGCTGGCGCTGGCCGAAGCCACGCAAAGCCTGGTGCAACTGCGCCGCGATGCCGTGCAGTTGCAAAGCCAGGCCCATGGCTTGCAGGTGGAGGCTTTGCGCCTGCGTCAGCTGGCCGAACAGGCGCGTGCGCGCGACTCCCAACTCAGTGGTGAACTGGTGGAAATCGATGTCCAGATTGAGGACCTGCAAGAGCGACGGGTCACGGCGGACGCGCGCTTTGAAGAACTCGACATGCAACTGGCGGACTCCCAGGAGCGCCACGCCCAGCTCGATGACCGGGTGATCCAGGCCGAGCGCGCGTTGGCGGAAAGCCGCGAGCAGCAGCGCGGCGTGGAGCGCCAGGCCCAGGAAGCCGAGTTCGCATTGCGCAGCCTGGGCGCCCGGCAATCCGAGCTGGCACGGGCGATGGAAACCGCGGACCAGCAGGCGGCGTCGATTGCGCTGGAAGAAGTGGGCGCTGCCCAGGAGCTTGCCCGGCTCAGCGACGTGGCCGCGCAGGCCGGCCTGCAAAGCGCGCTGGCGGTCAAGCTTGAGCGCGAACAGGCGCTGGGCGCGCGACGCAGCGAATACGATGACCTGACCGCCAAGCTGCGTGCCAGCGACGAGCGTCGCCTGACGCTCGAGCGCGCGCTCGACCCGATGCGCCAGAAGATCACAGACCTGCAACTCAAGGAGCAGGCAGCCCGTCTCGGATGCGAGCAGTACCAGCAGCTGCTGGACGACGCGCATGCACAGATCGAAGCAGTTCGCTTGTCGATAGAGCAAGGCAATGTGCGCCTGGGTGGTCTGCAGCAGTCCATCGACCGGCTGAACAATGAGGTCGCAGCACTGGGCGCCGTCAATCTGGCCGCGCTGGATGAACTCAGCGCTGCGCGCGAGCGAAAGCAGTTCCTGGACGCCCAGTCGGCGGACCTGAATGAAGCGATGCGCACGCTGGAAGACGCGATCAAGAAGATCGACGCCGAGACGCGCGAGTTGTTATCGGGCACCTTCAACACGGTGAACGCACATTTCGGCAAGATGTTCCCGGAGCTTTTTGGTGGTGGCAATGCCAAGCTGGTGATCACTGGCGAGGAAATCCTTGACTCGGGCGTTCAGGTCATCGCCCAGCCCCCGGGCAAGAAGAATCAGACCATCCATCTGCTTTCCGGCGGAGAGAAGGCCCTGACTGCCATCGCCCTGGTGTTCGCCATCTTCCAGCTCAACCCTGCGCCTTTCTGCCTGCTTGACGAGGTTGACGCGCCGTTGGACGATGCGAATACTGAGCGATATGCCAAACTGGTCACGAGCATGAGCCGGGAGACCCAATTCCTGTTCATCAGTCACAACAAGATTGCGATGGAAATGGCACAACAGCTGATCGGAGTCACGATGCAGGAACAAGGCGTTTCGCGCATCGTTGCCGTGGATATGGACGCCGCGGTCAGCCTGACCGAACTGACCTGAATTCATGAGTAGCTTGCAAATCGGACTTGCAATTGCCGGCGGCCTGGCCTTGGCTGCCGTGGTAGCCCATGGTGCCTGGTCGGCGCGCAAGCTTGCGCCGCGCCAGGCCCAGCCCGGCACCGATGACAATCGACCCACCGAGCCAGGCGAAGCCATCGAGCCCCGACTTGAGGCGGACGAATTCGAGGCGCCGCCTGCGCCTGTGCACCCAGCGGCGGAAAAGCGACCGGGCCTTGATGCGCTGGTCGACGTGATCGCACCCATTGCACTCGAAGCCGTGGTGCACGGCGAAGCCGCGCTCGCCTCGCTGCCAGCGACGCGGCGCGTTGGCAGCAAGCCGTTTGCAGTGGAAGGGCTCAATAGCGAGACCCGGCAATGGGAGTCGCCGCTGGCCGGCCAACGCTACGAGGCGTTGCAGGCCGGCGTGCAATTGGCCAACCGCTCCGGCGCGCTCAACGAAATCGAGTTCTCCGAGTTTGTTGCCAAGACGCAGGCGTTGTGCGATGCCATCGGCGGCACGGCGGATTTCCCGGACATGATCGAGGAAGTTGCCCGGGCGCGTGAGCTGGACCAATTCGCCAGCGGCCACGATGCCCAGCTGGGCTTTACCCTGCGTGCCCAGAGTGCCGCCTGGAGTCCGGGTTATGTGCAGCAGCAGGCAGCGCGACTGGGCTTTGTCCTCGGCGCCTTGCCCGGACGCATGGTGCTGCCGGCCAGCGCTACGGGCATGCCGCCGGTGCTCAGCCTGTTGTTCGACACCCAGGCCGCGCTGGCCGACGATCCGGCCCAGGCTGCTGTGCGCCAGCTCGCACTGGGGCTTGACGTGGCCCAGGTCGAGCGATCCGAACGACCCTTCGTGCGCTTGCGGGAAGTGGCCCAGGCCCTGGCACAAGCCATGGACGGCAGCATCACCGATGACAATGGCCAGGCATTGCCGCGCGACGCCATGGACGCCATCGGTGGCGAGCTGGAGGGCCTGTACGACACGCTCGAGCAGCGCGATCTGGCCGCCGGTTCGGCATTGGCCCGACGCCTGTTCTCGTGACCGGGTGTGCGGGGCGGGGCGGCAAGGAGCTCTCTTGAGCCAGGAAACACACAAAGGCCCTGACGGTGACGATGCCGACAGCGCGCGCGCGCAGGCGTTGCACGCCGAACTGCACCAGCACGCCCACGCCTATTACGTGCTCGATGCGCCCACCATTGCCGATGCGGCCTACGACGAGTTGTTCCAGGAATTGCAGGCCATCGAGGCGCGGCGCCCCGACCTGTTGCGTGCTGATTCGCCAACCCAGCGCGTCGGCGCAAAGGTGCTCGACGGCTTTGTGCCGGTGCGCCACGCCGTGCCCATGCTCAGCATCCGCACCGAGACTGACACCCTGGCCAGCGGCGCCGCGGCGTTCGACGCGCGGGTGCGACGCGAACTCGGCTTGTCGCAGGGCGATGCAGCGGTTCGGTATGTGGCCGAGCCCAAGTTCGATGGCCTGGCCATGAGTCTGCGCTACCAGGACGGTGTGTTGGTGCAGGCAGCAACCCGCGGCGACGGTGAGACCGGCGAAGACGTGACCCAGAACGTGCGCACCATTGGCCAGGTACCGCTGCGCCTACCGGCCGATGCGCCGCCCGTGCTCGAGGTGCGTGGCGAGGTCTATATGCGGCGCGACGATTTCGAGCGTCTCAACGACACCCAGCGCCAGCGCATTGCTGCGGGCGAGCGTGGCGAGAAGACCTTTGTCAATCCACGCAATGCGGCAGCCGGCGCCGTACGCCAACTCGATCCGGCCATCACTGCCAGGCGACCGCTGAGTTTCTTTGCCTATGGCCTGGGCCAGCTGACGACGCCGGAGCAGGGCGGCCCCGACTTCAGCGACCACTACGGCATGTTGCAGCAACTGCGCCTGTGGGGCTTTCCGGTGAGTCCGCTGGTGGCTCTGGCCGAAGGGGCACAGGCGCTGGTGGACTACCACACACAAATTGGCGCCCAGCGCGACGCGCTGGGATTCGACATCGATGGCGTGGTGTACAAGGTCAATTCGCTGGCGCTGCAGCAGCGTCTGGGCTTTGTCACGCGCGAGCCGCGCTGGGCGGTGGCGCACAAGTACCCGGCGCAGGAGCAGATGACGACCGTGCTCGGCATCGAGATCCAGGTCGGGCGCACCGGCAAACTCACACCGGTGGCCAAGCTGGCGCCGGTATTTGTCGGCGGCGTGACGGTTACCAACGCCACCTTGCACAACGAAGACGAGGCGCGGCGCAAGGACGTGCGTATCGGTGACACCGTCGTGGTGCGGCGAGCCGGCGATGTAATTCCCGAAGTCGTGTCGGTGCTGGTGGACAAGCGCAGCGGCGATGCGCCGATGTTCACCATGCCCCGGATCTGCCCGGTTTGCGGCTCGGCGGCCGTGCGCGAGGAGCAAGAGGTCGACTACCGTTGCACCGGCGGCTTGTTCTGCGCCGCGCAGCGCAAGCAGGCGATTTTGCATTTCGCGCAACGCCGGGCGGTCGAGGTCGAGGGTCTGGGCGAGAAGCTGGTCGAACAGCTGGTGGACGCCCAGGTGGTGCACACCTTGCCCGACCTGTACCGGCTAGGCCTTGGCGCGTTGACCGGGTTGGAGCGCATGGCAGACAAGTCGGCGCGCAACATTGTCGAGGCGCTGGAAAAATCCAAGCACACGACTTTGCAGCGTTTTCTCTATGGCCTGGGCATACGCCATGTCGGCGAAGCCACGGCCAAGGAGCTGGCGCGACACTTCGGCAGTCTGGACGCGGTCATGGATGCCGATGAGCAGCAGTTGCTGGAGGTCGCCGACGTAGGTCCGATCGTGGCGCAGAGCATACGAACTTTCTTTGCCCAGGTGCACAACCGGGAAGTGGTCGAGCAACTGCGTGCCTGTGGCCTGCATTGGGAAGAGGGCGCGCCGGCGCCGGTTGCGCTGCGCCCCTTGAGCGGCAAGACCTTTGTCATCACCGGCAGCTTGCCGTCCATGGGCCGCGACCAGGCCAAGGACAAGGTCGAGGCGGCCGGCGGCAAGGTCGCTGGCTCGGTGAGCAAGAAGACCGACTACCTGGTGGCGGGTGCAGAGGCTGGCAGCAAGCTGGACAAGGCACTGGCGCTGGGTGTGACGGTGATCGACGAGGCTGGGTTACAGGAGTTGCTCGATGGCAGTACGTGAAATCTTGAAAATGGGCGACGCGCGGCTACTGCGCGTGGCGCAGCCCGTCACGGAGTTCGACAGCGATGCGCTGCATCTGCTGGTCAGCGACATGCTCGACACCATGCACGCGGCCGACGGCGCGGGACTGGCGGCTCCGCAGATCGGTGTCGACCTGCAACTGGTGATCTTCGGTACCGACGCGGCCAATCCCCGTTATCCCGATGCCCCGCCGATTCCCCGCACCGTGCTGATCAATCCGGTGATCACGCCGCTGCAGCCCGCGCCGGGCGCGCCAGCGCTGGAAGATGATTGGGAGGGCTGTCTGTCGGTGCCTGGCCTGCGCGCCATCGTGCCACGCCATGGCCGGCTGCGTTACGCCGGCTTCGACCAGTACGGTGATCCGATCGAACGCACGGTCGAGGGATTCCATGCACGCGTGGTGCAACATGAATGTGACCACCTGATTGGCGTTCTGTACCCGATGCGGGTGCGCGATTTCAGCCGCTTCGGCTTCACCGATGTGCTTTTTCCGGGACTGGACACTGCGCAGGACGACTGAACCTAGAAACGGCAGTTGACCGCTTGCGTCTCGCTGGCAGCCCGCAGGCACACTGAACAACGAGGCCACGATGTGGTTCACCAGTATGGTGACAGCGCTACGCACCCGAGCGCACCCCGCTGAACGCGCCATGCGGCGTTGTTCGTCCTTGCGCACAGAAGTGCGCGGCGTCCTCTCGCCTTGCCTGGCACGCCCATCGGAGTACGCTCGGGCGCGTTCAACTGCCGTTTCTAGGCTGAAATGGGTCCGGTTTGCTTGACCCGGTGTCGCTGGTATCAGGACAAAGCCTGCAGCAACTCGGTTTCAATTTCGATCTGGTCGCGATTTTGCTGCAACTGCGGCCCGTCGATCAGGAAGGTGTCGTCCACCAGTTCGCCCAGCGTGGCAATCTTGGCCAGATGCAGATTGACCTGGTGCAGCGCCAGCACGCGCGCAACTGCGTACAACAACCCGACCCGGTCGCTGGCCGTGATGTTGAGCAACCAGCGCTGGCCCTTTTCGTCCGGCCGCAAGCTCACGCGCGGCGTGATCGGGAAATGGCGTACCCGGCGCGATACCCGGCCCCGACGCGGCTCGCGCAGCGGGCCGTTGTCGGCGATGGTGCCGGCCAGACCCGACTCGACCATGCTGATCAATTCGCGGTAGTGCTCCGGCATGGCCGAGGTAACGACCTGGAAGGTGTCCAGCGCATAACCGTTGCGTGCGGTATGGATGCGCGACTCCAGGATGCTGAAATGACCATGGTCGAAATAGCTGCAGATGCGTGCGAACAGGTCGCTCTGGTCGCGTGTGTAGACCAGGATCTGCAGGCCTTCGCCCACCGGCGAGCGGCGCGCCCGCACGATCGGCTTGTCGGTGCCGACATGGCGTGACAGGTGCCGCGTGTGCCAGGCGATGTCGGCGGAGTCATGGCGCATGAAATAGCCCACATCCAGCGTGTCCCACAGGCGCTTGTGCGCTTCGTGGGGCAGGGCATAGAGTGCGATCTTGATCAGCGCGTCGCGCTTGCGCGCCTCTACTTCGGCCTGCGGGTCGGGTACCTCGCCACCCAGCGCCCGCGCGGTATAGCGGTACAGGTCCTCCAGCAACTTGCCTTTCCAGGCGTTCCAGACCTTGGGTGAGGTGCCGCGGATATCGGCCACGGTGAGCAGGTACAGCGCAGTCAGGTGGCGCTGGTCGCCGACGCGCCTGGCAAACCGCATGATCACGTCCGGATCGGTCAGGTCGGCTTTTTGCGCGGTGTGGCTCATCGTCAGATGTTCGCGCACCAGGAATTCGATCATGCGCGCGTCCTCGCGCGCTATGCCATGCTGGCGGCAGAACAGGCGCGCGCTGGTGGCGCCGAGTTGGGAATGGTCGCCGCCACGTCCCTTGGCAATGTCATGAAACAGGGCCGCGACGTACAGGATCCAGGGCTTGTCCCAGCCGGCAGCCAACTGCGAGCAAAACGGGTATTCGTGGGCATGCTCGACGATGAAGAAACGCCGCACATTGCGCAACACCATCAGGATATGCTGGTCGACCGTGTAGACGTGGAACAGGTCATGCTGCATCTGTCCGACGATGCGTCGGAACACCCACAGATAGCGTCCCAGTACCGAGGTCTGGTTCATCAGGCGCATCGCATGGGTCACCCCGTCGTGCTGCATGATGATTTCGAGGAAGGTGGCGCGGTTCACCGGATCGTTGCGGAACTTCGCGTCCATGATCGAACGCGCGTTGTACAGGGCACGCAGCGTGCGGCTCGACAGTCCCTTGGTGCCGCTGCTGGTCTGGTAAACCAGAAAGGTCTGCAGGATCGCATGCGGCTCGCGCACATAAAGGTCGTCGCTGACCACGTCTATCATGCCGGCCTTTACGTTGAACCAGGCGTTCAGCGGGTGGGGCTGCCGGGATGCACCGTATAGGCGCTCCTCCATGTTCAGCAGCACGATCTGGTTGAGCTGCATGATCGCCTTGGCCGCCCAGTAGTAGCGGCGCATCAAGGCCTCGCTGGAGCGCACCACCGTGACGCGGCGTGTCGACTTGGCCGAGGTCTCGGTGACGCCAACGGAAAACGGCACGGTACCGTTTTCCGGCGTGCGGTACCCGAACGACTCGGCCACCGCGGTCTGCAGGTCGAACACCAGGCGGTCTTCGCGCCGCCCGGCGATCAGGTGCAAGCGCATGCGGATCAGCCGCATCAGGCTTCGTTGCGTTTGATCTGGCGCACCTCGAACGCTGTCGCCAGGCCGGTACGGGCCAGTTCATCCCAGTTGCTGCCCATGCCGGCGGCCTTGGACACCCACAGCAACATCTGCAGATCGCGCAGTCCGCCCGGGGATTCCTTGCAATTGGGCTCAAGCGCGTAGGGTGTGTCTTCGTACTTGCTGTGGCGCTGGCGCATCTCCAGCGTCTTGGCGACGAAAAAAGCGCGCGGATCCATCTCTTCGCCCAGGCGGTCGCACAATTCGCCATACAGGTGCCGGTTGCCCACCACCAGGCGCGATTCGAGCATCGAGGTCTGTACCGTCACATCCTTGGCGGCCTCGGACACAGCATTGCGCCACGGTGCGTACCGACGAGCCGATCTCCAGCCCGGTGTCCCAGCAACTGCCGATGAAGGTCTCGATGCGCGAGAGCAGCATCTTGTCGTCCTCCGGTTTCTGCTCGTCGGACAGCAGCAGCAGTACATCGACGTCCGAATGCGGGAACAGCTTGGCACGGCCGTATCCGCCGACCGCCACCAGCGCACACGGGCCACGAAAACCGGCCTGCTCCCACAACGCGCGCAGCGTCTTGTCGACCAGCGTGGACAGCTGGGTCAGGGTCTTGCCGACCGCCCGGGTCGAGGCCACGCTGGCGCGGATGTCCGCAAGCAGGGCGCGCTTCTTCGGTGCGGAAATCATCGCGCAACTCCTGCACCGCCTGCATCGGAGATGCGTCGGGCAGGGTTGTTTCAGCCATGGATGAAGTCCGGTGGCGCTGGGCTGCCGGCCGACAAGGTCATGACCTCGTATCCCGTCGGCGTCACCAGCACGGTGTGCTCCCACTGCGCGGACAAGGGAATGGTCCTTGGTGACGATGGTCCAGCCATCCTTCTCGGGGCCATCCTTGATCTCCTTGCGCCCGGCGTTGATCATCGGCTCGATGGTGAAGGTCATGCCCGGCTTGAGCTCTTCGAGCGTGCCGGGCTTGCCGTAGTGCAGCACCTGGGGCTCCTCATGAAAGACCTGACCTATGCCGTGGCCGCAGAACTCGCGCACCACGCTGAAACCATGCGACTCGGTGAACTTCTGGATGGCCCAGCCGATATCACCCAGCCGCACACCGGGGCGAACCATGGCAATGCCGCGCCACATGGCTTCGTAGGTGACGCTGCTCAGACGCCGCGCGGCGATGGAGGTCTCTCCCACGATGAACATGCGGCTGGTGTCGCCGTGCCAGCTGTCCTTGATGACGGTGACGTCGATGTTCAGCATGTCACCCTTCTTGAGCAACTTGTCGTTCGGAATGCCGTGACAGACCTGGTGGTTGACCGAGGTGCAGATCGACTTGGGATAGGGCACGTCGCCGCCACCGCGGTAGTTCAGCGGCGCGGGAACAGCCTGCTGGACCTGGGTGATGTAGTCATGCGCCAGCTTGTCCAGGTGGTTGGTCGACACGCCGGCCACGACATGGGGCGTGAGATAGTCCAGCACCTCGGATGCAAGCCGTCCGGCGACCCGCATTCCAGCAATGCCGGCCGCGTCCTTGTAGGTAATTGTCATGCGTCAATTATCCCACTGCCGGCCCGCTAAAATCGCGCCACCGGCTCGGCCAATCCAGAGCCACGCCCTGCGCCCTCTCTCCGACGCGACCTTTTGCATTCCAATCCGTGACCCAGACCATCACCTCCTACGAAGGCGCGAACGCGCTCGGCCCATTCCGTGCCCAACAACTGCTGGCGCGACTGCAGCGCGGTCGACGACCGGGTGGTGCGCATCGACGCCCGTTTTGTCCACCTGGTCTGGTCCGATCAGCCGCCGTCGGACAAGTTGCAGCAGCAGCTTGCGGCCTTGCTCAGTTACGGCGAGCCCTATGCCGGAGCTCACCGAGGGGCCACTGGTCGTGGTGACGCCACGCCTGGGAACGGTATCGCCCTGGGCCTCCAAAGCCACCGACATCGCGCACAACTGCGCGCTGGAGGTGCACCGCATCGAGCGCATCGTCGAATACCGGATCGGATTGAAGTCGCGCCTTGCTGGGCAAGGCCGCGCTCGACGTCCGACCAGTTGCAGGCGCTGGCGGCGCATGCTGCACGACCGCATGACCGAAAGCGTGCTGTTCAGCCGTGCCGACGCGGCGCAGGCTGTTCGTCGAACTGGCGGCACCTGGCGCTCGAGCAGATCGATCTGCTGCATGGTGGCAAGGCGGCGCTGGCGCTGGCGAACAAGGCCCATGGTCTGGCGCTGGCCGACGACGAGATGGACTACCTGGTGCAGGCGTTCACGCAGCTCGCGCGCAATCCGACTGACGTCGAACTGATGATGTTCGCCCAGGCCAACAGCGAGCACTGCCGGCACAAGATCTTCAATGCGCAGTTCACGGTCGACGGCGTGGTCGCAGCCCGACTCGCTGTTCGGCATGATCCGCCATACCCACAAGTCCCATCCGCAGCACATGGTGGTGGCGTATTCGGACAACGCTTCGGTCATGGAAGGTGGCCTGGTTCAGCGCTTTGTCGCTGGCGGCGATGCGTCCGCCAGTGGCCAGGCGCCGCAGTCCTATGTGGCGTCGCAGATGCTGCAGCATGTGCTGATGAAGGTCGAGACGCACAACCATCCGACCGCGATCTCGCCCTTTCCCGGCGCCGCGACCGGCGCCGGTGGCGAGATCCGCGACGAAGGCGCCACCGGGTCGCGGCTCGCGCCCCAAGGCGGGTCTGACCGGTTTCAGCGTCTCCGCATGGGGCTCGATGGCGCTGCTGGCGACCTATGGCAAACCGGCGCATATCGCCAGCGCCTTGCAGATCATGATCGAAGGGCCGCTGGGCGGCGCAGCGTTCAACAACGAGTTCGGGCGTCCGAACCTGCTAGGCTATTTCCGCGAGTACGAGCAGACCGCCACGTCCGACGTCGATGCGGTGCGTCGCGGCTACCACAAGCCCATCATGGTGGCCGGTGGCCTGGGCAGCATCGATGCGGGCCTGACGCACAAGATCGAATTCCCGGCCGGCAGCCTGCTGATCCAGCTCGGTGGCCCCGGCATGCGCATCGGCCTGGGTGGCAGCGCGGCCAGCTCGATGGCCACCGGCACCAATGCGACGGCACTCGATTTCGATTCGGTGCAGCGCGACAACCCCGAGATGCAACGCCGCGCCCAGGAGGTCATCAACCATTGCCAGGCACTGGGCCAGGCCAATCCGATTCTGGCCATCCACGACGTCGGCGCCGGCGGATTGAGCAATGCCTTTCCTGAACTCACCAACGATGCCGGCCGCGGCGCCCGATTCGATCTGCGTGCCGTGCCGCTGGACGAAAGCGGCATGAGCCCGCGCGAGATCTGGTGCAACGAAAGCCAGGAGCGCTACGTGCTGGCCATCGCGCCGCAGTCGCACGAACTGTTCGCTGCGTTTTGCGCGCGCGAGCGCTGCCCGTTTGCCGTGGTGGGTGTGGCCACCGAGCAACGCGAGCTGTCGGTGGTCGATGCGCAAGGCCCGACGCCGGTGGCGATGCCGATGGACGTGCTGCTGGGCAAACCGCCGAAGATGCAGCGCGACGTGGCTACCGTGGTGCGCCGGTTTCCCGCCGTTGGACCTGTCCGGAATCGATCTGCAGCGCGCGGCGATCGCCGTGCTGGCGCATCCGACCGTGGCCTCCAAGCGCTTCCTGATCACCATCGGCGACCGTACCGTGGGCGGTCTGACCCACCGCGACCAGATGGTCGGCCCCTGGCAGGTGCCGGTGGCCGATTGCGCGGTCACGCTGGCCGACTACCAGGGCTTCGGCGGCGAAGCCATGGCCATGGGCGAACGCACACCGCTGGCGGTGGTGGATGCGCCGGCGTCTGGGCGCATGGCGGTGGCCGAGGCCATCACCAATTTGCTGGCCGCGCCGATGGATCTGTCGCGCGTCAAGCTGTCGGCCAACTGGATGGCGGCCTGTGGTGAACCCGGTGAAGATGCGGATCTGTATGCGACGGTGCGCGCTGTCGGCCTGGAGTTGTGCCCGGCTCTGGGCATTTCGATTCCGGTCGGAAAGGACTCGCTGTCGATGCGCACCCAGTGGGTCGACGATGCGGGCAAGTCGGCGCGCAAGGTCACCTCGCCGGTTTCGCTGATCGTCAGCGCCTTTGCGACGCTGGACGATGTGCGTGGCACGTTGACGCCGCAACTCGATCGCCAACTGCTCGACACCACGCTGGTGCTGGTCGACCTCGGACGGGGCCGCAACCGCATGGCCGGCAGCATCCTGGCGCAGACACTGGAGCAGGTCGGCGATGCCGTGCCCGATCTGGACGATGCCCAGGACCTGGTGCGGCTGGTACAGGCCGTCAACGCCTTGCGCGCCGATGGCAAATTGCTGGCCTACCACGACCGCAGCGACGGTGGACTGTTTGCCAGCGCCTGCGAGATGGCATTTGCCGGCCAGGTCGGCGTGTCGCTCAATGTCGACATGCTGGTGACCGAAGGAGACGGCATCACCGACAGCCGGGCCGAGATGGGCGACAGCAAGAACTGGGCCTCGCAGGTCCAGGCGCGGCGCGACGAACTCACACTCAAGGCCTTGTTCAACGAGGAACTGGGCGTGTTGCTGCAGATCCGCACCGAAGATCGCAGCGCTGTCATGCAGGTACTGCGCGAACACGGGTTGAGCAAGCACAGCCACTGCGTCGGCAAGACCCGACCCGCTGGTTCGGCCATCGATTCGGGCGTCGGCGAGATCCAGGTCTGGCGCGATGCCAAAAAGGTGTTTGGCGCGAAGCTGCGCGACCTGCAGCAGGTCTGGGATTCGGTCAGCTGGAAGATCTGCCAACTGCGCGACAACCCGGCCAGTGCCGACGCCGAGCACGCCGCAGCCGGCGATCCGGCCGATCCGGGGCTGCACCTGGCATTGGCATTCACGCCGGGCGCGCCGGCCGTGCTGCAAACGCGACCGCGCGTGGCGGTGTTGCGCGAGCAGGGCGTCAATTCGCATGTCGAGATGGCTTATGCCTTCAGCAAGGCCGGCTTCGACGCCGTCGACGTGCACATGAGCGACCTGCTGGCCGGGCGTACTGCACTGGCTGATTACCAGGGTATGGTGGCCTGCGGCGGATTCAGCTACGGCGACACGCTGGGCGCCGGTATCGGCTGGGCCCGCTCGATCACGTTCAATCCGGCGCTGGCCGATCAGTTCCGCGGCTTTTTCGCGCGCACCGACACCTTCGGCCTTGGCGTGTGCAATGGTTGCCAGATGTTTGCCGAACTGGCCGACATCATTCCGGGCGCCGGGCACTGGCCGCGTTTCACGACCAACCAGAGCGCGCGCTACGAAGCCCGCCTGGCGATGGTCGAGGTATTGCAGTCGCCGTCGCTTGTTTTTGACCGGCATGGCCGGCAGCCGACTGCCGATTGCGGTGGCGCACGGCGAGGGCTATGCGAACTTCACGCGCCGCGGCGACGCCAAGCGCGTCATCGGTGCCATGCGCTTCACCGACAACCATGGTGCAGCCACCGAGGCCTATCCGTTCAATCCCAATGGCAGCCCCGGCGGCCTGACCGCAGTCACCACGGCAGACGGACGGTTCACCGCCATGATGCCGCATCCGGAGCGGGTGTTTCGCAACATCCAGATGAGTTGGACCGACCAGGATCGTGACCAGCCCAGCCCCTGGATGCAGCTTTGGCACAATGCCCGGCGCTGGGTCGGCTGACCGTCGCCATGTTGTCATCCGACAGGCTGTCGTCCCGCATCTGCGAAGACTACCGGCGCGATGGCGCCGTGCTGCTGCGCGGCGTGTTGTCGCCGCGCGAAGTGCAAAGACTGGCCGAGGGAATTGAACAAAACCTCGCGCATCCCAGCCCGCTGGCCCTGGTGGCCAGTGCGCCCGATGATCCTGGCCGCTTCGTCGAGGACTTCTGCACCTGGCAGGACAACGCCGCGTACCGGGAGATCCTGTGTGATTCGGCATTGCCGGCAATAAGTGCCCAACTGACCGACAGCCACGACGTGCGGCTGTACCACGACCACATGCTGGTCAAGGAGGCGGGCACGCGCCAGCCCACGCCCTGGCACCAGGACCAGCCGTATTACAACGTCAGCGGTCGGCAGAACGTCAGCTTCTGGATCCCGGTCGATCCGGTGCCTCTGGCCAGCAGTCTGCGCTTTGTCGCCGGCTCCCATGCAGGCACCTGGTATATGCCGCGCACCTTTCGCGACCAGCAGGCGCGCTGGTTCCCCGACGGTAGCCTGGCCGAGTTGCCCGATATCGACGCCGATCCAGCGCGCTATCGCCAGCTTTCCTGGGCCTTGCAGCCTGGCGATGCGCTGGCGTTCCACATGTTGACCCTGCACGCCAGCACCGGCGTGGAACCAGGCCAGCGCCGGCGGGTGTTTTCGGCTCGCTATCTAGGTGATGACATGCGCCACGCGCCGCGCCCCTGGCGTACCTCGCCGCCATTTGCCGGCTTGACCGAGCGACTGACTGACGGCGCGCCAATGGATGACGCATTGTTCCCTCTGGTTTGGCCTAAGGCCTGAAGGGCGTATTGCGGGATGACGTCGACATGACAAACCCGCCCCCCGCATGTCTGTGATGCGGTCCGTGGCGCGCTTGACGGCAGCGTGGCGTGGATGGCAGCTGGTGCCGACTCAGCTGGCACTGATCGGCGTCTTGTGGCTGCTCAAGCCTGTGTCCAAGTGAGAAAACGCGGCCGAGGCCGCATAGACATCAAGAAACGCGGCCGAGGCCGCGTTGTGGAGGGTCAAAAGACCGAACCAGCTTATTCGATCTTGGCCTTGGCGCGCAGGTCCTGCTGGAACGCGGCCAGCTTCTGCTGTTGCAACTGCTGCAGGATTTGCGGCTTGACTTCGTCGAACTTGGGTAGTTGTGCCTCACGCACGTCGTCAAGCCGGATTACGTGAAAGCCGAACTGCGATTTGACCGGGGACTCGGTGGTCTTGCCTTTTTCCAGCTCCGCCATGGCCTTGGAGAATTCCGGCACATAGCTTTCGGCGGCAGCCCAGTCCAGATCGCCCCCATTGGCGCCAGAGCCCGGATCTTTGGACGATTTCTTGGCGATTTCCTCGAATTTGCCGCCTTTTTTCAGGTTCGCGATGATGGTCTTGGCTTCGGCTTCGGTCTCGACCAGGATATGGCGGGCCTTGTATTCCTTGCCGCCGTTGGTCGCCACGAACTTGTCGTATTCGGCCTTGGCGTCGGTGTCGGTGATCGGATTCTTGGACTGGTAGTCGTTGAACAGGTCGCGGATCAGGATCGACTGACGTGCCAGGTCCATCTGCATCTTGAAGTCGTCGGTGCTGTCCAGGCCGCGTTTTTGCGCTTCCTGGATGAAGACTTCACGGGTGATGATTTCGTCGCGCAACTGGCCTTGCATTTCCGGCGTGACCTTGCGGCCGGATTTCTCCAGTTGCTGGGTCAGCGCCGCCACACGCGACGACGGCACGGCCTTGCCGTTGACGATGGCGATGTTCTGCGCCAGGGCGGCGACTGGCGCCAGCGTGGTGAACGCTGCGGCCAGCAATGCTGCAATCAGGGATCTCTTCATGGTTACTCTCAACGGGTTCGGGGAAGTTGTCGCCCCATCCGGACCTGGATGGGAGAGGTCGTGGTCGTCAACGGACCACTTCTATTGCCAGCGCATGCAGCCCCTGGTCAATAAAATCTTGCAGCGCATCATACACAAGGCGATGGCACTGGACACGGGGCAGATTTGTAAATTGCGGTGACGAAATGCGCACCCGGAAATGGGAGCCAAAGCCGGTGCCATTGGCTCCGGCATGACCGTCGTGCTGGTAGCTTTCGTCCAGCACTTCGAGTTGGGTCGGCGCCAGACGCTCGCGCAGGCGTTGGTCGAGGGCTTGGGCGGTGTGTTGGGTCATGGTGTCAGCGGCCCGCACCGGATTCGCCGGTCTCGCCGCCCTTGAGATGGGGTGTTATGTAAAAGCCCTGGCCGACGATAAAGGCCAGCGGGAACACGTAGCCCCAAAGCTTGAAGTCGACCCAGGCCTCGGTGCTGAAATACATCGCGACATAGCCGTTGATGGCGGCCATGAACACGCAGTAGACGATCCAGGCGATGTTCAGGTGCATCCAGATCCGGTCGGGCAATTCGAGCTGGGTGCCGAGCATCAGTTTGAGGAAGCTCTTCTTGAAGAACCAGACCGTGACGATCAGCGCAATCGCGATCGCCAAGTACAACACGGTTGGCTTCCACTTGATGAAGCGTTCGTCTTGCAGGTACAGCGTCAAGGCGCCGAAAACCAGGATCATGCCCAGCGTGATTTTCTGCATGGTCGTGACCTTGCGGTCAATGGCGTACATGATCGCTGTCTGCGCCACGGTGGCGGCCATCAGCACGCCTGTGGCGACATAGATGTCATACATCTTGTAGGCGCCGAAAAACAGCAGAATGGGGAAAAAGTCGATGAGTATCTTCATGCCGTGTTGAATTCAAGCCTTGTCCGGTAGGTCATGGGCCGTCGGTGCATGCTCCCCGACACTCTGCATCCACGACTGGCTATTGATTTGGAGTCTGGATGATAGGGGGTTTCAGGCCTGATCGGCGCCAGGCGGACATTTGGCCTTGGGCGCTCGCCCAGGCACGGGGTCGGTCAGCCTCATGGCCGTATCTCAGGACGAACAGCTGATTTCGATGCCTGCCGCCCAATCGGGAGGGAAACCGGCATGGGATTGGAATCCGGGATGCTCGTCAAACGGGTTTTCCAGCAAGTGCAACAGACGCGCGACTTCAGAAAAGTCCTTCACGCCGGCGTTGCGAATCGCCTGTTCGCCCAAGTGATTGCGCAACACGAAACGTGGATTGGTGCGCAGCATGGATAGCCCCGTCTGCGTCAGATCTTGCTGCTGCAGGCGCTGCATGTGGCGCGCCTGCCACCGATCGAATGCATCACGATCCAGAAACAGGTCGCGCACCGGCTCGGCCCCGGTTGCGGCCACCGACTCACTGAGTCGGCGCCAGAAGATCGTGAAATCGATCTTTTCTGCCGCCAGCAGCTTGAGCCCATCTTCTATCAGCGGCAGATCGGCGTCGGTCACCGTGTTCAGCCCGAGTTTGGCGCCAAAACGGCGTTGCAAGGCGGCCGGATACACGGTCTTGTATGACTCCAGTGCCTGCAAGGCCAGCGCCTGATCGCCAATCAGCGGTAGCAAGGCCTGCCCCAGGCAGAACAGGTTCCAGTAGGCCATATTCGGTTGCTGGTTGTAGGCGTAACGACCTTCGGTGTCGGAATGGTTGCACACGTGGCCCGGATCGAACGCGTCGAGGAACTGGAACGGGCCGTAGTCGATGGTCAGCCCCAGCATGCTCATGTTGTCGGTATTCATGACGCCGTGGCAAAAACCTACGGCCTGCCACTGCGCGATCAGCTCGGCGGTGCGCTCGCTGACTGCTTGCAGCAAGGCGGCAAACACCTGTCCGTCGCTTTGGCCGGCACCTCGGCACAGCGGGTAGAACCGGTCTATCGTGTAGTCGGCCAGTTCGCGCAGGCGTTCGTGTTCCCCGAGGTAGCTGAAGTGCTCGAAATGGCCAAAGCGCAGAAAACTGGGCGCTACCCGCGTGACAACCGCGGCGGTCTCGATGGTCTCGCGATGCACCGGCTCGTCCGATCCGGTCACGCACAAGTGCCTCGGTAGTGGGGATGCCCAGGCCCGCCATGGCTTGTGAGCACAGAAACTCGCGAATCGAACTACGCAAAACCGCGCGCCCGTCACCCATGCGGGAGTATGGCGTGAGGCCGGCACCCTTGAGTTGCAATTCACGCGGTTCGCCATTGGCAAGCAGGATTTCACCGAGCAGCAACGCGCGGCCATCGCCCAACTGGCCGGCCCAATGACCGAACTGATGACCGCTGTAGACGCTGGCCAGTGGCTCCGAGCCCGGCAGAACGGTGTTGCCGGTGAAGACCTCCAGCGCCTGATCGCCGGCCATCCACGCGTCACTCAGTCCCAGCGTCGTGGCCACCCTTTGACTTTGCCCGACCCAGTAGGGCGCCGGCAATGCAGTCGGCTCCAGCCGCGTGTAGAAGGCCGGATCGAGTGCGGCAAATCGGTTGTGCCAGCAAAGCCCGGTCGGCGGGGTCGCCGCTTCGCTCGAGGAAATGCGCATGTCCATGCGGCCAATTGTCCCGTACTTGACATGCCGCCACTGGCAAGTAGGGAATACACATCCCGGCCCCGGTGCCAGTTGCGTAATACTACGGACACTGGCGGCCAATCGCCCCCTGGCACATCACTACCCCACGACAGGAGATACGCCCATGCTCGGCCTGATGCAGAACCATCAATTGATGATTTCCACCTTGATCGATTTCGCCGAGCGCCACCATGGCGAAGGCGAGATCGTTTCGCGTCGAGTCGAGGGAGACATTCACCGCTGCAACTACGCGCAACTGGCCGGTCGCGCGCGCCAGGTTGCCAATGCCCTGGACCAACTGAAGCTCGGCGTTCAGCGACCGGGTTGCCACGCTGGCCTGGAACGGCTACCGCCACCTCGAGTTGTACTTTGGTGTCAGCGGTTCGGGGCGGGTGCTGCATACGCTCAACCCACGCCTGCATCCGGAGCAGATCGCCTGGATTGCCAACCACGCCGAGGATCAGGTCCTGTGTTTCGACATGAGCTTCTTGCCCATCATCCAGGCGATTCACAGCAAGCTGACGACGGTCAGGCATTTCATCGCCTTGTGCGACGCCGACAAGCTGCCGGCCGATAGCGGTATACCCGGCTTGCGCAGTTACGAGAGCTGGATCGGCGCGCAGCCGGCAACCTATGACTGGCCCGAGTTCGACGAAAACTCCGCCTCCAGCATGTGTTACACCAGCGGCACGACCGGCAATCCCAAGGCGGTGCTTTACAGCCATCGCTCGACCATGCTGCATGCGTTTGCAGGCGCCTTGCCGGACGCGCTGAACATGAGCGCGCGCGACTGCGGTGCTGCCGGTGGTGCCGATGTTCCACGTGAACGCGTGGGGCCTGCCGTACTCGGCGGCGATGACCGGTTGCAAGATGGTGTTTCCCGGTCCGGCGATGGACGGCAAGTCGATTTTCGAGTTGATCGAAAGCGAAAAGGTTACGTTCGCTGCCGGTGTGCCCACGGTGTGGCAGATGATGTTGTCGCACATGCAGGCGGGCGGGCTGCAGCTTCTCCACGCTCAAGCGCACCGTGATCGGCGGTTCGGCCTGTCCGCCGGCCATGATCAGCGCATTCAACGACAGCTATGGCGTCGAAGTCCTGCATGCCTGGGGCATGACCGAGATGTCGCCGTTGGGAACCGTCTGCACGCTCAAGAACAAGCACGCCGATCTGCCTGGCGAACAGAAGATGAAGATCCGGCTCAAGCAGGGCCGGGGCATCTTCGGTGTCGACATGAAGATTGTCGATCCCGATGGCAAGGAGCTGCCCTGGGACGGCAAGGCGTTTGGCGATCTGCTGGTCAAGGGCCCATGGATCATCAGCGACTACTTCAAGTCCGAGGAGGACTCGCCACTGGTCGATGGCTGGTTCCCGACCGGCGACGTTGCCACCATCGATGCCGACGGCTACATGCAGATCACCGACCGCAGCAAGGACGTGATCAAGTCCGGCGGTGAATGGATCAGCTCCATCGACGTCGAGAACATCGCGGTGGCGCATCCGGCGGTGGCGATGGCGGCGTGTATCGGCATCAAGCATCCGAAGTGGGACGAGCGACCGATCATCGCCGTGGTCAAGAAGCCCGGATCCGACGTCTCGCGCGACGAATTGCTGGCGTTTTACGAAGGCAAGATCGCCAAATGGCAGGTCCCCGACGACGTGGTTTTTGTCGAGGCGATTCCGCTGGGCGGCACCGGCAAGATGCAAAAGACCAAGCTGCGCGAAATGCTCAAGGACTACCAGCTGCCTGGCGCCTGAGCACGCCGCAACCGGGTCTGAAGCGCCGCCGACCTGTGGCGCGGCTCGGAGCGCGGCGGGCCCGGTAGCCTCGATCACATGGAGTTGTTCACGGTATCGCTGCTCAACGGCGTCAGCTACGGGCTGCTGCTGTTCATGCTGAGCGCCGGCCTGACGCTGATCTACAGCATGATGGGCGTGCTGAACTTCGCCCATACCTCGTTTTACATGCTGGGAGCCTACCTGGGCTACAGCCTCAGCCAATGGTTCGGCTTCTGGGCGGCGCTGGTGCTGGCACCGCTGGTGGTCGGTCTGCTGGGAGCCGGTTTCGAGCGTGTCGGCTTGCGCCGGGTGCATCGGCTCGGCCATGTGGCGGAACTGCTGGTGACCTTCGGCCTGAGTTTTGTCGTGCTCGAACTGGTGCAGCTGATCTGGGGCCGCAGTTCGGTTGACTACCAGGTGCCCCAATTGCTCGACGGCCCGCTTGCCAGCGTGTTCGGTATCGACTTTCCGGCCTATCGCGCGTTCATGATGCTGGTATCACTGGGCATGCTGGCGATGCTGGCCTGGTTGCTGACACGAACACGCATCGGCCTGCTGATCCGGGCCGCATTGACACAGCCGCACATGGTCGAAGCGCTAGGTCATGACTTGCCGAAAATTCGTATGGGGGTGTTCGCTGGCGGTTGTGCGCTGGCCGGCCTGGCCGGCGTGATCGGCGGCAATACCTATGTGACCGAGCCTGGCATGGCGATGTCGGTCGGCGCCCTGGTATTCGTCGTGGTCGTGGTCGGGGGTATTGGCTCGTTGACGGGCGCATTTGCCGCGTCCTTGCTCATCGGCGTGTTGCAGACCCTGGCGATCGGCCTGGATGTGTCCTTGCTGTCACTTGCGCGGGATATGGGACTGAACCCGGCGACCGCCGCAAGTGCCCAAGGCCTGTGGACGCTCAAGCTCAGTCAGATTGCGCCGGTGCTGCCGTATCTGCTGATGGTGCTCACCCTGGTGGTACGGCCCCGCGGTCTGTTCGGTCCGCGCGACGCGGTATGAGCATGCCCCAGCCGATGGCGCATCTGCCCGGTCACACGCGGCCGTCGCTGGCCATGCTGCGCCTGGCGTGGCTGCTGTATGCGCTGGTCTGGCTTGCGGCGCCGCTGGTGCTGAGCGCGGGCTTGCGGCTGAGCCTGCTGGGCCAGATCGGCATCGCAAGCATTGTCTGCCTGAGTTACAACATTCTGCTGGGGCAGGGCGGCATGCTCAGTTTCGGCCACGCGCTGTATTCGGGCATGGGTGCTTTCCTGGCCATGCATACCTTGCAGCGGGTCGCCGGCGGATGGCCAGTGCCAGTGAGCCTGATACCGCTGGTGGGGGGACTCGCTGCCTTGATGCTGGCCTTGTTGCTGGGATGGGTGAGCACGCGCAAGTCGGCCATGCCGTTTGCCATGATCACGCTGGGCCTGGGGGAACTGGCGTGGACTGCGGCGCTGATGTTTCCAGGTTTCTTCGGCGGTGAAGGCGGCTTGAGCGGCGATCGCAGCGCCGGCCTGCAACTGGGCAACTGGACGCTGGGCCCGGCATGGCAGCTGCACTATCTGGTGGCGGCCTACACCCTGGCTTGCACGGCGCTGATCTACGGCTTCACCCGTACGCCGCTGGGCCGACTGCTCAATGCGGCGCGTGACAACGCCGAGCGTGTCGCATTCACCGGGCACGACCCGCACATGGTGCGTTATCTGGCATTTGCGATTGCCGCTTTTTTCGCCGGTATTTCTGGCGGGCTGGCCGCACTGCATTTCGAGGTGGTCACCTCCGACGTGTTGTCGGGGCAGCGCTCGGGAACCTATTTGTTGTTCACGGTGCTCGGTGGTACCGGTTTTTTTGTCGGACCCATCATTGGTGCCGTTGTGATGGTTCTGTCGCTGGCTTTGCTCAGCGCACTGACGCCGGCCTGGTTGCTGTACCTGGGGCTGGCCTTCATGTTGGCTGTGATGTACCTGCCCGGCGGGCTGGCCAGCCTGGCCAGTGCCGCGTTTCGCCAGCGCGTGATCGGGCACTGGCATCGATCGCCCTGGCTCAGCCTGGCCTGGCTCGGAGCTGCGATGGTGACCTGCGCCGCCCTGGCGGCCCTGGTCGAACTGGCCTATCAGTGGCATCTGCGCTCGGTGCTTGGCGATGCCCTGGGTTTTCTGGGCGTGTCGCTGAGCGCCGCCTCGCCGGGCAGTTGGGCGGGCGCGGCCGCGATGGCATTGGTCGGCTCCTTGGCCATGCGCTGGCTTGCACGGCGCAGGCTGTCGCCGCAGCCGCCATGACCGGCGCTGCACAAGCCGGTTTGCCGGCACCGGACGTGCTGCGCATTCAGGGATTGCACAAACAGTTTGGCAAGAGCGTGATCCTGCGCGGCCTGGACCTGTCTGTCGCCCAAGGGGAGTCACTTGCGATCATTGGCCCGAATGGCGCCGGCAAGTCGACGCTGTTCAACCTGATCAGTGGCCGCATGGCGCCGACCAGTGGCCGAGTCTGGCTCAAGGGCCGGCGCATTGACGGTCGAGCGGCCTATGAAATCAATCGCCTCGGTTTGTCGCGCAGCTTCCAGATCAGCCATGTATTTGCGCGTCTGAGCGTATTCGATAACCTGCGCTGTGCCGCGTTGTGGAGTCTGGGCCATCGGTATGTGTTCTGGCGTGCCATGGCCAGCTTGCACGATGTCGGCCAGCGTGCGCTCGAGATGATGGAGCGCATCGGCCTGGACCGTCGCCGCGATGTGCTGGCGTCGGACCTCAGCTATGCCGAGCAGCGCGCACTGGAAATCGGTCTGACGGTGATTGGCGGCGCCGATGTGGTCTTGCTCGACGAGCCGACTTCGGGCATGAGCCAGAGCGAGACCCGGCACTTTACCGGTTTGATACGGTCGCTGACCTGCGGCAAGACCTTGTTGACCATCGAACATGACATGAACGTGGTGTTCGATCTGGCCGATCGCGTCGCCGTGCTCGTACAGGGCGAGCTGCTGTGCTGCGACGTGCCGCAGGTGGTTCGTGCCGATGTGCGCGTGCAGCAGGCCTACCTGGGCGCGTTGGAAGAGCCGGCGTGCGCAGCGCCAATGCCGCCATGTTGAGCATTCGCGGTCTGACGGCCGGTTACGGCCAGGGAGCCGTGCTCCAGGGCGTCGACCTGAAAGTCGCGCCCGGTGAGATCGTGGCTGTACTCGGGCGCAACGGCTCCGGCCGGTCCACGCTGGCCAAGGCGGTGATGGGCCTGGTTGACTGGCGTGGCGATATGCGCTGGGCAGGGCAGTCGCTGCATGGCCTTCGGACCTTCGAAATCGCCCGGCTCGGTATCGGCTATGTGCCCGAGACGCGTGACGTCTTCGGCGGTCTGAGCGTGCGCCAGAACCTGATGCTGGGCCTGCAACCGTCGCCCCATGGCAGGGCCGGCACGCCCTGGGCGCTGCCGGACATCTACCGCCTGTTTGCGCCATTGCAGGCGCGCCAGCATGTCGACGCCGCAGTGTTGTCCGGCGGTGAACAGCAAATGCTGGCGCTCGGGCGCTGCCTGATGGGCGCACCCGCGCTGGTGCTGGTGGATGAGCCGACCGAAGGGCTGGCCCCTGCCCTGGTGCAGCAGGTGGCGCAATGCTTGCATCTGCTGCGCGCGCGCGGCATGGCGGTGATGCTGATGGAGCAGAAAATGGCGATTGCCCTGTCCATTGCCGACCGCGTGCTGGTGATGGGGCAGGGTCGCATCGTGTTTGACGGCGCGCCCGAGCAGTTGCGCGAGCGCGGCGAACTGGTGCAGCAGTGGCTGCAGGCCTGATGCGCGAGTGCGTCAGCCGGCTTGTCCCGATGGGGACATACCATGACGCTTGCGGTGACGCTTGGCGCCTACAATGGGGCAAAAAAGAACGATCGTTCTTTTTTAGGTAGACAACTTTCTTCGCGCGAGGATAAAGACATGACGGCCCAATACAAAGTCCACGGCAACGTGGCAGTCATCACCCTGAACAACCCACCGGTCAACGGCCTGGGTTTTGCGACGCGGCGCGCCTTGGTCAAGGGGCTTGCACGCGCCATGGCGAACAAGACAGTCAAATCGGTTGTACTCACGGGTGGCGGCAAGGCATTCTCGGGTGGTGCCGACATCAAGGAGTTCGGCTCGCCCAAGGCGCTTCAGGAGCCGAACCTGCTCAGCGTCATCCTGGCCGTCGAAAACGCCACCAAACCGGTGGTCGCCGCGCTGCATTCGGTGGTCATGGGCGGCGGGCTGGAACTGGCATTGGGTTGCCACTACCGGATCGCTGCGCCTGGCTGCAAGGTGGCCTTGCCTGAAGTCAAGCTGGGCCTGATCCCCGGCGCCGGTGGTACCCAGCGTCTGCCCCGGGTGCTGGGTGTCGAAGTGGCGCTGAACATGATCGTCAGCGGCGAACCACAGGCGAGCGAACTGCTGGCCAGCCTGCCGGGGCAGAAGCTGTTCGACAAGATGGCTGCGTCCAACGAAACCCTGCTTGACGAAGCTCTGGCGCTGGCCAAGTCGGTCGCGGCGACGCGTCCGTTGCCGCTGGTACGCAAGCTGCCCTGCAAACACCCGCTGGGTGACGCCTACTTCCAGTTTGCCCGCAACATGGTCGGCGGCATGGCCAAGGACTACCCGGCACCGCTCAAGTGCGTCGACGCGGTCGAGATCGCCACCAAGCACAAGCTCGACCAGGGCCTGGCGCTGGAACGCGAGATCTTCACCAACCTGATGTTCACGCCCGAATGCAAGGCCTTGCGCCATCTGTTCGTGGCCGAGCGCGCCACGGCGAAGATCGCCGATGTGCCGGCCGATACACCCAAGCGCGAGATCGGATCGATTGCCGTCATCGGCGCTGGCACCATGGGCGGCGGCATCTCGATGAACTTCCTCAATGCCGGCATTCCCGGTGAAGATCCTCGAGATGAAGCAGGAGGCGCTGGACCGCGGCATTGCGACCATACGCAAGAACTACGAGTCGCAGGTCAAACGCGGCAAGCTCACGCAGGACAGATACGAGCAGCGCATGGCGCTGCTGTCGACCACCCTGGACTACAACGACCTGCGCGACTGCCGACCTGGTGATCGAGGCGGTGTTCGAGGAGATGGGCGTCAAGGAAGCGGTGTTCCGCAAACTCGACGAGGTCATGAAGCCCGGCGCGATTCTGGCCAGCAACACCTCGACGCTGGACCTGGACAAGATCGCCGACTTCACGCGGCGCCCGCAGGATGTCATCGGTACCCATTTCTTCAGCCCGGCAAACGTGATGCGTCTGCTCGAGGTGGTGCGTGGCGAGAAGACCGGCAAGGATGTGCTGGCCACGGTCATGGCGCTGGGCAAGAAGATCCGCAAGACGACCGTGGTCTCAGGAGTCTGCGACGGCTTCATCGGCAACCGCATGATCGAGCAATACGGTCGGCAGGGCGGATTCCTGCTCGACGAAGGATGCACGCCGGCGCAGGTCGACAAGGCGATCGAGAAGTTCGGTTTCGCCATGGGCCCGTTTCGCATGAGTGACCTGGCTGGCAACGATATCGGTTGGGCCGATGCGCAAGCGCCGGGTCGCCGAGCACGCCGAGATGAAATTCAGCGGGACGGCCGACAAATTGTGCGAACTTGGGCGTTTCGGCCAGAAGACCGGAGCCGGCTGGTACGACTATCAGGCCGGCAAACGCGAGGCGATGCCGTCTGATTTGGTGGTCAAGATGATCGAGGATCATCGCCAGGAAATGGGCATTGCGCCGCGCAAGGTCTCCGATGAGGAAATCGTGCAGCGACTGGTGTTCTCGCTGGTCAACGAAGGCGCCCGTATTCTGGAAGATGGCATCGCGTCCAAGGCCAGTGACATCGACATGATCTATATCACCGGCTACGGTTTTCCGATCTTCCGCGGCGGCCCGATGTGTTACGCCGACCAGGTGGGTCTGTTCAACGTGGTCCAGGCGATGCAGCGATTCGCGCTCAATCCGATGGACGATGCCGACTTCTGGACGCCTGCACCACTGCTGCAAAAGCTGGTGTCGCAAGGCAAGAGTTTTAGCTAGGCGCTGGTGCAGCGGGACCGTCGTGAATCTTTTGTGATGATCAAGCGGCTGTCATTGGGTCTGGTCGCGCTGGTGCTGTTGCTGGGCATCGCACTGGTGGCCAACACCTTGCGTCAGGGCTCGCGTCAGCTCGACGTGGCGCCTATCGCCGAACTGGCGGTGGACAAGGAGGCGGCAAGCGCGCGACTGGCCGAGGCTGTGCGCGCGCGAACGGTGTCCTCTGCGACGGATCCCGCGCTCAACGCGGATCAGTTCGAGCAATTGCATGCCATGCTGCAGGCGCGCTACCCGAAGGCGCATGCGCTGCTCCAGCGCGAGGTGGTGGGCGGACTGAGTCTGCTGTACACCTGGCCAGGCGCCGATGCTGGCGCACCCGGCATCCTGCTCATGGCGCATCACGACGTGGTACCGGTAGCGCCGGGAACCGAGCAGGCATGGAGTGTTGAACCGTTTTCCGGCGTGCGCAAGGATGGCTTCATCTGGGGACGGGGCGCCTGGGACAACAAGGGCAATCTGATTGCCCAGATGGAGGCCATCGAATTGCTCGCCGGCGCTGGTTTCAAGCCACAGCGCAGCATTTACCTGGTGTCGGGCGCCGACGAGGAACTGGGCGGCCATCGTGGCGCGCAGCGTATTGCCGAGATCCTCAAGGCAACGCGGCGTGCGGCTCGAATTCGTCATCGACGAAGGCATGGTGATTGTCGACGGCGTCATCCCGGGTCTGCGCCAGCCGGCGGCCATCATTGGCGTGGCCGAGAAGGGCTTTATGTCTGCGCTGCTCAAGGTGACTGCGGCGCCGGGGCATTCCTCGATGCCACCGCCACCAGGCGGTGGCGCCATCGCCATGATGAGTGCGGCACTCCAGCGCGTCGATGCGCAGCCCATGCCGGCCCAGATCGGGGGTGTTGCGCGGGACATGTTCACGACGCTGGCGCCCGAGATGAGCGGCTTCATGCGCGTCGCTTTTTCCAATCTGTGGCTGTTCGGCCCGGTGGTCCAGAAACAGTTGGAGGCCAGCGCCAGCACCAATGCGCTGTTGCGCACGACGACCGCGTTGACGATGGCCCATGCCGGCATCAAGGAAAATGTTCTTCCCGAAATGGCCGAGGCGACGGTCAACTTCCGGCTGTTGCCGGGCGACACCATCGCCATGGTGCTTGAGCGTATGCGCGCTCAGGTCGCCTCGGTCGTCGGAACTGGCCAATTCGAGCTTTCTGCGGCACCGGGGTCCAGTGAAGCCACACCTATCAGCCCGAGCGGATCGCAAGCCTACCAGTTGCTCCATCGCACCATTCGTGAGGTGTTTCCCGGCGTTGTCGTGACGCCGGGCCTGTACCTTGCCGGCTCTGACTCGGTGCATTTCCTCGGTCTGAGTGACAACGTGTTTCGTTTTTCGCCGGTGCGTGTGACATCGCGGGACTTCAGCCGCTTGCACGGGACCGACGAACGCCTCTCGTCCGACAACCTGGCCGAGTTGATCCGTTTCTACCATCGCCTTTTGACCATGGGTGCGCAAGCATCCTGACACCTCACAGCAACCAGGAGTTCATCATGAGCAACGCCGTCATCGTTTCCACCGCCCGCACGCCTCTGGCCAAGAGCTGGAAAGGCTCGTTCAATATGACCCATGGCGCCACCTTGGGTGGCCATGCGGTCGAACACGCGATCAAGCGGGCCGGTATCGAAGCCGGCGAGGTCGAGGACGTGATCATGGGCTGTGCCACCCCCGAGGGCGCCACCGGCGCCAACATCGCGCGCCAGATCGCCCTGCGCGCCGGTTGCCCGATCACGGTATCGGGCATGACCGTCAACCGTTTCTGCTCGTCGGGCCTGCAGATCGATTGCGCTTGCCGCGCAACGCATCATCGCCGGCGAAGGGGATGTGTATGTGGCTGGCGGCGTGGAAAGCATCTCCTGCGTGCAACAGGAGATGAACAAGCACATGCTGGCCGATCCATGGCTGGTCAAGAACAAGCCCGAAATCTACTGGAACATGCTGCAAACCGCGGAGAATGTGGCCAAGCGCTATGGCATCGAGCGCGACGTGATGGACGAATATGGCGCTGCCAGTCAGCAAAAGGCGACGGCCGCGCGCGCCGCCGGCCTGTTCGACGCCGAGATCGCGCCGATCACCGTGACAGCCGGCGTGGCCGACAAGCTCATGGGCCTGATGAGCCGGCAAGTCACGCTGAGCCAGGACGAAGGCATTCGTGAGGGTACGACTGCGCAAGGCATCAGCGGTATCAAGCCGGCTGTGCCCGGCGGTGTCATCAGCGCCGGTAATGCCAGCCAATTCTCGGATGGCGCAGGCGCCGTTGTGGTGATGGACGAGTCGCTGGCCCAGAAAAAGGGCTTGCAGCCGCTCGGACGCTTCCTGGGTTTTGCCGTGGCCGGATGCGAGCCCGACGAAATGGGCATAGGACCGGTGTTCGCGGTGCCCAAGGTGTTGAAGCGTCTGGGTTTATCGGTATCCGACATTGATCTGTGGGAACTCAATGAAGCTTTCGCGGTGCAGGTGATCTATTGCCGGGACAAGCTTGGCATTCCCGCCGACCGGCTCAACGTCAATGGCGGCGCAATTGCGGTCGGCCATCCCTATGGCGTCAGCGGTCAGCGACTGACCGGTCACGCGCTGATAGAAGGCAAGCGCCGCGGTGCCAGGCGTGTTGTGGTGACGATGTGCATAGGCGGTGGCATGGGTGCGGCCGGCGTGTTCGAGGTGCTCTAAGGCACTGCAGCGCAAAGCGCCGATCATCGCGCATGCCGATGTCCGGCTCCTGTGGCTGGCCCGGATTCGATGGCGTTGACAGGCACAATCGGATGCATGAACTATTTTTCCAAGCACGAACTCGGCAAGATCGAAGCCTGGCTGACGCCGGTGCGGCGATGTGACGTGACCTGTGCGTTGAAGCCGTTGGAGGCCTTCTGATGTCCTTCTTCAAAAAGTACAACGGCACGGCACACAAGGGCTTGGCCCGGCTCGAGACCCTCACCTGGACCCTGATTTATGGCGGTCTGCTGGCCAGCGTCATAGGTTTTTTCATGGGTCGTGTGGCCGATGACGATGGCGACATCCTGATGGTGCTAGGCGTGATCGTCACCTTCGTCGGTCTGGTGCTGGTGGTCGTGCGCTCGCGCTTGCGCGAAGACCACTGACGCGCGCCCACTGTTGGCCGACGCCTTAAAGGAGCCTCATCATCGTGACACGTAGCGTACAACAACTGTTCGATCTGACCGGTCGCACGGCCCTGGTCACCGGTGGTTCGCGGGGTCTGGGCTTGCAGATGGCGCAGGCGCTGGGCGAGGCTGGCGCGCGCATCATGCTCAGCTCGCGCAAGGCCAAAGACCTGGAGCAGGCCACGGCACAACTGCAGGCGCAAGGCATCGACACGCGCTGGATAGCGGCGGATTGCGCCGATGAGCAGGACGTCGAGCGACTGGCGGACGAGGCGCTTGAGCGCATGGGCCCGATTGATATCCTGGTCAACAACGCCGGCGTCGCCTGGGGTGCGCCGGCCGAAGACCATCCGGTTTCCGCCTGGGACAAGGTAATGAACCTGAATATCCGCGGCTACTTCCTGCTGAGTCAACAACTGGGTCGCAAGTGCATGATCGCGCGGCGCAGCGGGCACATCATCAATCTGGCGTCGATCGCCGGGCTGGGCGGCAACCCGAGCGGGATGAATACGATCGCGTACAACACATCCAAGGGCGCAGTCATCAACTTCACCCGTGCGCTGGCTTGCGAGTGGGGCCATCACAACATCAACGTGAATGCCATCTGTCCGGGGTTCTTTCCCAGCAAGATGACGGCAGGCACTTTCAAGGATATCGGCGAGGAAACGCTGGCCAGCCACGCGCCCCTGCGCCGCCTGGGTGACGACGAAGACCTCAAGGGTCTGACGGTTTTGCTGGCGTCCGACGCCGGCAAGCACATTACCGGGCAATGGCTGGCGGTCGATGGTGGCGTGTCGGTCGTGACCGGCGGCTGAGGTCGAAACCGGCCTGGCGCCAGTTCGCAATTAACCAGGGAAACCCGCTATGCCAAGCAATCAACAAATCATTCTCGCCAGCCGCCCCAAGGTCGAGGCCGAGTTGGCCAATTTCAAACTTCAGTCCAGTGAGACGCCGGAGTTGCAACAAGGCCAAGTGCTGGTGCGCAACCATTTTCTGAGCCTGGACCCCTATATGCGCGGGCGCATGGACGGCGGCAAGAGTTATGCCCAGCCGCAGGCGCTGGGCGAGGTCATGGGTGGGGGCACAGCAGGTGAGGTGCTTGCCTCGCGCTCGGAAAAGTTCGCCGTCGGCGACCTGGTGGTCGGCATGGGCGGGTGGCAGAATTACAGTGTCGTCGACGCCAGCCAGGCGGGACTGCTGCGCAAGGTGGATACGCGTCATGTGCCCTTGAGCCATTATCTTGGCGCGGTCGGTATGCCGGGCGTGACGGCCTGGTATGGCCTGGTACGCATCTGCGCACCCAAGCAGGGCGAGACCGTCGTGTGCAGCGCCGCCACGGGCGCTGTTGGCAGCGCTTTCGCTGCTCTGGCCAAGGCGCGTGGTTGCCGTGTCGTCGGTATTGCCGGTGGCCCCGAGAAGTGCCGTTATGCGACCCAGGAACTGGGTTACGACACGTGCATCGACTACAAGCAGCATGCCGACGCAGCTTCCCTGTCCAAGGCCATCCGGGCGGCTTGCCCGGACGGCATCGATGGCTATTTCGAGAACGTCGGCGGCTTGGTGCTCAATGCCGTGCTGCCCAATATGAATGCGTTTGGCCGTGTCGCGGTATGCGGCATGATCGCCGGTTACGACGGTGCGCCGGTGCCACTGGCCTATCCCCAGCTGATTCTGCTCAACCGGCTGACGGTGCAGGGTTTCATTGTTGCCGAGCACATGGATGTCTGGCCGCAGGCGCTGCAGGAACTGGCCGAACTGGTTGGCAGCGGCAAACTGCGTCCACGCGAATCGATTGCCGAGGGACTTGCTGCTGCGCCCGAGGCCTTTCTGGGTTTGCTCAAGGGACGCAATTTCGGCAAACAGCTGGTCAAGCTCGCTTGAGAGCGCCGACCAGCGCCAATACGGAGCGCGATCATGGGCACACACGAAGTATTCAACCAGTCACAGGCACTCTGCGACTACAACCTGTTTGACGGCAATCAGGGGCTGCGCGCGGCGCTGGCTTTGCATGCGCCGGATCTCGATACCGGCGCGCTGTCAAGGCTCGGGGCCTTGTGCGGCAGTGCGGACATGCAAACCCATGCACGGCTGGCCAACGTGGCTACGCCGCAATTGCGCAGTCATGACCGTTTTGGCCGGCGCATCGACGAGGTGGAGTTTCACCCGGCCTATCATCAACTGATGGCCGCGGCAGTTGGTGCCGGGCTGCACGCTGCACCATGGGCCGCCGGTGCCGGCGCCCATGCGCATGTGCAGCGTGCCGCAGGTTTCATGCTGTTCACCGAGCTCGAACCCTCGGTGCTGTGTCCGATTTCGATGACTTACGCGGTTACGCCGGCGTTGCGCGCCAATGCGGCGGTCTATGCCGACTGGGCCCCGGGACTGGCCAGCCGGCAATACGACTCCCGTGGCCTGCTTTGGCGGGACAAGGCTGGCCTGACCATGGGCATGGGCATGACCGAGAAGCAAGGCGGCTCGGACGTGCGCACGAACACCACGCAGGCGCGCTTGGACGGCACCGACAGCTGGGGCGTGCGCTATCGGGTGACGGGACACAAGTGGTTCATGTCGGCGCCGATGTGTGATGCCTTTCTGATCCTTGCGCAAACGCCCGATGGTCTGTCCTGCCTGTTCCTGCCGAGGGTGTTGCCCGATGGCAGCAGCAACCAGATTCACATCATGCGGCTCAAGGACAAGCTGGGCAACAAGGCCAATGCCAGCTCGGAAGTCGAGTTTGCCGATGCCACGGCGTGGCTGGTGGGCGACGAAGGCCGAGGCGTTGCGCAGATCCTGGCAATGGGCATGATGACGCGACTCGATTGCGCGCTCGGAACAAGTGGCCTGATGCGACAGGCGTTGAGCCTGGCGTTGCAGCACACTGGTCAGCGCCAGGCTTTCGGCAAGCCCCTGGTCGGACATGGGCTGATGCGCCAGGTGCTGGCCGATCTGGCGCTTGAGAGCGAAGCCGCCTGCGCGCTGGCGCTGCGCGTTGCGCGCGCGTTCGATCGACCGAACGACCCGCACGAAACGGCCATGGCGCGCTTGCTGACACCGGTGGCCAAGTTCTGGATCTGCAAACGCGGCAGCCACTTCGCCCAGGAAGCGATGGAGTGCCTGGGAGGCAATGGTTATGTGGAGGAGGGCGGTGAAGGCGTCATGGCGCGTGTCTACCGGGAGATGCCAGTCAACTCGATCTGGGAGGGCTCGGGCAACATCATGGCGCTGGACCTGCTGCGTGCCTTGCGCAAGCCCGAGTCTTGGCTGGCATTGACGGCCGAGTTCTCAGCGGCGCGTGGCGCCAACCGGGCGCTCGATGGATTGTGCGACCGATTGTTGAAGACTGTCGGTGGCCCGGTTGTCGAGGTACAGGCGCGTCGCTTGAGCCAGGAACTGGCGCTGGCCCTGCAGGCTTGTCTGTTGCGCCAGAGTGCGCCCGATTTTGTCTTCGATGCGTTTTGCGCCTCGCGCTTCGCGGGTCACTGGGGGCAGGTGTTTGGCACGCTGGACGCCGGCGCCGATCTCGACGCCATCATTGACCGGGCACAGCCGATCGAACGCGCGGCGCCGGGCAAGGCGTGAGCGTGCACGCGGACGCCACGGGCGAGTTGGTGTGGCAGGTGGCCCGGTTTGATGCGTTGTCGCCGCACAGCCTGTATGCCTTGTTGCAACTGCGCAGCCAGGTGTTTGTGGTCGAGCAGAACTGCGTGTTCCTGGATATGGACGACAACGACCTGCAGGCGCTGCATCTAATGGCCTGGCGCAGCGACACCTTGGTGGCCTATGCGCGTTGTTTTGCGCCCGGCATCCAGTTCGAAGAAGCCAGCATCGGGCGTATCGCCACGCGCCTGAGCGTGCGCGGCGGCGGTCTCGGGCAGCTGCTGGTGCAAAAGGCGATGGCACTGGTGAGTTCCACCTGGGGCAGCCAGCCGATTCGCATTGGCGCCCAGGCGCGACTCAAGCGGTTTTACCAGGAACACGGATTCGACGATATGGGATTGCCCTATGTCGAGGACGGAATAGATCATCTCGAGATGCTCTGGCGACCATGAACCGAGGAGGCGAAAGAACATGTTGAGCGATTTCACAAACAAGACCGCCGTGCTCACTGGCGCTGGTTCGGGTTTCGGGCTCGAATGCGCGCGTGTGGGCGCGCGTCTGGGCATGCGCCTGGTGTTGGTCGATGTGCAGCAGGGCGCCTTGGATAGCGCCGCCGCCGAACTCAAAGATGCTGGTGCCCAGGTGTTGGCGTGCCGCGTCGACGTATCACGCGCCGATGAAATGGATGCGCTGGGTCAGGCGGTGATGCAGCGCTTTGGTGCACCCCACCTGGTGTTCAACAACGCCGGCGTGGCCGCCGGTGGCCTGATCTGGGAAACCGATGCCAGGCAATGGGACTGGGTGCTGGGCGTCAACCTGATGGGCGTGGCGCACGGCGTGCGGGTGTTCACGCCGATGATGCTCGCTGCCGCGCAGGCCGATCCGGCGTATCAGGCGCATATTGTCAACACTGCCAGCATGGCGGGTTTGTTGTCGATGCCCAACATGGGGGTCTACAACGTCAGCAAACACGCGGTGGTCAGTCTGTCCGAAACCTTGTATCAGGATCTGGGACTGGTGACGACGCAAATCAGTGCCAGTGTGTTGTGTCCGTTTTTCGTGCCAACCGGTATAGCCCGCAGTCAGCGCAACCTTCCGGCCGATCTGCAGGCGTCTGACCCAACGCCGACGCGCAGCCAGATGATCGGTCAGGCCATGAACGAGAAGGCGGTCGAATCCGGAAGAGTTTCGGCCGCCGACGTGGCGCAAATGGTTTTTGATGCCGTTGCAGCCAATCGGTTCTACATTTATAGCCACCCCAAGGCGATCCGCTCGGTGCAGACCCGCCTGGAAGACATCATGCAGGCGCGCAATCCGTCCGATCCGTTTGCGGATAAACCGGAACTGGGCGAGAAACTGCGTAGCGCGCTACGCGCGCGCAGCTGAAGCGTCATAGAGTTGAAAGGGCACTGGCGCTGGTCCGGGCAAGAGCCCAGCCGGCGATTCCCAAGCCCGGCAGCCTCCTGGGTTCAGCCTAGAAACGGCAGTTGAACGCGCCCGAGCGTACTCCGATGGGCGTGCCAGGCAAGGCGAGAGGACGCCGCGCACTTCTGTGCGCAAGGACGAACAACGCCGCATGGCGCGTTCAGCGGGGTGCGCTCGGGTGCGTAGCGCTGTCACCATACTGGTGAACCACATCGTGGCCTCGTTGTTCAGTGTGCCTGCGGGCTGCCAGCGAGACGCAAGCGGTCAACTGCCGTTTCTAGGTTCAGTGCACCTGATGGCGCGTGGCGGCGCCTTGTTCGAACAGGTCGACCTGCGCGCGGATGTCTTCCGGCTTGCCCAGGATGTTGGTGAAGTGCAGCAGTTGCTCATCGCGAATGAAGCTGGCCGACGATTCGGCTGTCAGCAAGTGGTCCGGCGCCATCGGTCTGGCCACGATGAAGCCCTGCACATAATTGACACCGATTTCGGCCAGCGTCTGTACCGTGGCTGTGTCTTCGGCCCATTCGGCAATGGTCTGCATACCGAGATTGCGCGCCAGATTGACAATCGCTTCGACGATGGCGACGTTGGCTGGATGGGCATTCATGTTGACGATGAAGTTTCCATCAATCTTGAGCAGATCCGCCGGCAGTTCCTTGAGGTAGGAGAACGAGGTATAGCCGGCCCCGAAGTCGTCCAGTGCCACCCTGGCACCAAAGCTGCGCACGGTGTCGATGAAGTGACGCGTATTGTTGAGATCGTGCAACGCGACACTTTCGGTGATCTCCAAACACAGATGACGCGCAATGTCGGCATTGGCGGCGAGCATGGCAAAAACGTCCTGCATGAATTTTTCATCGTTGAGCGACGACCCGCTCAGGTTCATGCACACGAAGCGGGTATTGGTCAGGCGCCGATGGTGGGTGTTGAGCCATGCCAGCGTGGTCGAGAGCACCCAGCGATCGATGATGCCCATGCGCCCGCTGTTTTCCGCGGCAGCAATCAGACGTTCGGTGGGGACCGGCTTGCCGTCACTGTCCTGCATGCGCAGCAGCACCTCGAAGTTCAATGACTCGTTGGGCTCGCTGAGCGACATGATGGGCTGCATGTGCAAATGCAGTCCGTCGGTCGCGGCGCTGGTGGACAGCAGTTCGACCAGACGCAATTCCTCCTCATGCTGGCGGAATACATCGGCGTCGCGTTCATACACCACCAGGCCATCGTGGTGACCTCGCTTGGCCTCGCGGCAGGCACGGTCGGCGGTGGACAACGCATCCTTGATGGATGTGCCGGGAATGACCTCGATCAGTCCGATAGAGCCGCGTACCGTGAATGCCTTTTCGCCGACCCGGAACGGGCTGCTGCCGATACTGCGCACAATGCCTTGGCAGACCAGGGCCGCCAGCGCCATCTTGGTGTCGGGCAGCACGACGATGAATTCGTCGCCGCCGACCCTGCCCACCTTGATCGATCCGGACACCACGTCGGTGACGCGCTTGCAGACCTGCTGCAGCACCTCGTCGCCGGCGCTGTGGCCGAACAGGTCGTTGATCAGTTTGAAGCGGTCTAGATCCAGGTAGGCCAGCGCAAAAGGCCGGCCTTTGGGTGACACGGCACTGGCCTCCATGAACGCATTTTCGATACCGCGCCGATTCAGCACCTTGGTCAGCGGGTCGTTGTAGGCCAGGAAATTGAGGTCTTCGGCCGCGCGCGACTTCTCGGTCACGTCTTGCAGTGAGCCTTCGATTCGCTCGTTCGACAAGGTCGCCTTGACCAGATAGCGGGGGACCTCCTTGTCGACCTGTGTGCCTTTGCCCCTGATCTCGAGTTCACCGTCGACGCGGTTGAAGACGAAATGGTGCAGTTGGGTCCATGCGCCCTGATCGAAATACTGCTGCCAGGAGTTGTGGCCTACGTTCAACACCTTGTCGCCAAGCATGGCTCTGAGGGCGGGGTTCGCACTGATGAAGCGACCTTGCATATCCAGGCTGAACAAGCCAATCGGCATGGCATTGAAATTGTGTTCGAGTTCGGCCTGCACGGTCAGGCGCTGCTGGTGCTCGATGCGCATCTGCTCGGCAATCGCCAGAGCGGCGAGCAGACTCGATGAGAGGGCAACCGTGACGAAATTGGCTGCTCCCACCAAATCCTTGTTGCCGGTCGCAGCCGCGAAAATCTCGGTCATGCTGGACAGGAAGGTCACACCCAGCGAGGCGCCGTACCACATGGCCACGCGCGACCGGGTCCTGCCAAGAATGCCGACAAGGCTCACAGCCATCAGCAACAGCCCGATACCGCCGGCCAGCCACATAACCGGCAGCCAGATCTTGTAGGGCAGGATCAGCGCCGCCAGCAGAAAAGGCAGGCAGAGCCACTGCATGATCCGCAACGGCTTGTCGAATCGGCTCTTGGCCAGATGCTCGCGAAACAGTGACCGGTACAGGGTCAGCGTGAGAAGGCCATAACAGGAAAGCGTTACAGCGCGTCCGGTCGAAAGCCACTGCGCCGGCACGACATGTCCAAGCCACTGAAAGTCCCAGCCGGCAGACAGGGCGCTCATGCGCAAAGTAACGACCAGCCAGGCGGCGAACAACACATACATGACCTGTCGATTGATCCAGGCCGTGAGCAGCACGAACACCGCCAGCATGATCATCCCGCCGTCAAGCAGTCCTGAATTGCGATGGAACTGATGTACCGAGCGGCGCCAGTCACTGGTATTCCAAAGAAATGCTGTCAGCGTCGCTGGTCCGACGAAAGTGGCGCGGCACACAGCACTGGCCGATGCCCCTGGCTCCATTTGCAACGCGAAACCGGCTTTCGACGGTGATAAGTTGCCGCCGGCCATACCGCGTGCGGCCTCGCCCATGGGCCGTAAACCACTGCGATCCCAACACGCCAGAGTGGAGCCGTGGCGCGACGGAAAGTCCACGATGGTAGCTTCGCCAGAAGCATTGGCCGGCACTGAAAAGGCAAGCCAGACCGGGAACTCGGAGCGTTTGGTATCGAAATCCGCTACCGCAGGTAGCTGATCGAGTCGCTCCAGCGCTTGTGTCGGATTCAATTGGCTTGACCGATCCAGCAAGACCTGCAACGACAGGGGTCGCGAACCGGCGCCCGCATACTGATCGTCCCAGAGCACCAGGGCAGCGATCGACACCAGGCCGATCACGATCGGCACGATGTAGATCGACATCGTCCACAGGAGCGCGTCCATACCCCCGGCCAAGCGGGTGATGAGCGACTTTCGACGAATACCGGTACCCTCTGCCATGCGTCCTTGCCAAGCCCCCCGGGGTGATCCCAGGCTTGCGCGAGTCTACGCTCAGTAGCAGCTATTTCAAAACACTAACACTCCTGAATGCCTTCGACAACAGCCCAAATGGACTGTTTGTTGCATAAATCAGACAGGTCGGCGCCCCAAGGGAGGGAAAACCCGCGGTTGAGGCAAGTTGGCAAAAAGACCGCCGAAGCTGATTTCTCGCTCGACCTGTATGTCGATATCGCTATGCAAGGTATGGACGAAGAAGTTCAGCAGCGGATGCTGGGCCTCGGTCCAGCGCTGCTCTCCAGTCCCGATTTCGAACGCCATTACCCGATGTGGCATGTCGTTGATGTGGCGCATCGGAATGAAGCCCCGCTCCGGATACAGGTCCTCAAATAGCAGTTGTTCATATTGACGGTCCAGCGGAGCACGGGCGCCGATGATCGCCCAGTCAATGCCATCTTGCTCGCAGTACTGGAAGGCGGCCTTGATGAGCACGATCTTGACGAGGCGGCCAATGGTTCCACCGACAATGCCCAACCGGGTAACTTCGCCCAGCGGCCGATCACGCATCCAGCGCGGCAGCACGACCGATTGTTCGACTTTCAACGGCATGTAGCCGTTGCTCTGGATGCGCAAAGTGCCCAAGGGCGAACCGTCAAGCTTGGATTCGGCCAACAGCACAGCGACACCGGGCTCACTGTCGATGGTCTCCGGTGTGCTCAGCTTTTCCCCGAATTCCGGCATGTGACGGCCATATGCGGCGGCGCGGATACTCACCGCCTTGCGCAAATCAGATTCCGTACTGACGATTCGCACAGTGAACGGAAGTCGCTGTTCCGTCATCGGTATCCCGGACGGCGCCGGCGCGTTGGCGCTGGGGGCGTATTCGGACCCACGATAGGGGGGAGGCAGAATGGCGGACAAACGGTTCATGATGGAGTCCTGTTCGGTTTGGGTTGACACAACTGCACAGGCAATGGCGCCCTGGTGATCAACTGTATGGCGCGACTCTGGCGCTGATAAGTCGCCTTTCGTCTAGACAGACTGTAGGAAGTCGCCTTACAAAGTCTTGCAAAACTGTTCAAAGTGATGTCAATCGGCCGGCCCATGCCACGCCGGCAAAGGCTGGCAAAGGTGCCCTGCGGGATACATTGCGGCCTGGCTACTTCACACGGTTGGCCGCCTGTCAGTATTGAGTCGCCGCCGCCGTCGCCAACGCTTGGACGCGGCATCCGGGGAGCCGGGTTGTCCGCCTGGCGGTGTCAGCAGCGCAGCGCCAATGCCTGCAGGGTCGTGCCGTCGCGCGGATCGAACAGCACCAGGTTGATCTTGCGCGTGTGCCCGGTAGATGCCGCGACCGCATGCAACACCAGGGTCTGGGTGCTGTCCGTGCGTGCGCGATATTGGCCTATTGGCACGTACTGCCGCACCACATGGTCGTTGCGCAGTTGTTCGCCGGCGTTTTCTCCTGCGGCCACTTCGGTTTGATGGGCATCTTCGGTCACGGTCCAGTAGGCTGCCCAGACGGGCGGCGCGTCGGCCAGCGAGGTCACGGTGGCTTCGAAGGCGTCCGTGTCGTTTTGGCGCATTTCGATGCGTACGCGTGCCGCTGCGCTTCGGTAGGGGACCGTGTCTCCCGCCGCACGCCATTGGCGCCAGTCACGCGCGTTGACAAGCACTTGCGGCGTGTAGATCGTGCGCAGGCCGTTCCAGGCGGCCAACTGGCGTTGGCGTTGGGTATGTGCCGGGGCGGCGAAGCGATCGATCCAGCCGATATAGTCCCAATAGGCCACGTGAAAGGCCTGGATCACCGGTTCGTCGGGGCTTTTCTCGGTGGACAAGGAGGACAGCCAACGATCGGCGGGCGGGCAGGAACTGCAACCCTGGGATGTGTACAACTCGATCACCGGCCGTACCTGGGGCCCCGAGCGCGCCGTACAACTGCCCGAAAGGGCCGGGCCGCACAGGACGACCGCAGCAATCGCCGCTAGAAATTGGTAAGTGTGACGAATCGCACTACGGGTGGCTTGCATGGCAATGGCCTCCTGCGCCAACGTGATCAGCCGGGCCCGGCGGCTATGGCACACTCGCCGCCTTCATGCCCATGGGTGCTTGGTCGGCCCGGGCGCAGAAAACTTACCGGGAGGAAAACCAAACATGTTGTCGATAGTCCAGACCATTGCCCAGGAACTCGGCGTGCGCGAGGCGCAGGTCCAGGCTGCGGTGGACCTGCTCGATGGTGGCGCAACCGTGCCCTTTGTCGCGCGCTACCGCAAGGAGGCCACCGACGGACTCGACGACGTGGCGCTGCGCGCCCTCGACACCCGTCTGAGCTATTTGCGCGAGTTGCAGGCCCGCCGCGAGGCCATCGTGAGCGCCATCGACGAACAGGGCAAACTGACGCCGGCTTTGCGCCAGGCGCTGGCCGACGCCACCACCAAGCAGGAACTCGAGGACCTGTACCTGCCGTTCAAGCTCAAACGCCGCACCAGGGGCGAAATGGCGCGCGAGGCCGGCATCGAGCCACTGGCCGACCGGCTTCTGGCCGACCCGACGCTGGTGCCCCTGGAGGAAGCCAAGGCCTTCGTGGTGCCGCTTGCCGAGCCGGTCGACGGAGGCGACAAACGCCCCGATTTTTCCACCGTGCAGGCGGTGCTCGACGGCGTGCGCGACATCCTGAGCGAGCGTTGGGCCGAGCAAAGCGCGCTGGTGCAGGGCCTGCGCGCCTGGTTGTGGGACAACGGCCAACTCCACAGCCGCTTGCGCAGCGGCAAGGACGAGAAGCAGGCGGATGTGGCCAAGTTCCGCGACTATTTCGACTACCAGGAGCCGATCGCCAAGGTTCCGTCGCACCGGGCACTGGCGGTGTTCCGCGGTCGCGCGCAGGAGGTGCTGGATCTGCAACTGACCCTGGCCGCAGAGCGCGTCGGTCCCGACCACGACCTCCGCCAGTGCCAATCCGTTGGCCGAAGCCCGTATCGCCCAGTTCGTGGGTTGGCGTCACCAGGGCCGCGCGGCCGACGACCTGCTGGGCAAATGTGTCAGCTGGACCTGGCGCGTCAAGCTCAGTCTGTCGACCGAGCGCGACCTGTTCGCGCCGCTTGCGCGAAGCGGCCGAGGCGACGGCGATCCGGGTCTTTGCCGACAACCTGCGCGACCTGCTGCTGGCAGCGCCGGCCGGGCCGCGGGTGGTGCTGGGACTGGACCCGGGCATCCGAACCGGTGTCAAGGTGGCGGTGGTCGACCGCAACGGCAAGCTGGTGGAGACCGCCACCGTGTATCCACACGAGCCGCGCAAGGACTGGGATGGTTCGCTGCATGTGCTGCGCCAGTTGAGCCTGCGCCACGGCGTGAGCCTGATCGCGATCGGCAATGGCACCGCGAGCCGGGAGACCGACAAGCTGGCTGCGGACCTGATCGCACAGCTGACGCGTGCTGCGCAAGCGGCCCAGGGAGATGACAAGCCCTTGGTGCCGGAGAAGGTCGTGGTCAGCGAGGCCGGCGCATCGGTCTATTCGGCCAGTGAATTCGCGTCGCAGGAAATGCCCGACGTCGACGTGAGCCTGCGCGGCGCCGCGAGTATTGCGCGGCGGCTGCAGGACCCGCTGGCCGAACTGGTCAAGATCGATCCCAAGTCGATCGGTGTGGGGCAATACCAGCATGACGTCAACCAGGGCGGAACTGGCGCGCTGCCTGGACGCGGTGGTCGAAGACTGCGTCAACGCCGTGGGGGTTGACCTCAATACCGCCAGTGCGCCGCTGCTGCGCCGGGTGTCCGGTCTGTCGCCGGGGGTCGCTGCCTCGGTGGTGCGCTGGCGCGATGCCAACGGCAGCTTCCGCAGCCGCCAGCAGTTGCTGCAGGTGACCGGCTTGGGCGCCAAGACCTTCGAGCAAAGTGCCGGGTTTCTGCGCATCCGCGGCGGTGACAACCCGCTGGACATGACTGGCGTGCATCCGGAAACCTATCCGCTGGTCGAGAAGATACTGGCCCGAACTGCGCTGCCGGTGGGCGAGCTGATGGGCCGCAGTTCGACGCTGAGCAACTTGCGGCCGGAGATGTTTGTCGACGCGGATTTTGGCGCCATGACGGTCAAGGACATCCTGCTCGAGCTGGACAAGCCCGGCCGCGATCCCCGGCCGGACTTCCGCGCCGCCAAACTCAACGACGGAGTGCAGGACATCGGCGATTTGCGCGAGGGCATGGTGCTTGAGGGCACGGTCAGCAATGTGGCGGCCTTCGGAGCCTTTGTCGACCTGGGTGTGCACCAGGATGGGCTGATCCATGTGAGCCAGCTGGCCGACCGTTTCGTGACCGACGCGCGTGAGGTCGTCAAGACCGGGGCCATCGTCAAGGTGCGGGTGCTGGAGGTGGACCTGGCACGCAAGCGCATAGCGCTGACGATGAAGCTCGCCAGTGCGGCGCACGGGCCCGGCCGGCGCGGCGTCGGTGACAACAGGGCGGCACCGCCCGGGCGCGACGCATCGGCGTTCGAGCTACCGACCCCCAGCCGCAGGCCGCGTCGGCAACGGCCATGGCCTCTGCGTTTGCCAAGCTCAAGCCCTGAACCGGGCGCAGTCGGTCCCGGCGATGTTGGGTTGATTGGCGGCGATCAGGTGCTTGTGTCGATGTGCCATGGGCGTTGGTCGACGGGGAACCGATAATCGGCGCTTCTATGCTTGCCGTCCGGAGCGTGTATCCCATGTTGTTGCGAGACCTGTTGGCGTCCGAGTTTGTCCTGCCCAGTATTCCCAGGGTAGTGGCATTGTTGCTGAGTGAACTCGAGCGCGAGCAGCCCGATCTGAAGAAGATCTCGCAACTGATCAGCACCGACCCGGCGCTGACGGTGGGTCTGTTGCAAGTATCCAACTCCGGCTACTTCAAGTTGTCCGGCCAGGTACGCAGCGTGCCGGAATCGCTGGCCGTGGTCGGTCTTGAGCCATGTGCGCACCATGGCAAAGGCAGCGGCGACCAAGGCATCGCTCAAGGCTGTTCCCGGCATCCGGTTGCAACAATACTGGGACTACTGCCTGGACGTGGCCAAGGTCTCGCGTTCGCTCGCTGGCGTGGTGCGGCAGAACCAGCAGGCGGCGTTCACCGCGGGGTTGATTCATTTCGTTGGCGAACTGGCGATGCGCATCGCCGCGCCGCAGGAGATGGCTGAGTTGGATGCCCTGGTGCCAACCATGGATCCGCGCAGAGCCCGTGCCGAGCGCCGGCAGTTCGACCTGGACTATGCCCAGGTCGGCGCGGCCTACGCGCGCCAGTGGCTGTTTCCCGAGGCGATTGTCGACGCCATCGAGCACCAGGATGCACCCTTCCTGAACCATGCCTACGAACCGCTGGCCGGAGTCATTCATCTGGCTGCCTGGCGCGCCCGAGCCAAGATGGCGGGACTGAACCAACGCGAGATGGCCGTGAGTTTTCCCGGTACGGTTGGCGAGGTCTTGTCGCTGGATATCGACATGGTGTTGCAGCAGGACCCGATCGACTGGACCAGCCAGCACGAGGCCTGAGGCCGCGTACAAGCCATGCGTGCCTTGCGCTTGTATGCGGGACCGGCCGCGTTGCGCCGGATCTGCCAGTACGGCCTGCGAAGCACGGATATCGGTACTCTGGCCGGTGCTGCGGGTGGGCCGAAAGGCCTGATTCTGGGCCCGTTGGACCGATTCATATTTGGCCAATGGTTGGCGCAAAGCAGTCACGTCGTGCATCTGGTCGGCGCGTCCATTGGCGCCTGGCGCATGGCTACGGCCTGCCTGGACGACAACGTGGCGGCCTTTGAGCAACTGGAGCGCGACTACATTCGCCAGGACTACGCTTTGGCACCCGGTCAGAAGCGGCCGACACCGGCCATGGTCAGTGAGCTGTTCGGTCGCAATCTGCTGGCGTTTTACGGGCCACGCGCGGCGCAGGTACTGGCGCACCGGCGTTACCGGCTGCATGTGGTCACGTCGCGCGGGCGCCATCTGCTGGGTCGCGAGCACGGTCTGCGCACTCCGATCGGCTACCTGGGTGCTTTCCTGACCAATAGCGTGCAGCGCAAGGCAATGGGTGCCTGGCTCGAACGGGTGGTGTTTTCCAGCGCCGGGGCCGCACTGCCGTTTGACTGCGCCGACTACCGCACGCGTCAGGTCGCCCTGAGCGAGGCCAACTTCCATCCGGCGCTGCAGGCGAGTTGCTCGATTCCGTTCATGTTGCGCGCGGTGCACGATATCCCCGGCGCACCAGCCGGGGCCTACTGGGACGGCGGCATCACCGACTACCACCTGCATCTGAACTACGCCGGCGCGCCAATGCAAGGCGCATCGGGGCAGCGGGTGCATTCGGCCGCCGCGGGTCGACCATTGACCCGACCGACGCCGACCGACGGCCGTTGGTGCTGTATCCGCATTTTCAGCGCGCCGTGGTACCCGGCTGGCTGGACAAGAGTCTGCGCTGGCGCCACAAGCCAACCCATTTTCTGGACAACGTGTTGCTGCTCGCGCCCGACCCGCAGTGGGTGCTGAGCCTGCCCAATGGCAAGTTGCCAGACCGCAACGATTTCCTGCACTACGGTCACGACCTGGCAGGGCGCGTGAAGGTCTGGAGCGCCGCGGCCAGCGCCAGCGCTCAATTGGCCGATGAGTTTGCACAATGGCTGCACGCGCCGGACATGCACCAGATCAATCCGCTTTAACGCACGCCGCTCGCTGTTGTCGCACTGATCCGCGCCGGGGCGACAATACGATATTTGCCGCATGAGGCTTTGCGCCAGCGCAATCCGATGTCCCGTTTCCTGACCACCGCTCTCTACAAGTTTGTCGAACTGCCCGACCATGCCGACCTGCAGGCCCCCTTGCTGGAGTTGTGCCAGCGCCATCAGGTCAAGGGCACGCTGCTGCTCGCCGGCGAGGGCATCAACGGCACCATCGCAGGTGCGCCGGACGATGTCCATGCGGTACTGGCCTGGTTGCGCAGCGATGTCCGGCTGGCAGAACTGGAGCACAGGGAGTCATGGGCCGATGCCGCGCCGTTCCATCGCCTGAAGGTCCGGCTCAAGGCCGAGATCGTCACCATGCATGTCGATGGGTTGCAACCGGCGCGCATGATCCCAAGACGCGCTGTTTTTCTGAATTGCCGGCCTGGCTCGAGACCCAGTGCGGCCCGGGCCAGATTCTCGATGCCGGCGCCGGTCGCAAACGGCGCATCGCGATGTTCTGCACCGGCGGAATCCGCTGCGAAAAATCCACAGCCTTGATGCGTATGCGCGGATTCGATGAGGTCTATCACCTCGAAGGCGGCATTCTCAATTACCTGGAAACCGTTTCGCCCCAGGACAGTCTATGGCGCGGCCAATGCTTCGTATTCGACGAGCGGGTGTCGGTCGGTCATGGACTCGAGCCTGGCGCGCTGAACTGGTGCCGCTCCTGCCGCAGGCCGCTTGGTGCCGAGGATATGGCTTCGCCGTTGTACCGCGAGGGGGTGTCCTGCGCCGCATGCCACGACAGCCGGGACGTCGTGAAAAAGCGAGGGCTGGCTGAGCGCCAGCGCCAGGTGGCCCTGGCCAAGGCGCGCGGGCAGGTCCATATCGGAGCCGAAATGCCGCAGCGGCCCCTGGCAAACGACACTGCGGACGCTGCTCAGTAAGCCAGCCCGGCGGCTACATCGATTGCAACAACATGGCGCGGTAGTCGTCGCGGCTGGCCAATCGGGGGTTGGTTTTGTGGCAGTGGTCGGCCATGGCGCCGTCGATGATGGCCTCGAACCGAGCCTCGCTGACACCCAGGGCGGCCAACCCGGTCGGCAGTCCCAGGCGCTGGCTCATGTCCTTGAGCGCAGCACCGATCTCGCTATCCGAGCCCAGGCCCATGGCCCGGGCCATGCGCTCCAGTCGTTTTTCCTTGCGAATCGACTCGGCACTGGCATTGAAGGCGATGACCGCCGGCAGGAACACCGCGTTGAGCGTACCGTGGTGCAGACCCGGATCGATGCCGCCCAGGCTGTGGCTCAGGGAATGCACGCAGCCCAGTCCCTTCTGGAATGCCATCGCGCCCTGCATCGAGGCGCTCATCATGTTCAGCCTGGCCTCGCGATCGTTGCCGTCGCGGGTGGCGCGTTCGATATGGGCCCAGGCACGCTCGAGCCCGTCCAGAGCGATGCCGTCGGCGGGAGGATTGAAGGCTGGCGCCATGAAGGTCTCCATGCAGTGGGCCACAGCGTCCATGCCGGTGGCCGCTGTCATGCGCGGACCCAGTCCTAGCGTCAGTTCCGGGTCGCAGATGGCAGCGCGTGGAACCAGATGCCATGAATGAAAACCCAGCTTGCGACCATCGTCCAGGATCAGGATGGCGCCGCGCGCGACCTCGCTGCCGGTTCCGCTGGTGGTGGGAACGGCGATCAGCGGGACGCAGCGATCGGTGATGCGCGGCGAGCCGCCTTCGATGGTCGCGTAGTTCTTCAAGGCGCCGTCGTGGCGCGCCGCAATCGCGACTCCCTTGGCGCAGTCGATGGCCGATCCGCCGCCTAGCGCGATCAGTCCGTCGCAATGGCCATCGTGAAACGCATTGGTCGCCGCGCGCACGGCCGCTTCGGTTGGGTTGGACGGAGTTTCGTCAAAAACCACCGTCTCCATGTCCGCCAGTGCATCGAGTGCCCGGGTCAGCAGCCCGGCTGCCTTGATGCCCTGATCGGTCACGATCAGCGGACGGGTGATGCCGATGCGTTCGCATTCCTGGCGCAAGAGCGACAAGGCCCCGAAGTCGAACTGGATTTGCGTCACATAGTAGATCAGTGCCATGGTGCCTCGTCGGTGTAGGATCAATCGCTGAATGTAGCAAGAACCCACCAGGCATTGTGCGTTTGGCCTGCCGCAATCGGCGCGGCCGAAGCCCAATCTGGCGTTTAACCCGATGCCCACGATGACCGAATTCGCCCGCAAGGATTTCCGACTGTTCCACCGTCTGCGGGTGCGCTGGGCCGAGGTGGACCAGCAGCGCATCGTCTTCAATCCGCACTACCTGATGTACATCGACACCGCCTTCACCGAATACTGGCGGGCGATGGCCATCCCGTACGAGCTGATACCGCAGACACTGGGCGGCGACCTCTACGTGAAGAAGTCGACGCTGGAGTATCACGGATCCGCGCGACTCGATGACTTGCTCGATATCGGCGTGCAGTGCGCACGCATCGGAACCTCGTCTATGGTGTTCCGTGCTGCTGTTCTGCGCAATGACGCTTTGCTGGTCAGCGGCGAATTGATCTATGTATTTGCCGATCCGGTAACACAGACCTCCAAGCCGGTGCCGCCTCAGTTGCGCGAACTGTTGCAATCGTTCGAGGCCGGCGTGTCACCGATTGAGGTGCGGGTGGGCAGCTGGGCCGAACTCGGTACCCAGGCGCGTGCCGTGCGTCGCGAAGTGTTTGTCGACGAGCTGGGTATCGCCCATGGCCTGGAGCAGGACGCCGCGGACGACGAGGCCGTGCATGCGCTGGTGTGCAACCGCATGGGCCAGGCCCTGGCCACGGGTCGCCTTATGCAGGAGGGGCCGGCGCTGGCCCGTATCGCCCGGGTCGCCGTCACCCGCACCATGCGCGCAACCGGTTTCGGCCAGCTGGTGATGCAGGCGCTGATGCAAGTGGCGTCCGAGCGCGGTGATACCCGTGTGGTTTTGCAGTCGCAGTGCAGCGCCGAGGGCTTTTACACCCGGCTCGGGTTCCTTCCCATCGGAGAGGTCTACCAGGAGGCCGGCATCCCGCACGTCGATCTGGCGCGTCGCTTGGCCGTCCCGTAGGCCGCCTGCCAATGGATTGCGCGAGTGGTCGCGTGCCAGTGGTTCAGATGTCGTCGAGCAGCGCATAGGGCATGGCGCGCACCTGCAGGTCGGGGCCGTCAGCGCCGGCCAGATGCAGATCGCCCGCCTGCAGTGCTGCCACCTGGCCCGACACGATGGCGTCCCAGCCGCCATCAGGATGGGGCGCTGCCTGCACAACGGTGGCGCAAGGCTGTTCGCCGTCGTCGCCGCGGAAGATCTCCTGACCGGCGGCCAGCGGCGCCGCACAATGCGCCAGCATGGCCCGGCGCTTGAGCACCCCCCGGAACTGGCTGCGCGCGACAACCTCCTGTCCCGGGTAACAACCCTTCTTGAAATTGACGCCACCGACCGATTCGAAATTGAGCATCTGCGGAACAAAGGCGTCTGCCACCGTTGCGTTGACCATGGCCACGCCCGCCAGGACTTCGCCGAACTGCCAGAGGTCCAGTGCCATGGGTTCGCCCGAGGGTAAAGCCTCCGCCGCCGGTGCCAGCCACAGCGCACGCGCCACACCATCGGCCGGATAAAGCTGCACCACCGTGGCGCTGCCGTGATCCTGGCGCGACCAGGCCTTGGCCTGTGCGTCGCCAAATGGCGTGATCGCCGAGCCGGCCAGGCCACAGATGCGGAAGTCCTCGCTGGCATCGCTCAGACGTAGCTTGGCGCGCATCACGAACATCGACAGACGCTTGAGCACCGCCGGCAGCAGGTCGCGCTGGCATACCAGGAGAATCTCGTCGGTCGTGCGCTTGAACCCGATGAAACTGGCCTGCATCCGCCCTTTGGCGGAGCAAAAGGCAGCCAGGCGGGCCTCGGACATTCCCAGCAACGCGAAATCGTGGGTCAGTTGCCCATGCAAAAAGCTCGCCGCGTCGGCGCCTTCGACACGGATCACGCCCAGAGGGGTCAACAAGGCCAGGCCATCAGGTAAGGAGTTCATGCGTCAATTATCATCCTCTCTCATTCACATACGAACGATAGGCCTGTGCGACGTCTTTTGCTGCTTCTCGTCTTGCTGGCCGGCGCGCTGGGTGGCGCCGCGACATGGTGGCTGAACCAGCCATTGGCAATGGCGACAGATTCCGTGGACGTGTCCATCGATCCGCGCACCAGCGCCAAGGTTGTGGCCCAGGTCGTCGTGCAAGCGGGAGTCGACACATCCGCACCGTTGTTGTACGCTGTGGTTCCGCCTTTCGGGCGATGCGCGTCAAATTCGCGCCGGCAGCTATGAAATAGAGCGCGGCACCACGCCCAGGAGCCTGTTGCGCAAATTGGTACGGGGCGAGGAGTCGCTGCGTTCCCTGACCCTGGTCGAAGGATGGAATTTTCGTCAGTTGCGTGAGGCCCTGGCCCGTGCCCCCCAGTTGCGCCAGGAAACCACCGGCTTGCCGGACCAGGCCATCATGGAGAAACTTGGTCGGCCGAAACAGCATCCTGAAGGGCGTTTTTTTCCGGATACCTATAGTTATGCGAAGGGCTCGAGTGACCTCAAACTGTTGGCGCTGGCTATGCGCACCATGGACCGGCATTTGCAGGCCGCATGGCAACACCGCGCCAGCGACAGTCCGCTGCAGACGCCGGAGCAGGCGCTGATATTGGCCAGCATTGTCGAAAAGGAAACCGGTCGAGGATCCGACCGACCACTCATCGCCGGCGTTTTCAGCAACCGTCTGAGGGTGGGCATGATGCTGCAGACTGACCCGACGGTGATCTACGGAATGGGTGAGCGTTTTGATGGCAATCTGCGCAAGAAGGATCTGCAGACCGACACCCCGTGGAACACCTATACCCGCAGCGGTCTTCCCCCCACACCGATTGCCATGCCCGGTCGCGATTCGCTGCTGGCGGCGGTCGCGCCGGCAAGCACCCAGGCTTTGTATTTCGTCGCCCGCGGTGACGGCAGCAGCCAGTTCAGTAGCAACCTCGATGACCACAACCGTGCGGTCAACAAGTTCCAGCGCAAGCCGTGAGACCAGTACCATGAGCGGCGTTTTCATCACCTTCGAAGGCATCGATGGCGCAGGTAAATCCAGCCATCTGCAGGCGCTGACCGAAGGGCTCCAAGCGCAGGGCAGGGTGGTGACGGTGACACGTGAGCCCGGTGGGACTCCCTTGGCCGAGCAGTTGCGCGAACTGGTGTTGAATGTGCCGATGGACGGCCTGACCGAAGCTTTGCTGGTATTCGCGGCAAGGCGCGACCATGTTTGCCAGGTAATTCGACCCGCGTTGGCGCGCGGTGAGGTGGTCTTGTGCGACCGCTTCAGCGACTCGAGCTTTGCCTACCAGGGCGGAGGCCAAGGCCTTTCATGGAGTGTATTGGCGCAACTCGAAGCGTGGGTGCAAGGCGACGGGGTCGCGGCCGACGGCGACGGCGCTACCTTGCTGCAACCCGACCTGACCTTGTGGTTTGACCTGGCTCCGGCGGAGGCTGCGCGCCGTTTGGCGCAGGCGCGCGCGCCTGACCGTTTCGAGGCCCGGGGCGCGTGTTTTTTCGACCAGGTGCGCAAAGCCTATGCGGCCCGTGCCCAAGCCGCCCCGCAGCGATTTGCGCGCATCGACGCCAGCGCCCCGCGCGATGTGGTCTGGCAACATGTGGCGCAGGCCGTGCGCGCAAGGGGATGGCTGGCATGAGCGGGAAGGCCGCGTTGGCACCATGGATCGCGCGCCAGCTTTGCAGCCTGCTCGCGCAGCGTGGTCATGCCTGGCTGTTGCAGGGCCCGTCCGGCCTGGGGCAATACACGCTGGCGCTGGATATGGCGCGCGCCTGGTTGTGCGACAAGCCAGCGCCAAACGGCGCCTGCGGCCAATGCGCCAGTTGCCATGCAGTTGACGTGCGCACCCATGCCGATCTGTGTGTGTTGATGCCCGAGACGGTGATGCTTGAGCGGCAGTGGCCGCTGAGTGAGAAGGCGCAGGCCGACATCGATGAAAAGAAGCGCAAGCCAAGCAAGGAGATTCGCGTCGACGCCATGCGCGATGCGATCGAATTCGCCCAGCGCACCAGCGCAGGCGGACGCGGCAAGGTGGTGCTGGTGTTTCCGGCCGAGCGCATGAATCCGGTCACCGCCAACGCCTTGCTCAAGACGCTGGAGGAACCACCGGGTGATGTGCGCTTCGTACTGGCCAGTGAAGCCGCACAATTGTTGTTGCCGACCATCCGTAGTCGATGCCAGGCGCATGCCATGGCCTGGCCGTCGGCGTCGGAGGTGATGCCCTGGCTCTCGTCGCAAGGCGTGGCCGTCGAACATGCGGCGACCTGGTTGCGCGCCGCAGGCGGGCGGCCGGACGATGCCCTGACCCTGGCCGCCAGCGGGCAGGATGCTGCGTTGTGGTCGCAACTGCCGAAGGCAGTCCAAGGTGGCGATGCCGGGCCGACGCAAGGCTTGTCACCGGTTCAACTGGTCGGCGTGCTGCACAAGTTGTGCCACGACTTGCAGTTGATGCAACTGGGTGCCGCCCCGCGATTTTTCGAATCACGCGACCTGCCTGCGGGCGCACGATTCGCCGCTCTGAGCCAATGGGGTCGGGATCTTTCACAAGCCACCCGGACCATGGAGCATCCCTTCAATCCGGGGCTGATGGCCGAGGCCTTGCTCAGTCAGGCGAAAATCGCTCTAAACTCCAGAAACTGAGCATTCACGCATGAGTACAACGTCCTCCTCCCCCCGTCCCAGTGTCATTCAGTTGGCCATCAAGGAGAAGGCAGCGCTGTACGCGGCGTACATCCCGCTTTTCGTTGAGGGCGGAATCTTCATACCCACGGCGCGTGAATACAAACTGGGCGACGATATCTATGTGTTGTTGTCTTTGCCGGACGATCCGCAGCGGTATCCGGTGGCCGGCAAAGTGGCCTGGGTCACGCCGGCCAAGGCCGCCGGAAGCCGTACACAGGGTGTCGGCATCCAGTTTCCTCGCGATGAAAAATCAAAGCTGTTGAAAATCAAGATCGAAGAAATTCTTGGTGCGGCGCTGGGATCGGACCGCCCGACTCAAACGATTTGACGGCTGTTTAGTCAAGCCGCCAGACATGCGGCCAGGGCCGGGCGCATCCCTCGCGGCTATGCCCACACCTAGACCTTCCGGTTCCGGAACCACCCCAGATGTTCACTGACTCGCATTGCCACCTCTCGTTTCCGGAATTGGCGCAGAACCTGCAGGCCATCCGTGCGGCCATGGCGCTGGCCCAGGTGGATCGCGCGCTGTGCATTTGCACCACGCTGGAGGAATTCGGCCAGGTGCATGGAATGGCCACCACGTATGACAACTTCTGGGCTACCGTCGGCGTACACCCGGACAACGAGGACGTGCGTGAACCCAGCCTGGACGACCTGCTGGAACGTGGGCAACTGCCACGGGTCGTGGGTATCGGCGAGACGGGCCTGGACTACTACCGATTGAATGGGCGCTCGGTGGCCGATATGGAGTGGCAACGGGAGCGTTATCGGGTGCATATCCGGGCTGCGCGCAAATTGGACAAACCGCTGGTGATCCATACGCGCAGTGCGTCCGACGACACATTGGCCATATTGCGGGAAGAGGGCGCTTCCTCCCCCGAAGCGGCTCGGGCCAGGGGGGTCTTCCATTGTTTCACCGAGACGCGGGAAGTGGCACGGGCCGCCCTGGACCTGGGTTTCTATATATCGTTCTCGGGCATCCTGACCTTCAAGAACGCCCAGGACCTGCGCGACGTCGCTGCGTTCGTACCGATGGACCGGTTGTTGATAGAAACCGATAGCCCCTATCTGGCGCCGGTTCCGTACCGGGGCAAGACGAACAATCCTTCCTACGTGCCTTTTGTTGCGCGGCAGATCGCCGAAGTCAAAGCTTGTCCGGTCGAGGATATCGCCCGGGTCACCAGTCGGAATTTTGAGCAACTCTTTGATGGAGTCTTGGCATGAACACACCGCAAACATGTCAAATTACTTCAAGTGATTTCTATAGAAAATACTTGAAGTTAATCGCTTATCTATTTGTTTTTATTCATATTTCATGTGTAAATGCGGGATCTTATGAAGACTATTTCTCTGCCGTGAAGAGCGATGACGCGTCAACCATCCGTTCCTTGCTGACACGTGGATTCGACGGCAATGTACGCGATTCCAAGGGTGAACACGCGCTGCATGTCGCGATTCGTGAAAACGCGGGCAAGGCTGTCCAGGCCCTTTTGAGCTGGGAAAAGATCGAGGTCGAGGCACGCAACAAGGTGGATGAAAGCCCACTGATGCTGGCCGCGCTGACCGGGCAACTGGACATCGCAAAGAATCTCATTGAGAGGGATGCCGATGTCAACAAAACAGGCTGGACGCCGCTTCACTATGCGGCTACGCGGGGCCATCTGGAGCTTATGCGTTTGTTGCTGGACAAGAGTGCCTATATTGACGCCGCGTCACCCAATGGCACTACGCCACTGATGATGGCTGCCTTTTACGGCACGCCGTCGGCCGTGAAGCTCCTGCTCGAAGCCGGCGCAGACCCGTTTCTGAAAAACCATCAAGACCTTACCGCCATCGACTTTGCTCAACGCGCCAATCGGGCCGACGCAGCGGAAATCATCGCCGCGTTCGTGCGCGCGCAACAGCCCAAAGGCAAGTGGTAGCCGCTGCTGGCCTGGCTTGCGCATGTCCATAGTCAATTGATACGATGTATATTATGTTAACTACAGTGAACAGAAGAGATCCCGTGGTCTGACAGGCATCAGGTTATCGAGAACCGCACTGTCGGTACCGTCAAATCGCCGAACGAGGCGCCAAGTGCTATCTCACCGCTTCCGTGCAGCACACATTCTTCGCGGCGCAGCAACAGATCGGAGCCGCCGCCGGCAAATCGGATCCAGGTTCCGTAGGTGCTGATGTCGGCCAGCAGGATGCTGCCGTTGCGCCAATGGATGCGTGCGTGGGAACGCGAAACGCGGGGATCGTTGACCACGAACTCGGCCTGGCTGACGCGCCCGATATGGATAGGCATCTGCGAGGAATGGACCTTGCGATGCTGGTCGAGCCACACCAGTTCGATATCACGGCCGAGGACCAGTTTGTCCAATTGATCCTGCTGTGAATTGATCGTGGCCTGCATGGTCATCAGGTCACTGCTCAGATTCTCGTGCCATTCGATCTGGAACGCCTGGCAGGGCTCTGCCCTGCCCCGGATCGCGATGGGTCCGAGCGGTCGAAATCGCACGCCATCGAGTTCGGTGGCTTGCTCGAGGGACTGGTCGTTGACCCAGATCTGGTGCGGTCCCGACAGATCGCTCAGGCGTGAGGCGACATTTACCGCATCGCCATAACAATCGTCGTCGATGAATTCGACTTCGCCGCGCGCCACGCCGATGCGTATCGGCAATCGGGTACCGGCGGTCGATGCCAGCAGGCGCTTCTGGTGATCGCGCTGCATCTCGACAACGGCATCGATGGCGTCGGGCGCATGCTGGAAAACGGCCAGCACGCCGTCGCCCAAGGGTCTTGATGACCTGACCCCGATGGGCCACGCAGACGGCAGATATCCATTGCGTCATCTGTGTCACGATGCGCGATCCACGCGCACTGCCGATGGTCTCGAAAACCCCGGTGCTTCCCATCAGGTCTGCAAACACGACGGTCGTCTGAACACTCATGCGGTGGATATTCCCATGTCTCGGTCGTGCGAGTTTAGAGCATTGACTGTGGTATCAGTCTTCTTCAAGAGTTTTACTGGGACTACTCTCCAACGAACCGGCATCAAAGTGCTGTTATATTGCACTGCAGCAATCACTAAGAAAGCAATGCAACATGTTGTACCAAATGTACGAAGCCCAACGCTCCATGATGGAGCCGTTTTCCGACCTGGCCAAGGTCGCGTCCAAGGTGTATTCCAACCCCTTGTCGACGCTTGGGTCAGGCACCCTTCTCTCAGCGCATGTCGGCCATGTTCGACCTGATGCATCGCCTGCTGCGCGACTACGAAAAGCCTGAGTTCGGCATTCGCACGGTAGACGTCAATGGCGTGGCGGTGGCGATCCACGAGCGCGTCGAGGTGGCCCGGCCATTTTGCGAACTGCGCCGTTTCAAGCGTTTCAGCGACGACCTGGCGACTCTCGATGCACTCAAGGGTCAACCCGCTGTGCTGATCGTGGCGCCGCTGTCGGGTCACCACTCGACCCTGCTGCGTGACACGGTGCAAACCATGCTGCGCGACCACAAGGTCTATATCACCGACTGGAAGAATGCGCGCAATGTGCCGCTGTCCGAAGGCGAGTTTCACCTCGATGACTATGTCAATTACATCCAGGACTTCATCCGCCATCTGCAGGGAACCTACGGCAATTGCCATGTGATGAGCGTGTGTCAGCCCACCGTGCCGGTGCTGGCTGCGGTATCGCTGATGGCCAGCCGCGGCGAACCAACGCCGCTGAGCATGACCATGATGGGCGGCCCGATCGATGCGCGCAAGTCGCCGACGTCGGTCAATCATCTGGCGGTGAACAAGAGCCACAACTGGTTCGAAAGCAACGTGATCTACCGCGTGCCGAGCAATTTCCCGGGCGCCGGACGACGGGTATACCCCGGTTTTCTGCAGCATTCCGGCTTCATCGCGATGAATCCGGACAACCATGCGCAGAGCCACTACGACTATTTCAAGGATCTGATCAAGGGTGATGACGCCAGCACGGAGGCGCATCGCAAGTTCTACGACGAATACAACGCCGTGCTGGACATGGATGCCGACTTCTATCTGGACACGATCAGGGTCGTATTCCAGGACTTCAGTCTGGTCAGCGGTACCTGGGACGTACGTTCGCCAAGCGGCAAGATCGAGCGCGTGCGACCGCAGGACATCGAAACCACCGCCTTGTTTTCGATCGAAGGCGAACTCGATGACATCTCCGGTTCCGGCCAGACCCGTGCCGTGCATGAGATCTGCAGCAGTGTGCCGGAGTCCATGCAAAAGCACTATGAAGTCAAGGGTGCCGGTCACTACGGCATCTTCTCCGGTCGGCGCTGGCGCGAGATGGTATACCCGCAGGTCAAGGCCTTCATGCTGAAGTACCAGCCGTCCAAGCAAGAAGCGGTGGTGGCGGCCGCTGAGGGCAAGGCCGCGATAAAGCGGCTTCCTGCCGCCGCGCAGGGGGTGGTCCAAGCCGCCTCGGTGACACCCATTCGTCGCGCCACTGCCAATCGCCGGACCAAGGCGATAGCCAAGCTGCCGTCGCGGTCTGCAAGCGTGCCATCCGTGCCGCCCAAACCGCGCAAAGCGGTGCGCAAGAGCGCCAGCAAGGGCGCTTAAGGCAATGGCATCGTTGGCAACGCGCGTCCTCGACGCGTTGCCGCAGACCCAGTGCACGCGCTGCGGATATCCCGATTGCGAGGCCTACGCCGCGGCCATCGCAGCGGGTGACGCCGAAATCAACCAATGCCCACCGGGTGGTGCTGCGGGCATTGCCCGTCTGGCCGTCATCACCGGGCGCCCGATGCTGGCGCTGAACCCGGACAACGGCGCTGAGGCGCCGCGCAGCCTGGCGGTGATCGACGAAAGCTGGTGCATTGGTTGTACCTTGTGCATAAAGGCCTGTCCGACGGACGCCATCATCGGCAGCAACAAGCTGATGCACACCGTGATCGAGCGCTATTGCACAGGCTGTGCCTTGTGCCTGCCGGTCTGCCCGGTTGACTGCATTGCGCTGGAGAATGCCAGTGGCGAGAGCACCGGCTGGGATGCGTGGTCGACGACGCAGGCGCTAAAGGCGCGTGAACGATATGCTGCGCTGCGCGCACGGCGCATGCAGGACTCGGCGACTGAGCTCGACTCGGAAGAGCAGTCATTTGCGCAATCGACCATGACCGGCGGAGCAGCCACGGCGGCGCCCCAACGGGCTGGCGCGTCCAGCGCATCCAAACAAGCCATTCTGGCAGCTGCACAGGCCCATGCCAAAGCTTTGCGCCGGCGCTGACAGCGCTGGCGTCAGCGCAAGGACTGGTTCAGCTTGTCGAGAACCTTCACGCCGGGGCAGAGCCGGTCAGCGCCCAGGCTGTTGAGCGGCAGCGCGCTGGTGCGCATGGCAGCATGCAGGTCTTGTGCGTCCTTGTCGACATACAGCAAACCAGTCACGACTTCGCCCTTGGCCTGGTGGGTTTGTACATGATTCATGGCCGCCAGCCTGTCGGTCGGGTCGTATTCAGTGTGCAGCTCTGCGCAGGCGCATCAGGCTGCCATCGGCTTGCGGCACTTCGATCACGGAGCCCGGCGCAACGTCGTCCTGAACCGCCTCGGATGACCCGCCAAGCGCCATGAAGTCGATCCGGCTGACCGCCTGGTTGTGTTCGCGCACATAGTCATAGCTCTTGGTGCTGCCGGCGTGGTTGTTGAACGTCACGCAAGGGCTGATCACGTCGATGAATGCGGCGCCGCCATGGCCGATGGCGCCCTTGATGATCGGTACCAGCTGCGCCTTGTCGCCGGAGAAGCTGCGCGCCACATAGGTCGCGCCCAGTTGCAAGGCCATCGCCACCAGATCGATCGGACTGTCGAAGTTGACAATGCCCTTCTTGCTGCGTGAGCCACTGTCGGCGGTGGCTGAAAACTGCCCCTTGGTCAGCCCATAGACACCGTTGTTCTCGACGATGTAGACCATGCGCACGCCGCGCCGCATACTGTGCACGAATTGGCCCAGCCCGATGGATGCGGAGTCGCCGTCACCTGACACGCCCAGGTACAACAAGTCCTTGTTGGCCAGGTTGGCACCAGTCAGCACCGATGGCATGCGTCCGTGCACCGTATTGAATCCGTGCGAGGCACCCAGAAAGTAGTCCGGCGTCTTGGAACTGCAGCCGATGCCCGAGAGCTTGGCCACCCGGTGCGGTTCGATGTCCAGTTCCCAGCAGGCCTGCACGATGGCTGCCGATATCGAGTCGTGGCCGCAACCGGCACACAAGGTCGACACCTTGCCCTCGTAGTCGCGCCGGGTATAGCCGACCTTGTTGTGGCTCAGCGACGGATGGTGCAGCCGGGGTTTGGTGATGTAGGTCATGCGGCCTCCGATACCGTCTTCGCCGTGCCACGGGCAATCGGGCGTTTTGGCCCCGAAACCTGCGCCTGCTGCACATGCTCGGAAATACGCCTGGTGATGAAACGCGCCGTGATCGGCGTGCCGTCGAAATGCAGCACTGGCACCAGCCGGGCCGGATCGACACCCAGTTCGTTGACCAGCAACTGGCGCATCTGCGCGTCGCGGTTTTGCTCGACCACGTACACCAGCTTGTGCGCGGCAATGAACTCGGCCACGCTGTCCGGGAAAGGAAAGGCACACAGGCGCATCGCGTCGAGGTGGATGCCCTGCTCAGTCATGACGTCGAGCGCCTCGTGCATGGCCGGGCTGGTGGAGCCGAAATAGATCACGCCCAGTCGGCTCTTGCGCTTGGCCGCTGCGCACCACCGGTTGGGGCACCAGGGCGGCGGCCGTCTTGAACTTGGTCAGCAGCCGCTCGACGTTGTAGATATAGTCCGGCCCGCGCTCGGAGTAGCGTGCATAGGGGTCGCGCGTGGTGCCGCGCGTGAAATAGCTGCCCTTGGTCGGGTGCGTGCCCGGCAGGGTGCGCCAGCCGATGCCGTCACCGTCGACATCCTTGTAGCGGCCGAAATCCTTGCCGGCTTCCAGTTCCTGCGGCCGTCATGACCTTGCCGCGGTCGTAGTCCCGTGCCGTGATCCCACACCAGCGGCTCGCACAGGCGCTGGTTCATGCCGATGTCCAGATCGGTCATCACGAACACCGGCGTCTGCAGCCGGTCCGCCAGGTCGAGCGCGGCCGCACCATGGGTGAAACACTCGTGCGGGTCTTGCGGAAACAACAGCACATGCTTGGTGTCGCCATGCGAGGCGTAGGCGCAGGCGACCAGATCGGCCTGCTGGGTGCGCGTGGGCATGCCGGTGGACGGGCCGCCGCGCTGCACATTGATGATGGTGACCGGAATCTCGGCGAAAGTAGGCCAGGCCGATGAACTCGGTCATCAGCGACACACCCGGTCCCGACGTCGCCGTGAAGGCGCGCGCGCCGTTCCAGCCGGCCCCCACCACCATGCCGATCGATGCGATCTCGTCTTCCGCCTGCACCACGGCGTAGTTGTTCAAGCCGGTGTCGGGGTCGACCCGGAACCTGGAGCAGTAGTGCAGAAAGGCCTCGGCGACCGACGACGAGGGCGTGATCGGGTACCAGGCCGCGACGGTTGCGCCGCCATAGACGCAGCCGAGTGCGACTGCGCTGTTGCCGTCGACGAAGATGCGTGCGCCCACCTTGTCGCGCCGTTGCACGCGGATGCCCAACGGTGCCGGCAGATGCTCGCGCGCAAAATCGCGCCCCAGGTGCAGTGCCTGCACGTTGGCGGCGAGCAGCTTCTCCTTGCCCTTGTACTGCTCGGAAAAGAGCTGCTCGATCACGTCGGGCTCGATCTCCAGCAACACCGACAAGGCGCCGACATAGACGATGTTCTTGAACAACTGGCGCTGGCGCGGCTCGGAATACACGGCGTTGCAGATCTCGGTCAGCGGCATGCCGAGCACCTGGATGTCGGGCCGGAATTTCGATTCCGGCATCGGCCGCGTGCTGTCGTAGAACAGATAGCCCCCCGGCGCGATCTCGGCCACATCGGCATCCCAGGTCTGCGGGTTCATCGCCACCATCATGTCGATACCGCCGCGCCGGCCCTGATAGCCCCGCTCCGATACGCGTGCCTCGTACCAGGTCGGCAGGCCCTGGATATTGCTCGGGAAAATGTTGCGCGGGCTCACCGGTACGCCCATGCGCAGTATGGCCTTGGCAAACAGTTCGTTGGCCGAGGCTGAGCCCGAGCCATTGACGTTGGCGAACTTGATGACGAAATCGTTGACACCCTCGATGCGGTTCATGCGGCCTCCAGCGCGGCAGACTGTGCTTGCGCATCACGGCAGGCCGGGCCGGCCTGCGTCGTCGTGAGCAGAAACTTCTGCATGTCCCAGGCGCCGGTCGGGCAGCGTTCGGCGCACAGGCCGCAGTGCAGGCACACGTCCTCGTCCTTGACCATCACCCTGCCGGTCTTGAGCGTGCCAGACACATACAGGTCCTGCGCCAGGTTCAGCGCCGGCGCCTTGAGCCGCTGGCGCAGATCGGCCTCGTCGCCATTGCTGGTGAAGGTGATGCAGTCCATCGGGCAGATGTCGACGCAGGCATCGCATTCGATGCAGGTTTCCTTGGTGAACACCGTCTGCACGTCGCAGTTCAGACAGCGGCCGGCCTCCTTGAACGCGGTGGCGGCGTCGAAACCCAGCTCGACCTCGACCCGGATGCTGGCCAGCGCCTGCTCCGCCTTGGCCCAGGGCACCTTGAAACGGTGCGCCGGCGAGACGTCGTTGTCGAAGCTCCATTCGTGGATGCCCATCTTCTGCGACACCAGATTGGTATGCGGCGACGGGCGCTGGGTCACCGATTCGCCGCTCAGCAGCCGGTCGATCGAAACCGCGGCTTCGTGGCCGTGGGCGACCGCCGTGATGATGTTCTTTGGGCCAAAAGCCGAATCACCGCCGAAGAAGACATGCGGCAGGCTGGACTGGAAGCTCTCCTTGTCCAGCACGGGCAGGCCCCACTCGTCGAACGCGATGCCGCAATCGGCCTCGATCCAGGGAAAGGCGTTTTCCTGACCTACGGCGATCAGCACCGCATCGCATTCGATCAGCACGTCCGGGTCGCCGGTAGGAATCAGGCTGCGCTTGCCGTTGGCGTCACGGATCGACTTGACGACCTCGAAACGCATGCCGGTCAGTTTGCCGCCCGACATGCTCGAAGGACTTGGGTACGTGGCAATTGATGATGGGAATGCCCTCGTGCTGCGCGTCTTCCTTCTCCCACGGCGAGGCCTTCATCTCGTCGAAGCCACTGCGCACGACCACCTTCACATCGGTACCGCCAAGTCGGCGCGAGGAACGGCAGCAGTCCATCGCCGTGTTGCCGCCGCCGAGCACGATGACGCGCCGACCGATGCTGGTGATGTGGCCGAAGGACACCGATGCCAGCCAGTCGATTCCGATGTGGATATTCTCCAGAATCTCCCTGCGCCCCGGCAGATCAAGGTCGCGTCCGCGTGGCGCACCGCAGCCGACAAACACCGCGTCATAGCCTTGTGCCAGCAGCGACTTCATCGAGCCAACGGGCTGGCCGCTGCGAAAGTCGACGCCCATGTCCAGGATGGTGCCGGTCTCCTCGTCGATCACCGTATCGGGCAGCCGAAAACGCGGAATCTGGCTGCGGATGAAACCGCCGGCTTTCTGCTCACCGTCGAACACTGTCACCGCATATCCCAGTGGCAGCAAGTCACGTGCCACGGTCAGCGAGGCCGGACCGGCTCCGACGCAGGCGATGCGCTGTGCCGTTGGGCGGCGCGATCTTGGGCAAACGCTCGGCGATGTCGCCCTTCTGGTCGGCCGCGACCCGTTTCAGCCGGCAGATCGCGACCGGTTCGGGAGGCGCGCCGCCATTGGCCTCGACCCGGCCCCGCCGGCAAGCTGGCTCGCAGGGCCGGTCGCAGGTGCGTCCCAGGATGCCGGGAAACACGTTGGACGCCCAGTTGACCATGTAGGCGTCGGTATAACGCCCCTGGGCGATCAATCGGATGTATTCGGGAACGGGGGTGTGGGCCGGACAGGCCAGCTGGCAATCGACGACCTTGTGAAAATAGGCCGGATTGCCGGTGTCAGTAGGCTGCAAAAAGTGTCTCCTTGCCGTGCATACGCTTTCACCAGCGGCTGGTCGCACGACGGCCATTCAACCGATCCGGCCTGCGCATCGCCCAGGCATCTGCCCCGTGCGCCGCATCTGCTAACCGCCAGGTAAGCTTGCCGATGATTGTGCGCCAGGCAGGCAGGCCTTGCAGGCAATATGCCTGCTATTGGTATGACTTTTGGGATTACTGTTGCGCGAATGCAGCGAAAGCCTGGACGACCTCGTTGGGTGCCTGCACCAGTTCGACCAGCACGCCTTCGCCGGCGACCGGAAATTCCTCGCTGGCCTTGGGGTGCAGGAAGCAGATGTCGAAGCCGGCGGCGCCCTTGCGGATTCCGCCTGGCGCGAAACGCACGCCCTGCCCCTGCAGCCATGCAACCGCCGCCGGCAGGTCGTCGATCCACAGACCGACATGGTTGAGCGGCGTCGTGTGCACCGCCGGTTTCTTGTCCGGATCGAGCGGCTGCATCAGGTCGACCTCGACCTTGAACGGACCCCGGCCCATGGCACAGATGTCCTCGTCGACGTTCTCGCGTTCGCTGACGAAATTTCCGGTGACCTCCAGCCCCAGCATGTCGACCCACAGCCGGCGCAGGCGCTGCTTGTCGGGGCCGCCGATGGCGATCTGCTGGATGCCTAGAACCTTGAATGGGCGTTGCATGGTGTCTCCCGTCAAATGATCGCGGGCGCGATCAGCTGAATTCAACAATTGGCTGGTCGACCGTCAGGTTGTCACCCTTGGCCGCCAGCACCTTGCCGACCACGCCGTCGGCGGCAGCGAACAACACGTTTTCCATCTTCATCGCCTCGATCACCGCGACGCGCTCGCCGGCCTGTACCTTCTGGCCGACCTGCACGGCGATGTCCACCAGCAGACCGGGCATCGGCGAGAGCACGTATTTGCTCATGTCCGGTGGCGCCTTGAATGGCATCAGCTGGTACAACTCGGCCATGCGTGGCGAGACCACCATGGCCTCGATGCGGGTGCCGCCATGCTGCACCACCAGCGCCAGCGGATTGCGCGGCGTGCCGCGCTCGATCTGCGCCGTAAACGGCTGGCCGTTGCATTCGCCGCGAATGCAGATGTCGTTCAGGCGCGAATGGCTGGTAATTTCGTAGCGCTTGGCGTCGAGCGTGATGACGGCCGACCCGATCTGACCGACCACCTCGTCGACATGCACCTGGGCATGGCGGTTAGCGCCGGTAGCGTCGAGCGTGATGACGCTGTAGTCATGGCCGACCTTGACCCCGTAACCCGGCAACTGGCCCGACAGCACAGCCGCGCGTTCGCGCGACTTGCGCCGCACAAAGGCGGCTAACGCCAGCAGGAAGTCCGGGTCGGCGTGGGCCACGTCTTCGGCGCGAAAGCCATGGGCATAGTTCGCCGCGATGAAGCCGGTGTTGAACTGGCCTGACACGAAATCGGGATGGGCCAGCAGTGCGGCCTGGAACGGGATGTTGCTTCCAACGCCGCGGATCACGAAACCGTCGAGCGCCGCGCGCATCTTGGCGATCGCCTCCTGTCTGTCCTTTCCGTGCACGATCAGCTTGGCGATCATCGAGTCGTAGAACATCGGAATCTCACCGCCCTCCTGCACGCCGGTGTCCACGCGCACGCCCTGCCACTGGCTGGTGTCGGCGGCGAACATGGTCTCGGCCGGCGGGGCAAAGCGCACCAGTCGACCGGTGCTGGGCAAGAAACTGCGAAATGGATCCTCGGCGTTGATACGGCATTCAATGGCCCAGCCGTCGCGCTTGACATCGGCCTGGGCCAGCGGCAGTTTTTCGCCCGCGGCAACTCGGATCATCAACTCCACCAGGTCCAGGCCGGTGATGCACTCGGTCACCGGGTGCTCGACCTGCAGCCGCGTGTTCATCTCCAGGAAATAGAAGCTCTCGTCCTTGCCGACGACAAACTCCACCGTGCCCGCGCTCTCGTACTTGACGGCCTTGGCCAGCGCCACTGCCTGCTCGCCCATGGCCTTGCGTGTGGCGTCGCTGATGAAGGGGCTGGGCGCCTCCTCGATCACCTTCTGGTGGCGCCGCTGGATCGAGCACTCGCGCTCGTTCAGGTAGACCACGTTGCCATGCGCGTCGCCGATCAGCTGGATCTCGATATGGCGCGGCTCCTCGACGAACTTTTCGATGAAGACCCGGTCGTCGCCAAAGCTGTTGCGTGCCTCGTTGCGGCAACTGGTGAAGCCCTCGAACGCCTCCTTGTCGTCGTGCGCCACGCGCAGGCCCTTGCCACCACCGCCGGCGCTGGCCTTGATCATCACCGGGTAGCCGATGGAGCGGGCGATCTCGACGGCCTTGTCGGCATCGTCGATGGCATCGTTGACGCCCGGAATGCAGTTCACGCCGGCCGCGCCCGCCAGCCGCTTGGATTCGATCTTGTCGCCCATGGCCGAGATCGAGTAGTGCTTGGGGCCGATGAAGGCAATGCCCTCTTCCTCGACACGTTTGGAGAACTCGGCGTTTTCGCTCAGGAACCCGTAGCCCGGGTGCACCGCCTGCGCACCGGTTTGCTTGCAGGCCGCGATGATGCGGTCCGCCAGCAGATAGCTCTCCCGGCTCGGCGCCGCGCCGATGTGCACGGCTTCGTCCGCCAGCGCCACATGGCGGGCTTCACGGTCGGCATCGGAGTATACGGCCACCGTCTTGATGCCCATCTTGCGTGCCGTCTTGATGACTCGGCAGGCGATTTCGCCACGATTGGCGATCAAAATCTTGTCAAACATCTTGTTGTCTCCTCACAGCGGAATGTTGCCGTGCTTGCGCCACGGGTTCTCGACCTTCTTGTCCTTGAGCATCACCAGCGAGCGGCAGATGCGCTTGCGCGTCTCGTGCGGCAGGATCACGTCGTCGATGAAGCCGCGCGCGCCGGCAACAAACGGGTTGGCGAAGCGGGACTTGTATTCGGCCTCCTTGGCCGCGAGTCTTCTCGGCATCGCCCTTGTCCTGGCGGAAGATGATCTCCACCGCACCTTTGGCGCCCATCACCGCGATCTCGGCATTCGGCCAGGCAAAGTTGACGTCGCCGCGCAGGTGCTTGGAACTCATCACGTCGTAGGCTCCGCCGTAGGCCTTGCGCGTGATCACGGTGATCTTGGGCACGGTGCATTCGGCGTAGGCGTACAGCAGCTTGGCTCCGTGCTTGATGATGCCGCCGAACTCCTGGCTGGTTCCGGGCATGAAACCGGGCACGTCGACGAAGGTCACGACCGGGATGTTGAAGGCATCACAAAAGCGCACGAAACGCGCCGCCTTGATGGACGACTTGATGTCCAGGCAGCCTGCCAGCACCAGCGGCTGGTTGGCGACGATGCCCACGGTCTGACCGCCCATGCGGGCGAAACCGATCAGGATGTTGCGCGCATAGTCGGGCTGCAGTTCGAAGAAATCGCCGTCGTCGACCGACTTGAGGATCAGCTCCTTCATGTCGTAGGGCTTGTTCGGGTTGTCCGGGATCAGGGTGTCCAGGCTCAGGTCCATGCGGTCCAGCGGGTCGCCGCTGTCGCGCACCGGCGCCTTCTCGCGGTTGTTCAGCGGCAGGTAGTTGTAGAGCCGGCGCAGCATCAACAGCGCCTGCACATCGTTCTCGAAGGCCAGGTCGGCCACGCCGCTGCGCGTGGTGTGGCTGATGGCGCCGCCCAGTTCCTCGGCCGTGACATCCTCATGCGTCACGGTCTTGACCACCTCGGGCCCGGTCACGAACATGTAGGAGCTGTCCTTGACCATGAAGATGAAGTCGGTCATGGCCGGCGAGTACACCGCGCCACCGGCGCAGGGACCCATGATCATGCTGATCTGCGGCACCACGCCGCTGGCCATCACGTTGCGCTGGAACACATCGGCATAGCCGCCGAGCGAGGCCACACCCTCCTGGATGCGCGCGCCGCCGGAGTCGTTCAGGCCGATCACCGGCGCGCCGACCTTCATCGCCTGGTCCATGACCTTGCAGATCTTCTCGGCATGGGCCTCGGACAAGGCGCCGCCGAACACGGTGAAGTCCTGGCTGAACACGAACACCAGGCGCCCGTTGATCATGCCGTAGCCGGTGACGACACCGTCGCCCGGGACCTTCTGGTCCTGCATGCCGAAGTCGACGCAGCGGTGCTCGACGAACATGTCCCATTCCTCGAACGTGCCCTCGTCGAGCAGCAGTTCGAGGCGCTCGCGCGCCGTCAGCTTGCCCTTGGCATGTTGCGCTTCGATGCGCTTGACGCCGCCGCCCATTCGGGCCTGCTCGCGCTTGGCCTCGAGTTGCTCCAGGATTTCATGCATCGTTGTTCTCCATCAAGAGGGTTGGTTGTTGTTCTGGTGGTGTCGGAACATCGCGGCGCCCACGGCCTGCAGGCTGACGAAGTCCTTGCCCCAGATCCTGCGATTGGTCGGCAAAAAGCGCAACCAGGAAAGCCGACGGGCGGCATGCGCCAATACGTGGCGCACCTGCGGCAATTCCTGGCCCAGCACCGTGCGCAGTGCCGCGTCGAGGCGTCCGGGCTCGAGCCCAAGGTTGTACAGTGACGATTGCAGAAAGACCAGCCAGTCGCGCGCCTGTGCCTGTTCCAGCGTCATCACTTCCCGTGGATCGTCTTCGAAGTCGATCATGCCCTCGAAGGTGTCCGACACGATGATGTTGCGCGCAAAACACTGGCTCAGATACTGGCCGGCGGCATGCACCTGCAGCAGGTGCGTCCATTGCCGCCATCCACAGGTCAAACGCATCCGATCCCTGCTCGCGCAAGGCCCGCGCCAGGTCATTGGCGCCCAGGTAGGACATGACGAAGTAGTCCGCTGCCACGTGGTGCACTTCGGGCACGGCCAGCCCAGCCTGGCGCAGCGCCTGCAAACGCCCGATCTCGATCGCCTGCGAGCGTGCACCTCCATGCACGGGAACCGCCTTCAGATAGGGCACGCCCGCCATCCACGCGAACATATTGAGCACCCGGTGCGGCCACGGGCTGCGCAAGGCACGTTGGCCTTTCACCAGCATCCTGCCTTCGGGCAGGTCCAGCACCTCGACACGCTTGTCACGCCAGATCGTGGATGATTCGATGCGCGCGACCGACGTCAGCGAAATCATCGTGCGCCCTCCCCGCTGCAGCGGCTGGCCGGCAAACAGGGCCAGCAGTTCGCGCGCTGCACCGGACGGCGACTTGGCGACCCTGCGCGACCTCATCCGAAATGTTGGCCAGTCGCGACTTGACTGAGGCGTCGTCGCGAAACGACTGGCGCAGGCCGCTCTCGATGCGTTCCCACATCCACGACAAGGCCTGGCGCCTGCGCCGGCTGTCCCAGCGCCCGAGCGCCGACTGGCGGACACGAAAATCCAGTGCCGACTCCCACAAGGCCTGCACACCCTGGCCCGACAAGGCACTGAGCTGCAACACGCGCGGCGTCCACGGCTGGACATCGTGCGCTGCATGCGCCGGGTTGCCGTGCTGGCCGATCAGTCGAAGCGAGGACGTGATTTGCGCCTGGGCCCGCGTGGCCGCGCCCGGATCCAGATCAGCCTTGTTGATCAGCACCAGGTCGGCCAGTTCCATCACTCCTTTCTTGATTGCCTGCAATTCATCGCCGGCATTGGGCAGCTGCATCAACACGAACATGTCGGTCATGCCGGCCACGGCGACCTCGCTTTGCCCCACACCGACGGTCTCGACGATCACCACGTCATAGCCCGCCGCTTCCAGCACCAGGATGGACTCGCGCGTCTTTTCGGCCACACCGCCGAGCGTTCCGCTGGACGGGCTGGGTCGGATGTAGGCATGGGCTTGCACTGACAGTTGCTCCATGCGCGTCTTGTCGCCCAGGATCGAGCCGCCCGATAGCGTCGATGACGGATCGATCGTCAGCACCGCCACATGGTGTCCCAGCGCGATCAGATGCAGGCCCAGGGCCTCGATCAGCGTGGACTTGCCCACGCCGGGAACACCGCTCAGACCAAGCCGGAAGGCCTGGCCGGCATGCGGCAGCAAGGCGCTCAGCAAGGCATCGGCCTGTACACGGTGATCGGAGCGCGTCGACTCGAGCAAGGTGATCGCCTTGGCAATCGCGCGGCGCCGGGGCATGTCCGCGGCACCGGTGATGGCCTGCACCAGCGGCGCTACCGTGTCGGGTTGCGCGGGCGAATCTGCAGAGGTCATGTCCGGTTGCGGCATCAATGGTGGAGCGCGTCGTGCGGCTCAGGCTGCGCTGGGATGCGCGAATCTGCCGCAGCACATCGGCCGCGGACTCCGGGATCGGCGTACCAGGGCCATAGATGCCCTTGACGCCGGCCTGAACCAGGAAATCGTAGTCCTGCCGTGGCACCACACCGCCAACAAACACCACGATGTCGTCACCGCCTTGCTGGCGCAACTCGGCGATGATGGCCGGCACCAGGGTCTTGTGACCGGCCGCCAGCGTGGATACGCCCACGGCATGCACATCGTTCTCGATCGCCTGGCGCGCACATTCCTCGGGTGTCTGGAACAGCGGGCCGATGTCGACGTCAAAACCCAGGTCGGCGAACGCCGTGGCCACCACCTTGGCACCACGGTCATGTCCGTCCTGACCAAGTTTGGCAATCATCACGCGCGGTCGCCGACCCTGCTGCTCGCCAAACAGGGCGATGTCCGACTTGATCGCTTCCCACTGTTTCATGCCGTCTCCCGCCTGGTCGCCGCTGTCATAGGCAGCAGCGTAGACACCGCTGACCTTGTGCGTATCGGCACGATGGCGGCCGAACGCCTGCTCCAGCGCGTCGCTGATTTCGCCCACCGTGGCGCGTACCCGCGTGGCCTGGATGGCCAGATCGAGCAGGTTGCCACTGTTTCCTTGAGCGGCCGCGGTGAGCGCCGCCAGCGCGGATACTACCGCCGCGTTGTCACGGCTGGCTCGAATCGCTTGCAGTCGCCCGATCTGTTCATCGCGCACCGCGACATTGTCGATGTCGCGCGACTCGACGGCGTCGTGACTGTCAAGCCGGTACTTGTTGACGCCGACGATGACGTCCTGGCCCGAATCGATGCGCGCCTGCTTTTCTGCCGCCGCTGCCTCGATCTTGAGCTTGGCCCAGCCGCTGTCCACGGCCTTGACCATGCCACCCATGGCCTGGACTTCCTCGATGATCTTCCAGGCCGCATCGGCCATGTCCTGGGTCAGCTTCTCCATCATGTAGCTGCCGGCCCAGGGGTCGATCACGTTCGGGATATGCGTCTCTTCCTGGATGATGAGTTGGGTGTTGCGCGCGATGCGGCTGGAAAAGTCGGTCGGCAGGGCGATCGCCTCGTCAAAGCTGTTGGTGTGCAGACTCTGCGTGCCGCCGAACACCGCCGCCATGGCCTCGATGGTGGTGCGTACGATGTTGTTGTACGGGTCCTGCTCGGTCAGCGACCAGCCTGAGGTCTGGCAATGGGTGCGCAGCATCAGGCTCTTGGGGTTTTTTGCATCGAAGCCCTGCATGATGCGACACCACAACAGGCGTGCGGCACGCATCTTGGCCACTTCCAGGTAGAAGTTCATGCCGATGGCCCAGAAGAAACTCAGCCGTGGCGCGAACTCGTCCACGTTCATGCCCTTGCCGATGGCGGTCTTCACGTATTCCTGACCGTCGGCCAGCGTGAATGCCAGTTCGAGGGCCTGGTTGGCTCCGGCCTCCTGCATGTGGTAACCCGAGATGCTGATGGAGTTGAAGCGCGGCATATGCGCCGCCGTGTATTCCATGATGTCGCCGATGATGCGCATCGACGGCTCCGGCGGGTAGATATAGGTGTTGCGGACCATGAACTCCTTGAGGATGTCGTTCTGGATGGTTCCGCTGAGTTGCGCCTGATCCACACCCTGCTCCTCGGCCGCCACCACATAGCCGGCCAGCACCGGCAATACCGCGCCATTCATGGTCATGGACACGCTGACCTTGGCCAGGTCGATCTGGTCGAACAGGATCTTCATGTCCTCGACGCTGTCGATCGCCACGCCGGCCTTGCCCACGTCGCCGGTCACGCGTGGATGGTCCGAGTCGTAACCCCGGTGCGTGGCCAGATCGAAGGCCACCGACACACCCTGGCCGCCTGCGGCCAGCGCCTTGCGGTAGAACGCATTCGATTCCTGCGCCGTCGAAAAGCCGGCGTACTGCCGGATAGTCCAGGGGCGCACCGCATACATGGTGGCCTGCGGGCCGCGCACATAAGGCGCAAAACCCGGCAAGCTGTCGGCATGCGGCAGGCCATGGAGGTCGGCGGCGGTATACAGGGGTTTGACGGTGATGCCGTCCGGTGTGTGCCAGTTCAGGGCGTCCAGATTGCCCGCTTGGGCGGACTTCTGGGCCGCTGCGATCCATCCGGCCATGGGATCGCCGGACTTGTGCGGCCCATCTGCGCGTGGCTTTTCGGGGGACGAGGAGGTTTTGCTGTTCATGACGCGGCTCCGGGAAGCGATCTTCAATGAGATCGGGAATTTCTGGACAATTTCGTTATTTATAATTATAAATTCAGAATCTTGAGTCAAACTGACAGCCCCGACCCTGACCTGACCCACCATGCCGGCACCATCACTCGCTCCCCAGGCCCTCTACCAGGAGGTGGCGGAGCAACTGCGCCAACGCATCTTCAGCGGAGAACTGATCCCTGGCAGCTGGATCGACGAACTCAAACTGGCCAAGGACTACGGTATCAGCCGAACGCCATTACGGGAAGCCCTTAAAGTGCTGGCGACCGAAGGCCTGGTGACCATGAAGGTCCGCCGCGGCGCGTATGTGACCGAGGTTTCCGAGCAAGACCTGCGCGAGGTCTACCATTTGCTGGGCTTGCTCGAATCCGATGCGGCCGGACAGGTTGCAAAGAACGCCACCGCGCAGCAGATCGACTGAATTGCAGCGACTGCACCTTGAACTCGAAGCCGCAGCCGCCCTGCCCCGGCCCGACCGCGAACTGTTTCTGCAATGCAATGAGCGCTTCCATCTGCGTCTGCTCGCCATCGCGAACAACCGCTGGGCAATGCAGATGGTGGCTGACCTGCGCAAGGTGATGAAGCTCAATCGGCGCAACTCGCTGCTCAAGACCGGGCGCATCGCTGAGTCGCTGGCTGAACACCGTGCCATCATGCAGGCTGTCGCGGCGCATGACTGGGCCGCCGCCAGCAGCGGCATGCTGCAGCATTTCAGGAACGGCCTGGAAGCGGCTGCGTAACTACCGTGGTTGCCGGCTTCGGCTGCCACTGCGTGACCAGAAAAACACCCGGCAAGATCAGGCAAGCGCCGACCAGATGGTGCAAGCCCGGCGGCTCCCCCAGCATCCACCAGGCGCCAATCGACGCGTACAAGGGGCCCAGATACAGGGCCACGGCGACCCGGCTGGCGCCGACGATGCGTTGGGCCCAGCCATAAATCCAGTATGCGCCCAGCCCCGGCAATGCAGCGGCGGCCAGCACCAGCCACAGCGCCTGCGGGCCCCAGACCAACAAGCCCGGTTGGGTCAACTCCCAGGCGGTGAATGGCAACAGGCTCAGCACACTGAAGCTGCAGATCGTGGCCAGACGGGCTGTGGCGCCCAGCGGACTGGGCCAGTGCTTTTGCAGCAGCGCAAACGCCGCCCAGGAAATGGTCGCCGCCAGCACCCAGCCGTCGCCCGGCGACAAACTGCAGATCCGCCAGGGCGGTCCAGTGGCCGCGCACGATGACATGCAGCACGCCGGCCAATGCGAGCGCTACGCCGGCTGCCTGCCGTTTGCCGAAGGCCTCGCCCAGCCACATGGCAGCGCCCAGCGCAATCATCACGGGCGATGCTGCATAGATCAATGCGATATTCATTGCGCCGGTCGATCGTGCGCCCTGGTAGACCCAGGCGCCGCAGATCAGCATGCCCAGTATTCCCAGGATCAGGTATTGCCAGGCGCATTGCCGGATATGGCGCCGTTCACGCCATAGCTCCGGCGCGCACAGGGCCACCAGCACGGCCGCCGCGATGGCCCAGCGCCCCAGCGCCAGCAGATACGGTCCGATCACACCGGGCGCCAAACGCGCGACGATGTAGTTGACGGTCCACAGCGATGGCACCAGCCACATCAGCGTGAACGCCAGGCGCTGCTGCGGATGAACCGCCTCAGACATGCGCTTGGTCCACTGCGAGCGTCGTCACATCCGTTTCCTGGTGCGCCATACGCATCACCTCGCGCGGGGGCACATCGCGCAGCCTGTGGTCGCTCCAGACCTGACGCCAGCGCCGCGCACCTGGCAAAGCGTGGCGCAGGCCGAGCATGTGGCGGGCAATCGAACTCCAGGGGGTGCCGTGGGCAAGCGACTCTCGATCCATGTAGGCCACCATCTGCTCCTCGATCGATTCGCGCGTCGCGCCCGCGGGCTGCGCACCGTAAAAACCTTGATCCCAGCCTGCAAGAATCCAGGGGTTGTGATATGCCTCACGCCCGAGCATGACGCCGTCGACATGCTCCAGTTGCTCGGCGATCTGGGCATCGGTGGTGATGCCGCCATTGATCACCATCGTCAGTTGCGGAAAGTCCGCCTTGAGCCGATGCACCGTGGCGTAGCGCAGCGGCGGCACCTCGCGGTTGGCCTTGGGCGACAAGCCCTTGAGCCAGGCGTTGCGCGCATGCACGATGAATACATCGCAACCCGCTTCGCTCACCTGTCCGACAAAATCGCGCACAAAGCCATAGTCTTCACCCTTGTCGATGCCGATGCGGTGCTTCACCGTCACCGGCAGCGAGACTGCGTCCACCATGGCCTTGACGCAATCGGCCACCAAACGCTGGCTCGGCCATCAGGCAGGCGCCAAAGGCACCGCGCCGGACCCGCTCGGACGGGCAGCCGCAATTGAGATTGATCTCGTCATAACCCCATTGCGCACCCAGGCGCGCGCACTGCGCCAGCTCAGACGGTTCGCTACCCCCGAGCTGCAATGCGACCGGATGCTCTTCGCTGTTGAACTGCAGGTGACGCGGTACGTCGCCGTGGATCAGCGCGCCGGTGGTCACCATTTCGGTGTACAGCAGGGTTTCGCGCGACAGCAGGCGGTGGAAGTAGCGGCAATGGCGGTCGGACCAATCCATCATCGGGGCCACTGAAAGACGCCAGCGCAGCTTGGCTTGCAAGGGGGTCACGGAACAGTTTTCGGGTGTCATGGTGGGGCGCCGCCGACGCGAAAACGCATCGGCGTCAAAGCGCCGGGGGCGATGCGTGAGTATATTTTCTTTGCCGCAGCCGGGAATAAGCCTGAACAAAGTACGCGGCGGCATGAGCACGGTGCAGGCGTTCGAGACCTTTGGTGTAATGTAGGCCGCTCCCGCAACCGACCTGGTGGCAAATCGCCGGCAGCCGCAAGCCGGGAAGCCGGCGTTTCCATTTTTTTCCAGAACCTTTCGTCCTGCCCCTTCATGACCCGATTTCGCGTACTGAGTGCCGAGTTTGCGCACGAGACCAATACCTTCAGCAAGCTTCCCACGACGTACGCAAGCTTCATGGCGCAGGACTTCTTCACCGACGGCCCGTCGGCGATAGCGGGCCGCGGTGACTCGAATACCGAACTGGCGGGGTTTTGCGATGCTGCGCGCAAGCACGACTGGGAACTGGCGCATGTACTCAGCGCCATCGCCCAGCCGGCGGGAGTCGTGACACGCGACGCGTTTGACCGCCTGACCGATCCGATCATCGCTGCCGCGCGCGCGCAACGCGACCGACTCGACGGCATTGCGCTGGGTCTGCATGGTGCCATGGTGACTGATTTCTGCGATGACGGTGAAGGTGAATTGCTGACCAGGCTGCGCGCCGTCGTCGGCCCCGACCTGCCCATCGCCGTGACGCTGGACCTGCATGCCAATGTGACGCGGGCCATGTGCCAGCACAGCGACATCCTGATTTCTTACCGCACCTACCCGCACATCGACATGCGCGAAACCGCGGCGCTGGCGGGCGATCTGTTGCAGCGGACCATGGCTGGCGAAATCCGCCCGGTGGTGCTGCGCGCCCACCTGCCGATGATCGACGAGGCCAATGGCGGACGCACCGACGTCGGCGCCATGCTGCCACGCCTGCAGCGCGCGCGTGCATACGAGTCACAAGATGGTGTTTTCGCGGTCAGCATCAATGCCGGTTTTGCCCGTGTCGATATCAGCGAGGTCGGGCCAACTGTCATCGTCGTGGCCCAGGACAATAGCGATCTGGCACGCCACCAGGCCTTCGCGCACGAACTGGCTGACGACATCTGGGCCCAGCGCCACGAGGTGATGAACCGCTTCCTGGATGTCGACGAAGCCGCGCAGATCTGCCGTGACCATGACGCCAGCCAGGCGCCGATCATCGTTGCCGACTACGCGGACAACCCGGGCGGTGGTGGCTATGGCGACGCCACCAACCTGCTCGCTGCTTTGCTGCGCGCCGGCATTGACGATGCCTGCTTCGGCCCCATCGTCGATCCGCAGACCGTGCAGCAATTACAGGGAGCGCCCATCGGTGCCACGGTCTCGGTGCAACTCGGCGGCAAGACCGACGCGGCCTTGGGCGGTGGTCCGCTGGCGCTGCAAGCCACCGTTTTGCTGCACAGCGACGGCCGCTACTTTGCCAATGGCCCGATGACCGGTGGCCTGGACAAGACCTGGGGCCCGACCGTGGTGCTGCGCGTGCAAGGCGTAGACATCCTGGTGGTCACCCAGCCGGCCCAGATGCTGGACCTGGCCCAGTTCACCGCGTTCGGCATCGAACCGCGCAGCAAGAAAGTCGTCGGTCTCAAGTCGATGCAGCATTTCCGCGCCGCGTTCGAGCCGATTGCATCCAGGGTCATCGTCTGCGACAGCGGTGCCTTGTGTTCACCGCACTATGCGCGCAGGTCCTACGCGCGCATTCCCCGGCCGCTGTTCCCGCTCGATCAAGACATCGATCTGGCGCAGTGGCGCATCCGGCACGCCGACGCGCTGCCGGCCTGAGTCGATGAGCCACGCTTCGAGGGCAATGGTCAATCCGGCCTGGCGGGTGGCGCTGGCGGGCATGGTGTCACTGGCGGTGGCCATGGGCATTGGCCGGTTTGCGTTCACGCCGTTGTTGCCGATGATGTTGTCCGATGGCGTCATCGATCTGGCCACGTCCAGCTGGCTGGCCAGTGCCAATTACCTGGGCTATCTGGTCGGCGCGCTGCTGTGCACCTTCCAACCGATGGTCTGGCGCCGCATGGGCTGGCGCGGTGCCGTGCACCTCACCGCCATGGTGCGCGCCGGACTTGTCGCCACCACCGTGCTCACACTGGGCATGGCCTTGCATCTGCCGGTCTTGTGGCCACTGCTGCGTTTCCTGGCCGGTGTCGCCAGTGCCCTGGTATTCGTCTATGTCTCGACCTGGAGCCTGACGCGGCTGGCGCAGATGCAATTGCCGGAAATGGGGGCATTGATCTACGCCGGGCCGGGTGCTGGCATCGTCGTCAGCGGCCTGGCTGCCAGCGTCATGGTGCAGTGGCAACAATCAGCGGCCATGGGCTGGCTGGTTTTCGGTTTGCTGGCTGCGGCTTTGTCGGCATTGCTGTGGCCTACATTACGCGCGGCACCGGTGCCGTCCGACACCGCGTCAGTACCGGCATCGGCAGCGTCAGCCAACACCCGGCCGGCCCCGGCCCCAGGCCGCTCCGAGCTGGTTCTGCTGGCGCTGGCCTATGGGCTGGCCGGCCTGGGCTACATCATCAGCGCCACCTTCTTGCCGGTGATCGCACGCCAGTCGATTCCCGGCTCGCCCTTGCTGGATCTGTTCTGGCCGATCTTCGGCCTGGGCATCATCATCGGCGCTCTGGTGGCATCGCGGATTCGCTCCAAGCTTGACTTGCGACTGCGGCTGGTCGTCTGCTATTTGATCCAGGGCGTCGGCATCATGGTTGGCCTGGTCTGGCCGACCAGCGCCGGATTCGCCTGGGGCAGCCTGTTGCTGGGCATGCCGATGACGGCCATCACCTACTTCGCGATGCAGGAGGTGCGCCGCCTGTCACCGCAGCAGCCGGCCAGTCTGATGGGCTTGCTCACGGCGGTCTACGGTCTGGGCCAGATCGTCGGGCCACCGCTAGCTGCCGCGTTTCTGGCGCGCAGTGCCTCCGTCGAGGCAGGATTCAGTGCCGCGCTGGGCGTGGCTGCGGCGGTATTGCTGCTGGGGGCGTTGATGTTCGGCGCCATGGTGCGCCAGTATCCGGTGCAGGACCGCTGACCCTTTTGCCTGGCGCGCCTGCTGAACCGGTCGACTCCATCATGTTCAAGATCGTCGTTGCCGCATGCGCGCTTGGTGCGCTCGCAGGATGCGGCCAGGTACAAGATGCGGACTACGCCAACATGGCCCATGCTGCACACATGGCGGCAATGGCGAAGGAGCAGCGCCAGGCAGCATTGGCCGAGCGTGGCAAAGACGTGATGCCTTTCATCCTGACGGCGACTAACCATGTTTTACAAAGAACGCCAAGGGCGGCGTGCAGCGCGTGGTGGCCAGGGCGGCATGAAACACTGACCGGTCACAACATCTGCCTCTCTGGCAGGCACATGCTGGCAGCCCAGCACCGATGCGCCCTGCCAGGGTTATCCCGACGGTTATCAACAGGGTAGACCACAGCTGCGGTGGACAATGGTCAGACCCATAGCCCCCGGAAATATGAAGATCTCACTGCTGATCAACCATAATCGCAGCCTTATCGGGATGTCATGCCGGCACGTGAATCGGCCCCGGCGACCGCTAGCCGCCCTGCTAACTGGTGATATAGGTGTGCAACTGCGCGATCGTCTGCTCATGGTCGGCAATGATGTCGTCCATGATGTCGCGGATCGAGATCATGCCAATGACCTTGCCGTTGTCCACCAGCGGCAGGTGGCGGATCTTGTTCTGGCTCATCAGCGCCATGCACTCACGCGTACTGGTTTTGGGTGCCACCGAGATGACGTTCGCCGTCATGATCTCTGAGATGGGTGTTTCGCGCGAGTTCTTGCCCTGCAAGGCGACCTTGCGCGTATAGTCGCGCTCCGAAAAAATCCCAACCAGCTTGTCGCCCTCCATCACCAGCAAGGCGCCGATGCCATGGTCAGCCAGCAATTGGAGACCGTTGAAAACCATTACCTGCGGTGCCACCCTAAAAACCGCAGGATCACGCGGGTCAAGCAATTCAACTATGTGTTTCATGATGCCTCCTGTCGCGGGAATCGATATCAGTCCAGTGTAGCCAAACTCCGACAGACTGCCCAGCGCGACTGCGAGTTTGCCTGCGATGGATCAATTCATGCGCTGGCGCCGTGATGGGTGTCAACGGGACTGCCGCAGCGCCTGTTGTGCCCGGTCGCGCATCAGACGCAGGCAGGCCAGTTGAGCTTCAGTCAATGGCGGTGAATTCTGCTCCACCATACCGGCATAGAACAATGCAACAGGTCTGTCGTTGAGGCGCATCGGCAGCAACAGCACGGCAGAGGCAGCCACCTGCTGGCGAAACCACGCTGGTAGCCGAGCGGCCAGGGGCGATGCGCCGGTGTCGGCAATCCAGGTATCCGTGCCCCGCGCGCACACCGCCTGCAGCAAATCGTTCGCACCCGCACCCAGGGGCACCCGGAACACCAGCACCATTGCTTCGACCCCGGCACCGACGCCGAAGCGCCCGGTCAATGCGTCAATCTTCGGATCTCGCATGCAGAACAGCGCGTGTGACAGGCCGCATGCCCGGTGCAAGCCGGCGAGCACCATGTGCAACACATCTTTCAAGGGCTGGTTTTGCGCCAAAGCCTCATCAATATCGGCAAGGGCGGCTGCCAGCTTGTCATCGCGCGAAAGATTTCGGCTACATGCGTCGTCCAGCAACCGCATCGCCACCGGACCGAACGCCGGCGCAGCTGTGTCGCCCATGTCTTGCTCCGACCCGTCCGACGCCTGCAAAAGGCGCGCTGCAGCGCTGCCGGCAACGATCTGCAAGTCCATCGCAGCGGCCAGGTCGACAACTTTGAGGCGCGCCGTTTCCATGGCCAGTTGCATGTCGGACGGTGTGCAGGCCAATGCCGGCGCAAAGCGTTTACGCACAGAATCGAGCCGTTCGATGCGCCGCGCCGGGTCCTCCAGCAGCAAGGTGTCGGCCAGCTGGTTCGCCGCGACTGCTGTCCAGCACAGTTGCTCCTGGACGTCGGTGGCCGGGCGTTGCGGCGGATCACCGGCGGGCTTGTGCATATAGCGGCGAATATCGGCCGGCAGATCCCACAGTTTCGCAATCCCTATGCCCAGGCCTTCGTACGACAGACCAAGCACCCGGATGGAGGCGCTGTCTTCCGTCAGCTTGCCGGCGCCATCGCGCATCAGCGTCTGCACTTGCGTGGCCTCCTGCGGGAAGTAATACATCGCGAGCAAGCGCCCGAGTTCCTGGAACATGGCGCCAATGAAGGCTTCCTCGGCGTCGCGCATCGACGCCGTCAATTCGCGCGCAATCGACGCCGCCATCAGTGCGCGCAGGAATTCGCCAGTCAACGCCTTCGCATGGGCCTTGTCCTGCATGCCTTCGAGCAGAACCAGGCCCATAGCCATATTGCGCAGGCCGTTGAAGCCGATCAGCGTGACCGCCCGCGAGATCGATGAAATGCCGCCGCTGCGGGCGTAATACGCACTGTTCACGATGCGCAGCAATTTGTTCGACAGGGAAACGTCCTTCAGGATCTCGTCGGCTACCGCCCCGACACTTTCGGTCTCGGACGCGGCCATGGCCTGTATGCGCGAGACCGCGTGCGTCATGGCCGGAAAGTCCTCGTTCTGTTGCATGCTGCGCAACAGACGCTGGAGTACGCCTTCGTCTGCGCCCGACAGGGCCGGCTCGGCCGATGCAGGCAACGCGGCATTCGCGCCCGGCAAAGCAGACCATTGCGCCAGCTTGCCGCGCAAATCCTGTGCACTGGCATGACGAGGGTCAGCATCGTCCGCTATCGCCGCAGCCACGATTGCGCGCAAGGCATCGTCCGAACCCGCCACCGTGGCAAGCGCAGAATCCGGCGCGGCATCGGCGCCAGCGCTCGGTGGCGCACGCCTGCCCGAGAGCAGGCACAGGAGCATCATGCCGACGGCATGGATGTCCACGTGGGCGCGGCTGGCTTGCGCGAGTGTGTGACCAGCCGGCCACCAGGGGGCAAGCGCTTGCGACTGCGCTGCCTGGGCTTGGGCATCGGTCACTCGGATAGGGGTCGCAAAGTCGAGCAGGCGGGCGTGGCCCTGCTCATCGATCAGCAGATTGCCCGGGTGCAAACGTCCGTGCACCTGACCCGCTGCATGGGCCAGCACCAGGGCGTCCAGCACTTCCAGCATCCAGCCTACCGCCCTGCGCGCTGGCACTGCCGCTGACAGCGCCATGCGTTCCGCCAGTGTCTGACCCGCAACCCAGCTGGCTGCCAGGTAGGGCTGACCGTCGATCACCGCGACATCGCTCAGTGGAACGATGGCCGAATGCGCCAGGTGGCTGCGCAGGTTGACCTGCTGAATCCAGGCGGCCATCTGCGGCCCATCCACATCTGCGCCGGGCTTGATCAGCTTGACGCGCACTTCGCGCCCGGACTGGGAATCCACCCCATGCCAGATGCTCGCCAAGGCGGATTCCGATACCAGACGACGCAAGGCGTAGCGTCCGAACGCTTGCGATCGCGCCCCGGGGTCGGGTCGGTACGACCTGCCGACAGGTGTCACTGGCGGTTCCTGCATGATGAAAATGGTTGTAAGGCGGTAAAAGTGAATACCAGAGCGGCAAGTATGGCACCGGTCCACCCACCGGCCATACGGCACCAGCCAAACCCGGATCGCTTGCTGCGACTCCAAAGCGATTCACCCGGCATCGTGGGCGACGCTTTAACAGGGTGGCCGTGCACGACGCATCATTTCCCGCAGATCATCGATGGCCGGCATGCCGGCCATCAGCACCAGCAGACAGGCCAGTGGCACCGTCGAACTGTAGCCAACGGTCTGAAAACCAAGCGCGCCAACCACACCGCCAACGAAGAAAGCCGCCACCAACAGCAGCAAAATCCGCAGCCGCTGGCGATCAGCCAATACCGTCGGCGCGGCTAGCGCCGGATGGCGGTTCCAGTACAGCAGTTTGCCGATCTCGATGCCGATGTCGGTGATCAATCCAGTCACGTGCGTGGTCCGGATCTCGGCGTTGGAGAGTTTGGAAATCACCGCGTTCTGCAAGCCCATCGTGAAACACAGCAGCATCACGGTGACCGGCACGAACAACCCGGCCACCCCCATCAGTCGAGCGCCCAGCAGCCCGAAAACCAGCAGCAGCGCAGCCTCGAGCAGCAAGGGCAACGCGAACTCGCTGTGCATGCCCTTGCGCCGCGCATAGTTCACCATGACGGCCGAACAAGCCGCGCCCAGCATGAAGCACAACAAGGCGCCCAGGCCGACAAGTACCAACGTCATGTTGCCCAGCGCGAGGTTGTCGGCCATCGCCGAGACGATGCCGGTCATGTGTGAGGTGTATTGCTGCACGGCCAGAAAACCGCCCGCATTCATCGCGCCGGCTACAAACGCCAGCGTGACACCCAGGATCCGGTTGGCCTGCCGCGTGCGGTTGCGCCCGGTCAGACGTCTGGCGAATTGAATTGGCACGTGGGACGGATCAGTTGTAAACGGGACACCACCTGATCGTACCGGGATCTCGAACCGGGTCCGGCCGCTCGCGTGCCATGCATCGCTTGGCTCAGCAGTCGGCATTGTCCTGGCGCTGCTGCTCGCGCCCGTGCAGCAGCGCCGCGACCAGGTTCTCCCATTGGCGCAGTGATGTGAAAACCACAGCAGTTATGTGCAGTGCGCGCAGTGGCAACACCGGATGGCCGAGCGCACCGTGTGATTCCGCGAGCCAGGCATTGAAGCTAGAAACGGCAGTTGACCGCTTGCGTCTCGCTGGCAGCCCGCAGGCACACTGAACAACGAGGCCACGATGTGGTTCACCAGTATGGTGACAGCGCTACGCACCCGAGCGCACCCCGCTGAACGCGCCATGCGGCGTTGTTCGTCCTTGCGCACAGAAGTGCGCGGCGTCCTCTCGCCCTGCCTGGCACGCCCATCGGAGTACGCTCGGGCGCGTTCAACTGCCGTTTCTAGGTTGAATTCCCCGGCTTTGCCTCACAACTGAGGCCACTGTAACGTCCATAGCCGACACTCTGCCCTTGTCATTTCTCCTTTTCACCGCTCTGGCGCTTGGTTTCGTGCTGTGGTTGTTGGCCCGCCCGTGGTTGCTCGATCGGCGCCGCCACAAGCTGCGCAGCCAACCCCTCCCGGCGCACTGGCGTCCCTTGTTGATGCAGTTGCCGTTGGTGCGCCGGCTGCCGGCGGACCTGCAACTGCAGCTCAAGGCGCATATGCAGGTTTTTCTGGCCGAAAAGCCCATGCTCGGCTGCCAAGGCCTGGATCTGACCGACGCGATGCGGATTGCGATCGCCGCCCAGGCCTGCCTGCTGCTGCTCAACCGCCAGACCGACTATTACCCCAACTTGCGCCAGATCCTGGTCTATCCCGGTCCGTTTGTGGTGAACCGGCAGCAGCCGGTCGGATCCGGCGTGATGCAGGACCTGCGTCAGGTGCTGTCGGGCGAGTCGTGGTCGCAGGGGCAGGTGGTGTTGTCATGGCAGGATGTGCAGGTGGACAGCGCCGACGGCAACGATGGTCGCAATGTCGTGATCCATGAGTTTGCGCACCAGCTCGACCAGGAAAGCGGCCAGGCCAACGGGGCGCCGACGCTTGCGTTCACGCGGCGCCTACCGCGACTGGTCGCAGGTCTTCGGTCAGGCGATTTGCGCATTTGCAACAACGCGTGGCTACCGGCCAGGGTGGACTGCTCAGCGACTATGGCGCGACCAATCCGGGCGAATTTTTTGCGGTGGCCTCGGAGGTGTTCTTCGAGCAGTCGCAGCAGCTGGCCGACGAGCAGCCGGACCTGTTCGCGCAATTGCGCGACTTCTATGCCGTCGACCCGCTGAGCTGGTGAGTAGCTGTCGCCGCTACGACAGGCTGTCAGCTGTCGAGTTCGGGGTATTGGCGAAACAACGCCGTCCTGGTTGAACGGGATGCGCCGCTCGCTGGCCAGGTAGGCCGCCACACGGGGCAGTTGTGCCACCTCGCCGTGCAGTCGCTGCACCAGCGGAGTCGTGCGCAGCGCGCGCCGGGTCGCCTTGGGAAATGCGTATTGCAGGCCCTCGACCAGTTGGAACAAGGACAGGTCGGCGTACGACAACTGCGCGCCGACCAGGTGCAGACGGCGCGCCTTGGCATTGTGGACCGTTGCGCGACAACACCGACTCGAACCAGGCCAGGTACTTGATCAAACGCGCGCCGCAGAACATCCGGGCACGCCGGTCGGCCTCGACGCGCTGCTCCTCGTAATACAGCGTGGGGGAGATCGGATGGTGGGTGTCGTGCGCTTCCTGCAACACGTCGGCGATCGTGAGCTGGATCTGGTGCGTCCACAACTGCGCGGGCGCACCCTTGCCGACCAGGCCCAGCCGCGGGCCGAGGTACAGCAGGATGGCCGCGGTCTGCGAAATCACCTGCTTGCCATGGCGCAGGATCGGCGGTGCGAACGGCGGATGCCCCTGGCCGGTGTCACCCAGCGTGGCCATCAGCGCCGGCAGGCCGCGCCCGAGTTTCCCGTTGCTACGGGTGACATCCACGTAGTCGGCACCGGCCGCCTCGAGCGCCAGCCGGATGAATTCGCCGCGCCCCTGGATCGACGGCCAGTAGATCAGTTCATACGCCATGTCTAGGTCCCATCCTTTTCGATTTGTTCATGTCACTTGCCAGTCAAACCCATGGACCGGGTGATGACTTCCTTCATGATCTCGTTGGTGCCGCCATAAATGCGCTGCACCCGCGCGTCGGCAAACGCCCGCGTGATCGGGTATTCCCACATATAGCCGTAACCGCCAAACAGCTGCAGGCATTCGTCCATCACCTTGCATTGCAGGTCGCTGCACCAGTACTTGGCCATGCTGGCGGTGGCGGTGTCGAGTTTGTCCTGCAAGGTCAGCTCCAGGCATTTGTCGACGAATACCTGCGCGATCTGCACCTCGGTCTGCATCTCCGCCAGTTTGAAACGTGTGTTCTGAAAGCTCGCCACCGTCGTGCCGAAGACCTTGCGTTCCTTGACATAGGCCAGCGTCTGGTCGATCGCACTTTGCGCCGCGGCGACGGCGCCAATGGCGATCTGCAGGCGCTCCCAGGGCAGCTCCTGCATCAGGCAGACAAAACCCTGGCCCGCCATCGTCGGCGCCGCCCAGCAGACTGTCGGCCGGCAGGCGCACGTTGTCGAAGAACAGCTCCGAAGTGTCCTGCGCCTTGAGGCCGAGCTTTTTCAGGCGCTTGCCTTTCTCGAAGCCCGGCATGCCGCGTTCGACCAGGAACAGGCTGATGCCCTTGGCGCCGGCATTCGGGTCGGTCTTGGCGACCACGATCACCAGATCGGCATGCCAGCCGTTGGTGATGAAGGTCTTGCTGCCGTTGAGCAGATAAGCTGCCGTCGGGCTGTGCGATGGCCGTGGTCTTGATGCCTTGCAGATCGGAGCCGGCGGCCGGTTCGCTCATGGCGATGGCGCCGATCACCTCGCCCGTGGCCATGCGCGGCAACCAGTTCTGCTTTTGCGCCTGGCGTGCCATAGCGCTCGATGTAGGGCGCGACGATATTGGTATGCAGGCCGAAACCGATACCGCTGTATCCGCCGATGGCGTTGACCTCCATCTGTGCGGCGGCATACAGGCGGTCAGCGCCGGCGCCGCCGTACTGTTCGGGCATGGTCATGCACAGGAAACCGTTGGCGCCAGCCTTGTGCCATACCTCCCGGTCGACAAAACCCTGCTCCTCCCAGCGCCTCATGATGAGGAGCGATCTCCTTGTCGGCAAATCGCTGGTAGCTGTCGCGAAAGGCGAGGTGCTCGGGGCCATACAGGCTGCGTTCGATCATGGGAGGTCCTGATTACGGTGCACCGAAGGGTAACCCAGGCCGGGGCTGTTGCCGAGCCTGATGTCGCGCACCGATGTGACAGGCGTCGCATCCCGAATGCCTATACTTGAATTCTGGCCGTCGGGAAGTACCCGGGCGCGTCCGATCCGCATTGAAATCCAGGAGACTCCCATGACTACCGAAGCATTCGTCTATGACGCGATTCGCACGCCCCGCGGCAAAGGCAAGAAGGATGGCAGCCTGCACGAGGTCAAGCCGGTCAATCTGCTGGCCGGTGTGTTGGCCGAACTGCAAAGGCGCAACGATTTCGACACCGCACAGGTCGATGATGTCGTGATGGGGGTGGTCTCGCCCGTCGGCGAACAGGGTTCGGTGATTGCCAAGGTCGCGGCGCTCAAGGCCGGTTGGGATTTCCGCTGTTCGGGTGTGCAGCTCAACCGCTTCTGTGCGTCGGGCCTGGAGGCGGTCAACATGGCCGCACAAAAGGTGCGTTCGGGCTGGGAAGACCTGGTCGTGGCCGGTGGGGTCGAGAGCATGAGCCGGGTGCCGCTCGGCTCGGACGGCGGCGCCTGGGCGCAGGACCCGGAAACCAACAGCGCCACCGCCTTCGTGCCGCAAGGTATTGGCGCGGATCTGATCGCGACGATCGAGGGCTTTGCGCGCGAAGACGTCGATGCGTTTGCGCTGGAAAGCCAGAAGCGCGCGGCCACGGCGCGCGAAGGCGGTTTTTTCGCCGGCTCGGTGGTGCCGGTGAAGGACTTCCTCGATCAGACCATCCTCGACTTCGACGAATTCATCAAGCCGCACACCACGATCGAGGGCCTGGCTTCGCTGCGCCCAGCATTCGAGGCCCTGGGCGCGATGGGGTTCGATCAGGTGGCGCTCTCGCGCTATCCGCAGGTCGAGCGCATCCACCATGTGCACCATGCCGGCAACTCATCGGGCATCGTCGACGGCGCGGCGGCGCTGCTGATCGGCTCCGAAGCGGCGGGCAAGACCCATGGCTTCACGCCACGCGCCCGGATTGTTGCGGCTGCGCTCAGCGGTGCCGATCCCACCATCATGCTGACCGGGCCGATGCCGGCGGCGCGCAAGGCCCTGGCCAAGGCGGGAATGACGATCGACCAGATCGACCTGTTCGAGGTCAACGAGGCTTTTGCGGCGGTGCCGATGCGTTTCATGAAGGAGATGGGTGTGCCGCACGAGAAGGTCAACGTGAATGGCGGTGCCATCGCCATGGGCCATCCGCTGGGTGCCACCGGCGCCATGATTCTGAACACGCTGATCGACGAGTTGCACCGGCGCAAGCTGCGCTACGGCCTGGCGACCCTGTGTGTTGGCGGTGGCATGGGAATTGCCACCATCGTCGAACGCATCTGAACATCCACCTCCCCGCACCTGTCGCAACGCAGGCCAAGGCAAGAAATTGGAATCTGACCCCGATTAAGAAACTCCACCCGAATGACGACGATGAAAACCATCCAGTACACCCTTGACGACGGCATTGCGACGATCACGTTTGACGAGCCGGACTCGGCGGTCAACACCATGTGCGAGGACTGGCATCAGGACTTGACGACTGTCACGCAGCAGGTCTTGCAGGACAACGATGCGATCCGCGGCATCATTCTGGCGTCGAACAAGACGACGTTTTTTGCCGGCGCCGATCTCAAAGGGCTGATGCGGCTGACTGCAGCCGACGCACCGCTGCTGTTTCGTCAGATCGAGCAGAGCAAGAAGAACTTCCGTGCGATCGAGACTCTGGGCAAGCCGGTAGTGAGCTGCATCAATGGCGCGGCGCTCGGTGGGGGCTGGGAGGTGGCCTTGGTCGGCCATTGCCGCATTGCAGTGGACGACCCGAAGATCCAGCTCGGCCTGCCCGAGGTCACGTTGGGCTTGATTCCCGGCGCGACCGGCATCACCAAGATGACGCGCTTGCTCGGCCTGATGGGGGCGCAGCCCTACATCCTGGAGAGTCGGCTGTTCAACCCGCGCCAGGCGCTGGAACTGGGTCTGGTGCACGAACTGGTGGCTGATGTCGGTGCCTTGCGCGCTGCGGCGCTGACCTGGATCCAGGCCCATCCGGTATCGATGCAACCCTGGGACGACAAGACCTGGAAGATCCCCGGTGGCTTGCCCAGCAACCCCAAGATCGCACAGGCGCTGTCGGTGGCTCCTGCCATGCTGCGCAAGACCACGCGTGGCCTTTACCCTGCCCCTGAAGCTGCGCTGGCGGCGATGGTCGAAGGTGCGCAGGTCGACTACGACACTGCCACGCGCATCGAGAGCCGCTACCTGGCCCGGCTGATCGTCGATCCGGTGGCGAAGAACATGATCAACACCTTCTTCTTCAACATGGCTGCGATCAAGTCCGGCCAGTCCCGGCCGCAGGGCGTGCCACGCAGCAAGCCGGCAAAGGTGGGCATTCTCGGCGCCGGCATGATGGGCGCCGCATTGCCTATGTGCAGGCCAGCCGACGCATCCCGACCGTGCTCAAGGACGTCGACCAGGCCAAAGCCGATGCAGGCAAGGCCTACAGCGCCAAGCTGACACAGGCACGGGTTGACAAGGGACGCATGGGAGCGCACGAACAGGCCGAACTGCTGGCCCGCATCACGCCCACGGCATCGGATACCGATCTGCAGGGTTGCGACCTGATCATCGAGGCGGTGTTTGAACAACGCGAGCTCAAGGCCAGCGTAACGCGCGCGGCCGAAGCCATGCTGGCGCCGGGGGGGTTTTTTGCCAGCAATACGTCCACTTTGCCGATCAGTGGCCTGGCCCGTGCCAGCAGTCGTCCGGACAAGTTCATCGGCATCCACTTTTTCAGCCCGGTCGACAAGATGAAGCTGGTGGAGATCATCCGCGGCCAACAAACCGATGACGAGACCGTGGCGCGTGCGTTCGACTATGTGCAGACGCTGGGCAAGATTCCGATCGTCGTCAACGACGCGCGCGGTTTTTACACCAGCCGGACCTTCGGCACCTATGTCATGGAAGGCGCGGCCATGCTCAGCGAAGGCATCGCCGCGGCGGTGATCGAGAACGCGGCCGTTGAGTGCGGCATGCCGGTCGGTCCGCTGGCCGTGCTGGACGAGACGGCGTTGTCGCTGAGCGTGCATGTGATGGATCAGACACGCGCCGATTTCGCCGCAGAGGGGAAAACCTACGAGTCCACCCCCGGCGAGATGTTGGTCGAGCGCATGGTGAAGGAGTTCAAGCGTCCGGGGCGCGCCGGTGGCGGCGGCTTCTACGACTACCCGACGGAGAAAAGTGCGCGCGCAAGGCTTTGTGGCCCGAATTGGCATCGCTGTTCGGCAAACCCGACATGCGCCTGGGAACTGCAGGACATCAAGGACCGCCTGCTCTACCGCCAGGCGGTGGAGACCGCGCGTTGTCTGCACGAAAACGTGCTGACCAGCGTGCACGATGCCAACATCGGCTCGATCTTCGGCATCGGATTCCCGGCCTGGACCGGCGGTGCCATGCAGTTCATCTACAGCCAGGGCATCGACAGGTTTTTGCAGCGCGCCGACGCGCTTGCCAGCCGCTTTGGCACCGGGTTTGCCGTGGCCGACGACGTGCGCCAGAGCATCGAGAAGTTCCAGCCGACGTATTGATCCGGTTGCTGACAGTTGACGGTACGCCGAAAATCGCGCGTCGTCGGGAACAGCATTGCCGCCGCGCTGAACCAGCGCGGCCAGCAACAGCAGCTATTGCACTTTGTCCAGCGCCTACAACACGTCCGGCTCGTCGCGCTCGCCCGCCTCGTAAAGGCAGTCGCGGCCAAGTCGGTCTATGCACAACTCGGCGGTCCAGGGCAGCATCAGCGAGCCACAGCGCGAATCGCGGTACAGGCGCTCGAGCGGCAAGGTCTTGAGCATAGCCTGACCACCGCAGGTCCGCAGCGCCAGCCGGCAGATCTCGTTGGCGTTCTCCATGATGCTGTAGTGCGTCGCGAGCAAGCCCATTCGGACCTCCTTGGACGGATCGACCCGGGCCGCGCGCGCGTTTTGCAGAAAGATCGCACGAGTCTGCTCGAGCTTGACCTTCATTTCGGCCACGGCGATCTGTTTGGTCGGGTACATGCGTCGCTTCACCGGTGGCATGTCCGGCAATTCGGCGCGCAGGTATTGCACCGTGAAATCATAGGCGGCCTGCGCAATGCCCATGTAGGTGGGCGACAAAGAGGCGAACATGTGCGGCCAGCGCTGCGCAGCCTGGGCATACAGGCCTTCGGGCATCAACAGCTCTGCGTCGGGGACGAACACGTTCTTGAACAGCAGGTTGCGCGATACCGTGCCGCGCATGCCCAGCGGATCCCAATCGCCTGCAACAGACACTCCATCCGCGTTGCGGTCGATGGCCAGATACAGCGCATCGCGCTGTGTGGCGCCCGGAATATCCAAAGTGCACAAGATACCGTAGTAATCGGCCACACCGGCCAGCGATGCAAAGATCTTCTTGCCATTGACCAGGTATCCGCCGTCGACCTTGCGTGCCAGCGTGCCGAACGGGGCCTTGCCTGCTGCTGCTGCGCCGCCTTCAGAAAACGGCTGGGAGTAGATCTTGCCGCCTTCGACGATGCGCTTGTAGTGCAGCGCACGATGGGATTCGTGGCTGGCACGCTGTTCGGCCGTCATGTCCAGATCGTCTGAAACGAAGCCGGTCCACATGGTAGCGCTGACATGCATGGTGAGCGTGAGCGCAGTGGCGCCACAGTGGCGCCCGATTTCGGCGGCGGTCATGACATAGCTCGCGATAGTCCGCTCCCCAGCCCCCGTATTGCTCCGGCACACAGATATGCAACAGGCCAGCCGCATGCATGTCGGCGTAGTTCTCGAACGGAAACACCGCGTCGCGGTCGACCTGCCGGGCGCGGGCGGCGAACTTGTTGCGGCCCAGGTCGGCGGCGATTTCCAGCAAACGGCTTTGCTTGTCGGTCAGCGCCGCATAGTCTCCTGCGATGGACGGCGGCACATAGCGGCTGGGTTTTGGGCATGACGAAACACGGGAGTCGCTAGGCATCAGATACCTCCTCGAACTAGAAACGGCGCCGGCTTCACAAACGCGACCCGAGACTGAAGTATCCCCCGCTATGGAACAGCAGCGGAGCCGCTTCGGCATGGCTGTAGCGCTCCACCTGCGCAATGAACAGACAGTGATCGCCGGCATCTTGTTGCGACACCCGCCGACACTCGAACCAGGCGGCCGCACCGTGCAGATAGGGCATGCCATCGCGGTTCTCGGCATGCGCGACCTGACTGAACTTGTCGTCGGCGCCGGACGCAAACAGGCGCGAAACCTCGACTTGCGCGTCGGTCAGTACATTGACAACAAAGCGATCGACCTGGCGAAAAATCGGCAAATGGTGAGACGCCAGGCGCAGCGCCCAGGTGATCAGGGGTGGCTCGAGCGACAAGGCGGCGAACGAGTTGGCGGTCAAGCCGACAAAACCTCCGTCCGGGGCGCGGGTGGTGACCACGGTGACACCAGTGGCAAACTGGCCCAGCGCGACCCGTAGCGCGCGGGCGTCGCCAGGTATTGCGCCAACTGCAGGCGCCGCGGTCGCGATTGGGGTTGGATTCATCACGCGCCATGATAAATGAGGCCACAGGCCGCTCGGCCAAGCCGCGCCGTGGCGGGTGGCGCGTGCGCTATGCTTGCCGATCCGACGACAAGCGAAACGCCCACCATGAACGACACGTCAGACGAACGTAGCCATTTCACAAAGGCCGTCACGCAGCTGGGGGACCAGCGCGACGTCCTAACTTCGACAGCGATTTTCAACAGTCAGGGCATCAAGGTTGTCGACAAAGGGGTTGCCATCAACCAGGGCCTGTATGGCCGCCTGATGCAGCACAAACTGTCGGCACCCCTGGAAGACTCCGTTGTCAGTGCCGATGCCGTCAACGGAGAGGCGCTCAAGCATACGGCTGCATCCATCATGGACGACGTGCCCTTCTTCGGACGCCTGGCGCCGGATCCGGCCAGCCGCAAAATGCTGCTCAACGTCGTTGGAACCTTGCCGCTGCCTGAGGCCATGGCCTTCCAACTCACGGTGGCGCGCGACGTGCGGCCGGAAATCTACATGAACCTGGTGCGCACTGCGCTGGTGGCAATCTGGCTGGCCAGGTCGCAGGCCACGCTGTTGTCGCGCTTCGACCTGGGCATGGCTGCTGCCGCCGGCCTGCTGCATGACATCGGCATGCTGCATGTCGACCCGATCCTGCTGCGCCCCACGCATAAACTCAACCGTGACCAGCGGCGCCAGTTGTATTCGCACCCGCTGTTGTCGACCGCGCTGGTCGAACGCCACCACCAATACTCGCGTGAGGTGGTGCGGGCCGTATCAGAACACCAGGAGTACCTCGACGGTTCGGGGTATCCACGCAACCTTTCCGGGGACGCCATAAGTGCGCTGGGCCGGGTGGTGTCGCTGGCGCAGGTGGTGGCGGCGATGTTCGCACCGGGACGCAATGCACCGGAGATGCAGTTGTCGGTGATGCTGCGCATGAACACGCACCGGTACGACCCGACAATGTCGATGCAGATACTGAGCTTGGTGCAGCCGCAACTCGATGTGCTCAGCGCCGCGATCGAACTGCTCGAGGACCCGGTGCGACTGCTCGGTGAGATCGATGACATGCTGGCCCGCCTGCCGCTCGATCTGGCCAATGATCCGACCGTCAACACCGCGCGGCGCGCGGCACTGAGCACCGTGTCCGAACATGGCGCCAAGTTGCGTCGCTCCTTGGCCGGGGTGGGCGCCGTACCCGACCAGCTCGCGCAACTGGGCGACGGCGTCCAGGATGAATCGGTGCAAACTGAGCTGACACTGCTGATACGGGAGGCAGGCTGGCAGCTGCGCACCCTGGCACGCGAAACGCGCCGACGCTGGCGTGAACAGCCGGACGATGTTTTTCCGGACCCGTTGCGCGCCTGGCTGGATGATGTCGACGCCTTCGTGGCCAAGCTGGCCGGGCCGCAGGCGCAAGATGGTCCGGATGACGAGACGAGCCAGGTAGCGCCGGGCGCTGCCGGCAGTGAAGACACGCCCGCCAGCTGATTGCCATGGCACTTGTTCCTGTTGCGCGGGCCGACGAGGTTGCCGCTGCCGGGCCAAAGTCGCTGACTGATCTGTTCTGGTCGTTCAGTCTGCTGGCGCTGCAAGGCTTCGGTGGCGTGCTGGCTGTGGTGCAGCGCGAACTGGTCGAAAAAAAGCGCTGGCTTACGCTCGATGAGTTCATCGAGGACTGGGCGGTGGCCCAGATCATGCCCGGCCCCAATGTCGTGAACCTCTCGCTGATGATTGGCGGGCGCCATTTCGGCATCCGCGGCGCACTGGTCGCGCTCGCCGGCATGCTGGCTTTTCCGATGCTGGTCGTGCTGCTGTTGGCCATGTTGTTTGCGGGTGTCGCCGATGAGCCCGCCGCACGGGGCGCCTTGCGCGGCCTTGGCGCGGTGGCGGCCGGACTGATCGCCGCGACCGGACTCAAGCTGCTCCCCGCACTGCGCAACAACACCATGGGCCGTCCGGCATGCGTGGTGATCGCCGCGTTGACATTTGCCGCCATCGCGGTCGTACGTGTGCCGCTGCTGGGGGTGCTGCTGGGCCTGGGTCTGCCGGCCTGCATCTGGGCCTGGTACCGGCTGGGGCGGGCATGAATCTGATCTTGACCTGGCCGGACTGGCTGGCACTGTTCGGGCACTTCCTGTCGCTGTCGTTGCTGGCTGTCGGTGGCGCCATCGCACTGGCGCCCGACATGCATCGTTACCTGGTTGACGAGCGGCAATGGCTCAGCGACCCGGAATTTGCATCCAGCATCGCTTTGGCGCAGGCTGCACCCGGGCCCAACGCGCTGTTCATCGCTCTTCTTGGCTGGAACGTCGGACTGAACACCGGTGGTTATGGTGCCGCCCTGCTCGGCATGGTGTTGGCGATGTCCGGTGTGCTGCTGCCCAGCACCGTGCTGACCTATTGCGCCAGCCGCTGGGCCCATCGCAACCGCACACACCGGGCCGTGCGTGCGTTCAAGCTGGCGATGGCGCCGATTGTTGTTGCCCTGCTGGTGGCCACCGCCTGGCTACTGGCTTCGGCTCTGGTTGGCAAGGTTCACGCCGGCGTTTCATGGTCGCTAACGCTGGCCTGCACACTGATAGTCTGGCGTACCCGCATCCATATGTTGTGGTTGCTCGGTGCCGGCGCCCTGCTCGGGGCTATCGGCTGGCTCTGATGCCATGCGCGGCAGCCCCCGCGCCACATCACCCGCGCCTTTGGCGCCAGGACTCTCCCGCCCAGCCGGTCGGCTTTAGCTGGCGCCGGGCAGGCTGCGCTGGCGCACCGCCTCGTACAGACAGACGCCGCTGGCCACCGACACGTTAAGGCTCTCGACCGCACCACGCATCGGAATATGCACCAGCTCGTCGCAGGTCTTCATCGTCAGCTGGCGCATGCCCGCGCCTTCGGCGCCCAGCACCAGCGCCAACGGTCCGCGCAGATCGGTCTGGTACACGGTTTTTTCGGCGGTGTCGCTGGTGCCCATCACATGGATGGCGCGTTCCTTGAGCTCACCCAGGGTACGTGCCAGGTTGGTGACCATGAAATAAGGCACGGTCTCGGCCGCACCGCTGGCCACCTTGGCCACGGTGGCGTTGATGCCGGCCGCATGGTCCTTGGGCGCGATCACTGCATGCGCCCCCGCGCCATCGGCCACACGCAGGCAGGCGCCCAGATTGTGCGGATCGGTGACGCCGTCGAGCACCAGCAGCAGCGGCGCCACCCGCTGCGCTTGCGGCAACGCCTCCTGCGCCGCCTCCAGGTCCTCGAGCAACTGGTCCAGCGAATGGATCTTGGGCAAGGCCTTGACCCGCGCTACGACACCTTGATGGGCATGATTGCCGCTCATCCGCGCCAGTTGCATGCCGTCGGACTCGAGCAGGCGCACGCCGGCATCGCGCGCACGTTCGAGGAACTGGCGCAGCCGCGCATCGCGCCGACTGGCGTCAAAGTGGACCTCGATGACCGATGTGGGCGCGGTGCGCATGCGCACGCCGATGGCGTGGAAACCGAAAAGAACTTGGGAACTTGCCATGGCGCGATTATCCGCCGCCGGCGTACCGGCTTCGCTCCTCAGTCGGCAGATTCGACGATTCGCCCGGCTTCGATGGTGATGCGGCGCTGGCAGCGCTCGGCAATGGCGCGGTCGTGCGTGACCAGCACCAGCGTCGTACCCAACTCGGCATTGAGCGCGAACATCAACTCCATGATGGTCTCGCCGGTGGCGAAATCCAGGCTGCCGGTGGGTTCATCGGCCAGCAGCACGGCGGGTTTCACCACGAAGGCGCGTGCCAACGCGACCCGCTGCTGCTCGCCACCGCTCAGGACCTTGGGATAATGGCCTAGCCGCTCCGACAGGCCAACCCTTGCCAGCATCTCGGTAGCCAACTGGCGCGCATTCTTCGCGCCGCTGAGTTCCAGCGGCAACATGACGTTCTCCAGCGCTGTCAGGTTGCCCATCAACTGGAAACTCTGGAACACAAAGCCCACCTGCTGGCCACGCAGTGCAGCCCGGGCATCTTCGTCGATGGCGAACAGGTCCTGGCCGGCGAGTCGCACGGTGCCCCGGGTGGGGGTGTCCAGGCCTGCGATGATGGACAACAAGGTGCTCTTGCCCGACCCGGAGGCGCCCACGATGGCCGCGGTCTCCCTGGGTGCGAGCGAGAAATCGATATCGCGCAAAATGTCGAGTGTGCCGGTGGAATCGGTCACGGACTTGAATACGTGTTGTACGGCGATGATGCTGTCGGCGCTGGAACTTGGCATGAAAGGTGGATGGTTTTGAATCGAAGAGACTTTATCGCGACGGCTGCAAGCGCCGGCTTTATGGGGTTATATGGCACCCGGCTGTTTGCCCAGAGCGCGCCGATTGCGCCATTGCATGGTAAAGCCAAAGAGTCGCCGGGCAGGCCAGGCACGACGATTGTCGTGCTCGGTGACTCGCTGAGCGCCGAATACGGGTTGCGCCGCGGCACTGGCTGGGTTGCCTTGTTGCAGCATAAGCTCGTGCAGGAGTCGATCAAGGCCAAGGTTGTCAACGCCAGCATCAGTGGTGACACCACCTCTGGCGGTCGCGCACGTCTGGGTGCCGTGCTGGCGCAGCACCGCCCGAGCCACCTGATCATTGAACTTGGCGGCAATGACGCTTTACGCGGCCTGTCTTTGCAGGCCACCAGGGACAATCTCCAGCAGATGACCCGTGCCGCACAGCGTTCTGGCGCCAAAGTCGTGCTGGTCGGCATGCAGGTGCCGCCGAACTACGGCGCCACCTATGGCGAGGAGTTCGCCGGGCTGTTTGCGCAGGTCGCCAACGCGAACAACGCTGCCCTGGTGCCCTTTCTGCTCAAGGGCGTGGCCGACGGCGACGATCCGACCCGGTTGTTCCAGAGTGACCGCATCCACCCGACCGCGCAGGCCCACCCGATCATTCTGGCCAACGTCTGGCCAGCTTTGCGCAAGCTGCTGCCGTGAGCCTTACGACGCAGAGCGCGATCAGCGTGTTGGCGCAACTGGGCACCTTCGATGCCGTCATCGATGCCCGCAGCGAAGACGAGTTCGCGCTGGACCACCTGCCCGACGCCGTCAACTGGCCGACGCTGAACAACCAGCAGCGTCACGACGTGGGCTGGCGCTACAAGCAGGACAACCCGTTTGAGGCGCGCAAGATGGGCGCAGCGATTGCGGCGCGCAACATCGCCGCGCATATCGAACGCGAGGTGATGGACAAACCGCGCACCTGGCGGCCACTGGTGTATTGCTGGCGCGGCGGACAGCGCAGCGGGTCGCTGTCGCTGGTGCTCAGTCAGATCGGCTTTCGGGTCAGCATCATCGAAGGCGGCTACAAGGCGTTTCGCAGCGCCATCGTGACCGACACCGAGCGTCTGGCTGCAAGCTTCGAATACCGCGTCGTCTGCGGCACCACCGGATCCGGCAAGACGCGCCTGCTGCATGCCTTGGGTCGCGCCGGTGCGCAGGTGTTGGACCTTGAGGATCTGGCCAATCACCGCAGTTCGGTGCTCGGTGCGATTCCAGGCCTGTCCCAGCCCTCGCAAAAGGCATTCGACACCCAGGTGTGGAACCGGTTGCGCCACTTTGATCCGACGCATCCGGTGTTCGTCGAGAGCGAAAGCCGCAAGGTCGGAAATGTCACCGTGCCGGTGCCGCTGATGGACGCCATGCGCGATCGCGGAAGCTGCCTGAACCTCGAACTGCCGGACGCCGAACGGGTGGCATTGCTGATGGAAGACTACGACTACTTTGTGCGCAACACTGGCGCGTTCTGCAACCGACTCGATGCGCTCACCGAGATTCGCGGCAAGCAGGTGGTGCTGGGCTGGAAAGCCATGGTGCAATCTGGTGGCATCGCGTCGGTGGTGCAGGAGTTGCTGACCCAGCATTACGATCCGGTCTACCTGCAATCGATGGAGCGCAACTTCAAACGTTATGCGCAGGCGCTGAAGCTGGCGCCCGATGACCGCAGCCAGGCGTCAATGGACGTACTGGCCAGGTCGCTGCTGGCTTAGACCAGCAACGCGGCAGGCGTTGCGCCTGCCGACTACTCAGCCCTGGCCTGGATTGCCCGGGCCTGGACTGCCCGAAGCGTCACCGCCACCCGAGGACGGTTGCTCGTAGTCAGGTCCACCGCCTTGTTTGCGAATGGCCTTTTCCTTGAGTTTGTCTTCCTTCTTGCGTTTTTTCGCAAGTTCCTTCTGACGCTTTTCGTATCCGTAATTGGGGGTTGCCAAGTTGTTCCTTCCGATTGATGGTGCCCACTTTAACAGTTCAGGCCAGGCAGATCAAAAATGCGCAGGCCTGCGCGCACTCAAACCACTTTGGCCGGCGTATCGGGCGTATCGGGCAACCACAACACCGAACCGCGATACGCATGCCAGCTGGCATGGCCGAGCCACGGCCCCACTACCACCAGGCCCAGGCCCCATGGCAGCAGCGCCGCGCCCACCAGCAGTGAAATCAGCAGCCCCCACAAAACCATGACTCCGGTGTTCTCGTAAACCACCTGAATGCTGGTGATGACAGCCGAAATGGCATCGGTGTCGCGGTCAAGAATCATCGGAATGGAAACGACGGCGATGGCATACACCAGTACCGCAAAGAAACCACCCACCAAAAGGTAAACCGCGACGAACTCCCAGTTCTGGGGGTTGAAGATGGCCTGGATTACACCGGTGGTCGATGGCATTCCGGTATTGAAGAAAACGGCAAACACGACCAGCGACGCGCGGCCCCAGATCAGTTCGAGCACCACCAGCACCAGTACCAGCAGGCCGACGCTGCGTAGCCGGGTATCCCAACAAGTCAGGGACGAAGCCAGATCGGGTGCCAGGCCAGCCTCGCGCCGTCGACTCACCTCGTACAAACCCATGGCCATGAATGGGCCCATCAGCAGGCAGCCCGAGGCGATCGACATGACGTATTCGGGTTTGCTGCGAAACACCAGGGCCAGCACCACGGCCATGGCCCAGAAACACAGGCCATAAAACAACGCGATACCCGCGTGTTTGCGCATGTCGTGCCAGCCAGAGCCCAGCCAGCCAAACGGCGCGCCCCAGGCCAAGGCCACAATGCGGCGTTGAGGCCCTTCGGGGGGTGGCGGAAGATAAGCTTGGTTTGCGGGAGCCATGGGCCCCAGCTTATCGTGCCCGGCCCCGCAGGAACATTGCGGTAAACACCATGTCAGTGCAATGCAGCCTGCAACGCCTGCTCCAGATCGGCCTGCAGATCGGCCACGTCTTCCAGGCCGATGGAAAACCGTACCACGGTGCCGGCACGCAGGTAGTCGGGGCGCCGGCTGCGCATGTCGGACAAGGCGTATGGCACCACCAGGCTCATCGGCCCGCCCCAACTGTAGCCCAGCTTGAACAAGCGCAATGCGTCGCAGAATGCGTCAACCCGGGCCACGCCATGCTCGGGGCCAAAGATCACACTGAACAGTCCGGCCGCGCCGCCTGGACCCTGCTTGCACAAGCTGCGCCAGAAGGCGTGACCGGGCGAATCCGGCAGACTGGGATGCAAGACCTGTGCGAACTCCGAACGACCGCTGGCCCACTGAGCCAGTGTGCGCGTCGCCGTGTCGTGGCTGGCATAGCGCAGCGACATGCTGGGAAGGCCGCGCAGGATGCTCTCGACATCGTTGCCGGACACACCCATGCCAATATGCCGGCGCGTGCTGCGCAGTTGCAGGTGCAGTTGCGGATCGCGGGTGATGATGCTGCCCATGAGCACATCGCCGCCACCGCTGGGGTACTTGGTCAGGGCATGCACGGTCAGATCCACGCCGAGCGGTTCACCGGCGCCCGCAAGCAGGTCGAACGGACGAAATGCCAGGCCCGCGCCCCAGGTGTTGTCCAGCGCCGTCAGCACCGAGCGGGCCCGGCACAGACGCACCTGTTCGATCAGGTCGGGGAACTCCAGCGTTACTGATCCCGCAGCCTCCAGCCACACCAACCGTGTCGCCGGGCTGAACTTGTCGGCCAGGTCCTGCACGTTCTGTGAATCGTAATAGCGGTGCGAAATGCCCCATGCCTTGAGTTCGTTTTCGGCCAGGGCCTTGTTCGGGCCATAGGCATTGTCCGGAATCAACACCTCGTCGCCCGTGCGGAGCAAGGCCATCGACACCGTAGAGATGGCGGCCAGGCCACTGGGAACGAGCAGGCATTGCAAGCCGCCTTCGAGCGTGCAAAGGCGCTCTTCAAGCAGGAAGGTAGTGGGCGTACCGTGCAGCCCATAGGTGTAGCCAGCCTTCTGTTTCCAGTCGACGCTGCGCATTGTCGCCACGTCCGGGAAGATGACAGTCGAGGCCTTGTGGACAGGCGGTTGCGGCGAATCGAACCCGGCGGGTGGGCGGTAGGGGTGGTGGATCAGTGCAGTGGATAGTTTGGACATGGCAAACGGCGCGAATCAGACGCTCCACTTCTCGATCAGCTGTTCGGGGCGCATCGCATCGTAGCTTTCAAACGGCTGGTGGATCCATGGGTTGGTGGGCAGGAACTCGACCGAATAATCGGCGGCAAATGTCGATACCGCCTTGGTCCAGATCACCGCACTGCGCAGTTCGGTGATCGGCTTGTAGTCGTCGCGCAACTGCTCGATTACGACCTTGAGCGTCTTGCCGGTATCGGCCAGGTCATCTACCAGCAAGACCTTGCCAGCGATCTCGCCTTTGGGCGTGGTGATATAGCGTGCAATATCGAGCACACCTTGCTGGGTTCCGGCCTCAGCGCGGTACGAACTGGTCGACATGATGGCCAATGGCTTGTCGAAGATGCGCGACAAGATGTCGCCCGGTCGCATGCCGCCGCGCGCCAGACAAAGAATCGTGTCGAATTTCCATTGGGACTGGTGGATTTTGATCGCGAGCTTCTCGATCAGGTTGTGGTATTCGTCGTAGCTGACGTACAGGTGTTTGCCGTCTTCAGTCAACATGGTCTTGTTCCTTCAGGCCAGGTAAGGGTGACGCACCATGATGGTGTGGTCGCGGTCCGGTCCGGTCGAGACCATATGGATAGGCACGCCGGTGACATGTTCTATACGCTGCAAATAAAGTCGCGCGGCGATCGGCAAGCTATCGTAACGCGTGACCCCAACCGTGCTTTCGCTCCAGCCCTGCATCTCCTCGTAGATCGGCTTGCAGCGGGCAATGTCCTCGGCTCCCATGGGCAGGATGTCGATGGTTTCACCATCGAGTTCGTAGCCGGTGCACAGATTCAAGGTCTGCAGGCCATCGAGCACGTCGAGCTTGGTGACGCACAAGCCGGACAAGCCATTGACCTGTGCCGAACGCTTTAGCAAGGCGGCATCGAACCAGCCACAGCGGCGCGAGCGGCCGGTGGTCACACCCTTTTCGGCACCCACCGTGCTCATGTGGTAACCGGGGGTGCCGGGCGTCTCCCACTCCAGCTCGGTCGGGAACGGACCACCACCGACACGTGTGCAATAGGCCTTGGTGATGCCCAACACGTAGTGCAGCATGCCAGGTCCGACACCCGACCCGGCCGCCGCATTGCCGGCCACGCAGTTGCTTGAGGTCACAAAGGGATAGGTGCCGTGATCAACGTCGAGCAGGGTTCCCTGCGCGCCTTCGAACAACAGATTCGCGCCCTTCGCGTGCGCCTCGTTCAATTCACGCGACACGTCGGCCATCATCGGCCGCAGCAATTGGGCCTGGCGCATCGCCTCATCGAACACTGGTTGGAACAACACCTTGCCATCCGCCATGTAGGGATTGAGCGCGGCATCGAACTCGAAGCGGCCAGAGCCCAGATAGCTTGTCAGCACGTGGTTGTGCAGGTCCAGCAGGACACGCAATTTCTCGGTAAAACGATCGGGATGCTTGAGATCCTGCACGCGCAGGGCTCGGCGGGCGATCTTGTCCTCGTAAGCCGGACCAATGCCGCGTCCGGTGGTGCCAATGCGCGCACCACCACCCTGCTCCCGGGCCGCCTCGCGTGCAACGTCGAGTGCCACATGAAACGGCAGGATCAGCGGGCAAGCCTCGCTGATGCGCAGACGTGAGCGCACTTCGACACCAGCGCGCTCCAGGCCCTGGATCTCCTCGAACAATTTGGTGGCCGACAGCACCACACCATTGCCGATATAGCACTTGACGCCGGCACGCATGATGCCGCTGGGAATCAGGTGCAAGGCGGTCTTGACACCATTGATGACCAGGGTGTGGCCGGCGTTGTGGCCGCCCTGAAAGCGCACCACACCCTGTGCGCTTTCGGTCAGCCAGTCGACCAACTTGCCCTTGCCCTCGTCGCCCCACTGCGTACCTACGACGACGACGTTACGTCCTGTGCTTGCTTTCATGTAGAACTGGCCTCAAATTGCTTTTACCACCCATTGCCCCGCAAGCTGCAGCAGTTCGCGATCACACTGGAACTCATCGACTTCGCTTTCATGCCCGGGCAATACGCAGACGACGGTCTCACCCTGCGCGCGCAGCGCCGTAACGGCCTGGCGCAGGTCCGCGGCCTCGCCCCATGGTGCCCGGATCGCTGCGTGCAAGGCACGCGGCGGGACGGCAGCCACCAGGGCCTTGACATCCAGACTGAATCCTACGGCTGGCCGGTTACGGCCAAAGGCCGCGCCAACCTCGTCGTAGCGGCCACCCCGCACCAGCGCGTCGACCGCACCTGGCGCGTAAATTGAAAAACGGACGCCGCTGTAATAGCCGTAGCCGCGCAGATCGGCCAGATCGAAACTCACCGGCACCGATGGCAGCTGGGTCGCCAACCACTGCAGGTTGTCCAGTGCCTGGCTGATGCCTGGTAGTTCGGGCAAACTCTGGCGCGCACGGCGCAAGACCTCGGCGTCGCCATACAGGTCCAACAGGGCGCGCAGGCCATCGCGCGACGGCGCCGGGAATCCGGTTGTGAGTCGGTGCAGCGCACTGCTGTCCTTGCTGGCCAGTGCCTGGTGGATCTCGTCGTGTATCAAGGCGTCGGCTGGCGCGTCCTGGAGCAAGGTCTCGACGATGCGTACATCGGCGAGATCGACAATCGGTGCCTGCACATGGGCTGCAGAAAGGCAATCGAGCGCCAGCAGCAGGGCTTCAAGGTCGGCTTCCGGACCCGGATGGCCATAGATCTCGCCGCCGAACTGCAATGGCTCGCGCGTGGCGTGGGGTTTGTCGGGTTGCGTGTGGAGCACCGGGCCGCAATAGCAGAGCCGGGTCACACCGTCACGATTGAGCAGATGCGCGTCGATGCGCGCCACCTGACGCGTGCTGTCGGCGCGCAGGCCCAGCATGCGGCCGGACAATTGATCCACCAGCTTGAAGGTCTGCAGGTCAAGCGCTTTGCCGGTGCCGGTCAGCAGGGACTCCAGGTGCTCGAGCAGCGGAGGCATGACCAACTCGTATCCGTAGCGACGAGCCGTATCGAGCAGGACTCGCCTGAGCTCTTCAATATGGCGCGCCTCGGACGGCAGGACATCGGCAATATGATCCGGCAGGACCCAGGCGGACATGGATTATCGAGGGCTGTTAAAACAGCGATTCTACCGGCTCGGACTTGTGCTGCTCTCAGGTCAGCAGCCAGACCATCACCAGACCGGCCAGAATGCTGCACAGACCGAAGAAACGGATCTGACCGTCATGCAACTCCAGCAACTGCGCAAACATGCGCTTCCAGCCGCCGGGTGACAAGAAGGGAAAAAGCCCTTCGAGAATCAGCACCAGTGCCAACGCCAGCCAGAACGTGTCACCGGTGTCCAAGTCTTACTTCTTCGTCGCGGCGGCCGCTGGCGACGTGATTCCTCGCATGGCCTTGAAGAACTCCGAAGACGCGGGATCAAGCACCATGACGTCGCCCTTCTTGCTCAGGCTGCCCTTGTAGGCCTCCAGGCTGCGATAGAACTGCGCGAACTGCGGATCACGGCCAAACGCCTCGGCGTAGACCCGAGCCGCCTCGGCATCGCCCTCGCCCTTGATTTTCTGTGCGTCTCGGTAGGCATTGGCGATCGCGACCTCGCGCTGGCGATCGGCATCGGCGCGGATTTTCTCGCCTTCGGCTGCACCCGTGGAGCGCAGTTCGTTGGCCACTCGTTTACGCTCGGCTTCCATGCGGCGGTAGACCGACTCGGTGATGGTGTCGACATAGTCGGCGCGTGTGATGCGTACGTCAACGATGTCGATGCCCCAGGGCTTGACGCCACGTACCTTGTCCAGCACCTCGGCCTTCACATCGGCCGTGACTTCTTCACGCTTGGTCGACAGCAGTTCCTTGACGGTGCGCTTGTTGATCTCTTCCTGGAAGGCATTGCGTACCACCCGATTGAGCTGATTGGCACCTGCCGACTCATCCAGACCCACATTGCGGATGTACTCGCCCGGGTCGGTGATACGCCAGCGCACGTACCAGTCGATCACGACGCGCTGTTTCTCGGCCGTGAGCATCGGCTCGGCATCGGTGCTGTCGAGCGTGAGCAGGCGCTTGTCAATATAGGTGACGTTCTGGAACGGTGGCGGCAGCTTGAAGTTCAGACCGGGTTCAGTGATGACTTCCTGGATCTGGCCCAACGCATAGCGGATGCCAAACTGGCGCTGGTCCACGACAAACAGCATCGAACTGGCCAACGCCAGCGCGAGCAAGAGGGTGGTGAATAAAAAACCTAACCTGTTCATTTTGCGGTCCTAGCGGGTATCACGTTCACGCGCGCGCACAGGATCCCGGGAACGGGCATCCGTCGACGAAGTCACTGGCGGCTGATTGCTGCCGAGCGGGGCGGTGGAGTTGGCGGGTGCCGCTTCGTCCGCGCCTGCCTGGGTCTGTTGCAGGATCTTGTCCAGCGGCAGGTACAGCAGGTTGGCGCCCTGACGTGAGTCGATCAGCACCTTGGTCACATTGCTGTAGATCTGCTGCATGGTGTCCAGGTACATGCGGTCGCGCGTAACCTGCGGGGCTTTCTGGTATTCGGCCAGCACTGACTTGAAGCGCTGCGCATCACCCTGGGCCTGTGCCACGATACGCGCCTTGTAGGCATCGGCTTCTTCCTTGAGCCGGGACGCAGAACCCACGGCACGCGGAATCACGTCATTCGCATAGGCCTGGGCCTCGTTCTTGGCGCGCTCGCGTTCCTGGCCGGCCTTGAGCACATCGTCGAATGCCGCCTGCACCTGCTCCGGCGGTCGTACCCCGCCCTGCTGCAAGTTGACGTTGACCACTTCAATACCCACCTTGTATCGATCCAGGATGGTCTGCATGTAATCCCGCACGCGCGGCGCAATCTGGTCGCGCTCCTCGGATAGGGCCGAGTCCATGCGCATCTTGCCCACCACTTCGCGCACCGCGGTTTCGGCCGCCTGCCCGACCGCATCGGCGGGGTTCTTGCTCTCGAACAGGAATGCCCGGGCGTCGCTCAGGCGGTACTGCACAGCAAACTTGATCTCGACGATGTTCTCGTCCTCGGTCAGCATGGCCGAGTCACGCAGGCCAGTGGCCTTGATCACCAGATCGCGGCCCACGTCAACGGAACGGATCTGCGTCACGAACACCAGTTCATGGCGTTGTATCGGGTAAGGCAGGCGCCAGTTGAAACCTGCGCCCACGGATGTCTTGTACTTGCCAAACTGCGTCACGACGGCCTGCTGACCCTCTTGCACAATGAAAAAACCGGTACCAAGCCAGATCAGCACCACCACGGCGGCGATCAGACCGGCACCGATACCGGCACTTTTCATGTCCGGCTGGAAGTCGCCGCCCCCGCCGCTGCCGCCATTGTTGCCACGGCCATTCTTGCGGCCGCCGCCGAACAGACCGCCGAGCTTGTTGTTGAAGTCGCGCCACAACTCATCCAGATCCGGTGGGCCCTGTTGCGCGCCCTGGCCGCGCGAACGACCCGGTGCAGGCGCCTGTGGTGGATCCTGGCGTTCAGGCTCCACCTGCGGCTTGTCGCCGTCGGATCCTTGCTCGTCGCTGCGACCCCATCGCGAGTCATTCAGATTGAACATGCTCCGCATGCGCGTTCCCGCACGTTGCCAGCCTGTCAAGGGAATCATCGAATTCATGTCAGCTTCTCGTTTTCTTCATCGCTCGATTGTGCCCAATTGCACAACAGCCTCCACGGTTAAATGGGAATTGTCGTGCGCAACCGGTTCTTCGCCCACAGGTTGCGCCAACTCGGCCAGTCGGGCACGCAAGGTGGCGATTCCTGCGCCGGTATGCGCACTGACAAACAACCGATCGGTCAGGACCCCGTCGACCTCGAACTGGTCCATCATCTGGATCGGTTCGTTCCCGGGCTCCATTGCGTCGAGCTTGTTAAACACCAGGATCTGGCGGATCTTGTCGGCCCCGATCTCGCCCAGTACCCGTTGGACTTCCTGCAACTGCTCCTGCCAGGTGGGATTGGAGGCGTCGACCACATGCAGCAGCACGTCCGCGTCCACGGCTTCCTGCAGCGTGGCCTCGAACGCATCGATCAGGCCGTGGGGCAGATTTCGGATGAATCCCACCGTGTCCGACAGGGATCCCGAGCGGCAATTTGCACCGAGATACAACTGGCGCGTGGTGGTATCGAGGGTGGCGAACAACTGGTCAGCTGCATAAGCCCGCGCATTGACCAGGCTATTGAACAGGCTGGTCTTGCCGGCATTGGTGTAGCCAACCAATGAAATATTGAAAGTGTCGCGCCGCTGGCGTTGCCGGCGTTGGGTCTGGCGCTGGCGCTTGACCTTTAGCAAGCGCTCCTTGGTGCGCTTGATGTGGTCGCCGATCATGCGTCGATCGAGTTCGATCTGGGTTTCGCCCGGGCCGCCGCGAGCGCCGATGCCGCCGCGCTGGCGTTCCAGGTGGGACCAGCGCCGCACCAGGCGCGTACTCAGGTATTGCAGACGGGCCAGTTCGACCTGCAGCTTGCCTTCGTGGCTGCGTGCGCGCTGGGCGAATATCTCGAGAATCAACAGCGTGCGGTCGTTCACCGGCATGTCCAGATGACGCTCAAGGTTGCGCTGCTGGGCCGGACTCAGCGCCTGGTCGAACAGGACCTCGGTCGCCCCCACCTGCAAGGCCAACTGCTTGATTTCGTCGGCCTTGCCGCTGCCCAGAAAAAGCGCCGCATCGGGGGCGCGTCGTTTGCAGGTGACACGGGCCACAGGGCGCAGGCCGGCCGTGGCCGCCAGCAAGCCCAGCTCCTCGAGCTCCCCATCGAAATGCGGCAAGCCGAGATCGACGCCGACCAGGATGGTGGCGGCAGTTGGTGAATCAGCAGGACGGGTCAAACTGGGGCAAGGCCGGACGGCGACGAGAGCGCGCGGGGCTCGGCGTTGCCGGCCGATGCGCGGCAATCAGGGTGCAGCTGGCGCGTCACCGCTCTCGTTGACAGCAAAAGTCACCGCACGCCCGGGCACGATGGTGGAGATGGCGTGTTTGTAGACCATCTGGGTCACGGTGTTGCGCAACAGGACAACGTACTGGTCGAAGGACTCGATCTGCCCTTGAAGCTTGATGCCGTTGACCAGATAGATGGACACTGGAATATGCTCCCGGCGCAGGGCGTTGAGAAATGGATCCTGCAGAAGTAGACCTTTGTTGCTCACGATATTCTCCGTGTTCAAGACGTGAAAAGAAGGGGGAACGATACCACAGCCCACTCGTTGCCAGCCGAGACCATCACGAATAGCCCCGATTGTCAATGCCCTCCCCCGGCCCCCTCAATTGGCACGCTGGCGCGTCAATCCTTGGCGGTATAAGGATTGACAGAAGTTTTCATCTGGATACGCAGCGGCGTACCGACCAGATTGAATTCCTTGCGGAAGCGGCCTTCGAGGAAGCGCTTGTACGCATCGGTCACATGTTCGAGCGAGTTGCCGTGCACGACGATGACCGGCGGATTCATGCCGCCCTGGTGGGCGTAGCGTAATTTGGGACGGAACATGCCCGCGCGCTTGGGGCTCTGGAACTGCACGGCCTCGAGCAGCAGGCGCGTCAGCACCGGCGTCGACATCTTGCAGTTGGCCGCCTTGTGCGCCTGCGCAATCGAGGTCCACAGCGGGCCCAGTCCCTGACGCTTGCGCGCAGAAATCAGGTGCAGGGACGCAAACTTCAGGAATGGCAGACGGGTCTCGACCGAACGCTTGACCAACTCGCGCTGGTATTCGTCGACCGCATCCCACTTGTTGATGGCCAGCACCACCGAGCGACCGCTCTCCAGAATGTAGCCCGCAATATGGGCATCCTGATCGGTGACACCCTGCAATGCGTCGATCAGCAGCAACACGACATGCGCCGACTCGATCGCCTGCAGCGTCTTGACCACCGAGAACTTCTCGATCGCCTCGAATACCTTGCCCTTGCGCCGCAAACCGGCAGTGTCAATCAGCTCGAACCGCTGGCCATGGCGCTCGAATGGCACCATGATCGCGTCGCGCGTGGTACCGGGCTGATCAAATGCGACCAATCGCTCTTCGCCAAGCCAGGTATTGATCAGCGTGGATTTGCCCACATTGGGTCGGCCGGCCACGGCCAGCCGGATCGCGGTACTGGCGGCATCCTCGGCCTCTTGCGCCTCCTGGGCGGCTGCGTACGGCACCAGCACCTGATCGAGCAAAGGCTTCAAGCCCTGGCCATGGGCCGCAGAAACCGCATGCACCTCGCCCAGACCCAGTTCGAAGAACTCGCCCAGACGCACCCCGTCCGTCATGCCTTCAGCCTTGTTCGCCACCAGCACGCAACTCTTGCCCAGGCGGCGCAAGAACACCGCAATGTCGTGGTCCTGTGCCGAGATTCCGTCACGCGCATCGACCACGAACAGCACAACGTCGGCCTCAGCCACCGCCTGCCGTGTCTGCTTGCCCATTTCCCGCACCACACCGTCGACGGCGTCGGGCTCGAAGCCACCGGTGTCGACGACGATGTACTCGATCTTTCCGTGGTGCCCATTGCCATAGTGGCGATCGCGGGTCAGGCCGGCAAAATCGGCCACGATGGCATCGCGTGACTTGGTCAGGCGGTTGAAAAGCGTGGACTTGCCCACATTGGGTCTGCCAACCAGGGCCAATACGGGTTTCATGCTGTCAATCCGGTCTTGAAATGAAGCACTATTCAGGCCGGAAACCGAATACGCCACCTTTTTCGGTGACCACGACCAGCGTATTGCCGACCACAGTCGGCGCCGCGACGATGGCCGAGCCATCCGTTGACATCCGGTTCATCAGGCTGCCATCCTGGCGGGACAGGAAATGCACCATTCCGGTGGCATCACCAACCGCCACGGTACGTCCGATGGCCAAAGGTGCGGTCAGACCGCGGTATTTGAGTCGCTCCGAGGTCCACGCCTTGGTGCCATCAGCGCGGCGCCATGCGATCACCTGGCCATCCGCCTCGGTGCCAAAGACGAAGTCCGAATCGCCATGCACGCCTTGCACGCCTACTGCCGGCTTGGCCCAGAGCAGTTTGCCGCGCGCGGCATCGACGCATCCGATGGCGGTCTGGAATGCGCGGGCACAAATCACATCGCCTTCGCGGCTGACACGCCCAACCAGGTCGACCAGGCGCTCCACGTCATTGGTGCCACGGGCGGTGGCGATCGCCGACTCCCAGCGCACGCTGCCGGTGAGCGGATTGAGGCCGACCAGGCGCCCGGAAATACCCACGACCAGGGTGTCGCCCACAGCCAGCATGACGCTGGACTGGTGCACCGACAACGGAATATCGCCCGCACGGGTAAAGGTCCACAGGCGGCGCCCGGAGCGGCCATCGTATGCGGACACGGCCCGGTCGGCGGTCATGACAAACACGCGTTGTCCGGCAACCAGCGGCGCGGTGAAGCTCAGGGCGCCGAGCTTTTGGCGCCAGACTTCGCGTCCGCGTTCCAGTGCCAGCAATTCATTGTTGCGTGTCACCACGGCCGTGATGCGCCCATCGCTGCCCACGCCGCCCGCGATACCGCCCGCCACCGTGGCCCGCCACTGGTCTGCGCCGGTGCTGCCGTCGAGGGTGGCCAGACTGCCGTCGCCACCGGCGAGCGAAACGCTGTTGTTGTGGACATGCACGTCGAGCGGAAAGTTGACCGGCCCGACACGCGAGGTCCAGGCCAGTCGCACCCCGATGAGTGCGGCGTTCGGGCTCAATTCGGTCGGCTTGGGCTTGTCCGGCCCGCTCGAACATGCGCCAAGCAACAACCCTGCGGCGCCGGCCACCATCAGCCCAGTCACGCGCACACGCCAATTACGCTGCATCGTCATTTTTTGCCTTCCGAAGCCACCACATCCGGGGTGCTGGGCCGCGGGTCGGCTCCCAGTGCCGCCAATTTGACCTCCACCAGACGGCGGTACTCTATCCGGTCGGAGAAGGCATTGAAGGCTTTCTCGTATTCGGCGCGTGCCTCAGCCGTTTTGCCCTGCATGCTCAACACATCGCCTTTGCGGTCCGCGACCAGCGCACTGAATTCGCCAGGGAAGCTTCCTTCCAGCTGCGCCATGGCGAGCGTGAAGTCCTTGGCCTGCGCCGCCACGGCAGCCATTCGCAGTCGCGCGATAGCCTGGTAGGCTGGATCGGTCGACTGCTCGGCCACCCACATCAAAGCTGCCTTCGCCGCATCAGTTCTACCGGCGCCTTGCAGGCTGCTGGCCACCAGCAGGCCGGCCTGCATGGCATAGGCGCTGCTGCCGAAGCGGTCCTTCATGTCGCCAAACGCCCGCGTGAGCTTGTCCGCATCGGCCTCCACCGCCAGGCGTTCGATCTCGCCATACATGGCCGAGGCCTGCGAAGCCTGGCTGCGCTCCCAGTACTGGTAGCCGTTCCAGCTGGCATAGGCCGCCAGCACGGCAATCAGCACCCAGGTGATCGGATTGCCGTACTGCTTCCAGAAATGCCTGAGTTGATCGAGTTGTTCTTGTTCTTCGAGGTCGAGAGGTGTGGCCATGGCGTGTATTCAATTAGGTGGGCAATTGTAGGGTTGCGGCCCAGTCGCGAACGTCGGCGAGTGGGCGCAGCGTCTGCGCGCCTGCGCCATCGCGCAGTGCCTTGACTATGACCTGGCCTTGTGCCACTTCGGAGGCGCCAAAAACCAGCGCAAAACGCGCGCCACTGCTGTCCGCGCGCTTGAATTGCGATTTCATGCTGCTGGCGCCAGCCTGCGCGCCAGCATGCATCTGTACCCGCACACCGGCCTCGCGCAAGACATGCTGGATCTGGAATGCCAGCGGTAACACGGCGGTATCGGGTACCACAACGTAGACGTCGGGCGCCTCGGTGATGGCCGCCTGGCCCCGCACACGCAGCAATTCGAGCACCCTTTCGATGCCCATGCCCCAGCCCACCGCCGGTGTCGGCTTGCCGCCAAGCACCTCGAACAATCCGTCGTAGCGGCCACCGCCGCACAAAGTACCCTGGGCGCCCAGCTCGTCGGTGACAAACTCGAATACGGTGTGGCTGTAGTAGTCCAGCCCGCGAACAGCGCGCGGATTGACGCTCCAGGGGACAGCGCTGGCCGTAAGCAAGGCTTGCACGGTTTCGAAATGGCCTAGCGATGCCTCACCGAGAAAGCTCAGAAGCTGCGGCGCTTGCGCCACCATCTCCTGCATGGCCGGGTTCTTGGTATCCAGAATACGCAGGGGATTGCTGTGCAGCCGGCGCTGGGCATCGGCGTCGAGCAAGCCCGCATGGGACTCGAAATAGGCGATCAAGGCCTGACGGTGCAGTTGACGCTCGTCCGCCAGACCCAGGCTGTTGAGTTCGACGCGTATGCCGGGCAAACCCAGCCGCGCGAGCAGATGCGAGGCCAGCACGATCAGTTCGGCATCGACCTCTGGCCCGGCAAATCCGAGGGCCTCGGCACCCACCTGGTAGAACTGGCGGTATCGGCCGCGCTGTGGCCGTTCATGGCGGAACATCGGCCCCACGTAATAAAGCCGCTTGCCGCCGTCGTACGTCAGGTTGTGCTCGATCGCCGCCCGCACCACGCCCGGCGTGTTTTCAGGGCGCAGCGTGAGGTGTTCGCCGTTGAGCCGATCCTCGAAGGAGTACATCTCCTTCTCGACGATGTCGGTGGTCTCGCCCGTGCCTTTGACAAACAGTTGCGTGTGCTCGACGATGGGCGTGCGGATGCTGCCGTAGGCATAACAGCCCATGACATCGCGCACATGTTGTTCAAACCATTCCCACTGCGCCGATTCGGGCGGGAAAATGTCGTTCATGCCCTTGACCGCGGCAAGCTTGCCGACGCGGGACTGGTCTTGTGGTTTCGCCATTGTGTTTGTCATCCGGCCGAGTCGGCCACTGCCGCCGGGGCCGCAAAGCGCTTTTCGATGTAGTTCTCGACCACGACCTGGAAATCGCGGGCAATGGCATCACCGCGCAGCGTCATGCGTTTTTCACCATCGATGAACACCGGCGCGGCCGGCGCCTCGCCTGTTCCGGGCAGGCTGATGCCGATGTCGGCATGTTTGCTTTCGCCCGGGCCATTCACGATACAACCCATCACCGCCACCTTGAGTCGCTCGACGCCGGGATATTTCTCGCGCCAGACCGGCATCTGCGCACGCAGGAAATCGTCGATCTGCTGGGTCAGTTCCTGGAACGTGGTGCTGGTGGTACGCCCGCATCCCGGACACGCCGTGACACTGGGTACAAAGGCACGTACACCCAGCGCCTGCAGGATCTCCGACGCCACTACCACCTCTTGCGTGCGGGCTTCGCCCGGCGCTGGCGTGAGCGACACGCGGATCGTGTCTCCTATGCCTTCCTGCAGCAAGATGGCCAATGCCGCGGACGACGCCACCACGCCCTTGGCACCCATGCCGGCTTCGGTCAGCCCCAGGTGCAGTGCATAGTCGCAGCGACGCGCCAATGCGCGGTAAACCGCCACCAAATCCTGCACGCCACTGACCTTGCAAGACAGGATGATCTGATTCGGATCCAGGCCCATGTCGCGTGCCTGGTCGGCGGAGCCGACAGCTGAACGGATCAGCGCCTCGTACATCACGGACTTGGCGTCCCAGGGTTGGGCGCGCGCGGCGTTATCGTCCATCAGCCGTGCCAGTAACTCCTGGTCCAGGCTGCCCCAGTTCACACCAATGCGTACCGGCTTGCTCCAGCGCATGGCAGCCTCGATCATCTGGGCGAACTGGCGGTCGTGTTTGTCACCCTTGCCCACATTACCCGGATTGATCCGGTACTTGGACAAGGCCTGCGCGCACTCTGGAAAATCAGTCAGCAGGCGATGGCCGTTGTAATGGAAATCGCCGACCAGCGGCACATCGATTCCCATGCGGTCCAATTGCGCGCGAATCGGCGCAACCGCCTGGGCGGCCTGCGGCGTGTTCACGGTGATGCGCACCATCTCGGAGCCGGCCAGTGCCAAAGCCTTGACCTGGATCGCGGTACCGATCACATCAACCGTGTCGGTATTGGTCATCGACTGCACCCGCACCGGCGCTCCACCACCGACCGTGACGATGCGCGATCCCGAGACGATTCGGGCCTGTCGTGTGATATGCCGTGCGATGACGATGGGGGGAATGGGCTCCTGGACGGGGGTCATGATGTCACTTAATCTGGAATCGGGCCACGTTGTCCTTGGCCACCGGCGTCAATTCGAACGGCTTGCCGCGCACCAGCACATCGATCGCATTGGCGCGACCGATCACGACGGACAGCGGCAGCGCGCCATTGATGCGTACGGCTTCTCCGGCGCCCATGGTCTTGCGCAGGTGCACCACGCCATCCGCACCCAGTACTTGCACCCAGGCGGCTTCGCGCGCGCTGAATACCGCGATGGCCGTGGGCTCTGCAGCGGCTGCTGGCTCGACGGCGGAGGCAACCGGTGCAGCGGCCGAGGCCTCGGCTGAGGCTGTAGCGGCCGGTGCAAGCGCAGGCAAACTGTCGGAAGCGGCTGCCTGCGGATCTGTAGCAGGGACCGGTAACGACATGGGTTCGGGCAGAACGATCGTCACCTCGCCGTCCACAGCGCCAGGCACACCGGCACTGTCGCGCAAGTATGGCAGCAGCAACACCACCAAGGCGCCGAGCAGCAATGCGGCTGTGATCATCAGCACGGGCTTGGGCAGATTGAACGATCCCGACAGGCGCAATTCATGGCGCGAATCGAGTCGCACCTGCTCGCCATGCCCGCCAACAGGCAGTGGGGCTTTCTTCAACTGCGGCAACTGCTGCAATACCGGTTCGGGGTCGATCTTGAGCGTACGGCAAACCGTTGCCGCCAGAGCCCGCGCAAATACCGCGTCGGGCAGTTGTTCAAGGTCATCCGCCTCCAGCGCCTCGAGCTTCTTCACCGGAATCTTCAGCGACACCGCCAGCGCACCGATATGCAAGCCCGCCGCCTCGCGCGCGCCGCGCAGCAAGGTGCCGGCAGAAGGCCCGGGCGGTGCAGAGACCGGCACTGCAATCGAATCGACCGCATCATTCATCGAACGCCCCCCGGTCGTACAGCGCAGTCTCTGGAGATTGCGCAAATCGCTTGCGCAGTGGCACAGCCAGTTGTTCCATTGCCGCGCGGTTGTCCAGCTTTCGCTCGACCTTGATGCCGAGCCAGAGTGATTCTGCGTTGGCCCATTCGCTGTTATTCAGACGCCGGATGTAAAACTGCGCCCGGGTCAGGTCACCCCGTCGGAACATCAACAAGGCCAGGTTGTACTCGGTGATCGGATTGCCGGCATCGAGCTGAAATGACTGCAGCAGGCTGGCTTCCGCCTCGGCCGGCTTGTTCGCCCGCATCTGACACAGACCTTTGGTCATCAGGGTTTTGGGCCGTTCGCCGTAGTTGGCATCTGCCAGCGCCTGGTCAAAGAACTGCATGGATTCGGCATGTCGGTCGCCCTGGCACATCATCCAGCCCAGGTTGTGCAAGGTGTTGGCGTCTCCCGGCTTGAGCACCAGCGCACGTCGAAAGCTCGACTCTGCCAGGGCCGCATCGTTGAGTCGCATATAGACCAGACCGCGCAAAGTGTAGGCTTCGGCAAAACTCGGATCGACCGCCAAGGCCTGCTTGAGCTCGTCCAGCGCAATGGTGGTCTTGCCCTGTTCGAAATAAGCTACAGCCAACTCCAGACGAATGCGTGCACGAGTGCGATCCTGGGGCTCATCAGATTGGGTCACGATGTCAGCCCGCGGTGCGTTCTCAGCTCCCGCTCCAGACGTCGCGCACGAGGCCAGTTGCAGACAGGCCAGCAACGACAAGGCCAGCATGGCCATTCGTTGCCACATGGGGTTGCCCACGCTATCGATATTCACCATGCGTCAACCTTCCTTTTGTTCGGGTGCATTCATTGCAACCGGTGTGAGCATGATTGTGCGCTGTTGCGCAATGCGCCCGGCCACACCCGTGCGATCGCGCACGTCGCCGGCCAGTTGACCGCAGGCCGCATCGATGTCGTCGCCGCGCGTCTTGCGCACCGTGGTCACGATTGCGGCGTCGATCAGTACACGCGCAAAGGCGGAGATGCGCGCAGCCGCAGAGCCTTTGAGTCCGGACGCCGGGAACGGATTGAACGGGATCAGATTGAACTTGCACCAGCTGCTGCCGTTGCCCGACTGCCGAATCAGCGCAACCAGTTCATGCGCCTGCGACACCTGGTCGTTGACGCCGTCGATCATGCAGTATTCGAAAGTGATGAAATCGCGCGGCGCATGTGCCAGATAGGCGACACAGGTCTGCAGCAGTTCCTGCAACGGGTATTTCTTGTTCAGCGGCACCAGGTTGTCGCGCAAGGCATCTGTGGGCGCGTGCAAGGACACCGCCAAGGCCACCGGACAGTCGCGACCCAGTCGTTCCATCATCGGCACGACACCGGACGTGGACACCGTGACGCGGCGTCGCGACAGGCCATATCCATGGTCATCGAGCATCACGCGCAAGGCAGGTACCAAAGCCGCGTAGTTCTGCAAGGGCTCACCCATGCCCATCATCACGACGTTCGAGATGACACGGTCGTTGCGACCGAGATGCACGCGCAGGAAACGCTCGGCAAACCACAATTGCCCGACGATCTCGCCGACGCTCAGATTACGGCTGAAACCCTGGTGGCCGGTGGAGCAAAAGCGGCAACCCACGGCGCATCCAGCCTGTGACGAAACACACAGGGTGCCACGGTCCGACTCAGGAATGAAAACCGATTCGACGGCGTCGCCGCCACCGACATCGAACAACCACTTGATGGTGCCGTCGGCCGAGCGCTGCTCGGAGGTGACGATCGGCATGCGGATCTCGGCGACATCGCGCAACTTCTCGCGCAGTGGCCGAGCCAGGTCGGTCATGGCGTCGAAGTCGGCAGCGCCTTTCTGGTGGATCCAGCGAAACAGCTGGGTCGCGCGAAACCTCTTTTCACCCAGCCGCTCGCAAAATGCGGCCAAACCCTCGAGGTCGTAATCGAGCAGGTTGGCCAACATCGTTGGGACTATCGGGTGTAGACGTTCATCGCCGGGAAGAAGAACGCCAGTTCGACAGCAGCCGTCTCGGCAGCGTCAGAGCCGTGCACCGCATTGGCGTCAATGCTGTCGGCGAAGTCGGCGCGAATGCTGCCGGGAGCGGCCTTTTTCGGATCGGTTGCGCCCATCAGGTCACGGTTCTTGAGCACTGCGTTCTCGCCTTCCAGAGCCTGGATCATCACCGGGCCGGAGATCATGAAGCTGACCAGGTCGTTGAAAAAGGGACGCTCTTTGTGCACGGCGTAGAAAGCTTCCGCGTCGGCACGCGACAGGCGAGTCATGCGCGCAGCGATGACCTTCAGCCCGGCGGCTTCGAAACGGGCATAGATCTGACCGATGACGTTCTTGGCAACGGCGTCAGGCTTGATGATGGAAAGAGTGCGTTCGATTGACATGGTGATTCCTGATGGGATGATTCTGGGCTTTGCCGCAAGGGGCAAAGCTTTGCATTCTACCGCGGGCAGACGCAGACAGCCGCCCCCTGCGACGGGTGACCTTGTGCGTGCAACTAGCGGCCGCGACCGCCACGCCGGTTGCCGCCACCCCCGCCGGAATTGCCGGACGAGCCGCCGTTGCCACGCCCGGGCCCGCGCCGTTGCCCCGGTCCCTGGCGCTGCTTGGTAAAGCTGTCCGCTCCGATATAACCAAATGCGGTCTTCATCGGATCGGGCTGTGACTCCGCCGCCTTGCGGTCGGCCCGCTCGCCGGAGTCATCGTGTTGGGGCTGATTGCGATTGCGGTTGCGGCTGCGTCCGCCCGCAGCGGCGCTACCGGCGCCGGTTTGCGCCGGTCCACGTGATGCGTCGCGCCCACCCTCGGAGGCGCGACCCGGCGCGCCGCCCCGGCCACCGCCGCGACGCTTGCGGTTGGCACCACGTCCACCGCCCGAGCCCGCCCTTCCCGCGGCATCGGCAGAGCCGGCATGGTCGCCCGTGTCGCCGGCGCGCGCTACGGCCCGGTGCAAGGACTGGATATCGGAGTCGTCGAGTTCCATCCATGCGCCGCGCTTGAGGCCGCGCGGCAGCATCATGGCGCCATAGCGGATGCGGATCAGCCGGCTGACTGCATGACCGACCGCCTCGAGCATGCGCCGCACTTCGCGATTGCGCCCCTCGGAGATGGTCACGCGGTACCAACAGTTGGCGCCTTCGCCACCGCCGTCCTCGATGGAGCCGAACTGCGCCATGCCATCATCCAGGCGCACGCCCTCGAGCAGGCGTTGCTTCTCGTCATTGCTCAACGCGCCCAGTACCCGCACGGCGTACTCGCGCTCCAGGCCGAAGCGCGGGTGCATCAGGTTGTTGGCCAGTTCACCGGAACTGGTGAATAGCAGTAGACCCTCGGTGTTGAGGTCCAGCCGTCCCACGGATTGCCATTTGCCTTGTTGCAACTTGGGCAAGCGGCGGAACACCGTGGGCCGGTTCTGTGGATCATCGTGCGTGACCACTTCACCCGCTGGTTTGTGATAGGCGATCACCCGCGGCGCGGGGGCCTCGACCCGGAACCGGATCGGCTTGCCGTTGACCTTCACATGGTCGCCATGCTGAATGCGTTGGCCGATATGGGCTGGCTCGTTGTTGACCGTGATCCGCCCTTCCATGATCAGTTGCTCCATCTCCAGCCGTGAGCCCATGCCCGCCTGCGCCAGCACCTTGTGCAACTTGGGCGTCTCGGCTTGCGGCGCCAGCACCCGCTTGGGCGCAGCCACATCCGGGCTCTCTTCGTCCGCGTCAAACTGGCCCGAAATGACATCCTCGAAACGGATCTTGTTATCGTCCATTGGCATCGCAGCGGACCGGGTGGCTGCTTTCTGCTCGCCCGCCGCCGAGTCGGTGGCTACCGCATCGCCGCTCGGCACAGCCTGATCACCAGCTGCATCCGGTGTCGGTGTTACCTCGGCGGGCCGCGTGTCGTCGTGCGCAGGCGGGTTCACGGGCGCGTCGTCCTGAGGGGTGTCATTCATTGTCGGGTTCCACGATGGGTGTCGCATCCGTTGGCAAAGGCCCGGCAGCGGTTGAGATAGGGGTTGATGTCGGACTTGGCTTATCCGAACGGGCGTGCGCCGACTCGTCATCAGTCCTGGCGTCGGGCAACGGATCAGCGCTTGGGGCGACCGGTGTTTCGGCTGGCGGCACGAGCGAATCGAACATGTCCGCGGCCACGGCATCCTTGTCCAGCAACGGAAGCTGGTCGAGCGAGCGCAGCCCCAGGTCATCAAGAAAATGGCGCGTCGTGGCAAACAAGGCCGGCCGGCCCGGCGCCTCACGGTGACCTATGACTTCGATCCAGTTGCGATCTTCGAGCTGCTTGATGATGGCAGAGTTGATCGTCACGCCACGGATGTCTTCCATGTCGCCGCGCGTAACCGGTTGGCGGTAGGCAATGATGGCCAGGGTCTCCAGTGTTGCGCGGGTGTAACGCGGCGGCTTTTCCGGATGCAGTCGATCGAGGAACTCGCGCATCTCCGGGCGGCTCTGGAAGCGCCAGCCGCTGGCAACCTGCACCAGTTCTACACCGTTTTGGGCCCAGTCGAGTTGCAGGTCCCGCAACATCTGCGCAATGGTGTCGGCGCCGACGGCATCGTCGAACAACGCGCGCAGCTCCCGCAACTGCAGCGGTTGAGGCGCACAGATCAGGGCGGTTTCCAGTACACGCTTTGCCTGAGCGGTATTCATCGTCAAGGGATTCCGGAAGTGGCACCAGCGGGTGCGCGTCGATGCCTGTCAATTTGGAACGCAGCGGGCAGATCGAACGTCTGCGGCGCGTGGATCAGGTGTCGCCATGCCATGTTGCACACCGACGCTCTGTCAGGCCGGATTGTAGCGCAGGCCCACATGGGCCACGGCCTGTTGCATGTCAGCTGGCAATGGCGTCACGAACTGCAGTGGCCTGGCGCTGATCGGATGCGCCAGCGCCAGCCGGAATGCATGCAGCGCCTGCCGTCCGATAACCGTCCGACCTTGCCCGCCGTAGGTCTCGTCGCCAACCAGCGGATGCCCGATGAACGCCATGTGGACCCGTATCTGATGGGTGCGCCCGGTATGCAGACTGCAACGCACCAGGGTGTGCTTCTCGTTGCCGTCGAGTCGCTCAATCGTCGTGCGGGCATCCTTGGCACCCGACTTGTCCGCCTCCAGCACCGCCATGCGCAGGCGGTTACGCGGATCGCGCCCGATTGATGCCTGGACATCCCGGCACGCTGCGCCTTCCCAGCGGCCATGGGCCAATGCCAGATACTGGCGCTGCACCTCGCGCTCGGCAATCATGCGCACCAGTGCATCCATGGCCGGCCTGGATCGCGCCACCAGCATCAGGCCGCTGGTGTCTTTGTCCAGTCTGTGCACGATGCCGGCGCGTGGTAAATCACCCAGGCGCGGATCCCAGGCCAGCAAGCCGTTGAGCAACGTGCCGCTCCAGTTGCCGGGCGCCGGGTGCACCACCAGGCCTGCCGGTTTCAGAATCACCAGCAGGTCGGCATCCTGGTGCATGACTTCCAATGCCATGACCTCGGGCTTGAAGGCCTGGCTCTGCGGCGTCGGGCGCAGACTCACACGCATGGCATCGCCCGCCTTCACGCGCACCGACACCTTGAGTTGTGGCTCGCCGTTGCGCTGCACCGCACCCTGCTCTATCAGCTGTTTGAGGTAGTTGCGCGAGAACTCGCTGATGGCCGCCGCCAGCACCTTGTCCAGTCGCTCGCCGTGCTGCACCGCGTCGACGCGCCATGTCCGGATCTCGTTTTCGTCGCCGGCATCGTTCGCGTCGTCCTCCCCGAGCAAATCAAGTGCCCCCGATATAATCCCGTTGCTGTTCGTTACCAAGGTCGTCCCCATGCTTAGCGTCAAATTATCGATGGTTCGCCTTGTGCTTCTGGCGGGTACCGCTTTGTGGCTCGCCGGTTGTGCATCAACCACACCGGAAGACAAGACCGCCAACTGGAGCCCCAACCGCATCTACGCCGAAGCCAAGGACGAGTTGAAATCCGGCTCGTACGACAAGGCGACGCTGCTGCTGGAGAAGCTCGAGGGTCGCGCCGCCGGTACGCCGCTGGCCCAGCAGGCGCAACTCGACAAAGCCTATGCCCATTACAAGGGCGGCGAACCGGCACAGGCCCTGGCCACCATCGAGCGCTTCCTGAAGCTGCATCCGGCCAGCCCGGCAGTCGACTATGCCTTGTATCTGAAGGGTATCGTCAACTTCAATGACGACCTCGGCATGTTTTCGTTCTTGACCCGTCAAGACCTTTCCGAACGGGACCAGAAGGCCGCCAAGGAGTCGTTCGAGGCCTTCAAGGAACTTGCCACGCGCTTCCCGGACTCGCGCTACACCCCGGATGCGCGTTTGCGCATGAATTACATCGTGAACTCGCTGGCGCAATACGAGGTCCATGTCGCGCGCTATTACTACCAGCGCGGCGCCTACCTGGCAGCCGTCAATCGGTCCCAGGCGGCCCTGGCGGACTACCGGGATGTGCCGGCGCTCGAGGAAGCCCTTGTACATCATGGTCAAGTCCTACGAAGCGCTCGGCATGACCCAGTTGCAAGACGACTCCAAACGGGTACTTCAGACCAATTATCCGAACAGCCGCTATTTCGCACGCGGGTTCAAGCGCGATGATGAGCCGTGGTGGAAGGTTTGGTAAGTTCGCGCAGCAATGCCACCAGGGCTTCTTCCGACTCCAGCATCCGCATCGGCGGCAAGGCCTTGAGCAAACGCCGCCCGTAACCCATGGCCGTCAGCCGTGTATCGCACAGTACCAGCACGCCGCGGTCCGATTCACGTCGAACCAGCCGGCCTGCACCCTGTTTCAAGGCCACCGCAGCTTCCGGCAGGAAGTAGTCGTTGAACGGACTGCGACCGGCGGCTTCAAGCCTACCGGCACGTGCCTCCACCAGCGGATCGTTCGGAGGGGGAAACGGCAACTTGTCGATCACCACCATCTGCAAGGCATCGCCGGGAATGTCGATGCCCTCCCAGAACGAGGCCGACGCCACCAGAATGCAGCCCGGCCCGCCGTCGTTGGCGGCTTCGCGCATGCGCTCCATCAACTCGCGTTTCGGACCTTGCCCCTGCACCAGCACCCGGATCTCCTGGGTGCCATCGAAGCGACGCTGCAACTGCTCGCTGATGATGCGCAGCGCCTTGAGCGTGGTGGTCAGCACCAGCGTACGACCACCGATCTCCAGTGCCAGGCGCTCAACCAGCAGTGCGACCTGGCCGCTGTGGCCGGGATCGGCCGGTCGCGGCAAGCTGCGCGGCACATATACCGCGGCCTGCCGCGGGTAGTCAAATGGGCTGTCCACCCGCAGAATCCTGGCATCGGAAAGACCGCAGGGCTCGGTGAACCAGCGCAGCGTGGCTTCGTCACCCAGCGTCGCTGATGTGAAGATCCAGGCGCGGCGGCTCGCCTCATCGGCATCGGCCTTGAGCAGTTTTTCCTTGACCGCCTGTGCAATGTCCAGCGGCGACTCGATCAGGCGCAATTGGGCGCCCACGTCGACCCAGCGCACACAGGCCGGGTCCCGTTCGCGCACGAAAAATTCAGCCAGCGCCTGCAGCCGGAGGCCGCGCTCGATCAGGCGCTCAAAATCGGGGCCGGTCTGCGCCACCTTGCCCAGCGCTTCGCCGGCCAGGACCAGGGCCGCGTGCAAGGCATCCATGGCCTGCTGCCATGCGTCCGGTGACATGGTGTCTGGCGCCGCATCGGCCCAGCGCAAGCGACTACCAGGTGGCAGTCGGCCAGCGAGCATACGCAGATCGCGGGCGGCGCGCTCCACCTGCGCCGCTGTCTGCTGCCAATCGACCAGGCCGCGCGCATGTTGCAGACCCACCGCCAGCAGGTCGCGTGCGAAATCGATGAGTTGGCCGCTGGAGAGTTGTCTACCCAGGAACTGCAGGCCGGTCTCGTTGAGCTGATGGGCTTCGTCGAAGATCACCGTGCGCACGGTTGGCAACAGCTCGGCCATGCCGGATTCCCGCACCGCCAGATCGGCAAAAAACAGATGATGGTTGATCACCACCACGTCCGCAGCCAAAGCTTCGCGTCGCGCCTGATTCACGTGGCAGGCGCGAAACTTCGGGCACTGGGCACCAAGGCAGTTCTCGCGCGTCGAGGTCACATGCGGCAATATGGGCGAACGCTCGTCCAGACCGGGGAGTTCGGCCAGGTCGCCAGTGCGGGTGGATTGGGACCATTGCTCGATCTTGGCCAGGGTCCGCACCAGGGTCCGGTCCTCCAGTGCCGCACTCTGGCGCGCCAGTTCCATCCGATGCAGACACAGATAGCTGCCCCTGCCTTTGAGCAGCGCTGTGCGCAATGGCAGTTCCAGGGCCTGTACCAACTGCGGCAGATCGCGCCCGAACAGCTGGTCCTGCAAGGTTTTGGTCGCCGTGGAGAGCAAGACTCGCTCGCCGCTGAGCAAGGCCGGAACCAGATAGGAAAAGGTTTTGCCCACTCCGGTCCCCGCTTCGACAACCAGGGTGCCGCCGCTGTCAATGGTTTCGGCGATGGCCTGCGCCATGGCGATCTGACCGCTGCGCGGAAGAAAATCGGGCAGCAGGCGTGGCAATACGCCGCCCGCTGCAAATGCCTGATCGACCTGTGCGCGCAAGTCCATCGATCAGGCCGGATCGCCGGGCGTCAAATGGGCGCGCAGGTGCTGCATTTCGTCGTGCAGCGCCAATCGGCGCTTCTTGAGTCGGCGCAATGCGAGTTCGTCGAGTGGCCGGGCCAGACCGGTGCTGTCGATCAGCGCCTCGAGGTCGGCATGCGCCATCGTCAACTCGATCAGCCTGCGTTCAGGAGAATGAAGGTCGGAATCCACAGCATGGGTCTAGAATCAGCCGCAGCAGCACTGCCGTGGGGTCACGGTGGCACGAGGCTGAAGACACCCGGGATTGTCCTGCTTTTTGCAGGCTACCGTCCCCAGATGGCGCAAAAATGACCAATGGTTACCGACTGACCGCTGCAACGGGAATTCACAAGGGCGACCGCGATTACCAGCAGGATAGGGTTGGCGTGCTCAATCATGCGCGTATCAACGGTTGCTTGATGGGCGTCGTCGCGGACGGCATGGGCGGACGTAGCGGGGGCCGCAAGGCTTCGGACCAGGTCATCATGACCGCGGCCCAGTTGTTTGACCGGTACGCACCTGCCAGCGACGATGCAGCGGCCATGCTGATGCAGGTCGCCCGCGAGGCCCACGTGGTGATCAAGCTCACGGCCATCTCGTCCGAGGAAGAGCCGCACAGCACGATAGCCGCCTTCGTGCTCAATGCAGGGGGCGACTGCCATTGGGCGCACTCTGGCGACTCGCGCATCTACCACTATCAAAGCGGGCGTTTGATCCGCCGCACGACCGACCATTCCTACGTGCAGATGCTGGTCAAACGCGGGGAAATCACGGAGGAAGAAGCCAACGTCCACCCGCAATCCAACATTCTGATGGGTTGCCTGGGGACCGAAACCGAGCCGCCGGTCGACATCCACTTCATTCCCCGCATGCGATCTGGCGATACGCTGCTGGCATGCAGCGACGGCATCTGGCATTACTTCAACGACCAGGAGATGGGTGAAGTGCTCAATCGACTTTCCGCCCGCGAGGCGGCGGAGTTCCTGATCGACAAGGCGCGTGAACGCGCCCAGGGCTCGGGTGACAATTTGTCTCTGGTGGTGGTCAAGCTCGAGCCACTGGACACCTGACCCGGCCCGGCCGCGCCGCGCCTAATCCCGAGTCTTCAGCTTCTCGTCGGATCGAAGCAACTGCTGTGCGCCGCGGCGCTTGCGTTGGGTGTCATTGATCAGGATTTCCTGCCGACGCAGGTCGGCCATGACTTCGCGTTGCGTGCGCCGGCTGTCCAGCAGGCAGTCGTTGACGGCAAAACGCTGGTAACACGCGATCTCCTGGGCCTTGAATTGCGCGTCGTAGGCCGCACGCGTGTTGGAAATCCACGCGCGCTGCTCTGCCTCGCGCATTTGCAGGTTGCGAATTGCGTCGTCCTGCGCGTGCAGCGCGGTCGCAAGCAGGCTCAGGCTGACCAGGAAAAGACCAGATTTCATGTTAGTGAAGTATCGACCATTCTGCGCTCTTGCGCCATGAACGCACGCGTCTGCATCTCGTGCAGACGCGACACGGTGCGCACGAATTCATGGGCCAGCGGACCTTCGGTATAGAGTTGTTCCGGCTCGACCTCGGCCGACAGGATAAGTTTGACCTTGCGGTCGTACAGGACGTCAACCAGCCAGGTAAAGCGTCGTGCCTCCGACGACATGCGCACCGACATCATCGGGACATCACTCAGCAGCACGGTATGGAACTGTGTGGCGATCTCCAGATAATCGTTCTGGGAACGAGGGCCACCACACAGGGTCTTGAAATCGAACCACACCACGCCACCGGCGCGCCGATGTGATCGGATCTGGCGCGCCTCAATATGCAATACCGGATCCTCGTCATGCACCTCGGCCAGATGGCTGAAGGCCGCCTCCAGTTCCAGATCGGCCGCAGGTCCGCATGGCACATGGTAGAACTTGACGTCCTCCAGCGCGCGCAAGCGGTAGTCGGTCCCGTCGCCGATCGCAATGACGGCAAGCTTTTCATTGAGCAGCGCGATCGCCGGCAGGATGCGGTTGCGATGCAAACCGTTCGGGTAAAGGTCGTCGGGCTTGAAGTTCGATGTGGTGATGAATCCCACACCTTGCGCAAACAAGGCGTCAAGCAGGCGATGCAGGATCATCGCGTCGGTGATGTCGGCGACATGGAATTCGTCGAAGCACAGCAGCCGGTACTTGCGCGCCATCTGCCGCGCCAGTTCGTCCAGCGGGTCTACGGTGCCCTGCAAACTGGTCAACTTGCGGTGCACTTCGCGCATGAATTCGTGAAAATGCAGCCGGGTCTTGCGCTTGACGGCCACCGCGCCGAAGAAGCAATCCATCAGAAAGCTCTTGCCACGCCCCACCCCGCCGTACATGTAGACGCCGCGCGGGATCGGTGGCCGGTTGATCAGTTTGCGCAGACGACCCGCACGTTTGGCCAGGTAGGCATCCCAGTCGGCCGCACAGCGCTCGAGTTCCTCGATGACGGCCAGTTGGCCAGGATCACTCTGGTAGCCCCGCAGCGCGAGTTCCCGCTCGTAGGCCGCGTGAACAGGCTTCACCGCCATGCACGGGCTCCCGGCCCGACTCGCAAGCCGCGCATGGATCAGAAGTTCAGTGCGCGCTTGTCCACCGCCAGAGCGGCTTCTTTCGTAGCCTCGCTCAGCGACGGATGTGCGTGGCAGATGCGCGCAATGTCCTCGCTGCTGGCGCGGAATTCCATGGCCACGACACATTCGGCGATCAACTCGCTGGCCATCGGGCCGACGATATGCACGCCGAGAATCTCGTCTGTCACCTCGTCGGCGATCATCTTGACCATGCCGGTGGTGTCACCGAGCGCACGTGCCCGGCCGTTGGCCAGGAACGGGAAGCTACCCGTGCGGTAGGCGACGCCAGACTCCTTGAGTTGTTGCTCGGTTTTGCCGACCCAGGCGATCTCCGGGCTGGTGTATATCACCCAGGGAATGGTATCGAAATTGACGTGGCCATGTTGACCGGCGATGCGCTCGGCAACGGCAACGCCTTCTTCTTCGGCCTTGTGCGCCAACATCGGCCCACGCACCACATCGCCCACCGCCCACACGCCGGGCAGGTTGGTGCGGCAATCGTCGTCGACGACGATGGCGCCGCGTTCATCCAGCTTCAAGCCCACCGCCGCAGCATCCAGGCCTTCGGTGTTGGCGACCCGGCCGATGGACACGATCAGGTGATCCACCACCAGCGACTGTTTCCCGCCCTTGGCATCAAGGTAGGCGATGGTCACGCCCTTGCGTGCCGACTTTATTTCGCCGACCTTGACGCCGAGCTCGATCTTCAGTCCCTGCTTGGTAAACGCTTTTTGCGCCTCCTTGGCAATCTGCTGGTCGACGGCGCCCAGAAAGGCCGGCAGGCCCTCGAGGATGGTCACCTCGGCGCCCAGACGGCGCCAGACCGAACCCATCTCCAGGCCGATGACACCGGCTCCGATGACGCCGAGCTTCTTCGGCACGGCGCCGATGCGCAGCGCACCATCGTTGGACAGGATGCGCTCCTCGTCGAAGGCCACGCCCGGCAGCGGACGGGCTGTCGAGCCGGTGGCCACGATTACCTGAGCGGCACGCAAGGTGTCGGATTTGGCGCCGGACACCTTGATCTCGTAGCTGCTGTCCTTGGCACTGACAAAGGAGCCGCGGCCATGAAAGAACGTCACCTTGTTCTTCTTGAATAGATACAGGATGCCGTCGTTGTTCTGCTTGACCACGGAATCCTTGCGTGCCACCATTTTGGTGACGTCCATCGACAAGCCCTTGACGCCTATGCCATGGTCCGCAAAGTGCAGCGACGCATGCTCGTAGTTCTCGGACGACTGCAGCAGTGCCTTGGACGGAATGCAACCTACGTTGGTGCAGGTTCCCCCGGGCGCGGGGCCACCCTGCGCGTTCTTCCATTCATCAACGCAGGCCACCTTCATGCCGAGCTGGGCCGCGCGGATGGCCGCAATGTACCCGCCGGGGCCGGCGCCGATGACAACGACGTCAAATTCTTGTGCCATGTCTTTCCTCAAATATCAAACAGCAGGCGAGCCGGATCTTCCAGGGCTTCCTTCATCGCGACCAGGCCCAGCACAGCCTCACGACCATCGATGATGCGGTGGTCATAACTCATGGCCAGGTAGTTGATCGGGCGCACCACGACCACTCCGTTTTCCACCACGGCCCGTTCCTTGGTCGCATGCACGCCCAGGATGGCCGCTTGTGGCGGGTTGATGATGGGCGTGGACAGCATGGAGCCGAACACGCCGCCGTTGGAGATGGAGAAGGTTCCGCCTGTCATTTCTTCGAGGCCCAACTTGCCGTCGCGCGCCTTGGCACCGTATTCGGCAATCTTCTTTTCGATCTCGGCAAAACTCATCTGATCGGCATTGCGCAAAATGGGCACCACCAGACCGCGAGGCGAACCCACGGCGATACCGATGTCGAAATAGCCGTGGTAGACGACGTCATTGCCGTCCACCGACGCGTTAAGCACCGGGAACTTCTTGAGTGCATGCACGGCGGCTTTCACGAAGAAGCTCATGAAGCCGATCTTGACGCCATGTTCCTTCTCGAACTTCTCCTGGAAGCGTTTGCGCATCTCCATCACCGGCGCCATGTTGACCTCGTTGAACGTGGTCAGGATGGCGGCGGTCGACTGCGACTGCAGCAGACGCTCGGCAATTCGGGCGCGCAGGCGGCTCATCGGCACACGTTGTTCCGGACGGTCACCCAGATTGGGCTGGGCCGCCGAAACCTGGGGTAGCAAGGTTGCCGCCCGCGGCGTGACCTGTGGCACAGCTGCAGCGGCTGGCGCGGCCGGTTTGGCCAGAGCGGAAGTGACATCACCCTTGGTGATACGCCCGTCCTTGCCAGTGCCGGACACGCTTGCAGGGTCGATCTTGTTGTCGGCCATGATCTTGGCCGCAGCTGGCATGGCAACGCCGGCCTTGGCCGTGCCGGGTGCTGCAGCGGCAGGTGCAGCGGCCTTCGCCGAAGTGGCCGCGGACTCGGCTGCCGGCTTGGCTGCCGGCTTGGCTGCCGACGCGACGGCACCGCCACTGGTGTCGATGCGGGCAATGAGTTGCTCGGCCAGCACGGTGGCGCCATCGGCTTGCACCAACTCGACCAACACACCGGACGACGGCGCCGGCACTTCAAGGACGACCTTGTCGGTCTCGACCTCGATCAGGATCTCATCAGCGGTGACGGTGTCGCCAACCTTTTTCTTCCATTGCAAGAGTGTTGCTTCAGCAACCGATTCCGACAACTGGGGTACCTTGACTTCTACGATGGCCATGTCAGTTCTTCTTTCAACTACGGTGTTGCATTCGGGGTGGGCAAATAGTGCTTACTTGGAGAGCACGAAGCCCTTGAGCTTGGCGAACGCACCGTCGACCAAGGCCTTTTGCTGCTTGAGGTGCAAGTGCGAATAACCGACTGCCGGGGAAGCCGACGAAGCACGTCCTGAATAACCCAGTTTCTGACCCTCGAGCATGTTTTCGTGGATGTAATGCTGCACGAAAAACCAGGCTCCCTGGTTCTGCGGCTCGTCCTGGCACCAGACGATCTCGGTCGCATTCGGGTACTTCTTGAGCTCGGTCGCAAAGGCCTTGTGCGGAAACGGATAGAGTTGCTCGATCCGGAGAATGGCGCTGTCGTCGGTGCCACGCTCCTCGCGCCGACGCGCCAGGTCGTAGTAGACCTTGCCGCTGCAGCAGATCACCCGCTTGACCTTGTCGGCCTTGATCTCTTCCTTCTCGGGGATCACGGTCTGGAAGCAGCCCTCGGTGAACTCGGATAACGGCGACGCCGCGTCCTTGGCCCGCAACAGCGACTTGGGCGTCATGATGATCAACGGCTTGCGCAGATTGCGCACCATCTGGCGGCGCAGAATATGAAAGATCTGGCTGGCCGTGGTCGGCTGCACCACTTGCATGTTGGCGTCCGCGCTCAATTGCATGAAACGCTCCAGACGCGCCGAACTGTGCTCCGGACCCTGACCTTCATAGCCGTGCGGCAGCATCAGCGTGATTCCGTTCACCCGGCCCCACTTGACCTCACCGGAGGCAATGAACTGGTCGATCACGACCTGCGCGCCGTTGACGAAGTCACCGAACTGGGCTTCCCAGATCACCAGCGTGTTCGGGTCGTTGGACGCATAGCCGTATTCGAACGCCAGCACGGCCTCCTCGGACAGGATCGAGTCGATCACGACAAAGGGGGCCTGACCGTCAGCCACGTTCTGCAGCGGGATGTACATGCCTTCGTCGAACTTTTCTCGGTTCTGGTCATGGATCACCGAATGGCGGTGGCTGAAGGTGCCGCGACCGCAATCCTCCCCGCTGAGCCGAACCGGGTAGCCGCCGGCCACCAGCGAGGCAAAAGCCATGTGCTCGCCCATGCCCCAGTCCACCGGAATATCGCCCCGGCCCATCGCCGCGCGGTCGGCGTACACCTTCTCGACCAGCTTATGTGGGGTCACCGAGGCAGGGATGGTGCTCAACTTCTCGGCCAGCCGGTTCCACTCGGCCCGTGGAATCGCGGTGTCGCCGGCGTCGGTCCACTTCTTGTTCAGGTACGGCATCCAGTCGACCGCGTACTTGCTCTTGAAATTGGTCAGCACCGGGTCGAAGGTGTTTTTCCCCGCCTCCAATGCCGCGCGGCAGGCTTTGACCATTTGCTCGCCCAACTCGGCCTCGAAGCCCTGTGCGGCCAGCTTGTCGGCGTAGAGCCTGCGTGTACCAGGATGCTGCGATATCTTGCGGTACATCAGCGGCTGCGTCAGCGAAGGGGTGTCCTGCTCGTTGTGGCCGAGCTTGCGAAAGCAGATGATGTCGACCACCACGTCCTTGCGGAACTCCATGCGGAAGTCGAGCGCCATCTGTGTCGCCAGCACCACGGCTTCCGGATCGTCGCCATTGACGTGCAGCACCGGGGCGTCAATCATCTTGACTACATCCGAGCAATAAAGGGTCGAGCGGCTGTCGCGCGGATCGCTGGTCGTGAAGCCGATCTGGTTGTTGATCACGATATGCACCGTGCCGCCGGTGGAGTAGCCCCGGGTCTGTGCCAGCGCCAGGGTTTCCATGACCACGCCCTGGCCGGCAAACGCCGCGTCACCATGCACCAGCACTGGCAACACCTGTTTGCCGTGCGGATCGGCGCGCCGGTCCATGCGCGCCCGAACAGAGCCTTCGACCACCGGATTGACGATCTCCAGGTGCGATGGATTGAACGCCAGTGTCAGGTGCACCGGGCCTCCAGGGGTGGACACATCGGAGCTGAAACCCTGGTGGTACTTTACGTCGCCACTGGTCAGGTCTTCCGGTGCCGTATGGTCGAATTCGGCAAACAACATGGCAGGCAGCTTGCCCAGCGAATTCACCAGCACGTTCAATCGGCCACGGTGTGCCATGCCGATGACGATTTCCTGGATCCCGACGACGCCCCCGCGCTGAATCAATTCGTCCATGGCGTTGATGAAGCTCTCGCCGCCTTCGAGCGAGAAGCGTTTTTGCCCCACATATTTGGTGTGCAGGAAACGCTCCAGCCCTTCGGCGGCAGTCAGCCGTTCCAGCACATGGCGTTTCTTGGTCGCATCGAAATTCGGTTTGCTTCGGATCGACTCGAGCTTTTGCTGCCACCAGCGCTTGTGCGCCTGGTCGGTCATATACATGTACTCGGCGCCGATGCTGCCGCAATAGGTCTCGAACAACGCATTGCGCAGATCGCGCAGGCTCATCGTCTCCTTGCCGAAGAAGGTGTTGCTGATGTTGAACACGATCTCCTGGTCGGCATCGGAGAAGTCGTAGAACGACAACTCCAGCTCAGGAATGTGCTCGCGCTCACGACGCTTGAGCGGGTCGAGGTCGGCCCAGCGGGCGCCGACGTTGCGGTAAGCCGCGATCAACTGCTGAACTGCGACCCGTTTGCGTCCCATCTCCTGGTCGCTGCTGCCAAACACCACCTTGGTACCACCGCGTTTGGCGCGTTCAGCAAAGGCATTGACGACCGGCTGGTGCGCCACGTCCTTGGAATGGCTGCCGTCACTTGCAGGCACATGCTGCAAAGCGTCAAAATAGTCGCGCCAAGAATCTGGAACACTGCCAGGATTGGCAAGGTAGTTTTCGTACATCTCCTCCACGTATGGCGCATTGCCACCGAACAGATAGGTGTTCGATTGGTAGGCGTGGTAGATCGACGGCGCGCTGGTCGCTGCGGGGTTATCTTGGCTCATGGTTCGCTTAACTCCGTTTCCCTTCAGGAAACATGTGTCGGTCTTGTTCGTTGACTAACCTTCCGCGGCACGGCTGAACCGGATAGCGGATGCGACTGTGGCTTGGGAAGGGCCTGGTGACTGTTCGATTGTGCCACCGATGCAGTCCCTCGCCGTGAGACAGGCTGAAAACGCCACGACGAATCCGCTCCGTGCGGCTCGATTTCACGCCCGACGGCACCATCTGACGCGCTCAATCAACAGGGTGCTGCTGCGCGACCGGGACGCAGAAGCGCTCCAAGTATTGCGGTTCGGCTTGTCTGGCGTGGCGGTCAAGCCGCCTCACTGCGCGCCGTCAGCATCCGGCGCAAACGGCGCCTTTTGGGTCATCGTGCCACCACGTCGCGGATCTGCTGCAGTGCTGCCGGGTCTTCCATGGTTGTCAGGTCGCCGGCATCACGGCCCTCGCACACCGCCACGATGGCGCGTCGCAGCAGCTTGCCGCTTCGCGTCTTGGGCAGGGCGGTGACGAACTGCACGCGCGACGGTCGGGCCACCGCGCCCAGATCCTGGTCGACCCGCTTCATGATCTCGCCTTCCAGGCGCAGTCGCGCGGCCGGGTCATCCAGCATGCTGGCATCCTTGAGGATTGCAAATGCCATCGCGGCCTGGCCCTTGAGTGCGTCAGCAACCCCGACCACCGCCACTTCCGAGATGTTGGGATGGCCGGCAATACTCTCCTCGATCTCGCGCGTGCCCAGCCGATGGCCGGCGACGTTGATGACGTCATCGGTTCGCCCCAGGATGAAGTAGTAACCGTCTTCGTCGCGGATGCCCCAGTCGAAGGTGCTGTAGACCAGTTTGCCTGGAATGCTCTTCCAATAGGTGCTGACAAAACGATCGTCGTCCTGCCATACCGTCTGCATGCAACCCGGCGGCAGCGGACCTTCAATGGCCACCACGCCCTTCATGCCGGCGCCCACCAGTTCCTCGCCGCTGACCTCGTCGATGAGCTTGACGTCGTAGCCGTAGATCGCCTTGCCCGGACTGCCAAACTTGCTGGTCGCGTGCTCGACGCCGTTGGCCAGTCCCAGAATCGGCCAGCCGGTTTCGGTCTGCCAATAGTTGTCGATGATGGGCTTGCCCAGACTGGACGAAATCCATTGTGCGGTTGGCTCATCCAGCGGTTCACCGGCCAGATACAGGGCACGCAACGAAGACAGGTCGTACTTGCTCAGCAAGGCCGGATCCTGTTTCTTGAGCACCCGGATCGCGGTGGGTGCGCTGAACATCACCGTCACCTTGTACTTCTCCACCAGGCTCCACCAAACGCCGCCGTCCGGACGGGTAGGCAGTCCCTCGTACATGATGGTCGCCATGCCGGCAATCAGCGGACCGTAGATGATGTAGCTGTGGCCCACGACCCAACCGATATCGCTGGTGGCGAAAAAGGTCTCGCCGGGCTTGCCGCAGAAGATGTGTTCCATGCTCGCGGCCAGCGCAACGGTATGTCCACCGGTATCGCGTTGCACGCCCTTGGGCTTGCCCGTGGTGCCGCTGGTATACAGCGTATAGCTCGGATGGGTTGAATCGAGCCAGGCGCAGGGTACGCTCGTATTCATGTGTTTTTCGCGCAGTGCATCCCACAGGTGATCGCGGTCCGGCACCAGATCCATCTTGGCCAGTTGGCGGTCCACCAGCAGCACTGCATCGGGTTTGTGGCTCGACAGTCGGATGGCTTCATCGAGCAGCGGCTTGTAGGGCACCACTTTGCCGCCACGCGAGCCGGCATCGGCGCTGATGACCAGCTTGGGCGCCGCATCCTCTATCCTGGACGCCAGCGCTCCGGACGCGAAGCCGCCGAACACCACGCAGTGAATAGCACCGATGCGCGCGCAGGCCAGCATGGCGAAAGCGGCCTGCGCCACCATCGGCATGTAGATCAGTACCCGATCGCCTTGCTGCACGCCCAGCGCCAGCATGCTCGCGGCCATGCGTTGCACTTCCAGATGCAGTTGGGCAAAGCTGTAGACCTGCTCCTGACCGGTCTCGGTCGACACCGCGATCAACGCCGGTTGCGCCGCTCGCGTCTCCAGATGCCGGTCCACTGCGTTGTGGCACAGATTCGTAACGCCGCCGACGAACCATCGCGCGAAAGGCGGGTTGCTGTAGTCGCATATCTGCGTTGGCGCCTTGTTCCAGTAGATGCGTTTGGCCTGCTCACCCCAGAAGGCCTCACGGTCGTCAATCGAGCGTCGATAGAAGTTTTCGTAGCTAGTCATGCGTTGTCTCCTTTAGCGTTGCTGCATTGCAACAGGGATTGTGACCCTTGAACTTGCTGCAGCCTGACGCTCAATCGGTCCACGCACACCGATCACGCCCGACTCAATCTGGCAGCAGCCTGATCAGGCGCGCATCGGCGGAATCGGTCAATACATAGAGCAGGCCGTCGGGGCCCTGGCGCACGTCGCGGATGCGTTCGCCGAGTTCGGTCAACAAGCGGTTTTCGCGCACGACGCGCGTCCGGTTGCCCTCAGTGATCCATTCGATGCGGTCAAGGAATCGTCCGGCCAGCGCACCGACAAACAGATTGCCGCGCCAGGCCTGACCATACCGCGTACTGGTCAGGAAAACCATGCCCGATGGTGCAATCGACGGCACCCAGTAATGCACCGGTTGCTCCATACCTTGGTGATGGGTCAGTCCTGCGCCGATCTTCCCGCCACCGTAGTTCTCGCCGTAGGTGATCACGGGCCAGCCATAGTTGCGTCCCGGCACGGGCAGATTGATCTCGTCACCTCCTTGCGGTCCATGCTCGTGCACCCACAGTCGCCCGTCTGGCGCCAGCACCGCGCCCTGCAGATTGCGATGGCCATAGCTCCAGATTTCCGGCCGCGCGCCGGAGCCGGCCGAGAACGGGTTATCCGCCGGCACGCTGCCGTCCTTGTGGATGCGCACCACCTTGCCGTGGTGATTGTCCAGCGTCTGGGCGTCGGCCATGCGCCGGAACCGGTCGCCCAGGGTCAGGAACAGACTGCCATCTGGGCGACCGTCGCGTTGTCCTTCAACGATGCGGCAACCAAAATGCGCACTGCTGGCGTATTTCGGCTGCTGGCTGAAGATCACGTTTACGTCGAGCAGCCGCGCGTTGTCCTGCGACAGACGCGCCCGCGCCAATGCCGTGCTATTGCCGCCTCCTGCACCCGCGGGTTCCGAGAAGCAGAAGTAGAGCACGCGGTTGGTGGCAAAGTCGTTGTCCAGCACCAGGTCGAGCAGGCCACCCTGCCCTTGCGCGGCAATGGCGGGCAATCCAGCCACCGGCGCGCCCAGACGCCCGTCGGCATCGACGACACGCAGGCGCCCTGGCCGCTCGGTCACCAGGAAGCGCCCCTGCGGCAGGAACGCCAATGCCCACGGATGCTGCAGCCCGGCGGCCACGGTCTGAGGCCGGATAGATTGGGCCAGGGCGAGCACCGGCAACAGGCCCAGCAGCAGCGCCAGGGCCATGCGCTGCCAGGTCACTTGCCAGCATGCCGGTGGGACGCCTGCGACTCGCGCCACCACCACTGTGCGCATCCTGGTCATGATGCCGAATGCCGGTTTAGTCGCCGATGCGCACGACGATGCGGCCGCGAACCTTGCCGTCCATCAACGCCGTGGCCTTGTCGATGGCGTCATCAAGCGCTACTTCGTCGACCATGGTTTCCAGCAGCGCGGGATCCAGGTCTCGTGCCAGCCGGTCCCAGGCGCGCTGGCGCCGTGCCAGCGGGGCCATTACCGAATCGACTCCCACCAGCGTCACGCCGCGCAGGATGAAGGGCATCACGGTAGTGGGCAGGTCCGATCCTTGCGCCAGTCCGCAGGCAGTCACGACGCCGCCATACCGGGTCTGTGCCAACGCATTCGCCAAGGTGAAGGATCCGACGGCGTCCACGACGCCGGCCCAGCGCTCTTTTTGAAACGGCTTGCCAGCAATGGCCAGTGCTTCGCGCGGCACGATCGCAGAGGCGCCGAGGGCCCGCAAATAGGGTTCTTCACTGGCCTTGCCGGTAGCAGCCACCACGGTGTAACCCAAGCGGCCGAGCAAAGCGACCGCCACACTGCCCACCCCACCGGTGGCACCCGTGACCAGGATTTCACCGGACGCCGGCGTGACACCATGGTCCTCCAGAGCCAATACGCACAACATGGCGGTATACCCGGCAGTCCCGATCGCCATCGCCTGACGTGCAGTGAAAACCTCGGGCAGATGCACCAGCCAGTCGCCCTTGAGCCGGGCCTTCTGTGCCAGGCAACCCGGATGGGTCTCACCAACACCCCAGCCGTTGTGCACGAAGCGGTCGCCCGGCTTCCACTGCGGGTGCTGTGATTCCAGCACGGTGCCGGAACCGTCGATGCCCGCTGTCATCGGCCAATGCCGGACCACCGGCCCGCGGTTGGTGATGGCCAGACCATCCTTGTAGTTGAGCGTCGAGTATTCGACCTGCACCGTGACATCCCCCGCCGGCAAGGCAGATTCATCGAGCGTCACCACCTGGGCGAGAAAGGTGTCAGCCTTGGTGAGTTGAAGGGCTTTGAACATGGCTTCTCCTGCGAATAGTTGCAACAAGCCCGCGCTGCCTGCTTGTCGCAGTCGCGTCGGGGGTGGCAGCTTATCGTACTGGATTGACCACTTTTGAGCCCGCGCTATGGGACAAATGCCGCCAATGACGACTTACGGGACGGCCCAAGCCCCTGGGAAAAGCGTGGCTAAAATGACGCAATCATTTTGAAATCAAGCACTTGCAGGTACCAGACCCTTGACCGGGCGCCGTGCGCCCACTACCCTGCCAGCATGCACTTGTTTCGTGTTCTGTCCGCGCCGGTACTTGCCTTGGCTTTGTCCCATGGTGCACACGCAGCGCCGCAGCAAGCCAACGGTCCGGACGATCTGGACAGGATACTGATCGAGCGTGGCCTGATCAGCCAGATATCCCAGGTTGGACAGGCCGTAGGCGGCAAGGCGTCGGAACTCGTCATCAGCGCCATGGGCTTTCTCGGCGTACCGTACAAACGTGGTGGCAATACCGTCGAGTCGGGTTTCGATTGCAGCGGCTTCGTGCGCGCCATGTACCAGCAGACCATCGGGCTGATTCTGCCGCGCACTGCCGACCAGCAGGCAGCAGCCACGGTGGAGATCGACAAGAGCGAGTTGCAACCTGGCGACCTGGTCTTTTTCAACACCTTGCGCCGCGCCTTCAGCCATGTCGGCATCTACGTCGGCGACAACAAATTCATCCACTCGCCAAAACCGGGCTCGGAAGTGCGCGTGGAAAACATGAACGTCGGATACTGGCGCAGCCGATTCGATGGTGCGCGCAGGGTCGAGATGGCCGCAGTTCGCCCCTGAACGCTGGGCAGGCAGACTGCAGCGTCAGGAGCGCCCGGATTTCAGCTTGCGCGCCTTGATCAGGCGTGCCGCCCGCACCACACCCAATACCGCCCGGCTGACCACCTCCGGCTGGTCCAGATGCACGTTGTGGCCCGCATCGACCACGACCTTGATCCGCCCCAGACTGGACATGCGCGACATGCGGCGCTGACTGGCCGCCCACACCTTGCCCAAGGCCTTGGGCCAACGACTGGTGGCATTGCTTTGCGTCAGCACGATCAAGGGCACATCCGGAAAACTGCCGGCCCGCCGCGCCTGCTTGAGTGTCAGGGGCGCCGCCAGCAACTCGGCACGCGGCACCGGCGGCATCACCGACAACAGCGTCTGCGGTGGCTCGTAGAGCAGGCGGTTGACGCCGTACTGACGGCAACGTTGCGTGAACTCCTCATGGCGTGCGTCCACCAGTACCACGCCACAGACCTCATCGGGCCAGGTCTTGGCAAACAGCTTTACGATGGTGCCACCCAGCGAATGACCGACCAGTACATACGGAGGCGCCAGGCCTTCGGTAAGCAGCAGGTCGCGCAATTCCAGTGCAATCTGCAAGCCATCGCGCGAACTCTCGGAGCTTTCGCTCTGCCCGTAGCCGGCGCGGTCATAAGCCACAACGCGGGTGGCCTCGGCTACGGCATTGAATACGGAGGCCCAATTGCGTTTGCCGTGCCCGATGCCTGACTCGAACACCACGGTCGGTGAGCCGGTTCCAGCAACTACCAGTGAACGGATACCAAAAGCGGTGTGGCTGAAATGCGCGTGTGGCAACTTGGCCGCCACTTCCGGCTTGCGGCGCATCAAGGAAAAAATGGATGGCAGCCGACGTGCCACGCCCGGCGGCGCCGGCTTGGCCAACGCGCCGTCTGGCGCCTTGCTCCGGCCATCGGCGGATGGGCGCACCGAGGGCGTTGAGCCTTGAATGTGGCGCCGGTCGTCGTCTGCGCCTTGACTCATGGTGTGGACCCTGCCGACGCTGTAAACCAGGCGAACAGATCAACCTTCGCGTCCCTGCAGTACATGTCGTGGGGCCGTTGACCCGCAACCGGAGAAAGACTCGGATCGATGATCTTGGCCCTTAAAGCGTAGCGTTCAGCGGCGCGCTGGCGGCAGATCGGTGCAACTGCCGTGCGCGACCTCCGCCGCCATGCCGATGCTCTCGCCCAAAGTCGGATGCGGATGGATGGTCTTGCCGATATCCACTGCATCGGCCCCCATTTCAATCGCCAGCGAAATTTCACCGATCATGTCGCCGGCATGGGTTCCGACGATGCCGCCGCCCAGGATCTTGCCGTGTCCATGGGCCTCGCGGTGAATCGTCGAACAGCAGCTTCGTGAATCCCTCGTCGCGACCGTTGGCAATCGCCCGACCCGACGCGGTCCACGGAAACAGGCCCTTCCTGACCTTGATGCCTTGCGCCTTGGCCTGGTCTTCGGTGAGGCCGACCCAGGCCACTTCGGGATCGGTATAGGCGACGCTGGGGATCACCCGCGCGTTGAAGGCAGCGCTGGCCAGTTCCTTGTTGCCTTGCAGCTCGCCGGCAATCACCTCAGCCGCCACATGCGCCTCATGCACCGCCTTGTGCGCCAGCATCGGCTGACCGACGATGTCGCCGATGGCAAAGATATGTGGCACGTTGGTGCGCATCTGCACGTCGACCTGGATGAAACCGCGGTCGGTAACCGACACGCCAGCCTTTTCAGCGGCGATCTTTTTGCCATTGGGCGAGCGACCCACCGCCTGCAGCACGAGATCGTAGGTTTGCGGTTCGGGCACCTTGCCGCCCTCCTGCGCCGCTGCAAAAGTGACCTCGATGCCGGCCGCAGTGGCTTTGGCACCTACCGTCTTCGTATTGAGCATGATGTTGTCAAAACGCGGGGCGTTCATCTTCTGCCAGACCTTGACCAGGTCGCGGTCAGCGCCCTGCATCAGTCCGTCGAGCATTTCGACCACATCCAGCCGCGCGCCCAGCGTGCTGTACACCGTGCCCATTTCCAGGCCAATGATGCCGCCGCCCAGAATCAGCATGCGTTTGGGCACCTGCTTGAGTGCCAGCGCCCCGGTGGAATCGACCACACGCGGATCATCCGGCATGAACGGCAGGCGCACCGCCTGCGAACCGGCAGCGATGATGCAGTTGCGAAAGCCTATGGTTTGCGTCTTGCCGGTCTTTTCCTGACCATCACCGGTGGTTTCCTCGACCTGCACATGGTTGGGACCGACGAAGGCACCGTAACCGCGCACGGTGGTGACCTTGCGCATCTTGGCCATGGCCGCCAGTCCGCCGGTGAGTTTGGTCACCACCTTGCCCTTGTGGGCGCGCAACTTGTCGACGTCAACCACCGGATCCGGGTAGTTCACACCCAGGTCGGCAAAATGGCGCACTTCGTCCATTACCGCTGCCACGTGCAGCAGTGCCTTGGACGGGATGCAGCCGACATTCAGACAGACGCCACCGAGTGCCGCGTAGCGCTCGACCAAGACCACCTTGAGCCCCAGATCGGCAGCCCGGAAGGCCGCCGAGTAACCACCTGGCCCGGCACCCAGCACGAGCAGATCACACTCCAGATCGACGCCGCCGGCAAACGCCGGAACCGCGGCCGCCGACGCACTGGGCGCCGACTTGGCAGGCGCCGCAGTGGTTGTGGCCGCCGGGGCAGGTGCGGGAGCCGGCGTCGCCGCCGCGGCATCAGCCGCCGCCTCGATCATCAGGATGACCGAGCCTTCGGCCACCTTGTCACCGAGCTTGACCTTCAACTCCTTCACCACGCCAGCGTGTGAGGCAGGTATTTCCATCGAAGCCTTGTCGCTCTCGACCGTGATCAGCGACTGCTCGGCTGCGATGGTGTCGCCCGGCTTGACCATGAGTTCGATCACCGTCACTTCGGCGAAGTCGCCGATGTCCGGAACCTTGATTTCCAATTGCGCCATGAGATTGTTCCTCCCGTATTGCTAGTCCAGTTTGCCGGCAGCCATGCCGGCGGCTGCGCTGCCCGCGCCAGGTACTGTTCGCGCCGCAGGCGCTACAACAGCACCCTGCGGAAGTCGCCCAGGATCTGGCCCAGGTAGACGTTGAACCGGGCCGCGGCCGCGCCGTCGATGACGCGATGATCCCAGCTCAGCGACAGCGGCAACATCAGTCGCGGCACAAAGGCCGAGCCGTTCCATACCGGTTCGGTCGTCGAACGGCAGACACCGAGGATGGACACTTCCGGGGCATTGATGATGGGTGTGAAATACCGCCCGCCGATGCCTCCGAGCGAGGAGATCGTGAACCCGGCGCCGGACATCTCGGCCGGACTGAGTTTGCCGTCCCGTGCCTTCTTGGCCAGTTCGCCCATCTCCTGCGAAATCTGCATCACACCCTTCTTGTCGGCGTCCTTGATCACCGGCACCATCAGGCCGTTCGGCGTGTCGGCGGCGAAACCGATGTGGTAATACTGCTTGTAAACCAGTTGATCGCCATCGATCGACGCGTTGAACTCGGGGAACTTGCGCAGTGCGGCGACACAGGCCTTGATCAGGAAAGCCAGCATCGTGACCTTGATACCCGACTTCTCGTTTTCCTTGTTGGTCGACACACGGAAGGCCTCAAGGTCGGTGATGTCGGCATCGTCGTGATTGGTGACGTGCGGAATCATGACCCAGTTGCGGTGCAGGTTGGCACCGCTGATCTTCTTGATGCGGGACATGTCCTTGCGCTCGACCGGACCGAACTTGGTGAAGTCGACCTTCGGCCACGGAATCAGTCCCAGCCCGCCGCCGTCGCCAGAACCAGCGCTCGCCCCGCCAGCTTGCGCCTTGGCGGCGGCCTCGGTCCGGGTGCTACCGGCCATGACGGCGCGGGTGAACGACTGCACGTCCTGTTCGGTAATCCGTCCCTTGGCGCCGCTGCCCTTGACCTCGCCCAATGGCACACCGATTTCGCGCGCGAACTTGCGCACGGATGGCGATGCGTGCGGCAATCCCGCCGAGACAGGAACCGTCGGGTCATGGGCTGGCAGCGACGCACTGGCCCGTGAAGCAGCCGCAGCGGGCGCCGCAGCTGAAGCGGCCGCTGGCGCCGCAGCAACGGCCGCCGAGGCTGGCGCTGGCGCGGCCGCTGCTGGGGCGGAACCGCCAGCAGCCAAAACCACGGCCAGTCGATCACCGATGTTGATCTTGTCACCGAGCCTGACCAGAATCTCCTGGACCACGCCCGCGACGCTCGATGGGATTTCCATCGAGGCCTTGTCCGATTCCACGGTGATCAGCGACTGCTCCACCTTGACGGTGTCGCCCACCTTGACCAGCACTTCGATGACGGCGACATCCTTGAAGTCGCCGATATCGGGTACTGTGACCTGGACCGGACCGCTGGCCGCTGTTGCCGGCGTGGCAGCAGCCGGTGCTGCCGGCGCAGGCGCAGCGGCGGGTACGGCAGCAGCTGCTGCGGGTGCTGCAGCCGGGGCCGGTGCCGCGCTATCAGCATCGCCCTGCACTTCAATACGGGCGATGACCACGCCCTGCTTGACCTTGTCACCGAGCTTGACCACGATGTCCTTGACGACACCGGCATGGCTGGACGGAATTTCCATCGACGCCTTGTCGGACTCGACGGTGATCAAGGATTGCTCGACCTTGACCACATCGCCCGGCTTCACCAGCAATTCGATCACCGCCACTTCATCAAAATCGCCGATATCCGGCACCTGAATGTCTACCAACGCCATATTCCTGCCTCCAGATTCTGTTGTGCGCTAAGCGCCGCAAGGGCCCACCGGCATCGCAGCCGGTCGGGTGGGATCGATCATCAAGCGTACAACGGGTTGACCTTGTCGACGTTCAGACCATATTTTTCGATGGCTTCGCTGACCTTGGCCGCTGGCACCGTGCCCTCTTCGCTGAGCGCCTTGAGCGCCGCCACCACGATGTACTGGCGGTTGATCTCGAAGTGCTCGCGCAGCTTGCTGCGGAAATCACTGCGCCCGAAACCATCGGTGCCCAGCACCTTGTAGGTCCGCCCCTTGGGCAGGAACGATCGAAGCTGCTCGGCGTAGGCCTTGACGTAGTCGGTGGAGGCCACGACCGGACCGGTGTGTTTTTCGAGTTGCTGCGCGACAAATGGCACACGCGGCTCTCCTTGCGGATGCAGCAGGTTGTAGCGCTCGCAGTCCTGACCGTCACGGCCGAGTTCATTGAAGCTCGGGCAACTCCAGACGTCGGCCGCAACACCCCAGTCGGCGTCCAGCAGTTCCTGCGCCGCAAGCGACTCGCGCAGGATCGACCCGGAACCCAGCAGCTGAACGCGCGGCGTGCGCTTGGCGCCCGCCTTGCACAGATACATGCCCTTGATGATCTGCTCCTCGGTCCCCTTCTTCAGGCCGGGCATGGGATAGTTTTCGTTGAGCAGCGTGATGTAGTAATAGACGTTGTCCTGCTTTTCCACCATGCGCTTGAGGCCATGGTGCAGGATAACTCCGACTTCGTGCGCGAACGTCGGGTCGTAGCTGACGCAGTTCGGAATCGTCCCGGCCAGGATATGGCTGTGTCCATCTTCGTGCTGCAGACCTTCGCCATTGAGCGTCGTGCGCCCCGAGGTGCCGCCCAATAGAAAGCCACGCGCCTGCATGTCGCCTGCAGCCCAGGCCAGGTCCCCGACACGCTGGAATCCAAACATCGAGTAGTAGACGTAGAACGGGATCATGATCCGGTTGTTGCTCGAATACGAGGTCGCGGCCGCGATCCAGCTGCTCATGCCACCGGGCTCGTTGATGCCTTCCTGCAGGACCTGGCCGGCTTTGTCTTCCTTGTAATACATGACCTGGTCTTTATCGACCGGGGTGTACTTCTGCCCTTCCGGGTTGTAGATGCCGATCTGGCGGAACAGACCTTCCATGCCGAAGGTACGCGCCTCGTCGACCACGATCGGCACCACGCGCGGGCCCAACTCCTTGTCGCGCAACAACTGGGTCAGGAAGCGCACGAAAGCCTGCGTGGTGCTGATCTCGCGCCCTTCGGCGGTGGCGTCGATGACGGCCTTGAAGGTCTCCAGCGGCGGAATCGTGAACTGTTCGTCGGCCTTGGCCCGTCGCTTGGGCAGATAGCCACCCAGTGCGCTGCGCCGCTCATGCAGGTAGCGCATCTCAGGGGTATCGTCGGCTGGCTTGTAGAACGGAATCTTTGACAATTCGCTGTCTGGAATCGGGATGTTGAAGCGGTCGCGGAAGTAGCGAATGTCGTCATCCGATAGCTTCTTGGTCTGGTGCGCGGTGTTTTTGCCCTCGCCGGCCTTGCCCATGCCGTAACCCTTGACCGTCTTTACCAGCATCACGGTCGGCTGACCCTTGGTCTGGTTGGCTTTGTGGAACGCGGCAAACACTTTTTGCGCATCGTGACCACCCCGGCGCAGACCCCAGATCTCGTTGTCGGTCATGCCCGAGACCATCTCCAGCGTGCGCGCATCGCGACCGAAGAAGTTCTTGCGCACAAAGGCGCCGTCGTTTGCCTTGAAGGCCTGATAGTCGCCGTCCAGCGTGTCCATCATGACCTTGCGCAGCGCACCGTCGTTGTCACGCGCGAGCAACTCGTCCCACTCGGAACCCCACAAGAGCTTGATGACGTTCCAGCCCGAGCCACGGAACTCGCCTTCGAGCTCCTGCACGATCTTGCCGTTGCCGCGCACCGGACCGTCCAACCGCTGCAGGTTGCAGTTGACGATGAACACGAGGTTGTCGAGTTTCTCGCGAGCGGCCAACCCAATCGCGCCCAGGCTCTCGGGTTCGTCCATTTCGCCGTCGCCGCAGAACACCCAGACCTTGCGATTGGACGTATCGGCAATTCCACGGGCGTGCAAATATTTGAGGAACCGTGCCTGATATATGGCCATCAATGGGCCCAGGCCCATCGACACCGTCGGAAACTGCCAGAAGTCGGGCATCAGCTTGGGATGCGGATAACTCGACAGACCTTTGCCGCCCACTTCCTGGCGGAAGTTGAGCAACTGGTCCTCGCTCAACCGGCCTTCCAAAAAGGCGCGGGCATAAATGCCGGGCGCCGAATGGCCCTGTATATAGAGCAGGTCACCGCCGTGGCCTTCGCTCTCTGCATGCCAGAAATGATTGAAGCCAGCCGCGAACATGTGGGCCAGCGACTGAAACGAACTGATGTGGCCGCCCAGATCGCCACCGTCGGCCGGGTCCAGGCGGTTCGCCTTGACCACCAAGGCCATGGCATTCCAGCGCATGTAGGCACGCAGCCGGCCTTCGAGCTCGAGATTGCCGGGGCTGCGCGCCTGCTCGCCCGGCTCGATCGTGTTCACATAGCCGGTTGTGGCCGAAAACGGCATGTCCAGGCTGTTCTGCCGCGCGTGTTCGAGCAACAACTCCAGCAACTCATGCGCCCGCTCCTGACCTTCATTCGAAATAACAGCGGACAGTGCATCCATCCACTCCCGGTTTTCCAGCGCATTCTGATCGTCTGCGGTTGTGCTGGTTGCGTTGCGTGGCTGATCCGACATGTTTGTCTCCTTCGAATTGGTGCAATTTGGATACTGTAGGCGAATTCTCGCACAAGGAAAGCTACTTTTCAAATAATGCTTTAATGATTCATAATGTGGAACGTCAGTCAACATCGACAGCCAGACCATAGCGCCTTCCTGGGAGCGTCCCATACACTCGCCGCATGTCTTCCGATCCGACCCGGACCGCACCGCCGCACGGCGCAGCCGCCGAACGCGTCCGCCTCTGGTGGTGGCAACTCAATCCGCGGCGCCAGGACCGATTCGCCGTGCTCGCGCCACTGCTGGCCGTCATGTTGTTCCTTGCGGCCATCCTCGCCGCGTTTGCCTACTTGCGCCTGGAGGAGATAGATCGCGAACACGAAGCCGTGCGCAGGGACGTCGAATACACCCAGCAGCGGCTGCGCCTGCGCCTGCTGGAGCGCCAGGAGCAATTGATGCGCATTGCCCGTGACATCTCCAACCGCGATCTGGACACCGAGGAATTCCAGGTTCGCGCCGAAGCCCTGGTCATACAGTACCCCGATCTCGAACGCCTGAGCTGGATCGACCAGAACCAGCGCGTACGCGCCACCTATGCCACGGCCAGCCTGCAGCCCGGTGCGGCGCGGCAAGCGGGTGAGGATCTGGCGCCCGGCGAGACGCACAACATCTTTCTGCTCGCGCAGGAGACCATGCAACCGATATATGCACAGCGTGCCGCAACCAGCGCGGCCGTGCCCTTGTTGCAATTGCATATTCCGATGAATGACGGAACCCGCTTTGCCGGTGTGGTGCTGGCAGAGTATTCGGTGGATGGTCTGTACCGCTATGGCGTGCCGGCCGAGGTGTCGGCGCGATATGCCATCTCTTTGCTCGACGACAAGGGAACAAGACTCGCCGGCACCACGGTGCCGGAACGCAATCCGGCCGGACGCTTGCTGCCCTGGGTGGTGCCGGTGAATGAATACGAAGTGCCGGTCTCGCCCGTGGGCAACGGACTGGTGCTGCGAGCCCAGGCCTACCGGACTTCGTTGGGCATGATTGGCAGCGGACTGTTCTGGCTCGTCGGCGTACTCAGCATCATGACCGCCTGGATGCTGATCGCCAATTGGCGCCACAACCGCCGTCGCCACCAGGCCCAGCAGGCCCTGGTCGCCGAGACCAATTTCCGCCGCGCCATGGAAAACTCGATGCTCACCGGTATGCGGGCCATGGACCTGCAAGGGCGCATCACCTATGTCAACGCCGCTTTTTGCCAAATGACGGGTTGGAGCGAGTCCGAATTGGTGGGCCGAACAGCCCCGTTCCCGTATTGGCCAGACACCGACCACGAGAACCTCAGCCAATTGCTCAATACCGAGCTGACCGGCCAGGCCGCGACGCCTGGCGGTGTGCAGATGCGGGTCAAGCGGCCCGACAACTCGCTGTTCGACGCCCGTCTGTATGTGTCGCCGCTGATCGACACGCGAGGAACACAGACCGGTTGGATCACGGCGATGACCGACATCACCGAACCCAACCGCGTACGCGAGCAGCTTTCGGCTTCGTTCGAGCGTTTCACCACCGTGCTCGAAGCGCTGGACGCGTCGATCTCGGTGGCGCCGCTGGGCAGCGACGAGATGCTCTTTGCCAACAAGTTGTATCGGCTGTGGTTTGGCAACCAGACTGAAGGCCACCTGCGCCTGGTGGCACAGGCCGGCATTCCCGCGCAGCCCGTCTCAGACGAAGGTCTGGACCATGTCGATGCGTTCGCCGGCATGCCGACCGACGTGTTGCCCGACGCCGAGCCGGAGAATGCGGAGATATACCTCAGTGAGCTCGGGCGTTGGCTCGAGGTGCGCACGCGCTACCTGAGCTGGGTCGACGGCCGCCTCGCGCAAATGGTGATCGCTACCGACATCACAGCCCGCCGCCTGGCTGAACAACAGGCGGCGGCGCAGGCAGACCGAGCGCAGAATGCGAGCCGCCTGATCACCATGGGCGAAATGGCGTCGAGCGTCGCCCACGAACTCAATCAGCCGTTGACTGCTATCAACAACTACTGCCACGGCATGATCTCGCGCATCCAGTCCAAGCAGATCCAGGAGCAGGACCTGCTCGATGCACTCGAGAAGACCGCGCGCCAGGCGCACCGCGCCGGCCAGATCATTCAGCGTATCCGGTCCTTCGTCAAACGCAGCGAACCCAAACGCAGTTGGTCGCGTATCAACGACATGGTTGACGAGGCGGTCGAACTGGCCGGCATCGAACTGCGTCGGCGCAACGTTCGATTGAGTTGCGTCGTGACGCCGCGCTTGCCGATGCTGCTGGTCGACCCGATCCTGATCGAGCAGGTGTTGATCAATCTGCTGAAAAACGCCGCCGAATCGATCGACACTGCACAGCGGCCAACATCGATGCGCAAGGTCGAGCTGTCGGTCAAGCAAGCCATCATTGATGAGCGCCAGATGGTGGAATTCTCGGTGCTCGACACCGGCAGCGGCCTGGCGCCGGAAGTACTCGCCCGGCTGTATGAGGCCTTCTATTCGACCAAGAGTTACGGCATGGGCATAGGCCTGAGCCTGTGCCGCTCTATTGTCGAATCCCACCAGGGTCGGATGCGTGCGGAGAACCTCTACAATGGCGCCGAAGTCATGGGCTGCCGGTTCGCTTTCTGGCTGCCCGTCGGCGAAACCGCCAGCCTCACCTCCGAGCCGCGGAGCAAACCCATCAAGACCCCAGGATAGCTGCATGAGTCTGATTCCCAAGAAGGGCACTGTCTATGTTGTCGATGACGACGAGGCGGTGCGTGATTCGCTGCAATGGCTGCTGGAAGGTAAGGATTACCGGGTCCGATGCTTCGATTCGGCCGAATCCTTTCTGAGTCGCTACGACGCCCGTGAAGTGGCTTGTCTGATCGTTGACATCCGCATGGGCGGCATGACCGGACTGGAACTTCAGAACCGCCTGATCGACAACCATTCACCGCTGCCCATCGTCTTCATCACCGGTCATGGCGATGTGCCGATGGCCGTCGACACGATGAAAAAGGGCGCCATGGATTTCATCCAGAAGCCGTTCAAGGAAGACCAGCTGCTGCGTCTGGTCGAGCGCATGCTCGAACACGCCAAGAGCACCTTTGCCGACCACCAGCTCGCGGCCAGCCGCGATGCGCTGCTGTCCAAGTTGACACTACGCGAGTCCCAGGTGCTTGAGCGCATCGTGGCCGGACGACTGAACAAGCAGATGGCCGATGACCTGGGCATCAGTATCAAGACGGTGGAGGCCCATCGCGCCAACATCATGGAAAAGCTCAATGCCAACACGGTGGCCGACCTGCTCAAGATCGCGTTGGGCCAGAGCGCCGCAACCAAATCCTGATTCCGTTTCAACCGGCGGCGTCCGACGGCGCCCCATTGCCCCCGAGAACTGACATGACGACATCCCCATCGGCCCAGATCATCGACGGCGTTGCGCTGTCACGCCAGTTGCGAGGCGAAGTGGCGCGGGCGGCCAGCGCTCTGACGCAGCGCGGTGTTCGCCCCGGTCTGGCCGTGATCCTGGTTGGCGAGGATTCGGCCAGCCAGGTCTATGTGCGCAACAAGATCAAGGCCTGCGAGGAAGCCGGCCTGCATTCGGTATTCGAAAAGTACGACGCGACGCTGAGCCAGGCGGATCTGCTCGGGCGCATCGAAGCACTGAACACAGACAACGCCATTCACGGCATTCTGGTGCAGATGCCGTTGCCCAAACACATCGATCCACACCGGGTGATCGAGACCATTGCCACCGCCAAGGACGTTGACGGCTTTTCGACGCTGAGCGCCGGTGAGCTGATGACCGGAGCGCCCGGCTTCAACCCCTGTACGCCTTATGGTTGCATGAAGCTGATCGAGTCCACCGGCGTCGACCTGCGCGGCAAACACGCGGTCGTGATCGGGCGCAGCAATACCGTGGGCAAACCCATGGCCATGATGCTGCTGCAAAAAAACGCGACCGTGACCATCTGCCACAGTGCCACGCAAGACCTGAAGTCGCACACGCTGCAGGCCGATGTGATCGTCGCAGCCGTAGGCCGTCGCGACGTGCTGACGGCCGACATGGTCAAGCCTGGCGCGGTGGTCATCGACGTCGGCATGAATCGCAACGATGAAGGCAAGCTGTGTGGCGATGTTGACTTTGCCGGTGTACGCAAGGTCGCCGGCCACATTACGCCAGTTCCGGGCGGAGTCGGGCCGATGACAATCACCATGCTGCTGGTCAATACGCTGGAGGCAGCGCAGCGCGCAGCGGCCTTGTAAACTTGTCATGGCGCCCTGAAGTGGACTATGGCGACGCTAAATGTGTTCCTCACGGCGTACGCCTTACACCACCTGGAATGATTGAAGCCATGAACCCACTATTGCAACCCGGCGGCCTGCCGCTGTTCGACCAGATCCAGCCGAATCATGTAGGCCCTGCCATCGAGCAGCTACTCGGTGAAGCCGACAAGGCCCTGCAAACTGTCACCCAGGCCGAATTCCCAAGCGACTGGAAAGCCATTGCCACGGTGCTTGATGTCGCGACCGAACGCCTGGGCAGTGCATGGGGCGCTGTCAATCACCTCAACAGCGTCGCAGACACGCCCGAGTTGCGCGCCGCCTATAACGCCAGCCTGCCCAAGGTCACCGAATTCTGGACCCGACTGGGTGCCGACGAGCGCCTGTACGCCAAGTACAAGGCCATCGACGACGCCAGTCTGAACGCAGAACAGCGCCAGGCGCACAAGAATGCTTTGCGCGATTTTCTGCTCGGCGGAGCCGAACTCGCAGGCGCGGAGCGGGACCGGTTCGCGGCCATCCAGGAACGGCTGGCCGAACTGAGCCAGAAATTCAGCGAGAACGCACTGGACGCCACGGACAAGTTCAGCCACTACGCGAGCAGCGAAGAACTGGCTGGCGTGCCGCAAGACTTGCAGCACAACACCCGTGAGGCAGCCCAGGCAGCCGGTCGCGATGGGCACAAGCTGAGCCTGAAACTGCCGTGTTACCTGCCGGTGATGCAATTCGCCGACAACGCGCAGTTGCGTGAGACGATGTACCGTGCCTATGCGACCCGCGCATCCGAACAGGCACCTGAGGCCATGCGCCAGTACGACAACACGACGCTGATGCACGAAATCCTGGCGTTGCGCCAGGAAGAAGCGCGTCTGCTAGCATTCGCCAACTACGGCGAACTGTCGCTGAAATCCAAAATGGCGACGTCGCCGCAGGCGGTGATTGACTTTCTGCGCGACCTCGCCCGTCGTGCCAAGCCCTTTGGCGAACAGGACCTGGCCGATCTGCGCCAGTTCGCAGCCGCCGAACTCGGCAACCAGGATCCGCAGCCCTGGGATTGGGCCTACATCGGTGAAAAGCTGAAGCAGGCTCGATTCGCCTTCAGCGAGCAGGAGGTCAAGCAGTACTTCACCTTGCCCAAGGTGCTTGAAGGCCTGTTCAAGATCGTCGAGACCTTGTTCGACGTCGTTATCCGTCCCGACACGACACCCGTGTGGAATCCGGACGTGCACTTCTACCGCATCGAACGCAGCACGCCGCCGTCGGGCGATAGCGGCAGCGCCGCAACGACGCTGGTGGGACAGTTTTACCTCGATACCACCGCGCGCGATGGCAAACGCGCAGGCGCCTGGATGGACGATGTACGCGGCCGCTGGTTGCGGCCCGACAACGACCAGTTGCAGACGCCGGTAGCCCACCTGGTCTGCAATTTCGCCGAAGGCGTGATGCGTGATGGCGTGCGCCAGAGCGCATTGCTCACGCATGACGACGTGACCACTCTGTTCCATGAGTTCGGCCATGGCTTGCAGCATATGCTGACCCGCGTCGACGAACGCCAGGTGTCCGGCATCAGCGGGGTCGAATGGGACGCGGTCGAGTTGCCGAGCCAGTTCATGGAAAACTTCTGCTGGGAGTGGAATGTGTTGCGCCACATGACAGCCCACGTCGAAACCGGCGAACCCTTGCCCCGCGCACTGTTCGACAAAATGCTGGCGGCGCGCAACTACCAAAGCGGAATACAGACCCTGCGCCAGATCGAGTTTTCCTTGTTCGACATGCTGCTGCATACCGAGCACAAGCCGGATGACGACGTGCTGGCGCTGCTCGACCAGGTGCGCCAGCAGGTGGCCGTGATGACGCCGCCGCCCTGGAGTCGCACCCCCAACACCTTCAGCCATATCTTTGCCGGCGGCTATGCCGCGGGATACTACAGCTACAAATGGGCCGAGGTGTTGAGTGCCGACGCTTATGCCGCGTTCGAGGAGACCGCCAACGAATCCGGTTTGCCGGATGGTCAAACCGGTAGAAAATACCTGGACACCATTTTGGCCGCAGGCGGAAGCCGGCCGGCAATGGAATCGTTCAAGGCGTTTCGCGGCCGGGAGCCGCAACTCGATGCCTTGTTACGCCATCAGGGCATGGCAGACGCCGCTTCGTCGGCCGGGAAGGAATGACATCATGAAAATGACCTGGACCCTGCAGATCCAACGTACCGCCATGTTGGCGGCCCTGCTGCTCGGCGTTTGCGCCGCCGATGCGCAAAGCGTTTACCGCATCGTCGGTCCTGACGGGAAAGTCACCTTTTCCGACAAGCCGCCGGCCAATCCGGCCACTGGCAGCGCGACCGGTCCGGCGGGAAAACCGGTCCCGCCACGCGCCGAAGAGGCCGTGCTGCCGTTCGAATTACGCCAATCGATGGCGCGTTATCCGGTCACCTTGTATACCGGCGCGGCCTGCGTCCCGTGCAACGCCGGCAGATTGCTGCTGCAAGGCCGAGGCGTTCCCTATACCGAGTTCAATGTCAGCAGCAATGCCGATATCGATGCGCTGCAGCGCATCAGTGGCGACAACTCGCTGCCGTTCCTGACCATTGGCGGGCAGAAGATCAAGGGCTATTCCCAGGCCGAATGGACGCAGTTCCTGAATGCCGCAAACTACCCGGCAGCGTCGCGTTTGCCCAGTGGATTCAATTTCGCGGCGGCCAAGCCGCTGGTCACAACCCAGCAAGCCGAGCCGCCAGCCGTAGCCGGCGCACCGGATGCTGCAGTTCCATCCGGTGGTGCAGCAGCAACGCTGGCGACACCTGCCCCCAACTCCACCAACCCCACCGGCATCAAGTTCTGACGAAGCCGCCGGCTGCATGCCGGGCCTACTTCAGGCCAGATCGAAGGACATGGTTCGGACACCGTCGCGGGTTCCGAGCAAGCAGATGTGGGCCTTTTGGTGCGCGAACACGCCCACGGTCACAACACCCGGCCACTGGTTCACGGTGGACTCCAGCGCCAGCGGGTCGGTGATCACCAGCCCCTGCACGTCCAGGATGTGTTGGCCGTTGTCCGTCACCAAAGGCTGACCGTTGACCAGGCGCAAACTCACCTGAGCCCCCATGGCCGCAAACTGGCGCGTGATCCGGGCGCAGGCCATCGGGATCACTTCCACGGGCAAGGGGAATGCACCCAGCGTCGTCACCAGTTTGGTCGCATCGGCGATGCAGATAAAGCGATCGGACTGGGCCGCGACGATCTTCTCGCGCGTCAACGCCGCGCCCCCGCCCTTGATCATGTTCCCGTGCTCGTCAATCTCGTCGGCGCCGTCGACGTACACCGACAGGGTGCCGACGTCGTTGCAGTCGAATACCCGGATACCGACCGCGCGCAGCCGTGCACTGCTGGCCTGCGAACTGGACACCGCGCCAGCAATCGTGTGCTTGATTTCGGCCAGGGCGTCGATGAATTTGTTGACGGTAGAGCCGGTACCGACACCGACCAGTTCACCGGGCACCACATACTGCAATGCGGCCTGGCCAACCATGGCCTTGAGTTCGTCTTGAGAAAGCATGGGGATACCGGCGCTGGACGCCGCACAGGTTTGGGACAATGGGAGGTCAACTCGCAATTATCCAATGTCGCTCATCCCTTATGCGCTGGCGCGCCCGTTCCTTTTCGGACTGGACGCCGAAACTGCCCACGAACTCACGCTCGACGCCCTGGCGCGGACCCAGCGCACGCCGCTGGCCTGGGCCTATTGCGCCGCCATGGTGGACGATCCGGTGCACCTGGCCGGCCTGCGTTTTCCCAACCGTGTCGGGCTGGCTGCAGGTCTGGACAAGAATGCCCGTTGCATCGACGCCCTTGGCTCCATGGGTTTCGGCTTCGTCGAAGTCGGCACGGTCACGCCCAAGAGCCAGCCGGGCAACCCCAGGCCGCGCATGTTCCGCCTGCCCCAGGCAAAGGCACTGATCAACCGACTGGGATTCAACAACGATGGCCTGGACGCTTTCCTGGCCCATGTTGTCCAGGCGTCGTTCCGACAAAAAGGCCGAATTCTGGGGCTCAACATCGGCAAGAACGCCAGCACGGCGATGGAAGACGCGGCGCAGGACTACCTGACCTGCCTGGAAGGGGTCTATCCGCATGCAGATTACGTCGCCATCAATATCTCCAGCCCCAATACCCGCAATCTGCGCGAACTGCAGAACGACGCGGCACTCGACGCCTTGCTGGACAGCCTGCAGCAACGGCGGCTGCAACTGCGAACCCAGCACGGCCGCGACGTGCCCTTGTTCGTCAAGATCGCGCCTGATCTGGACACGAGCCAGGTCCAGGCGATCGCGCAGGCACTGCTGCGCCACGGCATGGATGGCGTTATTGCCACCAACACCACGATCGACCGCAGCGCGATACAGGGACTGCTCCATCACGAGGAAGCTGGTGGACTGTCCGGCACGCCGGTGTACGAGCACAGCAATCGGGTCATCCGCCAGTTGCGCCAGGCGCTGGGCAAGGATTTCCCGATCATCGGTGTCGGCGGCATCCTGAGTGCGGCCGACGCAGTCGGCAAGATCCAGGCCGGTGCCGACGTGGTGCAGATCTATACCGGCCTGATCTACCAGGGCCCGGCCCTGGTGCAACAGGCGGCCCGGGCGATCCAGGCACAGTGCCCGGTCACGCGCGCCTGAGCGTGCAACGCGGCCATGGACAAAAGACTCTCAGCCTCTCAGACACTCAGTTCCTGCATCACTTGCTGCGCAATGGCCAGCGAACTGGTCAAACCCGGGGACTCGATGCCAAACAGGTTGACCAGGCCCTTGATACCGTGCACCGCGGGCCCCTGTATCACGAAGTCGGAACTGCCATCCTGTGCCGGCTTGAGTTTGGGCCGGATACCGGCATAACCGGGATTCAAGGCACCGTCCTGCAAGGCGGGCCAATACTTGCGCACCTCGGCATAAAAGCCGTCGCCACGCGCCGGATCCACCACCAGGTCATTCGGTGAATCCACCCACTGCACGTCCGGCCCGAACTTGGCCTGCCCGCCGAGGTCCAGCGTCAGGTGCACGCCCAGTCCGGCGCCCTCCGGCACCGGATAGATCAGGCGCGAAAACGGCGAGCGACCGGCCAGCGTGAAATAGTTGCCTTTGGCATAGTAGGCACGCGCCAGGAACTGCTCAGGAAAACCCTGGAATCGGCGCGCCAGATCCGGCGCATGCAGCCCCGCCGCGTTGACCAGCACACGGGTCCGCAAATGCGTGCCACCAGCCGCTGTCAACTCTATTCCCACCGGCGTGCACAGCACCGCCTCCAGCGCCGACTCCAGTGCCAGTGCGCCACCGGCGTTTTCCATGTCGCCTTGCAAGGCCAGCATCAGCGCATGGCTGTCGATGATGCCGGTGCTGGGCGAATACAGCGCCGCGACACACGCGAGTGCCGGCTCCATGTCCACCGCTTGCTCCGAACTCAGCGACTGCAGGTCCGTCACACCATTCTGAGCCGCCACCTGCCGAATCTGTTCCAGCTGGGTCAATTGCTGCGGCGACGTCGCCACGATCAGCTTGCCGCAACGGCGATAGCCAACACCTCGCGCGTCGCAATAAGCGTACAGCAGCGACCTGCCCCGCACACATAACTCGGCCTTGAGTGATCCCCGGGGATAGTAGATGCCTGCATGGATCACCTCGCTGTTGCGCGAACTGGTGCCGGTGCCTATCGCCTGACCGGACTCCAGCACCAGAACCTCATGCCCGTGCAGGGCAAGCTCCCGTGCGACCGCCAGTCCAACCACGCCCGCCCCGACCACCACAGCGTCGACGATGTCCATGGTGCGCCAGCCGGTCCTATTTCAGTTGAACGGTGCCCGACACGGTGACCGTCACCTCGGTCTTGCCCGCTTCGATCGGCACCGCGGCTTCTGACGCCACACCCTTGGCCCGCACTGCCAACATGCGCGGCCGCGGCGCCTGCCCCTGGTCGCTGGCATGGACGGCGATTTCACGCAAGCTGTACGTGGCAAATCCGAAACCTGTTGCAATGGTGTCGGCATGGCCCTTGAAACCGGTGATCGCCATGGCCTGGGCCTGATCTTGCGCGCGGGCACGCTGCGCGCGACTGAGACTGAACTGCACACCGTCCATGGTCAGTGTCTGCACCTTGCCGGCCGCCGCGCCGATCAGTGCGAAATCGCGACCCTCGAGCACCAGTTCCACCCTACCCTGCCAGCCCGTGATGCGCCCGTCGCGCCCATGCTGCGGGTAGAGGTTGAAGTTGCCGGTGCGCACGTCCAACTGCCCCGGTTGGACGAGCGGGCGCACCTGCAGCAAGGCGCCATCCAGCGCCTGCTTGAGCTGGGCTTGCACCTGCGCAGCATCCGTGCCGTCGCGTACGGTGTTCATGGTCAATACCAGCCAGTCCTGCTGGACTTCGACCGAGGCGTTGGCCGATAGCTGGACGACATTCTGAGGTGGCGCAACCGGCACCACCTGGGCCGCCGCCAGTGTCGTCAGCTGCATCGCCAAACCGGCCGCCAAAACCCTCAACAAGTGATTCATGCAAGAACTCCATCGATTCCAGTTTCCGGACGGTGGCCGCGTCGGCATCGATGGGCCAGCAAGGCCGCGAACCGTACGCTTGGTTGCTGTGCATACCCATGTTCGACCGACGACTTCACGGGCGCGTTTTCAGACTGTCCGGGCGGTGTTGGCGCAGTTGCCGGCGGATCTCCGCACGTTCCTGCTCGGTCAGATGGCGCTCTACCGGCGTCGTGTCTGCCGTGGTTGCCGTCGGCTCCCACTGCCGATGTGCCTTCAGGACCGTGCGCAATTCCGTGCGTCGCTGCTCACGGGTGATACTGTGCGCAGATTCCAACTCCGTTTGCGGTGCCGACTGTGCCCACGCAGCCGCAGCGACGAAGCATGTGGCGAGGATCAGCAGGCATTTGCGCATGCGACGAGAATAACCCGTCCGACCTACCGATCCCCACGCGCCACATCAAGGAGAAATGTGCCATCGCCGCATGAGTTGTAACAGTCTGTCAGGCATGGTCGTTTGGAAGGCACCAAGCCGGTTCAAAGCCATCAGAATGGGCGTTGTTACATATTCAAGGAGAGACCATGGCGCAAGCTTCTGGCCGCAGTGACAAGATCCTGGTCGTCGATGATGACAGTCGCATCCGCGACTTGCTGCGGCGCTATCTGAGCCAGGAAGGTTTCGAGGTATTTCAGGCTGAAGACGGCAAGGCGCTCAATCGCATCCTGCTGCGCGAGACAGTCGACCTGATCGTGCTCGACCTGATGTTGCCCGGTGAGGACGGTCTGTCGATCTGCCGGCGCCTGCGCGCTGCCAATGACCGCACCCCGATCATCATGCTCACCGCAAAAGTCGAGGACGTGGACCGGATTGTCGGGCTGGAAGTCGGCGCCGACGACTACCTCGGCAAACCGTTCAACCCGCGCGAGTTGCTGGCCCGTATCAATGCGGTGCTGCGCCGTCGTCCGGTGGCGGAAGCTCCCGGCGCGCCATCGAGTGAAAACGAAGTCGTGCAGTTCGGCCCGTTCAGTTTCGATCTGGGCTCGCGCAGCCTGCACAAGTCCGGGCAGGAACTGCCGCTGACCACCGGCGAATTTGCGATGCTCAAAGCCTTGGTCCGCCACCCGCGCCAACCGATGTCGCGCGAGAAGCTGGCCCAACTCGCGCGAGGACGCGAATTCGAACCATTCGACCGCAGTCTGGACGTGCAGATCTCGCGCTTGCGCAAGATGATCGAGGCTGATCCGGCGAGCCCGCGCTATATACAGACGGTATGGGGCGTCGGCTACGTATTTGTTCCGGACGGCACCGCCTGAGCGCGGTGGCAACCGGTCCGGCCAGGCCCGGCGCAGCCATGCTGCCGAGCTCAGATGGCATCCTGCTGGCGTCCACGCACAAGGGCGGATTCGGGCTTTTCGGTCGCACCTTCTTCCTGCTGGCCGCGCTGCTACTGGTCAGCATCCTGGCCTGGCTGCAGACCTTGCGTGTATTCGAACTCGAGCCGCGTGCGGTGCAGACGGCGCAGCAAATCGCCTCCATCGTCAACCTGAGCCGGGCTGCCCTGATCCATTCGGACTCGATCGCGCGGGTTTCTCTGATCAAGACCATGACCGAGCAGGAGGCGGTACGCATACTTCCGCGCGAACCGGGCGACCAGTTCCAGCCCTTTCCGCACGACGAACTGGGCCTGCGCATGACGCAGGAACTCGAGATGCGGCTGGGCCCGGACACGGTGGTGGCCACCAGCGTCAATGATGAACCGGGACTGTGGATCGGCTTCACCATCGACGAAGACCGGTACTGGATGCTCACCGACAAGGCCCGGCTCAACCCACCGGTGGGAAAGACCTGGATCATCTGGCTGGTGACCGCGGCCGCCTTGTCGCTTGCGGGTGCCGCATTGATCGCAGGCCTGATCAACCGGCCGCTCAAAGACCTGTCCGTGGCGGCAAGTCGGATCCGCGAAGGCGATTTCGCCGCAGGCCACCTGGACGAGACGGCGGCCGCCAGCGAGATTCGCGAGGTCAATATCGAGTTCAATCGCATGGCGCGCAAACTGGCGCAGATCGAGCAGGACCGGGTCATCATGCTGGCAGGCATTTCGCACGACCTGCGCACGCCGCTGGCGCGTCTGCGCCTGGAAACCGAATTGAGTGTCAGCGACGATGCGGCGCGTAGCCACATGGCGACCGACATCGATCAGGTCAACGCCATCATCAACAAGTTCATGGACTATGCGCGGCCGGACCAGATCGTGTTGTCGCCCATCGCCTTGATCGAAGTCGTCAATCGCTGCATATATGCACTAAAGGACGCGAGCGACGTGCGCCTGCAGGTCGATGTACCTGACGACATCACGGTGCTGGCTGATGAAGTCGATCTGGTGCGCGTGATCACCAATCTGCTGGAGAACGCCACCCGCTACGGTCGCTCGTCAGACAGCGGGCTTGCCGAGATCGACCTTGTTGCGACGGCCAGTGACAACCGGGTAGTGATTGCCATCGCGGACAAGGGGCCGGGGGCCAGCCCGGAGCACCTGGAGCATCTGACCAAGGCGTTTTTCCGCGGCGACAGCGCGCGCACTGCGGCGACCGGGGCGGGTCTGGGCCTGGCGATCGTGGAGAAGAACATCCAGCGCATGGGTGGCACCCTGGTGTTGCGCAATCGCGAAACCGGCGGCTTGTCGGTGCGTATCGAACTCAATCGGCCGCGTTAGCGAGTCGTCTCGGAAGACGGATCTCCAAGCAGGCTATGACAAGAAACCAGTCGTGGTTTCGCCCGAGTCGCGTTGGATACCAAGTGCGGCCTCCACCCGATCCAACAAGCCAGTCATTCCTGGACCCTGTTTCATCGCTTCAGCGACGGTGCCGCAGGCGCGGCCGATTTCCGGTGAAGCAAGCAGCCGAGCCAGTTGTCGTGTCATGCGTCTGACGGACAAGCGTTTGGCCAGCAACACGTCCGCGACACCCAAGCGCTTGGCGCGAAGGCCGTTGTCAAACTGGTCGTAGGCGAATGGCACGACGAGTTGAGGCACGCCGGCACGAAATGCCTCGGCCGTGGTTCCTATGCCACCGTGGTGCACTATGGCCGCAACGCACGGCAACAACACGGTGAAGGGCACATGGGCCTGCCACATGACAGAGGGAGGCAATGAACGGGGTACCTGGGCCGCATGGGTAGTGATAAACAGGCCGCGCCGCCCCAGTCGTGTCAACGCCTCCAGCGCAGTAGAGAAATAGCGCGCAGCATGCTGGTGCCCGGTCCCTGGGGTGAAAACGATGGGTGGATCGCCGTCGCAAAGAAACTGCTCCAGTTCAGCTGGCAGCGCTGCAGGCGCAGCGGGCTCGACGGCGGCATTCAAGAAACTGCCAGCCGAAAATGGCTGCGGCCAGTCCGGTTGCACCGAGGCAAACCACTCTGGAAATAGTCCGATAGAAGCGTTTGGCACCTTCAACAGGTGTTCGAAGAAGTGAGGCACGCGGGGCAGCTTGTACCGTGCTCGCACTGCGTTCAAGCTTGGCAGGATCATCGGGTCGATCCATACCTTGTGGATCAGGCGCCAGAGTGACTGCCGCCAGGACAGCGGAATCCAAGTCGGAATGCGCAGTGAGCCTACTGTCAACAGGTCATGGCTGCTGCTCAAATTCGATGGCGCCAGGTAGGCGACAACGATGCGTAAATCCGACCGAACCGACCGCGCCAACGCCGCCATGGGAACCAGAATCGGATGACTCAGGATCAGGCACGGTTGATCAGTGGGTAAGCGCTGAACCATGTCATGGAGCGCATCGAGGTGCGCAACCAGGGCGTTCAACACCACGCCCCATCCCTTGCGCTCATGCCAGAGATCCGGGTCATTCAACGCTGCCTGAAACTCTTCATGGGTGCCGAAAGTTTCATACGGCAGCCCAGCGACCTTCGCGGCTTCTACCTGGAAGCCAGGTACCAACATCATCACACGGTGGCCACGCTCATGCAGGCCCTGGGCTAGCGTGATGAAAGGCTGAATGTCGCCACCGGTGCCACCGGTACAGACGATGACGAGCGGCGGTAGTTGGCACAAGGGAGCGTTCAAGGACTCAGCCAAGCAACAGCACGATGGCCCTTGCTTCGATGGCCAGGCCCTCGCCCACCGGACCCATCTTTTCAAAGGTCTTGGCTTTCACATTCACCTGCTGCACAGTCACGCCCATGGTGCTGGCAATGACCTCGCGCATGGCCGCAATCCACGGCATCAGTTTGGGCGCCTGCGCGATCACGGTACTGTCCAGATTGCCCAATGAGTAGCCCGCCGCCCGCACGCGGCGCATGGCCTCAGTCAGCAACACCGTCGAGTCCGCACCCTTGAACTGCGCATCGGTGTCCGGGAAGTGTTGCCCGATGTCGCCCAGGGCCGCTGCGCCGAGCACAGCATCGGTAATTGCATGCAGCAATACATCCGCATCCGAGTGTCCAAGCAGGCCGCGCTCGTACGGTATGCGCACACCGCCGATGATCAGTGGCCGGTCTGCGACCAGGCGGTGAATATCCCAGCCTTCGCCGATGCGCAGCGTGGCTGGTGGGCTGGATGGGCGCTCAGTGACGTTCATGCTGCAAATCCTGGTTGGCGTGCGCTGCGCGCGCCTGCAATAAGGCCTCGGCCATGACGAAGTCCTGCGCCACGGTGACTTTGAAGTTGGCGCGCTCCCCGTCGATCAGGCGCGGCGCCAGGCCGATCGCCTCGATGGCCGACGACTCATCGGTCACCGCGTCGCCTGCCGCGGCCAGTGCGCGTGCCAGATCACCCAGACGGAACATCTGCGGCGTCTGGGCCAGCCAATAAACGCTGCGGTCCACCGTATGTTCCACCCTGCCAGCGCTGGCCAGCTTGACTGTGTCGGCCACTGGTATGGCCAGAAGTCCCCCGACCGCATCGCCGATGCAGGCGTCAATCAGGCGCTCGATCAACGCGGGTGTGATCAGGCAACGTGCCGCGTCATGGACCAGTACCCAGTCATGGTCATTGGCTCCGCGCGCACGCAAAGCGGACAAACCATTGGCCACGGTGCCGGCCCGTGTCGCGGCGCCACAAGGCACGGCACTGCAAGTGCGCGTGTCTGGCAAATCGAGGCCCTGGAACACATCGTCTGCCGGCGCCAGCAGCACCAGCGTATGGTTCAGGCGCGCCACCGCCGCGAAAGCTTCCAGCGTGTGCAACACCAGGGCGCGACCCGCCACCGGCTGGTACTGCTTGGGTACCTCGAACCCGGTCCGCGTGCCACGGCCGGCACAGGGAATCAGCGCCCAGAGGCGGCGCGCTGGCGCCGACGGTTCCGCCGTATGCCCTGTAGCGGGTTCGATGGCGGGGCTTTCGGGCAGGTCTTGGTTCATGGCGCAAGCGTCATTCTAAAATCAAGCGATCCACCCCCTCCCGGTCATCGGCCGAGGGGGTTCGCGCATTTGTGCCTTCCTCCTTCCTGTTACGCAGCCGTCGACTCCCACATGGAATTGCCCTCTCTCAAACCTGGCAAGCGCTTCACCTTGCCACGACCGGTCGGATCCGCCGACGCCTTGCTGCTGGCGCGTCAGGCAAGTCAGGACAAGCTGGCCGGCAGACTGACCGCCATCGTCACGGCGCAGGCCACCGACGCCCAACGCCTGCTCGAAGAGATGCCGTTTTTTGCGCCCGAGTTGCGCTGCGCCATGTTTCCGGATTGGGAAACGCTGCCCTATGACACCTTCTCGCCGCATCAGGACCTGATCAGTGAACGGCTGGCGACCTTGTGGCGCATCTCGCGCCGTGGTCAGGACAGTGGCGCCGACGTAGTACTGATACCGGCATCGACCGCCTTGTACCGCCTGGCGCCGCCGGCGTTCATGGCCGCCTATACCTTCGAATTCAAACTGCGCCAGAAGGTCGACGAGGCGCGCCTGCGCGCCCAGCTGACACTGGCCGGCTACAGCCATGTCAGCCAGGTTGTCAGTCCGGGCGAATACGCGGTGCGCGGCAGCCTGATCGATCTGTACCCCATGGGTTCGCCGGTTCCATACCGGGTCGACCTGTTTGACGACGAGATCGACAGCATTCGCACCTTCGATCCGGACAACCAGCGCAGCCTGTACCCGGTGCCCGAGGTGCGACTGCTGCCGGGACGTGAGTTCCCGATGGACGATGAGGCCCGCGCCCGCTTTCGCAGCCGCTGGCGCGAATTGCTCGAGGGCGATCCGACCAAGAGTCGCATCTACAAGGACATGGGCAGTGGTGTCGCGACCGCGGGCATCGAGTATTACCTGCCGCTGTTTTTCGAGGAAACCGCCACCGTATTCGATTACCTGGGCAGCGATGCGACGCTGGTCATGCATGGCGACATGGAGACCGGTTTCTCGCGCTTCTGGCAGGACACGCGCGACCGCTACCGGGTATTGCAAGGTGATCCGGAGCGCCCCATCCTGCCGCCCCAAGCCTTGTTCCTGGACGCCGAGCAGTTCTATTCGCTGGCCAAATCCCACGCCCAGCTGGCCTTGCGCCCGGCGCCGGGCGAGGGCGAGCAGATCGAACAGGCGCAAAACAGCTGGCGCAGCCTGCCGCCGCTGACCGTGGTGCGCGGTGCCGAAGACCCTTTGATGCAACTCAAGAGCCATATCGCCGGCACCACGCATCGTGTGCTGGTGCTGGCCGAAAGCGAAGGCCGTCGCGAGAGCCTGTCTGACTACCTGCGCGCCAGCAACCTGGAGCCGGTGCGCTTTGACAGCCTGCAGGCGTTCATAGCCAGCGCCGAGAAGATCGGCCTGGCGACCGGCGCGTTGATGAACGGCTTCGCCTGGCTCGACCATGACATCGACCTGGTGACCGAAACCGAGCTGTTTGCCGCCGGCCCGGTCACACGGCGGCGCCGCAAGCAAGAGCAGGTCAGCGATGTCGAGGCCCTGATCAAGGACTTGAGCGAACTCAATGTCGGCGATCCGGTGGTGCACAGTGCGCATGGGGTCGGACGCTATCGCGGCCTGGTCAATCTGGACCTGGGTCCGACAGATGCGGATGGCCAGAACGCGACGCAAGAGTTCCTGCAGTTGGAATATGCCGGTGAGGCGGTGTTGTACGTACCGGTCAGCCAGCTTCAGCTGATCAGCCGCTACACCGGCGTGAGCGCGGACGAAGCGCCATTGCATCGACTGGGCTCGGGCCAGTGGGAGAAAGCCAAGCGCAAGGCCGCCGAGCAGGTGCGCGACTCGGCTGCCGAATTGCTCAACATCTATGCGCGCCGGGCATTGCGCGAAGGCCACGCGTTCCGCTATTCGGCCAGCGACTACGAGACCTTTTCCAACGACTTCGGCTTCGAGGAAACGGCCGATCAGCGCGCTGCCATCCACGCTGTGATCCAGGACATGATCAGTCCGCGGCCGATGGACCGGCTGGTCTGCGGCGATGTGGGTTTTGGCAAGACCGAGGTCGCCCTGCGCGCAGCGTTCGTCGCAGTCACCGGCGGCAAGCAGGTGGCCTTTCTGGCGCCCACCACCCTGCTCGCCGAACAACACTTTCAGACGCTCTCGGATCGCTTTGCCAAATGGCCGGTGAAAGTAGCCGAAATGAGCCGCTTTCGCTCCGGCAAAGAGATCACTGCCGCCATCAAGGGCCTGGCCGACGGCACCATCGACATCGTGGTCGGAACACACAAGCTGCTGAGCCAGGACACCCGTTTCAAGAACCTGGGCCTGCTGGTGATCGACGAAGAGCACCGCTTTGGCGTGCGCCACAAGGAGGCCATGAAGGCACTGCGCGCCGAGGTCGACGTACTGACACTGACGGCCACTCCCATCCCGCGCACACTGGGCATGGCCCTCGAGGGCCTGCGCGACCTCAGCGTCATCGCCACCGCGCCGCAGCGCCGGCTGGCGATCAAGACTTTTGTACGCAGCGAAGGCAATGGCGTGATCCGCGAGGCCGTATTGCGCGAACTCAAGCGCGGCGGACAGGTCTACTTCCTGCACAACGAAGTCGAGACCATCGAGAACCGCCGCGCCGCGCTCGAAGAGTTGTTACCCGAGGCCCGCATCGCGGTCGCACATGGCCAGATGCCGGAACGCCAGCTCGAGAGCGTGATGCGCGACTTCATCGCCCAGCGCTACAACCTGCTGCTGTGTTCGACGATCATCGAGACCGGCATCGATGTGCCAACCGCCAATACGATCGTGATGAGCCGCGCCGACAAGTTCGGGCTGGCCCAGTTGCACCAATTGCGTGGGCGCGTCGGGCGCAGCCATCACCAGGCCTATGCCTACCTGATGGTGCCGGACTTGCAGGGGCTGACCAAGCAGGCCAGCCAGCGCCTGGAGGCCATTCAGCAGATGGAGGAACTGGGGTCGGGCTTCTACCTTGCCATGCACGACCTGGAAATCCGGGGCGCGGGCGAGGTGCTGGGCGAAAACCAGAGCGGCAACATCCTGGAGATCGGCTTTCAGCTCTACAACGAGATGCTGGCCGAAGCCGTGCGCGCGCTGAAGGCAGGCCAGGAGCCCGACCTGCTGTCGCCGATGAGCGTAACCACCGACATCAACCTGCACGCACCGGCGTTATTGCCCAGCGACTACTGCGGCGACGTGCACTTGCGTCTGAGTTTCTACAAGAAGCTGGCGAGCGCGAAGAACGGCGACCAGATCGACGCCTTGCTGGAAGAACTGGTGGACCGCTTCGGAAAGCTGCCAGCCCAGGCGCAGACCCTGATCGATGTACATCGCCTGCGCGTGATCGCGCGCAGCTACGGGGTGCTCAAGGTCGATGCAACACCGGCTTTGACGACCATCACATTTTGCAAGAACCCGCCGATCGACTCCATGCGCATCATCGAGCTGATTCGCAAGAACCGGCACATCAGGCTCGCTGGTAACGAAAAACTGCGCATTGAGCGCGAACTGGCGCAGCCCCACGAACGTGCTCAGATGGTGCGCGACGTATTACGCAGTCTCGGGCAACCGCTGCCTGAAACAGCCACCGCAACGGCTTGACACCGGCAGTTGCACGGTCTACAGGGGGCGGCAGCACCCTCTACAGTCGGCTTCTACGCTGTACGGTCTTGATCTTACGCAAACAACAGCGCCAAATCGCTGCGGGTAAACATCAACGCCGCCTACCTTTGTTTTCGAAGCGATGGCGGGCATACTGAACGCAGCCGCCACTTGCGCCTGTGCGCGCGCGTCTCAAAACTCAACTCTCAACTTCATTCAGGAGCGTTCATGAGCATGCAAACAAAATACCTACTCGAAGAAAACCAGATGCCGCGCTTCTGGTACAACATCCAGGCTGATCTGCCCAAGCCGATGCCACCGGTGCTGCACCCTGGCACCTTGCAGCCAGTGGGTCCCGACGATCTCGCGCCGCTGTTTCCGATGGAACTGATCATGCAGGAAGTGAGCGTGGAGCGCGAGATCGAGATACCCGAGCCGGTGCGCGATATCTACCGTCTCTGGCGTCCGACCCCGCTGTTTCGGGCGCACCGGCTCGAAAAGGCACTCGGAACCCCGGCCAAGATCTACTACAAATACGAAGGCGTAAGTCCGGCCGGCAGCCATAAACCGAATACGGCGGTGCCGCAGGCGTTCTACAACAAGGCCGCCGGCATAAAACGGCTGGTGACCGAAACCGGTGCCGGCCAATGGGGTACCTCACTGGCTTTTGCCGGGTCCCTGTTCGGGTTGGAAGTCGAGGTGTATCAGGTACGCGTGTCGTATGACCAGAAGCCCTACCGGCGCGCCGTGATGGAAACCTACGGCGCCCGATGCGTGGCCTCGCCTTCCAACGAAACCGCTTTCGGGCGCTCGGTACTGGCCAAGCAGCCCGATCACCCGGGCAGCCTGGGCATCGCGATTTCGGAAGCCGTGGAAATGGCCGTTCAGCGTGACGACACCAAGTACGCGTTGGGTTCGGTGCTCAACCATGTATTGCTGCACCAGACCGTGATCGGACTCGAAGCCATGGAGCAGATGCAGATGGCCGACGCCTGGCCCGATGTAGTGGTGGGCTGCACCGGCGGCGGATCCAACTTCGCCGGCATCGCCTTCCCGTTCATCGGGCACGGACTGCGCGGTGGCCCCAAGCCGCGCATCGTCGCGGTCGAGCCAGCAGCGTGCCCGTCGTTGACACGCGGCAGGTACGCCTACGACTTCGGCGACACCGGAAAGATGACGCCGCTGACCAAGATGCACACGCTGGGCAGCCAGTTCACGCCGCCCGGTTTTCACGCTGGCGGCTTGCGCTACCACGGCATGTCGGCGCTGGTATCGCACTGCAAGGAGCTGGGATTGCTCGAAGCGGTCTCGTACAACCAGGTCGAATGTTTCGACGCCGGGGTCCTGTTTGCGCGCCACGAAGGCATCGTTCCCGCCCCCGAGGCCAATCACGCTGTCAAGGGCGCCATCGCCGAGGCGATGCGCTGCAAGCGCGAGGGCAAATCGGAGACCATCATCTTCAACCTGTGCGGCCATGGCCACTTCGACATGTCCGCGTATCAGAAGTATTTCGCCGGCGAATTGACCGACGAACACTATGACGAAAGCGAACTGGCCATGGCGTTGGCCGGGCTGCCGAGCGTGCCCGAACCCGCTTGACCACACAATGGCTGCGCCGGCACGGGCCGGGCTTATCGGTACGCCGACGAGGGTTCGGTGACGGTCAGCAGGCGGTCCAGCCCACCCGTATCGATGCTGATGTGGGCTTGCGCGCGAACCCTGGGTTTGGCCCGGTAGGCCACGCTCAGGCCGGCCAGGCCCATCATCTCCAGGTCGTTCGCGCCGTCGCCCACGACGATCACCTGTTCGTGGGCACAGCCTATGCGGCGACATACATCGGCCACCGTGTCGCGTTTGACATGCTGGTCCACAACCTGCCCCAGCACGCGGCCCGTCAGCACGTCGTTGACGATTTCGAGCTCATTGGAGCGGGCGAAGTCGATACCCAGGCGCGGTCTGAGCCGGTCGGTGAAATAGGTGAACCCGCCCGAGATCAGCAGGATCTTGAGCCCGTCCCAGCGTGCGTAGGCCAGCAACTGCAAGGCGCCCGGGTTCAACCGCAATCGGTGTTCGTAGACCCGCTGCAAGGCCGAGACCGGTGTGCCAGCCAGTATCTCGAGACGCCGGCGCAAGCTGTCGCCGAAATCGGTGATCTCGCCGCGCATCGCAGCCTCTGTGATGGCCTGCACCTGGGGCCCCTTGCCGACCACATCGGCAATCTCGTCAATGCATTCGATGTCGATCAGGGTCGAGTCCATGTCGAAAGCGATCAGTTTGAAGTCACTGAGCTTCATGCGCGCGTCAACGGCTTGGACGAACAGCCCGGAGCTGAGTTCGTGCAAAGCATGCGGCGCTACGGGCGTGGTGGAGATTGTCATGGTGGTTCGCGTGATCGACGGTGACGCAATGGTAAGGGGTGATTGCCGGCACAGTTCGCCGCCGCTGATCCAGGTCAAACAGATTGGCACGACCGTTCTGTATACCTGGGTCGACAAGTCAGCAAGTGCGCCGGTGCGTGATGCCCGGTGATCCGACGGGAGAGCCATTGAACACGCATCAACGCCAACCTGAAATGCCCGACTTGCGCGTAGTGCCGGTCGCCGACTTGATGCTGCACGAGCAGCATGACGCGCAACGCAGCGAACCGTTGTTGCGACGTCTGCAGGTCGACGGGGTGCTCAAGAACCCCCCCATCGTCGCCCGCATCACGGGTGAGCGTCGCTTTGTCGTACTGGACGGCGCCAACCGCGTGACGGCAACCCGGTCTATCGGCATGGCCCACATCGTGGTGCAGGTAGTGGACTATCAGGACCCGGCGCTGATCCTCGACACCTGGCATCATCTGGTAAGCGGGCTGTCCAGCGAGCAGTTCGACCACACGCTCAGGACTTTGAAGGGGGTTCAATTCGAGCCCACCGAACGGGTACACGCGCAGGCCCAGCTCGACCGGCGTGAAGTCCTGGCCGTTGTCCAATACCCGCAAGATCAGACCTGGACCGTACACGCGTTCGGTGACCTGCACGAGCGCACACAACGTCTTAACGACATCGTCGATCTTTACAAGCAGCATGGACGGATTTTTCGCGCCAACAGCCACCATCTGCCAGCGCTATTGCCCTACTACGACGACGTTGCCGCGCTGGTTGTGTTCCCGCGATTCACCCCGGCCGAGATCGTCGACCTGGCACGCGTGGGTGCCTGCTTGCCGGCGGGCATCACACGCCACCTCATTCCACGCCGTGCCCTGCGCATCAACCTGCCGCTGGAAGTACTTGCGAGTGACGAGAGCCTGGAGCAGAAGAACGCCTGGCTGGTGCAATGGATCAAGCAAAAAGTAACATCCAAGGCCGCGCGCTACTACGAAGAATCCACATTTCTGTTCGACGAATAACCCCGCCGCGTGTTGAGGACAGCAAAGGCCGGCGGTCAACACTCTGTGCGCAGACGCGATGCGAGCAGCACCAGCAAGGCGCGTTCCCGGTCTGGTTCGCCCGGCCTATTGCGTGGCCTGCACCGCATGCGCCAGTGCAGGACCAAAGGCACGCAGCAGCACCTTGATTCGCATCATGTTCTTTAACTCGGGATGGGTCAGCAGCCACAGTGGCGTGTCAAGTTCAGCTATGGTGCCGGTCAATGGTTGCAACTGCGGATTGTCCGACTCCAGAAATGACGGCAACAAGGCAATGCCCAGTCCTGCCTGAACCATCTTCAGTGCGTGGCTGAAACTGTCAACACGCAGGACGACACTGGAGTCCGGAACTTCGTTGGCCAGCCACCGGTCAAACTTGAGTTCGCGCGCATCGCGTTCGAACCCGATCCAGCGCCCCTGTTCGGTCAACGACGACAAACTGCGCAACGCCGTCTGGCCACCGCCTCGGCGCAAGCCATAGACCTTGAACCGCAGATCGGTCAGTTTGCGGCCCACCAGCCATTCCGGCACTTGATCTGCGACACGGATCGCCACGTCAGCATCGCGCCTGGACAGGCTGACATGCTCGCGCGAAGCCACGAGTTCAATGCGCACGTCCGGAAACGCCGAGCGGAACTGCACCAGCACACCTGGCAGCAACTGCTCGAGCAAGATCGACGAAACCGCCACCCGCACATCCCCCATCGGCCGCATGTCCTGACCGCGTACGCGTGTTTCGGCCAGCATCGCCAGCGGCTCGAAGGTACGCGCCGCCTGCTCGATCTCATGGCCGGCCGGTGTCAGCACATAGCGACCATGGTTGCGCTCAAACAGCCGCGTACGTAGCCGCTTCTCGATCGCGTCGAGCTTGCGCAGCACGGTCGAGTGCGTGGAACCCAGCGTCATACAGGCCTTGGCCACGCTGCCCTGACGCGCCACTTCAAGCACCAACTGGAAGTCCGCCCAACCTATGGCGTCGCCGGCCGGGACCGAGTCAGCGGTGGACGCGTCGACAGTTTGCCCAAGAGCCGAGGGGATTTTCATTTTTGCAAATTGCCTTTTTCACAAATGGTGTTTACTTCTCATTTTTGCCAATATACACTGACATGAGAACCTGTAGTTCACACCTGACTGCGGGCTCAGCACCCGAAACAACCGGAGAGACCGATGAAACGAATCAGCAACCTGCTCGCCTGGGGCGCATTGGCCATCGTGGCCGCCTTGTGCGTGCTCAATTGGGGCACGCTGAGCGCGCAAGCGCCGCTGGACCTGGTGTTGTGGCAAGTTCAGGCTCCGCTGGGCATTGTGCTGCTTGGTATGGCTGGTGTGATGTTCGCGATCTTCCTGATGGCTTATCTGTACAACCAGATCGGCTCGCTGTTGGAGACGCGCAAACTGCTCAAGGAGATCCAGCGGGTACAGGAACTCGCCGACAAGGCCGAGGCGTCGCGCATGGAGAACCTGCACCAGTTGATCTCGACCGAATTCCGGCTGCTCAACGAACGCATGGGATCCGCGTCGGTGGTGCACATGCCCAATCCAAATGACAACGAGGACCCGCGTCCACTGTCCCTCACCGAACTGGTGGCGCGACGCTGAAAGGCGGTGTGTCACAAGCTGCCCGCCAAGGCGGGCGAATCCGCAGCCCGGTATTCGTCGGCAACGCGCTACGAACACGGGCACCTATTCCCATTACCCCCAATCCATGACAGGAGACCCCACCATGAACTTCAAGAACATGACCCGCATCATCCTCGCCGTCGCCTTCTCGGCATTGCTGGCAGCCTGCGCGGGAACAGCCAAAGAATCGAGCACGGGCGAATACATTGACGACACCGTGATCACCTCGCGCGTCAAATCGGTCCTGCTCAATGACCCCACCGTCAGTGGCCTGGCGATCAACGTTGAGACCTTCAAAGGCACGGTACAACTGGCCGGCTTCGTCAAGACTGTGACCGAGCGCAATCGCGCCGTCCAGCTCGCGCGTGACGTAAAAGGCGTGCGCCAGGTCAAGAACGACATCCTGATTCGCTGATCAGGACCACGGCGGCGCCGGTTGACCCCACGGGCACAACCAGGCGCGTGTCCCGCCAAGGCTATCGCTTGCGTAGCGGTGGCGGCTCGGGCATGGCATTCGGCCATACCGACGCACTCACTGAAGTCCGAATGACTGGAGCAGACATGACCATAGAGAAACAGAAGCTGGCCGAACTCGAGAAGATCGAGGACGAAGGCCTGACCGAACTGATTCGTCGCGTGCAGGACATCAACAACAGCTACCGCGCGGTGGCGGAGAAGATGGGTCAGCTCTATATGTGCGCGGATGAACTCAAGTACACGGCATTGACAAAGGAACTCGACAAACCCATGCGCAACGCATCGGACAACGAGCAGATGTTCTGCGCCACGCTCGAGGAACTGCAGGCTTACTCCAAGAGCAAGGCCGCTTGACGCGCTGACACGCATCCGGTGCCACGCCACCTTCTGGCGCAACTCCCTGATAACTAATGGGCTTGCGCTCAGTTGCGCAGCAGCCGCGGCTGACCCGACTCCACCGTGAACGCGGCCAATGTCGATATCCCGGCATCTGGCCTTCGCACATCGCTCACGACACGCAGTTCGGCTTGCAGGCGTGCCGGCGTGAACTCGGCGACACCGTAGCCATGCTGCTCCCCATCGAAAAATACGCAATGAGGATTCGCCGCCATCAGGGTCGCCATGCGCGCGTTGCCGCTGCCCCTCGAGGTGATGCTGGTGCCGCACAATTCGACCGCCACCACCTGGGAATCCACGCGTTCATGATCGGCTAGCACGTGGCCAACCCAGTTCGCGTGGATGTCACCGCCCAAAAACACCGGATTGGGCACGCGGTGCTGGAGCAGTCCGTCGGTCAGACGCCGGCGCGCCGACGGATAACCGTCCCACGCATCGTTCATCAGGATTCGGCCCGGGCCTGGCCGAAAGTCGCGCTGCGCGAACACTGTCTGCTGCGCCAGCACATTCCAGTGCGTCTGAACGGTTTGGGCGCTGGCCAGCGACGCGTCGAGCCACTGCTCCTGCGCCATGCCTAGCATGCTGCGCGCCGGATCGGCCCAGGCCGCGCAGGACGCCGGATCCACCAGACCGGCGCCGGAGCGGCCCTCGCGTGTGCAGACCTGGGCATGCTTGAACTGGCGCCCATCGAGCAGATGCAGCGAAACCAGCCGGCCGTACTGTGCATGGTCATGGATGCGCAGGGCACCGGGGCTCGACCCTGCGAAAGCAGCCACCAGTGCGCGCGCGGATAAAGGCATGTGTTCGTAGTACGCCTGATAGGCGGCCTGGCGCCGCGCCGCGAAAGCCTGCGGCGAGGACGGATCGCCCGCGCCGCCATAACCGGGATGCTCCCCCGCGTAGTCGTTCTGCACCTCGTGATCGTCCCAGGTCAGCCACCAGGGACAGGCTTGGTGCATGGCCTGCAGATCCGCATCACCCTTGTAGACGGCATAGCGGCGCCGGTAGCCGTCCAGGTCGAGCACCCAACCGCCGCCCGGACTGCGCAGGCCGGTATTGTTGCCCGGGTATTCGTAGATGTAGTCCCCAAGGAAAATGACGGCGTCGAGACGCTCGTCGCGCATGTGGCGCCAGGCCGAGTAATAGCCGTCCTCCCACTTCTGGCACGAAGCGTACGCCACGCGCAAGCGGCTCACCTGCGCGTCGGCTTGCGGCAAACTGCGCGTGCGCCCCGTCGGACTGACCGCATCGCCCACCATGAACCGGTAGAAATACCAGCGGTCAGGTGCCAGGCCGTCCACCTCCACATGCGCGCTGTGCGCCAGTTCGGGCCGGGCCAGCGCACGACCCTTGCGTACCACGCGCCGAAAATGCGTGTCATCAGCCACTTCCCAGGACACCGTGATCGGCCCCACCTGGCTAGCCAACGGGAAGGTGCGCCCCTGCACCAAACGGGTCCACAGCACCACCGAATCGGACTGTGGCGAACCGCTGGCCACGCCAAGAGCAAACGGATAGTCCCTAAACCGAGTGCTTGCGCGCGACGGCCGCGGCAGCCACGTTGCCGCGACACCGGCCAGCGCCAGTTGCAGCCAGTGTCGGCGATCGACTTGCTGCTGCGCGTCTGCCATGGCTCAGGTCGCCACCTCGCGTTGTGCCGTCAGCGGGGACGAAATACTCCACATGGGTGGCCGCTTGCGAATGGACGGCTTATTGAATGGTGTCCGGGCCACCCGTGCCCTCGGATGCATTGATCGACTCGGCAAGCGTCACGCGCCGCAAGGCCTGCACTGTGCGCACACATGCGCCTGCGGCTTGCGCGCCCTTGACGACAAACTGTGCGCCGAAAAATTGCTGATGCTCTTCGTGCGGCTGAAACTGATGCGGTGTCAGCACCACCGACAGCACCGGCACCTCGTTCTGGAGCTGGACCGTCATCAGTCCGTCAAGCACGGCCTGGGCGACAAAGTCATGGCGGTAGATGCCGCCATCGACCACCAGCGCGCAGGCCACGATGGCGTCATAGCGCCCGCTGCGCGCCAGGCGTTGAGCCATCAGCGGCAATTCAAATGCCCCCGGCACATCCAGCACGTCGATGGCGTCGCGTCCGACCCCCAGGCGCTGCATCTCGGCGATGAATCCGTCACGCGCCTGGTGCACGATGCTCTGGTGCCAACTGGCCTGAATGAAGGCGTAACGCGGTCCGACGGAGCTGACATCGACCATCGGCGCGGTGGTTGGGCGGGAGATCGGCGGAGTTGACTGTGGCATGGAACGGGTCCTTGATACGGGTTGCAGCACTCAGGGCATACATGTCCGCGCCGACCACCACATGGCAGACCGACCACAGGTATGCGTTCGCCTTCATCCGGACTGTCACCGTCGGCGCTGGATTCGAAGGGAAACACCCTGCCCTGAGAACAGATTCGCTGGCAAGTGATGCCAGCGCTTTCATTCTAGGGTAGCGCCGTGGCCCGGCGATGGCGCTTCAAGCGCGCGCGAGACAGTCCGCCGCCGCTTCCAATGCACCCGCGCCGAAAGCGATGTTCTGCACCTGCATGGCCGCCTGCACGCCGCCCAGGCATCCGAGCACCATCGGCGCATTCACGTCGCCCAGATGGCCGATGCGAAACACCCTGCCCTGTAGCGGGCCGAGTCCACCGGCAATGGCAACCTGGAAACGCTCGCGTGCCACCGTACGCAAAGCCTCGACGTCGATGCCGGCGGCGACCTGGATCGCGGTCACCGAGGTGGAGCGCGCCGCCGCGTCGGCGGCGAAGAAGCCGACCGCGCCGGCCGCACTCCAGCGCTGCACCGCCGCATGCACCGCCGCCGCCAACAGGCTGTGTCGTTGCATGACCTGGTCCAGGCCCTCTTCGAAGATCAGTTGCAGCGCAGCCTGCAAACCGAACAACAGATTCTGCGGCGGCGTGCCGCAGAACTTGCGGTAGGCGAGCGGGCTCTTGCGCACGCGCCAGTCCCAGTAGTAACGAGGCGTTGTGACGCGTTCACATACTGCAAACGCGCGCTCGTCGGCCACGGCAAAACCCAGTCCGGGCGGACACATCAGGCCCTTCTGCGAAGCCCCGAGCACCACGTTGACACCCAGCGCATCCATGGCAAAAGGCGCCGCGCCGAGCGAGGCCACGACATCGACCACAAACAAGGCTGGATGGCCTGCGTTGTCGATGGCCCGGCGCAAGGCCGACATGTCGCTGCTGACCCCGCTGGCCGTGTCGGTGTGTACGGCGAATACGGCGACGATGCTATGGGCTGTGTCCTCGCGCAGCATCTGCTCGACCGCTTCGGGATCGATCGGCAAGCCTTCCGTCCACGGCGTACGCAGGGCCTCGACCCCCATGGCCGTGCACTGCAAGGCCCATGAATCGGAGAAGTGACCGGTGCCCGGAACCAGCACACGCTGGCCGGGCGAGACCAGGTTGGCGATCACGGCCTCCCAGGCACCGTGTCCGTTGCAGGCGTAAATGAACACATCACCGCAGGCACTGTGCAGCAGGCGGCGCAGCCCGTGCTCGCACAAGGCAATCACCTGATCGAGCCGCGCATCGGCCATGTCCATCGGCTGACGGCTCATCGCGTGCATGACTTCCAGCGGCACATGGCTGGGTCCCGGCGCATGCAGAAAACGATGGCCGGGAATGCGCGGAAATGGGTTCATGAAAGCTCACAGGAGGCAGGAAAGTCGATGTTAGTCGACGCCAGACATGGGTGCGAGAATCCCCGGCGAAGTCTGAGGAAATGAAAGCGCCATGACAGATACTGCCCCATACGACATCATCGTGATCGGCGCCGGCATCGCCGGCGCCTCCGTCGCCGCGCGACTGGCGCCCCACCGGCGCGTGCTCCTGCTCGAGCGCGAGACACAAGCCTGGCTACCACTCGACCGGACGTTCAGCCGCGATGTTCATGGAAAGCTACGGTCCGCCCGCGGTACGCGCATTGACACGCGCAAGCCGCGCGTTCTTCCTGCATCCACCGGACGGTTTCAGCGAAGTACCGCTGTTGGGCCCGCGCGGCGCCATGTACCTGGCGCAGACCGGCCAGCAGGAGCAGCTGCGTGCGCTGCATGCGGAACTTGGCCGCTAGCTGCCCCCAGTTGCAAACGCTCGATCATGCGCAGACACTGGCCATGCTGCCCTGCCTGCGGCCGGAGCAGGTGTACGCCAGCCTTGTCGATCCGTTGTCGATGGACATCGACGTGAACGCCTTGCATCAGGGCTTTTTGCGCATGCTGCGTCGCAGCGGCGGCGAGTTGCGCACCCGCGCCGAAGTCAGCACGGCCCGGCTCCAGAACGGTCAATGGCAGCTGACACTCGCCGATGGAAACAGGTTGCAGGCCGCCGTCGTCGTGAACGCCGCCGGTGCCTGGGCCGATCAGCTTGGCCAGTGCTTCGGCGCCCGGTCGATCGGGCTGGTGCCGCACCGGCGCAGCGCCTTCACGTTTCACCCGCCCGAAGGCATGGTAATCGCCGATTGGCCGGTCGTGAGCAATCTGGACGAGAGCTGGTACTTCAAGCCCGACGCCGGCGTGCTCCTGGGCTCGCCGGCAAATGCCGATCCGACGGTGCCGCACGACGTGGCGCCCGAAGAACTCGATATCGCCACGGCCATCCACCATATCGAAGCAAGCCACCCATCTGCAGATTCGCCGGCCGATCCGAACCTGGGCCGGTTTGCGTTCCTTTGTGCCCGACGGCGAACTCGTCATCGGATGGGACCGATCGCTAAAGGGAATGTTCTGGCTTGCCGCCCAGGGTGGATACGGCATACAGAGCGCGCCCGGAGCATCGGCGCTGGCTGCTTCGCTGCTGCTGGGCCAGCCACTGCCCGAGTCATTGCGCGAACACGGCGTGAATACCGCTGCCGTGTCGCCGCTGCGCCTGACCTGAGCGGGTACCAGCCACGGTTGCAGCCACCATGGGGTTGGGTGCAGCGGAGAAATGTGAAGAACGATTGAAAGGTCTCGTGACCCGGCACGACTCACGTGCATGATGCCCATTTGCCACGGCCCGACCTCATGCCCCACGCCACTGTCCGCCCATCGCTGCTGACGCGCATAGGTCTCGATGGACCGTCGTACCGTTTGCGCCTGGCCGAGTCGGAGGATGACTTGCGCGCCGCCCAGGCACTGCGCTTTCTCGTGTTCAACGTGGAATTGCAGGAAGGTCTGACGCGATCATTTGCCAGTTGTCTGGACGTGGATGAGTTCGACCCGGTCTGCGACCACCTGCTGGTGCAGGAAAGCCACAGCGGCGAAATCGTCGGCACCTACCGCCTGCAGACCGGCGCCAGTGCCGGCAATCACCATGGTTATTACAGTGCGCGCGAATTCGACTTCGCGCCGTTCGAGGCGATGCGCGCGCAGATACTCGAGCTCGGACGAGCCTGCATCCACCACCAGCACCGCTCCTATGCGGTGCTCAGCCTGCTTTGGCGCGGCATTGCGCAATACGCGACGCAACGCGATACGCGCTATCTGATCGGCTGCAGTTCGCTGACCTCGCAAGACAGCGGCGTCGGAGCGGCAACCTGGCAACGTCTGTCCAGTCATCTGGCACCGCCGCTGTGGCGTACCCAGCCCATGCCGAGCCATGTCTGCGCATTGGACCAACCCGTCGCCAACCCCCCCAAGACGCCCAAACTGCTGGCGGCCTACCTGAGCCTGGGCGCCATGATATGCGGCCCTCCCGCGATTGATCGCGAATTCGGCACCATCGACTTCCTGACCCTGGTGGACCTGCGCTCGCCGGCACAAGCACGGCGTCTGGCCCGCTTCGGCATCCGGGTCTGAAACCGGCGCCGACACTGATCAGTCGGTGGCAGGGTATAGCGGCGTGAGTTCTTTCTCGCGTCGGTGCCATTTGCGGAACTCGGCCCAGCTCAGCGGCCTGAAACCACGATCACGATTGGCCCGCCCTATCTGGAACAACAAGCGGTACTGGCGCATCAAATCGGCCCAGGCAGCGACAAGCGTGGTGCGCCGATCCCAGATATGGGTGCTTTCCGCACCAGCGCCATTGGCCTCGACGATGGTGAAATCTTCGCCGGCCTGGACCCGCGCAAAATCGGCAAACCGGATGTCGAAACGGCCGAAGTGGAACTCGCCGATGCGCTGGGCGATGGTATCGAAAGCGGCCTCCATCTGCGCGGTCACCAGGGCGTTGCCATTGCGGAAGATCGCACCGCGGCTGTGACTGCCCGCAAACGCGAGCCGTATCGACTCCCCCACGCCAGGAACTTCGTCCAGCCTGGCCTGGTGGCGACCGAGGTACAGGTGCGCCAGTCGCCCGGCACGCGGATCGTCCAGAATCAGCTGGCGCAAGCTGCGCCTGCCGTCGCCATGCACATGCGGAAAATATTTGAGCGTGATCGAGATGATGCGCCCTTGCGTCTCGCCTGGCCGGCGGCAGTAGAAGATCCCTGCCTCACCCTCAAACGGCACATAGGCTTGCAGCAGCAGCCGTGCGCCGCGCGGGAAACCGGCCAGGTAGCTGCGCAGTTTATCGACGCTGCGTACCAACTGCACGCCGGCACCGCGACAACCCAGATCCGGCTTGGCCACCACCGGTAGCGCAATGCCCGCGTCCTTGAGCCGGGCCAAGGCCTGCTCCACCTCGACATCGAGCGAGGGTCCTGCAGGCGACCCAGCGCCGCAGTCAATCGGTCGATCCACCACGACAAACGGGGCCACCCATTGCGGCGTATTGCGCACCACCAGTTGCAGGATCTCGGCTTTGGATTCACCCACGAAGCCGCCACCTGGAAAAGAGGGGTTGGCCACGGTGGGCAACAGGATGCCGCGATAACGCAACATCAACCACAGCACGTAGATGAACACCGGCGGATAAAAGGCCCACATGGGCCAGAACTCGAAAAAACTCAGCGGTGCACCAGACTCATCAAGTGGCGGCATGCCTTGATGTGGCGCCTGGCCCGTGCCCGCCCCGACGTCGATGGCCGAACTCACAACGTAACCTTCGCCCTGCGGGCTGCGGTGCGAGCTTGCTTGGGAGCGGCCCGGCACGGCGCTCATCGGAACACCTTCGCCCTGCGGGCTGCGGTGCGAGCTTGCTTGGGAGCGGCCCGGCACGGCGCTCATCGGAACACCTTCGCCCTGCGGGCTGCGGTGCGAGCTTGCTTGGGAGCGGCCCGGCACGGCGCTCATGGCGCAGCCTTCACGTCCGCCCTGCCAACCGATGTGCCTGGACGGCGGATCAGCGACAAGCCGAGCGCCAGTATAAGGATGGGGATGGCCACTGCCACCGGTGCCGGCAGTCCCAGTGCTGCGCCCAATGGCCCGCCCAGCCAGGCGCCAAACGCCATCAGACCGACCGTCCAGACTGCGACAGCCAACGCCACCCATGCGCAAAAAGGCCACCACGGCAGTCGGAAAAAACCGCAGGCGGTATATGTAATCAGGCGCAGACCCGGTATGACGCGGGCGAGCAATATCGCGCCGGCCAGTCGCCGCTGCAGATGCAGCCCAGCCCGGCTGACACGACCATCGCGCTCGATCAGCCGCCTACGCAGGTAAGGCACACGATTGGCGGCCAAACCCAGACCGTAAAGACCCAGGTCGCCGGCGGCAATGCCGAAACCGACACTGAGCATGGCCCATTCCCACGAGATGATGCCTTGAGCCGCCAGTGCCGCACCCGCAGCAATAGCCAGGTCCTCGAGCAGCAAGGTGGTCAGCGCCAGCACGACACCGATGGCCCAGGGCTGAGCGGCCCCCCGCAGTGCGGTATCAAACAGCTCAAGCCAGTATTGCCACTGCGTCAGCATGGCGCGAAGCCTTCGCCAAGGCCGTCCACCGGCGCGGGCGACGGCGTCGTGCGGCCCATCATTTGCCGAGCACCGAAGGCCAGTTCATGTCGGCCTGGCGAATATGACCAGGAATGTCGCGTTCCCATTTCTTCTGCACCTCGGCGTCGTAGTTCAGGTATAGCTTGCCATCAACTATTTTCCAAAGCGTCGGGTCGGCCGACGCGGTACTGCCCTGGGCCACGGCCCAGGCGCAATAGCCGCCATATTGCGGCGCGAAGCGCCCGGGGTCGGCCGCAAAAGCGTCCCGATTCGCAGCCGAGGCAAATTGCCACTTGGCTCCCTGGTAGCTGTAGGTGAAACGCGCATCGCCCTTGACCGGCTTGTGATCGGTGAAATAGGCCACGGCATCGTGGCCGCTCACCGCCACATTGCTGAAAAAACCGGTGTAGACCGGCTTGTCCGCCGCCTGCGCCGGAGCGTTTGCAACAAACCATGCTGACAAGATCCAGGTCATCAGCCAAACAAGCCGTCGTGCCATCATGTACTCCTCGTCTCGCATTGCTACAGCCTGGATGCCGGTGACACCCAGACATGGGTCGGGCCGTAGCAGGGTTTCTTACGACGGGTCCGCTGCAGTCGTAGCCTTGCTCCGTTGCAGATTGGGTCTCGCGTTAGCCCTTGACGGCGCCAGGGTGGGACAAGTCAGCATCGCGTACCGCATACAGACGCGCAAGATCGGACTCGAGTTCGTCGTGACCGCTGGGCTTGGCCTCCAGACCGAGCCAGGCAGAAGGCTGCGGCAACTCGGGGTCCGGGGTTTCGAGTTCCGGCGCGAACGCCCAGACAATGCTCAGCAGCCATCGGGCAGCCTGTGGATCGATGCGCTCGATTTCTTCCATCAGCTTGCGCTGAAAGGCAATCGCGTAGCGCATCAGCCGCGGATCCCAGTGACGCACCACCAGCCGCAGGTGCATGAAGGTCCGTCCGCCCGCCGGTTCGAGCAGCACCTGGGCCTCAATCCAGGACTCGGGGATGCCTGCCAGTCGCAATGTGTTGCGTGTGCGCACGCGCAACAATTCACGCCGGATATCGACCTGGGCGGCGAAATCGACCTCCGCCTGTGCCGCTCCTGCGGCTTGGACCAAGGTCGGTCCGGGCGTGCCGGGATTGGCAGGTTCCAGCGGCGCTGGCGAACTGCCGCCAAAGAGTTTTTTCATCAAATCCATGGTGTCATACTCCTTCCCATGTGATGGTCTGTTGCTGCCATCATGCCAGAGCGTTGCCGCTCAAGCGACGAGGTACTTTTGGCACGCATCACGTGCTACAGCAGCAAGCTGCCGAAGTGGCGCGCGAACGCCTGCGTCGTCGCCGCATCCAGCCGCTGACCTACGAACACCTCGACACCGCGCAGCATGGCCCTGAGTTCCTGCGGGTTGCGGCAGCGCGCAATGGCTTCGCAAATGGGCTCGCCGGCCGATCCCAACCGGTTGTGCACGAATCGCCCAGCCTCGGCGCGGACCTGCGCAAATGCCTGGGGATCCGTGGCCGCGCGTGGCGGCTCGAGCGGCATCGGGTTGGAGAACCCTTCGGCCACAGCCGGCTCGAGCAACACATCAACACCATGCGGAGCGACCAATTCCAGAGCCACCAGATGCTGCAACGCGCCGTCGAGCTCGCCCACACGCACGTAGGACCCAAGATCGTTCACGCTCTTTTGACCGTCGACCAAAATCAGCAGACGTCGCTGCACAGCCGACAAGGCACCGGTGCGACGGGCGATTTCCTGTCGGCCCTTGTCGGTCTTGGCCAGGCAGGTTCCGGGTTCCATGGTCGTGGCCATCAGCACACCCAAACCGGCGCGACCAAGCCGCGCATGCGCATATTGGACAAAGGTGGCGCGTGCAAATGCGCACCTTCGGCCTGAAAAAGCATGACCGCCAGTGTCGGCGCATATGGGGTTAGATAGGCAGGTGCCATGGGACTCGGACAAATCAGCAATAAGCCGCTATTGTGGCAAGACTGGCCGAAAGCTGCGAATGCGGCAGAATGTAAGCAACCTGATGCGGCTAGCCTGCAACACAGACATTGATACAGGAGCATCCAACATGGCGGATATCAACGACTTGTTCAAGACGGTTTCGCTGCCGGTCATGCCCGAGATCGGACTGGCGCTGATCCATACGCTGGACAACCCGAAAACCTCGCTGCCCCGGATCCATGAGCTGATTGCGCAAGATCCGACACTTACCGCCAAGCTGCTCGCATTGGCCAACAGCGCGGCATTCGGCCTGTCCGGCAAGGTGGCCAATCTGAACCATGCTTTGCAACTCGTGGGCATATCCAAAATGCGCACACTGGCCTTGTCGGCCTGTCTGCACAACGCGTTCTCGATGCCCGAGGGTATCGACAGCACCGATTTCTGGCGCTACAGCATGGACTGCGCGGGCTACGCGCAATGGTTGGGCCAGGGGCTGTCGGACACGCATGGCGTGGACAGCCAGAATGCCTGGCTGGTCGGACTGATGCTGCGTCTGGGTGAACTCATCATCGCGCAAGCGATATCCGGACCAGGTAGCGCAGATCGAGCAGTTGCCTTGCGCGCCCAGGTGAGCGCTGGGTACGCGAACGCACGCTTGACCGGTTTTGATGAGGCCGAGGTGACGGCCGAACTGGCACGCCGGTGGCAGTTCCCGAGCGCCATCGTGCACGGCCTGCTGCTGGCCTCGAACCCCCTGACCGAAAGCCCGATCGCGCCATTGGCCGGTATCGCACATCTGGCCAGCCTGCTGGCAGATCAACCCGATGCCGACGCCGACACGATAGAAACGCTGCCGGTGCCGGTCATGGATGCACTGGAGCTCAAATATCGGCTGGATGAAGTCCAATTTTCCGCCTCCGTCATCATTCATCAACATGGCGAGTCTGGCGGGCTGAGGCCCACGCTTGGGGCGGCAATGCCGCAAACCGGGACCCTGATGCAACTGCGGCATAACGCCATGCGATGGTTCCGCAAGGTCCATGGTGGGACACGGCGATCCTAGAATCCGCCGCAGCAACAGCCCAGGCAACCCCATTTGGCCATGGCTGAACAACAACCCGGAGTTCCTATGACAAGCAGCGTTCTGGCGGAATTGATCGCGTATACGCAGGCCCACGCCGGCCAAGCCGGACCGCAGCTCAGCGAACTTCGTTCCTCCTTATTTCGACAACGCGGACCCTGACGAAATTGCTGCACGCGGCTCCGTCACGCTGTACGCCATCGCCAACGCGCATTGGCGTCTGCTCGAGGCCGCCCGCGCGCCCGACACGGCCCGCATCCGGGTGTTCAACCCGACGCTGGCCGAGGATGGCTACGTCAGCGACCATACCGTGATCCAGATCGTGCATGACGACATGCCATTCCTGGTCGATTCCGTCACCATGGCAGTCAATCGGGGCGGTCGCACCGCGCACTGGATCGTCCATCCGCTGATGGCGGTCGAGCGCGAGACCAGAGACTTGCTGTCGCGGTATCGCGCGGGTTCCGGCCGACCGCTCCAGGCGCCAAGGGATAGGCGTCGAGTCGCTGATCATGGTCGAGTGCGACCGGATCGTCGACGAACGGATCGCAACCAGCTGGCGGCCGAACTCAAACGCGTGCTCGGCGATGTACGCCATGCGGTACAGGACTGGAAGCCGATGCTGGCGCGGCTGGGCGAGGTTTGCGAGGCGGCCGAGAAGTCACCGCTGTCGGCCGACAGCAAGCGCGAAGGCATCGCCTTCCTGCGCTGGCTCGAAGACCGCATTTCACCTTCCTGGGCGCGCGCGACTACGACCTGCACCGCAGCGGCAACAAGGCCAGCGCTGGTGGCCCGCGACCGACTCCGGACTCGGCATCTTGCGCGGACCGGTCGACACCCAGGAAACGCACCTGCCACCGGAGGCGGTACAACTCGATCGACACCGACGAACTGGTGCTGGTCATCAAGGCCATGACGCGCGCCACCGTGCACCGTCCGGCCTGGCTCGACTACATCGCCGTCAAGCGTTTTGACGACGCCGGACAGGTCTGCGGCGAAACCCGGTTCCTGGGCTTGTACACCTCGACCGCGTACGCGGCATCGGTCGCCGATATTCCGCAGGTGCGCCAGCGCGTCACCCAGGTCATGGCCAATGCCGGTGTCGTGCCCGACAGCCATGCGGCCAAGTCGCTGCAGTCGATCCTGGAGGTCTATCCACGTGACGAGCTGTTCCAGATCGACGCCGCCACGCTGAGCGAACACGCCATCGGCATCCTGCGCCTGCAGGAGCGCCAGCGCACCCGACTGTTCCTGCGCCGCGACCCGTTCGGGCGCTTCACGTCGGCCCAGGTATTTGTGCCGCGCGACCGCTACAACACCGAGTTGCGGGTCAAGGTGGGCAACGAACTGATGGCGGCACTCGACGGCGAGTCGCTCGAATTCACCCCCATGCTGACCGACAGCCCGCTGGCGCGCATCCACTACCTGGTGCGCGCACGCAGCCGCGCCCCGGCAAGCGTCAATCTGGTCATGCTCGAAGCGACGCATCGAAAAGCTGGCACAGCGCTGGGAAGACGATTGCACGGCGGAGTTCATCCGGGCCAATGGTGAGGGCCAGGGCTTGCTGCTGGCGAATCGGTTTGCCGGCGCATTCCCGACCGCCTACCGCGAGGATTTTTCAGCTGCGGTCGCGGCCGAAGATGCCGAATGCTGGCGGCCTGTCGGAGCAATCGCCCTGATGGTGCGGCTGTATCGCCCGCTGAATGCGCCGGCCGGCCTGTTGCGCTTCAAGATCTACAACACCTCCAAGGTGGCCTTGTCCGACTCCTTGCCGGTGCTCGAGAGCATGGGTGCGCGCGTGCTCGACGAGCACCCCTATCCGATCGGCAGCGAGAGCCTCTGGATCCACGACCTGGGTCTGCAGATGCCGGCCGAGACCGAACTCGCCAGCATCAAGATCACGTTTCGAGTCGTTGTTCGTGCAGACCTGGCGCGGCGAGGTCGAAAGCGACAACCTGAACAAGCTGGTGCTGACCACCGAGCTCGACGCGCGCGCCATCAGCGTGCTGCGTGCCTACACGCGCTATTTCAAGCAGCTCGGATTCGCCTTCAGCCAGACCTACATCGAAGATGCGCTGATCCGCAATGCCGCCATCGCCCAGGACATCATGCGCTTGTTTCGGCACCCGTTTCGACCCGGCGCTGCAGCGGCGACCGAGAGGCATTGCAGATCGAATTGCAGCAATCGCTGGAAGCCAGTCTGGCCGAGGTCGCCAGCCTGGACGACGACCGCATCCTGCGCCAGTTCTTCGCCAGCATCCTGGCCACGGCCCGCACCAACGCCTGGCAGCAGGCGCGCCCGGGTGAGCACAAGCCCTACATCTCGTTCAAGCTCAAGCCGCGCAAGTTGCCCGGCGTTCCCGAGCCCAAGCCCGCATTCGAGATCTGGGTCTACTCACCGCGCGTCGAAGGGGTGCATCTGCGCGGCGGCAAGGTCGCGCGCGGCGGCCTGCGCTGGTCGGACCGGCGCGAGGATTTCCGCACCGAGATTCTGGGTCTGGTCAAGGCCCAGCAGGTCAAGAACACCGTCATCGTACCGGTCGGCTCCAAGGGCGGATTCGTGCTCAAGAAGCCGCCGGCAGCCGGCGACCGCGAAGCCCTGATGGCAGAAGGCATTGCCTGTTACCGGTTGTTCCTGTCGGGCTTGCTCGACATCACCGACAACGTCGTCAAGGGCGTGGTCGTGCCGCCGCCGGACGTGGTGCGCCATGACGATGACGACCCCTATCTGGTGGTGGCCGCCGACAAGGGCACGGCGACCTTCTCGGACATCGCCAACGCCGTGTCGGCCGAATACGGCTTCTGGCTCGGCGATGCCTTCGCCTCCGGCGGCTCGGTCGGCTACGACCACAAGAAGATGGGCATCACGGCGCGCGGCGCCTGGGAATCGGTCAAGCGCCATTTCCGCGGCCTGGGCGTCAATACCCAGACCACACCATTCACCGTGGCCGGCATCGGCGACATGTCGGGCGATGTGTTCGGCAACGGCATGCTGTTGTCGCGTCAGATCAGGCTGCAACTGGCGTTCGACCATCGCCATATCTTCATCGACCCGCAACCCGATGCCGCAGCGCTCCTGGGAGGAGCGCAAGCGCCTGTTCGACCTGCCGCGCTCGAGCTGGGACGACTACGACAAGAGCCTGATCTCCGAAGGCGGCGGCGTCTTTGCGCGCGCCGCCAAGTCGATCAAGCTCAGCGAGCAGGCGCGTGCGGTGCTCGGCATCGATGCCGACCGAGACTGGCGCCGAGCGAACTGCTGCACGCGATCTTGCTGGCGCCGGTCGACCTGCTCTACAACGGCGGCATCGGCACCTACGTCAAATCCAGCCAGGAGACACATGCGCAGGTCGGCGACAAGTCCAGCGACGCGTTCCGGGTCGATGGCGCCGAGTTGCGCTGCAAGGTATTTGCCGAAGGCGGCAACCTGGGTGCGACCCAGCAAGGGCGCATCGAGTTCGCGCAAAAAGGCGGTCTGATCTACACCGACGCGATCGACAACTCGGCCGGCGTCGACTGCTCCGACCACGAGGTCAACATCAAGATCCTGCTCGGCCAGATCGTCGAAGCCGGCGACCTGACGCTCAAGCAGCGCAACGAACTGCTGGCATCGATGACCGACGAGGTCGGGCAGCTGGTGCTGACCGACAACTACTACCAGACACAGGCGCTGGAGATCGCCAACCACCGGCCGATGTACCTGCTCGATGGCCAGCAGCGCCTGATGCAGTGGCTCGAAGGTGCGGGTCGCCTGAACCGCGCGCATCGAATACCTGCCCACCGACCAGGAGATCGCGCAGCGGCGCGCCCGCAAACAGGGCTTGACGGCGCCGGAAGGCGCGGTGCGTGCTGGCCTACGCCAAGATGTCGGTGTTCGACGAACTGCTGGCCAGCAATCTGCCCGACGATCCGTATTTCAGCCGCACGCTCAAGGCCTATTTTCCCAAGACCTTGAGCGAGCGTTTCGCCAGCTGCGGTCGACAACCACCGCTCAAGCGCGAGATCATCGCCACCTTCGTCACCAACACCGTGGTCAACCGCACCGGCGCTACCTTCGTCAACTACATTGCGGCCGAATCCGTGGCCACGGCGGCCGACGTGGTGCGTGCGTTCACGCTGGCACGCGAGGTGTTCGACCTGGAACGCCTGTGGGACCAGATCGACGCGCTGGACTACCGGGTCGACGCCAAGCTGCAACTCGACCTGCTGAGCAAGCTCACGGCCATCGCCCAGCGCGCCTCGCGCTGGATGTTGCGCGCACGCTCGGACAACACCGATCTGCCCGAATTGATCAGCCGCTACCAGCCGGCAGCGAGCACGATGCGTTCGCAGCTGTCGAACTGGCTGCCCGAAGGTGCGCGCGCCAACTGGCAGTCGGCCTCTGATGCGTTGTGTGAAGCCGGCGTGGAGACCGCGCTGGCCCAGGACCTCAGCGCGCTGGAGTTCATTTTCCCGGCACTCGACCTGGTCAACCTGGCACAGTCCGCCGACTCGACTCTGGAGGTGGCCGCCCAATGCTACTTTGCCGTCGATGCCGAACTCGGCCTGATGCAATGGCGCCACGAGGTCAATCGCCTGCCGACCGACACCTTGTGGCAGACCCAGGCGCGTGGCAGCGCACGCGATGACGTTTACTCGATCGCCAGCCAGATCACACTGGGCCTGTTGTCGCGCAAGGAGACGATCGACGACTGGCGTCAGCGCCACGATGCGGCGATCCGTCGTCTGCATCAATTGTTGACCATGGTTGGTACCCAGAGCGCGGACCTGGCACCGGTATCGGTGGCATTGCGCGAGTTGCGCCAGCTGGCCTGAGAACCTGAAAGGCAATCGCTTGAGCCCGCGCCGCAGCGCGCAACCTGTTCCGGCGTTTCGGGCCAAGGCCGGCAGAATGTCGCCGGCTACGCTGTCCGAAGTATCAAGCCATGAATAAAGTCGAGATCGAGGCGTTCTTTGCCGTGCTGCAGGCAGCCAATCCGTTGCCGGTGACGGAGCTCGAATACACCAGCGTGTTCGAGTTGCTGACCGCGGTGTTGCTCAGTGCCCAGGCCACTGACAAGGGCGTGAACAAGGCCACACGGCGCTTGTTCCCGGTTGCCAATACACCGCAGAAGATGCTCGATCTGGGGCTGGAGGGGTTGCAGGAGCATATCCGGACCATCGGCCTGTACCGCAGCAAGGCGCGCCACCTGCTGCAGACCTGCGAGATCCTGCTTGCGCAGCATGGCGGCAAGGTGCCAAGACAGCGTGAACAGTTGCAGGCCCTGCCGGGCGTAGGCCGCAAGACGGCCAATGTCATCCTCAACGTGGCCTTCGGCGAACCCACCATCGCAGTCGACACCCACCTGTTTCGCCTGGCCAACCGCACCGGCCTGGGACCTGGCAGGAACCCGCTCGAGGTCGAGCGTCAGCTGCTGCGTCGCATACCGCCGCAATACCTGCTCCATGCCCACCACTGGCTGATCCTGCACGGACGCTACGTCTGCCTGGCGCGTACCCCGCGCTGCGGACAATGCGCTGTGCGCATCTATTGTGACCATGGCAAACAGCACGCACCAGCTGCCAGGCAACGGCTGACCTCGTCGCGCACGCTTGACTTGAATCAGCGGCACACTGCATGACACGGCAAGTCGCCGTTGGACGTTCATAATCAGACCATGGGACCGAGCACCGCCGTCCGTTTGTCGATCCGCGAACCATCGTCCTGCTCAGCGGCGTGATGGGTGGCCTGATGGCCATCGTGCTGTACTTTCTGCAGCGCAATTACCCGCCCAGCGTACGCGGCCTGACCAGTTGGGCCGCCGGTACCGGCTTGCTGTTTCTGGCCGGCCTGACCGCATCCACGCGTGGCTTCTTGCCCGACCTGTTCGCCATCGCCGTAGCCAATTTGCTGGTATTTTCCGGCGTCTACCTGCAGTACTTCGGCAGTCAGCAGTTCTTCGGTCTGCAACCCCGATTCTGGCCGCGTTACTGGCATCATCGTGGGCATGACACTGGTATCGACCTGGTTCCTCGTGGTCGACCCGCAGTACCGCACGCGCCTGATGGTCTGGATCGCGGTCATGACCTGGCTGTTCGCCGTCGCATGCCTATCTGATCTACACCCATGGCGCGCGCAGTTTTGCCTACCGCATGGCCATCGTCGTGCTGGTCTGTTCGGTGCTCAGTCAGGTGCTGCGATTCGCCACCGCCTGGCATTTATCCGATCGGCACCGGGATCCTGGACAACACGCTGCAAAACCTGATCTACATGATCAGCTACACCTTCCTGATGCTGCTCACGTCCATCAGCCTGGTGCTCATGGCCACCGACCGCGTGCGTGCCGAGTTCGAGCATCTGGCGTCACACGACTACCTGACCAATGCACTGACGCGGCGCAACCTGACCGAGGTCTGCCAGCAGGAGCTCGAACGCTGCAAGCGCCATGGGCGCATGATGTCGGTGCTGCTGATCGACATCGACCATTTCAAGTTGATCAATGACCGACACGGTCACCAGGCAGGCGACCAGGCTCTGGTGCAGTTCGTGCAGATGGTGAACACGCTGCTGCGCAGGGCTGACGTGATCGGCCGGCTCGGCGGGGAAGAATTCGTCGTGGTGTTGCCCGAGACCCCAATCGACGTCGCCCACGTGGTCGCCGAGCGGATCCGGCGCAAGGTCGCAGAGCTGCGGGCAGCTGAGCGCTTCACGGTCAGCATTGGCGTGACCACCAATGTGCCGGGCAACGACACCGTCGACGCCTTGATGGCACGGGCCGACCGGGCCATGTACCAGGCCAAGCAGGCCGGTCGCGACCAGGTGGTGCTGGGGTGAGCAGATCGGCGCTTCAGCGATCCGGGCCGACCCCGCTTGATCCCAACACGACGAGCGCACCAAACGCCGGCGACTGGCGTGGCCATGCATCCGCCTTGTCGATCACCCGCACACCTTGCGCCAGCGCCGTGGCGGCGGCCATCACACCGGCATGGCAGATCCACACCTGCGGCGAGTCGCCCCGCGTGTCCCACACGGCGGCGACACGGTCCAGCAAGTCCTGCACACAATCCACGCCGCCGAATCGGTGACGGGCAAACTGGCGCGTCCAGGCGTCAAGAGCCGACTTCGGGATCGCATCCCAGCGCCAACCCTCCCAGCGTCCGAAGTCGAACTCGGCGATCCGGGGTTCGACATGCAGGGTCAGATCGGGCCGCAGCCGCTGCAACGCCTTGGCCAACGCCGTGCAGCGTTGCAATGGCGAACTCAGCAGCCGCCCGTCCGGGGGCATTTCACCGGCGAGCGAGGCCGCGATCTGTGCCGTATGCTGCGGATCGGCGGCGACATCCGTGACACCGTAGCAAACGCCGGTGGGCAACAGCGGACGGCCATGGCGCACCATCCACAACGGCGCCAACACTGTCCGACTGCGAGGATTGGCACCAGGTGTCACAGCGTCAGCACCAAGCCCAGGTAGAACGCCACCTCACACAATTGCTGGGTGGCTCCCAGACAATCGCCGGTGAATCCCTGCAGGCGGCGGCGGAACCATTGCCAACACCACAGGCCCGCCAGCGTGCAGGCCAGCAGCGGTCCGAACAGCGTCATGTCAGGCGCCAACCCCGCAACCATGGCCAAAGCAGCCAATGTCCAAGCCGATGCGCCAAGCAGGCTGCGCGACGAAATCTGATCGGCCAGAGGCTTTGACCGCGATCGCCCCTCGTCGCCGACATGGCGCATGCAGCGAATCAGCACCAGGGGCACGAAGCGCGACACCACGTGGGCACCGAATAACGCCCAGGCCATGATGAGCGGTTGCACAGACCAAAGCGAAGCCAGCAACGCCAGTTTGAGCGAAACCACCAGCAACAGCGCCAACGCGCCAAAGGCACCGATACGCGAGTCTTTCATGATCTCCAGCGCACGGCTGCGATCCAGGCTGCCACCGAGTCCATCTGCCACGTCGGCCAGCCCGTCCTCATGAAAGGCACCGGTCAGCGCCGCACTGGCCATCGTGACCAGCACAGCCGCCACCAGCGCAGTCATGGGCAGCGCCGGCAGCCCTGCCTGCAATGCGAGCGCCAGACTTGCACAAATGCCGCCCACCAGCCAGCCCACGCCTGGAAAATGCGCCGCACTGGCGCGCAGCATCTCCGGGCTGTATCCGACCCATGCAGCCAGCCGTCCGGTCACCGGAATGCGGGTGAAAAACTGCAGCGACAGCAGGTAGTGGCGGATGAATCGCTTCATGGCGTGGGTAAAGCGTTAAGCAGCGCTGATTGCGCTAGCTGATTTCTCCGACACCCCGGCCGATTCAAAACTGGCCATCTCGAGCAGGATGCGGCAGGCCGACTGCAACAGCGGCCAGGCCAGCGCACCGCCCGAACCTTCGCCCAGGCGCAGGCCCAGATCCAGCAAGGCCTGCACGCCCAGATGCTGAAGCATGAATGCATGGCCGCGCTCGCCGGAGCGGTGCGCAAACACACAGCGCTGCAGCACCAGCGGTTGCAGGGCGTGCGCGACCAGCACAGCGCTGGTGGCAATGAAACCGTCCACCAGCACCACGCGGCGCTCTGCGGCGGCTTGCAGCACTGCGCCCACCATGGTGGCGATCTCGAACCCCCCCAGGGCCGCGAGCGCGTCCAGCGGCGCGGTGGCGTCTGGGTGACGCGCCAGCACTTCGCGCAGCACAGCGATTTTGCGTTGCACCGCGAGCGCGTCCAGGCCGGTGCCGGCGCCGGTGCAGACAGCGATATCGAGCCCGGCCAGGCGGGCCAGCAGAAGTGAAGCGGCCGAGGTGTTGCCAATGCCCATTTCACCGAGCAGCAAGGCGTTTCCGGGCAGAGCTTTGACGATCTCTTGCCCATTGTTGAGCGCCTGCTGGCATTGCGCTGCAGACATGGCGGCTTGCGCGGATGAGTCCGCGGTGCCGTTGGCGAGCTTGCGCACCAGCAGGCCGGGGCGCTGCACGCCGGCGGGCAGACCGGCCAAAAAGTCATGGTTTACGCCGCAGTCCACCACGGTCAGGCTGATGCCATGCTGGCGCGCCAGCACACTCACGGCGGCGCCGCCCGCCAGGAAGTTCTCCACCATCTGCCAGCTCACATCGCTGGGAAAGGCCGAGATGCCGCGCGCGGTCAGGCCGTGGTCGCCGGCGAACACCACCAGTTGCGGTTGCGCCAGTGTGGGCGACTCGCTGCCCAGAATTTCACCCAACTGCAGCGCCAGGGCTTCGAGCCTTCCGAGCGAGCCAAGAGGCTTGGTCTTGTAGTCGAGTTTGTGCTGCAGGGCAGCGGTGAAGGCAGGGTTGCGCAGGTCGGCCAGTTGAGGAAGAGATGTGTTCATGAAATAGCTTTTGAAATGAAGCGAGCGAAGTGGATCAAGAGTACGGGAGGCAAAGCCACCGACCGGAAAAGTCGGTAATGATCCGGCAAAGGCCATGCCCGGTGCGCTGCGGCAGGATCAGGCAGTTGCGAAGGTCTGGCGAGCGTTCTGCGCTACCGCCTGATCACTCTGCAAGTGAGCGGTGAGCGGTTGAGGATCGTCGCGTGCCTCTTGTGCGAAGACGTGGACGTTCTGCGTGGCTTGCGCCGACGTGGTATTCATGGCATTCCCCTGTGCGTGAATAGGAAGAGCGCTGCCTGGCCTTGCAGCGCGATGAACTTTCAGGCCGGTCTTCTGGCTTGGATTCAACTGACCCAACGCGCCTTCCCGGCCTGGCGGCCAGTGGCATTGAGCGTGGGTCATCTTCCTTACAGCGTTGGGCACGCGGCGGATTCGCACCGCCTTCCCGATTCTCCCTTTGCTTTGCAGCAGCGGGCACCTGAAGCCGGGCATGATAGCAGCCGGCCGCGACGATCCAATCACGATGCAACCCCGCCTGGTGGACCCGAAACGAGGGAGGCCAACACACCGGCCTCAAAGTGGTGATCGACGTAGTCGGCCGGCGCCATGACACGGGCGTTGTTGCTCATGTTCTGCGCCTTGAACGGTGCCACAGCTGGAGCCCAACACCGTCACGACAGGCGCACGATCGCGTGCCACCGTTTTCTCGATCCCCACAAACCGGTTCATACCAGTCCGGCGCCTGATGCCTCTCGCCCTGGCGTACGTGCGCCGGTGGTGGCCAGCGCAACCCATTGATCGGCCACGGGAACGATGGCAATGCGCTGATCGAAAACCTGTTCCAGGCGTCGATGGGTCAATGCGTCCGTACAAGGTCCGTGGTGCACTACCCTGCCCTGCCCGACGATCAACAGCGTGTCGGCATGCAGTGCAAACGATATCTCGTGCAACACGCTCACCACGGTGCGCCCCTGCGGCCACCAGGGCACGCACCAATTCCAGCCAGTCGGCCTGGTGCGGCGGGTCGAGGTTGGCCAGCGGCTCGTCCATCAACAGCACATCGGCCTGCACCGCCAGCGCGCGCGCCAGCAGCACGCGCTGGCGCTCGCCACCGGACAACTGCCCGAGCGCGCGATCGCGCCAGTCCCAGGCCTGAGTCGCGCGCAAGGCCTGCTCCACCGCCTGGTAGTCCTGCGCGCTGGGCGCGGCCAGCCAGGCCTGGTGCGGCAGGCGGCCCAGCATCGCCACGTCCCACACACTCAGGTCGTCACCACTGGACTCGTTCTGACCCAGCCAGGCCAGGCGCCGCGCGCGCACCCGCGCCGGCAGATCTGGCCATCGGCTGGCCCAGCAATTGCAACCGTGCCCTGACAGGGAATCAGTTGCGCCAGCGCCTTGAGCAGCGTCGACTTGCCGGCCCCGTTGGGCCCGACCACACTGGTCCAGCGGCCGCGCGGCAGATCCAGGTCGATGCCGTGCAGCACCGGCACACCGCCCAGGCTGGCATGGATGCCACGGGCCGCGGATCGCCACTGGTTCGCCTCGAGTGGCCAGGCGTACGCCCGCGCTGCGGGCTGCGGTGCGAGCTTGCTGGGAGCGGCCGGCGCGCGCTCATACCCGCGCCGCGATTCACCGCGCCGGTTCATCAGCCACAACAGGTAGCCGCCGCCGAGCACGGCGGTCAACACGCCGACCGGGAGTTCCTGCGGCGCAATCAGCCAGCGCGCCAGCGTGTCGGCCGCCGAGCAGCAGCAGCCCACCCATCAGACTGGCCGCGAGCAGGAACAGACGATGCGTGCCACGGATCAACGAGCGCACCAGATGCGGCGCGGCGAGTCCGACAAAGGCGATCAGCCCGGTCTGCGCCACCGCGGCGCCGGTGGCCAGCGCCAGCGCGCCCACCAGCGCCGCGCGCATGTGCGCCAGCGGCAGGCCCAGGCTGATGGCAGTCGCTTCGCCCAGCGACAAGCCATCGAGCACCCGGCTCAGGGTCAAGGCCAGCGCAGCGCAGCAGATCCAGGCCAGCAGCCATCAGAGCGCAGGCCGACCAGCCGACAAAGCCGGTGCTGCCCAGCATGAAGGACTGCATCGACAGCATCACCTCGGGTTGCATCATCATTACCAGCGAGCCCGAGCGCGCCCAGCACCACGCCGACCACCACGCCGGCGAGCAGCAGGCGCAAGGTATGCTGCACGCCGCGCGCCAGCGCCAGGGTCAGCAGCACCGCAGCCGACGGCGCCGACAAAGGCCGCACTGGTCAGTCCCAGGCGGGCCAGCCAGTCGGTGGCATACGGCGTGGTACCCATCAGCACCAGCGCCACGCCGACACCGAACGACGCGCCCGATGCGCTGCCCAGCAGATAGGGATCGGCCAGCGGATTGCGAAACAGTCCCTGGGCGATGGCACCAGCCAGACCGAGCAAGGCGCCGGCCAGCCAGGCACCCAGCGCGCGCGGCGCGCGGATGTCGCGGATGATCTGCAGGCTGAGCGCGTCGCCGCGCGCGTCCCACAAGTTCTCCAGCCCGGTGCTGCCGATGGCCAATCCGAGCAACAGCAACAACATGGACACCGCCAGCAGGCCGCCGATCACCCTGCGCGCCTGGTGACGCCGGTGTTGCAGGACCAGGGCCATGGCATTCATCGCAGATGCCGCGCCAGACACTGCGCCATGGCCTGCGCCGCCTCGCCCATGCGCGGGCCCGGATCGCACCATGACATCGGCCTGCTGCGGCGCAAACACGCAGACGCGGCCGGCGCGGATGGCGCGCATCCGCGACCAGCCTGGACGCTGCTGCATGCCGGCGAAGTTGGCATCGCCCACCATGATCAGATCGGGGTCGGCACGCACCACGAACTCCGGGTTGATCTTCGGAAACGGGCCCATGTCACCCGGCACGATATTGGCCACGCCCAGGCGCGTCAGCGTCTCGCCGATGAATGACGACGCACTGGCCGCATAGGGACCGCTATTGACCTCGAAGTAGACGCGTTTGCCGCGTGCCGAAGTCGGCAAGGACCGCGCCGCGGCGTCGACGCTGGCCTGGATGCCGGCCCATAGACGCGGCGCGTCGGGCACGTCCAGCAACTGCCCAAGCTGCAGCATGACCCGCTCCGCATCGGCATGGCGCTTGGGCTCGAGCGCCACCACCTTCAAGCCCAGCGATTCGAGCCGGGCCGCAGCAGGCGACGATGTTGCCAGCAACACCAGATCGGGCCGCAGCGCAACGATGGCCTCGATATTCGGATCAAGCCCGCCACCGACCTTGGGCAGGCGGCGCACGGTGTCGGGAAAATTCGAATACCGGTCGACACCGACCAGGCTCGCACATCGACCCAGTGCACACACCGTCTCCGACAAGGACGGCAGCACGCTGACGATTCGCTGCGGCACCTGGGTCAGCGTCACCCGGATTCCGCGGTCGTCGACGATCTCCAGCGCACGCGCCAGCGGGCTCGACAAAACCAGCGCGCACATCACCCAGGCGATGCGGATGCGAATTGAACAGACAAACATGTGCATCAGACGTCCTTGACCCGCATCGGCAGGCCGGCAACCATCCACGTCACCCGCTCGCAGCACCGCGCCATTGCCTGGTTCAGCAGCCCGAGCGCATCGACAAACCCGCGCACTTCAGGCCCGAGTGGAATCACACCCATGCCGATCTCGTTGCCCACCAGCACCAACGGACCCTTCGCGGCACCGACAGCCGACTCCAGTTCATCGGCCAGACGCAGCGCATGGGCGGCCATCTCCTTGTGCGGCGCCGGGTCCGCCACCGGCGAGTCGGGCCACAGCGCATTGGTCAACCACAGGGTCAGGCAATCGACAAGCACCAGCGCGTCGGGCGCGGTGTGGAGCCGGATCGCCTCAGGCAAGGCCAGCGGCACCTCGACACATTCCAGCCCGGGCGTATTGCGGGCGCGATCCACCCGATGGCGGGCAATGCGGGCCGACATTTCCGGATCATCCGCCGTTGCGGTTGCCAACAATACCGCGCGCCTACCGCCACTGCCGGCCATCCAATGCCGCGCCAGCATCTCGGCCCGGCGCGATTTGCCGCTTTTCTGGCCACCCAGGATCAGTTCCCGACCAACCACCGACATGCTCCCGTTCTGTGCCATCAACCCCTCACGCATGCTGCCGCCCCAGCGCCAAGACGATGGCATGCCTGGCGCCGCGCTCCGCAAAACCGGAGATGCCCACGATGCGATGTTGCTGACCGAGCAGACACAGCCACTTTGTTGTCCTTTCCGTCAGGCGGACGATGCGCCGTGGCACCAGTCCGGCAGCGACCAAAGCATCGTGGTCCATCGGCGTTCCTAGAACCTGAACAACATCGAAGCCGTAACAGTACGGCCGGCCTCGGGGTAGATGCCGGTGGTCACGCCCAGCGGCGGTACAGCCGAAGGCCTGGGTGTAGTACTTGTGGTCAGCCAGGTTGGCGATTCCAAGTGCGAATTCGGCATTGCGCCAGGTATAGGCATAGCGCAGATCGACCGTGGCATAGGACGGGATGGTGCAGCGGTTGGCAAAATCCGGTGACTGGCTCGACACCCACACCACACCCGCACCGACACTGTGGTCCGCCGCCGGCCGCCAGTCGGCACGTAGCGCCAGTGTGCGCTTGGGCACCAGCATCACGTCGTTGCCGGCGTAGACGCCCGAGGTGAACTGCGCCTGGCGCCAGGCCGCGTTCAGGTGCAGATCCAGTGTGCTGCTCAGAGCCTGTGTCAGCGACAGTTCCAGACCCTGGCGGCGCGTGGGGTCGAAGTTCACATTGGCGCCGAACGGACCAAAGGGGCCGGTGCCCGACGGGTCGTAGCCGATCTCATTGCGCAAGGCACTGCGATACCAGCGTGCTTCGAGCGCCGTGGCCTGCGCCTTCCAGCGTGCGCCCAGTTCCCAGTCGCGCGAAGTCTGCGGCTGCAGCGCCACGCTCGGATTGGTGAAGGAGAACTCGTCCACGTTGCCCAATCGGAAACTGCGTCCGACACGCCCATAGGCCGTGACACCCGAACCCAGGGGCTGGCTGACGCCCAATTCCCAGGCATGCTGGCGCTGGTTCAACGCCGTTGCCGAACTGGCTTCGGACTTGTCCAGCGCTTCGGTGCGCCAGCCGACCGAAATCCGGGTGCCGCTCGCTGCCAGTGTCACGTCGTTCTTCACATACCAGGCCGACGAGTCCGCCTGGGCCTGGGTACCGGCTGGCGTGAAAGCGGAGGCCGTGATGGTGCGCTCCCACGCGCCCTTGTCGTAACCCACGATCAAAGGTATTGCCAAAGCCGGAGTACTGCCGTTCATGGCGCGCGCGCAGGCTGTAGTTGTAGGCATCGACCGTATACGCATAGGGTGAGCCGAAGGTCACGGTGTCGTAGTCTTTCTTGCGCTGGTTCGCATCCGCGACCAGCTGCCAGTCACCCAGCAAGGCCTCGGCAAAAACGCCGGAATCCGATTTTTGCACCGCGCCATACTCGGTCAAGGAGATCGCCTGGCGCGGGTCGCTGGCATATTGCGCCGCACTCAACGCGCCGGGAAGGCCACTTTGCGTGGCATCACGCCCCATGCGGGCGCCGAATCGCAGCCAGTCGTTGCTCCACTGGCCGGACAGTTTGGTGGCATTCGACGACGACGCGAAGTTGCTGCGGTGACCGTCACTCTGGCGATCGTTGGCCGCCACGTCGAGCGAGAAACCGCCGGCGACCAGGGTCGCCGTGGTACGGATCTCGCGCAGTCCGTGGCTGCCGGCGGCGGCATACAGCTGCGCCTGGTTGCTGCGCTCGGCGCCGATTCCGGCCTTGGTGGTGATCACGATCACGCCGCCGGTGGCGCCCTCGCCGTACAGCACGGCGCCGGTGCCGCGCAGGACTTCGATTTTCTGAATCGTGGCAATTGGAATCGACGCCAGATTGGCGCTGGACAGGTCACCTTCGTTCAGACGCAGACCATCGACGATCACCACCTGATTGCTGTCGGCGGTGGCACCAAAGCCGCGCAGATCCAGGCTGTAGTTGTTGCCGCCCGACGTATCCAGGCGACCGACCACGCCAAGCAAACGCATGAGGGCCTCATTGACGGTCGCGGCGCCCGAACGACTGATGTCCTCAGCCGTGATTACGCTGACGCCCAGGGGCAAGCTATCTGCATTTTCGGCAAACCGGGTTGCGGTCACGGTGACCGCAGGCAGGACCGACTGCGCCAGAGCGGCGCTGGCCATGCCCCAGGCCAGCGGCACCAGCGCCAATCGAACGAAGACGCCATGCGCGGCACGAGGAGAAAAGGAAAACATATGGAAAGAAAGACCCGACTGAATAGGCCCTCGCCGTCGTCCCCGACAGCGCATGGGCGTCATGGGCACCTGCACGCAGGCACCCACCGTGTTGGCCGGTATCCGGGCTGGTGGAGCAACTTCCATCACCTTCCCAGGCGCGTGTTCAAGGCGCCCAGTGGCGTGATGGAAACAGAGTCGCAGGACTCGTCCACTTACCGTTGCGGGGGCAGCGCAGGTTAGGTCTGCCGTTGCCGGCTTGTCCCTCCTGCTTCCCGTTGAACTGCAGCATGTGAACCACACTGCGAGCACCAACCCGCGGATTTTAGGCGATCGCGCGGCGCCTGCACACCCTACAATGCACGACTCTATGTCGAACCAGTCCCAAATCGACCAGATCGCCGAGCGCGTGGAACGTTTGCTGGTGCGCCATGCAGAACTGCAGCGCACCAACGCCCTGCTATCGAGCCAGGTCGAGACGCTGACCAACGAGCGCGATTCGCTCAAGTCACGGCTGAGTGCGGCACGCGCCCGGTCGACGCTTGCTCGATCGCCTGCCCGAAGCGGGTGTCGGCAACACTTCCAAAGACGCCCCATGAAGCAGCTCGAAGTCCAGATCATGGGCCAAAACTACCTGCTGGGTTGCCCGGCCGGCGGCGAGTCCCGCCTGCTCGAGGCGGTGGAACGGGTCGACACCGCCATGTGCAAGATTCGTGACGTCGGCAAGGTACGGGCGCGTGACCGCATCGCGGTGCTGGCGGCACTGAATCTGGCGTTTGATCTGGGTGAAACCGCGGTCACGCCCGCAGGCCAGCGCCACGGTCGCAGCATCGACGCGCGAGCAGCGACTGCTGGCGACGCGGACGACGCGCTGATGCTCGGCGTCACTGCTCGACCGGCTCGACCGAGCGCTGGGCGAGGACGGCCAACTGATCTGACTGCAGCTGGCGGTCGTGCGGTCGCCTACCGGGATTCGCAGCTGCGCCTACAATGCACTTCGTCTGCAGTGCTCACCGGGCTTTATATTTCCTTGAACCAATGCTCTCGTAGCTCGGGCTTGGAACATCGCCTGGCTGGTGTGATCATCTCGCGTCAGATGAACCCGACGCCAACGCTGACCTCGCCCACCTGAACCCCGGTTCAGGATGCGGGTCCGGTGGCAACTGCAGACACCTCATTTCCCGTGGATTTCTCCCCGACACTGATTCTCGAACTGGCTGCACTGGGGCTGTGCACCGGCTTTCTGGCCGGCTTGCTGGGCTTGGGCGGCGGCATGATGATGGTGCCGTTCCTGAGCTTCATCCTGACCGCGCGCGACTACCCGCCAGCAGCATGTCATCAAGATGGCGGTGGCCACGTCGCTGGCCACGATCTGCTTCACGTCGCTGGCGTCGGTACGCGCCCACCATCAGACGCGGCGCGGTGCGCTGGGACATCGTGCGCACACTGGCGCCGGGAATCCTGCTCGGGGCATTCCTGGGCTCGCAGATCGCCGCCGCCATGCCCGCAACCTGGCTGAGTTATCTGTTCGCCGCGTTCGTCACCTTCTCGGCCACGCAAATGATCTTCAACCGCAAACCCCATGCAGCGCGTACCTTGCCTGGTGCTGCCGGCTTGTTCGGCGTCGGCAATCTGATCGGTGTGATGTCGGCGCTGGTGGGCGCCGGCGGCGCATTCATTTCCGTGCCGTTCATGACCTGGTGCAACGTCCGGATCCACAGCGGCGGTGGCAACCTCTGCGGCACTGGGATTTCCGATTGCGCTGGCCGGCACGCTGGGTTACCTGTTGGCGGGCTGGAACCTGCCGGCAGATGCCGGCCGGCGCGCTGGGATATCTGTACTGGCCCGGCTTCCTGGTGTTGTCGGCCGCCAGCATGAGCACCGCGCCACTGGGTGCCCGGGTCGCGCACAGCCTGGACGTTGCGCCACTCAAACGCGTATTTGCCGTCGTGTTGTATGCGCTGGCGGGCTATTTCATCCTGCGCTGAGGACTGCGCCGCGACACGCACGTTCCATCGCCGCGGCCCGGTGATAGCGTTGCCAACCACTGCGCAAAGACGTCGGCGGGCATGGCCGGCGAGCACAGGAAACCCTGGTACGAGGCGCAACCGAGTTCGCGCAGGCAATCCATCTGGGCTTGCGTCTCCACGCCCTCGGCTACCACCGCCAGCTTGAGTGCCTGCGCCATCGCAATGGTTGCGCTGACGATGGCACGATCGCTCTCATCCTGCGGCAAGCCGATGATGAACGAGCGGTCGATCTTGAGCTTGCCGATGGGAAACCGCTTGAGATACGAGAGGCTGGAATAACCGGTGCCGAAGTCGTCGATGGACAGTCGCACGCCAATGGCCGCCAAGGCATGCAGACGCTCCAGCGCCTCGTCGGCGTCGCGTACCAGAATCGACTCGGTGAGTTCGAGTTCGAGCAACTCCGGCGGCAATTGCGCGCTGCGCAAGGCCTGGTCGACCGTGGCCACGAAATCGGCCTGCTGAAACTGCAGCGGCGACACATTGATGGACACCACGACCGGAGTGCCGGCGCGCTGCCACAGCACGGCCTGCTCAACGGCCTGCTCCAGCACCCAGTTGCCGATGGTGGTGATGAACCCGGTTTCCTCGGCCAACTGAATGAAAACTGCCGGGGACACTTCGCCGAATTCGGCATCGCTCCATCGGGTCAGGGCCTCCGCGCCCACCAACTGGCCGTTGGCGATGGCGATCTGAGGTTGGTAATGGACTCTGAATTGACCCTGCTGCATGCCCTGGCGCATGGCATGGTCCATCTTGATGCGCGACAGCACATCGACGTTCATCTGCGGCTGGTAGAAACGGAAACTCCCGCGGCCGCGCTCCTTGACGCGGTACATGGCGGTGTCGGCATACTGAATCAGTTCATCCAGGGTCTTGCCGTCATCCGGGTACAACGCCACACCGATACTGCAGCCCACCGAGAAATTCATGCCGTCGAGCACAAAGGCCTGAGCCATGGCATGCAGTATCCGCTGCGCGCAGGCCTCGGCGCCCGGGCGCGTCGGCCTCCTGCAGAAACAGCACGAACTCGTCGCCGCCAAGCCGGCACAGCGTGTCGACGTCGCGCAGGCAGGAGTTGATGCGGGCGGCAACCTCGACCAGCACCCGGTCGCCGAACGAATGGCCCATCGAGTCGTTGATGTTCTTGAACCGGTCCAGGTCGAGGAAGAAGACCGCGAACTGGCCGCCGTTGCGCTCGACCATGCGCAGCGCAAAGTCAACCCGCTGGCTGAGCAGCAATCGGTTGGGCAGGCCGGTCAGGACGTCGCGATAGGCCAGGGTCTCGATGCGTTGCTGGGCTGCATATTTCTCGCTCAGGTCCTTGAAGTAAGCAGATGCTGTGCACCGGCGTGTCGTATTCGTCGCGCAGCAGGATCCAGGACACCTGCACCGCATGGGGTTCGCGGCTCGCGTTCCTGCGCCAGACTTCGCCCTCCCAGAAACCATCGGTCTGCAGATGCTGCTGAGCCCGCTTGAAAAAACCCTGATCGTGGGGATCGTAGAAAAACTCGGCTGCAGCATTACCGAGCAATTGCGACTGGAACATACCGGTCTGGCGTTCGCAAGCCGGATTGACCGCGAGCACGACGAAGTCGGCTCCGGTGATAAAGATCGCGTCCAGGCTGGATTCGAACACCTTGGCCGCCAGGCGCAGGCGCGACTGGGTTTCCACCTCCTGGGTGATGTCGCGAAAAGCGTAGACCCGGCCACTGGGCAGGCCGCGGCTGTACTGTGGCCTGGAGCGCCGCTCGACAATGCGCCCGCTGCGCAGCGTGAGGGTGTCCTGCGCCTCGAGCAAGGGCGCGCTAGCAATCTCGCTCAGCCTTTGCTGATACGGCTGCGCATCGGTCACCGTGTCAGCCATGTGTTCAAACAAGGCCTCATCGTTGCGCCGCACCATCAAGGCCTCGGGCAAATCCCACAGTTCGGCAAAACGACGGTTGTAGTTGTGCACCCGACCATCCAGACCATGGGACAGGATGCCGTCGGCGGTGGACTCCAGCGTGGCCCGCAGTTCGGCCACCAAATGCTCAAGTTCGATCTCGGTCCGGCGTTGTTGCCGCAGGTCGCGCAAGCTGACCAGGAACAACGGCGTCGCGGCGTCGAGCCAGATGCGGCAGACCTTGCGTTCCACCGGTATGGCAATGCCATCGGCACTGCGGATCAGGGTTTCCGAGTGGATCCGGTCGGTGAGTCCGGCCGCGACATCCTCCCAGAAATACTGGTCCTCGGGGGTGGCTGTAAGCTCCACCACAGGGCGTCCCAGCATGTCATCGCGCGCCAGGCCCGACAGATCCAGCGCCTGCTGGTTCATTGCGACGAGGCGCAAATGGACCGGATCAACCAGCCAGACGGCTTCGATCAGCGCATCAATCAGCCCATGGAAGCTCGACAAGCTCACAGCGTCGCCTCGTTGTATGCAGGATCGGTCGCACGCTCAAAGAAATAGCAGATGCGCAGGCGTGGCGACAGGTAGTCGATCGCCGCGCGCGGCAACAAGTCGGGGCGGATGCTGCGTCTGATTCCCGCCGTTGGCGCCTGCTCCAGATTCAGGATCAGGGCCTCGTCTTTTGGCACCGAGGGTTCGTGCACGATCACCTGAGGCTTGAGCGGGCGGGTTGAATTCACCGATACGACCAGTGCAAAGCGCCCATCCGACAGTTGCACGACCGATCCCGGCGGATACACCCCCATCATGCGAATGAACGCCGCCAGCACCGCATTGTCGAATCGATCCTTCATCTGGGCAAAGATCAGCGACAAGGCTTCGTGCGGCGTGATCGCGGCCGAGGGGCGCGACGGGTTGCACATGTTCTCGTAGCGATTGACCAGCGCCAGCACCTTGCCGCACAGACTCATGTCCGCCGCGGCAAGCTGACGCGGAAAACCGCTGCCATCCATCATCTCGTGGTGCTCGCCGATGGTGCGCTGCACCTCAGGCAATAGATCCAGTTGCATCGCGATCGAGACGCCGTGGGCTACATGACTCTGGTACATGCGGTACTCCGGCGGCGTGAAGTTGAGGTCGGCCAGGCGCAAACGATCAGGTAGACGGGTCTTGCCGACATCGTGCAGGAACGCCGCGATACCCAGATGCTGAAGGTCCTGCGTCGTCATGCCCAGCGCCTTGCCCAGGAGCAAGGACAACACGGTCACGTTGACCGGGTGCATCCAGGCGCGGTCGCCGGTGGTCTCGGACAGCAAACGGATCGACGACTCACTCTGGCCCAGCATGTCCCCCACCAGGGTATCGACGAGTTGCCCGCAAAGGGCAGCAGCTTCCTTGGGCTCATGCGCGATGCGCTCGACTACCTGACGGTATTGCCGGATGGCGTGGTCGAACTGCTTGTCGCAACGCGCCAGGGTGTCGTTCTGAGCATGTATCAATTCGGCGTGTTCGCGCCGCTGGCGCTGCGCATCATCTTGGTTCGGTCTAGCGTCGGCCGATGCCTGCTCGACCAGTGTGCCCGAGCCCAGACCACGGGGATCATCAACTGCCTGTTGCTCCGGAGGCACAGGCTCATCAACCGGTGCCATATCGCTGCGCGAAGGCACAAAGCGGATCCGCTCCAGACCCAGCCCTCGTAGTGTCTCGATCTGCTTTTGCGAACTGATCTTGAAACTGCCCTTGGGAAACGGATGCGACATCCACCCCAACTGCAAATCGATGAACAGACCGATCGTCAGCTGATCGGGTGTGATGTAGTCGTAGCCATGCTCCGTCATGTTCACGCCGCGGCGCCGTGGATCGAGGGCACAGGCTGGCATCCAATGGTGGTCATTGGCCAGAAGCTTACTACCTGGCCAAGCAATCGCGCGAGCAGGCGCGAAAATTTTGCAACTTGCGGACATTTGTTGTGCCGTTCACGCGACAGCCGCAAGCTATCATGCAAGCGTCAGCATGGGCGCGATTGCTGCGCAGGTGTGCAATTCGGCCAGGCCGTATATGCCGCGCAGCACATCACTCAAACATCGCCATGATCGAATTCTTCTTCGACTGTTCCAGTCCCTGGACCTACCTCGCTTTTCACAATATTCAGCCGATGGCGCACGAGATCGGTGTACCGATCCGGTGGCGACCGATCATGGTGGGCGGTGTGTTCAACGCGATCAACCCCAGCGTTTACGTCGCGCGTGACAACCCGGTACCTGCCAAGCAGGCCTATTTGCGCAAGGATCTGGCCGACTGGTCACGCCAATGCGGGTTGACGATCCGCATGCCGCCGACGATCTTTCCGGTCAACAGCGTCAAGGCGATGCGTGGATGCCTGTGGCTGCAGGCTCAACCGCAGATGCTGGCGTTCGCCACCGCCGCATTCGAAGCCTACTGGTCAGATGATCGCGATATCTCCGACGATGCGGTGCTGCGCGACATCTGCATCCAATGCAGTATCGATCCGACAGCATTCATCGCGGGCATCCAGGAGCCGGCGATCAAGGCCGGACTCAAGGCCAATACCGACGAATTGATGCGCCGCGGCGGCTTTGGATCACCCACGATGTTTGTCGGCGACGACATGTATTTCGGCAACGACCGGCTGGGGCTGGTCTGCGCGGCTGCGGTCAATCAAAAAACGCGGCCATAGCGGGCCCGAGCGGCGCGATTCGGGCCGGCATCGGGTTCAAGCCACCGTCCTGCCAGCACGACCAGCCATACAAGGTCGCGAACACCGCGCCGCTAGCCGGCCCGCCCGGCGGACCTACGCGCTCTGCGCCTCGGCGCGCCGCATCGATGAACCACGCCGGCAGGCTCAGGTGGTACGGGTTGCGCGCCACCTCACCGGCATGCAGGTGCAAGGCCGCCACCAGTGTGGCAACTTGCCGGCGATCGAGCGGCAGCATCAAGGCCGGATCGATCTGGGTGTTCCAGTATTCGCTCAATAGCATGTGCAAGCGCCAGCGCGGCGCAGCACTGCGCAAGGCGGCCATCACCAAATCATGGGTGCCGATATGCGCCGGATGCCCATCGAGCGCATGCGGACACACCACCACGCGCGGGCGGTAGTGCTGAATCAACGCGGAAATACGGCCCACATCAACGTCAAACTGCGCGCCATCGGTGGCGGCGATCAATGGCCGGACCCGCTCGAGGGCAACACCTGGAGTGCCGGTTGCACTGTGCAATTCAAAGCCCAGATGCGCACAGCACCGGGTCAGCTCATGCCACCGAGTAGCACGGCGCTCGACATCACTGCCGAGCGTGACCGCAATGTTGACCACGCGCCAGCCGACTTCGCTGCGCAGACGCCAGGGCAATGCGCCTGCGATGACCTCGTCGTCTGGATGGGGTGAGAAAACAAGGCAAACCGGCGCATCCTCAGACACCTGCGGCAGGACTGGCGGTGCCGGCGCAACACCGGACAAACCGGCACCCTGGCGCAGCAGTTGCTCAAAACCGCCGACATAGTCGAGGTAGGGGTCAGACATGGGCACCTTTCACACGCCGCCACGGGCGTCGGACATCACAAACAGCAAACCCCGCCGAGGCGGGGTTTGCTGCGCAACACGGCGATCGACGCCGTGGCCGATCAACCCATGTGCAAGCCGCCGTTGACCGAGAAATCGGCACCGGTGGAGTAACCACCTTCTTCCGACGCCAGCCAGGCAATGATGGAGGCGATCTCGCTGGGCTCGCCCAGGCGCTTGACCGGAATCGTCGCAACAATCTTGGCCAGCACGTCCTCGCGGATCGACTTGACCATGTCGGTGCCGATATAACCCGGGCTCACGGTATTGACCGTGACTCCCTTGGTCGCCATCTCCTGCGCAAGTGCCATCGTGAAACCATGCATGCCGGCCTTGGCTGCCGAGTAGTTGGTCTGACCGGCCTGGCCTTTCTCGCCATTCACCGAACTGATGTTGACGATGCGGCCCCAGCCTTTTTCGACCATGTCCGGCACCACCTGCTTGGTGACGTTGAACATCGAATTGAGGTTGGTTCCGATCACCGCATCCCAGTCTTCACGCGTCATCTTCAGGAACATGCGGTCCTTGGTGATGCCGGCGTTGTTCACCAGCACGTCGATGGCTCCGTGTTCGGCCTTGGTCTTGGAAAACGCGGCCACGGTGGAATCCCAGTCGCCGACGTTGCCCACCGACGCGTAGAAGGTGAAGCCCAGCGCCGCCTGCTCGGCGATCCATTTTGCGTGGTCGCGGGTCGGACCGCAGCCGGCGATGACCTTGAAACCCTCTTTGTGCAAACGCTGGCAAATGGCGGTTCCGATACCACCCATGCCGCCCGTCACATACGCCACTTTTTGACTCATGCTGTTCTCCTCTTGTTGAAATCCTGTCAAATCTTACGCAACGCTCACCGTGCAATCGTCAATGCAACACCCATGCCACCACCGATACACAGCGAGGCGATGCCCTTCTTGGCGTCGCGCCGCTGCATTTCGTGCAACAAGGTCACCAGGATGCGGCAACCGGACGCGCCAATCGGGTGTCCGAGGGCGATCGCACCGCCATTGACATTGACCTTGCTGGTGTCCCAACCCATCTCCTGGTTCACGGCACAGGCCTGGGCGGCAAAAGCCTCGTTGATCTCGAGCAGGTCGAGATCCTGGGCCTTCCAGCCGGCACGCGCCAGAGCCTTGGTCGATGCCGGCACCGGTCCCATGCCCATCAGCGCCGGATCCAGACCGCTGGTGGCGTAGCTGGAGATGCGCCCAAGCGGCGTCAGACCCAGCGAAGCCGCCTTCTTGGCCGTCATGACCATCACGGCTGCCGCGCCGTCGTTGAGACCCGACGCATTGCCGGCGGTAACTCCACCCGCCTTGTCGAACGCGGGACGCAAACCCGCCAGTGCCTCGGCATTGGTCTTCTTGTTGATGTACTCGTCGCTCGAGAAAACCACCGGGTCGCCCTTGCGCTGGGGAATGCTGACCGCCACGATCTCGTCCTTGAAACGGCCAGCCTCCTGGGCCGCGGCGGCCTTCTGCTGGCTGGACAGCGCCAGGGTATCTTGTGCCTCACGGCTGATGCCGTACTTGCGTGCGACGTTCTCGGCCGTGATACCCATGTGGTACTGGTTGTACACGTCCCACAGTCCGTCGACGATCATGGTGTCGACCATCTTCCAGTCGCCCATGCGTTGACCGTCACGGGAATTGGGCAGAACGTGCGGCGACGCACTCATGTTTTCCTGACCGCCGGCGATGATGATTTCGCTGTCGCCACAGGCCACGGCCTGCGCCGCGAGCATCACGGCCTTGAGGCCGGAGCCGCAGACCGCATTGATGGTCAGACCCGGCGTACCCTGGTTCAGGCCGCTCTTGATCACGGCCTGGCGGGCCGGGTTCTGGCCCGAGCCGGCCGTCAGCACCTGGCCCATGATGACTTCACCGATCTGGTCTGCCTGCAGACCACTGCGCTTGAGCACTTCGGCGATGACGATAGCACCCAGTTCGGTTGCCGGCAGCTTGGCCAGCGAACCGCCGAACTTGCCCACGGCGGTGCGCGCGGCTGCAACGATGACGATATCTTCCATATGGTTCTCCTGTCTTGGTTTCCGATTCGGTATCAGGCCTTGGCCTTGGCCTTGACGTAACGTCCCGGCGCGGCCTCGATGCCTTGTATTTTCCGCGGCCAAAGGATTTCGGCGCCGCGACCTGCTTGCCGGCCTGGTTCTTGAGCCAGGCGGCCCAATCCGTCCACCAGCTGCCCGGGTGCTCCTTGGCACCTGCAATCCAGTCGTCGACCTTGGCCGGGAACTTGTCTGCCGGTCCGGTCCAGTAGCTGCGCTTGTTCTTGACCGGCGCGTTGATGACGCCGGCAATGTGTCCGGACGCACCCATGACAAATCGCGTCTTGCCCGGCAGATGCTGGGTCGACGCATAGGCGCCGCCGATGGGCACGATATGGTCCTCGCGCGAGCCGTAGATATACACCGGCAGGTCGAGCTTGCGCAGATCGATCTTGACACCACAAACCGAGGCCTTGCCCGGCTTGACCAGCCGGTTCTCGAGATAGGTGTTGCGCAGATACCAGGCGTAGAACGGTCCGGGCAGATTGGTCGAATCGCTGTTCCAGTACAGCAGGTCGAACGGCGGGGGCGTCTCGCCCTTGAGGTAGTTGCCCACGACATAGTTCCAGACCAGGTCAGTCGGTCGCAGAAACGAGAAGGTCGAGGCCAGATCCTGACCTTTCATCAGGCCGCCCTTGCCCATTTCCATTTCACGGTACTTGACGAACGACTCGTCGATGAACACGTCGAGTACACCGGTATCGGTGAAGTCGAGCAAGGTGGTCAGCAAGGTCGCGCTGGACACGGGCTTTTCGCCGCGCTGCGCCAGCACCGCAATCGCGGTCGTCAGGATGGTGCCACCGACACAAAAACCCAGTGCATTGATGGTCTTGGCACCCGTGATGTCCTGCACCACACCAATCGCACGTGATCGCGGCGTCCTCGATGTAGTCGTCCCAGGTCTTGTGCGCCAGCGAGGCGTCGGGATTGCGCCAGCTCACGACAAAGGTGCGATGGCCCTGCTCGACGGCATATCGAATCAGCGAATTCTCCGGCTGCAGATCCAGGATGTAGTACTTGTTGATACACGGTGGCACCAGCAGCAGCGGCTTCTCGAACACCTTGCCCGTCAGTGGCTTGTATTCGATCAACTGGAATAGTTCGTTCTCGAACACCACCGCACCCTCGGTGGTCGCCACATTGCGACCGACCTCGAACAGGCTCTCGTCGGTCATCGAGACGTGGCCTTGGCGCACGTCGTGCAGCAGGTTCTGCATGCCCTTGGCAATACTCTCACCCTTGGTCTCGATCGCCTTTTTCTGGGCCTCCACGTTCAGGGCCATGAAATTGCTCGGCGCCGAGGCGGCGATCCATTGTTCGACAGCGAAGCGGACCCTTGCACGGGTCTTTTCGTCGGCCTCGATCGAATCCGCCAGACCCATCATGGTGCGGGCGTTGAGCAGATAGTTCGCCGCCGTAAAAGCGGCCACCGGATTGCTGCTCCAGGCTTCGCTGGCAAAACGCTTGTCGTTGACTTCCGGTTTGCCCTGCAGCGACTGGGCCCACAGATCGGAGGCCTCCTGCAGGTATTGCTGCTGCAACTGCTGCAGGCGCGGTGCGGACAGATTCACCGCTGGCAGCTTGCTCGTCGAGGGCGAGGCCGCACCTGCGCCAGGTGCCATGTTCTGCAGGGCCTGCAACGCGCCAGTCCACTGATTCATCAGTGTTTGCTGCATCTGCTCGGCCGACTGCTTCCAAAATTCGTTCATATCCTGTTTCATCATATCGTCCCGCTATGGCAATTCCTGATGACGCCAGTATCACCGAAGTGTCCTTCGGTAAACTGACACCCAGGCCTTTCCCCTGCTCTCCAATGTACCTCGTCCCTATCGCCTGGATCTATGTCACGCTGATGATGGCCCTTGTCGAGGGCACCAGCAGCCAAGGCTCGGTGCTGGGTGCCGTCATCACCTTCGTTGTGTATGGTTTGCTGCCGGTGGCACTGGTGATGTACCTGCTTGGCACCCCTGCGCGCCGGCGCGCGCAGCGTGCGCGTGAACGGGCCGAAGACGCGTCTGGTGCCGGTCTCGCCTCAGGCGCTGCGGTCGAGCCAGATGCAGGCGGCCATGCGTCCGCTACCTCCCAGCACGAGGTTGTCGCGCCGATGAGAGAAAAAACGTAAGGGATTGTTTACGGTGCACCAGTCAGCAGCACCGTCGTTTCCATAGATTTGCGTGATGCCCAGACGCTGCAGGCGCCGGCGCGCCAGGGCAGCCAGGTCGGCCAACCATTTGCCTTGCGCTTGCGCCACAAAGCAACTGGCCGCCGCCGCGTCCTGCGCGACGAATGCCGCGCGCACTTCGGGGCCAACTTCGAAGGCCTGCGGCCCTATGCAAGGCCCGAGCCAGGCCAGCGTGTTCCCGGCGACCTTGGCGTCAGACGAATCCGCCTGCGGGTGCAGGCGCGCATATTGCCCGAAGCAGGACTCCAGCACTCCCTGAGCCAGGCCCCGCCAACCGGCGTGCGCCGCACCCACGGCGTGACCGTCGCCATCGGCGAACAACACCGGCAGACAGTCGGCAACCCGGATCGTGCAAACCACGCCCGGCGTGGCGCTGGTGCAGGCATCAGCCTCCAGCACACCGGGCTCGGCAAATTTACGCAATTCGACTGACGCCACACCATGCACCTGGCTCAGGTAAATCGGTTTCTGCCCCAGCGCAGCCTGCAGCCGGACACGATTGGCATCCACGGCTGGCGCATCGTCGCCGCACGGGCGCCCCAGGTTCATGCTGTCAAACGGTGGCTTCGACACACCGCCGTTGCGCGTAGTGAACAAGGCCCGCACCCGAGACGGTGCCGGCCAATCCGGCACCAACCAGTCCGGATCCAGCGTCGTCATGGCTCGTGATCCGGGCAGGCCGACGGTTGCGCCTGCGCGAACGCATCCAGCGCCATGCAGGCGTCAAACGCCGCCATGGTGCGGGGCAAACCAGAAAAATCACAGTCGAACCGCTGCCCGTTGAAAATCTGCGGCACCAGGCAGCAATCAGCCAGGGTCGGGGTATTGCCAAAACAGTACTTGCCGGATTTGCCCTGGTTCAACTGGCGCTCGAAGGCCAACAGCCCTTCGCGCACCCAGTGGCGATACCAATGGGTCTTGGCCTGTTCGTCGACCTTGAGTTCGCGCACCAGGTACTTGAGCACGCGCAGGTTGTTCAGCGGATGGATCTCGCAGGCAATGCTCTGCGCCAATGCGCGCACCCGCGCCCGATCGACCGGGTCCTGCGGCAGCAAAGGTGGAAGTGGATGCGTGTCTTCGAGGTACTCGATGATGGCCATCGACTGCGACAACCGAAGATCGCCCACTTCCAGTACCGGCACCAGACCGTCGGCGGCGATATCGGCATACGGCGCAAGCTGGTGCTCACCACGTGCCAGATGCACGGACACATACTCGTAGGCCAGGCCCTTCAGACCCAGGGCGATGCGCACCCGATACGACGCAGAAGATCGGAAATAGTTGTACAGCTTCATGTTGGCGAGCATAAACGCCCGGGAATCGCGGTGGACCCTGGGCGATAAACTCGGTGCGCCAGTTCAAGTATTCGTCATCGACCTTAACCGATTGCGCTCCGCCCATGTTGCACCCCCAGGCCCGCGCCTTGCTCGATATGATCGAGCAACGCCAGATTCCACCAACCCATACCCTGTCACCGGCGCAGGCCCGCAGCTTTTACCGCGATCGGCGCACTGTGACTCAGCCCGATCCGCCGCAGGTGGCGTCGGTACAGGAACTGCAGGCCGACGGCCCCCATGGCGCGATCGCGCTGCGCCTGTATAGCCCCGCAACGACAGGCGAGACGCGGCGTCCCTTGCCGGTACTGGTGTTCTTTCACGGTGGTGGCTGGGTCATCGGCGACCTGGACACCCATGACACGCTGTGCCGGCAACTGGCCAATCTGGCTCGCTGTGCCGTGCTGTCGGTTGACTACCGGCTCGGTCCCGAGTTCCGCTTCCCCTGTGCCGTCGACGATTGCATTGCCGCCACGCGCTGGTGCCGCGAGCAGGCGCAACGGCTGGGTCTGGACCCGCAGCGTATCGCCGTCGGCGGCGACAGCGCGGGCGGCAACCTGGCCGCCGTCGTGGCACTGGCTGCAAGGGATGCCGGCGATCCGCCGTTGCGATTTCAGCTGCTGATTTATCCGGCCACCGACATGCGGCGCCTGGCACCTTCCCACGCCGCCAATGGCCAGGGCTATCTGCTGACGCGCGACACGATAGCCTACTTCCACGACCACTATATTGACGACGCGGCTTTCGATGCCGACTGGCGGGCCTCGCCGTTGCTGCACGACGACCTGACTGGACTGCCCGATGCCTTCGTGCTGACCGCCGGCTACGACCCCTTGCGCGACGAAGGTCTGCAGTACAGCCAGCGCCTGAGTGAAGCCGGCAATCGCGCCACCCATATTTGTTTCGAACGCCAGATCCACGGCTTCATCTCCATGGGCCGGGTCATCGACGAGGCCAACGCGGCCGTCACGCTGTGCGCCGCCATGGTGGCGCAGGCCCTGCACCGGGACTGATGTCAGTCAGTCACCCGTCGGGGTTCGACGTGCCAGGCGGCTCTTGCCACTACCGGCGAACAAGGCCTGGCGTGCGCTGCGTGTGATCGCGATCACACAGGGATGGGTGATACGGCGCTCGACGGAAATCGCGAAATACTCCACGCTGATCCCGTCAGCCTCTCCCAGCACGGTGACACCGAACTGCCGACAGATCTCTTGCGCCAACACAGTCGGACCGACAAAAATGCCGCTGCCGCGGCTGCCGAACTCCATCGCCAGCGCACTGTCATCGAACTCGCCAACCACGTGCGGATGGATCTCGCGGGTCTGAAACCAGTCGCGCAGTTTCTGTCCGGTCGCCGAATCATCGGCCGGCATCAGCACCGGGGCACCGTCCAGACAGGCGGGAAACCCGCCCGGCAACGCTGCGCCAACTTCGCGCCGGCGAAAAAGCTCTGCCCCGATGCGCCGAGCTGGTGGCTGAACGCCTTGATGCTCACGGAAGCGGGGATCGGTGCATCGGACAACACCAGATCGAGCCTGTGCAAGGCCAGCTCGGCGAGCAGGCTGTCGAGCTTCCACTCGCGGCACACCAGCCGCACCGGTTCCTCCAGGCGTGTTGCAGGTTCAACCAAGCGGTAGGCAATCGGCTTGGGCAAGGCGTCGGCCACGCCGATCCGGAACTCCAGCGCCGGTCGATTCCTCGGGTGCTCATGCACCGCCTGCTCGAGTTCCGCGCCCAGCGAGAAGATATCCTGGGCGTAACCCAGCGCCAGACGACCGGCTTCGGTCAATGCCAGACCGCGCCCGCTCTTGCTGAACAGCGGGCTGCCCAACTTGTCTTCGAGCAACTGGATCTGGCCGCTGATGGTCTGGGGTGTCACATGCAATTGCTCACTGGCCCGCATCACACTGCCGGACTTGGCAACCTGCATGAAATAGAGTAGGTGCTTGTAGTTGATCATCAGTATTTCTCGAATGATATCGACGAATAATTCGAATTTACATTGTCACTGATCACGCCCAGACTGTCTCCCATGGCAATCTCGCCCGCCACCACAGCAGCGCCCATGCAAAACCACATCCGATGCCTGGATCTACCAGCCACGGCAGCACTGACCGCCCATCAGGAATACCCCATGTACATCCCCCCAAAATGCCGTTTGGCCATTTCCGCCATGATGGATCTGGCCTTACGCCAGGATCTTGGTCCGGTTCCGCTGTCGGCCATCAGCGCGCGCCAGAGCGTATCGCCCTCGTATCTCGATCTATTGTTCGGACGCTTGCGGCGCAAGGGTCTGGTCACCGGAACGCGCGGACCAGGCGGCGGCTACACGCTGGCGCGTGACACCGGCGATATTTCGCTGGTCGACATCGTCCACGCGGTCGAAGAAGGCGATGACCCACACCAAGGCAAGGGCCACCGCTCGTTTGCCGACCGCCCGCCGGGTGGCCAGCGCATCGGTGGCGAATGGTGCACCGACCTCGAACAACACATGCTCGACATGCTTCGCGACATGACGCTGGAATCGGTGATCGCGCCCCATCGGGCGACACTTCCGACGCGCACCCCGACGGCTTGCGCTCTGCCCACCGCCAAAGGCGTGGGCGCGCGCCAGCGCATGGTGGTGGTGGCCGCCAACTCGGTATTTGGCCGTCCGTTGCGACTGGCCATCTGACGGCAGGGTTACGCGCCGGCCGCCCTGGCCGGCTGAAGCACGCGGCGCACCGCCCCGATGCGGCGCCGATCAGGTCCGACCATCGGCATTGTGGCGGCGCTTTTCAGCAACTTGTCGGACCGCGGTCAGGTCCGGCCCTCACGGCTTCGCGCTTTCGTATGATGGGGCCTACCGGCTGTGAGCGCGAGCAGCGCCTGCGCCACGCCAACCATTGCCAAGGCACGACACCATGAGTATTCGCAATCTTGATCAGTTGTTCACCCCCACCAGTGTGGCGGTGTTCGGCGCGTCGCAACGCATCGGAAGTGTCGGCGCCACCGTATGGGCCAATCTGCGCGGCGGTGGTTTCAAGGGACCGGTATATGCGGTCAATCCCCGCCATCAGGAGATCGCCGGGGAGCCGGTCTATGCCAGCGCGGCCGAGCTTCCAGGCGTGCCCGATCTGGCGGTGATCTGCACGCCAGCGGCCACCGTACCCGGTTTGATTGCCGAACTGGGCCAACGTGGCACACGTGCCGCAGTCGTGTTGACTGCCGGCCTGGACAAGACGCAGCGCAAGGCCATGCTGGATGCGGCAAGACCCTGGTTGCTGCGCATCCTCGGACCCAATTGCATCGGCCTGCTGTCGCCGCACTGCGGTTTGAATGCCAGCTTTGCGCATGTGGCGGCAGCACCGGGCGAACTCGCTTTCGTGTCGCAGTCGGGCGCCCTGGTGACCGCCATGCTGGACTGGGCGCGTGCACGCGCCATCGGCTTCTCGCACTTCGTGTCCCTGGGCGAACATGCTGACGTCGATTTCGGCGACATGCTGGACTATCTGGCCAGTGACGGACGCACGCGTGCCATCTTGCTCTACGTCGAGTCGATCGAAGCACCGCGAAAATTCATGTCGGCGGCGCGTGCCGCCGCGCGCAACAAGCCGGTCATCGTGGTCAAGGCCGGTCGTTCGCGTCAAGGCCAGAAGGCAGCTGCCTCCCATACCGGCGCACTGGCAGGCTCCGATCTGGTTTACGAGGCAGCAATCGCGCGCGCCGGCATGCTGCGTGTAGACACCTTGCAGCAACTGTTTCTCGCAGCGGAGACCTTGACGCGTTTTCGCACCAACCGCTCCGATCAACTGACCATACTGACCAATGGCGGCGGCGCTGGCGTGATGGCGGCGGACGCCGCTGAACTGGCCGGGATGGAACTCTCCGAACTGGGTGCCGAAACCATGAAGGCGCTCGACGCGGTTCTGCCCGGCAACTGGTCGCATGGCAATCCGGTGGACATCATCGGCGACGCTCCGGTCGAGCGCTATGTGCAGGCGCTTGAAGCCCTGCAGAATGCCCCGAACGAGAGTGCCATCCTGTTCATCCACGCACCGACCGCGATTGTTGCTAGCGTCGACATTGCGCAGGCGCTGGTGCCACTGGTCAAACGCCATTCGCAACGGCTTATGTCCTGCTGGCTTGGTGAAGCTGCCGTCGCCGACGCCCGCCAGGCCTTCCAGGACGCCGGCATCGCCAGTTACGACACGCCGGAAGAAGCAGTCAGCGCGTTTTCGATGCTGGTGCGATACCGACGCAATCAGGCGCAGTTGATGGAAGCGCCGGCCGCGGCACCGGCTGCCCATGCCGCTGCGGCACCCGATACCGCCCGGGTGCGTCAACTGGTGCAGCAGGTGCTGGCACAAGGGCGCGAGATGCTCAGCGAGCCGGAGGCCAAGGCCGTGCTTGATGCCTACGGCATACCCGTGGTGGCGACCCGCGTCGTGTCCGACTCGCCCCAGGAGGCGGTGGCCGCCGCACGGGCCATCGGGTTTCCGGTGGTGCTCAAGATCCTGTCGGACGATATTTCGCACAAATCCGACGTCGGCGGCGTTGTGCTCGATCTGTCACACGCCGACGCAGTGCAGGAGGCGGCGATGGACATGCTGGCACGGGTGGCCCGCGAGCGGCCCAAGGCCAGGGTCCAGGGGTTCACCGTGCAGGCCATGGTGCGCATGGCCCATGGCCGCGAATTGATCGTCGGCGCCAGCATCGATGCCGTGTTCGGCCCGGTAATCCTGTTCGGCTCGGGTGGTACTTCGGTCGAGGTGGTGGCCGACCGCGCCATTGCACTGCCTCCGCTGAACAACTCGCTGGCCCGCGCCCTGGTGCAGTCGACCCGGATTGCGCGCTTGCTAGCCGCCTACCGCGACGTCCCCGCGGCAGACCAGGACGCCCTGCTTGCGGTGCTGGTTGCGGTGTCCTGCCTGTTGGCCGACATTCCGCAACTGGTCGAACTCGACATCAACCCGCTGCTGCTCGGGCCCTCCGGCGCCATGGCACTGGACGCGCGCATCCGTGTGCGCAGCGGTGCGCCGGGCGGCGCCGACCATTTCGCCATCCGGCCCTACCCGGCCCACCTGGTGGAATCGGTGTCCTGGCAAGGGCGGGCATTGACGTTCCGGCCAATCCGACCCGGCGACGAGGCACAGCATCTGGAGTTCCTGTCAAAACTGGACCCACAAGACGTTCGCATGCGCGTCTTCTACAGTCGGCGCAGCATCGAGCCAGGGGAACTGGCACGCCTGACGCAGATCGACTACGAACGTGAGATCGCCTTCATCGCAGTCGAAACCGGGCCCGATGGCCAGGAACACACACTCGGCACCGTGCGCGCCGTCGTCGATCCGGACAACATCACCGCGGAGTTCGGCATCATCGTGCAATCGGACCTCAAAGGCTCGGGCCTGGGCACACTGCTGATGGAAAAGTTGATCCGCACCTTGCGCGCGCAGGGCACGCAGCGCCTGGTCGCGACCGTGCTAAGCGAAAATGCACGCATGTTGGCAATGCAAAGCGATCTGGGTTTCGTCGACAGCAACAACGACCGATCCGCTGGCACGCGCGATATTCAGCTTGACTTGCAGTGCGCGCCACGTCCGGGAGAGGTTCCGCAGAGTGACTGATCGCCATTGCGCAACCGTCGACCCGGCCTGTGCCGGGCGCGTCGATACTTGAACCCTTGTCTGTCCGGAGAATTTGCATGTTGTGGCTCACCCGCCTGCGGGCGATGATTCCCACCCGGGCCCAGATCCGCGACAACCGCTGGTTGCGCTGGCTGAGCCCCTGGTTGCGCCGACCGCGCCTGTGGCGCTGGTCGCGCCGTGGTGTGGCCATGGGCGTGGCGATTGGCATATTCTTTGGCCTGCTGATACCCGTGGCACAGATTCCGCTGTCGGTCGGCGCAGCCGTTCTGCTGCGCGCCAATGTGCCCGCCGCCGCCGCCAGTACCTTGGTGACCAATCCGCTCACCTTCGGACCGCTGTATTACGCTGCATATCAGCTCGGGCACAGAGTCCTCGGTGCCCCGCCTGCGGTCGATCTGCCACCCCTGCCCGGAATCCAGAAAGCCACCCTGCCCCGGCAGCATCAGCAGATGTGGAAACGGGTGTCAGATATGGGCAAGCCCCTGCTGCTCGGTCTGACCATTCTGGCAACCCTGATGGGACTGCTGTCCTATGCCGTGACCTCGCTGGCCTGGCATGGCTGGACCTGGCTCAAGCGCCGGCGCCGGCGCTTGAGCGGCAAGCCCGAGGGCGAGCGCGCGGACTGATTCGCCCATCGCCAGCGCCCGCCACACACGGCCGCCCTGCACCCACTCGACAATCGCAAAGGACATGGAAGCCATGGACGTGACGCTCAACGACGCCGCACGCAAGCAGGCCATCAGCTCGATCGAACGCTATTTCACTGAAAACATGGACCAACGCATCGGCAATATCGCTGCAGCTGCGCTGCTCGGATTCTTCGTCGAAGAGGTCGGGCCCGCCATTTACAACCAGGCGGTCAGCGATGTGCAGGAGCGCCTGCAGGCCCGCGTGATGGAAGTCGATATCGAACTGCACGCACAGGAGTTCGACTACTGGCGCAAATACGACCAGACGCGCAAACGGCGCTGATGCACCGCTTGCACAACAGGCAAATGGACCATCCCTGGCGCCGTATCGGATGGCTGTACGCGCTGGGCATACTCGCTGCGGCGCAACTGGGCAAGATGTCGGCGCTGGCGCCGCTGGTCGCGGCCGAACTGGGCATGGGGCTGACGTTGAGCGCCCTGGTGATCGCACTGCTGGAGATCGGCGGCGCCACGCTGGGTTTTGCCGCCGGGCTGCTGGTCGACCGCCTTGGCGTTGCGCGTGTATTGCTCTGCGGTATTGCACTGATTGGCGCGGGCAATGCCGGACAGTCATTGACACCATCCGTGGCGCTGTTGGTCGGACTGCGCGTGTGCGAAGGCGCCGGCTACCTGTGCATCGTGATTGCTGCACCACTGCTGATCTTTCGCACAGCGCCGCCTGGCCGACAAACCGTGGCGCTGGCCTTGTGGAGCAGTTTCGTGCCGGTGGGCTTCGCGCTCGGCGCCATGAGCTCGGGCCTGATTGCCGACCAGTTGTCATGGCGCGCCGCAGCGCTGCTCTGGGCCATCGTCGCTGGTGCCATGCTACTGGCATCCAGCCGGATGGCATTTGCACCCTCGCCGGCTTTCGGCAAACGCCGCTGGGTCATGCCGGGCCGCCCGATCTGGGCGCTGACCTTGGCGTTTGCCTGCTACGCCAGCTTCGCCGTCGGAACGATTGCCTTGTTGCCAAGCTTCCTGGTCCAGCAGATCGGCGCCAGTGCACGCGTGGCCGGGTTGATCGGTGGCGTCGCCGCATTCATCGCGGTACTCGGAGTCGCGCTGGCGGCATGGTTGCGCCACCGGGGCGTCGGCACCGGTGTCTGGATGACGCTAGCCATCGTGCTGCCGGCACTGCTGCTGTTTGGCGTGTTTTCCGACCAAGCCGGCATCGTCCAGGTCACGGCATTGATACTGGTGCTCAACACCATCTCTGGCGTCTATTCAGGGCTGGCATTTGCGCTGCTGCCGGTGTTGGCGCAATCTGATGCGGAGATGGCCGTGGCCAACGGCCTGACCTTGCAGCTGGGTGCCACCGGCTCACTGCTGGGCCCGCCACTTTTTGCCGCCTGCGTCGAACAATGGGGATGGAGCGGCGCAGCCAGCGCCGGCGCCTTGCTGTCCACCCTGTGCCTGCTCCTGATGCAAGGCGCGCGCCCAGCGACACCGGCTAACCGTCGCGCCGGCAACACCGAGGGCGACTGACCAATGCCGCCGCCTGGCGGTCATGGACAGGCGTTGAGACGCTGCGAAGCCGCCTGGTAAGAAGCTGGCGAATCGATATCGCGGTTGGCCAACACGATTCCGTCATGCAGATTGCGCGTCAGCGGCGCCAGCGCGGCATCGATCTGCTGGCGCAGGCCGGTTTGCGCATCGGCCATCGACGCAAAATGAAATGGTCGGGCCAGCGTATCGCGCAACACGGGTTCGAGCAGTCGCGCACCGGCGCGCAGATGGCTACGCCACACTGCCACATGCTCCTGCTCGTGTGCCTCGACGATGGCGCGCCGGCAAGGCTGGGTCAACTCGCGCGCCAGGTATACCGTCAGATCCGCCAGCCCGACGGTCACCGATAGTGAGGGGACCACGCAGACGGCGCCATCGGGTCCCGTCAACGCGGTCGAGCGCAAGGCATAGGCCATGCGGGCCTGCGCGTAGGTGAGGCCGTAAACCAGGTGGTTGGCAACCCCCCCGCGTTGCGACAGATTGCGCAACTGCTCGCGGCTACGTGTGTCGTCGCGCGTGATAGCCCTGTCCTCGAACTCGACGGTAACCCGGGCCTGGATCGCCAGGGCCTCGCACCGCTGCACAAAACCGCCATCGGCCGCCCGCGTCTGCGCCATGACCAGGCAACTGATGGCGGCAAGCGCAAAAACACGTGAAAGGGACACAGCGGGGGTGTAAACAAGGGCATGACCGGGCACGCAAGCCCGTCAGCAGGGACTATAGCCCCAGCCATGGCACCTGCGAGGTCGCAACCCGGTCTGGTGCTGCGCGGATCCACCAGAGCGTGCGGTTCGCACGGCGTGCCGAAGGCAGCTAGGTCTAGGTAGGCCAAGGCGGTTAATGTCGGGTTTTCCTGAATTTGTTCCACAAGTTGCATGCGCAACCCCACTGTCGAGCGCAATTCTTCACAGGCGCTATAGTCGCCGAGAAAAACGAATGTGAGATTGACGACTCGGCGCTTTCGTCATAAAACCATATACGGAGACTACTGGAAAAACAATGCCATCGAAGCGTGAGCCGATCGATCTTGGTCAGAACTTCGCGGTGCACCTGATGCAGCATCTGGTGGTACCGACTTTCGTGCTCGATGCAGACTGCAAGGTGCTGATCTGGAACAAGGCCTGTGAACGACTGACTGGCGTCAAGGCGGCAGATGTCATCGGCACCCAGGAGCATTGGCGTGCCTTTTACGAATCGCCTCGGCCCTGTCTGGCCGATCTGGTGGCTCTGGGACGAATGGAGGAAGCCAAGGCGCTTTACGTCGCTCACGAAGAAGGTTCGGATCAGGCCATCGGCGTGCATGCCGAGAACTGGTGCCTCATGCCAACCCTTGGCACAAAGCTCTATCTTGCGATTGATGCCGGCCCCATCTACAACGAAGCGGGAAGTCTGCTGGCCGTTGTCGAAACGCTGCGCGACATCACCGAACACCACAATGCACAAACCGCACTCGAAAAGCTCGCCAGTCGGGACGGCCTGACCGGAGTGGCCAATCGTCGCAGCTTTGACGAGAAGCTGTCCAATGAATGGAAGCGCGACCGCCGTGGCCGGAATTCGCTGTCCTTGCTCATGCTCGATGTCGATCACTTCAAACGCTACAACGACAACTACGGACATCAGACCGGCGACCGTTGCCTGCAGCAGATTGCCGGCGCACTGGAAGACGTGGTGCATCGCCCTGGCGACATGGTCGCGCGTTACGGCGGCGAGGAGTTCGCCGTCATCCTGTCATCAACCGATCCGACTGGCGCAAGTGCAGTCGCGCAGCGCATTCTTGATCGCATCGCTGCTCTTTCGATACCCCATGGCGCGAGTGAGGTCGGCCGAGTGAGTTTGAGCATTGGCGTATCGACTGCCCAGCCGACGAACGAAAAACAACCGGCGAGCCTGATCGCCGCCGCCGACAAGGCGCTTTACCGTGCCAAGGACAATGGGCGAAACCGTTTTGTCGTTGCCCAGGACGACGCCGCCAAGCAATGATGCAGGTTCAATGCTGGTGGCCGCCCCAGTAGATCAGCGCGTCCCGGCCGTCGACCAACAGGTCAACAGGCAGCCCGAACGGCAACACCACCTTGGTCGCTACATGGCCCATCGGCAAGTTGGTCAGTACCGGCACCTTGATCTTGCTGCGCAACCAGTCAATCGCCGTGTTTAGCTTGTAGCCCTTGTCGTTTGGCGCCAGTTGGTATTGCGTGAACTGGCCGAGCACGATTGCCTTTTGTCGCGCCAGCACACCTGCCAGCAGCAGTTGGGTCAGCATGCGCTCGATGCGGTAGGGATGCTCCGCAATGTCTTCGAGCACCAGCACGCCGCCTTCGACCTGGGGCAGATAGGGTGTGCCGACCAGCGAACTGAGCACCGCCAGATTGCCGCCCCACAACACTGCACCGCGGATCGGACGCATCGGCCGCGCCGCAGGCACAGTCGGCGCGTCGGCCTTGGGTGCAGGCGGCCTGGGCAATTGCCAGCCCGCGCCTTCGCCCTGCGCGCGCAACAGGTCTTGCAGGCAGGCCTGCATGATGTCGTCCACGACCTCCGGTCGGCCGAAATCGTCGTTCACCACCGGCCCCATCCAGCTGACGGCGCCGGTCTTGGCATACAAGGCGCATTGCAAGGCAGTAAAGTCGCTAAAGCCGATGAAGCGGGTGCCGCGCGCCACCGCCTTGGCCAGCGCTGCATATCGGATGGCGGGCAGGATGCGGGTCAGACCGTAGCCGCCCCGGGTCGGCATGGCCAGGTCGGCGCCGCTGGCGGCGGCGCGGTGGATGGCGGCCAGACGCGTTGCGTCGTCACCGGCAAAACGCATATGCGTGGCGAGCGCATCCGGATCGATCTCGACCTCGTGGCCAAGTGCCTTGAGCCGCTCGACGCCCCGGCGAAACGCCGCCTTGTCGCGTTGGGCGCTCGATGGCGAGTAAACGTAAATGTGGCTCATGAAGGGATCCGCTCAGGCAAACAAAGCGTCATTATCCGTGGCCTAAAACGCGCACCGCCTCTTGCGCGACCGGTACGCCATGCTCCTGCACAAAGTGGCCGGCCTGGGCCAGCACCATGGGCTCCGGGCAGTTGCGGATCTGCGCACGCAAAGCCAACATGGCCGGCTCGCCCAGCACCGGGTCCTGGGCGCCAATCGCCATCATGCTCTTGCCGGACCAGCGCTCGAGCCAGAATTCGCGTGCCTGGCGCGAAACTGCCGCCCCGTCGGAATCGGCGAACTCAGGCACCATGGGAGCGAAGGCCCGTGTCGCGGCGCGATGTCCTGCGTCCGGAAACGGCGCCATATAGGCTGCGCATTCGGCCTCACTCATCTGCGCATTGCCGCGCGCGAACAAGCGTGCAATGTCGAATTGCGGTTGCTTGGCGCACATCTCGCGCCAGGCCAGAAAACCGGCACCCAGGGGCACATCGCCCGTGGCCAGTACGGTGTTCATGGCCAGCAGCGCACGATAGCGCTGCGGCGCCGCCATCGGCAGGGTCAGGCCGAGCAATCCGCCCCAGTCCTGCACCACCAGCGCCACGTTGATCAGATCCAGGCGCTCGACCAACTCCAGCAACACCTGTCGATGCCAACTGAAAGTGTGGGCCTCGTCCTTCTTGGGCTTGTCGCTCTTGCCAAATCCCGGCATGTCCGGTGCCACGACCCGATGCCCCGCTGCCAGAAACACCGGAATCATCTTGCGATACAGGTAGCTCCAGGCCGGATTGCCGTGCAGGCACAACCAGGTCAGCGGCGCGTCACGCGGACCCTCGTCCAGATAGTGCAAGCGCAGACCACCGAGCGACGGCAGTTCATGGCAATAGTGCGGCGCCCAGGGGTAGCCGGGCAGGTCGGCAAAGCGCGACTCGGGCGTGCGCAGTGCATCGTCGCGTAAAGGGCTGTTGTTCATGCGGTTCTCCTGGCGCTTCTGGGAAAAAAAGGCTTGCAACACAGCGCCACATTCGAGCGCCATGACGCCGCCGGTGACGCGCGTCTGGTGGTTGATGCGCGAATCGCCGAACGCATCGAGCACCGATCCCGCGGCACCGGTCTTGCTGTCCGGCGCGCCAAACACCAGCCGCGCCAGCCGCGCATGCAACATCGCTCCGGCACACATGGTGCAGGGCTCGAGCGTGACATACAGAGTGCAACCGTCGAGTCGATAGTTGCCGAGCAACTGCGCAGCTGCGCGCAGGGTCGCGATCTCGGCATGTGCGGTCGGGTCGTGGCTGCCAACGGGGGCGTTGTGACCGGTGGCGATGACCTTGCCATCCCGAACCAGCACCGCCCCCACCGGAACCTCACCAGCGGCCAGCGCGTTTTGCGCCTGGGCCAGCGCCAAGGCCATGAAGCGGGCGTCGTCAGCGCCAGACTCAGGCATCCGGGTCGCCCGATGGGTTCTGGCCAATGCCGATGCGGTCCATCCACAAGCCCAGCGCACGCGCGTTCTCGTTGCCGGCCGCATAGGAGGCGCGCAACTTCTGGTGCGATTGCGGTCGGTGCTGGTTGAGCTTGATCTTGCATTGCAGGTCCAGCACCTGCAATTCGAAGGCCACGATGCCCGCCAGCATCTTGTGCTGGTAGTCGCTACCCAGGTCTTTCCACTGCGCTATGTAGGCCCGGTCGTGGTCGCCGATGAGCTTTTTCAGTAGCCGGTCCTTGCCTGGTGCATCCTCGATCAGCGTGGCCTGCACCGTGCAATTCACCGCCAGGTAGTTCCAGGTCGGCACCCGCGCCAGATCCGGATAGACCCGCGGCGACAGGTAGGCATGCGGACCGAGAAAACTGACCACCGCCTTGGGACGCTGTGCCAGATAACGCCAGTGTGGATTGGGCTTTGCACAATGCCCCAGCAACACCAGGCCCGCGTCGCGCTGTTCCAGATGCAGCGGCAGGTGTGACAGAAACGGAAAACCCTCGTCGTCATTGCTGATCAGCGTTGCCAGCGGATGGGCACGCATCAGCGCCATGGCGTGTTCGGCATCCTTGGCAAGGAATTGGGGAGGCATGTACATGGTGGTCTGACTTTAGCCCAAGCGCAGACCTGTCTCCCGCATGTCGCAGCTTTCGAGCGGGCGGCCATCACCGTTCACCGGAACTGGAACACGAACTCCTGGGTCACCAGCACCTCGGCCCGATTGGACACGCAGCGGTATTGCTGCATCGCGCTGCGCACAGCCTGGTGAAAAACCGGCGGACCCGACAGGATCCGCACTTCCCGGACCACGCCGTTGACGATCACGGCCTGCGCCTGCACCACACCGGTGATCCCCTTGCGCAGCGCCAGGCGTGGCATTACCGGCGCCACCTGTGTCGGGCATACCAGCGCAATGTCGGCAGGCGCGCTGGCTTTCGGCTGAGTCGGCGCAGGCGGCCCCGGTCTGGCCAGTTCTGCTGCCACCGGCGCCGCGGCCGCAGCCGACGGCATGACCGCAGCCGACGTGGCCGTCTTGCCGGCATTGGACAGATCAGTGGCAGGCGCTGCCGGCGCCTGCTCCCGCGACGGCAATACCGGTGACGCCATCGGAGCCGGAGTTGCCGCCGGGGATGTCGGCGGTGTCACCACTGTCTCAGGCCGGGCTTTGCGCACCGCAGGTGCCGCAGGTCGCAGCACGGGTGCCGGCGCCGGCGCGGCGCGCGCCGGCGTCGTCTTGGCCGGCTGTGGTTCGACCGCCTCGGGTGGCCGCACCGGCGGTTGCGGCAATGGCGGCGCTGGCGCAGGCGACGCGATCAAGACGTGCTGGATCAAAACCGGCGTCAGACTCGGCTGGCGCGTCACCTGTACCAGCGGCGCGGTGCCACGCAGCAGCCACCAACCCAGTGCCAGATGCAGAACCACGACGATGGCAAGCGCACCGTAGCGCGTGCTGGCAAGAGGCGGAAAATTGGCGTGGTTGGCGCGCATCACCTAGCGGAACTGTTCGCTGCCCAACACTGCCACTCGATTCAGCCCGTGGCGCCGGGAGGCCGCCAGCACATGCGCAAACGCCGCATAGCTGCAGGCCCGGTCCGGCCGCACATGCAGCGCCGGCGGCGCTGCCATCTGGGCAAGGGCCGCCATGCGGCGATCGAGCCCGGCCTGGTCCACAGCCTCTCCTTGCCACGCAATCCGGTCCACCGCATCAATGCGGATCTCGATCGGCTCCAATAACCCCGGGTTGGGAGCAACACTGGCGGCCCGCACCGGCAAGGCCAGGTTCACCGCATGCAGTTGCACCGGAATCGTGATGATCAACATCACCAGCAGCACCAGCAACACATCGATCAAAGGTGTGGTGTTGATCTCCAGCATCAGCGCCGGCTCACCAGCGCCCGACATGTCCGTGGCCATTGGCATCATGGTGTGTTCGCCCCGGTGTGCAGCATGTCGTGGCCCAATCCGTCTTAGCGCAGCCGTGCCGGCGGCTCGGTGATGAAAGCCACGTGGGAAATGCCGGCGCGCTCACAGGCTGCGAGCACCTGGCCGACGCTCTCATATCGCGCCGCCTTGTCGCCGCGGATCTGCACTTCGGGTTGTGGCGTCATCGCCGCCAGTTTGCGCAGGCGCGCGGTCAGCTCGCCGGCTGTGTTCAGCCGGGTGTCGTACCAGTAGATGGCGCCGGACGGATCGACCGAGATGATGACGTTTTCCGGACGGGACTCCCGCTGCAGCGCCTGCTCCTGCGGCAGCGAGAGCCGGATCGAGGTGGTCACCACCGGAATCGTGATCAGGAAGATGATCAGCAGCACCAGCATCACGTCCACCAGTGGTGTGGTGTTGATCTGGCTCAGCACCGCGTCGTCATCGGCAGGTGCAATAGTTGGCAGGAGCATGGCAGCCGCAACGGCGCAGTGCGCGCGCTATTTCTTCATCGTGGCCAGCATCACCGCGTGCAGGTCGCCACCGAAGGCCTGCACGCCATCCATCACCGCCTTGTTGCGGCGCACCAGCCAGTTGTAGCCCAGCACCGCGGGAACCGCCACGGCCAGACCCAGCGCAGTCATGATCAGGGCCTCACCCACCGGCCCGGCCACCTTGTCGATACTCGCCTGACCCGACAAACCGATGCTCACCAGCGCGTGGTAGATGCCCCATACGGTGCCAAACAGCCCCACGAAGGGGGCAGTCGAGCCCACGGTGGCGAGCACCGCCAAGCCGGACTGCAGCCGGCTGTTGACATGGGCCATGGCACGTTGAATGCTCATCGTGACCCAGGTGTTGAAGTCGATCGCATCGAGCAATCCCTCGTGTTTGCCGGCACCATCGAGTGCCTTCTCGGTGATGTAGCGAAACGGACTGTCAGCCTGAAGCTTGTCGGCGCTCTGACGCACTGAACCGGCCGCCCAGAAATCGCTGTCGACCACGCGCGACTGCCGCTGAATCCGAGCCTGCTCGAACAGCTTGGTAACAATCACATACCAGCTGCCCAGGCTCATCAACAACAACAACAGCAAGGTACCACGGGCCACCAGGTCGCCCTGCTGCCAGACCGCCTGCAATCCGTATGGATTCTCCAGCGGCGCTGTCAGCGCCGCCGCCACAGCCGCCGAACCGGCCTGCAGCGGCGATTCAAGCGCTGGCAAGCTGCCCGGCAACGTCTGTGCGATGGCGGTCGGTGCCAGCCAGACAAAAGCGGCGATCAGCACGAATGCCGGCACGCGTATGGCGCTGATTCCCAAGGTGATTCCTTCCCGATGCGAGTGTGGTGCCGGCGAAACCGGCGCGCTGGCCAGGCCGCAGGCCGATGAAGCCGAAAAGTGTAGCGGATGGCAGGCTGCGTCAGCGCCCGGCCGAGCGACTGAGCGCCGCAGCGGCACATGGCGTCAAGCCCTGCGTGGGTCCTTGCTTGCAGCCGTGTTGTCGTGCGCCTCGATCCAGACCGGATCGGCCAACGCGCCAAGGGGGGCCACGCCAGGCTCCGGCGACGCTGCTTCAGTGGCATGTGCGGCCAGATCGCGCAGCGTCATGCCGCCCAGCGCATCGATCGCCGCATCCTGCAGCTGCGCAACCAGCACATCCACCGAGCGCTCGACCGGCAACACCGCCGGCGACAGAAATCCGTCCTCACCTGCGGCTCGCACGGCTGTCCAGCACCTCGGCCACGGCGATGCGACCGGGGTCCCGCGCAGGCAGGTAGATTGACGCGTCCTCGCCCGCAACCACCAGCAGCCCGCGCTGCTCCAGCGCATCGAGCACCACCGTCAACACATGCACCGGCACCTGAAGCTGGCGCGTAATGTCCTGCTGCGATGGCGCGCTCTGCCCGGACAGAAAGCGCCGCGTCACCAGTTCCATCACCGACAGGCCGAGCCGTTCGCGCATGCGGTTGCTCAGGCGTGGCTCGCCGCCGCGCAGGTACAGGTATTCGGGGTGCTGGGTATAGAAGGCCACGCTGGCGCCGAACAGCAGCACCAGCCAGCTCAGGTAGAGCCAGATCATGAACAGCACCAGGATCGCAAAGCCGGAGTAGATGGCCGCGTAGTTGTTCGACGACGCGATGAACACCGCAAACACCCAGCCCGCCGTCTGCCAGGCGATGCCGCCGACGATGCCGCCCACCAGGGCCGGCCACAGGCGGACCCGGGTGTTGGGCATGAAACGGTAGACAAAGGTGAAGGCCGCGATGATCAACATGTACGGGCACCAGACGACCCATCACCTGCATCAGCTGACCGAGCACGTCGACCGCCATCAAATCGCGCACGGTGTCGATGTTCATGACCGTGGCGGTGACGCCCAGCGCCGAAAACACCAGAATCGGGCCGACCAGCAACACCGTCAGGTAGCGGCTCAAGCCGCTCGCCGAACGGCCGCGGCCTGGGCGTGTGCCAGATGTAATTGAGCGACTCCTCGATCTTGTGGATCAACGAGATCGCGGTGTAGATCAGCAGCACCAGGCCGACCGCACCGAGCACACCGACGTTCATGTTCTCGATGAAACCGGTGATGCGCAGTGCCACCTCCTGCCCCTTCTCGCCCAGAGGCTCGAGCAGATTGAGCAGCAGGGGCCGGATCTGGTTCGTCACGCCAAAGGCCTTGAGCACCGAAAAGCTCAGCGCCAGCAACGGCACGATGGACAACAAGGTGGTGTAGACCAGGCTCATGGCACGCAGCGTGAGTTGCCCCAAGGCGACATCGCGCCCCAGGATCAGCACCGTGCGCACCAGTCGCAGCAACAAGGCCCGGGCGCCCGTCAGTCCGGTGGCTTGCCAGATCATGGACTCCAGGCGCCCGAACAAACTCCCTGACGATCCTGTCATTGCTTGTGCTCCTGAATAAACCCCTGCCGAATGGCCCGTGCCGAAGCGTGGTTTCGCCGATCGCACAGCAGCGCGCGGCCTTGCACTGTCATCGGGCTGCCTCCAGCTCCAGCTTGAGCGCAACCACCTTGTCTGTCGCATCCGTCACTTCGCGAATTTCCACCAGTGCCACCCGATCCGCCGCTACGCCGTCGGTATCCGTCAACCTTGCCATGATGACCTGCGCACGGCCTTGTGCCAGCGCGTGCAGATCCTGCGCCGACACCGCTTGCTCGGCAATCATGCGATCCAGCAGGCGCTGATGGAAACCCGGCTCCAGAGTCGGCACTGGCGCAGCGGTGACCGCGGTGGTGCCTGGTGTGGTGGCCGGCGTGGCAAGCGCCGTAGTGGCGCCTGCAACGAGCGCCGGAGCCGCCACGGTCTTGCTGGCACCCGCCGATGCCGATGCGCTCGACTGCGGCGCCGCGGCCGCATCGGGCACGGCACCGGACGGCTCCACCAGCGTGGCACGCCGCTTGAGCAAATCCAGCACGGCGGGCGCATAGCGCGCACTGAAAGCCGCCTCGATCGCCGCAGCAGCACGCGGGTTGGCCGCGTCGATAGGCCCCGGATCCTCATCCGGAGTCAGGCTCAGGCCCATGGTGCGTGCGACCTCGGTACGCACCGTGCGCGACTGCAGCACCGGTGTGTCCTGGCGCGCAGCAAAGACCGGCGCTACCTTGAGCCGCAACTGCGGCCGCGCCAGCAAGGCTCGGGCCACGGTCTCGATCTTCTGTTGCTCAGGTGGCGCCAGTTCGGCACTGCCGGGTTCGAAATCGATGGTGTCGATGGCCGCATCGCTGCCACCACCGAACAATGCCGCCAGTGCGCGAAACGGCGCCGTGACGATGCCACCCAGCACATTGCCGATGGCCTTGGCAATCACTGCGCCGTAGTCGAACTGCGGATCATTGAGATCGCCACTGACCGGCAGGCCGATGTCGATGACGCCGTCGGCGTCCTTGAGCACGGCCAGGGCCAGTTCCAGCGGAAGATCCAGCGCATCCGGGCTCTCGACCTTTTTGCCCAGCGCCATCTGGTTCAGTACCACCTTGTTTGCGCCGAGCAACTTGCTGTCGCGCACCTTGTATTGCAGATCCAGCGACAGCTTGCCCGAGGCAATCTCGTAACCCGCGAACTTGACCACATAAGGCGAAAGCGAGGTCATATCCAGGTTACGAAACGCCACGTCGATCTCGGTCAAGCGGTCCGGCTGCAACACACTGGCCTGGCCGCGGATACGCGCCGATCCGAACTTGTCGACACGGGCGTCGAGTTGCACCTTGGCCACGCGTTCGGGGTCGGTGCTCAGCCCGGTGATCACTCCCTTGAGCTGATGCATGCGCGTGCCGAATTGCGGGCGCAGGCTCAGGTCGGCAAAGTCCAGTACGCCATCGGACAAACGAACACGCGCAATCTGGACCGGAAACACCGGGCTCTTGGCGACCGCTGCGCCAGGCGCCGTCGCAGTCGCAGTTTCGGCCGGCTCCTGCGGCGCCGGCTCACGCTTCTTCAATACGTCGGTCAGGTTGATGCTCTGGTCCGGCGCAATGATCAGCCGGCCGCCCAGGCCCTGGAGCTGCAATTCGCCGATATCGAGTTGATCGGGTTCAAGCGTCAGCGACAGATCGGTAGTGCGCACCGAAGTCCAGGACAGGAACGGCCGCTTTGGCGCGAGTTCCTGCAGCAGCAGCTTGTCGAGCGAAAAACCTCCGGTGTATGCAAGCTGGGGCGCATCGCCGACGCCTGCGCCCAGCACCAGCCGCCCTTGAGTGGATGCGGTTCCCGAGTCCAGAGTCAGCTCCAGATAGTCAGACAGGTAACTCTGCAAAGGCGCCAGCACCACGCCGTCAATAGCCAGCTGCAGATCGGCCGCGCCGCTGCTCACCTGCACTGCCCCCTTGGCCGCCAGACTACCGCCGCTGCGCAGCGTCGCACGCAAGTCGACCTGCATCGGATCCGGCGCCCCGGTGTCCAGTGCCTGCAACTGCACCGAGATGTCGTCAACGCCAACCGCAAACGGTGTCGCCTGGCGTCGGTCTGCAAACTGTGCCGAGGCCTGTTTCAGGTCGATCTGCCTGACGGCAACGCGCCAGGCGGGCGCAGCTGGCGCACCCTGTGCAGCGGCAATCGGAGGCTGCGGCGTGGGCGCGACCGGCGGCGGCGTCGCGCTGGCTCGTTGCGCGCCTGACAGGCGATTGAGCAGTTCCATCAGATTCAACTGCCCCTTGTCGTCCAGCCACAAGTCGGCACGTGCATCCTGCGCCACCAGCGTGTCGGCCGTCAGCGAGCGGCCCGGCAGACTGAACGCCGCGCCGCTCAGACCGGCCTCGCCCAACTCCAGCAATTGTGGTGACGCATCGGCCGCCGGATCGCGCAGCGACACCCCACGCAGGCTCAGGGCCAGGGCATCACCCCGCAGGTCGACCGGCGCACCGGACAACACCAGCGCGAGATCGCCTGCCGACACCTTTGCACCCGCCAATTTTGCAAATGCGTCCTTTCCGGCCCCGCGCGCCAGACCGACTGCATCGAGTGACAGCACCGTATCCTGCAAACGGGCGTTCGTGGCACCGACCGCGCCCGACGCCAGACCCCGGTCGGCCGACAACCCGGCCACCGTCAACGAAACATCCTTCAGGGCCAGCTCATCCTGACCCTGGCGCAAACGTGTGCCCACCAGCGCCACACGGGCGGCGTTGCCGGTGACCCGCATGGTGTTGCCGTCGAGCGCCAGTCCCAGGGTCGTTGCGCCCAACGCGAGTTGCGCCAGTTCCACCGCTTCGGTGGCGCGGGCCGCTGTCAGCGTACGAGCGTCGATCTTCAAGCCGGCCAGGCCGAGATCGACGGCCGAGCCCCGCATCGCCACATCGAGTGTGCCGGCACCGACCTGCAAGCCAGTCAAGCCGGCCGCGTCCTTCACCTGACGGGCGCGTGCCTCTGTCAAACGCAGATCGGGCGCCTTCAGCTGCGCCGACACGCCGGCCTTATCCTGGCGCAACGTGAGCGACGGCGCAGCCATCGCGAATCCGGCCAGGGCAAGCTCCAGGTCCTGCGCCGTATCCACCATGCGCAGTCCGGTCAGATCGAACGCCAGCGCGTCCCACTGCAGTTGGCTGGTGTCGCGCGCGCTCAAGCTCAAGCGCTCGCCCTGCAAGACCAGCTTGTCGAGACGCACTGATTGGGCTGCCTGCGCGGCGGCGACGGACGACAGCTGCAATCGGGGCTTGTCGGCGATCAAGCCGGTCGAGGCTTGGCCGCTGTCCAGTTTCACAGCGCTGATTTCCAGAGATGAGGCGCCGATCGACGCGCTGTTGTCGCCTTGCCGAACCGAGACGCCCTGGGCCAGTGACAACCGCACGGCATCGAATTTGCCCTGCAGGCTGCCGCCTGCGAACTGCAGCGTCGATTGCGACGCATCGGTCTGCACCATGGGCGCCGACACGTCGCTGGCACCGTCATTGAATGACACACCGCCGAGCACCAGTTGCAGCGGGCCCAGCGTGGCCGATGCGCCGCCATCTGCGAGTTGCACCGATGGCGCTGCGGCCAGGCGCACGGCGCCAATGGCCAGGCTGCGCTGACGCGAGGAATCACGAAAAGCGAGCGCAAGCGCATCGACCTTGGCATCGTCGACCGCGACGCGCCAGGGCGCCGCCGGCGGCTGCGTGGGCGTATCCTGCTGCGGCTTGGCGGACGCTTCTTGGCGCATCAAACGCATCCAGTCACCCTGCCCCTTTGCGTCGAGCGCCAGGGCCACCGCCGCGTCGCGCAAGACGAATCGGCCAAAGCGCAGGTCACGCTGGGCCAGGTCGACCGTGCCATCGTGCAGCGCCAGGGTTTTGGCCGCCAGCAATGGCGCATCGGTATTCGGCGCCCGCAAGGACAGGTCGGCCAGATCCAGTGAGATGGCCTGCACCTTGCCAACCATCCGGCCCAGGTCATCCGGTGCCAGATCAAAACCAGCCGCCAGCGACACCTGGCCGGTTGGCGCCTGCAAGGCCAGCTGCCGTGCCAGTGCTCGCGCCAGCGTGGCCACCTGCAACTGCTTGAGCGCCAGCTGGCCCTGGGCCACCAAGGGATCGAGTCCGAACTCTCCATGCAGTCGGAGCGATTCCTGCTCCGACGTCAGAATCCCCAGTCGATACTGCGTGCGCTCCTGGGGCAAGGTCGACAAACCGCGCAGGTCCAGCGTCATGGCCGTGACATGGGTGACCAGGGCTTGCGCCAGGGTCTGATCGAAATACTCGACCTGGCCGTCCGAGACTGCCAGCAAGGCCACGCGCATTCGCGGAATCTGCGCCGGCGTGTTGTCATCCGGCATCGGCTCCGACGCGAACTGTGCGATCAGATCGCTGAAGTTGCTGCGCCCATCGGGCGCGAGCGCCAACCGCAAGCGCGGCGACAACAACCGCGCATCGGCAATGGTCCAGGCGCCATCGACAATGCCGCGCCACTGCATGTCGACCGCCATTCGCGCGAATCCGGCCATGGCCTCGCCCTTGGCGTCGGTCAGCCTGAGCCCGTCCACTTCCAGCTCCAGCCGCAAAGGGTTGAAACGGATGGCTTCGATCTGCAGCACATATCCGCGCTGCGCCACCTGTTTCTCCAACTGCCACTTCAACACGGCTGGCACGACCAGAAACCCGAGCACCAGATACACCACCATCATGGCAATGATGGTGATCGACGGTACGCTGGTAACTAGTTTTCTCAGTCTGTTCATAGGGGAGTTGGTTGGCCCGGGCAGTTGCCGGCCATAGCGCGCACAGCCATGTGTACCGCAGATACAGGCATCCACGCGCCTGCAAGATCATTCTACGAAGAACACCATGTTCGGCGCAGAGGGTATGTACCCGTCAAGTATCAGATGGGGCTTGCCACCCGTACATCAAGTCAGGGTTTGCCCCAGGGTGGCACTGGCGCATTCGCGCATGCAAAGACAAGCCCGCAAGGCCCTGTTATGCTGATTTCATGGCTTTTCGACCTGCCGACGTTTTCCGACGGCTGCGAGACCTTCTTCGCGCGGCGGTTGTCGTCACGTTCAGCGCCTGCGTGCTTTTCGCCAGCCCGGCCAGCGCCCAGCCAAGCCGTCCGGCCGTGTGGTTGCTGCAGATCGATGGTGCCATCGGTCCGGCGTCCGCCGACTATTTCATCTCGAACCTGAAGGACGCGCAAAGCGCCGACGCCGCCTTGTTCGTGTTGCAGCTCGACACCCCCGGCGGTCTGGATCAGGCCATGCGCGACATGATCAAGGCGATTGTGGCTTCCAGGGTGCCGGTCGCAACCTATGTCGCACCGGGTGGCTCACGTGCCGCGAGCGCAGGCACCTACCTGATGCTGGCCAGCCATGTCGCGGCGATGGCGCCCGCCACCAATATCGGTTCGTCCACACCGGTAAGCCTGGGCGGAGGCGGCTCGCCCTTCCCTATGCCTGGCGGTACCAATCCGCAGCCCAATCAACCTGCAGGCGCCGAACCCGCCAAACCTGCCGCGGGCGCATCCGCGCCGGCCGATGGCACTGCCGGCAACAAGGAGCGCGCCGCACCAAACCAGGGGACGGCGATGGAACGCAAGGTCGTCAACGATGCTGCGGCCTATATCCGCGGACTTGCCGAACTCCATGGCCGCAACCAGGACTGGGCGGAAAAAAGCGTGCGCGATGCCGCCAACCTGAATGCAACCGACGCACTTGCGGCCAATGTCATCGACCTGGTCGCGCGCGACCTCGACGACCTGCTGCGCCAGGTCAATGGCCGCACTGTGAAGGTGGACGGAAAAAGCGTGACCCTGGCGCTCACCAATGCCAGCGTGCAGCGCATCTCGCCGGGCTGGCGTTATGAGTTTCTGTCGCTTATTACCGACCCCAACGTGGCCTACGTGCTGCTGATGGTCGGCATCTACGGTCTGATTCTGGAGTTCTACAACCCGGGCACCGGTGTGCCCGGTATCACCGGCGTGATCTGTCTGTTGATGGCCGCTTATGCGCTGCAGATGTTGCCGATCAACTATGTCGGTCTGGCCCTGATACTGATAGGCGTCGGCCTGATGCTAGCCGAGACCTTGGCGCCGGGTTTTGGTGTGTTCGGTATCGGCGGCACCATCGCCTTTGTCATCGGCTCGGTGATGCTGATGCAGACCGACCTGCCGGCCTACCAGTTATCGGTGCCGATCATCGCCGCGTTTGCGGTGTCGTCGCTGGCCGTGTTCGTGTTTGTCATCGGTGCCGCGGTGAAGGCGCGCCATGGCAAAAGCGTGAGTGGCCGGGAAACCATGCTCGGAGACAGCGCCGAAGTCATCGAGGATTTGTCGGACCAGGGCATGGTCCGTCTGCATGGCGAGATCTGGCAGGCCCGATCCCGGGTCCCGCTGGCCAAGGGCGACCTGGTACGCGTGGTCGGCGTCACGGACCTGATTCTCGCCGTCGAACCCAAGGAGAAAAACTGATGACAATATTTTTCGGAGTGATCCTGCTGATCGTCGTGGTACTGCTGGCCAGCGCCATCCGCGTGCTGCGGGAATACGAACGCGGCGTGGTGTTCATGCTCGGCCGTTTCCAGGAGGTCAAGGGCCCGGGCCTGATCATCCTGATACCCATCATCCAGCAGATGGTCAAACTCGACCTGCGCATGATCGTGCTCGACGTACCCAGCCAGGACCTGATCACCCGTGACAACGTGTCGGTCAAGGTCAATGCGGTGTTGTATTTCAGGGTCGTCGATCCGCAGCGCGCAGTCATCAATGTCGAGCACTACATGGAAGCCACCGGCCAGCTCGCACAGACCACCCTGCGCTCGGTACTGGGCCAGCATGAACTCGACGCCCTGCTGTCCGAACGCGAGAAGCTCAACATCGACCTGCAGCGCATCCTGGACCAGGGCACCGACCAGTGGGGTATCAAGGTGGCCAATGTCGAGATCAAACATGTCGACATCGACGAGAGCATGATCCGCGCCATCGCCAAGCAGGCCGAGGCCGAACGGGAGCGGCGTGCCAAGGTGATCCACGCCGAAGGCGAATTCCAGGCGGCGCAAAAACTGGTCGACGCCGCAGCACTGCTGGCCACGCAACCCATGTCGATGCAGCTGCGTTACCTGCAGACGCTGGTGGAGATTGCCGGCGAGAAGAACTCGACCGTGGTGTTCCCGATACCGATCAATCTGATCGATGCGGTGCAGCGGGTGCTGGACAACGTGGCGACACCGAAAAGCTGACCGGGTCGGCGCGATGTTCGTGCGGGGGCGCCGCTCCTGTTGCGAGGTCAGGGCCCCAGCATCTTCCTGGCGACAGCGTCATTCACATGACCCGCCGGCGCCTTGGCTTTCTGTTTGCTGCTACGCTAGCGGCGAAATCAGGCGTTCTTGGCGCCTGCCGCGGTCTGCCGACCGTCGGTTTGTCAACTGAAAGCGGTCTGGCTGGCCGCTTCACCCTTCCCGTATGGAAATGAAACAAAAACTGCTGCGGCTCGTGTTATCCCTGGCCCTGGCCGTGCCAGGCGCGAGCCTGTTTGCGCAAGTCCCCTATCCGCCGGTACTCCAACCCGCGGCGCATGAGGCCAAGGCCGCGCGGCTGGCGGCGGAACTGCTGACCCGCTACCACTACCAGGCCGTGCCGCTTGACGACGCCATGTCGAGCAAGATGTTCGACCAGTACCTCAAAGTGCTGGATCCAGAGAAACTCTACTTCCTGCAGTCCGACATCGACCGTATCGAGGCCGCCCGCACCCGTCTGGACGATGCCATCCTGCGCGAAGACCTGCGCGCGCCCATTGACATCTTCAACCAGTACGAACGCCGGGCGGCCGAGCGACTGGCCCATTCGCGCAGCCTGTTGCAAAAGGGCTTCGACTTTCAACCCGATGAAAGCCTGCAGATCGACCGCAAGGGCCAGACCTGGCCGGCCAGCGAGGCGCAACTGCAGGACCTGTGGCGCAAACGTGTAAAGAATGACTGGCTGCGGCTCAAGCTGGCCGGCACGGACGACGCGGCCATCGTGCGGATTCTCGACAAACGCTATGACAGTGCGCTCAAACGCCTCACCAAGATCACCAGCGCCGATGCGTTCCAGGCCTTCATGAATGCCTACACCATGGCGATCGAACCCCATACCAATTACCTGGGGCCCCGCGCGGCGGAGGATTTCGACATTGCCATGCGCCTGTCGCTGGTGGGTATCGGTGCGGTGCTGACCGAGATCGATGGCTACGCCACCATCCGGGAACTGGTCACCGGTGGTCCGGCCAGTCTGTCGGGCAAACTAAAGTCGGGCGACCGCATCGTCGGTGTCGCACAGGGCGCGAGTGGCCCAATGGAAGACGTCGTCGGCTGGCGGCTCGATGATACGGTGGCGTTGATCCGCGGCACAGCGGACTCAACGGTGCGGCTCGACATCCTGTCGGCGGGCAGTGGCCCCGATGCGGCAAACAGGACCGTCGTGCTGATCCGAAAAACCATCACCATGCAGGACCGGGCGGCAAAAGCCAAGGTCTATTCGGTGACCCAGGGAGCCGCAAAGCGCCATGTCGGCGTGATCACCCTGCCCTCGTTTTACGAAGACGTCGAGGGTCGGGCAAAAGGCGTCAAGGATTTCCGCAGCGCAACCCGCGATGTGGCGAAGCTGCTGGTCGACATGAAAGCGCAGAAGGTGGACAGCCTGCTTCTGGATCTGCGTGACAACGGTGGCGGTTCGCTGCGCGAGGCGGTTGAACTGACAGGCTTGTTCGTCGGCAAGGTACCCGTGGTACAGGTGCGCAATGCCAAGGGCGGCATCACTGTGGAAAGAAACACCACCACGGCTGTGGCCTGGGAAGGCTCCATGGGCGTGTTGATCAACCGGGCGTCGGCCTCGGCCTCGGAGATCGTCGCCGCTGCGATCCAGGACTATGGCCGCGGTCTGATCATCGGCGAGCCCAGCTTCGGCAAGGGCACGGTCCAGACCGTGGCCAGCCTCGACCAGATTGCGCGCAACCCCAAGCCGACGTACGGCGAGTTGAAACTGACCATTGCACAATTTTTTCGGGTCGACGGGGGTACCACCCAATTGCGCGGCGTAACGCCGGACATCGACTTCCCCTGGAGCGTGGATGCCGCCGACTCCGGCGAATCGAGCTTCGACAACGCCTTGCCCTGGAGCCGTATCCAGGCTACCAGCTATGCGCCGGTGGGCGACGCCAGGGCCCTGGTTCCCGCCCTGACGAGCCTGCACAAGGATCGCGCGCTGCGCGACAAGGACTTTCAGAACCTTCAGGAAAACATCGCACGCGCGCAGGAGACGCGCAAAGGCAATGTGATTTCACTGAATGAAGTGGTGCGGCGCAAGGAGCGTTTCATGCAGGAAAAGCGCCTGTCTGCGATACAGGGTTGGACCACCGCCATGGCGGACGATGGCCTGCAAGCGAACGAACGCAATCTCGGCAAGGCACTCGCCGCAGAAAAGACGCAGGACTCGGCCAAGGACATCCTGCTGACCGAGGCGGTCAGCATATTGGCCGATGCGCTGGCGCTGAAACAAGGCAAGGCAGCGGTCACCACCAATGCCCTGCCGGCGGGTCCGGTGCTGGTCATGGAGTTGCCAGTGGTGACGAGGAGCCGATAAGCGGTTTCGCTGGTCTTGCCGTGTCGGGCTACTTGTGATGCTGCGCCACTGGCGCGCGCCTGGTTGGAGATGGCACCAGGTTTGCGCCAGGCGGTCTGTGAACCGTTTCAGAACTTGACGGTCACGCCCGCGTAAAGCGAACGCCCCATGCCGGGCACCGGGGTACCCCACGGAACGGCCATGCCCATGGTCGCACCCTGACCGACATAGGCGCCGCCGAGCGGGTCGTAGTAAAACTTGTCCAGCAGGTTGTCGACGCCAATGTCGAATCGCATGTTCTTCCACTCATAGCTGCCGCGCAGATTGACCAGACCGTAGCCGGCGGTCTTCATCTCGTTGCGCACAGCCGAAACATTGTTCTTCGCCGCAACCATGTGCCACTCGACGGTTCCGGTCCAGCCTCCCAGCTTTTGCACCACGGCCAGCTTGGCGTTCAGCGGCATGATGTTGTACAGGTTGTCACCACTGGTCTTGCCGCGCACGTAGCTGAGCATGCCGTTGAGGCTGACGTTGCCGAGCGCATCGGTCTTTGCCAGCGGCATGAAGCCCGACACATCGACACCATAGAGGCGGGCGTCCTGGTTGGCGAACTGCAAGTAGACAAAGCTGTTGGTGGCGCTCTGGTTGGCTGTGCCGCAGGTCCCGCTTGCGGGCACGGTGAAGCAGCGCCGGGCGTTGATGAAGTTGTCGACGTAGCTCAGATAGGGTGTTACTTTCAAACCCCATTGCTTGCCGGTCGGGTCATGCCAGTCGGCGCTGGCGCTGATCGTGTGTGCCACTTCCGGTTTCAGGTCCAGATTGCCCACATAGCCGTTGGCCTCGCCGGTGAAGTTGATCATGCGCATCGCCATGCCGCCGGTTGACCAGGTGTAGCGCTCATAGAGGTTGGGCGAGCGGGTCTTGCGCGAATAGCCGAACTCGTAGCTCTTGCCCGCATCCGGCGTGTAGCGCGCCAGCGCGGTCAGGTCCAGGTTGTGGTCGTCACGCTCCCGGTCGCTGGCATTGAAGGCAGTCGCTTCGGCGTTGTAGCTGGCGTTGTAGCCCTGCACCGCTGCGGTGTCCATGTTGACGTTGCCGCTGCGCACGCCGAACTGGCTGAGCCACTGCGGGCTCCATTGCGCCTCCCACTCGGCGAACAGGTCGAATCGGTCGCGCTGGCCGTCGTTGATGTTCCAGAACGTGTTGGGCTGCATGCCGCCGACCTTGACGCCACCCACGATGGCGGTCGATTCCGGCCACCAGTCGCTCATGCGATAACGCTGATACTCGCCACCGACGCGCAGCGTGTCCCGCTCTGACAGGACGAACTCGGCCTGGACCATGGCGCCGGTGTTGTTGCCCTCGGTGTCCATCGGCATGCCGGGCACCAGGCCGGAGCTGTGGTACCAGTAGACCTTGTCTTCGCCGAACTGCATCCAGTGCCGGGTCTTCTCCTGATACAGGCGCGCCTCCAGCGTACCCCACGACAGTTCCCCTTTGTAGCGCAGGTTGACGTGGGTGCTGTCGTTGCCGGTCATGTCCATGCGCTGATTCGGGTAGTTTTGAAACGGGATGTCCTGCAAGCCCAGCTTCAACTCGAGCAGATGCTTGTCGCCGCGCAGGGCAAAGCCAAGTGCATGGTTTCTTGTCTCGTAGCTGGACGAACCCACCTCGTCGCCGGCCAGCCAGCGCCCGTCGCGATCCTTGTTGGCGGTCAGCGCGGTGCCCGCCTTGAAACTGCGTGCTGCCGTGTAGTTGTCGGACATGGCGGTCGAGCCGTTGTAGCTCACGACCAGGTTCTCGCTGGCCGCGCTTGCCGATACATGGCCGCTCTTGCCGTTGCCGTTGCTGCGGTAGACCAGGCCGACCTCGCCCTTGACGCGCATGCCCTGCCCGGGATCGGCGAACGGTGGCGCAAGCGACTCCACCTGGATGGCGGCGCCGATGCTGTCGCCACCGACACTCACTGGCACGATGCCGGCAAACACCGTGATGTTGCCGACGTTGCTCGGGTCGATGTAGGACAGCGGCGGATTCATGTGATTGCCACAGGCTGAAACCAGGTTCATGCCATCGACCTTGATGCGCAGGCGGTCGTCTGCCAGGCCACGGATCACCGGCAGGCTCGACACACCGCCTGCGCCATATAGGCTCAGACCAGGCACATCGCCGAGCAGGCGCGCACTGTCGCTGCTGGCCGGACGCAGGCGCAGCAGGTCGTCCTGCTCAAGCTGGACAGCGCCAACCGGCGCAGTGGCGTCGAGTCTGGGTTCACTGACAGTGACGGACGGCAAGGTGGCGCTCGGTTTGTCTTGCGCCAGCGCCGCGTTACATAGCAGGGAGAGCGCGGGCAAGGCCAGCATGATCGAAAAAGGGAGAACACGGATCTTGGGATGGGACATGGAACGACTCTTGAAGTTGGGCTTTTCTCGCCGGACAGGCGGGACCGAATAACGGGAAGTCATTCGGAAAGACACGAATGCACGGACCACGCAGCCACCTCGCGGCGGCGACGAATGTCATGAAGGGGGATGCCAACGGCCTTGCCAGGCTCTGCGCGTGCAGAGCTTCAATTGGCGTGACCGGAAATCAGAGAAGCGAGGGGGGGCCGCGTGGCGGCAGGGGGGCGCCGGTCCGGGCGGCAACGCGAGTCGCCGGCAGAGGGCTGATTGCATAGTGCGGCTGCACAGACAAACTGACCGCTGCGATCGATGGCGGTGGCGGCGCAATGGCCACGCACAGCGAACAGTCCAGCAGGTGCAGCGTCGGTGCTTCGGAGCCGTCAGCGCCGCTGACAACCAGTTTCACCGCACCGCTCGCCGAGCAAACCAGTTGCATGGCCTGAGGCAACACGATGGGCGAAGCCACCGCCACTCCCAGCGACAGCACAAACCAGGCCAGTACCAGACGGGCGAGCAGGCGAGCGCGGCGCAGAGATTGCATGGCCGCCATTATCAAAGCACGGCGCGCCAGTTTCCTTGATCCTGGTTAACCGATCTGTCCGCTGACGACGCGTCTGGCTCAGGTCAGCAACTTGCGCCAGGTGCCCACGTTATGGACATTCTGGTAACCATTCTTCATGAGGACCAGTTTTGCCGCGCCACTTCGGGTTCCGCTGGCACAGCAGAGCACGACCGGTGCCGATTTGGGGACCTCACCCAACCGGCGCCCCAACTCCTGAAGTGGAATATTGACAGTGCCAGGCGCATTGCCGCTGGCAAATTCCGCCGCTGATCTGACGTCCACCAAGAGTGCGCCGTTCTTCTTCAACTCGGGCAGCATGGCCACGACTTTTTTCGAATTCAACCATTTGTAGCCAAACCACAGACCCAAAGCCATGAGGGGCCAGTAGGATTCAAAGAAACCCGAAGTATTCATATAACGCCTTGTCAGATCGAGCCGCTGAAGCGGCGGTGGATGGGTGAATCCGGGATGCTGCAACTATACCCGATAGGGTATATGTCTGCTATCCCCCGAGTCTTCGCCCTTGTGCGTTGCATGGCCATGCTCAAACGTTTCACGTAAGCCCATTCGCAACTGCCCTTGATCCGCATCAATGGCTCGCATTTGACCGTCCGCGACCCGGAGTCGAACCGGGCTGATCGGATTTGCAATCGCCCAAATACCCATCAATTCATTGACCTATAAGCACGCTATAGCCACAGTTCTCACACCGCTAGCGGCCACAGTCGATCATCGCACGGTGTAGCCGCGTCCCTCGAGACACGCGGTCTGCGCCCGCAGATAGTCGGCGCGTCGCGAAACATCCGCGCTCTGACCTACAGCGGCTGGCGCTGGATCAAAGCCTGAATGTGAGACCGCCCAGAGATGGCACTCGTACTCATCACTGGCTTGAACCTCGGCTGACTGCGCCTGGGCAGGGTACACAACCAGGCGTCCGGGCGCGCCGCTTGTGATCCCGATACCCGCCACCGGTGAGGGCACGACTTCGTAATCGCCCTGGGTACGCTCACGGTAGTAAACACCGTTGAGATACAGATAGGTAATGCCGCCGATCAGCACCACTGTTCGAAAGTCGGGCAGCGCATTCACCACGATGCCGTTGGGTGGACGGACCACGACGTAGCCACCTGCAGCAGGTGCGTACCAGACGCCTGACCAGAACCAGTAGCTGGTGCCGCCCCAGACCCGCGGCGAGGTGCGCGCTGGCAAGGCGCGAACGCGCAACCCACTTGTCGGGTAGCTGCGCGAATGCTTGTGCGCATTGTCGAACCAGCGCGTGGTCGCGGCACGTTGTGTCGTCGCCCGTTCTTCTCCGGGAGGCCTGCCCCCTGGCGCCGCCTGCGCCGCAAGCGATGCCGTCAACGCCAGCGACGACGCGAGCAGCGTGCCGGCAAGCCTGAACTCCTGGCCAAAGTTTGTCATTGCAACTCCTTTTGTTAACCGACGCGATAGCCGCGGCCCAGCATGCAGGCGCTCATCGCGCGGCGGAAACCGTCCAATGGGGCGAGCGCCGCCTGTCGCGCCGCCTGGTTCGACTGCTCGCGCGCGGCATTGGCTTGTTCAACTGCCTGGGCGCGCGACTCCTGGGCAATGGCGCCCAGTGCAGCGCCGAAAATGGCGCCAATCACCGCGCCGCTCCCCGAGTGGCGACGCGAGCTTGCCACCGACCCGATCACCGCGCCCGTCACTGCACCCGCGGCGACTTCTCCACCGCCACGCGCTGGAACCACTTGCGGCGCCTGCGCCGGCAAGCTCACCGCCGTCATGCCGGGGTCGAAGCCGCTCTGGCCCACCGCCCACCGATAGCACTCGTAGCGATCGCGGTCCTGACGCGCCGCGTCCTGGCCATGCTCGGGGTAGAAGTACATCGGCGCGGACACTGGCGTGCTCACTGGGGTACCCTGCGTGCTGCGCACTGCGGGATTCGCCTGGGCAGCGGCCCGGCGGCTCATAGGCGCGGCTATCGGTTCACGCGCCCCGTGCGGCGCGACAACACACCCGGCAAGGGCGAGGGCCATCACAATGGCGGCGGCCGTGTAAGAAGGAAGTCTGCTCATGGTTTACCTGCTAGTGATATCGAGATTCAGCCTGCGATGGAGGTTAAACGCCGCAGCATGGGCACTCTGTGCCACCCTTGTCATTGCCCCTTGCAGCTGCCACCCGGCGTCAGCGCCGCGGCGCAAGCGGAGCGCCCCTGGTCAGTAGGTCAGAAGCGGTAGTTCAGTCCGATCGAATACAGATCGGCATCCGGCTTCACGCCCAGAGCGTCGAATCGGTAGCGTTCCCACTCGCCACGCACCGAAATGTTCTTGTTGATCGCGTATTCCACGCCCGCACCAAACTTGACATTGGTGCCTCGCTCGTCGCCAGCAAGCGTGCTGTCGAGCTTGCCGTTGAACACGCCCACGCGCGCAAGCAAGGAGAAGTTGTTTGCCAGCGGCATGACTCCCACCGCGTCAACAAACAGGCCGCGTCCCTTGACCTCATCTGCCGCGCTGGTGACCTTGCCCAGGCGAGCCACGCCCGCCTCGATGCTGAAGTTCCGATTGATGGCATAGCCGCCATACAACTTGTGCCCCGTGCCGTTGCGATCGGTAGCGGCACCGCCCATGACGTCATCGCTGAAGCGCGAGTCACCGACGCTGCCACCGATATACAGGCCCTCGGCGTGGGATGAAATGGCGACCATTGCAGCAACGGCCACGAGGGACTTGGTATTGAGTTTCATTGTGTGATCCTTTTGATTTGGAAGTGTCGGAAGCACGATTGCCACCTGCACATATGCAACACCGTCGCGTTTGCCACAGTGAACATGGTCGCGTTGATGCGCATGAACAGCATCGTGCCCGCCTAGGGCTGCAGCGCGATTTCGACTGGGTGTCACCGTGTTTCGGCTGGTTTCGACGTGTTGCGTTCGCGCTGTGACGGCCTTGCGGTGTTTGGTCACCAGACCACCATGCTGACGAGCACAGCGCCGACTTGGCGCTCGTTGATGGTTTGACCTGGCGGCAAGCGAGTCGCGTTGCGCAACCGACGACGCGCTCAGCGCCGTGCGCAGCGCAGCTTGCGCATGACGCGCCTGCATCGGGTGGATCGCGATGGGCCGGCCAGTTCGACCCGATATGCGTCGAAGGCGCTGGCCGCTCGGTCCAGCAAGAGCTCCGGTCGATCCGGGGGATGATCGAGTCTGATCGCCAACCCCTGCACGACTGCGACGAGAAGGCAGGCGGCGGCATGCGGGTCGGTGTCGGCGCGGACCAGCTCTTGACGTCTTGCTCGGTCGATCATCCGGGAAAGGCGCAACACATGCAGATCGATGACCTTCTGGACCCGGCGCCGGACTCGCTCGTCGAAGCTGTCAGCATATACGCGAGCGTCGCCTGCCACCAACGTTGCAGATGGGCTGGATCGAAATGTTTAGAGTCGTCGAGTGTCATGTCACGTCTCCATGCGCCGGTCAAAACCGGCAAAGTGTTATGAATGAAAGAGGCATACGTTGAAAGGCTAGCTAGCTGCGACGGCCCATGTCGACCATGTACTTGACGAGAGAATTGCCCGGTGGCCAGCCGCATCGCGTTCTTGACCCTGCCGCTGCACGCGGTTGCACGCTTGAACGCCGTCTCCTGGCGCCGGGGACCGATGCTTGCGGTGAAGCCGCGAAGCCGGAGTCGCCCCGGCAATAGCTGTGATCTCTTTCATGCTGCCCTCGGTCGGTGAGTTGGTTGAATGTCTTGTCATCGACCACGTCGAGCACCTGCACTGCCACCGCGAGCGCCGCCGAATGACCTGCCAGCCACCCCCGTCGTGGCACGCAATCGGTTTCCGTCGGCGCCGAGTCGCAGGCTGGACGCGGCGTTGATCTGGTCGGCGGCCAGGTCGTCGACCGACTTCAGCCCCCTGGCCTCGAAGCCGCTCCCATAGGGCTTCGTGATCTTCTGAGCGTCAATAGGGGTCCGCGGCTGGGGATCTTGGCGCCGCGCGTCGATGGGTATGCACTCCAGCGACTGACTCGCCGAGTAGTCCGCAAGTGAAGGATCAGAGGTGCACGGCGCCTGCGTCCCAAGCGCCTGTACGTCATTCACCGCCACCACGCCAAATAGCGCAGCGACAAGCAGCGCGTGTCCGACCCACATCCGAGTTGGAGGCGTCACTCATTGCCAAAAAGCTGGAAGATCCGGTAGCCATGGCCGCCATCTTGCGCGGCTTCGGTTGCCCGGCAATTTCAGCCCAGTGCCGCTGTGTTTCAGCGTGTTTCATCGTGTTTCATCGACGCTGGCTCGCTCCGGGGCGTGGCTATACTTCGCGACCATGAGCAATGCTTCAGCCTTGCGCATCCTGGTCGTCGACGACGATCAGGCCCTACGCGAACTACTTACCGACTACTTGACCCAGGTCGGGTTTATCGTCGATGCGGCGGCCGACGGCGTGCAGATGCGTGAACGATTGGCGCAGCGCATGCCCGATGCGATCGTGCTCGACCTGATGATGCCCGGTGACGACGGCCTGACCCTGGCGCGTGAGCTTCGCAAGACCTCGAACGTCCCCATCGTGATGCTCTCGGCGCGTGGCGAGGAGATCGATCGCGTGGTCGGCCTGGAGGTCGGCGCCGACGATTACCTGGCCAAGCCCTTCAGCCCGCGGGAACTGCTGGCGCGCTTGCGCGCCCTGCTGCGCCGGGCCCGACAGACCGACACCGCAGCTGCCGGTGCCGAAGCCGCTGCGCCGGCCGGCCCTTTGCACAGCTTTGGCCCGTTCACGCTCGACACGGCCGCCTGGCGCCTGCTGCGCGATGGCGTCGAGGTGGCGGTGTCGAGCGGTGAGTTCGAGTTGCTGCGCGTCTTTGCCGAACATCCCAACCGCGTGCTGTCGCGCGACACCCTGGTCGATCGGCTCAAGGGTTATGAACGGGGTGCCTTCGACCGCAGCATCGACGTGCGCGTGACGCGCCTGCGCCGCAAGATCGAGGCCGACCCCGCGCACCCTGCTTACATCCGCACCGTACGGGGCGAGGGATATCTGTTCCATCCGCTCGGCGAGTCCAGCTAATGCGGCGGCCCCCCAAGCGCAGCACGCTGGTGCGCCAGTACACGCGCTGGCTGGTCGCCTTGTTCATTGCGCTCGAATTGGTTACCGCCGCGGCGGTGGTGTTGTTCATCTTCATGCCGATCGCACGGCGTGCCGCCGACGACCTGGCCGGCCTGATGGTGTTGTCGGCTCAGACCTGGGTCGAGCTGCCGCCCGAAACCCGCCCGGTGTTCGAGGAAGAGCTCGCGCGCAGCTACCAGATCGCCTTGCGCCCCAGCCTGCAAGCTGCGCCCGACACCGGTCTGCGCCACGGCCTGTACATCCGGTTTCTCGAGAACGCCTTCGAACGTCGGCTTGGGCACGAGGCCTTTTTCGAAAAGGAGATCGCAGCCGACGGTAGTGACTGGCTATGGATCGCGATTCCCGCCGGCGAGCACTCGATCGGCGCAGGTTTTGCCATGGACCGCATGGAGGCCAACCCGTTCTATGCCTTTGCGCTCGCTCTGGTCGTAGGCACGCTGCTGGTGCTGGTGCTGGCCCGCTGGCTGGCGAGCCGCATCGCACAACCGATCTCGAAGTTCGCGCTGGCAGCCGCGCAGCTCGGCACGGCCACCGGCCCGGATCTGCTGCCCGAGACCGGTCCTCGCGAACTGGCCGACCTGGCGCATCATTTCAACCAGATGGCGATCCAGGTGCGCGAGCTCAGCGATGCGCGCACAACCTTGTTCGCCGGGCTCTCGCACGATCTGCGCACTCCGCTGGCCCGAATGCGGCTGGCCCTCGAGATACTCACGCTCAAGCCTGATCCGGCGCTACTGAAACGCCTGGACGCCGACATCGAAGAGATGAATCAGTTGATCGGGCAACTGCTCGAGATCGCGCGCGGCCTGAGCACCGAGCCAGCCCAGGATCTGGCGCTGTGCGAATGGCTTCAGGCGCGCACCCAGGAGCATCGTGCCGCAGCCGCGGCAAGCGGCGCACAACTGATCGGTGAACTGCGCGGACGATCTGCGCGCCCACGCTGCCCCACGCATGCTGGCGCGGGTGCTCGACAACCTGATCGTGAACGCACTGCGCTACGCACCGGGCGCGGTCGAGGTAGTCGGGCATGTCTTGCCGCACAACGCAGGCCGGCAGGCGACCCTGCGCATCGGTGTCCTGGATCGGGGCCCGGGCATTGCGAAGGAACAACTCGCCTTGGCCTTCCGGCCTTTTCATCGCATCGAAAGTGCATCCAGCCCGGTGGCGAGCGGATTCGGCCTGGGGCTGGCGATCGTGCAGCAACTCGCGCGTGCGAACGGCTGGACCATCCGACTCGAGGCGCGCGAGGGCGGCGGACTGCAGGCCTGGGTCGAGTTGCCGCTGGCGCGCTAGATCCCGCGCACGCCGGACGATTCGGCACGCACATCCGTTTCAGCCGACCTCCATCGCCCAGGCACGCCGACTGTCGCACAGCCAGAAGGACGTCGCAATGACGCGAAACGCGATGAAACACGATGCCACACCGCTGAAACAGCGACGCAACCCTGGCCTCGCATCATTGGCGCCATGGTCACTTGCCCTAACAAGCCGTTTGCCTCGAAAGCCTCCAGCGCAGACCTGCACCCGATGCAGGCGCGGCGGATGGCTGCCTCGGCGAGGGTTCGAGAGTGCGGTGGCCAGGCGGGTGTCGTTGGTCGGCCTTGGCCGTCGAACTCACCCGCAAGAGTGTTCCCATTCAATCAATCCAGGAGTGAAACATGAAATCCAGAAGTCTGATTCCGATGATCGTCGTTGCGTGCTCGGTGGCGGTGGCAGGTATTGCGGCGGCGCAAACGGTGGAGCCCGACACAGAGCAGACCCAAACGCGGCAGCAGACGCGGGACCGCGATCGTGTCTACAGCAGCGAGCTTATGACCGATCAGGAGCGCAGCGAAAACCGCAATCGCATGCGCGAGCTGAAGACAACACAGGAGCGCGAGCAGTTTCGCAATGAACAGCAAACCCTGATGCAGGAGCGTGCCAAGGAGCGCGGCGTGGCGCTCCCGGCCGAACCATCGGCGAATGCGCGTCGCGCCGGGCCGCGCGATGGTAGCGGCGGTGGCATGGGCAACTCGGCAGGAAGCGGCGGGCGCGGCAAGGGAAGCTGAGCTTATTGGCGCGCGCGATGCATCCAGACCCGCGGGGCACGTGCAGCCTGCGCCTCGGACATCGTGGACTGCTGCGGTTACACCGTGCACTGAAGCAATCAATGCGTGGCAGCCGATGCAAACCTGCATCCCGCCAGTGGTCAGCCGTATGGGTTGGCATTTTGTCGCGCATGCCAACGTTCTATGGAGAAAGTGAACATGAATACATTGAAGCAAAAGCTTGAAATCCGGACCGTGGCGATCTCGCTGTTCGCCATCGCGTTCGGACTGCTGACCCTCAAGGAAGGCGGCACAACTCTGTTCGGCGACGGGGCCGCGCGCGTGGCAGCCGGAAACTACGTGCCCTTCGTGCTGTGGTTCAACTTTACGGCGGGCTTTGCCTATGTCTTCGCTGGCGCCGGGCTGTGGCTGCAACAGCGCTGGGCGGTGTGGCTGGCCATCATCATCGCTGCCGTGACGCTGCTTGCCTTCGCGGGCTTTGGCGTCTTTGTCGCCGGCGGCGGCATGTACGAACCGCGCACCGCCATCGCCATGACGCTGCGCACGTTGATATGGACTGGCATCGCGGCCGCTGTCTGGTCCCTGGCGTCACGCCGTGACGAGGCGATGCAATGAGTTCCAGTTGCTTTGCGGTTTGGCATCATTCAACGCAAATCCTGACGCGCCTCAATGCCTGGCGGTCTGCCATGGATCGAATAAGCATGCTGTCAGTGTGGCCGCGGCTCGCTGCCATCAGTGACATTCAACAAGGAGTGCATCATGCAAGGAAAGAAGAATCTCGTGGCCGGTTTTCTGTTTCTCGCCGCGTTCATGGTCTACGGCTTCGTGCTGATCTATCTGCGCGACTTCGCGCCGGGCAAAGAGGCGTGGATCGCTGACTATGGGGTGGGCAAGCATTTTGAGTCGCGCCTGGCGCATGTGCACGGCAATCTGTTCGCCTTCATCAACATCGTCGTCGGCTACCTGTTGACGCGACTGCCGGTCAGCGCGTTTTCCGCGAAGGCGATCTCATGGCTGACACTGACCGGGATGTTAATGCCGCTGGGCATCCTGTCGGAGGTAGCATTTGGCGTGCCGCCGGCGCTGGTCCTCGTTGGCGGCGTCTCCATGGTCGCGGCGATGGCCTGGTTCGGCGTGGCCGCGTTGGCGCTGAATCCCGGCAGTGGTGGACAGCGGCCCTGAGCGCAGGGTGAGGTACTAATCATGGCGGCTGACATGGCCGCCTGACTTCTCGGCTCAACTGCGCCCATCGCGGGCGGGCTGGTGAGTCAATGCACTTTCTTCAGCAGTCGTACATGCATCGGCCGCTGGAAAGATGCGCCCTGCGGACCCTGATGCGGTTCGAACGCCTTGCGGACCTGATCGATCATTGCCTCATCCAGTCGATGGTCGGCATAGGTCGGCCGCATCAGGCGCTGCTCGAAGTCGGCGAAGTCCTTGAATTGCACCGGCATCACGAAATGGCGTTCTGCGCGCTGGTGCCAGAGACCGGTGCGCAGCGCCGCATCCAGGGTGCCTTGAGCAGCAGCACGCACCACACCCTCGTCATTGAAAAGGCGCACCAGCGTGTTGAAGTCTCCGTCGTAGACCGGCTCCGACACATACAGATGGCCGCCCGGCCGCAGCACACGGGCCACCTCGTTGAGGGCCTGTTGCTGCGCCTGCACCGGCACATGATGCAGCGACTTGAGCATCAGCGCGAGGTCGAAACTGGCATCAGGAAAGGCGATGTCCTGCGCGACGCCGGCAACGAATTGCAGGCCTGGTTGCGGCGCGGCAAGATTTTTGGCGTGCTGGCGTGCATCGACTTCGACGCCGGTCACCTGGCAGTCGGGGTGGCGCAGCAGCAAGGCACGCGCCAGGGCGGCGGCGCCGCAGCCCAGTTCGATAATGCGTTGGCCGGGCAGCGGCAGCAACTCGGCCAGCAGGTCGAGCTCGTCATCGATCACCGGGAAGTCGTCTTGATTCGTGGTCATGGTTTGCCTGGCAATGGAGGAGCTTCGGTCGGATCGCGCGTCAACGGACGCCGTCGCACGAGGATAACGCCGATGCGTCGCAGGCCTTGCGCAAGAAATCCACAATGACCGGGCTGTACTCGGCCAGCGCTGCGCGCAGGTCGTGCGTACCGTCCACCAGCAGCAGGCGCGAATGCGGCGCGACAGCCTGCAGACGCCGGGCGTCTGCCAGCGGCACCGTCGTGTCGTCGCGTCCATGCACCAGCAGTACCGGACAGGTCACGCGCGCGAGCGTTGTCAGGGGTGCGAAATCGTCGAAGCGGGTGCCAATCACGCGTTGCACGTGGCGCATCACGTACCAGCCCAGCACCGGGTAGGGCACATGTTTTTCGGCCATGAAGCGGCGCATCATCTCGCGCGGATGCGCAAATGCCGACAGGCTGATCACCGCGCACACGTCGTCGCTGACGCGCCGCATGCAACAAGGCTGCGCCTGCGCCCACCGAATGCCCGAGCAGGGCAAGTCGGTCGGGCGCGATGTCCTTGCGCGAACGCAGCCAGTGCAGGCCGGTCGGCAATATCTTCGGCAAATCGCGGCAGCGAGGTGAAATCCTCGTCGTCGCTGCGGCCATGGCAACGCGCGTCGATCAGCAGCACCGCGAATCCTGCTGCGTGCAGCGGCGCAACTACCGGCCACATCATGGAGGCGTTGGCGCCCCAGCCATGCATCGCCAGCACGGCTGGGGCGGGCGATGGCGCCGGCTGCGCAGGCGAAACCAGCCAGCCGAACAGTTGCCGGCCGCCGGAAGTCGCAATGCGAACCTCCTGCACCGCATCAGGCGCGAGTCCGGAGCCGTCCGGCGTGCGCCGATGGGACAGGCGCGGCGCGCGCAGTCCGTACAGGATGGCGCGGTGCGCAAGCGCACGCGCGCCCCACAGGCCAGCGCCGGCTGCCAGTGTTTCGACGATCATGGCTGCGCCTGGACTGGCGTACTGTTCATCATTGCAGCTGGCTTGCGCCCATGGCCTGGTACAGGGCCACCGTATTGGCGATGCGACGGGCCTGCAATTCGAGCACCGCGATCCGGGTCTGCTGCACCTGTTGCTGCGCCTGCAGCAATTGCAGGTAGCTGACCGCGCCGAGTGTCGTGCTGGCCCTGCACCAGTTGCAGCGATTGCCGGGCCGATGTGTCGGCGCGCGCCAGCGACTGCTGTACCTGCGGCGTCGTGTTCGACCGTGCGCAATACATCGGCGACTTCACGCAGCGACTGCAGCACGGTTTGCTGGTAGTTGGCCAGTGCGGCCTGCGCGGCCGCCTCGGCGGCCTTGGCCTGGGACTTCAAGCCCGGCGTGAACAGCGGCTGCGCGAGTTGTCCGCCCAGTCCCCAGATCAGCGAGCCGCTGCCGAACAGGCTGGCCACCGTCAAGGCTTGCGAGCCCAGGCTGGCGCTCAGCGTCAATTGCGGATACAGCTTGGCAAGCGCGACGCCGTGCTGCGCGCTGGCCGCCTGCAGCAGTGCTTCTGACGCGCGTACGTCGGGACGGTGCCGTGCCAGTTCGGAGGGAACGCTGACGGGCAACTGCGCCGGCAATGTGAAATCCTGCAGTTCGAACTCGGGCACCGTCGACTGCCCCGGCGCCTGCCCGGCCAGTACGGCCAGCAGGTGACGCGCCTGCTCGCGACGCTTGCGCAAGGTCGGCAAGGTCGCCAGTGACTGCTGCAGCTGGGTCTGCAGCGACAACACCTCCAGATCGGTGCCGACACCGAGCTCGACCCGGCGGCGCGTCAGCGCCAGTTGTTCCTGCTGCGCGGCGACCAGCGTCTTCGCTGGCACCAATCTGTGCACTCAGTTGCGCCTGCGTGATCGCAGTCAACGTCAGGTTCGCCGCCAGGTTCATGCGCGCGCCCTCCAACTGGTAGGACTGGTAGTCGACCTGTGCCGCCAGCGCCTCCAGCGCGCGCTTGTTTCCTCCGGCCAGATCCAGGTCGTAACTGAGCGCCACCGTGGCACTGTAAAGCCCGTAGCTGCGCTCACCGCCAGGCAAGCCGGCTGCGGCTGTATTGGTGCCTTGGCGTTGGCCGCCCAGTTTCGCGTTCACCTGCGGCAGTTGTGTCGCGCCGGCCGTTGCCTCGAAACTGTGTTGTGCCTGGCGCAACGTGGCCTGTACCGCCGCAAGCGTCGGACTGCTTGCATGTGCCAACTCGATCAGTGCGGTGAGCTTGTCGGACTCGAACGCAGTCCACCATTGGCCTGACACGCTCGCGTCGACGAACTTCTGGCTCGCTCCGAGCCGACCCGGACTTGCGACAGTCTCGCCCGGCACCGCGGTCGCGGTGTAGGCACTCGTGGCGACCGGTTCCGGGTGCTGGAAGTCCGGGCTGGTGGCGCAGCCGGCGAGCAAGACCGCCGCCGCCATCGGCAGCAAGCGTCCGAGCCAGACAAGCCTTGGGTTTGTGCGCAGGAATAGGAGAGAGATGGGTTGCATGGTGTTTCTACTTGAAATGGTTGGCCCGTGCCGGCAATCGAGAGAGAACTCGCATCAACCGCGCCAGCGCCCGTGCGGTTCGTCTCAGGGCGTGCCAGATGAACGGTTTTCGGGAGGCATGACGGCGCGCGCGCATACTCAGCCCTGCTTCGCCTCGGCGCCCGGCGGCTTGCCGTCATAAAAGGTTTCCAGCACGGCCACGATTTCTTCGGCGCTATCGACGCATGTGAACAATCGCAGGTCTTGCGCGCTGATGAAGCCCTCGTCCACGAGGTAGTTGAAGTCGACAACGCGGCGCCAGAATTCGCTGCCGACCAGCACGATGGGAATGCGTGCCATCTTGCCGGTCTGCACCAGAGTAAGCACCTCGAACAGCTCGTCGAGCGTGCCGTATCCGCCCGGGAACGCGACCAGCGCCCGCGCGCGCAGCAGGAAGTGCATTTTGCGCAGTGCGAAATAGTGAAAACGGAAGGCAAGCTCGGGGCAGATGAAGGGATTGGGTTCCTGTTCGTGCGGCAAGGTGACATTGAGTCCGATGGAGCGCGCGCCGGCCTCGAAAGCGCCGCGGTTGGCCGCTTCCATGATGCCGGGCCCGCCACCGGTGACGACGACAAAGTCGCGACGCCCCTCCTGTTGGAAACGGGTCGAGACCAGGTGCGCAAAGCGCCGCGCCTCTTCGTAATAGCGTGCATGGGTCAAACGTCGTTTGGCCGCGGCAAGATCGCATGCTGGCGTCACATCGGACGGATCAGCCGCCATGCGCGCCTGGACATCGGCAAGCCCTGCCTGTGCATCTTCGTGGGAAACAAGCCGCGCGCTGCCGAAGACGACGACGGTTGAGTCAATCCCTTGCGCGCGCAGCTCGTGTTCGGGCTTGAGCAGTTCCAGTTGCAGGCGCAGCGGACGCAAGTCGTCCTGGGCCAGAAATTCGACGTCCTCCTGCGCCAGCCGATACGCCGATCCGTTCATGATCGCCTCGCGCAAGGCTTCGCGCTGGTCAGGGTTTGGCATGTTCGCCACCTTCAAATCCGCCGACCCATTGCGCGCTGGCACCGGGCTCAGGCACTGCAACGTCCCAGCCACGCTCAGTGCGCAGCCGCTCGGCAAATGCAAGCGCTGCGCTGGCCTCGCCATGCACCACGAACGTGCGCGCGGGAGGCTTGCGGAAGTGGGCCGACCAGGCGAGCAGCGCGGGCTGGTCGGCATGTGCCGACAACCCGCCCACGGTGTGTATCGCAGCGCGCACGGGGATGTCTTCGCCGAAGATGCGCACGCGTTTCACGCCATCAACGAGGCGTCGCCCGAGCGTGCCTTGGGCCTGGAATCCGGTAATCAATACAGCGCATTCGCGCCGGGGAAGGTTGTGGCGCAGGTGGTGCTTGATGCGTCCGGCGTCACACATGCCGCTGGCGGAAATGATGATGGCGCCCGAGCGAATCTGATTCAAGGCCATGGATTCTTCTGCGCTCGCGGTGAAATGGAGATAGGGTTGGTCCTTTCCCTGGGCGTGCCAGCCCGCGAGCTGCTTCGCGGCTTCGTCGAACAGTTCCAGATGCTGGCGCGTGATGTGCGTGGCTTTGGTGGCCATGGGCGAATCGACGAACACCTTCAGATTGCGCAAGCGGCCTTCACGACTGAGCCGGTGCAGGTGATACAAGATCTCCTGCGTGCGGCCGACGGCGAACGCGGGCACGATCAGGTTGCCGCCCTGTTTGTGCAAGGTGCGCTCTACGACCTCGATCAGTTCGTCCTCGCTCGATGCTGCGTCCTTGTGCGCGCGGTTGCCGTAGGTGGACTCCATGACCAGTATGTCCGCCTCCTCGATGGGCGTCGGATCGCGCAGGATCGGACGCCCCGGCTGGCCAAGATCGCCGCTGAAGACGAGTTTCGTGGTCTGGCCGTGTTCGGTGATCCAGACCTCGATGATGGCCGAACCGAGGATGTGACCGGCATCGCGAAAGCGGCAGCGCACGGCAGTGTGGGGCACCAGTTCCTGGTCATAGGCAATCGGCCGCACCTGGCGCAGGCAGTTGTGCGCATCCTGAATCGTGTAAAGAGGCGTCAGCGCCGCGCCCTTGCGGCGTGCTGACTTGGCATGGCGCTCGGCCCGCTTTGCATCACTCTCCTGAATATGCGCACTGTCGGGCAGCATCACCTGGAGCAGATCAGCAGTCGCGGCCGTGGTATGAATCGGCCCCTGAAAGCCCGCGCGCGTGAGTTTGGGCAGCAGGCCACTGTGGTCGATGTGCGCATGCGTCAGCAATACGAAATCGATGGACTTCGGATCGAAAGCAAACGGTTTGCGGTTGCGCGCCGGCGCTTCGCGCCCGCCCTGCACCATGCCGCAGTCCACCAGAAAGCGTGCTTCGGTGGTCTCCACCAGAAAACACGATCCGGTGACTTCGCGCGCTGCGCCGAGAAATGTGATGTTCATGGCGTTTCCTTTCTGTTGACATGAATGGGATCGCTGGCGCGTGCAATCTAGAACTCGATACTCAGCGCCACCGAGCCATAGGCATGGTTGGATTGCTGTTCCTTGAACTCCCGGGTCCGCCAGACGCGCATGACAGCCAGCCTGACGCCGTGTCCCGCGAGCATTCCATGCACACTCAATCCGAGCGCGGCCTGTGCGACCAGGGGCCGGCGCGTCACGCTGTGGCTGGATCGAAACAGATTGCCGTCCAGCGAGAAGTCGTGTGCCACCAGTTTGGCCTCCAGCGTGCCGAACAGGTGGGCCCCTGGAGCCGGCCTTGCCGGACCGGATTCCGATGGCCTGTCCTGGTTGTGCGGCGACGCGGACGACGGCGGTCGGTTCTCGGCGCCTGGCCTGATCGGATAGGTACCGAAATCGTTCGGCAGATTCCAGCCGATACGCCCTTCCACGCCCATGCTGGCCGAGGTTTCGATATTGCCCAGGCGCAGGCCCAGCGAACGGATCGTGTCGGCGGAGAACCCCGGCTGGATGGCGCCATCGGAGCGATAGTCCCGGTACTTGCGGTCCAGCGCCAGTTGCAGCGCCGGTTCGTTCTTCAATTGGTTGTCCCAACCAAGAAAACGGTCGGCGCCAATCGCGTCGTGGACCAGGTTCTGCGCCTGTCTGCCCAGGGCCAGCGGGCCGATGACACCCAGCGTGATCTCGCGGGTGTCGAGCATTTCGGAGTTCTGCTGTGGATCGTGCGTGCGACGGTTCCACGACATGCCGACATACAGGAGCCCGGCGTACGGCCGGTCGTCGCTTACCAGGTCGGTCCTGGCGGGGTCTCTTGGTGTGTATATCGACTGGCCGAACTTCACCACCACGTTTTGCGTGGCGGCCTGCCCCCGCTCACCCTCCCAGAATCCAGGATTCAGGAATCGGATCAGCTCCGCGTGCAATCGCACCGGCACCGGCAGGCACGCAGTCTTGACCGGGCCGATGATGTCGTGTGAGACCGCGGTGAACGCCACACCGTTGCTGTAATTCTGGTCGGTGTTGGTGAACAGGTCGTTCTCCAGCCTGGCTGTTCCGCCGCGAAAGCGGACCGATTCCTGTGCTTGGCAATCCGCGCTGCGCAATGCATCGTCGCCAACGGTCTGCGCGATTCCTGGCGTGGCCTGCAATGCCAGTGCAAGCGCCCATGGCGTCGCTTTTCGAAGCGCAGCCGGGAACAGGGTTTTCATGTCGCTCTGAGTGCCTGACGACGCCACGCGATACCGGCGATCGTGACCCAAACCACGGTGCGAAGGGCCATTGCGAAGACCGTGCGCTGCTCGAACGGCGTGCCCGACAAGATGATGACACCCAGCGCCGCCGAGGCCAGCGCTGTCGATACCGCAATCGCAACCGCCAGCCACATGGCCCAGCGCTGCTGCATGAACAGTCCGATACCGGCCGCGACATAGGCGAAACCGGCCAGGAAGTTGAACCATACGACGAAGGGGATGTAGTTTCCCGCCGCCGCCAGTGCATCGGGGTTGCCGACGACCACCGCGCCGCCCTCCTTGATGGTCATCAGGCCAAAAACCATCGGGATCACTGAAATGGCCCAGCCTGACAGGCCGCGTTGCTGTGTAGTTGTTGTCATGAAGGTCTCCAGAAAAGGTGAAAGGTATGCAGGCTTGCCGCAATGCTCAGGACCGGGGCCCGGCCTTCTTGCCGAACCACATGCGCGACAACAGCCGGTCCTTGAGCCTGAACTGGTGAAACAGCGCCCCGATCACGTGAAGTCCGATGAGAACGAAAAGCGCCTTGGCAAGCCAGCCGTGCACGAAGCGTGGCGGGTAGGCGAAAAAGCTCTCGGGAAGTGGCACCATGGTGTTGCCGAACACGATGTCCGGCAGTCCCGACAACAGTGCCGTGGCGCCACCGCTGGCCGCCATCGCAAACACCAGCACATAGAGGCCGGCGTGCGCAAGCCTGGCCAGCCGGTCCAGCGCGGCATGCCCGGTCGATGCCGCCGGCGGATGGTTGGTGCGCAAGCGCACGATCAGCCGCACCAGCATCAAGGCGCCGATGGCGATGCCGACGATCATGTGCCCGCGCAGCGCATCGATCTTGCCGACCGCGTCGTTGGGCGTCTGGGCGAGCACGAAGGTGCCCATGCCCAAGGCCAGGGCCAGCAGCAGCGCCAAGGTCCAGTGCAGCGCGACCAGCGCGGGGTGGTAGCGCTCAGTCGGTGTATTGATTGAGTGCATCGTATCCATCACCGCTCGGCGTTCATCGTCGCTGATGGCAACTTGGGAGGGGTTGTTGTACATGGGGTGTCCTTGGTTGTTGAACAGGGCCTTGTCTCAGTCGATGCCACGCCCTTCGCCCACCTCTTCGTGCGTCACGCCGTCGCGGATGTGGTAGATGCGCTTGAAGGTGGGGATGATCTTTTCGTCGTGGGTGACGACGATGATGGCGGTGTCGTATTGCTTGGCCATCTGGTTCAGGATGCGAATGACCGCCAGCGCGCGTTCACTGTCGAGCGGCGCCGTGGGCTCGTCGGCCAGGATCACCGGTGGGCGGTTGACCAGGCCGCGCGCGATCGACACCCGCTGCTGTTCGCCGCCGGAGAGCTGCGACGGCATGGCCTTGGCGCGATGCTGCACGTCGAGCGCGGTGAGCAGTTCGACCGCGCGCTTGCGCGCCTCGGCGTTGGGCACACCGGCCAGCATCGGCAGCAGGGCGACGTTGTCGGTCACGTCCAGGAACGGGATCAGGTAGGGAGCCTGGAACACGAAGCCGATCTTGTCGCGCCGCAAGGCCCGCAGGTCGGTGATGTTCCAGTGGTTGTCGTAGATGACGTCCTGGCCCAGCACCATGCGCCCGGAGGTGGGTTCGATCACGGCGCCCAGGCACTTGAGCAGCGTGCTCTTGCCGGATCCGGACGGACCGATCAGGCCCACCACCTCACCCGGGGCGACGACCATGTTGACGTCTTTCAGCGCCTCGACGGCGGTGTCGCCGCTGGCCGTAGACCTTGCGCACGCCCTCGATGCGGATGCCGCGATCGGTCGAAGTGGTCTTGTCTGGCTTAGCCACCGATTGCCTCCGCCGGGTCGACCTTGAGCGCAGCGCGAATCGCCAGGAAGCTGGCGAGGATGCAGATGATCACCACCGCGACGAATCCGCGCAGCGCGTCGTCCGACTCCAGCAACACATACTTGGGAAAGATCGGGGCCCAGAACGTTGCCGACACCTTGCCCACGACAAAGCCAATCAGGCCCAGCGCGATCGCCTGCTGCATGATCATCGATGCGATCGTGCTGTTGCGCGTGCCGATCAGCTTGAGCACCGCAATCTCGCGGATCTTGCCCAGGGTCAGCGTATAGATGATGAAGGCCACGATGGCGGCGCTGACCACCGCCAGGATCACCAGGAACATGGCGATCTGCCGGGCCGCCGTGGCGATCAGCTTTTCGATCAGGATCATGTGCATCTGCGCGCGGGTGTAGACCGACAGGCGCTTCCAGCGCCGGATTGGCTCAGCCACCGCCTCCGGATCGGCGCCGGGCTCAATCTGCACCAGCACCGCGTTGACAGAGTTGTTGCTCGACTGCGATGCGATGACGGCGTCGAGCAGACCCGGCACGCCGGGGCGGTTCAGCGCCGGGTTTTGCGCGGTGCGCGCACGCTGGCGCACGATGGAGTCGTTGTCCTTCAGGAACTGCGCCTGCTGTGCGTCCTTGATCGGGATGAAGACCATCGGGTCGCCGCCCGAGGACACCATGCGTCGTGTCAGTCCCACTACCGTGTAGTCGTTGCGCCGGATCCGGATGCGCTGGCCGAGCTTGAAACCGGTCGCGATATCGGCGACCGCCTCGTAGTGGCCACGCGTAAGGTGGCGACCGTCAACCAGATAGCTGGGTTGCCCCGGGTGTCCGGCGCCGTCGGGCGTAACGCCCACCACCATGGTTCGCACCTCGCGTGCCTTGCCTTCGTCCAATGGACTGACCTGCATGGTCAGGTAGGTCACGTTGGCCGCACGCGCCACGCCTGCCATGCCGAGAATGGCGCGGTAGTTGTCGTCGGGCAGGCTGGAGGACTCGGCATACGGCCCCTGGGTGTCCTGCTGCACCACCCACAGGTCGGCACCACTGTTGTCGAGCAACGCCTTGGCGTCGTCGACCATGCCGCGGTAGACGCCGGCCATGGTCAGTGTCACGCCGATCAGCAGGCCCAGGCCGATGCCGGTGAAAACGAACTTGCTCCAGGCATGGGCGATGTCGCGGCCGGCCAGGCTGATCATGGCTTTTGTCCGATGATCTGGTCGACCAGCTTGATGCGGCTGCTGGCGGTGAGCGCCTTGAAGCTGTACACCACCAGTTGTTCCCCGCCAGAAAGCCCATCGAGTATCTGCACGTTTCCGTCCAGGTCGCTGGCGCCGGTGCGCACTGGCGCAAAACGCAGGTCACCGGCATCGACGAGCCAGACACCGAGCCGTCCGTCGACCCGGTGGATACTGGCATTGGGAACAGCCGGCCCGGCCGCCAGCGCGCCCAGTTGCACCGTGACCTCGGCCAGCTCGCCTATCGGTGGCGGGACCTGTGGCTGCTGCACGAACACCACCTTGGCCAGCACCTCTTCGGTGACGGCGTCGGCATGCGGCTCGACGCGCAGCACCTGGCCCGCCACTGCACGTATTGCCCTGTGACCGCAGCAGCACCTGGGCCGGCAGCTGCGGGTGCAGGCCGTACGCCCGTTGCTGGTCGAATCGGACATGGATCCACAGCCTGGACGGTTCGACCACCTCCACCACCGCCTGCCCGGCGACGACCGTCGTTCCGCGATCGGCGTTGCGGCGCGTGACGAGTCCGTTCACTGGGGAGACAAGACGCAGATTGCTGCGCTGCTGTGTCAATGCGGCAATGTCGGCGTCGACACGCAGCAGTTCCTGGCGCGACGCGTCCTGGTTGGCGCGCACCGCCGCCTGCGCGGCCTGCGCGATTTGCAGTTCCTGCCGCTTGGCTTCGGCCGCCTCCGCGCTGACCGAGCGTGCTGCCAGCAACTGCTCGTAGCGCTGCGCCTGACTTTGCGCAAACTGCGCGCGGGCATTGGCCTCCAGAATCTGCGCCTGCACTGCCAGCAAATTGGCCTCGGCCCGCTTGCGGCCTGCCTGCAGCGAACCAATGCGCTGGTCCATGTCAACCGGGTCCATTTCGCCGAGCAATTGACCGATCTTGACGCTGTCGCCGGGCTGCACCAGTACGCTCTTGACGCGACCGGCCGCAATCGGTCCGATCTTGTGTGTGTACTGTGCGTCTACCGTTCCAATGCCAAACAGGGCCGGACTGATGGAACGCTTTTCGATCGTGATCACGCGCACCGACACCGGGGCCAGGGGGCCGGTACGCATCGCAACATAGGCCAGCAGGCCCAGCATCAGCAGCAGAACCACGCCGATCGAAATGCCGCGCAGATGGGACGTCAGAGTCTGTTTCATGGCTGTTCCCCCAATCCGCGCGCAAAGACCGCGAACACACCGGGTGCGTCCTGGCGCATGCGCGCGATGTCACCCGAAAGCAGGGACTGCATCACCAGCCCCTGCAACATGCCGACGAACAGGATCGCTGCCGCACGCGTGTCCACGTCGGCTGCGATCTCGCCGCTCGCCTTGCCCTGCTCCAGGCGCGCTGAGATGCGCTCGGAGTAGCGTTGGATCAGGGCCTGGGCCAAACGCTTGGCCGGTGTCGACGCCGCGTTCTGCAATTGGCCGAACATCATGCGCGGCACGCCGGGATGCTCAACAACGAATTCGACATGGGCCATGAACATCGCGCGCAAGGCCTGCAGCGGCGATTCGACGCCACGCGCGGCGCTGTCGATGCGTGACATCAGGCGCTCGGCGACCCATTCCATGACCGACTGCCAGATGGCTTCCTTGGTGGAAAAGTGGCGGAACAGCGATCCCTGGGTCACATCCATCTGCTTGGCTATGTCCGCCGTCGTGATGTCGTTCGGATTTTTCTCGCCCGCCAGCGCGATTACCGCCTCGACGGTCACGGCGCGTCGTTCCTCGGCGGGCAGATGTTTCGTGAATGTGCTCATGGACAAGCCTTGGTTGAAGATAGTAATTGGTTGCTATCTTAAGGCGGCCGATCAAACCCCTACTGGTGACAATGCCATTCGTTTGATCTTGCGCAAACTGGAGAGCATGGCTTGCGCATCGATTGCAGGAGCCCGACGAGTCCTTGCAATACCCACCGGACCCACTCGGGACTATCCAGATGACGGCACCAATACAAAACAGTGTTTCTGCCCCTAGGCCCGACTATGGTCAAAACCTTCACCGCGTCTGGTCCGACTGCTGAACCGCGATAAACCGGCCCTGCGCGACCCTGACCGGGGCAGATCGGCCGTCTACCGGTCAAGTCCGTGTGCCGGCCCCTCGTTCGCCCGAACACCGTGGCAAAAACGCAATTTGCGGCCGCTGCCACATGAACACGGCTGGTAAGGCCCGCCGGCTTTGTCCTGGGCGGCTTTCCATGCCATCACCTCGACCACCGGCCGGCGCTGTTGCAGCAGCCGGCTCATCAACTGCATCGCCGGCAGCGCATGCGAGAAGAAGCGTCGATAGCCGGCGCACAGGTAATTGCTCTGCGGATCGTCGCCCTCGGACCGGGCAAACCGGTCCTTGGGACAGCCGCCATGGCACCAGTTCAGCACCGGGCAGCTGCGACAGTTTTGCGCCAGATTGATGCTCTTGGCCTGCACGAAGGCACGCTGCTGGTCGGATCCGATCAGGTCCAGCATATGGCTGCTGTGGATGTTGCCCAGGCGGTAACCCGGTTCGACAAAATGGTCGCAGCAGTACAGGTCGCCGTTGTATTCCAGTGCCGGTCCATAGCCGCACTCCGGCGCGTGCACACACAAGGCGTGGCGCCCGAATGAGGCCTCCAGCATCACGTCGAACTGCTGTACGAAGACGCGCCCCACATCATGGCGCAGCCATTCCTCAAACACGTCGACCAGAAACTGACCGTAGCGCGCGGGCTCGACCGAGCGGTCCGTCACCATGCTGCCATTTTGCGTGTACAGGGGCCGCGTGCGCCGCTGCGGCGCACGCCAGCCCTGGTTGGCCAGCGCGATCGAGGCTGGATCGGCGCGCTCGACGATGGGTATGAACTGCATCCACTCTGCCTTCAATTCGTCACGCAGAAAACGGTAGACCGCGCGGCCATGGTCCTGGTTGGCAGCGTTGACGGTGCACAGGATATTGGTTTCCACACCATGCGCGCGCAGCAGCCGCCAGCCCTGGATGACCCGATCAAAACTACCCTGACCCTGCCGGTCGACCCGGTAGCGATCATGCAGGGCACGCGGCCCGTCCACGCTCAGGCCAACCAGGAAGCGGTGCTCGCGGAAGAACCGGCACCAGGCCTCGTCGAGCAAGGTGCCATTGGTCTGGAAGCTGTGCTCGATCTGCTGGCCCGGTTGCCGGTACTGCTCGACCAGCGCAATCGAACGCCGGAAGAAATCGAGTGGCATCAGGCTTGGCTCACCGCCCTGCCAGGCTACTCGCACCAGAGGCGCGCGGTGCGACTCGAGCAACTGCCGGATATAGACCTCGAGCGTCTCCTGCGACATGCGCTGGCGGGCATCCGGATACAGCGCCTGCTTGGACAGGAAGAAGCAATAGCTGCAATCGATGTTGCAGGTGGACCCGCTAGGCTTGGCCAGCAGGTGGAAGGCATGCGGCGCGCGCTGCAGCATGGCGGCGTCAAGCGCCGGTGTGGTGGTGCTCATCTGAGGTGCAGGTTTGGCGTGGCAGGGAACGGGTTCTGGTGCGCAGCGGCTGCGCCTGCTGCGCCCCAGCTTTTCGTCGCAATTCTGCACCTGCACACACATGCGGGGCTTGCGCCAGGTCAGAGCGCCTTGCGCTATCGGAAACAGAAAGCGCCATCCAGCACCAGGCTGTGCAGGGCTGACTAATCCCGCGCCGCGCCTTCGGCCTTGTCATTCTCGTAGTAGGCCATCAGCGCGCCCAGTTCCAGATCGCTGAAGGGATTGCGCCAGGCGGTGCTGCGGTCGCCGCGCACACCGAGCAGCAGCCGCGCGGCGAACTCCTCGCGCGGCATGCGCCGGGCCTGCACGAAGAGATTGAAGGCCGGCAGTTTCGTTTCGCTGGCGGGCGCATCGTGGCAGACGGCGCAGGCCTGCTTGTGGATAGCCTTGCCCAGGCGCAGCCGCTCGGGCGTGGCCTGGGCCGGCAAAAGCGTGGCCAAATCGAGGGGGTGTTGGCGCTGCAGGGCGTTCAGCCCTGCGCTCAGGCTGCGCCAGTCGCCGCGCACCAGGGCGGCGCGCAGTGCAGGCACGCCAGCGGCGTCACCGCCCGCATGCCTGATGAGCAATGGCAGCGAGGCCAATGCGCCAGCCAGGCGCTCCTGCAGGCCCTGTTGGTGCAGTGCCACTTCGCTGCCCGACGCCGCGCGGCGCACGTCCCCGGCCATGACCACCAGTTCGGCGGCGAGGCGCCGGCCATGCTCGTCCTGGGCCGTTGCCGCGGCAGAAAACAAGGCCGCGGCAAGCAACGCCAGCAGGAGACGGGGCGGCACGCTTACTGCAGCTTGACCTTCTGCTCTATCGAACCGCCCTTGAGCATGGTCCACTCGATCATCGAGCCGTCATACAAACGGGCCTTCTTGTTGCCGATCAGCTCACTGGAGACAAACCAGCCGACCGAGGCCCAGTGGCCGGAGTTGCAGAAGTTGATCTGCTCGCCGCTGGTAGGCACGCTGGCGACCTTGTAGAGCTGCTCGAGCTGCTTCTTGTCGCGGAACTGACCCATGCCGTTGACCGTCATCCAGCCATTGGGCAGGTTCTTCGCGCCCTCGATGGTGCCGCTCTCGGTCGCCTTTGGATGGCGGTTGATGCCAACGTACTGGTCTTCCGGACGGTTGTCCACCAGCAGCGAGCCCGAAGCCTTGACTTTCTTGACATCGTCCATGGTGACGATCATGTCCTTGCGCACGTTCACCTTGAAGGTTTTCGGCTCCGCCTTTGACGCACCCGCCTGCAGTGGATTCTTCTTGTCCTTGGTCCACGCCGCCATGCCGCCGTCGAGGATGGAGACGTTGTCGTGACCGAGCACCTTGAAGGTCCAATACACACGCGTGCCCATGCCCATATCGGAGGACGACATGCCGGCCGGCACCAGCACTACATGGGTGGCATTGTCGATGCCGAGCTTGCCGATCATTTCGCCCAGCGCGTCGAGCTTGACCGGCAGCATGTCCGGTACCTTGTCACTGGCGCGCTCCTCGCGCCAGCCGTCCTTGCCGTAGTTGCTGTTCACCGCGCCCGATATGTGGCCGCGCAGGTAGTCGGTCGGCGGCGCGAAGTCGATGTAGACAATGCCCGGCTTGTCGAGATTCGCTTTCACCCAATCCACATTCACCAGCGGGTCGGCGGCGAACGCCGTGCGGCTGGCCGCCAACAGCAGGACGAACGCCCCGCCCAGCCATTTGCCCCATCCTGTCGTCAATAACGTTTTCATCCTTGATCTCCTGTTTCAGATGGTAATCGTCAGATCGGAACTCAGGATCGCCGCTACCGCGCGGTCCCAGGCTTCGTCTTCCATGTCCCGACACCGCACATCAACGGATTCGACGCGGTGCGCCGGCTCCATTTGCCGCAGGGCGGCGATCACGGTCTGGGCGTCGGGGAACAGACCGGTATTGAGTTCGAGAATATTCATATGCACAGCACGGCATCGGCTTGGGTGATCGCGCGCGCCAGGCCGGCGACATCGAGCAGCGGCAGTTCGTCTGCCATGGCTGCAACCGTGGTCTGAGGCGCGATGCCGGTCAACTCCAGCAGCTCGGCATGGCCCGCGTTCTCGGCGTTTTCTTCGACCGGGTGGTCCATGAAGATCAGGCTCACCGTGTGGTCACAGATCGTCAGGCCGACCGCCACGCGCATCGCCTCGCTGTGGTCGCGCCGCGCCAGCACCAGCAGCTTCTTTTTCTTCTTCTCTGCGTTCATGGACGAACCTGCGCGCAGCGCGCTGCGCTGCTGTGATCCTTGGGAGCGGCCCGGCGGATCACAATGAAACCACTTTCTTGGCTTCGCCCATGAGCGCGCTGTTCGTGCCCTGGCCGCGCAGCAGGACCGGGCAGGCCGCGTCGCCGCAAAAGCGGCGCCAGGATTTCTCGCACACCACGGCGCGGCTGTCGATCAAGGCCGCCTGCAAACCGGTGTCGAGCAAGCCGAGCACGCCCTCATGTGTGAAGAAGGCGCCGAAAGCATGGCCACCGCGGCGGCAGGCCTGCGCCAAGGGCAGCAGGATGCGCGCTCCCTCCTCGGTGGTGACATGAAACAGAATGTCCATCAGGAATGCCCCCCAACGCCGCTCCCGGCGAGCCGAGCCACGGGAGGCTTGCGACTGCGCAGATACCAGCCAGCGGCAAAGGCCGCCAGCACGAGGACAGCAGCAGCCGCGACGACCGACTCCGTCCGCGCGGCGCCGTCCTGCGACGGCTGGCTATGGGCCGGTACCGCCATCGCACGCTCGGGATAGCCGACGGCATCGACCGGCAGGCTGCCGTCGGCTGCCCACTCGGCCCAGCCTTGCGCATACAGCCGCGCCTGTACGTCGTGGCCGGCAACGAGCAGCGTCAAGTAGGCTAGCCCCTCATAAGCATCGTGGGCATAGGCGACAACGGGGCCTTGCGGCAGCACGGGATTGCTTTTTGCGTCCAGGCCAAGCGCCGCGCGCAGTTGCGGCGCAGGCAGACTCACGGCGCCCGGCAAATGGCCGGTGCGCACTGCGCGTGCGCTTTCTCCCCAGTACTCCGCATCGCCGCGTCCATCGAGCAGCAACGGCAGCGGCCGACGCAAGGTGCGCAGTTCATCGCGCAATAGCAACAGGCCGTCGCGCATCGGCGCCGTGAATACCGCCTCGCGAATCATGCCGCGTTCGCGCCCCGGGCCGGCGGCCACGCCGGATTCGAGCAGGCGGCCAACCGGTTCCATCAGCACGCGCACGCTGCGCTGCCCGGCCAGCCACAGCAGGCCGGCGACAAAATCGCGCGCCACGGCATCCTGCCCAACCACCAACACGCTTTCCTCACCCGACAGGCCGGAGGTGCCGAGTAGCCAGAGCAGGTCGCGCGCGCTGGGCAGGCGCCGCTGCGGACCGAGGAAATCCTGCGCAGGAAGACAGCGCGCATCGGCCAGGCTTCTCACGCGGCAGTCGGCAAGCGCTCGGGTGTCTACCACCACCGTATCGGGCTGCGCTACAGCTTCGCGCACATAGGTGAAATCCTCCACCGCGCCGACCTGGCAAGTGACGAACAACACGGCGAGAACCGCAAGACGTCGCATGTTCAGCAGCCGCCGAAGCGCTTCACCGAAGAGGAAGCGTCGCCGCCGCCCTTGGGCGCCGGCGGGTTTTCCATGTAAAAGCCGATGAGTTCGATCACCGACACTTTGCCGAAGCCGCCGCCGATGTCGACATCGGGCAGGGTTTCGGCCGCCGCCGGCTGCTGCGCCGCCTCGACCGCCGCGCGCGGCCGCGCCGCCACGAAGAAACCGACGGCACTCACCGCCAAGCTCAGGGCCAGGGCCGCGCTGCAAAAGATCAGGCTTTCCTTGTTGATCACAGCGAATCGCTGAAAAAAGCCAGCGCCATGATGCCAAAGGCCACGCAGAACATGACAAGTTGCGCGATTGTTTCGAAGTCCATCAGCGTCCACCCCCCTTGAAATGTTGCACCAACCGCTCCAGCGAAATCGCCTCGCCCGTCGCCGGGTGCACCACCGGGGGCGACAGGTGCGGCACGCCGTCGCGCGTCAACTTCATGCTCGGTGGCGGCTTGACGTAGACGAAGATCAGCCCCACCAGCACGGCGCAGACCGAGACGGCAATGAAAATGCGCATGAGCACTCTTGCCGCCATGTTCAATCCTTCCGGATGTACACCCGCCAGCAGTTGGGATCCTTGATGGTTTCCAGGTGTGTGGCGTTGAGCTCATTGCACATCGGCGGCAGCGCCTCGACCGAGGACGGGTTGTCGACCAGCACCTCGACCACGGCGCCGGATGCGAGCTCGCTCACCGCCTTCTTCGTCATCAGTTGCGGCCGCGGGCAGGAATCGCCGCGGCAATCAACCTTGCGCGCAACCTGCACGCGGCTGCCGTCGGAGAGCACCGCTTCGCCTCCAGTGGCTGCTTCCTCGACCTTCTTCTTCGATCCGAACAATCCCATGTCGACTCCTCCGGTTTGACTATCGTGATCAGCCAGCCTGCCCTTCGGCCGCTTCCTTCTGGTGCACCTCGTGCTGGGCCTGCTGCGCGCGCTCGCGGCGCAGGATGGCGCGGTAGATGGCGAGTAACACAGCCGCCTGGATCAGGCCGAAAACGACGGCGGGAACGCCCAGCTTGTCCTGCAGGGTGCGCGCGTTGGCAAAGCCAAGCTGCAGCGCTTCCAGATTGGGCTCGCCGGTCATGCTGGCCGGCGCTGGCGGCCAGTAGTTCCACGACCACACCAGCGAAAAGAGGAACATGCCGACAAAGGTGAATAGCAGCGCCCAGGCGGCGCCGATGTTGCCCTCACCCGCCTTGACCCAGGTGGACACGGTGCACGCGCCCGCCAGCACCATGCCGATGCCGAACAGGAACAGACCGGCAAAGGTGTTCAAACCGACGTCGAAGTTCATCGGGTGTCCCGCGCCCACGGTCATGAAACCGGTGAAGCCGACGGACAGGATCATCATCGCCACCAGCAACGCCTTGGTGTTGCGGTAGGTCTTGAACATGATGGCATCACGCAGCGCAGCGGTGTTGCAAAAGCGCGAGCGCTGCACCAGCAGACCCACCACGGAACCGAAGAGGAACGCGACCAGACATTCAGCGACTGTAGACATGGCTTGTCAACCCTCCAGGATTTTCTTGTAGATGAGCGATCCGACCCAGGCGCCGGCGATGATGCCGGAGATGGCCAGATAACCGCCGAGATTCATCTCGGCGCCCATGCCGAAGAAGGTCGACACGTTGCAGACGAAGGCAAGGCGGATGCCGATGCCCATCAGCAACCCGCCGATGGTGATGAGCAGCCACTCAGAGGCGCGCCGCGGCATGCGCCAGTAGAACTCCTTGCTCAGCACTGCACCGACGAAGGCGCCGAAGAACATGCCCAGGCTGATGTAGATCTTCCAGTAGTCGGCATGCGGCGGGAACACCAGTTCCCAGAACGGGATACGCATCAGGTCATCGCCGAGGAAGAACTTGGCGATGAGGCCCGTCATCATGGTCTCGCCGCCGCCCACCGTCCAGGCGCCAACGATGAGGAAGAGGAAGATGTCCAGCACCGCGATGGTCGCCAGGGCGAACACCGGATCCAGGGTCTTGCGGAAAAACTCCATCGCTTCCTCCACGGTTAGGTCAATACCAGCCTGTTTTCTTCGTGTACGCTGCAAATTCTATTGACCGGGCAACTGCAGCGGGTGGTAAATATTGCCAACAGCGCAAATGGAGGGGAAACCGCATGGATATCTATATTGAAGTCCGCGACGTGCTCGATCACATGTTCAATGCCTGCACGACCTCGCAGATCAACGAGTTCATCCCCGAGAAGCGCGGCTTCCGCATCCACGGCCACAGCACCACGATCTCGCTGGAGCGGGCCTTCTGGAACGTGCTCGAAGGCATGGCGCATGACGCCAACCAGCCACTGGCACGCCTCATTGAGCGGGTGCACGAGGGCTGCCTGGTGGCCAACGACAAGAACATCGCCTCCTGCCTGCGCGTGATCTGCCTCAAGTACATCAACATCTACAGTAAGTAGCGGCGCGGCCACGAATCGAGACCACAATCACGGTTTTGCCGCCGGCCAGTCCATTCGGTCCGTGTTGGTTCGTCTGGAGCATCGGTGATGCGCAAGCAACTCGACTTCTTCTTTTTCCTCGGCAGCACCTACACCTACCTTGCGGTCAACCGAGCCCGATGCCGTCATCGCCCACGCGAACGGCCAGGAGGAGCGGCCGCTCGCGCCACCCAACAGTCAGCCGGCGCCGTCAGGAAGCGAGTGCAGGAACTCGAGCACATGGCGTGCGAAAGCCTCGGGCATCTGGTCGGGCAGCGGCACCATGCCGCCTTCGACTTCAACATAGCGGCTGCCCGCGATCGCGTCGGCCAGCGGCCTGGCCTGGGGGTAGGCATGCGGGTCGGCCGTGGGTGCCAGCACCAGCACCGGACAGCGCACCAGCGGCAAGCGGGTTTCCATCACATAGCGCGCCACCACCGCGTGGCCCTCGGCCGCCCGCGCTCCGGCCTTGAGCGCATCGATGACAAAGCGCTCCAGCAGGTCGATATCGTCCTTGGGATACCAGGGCTGGCGAATCCGCCACAGGTCGGTGAGGTGCGAGCCGTCCACTTTAGGCTGCACGTTGTCGACCCGCGAGGGCTTGGCGTGGCGGGCGCGGAAGCCTGCGTCGACCAGTGCCGACGCCGACAGCACCGCGGCCTGGACCCGCTGCGGAAACGCCGCGGCGATTTCGCTGGCGATCACCGCGCCCGTGTGATGGCCGACCACGGCGAAGCGCTCGACGCCCAGCGCATCCAGCAATCCGACCGAGACCTGGGCCCAGTGCTCGATCGAGTCCTGGCCGAGCGGCGGTTTGCACGAGTCGCCAAAACCGATGGTGTCGAGGGCGATGGCCTGAACATGCTGACCCAGCAGCGGCAGCACGTCGCGGTATTCGTCCCAGGAACGCGGCGTCTGGTGCAGCAGCAGCACTGGGCGGCCAGTGCCGGCGATAGCGCAGTGCAGCATGCCGGCAGGGGTCTGGATAAAGCGTCGGGTAATCATCTGTAGACCTCTGGTCAATCAACGAACATCTTGCCTGGATTGAGGATAACGGCGACGCGCCGGCCGGGTACGTCCCGCAATTCCACCCGCGGATCAATCGGCTCGGGCGCCGAGGCGAGGGTCACCCCTTTTGGCAGGACGAACTGCACCATGTAACCACCGTCTGCCGCTGCCTGCGTCCCCGGTGCGGTCATCCCGAGCTTCACGGATGCGGCAGCCTGGGTCACGGGCGCGGTCATTTCGAACTTTTTGTCGCCCTTGTTCTTGCCGAAGATGTAGCCGGCCAGGATCGGGAAGGCCTGGCTGCCGGCTTTGTCGGCCGGGCCGCTTGCCACGTGGCTGGTGCCGCAGCCAAGGCTGGGCCCGCTCGCCCCCGGCAGTTTGGCTCACCACCGTCCTGGATTGACAACATTATGCCCAAAGAGACATAATTTCTTTGATGTCGTAACAAGTTCGCAAGCCCGTCAAGTGGGTCGGTTCTGCCAAGCGCGATCTGGATACGATGCCAGAGGATGTCAAAGACGTCTTTGGTCACGCGATCGACCTGGCTCAAGCCGGTGGCAAGCATCAGGATGCCAAAGTGCTGACAGGATTTGGTTCTGCTGGCGTTCTGGAAGTGGTGGACGACCATCAAGGGGACACTTATCGGGCGGTCTACACCGTCAAATTTGCCGGATGGGTCTATGTGTTGCACTGCTTCCAAAAGAAGTCCAAGGGCGGAATTTCGACACCCAAGCCCGATATGGACTTGATCATTTCTCGCCTGAAAGCCGCCAAGCAGGATTTTGATAATTGGCATGCACAGCATGGAGTACGCAAATGAATGAACCGCAAGAGATCACGATCCAGGAAGGCAGCACCAATGTCTATGCAGACCTGGGATACGCAGACGCAGCCGAAATGCAGCGCAAATCCAGGCTCGCAGGTGAAATCTCGCGCTCGATCAAGGCACGTCGCCTGACACAGGCGGATGCCGCAACCGTGCTTGGCATCGACCAGTCCAAGGTCTCCCGCATCACAAGGGGCCAGTTTCGCGGCGTCAGCGAGGCCAAGCTGCTGGAACTGGTGGCCAGGTTGGGTCATGACGTGAAAATTGTCGTCGGCCCCGTGCGCCGCCGCGCGGGCAAGATCGAATTGCAGTTTGCTTGACAGGGCCAAAGCACCTGTCCGCAGTTGCAGCGGCCGTAGGGTTCCCGATCCGAGGGTGGAATGGCTACGTTGGCCGGTGGCCCGACACCTGACGGTCCAGGAGGCCACTTTTACCGTCACGCCAAATCGCAGGGTACACAAACTGCAAGTTCATGTTTTATCAGCGATTTCAGACGATTTTTTTACCGTCAGATCCGAAATTCATGTGACGGTAAATTCTCGGCAGCCACATCGCTGCAAATTCTTACCGTCAGATTTACCGTCAATCTGGGCTCCATGCGTCATGCTGGACGACCCGGACACAGAGAAAAATTCCTTTGCATGTCATCAACTTGAACCACACTCTTCATGCTATTGATGATGTATTTCAGATAGTTGACAAATATCTGTAACCTATTGATTTAAAACATTATTTTAGTTGCGCTGAAAGACTCTTCACTCCCACTCGATCGTCGCTGGCGGCTTGCTTGACACGTCGTAGGTAACCCGGTTTATCCCCTTGACCTCGTTGATGATGCGGCCCGACACCCGCTTGAGCAGCGCATACGGTAGCTCCGCCCAGTCGGCGGTCATGAAGTCGCTGGTTTGCACCGCGCGCAAGGCAACGACGTATTCGTAGGTGCGGCCGTCGCCCATGACACCAACACTCTTGACCGGCAAAAATACGGCGAAGGCCTGGCTGGTCAGGTCGTACCAGCTCTTGCCGGTCTCCGGGTCCATGAAGCCGCGCAATTCGTCAATGAAGATGGCGTCGGCCTGGCGCAGCATCTCCGCATATTCGCGTTTGACCTCGCCAAGAATACGCACGCCCAGGCCAGGGCCAGGGAATGGATGACGATAGACCATGGCATGGGGCAGACCCAGCGCGACTCCCAGTTCGCGCACCTCGTCCTTGAACAACTCGCGCAGTGGCTCGAGCAGTTTCAGGCCCAGTTGCTCGGGCAGGCCACCGACGTTGTGGTGGCTCTTGATCGTCACCGCCTTCTTGCTCTTGGCGCCGCCCGATTCGATGACGTCCGGGTAGATCGTGCCCTGGGCCAGCCAGGCGACGTGGCGCGCATGGTCGTTCTTGAGTTTGCCGGCTTCGGCCTTGAACACCTCGACGAATTCGCGCCCGATGATCTTGCGCTTGGCCTCCGGTTCGTTGACACCCGCCAGATGACCGAGGAACTGGGCCTCGGCGTCGACCCGCACCACCTTGGCGTGCAATTTGCCGACAAACATGTCCATCACCATGTCGCCCTCGTGCAGGCGCAGCAGGCCATGGTCGACAAACACGCAGGTGAGCTGGTCGCCGATGGCGCGGTGGATCAACGCGGCGGCAACCGACGAATCGACACCGCCGGACAGGCCGAGGATGACCTCTTCGTCACCCACCTGCTCACGGATCTTCGCCACCGCCTCGGCGATGTAGTCACCCATGATCCAGTCGGCACGGGTGCCGCAGATGTCCAGCACGAAGCGCTCCAGGATGGCCGCGCCGCGCTTGGTGTGTGTGACTTCGGGGTGGAACTGCACGCCATAGAAGCGACGCTCTTCGTCGGCCATGCCGGCTACCGGGCAACTGTCGGTGCTGGCCATCAGGTGAAAACCCGACGGCATCTCGGTGACCTTGTCGCCGTGGCTCATCCAGACCTGCAACATGCCGTGGCCCATCGGCGTGGCGTAGTCCTGGATGCCTTCGAGCAATTGGGTATGGCCGTGGGCGCGCACATCGGCATGACCGAATTCACGCTTGTGGCTGGGCGCGACGATACCGCCGAGTTGCACCGCCATCGCGAACATGCCGTAGCAGATGCCCAGCACCGGAATGCCCAGCTCGAACACCAGCTGCGGTGCGCGCAGGTCGTGGTCTTCGTAGGTGCTGGCATGGCTGCCGGACAGGATGACGCCCTTGAGATGGCCGTCGCGCGCGTAGTCGCGCACCCAGTCGTTGCCGACGTCGCACGGCACAACCTCGCAGAAAACGTGGGCTTCGCGCACACGGCGGGCAATCAGCTGGGTGACCTGGGAGCCGAAATCGAGAATCAGGATTTTCTGGTGCGACATGGGATGTTCGTTACTTGCTGAGGGAGATACTGTCAAACTGCCGTGCAAATCTGCGCCGGTCGCACCACGGCTCACGAAGTGCACATTTCCCGCCGGGCCGCCCCAAGGGAAATCAGCCCCCTCGGGGGCAGCGCAGTACACGCAGTGACAAGCGTGGGGGCCAGATTTCCCGCCGGGCCGCCCCAAGGGAAATCAGCCCCCTCGGGGGGCAGCGCAGTACACGTAGTGACAAGCGTGGGGGCCATATTTCCCGCCGGGCCGCCCCAAGGGAAATCAGCCCCCTCGGGGGGCAGCGCAGTACACGTAGTGACAAGCGTGGGGGCCATATCATTCAGCGCGGTAGTTCGGCGCTTCCTTGGTGATCTGCACGTCGTGCACGTGGCTCTCGCGGATGCCGGCGGAGGTGATCTCGACGAACTCGGCGCGCTCCTGCATATCGGCAATCGTGGCGCAACCGCAGTAGCCCATGCTGGCGCGCACGCCACCCGACATCTGGTACACGATGGAGACCATGGATCCCTTGTACGGCACCCGGCCCTCGATGCCTTCGGGCACCAGCTTGTCGGCGTTCGGGTTGCCGGTGGTGGCTTCCTGAAAATAGCGATCGGCACTGCCTTGCTGCATCGCGCCGATCGAGCCCATGCCGCGGTAGCTCTTGTAGCTGCGACCCTGGTACAGGATGACCTCGCCCGGCGCCTCTTCGGTGCCGGCGAACATGCCACCCATCATGACCGTGCTGGCACCCGCCGCAATGGCCTTGGCGATGTCACCGCTGTAGCGGATGCCGCCGTCGGCAATCAGCGGCACACCGCTGCCCTTGAGCGCAGTGGCCACGCTGTCGATGGCCATGATTTGCGGCACACCGACACCGGCCACGATACGTGTGGTGCAGATCGAACCGGGACCGATACCGACCTTGACGGCGTCCGCGCCGGCCTCGACCAGGGCCAATGCAGCGGCGCCGGTGGCGATGTTGCCGCCAATCACATCGATCTGCGGGATAGTTGCGCTTGACCCAGCGCACCCGTTCGATCACGCCCTGGCTGTGACCATGCGCCGTATCGACGACGATGGCGTCAACACCGGCGCGCACCAGTGCCTCGACACGTTCCTCGGTACCCTCGCCCACGCCCACCGCCGCACCGACGCGCAATTTGCCCAATGCGTCGCGCGCGGCGTTCGGGAAACTGGTCTGCTTGGTGATGTCCTTGACCGTGATCAGGCCCTTGAGTTCGAAGGCATCATTGACCACCAGCAGTCGCTCGAGCTTGAACTTGTTGAGCAGTGCCTTGGCTTCGGCCAGCGTGGTGCCGTCGGGCACGGTGACCAGCTTCTCGCGCGGCGTCATGATGGAACTGACCGGCGCGTCATAACGGGTCTCGAAGCGCAAATCGCGACCGGTGACGATGCCGACCACCTTGCCGCCATCACACACCGGAAAACCGGACACCCCGAGTTGTTCCGACAGGTCGATCACCTGGCGCACGGTATGGGTCGGGGTGATGACCACCGGGTCGCGCAGTACACCGGATTCATAGCGCTTGACCTTGGCCACCTGCGCCGCCTGCTCTTTGGCAGTCAGGTTCTTGTGCACGATGCCGATGCCGCCCTCCTGGGCGATGGCAATCGCCAGCCGCGCCTCGGTGACGGTGTCCATCGCGGCGGACACCAAAGGCAGGTTCAGCCGGATGTTGCGGGAGAAGGAGGTGGCGAGGGAGGTGTCCTTGGGAAGGACTTGGGAGAACGCCGGAACCAACAACACATCGTCGAAGGTCAGCGCTTTGCCGAGCAGGCGCATGTCAAAGCTCCAAATGAGGAAATTGTACCCGTCGCCAGAGCCTGTCTTCGGCGGTAAACTGCGCCCATGCAGCTGATTCGCACACTTTTCATCGCGCTACTGAGCCTTGCCTGCCTGGCGGCTCAGGCGCAGTGGCAGTGGATCGACAACGCCGGGCGCAAGGTCTTCAGCGACCAGCCGCCGCCATTGGACATCCCGGCAAAGAACATCCTGAAACAGCCCGCCAAGGCAGCGAGCGTCGCGAACATGCCCGTAGCGGCACCTGTTTCGGCCGGTGCGGCAGCCGCCCCGCCGTTGTCAGCCGACGACAAGGAACTCCTGGCAAAGAAGAAAAAGGCCGAAGCGCAAGCCTTGGCCAGCGCCAAGGCAAGAGTCAGACAGTCAGGCCAGGATCAAGGCCTCGAACTGCGAAAAGGCCAAGGCCAATCAGGCCTTGCTCGACTCTGGCGTGCGCATGGCGGTGACGAATGCCAAAGGCGAGCGCGAGTTCCTCGACGACACCGGGCGCAAGGCCGAGATGCAACGTACGCGCGCCGCCTTCGAAGCCAACTGCCAATAAATCGCGCATTCGCCCGCCTGCGCGTGGCGACTTGCGCAGCCCACGCCGGACTGCAGCTGCAACCCGTTCAGTACCCGGCCTTGGCGCCTGGTCGTCGGCGCGCAAACAAACCCGCAGTTCGCGCGCCCTGCGCCTCGAAGCGCTTGCGACGCGCAACTTTGGGGTCGACCCGCAGCGGCCGATAGATTTCGACCCGGTCGCCATGTTGCACAAGTTGATCGGGTCTGGTCTTTTGCCCCCAGACGCCCAGCGAGAGGTCTGCCGTTGCCAGTTCCGGGAATCGGGTCAGCAGGTCACTGCACGCGCATGACGTCCATGACCGTGGCACCCTGGGCGACTTCGAGTTCCAACTCGTCGCACCCGACGCGGTTCGGGCGAATACACCACGATGACCCGCAGCATGCCGTCAGCCACCGTAAACCTGGCCGGCGCGTTTGACGAAGGCATCGACCAGCGAGGCGGCGATGCGGTCGAACACCGGCCCCACCAGCTTGCCCAGCGTGGCATTGTCGAAACCGTAATTGAGATTCAGCTCGACGCGACAAGCGCGCTGGCTGCCGTCACCCAAGACGACAAATCGCCAGTGGCCGTCGAGCCGCGAAAACGGTCCTTTGACCAGTTCCATGTCGACCGCCCGCGACAGGCGTATGGGTGTTGCGCGTGGTGAAGGTCTGGCGCACGGCACCGATGGCGATGCCGACTTCGGCGGTCATTCCGCCGTCCTCTTCATCCAGCACGCGCGCATGATCACACCAGGGAAGAAACTGCGGATACGACGCCACATCGGTGACGAGCGCATACATTTCCTCAGGGTGATACCAGATCAGAACCGACTTGCTGACTGTTTTCATAGAATGCAGGACTGCGCAGGATTGTAGACAAGCCTTGTTCGCACGATTGACAACCCCATCTTGCTTCCATGGCCAAAAAAACCGAATCCAGCGCGCAAAAGCCCGCACGTATCGCCGACAACAAGAAGGCGGCCTACAACTACTTCTTCGAGGAACGCTTCGAGGCCGGTCTGGCGCTCGAGGGCTGGGAGGTCAAGTCGCTGCGCGCGGGCAAGGTCCAGCTGACCGACGGTTATGTGGTGATCCGCAATGGCGAACTGTTCCTGATCGGTTGCCAGATCAACCCGCTGGGAACCGCCTCGACCCATATCAGCCCGGACACAGTGCGCACCAAGAAGCTGCTGATGCACAAGGACGAGATCAAGCGGCTGATCGGCAAGGTCGAACAGAAAGGCTATACCCTGGTGCCGATCAACCTGCACTGGAAAGCCGGCAAGGTGAAATGCGATATCGCGCTGGCCAAGGGCAAGGCCGAACACGACAAACGGAACGTCATCAAGGACCGCGAAGGCAAACGTGAAGTGGAACGGGCCATGAAGACCCACCACAAATAGGCATCAGCCCGATCCACAAACAAAGCGGGCCGATGTACACCCCAGGTGGCACCGGCCCGAACTCCGTCAAGACGCCGGCAGCCCCGGTCCGTGCTGTGCGGGTGCCTGTTTTCAGATCGATTCGCGACCGGCACGCTTGCGCTCATGCTCCTTGAGGTGGCGCTTGCGCAGTCGGATGCTCTTGGGCGTGATCTCGACCAGTTCGTCTTCCTCGATGAACTCCACCGCGTATTCCAGCGTGAGCTGGATCGGCGGCGTGATCTTGATCGCGTCCTCCTTGCCGCTGACACGGAAGTTGGTCAGCTGCTTCATGCGCACCGCATTCACGACCAGGTCGTTGTCGCGGCTGTGGATGCCCACGATCATGCCCTCGTACACCGGGTCGCCGGCCTTGACGAACATGCGGCCGCGGTCGTCGAGCTTGCCCAGCGCATAGGTGACGATTTCGCCGTCGTCCATGCTGATCAGCACGCCGCTCTTGCGGCTTTCGATGTCGCCGCGATAAGCCTCGTAGCCGTCGAAGATGTTGCTGGCAAGGCCGGTGCCGCGCGTCAGGTTCAGGAACTCGTTCTGGAAACCGATCAGGCCGCGTGCCGGAATGCGGTATTCCAGGCGCACCCGGCCGCGGCCGTCCGGCTCCATGTTGACCAGATCGCCCCTGCGCAGGCCCAGCGCCTGCATCACGCCACCCTGGTGGCCCTCCTCGATGTCCACCGTCAGCATTTCGATAGGCTCGTGCTTCTCGCCATCGACCAGGCGGAACACCACACGTGGCTTGGACACGGCCAGCTCGTAACCTTCACGGCGCATGTTTTCCAGCAAGATGGTCAGGTGCAATTCGCCGCGACCGCTGACCTCGTAGATGCCGTCTTCGTCGGTGTCGACGACGCGCAGCGCCACGTTGGCCTGCAGTTCGCGATCGAGCCGGTCGCGCAACTGGCGGCTGGTGACGAACTTGCCTTCGCGGCCCGCCAATGGCGAGTTGTTGACGCAAAAATTCATCGTCAGCGTGGGCTCGTCGATCATGAGCATCGGCAGCGGGGCCGGCTTGAGCGGGTCGGTCAAGGTCACGCCGATACCCACCTGCTCGATGCCACTGATCAGCACGATGTCGCCCGGACCGGCATCGGTGGCGGCAATACGCTCCAGGCCCTCGAACTTCAGGATTTGCTGCACCTTGGCCTTGCTCGATTTGCCCTGCGCGCCTTCCATCACCAACACTTCCTGGTTGACACGCAAGGTGCCCTGGCTGATACGACCCACGCCGATACGACCGACATAGGTGGAATAGTCCAGCGAGCTGATCTGCAACTGCAGCGGCGCGGCCGGATCACCCTTGTTGGCCGGAACATGCGACAGCACGGTGTCAAACAGCGGCGCCAGGTCCTTGCCCCATTGCTCGCCCGGCGCACCCTCCTGCATCGCGGCCCAGCCATTGAGGCCCGAGGCATACACCACCGGGAAGTCGAGTTGTTCCTCGGTCGCGCCGAGTTTGTCGAACAGATCGAACGCGGCGTTGATCACATAGTCGGGGCGCGAACCGGGCCGGTCGACCTTGTTGACCACCACGATGGGCTTGAGGCCCAAGCGCCAGCGCCTTCTTGGTCACGAAGCGGGTCTGCGGCATCGGGCCCTCGACCGCATCGATCAGCAGCATGACGCCGTCGACCATCGACAAGGCGCGCTCGACCTCACCACCGAAGTCGGCGTGGCCGGGGGTGTCGACGATGTTGATGTGCGTGTCCTTCCAGTCCACGGCGCAGTTCTTGGCCAGGATGGTGATGCCACGTTCCTTTTCCAGGTCGTTGCTGTCCATCACCCGTTCGGCCACCTTTTCGTTGGCGCGGAAGGTTCCGCTCTGGCGCAGCAGCATGTCGACCAGGGTGGTCTTGCCATGATCGACGTGGGCAATGATGGCGATGTTGCGAATCTGTTTGTAGCTCATGGTTCTCTTTTCAAGTAATCTGGTTGGACGCCTGGTGCGCAAGGATCTGGTCTATTTCAATCGGGCTCAGCAGGCGGTCAGGAATCAGTTCGCCGGCTGCGACATGGCCCGTGCCCAGCAGGGCATGGGGACGCAGACCGAACACCGCGACCAGCGGGTTGTCCGGCCATTTGCCTCGCCGTCGCACGCCGCTGAGAAATCGCCCTGCATCTTCAGGCTCAAGCATGATCTGCCCGTGGCCTGCCAGCAAATCCTCGACCGGGCGCAGCGCTTGCAGGCGCTGTTCGTCTGGCCAGGCTTCAATTTGTGCCAGCGTCACACATTCGGCAATACCGAAGCCACCGGTTCCGACCCGGCGCAAGCGCGTCAAGTGGGCGCCACAACCCAGCGCCTCACCGATGTCCTCGGCCAGGGTGCGGATATAGGTGCCCTTGCTGCACCGCACCTGCATGCGCAGTGTCTGCACATCGCCATCGGCAACCAGCGCCAGCGCGAGTTCGCGAATATGCACGGTGCGCGCCTGACGCTCCACTTCGATGCCGGCGCGCGCGTATTCATACAACGGGCGCCCGTCCTTCTTCAATGCACTGTGCATCGGCGGGACCTGGCGAATCTCGCCCTGGAACTGCGCACGCACCCGTTCCAGATCGTCTGCGCCAAATTGCACCGGCCGACGCTGCAGCACCTCGCCCTCCGCATCGCCGGTGCTAGTCGTGACACCGAGCAAGGCGATGGCCTCGTATGACTTGTCGGCGTCGAGATGCAACTGGCTGAATTTGGTGGCGGCACCAAAACACAGCGGCAACACGCCACTGGCCAACGGGTCGAGCGTGCCGGTATGGCCGGCCTTCTCGGCGCGCAACAGCCACTTCACCTTTTGCAAGGCCTGGTTGCTGGACAGTCCGAGCGGCTTGTCGAGCAGCACCAGTCCGTGCACCGGTCGACGCACGACTTTGCGGCTGTTTGACGCTTGATCCAATCTGTTTCCCATACGCTGGCTCTGACGGCCAGCGTCCAATCGAGATTGGAAACTGACCGGTCTTGATCAGTCCTCGTTCTTGGAACGCGAGGCAACGGCCTGCGCGATCAACGCATTCATGTCGGCCGCACGCTCGGTGGTGCGGTCGAACACGAAATGCAGGGTGGGCACGGTGTGGATATGCAGACGCTTGAACAATCCCGCACGCAGGAAACCGGCCGCCTGGGTCAGGCCGCCTGGGTTTCCACCGGGTCGCCCTGCAGCAGGCTGAAAAACACCTTGGCATGTGCGTAGTCCGGCGTCACTTCGACCGCCTGGATCGTCACCATGCCCACCCGCGGATCCTTCAACTCGCGCGCGATCAGCTCGGTCAGATCACGCTGGATCTGATCGGCCACCTTGAAGGCGCGGTTGGGGGTTGCGGATTTGCGCACCATGTCGATATCGTCAGCCTGGCCAGGCGCAGCTTACAGCGTACGCGCGACTTCGCGGATCTCGAAGAACTCCAGCTGATCGCCTTCCTGGATGTCGTTGTAGTTCTTGATGTTCAAACCGCACTCGAAGCTTTCCTTGACTTCGCGCACGTCGTCCTTGAAACGCTTGAGCGATTCGAGTTCACCGGTGTAGATGACCGTGTTGTCGCGCAGCAGGCGCAGGCGCGCGGCGCGGCGCACCACACCGGCGGTGACCATACAGCCCGCGATCGAGCCGATCTTGCTGACCTTGAACACCTGGCGGATCTCGGCAGTACCGATGACTTCTTCCTTCTTGTCCGGCGTCAGCATGCCCGACATCGCAGCCTTCAGATCATCGACGGCGTCGTAGATGATGTTGTAGTAGCGGATGTCGACACCGTTGTGTCTCGGCCAACTTGCGCGCGCCGGCATCGGCCCGGGTGTTGAAGCCGATGATGACGGCCTTGGAGGCAATCGCCAGGTTCACGTCGGACTCGGTCACGCCGCCAACGGCGGCGTAGACCAGTTGCACCTTGATCTCGTCGGTCGAGAGCTTGAGCAGGCTTTGCGCCAGCGCCTCCTGCGAACCCTGCACGTCGGCCTTGACGATGATCGGCACGGTCTTGACCTCGCCCGCCGACATGTCGGAGAACATGTTCTCCAGCTTGGCCGCCTGCTGCTTGGCCAGCTTGGTATTGCGGAAACGACCGGCACGGTAGGTGGCGATCTCGCGCGCCCGACGCTCGTCCGGCAGCACCATGAATTCGTCGCCCGCCTGCGGCACTTCGGTCAGACCCTGAATCTCGACCGGAATCGACGGACCCGCGGTCTTCACCGGCTTGCCGTTTTCGTCCAGCATCGCGCGCACCTTGCCGTAGGTCGAGCCGGCCAGCACGATGTTGCCCGTTTCCAGCGTACCGGACTGCACCAGCACCGTGGCCACCGGGCCGCGGCCCTTGTCCAGCCGCGCCTCGATGACCAGGCCCTTGGCCATGGCTTGCACCGGCGCCTTGAGCTCCAGCACCTCGGCCTGCAGCAGCACCTGCTCGAGCAATGCATCGATGCCTTCGCCGGTCTTGGCCGACACGTGCACGAACGGCGAATTGCCGCCCAGATCTTCCGGAATCACCTCTTCGGACACCAGTTCGTTCTTGACGCGCTCGGGGTTGGCGCCCGGCTTGTCGATCTTGTTGATCGCCACCACCAGCGGCACATTGGCCGCCTTGGCGTGCTTGATCGCTTCGCGCGTCTGCGGCATCACGCCGTCGTCGGCTGCCACCACCAGAATCACGATATCGGTTGCCTTGGCACCACGCGCACGCATGGCGGTGAACGCCTCGTGACCCGGGGTGTCCAGGAACGACACCACGCCACGCGGCGTTTCCACATGGTAGGCCCCGATATGCTGGGTGATGCCACCGGCCTCGCCTGCCGCCACCTTGGCGGTACGGATGTAGTCGAGCAAGGAGGTCTTGCCGTGGTCGACGTGACCCATGACCGTGACCACCGGAGCGCGCGGCAACGCCTCGCCCTCTGCCTGCCCGGTTTCCTCGTCGGTGAATGCCTCCGGATCGTCCAGCGCCGCGACGATGGCCGTGTGGCCCATCTCCTCGACGACGATCATGGCGGTGTCCTGGTCCAGCGGCTGGTTGATGGTGACCATCTGACCCAGCTTCATCAGGTGCTTGATCACCTCGGACGCCTTGACCGCCATCTTGTGCGCCAACTCGGACACGGTGATGGTCTCGGGCACATGCACTTCGAGCACGCGAATTTCGACCGGCGCCGACTGACATGCGGTCGTCATGGCCGCCGCGGTCATGGCTGCCACGGCGCCCACGCGGGCCACCGCGCCAGTTGCCACGCCCCGCGCCGGTATCACCACGGGTCGGAATGGCCTTTTTCTTGGACGGATCACCGGCCCAGCTGCTCGACAACTTGGCCGATTTGACTTCCTTGCCCGCACCGGCTGCGCCGGCCGCCTGGCCTGGCGCCGTACCTGCGGGCTTGGCCCGTGCCACAGCGCTGCCGACGGCAGGCTTGTGCAACGTGCCCTTGGCCGCGACCTTGGGCTCCTCCGGCTTCTTGGCGACCTGCACCGCCTTGGGTGTGGCCATCATCGACGCGGATGGCGGCGGCTTCGGCTTCCGCCTTGCGCCGGCGTTCACTCAGATCGGCCGCACGCGTCGGCCTCTTCGTCAGCGCGCGCCTTGGACTGCGGCCGCCACCTTCTGTTTGGCATCGGAACGGGCTTTTTCTTCCGCCTTCGCCGTGGCTTCTTCGGCCGACGCGATCTTCCGGTCGCAGCCTTCGGTCACCGGCTCCTTGGCCTTGCTGCTGCTGGCTGCGGCAGCAGTGGCTGCGCTCGCAGCCGCAGCGACCTCGGACGCAGCACGCGCCTGGGCTTCCTGCTCCTCGCGTTGCTTGGCGCTTTTGCGCCAGATCTTCTTCCTGGCGACGGATCAGTTCGGCCTGGCGGCGCGCCTCTTCCTCGCGCCGGGCCAATTCGACATGATCCACGGCCGGCTCGGCCGGTGCTTGCGCAGGCTCCACGGCCGGCAGTCTCGGGCACGCCGTCGACACCTTCGTCGCGCCGGATGAAAGTGCGCTTCTTGCGCACTTCCACCTGAATCGTGCGCGCCTTGCCCGATGCATCCGCCTGCTTGATTTCGGTGGTCGACTTCTTGACCAGCGTGATCTTCTTGCGCTCCGACGTGACTGTACCGTGGCTGGCTCTGCAGGTAGTTGAGCAAGCTGTGCTTGTCGGAATCGGTCAGTGCATCGGTCGCGGCAGCCTTGGGCACACCAGCGGCCTTGAGCTGCTCAAGCAGCGTTGCGGTGGATTTCTTGAGTTCGTTGGCAAACTCGGCGACTGTCGTACTGGACATATTTTGTGCTACCTCTAGTTCGGCATAACAAGCCCTGGGGGCAATTGCTAGCCATCACTCAAACTGCGTTGACATGACCGATCACTCTTGCGAGGCGGCTTCATCGGTAAACCAATGTTCGCGCGCCTTCATGATCAGGGTCTTGGCCTCGTCCTCGGACTGACCCGTGATTTCGGTGAGTTCGTCCACGGCCAGATCGGCCAGGTCGTCGAGGGTGTGGACACCTTTGTCCGCCAGCTTGCCGATCAGTTCGGCATCCAGGCCCTCGAGTTCGCGAAGATCCTGCGACACCTCGTCGACATTCTCTTCATGGGCGATTTCCATCGTCAGCAGGGCATCCTTGGCACGGGTGCGCAGTTCATTCACCGTATCCTCGTCGAAACTCTCGATCTCAAGCATCTCCTGCAGCGGCACATAGGCCACTTCCTCCAGGCTGGTGAAGCCCTCGGCAATCAGGATGTCGGCGATTTCCTCGTCCACATCGAGCTTTTCCATGAACAGCTGGCGGCCGGTGTCTGACTTCGTCGGCCTGCTTCTGCGCCGACTCGTTGGCGTCCATGATGTTGATCTTCCAGCCCGTCAGCTCGGATGCCAGACGCACGTTCTGGCCACCGCGGCCGATGGCGATGGCGAGGTTTTCCTCGTCAACCACCACGTCCATGGCGTGACGCTCTTCGTCCACGACGATCGAGGACACGTTGGCCGGCGCCAGGGCACCGATCACGAACTGGGCCGGATCCTCGCTCCACAACACGATGTCCACGCGCTCGCCGGCCAACTCGTTGGTGACGCCGTTGACGCGGGTACCGCGCACGCCGACACAGGTGCCGATCGGATCGACCCGCTTGTCGTGCGACAGCACGGCGATCTTGGCGCGCGAACCGGGGTCACGGGCGCAGGATTTGATCTCCAGCAGACCTTGTTCGATTTCCGGCACTTCGGTGCGGAACAGTTCCATCATGAATTCAGGCGCCGAGCGCGACAGGATGATGGGTGCGCCGCGCAGCGTCAGGTCGACCTCCATGATCATGGCCCGAACCCGGTCACCCGAGCGCAGGTTTTCCTTCGGAATCATCTCGCTGCGGCGCAGACGCCCTTCGACGCGACCGCTCTCGACAATGATGTCGCCCTTGTCCATGCGCTTGACGGTGCCGACAAAAATCTTGTCGCCACGCGACATGAAGTCGTTGAGCAGCATCTCGCGTTCGGCGTCGCGGATCTTCTGCAGGATGACCTGCTTGGCCGCCATGGCACCGATGCGCCCGATCGGCACCGACTCGACCGACTCCTCGATGTACTCGTCGACCTCGATGTCGGGAATCTGCTCCTGTGGCTTCAAACAGCAGGATTTCCTGGTCCGGCAACTGCAGGCCGGCTTCGCTGGGCACGACGTGCCAGCGGCGGAAGGTTTCGTAACTGCCGGTGTCGCGATCGACGGCGACACGGATGTCGACGTCGCCGGAGAACAACTTCTTGGTCGCCTGTGCCAGCGCAGCCTCGACCGCCGCGAACACGACATCACGCTCGACGCTTTTCTCGCGCGAGATGGCTTCCACCAACATCAACATTTCGCGATTCATGCCACTGCACTCCCGTTTCAGTCCAATCCGCCACCATCGGTGCGGCCATAACCCCACCTGCTTGCGGCACCCAAGGCCTCATACCCCATCGGTCGCGGCACCAGCGCCACGCCCCTTGAAATTCACCACTGGCGCCAGACGCGCCTCACGCAACTCATCGAGCGCGAACCCCAGCACCTGCACCGGCGCCGGCGCCCGGTTCTTGCTGATCCGCTGCCCCGGCTTGGCCTTGAGCGGCTCGCTCCAGACCATCTGCCATTGCGCCGCAGATCCCTGCACCTCGGCAGCGCGCTCCAGCGTGCCGCGAAACTTCTTGCGATTGGCATTCACCTGCCCCATGCGCCGCCGCGCCCACTGGCAGCCTTGAGCGTCAGGTCGACCTCATAACCCAGAAATCGCTCAAAATCCCGCGCATCACGCAGCAATCGATCGATACCCGGCGAGGAAACCTCGAGCCGGCGGTACTCCACCGCATCGACCTCCAGCGCAAATTGCAACTGGCGCGTCACCTTTTCGCAATCTTCGACCGTCACCGGACGGTGCTCTGACACCGGGGCGTCCGCCTGCGGCGCCACCCAGGGCCAGTCGATCGTGACACGCAACAGACCACCGGCCAGGCGCTCGATTTCAATCAGCTCGTAACCCAGACCGGCCACGATCTGCTCAACAATCTGTTGCAACGCCATTCGATCTCGTTCCTTTGCCGGTGTTCTGTCCGCGTTCCCCTGCGTTTGTGCAACGACGCAATGCAACGACGCAAAACTGCCCGACCAAAAAAAACGGGCGGTGAAAACCCGCCCGTTTGGTCGTGAAGCCGGGATTCTACCGCATAAAGCATGGAAAATCCAGCACTTTGCTCCCCCAAATGAGTGGGAATCGCCGCTGCTTTCACGTCCAATCGCGCACTTCGCCGCAGCAATGGCGCCGCGCCGGGCATGCCGGCAAGCCCGCTGCGGCGCTCAGGTCACCGCTTCGACCAGCGTGCGGGTGTAGGGATGGCGCGGCGCGTCGAGCACCTGCGCCAGCGAACCCGATTCGACGATTTCACCGTCCTTCATGACCAGCACATCATGTGCCATGGCCCGGATCACGTCGACATCGTGGGTGATGAGCAGGTAACTCAGCGCGCGTTCGCGCTGCAGGCGCTGCAGCAGTTGCAGCACCTGCTGCTGGATCGTGACGTCCAGCGCGCTGGTCGGCTCATCGAGCACCAGCAATCGCGGCTCGACGATCAGTGCCCGGGCAATCGCCAGGCGCTGGCGCTGGCCGCCCGAGAACTCATGCGGGTAGCGCCCGAGCAAGTTGGGGAACTGCTGTTCGCTCAGGCCGACTTCCTGCAGCGCCAGCAACACACGCTGCTGGCGCTGCGCGACTTGTCCAGCGCCGGCTGGTGCACCAGCAGGCCCTCGCCGACGATCTCTTCGACCGTCATGCGCGGCGACAAGCGACGAAAACGGGTCCTGGAACACCACCTGCATCGTGCTGCGCAGCGCCTTGTCGGCCAGCTTGCCGCCACCCCAGTGCTGGCCGTCCACCTGCAAGCGGCCGCTAAACGCCTGCAGGCCCAGCGCCGCCAGCGCCAGCGTCGACTTGCCCGAGCCCGACTCGCCGATCACACCCAGGGTCTGACCCGGCGCGCAAGCGTGAACTCTGCGCCCTGCACCGCGACAAACGCGCCCTTGCGAAACCAGCCACGAATGCCCGGCAGCGGAATCGGATAGGTCACCCGCAGATCTGCGGCCTGCAGCAGGCTCGCGGCCTGTGCGGCCGGGGCGCTGACGTCCACCTCGACCACGTCGCGCCGGGGCCGGCTGTCGATCAGCTTGCGCGTGTAGGCATGTTGCGGCGTGGCAAAAACCGCCTGCACCGCGCCCTGCTCCACGATGTGCCCGTTCTCCATCACGGCGACCCGGTCGGCGAACTTGCGCACCAGGTTCAGGTCGTGGGTGATCAGCAGCACGGCCATGCCGTACTCACGCTGCAGCGCCGACAGCAGATCCAGGATCTGGCCGCGCATCGTCACGTCCAGCGCCGTGGTGGGCTCGTCGGCCAGCAGCAGCCGGGCTTGCAGGCCAGCGCCATGGCAATCATGGCGCGCTGGCGCTGCCCGCCCGAGAGCTGGTGCGGAAACGCCTGGGCGCGCCGCTCCGGGCTCGGGGATGCCGGTGCTGGCGAGCAGATCGACGACGGCCTTGGCGCAGGCCGCGCTTGTCCAGACCCTGCTTGAGCTGCAAGACCTCGGCGATCTGGTTGCCGATCGGAAACAGCGGATTGAGCGCCGTCATCGGCTCCTGGAAGATCATCGCGATATCGCGACCGCGGATGGCGCGCAGGTCCGACTCGGGCAAGGCCAGCAGATCGGACGCGCCATTCGGACCATCAAAGCGCGCCGAGCCGCGGCACCGGGCGTCGGCCGCCAGACCCAGCAGGCTCAGCGCGGTCACGGTCTTGCCGGAGCCCGATTCACCGACCAGGGCCAGCTTTTCGCCCGGAGCGATCGAAAAGTCGATGCCCTTGACCACGTCGGCGCCGCCAAAGGCCACGCGCAGACCCTTGACCTCGAGCAGGCTCATGGATGTTTCCTCACGCGACTGTCCCCTGCTCTTCGGGTTTCGCGGGCTCGCGCTCGACCTTGCGCGGATCGAGCGCGTCGCGCAGTGCATCGCCCATGAAGGTCAGCAGCAGCAGCGTCATCACCAGCACCGCGAAGGTCGACAGCGAAATCCACCAGGCGTCGATGTTGTTCTTGCCCTGCGACAACAACTCGCCCAGCGACGGCGTACCTGGCGGCACGCCCAGGCCCAGGAAGTCGAGCGAGGTCAGCGCCAGGATCGCGCCGCTCATGCGAAACGGCAGGAAGGTGACCACCGGCGTCAGGCTGTTGGGCAGGATGTGGCGCACGATGATCTGCCAGTTGCCCACGCCCAGCGCCCGCGCGGCCCGCACGTAGTCGAGCTGGCGGTTGCGCAGGAACTCGGCCCGCACATAGTCCGACAGGCCCATCCAGCCGAACAGGCTCAGCAGCACCAGCAGCAGCGCCAGGCTGGGCGCAAAGATGGCGCTGAAGATGATCAGCAGGTACAACTCCGGCATCGAGCCCCAGATCTCGATGAAGCGCTGAAACGCCAGATCGGTCTTGCCGCCGAAAAAACCCTGCAAGGCGCCGGCCAGCAGGCCCAGCAAGACACCGGTCACGCGTCAGCGCCAGCGCAAACAACACGCTGACGCGAAAGCCGTAGATCAGCTGCGCCAGCAGATCGCGCCCGCGGTCGTCGGTACCCAGCCAGTTCTCGCGCGTCGGCGGCGACGGGTTGGGCTGCCTCGGCGAAGTAGTTCAGGGTCTTGGGGCCATAGTGGTTGAGCGCAAACACCGCCCAGTTGCCGTCCTGCGACAGGCGCTCGCGGATGAAGGGATCCAGGTAGTCGGTGGTGGTCAGGAAGTCGCCACCAAACGTGGTCTCCGGGTAGTCCTTGACCAGCGGGAAATAGTTCGTGCCCTCGTAGTGCACGATCAGCGGCCGGTCGTTGGAGATCAGTTCGGCGAACAGGCTGAGCACGACCATGGCGCAGAACGCGACCAGGCTCCAGTAGCCCAGCCGGTTGCGCCGAAAGCGCAGCCAGGCACGGCGCGAAGGTGAGTTGCCGGGGGTTCGCTGGCGCCATCTCAGTCGAACTTGACACGCGGATCGACCCAGACGTAGCACAGGTCGGAGATCAGCTTGGTCACCAGGCCGATCAGCGTGAACAGGTACAGGGTGCCCAGCACCACCGGGTAGTCGCGCCGGATCACGCTCTCGTAGCTGAGCAGGCCCAGGCCATCGAGCGAGAACAGGGTTTCGATCAGCAGCGAGCCGGTGAAGAACGCGCCGATGAACGCCGCCGGAAAACCGGTGATGATGGGAATCAGGGCGTTGCGAAACACATGTTTCCACAGCACCTGGCGCTCGCTCAGGCCCTTGGCGCGTGCCGTCACCACGTACTGCTTGCGAATCTCTTCCAGAAACGCGTTCTTGGTCAGCATGGCCGTGACGGCAAAGCTGCCCAGCACCATGGCCGTGACCGGCATCGCGATGTGCCACAGGTAGTCGACGATGCGCGCGCCCCAGGACAGCTCGTCCCAGTTGCTCGACGTCAGCCCGCGCAGCGGAAACCACTGCAACTGGCCGCCGAACACCACCAGCAGCGCCACGCCGAGCACGAAACCCGGAATCGCGTAGCCCACCAGCACGAGCAAGGTGGTGATGAAGTCGAAGCGCGATCCGGCGCGCACCGCCTTGGCGACGCCCAGCGGCACGGCGATCCCGTAGCTGATGAAAAAGGTCCACAGACCCAGCGTGATCGACACCGGCAGCTTTTCGATGATCAGTTCGCCCACGTCCTTGTTCTGGAAGAAGCTGCGGCCCAGGTCGAAGCGGGCAAACCGGCCCAGCATCTCGACAAAGCGCTGATGGGCCGGCTTGTCGAAACCGTACAAGGCCTTGATCTGCTCCAGCCGCTTGGGGTCCACGCCCTGCGCGCCGCGGTAGCTCAGGCCGCCCGCCCTCGGCGCCGCCGCTTCCGGCCAGGCCCGGCCTTGGCCTCGGCCATGTACTGCTCGACCGGCCCGCCGGGCACGAACTGGATCACCAGAAAGGTGATCGTCAACACGCCGAACAGGGTCGGGATCATCAACAACAGGCGTTTGAGGATGTAGGCAAACATGGTCTATTTCGCCCACCAGGTCTCGATGGCCCAGGTCTCGCCCTGGGCATACGGCGGCATGCCTTGCGCATACTGCGCCGTGGACGCGGGCCGCGCCAGGCGCCAGGCGTTGTAGGCCATGCGGTGCGTGCTGGCGGTCCACTGCGGAATCAGCAAGTGGCTGTGGCTGACCACCCGGTCCAGCGCGCGGCAGGCCGGCAGCAGTTCGGCCTTGGTCCTGGCGCCGGTCATGCGCGACACCAAGGCATCGATGGCCGGGCTCTTGACCCCGGCCAGGTTGCCCGAGTCCTCGATGTCTGCGGCCTTGCTGCCGAACAGGTCGGCATATTCCTGACCCGGATTGTTGCGTGCCTGCATAGGCAATCGACGTGATGTCGAAATCGAATTTCTGCAAACGCTGCTGGTACAGCGCAAAGTCGACCGGCCGAAAATCGAGCGTGACGCCGATCTTCTCCAGATTGCGCGCCCACGGCGTCACCACGCGCGCGCCCGCCTCATTGCTGTCCAGGTACTCGACGCACAAACGCCTCGCCCTTGGCATTGCGCAGCCGCCGTCCCTGCACGGCCCAGCCGGCCTGCGTTGAGCAAGGCCTTGGCCTTGCGCAGGTTGCCACGCAGCGACGAATCGCCATCGGTGCGCGGCGGCACCGTCATCGGGCCGAAAACGGCGTCGGGCACCTTGCCGCGCCACGGCTCGAGCAAGGCCAGTTCCTGCGCCGACGGCACGCCGCTGGCCGGCACATTCGGTGTTGCCGAACAGGCCGTTGACACCCGCTGGTAGGCGTTGTAGAACATCTGCCGGTTCATCCACTCGTAGTCGAACGCCAGGCCCAGCGCCTCGCGCACCCGCACGTCCTGCAGCATCGGGCCGGCGCGTGTTGAGCACATAACTCTGGAAACCCGACGGCAGGCTGTGCTTGAACTCGATCTTGACCAGTTCGCCGCTGTCAAACCGCTTGCCGGTGACGCGCCGGGCCCAGTCGCCGGCCGAGAAAAACCGCATCAGGTCGAACTCGCCGGCCTTGAAGCGCCTCCAGCCGCGCCGTGTTGTCCTTGTAGATCTTGACCGTGATGCGCTCGAAGTTGTTGGTGCCGCGGCGCACGTTCAGGTCGCGCGCCCAGTAGTGCCGGATCGCGCACATAGGTGATGTCCTTGCCGAACTTGACCGGTCCGATCTTGTAGGGGCCGCTGCCAATCGGGATGTCCATCACGACCTTGTCGAAGGTCTTGGCAACACCGTTTTCGACACCCCATTGACGGCTGAACACCGGCAGACCGCCCACGGTCAGCGGCAATTCGCGGTTGGGCTTGTGAAAGCGAAAGCGCACCGTGCGCTCGCCCAGCACATCGACGCCGGCCACATCGATGCAGCAAGGATCTTGTAGGCCGGCGTCACATGGGGGCCGACCAGGGTGTCGTAGCTGTGCTTGACGTCTGCGGCCAGCACCGGGTCGCCATTGTGAAAGCGCGCCTGTGCACGCAGCCGGAACGTGGCCGACAAGCCGTCGTCGGCCACCGCCACATCTTCGGCCAGCAGGCCATAGCCGGAGCCGGTTTCGTCCGACGAACCCGCCAGCAAGGTGTCGAACATCATGCCGGACAGGTAGGCCGGCGCATTGCCGCGCATCGTGAACGGGTTGTACTTGTCGAAGGTCGATACGCGCTGGTTGCTGACCAGGCGCAACTCGCCGCCTTTGGGCGCGTCGGCTCGACATAGTCGAAATGCGCAAAATCCGGCCGGATACTTCAGGTCGCCCCACAGGGCGTAACCGTGCGCCGCCCACGCCGGGCATGGCCAAGATCGACAAACACAGGAACAGCAATAGCGCGCATGCGACAATTCTGCAGGATTTTTCGTGGAGACATTCACATGGGTTTTCTTGCTGGCAAGAAATTGTTGATCACCGGCGTCTTGAGCAACCGCTCGATCGCCTACGGCATTGCCAAGGCCTGTCGCGCCCAAGGCGCCGAACTGGCCTTCAGCTATGTCGGCGAGCGCTTCAAGGACCGGATCACCGAATTCGCAGCCAGCTTCGACTCCACACTGATATTTGACTGCGACGTCGGCGACGATGCGCAGATCGAGCGCCTGTTCGCCGACCTGTCCCAGACCTGGCCGATGTTCGACGGTTTCGTGCATGCGATCGGCTTTGCGCCGCGCGAGGCGATTGCCGGGAACTTCCTGGACGGCCTGAGCCGCGAGAACTTCCGCATCGCGCACGACATCAGCGCCTACAGCTTCCCGGGCATGGCCAAGGCCGCCCTGCCCTACCTGAGCGACAAGTCGGCCCTGCTGACACTGACCTACCTGGGCGCCGAGCGCATCGTGCCGCACTACAACACCATGGGCCTGGCCAAGGCGTCGCTGGAGGCCTCGGTGCGCTACCTGGCCGAAGCCATGGGCACGCGCGGCATCCGGGTCAACGGCATCAGCGCCGGCCCGATCAAGACGCTGGCTGCCAGCGGCATCAAGGATTTCGGCAAGCTGCTGGGCATGGTCGCCAGCGCGGCGCCGATCCGGCGCAATGTCACCATCGACGAAGTCGGCAACGTGGCCGCCTTCCTGCTCAGCGACCTGGCCTCGGGCATCAGTGCCGAGATCACCTATGTCGATGGCGGCTTCAACGCCGTGGCGATTCCGACGACGGGCGACGACGCCGCCTGAACTGAAAGTCCGCCACCCGGTCGCGACGCTGATGCCGGCGAGTGGCGCATCGCGGGCCGTGAAGCCGGTTCGCCCGCCTCAACCGGCGCGGCGCGACAGTCGCTCAGCACGCTCGACGCAGTCGGCGTAGTAGCGCAGTTGCGCCGGTCTCATCCGGCTCGCGTCACCAGGCCATGGATGTCGGTCCCAAAACCCGGGCACTTGCAGGTTGAACTCGCGCGAGAACTTGAGGTAGTCGACGATCTTGCGGTTGAACACCTCGCCCGGGATCAGCAACGGAATACCCGGCGGGTATGGCGTCACCAGGCCCACGGTGATGCGGCCTTCGAGCTGATCGATTTCCACCCGCTCGGTCTTGCGCCGCGCAATGTGGGCATAGGCGTCGGTCGGCGTCATGGCCGGCGCCAGGTCGCTGAGGTACATGTCGGTGGTCAGGCGCGCAATGTCGTACTTCGCGTACAGCTGGTGCACGAACTGGCACAGGTCGGCCAGTCCCATCTTCTCGTACTTCGGGTTGTCGTGGCAGAACTCGGGCAGGATGCGCCACATCGGCTGGTTCTTGTCGTAGTCGTCCTTGAACTGCTGCAACGCCGTCAGCAAGGTGTTCCAGCGGCCCTTGGTGATGCCGATGGTGAACAGGATGAAGAAGCTGTACAGGCCGGTCTTCTCGACCACCACACCGTGCTCGGCCAGGAACTTGGTCACGATGCTGGCCGGGATGCCGGTCTTGGCAAACTTGCCGTTGAGATCCATGCCCGGCGTGACGATGGTCGACTTGATCGGGTCGAGCATGTTGAAGCCGGCCGCCAGCTTGCCGAAGCCATGCCAGTTGACGCCCGATCTTGCCCTTGCGTGATTCACCCTTGATGATCCAGTCGTCGGCGCGCCCGATGCCTTCGTCGACCAGATGGTCCGGGCCCCAGACCTTGAACCACCAGTCGTCGCCGTATTCGTCGTCGATCTTGCGCATCGAGCGCCGGAAGTCCAGCGCCTCGGCAATGCTCTCCTCGACCAGTGCGGTGCCACCGGGTGGCTCCATCATCGCCGCGGCCACATCGCAGCTGGCAATGATGCTGTACTGCGGGCTGGTGCTGGTGTGCATCAGATAGGCTTCGTTGAACAGGTGCCGGTCGAGCTTGACCTCCTGCGCGTCCTGCACCAGCACCTGGCTGGCCTGGCTGATGCCGGCCAGCAGCTTGTGGATCGACTGGGTCGCATACACCACGGCCTTCTTCGGCCGGGTGCGCTTCTTGCCCATCGAATGGTAGGCACCGTAGAACGGATGAAAGGCCGCGTGCGGCAACCAGGCTTCGTCGAAATGCAGGTTGTCGACGTAGCCGTCGAGCATGCCCTTGATGGTCTCGGTGTTGTACAGCACACCGTCGTAGGTCGACTGTGTGATCGTCAATACGCGCGGCTTGACGTTCTTGGCATTGACCCCCTTGAGCAAAGGGTTCCTGCGGATCTTGGCCTGGATCGCCGCTGGCTCAAACTCCTCTTTCGGAATCGGGCCGATGATGCCGAAATGGTTGCGCGTGGGCTTGAGGAACACCGGAATCGCACCGGTCATGATGATCGCGTGCAGGATCGACTTGTGGCAGTTGCGGTCGACCACCACCACGTCGCCCGGCGCCACGCAGTGGTGCCACACCATCTTGTTCGAGGTGCTGGTGCCGTTGGTGACGAAAAAGCAATGGTCGGCATTGAAGATGCGCGCCGCATTGCGCTCGGAATCGGCCACCGGGCCGGTGTGGTCGAGCAACTGACCGAGTTCCTCGACCGCATTGCAGACGTCGGCGCGCAACATGTTCTCGCCAAAGAACTGGTGGAACATCTGCCCCACCGGGCTCTTCAGGAACGCGACGCCGCCGGAGTGGCCCGGGCAATGCCAGGAGAACGAGCCGTCCTCGGCGTAGTCGAGCAAGGCCTTGAAGAACGGCGGCTGCACACCTTCGAGGTAGCTCTTGGCCTCGCGAATGATGTGGCGCGCCACGAACTCCGGCGTGTCTTCGAACATGTGGATGAAGCCATGCAGCTCGCGCAGGATGTCGTTCGGAATATGGCGCGAGGTCTTGGTCTCGCCATAGACGTAGATCGGCACATCCAGGTTCTTGCGCCGCACCTCGGTGATGAACTGACGCAGATTGAGCACGGCCGGACCCAGGTCGGCATCGGCGGTGAACTCCTCGTCGTCGATCGACAGAATGAAGGCACTGGCGCGCGACTGCTGCTGCGCAAACTGGGACAGATCACCATAGCTGGTGGCCCCCAGCACCTCGAAACCCTTCGCTCTCGATGGCTTGCGCCAGCGCACGGATACCCAGTCCGGAGGTGTTCTCGGAGCGGAAGTCCTCGTCGATGATGACGATGGGGAAGCGAAATTTCATGCGGTCTCCGTGCCCGAGGGCCAAGTTTCAATGCGGATAGAACCGCGCAGTGTAGGGAATTAACGTTAACCCCCGTCGATGGTGCGACGTAATTGCTCCAAAATGTGGCGTGAACAATACATGGGGGCCACAATGGCTGAATCAACTCTCTGGTGGCTGGCCACTGGCGCCGCTGTCGGAATCGAGCTGGTAACCGGCACCTTCTATCTGCTGATGTTCGCGATCGGTACCGCAGCGGCGGCACTGGCCGCGCATGCAGGTGCCGGCATGACCACACAACTGCTGGTCGCGGCGGTTGTTGGCGGCGGCGCAGTGGTAGTCTGGCACCAGATCCGCAAACGTCGGCCGGGAGACCCCTCGATACGGTCCATGCGCAGCGTCAATCTCGATGTCGGCGAGACCGTGATGGTCGACACCTGGCAGGCAGACGGCACAGCCCAGGTCAAGTACCGCGGCGCCAACTGGACCGCCATCCACCGCGAGGGGATTGCGCCGACAAGTGGTCCGCACCGGGTTTCGGAGCTGGTAGGCAGTCGCCTGCTGCTCGATAAAGCCAGTTAGACAAACACCAACAACAAGGAAAAGTACCCCATGGAAGTCGCCATCGTCATATTCGTCATCGCCGCCATCTTCATCACGCGTTCCATCAAGGTGGTGCCACAGCAAAACTCCTGGGTCGTGGAGCGGCTGGGCAAATACCACGCGTCGCTCTCGCCGGGCCTGAACATCCTGGTGCCCTTCATCGACAAGGTGGCGTACAAACACAGCCTCAAGGAAATCCCGCTCGATGTGCCCAGCCAGGTCTGCATCACGCGCGACAACACGCAGCTGCAGGTCGACGGCATTCTGTACTTCCAGGTGACCGACCCGATGCGCGCCAGCTACGGCTCGTCCAACTACATCATGGCCGTCACCCAGCTGGCCCAGACCTCACTGCGCTCGGTGATCGGCAAGCTGGAGCTGGACAAGACCTTCGAGGAACGCGACATCATCAATGCACAGATCGTGCAGGCGATTGACGAAGCGGCACTCAACTGGGGTGTAAAGGTATTGCGCTACGAGATCAAGGACCTGACGCCGCCCAACGAAATTCTGCGCGCCATGCAGGCGCAGATCACTGCCGAGCGCGAGAAGCGGGCACTGATCGCGGCATCCGAAGGCCGACGCCAGGAGCAGATCAACATTGCCACCGGCGAGCGTGAGGCCTTCATCGCCCGCTCCGAAGGCGAGAAGCAGGCGGTCATCAACCGCGCGCAGGGCGAAGCCGAGTCCATCATCGCCGTGGCCGAAGCAAATGCCAAGGCCATCGAACGCGTCGCCGCCGCGATCCAACTCCCGGGTGGCGACCACGCTGTGCAACTCAAGGTGGCCGAGCTGGCAGTCGAGGCCTATGCCAAGGTGGCAGCCGATGCCAGCACCACGCTGATCGTGCCCAGCAACATGACCGAGGTCTCCAGCCTGATCGGTTCGGCCATGACGATGATCCAGACCACCAAGGGCAAATAAGCCCAGCGGCCACGCAGCCAGCCGGCCACTGGCACGCTGATACAATTGCGCGCTCTGGAGAGGTGGATGAGCGGTTTAAGTCACACGCCTGGAAAGCGTGCGAGGGGTTATACCCTCCGCGGGTTCGAATCCCGCCCTCTCCGCCAGTTTCCCAATGAAATCACATGGGAAAACTGTTCTACCCCCCAAGAATCCCGCCTAAGATTCTGCGCTTGTCGCCACTACCGACAAGGCCGGCCGGGCATCACGTCGCACACGTCACCGTTCGAGTGGGGCCATTCCCACGGCACCATGCCACCGATACGCCGGCAAGCAGGCCGGGCGCAACCGCGTGGTGCTGGCGACCGAACAACGTACGTCACTGCCTCCAGACTGAGGCCCTTATCAGCCCAAAACGGTAGCATCACGTCGCCTTGATTCTGGCTGCCCCTGCACCACGTTTGCGCGCCGGTTTCGGCGCGTCAGCGGGCGCTCCAGCTCAAGGCGGCGCAGCTCACGACGAGTGCGTCGGATACGCGCCGCTGCTGCGTGGCGCGGGGGTCGACGTGCAGTTGCACACCGCCACCGATATGGCGCACGGTTTCCTGCGTCATCGCCTGGTTGTACCCGCAGCAGGCGAACATGTGCGGCAGGCGGCGCACAGTCTTGCCCGATCAACCGTACGCGCATCAGCGGCCATGGGCTAGCGGCGCCGCTCCGGCCGGGACGTGGCCGAAGTCCTCGCGCAAGGGTTCGGACGCGGTTGCTGACGCAGCCTGTCGTGCATAGGCGTGTCCCGCATGCACGGCGCCGGCAATCAGTCCTGGCGCCTGGCAGTCGCCAATACATTGCACCGACAGGATGCCGGCATCCTGCCAGCGCTCGCGCTGTGCCAGCATGTCCAGCCACAAATCGTCACGCGGCAGACGCGAGGTGACACTGACCAAACTGCCACAAGCGATCACGCGCAACTTGCCGGAATAAACACAGGCCAGTGTCAAGGTATCGGCCGACATGCCGCTTAGCACGTGCAGCGGCACGATTTCCACCTGCTTGGCTATCAGACGCCGCTGAATGCGGCTTTGCTCCAAGGTGTGTTCCGTCCAAGGCGCGACCACGGCGGACGGGGTCACGAATACCACCTGCCGGCCCGCGTTGGCCAACAACTCAGCCAATACGCTGGCGATGTAGAAGCGGTCGTCGTCAAAAATCACCACCGGGCCATCGGTCTTGACGGCAGCAGCGCCGTCACGCATCAGGTCGTCGGGGGTGAGGACCCGCGCGGCATCCAGAAAACCCAGTGGCCGTCGATGCACCCGTCCGACGCCATCGGCGCGCCAGCGAGCGCCCGTGGCCAGCACGATGTGGGGGACTCCATATTCCAGCAGATCGTTCGCTTTGAGCGGGCTGTCCAGGCAGAGCTGCGCGTTGGCGGCCTGTTTCAACTGACCCATGCGCCAATCGCGTACCCGGGCCCAGGCGGCCAATCCGGGCAACCGGCTTTCCAGCGTGACACGGCCACCCCAGCTATGGCCTGCTTCGGTCAGCGTCACATCTGCGCCGCGTTGCGTCAGTGCGCGGGCCGCCTCCAGGCCCGCCGGACCTCCTCCCACGACGAGGAATTGCGCCGGCTTCGCCAGCGCAGGAATGAACTCAGGATGCCAGCCCCGACGCCACTCCTGGGCGATCGTAGGATTCTGCGTGCAGCGAAGCGGAGCGCTGATGTTGTCGCTCATGACGCAGATGTTGCAACCTATGCATTCGCGGATGGAATCCACATCGCCGCGTTCGATCTTGCGTGGCAGGAAGGGATCAGCGATCGACGGGCGCGCAGCACCGATGAAGTCGAGCACGCCCTGGCGTACCACCCGAACCATGGTGTCAGGCGAGGTGTAGCGCCCCACGCCGACCACCGGTTTGCTGGTTACCGATTTGACAAAGCGGGTATAGGTCTCCTGAAATCCCTCTTCGGAAAAACGCGAGGTCTGGCTGTCGTTCGACCAGTCCGACAGATTCACATCCCACAGGTCCGGCTCCTCGGCCAGCGCACTGATGATGTCCTGCGCCTCCACGTCATGACGCAAGCCCTCGGCGCCAAGCAACTCGTCCACGGCCAGCCGCACCGCCACGGCGCAAGTGGCGCCGACAGCGTCGCGGGTGTCCCGGATGACCTCGCGAAACAGTCGCATGCGGTTTTCCAGCGATCCGCCGTAGGCATCGGTGCGATGGTTGTGCCGCGCAAGCAGGAAATGCTGCAGCAACACCATGTCGTGACCGGCGTACACATAAATGATGTCAAAGCCGGCCTCTTTCGCGCGCAGCGCCGCCTGCACATGCCAGCGCCTGAACGCGGCGATGTCGGACAGGTCCATCGCACGGGCTTGAACCGGATCATCACAATCGACTATGGCATGCGAGGGCGCGATCGGCGCGTAGCCGCTGTAGCGATTGGGCGCATGCAGCCCGTTGTGCGCCAGCTCGATCGCGGCCAGCGCGCCGTGCGCGTGGATCGCATCGGTGACAAGACGCAGCGCGGGAATATCCTGCGCACCCCAGAGTCTGGCCTGGTTGGAGGGTGTCAGGTCCGATGTGGCGTGAATCTCTGTCTCCTGGGTCGACACCACACCCCAACCGCCTTCGGCCTTGATGCCGCGCAAACGCGCCTCGGCCTGCGGATAACGATGACCCAAGCCTGTGCAATGCGGCACCTGGTAGAAGCGATTCGGCGCGGTCACCGGCCCGATCTTCACCGGTTCGAACAAGATGTCGTATCGCGCGTCGCGCATGCCAGGTGTTCCTTTTTGAGAGCGCCATCATACTGTTGCACTGCTGCAGCCGTTGCCCATGGCCCGCCGCGCGCAGACGAAAAAAAGCCCCGCAGAGCGGGGCTTTTCAGGTACGTGAGCGCTGGATTAGCGGATCACGGCCAGTTCCGTACGCTTGCCGCCCTTGTAGGTCATCAGGGTCAGCGCGCCGTTCTTGATGTCGCCTTTTTCGTCAAATGCGATATTGCCCGTCACGCCTTTGTGCTCCATGGTCTTGAGGACCGGCAGGTACTTGGCAGGATCGGCCGAATCGGCTTTGACCATGGATGCGACCATCACGTTCAATGCGTCGTAGACGTAAGGTGCATACACCTGCACGTCGGCACCGAACTTGGCCTTGAAGTCAGCGCGGAATTTCTCCATGCCGACTTTCTGTTCGCCTTCGACACCACCGGCCTCGGCGCAGTAAACCATATCGTCGGTCAGTGCCGCACCGGCCAGCACGGGCAACTGGCCCGAGCAGATGCCGTCGCCGCCCATGAACTTGGCCTTGATGCCAAGCTGGACCATCTGCTTGATCATCGGGCCGGCAACGGCGTCCATGCCGCCGAAGAACACGACGTCAACCTTCTTGCCCTTGAGCGTGGTCAGGATGGCGTTGAAGTCAGTGGCTTTGTCGGTGGTGAACTCATGACCCACAACGGTTCCACCAGCAGCGGTGACTGCTTTCGAGAACTCTTCGGCAACACCCTGGCCGTATGCGGTACGGTCATCGATCACGCCGATGTTCTTGCCCTTGAGCGTATTCACCGCGTATTTGCCCAGCGTGCTGCCCAGGTGCACGTCGTCAGCCACGACGCGGAACACGCCCTTGAAGCCTTGGCGGGTGTACTTGGGGTTGGTTGCCGACGGGGAGATCTGGGGAATGCCAGCTGCGTCGTAAATGGCCGATGCAGGGATCGTGGTACCGGAGTTCAGGTGACCGATCACGCCGTTGACCTTTGCGTCAACCAGTTTGGTGGCAACAGCCGTGCCCTGCTTCGGATCGCCAGCGTCGTCTTCAGGCAGCAATTCGAACACAGCCTTTTTGCCACCGATCATGAGACCCTTGGCATTGAGTTCTTCGATGGCCATGCGGGCACCGTTCTCGTTGTCCTTGCCCAGGTGAGCAATCGCACCGCTGGTCGGGCCAACGTGACCGATTTTGATGACATCGCCAGCAGCCGCAGGAGCAGCAGCAGGCGCCTCAACGGCGGCAGGCGCAGGAGCAGCTGCAGGAGCCGCCTCTTCCTTCTTGCCACAAGCCACCAACAATGCGGCGGCGGCGCACACCGTCAAAGTTGTACGAAAGTTCATTTGCATAGGGTCTCCAAGGGGGGGGTTATTCAGTTTGGGCATCAATTGCCCCAACAACGGGCGAGGATAACGCATTTTCAGCCGCTACAACACAGAAAAAACCCCTTTGCAGCGACCACGAATCAGCAAAAAAACAACGAAACCTCTTGGGTCGCGCCCGGAGCTCAGGAATCCGGATCCGTCGGCGGCTCTTCGGGGGACGGCGCGGCGGAACCCGCAAGCACCGCATCCACCGCTTCATCCACCAGAATCTCCAATTCAGCGCCCAACCGTCCTGCCACCGCTTCGAGTGACTCGCGCACCATGTCGTCCATCTGGCGGCGCAAGCGCTCGCCGATCAGGTCGACCTGTTCGAGCATGGCCGAAGCCACCACATCCTGCACCTTGTCGTCTATGGCCGTCAGGATATGGGCGCGCAGTGCTTCGACCAGCGCCTGCCGACGCTGTGCCTCCAGCACGGCCGGATCAGGCGTGGGTTCGACCGGTTCGACCGGCACGGCAACTGGCGTCGGCGCCCGCACCACCTCGGTCAAGGTGGGAAGAAAACGCGGATATCCGCGCGCCGTGGTGACCATCAGTCGGACTCCTTGGGCGCGAGGTCGTGCTGCACGATGGGATAGCCCCGCTGTTGGTAGTACTTCCAGCGCAGGCGCGATTGCGCCCGCTCTTGCGCGTCGGCGCCGACAACCTCGATCACTCGGGAAAAGCGTTCAAATCCGGCCGGCACCTCGGCATCGAGATTGAGCAGGACGTCATGGTGCGGCGAGCCGGCCACGGACACGCCCAGCACGACTGGCGAAGCGTTCAGCATTTCGGCCGGGCTGTCCACGAGGCAATGAGGCACAAAATCCACGGCCGAAAAAGACCACAAGGCTGTATCGAGTTCACGCAGCACGGCCTGTGGCCCGCAAACGGCCACGCGCGCTCCTTGCGCCGTCGCCTTGCGCAGCAAGCGGCACACATGCTGGGTCTTGTCCGGCATGTTGAAGTGAAATGCGACTTCGGTCATGGTCGTGCGCCAAGAGCCACCGACACCGGCATTTCACAGGTTCGAGTTGGAAGGCACCGCTTGCCAAAAAAGCCGCGCCACACAGCCGTTCGCTGCATCAGGCCTTGGACCGACGCGCGGGCGCCGTGCGTTTGGCCGGGGTCTTGGCCGGCTGGGATTCGGCCTGGGTCAGCAGGAATTCGAGCAACAAGGGCACAGGACGGCCGGTCGCACCCTTGGCCGCCCCACCCTTCCAGGCCGTTCCCGCGATGTCCAGATGGGCCCACGGGTACTTGGTCGTGAAGCGCTGCAGAAATTTGGCTGCTGTCACCGCGCCGGCAGGCCTGCCAGCCACGTTGGCCACGTCGGCGAAATGGGTCTTCAGACCCTCGGCGTATTCATCGTCAAGCGGCATGCGCCAGCACAGATCCTGCGCGTTCTCGCCCGCAGCCGCCAGTTCAGCGGCCAGCGCGTCAGTACTGGCAAACATGCCGCTGCGCACGCCCCCCAGGGAAATGACGCAGGCACCGGTCAGTGTGGCAATGTCGACCACCACCTTGGGATTAAGACGCTCGGCATAGGTCAGCGCATCACACAGCACCAGGCGCCCTTCGGCGTCGGTATTGAGAATTTCGATGGTCTGCCCACTCATGCTGGTCACCACATCGCCCGGTTTGACGGCGCGACCGTCGGGCATGTTCTCGCAACTCGGAATCAGCCCGACGACATTGATCGCCGGTTTGAGCTCGGCCAGGGAGCGGAACACACCCAGCACGCTGGCGGCCCCACACATGTCGTATTTCATCTCGTCCATCTCGGGCGCCGGCTTGATCGAGATGCCGCCGGTGTCGAAAGAGATACCTTTGCCTACCAGCACCGTCGGCGCCTGGGTCTTGGCCGCACCGTTGTAGCGCAGCACGATGAAGCGCAGTTCTTCCTCCGAGCCCCTGGCCACAGCCATGAACGCGCCCATGCCCAGCTTGGCCACCTGCTTGGGCCCAAGCACCTCGCATTGGATTTTCGGCATCCGGGCCAGTTCCTTGGCGGCACCGGCAAGCATGGTGGGCGTGGCATGGTTGCCTGGGCGATTCGCCCATTCCTTGGCCAATTCAACGCCGCGCACCGTGGCCACAGCCTTGGCAAATGCGTTCCGGCTCTGCGCTGCATCGGTGACCCCCAAGATCAGATGCCTGAGCGAACGGGGTTCCGGTTTGGATTTGGTGGTCGTGTAGACGTAACTGGCATCGGCTGCCGCGCATACCGCCGCACGCACTGCGCCATCATCACAAGGCTCGGCAAGACACACCAGCAGTCTATGCACATTCGCCACTTTGAGCGCCGCCACCGCAGTTCCTACCGCTTGCCTTACCTGACGCGCAGTGCCGGCCTCGCAGCCCACCAGCAATACGCGCTTGCTGGCAATGCCGGCAACGTCGTATAGCGCCAGCATCTTGCCCGCCTTGGCCTCCAGATCGCCTGCCTTGAGTGCCGCGGCGACCAGATCGGACAGCACTCCCTTGACGGGCTTGAATGTTTGGGGCACCAGCACCACCAAGGCGTCGGCCTTGAGGGTTACGGCGTCGGCCAGGTCCATGGCCTGGATTTCAAAGTTCATAATTGCGTTTTTCATTGCCATCGATGTTATTCCATTCTTCCATCCGCAAGGAGATGTCCCGGACCTTCGGCGCCACCGTGGTGGTGCTCGCAACGACTGTCATGACCATGCTGTTGATCCGCACGGTGGGCCTGGCCTCGCGCGGCAGCGTCGATCCGGCCGAGGTCATGATGGTGCTGGGCTACACCGTGCTGGGGCACGCGCCGACCATTCTGACCTTGAGTCTGTTCGTCGCAACCGTGTCCACCCTGTCACGCATGTACCGCGACAGTGAAATGGCGGTCTGGTTCTCCAGCGGCCAGGGCCTGGCCAGCTTCCTGCGTCCCCTGCTGCGTTTCGCCTGGCCAATCTGGTTGTCCATCGCCCTGCTGTTGGTGTTCGTGTGGCCATGGTCACATCAGCAATCGGAAGCCTTGAGTGACCGCTACGAGCAGCGCAGCGACCTGGAGCGCATTGTTCCGGGGCAGTTTCAGGAGTCCGCCAGCGGCGAAAGGGTGTTTTTCATCGACAAGGACTCCATCGGCGGCAAGACGGCTGGTCAGGTGTTCATCGCCGCCCGGGAAAAGGGCAAGCATGTCATCACCACGGCCCGGGCCGGACGGATAGAGACCTCCGGCGAGGACCGTTTCCTGCTGCTGTCCAATGGGCAGCGCATGGAAGACCAGATCAACGAAGCCGGATTCAAGATCAGCGAGTTCAAGGAATACGGCGTGCTGGTGAACGAGAAGGCGCAGCAGGTGGCGAGCGTCTTGCGTCCGCAGGCAATGTCCACGATGGCCCTTTGGATTGGTCATACCCCGACGCTGCTCGGCGAACTCTCCTGGCGTATCGGCCTGGCCTTGTCTTCGATCAACTTCGTGTTGCTGGGTCTGGTCTTTTCCACGGTCAATCCGCGCGTCGGACGCAATGGCAACCTGCTTTTTTCGTTATTCACCTTCATCATCTACTACAACATGGTCAACCTCGGCGCCAGCCGTATTGCCGCCGGTGCCAGCGAATTCTGGAGCTACAACCTGGCCCTGCATGGCGGCGTCTTCATGTTCACCGGCCTGCTGCTCGTCAAGAAGCACTGGAACCTGAGCTTGCTGGCTCGCCTGCGCCGGGGCACCGAGCCAGTCCTCGAATCAACCGCGGGCACCCCATGAACACGGTGCGCCGCATGCTCTATGGCGAAGTAATCGCAGCAGTCGGATTCACCACACTGGCTTTCCTGGCCCTGTTTTCATTCATCGACTTCGTCAACGAACTGCGCTGGATCAACACCGCCGGGCCTGAGGGCTATCAGCTACGCCATGCGTTCATGTTTGTTGCAACCCTGTCGGTCAGCAGTCTTTACGACCTGCTGCCGATTACCGTGCTGATCGGCTCGGTTTTCGTCATGGCGCGGCTCGCGCAGAACTCCGAGTTCACCGTGCTGCGTACCAGTGGACTCGATCCCTGGAGGGCACTGCGCGTCATGCTCGGTCTTGGCCTGCTGTTCACCTTGGTGACCTATGCCATAGGCGACTTCCTGGTTCCTGCATCCGATCGCGCTGGCCAGTTTCTGCGCGCCAAGTACGTGCGGGAAATCACCGTGGGCCAGACCGGCGCCTGGCTGCGCGAGAAACAGGGCACGCACTCGTTCTGGGTCAATGTCGGAGCCTTGCGCCCCGACGGCGAAATGCGCCGTATCCGCATCATGGAGTATTCGGATGCCGGCAAACTGCTGGCCAACAGCGAAGCCGACGGCGGCAGTTTCGCCGGCGCAGACGCATGGACGCTCAAAGGCGTGCGACGCACTCAGTTCAGTAGCGATGCCCAAGGACAGCCCCAGGCCGAGGTCGAGGCGTTGGACGAGTACCGCTGGCCCACCACCTTGACGTCGGAGATGGCGGCGGTCGCACTGCTCAAACCCGAGCGCATGTCGATCATCGACCTGTTCCAGTTCATGCGCCACCTTGACGCCAACGACCAGGCATCGCAACGTTATGAACTGGAGTTGTGGCGCAAGGTGTTTTATCCCCTGAGCTGCCTGGTGATGGTCGTGCTGGCACTGCCTTTCGCCTACCTGCATTTCCGCACCACCGGCATTTCCACCTACGTGTTCATCGGTGTCATGACCGGCATCAGCTTTTTTCTGCTCAACAACCTGTTCGGCCACTTCGGCAACCTGCGCAACTGGTGGCCTTGGCTGGCCGCTGCGGCGCCCGGTCTGATTTACTCTGTCTTGTCGCTATCAGCCTTCAGTTGGCTGGTGCTGCGCCGTTGATAGTCAAGGGATAAACATGCACGTACACGCCATCGTACTTTTCGCGCACGGATCGCGCGACCCGCTGTGGAGTCGGCCCATCGAGGCGGTTGCGCAGCAAATGCAGGCCATAGAGCCGCAATGCGTCGTGCGCTGCGCCTACCTGGAGTTGACACAGCCTGATCTTGCGAGCGTTGTTGCTGAGCTGGTGGGCATGGGTATCGCGCGCATCTCCGTGATACCGATGTTTCTGGGCATGGGACGACATGCCCGCCAGGACCTGCCTGAACTGGTCTCGCAGCTAGCCTTGCAGTATCCCGAACTGAAGATTGAACAACGCACGGCGATTGGCGAAGACCCGCAGGTAATCGATCTGCTGGCCCGCAACGCGTTGCGTTGAGCGCCTTTTTTCGCAGCTCAGACGGGCACGGCGGGCATAATCTGGCGCCATGGACTGCCGACCGACATGAATCTGCATCAATTCCGCTTCGTCCAGGAAGCCGTCAAGCGCAATCTGAACCTCACTGAGGCTGCCAAGGCCTTGCATACTTCGCAGCCCGGCGTATCCAAGGCCATCATCGAGCTCGAAGAAGAACTCGGCATCGACATCTTCATCCGCCACGGCAAGCGACTCAAACGCGTCACCGAACCCGGACAGCAGGTGCTCAAGAGCATCGATCTGATCATGCGCGAGGTGGGCAATCTCAAGCGCATCGGCAATGAATTCAGCGCCCAGGACAGCGGCACACTGTCCATTGCGACCACGCATACCCAGGCACGTTATGTGCTGCCGCCATCGGTGACGCAGTTGCGCCAGGCCTATCCCAAGGTCCGCGTCAGCCTGCACCAGGGTGCACCCGATCAGGTGGCGCAGATGGTGCTGGAGGAGACCGCCGATATCGGCATTGCCACCGAATCGCTGGCGGCATACCCCGGCCTGGTGACGCTGCCGTGCTATGAGTGGCAGCATGTGCTGGTGCTGCCGCAAGGCCACGCCCTGTGTCAGCTCGAACGCATCACGCTGGAGGATCTGGCGGTCGAGCCGCTTATCACCTACCACCCGTCGTTCACCGGGCGAACCAGGATAGACCAGGCGTTCGCCACACGCAATCTGCATCCGGAGATCGTGCTCGAGGCTATCGACTCGGACGTGATTACCACCTACGTGCGCCTGGGTATGGGAGTGGGCATCGTCGCTGAAATGGCCGTGCGCGACATCACCGAAGACGGCAGCAAGAGCGCACTGCGCGTACGCCCGGCCGGCCACCTGTTCGGCCAGAACGTGGCCCGCGTCGCCTTCAAACGCGGCGCCTACCAGCGCAACTTCGTGCTCAAGTTCGCCGAACTGCTCAGCGACCGCCTGACCCGCAACCTCGTCGCCCGCGCCATGAGCGGAGAGGCTAGTGATTATGAAATGTGAGAAACCTGGTGGGACAGACCAGTTACACGCAGTGACGAGCTCAGTACCCACACTTGTCGGATGTCCGACCTTGCGACAGACCGAGTTACACGCAGTGAACAAGCTCTGACCCCGACATTTTGTCGGATGTCGGCTGTTCGACAGATCCGCAAAACCACGATCTGAACCAACGCCAACTTCCCGTCCCCCCATGCCCTCCCCGATCCCCCCCCGCACCCCCGACCTCATCACCAAACTGCCCAACGTCGGCACCACCATCTTCAGCGTCATGTCCGCATTGGCGGCGGAGAAAAAAGCCGTGAATCTGGGCCAGGGCTTCCCGGACTTCGCCTGTGACCCGGCCCTGGTCAGCGCCGTCAGCGACGCCATGACCCAGGGCCTGAACCAGTACCCGCCGATGACCGGCGTGGCGCCGCTGCGCGAGGCAATCGCTGTCAAGCTCAGTGCCTGGCATGGTCCCCACGGTGGGCGCTGCTACGACGCAGCCAGCGAGATCACCGTCACGGCCGGCGCCACCCAGGCCATCTTCACGGCGATCCTGGCCATCGTGCGCGCGGGCGACGAGGTAATCGTGCTCGACCCCTGCTACGACTCCTACGTGCCCAATATCGAACTCGCCGGCGGCATACCGGTGCGCGTTCCCCTGACGCCCGGCAGCTTTCGACCCGACTTTGACAAAATCGCCGCCGCCATCACGCCGCGAACGCGCGCCATCGTGGTCAACAGCCCGCACAACCCGAGCGCCACGGTATGGAGCGAACAGGACATGCTGCGCCTGCAGGACCTACTGGCGCCGACCGACATCTTCCTGATCAGCGACGAAGTCTATGAGCACATGGTGTTCGACGGTCAGCAACACCACAGTGCGGCGCGTTTTCCGGCTCTGGCCGCCCGCGCCTTCATCGTGTCGAGTTTCGGCAAGACCTACCATGTGACCGGATGGAAGGTCGGCTTTGTGGCGGCGCCAGCGTCCTTGATGGCTGAGTTCCGCAAGGTGCACCAGTTCAACGTCTTCACCGTCAATACGCCAATGCAATACGGCCTGGCCAGTTTCATGGCTCAGCCAAGTCACTACCAGGAACTGCCGGCGTTCTACCAGCGCAAGCGCGACCTGTTTCGCGAAGGATTGGCCCACACCCGCTTTCGCCTGCTGCCAAGTGAAGGCAGCTATTTCCAGTGTGTCGACAAATCAGCGCTTTCAGTGCCCGAGAAGGACCTTGGAGAAGCCGAGTTCTGCCAATGGCTGACGGCGGAGATCGGCGTGGCCGCGATTCCACTGTCGGCGTTTTACGGCGATGGCTTTGACCAGAACGTGATCCGCTTCTGTTTTGCCAAGAAAGACGACACGCTGCGTTCGGCGCTCGAACGCCTGGCCCGACTCTAGGAGCCTGCCGGCACGGCCGGCAGTCTAGCGCCGCTTCGATTCCCGATGCGCGATCCAGATGGTCGAGGCGCTGATCAAGGCACCGCCGATGAGCGTGTAACGGGTCGGCAGGTCGCCGAAGATCAGCCAGCCCATGCAGGCCGCCCAGATCAGCTCAAGAAACTTGACCGACTGCGTCGACGAGATGTCGGCGATGGCAAAACCCCGGGTCACGCTGTAGTGCCCGCCCACGCCAATCAGGCCCGCTACCAGGAAACCGCCCAATTGCCACAGGCTCGGCGTCTGCCACACCCACAATGCCATCGGCACACTGCAGATGGTCACGCTCAAGGCCTGCCAGAAAACGATAACCTCGACCCGCTCGTACCGGGTCAAGGCCTTGGTCATCAGGAACGAGGCCGCAAACACCGGACTCGACGCCAGCATGAGCAGGTTGTAGACCCCTCCCTGCCCCGACAGTTGGGGGCCCACGACAACCAGCACCCCCGCCAGCCCGATCAGTGACGCCAGCCAGCGCTCCCAGCGCATGGTCTCGCGAAAGAACAGGTAGGCGCCCAGCATGATGAAGATCGGGCCGGTGAATCCGATCGCCGTGGTGTCGGCCAGCGGTATATGGGGCAGCGCAGAAAACCACAGCACCAAACCGATGGTATGCACAGCGCCGCGCGAAAACTGCCCACCTACGCGCTGCGGCCAGTAGGCCGCCACGCCGGCACGGGCGACCAGGGGCAGCATCACCAGCACGGCCGCCACGTAGCGCAGAAACTGCGTCTGCATCGGATGCAGTTGCTGGCTCAAGGAGCGCAACAAGGTGTTGAGGATCACGAAAAGCAGTCCCGACAAACCGACCCACAACAAGCCACGCACCGTCGCGGGAAGCCGCTCGACGCGGCGCATCACCAGCACGCTGCGGCGCAGCAGCGGATGGCGCAAACGGGTCTGGTGGCGACTCACTGGGCCGAGCTCAGCTATTGATCTGCGCCCACGCCTTGTCCAGTCGCTTGACGCTGACCGGCTGCGGCGTACGCAATTCCTGGGCGAACAGGCTCACGCGCAACTCTTCAAGCAACCAGCGGAATTCCTGCAGCCGCGGGTCTGTCACCCCCTTGCGCTCGGCCACCTCGCGCCAGAACCGGGCTTCCTGCGGCCGGATCTCGGCCAGCCGCGCCTGGTCACGCGCCGGGTCGGCACGCACCTTGTCCAGGCGCAACACGATGGCCTTGAGGTAGCGCACCACGTGCTGCAACTGCGTCCAGGGTGTGCGGGCGAGAAAGTCGCGCGGTATCAGTCGTTGCAACTGTTGCTGGGCATCCGCCGCCGCATCTGCGGCGTTGCGGCTGTCCTTGACCTTGCGTGTAGCGGCCGCGTATTCGATCAGGATGGTGCAGGCCAGACGCGCCACCTCGTTGGCAATCAGGGTCAGGCGCGCACGGCCCTCTTCAACGCGCCGTTTGAATGCAGCTGCGTCCGCCGGCAAGGGGTCGAGCAGAAAGGCACGATCGAGCGCCAGCTCGATGATCTGGCCGCGCAACTGCTCCACCGTGCCCAGCGGCATGTAGGCAGCGCCCATCTTCTGCAGGTCGGGAATGTTTTTCTCGAGATATTTCAGGGCATCGCGCAGTTGCAGGGCAAACAGGCGACGCAATCCCGCACGGTGGCGCGACGCCGCCACCTCGGGCTCGTCGAACACCTCGATGGTCACGGCGTCGCCCGCGTCGATCAGCGCCGGAAAACCAATCAGCACCTGGCCTTTGCGGCGAATTTCCAGCAGTTCAGGCAATTCGCCGAAGGTCCACGCCACATGGCGCTCGTTGGCCGCCGGCACTGCGCCATGGGCGGGAGCCGGTGGCGCGGCGTCACCGGGGGCGTAGACGGCGCCCGCGGACCCCGGCCCAGGATTGCCGGTTGCCAGCTTGACTGCAGGCGCAGCCGGCGCCTTGCCCAGCTTGAGTGCCGCCAGCGCCTGGAACGCACCTCGCGCCTGGCTGCCAAGCTCGGCCTTGAGTGCCGCCAGATTGCGGCCGACGCCCATCTGCCGGCCGTTATCGTCGGTCACCCGAAAGTTCATGAAATGGTGCGGGCTCAAGGTGTCGAGTTTGAAATCCGCGCGCTTGATGTCGAGCGAGGTGGTATCGCGCACCAGTTTGAGCAAGGCATCGACCAGGCTGCCGCCACCAAACACCTCGGGCGCGCTGAACTGCTCTGCGATGCGGGTGGCACTGTCGGGCAGCGGCACGAAGCGTGAGCGCGGTTTCTGGTGCAGGCTCTTGAGCAGCGCCAGAATCTTGTCCTTGAGCATGCCGGGCACGAGCCACTCGCAGCGCTCCTCGTTCACCTGGTTGAGTACAAACAGCGGAATCGTGACGGTAAGACCGTCGCGCGCATCGCCGGGCTCGTGCAGGTACTCGACCTGGCAGTCGACGCCGCCCAGGCGCAAATTGCGCGGAAAGGCCTGGGTCGTGATGCCAGCCGCTTCATGGCGCATCAACTCCTCGCGCGTGAGCACCAGCAGGCCGGGCTTGTCGCGCACGGCACGGCGGTACCACTGCTCGCAGCCATGTCCGCCACAGATATCGGCCGGCAATTGCTGGTCGTAGTAGGCGTAGATCAGCTCGTCGTCGACCAGCACATCCTGGCGCCGCGACTTGTGCTCCAGCTCCTGCACCTGGGCCACCAGTTTGCGGTTGGCAGCCAGAAATGGCAGCGAGGTCTCCCATTCGCCCGCCACCAGCGCCTGGCGAATGAAGATCTCGCGCGCGCCTTGCGGGTCGACCCGACCAAAGTCGACACGCCGTCCGTTGTAGACCACGATGCCATACAGGGTCGCGCGCTCGAGCGCCGTGACCTGCGCCGATTTCTTCTCCCAGTGTGGGTCGAGCAACTGCTTCTTGAGCAGGTGGCCCGCAACCTGCTCTATCCATTGCGGCTCGATGCCGGCGATGCCTCGGCCGAACAGGCGCGTCGTCTCCACCAACTCGGCCGCCAGGATCCAGCGCCCCGGCTTCTTGCTCAGGTGCGCGCCCGGATGGCGGTAGAACTTGATGCCGCGCGCACCCAGATAGGCCTCGTCGTCTTCCAGCTTGCAGCCCACATTGCCCAGCAGGCCCGACAGCATCGACAAATGCAGTTGTTCGTAAGTTGCCGGCGCAGTATTCAGGCGCCACTTGTGCTCGGCCACCACGGTGTGCAACTGCGAGTGGATGTCCTTCCACTCGCGTACCCGGCGGATATTGACAAAGTTCTGCCGCAGCAGCTGTTCGTACTGGCGGTTGGACAGGCGGTGTTCGGCACTGCCTTTTTCGCCACGCGCGTGGTTGATCCACTTCCACAGCTTGAGGTAGCCGGTAAATTCGCTGCGCTCGTCGTCGAATTTCACATGCGCAGCGTCCGCCGCGCCTTGCGCCTCCATCGGCCGGTCGCGTACGTCCTGCACGCTGAGCGCGCTGGCAATCACCAGCACCTCATCGAGCGACTGGCGCTCGCGCGCCTCCAGAATCATGCGGCCGACTCTAGGATCGAGCGGCAAGCGCGCCAGCTCCTTGCCAATGGCGGTGAGTTCGTTGGCATCGTCCACCGCGCCTAGTTCGGCGAGCAACAAGTAGCCATCGGCAATCGCACGCCCCAGGGGGCGCTCGATAAACGGGAATTCCTCCACCATGCCCAGATGCAGCGACTTCATGCGCAGGATGACGCCGGCCAGCGAGCTGCGCAGGATCTCCGGATCGGTGAAACGCGAGCGCTGCTCGAAATCGTCCTGCGCATACAGCCGTATGCAAATGCCGTCAGCGACCCGGCCGCAGCGACCGGCGCGCTGGTTGGCCGAGGACTGGCTCACCGGCTCGACCAGCAACTGCTCGACCTTGCTCCGAAAGCTGTAGCGCTTGATCCTGGCCGTTCCGACGTCGATGACGTAGCGTATGCCGGGAACCGTGAGCGAGGTCTCGGCCACGTTGGTGGCCAGCACGATGCGCCGCCCGCTGTGGTTGTCAAATACCTTTTCCTGCTCGGCCTGCGACAGACGCGCGAACAAGGGAATCACCTCGGCGTTGCGCAAATGCACCTTATGGCTCAGGTGACGGCGCAGCGCATCGGCCGCCTCGCGGATCTCGCGCTCGCCCGGCAGGAACACCAGAATATCCCCGGCGTTGCGTGCCGCAGCCGGTCCCAGCCACAACTCATCCACGGCATCGCAGATCGCGTCATTGAGGTCGTACTCGCGGCTTTCCTCGTACGGCCGGTAGCGCTGTTCCACCGGATAGGTGCGACCCGAGACCATGATCACCGGCGCCGGGCCGTGGCGCGACGCGAAATGATCGGCAAAACGCTGGGCGTCGATGGTGGCCGAGGTGACGATGATCTTCAGATCGGGCCGGCGCGGCAGGATCTGGCGCAGGTAGCCGAGCAGAAAATCGATATTCAGGCTGCGCTCGTGCGCCTCGTCGATGATCAAGGTGTCGTAGGCCTTGAGCAGCGGGTCGGTCTGGGTTTCGGCCAGCAGGATGCCGTCGGTCATCAGCTTGACCGAGGCGTCGCGCGACAGCCGGTCCTGGAAGCGCACCTTGAAACCCACGACCTCGCCCAGCGGCGTCTTGAGCTCCTCGGCAATGCGCTTGGCAACCGAGCTGGCGGCAATGCGTCGCGGCTGGGTATGCCCGATCATCTTGCCCTGGCCGGGCGCATAGGCCGGCGTGCCCCAGCCCGCAAGTGCCGTCGCCCGTTTGCCCCGCCCCAGTGCCAGCGCCATCTTGGGCAGCTGCGTGGTCTTGCCGGAGCCGGTCTCGCCACAGACAATGATCACCTGGTGCCGGGCCATGGCCTGCATGATCTCGTCACGCATCACCGATACCGGCAGGGATTCAGGAAATTCGAGCACCGGTTCGGACATCGCGCAATTATCCCGGTTGATGAATGCCCCGGCGTGGCCGACTGCTACACTTTTGCCATCCCCTCCCGCGACGCCCCGCCCAGATCGCTACGCCGATGTCCACCGTATTCAATTTCACCTTTGTGCCATGGTTTCGCTCGGTCGCGCCATACATCCACAAATTCCGCAACCAGACCTTTGTCGTGGCCATCGCCGGTGAGGCCATTGCCGCCGGCAAGCTGCACAACCTGGCCCAGGATCTGGCGCTGATCCAGAGCATGGGGGTGAAGATCGTGCTGGTGCACGGTTTCCGCCCGCAGGTCAACGAACAGCTCAAGGCCAAGGGACACGAGCCACAGTATTCGCATGGCATTCGCATTACCGACGAAGTGGCACTCGATTGTGCGCAGGAGGCGGCCGGCCAGCTGCGCTACGAAATCGAGGCTGCGTTCAGCCAGGGCCTGCCCAACACACCAATGGCGGACTCCACCGTACGCGTCATTTCGGGCAATTTCATCACCGCACGGCCGGTGGGCATCGTCGACGGGGTGGATTTCAAGAGCTCGGGCGTGGTGCGCAAGGTTGACATCGCCGGTATCCAGCGGGCACTGGACTTCGGCGCCATCGTGCTGGTCTCGCCTTTTGGCTTCTCACCAACGGGCGAGGCGTTCAATCTGACCATGGAAGAAACCGCCACCTCGATCGCGATTGCCCTGCAAAGCGACAAGCTGATCTTCCTGACCGAAATCCCCGGCATCCTGGTGCGCCCGAACGAACCGGCCGGGGAAGACAACACTATTGATACCGAGTTGCCGCTGGCCCAGGCCGAAAAGCTGCTGGCCGAATTGCCGCTGGCGCGCACACCGATGGACACCACGTTCTACCTGCAGCACTGTGTCAAGGCCTGCAAGAGCGGCGTAGAGCGCAGTCACATCCTGCCATTTGCCATCGATGGTGCCTTGCTGCTCGAGGTCTACGTACACGACGGTATCGGCACCATGGTGGTAGACGAAAAGCTGGAAAACCTGCGTGAGGCCACGGCGGACGACGTAGGCGGCATCCTGCAATTGATCGAACCGTTCGAGAAAGACGGCACCCTGGTCAAGCGCGGGCGCACCGAGATCGAGCGCGATATCGGCTACTACACCATACTGGAACACGACGGTGTGATCTTCGCCTGTGCCGCCTTGTATCCCTACCCCGAAGCCCGCACCGCGGAGATGGCAGCACTTACAGTCTCGCCCGACGCGCAAGGTTCGGGCGACGGCGAACGGGTGCTCAAGCGCGTCGAGCAACGCGCCAAGACCATGGGCATCGAGAGCATCTTCGTGCTGACAACACGCACCAAGCACTGGTTCCTCAAGCGCGGCTTTGTCGTGGCCGATCCCGACAAACTACCCGAAGCGCGCCGGCGCCAGTACAACTGGGACCGCAAAAGCCTGGTGCTGGTCAAGAAGCTGAGCTGAGACCGCGAAGGTGCGCGTGGCAGCAAACCCTTGCACCCGGTCTTCGCGCATATCTGTAACCGTATCCGCAACCCCGAAAGGAATCTGACCATGGCTTCACTCAATTTCATCGGCGGTGAAAAAGGCGGCGTCGGCAAGTCGGTGGTGTCACGCCTGCTGGCCCAGTACTTCATCGACCGTGGTCGCCCGTTCACCGGCTTCGACACCGACCGCTCTCACACCTCGTTCACGCGGTTTTACGCCGACTATGCGTCGCCAGTGATCGTCGATCGTTACGAAGGCCTGGACCAGGTGGCCAGCAGTTTCGAAGAAGTGCCGTCCATGGGCCAGCAAGCCAGCGTCATCGTTGACCTGGCCGCGCAGACCGCGGCTCCGTTGGCGCGCTGGATCAAGGACTCCGATCTGTTGTCGCTGCTCGGCGAAATGGGCGTGACCGTCAACTTCTGGCATGTCTCCGATGCAGGCAAGGATTCGGTCGACCTGCTCGACCGCCTGATCAACACCTATGGTCCGGGGCCGAACTACATTGTGGTCAAGAACCTTGGTCGGGGTAGCAACTTCATCGATCTTGAGGAATCGGCGGCGTTGAAAAAGGCGCTGGCCATGGGCGCCAGGCTTGTTACGTTGGGGCCGCTGCACGAATCGAGCATGCGCAAGATCGACAGCCAGAACGCCAGTTTCTGGGCCGCCATCAACAACCGCGCGAAAGATGAAAACGCACTAGGCATGCTCGAGCGCCAGCGCGTCAAGACCTGGCTGCGCAACAGCTACGAAATGCTGGACGGCCTGCCACTTTGACTTGGCCGGGCTGGCACCGCGCATGGCCAGGGGCCACGACTGAGCCAGCGACCGTTTCGATACGCGGGATCATTCGACCACTGACGGTCAATGCCAGTTGGCGGCGATGGTCGGGCTCAGGGCATTCGCGTACGCCGGCGTCAACTGCACCTGACCCATCGGCGGCGGCGCAAAACCGGCCATCGCATCGACCAGACTCTGAACCTGGCTTTCCAGCAAAGTCTGTCCAGCACCGGTTTTGAACTCCTCGATGCGGTACGCACTGCTGCTATACCAGCCGCTGATGCTCAATTGATCGGTGGTACCGATGACACGCACCTCCAGGCTGTTGCCGACCCGGCGAAACCACAGTTGCTCGGCCGTGATATCACCCTCGAACACAGCGCTATCAACGACGCCGGGCGCGAGGTCGTAGTCGTAGACAGTGTCGCGGCCGTAGCCACGACGCATCGCATAGGTATCTGCACCAGCTCCGCCGACCAGCAGATCGGTGCCCTCTGCACCATCGAGTCGATTGGCAGCTGCGTTGCCGCGCAAGGTGTTTTGCGTCGCATTGCCGGTTCCGTCGATGGCGGCGGCACCGGTGAGTTCGAGGTCTTCAACATGCGCAGGCAACAGATACGAGACGCTGGCGCGCACGATGTCGTGCCCGCCGTCGGCGAATTCGATCACACGGTCCAGACCGTTGTCGACAACGTACAAGTCGTTGCCTATGCCGCCGTGCATGACGTCGGCACCGGTGCCACCATCGAGCAAGTCGGCACCTGCGAGTCCGAAACGCAGGGCGCCATTCGAACCCATACCGCCCCAACTCGCTGCGGTATTGAATCCGTCAAACGCCGCGGCGCCCGAGCCGTAGTCCAGCACCACGCCGGCAGCCGAGGCGCCAAGCCTGCGCCCATTGACCTCGATCCGACTCCAGATACAGGTTGCGGTCCTGCCCCAGATCCGGGCGATAAGCATCGTTGCCAAACACGACATCCACCGACCCGGCATCGACGCCCAGAGGCGCCGTCACTTTGTAGGCCGTGAAAGTGGCGCTGCTGACCTCGAAACTCTGCACCAGGACCCCGGCGATCCATACCTGCATGGTCGGCCAGATACCATCACAAATGCTTCCCCTGGCATGAATCACCAAGCTATCGACCCGCTCGGTGGCCTGGGTGTCCGTGGCGGCGTCGCCCCACAGGATGTCATTTCCGTCGCCTGCGTACAACCGGTCGCTGCCCTGCTCGCCATAGAGGGCGTCGTCACCCGCTGCGCCACTCAAGCGGTTGCCCGCCCTATTGCCAACCAGGGTATTGGCCAGACTGTTGCCGGTGCCATCGATCTCGGCCGATCCTGTGAGCATCAGGCTCTCCACTTCGGCCCGAAGAGTGAGGCTCACACTGCTGAGAACGCGGTCTGAGCCGCCACCGGCAACTTCGTAGACAACGTCGCCCGGGTTGTCGACGATGTAGCTGTCATCGCCTGCGCCACCCACCATCATGTCGGCGCCTGCGCCGCCGTCGAGCCGGTTGGCACCTGCGTTGCCGCGCAAGGTGTTCTGCATCACATTGCCGGTTCCGTCGATGGCTGTCGTGCCGCTGAGTTCGAGGTCCTCGACGTGGCTGGGCAGGACATAACTCACACTTGAACGCACGATGTCGTGACCGCCATTGGCAGACTCGATCACCAGGTCCGCAACGTTGTCAACGATGTAGATGTCATTGCCGACGCCGCCAGTCATCGAATCGGCACCGGCCCCGCCATCGAGCAGGTCGCTGCCCAGCAGGCTGATCCTGATGGCGCCGTTGCTGGCCAAGCTCCCGCTGGTCGTGGCCGTGTTGAGTCCATCGAAGGCGCCGGCTCCGACACCATAATCGATGACGGCGCCGACGTCCCGGGCACTGACGAGTCGCCCATTGACCTCGATACGGTCAAGGTAGAGATTGCGGTCCTGCCCCAGATCGGGTCGATAGGCATCGTTGGAGAACACGATGTCGACCGACGTCGCATCCAGACCCAGCGGGGCAGTGATGACGTAGGACTTGAATTCGACGCCATCCACCTCGAAGGACTGCACCAGTCTACCGGCTAGCCACACCGCCATCGTAGGCCACACGCCAAGGCAGGCAGTGCCCCTGGCAACCACTGACAGGCTGGTGATACGCAACGGCGTACTCGCCTCTAAACTGGCGTCGCCAATCAGTACATCGTTGCCGTCGTTGCCGTACAACTTGTCGTTGCCAAGTCCTCCGCGCAGTTGGTCGTCGCCCGCCCCACCCCACAACCGATCGTTGCCACTGTCGCCGCCCAGGACATCGTTGTCTGCATCACCGTACAGGTCGTCATCACCGGGGCCACCATGGATGGTGTCGTTGCCGTTGCCGCCTCGGATCGTGTCGGCCAGCGAACTGCCGCGCAATGCATCTGCGTCGTTCGTCGACCGCAGCGTCCGTGCAATGATCTGCTCAAGTCCCCATACCGTCCCGTCGGCGAACTCAATGCCTTGCAGTGGGTTGTACGGGTTGCCCGCGTTGTCGTAGTCGAACGCGCCTCGCACCGTGATCTTGTCCGCGGTGCCGGCGATGCTCAGTTCCAGTGCCGCGTACAGCGCGTTGGTGTTGCCGGCATCGTAGCGAACGAAGGCCGCGTCGTAGACCCGGCGCGCCACGATCTGCGACGGGTCGATGCCAGGGCCGAACTTCAGGAGATTGAACTTGTCGGGCGCGGCGTCCCAGTAGTGCTCGATCACATCCTGGCCGTCGCCGATACCGAATACGTAGGTGTTGTTGCCCAGGCCGGCTTGCAGCAAGTCGTTGCCCGCGCCACCTTCGAGCGTGTCGTTGCCGTTGCCGCCGGTCAGGCTGTCGTTTCCCGCTCCGCCGAACAGGGTGTCGTTGCCGTTGTCGCCCAAGACGGCGTCGTTGCCGTCTTCGCCGTGAATCGTGTCGTCACCGTTGCCGCCACTGATTGCGTCGTTCCCGCTGCCGCCATGGATGACGTCCGAATTCAGCGTACCGCGCAAGGTATGGCTCTCAGTCGACTGCAGGCGGCGCCATCCGTTGATTGCAAGGTGCGCGCAACGATCTGCTCCAGCCCCCATACCGTTCCGTCGGCAAACTCAATGCCTTGCAGTGCGTTGTACGGGTTGCCCGGGTTGTCGTAGTCGAACGCGCCTCGCACCGTGATCTTGTCCGCGGTGCCGGAGATGCTCAGTTCCAGTGCCGCGTACAGCGCGTTGGTGTTGCCGGCATCGTAGCGAACGAAGGCCGCGTCGTAGACCCGGCGCGCCACGATCTGCGACGGGTCGATGCCAGGGCCGAACTTCAGGAGATTGAACTTGTCGGGCGCGGCGTCCCAGTAGTGCTCGATCACATCCTGGCCGTCGCCGATACCGAATACGTAGGTGTTGTTGCCCAGGCCGGCTTGCAGCAAGTCGTTGCCCGCGCCACCTTCGAGCGTGTCGTTGCCGTTGCCGCCGGTCAGGCTGTCGCTTCCGGCGCCACCATATATCAAGTCATGGCCGTCGCCACCATTCAACACGTCGTTGCCTTCTTCGCCGTAAACCAAATCGTTCCCGCTGTCGCCACTGATGGCGTCGTTGCCATCGCCGCCGTGCAGATCGTCGTCCCCAGCACCTCCGCCCAGGGTGTCATTGCCGTTGCCACCATGGATGACGTCCGAATTCAGCGTACCGCGCAAGGTATCGGCGCCATCCGTTGATTGCAAGGTGCGCGCAACGATCTGCTCCAGCCCCCATACCGTTCCGTCGGCAAACTCAATGCCTTGCAGTGCGTTGTACGGGTTGCCCGGGTTGTCGTAGTCGAACGCGCCTCGCACCGTGATCTTGTCCGCGGTGCCGGCGATGCTCAGTTCCAGTGCCGCGTACAGCGCGTTGGTGTTGCCGGCATCGTAGCGAACGAAGGCCGCGTCGTAGACCCGGCGCGCCACGATCTGCGACGGGTCGATGCCAGGGCCGAACTTCAGGAGATTGAACTTGTCGGGCGCGGCGTCCCAGTAGTGCTCGATCACATCCTGGCCGTCGCCGATACCGAACACATAGATGTTGTTGCCCAGGCCGGCTTGCAGCAAGTCGTTGCCCGCGCCACCTTCGAGCGTGTCGTTGCCGTTCGCCACCCGGATTCAAGTCATCGTCGTTTCAACCGGTTGCCTTCTTCGCCGTAACACCAAATCGTTCCCGCTGTCGCCACTGATGGCGTCGTTGCCATCGCCGCCGTGCAGATCGTCGTCCCCAGCACCTCCGCCCAGGGTGTCATTGCCGCTGCCACCATGGATGACGTCCGAATTCAGCGTACCGCGCAAGGTATCGGCGCCATCCGTTGATTGCAAGGTGCGCGCAACGATCTGCTCCAGCCCCCATACCGTTCCGTCGGCAAACTCAATGCCTTGCAGTGCGTTGTACGGGTTGCCCGGGTTGTCGTAGTCGAACGCGCCTCGCACCGTGATCTTGTCCGCGGTGCCGGCGATGCTCAGTTCCAGTGCCGCGTACAGCGCGTTGGTGTTGCCGGCATCGTAGCGAACGAAGGCCGCGTCGTAGACCCGGCGCGCCACGATCTGCGACGGGTCGATGCCAGGGCCGAACTTCAGGAGATTGAACTTGTCGGGCGCGGCGTCCCAGTAGTGCTCGATCACATCCTGGCCGTCGCCGATACCGAACACATAGGTGTTGTTGCCCAGGCCGGCTTGCAGCAAGTCGTTGCCCGCGCCACCTTCGAGCGTGTCGTTGCCGTTGCCACCGGTCAGGCTGTCGTTTCCCGTTCCGCCGAACAGGGTGTCGTTGCCGTTGTCGCCCACGACGGCGTCGTTGCCGTCTTCGCCGTGAATCGTGTCGTCACCGTTGCCGCCACTGATCGAGTCGTTGCCGCTGCCGCCATGGATGACGTCCGAATTCAGCGTACCGCGCAAGGTATCGGCTTCTTCAGTCGACTGCAGAGTCCGCGCAACGATCTGCTCCAGCCCCCACACCGTCCCGTCGGCAAACTCAATGCCTTGCAGTGCGTTGTACGGGTTGCCCGGGTTGTCGTAGTCGAACGCGCCTCGCACCGTGATCTTGTCCGCGGTGCCGGCGATGCTCAGTTCCAGTGCCGCGTACAGCGCGTTGGTGTTGCCGGCATCGTAGCGAACGAAGGCCGCGTCGTAGACCCGGCGCGCCACGATCTGCGACGGGTCGATGCCAGGGCCGAACTTCAGAACGTTGTACTTGTCGGGCGTGGCGTCCCAGTAGTGCTCGATCACATCCTGGCCGTCGCCGATACCGAATACGTAGGTGTTGTTGCCCAGGCCGCCATTGATGGTGTCGTTGCCGGAACCGCCTTGCAATAGGTCATCGCCATTGCCACCACTGAGCGTATCGGCACCCGCGCCACCACGCAACAAATCGTTGCCATCGCCGCCAGACAGCTTGTCACTACCGTCTCCACCATCGAGCAGGTCATCGCCGGCGGCTGCATTGAACACGTTGGCCCCGGCATCACCGATATAGATATCGCTGTGAGCCGTCCCGCCGACCACTGTGCCGGCCAGCAGGACATTCATCGATGGTAGTTCTGCGCGCAATGGCGAATCAAGCGCAAGTTCCTGCACCCATTGCCGCAGCTTGTTCGTTCCGTCGTAATTCACACTCAGCAGTGTGGCGCCGGCAAGGCGATTGAGATCAATCAGGTCCCACATGGCGTCACGCGGACTATCGGCCCTTCGCCCCTCAAGCCTGGCGTCGAATCCGGTCAAGTCGAAGCCTATCCCGTTTGCGTCTATGACCAGACCGATGGCATCAAGATAGGGCGCCAGTCGGGTTTGCATCGCGAGCGAGGCGTACACCGACTCACGCAGCAGCACATACGACTCCAGCATCAAGGCGGCCTGTGTGGCCGATCAGCGCATAGGTACTGATGCTGCGACCATCGCTGCCTAAGCCGATCGATGGCGCCTGAATCCCTGCCTGGGCAACCGATTGCCCATTGAAAACCTCGAGTACCGGCAACGCCGTCTGCAACAAGGAGGAGGTCGCCACATCACTCGCCAGAACAAATCGCCGAAGCGGATCATTGGGCGGCCCCATCGTACTGGTCTGATTGGTCTGCGCCCACAAGCGCAGAAGGTCATCGATCATCGCCATCTGCGCATCACGGGTCGTTAGCGCTGCGAACACCTGAACGTTCGCCAACAAGTCTTCGCCCTGGGGCGTGCCAAGACTCATCGCCTCACGCAGGTCACGCACCCAACCGCTGCCTTTCATGTCAGGCAGGGCCAACGCCTCGTTCGTCATTGCAACGGGAGTGGCGAACACACGATAGAACGGATTGCCCCCCAGGTTCAGATTGGAAGCGGTGGTATCTGAACTGACGGTAACGGTTTCCGCCACCGTATCGGGACCACTGCTGCGAGTGACAACAGCGGTGCCACTGACCGAGTTGCCATTTCCCAGATTGATCGTCGTATTGGTGGAAATCAGTGAAATGCCGAGGATGTTCTTCTGCGCCAGCGTGGATAACTCGTTGGCCTGGCTCACGCCATCCTGATTGATGTCCTGCCACAACCGCACCAAGCCAAACGCCGAGTCCTTGGAATCGAAGACACCATCGCCGAATCCGGCCGAGTCGGCGACACCACTACCCGTATCCAGCGCCTGCAGGGCCTCGAATCCCGATCGCGCGAACACCGCATCCACACCAACCGTGCCCGACAACAGCGTGTCCACGCCAAACAATTCACGTCCGGAGTCGATCGAGACCATCTCCGTTGCGATCGAGCACCAGCCAGGCGTCATCGCCCTTGACCCAGCCGGTACCGGTCTTGATGCCGTCGGCATTGTGGTCGAACAGGACCGCCGAACCGGCAATACCCACGGTTTCGATACCGTCGCCATCCAGGTCGATGGCGAGGGGGTCACGGGGACGGATGGTATTGCCTTGCAGGTACTTCGCGTTGACATCGGCGGGCAGGCGACGGGCCTCCCTGTTGAACTCGGCACGTCGGAAGTACTCATAAAACAATACGCTCAAGGGGCCAGTATTCGATTGAGGCAATTGGTTGCCTTCGAACCAAATTCTGTCATCCAACCCGGCTTGCTTGAGAATGTTCCATGCGAAATCCACGCAAGAGTTCGTGAATGGCTTGTAGTTCCCCCACTTTTTCGTCAAATCTCCTGCATGACTCTCTGCCTCGAGGGCGTAGTTCAGAGCCTTATCAAAATGGTACTGGGAAACGGGAAAATCAAATTTGATATCGGGCACGCCATTAGTGCCGGGTGACCCACTTTGCAATTCGTGATCCCGGTAGTCAACTGCTGCGAGCACGTTTCCGCGCCCCCCGAACGCATCGCGTCGAGTCACAGGGTACTGACCGTAGGACTCAGGTGGGCCGTTGTCTGGAACAAAGACAACATACATGTGACCGATTTCGCTGTTGTTTCCAGCGTACACAATTCGGATTCCAATGCTCGGCATTTCAGTCTCCATTCATTCTTGAAAACGATTGGCACTTCTTGCCTGTTTCCCAGAGCGAAACGTGCGGACAGATGTCATACAAATAGGCGCACACTTCGCCTTTGCAAACTACCCCGTTTATTCGATCTAACCTCAACTCAACGGTCCCTGGAGTTGGTGGAGCTTTAGCGGCAGGCAAGAACTTCCCATTCCAATCTTGTGTTATCAAAGACACATCTGGACGGACCACGCCTCTTTGAACCTTGATGGTTTCTCCTGTATTCAGAAGAATCGTCTCGCCGACTGACTTGAAGTCCTGATCTCCATCGCTGTAGTAAAGGACAGCCTGAACCCTTTCGGCCGAGGAAGATGCTCTTGGCTTTGCTTTCATGTCGTCTGTGCACGCTGAAAGAGCGCACAAGGTCACCAATAATTTCAAGGCAGTCGCCCTCATGTCACTTTCCTCTCAGTCTGGTTTACCCGCACTTGGCCTCGGCCCAACGTCTCCGATCGTCACCTCTCCCGCATACTCTCCCCACCCACCTTCTGAATCGGACTTAGCAGGTATTCAATGACCCGCCTTTGCCCGGTCTTGATTTCCGCTGTGACATTCATGCCTGGGCCAAGCCGGATCTTTTTGCCGTCGACGTCGATGCGGTTCGAGCCAAGCTGTAATCGGGCCGGAAAGATGGCGCCGCGCTTTTCGTCGTTGACGGCGTCAGCCGTGACGTGCTTCACGGTTGCAGGCACGGTTCCGTAGCGGGTGAAGACGAAGGTCTCCAGCTTGATCTGCGCGTGTTGGCCGGCGCTGACGAAGCCGATGTCCTTGTTCTCCAGCACGACCTCGGCCACCACGGGACTGTCTGCACCATCGTCAGGAACGATCACCATCAGCACCTGGGCCTCGGTGACAACGCCGCCGCTGGTGTGGGCGGCCAATTGCTGTACCACGCCAGCCACCGGTGATGAGAGAACCGTGAGGCTTTCGCGTTGCAGCGCCTTGGCGTATTCCTCGTTGGCCTGCAGATGTCGCAGTTCGGCCTGTGCCAGGCGCTCCGACAACATACGCCGGGTCTCGGCTACATAAGCCTGGCGACTGCGTTCCGATTCAAGCAGCGCGGCCTCACTCTCGCGCTGGCGTGCGCCCTGCGTCTGCAGGTCGCGCTCCATCTCGATACGTTCCCGGGTCCGGTCCTGACCCGCATGGTGCGCGACGAAACCCTGGGCAGCCAGGGCACTGAAGTCTTGTTCGCGCCGTCGCACCAGCGGCAAGGTGGACTCGAGTTTGGCGAGAACTTCACGCCCGGTGGATATCTCCGCGCGTCGGCGCACCAGTTCTGCGTCCCAGCGCGCCACACGCGCCTGGATGTCGCGCCACTCCGTCATCATCTGGTTTTGCGCCGCCATGCGCTCTCCAGGATAGGTGCGGGGCGCATCGACAGACGAATCCGCCGGGAAAACAATTGACGCCGGCAAGACCAAAGCACCGTCCCGAGCGGAGCCCAGCGCCTGCAACAGGCCACGCGAACGGGCCACCTCGGATTGCGCCGACACAACTTGCACGCGCACACTGTGTTTGTCGGCGGCGGCAATGGTGGGATCGAGTTCCACCAGGGCCTGGCCCCGTTCGACATGGTCGCCGTCCTGCACCAGCACGCGCTTGACCACGCTGCGCTCCAGGGGCTGGATGGTTTTGGTTCGATCGCTGACGATGATGCGCCCCGGTGCCACGGCAACGATGTCGACTTGTCCCAGGCAGGCCCAGCCCATGGCCAGAACCATCAAGCCCATCAGCATATAGGCCAGTCGACGCGGCGCCGGATGAACCGGCGTGTGCTGCAAGGACAATGCCGCGGGCAAAAAGGCCAGTTCGTCGGCGCTGCGCCTGGGGCTGTCGATCTGCTTGCGCTGGCGCCATGCCGCAGCTGCGACGGCCGCATAACGTGCCCACAGCCAGGCCCACGCCTGCATGCGTGTGCCGGCATCGCTCGACGATCGGCTCACTGGCCCACCCTTCGCGCTGCGCACTGCCGGATTCGCCTTGGGGCGGCCCGGCGGCTCACTGGGGTACCCTCCGTGCTGCGCACTGCGGGGCTATTCGCCTTGGGGCGGCCCGGCGGCTCACTGGGGTACCCTCCGTGCTGCGCACTGCGGGGCTATTCGCCTTGGGGCGGCCCGGCGGCTCATGGCCTGGTCCCATCGGTCATGCCAGCCCCATCCTGCAATGACCACAAATGGCGATACAGGCCCTGCGGGCGCTGCATCAGTTCGGCATGGGAGCCAAGCTCGGCAATGCGGCCCTTGTCCATCACGACAATGCGCTGGGCGTGGCGCACGGCGCTGAGCCTGTGCGCGATCACCAGCACCGTGCGGCCACGGCAGATTTGCGCCATGTTGCGCTGAATCACCGCCTCGCTCTCATAGTCCAGGGCGCTCGTGGCCTCATCGAGAATCAGGATGCGCGGTTCGGTGAACAAGGCGCGCGCCAGGGCGATGCGCTGGCGCTGACCTCCACTCAGGCTTGCCCCCTGCTCGGCCACGAGCGTGTCATACGCCTGCGGCAAGGCGCTGATGAACCCATCTGCGCCGGCCAGTTCGGCCGCGCGAATCACGCTTTGCAGCGGTGCGGCCGGGTCGGCAATGGCGATGTTCTCGCGGATGCTGCGGTTGAACAGCAGATTCTCCTGCAGCACCACACCAATCTGGCGCCGCAGCTGGGCCGCATCGATCAGACTGATGTCCACACCATCGATCAGCACGCAACCGCCTTGCGGTGCGTACAAGCGCTGAACCAGCTTGGTCAGGGTGCTCTTGCCAGAACCGGAGCGCCCGACGATACCGACAAACTCCCCCGCAGCGATTTCAAGGTTCACCCCATCGAGTACCGGCTCGGCGTCGGGGCGATAGCGAAAACGCAACTGCTCGAGCGTGATGCGGCCCCTAATCGGGGGCAGCGCCAGTGCAGCGCTGGTGCCCGACTCGGGATGGGTATTGAGAATATCGCCCAATCGCGCCACGGAAACCCCGGTTTGCTGGAAGTCGGTCCACAACTGCGCCATGCGCATGATGGGCTGGGCCACGCGCTGGGCAAACATGGTGAACGCAACGAACTGACCAACGGTGAGGCTGTTATCCATCACCAGCTGCGCGCCGAACCACAAGGTTGCGGCCCCGGTCAGCTTGCCGATCAAATTCACCGCTTCATGGGCCATGGCGGCCAACCACTGGGTCTGAAAACTCGCCCGGACATAGGCGGCGAGTTGCTGCTCCCAACGCCGCGCAAAGCCCGGCTCCAGGGCGGCGGCCTTCACGGTCTGGATGGCGCTGACGGTTTCCACCAGCATGGCCTGGTTCTCCGCGCCGCGCGCAAACTTGATGTCCAGGCGCCGCCGCAACAACGGCGTCACCGCCAGGCTGAGCAAAAAATACAAGGGCAGACTCACCAGCACGACCACGGTCAATGGCAGGCTGTACCAGGCCATCAGCGCCAGGAATACCAGCGAGAACAGCAGATCAAGCAGCACCGTCAACGCATTGCCGGTCAGAAACTGACGGATGTTCTCCAGCTCGCGCACCCGCGCCACCGAGTCACCGACGCGCCGGGCCTGGAAATAGGCCAGTGGCAAGGCGATCAGATGGCGGAACAATCTGGCACCGAGTTCCACATCGATCCGGCTCGTGGTGTGGCTGAACACATAGCCGCGCAAGGCCGTCAATGCACTTTCGAACACAATGACGACCAGCAAGCCGAGCACCAGCACATCGAGGGTGCCCATGGCCTTGTGCACCAGTACCTTGTCCATCACCACCTGGAAGAACAAGGGACTGACCAGGCCCAGCAGTTGCAGCACGAACGACACCAGCAGCACTTCACCGAGCAGGTGACGGTATTTCACCAGCGCGGGCACAAACCAGGAAAAGTCGAAACGCGCCAGCTCGCCGGCCAGGCTGGCACGGCTGCTGATCAGGATCAACTCACCAGTCCAATGCCTGGCGAACACGTCGATAGGCTCGATTCGCGGTACACCGTCGGTCGCGCCAGTGGGTGCAGAACCCGAACTGGCGGCCGTTCCCGCGGGCTGAGTCCCCATCAGCAGCACCCGACGCCCGTCGCACTGGGCCAGCACGTCGACCGTCAATTCGGAGGCGTCGGAGGCGGCATCGGCCTGCATCAAAGCCAGGGCAGGAAGCGGCGTCAGCACCACCCGGTCAACGCGTGTGCGAACCCGTTTCGCCTTCAGTCCCAGTAGCTGCGCCGCGCGCAGCAGATCATTGATGTCCAAGCGCTCGCTGGGCGCAAGACCGAGCTGATGGCGCATGGCTTCGGGGTCGGCAGCAATCTGGTGCAAGCGCGCCACGGCACACAAGGCGCCCAACGCACCGGTATGCAGCGCCGGGGATGCCGCCGCGCGGAACACGGTTCTTGAATCGGCAAGCGCTGCAGCACCGCGCGCGCACTGCGTTGACGCACCCACCACTGACGCTGCCATCCCCATGCTGTCGCCCTTTCAAAAAGGCTTGTTGCTGCATCTCCCCGCGTATCTGGCGCAAAGATACTACGGTGCAGTCGCATGAAGGTCAACGTGCGTCCATCGTGCTGATGACGCTATGCGGCGAGCTTGTCACGAGCACGGGGCAGCGCCTGTGAGACGCGCAAGTCGATACGGCACGCCCGGGCGTCGGCACCGGCCGCGACGGGGCGGCCGCCTGGTCGGTCAGCGGCCGCTACCCGGGCGCATCAACTGCGACACGCCGACCACGAAGACCCCGACAAAACACAGGAACGACCAGTTCGCGATCGAGCCACCCAGAAAGGTCCAGTCGACCTTGCTGCAGTCGCCTCCGCCCTTGAAAATCATCGGGATCGCGCGCTGTAGCGGAAAATTCTCGATCATTCCGTAAAAGTCGCGACCGCACGACACCACCTCGGGCGGATACCACTGCAGCCAGCTCTGTCGCGCTGCCACGAATGCGCCAAAGCCGGCCACCAGCAGCAGCAGCACAATCCCGGTGTTGTGCACCCCTCGGCGCTTGCCCGTCGCAGTCAAACCGGCCAGCAAGGCCACCAGCACCAATGCGTAGCGCTGAACAACGCACATCGGGCACGGCTCCAGGCCCACAACATGCTGCAGATACAGGCCATAGGCCAGCAATCCGATGGACACGACACACATCAGCGTCAGGGTCTGACGCACACTCAACAAACGGAACATGTATTCTCCAACAACGGCCTTGCGGGCCAGGACGGCAGCAGCTTTCAGAGGGTTTCCAAAAGCGGCGACAATTTCACACTTCAGTGAAACCGGATAGATGGAGTATTTCATGGCACGGATGGTTCAATGCGTCAAACTGGGCAAGGAAGCCGAAGGGCTGGACTTTCCCCCCTACCCCGGTGACTTGGGCAAGCGCTTGTGGGCCGAGGTCAGCAAGGAGGCCTGGGCCGGCTGGCTCAAGCACCAGACCATGCTGGTCAATGAAAATCGGCTCAACCTGGCGGATGCCCGCGCCCGTCAGTACCTGGCGCGGCAAATGGAAGCGCATTTCTTTGGCGACGGCGCTGATGCGGCCCAGGGCTACGTTCCACCGACGAACTGAGGCGCCGGGCCAGCGCCCCAAGCTATGGCGGCGTCGTTGGCTCCGGCCTGGATGCAGGCCTGCGGCCTGCCTCAGGCCTGGCGTGGCCAGTCCAGCTGGTGTGTACTCGATACCCAGTTCGGCGACGGCCGCAGTTTTCTAGCACTCTGGCAGCAATGGTCAAGTGACCCGGACAGCCCGCGCATACTACATGTGGCCGCGCTGACCGGTGATGCGCCCGATTGGGCATCGCTGCGCAGCGCGCTGAACGCCCAGCCCGACCTGGCCGCCTATGCCGACGAGCTGGCAGACCAGTGGTTTGGCTTGCTGCCTGGCTTTCATCGACTGGTGCTGCACGGCGGGCGCCTGTTGCTGACGCTGTGTGTCGGCCCGATACCGCAAACGCTGCGCGAGCTGCGTTTCAGCGCCGACAGCGTGTTGCTCGGTGCCGATGCAGCGTCCCAGACGCAATCCGACGCGACTCCCGCGCACGCCTGGGACGCCTGGAGTGCGAAAGCCCTGGCCCGCATCTGCCGGCCGGGCACCCGGCTGAGTCTGCAGGGCCTGGCAAGCAACTTGCCAAGCCCTCAGGAACTGGCCCAGGCCGGATTCACGGAACTGGTCGCCGTACCACCAGAAGCTGCGGTCGAGGCTCACGCACCTGATGGCCGGCGAGCGGACCTGCAGAGTTGCGAATTCCAGCCGCGATGGCCGCTGAATCGTTCGCGTGCGAGCCGAAACAGCTTGCCCGCGGCCCCCTCACACATCGTGGTGGTCGGGGCCGGGCTGGCCGGCGCGGCGGCGGCCGAGGCGCTGGCACGGCGCGGCTGGCAAGTGGACGTGATCGATGCGGCCGGTCAGCCGGCCGATGGCGCCTCGGCCTTGCCCGTCGGCCTGCTCCTGCCCCATGTCTCGCGCGATGACAACCCGCGCTCCAAGCTTTCCCGCGCCGGTGTGCGTCTGAGCTTGCAAGCGGCACGGCGCCTGCTCTCTGACGGCGCGGACTTCGACGCCAGCGGCGTCGCTGAACTGGCTATCGACCGCGAACGCAGACTGCCCGATGCCTGGCCGGCAGCTGGCCAGCAATGGTCCGATGACAAGCTGCCGCTTGCCGTGGCCGCGCACTTGCGCCGCGTCGGCGCGCCGTTGGAAAAGGCCCACTGGCATGCCACGGCAGGATGGATCAAACCGGCGCGCCTGGCGCAGGCCTTGCTGGCCCAGAGAGGAATCCGGTTTCAGGGTCATAGCAGGGTGCAACACGTGACCTGTGCGGACGGGCAGTGGCAACTCTATGGTCCCCGTGGCGAACTGCTGGCGCAAGCCCCGCAATTGCTGATCGCCAATGCCGGCGACGCGCCCCGGCTGGTGGCCATGGCAGCACTGGCCATGCCAGGCATCCACGGTCTGGCACCGTTGACGGCATCGCACGGACAGGTTTCCTGGGCCGCGCACACAACATCAGACGCTGACCTGCTGCCGCCATTTCCCGTCAACGGCGCGGGTAGCGTGATTGCCCACGTGCCGCAGGACGGCGGCACGGCCTGGTTTGCCGGTGCCACCTACGACACCGCCGACACACCGGCAACCAAGGCCCATCAGGCGCACGCGCACAACCAGGGCCAGATGAAGCGGCTGCTGCCGGCCAGCGAGACGGTATTCACGCAGGCGCTGCGCACCGAACGTCTGCAGGCCTGGGACGGTACACGCTGGGCCACGGCCGACCGGTTACCGCTGGTGGGCGCCTTGCACGACGGTGAACAGCCAGGCTTGTGGCTCAGCACCGCCATGGGCTCACGCGGCCTGACCTTTGCCGTTTTATGTGCCGAGGTGCTGGCGTCACAGCTGTGTGGCGAGCCCGCGCCACTGCCCAAGCGTTTGTTGCGATTGATTGCAGCCGACCGGGCACGCTGACCCGCGCTCACACCATCTGGAACACGCGATACACCAGACTCGGATCGAACGGTTTGTCGAGCAATGCCCGACAGCCAGCCTGTTCGGCCCGCTCATGCATGGCCCAGGACCGATTGGACGTGGTCACCACGACGCTCTCGACCGGCGGGTTGGCCGACACCAGCCGCTCCACCAGGGCCCACGGCTCGTCAAGCATGTCGACGTTGACCACCACGATGTCGTAATGCCGATCGCGCAGCCGGATCGCGGCCTGGGCCGACGACTCCACCTCGTCCACATCGATCAGACCGGCCAGCGACAGGCGTGCACGCAGATACAGCCGGTCATCGCGAATCGGATCCACCAGCAGCGTCTGACGCACACCGGGAGGGATCACCGTGGTGACCTCCTCTGCGTCAATGCCGATGTCCACGCCGGACTGCGCGAAAAGCAGGTCCATGCAATGCAGGATCGCGGCCCAGTTGATGGGTCGCGGAAAGACCCGCCAGGCGCGCGTTGGTGCACCTTCGCCAACGCAGATCAGCTTGAGGTGGGGATTGAGCCCTGGGGATGCCAGCACCAAGCCTGCCGCATAGCTTTCCACATCGATCAGCGCGATATGCGGCATTACCGGGGACTCCGGTGTCCACAAGGCATAGCAAGTGGGTTGTTCCGCCGACACGCGGAACAAGGTATTGAGCGCATGGCGCTCGACGTCGCGAAAACCCACGACCTTGACGAATACCGTACTACCCATGGTTGCCAACAATCCTTTGCCAAAGATTCAGCCGATGCGAGTCGAGGAGGGGCGAAGACCCACCATGGGCGCCGCGGCGTTGATGGCCCATAATTCTGTTGTCTTGCCTGCCAACAGGTCCACGTCGGCACCGCTGCAGTCGATCCCGACCAGCTCGATCCAATTGATTTAACCATGATTCTCGTCGCCGGCTCCGCCAATCTCGACTTTGTCGTGCGTGCCCCGCACATCCCCGCGCCGGGAGAAACCGTGCTCGGCCAGGGCTTCGCCACCTACCCGGGCGGCAAAGGTGCCAATCAGGCCGTTGCCGCCGCGCGCGCCGGCGGCGCGACCACCCAGATGCTGCTGGCGCTGGGTGACGATCCCTACGCGCGGCCGCTCGAAGCCTCGCTCACAGGCGCTGGTGTGTTCCTGCATGTCGTGCGCTGCCCAGAGCACAGCACTGGTACCGCATTCATCTGCGTCTCGGATGACGCTGAAAACGCGATCACAGTCGCCCCGGGTGCCAACAACGCCTTGGATGCGTCCCATCTGCCCGACATGAACGGCTTGAGCTACCTGCTGATGCAGCTTGAAACCCCGCTGGCCACGGTGACCGCTTATGCGCGCGCGGCCAGGGCCGCGGGAACCAAGGTGGTGCTCAACGCCGCCCCTGCCCAGGCGCTGCCGCCTGACATGCTCGACCTGGTCGACATCCTGATCGTCAACCAAGGGGAACTGGCGCAGATCACGGGCCAGACAGGGAGCATTGCCGACAAGTTGCAGCGGCTCAAGGTACCGGTGGTGGTCGTCACCCTGGGCGCGCGCGGATGTTGCGCCCTGGTCGACAACCAATTCCTGGTGCAACCGGCGTTCGCCGTGCAGCCGGTGGACACTACCGGAGCGGGCGACACGTTTTGTGGCGTGCTGGTGGCCGCGCTCGACCAGGGCGCATGCCATCGACAAGGCCATGCGCCTGGCCAGCGCGGCCTCGGCATTGGCCTGCACCCAAGCCGGCGCCCAATCCGCGATACCTGCGCGCAGCGCCGTGAACACGCTGCTGGACCAGCAGCCGGACGACCCCGCGGTCCATGCGGCATTACGCTCCTTTTGCGGCCTGACCGACTGACAGCGGTCTTCAGACCGCGATCGCGATAATCAGGCGCAAAGCCTCCAACCCGCCTGACACGCGCTGTCAGGCGCACCGCCCCCCCTGAACCCATGACCTCCCTACTTCCCAGCAAAGTGATTTACGACACCGATCCGGGTGTCGATGACGCCATGGCCTTGTATTTCGCGCTGGCGCATCCGGCCATCGAACTGGTCGGCATCACCACCACGTTTGGCAATGTCAGCGTGCAACAAGCCGCCACCAACGCCCTGTACCTGCTCGAACTGGCCGGCCGCGCCGTGCCGGTGACACTGGGCGTGGCGGTGCCGTGGTTCAAAGCGCCAGAGGAACCTCCGGCGCATATCCACGGCGCAGACGGACTGGGCAACCTGGGTGCGCGCCGGCCGACCACACAACAACTCGACCCGCGCTCGTCGGCCCAGTTCATCGTCGACATGGCGCGCGCGCAGCCAGGCGAGATCACCCTGGTGGCGGTCGGGCCGCTGGGCAATCTGAGTCTGGCGCTGCAACTCGAACCGCAATTGCCGGTGCTGCTGCGCGAGGTCATCATCATGGGCGGCACCGTGCACGAGCCGGGCAATGTCTCGCCGGTAGCCGAAGCCAACATCTGGAACGACCCGCACGCAGCCGACCGCGTGTTCACGGCCGGCTGGAAACTGACCATGGTTGGCCTGGACGTGACCCACCGCGTGGTGGTGACGCTGGAGCAATTCCGCCTTATAGCCAGGAAACATCAGCATGCGGCGACCGACACCTTGCTGCAGGCAGTCGATTTCTACGCGCGCTTTTACAGCGGCCTGTACCAGCACATTGCCAGCAACCCCGGTTGTTTCGCACACGACCTGCTGGCGTTCGTCTACCTGGTCCAGCCGGATCTGTTCACCGTCGAGACCAAGAGCGTGCGGGTTGCAGCCGATGGCCTGGCGCAAGGCCAGACCATCATGAACCGGCGCGAATTTATCCATTACCCGCATCCGGGCTGGGAAAAGGACAAGCCGCGCACCCAGGTCTGCATGCAGGTCGATGCACCGGCCTGCATAGCCGTATTCGAAGAAACCATGATGGGTGACTGGCTCACGACGAGCTGAAATCGGCTACCGGGCAAGTTTGCCGTGTTTTGTCGCCATTTCCGATAATGGCGACATTTTCTGGTTTGCTAACCATTTGACCTGGCGCCAAGCCGTCGGTGCTGCGGCGTATGCGGTCGTCTCAATCGCAGGGATTCCGCGGAAACAGAGGTGGAATCGCTTTATATTCCACTTTAGATATAACAACATCATAAAAATGTAGTTTGGAATATATCGATGTCCGCCTAGAGTCCGTGCCTATGCATGACTTGGCGTTCATTGTTGCGGGATTCCTGGTGGGAATGGTGGTTGGCCTGACCGGGGTCGGTGGCGGCTCGCTGATGACGCCCATCCTGATCTTCGTGTTCGGCGTCAAACCTTATCTGGCAGTGGGCACCGACCTGCTTTTTGCCGGCTTCACCAAGCTCGGCGGCACCGTCCGGCTTGCACGGGCCCGACTGGTGAACTGGCGCATGGTCGCGCACCTGTCGGCCGGCAGCATCCCTGCCGCCTTGCTGACCCTGTGGTACCTGCGCGAAACGGGCCCGGCCAGCGCCGACGCCCAGCACCTCATGACCAGCGCCTTGGGCGTGGCCCTGCTGCTGACGGCCACCGCCACGCTCTTCAAAGCCATTCGCGGCAACAAAAGCGGTCGCTCGCGTGACATGGCCCCAAGCTCGGCCGACGCGGCGTTGCCACGGCACTGGAGCCTGCCGCTGTTGTTCGGCGCCATCATCGGCAGCCTGGTCACGTTGACTTCGGTCGGCGCCGGCGCCATTGGCGTGATGGTGCTGATGGGGCTATACCCGCTGCTGCCTTTGCCGCGCATCGTCGCCGCCGACATCGCCTATGCCGTGCCGCTGACCTTGGTGGCCGGCCTGGGCCACGCCTCGCTGGGCTCGGTCGACTGGGCGCTGCTCGTCAAATTGCTGATCGGCTCCCTGCCCGGCATCTGGTTCGGCTCACGCCTGATGCAGCACACGCCTGAACGCGTTGTGCGTTCGTTGTTGTCGATGCTGCTGGCCTACGCCGGATTCAAGCTGATCGCGCTGTAACACAGCAGCGCCACGCACCCCACAAACAGAACCCAAGCCAAAGAGAAAACCATGTACCAATACACCGAATTCGACCGCCAGTTCATCCGCAGCCGCGCCGCGCAATACCGCGACCAGCTCGAACGCAATCTGGCCGGCACGCTGGGCGACGAGGAATTCAAGCCACTGCGCCTGCAAAACGGCTGGTATGTGCAGCGCTATGCACCGATGCTGCGTGTGGCCGTGCCTTACGGCGAGCTGTCGAGCAAGCAGCTGCGTGTGCTGGCCAGGGTGGCGCGCGAATACGACCAGCCCGACGCCAAACTGCTGGCCCATGCCCAGGCCACGCAGGACAAGCTGGGATCGATTCCGCTGGCCAACGGCCAGTTGATCGGCTCGCGGCTGAAGTTCGGTTACGGCCACTTCACCAGCCGCACCAACGTGCAGTTCAACTGGATCCCATTGAGTCGAAGCGCCGACGTGATGGAGCTGCTGTCCGAAGTACAACTGCACGGCATCCAGACCAGCGGCAACACCATCCGCAACATCACCAGCGATGCGCTGGCCGGCATCGCCGCGGACGAGATCGCCGATCCTCGCCCGTTCTGCGAGATCCTGCGCCAGTGGAGCACGCTACACCCGGAGTTCGCCTTCCTGCCGCGCAAGTTCAAGATCTCGGTATACGGTGCACGCGAAGATCGCGTGGCCTCAGGCTGGTACGACGTGGGCCTGCAATTGGTGCGCAATGACCGGGCCGAACTGGGCTTTCGCGTGCAAGTCGGTGGCGGCATGGGCCGCACACCGATCATCGGTAGCGTGGTGCGCGAGTTCCTGCCCTGGAACCAGCTGATGAACTACCTGGAGGCTGTGATCCGTGTCTACAACCGCTACGGCCGGCGCGACAACAGCTGGAAGGCGCGCATCAAGATCCTGGTAAAGGCTGAGGGTCAGCGTTACATCGACCAGGTCGAGGCCGAATACCGGCAGATCGTCGAACAGGACGGCGCGCCCCACACCATCACCCAGCAGGAATTCGACCGGGTGGCAGCAGCCTTTGTGGCACCGACTATCGACCCCAACGAAAGCGACGCTGAAACCCGAACCGCCAAGGTGCTGCGTTTCGCCGCCGACGAGCCGGAATTCGCACGCTGGTTGAACCAGAACGTGTTGCCACACCAGAACCCGGACCTGCGCGCCGTGCACCTGTCGTTCAAGCGCCTGGGCCATGCGCCCGGCGACGCCACAGACGTGCAGCTGGAACAGGCTGCCGACCTGGCTGACCGTTTCTCGGCTGGCGAGGTACGCGTAACCCACGAGCAGAACCTGCTGCTGCCCTGGGTGCGCTTCGAACAACTGCCAGCCCTGTGGCAAGCGGCCCGCGCCGCCGGTCTGGCCAAGGCCAACATCGGCTTGCTGACCGACATGATTGCCTGCCCCGGCGGCGACTTCTGCGCACTCGCCAACGCGCGCTCACTGCCGATCGCCGAAGCGGTGACCGAGCGATACCAGGATCTGGACGAATTGCACGACATCGGCGAGATCGATCTGCATATCAGCGGCTGCATCAACTCCTGCGGTCACCACCACAGCGGCCATATCGGCATCCTGGGCGTGGACAAGGACGGCAAGGAGTGGTACCAGGTGACGCTCGGTGGCGCCGACGGCTCCAAGCTGTCCGGACCGGCGATGGCCGGCAAAGTGATCGGCCCGTCGTTCTCGGCGATGGAAGTGCCGGACGTGGTCGAAGCCCTGATCGGCACCTATCGGCAACAACGCCAGTTGGCGGACAACGACAACGGCGCGCGCTACGAGACCTTCATTGCGACTTTGCGCCGCGTCGGCATCGAACCGTTCAAGGCCAGCGCCAACGCCGCACGCCACAAGCAGAGACAAACAGCCTGATCCACATATCAACCATTTGCCAGACCCAGAAAGATAACCATCATGCAACTGCTGACACCAAAAGCCCACTCCGAAGACAACGCCGCTGCGCTGCAACTGAGCAACGACGCCGACCTGCAAGGCCTGGCACTTGCGGGCATTAGCCGCATCGACTTGCAGTTTCCGAAATTCAATGATGGCCGCGCCTTCAGCCAGGCCGTGGTATTGCGCCGACGCCTGGGCTTCAAGGGCGAAATTCGCGCCACGGGCGACGTGCTGGTCGACCAGGTGGTGCAGATGAAACGCAGCGGCTTCGACAGTGCCGTGCTGCGCGCGGATCAGGACCGAGCCGTCGCCGAGCGCCAGTTCAGCCGTTTCGCCGCGTTCTACCAGGGCGACGTGAACCAGAGCACGCCCCACTTCCAGAGGGCCGCATGATGTCTGCCATCGCATTGCACGCGCAACCGAGCGCTGACTTCGACGCCAAACTGGCTGCCACCCAAGCTGCGTTGCAGCAACTGGTGCAGAGCCATGCCCGGGCACCGGGCGCAGACGCGGCACCGGCGGTGCAGGCGTCGAGCCTGGGCGCGGAAGACATGGTGGTGAGCCACCTGATCGACGCACTCGCACTCGACATAGGCATCTTCGTGCTGCAGACCGGCATGTTGCATGACGAGACACTGACACTGCTAGAGCACCTCAAGACCACCTCCCGCGCACCGGTGACCGTGTACCAACCGCAGGCCCAGGCCGTGCTGCAGTTCGTCGCGCGCGAAGGCCGGGACGCCATGTTCAAGAGCGTCAAGCTGCGCAAGGCCTGCTGCGGCATCCGAAAAATGGAGCCGCTGGCGCGCGCCCTGGACGGCAAGACGGCGTGGATCACCGGGCTGCGCCGAGAGCAATCCGGCGCGCGTGCCGAGGTACCGCTGCTTGACCTGTCCGACCCGGTACGCGCCAAGCTCAATCCGCTGGCCGATTGGACTTGGGGCGACGTGTGGCACTACATCGCGATGCACAAGCTGGCCTACAACCCGCTGCACGACCAGTTCTTCCCCAGCATCGGCTGCACGGCCTGTACCCGCGCCGTCAGCCTGGGCGAGGACTTCCGCGCCGGCCGCTGGTGGTGGGAAGAACAGAGCGCCAAGGAATGCGGCCTGCATGTGGCCGCCAAGGAACAACAAGTAGAGGAAGTCAGCGCATGAACGCACGTACCGAGCCGGCATTGCTGGCCCAACTGAGCAACCAGCATCTGGACGCCCTCGAAGAGGAAACCATCTTCATCTTGCGCGAGGTAGCGGCCGCGTTTGAACGCCCGGCTCTGCTGTTCTCGGGTGGCAAGGACTCGCTGGTAATGCTCAAGTGCGCCGAGAAAGCCTTTGGCGTGGGCCGCATCCCTTTCCCGCTGCTGATGATCGACACCGGCCACAACTTTGTCGAGGTGACCGATTTCCGCGACCGTCGTGCCACCGAATTGCAGGCCGAGTTGATTGTGCGCAGCGTCGAGGAATCGATGGCAAGCGGCACGGTGCGCCTGTCGCATCCGGGTGAATCGCGCAACGTGCACCAGTCGGTCACGCTGCTCGAGGCGATCGAGGAGTTCCGCTTCGATGCGCTGATCGGCGGCGCCCGGCGTGACGAGGAAAAGGCGCGCGCCAAGGAGCGTATCTTCTCGCACCGCGACAGTTTCGGTCAGTGGCAACCCAAGGACCAGCGGCCCGAGCTGTGGACGCTGTTCAACACCCGGCTCAAACCCGGCGAGCACTTCCGCGTGTTCCCGATCTCGAACTGGACCGAACTCGACGTGTGGCAATACATCGAGCGCGAACATGTGGCGCTGCCATCGCTTTACTACAGCCACCGGCGCGATGTGGTCGAACGCAAAGGCCTTCTGGTGCCAATCACGCCGCTGACGCCACTGCGCGAGGGCGAGAGCGCCGAACTGCGCGATGTGCGTTTTCGCACGGTGGGCGACGTCACCTGCACCTGCCCGGTCGCTAGTCTGGCCAGCAGCGCCGCCGAGGTGGTGATCGAGACCCTGGCCACCGATATCAGCGAACGGGGAGCCACCCGCATGGACGACCGCACATCCGATGCGTCGATGGAAAACCGTAAGAAAGAGGGTTACTTCTGATGGACTTGTCAACGGAACTTCTGGACGCACCAGCGCAAGGCACGACGCCTGCGCCCCCGCTCGCGGAATCGAGCAGCAAGGCCACCACAGCGCAAGGCGACGCAACCCACGCGGCGCTACGCTTCATTACCTGCGGCTCGGTCGACGACGGCAAAAGCACGCTGATCGGCCGCCTGCTGCTGGACAGCCGCAGCGTGCTGCAGGATCAGCTGGCCAACGTATCGCGCAGTGGCGCCGTGGACCTGGCCCAGTTCACCGATGGCTTGACGGCCGAGCGTGAGCAAGGCATCACGATCGACGTGGCGTATCGCTATTTCTCCACCGCGCGGCGCAAGTTCATCATCGGCGACGCGCCAGGTCATGAGCAATACACGCGCAACATGGTCACTGCCGCCAGCAGCGCCGACGCGGCCGTGGTACTGGTGGATGCCACCAAGCTGCGCTGGAACGGTGATGCTCTGGCCAGCGAAACCCACACCTTGCTGGCGCAGACGCGTCGCCACAGCCTGCTGGTGAACCTGCTGCGCGTGCCGTCGCTGGTGTTTGCGATCAACAAGCTCGACGCCGTGCCGGATGCGCCGCGCGCCTTCGTCAATATCCAGCGCGCGCTGCGCGCCTTTGCGCAAGACGCCGGCATGGCGGTGACTGCCATCGTGCCGGTGTCGGCGCTCAACGGCAACAATGTCGTCGATGCCGATCCGGGCTGGGCCGGATACCACGGCCCGAGCCTGCTGCAGATCCTGGAGCAACTGCCTTCGACCCAGGCCGAGACCGCCACGGCCCTGTCATTCCCGGTGCAATGGGTGGAGAAGTTCTCATCCTCCGCCGACACCGACAAAGGCCGGCGCATTTTTTGGGGCCGTGTGGCCACCGGCAATATGGTGCCCGGCCAGCAGATCTCGGTGATGCCCAGCGGCCGGGTGGCGACCGTCGCGCAGGTGCTCGACCATGCACGCCGCCCGGCTGCGGTGGGCGCCGGATGCAGTGCCGGCGTCGTGCTCGACCGTGAGGTGGATGTCTCGCGTGGCGACTGGCTGCTGGCCCACGACGGCGACAAACCGCTGTTTCAGACCACCCAGACGCTCAAGGCCACAGTCGCCTGGCTCGACGACGAGCCGCTGGTCGAAGGCCGCACCTATTGGGCCGTGCACGGGCACCGCTGGGTCAAGGCACGCGTGTCGCGCATCACCCACAGGCTCGATGTGCACACGCTGGCCCGAGACGCGGCCACGCAACTTGAGTCCAATGCCATCGGCGAGGTCGAACTGGCACTGCAGGCGCCGATTGCGCAACTGCCCTACCATCAGTCACGCGCCATGGGTGCGCTGGTACTGGTCGATACCGCCTCGCACAAGACCGCCGGAGCCGCCTTGCTGCATTGACTTTTGGCAAACAACCATGGGACGGGAAAGGACTCACGCGCCACCCGGCCCATGAAAGCCCATAAAATCAAGGGCTTCCCCCTGTTTGACCATTCCGACTCCCAAAATGACCCATACCGTCACCGAAGCCTGCATCAAGTGCAAATACACCGATTGCGTCGACGTATGTCCCGTGGACTGCTTCCGTGAAGGCCCCAACTTCCTCACCATCGACCCCGATGAGTGCATCGACTGTGCCGTGTGCATCCCCGAATGCCCGGTCAATGCGATCTATGCCGAGGAAGATGTACCGGCCGACCAGCAGCACATGACAGCGCTCAATGCCGAACTGGCCAAGCTGCCGACCTGGAAGAGCATCACCAAACGCAAGGATGCTCCGAATGACGCAGACGAGTGGGCCAAAAAGAACCACAAGCTCAGCGAACTGGTCCGTTAATCGGGCTCCGGGTTCGTTGCGCCGATAAGGGCAGTACCAAGTGCTGCCGCGCAATGGAAGAAAAATGGAACCTCATCTGAACCAAGAAGTGATCAATACCGCCCTCGCCCACGACGGCCAGACACCGCGCAACACCGAAGGCGCGATCGAAACCGATGCCGTCATCGTCGGGGCCGGCCCGGTCGGCCTGTTTCAGGTCTTCGAACTCGGCCTGCTGGAGATCAAGGCACATGTGATCGACTCGCTCGCCTACCCGGGCGGCCAGTGCGTGGAGCTATACCCGGACAAGCCGATCTACGACATTCCGGCCGTGCCGGTATGCACCGGCCAGGAACTGACCGACTCGTTGCTCAAGCAGATCGAACCCTTTGGCGCGGTATTCCACTTCGGCGAGGAAGTGACGGTAGTCGAGAAACAAGACGACGGACGCTTCTTCGTGCAGACCTCCAAAGACACGACATTTCTCACCAAGACCATCTTCATTGCCGCCGGCGTGGGCGCCTTCCAACCGCGCCAACTCAAGGTCGAGGGCCTGGACAGGTTTCAAGACACGCAACTGCACTACCGGGTCAAGAACCCGGCCGACTTCGCCGGCAAGAACCTGGTCATCGTGGGCGGCGGTGACTCGGCACTCGACTGGGTGCTGAACTTCGTTCAAGAGGGCCCGAACAAAGCCGAGAGCGTCATCATGATCCACCGACGCGACGGCTTCAAGGCCGCTCCGGCCAGCGTGGCCAAGATGCGCGAACTGTGCGACGCCTACGAGATGCAGTTCATCGTGGGTCAGGTCACCGGCGTGGAAGAAAAAAATGGACTTATGACCGGCATAAAGGTCACCGGTGGCGACGCCGTGACCCGCCTCGTGCCGCTCGACATGCTGCTGGTGTTCTTCGGCCTGAGCCCCAAACTCGGCCCGATCGCGCAATGGGGCCTGGACATCGAACGCAAACAACTCAAGGTAGACACCGAGAAATTTTCCACCAGCGAACCCGGCATCTTTGCCGTGGGCGACATCAACGTCTACCCCGGCAAGAAGAAACTCATCCTCAGCGGTTTTCACGAATGCGCGCTCGCCGCCTTCGCTGCAGCACCCTTCGTTTTCCCCGACAAGAAGATCCATTTGCAGTACACGACGACGAGCCCGAAACTGCATAAAGTTTTGGGCGTTGACACCCCGGTTTTCGACTGACCCAGGGAAAATCGCCAGAAAGTATTGTTATACTTGCGGGCTTGTTCCTCGATAGCTCAGTTGGTAGAGCGCCGGACTGTTAATCCGTAGGTCCCTGGTTCGAGCCCAGGTCGAGGAGCCAAAAATCGCAGACGAATCAAGCCCTTACGAGAAATCGTTGGGGCTTTTTTCTTGTCCGCCGGTTTCTGTTGCAGGAGGACCGTTTCTGCATTGGGCCGGCAGTTGACACGACGCAATCGCCGCCCCCGTTTGGGCCAGCACTACAGCTCGATGAGCACCTTGTCGGTTGCATCCACGAGGCCTTTCAGAAACCGAATGGCCTTTTCAAGGTCCTCCCGCCTGACCAAGTGAGGGGCCGGCGACCCCCCATTTGCCGGTTTCGACCTGTGCACCGCGTCCCCTCGCTTTGCAAGCAACTCGTCGAGGGTCTTCCTTGCCGACGCTGGCTCGTAGTTCAGCCACTTCCAACCGGCCGTCACATCCAACTCAAGGTAGTCAAGGAAGATTCGTTTGGTCTTTTCGGCGTTCGGATTGTGAAATTGCTTCAGATCCAGTTCGAGCCTCCTGGCCACAAAAACCCCGATTGGGCTTCCATTGACCACGCGTAGCCTTGCATCTACGGCTTCCACAATGCGATCTTCAACGTAAGTCTCCCACGCCGTCAGGGCCATGACGATACCGGCGCGTTTAATGACCTCGGCACTGTCGGGAGTCAGTTTGTAAATCGTGTAAAAGTGCTGCAACAACAACGCCGCGTCTTCAATCGAACTGTCAAAAGTAGTCTTGGCTCGTGACATGGAAGACCTTCTCAGGCAACTATTTGGACGTGCGCGCTAGAACTGTGCCTGATGCTCTCGGCAATACTGCAGCCCGCCGAACCGCTTCTGGTTGTTCCAGCAAAACTTCCCTTCTGGGTAGCTGATCTTTGCTGAGCAAGTCGCGCAGATCAGTTTCTTGGCAGGCGCCTCAGCCGGAACATCGGGTACTACGGGTGGCGGGCGTTGCACAGCGGGCTGATTGGCAGGCACAGGAACAGCCGGCAACGGCGCAGTTGGCTGCGACACCGGCATTGTCACCCTTGAAGGCTCACGAGGCAGAACAAAATCAGGCAACTTCAAAAGGTCTGCTGGCCGATGTTGCCGCATCAGCTTCTCGCACCATTCCTTGACAGACTCCGGGCCGCGGATATTGATCAAGCCTTTGAACACGGTGCCAAAGCCGAGCTTATCGACGAACTGGCCATGCCAGTTCGGAAACTGATCGGCCTTGATCACATCGCTGGTGTCAAACGCCGACTTGGGCGGGCGTTCGATGACGGCCTTCGGGTGCACCATCACAACATGGTGAAAGTCTGGCTGCTTTTGCGTGCGCCCCGTTATGTCCAGCCGCTCAAGCAGTTTTCCAAGAATCCGCTCGTGCCGCCGGCTTTGCTCTATCGGCGATTCGATGCCATACCGATCATTGCCATAGATGGCTGTGAACTCACCGTGCTCGTTGATCCGCAAACTGCCTGAATAGTTCTTGGTTTCCAGCAAGAAAAAGTGGCCAACCCGGTTGACTATCAGATGATCAATTTGCGCCACATCGCCGTCCACGACGAGCCGAAGGTCATGCACGATGAAATTGTTTACGCTGTCTTTGAAGTAGCTGTCGATGTAATGCGCCGAATCACGCTCGCCCTGCATGCCCTTCTTGAGCCGCATCAGCTCATCCCGCAGCCACTTCTGCTGTGCAGAATCAATCAGTGGGGACCTCTGCAGGTCCTCCAGCAACGCCACCCGTTTCGACTTGTCATCAGCTGATTTCAGCAACATGCAATTTCCTCCCCGACAGAACCACTTTAGTTGTCTTGATATTTTCGCATTCGGTCGATAACGCAAACGGCTTGCCTATGGTTGAATTGCTCAGCGCAGAACACGAGCAATCATTAGCTCCTTATGTCGAGCACAGGTCGATGAGCAAAACCCAGCAAACCACCGACGAGAATCGGTGCGCTTCATTTTGACCGATGACAACTTGGCGTTGACCGCGTGATAACGGCTCAGGGTCCTGCATGGAGTTAGTTACGACTAGGCGTTAATCCTCAAACATCGCCGCGTCATCACTATGTCCAGTGTCCGGGAGAGTATGGGACGAAATCCTGCGGCCACTGGCAGTGTGTCTACAGAATTTGGGTCGATTCTTTCTGAACTAGTTCAGTTGTTGGGGTCAACGCCCGCCCTTCATACGCCGCTAGGATCGAAGCTTTCGCCGCGTCCAAGTCAATCAAAGTGGACAGCGACACTTCTAAATCACCAGTGCCCCAATGGCCTTGTTGACTAACATCGCGGGCGTTGGTCAACTTGCCAACCCACTCCAAGGGATCGACGTGCAAATAGAGGAGCAGGCGATTCTTCTGTAAGACGACAGTTGCGAAATTCTTCAATCGTTTGAATGCAGCGTAAAGCTTCAACTCCTTGCGCTGCACATCGTCGCCGAGCGACAGCACATAATCCTCCAGCGAGGCCAACAATTCGCACATAGGCGCCGGAAGCGTCTGCAACAACTCCGCATACGACTTGTCCGCACCGACTTTGGTTGCAGCGGCAGGGGACGACGGGAGCTCCGAGCCCCTCGCCGCCGACTTGCTTACTCTGCCAAACACGGCTTTTCCGCTGCTTGCACTGCTCGCATTTGCTAGCTCCAATAGCAACAGGTCGTTGCCAAACCTGCGATAACGAATCAACTCTATGTTCCTATTGATCTGCTGCACCGCATGCCCGTCGTACTTTGTGAAATCGGCGGCTATGCAAACCAAGCGCGGCGCTGTCCAATCGATGGCGTCTGAAGCAGCCTTGTCCAGTTCATTCATTGCCAGTAGCTTGAACTCGGCCTGGTGGTCCATTAGCCAATCCAGGTAGAACAGTCCCTGATTGATCACGTTCTCACCCATCGAGCGCTTGTACTCCAGAATCACAGGGCAATGATTTTCATCCAAACCCAACGAGTCGATGCGCCCACCATGCGTCTTTCCAGTCGAATATTCCGTGGCCAGAAAGCGGATACCTAGAAGCGTTTCGAGATTACTCTCAATCAGCGTCTGGAGCGGCTTTTCTAGGTCGGAGGCATCGCCCTGAAGCTCGGTGGCTTTCCCTTGGGCAAGGCGGAACAGTTTTATATCGCTCATTTTCGCTACCTCACACGCCTTTTTCTTCCCACTTCTGCCACTGCGGATGTCTACAAATGCAAGAGTCCCGATGGCAAGACGATCTACTCGGACGAACCCTGCGGGCGTGATGGCAAGTTGCTATCGAATCTCGATGCAAACACTTTGCCGGCCATGCCGATCCTCAATCAGCGCCCAGAGAAGGATCAGGCAAAGCAGCATCGACCGTCTGACGATCCCGTGATCGGCGCCCCGCCCAAGTTCGTTGCTGATCCCTACACGTGCAACCTAGCCAGACGCAACGCAGATACTACCGCGAGCAGTTCCGATGCAGACCCGAAGCGAGTTGAACTCGCCGAACGAGAAGCCAACATTGCATGTTACGGAACAACCAAGGCGGGAGAGATCGAAGTGGCCCGCGCCGGCGCAACCAAAGTGATCATCAACAACAATCGCTCTGTGCAGCGATCGTCAAGACTCATTACGCATTGTTCAGGCGCGTATTGTTATGACAATTTGGGCGGAAAGCACCATCGCACCAGACCGTGACTCAGTCGCCCTTGTGGAACCGCTGTTTGCGCGCAAGCGGCGTCGGGTATGCAGGGCAACGGGCTGTGGCACCCTCCGAATCAGCGCGCCACCAACACCACCCTTCGGTTCTTGGCACGGCCGCCGTCAGAAGCATTGCTCGACTGCGGTGCCAGCGGTCCGACGCCATGGCCGTCGAGCCGGTCAGACGCAATGCCGTAATCGCGGATCAACGATGCCACAACCGCCTTGGCGCGCCCCACTGAAAGAGTCATATTGTGTACAAGACTGCCCTGCGCATCGGTATGACCTACGACATAAAGCCTCATGCTCGGACGCGATGCCAGCAGTTTCGCAACCACGTCCAGCGCGGGTTTCGATTCCGGTTTTAGCGTCGTCTTGTCCGTATCGAAATAGATGCCTTCGACAATCACATAACCGTCCTTGTCGATGCCGTCGCCCAATGCGCTCGCATCGATACGGGCCATGCCAGTGTCCATCTTCTTGATCTCAATGACATGCACATCTGTGAAAGTCTGGCCGACCGCAATCGCGATGTAAGCGGTCTGATCGCCCTGTTCGATCTTCGCGCTCATGAAGCGGCCCCTGGTATTGCTCATGCCATGAATACCACTGTGTTTCTGAAAGGCCGGGCCGGCGTAGGCTTTCACGCAGTCGTACTTTTCCTGGTTGCATTCGAAAAGGATTTCCGCTCCGCCGCTCTTGAGCGCCTGCTCGTAATTGCGATACATCTCCAGCAACGAGCGACCCTTGGGATTGCCATAGAGCAGCTTGGTGACCCTTCCCTCCAGTGTCGGCCCGCTGAATTCCTTTTTGTCAGTACCGGTGATCAGCTGATATTCGTCGAAATCCTTCACGTCCTTGCGCCGCAGGGTCGATTCGCTGTAGGGCTTGACCAAAAGATGATCCGACAATGCCTCTCTTGCCTGTGCGGGCTGATACCCGATAAGCAGCATCAGCAGAATCGACAGAATACGCATGCTATATCTCCTTGCATCTGAACGGCCCTATTTGAGCCGGTTTGATCTTGCGAGGCAAGGTTGGAGACTCGTGCCTGAGGACGCGCAATCGCGAACCCGACAACCTTGGCCAGGTCTCGAAGAAAGACGACGAAGTTTCTCGATTGCGCAGTCGGCACTTTGGCTGACCGTCCTGGGGCCAATCGGGATTCAGTATGAGTTCGACTGGCAAGCCTGGTCGCCCTTGATTACCATGTAATCTTCACAAGGCTTGTGCCGGCATGGATTGCCAATCGCCGCGCCAGAATGCAACACATGCAAGAAACCGGAAGGAAAAACATGCGAACAATGAAGTCATTCTGGGCCTGTACCCTGTTGGTCGGGAGCTTGCTTCTGGCCTGGGCACCCGGCGTCTGGGCGCAGGTGTCAACGGCCAGCGCCGAGCGCAAACCCGGGCTGGCGGTCTGCTACATGTACAAGTTCATCCGGCACGTGGACGAGATCACCGAGTGGGCAAAGACGCTCAAATGCGAGCCAGGCCAGCCGCTGCTGACGGCGCTGGATTTCGATGGCGGCACGAGCAAGGTTCTGACCAGCCATTCGGACGACGGCGTGATGGCACGGATCACCGGGCTCATCCATCTCGACAAGGCCGGCGCCTACAAATTCGCGTTCGAATCGAACGACGGCGTGCGCCTGACGATCGACGGCAAGATGATCATTGAGGATCCCGGCGTGCACGACGACCAGTTCTCCGAACTTGCCACAATGCAGGTGGCCAAGCCCGGCTGGTATCCGCTTTCCGTCGACTTCTTCGAGCGCAAGAGCACCTGGACGCTGCGTTTTTTATGGAGACAGCCGGGCGTCGAGGGCGATCTTTCGCCGGTTCCGGCCGCGTTCTTGGCGCACTGACGCCGTATCCGCTCTCAAGCCCCGGACGCCTGACGCCGCCGGACGAATCGTAGCTGCCACGTCCCTCCACCACCATGACCGACAACGCCCCAGAACCCATCCACCAGGACCGCATTTGGAGCGACGAGCGCTGGACCGCACGTGTGATCAAGAACGAAGACGACGATGGCTGGGCTGTGGCCATGCTGCTGCATGGTGAATCAGAGCCTGCCCTGGTCGGTCCCTGGACCATGGGGCGCAACAAGAAGGATCCCAAGCCGCTCGACGTCACGGCCTTTCATACGCTGGTCAAGACCGCTAACGAAGTAATACGCCGGCACGAGCAGCAACTTCACGCCGAGCTCAACCGCAACGTCACCGTGACCATCGACGGCCGCCGCATCCGCGTCGTGCTGGCCATCGTGCCCGACGACGAAGGCGCCACGGCATCGCTGAGCGCCGAAGATGAATTCGGCGAAGAACTGGGACGCGTGGCCGTGTCACCGGCCTTCAAACTGAATGTACACAGCGCGCAGGCCTGGGTCGCGTCCGGTTTCGCGCGACCCACTTGATGCAAGCTCCATTTGCAATGGGTGACTTGCTGGCGCGCGCTTCGCCACGGGCCACAGGGCCTCAGCGGCGACGCTTTGCCGTGTTTCAAACCCCGTAGATCTCGCCGAACTTCGCCTCCAGGTAGTCCAGCAGCGGCCCCTCTGTCGGGGCCAATCCGCAAGCACGCTGCACCACATCGGCCGGGCGATACAAGCCGCCGTGCCGATGCACACCGTCATGCAACCAATCGGTCGCCGGCTTCGCGCTGCCCTGTGCCAGGCTTTGGTCAAGCTCGGGCAGCTGTTTGCGCAGCGACTGGTGCAGGCAACCCGCGTAGACGTTGCCCAGGGTGTAGGTCGGGAAGTAGCCGAACAAGCCGACTGACCAGTGCACATCCTGCAGCATGCCGTGTGAGGGCACGTCAACCTGTATGCCGAAGTCATTAGCGAAGCGCTGGTTCCAGGCTTCCTCCAGATCACCTGCAGCCAGCGTGCCGGCGACCAGTTGCCGCTCCAGATCGAAGCGCATCATGACGTGCAGGTTGTAGTGCACCTCGTCGGCTTCGGTGCGGATGAAGCCGGGCTGCACGCGGTTCACGGTGGCATAAAAGTCGTCGGCCGAGCCCGCAGCGAAGTTGTCGAACTGGCTGCCCATGCGACTCCAGAGCCAGGCCGTGAAGGGGCGCGAACGACCCAGTTGGTTCTCGTAGATGCGGCTCTGGCTTTCATGCACGCCCATCGACACGCCCTGCCCCGTCGGCAGGAAACGATGCTGCGCATCGATGCCCTGTTCATAACAGGCATGGCCTGTTTCGTGGATGGTCGAATAGATGCAATTGAACGGGTCGTTTTCGACCACGCGCGTCGTGATGCGCACGTCGTCGCCGGAGCCTGACGAGAACGGATGCACGGCCTGGTCGAGCCGCCCGCGTTTCCAGTCAAAACCGAAAGCGTCCATCACCTCGCGCACCAGCGCAAGTTGTGCGGCCTGGGGATAGTGCCCCGTCAAAGCCTGGGGTTGGTTGGTGGCGCCCAGCACGCGCTCACGCAATGCCACCAGGCGCGGACGCATGCGATCGAACATCGCACCAATACTGGCCGCGGTCGCACCTGGTTCGAAGCCGTCCAGGAGCGCATCGTAGGCGTCCAATCCGAGTCCACCGGCCGACAGCGCACTGCCCTCCTCGCGCTTGAGACTCAGGACTTTCTCCAGCGTCGGCAAAAAGCGCGCCACGTCGTTGCTGGACCGGGCATCGGCCCAGACACCTTGCGCCACCGAGGTCACGCGCGCGATTTCGGTGGCCAGCCGCACCGGGATACAGGCACTGCGTTTGAGTGCGCGGCCAATCAGTTCCAACACACGCTGATCCGCTGCGTCCAAGGGTTTGGCTTTGGCCAGCCAGTCGGTGATACGCGGGTCGGTACGCCGCGCGTGCAGCAGGCCTTCGATCGCCGCCGTCTCTTCGCCGCGTTGCCCGGCCGCGCCCCGCGGCATCACGGTCTCCTGATCCCAGCCCAGTCGGCCAGCAATCTGCTCCAAGGCTCCCGTTTCACGCTGAAACGCCATGAGTTCGGCCAGTGCTGTCATAAGTGCTCTTGATAATGGTGGAAAGCCACAATTGGACTCCAAGCCCCGCCGGGCTGCGCAAACCACCTTGAACAACGCACTCATCATCGGGCCATTGGCCCTTCCCTACGCCCTGCTGCTCTTGTACCTGGTGGTGGCTACGAGCATGCTTGTCGGCACCCGGCGCAGCCGCAATAGCGGCGTCGCAGTCGAGCCCGTGCTCTGGAAGACCTTGCTCGTCGGCCTGGTGTTGGCGCGGTTGGCTTTTGTCTGGGAGTTTCGCGCGGCCTATATGGTGTCGCCTCTGTCCATGCTCGATATCCGCGATGGCGGCTGGAACGCCACCGCCGGGTTCGTCGGTGCCTGGCTGTTCGCGCTCAGCCTGTACGGGCGCCGCCCGGCGTTGCGCAAGCCGATGCAGGCCGCCTTGCTCACCGGCTCCGTGGTCTGGCTGGTCGGATCGATGGCGCTGTCGCTGCGACCCGATACCGGACAACAAATGCCAGCGCTGAGTTTCAGGTCGCTAGAGGGTCAGACCGTGCAACTCACCGAGTTCCAGGGCAAGCCGACCGTCGTGAATCTGTGGGCCACCTGGTGCCCACCGTGTGTGCGCGAAATGCCGGTGCTGCAAGCAGCTCAGGCCGACCAACCGGGCGTGAACTTCGTGTTCCTGAACCAGGGTGAATCGCCCGACAAGGTGGGCGCCTGGTTGCAGGCGCGCAAGCTGGCCTTGGGCAATGTCCTGCTCGACCCCAACAGGACCGCCGGCGCCGCTTTCAAACAGAGCGCGCTGCCCATGACGCTGTTCTTCGACGCCAAGGGGCGGCTGGTCAGCACGCGTATCGGCGAGCTGTCGTTAGCGACACTGGCTGAAAGACTGACCGCGGCAAGCCAGTAAGGCGAAATTGTGCCGGTCGGGCGCACGGTGGCCCATTCGGCAAGCATCCGGTCTCTGCAGTCGATAGACGGGTGGCCTTGCCAGGACGAGGTCCGGCTTGGCTTCTGGCGAAGCGCGCTAAGTGATTGATCCAAAAGGAATATAATCGCCGACCTTGCGCAGCTCCGGACCGTTGAGCCGGATCTGCGACACCACTGCGTACCAACCGCCACGCAAACACCCTGACCCCATGCCCCTGATAGCACATGGTTCGGGACTTGCGTCACCAGAGAGATCTGCTTGAAAGACCATTACGCCGCCTTGGGAGTCAGCAGTGCAGCCACGCTTGCGGAAATCAAGAAGGCGTTTCGCCAGCAGGCCGGCTTGCACCACCCTGACCGCAATACCGCAGAGAGCGCAGCCGCTCGCTTTCGCTCGGTGCAGGAGGCCTACGAGGTACTGGCGGACGACACCAAACGCGCGGCCTACGACAACAACCGCAAACGCAACCTGCTGGACAACCCGCTGGAAACTGCCAGCGAAATCTGGTCGGCCTATTTCAACCGTCTGATCTGAAACCACCCATTCCATGCGTCTGTCACCATTCTTTCATCAATTGCGCTCGGCCTACGTGGCCGAAATCGAGGACCTGAGCCACGACACGGACGGCGCGTTCGTGCTGCAGCAGCGGCTTGCGCAACGCCGTGGCGAGCTGGAGTTTCTGGTGCACATGCTCGAACTCAGCCCCGAGATGGTGGCCGTGGTACTGCACAAGGCCTTTGTCTTCAACACGCCATTGGTCATGCACCAGCTGCTGGGCTGCGAGCCCGAAGACCTGCCCGATTGGGACAGCCTTGGCAATGCGGTGACGGTGGCGGCTTGGGCCCGGCCACTGGTAAGCACGATTCGCGCACAAGCGGCTGGCGACTGGTTCATGTCGGTGGCGGCCGCCGCCGAGTTCATGCTCGGCATGTCCGAAGCTGCCGGTGTCACGTCAGACGCGGACACGGACGACGATAGCGACGCCGAACACAGCGACGATTCCGACCACATGTCGGCAGACGATGACGTCGGTGCGGGCTCTGCCGAAGACCTCGCGCAAGCCGGCGCCGACTGGATGGCCGAGCAGGGATTCGACCGCAAGGACTGAGCACCATGAACCACCTTGCCCTGATAGAAAAGACCCGCAGCCTGATCGCTGCGGGCGACATTTCCGGTGCCGAATCGGCCCTGACCGAACTGGCCGATACCGACGGTGATGGTGCCCTGGTGGTGGTGCTGGAACAACTCGAACCCAAAGACATCCTGGCCGTCATCCGCGAGTACGACCAGTCCAAGGAGTCGATCATCAACCTGCTGGTCACGCCCTCGCAGTTCGCGCGCGCCATGGTGATCGAGAAACAATACAAAGACCTGACCCACATGCATTTGCGCGGCATGGTCAACTCGGTGCTGTTCCGGGACGAGGCCAACCCAGTCGATTTTCTGAATGCGATTGGCGACCTCGAGGGCGGAAGCGAGGCCATGGCCAACTATTTCACCGACAAGTGGGGCCGCATCGAGGCGTTCGCCCGCACCGGTACCTTCGACACAGTCGAGGAAGACGGCGAAATGCTGTCGGAGACGGCCTTGTACGCATCGGCCTACGCCAAACCCCGCATCGAACTCGACGAGGTGGCCGACCAGGACTGGATGGAACTGGCCTGGCTGCTGCGCTATGAGTGCCCCGATCTGTTCATGGAAATGCTGCTCGTGATGCGCGCCAAGGCCAGGGCCTTCGACCTGGGTCTGGATGCGCAGGAGGAACCGGCCGAGGACGATGGCAAGGTCGAGACTGGCGATACCGACCGCGGCGGCAGCACACCGGCGGCGCGCGACGACGACGAAGAATCCGCCATCTGAGTACACCAGCATCACCTGACTCCTGCCGAGTGACGCAAGCCAAAGCCATGCAAAGCCCGCCGAAAACCGCGCCTCAGTCCGTCGCCGTATTCGACCATCGGCCCTTCTTCGAGAAGGCGCTGCAGCATGGCATTCAACACGGCATCATCGCCGCCGAGCGGCTAGCCGGCATGCGCCTGGAGGCGCCCAAGGGCATGGTGCAGATCGCGCGCTATTTCGGCACCGAGTTTCTGCGCCCGGATCTGGAACTGGCCAAAGCCCGCATGGTCAACCTGATCAGCCTGTACCTGGAAGAGTCGAACGACGGCGATCTGGGCCGCAGCGCCCAAGCCTTGAACGCGCATTCGCTGCTGTCGCGATCCAAAGGTGGCTCGGACATGCTCAAGGCCTTGATCGCGATGCCGCAAAGCAGCCATTTCGGCATGCAGGACGGCGCGGGTTTTCGCGACGAGCATATTCCGCTACTGGCCAAGTGGTCGCTGCGCAGTCTGGCCGACTACCGCGCCGAGAAGGCCCGACGCGACCAGACCGCGATGCTGACCGGCGCGGCCACCTGGCTGGCTGGCCATCTTGGACTCGACAACGAGGAACTCGCGGACGCCGGTGTCGACGCCGAAGCCGTCATCCGCACCGCCTTGCTAGCCCAGTTGGGCCGGCATCGCAGCTTGCCGGACTGGCCTACGCTGGAAAAATGGCTGAGCGCATTGCGCAAGAAGTACACGCCTTCATCCATCGCCGATGGCCTGGGGGTCACCATTCCACTGCCCAAAGACCTGCCGACCGAATGGCAGCCGATCGTGGAGGCGACGCGCGTATCGCTGATGGCCGATCTGCCCAGGTTGCTGGACCCGACCCTGCCCGTGCGCCGGCTGCTCACCCAGACCCCGGCCTTTGTCGGACGCTATTTCTGGCGCGAGGATGCGTTGGCCGAGGTCGAGCACTTCGAACGCCAGAACTCCGCGGTGTGGGACAAGGCCACTGGTGGCCACGATGACGAGAGTTCGCTGTTGACGCTGCTTCTGCGCATTGCCGCGGGCAGCAGCCACGCAAGCTTGCTCACCAACAGCTCGGCCAACAGCCTGATTCGCAAGATCCGCAAGTCCGGCATCGACCGCGAACTGCCACGCCAGTTCATCCGCGAGCATGCGCCACACGCGTTGCAGGACGACTACCTCCGGTTGTGGAACGACTTCGCCGACGAAGCCGAACCCACGCTGCGCAGCGATTTGCCGCAGGCCACCCAGGACGCACTCGCGCTGCTGCGCCGTGAGTGCAATCTGGCAGCTTGACGGGTAGTGGCGGGCGGCTGGCGCAAACGGATAATGCAGGGCATGAGAATCAACCTCGTCACGCCTTTCGCCGAAAAAGACGCCGTCAAAGCCCTGGGCGCACGCTGGGATCCGGCCAAAAAGGTCTGGTACATCAATGACGTGGCGGATCTGACCCCGTTCCAGCGCTGGATACCCGATCGGAAGACGGCTACGGGCGGCGACGCTGGCCAGCGGGGCAAGCACTCCCGCGGCCGCGCGCAAAGCCCCCTCGCCCACGCCGCGCAAGCAACCGGCATTGGACGTGCCGCATTGCGGTTGCCCGGTACTGCCCTGGGAATCCTGCGCCCATACGCCAGCGCCGCGCTGACCAGCATCGCCAGGCTGTTGGCTTCTTGCTGTGCTCCTGCGCAAGACGCCGTGGAGTAGCGACCACACAGGTCGATGGTGGCTCGGATTTCCATTTTCTTCAGAAATACCTGTTGATTTTCACAGTAGTTTTCATATACTGTACGAAACAACAGCCAACGTACTTCTGGAGATGAAACATGGACCATATCGAATGGATCGCCCGCTGCTCTGCCCGACTTCACGCCCAATGGCCACGGCTGGCGCGGGAACAACGCGACGAGGTCGCGCACGACCTCTGGTCGCAAGGGCGCTGGCGACAAAGTGAGCCCGAGGCCGCAGTCGTGGAATGGCTGCGCCAGGGTATTCCGGCGCCAGTCGGAGGACATGCAGCATGAGCCGCCGGGCCGCCCCAAGGCGAATAGCCCCGCAGTGCGCAGCACGGAGGGTACCCCAGTGAGCCACCGCTACTACCCGCCAGTGGCTAGCGGCCGGCTATGGCGCTTGGCCGACGCTTTGCCCGGACGCAGACTCCTGATTGCTATCTGGGCCTGGATGTAGCTTGCAGCTGGGCTTGCAGTGTGGCGCAGCCGCGCCGCAAGAATGTCAGGAGACGCCGACCTGGTAGTCCAGCCCGGCCGGGGCCGTAGCGGCGAAGTCGAAGCGCCGCAACTCAAGCGCCTGGATCAAATCGTCAATATCGGCAAGAAAAGATTCACGGCTTTCATACGGACTGCCGGTGATCACCCTGGACGAATAATCCGCCAATTCGGCCTCGCCCGCCGTGCGTGCCCAGCGCCGCACCTCGCAATAGGCAATGAACGCCAAGCGCCCCAGATCGCCGCGTTTTCGGCTATGGCGCATGTCGGCAAGCAAATCGTCCAGGCCCAGCTGCAAATTCTGTGCAATCTTCATGTTGCGCTGCAGCATGACCACCCAGACTGACGCGAAACTTACTGAATCAATTCGCACTGGCACGGATGCAACACGCGGCTGCGGACAAACTGGCGCAAAGCCTTGGTGTGCCGCGCATAGGCTGATGGTCCATCACGCAATAGAGTCATACGTCTGAAATGATGCCGCGATGCGCCGAGGCCGGGCTTCACATAGCTTTTTGCAGCGTTCCGGCCGCCGCTCATCAAAAACGCGTCAGCTCAATGGCGTCGGGTCGGCGTTCTGGCAACGGTTAGGATCGGGGCTCAAGCAATCACAACATGAGCCGACCGAACACCGGCACGCCGGAGGCTTTCTTGACCGACTACGATTTTTCATCGTTTCTCGCTTCGCCGCTAAGCCTGGTGGCATGCGGCGTGATCCTCGTCGCGGCGCTGCTCGCCTCGCGCATGTTGCTTCGGCAATGGAATCGCCACCGGGTGTCTGCCAGGACCCGCGGTGTGGAGGCCACGCGCGTTGGGCCTTGCCACAGTGACAGTTTTGCTGCTGGTGGTCTTTATCCATGCGCACTTCGACAAGCAGGATCGCGATCTGCGCATGATGGCCGAGCTGGAACAAAAAAACGCACTGGCTTCCGAACTGCGCGTCAAGATCACCGCCGAGGTCGACAGGGTACGTGCCATGCTGGCCGATCGCACGGTGCGGCGCATCGAGCAGCAGCAACTGGCGCAGGCGCGTGACGAATTGGCGCGTTTCCAGTCACTGAAGGATCCACGGATCACTCAGATGCTGGCCTTGATCGACTCCGAACTGGAGATCCGCGCCCTGGTCGCCAAGACCTTGAGCGAAACCGCACCCGACAAGTTGTTCGCCATCTACACCCGCCTGTCCGAATTGGTGCCTGACCATGCGCAATACAAGGAAAGCGCCGATCGCTACGCCGCCGCCATGAAGGCTGAGTCGGTGGTCAGCGGGGTCGCCCCCGCCAAGGCCGACTGACGGCCACTCGGTGCGCCGTGCCCGTGCGAGCGGCGCTTCGTGCAGCCTGGTCAACGCCTGGCACAGGCCAGGCTCACTATGCGGTTGAGCGTCGAACGCGGATCGACGGAGTTCCAGCTCATCGGCCCGTGATTGGAGTCAATGAACCGGCCCTGGCCCATGGCTTCAGGATGGTCTGACGAATACAGCAGGCGAAGTCTGCGCGCGCTGCAGTCGATTTCAATCTGGTCCTTGGACGACAGATAGGCACCATGCTTGCCATACCGCACGCTTCGATGGTCACGCAATACCCAGACCGTGAGGTTGGCGCCGAACTTCTTCGACTGCTCCGTGCTGATGTAAAAGTCGTCGGTTTCAGTGCTGACCACCTTGAGCCAGTCGGCCCAGGCCGGGCCCGCAGACAGCACCAGCAACAACAACACCTTACCCGGATTTCGCAGCCACTCGTGCATTTTGATCCCGCATTGACATGGCCACACGAAAGGCGTGTCGCTCCGACCCGATTAAACAGTGTTCGCTACCGGCGCAAATTGACCGAGAACAGATTTGTGTCGATCGACCCGCTGCTGAAGTGCAGCGCCGCACAGCCCGCGCATAGAAGCGCAAGCGATCAGGCGCGCTCGTCGAGCAGCACGCCGGCCATCTTGGCGCTGGTTCTGAAAACGGCCAGATTGGCCAGAAAAGCGTTCTTGGCCGCGAGTTGAGTGACCACATCCTTGGCCAGGTCCTGGCCCGCAGTCTCAGCGCGACTGATCTCGGCCGACACGCCGCCACCGGGCAGTTGCGTCTGTTGGACTTCCTGGCGGCGAAACCCTGCGGTCGCCAGATTCGCAACATTGTGCGCGGACGCGTGCAACTGGGTCTGGGCTGCCTGCATGCCGGACAGCGCGATGGAAGCGGTGGAATTCAAGCCGGTCCTTTCGAAGTCAGGGGGTTGACCGATACTATCGCGCAAATGCATGCGGGACCCGCTTGCCAGGTCGATCAAACTGCGCATGGGCGAATTTGTTCCTGATTCCGAGCCAGCCCGCCCGGCGGCAGGACGCCAATCCCGATTTCAACCTCGCCAACTGCCATGACGGAACTCAAAACCGAAATCGCTTCCACGGCTACTGAACGCGCCCTGCGCTGGCTGTTCGTCGCCGCTGCCTTGCTCGTGATGGTGATGTCCTTGTTGCCACTGGGGCCCGATGCGCCCTCGCTGGGCTGGGACAAGGCCAATCACCTGGTCTCCTTCGCTTTTCTGGGGCTGCTGGGCTGCCGCGCCTACCCGGCCCACATGCGCTTGGTGCTGGTCGGCCTGCTCGCCTACGGTGGCCTGATCGAGGTGTTGCAGTCGTTCACCGCCTACCGCAGGGGCGAATGGGCCGACCTTCTGGCCGACGCCCTGGGCCTGACGCTGGGCTGGTTGGTGGCGCAGTTGTACGGAGGACTGCGTGGCCGTCGCTGAACGGCGGCGGCCACCGACGGCGCATGCATCGCGTCGCGGCACCCGTCTTGTGCGCGGCATCGGTTGTATCGTGCTGCTGGCCGCTGCCATGGGGTGGGCCTGGCCAGCCATGGCGCAGGATGGCGCACCCGCAGCGGCCGCGTCGGATGCGCAGGCGCCGCCAGCTGTAACCGATCTGCCCACCTTGCTGGCCTTGGCGCAGCAGGGACACCCGATCGCGCAGTTCAATCTGGGCGTCAAGTATGACTTCGGCCAGGGCGTGGAAAAAGACCCGGCGCATGCCGTGCGCTGGTACCGGTTGGCGGCGGCGCAAGGGCATGGCGGCGCACAGTTCAACCTCGCTGGCATGTACTTCGAAGGGCTGGGTGTGCAACGCGACCTGGTCCGTGCCACCATGTGGTTCACGCTCAGCGCCGAAGCCGGCGTGAATGGGGCCGCCAAGAATCGCGCCATCCTGTCACGTGCGCTCAGCGCGAAGCAGCAGGCGCAGGCCCGCAGCCTGGCGCTGCAGTGCCGGCAGCGGGAGTACCAGGACTGCGAACCTTGATCTGCGCAAGGCGGACTGGGTGCGCTGTCAACGGCCGCGCCGACCAGACACCGAGGTTGTGATGTCCAATAGCACCATGGATCAAAATGAGCATATCGACAAGCGCCTGACCGATCTGGAGATCAAGGCCAGCTTCACCGACGACCTGCTGGACGAGATCAACCAGACCTTGTACCGGCAACAGCAACAAATCGATCACCTCACGCGTGAACTCCAGAACCTGCGCGAGCAGTCAGCAGACAGCGGCGGCCAAAGTGCGCGCAGTCTGCGCGACGAATTGCCGCCCCACTATTGACCGGGCCGCCGCGACACGCCCACACGGAACTGGCGCAGCCACAATGAGCGACACAACTACTCCGATCCAGATTTTCGACGCGAGCCAGGTGCATGCGGCCCTACCCTGGCAAGCGCTGGTGCAGCAACTGACCGAGGCGTTCGCACAAGGGGCCCACGTGCCCGTGCGTCACGCCCACGCGCTGGGCGGACCGGACGCCTTGCTGCTGATGCCGGCCTGGTCCGACGCGGCACTGGGCGTGAAACTCGTCACCGTGATGCCGGGCAACGCCGCACGCGCACTGGCCACGGTGCAAGCCAGTTATCTGCTGTTCGAGCGCAGCACCGGACGCATGCTGGCCATGCTCGATGGCGAGGCGCTGACGCTGCGCCGGACCGCCGCCGCCTCGGCCTTGGCCGCGCGCCATCTCGCGCGCAGCGATGCCCGCCGCCTGTTGATCGTGGGCACGGGCCGACTGGCCGAATGGATGGCGCGCGCCCACCATGCGCTGCGACCGGCGTTGACCGAAATCGGCATCTGGGGGCGCAACCCGCAGACGCGCGCCACACTGGCGCGCCGACTGCTCGAAGCAGGGCTGCCGGCACATGCCTGCGACGACCTGAGGCGTGGCGTGCAGGAGGCCGACATCGTGTGCTGTGCCACGACATCGACCGATCCGGTCGTGCATGGGGCCTGGCTCCAACCCGGCACCCATCTGGATCTGGTCGGCGCCTTCAAACCCGACATGCGCGAGACCGACGACACGGCGGTCACCCGCGCACGCGTGTTCGTCGACACCTTTGCCGGCGCCTTGACCGAGGCCGGCGATCTGGTACAGCCGATGCGGCGTGGTGTCATCGGGCGCGAGCATATCCTGGGCGAGCTGGCACAACTGGTGCGCCATCAAGTCGACGGGCGCACCTCCGACCTGGACATTACCTTGTTCAAATCGGTCGGCACAGCACTGGAAGACCTGGCCGCGGCGCAGATGGTGCTGGCCTCGCGCCGCTGAGCGGACTCGGTCCAGCGCACCGGCTGCGCACCACGTCCGTATACTTTCAATGCATGTGCAGCCACTACCAGGCGATTCAGGAGCGCGAACGGTTTTTCCGGCTGTTCGGCGTGTATCCGCCGGACCCGCAAGGCAAGTACGACATGTGGCCGGGTTACACCGGCGCCATGGTGCGTCGGCCGCGTGAACGCGACAGTGGCGACGATGCCGTAGGTCCGATAGAAGCCGTGGCCGGCCTGTTCGGCCTGCTGCCGCATTGGGCCAAGGACGCCAGGCTGGCGCGCAACACCTTCAACGCGCGCAGTGAAACCGTGCATGAAAAGCCCAGTTTTCGCGACGCCTGGCGCCGCGCACAGCACTGCATCATTGCGGCCGACGCGATCTACGAACCCGATTGGCGTTCGGGCAAGGCAGTGGCCACACGCATCCGACGCACCGACGGCGAACCCATGGGCATTGCCGGGCTCTGGTCCTGGTGGCGCTCGCCCGAGGGCGAAACCGTGTGGAGTTTCACGATGCTGACGATCAACGCCGACTCCCACCCCCTGATGCGCAACATGCACCGTCCGGGCGAAGAAAAACGCATGGTCGTGATCCTGCCCGAGGCGGCCCAGCAGGACTGGCTCGACGCGCCGGCGCACCAGGCCATGCAATTGCTCCAAGCGTTCCCCGCTGATCGCCTGCTGGCCGAGACCTGATCGGCCGCAATCGTCCGCCGCATTCACCCTGCGCAGGCGTGTGCCGGCCAAGGGGTCAGCCATAATGCCGGGATGAAACCCGCAGCCGAATCGCAGCCGACGCCGGAACCGGGAAAACCGACATCCTTCGATCCCGACAGCACCCAGACCTTCCAGGCCAAGATGCCGCGTGCGCCGGTCTGGGTGTCGTCTATGGTGGCCGGCAATAGCCGTGAAAAGAGCCGATTACGCGTGGAACTGGCGCAGATCAGGGGAGCGGTCCCGCTGTTGATGAAACAGCGCAATGGCGGAACCTGGACACCGGATGACCGCATGCAGTTGCGCCAGATGCTGCGCTCGCTGTCCTCGGTCAGCCCCTACCTGCTGATATGGGCGGTTCCCGGATCGATGCTGATACTGCCGTTCCTGGCCTGGCACCTGGACACACGTCGCAAGCGCCGTTCCCGCCACAAAACCGTCGACTGACGCGGTTGCAGCCTGGTCAATCCGAGAAATTTGCTTTACAGCTGAATTATTCCTTTCTAAAGCTCGGGTAATCCTCTATTGCCGTCGACCGTCGCTTGGTTAATATGAAACCACACACGGTGGCTTCGCAACGCCGCCCGTCACCACTCAATAGGAGATTCACATGACCTCACGCCGTCTGGTACTCTCCCGCAGCGCCGCACTGATTGGAGCCGCATCCTCCGGCCTGCTGCTGCCTGGCCTGTCCTCGGCTCAGGGCAACAAGATCCGCGTCGGACTGATGCTGCCCTACACCGGCACCTATGCCCAGCTCGGCGTCTCGATCGAAAACGGCTTTCGCATGGCGATCGACGAACAAGGCGGCAAGCTGGGCGGGCGCGATATCGAATTCTTCAAGGTCGACGACGAGTCCGATCCTCCCAAGGGCGTGGAAAACGCCAACAAGCTGGTGCTGCGCGACAAGGTCGACGTCATCGTCGGCACCGTGCACTCGGGCGTGCAGATGGGCATCCAGAAGGTGGCCCGCGACACCGGCGTGCTCAGCATCATCCCGAACGCCGGCGTGCTGGCCGCCACCGGCGGCCTGTGCGCCCCGAATGTGTTTCGCACCTCGTTCAGCAATTCCCAGCCCACGCGCGCGCTGGGCGCCCCGATGGTGCAAGGCCGGCCACAAGAAGGCGGTCTGGATCACCTGGAAATACTCTGCCGGTGACGAGGCCTTCCTGGGCTTCAAGGAAGGCTTCCTGACGGCAGGCGGCACCATCGTCAAGGAAATCGCGATTCCGTTCCCGAACGTCGAGTTCCAGGCCCAGCTGACCGAGATCGCAGCGCTCAATCCGGACGCGGTCGCCTGCTTCTTTGCCGGTGGCGGCGCGGTCAAGTTCATGAAGGACTACGCCGCGGCTGGCCTCAAGGGCAAGATTCCGCTGTATGGCTCGGGCTTTCTGACCGAGGGTGTGCTGACGCGGCCGGTGCTGCCGCCGAAGGCGTCACGACCACGCTGCACTACGCCGATGGCCTGGACAACCCGCAGAACATGGCGTTCCGGCTCGCCTACGCCAAGGAGCTTCAAACTCCAGCCCGACGTCTATGCGGTGCAGGGTTACGACGCTGGCAAGTTGCTGGTGCTGGGTGCCAACGCAGTCAAGGGCGACCTGTCCAACAAGAAGGCACTGTATGCAGCCATGGGCGGCGCCACGATCGACAGCCCGCGCGGCAAGTGGACCATGAGCAAGACAGCACAACCCGATCCAGGACATCTACCTGCGCCAGGTGGTCAATGGCGAGAACAAGGTCCTGAGTGTCGCTGCCAAGCAGTTGGACGACTCCGGCGCCGGGTGCAAAATGGGCTGATGCGCCTTCCAGGTGCCAACACGGGAGGGCTGACCTCCCGTTTTTTTTGTTGACTTCGATCCATGGATTTCCCGACTTTTCTGATCCAGTTGCTCAACAGCGTGCAGTACGGCCTGCTGCTGTTCATGCTGGCTGCCGGCCTGACGCTGATCTTCGGCATCATGGGCGTGGTGAACCTGGCGCACGGCAGCTTCTACATGCTCGGAGCCTATCTCGCCTACGCCATTGCCGGCCTGTCGGGAAGCCTGACGCTGGCCATCATTGGCGGCACGGCGCTGGCCGTGCTTTTCGGCCTGGTGCTCGAACGCCTGCTGTTCCGGTTTTTCTACCAGCGCGACCATCTCGATCAGGTGCTGCTGACCTTCGGGCTGATCTACATCTTCGAAGAGATGCGCTCGCTTTTGTGGGGCGATGACGTGCATGGCGTCAAGATCCCCGAACTACTGCGTTTTTCCATCCCGCTGACCGAGAACCTGTCGTATCCGGTCTATCGGCTGTTCATCGCCGGCCTGTGTATTGCACTGGCCATCGGCCTGTACCTGCTCATCAACAAGACCCGGCTGGGCATGAAGATCCGCGCCGGCGCGTTCAATCGCGACATGGCCGAAGCCCTGGGCGTGAACATCAAGCGTATTCATGCTGTGGTGTTTGCCCTGGGTGTCGGGCTGGCTGCTTTTGCCGGCATCATTGCAGCGCCGATCTCCAGCGTCTACCCCAACATGGGCTCGCAGGTGCTGATCATGTGTTTTGTTGTCGTCGTGATCGGCGGTATCGGCTCGGTGCGCGGCGCCCTGATCTCCGCGCTGCTGGTGGGCCTGGTCGACACCTTCGGCAAGGTGCTGCTGCCCCAGGTCTCGGGCATGCTGGTCTACATGCTGATGGCCGCGGTGCTGCTGTGGAAACCCGAAGGGCTGTTCAAGTCATGAGTGCGGCGCGATCCAACCTCGAAGTCCTGCCGCGCGGCGTGCAGGTGGTGTTGTGGCTGGGCCTGCTGGCTTTGCTGGCGTTCCCGTTCGTCGGCACCGAGTTCTATATCCAGATGGTCACGCGCATGATGATCATGGCGATCTTTGCCATGAGCCTGGACCTGCTGCAGGGCGTGACCGGCCTGGTCTCGCTGGGCCATGCGGCGTATTTCGGCCTGGCCGGGTATGCGCTGGCCTTTCTGACACCGCAGAGCGAAACCATCAGCCTGTGGTGGAGTCTGCCGCTGTCGGTGCTGGCATCCGGCGCCGCCGCGCTGGTGATCGGCTTTTTTGTCGTGCGTACCCACGGCATCTACTTCATCATGGTGACCATGGCGTTTGCCCAGATGGTGTATTTCGTGTTCTTCGACAACCGTGCGCTGGGCGGCTCGGACGGCCTGTACATCTACTTCAAGCCCACGGCGCAGATCGGCGGTTTCACGTTGTTCGATCTCGACAGCAGGGTCACGATGTACTACTTCACATTGGCGCTGGTGCTGCTGGTCTATGTATTCCTGCGCCGCCTGTTGTGGAGCCCGTTTGGCCGGGCGCTGGCCGGCATTCGCGTCAACGAACACCGCATGCGCGCCATGGGCTTCGGCACCTTCGGCTACAAACTCAGCGCGTTCACGCTGGCCGGCGCCCTGGCCGGCCTGGGCGGATACCTGTGGGGCGTGCAGACCGAGTACATCAATCCGGAACTGATGGGTTTTCACACCAGTGCGCACGCCATCATGATGGTGATCCTGGGCGGCATGGGCAATTTCGCCGGTGCCATCGTCGGCGCGTTCACGTTCGAATATGTGTTGCACGTGTTCAAGGACCTGCCCTACGTCGGCGAGGTGCACCTGGGCAAGCACTGGCAGCTGTGGATGGGAAGCTTCATCGTGCTGGTAGTGGCATTTGCGCCGCGCGGCGTGCTGGGTGTCGTGCAGGTGCTGACCGCGGGACGCGCCAAGGGAGCCAAGCCCGATGTCTGAGGTATTGCTCAGCGCCAGAAACCTGACCAAGCGCTTCGGCGGCCTGGCGGCGGTCGACGACGTGTCGATCGAACTTGCAGCGCGACCACATTCATGCCGTCATCGGCCCCAATGGCGCGGGCAAATCGACGCTGACCAATCTGCTCTCGGGCGACCTGCCGGCGACATCGGGCCGCGTCGTCATCGGCGGCCAGGACGTGACCGGCTGGAGCCCGGAGAAAATTTCGCGCCAGGGCTTGGGACGCAGCTACCAGAAGACCAACATCTTCCTGCCGTTCAGCGTCTGGGACAACGTATTCCTGGCCGCCCAGTCGCGTGACCCGCAGCAACCCTGGAACCCGCTGCGCTGGCTGCGCAATGCGGCCCGGTCAGCTGGCGCCAAGCAGCGCTGCAGCGCGGCGATCGAGCTGGCCGGCTTGCAGAACCGGCGCGACGCAATCGCCGCCACCATCAGCCACGGCGAACAACGCCAGCTCGAAATCGCCATGACACTGGCCACCGAGCCACGGGTATTGCTGCTCGACGAGCCCTTGGCTGGCATGGGTGCCAGCGAAGCGGAAAACATGGTCGCCTTGCTGCTGCGCATCAAGACCGGACCACGCCATCTTGCTGGTCGAACACGACATGGACGCGGTGTTCACACTGGCCGATGCACTTGACGGTGATGGTCAACGGCCAGGTCATCGCCACCGGCACGCCGGCGCAGATCCGGGCCGACGCCAATGTGCAGGCCGCCTACCTGGGCGAGGAGCACTGAGCCATGGCCGACACTTTGATCCATGCCCGCGGCCTGAACAGCTACTACGGCGCCAGCCACATCCTGCGCGACATCGACTTCTCCGTGGCCAGCGGCGAGACCATCGGCCTGATGGGACGCAACGGCATGGGCAAGAGCACCTTGCTCAAGAGCATCATGGGCCTGGTCAAGCCGCGTGCCGGCACGGTCGCAGGTAATGGGCCGCGACATGACCGGTGGCGCCCCCCACGAGATCGCCAAACTCGGTATTGCCTATGTGCCCGAAGGCCGCGGCATCTTCGGCAACCTCAGCGTGATGGAAAACCTGCAGATGGCCGCACGCGCCGGCAACACCGATGCCTCACGCGCACGCGCCACAGCCGGCCACGACTGGCACTACGAGCGCGTGCTCGACACCTTCCCGCGTCTGAAGGAGAGGCTGCGCCATGGCGGCCAGCAACTCAGTGGCGGTGAACAGCAGATGCTGACCATCGGCCGGGCACTGATGACCAACCCCGACGTGCTGATCCTGGACGAAGCCACCGAGGGCCTGGCACCGGTGATCGCGCGCGATATCTGGCGCATCTGCGCGCTGATCCGCGACAGCGGCATCAGCAGCGTGATCGTCGACAAGAACTGGAAACACGTTACGCAGATCACCGATCGCAACATCATCCTGGTCAAGGGCGAGGTGGTGTTCGAAGGCAGCTCACAGGAGCTGACCGCCCAGCCGGAACTGCTCGAGCAATACCTCGGGGTATAGGCGGCTGTCGGGGCCAGCAGTCTCAAGGGGCCAGCGGCCTTTTCCGAGGCGCGCGTCAGGCGGCCCGGGCCGATGGCGGCATTGCAGTTGCCAGCGCCTCGAGCGCGCCGCCGACTTCGTGCTCGAGCTTGAGCGCGAGCAACGGGTCGGCACGGGTTCGCCCCATGTTCACCGCCGCCACTGGTTTGCCTGCCGCCACCGCATCCTCGACAAAGCGAAATCCCGAATACACCATCAGCGAGGAGCCGGCCACCAGCACCGCGTCGGATTCGGCCAGTGCGTTGCGCACATCGGCGACCCGCTGGCGCGGCACGTTCTCGCCGAAGAAGACCACATCGGGCTTGAGCATGCCGCCACAGACCGGACAAGCCGGCACGTCGAAGCCGGCGAAATCGTGCGCCGCGAGATCGGCGTCACCATCGGGCGCGGCCAGTGCCGGCAAATCGACCCAGGCGGGATTGCGGCGCAACAATTGCTCCTGCAATTGCCGGCGCGGCGAGCGCGCGCCGCAACCCAGACAACACACGGTATCGATGCGGCCATGCAGATCCACGACGCGGTCGCTACCGGCCGCGCGGTGCAGTCCGTCGACGTTCTGCGTCACCAGCAGACTCACATGGCCAGCCGCCTCCAACCGCGCCAGTGCGTGATGCGCAGCCGTGGGGCGGGCCAGCGCCATGGTGCGCCACCCCACCATGCTGCGCGCCCAGTAACGCTTGCGCGCCAGCGCATCGGCCACGAAAAGCTGGAACCGCATCGGCTCGCTGCGCTTCCAGGCGCCGTTGGTGTCGCGATAGTCCGGAATTCCGGCGCCGGTGCTGCAGCCCGCGCCGGTCAAGAACCAGCAGGCGGGGATGACGTCGGACAAATTCGACCAAGGGCGTGAACGCATTCATCACCGCATTTTCCCGCGCCCGAAAGCCAAGGCCACACATCGGGGACATTCAGGCTGCATGAAAGCACCGGCCACGCGTCCGGTCGGTCTCGATGCACTGCGTACACTGCGCGCATGCACCCAGCCCTGCCAAGTACATATGCCGCGCTAGCCGAATGGTCGCGGCGCGGCTTAGCGACCATGCGACGTCATCCCTGGCGCGTCGCTGCTGGCGCCGCCGGCACTGGTGCTGCTATATGTGCTGGTACTGATTCCCTTCACGCCAAGCATAGGCGACCTGCGCAAGGCCAAGGTCGGCATGCCCACCGTGCTGCTGGCCAGCGACGGCAGTCAGCTGGCCGAATACAAGCAGCTCAACCGCCAGTGGGTGCCGCTGGACAAAATCGCATCGAACGCCGTCAACGCGTTGATCGCGATCGAAGACCACCGCTTTTTCCAGCACCATGGAATCGACCTTCGCCGCACCGCCGGCGCCTTGCTGCGCACCTTGCAAGGTGATCTGCAGGGTGGCTCGACCATCACGCAGCAGCTCGCGCGCAACCTGTATCCGGACGAAATCGGCCGCGCCACCAGTATCACGCGCAAGATCAAGGAAGCCATCACGGCGCTGAAGATCGAGGCCTTGTACACCAAGACCGAGATCCTGGAGACCTATCTCAATACGGTGCCATTCCTGTACAACGCCTTCGGCATCGAGATGGCCGCACGCACCTACTTTGATAAATCGGCACATGAACTGGACGTGTTGGAGAGTGCCACGCTGATCGGCATGCTCAAGGGCACGAGCTATTACAACCCGGTGCTCAATCCCGAACGCGCGCGCCAACGACGCAATCTGGTGCTGCAGCAAATGGCCAAGGACGGCACGCTGGATCCGACCCAGTTGCAGAAGTTGTCGCGCCAGCCGCTGGCGCTGGACTTCGAACGCCAGGTCACGCCACCCGGCCAGGCCGCGCACGTCGCGCAACAGGTGCGCAAATGGCTGGTGGCCTGGGCCGACGACAACGGCTACAACATCCATGTCGACGGTCTGCGTGTCGTCACCACACTCAACGCCGGCATACAGAAGTCCGCCAACGTGGCGGTGGCGCGCCAACTCGCGCAGTTGCAGCGCCTGGCCGACAGCCGGGTTACGCGCGGCAAGGAACGCCCGGCCCTGCAAGCCGGTTTTCTGGCAATGGATCCGCGCGATGGTGCTGTGCGCGCCTGGGTCGGCAGCCGTGACTTCAGCACCGAGCAATTCGACCATGTGAGCCAGGCGCGGCGCCAGCCCGGATCCACCTTCAAACCCTTCGTCTATGGCGCGGCCTTCATGCAGGGTTTCGGACCGCAGGACAGATTGATCGATCAGGTGGTGGAGATCCGCACCAAAGGCAGCAGCGAAGTCTGGTCCCCGCGCGACGAGTCACCGGCCAGCGGCCGGGCCATGAGCCTGGCCGACGCACTGGCATTCTCGAAAAACACGATTACGGCGCAGCTGATGGACAAGGTTGGTGCCAAAAGCGTGGCCCGACTCGCCCAGTCATTGGGCGTGCGCCAGAGCAAGCTCGAATTGGTGCCGTCACTGGCTTTGGGCACCAGCCCGGTGAGCCTGCAGGAAATGGTGACCGCCTATGGCAGCATCGCCAACGGCGGCAACTACTTTTCCCCCATGCTGGTGCAGCGCGTGGAGGACCGCAACGGCAAGCTGCTGGAGCAGTTCGCGCCCAGTCGCCTGCCTGACCGCGCCATGCCGTACAAGGACACACTGACCCTGGTCAACGCCATGCGCGGCGTAATCGACTACGGCACCGGTAACGCCATCCGCACGCGCTACGGTATCCGCATCGATGTGGCGGGCAAGACCGGCACGACTCAGGAGAACACCGACGGCTGGTTCATCATGATGCACCCGCAACTGGTGGCCGGCAGCCGGGTCGGATTCAATGACAACAGCGTCACCATGGGCAGCTGGGGCCAGGGTGCGCGCAGTGCCTTGCCCATGGTTGGCGAAGTGTTCCAGCAGGCGATCCGCAGCAAGGCCATCGACGCAAAGGCCGAGTTCGATATTCCGCGCCCGAAACCCCGCTCGGCCACCCCGCCCGAGGAACCTGCCGAGTCCGACAATCCCCTGCTCGAGTTTGCCCGACGTGCCCTGCAGCAGCTGGCCACCGAGGTGTTCGAACGCATCGAGCGTGAAATGCGCTAGTGACGCCTGGCGCGAATGCCGATACTTTCAGGTCGATTCGCGCTACATTGGCTACGGTCGGCTGGCGAGTGACGCCACGACTTCGCCGTAGGCTTTGCGCGCAAGGCCGACACCCCGAGACCGACACCGGATACCGCAACACCGCGCTGGCCAACTTCATGAAGGGTTTCGGCACGCTGGACAACGACGTCGCGCGCGTCGTCGACGTGTACTTCCAGCAGTGTGCGATCGTCATGAATTGCGTACAGGTTGCACGTGCCGCCGGCTACCTGTACCGCGACTGCGCCCACCCGTACGGAGGATCACAAGTGATCCGGCCGGCACAGGCGCGCCGCGTCAATGCGCTGATGCCGACCTGCGGCACCTACGATGCGGCCGGAGAATTCGCCTTCCGCATCGGCCTGCCGTGCAAGAGCGGTGTCGGCGGCGGCATCATGGCCATCGTGCCCGACGAATTAAGCCTGTGTGTCTGGTCGCCTGCACTCGACAATACCGGCAACTCGCACCTGGGTCGCAAGGCACTCGAACTCTTTACCACCAAGACCGGCCTGTCCGTGTTCTAAGCAAGGCCTGTTCGCACTATGCTTGCAAGAGCGCAACAGCAACAGGAGGCAACCCCATGGGAAACATGATCACTTACCAGCGCCCGGACGGCAAGGACGTCAAGGGCTATCTTGCGTCACCCGCCACCGACGCCGACAACGCCCCCGGTATCGTCGTAATCCAGGAGTGGTGGGGCCTGACCGGCCAGATCAAGGGCGTCGCCGACAAGCTGGCGGCCCGGGGCTACCGGGCCCTGGTGCCTGATCTGTATCGCGGCAAACTGGGGCTGTCGGCGAACGAGGCCGAGCACTTGATGAACGAACTCGATTTTGGCGACGCCGCCGGGCAGGACGTGGCGGGCGCAGTTGCCCACCTCAAGGCCACCGGCAGCGCCAAGGTCGGCGTCACCGGCTTTTGCATGGGCGGCGCGCTGACACTGCTGTCATCGGTCTTCGTGCCCAACATGGACGCCGGTGTGGTCTGGTATGGCTACCCGCCGCTGGAGTTCATCGACGCGAGCAAGATCAAGGCACCGCTGATGGCGCATTTTGCAATCGACGACGTGCCGTTTCCGATCGCCAAGGTCGATGAGCTGGCGCAAAAACTCACTGCCGCAAAGGTGTCCTTCGAGTTTCACCGTTACGCGGCCAAGCATGCGTTCGCCAACGAAGAAGCGGACAGCAAGGGACTGGCGTTCCTCAAGTATGACGCTGCGTTAGCCGAGCTGGCCTGGACGCGCACCATGGGCTTCTTCGAAACGCACCTGAAGTAGCGCTCGCGCTGAATGACTTCTACCGCCATCCCGCGCCGCGCCATCTTCATGCTGATCGCCCTGACCCTGGTCTGGGGCACCAATTGGCCTTTGTTTCCGTACGCAGTGCGCGAGATATCGGTCTGGACCTTCCGCGGCTTCGCCATGGCCGGCGCCGGCGCCGCACTGCTGATGTTTGCGCGCATGCGCGGCCTGCCGATGCAGATCCCGCGCCGCTATTGGAAGACGGTATTACTGGCCACAGCCACCTATCTGGTGGTCTGGAATGTGACCAGCACTTATGCCGCGGTACTGATTCCGTCCGGCCAGGCGGCGGTGCTGGGATTCACCATGCCGCTATGGGGCGCGCTGATTGCCTGGGCGGTACTGGGTGAGCGTCTGAGCCCGCGCCTGTTGCTGGCGGTGGCACTCGGCGGCGCTGGTGTCACCTTGCTCATGGTGCCCAGTTTTGCGGCCTATTCTGCGGCGCCGATGGGGCTGGCGATGGGCCTGCTGTCGGCCATCGGCTGGGCTGTCGGGACCTTGATTCTCAAGCGCGGAAAAGTGCAAGTGCCGGTACTGGTGCTGACCGGCTGGCAGTTGCTGCTGGGTTCGATCCCGATCAGCATCGTTGCGCTGGTTATCGGCGATGGCAACTGGTTCCTGCCGAGCTGGCAATCGATCGCGGTCATCAGCTGGATCATGTTGGTGCCGATGTGCATCGGCAACGCCTGCTGGTTTGCCATCGTCGGACTGCTGCCGGCCAATGTTGCCGGCCTGTCTTCGGTGATGGTACCCGTAGTCGCCATGGTGTCGGGCGCACTCATCAATGGCGAGCCACTCGGACCGCTGCAACTGCTGTCCATGGGTTGCTGCGTCGCGGCGCTGGTGCTGGCCCTGGGGCAAAAAACACGCCCTGTCATACTGGAAAAGTAGAATCCCCCTTTACCTGCCGCGCGCATTCGCAGCGCCATCCATGCCATGACTCCAGCCATCGACTACCTCAACCCCGACCTTCCGGGAGGACTGCGCATCGTCCCGATGCCGGTCGTGGATGCCACCGCACAAGCGCTCGAAGGCTATGGTCACCTGGTCAGCAACCCCAAGGACTACCCGGTGGAAATCGTGCGCTGGCCGGCCGCAGGCTGGCGTCCGACCGACCCCGAGACTGGCGACGAAGGCGGCACCACCGAAGCACTTTTCACCAGCGAATGGAAAGGTGACGTTCTGTACGGTCGCAACGACGCCGTCAACGGCCACTACATCCTGGGCTATGCGGTCGATCCGCCGCTGGCCGACGAATCGCACCAGCGTGCGCCTCAGCAGGTGTTGTTGTGGCATGCCAACTACCACCCGGACGGTGGCCAGTTGTTCTTCCCGCAGCAGAAGGAAGCCTTTTTGGTGCCGCTGGCCTTGCCCGGTGACGACGTCATGCCCGACAAGTTCGTGTGTTTTCGCTTCGACGGCACACAAGGCCTGTACATCCATCCCAACGTCTGGCACGAAGGCGTGTTTGCAACCTCCGGCAAGCAGGTCTTTTTCGACAAGCAAGGCGCCGTGCATGCGCGGGTATCGGTGGATTTCGCGCGCGAGTTCAGCTGTCTGCTGGCCGCGCAGATCCAGGCGCCCGCAACCAGCGCCTGATACCCTGTACTCTGGCCAGTCATGACGGAGCGGCCTTCAGGGTTGCGCAGCAGCGCACCCAGGCCCTCGATGCGATCGGCCCCTTTTCAGGAGAACACGACGATGCGTACCCAGGTTGCCATCATTGGCGCAGGCCCGTCCGGCCTGTTGCTCGGCCAGCTACTTTACAAGGCCGGCATCGACGCCGTCATCATCGAGCGCCAAAGCCCGGACTACGTGCTAGGTCGCATTCGCGCCGGTGTACTCGAGCAGGTCTGCGTGGACCTGCTCGACGAGGCCGGCGTCGGCACACGCATGCACGCCGAAGGGCTGGTGCATGGCGGCTTCGAGATGCTGTTCAACGGTGCACGCCACCGCATCGACATGCAGCAACTCACCGGCGGCAAGACCGTCATGGTCTATGGTCAGACCGAGGTCACGCGTGACTTGATGCAGGCGCGTAGCGAGGCCGGTCTGCCTACGGTCTACGGCGCATCGAACGTCAGCGTGCACGATTTCGACAGCAGCAAACCGGTGGTGCGCTATGAAACCGATGGCCCGCAAGGGAGCAAAGTGCGCCATGAACTGCAATGCGACTTCATCGCCGGCTGCGACGGATTTCATGGCGTGTGCCGAGCCAGTGTGCCCGAGCAGTCGATCAGCCACTATGAGAAGGTCTATCCGTTCGGCTGGCTGGGCATTCTGGCCGATGTGCCGCCGGTCTCGCACGAACTGATCTACGCCAACACCGAGCGCGGCTTCGCATTGTGCTCGATGCGCAGCGAATCGCGCAGCCGCTACTACGTGCAGTGCGATCTGAACGACAAGGTCGAGCAATGGTCCGACGAGGCGTTCTGGGACGAACTGCGCAAACGGCTAGACCCGAAAGCACGCGAGCAACTCGTGACCGGGCCGTCGATCGAGAAGAGCATTGCACCGCTGCGCAGCTTTGTCGCCGAACCGATGCGCTTCGGCAGCATGTTCCTGGCCGGCGACGCGGCGCATATCGTGCCGCCGACCGGCGCCAAGGGACTGAACCTGGCCGCGTCCGACGTGAAGTACCTGTCCAACGCCTTGGTCGAGCACTACCGCGAAAAAGGCGATGCCGGCATTGACAGTTATTCCGAGCGTTGTTTGCGACGCGTCTGGAAGGCCGAGCGCTTTTCGTGGTGGTTCACCTCGCTGATGCACCGCTTCCCGGACAGCGCCGGCTTTGGCCAGAAGGTACAGGAGGCCGAATTGGACTACCTGATCCACTCGCAAGCCGCATCGCTGTCACTGGCCGAAAACTATGTGGGGCTGCCGCTGGATTTCGGCGACCACTGAGGCCTTGAGTGCCAGACCAAGAAAATGCGCAGCAATTCTCGCTCTGGCGCCAGCATTTTTTCGGATGTCGGATGTCCGTAGGGTAAATTGCAGGTCACCATGACCCTGCCCAAATCCCCTGCCCCCTTCAAGCCATTGCGCGGCGTACGCGTGCTGAGCCTGGCGCTCAATCTGCCAGGACCGGCCGCACTGATGCGCCTGCAGGCGCTGGGCGCGCAGTGCTACAAGGTGGAGCCGCCCAGCGGTGATCCGATGGACTTTTACAGTCGCGGCGCCTACGACACGCTGCACCAGGGCGTCAAGGTGGTGCGTGCCGACCTGCGCAGCGACGCCGGCCAGAAGGCGGTGCACAAGCTGCTCTCGCGCGCTGACGTGCTGCTGACCTCGTTTCGTCCATCCGCGTTGGTCAAGTTGGGCATGGATTGGGCCACGTTGCGCAAGGCCTGGCCCAGCCTGAGCCAGGTCGATATCGTCGGTGCGGCCGGCGCCCGCGCCGAAGAGCCCGGACACGACCTGACCTACATGGCCGAACACGGCCTGGTTCAGGGGCTGGCCCTGCCAACCAGCCTGTTTGCCGACATGGGCGGCTCGCTGATGGCCGTCGAAGCCGTCATGGGCGCCGTATTGCAGCAAAGGGCCAAGGGTCGGGGCGTGCATCTGCAAGTGGCTCTGGGAGACGCCGCGGCATACCTGGCACTGCCGCACCAATGGCAGATGACAACGCCAGGCAGTGCCGTGGGCGGAGGCCACGCGGGGTACCGCGTATATGCCTGCAAGGACGGCCGTGTGGCCATGGCGGCGCTGGAGCCACATTTCGCGAAGGCCCTGTGCCACGCAGCGGGTATCGAGAACTCTGACCTGCGCACGATGCTGGCGGCTGAGACCCATGAGGCGATTGCGCGCTTCTTGCTCGGACAGACGCGGCGCAAGCTCGATGTGTTGGCGCTGAAGCGGGATATTCCGATGTTCACGTTGAAGGCTTGAGAGGACCGGGTTCGACCAGAAACGGGTCCCCACCGGTGACAGCTTTCGGGCAACGGAAAGGTCTTGCCGTTGAAGGTCCACCAAGCTGTCGCTCAATCGGCGGCATCTCGTCCGCATTGCTGGCGCCGGCGGCGGAAAAGTCTGGGACAGGACTGCAGCGATACCCGACGGTCACGACTGCCCGCTTCCGGGCAACCCAATTGCATGAATTGTGGGGCCGGCCAGCCGCTGATCGTGTTGGCCAGGAATCGACCCTGATAAGTCCTTCATGCAGTGCGCTCAAAGCAGTCGTTGTCCCTGCTAAGACAAGGCATCCAGCGGACTTGCCGTGCCGCCCGCGGCCACCTTGAGCACATGCGTGTAAATCATGGTGGTGGACACATCCGAATGGCCCAGCAATTCTTGCACCGTGCGGATATCGGTGCCCGTCTGAAGCAGATGGGTGGCGAAGGAGTGGCGCAAGGTATGGACCGTCACGTGTTTGGCGATGCCTGCAGCGGTGTATGCCTGTTTCAGTCGACGGGCGAGCCGCTCGTCAAACAGGTGGTGTCGCCGTTCCACCCCCGTGCGCGGGTCAAACGACAAGCTGGGCGCCGGAAACACCCAGTGCCAGGCCCAACTCTGCCCAGCGCGTGGGTATTTCTGATCCAGCGCATGCGGCATGAACACCCCGGCGCGGCCAGCGGCCCGGTCTGCTGCCCAGAGCGCCCGGGAACTTGCCAACTGTTCGCGAAGCGCAGCCACAAGAGAGCGCGGCAACATCACCACCCGGTCCTTGTCCCCCTTGCCGCTACGCACGATGACCACATGGCGATCAAAATCCAGGTCTTTCACCCGCACAGACAATCCCTCAGACAGCCGCATGCCCGTGCCATAAAGCAAACGGGCCAATACACCCTCAACCCCCGGCAGCATGGCCAGCACTTGCTGCACTTCGGCAACGCTCAACACCACTGGAATGCGCTTGCGTTCTGGCGGGCGGCCAATCTGGTTCATCCAGGGCAACTCGATACAGAGCACGGCGCGGTACAAGAACATCAATGCATTGAGCGCTTGGCGGTGCGTCGCAGGGGAAACTTGCCGCTCGTTGGCGAGCATGGTTAAAAAGGCCTCCACTTCGGCCTGACCCATGTTGCGCGGGTGCTGCATACCACCCTGGCGGGCAGACCACAGTACAAAAAACCGCACCCAATACAGGTAAGCTTTTTCGGTCTTGAGGCTATAGTGCAGATACCGAATGCGCTCCCGAACCTGGTCCAGCAAGCGCTTGGATGCCAATGGCGGAGCGGCGACTTCGTCAGATCTGTTATACCTGTACATCCATCCAGTATATGGAGCCAAGATTATGAAGTCAAAGGCCTTTTCAGGATCCAAGCGGTCACGGTATCCGACTGTTACCGGGCATATCCGGTGATTTGTCGTCTACATCAA
>CAVQPL010000004.1:0-174340 GCA_963714755.1 uncultured beta proteobacterium
TGGAGGAATTCGAGGTGGCCACAAGTGGGGGAATTGGGTGGCCATCGGGGAACCTCTTCCCGCGCCTCCCCCCGATACCCACTCAGATCCAGCCCCTGCAACGCCGGGATCTTGGCATATGCCACGCTCCCAGCTTTCCAGTACCGGGTCACCGTGACGCCAGAGCCCTGCTCCCGAGGGTGTACCGTTAGCTTGACCAGCGCATCCCGTGCCGCAGCCAGCGCCGCATCCGCAGCGTCCGCCGCCAGCTTGGCCGAAGCAAACGCCGCCGCAGCGTCCTTCCAGAACGTGTCCGAGCGCAGCACCGTGTCGGCATCCGTCAGCGCTGGTGGCGTGTCGGTATCAAGGTAGGTCTGGAACTCGTCCCAGCCCGCCTTGATGCGCTCCATGACAGCCTCGTCACGAGGTATCTCATGGAGCAAGCCCCGCTGACCGTCGAACACCCAGAGATGGGCGAACAGTGCGCCGCTGACCGCTGCCGCGTTGCACGACAGCGCCGGCGCGCGCGAAGCCGCCATCGTGCACCTGTTCGAGACCGGTGCGGTGGGGCGCCTGAATGCGGCCGTCGCCGGCGAGGCGGCCCAGATATACCGTGATGTGGCCACGCTGCCGAAGTTCTCGGAAACCCTGCACGCGTCGCACGCGCGATTTCAGACCTGGTCCACGATCAAGAACCTGCTCTCGCGCCTGGATCCCGACGAGCCGCGCGCGCACCTGCGGGCCAATGCGCTGGCCGCTGCGTTCTCGCGCAAGGAGCTCACCACTTCCCAGGACGCCGAGCTGGCGTTTGACGCCTTCGCCGATACCGACAGCCGGATGAGGACAGCCAATTGCTCAAGGCGTTGAAGGTCAAGCAACCCTCGACAAATCGACAACTTGGCCTCTTGTAGGAACACGTTATGAACTTGAAACTAATGCAATCAAGGACTTACGTCGTTAGCTTTACGAACTCGGGTGACCACGTGAGGCCAAGAGCGGCGCGAAATATACCGCGGACACCGCGCGCCAGACACGTGAGCGCTGCCTAGTGTGCTGGCATCGCACGCACCTTGATCTGACTCAATCCGCTTCACGCACCCGTCATCAAAATGCCATATCTAACTTTGAAGGGTGACCGCTCCATGTCGAAGTCCTCTTCGAAAGACGTTCTTGAGAATGAGCGAACCGGCGCGACGACCGCCGATGCAAAGCTTGCGCCAGGACCGCCCACCAAAGCCCGTAAACGCGCGTCAATTGACTCGCCGATCGACGGCGCATCCTCTACCAAGACCGCGTCAACGGGCGAACCCAAGGCGCGTCGTGCGTCGCAGACCAAGGTGCACCGCGCGGCGCAGTCTGCCGTGCGTGACATGAGGGCTGCACGGATCGAGCAGGCGGTCGCTGTGCTCAGCTACGCGCTAGCGCGCCAGGCGGGCGACAGCGCCGAGGCGACAAAGCTGTTGCGCGGCGCCCTGCGCGAGGTCGGGCCCGAGGACGCGCGCATCTTGCGTCGCGCGCTGAAGGGCCCGGCGGGCCGGGCGCGCAAGTCCGGCGGCAAAGAGGATCCGGATCTCGAGCAAGTCGCCCATCCCAAGCCTGGTGTCTATCCCTATCGCTACTCGCTGTCGACACGCAGCTACGAGGCTCAGAAGTACCGCTTGCAGGTTGAACTGTTGAAGCTCGCCTACTGGGTGAAGGAGAAAGGCCAGCGCATCGTCGTTCTGTTCGAAGGGCGCGACGCGGCCGGCAAGGGCGGCACGATCAAGCGCATGATGGAGCACCTCAACCCGCGCGGCGCGCGCGTCGTGGCGCTCGAGAAGCCGGGCGCGGTCGAACGCGGCCAATGGTACTTTCAGCGCTACGTGCAGCACCTACCCACTGAGGGCGAGATCGTGCTGTTCGATCGTTCCTGGTACAACCGCGCCGGCGTCGAGCGCGTGATGGGCTTTTGCACCGATCAGGAGTACGAACTGTTCCTGGGCGAAGCGCCCATCCTGGAACGGCAACTCGTGAGCAGCGGCGTGCGCATCTTCAAGTTCTGGTTCTCGGTGAGCCGCGGAATGCAGCAAAAGCGCTTCAAGGCACGCCAGAGCGATCCGCTCAAGAAGTGGAAGTTGAGTCCGGTGGACATGGCCTCGATCGACAAGTGGGACGAATACACCGTGGCCAAGGAAGCGATGTTCGCGGCGACCGACAGCAAGGTCGCTCCCTGGACCGTGATCCGCTCCGACTGCAAGCGCCGTGCGCGCCTGAACGCGATGCGCTACCTGCTCAACGAGATCGACTACGCGCACAAGGACGTGTCCAACATCGGGGAGATCGATCGGCTGCTGGTCGGATCTGTCGACGAGTTGGTTCACCATGCCGACAGGGCGCCGGTGCGGCGCAAAGCCAGCGACTAGCGCGCTGCCGGGTCACACCATCTTGACGACGATGTCGTGCAGCGTGCTGGCGCAATGCGCCATGCGATCGGCGGCGTTTGACAGGTGGCTATAGATTTCGCGCTTCTTGAACATCTGGATGTAGTCATCGCCCTGGAACAGATCAGCCAGCGCCAGGCGGTAGCGCCGCTCCACGCGATGCTCGGCCTTGCGTGCGCCCTCGGCATCCTGGGCCGCCATGGCGGTGTTGTTGCCGAGCTTGCCGAAGCCGTTACGCAAGGCGGTGGTGCCGCTCAGCAACATTTGGGCCATCTCGAACATGTGCCGATCGGGCTTGACCGCCAGCGCTTCCATCTCGTTGACCGTCGACTTGCAGTAGTTCACGATGTCATCGAGATTCACGATCGCGCGGTAGATGTCTTCGCGATCGATCGGTGTCGAAAAAGATTCGTTGAGCAGATGAATGTTCGACACCTTGACGTCGTCGGCCGCGTGCTCATCGGCATAGATCTGCGCGCTGACGTCGACGTTGCCGGTCTCCAGGAACTCGACCAGCAACTCGACCGTGTGCTCCGCCGCCGCGCTCTGGCGGGCCAGCATGCCGAAGAAGTCGGGCGATTTGGGCAGCACGTGCTCGAAGATCCGCGCGACCAGGGAACTGCCTTCATTTTTACTCATGATGAATACCTTCCGACTTGGTTGGCGAGGCTGACCAGACCCTGCGACAGCACGTAGAACAGGCTCGCCATGAGCGCCCCGCAGGGGATCGTGATGACCCATGTCATCGCAATCTCGCCCGCTTTGGACCACCGGACCGCCTTCGGCCTTTCCGAATAGCCAATGCCCATGATGGAGGTGGCAACGACGTGCGTGGTTGACACGGGGGCTCCGAGCACCGAGGCGGCGAGAATTACCGCGGCGGAGCTCAGCTGCGAGTCGAGCGCATGCAGCGGTCGCACCTTGTAGATGGCGAACCCCAGGGTGCGCACGATGCGCCAACCGCCCGAAAGGACGCCGAGCACAATCGCGCAAGCGCAGGCCAAAATGACCCACAGCGGTACCCGGAACTCGGGGATGAAGCCTCCGAGCAGCAGCACCAGGGTCAGTATCCCCATGCTCTTCTGGGCGTCGTTTGCGCCATGAGCGAAGGCCAGCCCCGCAGCCGTGACGAATTGCGCGCGGCGCAGATCACGTCCTACCTTGGGCCGTGCCCCGGCGAGCAGGCGTTTCATCGTCTTCTGAATCGCGAACGCGACCCAAAAGCCGAGCAGCGGCGATAGCACCAGGGCAAGCAGGACCTTGGTCACGCCGGTCAGGTGTCCATGCTGGAACAGTTCACTAAAGCCCCAGACCACGCGCTCGAGACCAGCGGCCACGACGACGGCGCCCGCAAGTCCACCGACCAGCGCGTGCGACGACGACGACGGTATACCCTTCCACCACGTGATCAGGTTCCAACTGATGGCTCCGAGCAAACCACACAGCAGAACCGTCAGCGCCATGGGTGCAGGTACACCGTCGAGATCGACGAATGTGCCGATCGTGTTGGCAACCGCCGTGCCGCCGAGAAGCGGCCCCAGGAATTCGAAGAAGCCGACCAGCAGCACGGCCTGTCCGGGGGTCATCGCCCGAGAGGCGATCACGGTGGCGACGATGTTCGCGGCATCGTGAAAGCCGTTCGTGTAATCGAATATCAGCACCACAACCACCGCTGCAACCGCCAACCAGTAGACAACGTCCATCGATCCAGCCTCGCCAGTTCATTTGCACGGTGAACAAATCCCTCCGCCCTGACATCGCCGGTCACCGAACGTTCACGGGCGAGAGTCTTGCGACCTGCTGTCCGACCAGTCCGCCCAGGACTTAGAGGCCGCCGCTCAATCCAGCAGTTCTTTGGGTACGTTGCCCCCGTTGGCCGCGATGTGGCCCAGTACGTTGCGGTGCAGCCACATGTTCATTTTGGCCGAATCGCCCATCAGATCGTCCGGACAATACAGTTCTTTGGCAAGCGCCTTGCGGGCATCGAGGCTGCTGTCAATATCCAGCAGTTTGAGCAGATCGACGATCGAGGTGCGCCAGTTCAGCTTCTGCGGGTTTGCGGCGGCGCGTGCCTCCAATTGCTTGAGTACATCCACCACGGCGATCGGGTTGACCACTTCGGCTGCGGTTGCGGCCGCGGTCGGTGCAGCGGACGCAGGGGCCGATGTCACAGCAGGTGGGGGCGTCGGTGGCACGGGCGCCGTCGCGCCATCACCGATACCCAGTTTGCCCAAAATATTAGTAAAAAATCCCATGTTGTTTCCTCCTCGAGCCATCGTGCGCTGCAGTTCCGCCGAATTGCGTAGCCTTGCATCCCCCGACCGCAGGGCCATGGTACCGCGCAACGCAGTCGCCATCGGGACCGCAAGGCTCTGGCCAAGTACTTTGCGGGGCAGCCTGACCAGGCGAGCCTGGCATTGATGTAGCGCCGATAGATTGCTGCCGCTATTTCATGGCTGGTTCAGGTTGTTTTTGCCCTGCTTTCCCGACCGTTGTGCATTCGCCACGAAAAACACAGGCCACAGGCGAATTCCATCCAGCTTGATTGAGAGAGGATTGACTCAAGATAGCCGGTGACTAGTGACGATGAAACGGGGGAACATACGGGGGAACAAGGCCCCATGAAAATGTATCTGCGCTTTTGTTTTGCCGGATGCCGTTATCCGTTGCGCAGCTTCCGGATTCGCCGATCCGATCCGGATCACACGCTGGTTGAGCGTTCATCGGCCCCGCAGCGACCGCGGGCCGCCTGATATGCTCGTTGGGCCACATCGTCCGTGGTCCTCTGTCCCGCCGAGAATCGCCTTGCATACCCATGATTGACGCGCCGCTTCCGCCCACCTCGGCCTATCCCCATCTGCTACGTCCGCTCGATCTGGGCTTTACCACGCTTGAAAAACCGGGTGCTGATGGGTTCCATGCACACCGGGCTGGAAGACGGTCGTGACCTGTCCCGCCTGGCCGCCTATTTCCGCGAGCGTGCCGAGGGCGGCGTCGGCCTGATGGTGACTGGCGGCTTCGCGCCGAACATGGCTGGATGGAGCAAGCCCTTTGCCGGCACCTTGTCCACGTCCGGTGCCGCCCGGCGCCACCGCGTCGTGACACAGGCGGTGCACCAGGCCGGCGGCAAGATCGCTTTGCAGATTCTGCACACCGGGCGCTACGGCTACCACCCGCTGGCCGTTGCGCCCTCGCGCCTGAAGTCGCCGATTTCGCCGTTCACGCCGTTTGCGTTGAGTGCCCGAGGCGTCGAACGGCAGGTTCGCGCCTTCGTCAACTGTGCCGCCAAGGCGCGTGAGGCGGGCTACGACGGCGTGGAGATCATGGGCTCCGAGGGCTACTTCATCAACCAGTTCCTCAGCCTGGCCACCAACGAGCGCGACGACGAATGGGGCGGCGACTACAGCCATCGCATGCGACTGCCGCTGGAGATCGTGGCCCGCACACGCGAAGCCGTCGGCGCGGACTTCATCATCATCTACCGCCTGTCCATGATCGACCTGGTGCCGGGTGGCAGCAGTTGGGATGAAGTGGTGCAACTGGGCACGGCCGTGGCGCGTGGCGGCGCCAGCATCATCAACACCGGCATCGGCTGGCATGAGGCGCGTATCCCCACGATCGCCACCAGTGTGCCGCGCGCCGCGTTCGCCTGGGTCACACAGAAGATGAAGGCGGAGTTTGCCGCCGCTGGCATCGACACGCCGCTGGTGGCGAGCAACCGCATCAATACGCCCGAAGTGGCCGAGCAACTGCTGCTTGAGGGCGCAGCCGACATGGTGTCGCTGGCACGCCCGCTGCTGGCCGATCCGTCGTTCGTGGCCAAGGCGGCGCGTGGCCAGTCGGACCTGATCAATACCTGCATCGCCTGCAACCAGGCTTGCCTGGACCATGTGTTTCAGAACAAATTGTCGAGCTGCCTGGTCAACCCGCGTGCCTGCCGCGAAACCGAACTGGTGTTCCGAGCCACGACCGCCGCACGGCGTCTGGCCGTGGTCGGCGCCGGACCGGCCGGTCTGACGGCCGCCACCTTGCTGGCCGAACGTGGCCATCAGGTGGTGCTCTTCGATGCGGCTGATGCTATCGGCGGCCAGCTCAATATGGCGCGTCAGGTGCCGGGCAAGGAAGAGTTCGACGAAATGTTGCGCTATTTCCGTCGCCGTATCGAGACCACCGGCGTGCAGCTGCGTCTGGGAACCCATGTGGCGGCCGGCGACCTGGCCGGTTTCGACGAGGTGATTGTCGCCACCGGCGTGTTGCCACGCGACCCGAAGATCAAAGGCCAGGACCACCCCTCGGTACTGAGCTACGTCGACGTGTTGCGCGGTCACCGTAGCGTGGGCCAGCGCGTGGTCATCATCGGTGCCGGCGGCATCGGCTTTGATGTGGCCGAGTATCTGGTGCACAGCGGCACCTCGACCACGCTGGACCTGCCCGCGTGGCAGGCTCAATGGGGTGTCATGGATCCGGCGCTGGCACGCGGCGGCCTGAGCCCCGCGCCGATGCAGGTGAGCCCGCCGGCGCGGCAGGTGACTTTGCTGCAACGCAAGGCCGGCAAGCTCGGTGCCGGGCTGGGCAAGACCACCGGCTGGATCCACCGCAGCAGCTTGAAACACAAGAGCGTGCAGATGCTGGGCGGCGTGACCTACGAGGCGATCGGCGACCAGGGCCTGCTCATCTCACACGGCGAGAAGCGCGAAGAACCGACATGGCTGGCCTGCGACACCGTGGTGTTGTGCGCTGGCCAGGTGCCATATCGGCCGCTGGCCGATGAACTGCTGGCACAGGGGCGCACGGTGCACGTCATTGGTGGCGCGCTCGAAGCCGGCGAACTCGATGCCAAGCGCGCCATTGATCAGGCGGCGCAACTGGCGGCCCGGATCTGAGTCGTCGCGGCGCCAAGCCTTACCCGCCAGACCCCAGTTGTGGCCAGTCGGAGCACCGGTCGGCTACTTCGAGACAATAGGAGGCTATGCATAGCCATCAACAAAAGTCGCGCGCCAGCCTGGTGCGGCCATTGCCCCCGGGCGGGCTCGATGTCGTCGGCGACGTACACGGAGAACGTGAAGCGCTAGAGGCCTTGCTGGCCCGACTGGGTTACGACGCGAACGGCCATCACCCGCAGGGCCGAACCTTGGTTTTCCTGGGTGACCTGTGCGACCGTGGGCCCGACAGCGTCGGTGTCATCTTCCTCGTGCAGCGGCTGGTTGAGGCAGGCAGGGCGGTCTGTATTCTCGGCAACCATGAGCTCAACCTGTTGCGCAACGAGGCCAAGGACGGGTCGGGCTGGTTCTTCGACACACGGCTGCAGGCCGATAGCCGGTATCTGCCGTTCACCCGGCCGAGCACGGTCGAGCGCCAGCGGATCCTGGCCTTTTTGCGCGGACTGCCGCTGGCCCTGGAGCGTGCCGATCTGCGCGTCGTGCATGCCGCCTGGCAGGACGCCGAGATCGACATCGCGCGTCAGGTCACGGATGCGCCGGCACACCTGGTCTATCAGGACTACCACCTGCAGATCGAATCCAGGTTGCAAAAGGATGGTCGGCACCAGCGCTATCTGGACTCCAGGCGCCAATGGCGCGCCGCGCTCGAGGACGAATCGACCCGCGTTCCCTTCCTGGACGCGATTGCCGACTACGACGTGGCCAACCAGGAGGGCAACCCGATCCGGGTGCTGACTTCAGGCGTTGAGCGCCGCGGTGCGAAGCCATTCTTCAGCAGCCACAAATGGCGCTTTGTCGATCGCGTGCCCTGGTGGGACGAATACACCGACGACGTGCCGGTCATCGTGGGCCATTACTGGCGCATGGCTGAGCCGCTGGGACGCGAGGCGGTGGGCAAGGGCGACCCGTACCTGTTTGCCGGCCTGGATGTCCATGCCTGGCATGGCGCACGAAGCAATGTTTTTTGTGTCGACTATTCGGTTGGTGGCCGCTGGCGTGAGCGCAGCACGGGCGCGGCGATCGGCAGCCGCTTCAAGCTCGCCGCCATGCGCTGGCCCGAACGCGAACTGGTGTTCGATACCGGCGAGCGCTTGCAGACGTGTTGACCGATGCCGGCGATTCGTCGCCACGATGTCGCGCCTACCCCATTCTTTTCATTCTGGAGAACAGATATGACCCAAGACCGTCTGCCCCCCTTGCCCGAATCGCAATGGAGTGAGGCGCAGCGCACATGTGCCCAGGAGATCATCGACGGGCCGCGCAAAGCCGTGATTGCGCCCTTCATTCCGTTGTTGCGAAGCCCGGAATTGTGTACCCATGCACAGCGCATGGGAGAGTACCTGCGCTACCGCAGTGCCATCGGTCTGCGATTGTCGGAACTTGCCATCCTGGTCACGGCGCGCCACTGGTCGCAACCGGTGGAGTGGGCCATCCATGCGCCGATTGCGATTCGCGAAGGCATTGATGCGGATGCTGTGCAAGCGATCGGTCTGGGCCAGTCGCCTGTGTTTGTGCGCTCCGACGAGCAGGTGGTTTTCGATGTGGCGACCCAGTCGCTGGCTGATAAAGATGTCCGCGACACGACCTGGGCCACAGCCCAAACCGAATTGGGTGAGCAGGGCGTGATCGATCTGCTGGGCATCATCGGCTACTACTCGATGTTGTCCGTGGTCATGACTGGTGCACGCACCCCCGCGCCGAAGAATACGGCCATGCCCTTGCCCCGTTTGGGAAGCCAGGCCAGTTGACGGGCGCGGTGGTCAGCTGACGGTCTGAAGGCCGGTCGTCGCCGCCTGATCATCGGCCGCGGCGTCGGCATCCGGCCGAGCCACAGACGCTAGTTTCGGGTGCAGGCAAACCGCAGCATCGCGGCATCGGCAGTCGCTTCGCGGATCGGCCGCAGCGGCGCAGGTTTCATCTCGACGGCCACCGTCGTGCCCTTGCCCATGTTGTCCGACATCGCGCTCAAGTTCATGTGGCGACCACTGCCGTCGTCACAGTTGAACTCATCCTGCATCTTCACCGACCTGAACTTCTGCTCGCCCGAGATTACCTGGGCGTCCTGGTAGTCGGTCAGCGTCATCAGTTGCACGCGGGTGCCAAGGGTGCGCACCGTGTCGGGGTCGGCATAGGTGCTGACCTTGGCGTCGTCCGAGGTGGTAATCCGGACCCAGTCAGCTTGCACACACGTGCTCGCCAAGGTCAGGAACAAGGCAGCCAGCAAGGGCCGGGTCGCCGCAAATCGCAGGGTCATCTGGAGGTCCTTTGTCATGGGTGCGGATTATGCGCCGCCGCCCATGCCACCTTCGTGTTGGACGGTGTCGGATGCGTGAATGATTGCGTGCACATGTATCCGCCGGAACCCCTGATGTGCAAGTCCAGTTCACATTCTGCAAATCTGCCCGGGGTCATTGACGCATGGCGCAGTGTGGAGGACCATGGTGGCTCGGAAAGGAGACCTATCATGCCGCATACGCAATACCATCCGCAAAGCGTTCCGCTGCCCGAGCCGCAGGACAATGATGACGATGAAGAGCCGGGGCAAGAGCTGCACGATGGGCTGGTCCCGCCCGATATCGAGGAAGACCCCGAGCATGATCGACGGATAGATCCGGAGGATTGACCCCGCAGGGCCAGGCGCTCCGGCGCGCAATGAACGAACATCGTGCGCGAGTCCATCAAGCTGCCGGTGTCCGCGTGTCTCAGGTCCCCATGGTTTCCGCCCAGGCCAGCGCCTGCAAATGGGCCCAATTGACCTGGCGGTTGTTCAGTCCAAGCTCATTGGCAGTGCGGGCAAAGGCTTCGTCATCTTCGGTTTCACAGGCAATGGTCAGCTCCAGGAAGGGTGCCAGTGGGCCTTCCTTGAGCAGCAGGGCCGACACCACCGACTCGGGCAGTGCCAAGGCCTCGAGTGCCTTGTCCAGCGGCATACCCAGCATCGCGTCAAGCAGCGAGAAGACACCAGTCACGAAGGCGTTGTCGCATTCCTCGGGCGCCAGCAACTCGGCCGCGAGCAACTCCATCAGTCGCCCGCGTACGATGGCCGTATGGCCTACCACCGCAGGTACTCCGCCGGCACGCGAGGTGGTGAGCAGTAGCGCGGCCCAGCGAAACAGTTTTTTGAGTCCCAGCAGCATTACCGCTTGTCGGAACGACGTGATTTCGGTGCGCAAGCCGAAACCCGACGAGTTGATGAAACGCAGCAGATTGAACGACAGACTCGCGTCGTGCTTGAGCACGGCCTCGATTTCTGCCGTCGACGCCTGTTTGCGTACCAGATTGATCAGCTCGATGATCACGGTTTGTGCCGGCCGCAACGTCTGTCCGTGTACCACCGCCGGTTTGGCGAACCAGTAGCCCTGGAACAGCTTCACACCCAGGGCCCGGACCTGTGCGTGTTGCTCAGCGGTCTCGACCTTCTCGACGATCAGCATCGCCTCGGAGCGCTTCTGTGCCATGCCGATGGTCGCCGCCACCAGTTCCGGCTTGAGTGCAAGCAGGTCGATCTTGATGAACCCGGCCAGTGGCAGCCATTGCTGGTAGGCGGCCGTCAAGACAGTCTGGTTGAACGCCAGGCGAAAACCCCGTTTGCGCAGATCGCTCAGCGTTCCAATCCGGCTGGCGATCTCCTCGATGTTGTGATCCGCGATTGGCGGAATCTCCAGCACGATGCGTTCGGGCTGCACCAGTTCCAGATGGCCGCCGGCCAGGCTGGCATGGGTGCAATTGACAAACATCGTGCGGCTGTCGACCAAGGCGCTGGTGTCGGCATGGGACAACACGTTGAACAACAGTTGCGCGTCACTCGCGGCGTCGTGTTCACTCGATATGCGCGTACGGTCGAATAGTTCGTAGCCGAATATGGCGCCCTTGTCGTCAACGATGGCCTGACGTGCTATTGCCGTGATCTGGGGCAGGTTGACATTTTTCGAGTCTGCGTTGTCGGGCTCCAGGCCTTGCGGCAGGGTGTCCAGGTTTTGCGGCTGGGTATCGGGGCTCTGAGGGTCGGACATGTGTGCCTGATGGGAGTGTTAGCGCATTTTATTGAGACTTTGCTGGCGCGGCGGCTTGACGCAGCGCCAGCGCAAGCTTGTCGAAGTCAGCCGCCGACGGCCTTGGCAAGGCCTACGCCGCCGTTCGCCGGTTGAATGCGGCCCATGCTGCGACAGGTCAAGCCCAGAGCACCAGTGATTTTGCCCGATACCAGTCGTCGATCTGAGGCTCAAGCGCTGCCTCGATGCGACTGCGCTTGATCTTCATGGTGGGCGTCAGACAGCCGTTCTCGATCGACCACGGCTCCTTGGCGATCACCAGCATCTGCAGGCGTTCGTAGTCGGCTACGCCCTCGTTCACCCGCTTGAGCAGAGCCGTCATTTCTGCCTGCATCTCGGCGCGTACCGCCGGATCGGCCAGTCTGGGGCGGATGTGTTCGGCCAGCACCACGATGCCATAGGCCGATGGCTGACCTACGCCGGACACCATGGAGAGTTCGACCAGCGGATGTTCGTTGATGCGATTCTCGATTGGCGCAGGTGCCACGTATTTGCCTTTGGCGGTCTTGAACAGTTCCTTGACGCGCCCGGTCACCTTGAGCAGGCCATCGGCGCGGCGTTCGCCCATGTCGCCGGTCTTGAAGAACCCGTCGTCCGTGAACGACTCGGCGTCCAGATCGGGGCGTTTGTAGTAACCCTTCATCTGGCCCGGCGACTTGATCAGGATCTCGCTGTCAGGGCCGATGCGCACTTCCACCCCGTCGTAGGGGATACCCACATAGCCGGGCGCGTTGAATTGTTCGGTGGAGTGGTGCGAGAACGCAAAGTCCTCGGTCATGCCGTAGCCCTCGAGCAGGTTCAGACCAAGCTTGCGGTACCAGGCGATCAGTTCGGGCGGGATCGGAGCCGAGGCACTGGCCGCCAGTTGCACCTGGTCCAGGCCCAGCCCGGTCAGCACCTTGCGCCCGACCAGCTTGCCGATAAGCGGCAGTCCAAGCAGGAAATTGAGCTTCTTCGCGGGCATCTTGGCCAGCACGCCCTGCTGGAATTTGAGCCACAGGCGCGGCACCGACAGGAACAGGTTGGGTCGGGCGCGGTTGAGGTCGGCCACGAAGGTGTCGAGCGACTCCGCGAAAAACAGGTGCAGTCGGCCGCAGTGCCACGCCGGTGCCGCGATCACCGCGCGTTCGTACGAGTGCGCCAGTGGCAGATAGGACAACACGCGCCAGCGCCCGTTGGTGCCCATGCGCGGTGCCAGATCGTTGGCATACCCTTGACCCACGGCAGATACGGCGCCGAAGGTGATCATCGCGCCCTTGGGGACGCCGGTGGAGCCCGAGGTATAGATGAGCATCGCCAGTTCGTCGGCGCGGCGCGTCACCTTGCCGGCCAGCGGCTCGGTGCGCGCGACCAGATCGTCCCAGCGGTTGAAGCTGGTGGGTGGCGCCAGGGGCAATGCGATGCAGGGCAGATCGGGCGGCACACCGCCTTGTTGCTGGTCCCAGGTGTCGAGCTTGCCGACAAACAGCAACTTGGCATCGCTGTGTTCCAGCACGAAGCGTATCGTCTGCGCACCTTCGGTCGGAAAGATCGCCACTGTCGTACCGCCGGCCATCCAGATGGCGAGTTCGGCCATGAAGAAGTGCGCACAATTCTTGGACAGCAGCGCGATATGGTCGCCTGCGCCCAAGCCCCGGCTTTGCAGATGCGCTGCCATGCGCCGGGCCTGGTCGACGGTTTCGCCCCAGGTGTAGTCGACCACTTTGCCGCCACCGAGCGGCTGTGTCATGAACACCGTGTCCTTCTGCCTGACTTCGTGTTCCTGGATGGCGTCGAGTATCAGCGCGTGTTCAGCCATGTCGTGTGTCTCCTGTGAATGAATTTGCCGGGCACCAAGATGGCCGCTACATGGAGAGCGAGCCCTCGCGAAACTCCGTCTTGTCGAGCCACACGTTGACGAGCACAGGTATGCCGCTGCGCGCCAGCGCCCGCGCCTGGCTCAGTGCCGCCTCAACCTGGTCCATGCGCTGCACCAGCAAGCCTTGCGCGCCAAACCCCGCGGCGACCTTGTGGTAATCGGTGCGCGCCAGCACGGTGCCAACGTCGTCGTGCAGCATCTTTACCTGTTCGCGCGCGATCTGTGTCCATCCGGCATCGTTGCCCACGATGGCGATCACCGGTATGCCGTGACGCACGAAGCTGTCGAACTCGACCAGGCCGTAGCCGCAGGCGCCGTCGCCGAAGATGATCCAGACTTCGGCGTCGGGGTGACAGCAGGCCGCGCCCAGTGCGAACCCGGCACCAACCCCGAGTGTGCCAAAGGCTCCGGGATCGAGCCAGCGCAGGGGTGCGCGCGGGCGCAACACATACGCAGCGGTGGCGACGAAATCGCCACCGTCGGCGACGATGAGCGCCTTGTCGCCGGCTGTCTGTTCCACCATCTGCAGCAAGGCCACCGGGTTGACCATCGCACCTTCGGTACGCGCCTGGGCATCGATGGCGGTTTCGCGTTCGGCGTCGCGCGCCTGCAACCGGGTTATCCAACCGTGCCAGGTCGATCGGCGCTGACTCCACACGGCGCCAGCCTCGACCATCGACTGCAGAAACAGGCCGGCGTCGCCGATCACGGCCACATCCGGACGGCGATTGAGCCGCGCGTCCCTGGCGCTGCGGTTGACGGCAATCAGCTTGGCGCTGCGCCGGATGTGCTTACCGTAGTCGAGCCGGAAATCACATGGCACACCGGCCAGCACCACGCAGTCGGCTTCGCGCAAAGCCTCGCGACGCTGGTGGCGCATCTGCAGCGCGTGTTGGCGCCCGAGCAGTCCACGTGCCATGCCCGAAAGGTAGACCGGAATGCCAAGCTGGCCAATCGCCTCGGCGATCGCGGTGGCCTGGCTGGCCTGCGCCAACGTCTGGCTGCCGATCACCATCAGCGGTCGCTGCGCCTGCGACAAGGCAGCCAGAGCCTTGCGCAGGCTGGCAGCAGCGGGGGCAGGTACGGACACCGGCTTGACATAGGTGCCCGCCAAGGCATCGGAGCCGGCAAACATGCGCGCCACATGACGGCCCAGGTAAAAGCGCAACAGACGTTCGCTGATGGATCGGCCTTTGCCGGCGGCGTCGGCATACCATTGCCGGATCGTGGCCTCGTCGTACAGCAGGTCGACCGGGCACTCTATGAATACCGGCCCTGGTACGTCGCTGCAAGCCAGGGCAAAAGCGTCGTCGACGGCGGGCCCGAGTTCGGCAACGCGCCGGATCTTGATGAATCGCTTCACGTGCGGCGCCACCAGCGGGCGCTGATCGATGTCCTGCAGGGCGCCGCGACCCTGCAGGGCGGTGGGGGCTGCACCGCCAAAAAGGACCAGTGGCGACTGGGCCAGCTGCGCATTTTTCAGCGCCGTGATGGTGTTGCTGATGCCCGGCCCGGCTGTCACGGCCGCCACGCCGGGCACTGCCGGACAGGCGGCCCATGGCGTCAGCGGCAAACACGGCTGTGGCTTCGTCGCGTACATCGACGATGCGGATGCCACGCATCCGGGCGGCCGAAAGAATGGGTGAAATATGACCGCCACACAAGGTGAAGATGTGGCGTACGCCATGCGCTTGCAGCGACACGGCGACCCGATCCCCCCCGTGCATATGCGCTGCCGGCTCGGACATGCGGTTTGTGTCTCCAATGGTTATGGGCAGGTCGTCTTGTGCGCGACCCCTGGCACGGGAGTATCTCAGTGCTCTGCGGTTTGGGCAACAAGTCCACGCGGCCAGTCGCCCTGGAGTGCGCTTTTACAATGCTTGCAACAGGAGTGTTCAATTGGCAATATATGCGTTGGCTGACGCCAGCCCCCGAATCGACGGCTCCGCCTGGGTGGCCGAGAGCGCCCAGATCATCGGCAACGTGGAACTGGCGCAGGACGTCAGCGTCTGGTTTGGCGCCGTGCTGCGCGGCGACAACGAGCCCATGCGCATCGGCAGAGGCAGCAATATCCAGGACGGCAGCGTGCTGCACTCCGACCTCGGCAAGCCGCTGACCATCGGGGCCAATGTGACTGTTGGCCACATGGTGATGCTGCACGGATGCACGATCGGTGACGAGTCGCTGATCGGCATCGGCGCGGTGGTGCTCAACGGCGCACGCATCGGCCGAAATTGTCTGGTCGGCGCCGGCGCGCTGGTCACCGAAGGCAAGGAGTTTGCCGATGGTTCGATGATCATGGGCAGCCCGGCCAGGGCGGTGCGCGATCTTACGCCCGGGCAGATCGAAGGCCTGCGCCAGGGTGCACTGGCGTATGTCGACAACGCCCACCGCTTGCGCGACACGCTCAAGCGCATAGCCTGAGGCCGCACGTCAGCAACCCAGGAAACCGATTTGTCCGAACTCCACAAATTTCTCTTCGATGGCCTGCCGGTGCGCGGCATCATCGTGCGCCTGACCGATGCCTGGACCGAGATCCTGCGTCGGCGCGCATCCAACACCCAGACCGGCGCCTATGCCGCGCCGGTGGCGGAACTGCTCGGCGAGATGGTGGCCGCTTCGGCGCTGATGCAGTCGAACATCAAGTTCGATGGCGCACTGGTGATGCAGATCATGGGCGACGGCCCGGTCAAGCTGGCCGTGGTCGAGGTACAGCCCGACCTGGCTGTGCGGGCCACCGCCACCGTGATGGGCGACGTTGCGCCTGACAGCGGGCTCGAGCGCCATGGTCAATGTCAACAACGTCGGACGCTGTGCCATCACGCTCGACCCAAAGGCGCGCCTGCCCGGTCAGCAGCCTTACCAGGGCGTGGTGCCACTGTTCGGCGACCAGGGCGAGAAGCTGGAAAAACTCAGCGACGTGGTGCAGCACTATATGTTGCAAAGCGAGCAGCTCGACACCACCCTGGTGCTGGCCGCTGATACATCGGTGGCTGCCGGCTTGCTGATACAGCGCCTGCCGATGCAGGGCGCGGGCAACCTGGCCGGCGGTGGACGGCAGTTGGATGAAGACGAGATCGGGCGCAACGAAGACTATCAACGCATCGCCACGCTGGCTTCGAGCCTCAAGCGCGAGGAACTGCTCACGCTTGGCGTCGATGCCATCTTGCATCGCCTGTTCTGGCAAGAGGATGTGTTGCGATTCGCACCGCAACCGGATGACCCGCATCCGCATTTTGTCTGCAGCTGCAGCCGTGAGAAAGTGGGTGCGATGATCGTCGGACTGGGTGAGGAGGAGGCCGCCAGCATCCTGGCCGAACGCGCGAACATCGAGGTGGGCTGCGAGTTCTGCGGCGTGCAGTACCGCTTCGACGCGGTTGATGCGGCGCAACTGTTCAAGCCCCACAGCCAGCTGCCGCCAACACCGGGTGCCGGCACCCATTGAGCCGATCGGGGGCGCGGCGGTCGTGCTGACCGATATGCGCCGTGCGTCGGTTGTCGCGGGCTATTTCGCGATTTGCACCATGATCTCGTTGGGCCGCACCATGCCCAGTTCGAGACGGGCCTTTTCTTCTACGATGTCCATGCCTTCCTGAAGATCACGCACCTCGGCTTCGAGCCGCAGGTTGCCCTGGTGCTCGTGGTCGTTCTGCAACTGCTTGGCCGCCAGCTCCTGCTCCAGTTTCGCCACGTTCGGGATGCTGCCGCGCCCGTACCACAGTTGCCCGTGCAGGATGACCAGCAGGGCAATCAGTGCCAACGGGGCAATGCGATTGCGCACGGCTTCGGTTCAGGCCGGATGGGGCGGCGCCGTCTCAGCGCAGGTTATAGAACGCGTCACGACCGGGGTAGTGCGCGATCTCACCGAGATCTTCCTCGATGCGCAGCAACTGGTTGTATTTGGCCATGCGGTCAGAGCGGCTCAGCGAGCCGGTCTTGATCTGGCCGGCGTTGGTGCCCACCGCGATGTCGGCAATGGTCGAGTCTTCGGTTTCGCCCGAGCGATGGCTGATGACCGCGGTATAGCCCGCGCGCTTGGCCATCTCGATCGCAGCAAAGGTCTCGCTCAAAGTGCCGATCTGGTTGATCTTGATCAGGATCGAGTTGGCGATGCCCTTGTCGATGCCTTGCTTGCAGGATCTTGGTATTGGTGACAAACAAGTCGTCGCCGACGATCTGCACCTTCTTGCCCAGGCGGTCGGTCAGCACCTTCCAGCCGTCCCAGTCGTTTTCGGCCATGCCGTCCTCGATGCTGATGATGGGGTATTTGTCGACCCAGGTCGCCAGAATGTCGATCCATTCCTCGGAGCTGAGGCTCAGGCCTTCGCCATCGAGCTGGTATTTGCCGTCCTTGTAGAACTCGGAGGCGGCGCAGTCCAGTCCCAGCGCGATCTGCTCGCCTGCCACAAAGCCCGCCGCATCAATTGCCTCCAGAATCATCTGGATGGCGGCCTCGTGGTTGGCCACGTTCGGCGCGAAACCGCCTTCGTCACCGACCGCGATACTGATGCCCTTGTCGTGCAGAATCTTCTTGAGTGCGTGGAACACCTCGGCACCGTAGCGCAGTGCTTCGCGGAAGTTCGGTGCGCCGATCGGGATGATCATGAACTCCTGGATGTCCAGGTTGTTGTTGGCATGGGCGCCGCCGTTGATGACGTTCATCATCGGCACCGGCATCTGCATGCCGCCCATGCCGCCGAAATAGCGGTACAGCGGCAGGCCGGACTCTTCGGCTGCGGCACGGGCCACGGCCATCGACACCGCCAGCATCGCATTCGCGCCCAGGCGCGACTTGTTCTCGGTGCCGTCCAGGTCGATCAGCGTCTTGTCCAGGAAAGCCTGTTCGGAGGCGTCCAGGCCCATGACGGCTTCGGAAATCTCGGTATTGATGAACTCGACGGCCTTGAGCACGCCCTTGCCCAGGTAGCGGGTCTTGTCGCCGTCACGCAACTCAATCGCCTCGCGTGAGCCGGTGGATGCGCCGGATGGTACGGCGGCGCGGCCCATGGTCCCGCTTTCCAGCAGCACGTCGCATTCGACCGTGGGGTTGCCGCGTGAATCGAGTATCTCGCGGCCGACGATGTCAACAATTGCACTCATGTTTCTTCTTTCTGATCAGATTTCTGGGAAGTTCAAACGCCTTCGACGATCACCATGCGCATGATGGCGGCGCCCTGGCGCACAGCACGGGCCTTGCCGTATTCGGGTGAGGCATCGAAGCGGCGCGCCGCCTCGATGGAGGGAAATTTCAGCAGAACAATGCGTTCGGGGTGCCAGTCGCCTTCGAGCACCTCGATCTTGCCACCGCGCACACAGATTTCGGCATTGTGGGCATGCATCGCGGCGGAGGACCACTTCTTGTAGTCCTCGTATTGCTCCGGGTTGGTGACCGTCACGTTGGCGATGATGTAGGCACTGCTCATGGATGGAATTCCTGCGGGTGGTGGTTCAGTCGGCAAACGCCTGCTCGAGAAAACCATGGCGCTTGGTGGCCTGGTCGAGGTCGCGCAGGACTTCGAGCAAGGCTTTCATGTGTTTCAGTGGGACTGCATTGGGGCCGTCGCTCAGTGCCTTGCTCGGGTCGGGATGGGTTTCCATGAAGACCCCGGCAATACCGACTGCGACCGCCGCACGGGCGAGCACCGGCACCATATTGCGCTGGCCGCCGCTGCTGCTGCCCTGGCCACCGGGCAATTGCACCGAATGGGTGGCATCGAACACTACTGGTGCGCCGGTTTCGCGCATGATGGCCAGCGAACGCATGTCGCTGACCAGGTTGTTGTAGCCAAAACTCGCACCACGTTCGCAGGCCATGAAGTTGTCCTGCGGCAGGCCGATTTCGCGCGCAGCGGCGCGGGCCTTGTCGATGACGTTTTTCATGTCGCCGGGTGCCAGAAACTGGCCCTTCTTGATATTCACCGGCTTGCCCGACTGCGCCACGGCGCAGATGAAGTCGGTCTGGCGGCACAGGAAGGCGGGTGTCTGCAATACATCGACTACCGCGGCAACGGCGTCGATCTGGTCTTCATGGTGCACGTCGGTCAGCACCGGCACCTGCAGTTCACTGCGTACCTTGGCCAGGATCTCCAGGCCGTGTTCCAGCCCGGGCCCGCGGAAACTGGTGCCCGAAGTGCGGTTGGCCTTGTCGAAGCTGCTCTTGAAGATGAACGGAATGCCGAGTTCGCGCGTGATCTCGCGCAAGCTGCCGGCGGTGTCCATCTGCAACTGCTCGGATTCGATGACGCAGGGCCCGGCAATCAGAAAAAACGGCTGTCCGAGTCCGACGTTGAAACCGCACAATTTCACGACACAACTCCTGTTGCGCAGCATGCACGGCTCATGCGGCGGCCTTCACGGCTTTCAGACTGCGGCCTTGCCCTTGTTCCTGGTGATCAAGCGAGGCCTTGATGAAGGCGTTGAACAGCGGATGGCCGTTCCATGGTGTCGACTTGAACTCGGGGTGGAACTGGACGCCGATATACCAGGGGTGCACCGTGCTGGGCAATTCGACGATTTCGGTCAGGTGCTCGCGCTGGGTCTTGGCCGAGATGACCAGTCCCGCCTTGCGCAAGCTGTCCAGGTAGTGCACGTTGGCTTCATAGCGGTGGCGATGGCGTTCGGTCACCACATCGCCGTAGATCGCGTGCGCCAGCGTGCCGGTTTCGACGTCCGACGTCTGTGCGCCCAGACGCATGGTGCCGCCCAGATCGGAGTTTTCGTCACGGTTCTTGATCGTGCCGTCGGCGTCCTTCCACTCGGTGATCAGCGCGATCACCGGGTGTGGCGTGCTGGGCTCGAATTCGGTGCTGTTGGCGTCGGCAAGTCCGGCGACATTGCGCGCATATTCGATCGTGGCCACCTGCATGCCCAGGCAGATGCCGAGGTAGGGAACCTTGTTCTCTCGGGCATAACGCGCAGTGGCAATCTTGCCTTCGATGCCGCGCTTGCCGAACCCGCCGGGCACCAGGATGGCGTCGAAGCGGGCCAACTGCTTGACGGTATCCGGGTTGATGGTCTCCGAATCGATATATTCGATCTTCACCTTGGCATGGTTCTTCATGCCGGCGTGGCGCAAGGCCTCGTTGAGCGACTTGTAGCTGTCGCTCAGGTCGACATACTTGCCGACCATGGCGACATGCACTTCCGACTTGGGATGCTCGGTCTCGTAGACCAGGTCGTCCCAGCGTTTGAGGTTGGCCGGTGGCGTGTTCAGCCGCAGCTTGTCGCAGATCAGGCCGTCCAGGCCTTGCTGGTGCAGCATGCGCGGCACCTTGTAGATCGTGTCGACGTCCCACATCGAGATCACGCCCCACGTGGGCACGTTGGAGAACAGCGAGATCTTGTCGCGTTCCTCGGGTGGAATCGGCCGGTCGGCACGGCACACCAGCGCGTCGGCCTGGATGCCGATCTCGCGCAACTGCTTGGCCGTGTGCTGCGTAGGCTTGGTCTTGAGTTCTCCCGCAGCGGCGATCCAGGGCACATAGGTCAGGTGCACAAACGCGGTGTTGTTCGGGCCCAGCTTGAGGCTCAGCTGACGCACGGCCTCGAGGAAGGGCAGCGACTCGATATCGCCCACGGTGCCGCCGATCTCGACGATGGCCACGTCAACCGCGTCGGGCTCGCCGAATCGCGCACCGCGTTTGATGAAGTCCTGGATTTCGTTGGTCACGTGCGGAATCACCTGCACCGTCTTGCCCAGGTACATGCCGCGACGCTCCTTCTCGAGCACGCTCTTGTAGATCTGGCCGGTGGTGAAGTTGTTGCTGCGACGCATGCGCGTCTCGACGAAACGCTCGTAGTGGCCCAGGTCGAGATCGGTCTCGGCGCCGTCGTCGGTGACGAAGACTTCGCCGTGCTGGAACGGCGACATGGTGCCCGGATCCACATTCAGATAGGGATCGAGCTTGATCAGGGTGACTTTGAGGCCTCGCGATTCCAGGATCGCTGCGAGGGAGGCTGAGGCGATTCCCTTGCCAAGGGAGGACACGACACCGCCGGTGACGAAGACAAATTTGGTCATGTCAGGGGCGAACCGAAGGGTTCGACAGGGTGGTAAAGCAGGATTATAGGCGTCTGCTACATTGCCTCCATCGTGATCGGCGGCAAAACTTTATGGACTTGACTGGCAAACATCTGGTATTGGGCTTGACGGGTGGCATCGCCTGTTACAAGGCGGCAGAATTATGCCGTTTGCTGATCAAGCAGGGCGCAACGGTGCAGGTGGTCATGACCGCCGCGGCAGAGCAGTTCATCACGCCCGTGACAATGCAGGCGCTGAGCAACCGCACGGTGTATGGCTCGCAGTGGGACGCGCGCGAAACCAACAACATGCCGCATATCAACCTCGGGCGCGAGGCCGACGCGATCCTGATCGCGCCGTGCAGCGCCGATTTCATGGCGCGTCTGGTGCACGGCCATGCCGACGACTTGCTCAGCCTGATGTGCCTGGCACGGCCCATGGCCACGGTACCGTTGCTGCTGGCACCGGCGATGAACCGCGAAATGTGGGCCCATCCGGCGACCCGGCGCAACATGGCGCAGCTGCGCCAGGACGGCGCCTTGATCCTGGGCGTGGGCCGCGGCGACCAGGCCTGCGGCGAGACCGGCGATGGCCGCATGCTCGAGCCGCTCGAACTGGTCGAGGACCTGATTGCGTTTTTTCAGCCCAAGCGGCTGGCCGGCCGTCAGGTGCTGGTCACTGCCGGGCCGACCTATGAGGCGATCGATCCGGTGCGCGGTATCACCAATCTCTCCAGCGGCAAGATGGGCTTCGCAATCGCGCGTGCGGCGCGCGAAGCGGGCGCCCGGGTCACCCTGGTGGCCGGTCCGGTCAGTCTGCCGACACCGCGCGGCGTGGACCGGGTCGATGTGCGCTCGGCGCGCGAGATGTTTGATGCGACGCTGGCCCTGGCGGGTAGCGCCGAGCTGTTCATCGCGACGGCAGCCGTAGCCGACTGGCGTCCCGGCGACGCAGCCGAGCACAAGATCAAAAAGGATGACTCGGGTCAGACCCCGCAGCTGCAGTTCACCGAAAACCCCGACATCCTGGCTACGGTGGCCCAATTGCCGCGGGCGCAGCAGGGCAAACTGTTTTGTGTCGGTTTCGCCGCGGAAAGCCAGGACCTGCTGGCGAATGCGCAGGCCAAGCGCGTGCGCAAAGGGGTGCCGTTGCTGGTCGGCAATATCGGGCCGGCAACCTTTGGTCAGGACGACAACGCCTTGCTGCTGGTCAGCGCCGATGGCGTACAGGAACTGGCGCGGGCACCCAAGCTGGTGCTGGCGCGGGCATTGATCGCTACCTGCGCGGACATGCTGGGCCCGGCCCTGGGTTAGCATGCGCCGGCGCCTTGCCACCGATTCGTCGTTTTAGCCTTTCGATTCATTCATGCATATTGACGTCAAGATCCTCGACCCCCGGCTGGCTGACCAGCTGCCAGCCTACGCCACACCCGGAAGCGCCGGTCTCGACCTGCGCGCCTGTCTGGACGCTCCGTTGCTGCTTGCGCCCAATGCATGGCAACTGGTGCCGACCGGTTTTGCCATCCATCTGGCCGATCCGAACTATGCCGCGCTGATCCTGCCGCGCTCGGGTCTGGGGCACAAACATGGCATCGTGCTGGGCAACCTGGTCGGCCTGATCGACAGTGACTACCAGGGCCAGCTGATGGTCAGCGCCTGGAACCGCAGCCCCACTGCCTACACGATCGAACCGATGGAACGCATTGCCCAGCTGGTCGTGGTGCCGGTGGTGCAGGCGCACGTTCAACCTGGTGACGGAATTCCCGACCAGCGTGCGCGGCGAGGGTGGCTACGGTTCGACCGGCAGCGCCTGAGGGGTGATTGAGCAGCGCCGGATGATCAGGGGTCCGGGGCCTGAACCTGTACCTTGAAGAACCCGGTACCCGCGCTGCCGCGGCCAATCTCCTCTTCGCTCGCCTCGCGCACCGACGCGACCTTGAGAAACAGCCGCAGGGCGATGCCCGACAGCGGATGGTTGCCGTCGAGCACCACGTGCTCGGGGTAGAGGTCGGTCACCGTGTACAAGACGTCCTTTGGGGCGTCGGGGTTGCAGCCCTGCGGGCAATGCATGGCCTTCGAAGGTCATGCCCTCTTCGAGTTCGGCCGGAAACCGGACGCGTGGCTCCAGAAATACCAGCTGATCGTTGAAGTCGCCGAACGCCTCCTCCGGTTCGAGCTGCAACTGAAGCTTGGCACCCGCGCCATGGCCTTGCAGTGCCTCTTCGATTTTCTTGAACAGGTCAGTGCCACCGACCAGGAATTCGACCGGCTTGTCGAGTACGTCAAGTTCCTCGCCCAGGGTGTCTTTCAGGGTCCAGGTCAGCGCGACCACGCATTGTTGTGATATTTCCATAGGAGAATTGTCGCAGTTCGGCGCCGTGTTGTGCCCATCCCGTCACCCTTCAACAGGTTCTCATTCATGGATATTCAGCAAGCCCTAGCGCTGCTCGGCGGTATGAGTCCGCAGCAATTCATGCGGCGCCACTGGCAACGCAAGCCCTTGCTGATTCGCCAGGCTATCCCCGGTTTCGAGCCTCCACTGGACCGGGCGGCGCTGTTTGAACTGGCCGCGCAGGATGCGGTCGAATCGCGCCTGGTCATCGGTGGCAGTGGCGGTCAGGGCTGGAAGCTGCGCCACGGTCCGTTTGCCCGGCGCGCCTTGCCGGCCCTCAAGCGGGCCGACTGGACCTTGCTGGTGCAGGGAGTCGACTTGCATGCGGAGCCGGTACATGCGCTACTGAACCGCTTCCGGTTCGTGCCCGATGCCCGGCTCGACGACGTCATGGTCAGTTATGCCACGCAAGGCGGTGGCGTGGGCCCGCATTTCGACAGCTACGACGTGTTTTTGCTGCAAGCCCATGGCCACCGGCGCTGGCGCATCGGTCGGCAGAAAGACCTGAGCCTGCAGCCCGGCATGCCGCTGAAGATCCTGCAGCATTTCTCGCCCGAGCAAAGCTACGATCTGGCAGCCGGGCGACATGCTGTACCTGCCGCCCGGCTACGCACATGACGGCGTGGCGCTCGATGAGTGCATGACCTATTCGATCGGCTTTCGCGCACCCGGCAGTGGCGAACTGGCAGCAGAGATGCTGCAGCGCCTGGGCCAGGATGCCGGTGATCTGATGCCGTCGCAGACCTACCGCGATGCCGGGCAGGGTGCGGTGTCGGCACCCGGGGCGATTCCCCAGGCATTGACCGAATTCGCGCGCGCGGCTCTGGAGCAGGCCTTGCGCGACCCGATGGTGCTGGCGCGCAACCTGGGTGAACACTTGACCGAACCCAAGCCTCTGGTATGGTTCGGTGAGGCGGCCGGCGCCACCGTGACCGGCGCGGTGCGACTCGATCGCAGGACGCGAATGATGTATGACCACCAGCATGTGTTCATCAATGGCGACAGTTATCTGGCGAGTGGGCGCGACGCGCGCCTGATGCAGTGTCTGGCCGATATGCGCCGGCTCGATGCGCGTGCCTGTGCGGGCGCCAGTGCGGGCGCGAAGGCCTTGTTACAAACCTGGATGGAAGCGGGGTGGATCCATGGCGACTGAATCCGGTATGCCGGCACCGTTGGAAGCGGGCCGGTTCGTTGGCCGCGAGGCGTTCCGCCAGCAGCTGCGCGACAGCCTTGCGGGCGCTGCCCGGGAGGGCTGGAGCCAGCTGATTCTGTGCGATGCCGGCTTCGAGGACTGGCCGCTGAACGAGAAGTCGGTGGTTGATAGCTTGCAGGCGTGGGCCCGCAGCGGACGCACGCTGACCATCGTGGCGGCGCAATACGACAGCGTGGTACGCCTGCAGCCACGGTTCGTGAACTGGCGCCGGACCTGGGGCCACATTGTCGACAGCCGTATCTGCCGGCAGATCGACGCGGTGAATTTCCCCACGGTCTTGTGGAGCCCGCACTGGGTGGTGCAGCGGCTGGACCCGGTGCACGCTAGTGGAATCGCCGGCGCCGAGCCGGAACGGATCGTGCAAATCCGCGAAATGTTGCAGGAGTTGCTCAGGGTCAGCACGCCGGGTTTTCCGGCCACCACACTGGGTTTGTAAATTACTTGCAACACCCTAGGGTTTACCCCAAAAACGCCGGCCGTTCTCCGTACAATCGCGCCCGGGCAAGTGCGTGAAATCATGCAATTGCCTGTGTTGGCGCGGTTCTCGCGCTGGCGTTTTATCAACTGTTCCCTGTTCATCAGATCGATCGAATCATGAAGAAGTCTTATATTCTGGCCGCCGTCATTGCTGCCGCTGCCCTCGCTGCCTGCGGTAAAAAAGAGGAAATGCCGGCTCCTGCAGCCATGCCAGAACCGGCCGCGGCTGTTGAGGCGGTCAAGGATGCTGCATCGGCAGCGACCGACGCTGCTGCCACTGCCACCACAGACGCAGCATCTGCCGCCGCTGGCGCGGTTGCCGGCGCTGCCACTGCCGCGGCGGGTGCCGTGAACGAGGCTGCCTCGGCCGCGACCGGCGCTGCCGCCGGTGTCGCTGCTGCTGCAACCGACGCCGCCAAGAAGGCTGCCGACGCTGCCGCGGCTGCTGTCAAGAAGCCTTGAATCGACACTGCTTCGCGCAGTGCCAGGAAAACCACCTTCGGGTGGTTTTTTTTTGGTGGTGCGGGTTTTACTTGCGCTGGTGGCCCAGGAAAGCCCGCAGAGCCAACGCCTTTGCCGTCATCAAAGGCATGAACCTCTGAACCTAGAAACGGCAGTTGACCGCTTGCGTCTCGCTGGCAGCCCGCAGGCACACTGAACAACGAGGCCACGATGTGGTTCACCAGTATGGTGACAGCGCTACGCACCCGAGCGCACCCCGCTGAACGCGCCATGCGGCGTTGTTCGTCCTTGCGCACAGAAGTGCGCGGCGTCCTCTCGCCTTGCCTGGCACGCCCATCGGAGTACGCTCGGGCGCGTTCAACTGCCGTTTCTAGGGTGAACGTAACCATTAGTAGAGTCAGCAGGGTCGAGGCTTACTTCGCGGCAGGCCAGATCTCGTAGGAGATCACTCTTGCTCGATGTCTGAGCACGTGCCAACCACTCGGCTTGCACCGACCAGCCATGACTATTCGCCGCTGCTGGTGATGCTCGAGATCGCGGCGCAACAACAGGTCCGATCGCGGACTGGCGGACGCCGTCACTCCCTATCACTGCCCGATGATGCTGTATCCGAGGTTCAGCCGAACGAGTGTGGTGGCGTAGAGGAGGAAGCAGGCAAGCAAGCCCACAGACATTGGCAATGACAATGGCCGGACGGCGCGGTATGAACGGCTAAGCCAGCCAATGCGAGAAGCGCCAAATTGACTGCGCTCTTCCAATATAACGATAGCAACTCCAACCATGAGAGTGCCAGAAACCACGGCCGCCAATCCCCAGAAATCATCAAGATGGCGAAGGCCGTGCCACAACGCATTCCACAGTCCTGCGGCGAACAAACCAGCGCCCAATGCGCCGACGAGGGTCGAGTTGTCATGCAGAACGCGCAATCGGTTCGCAAGCCACGGCGAGACCAGTAGCAAGCCCAACAACATAAAAACGGCAACGACGATGCCCATCGCAGATTTCTCCTTTGTGCAGCGAAATAGGTCTCGCCCGCTCGGTGCCTATCCCAGGCCCGTGTCTGCTGCCGCCGCAAGAAAGGCCTGAGTTCCATAGTGCATTGCGCCACCTCGTGCCACGACGACCTCGTTTTCAACGCGCCGTCGCCGCTGCGGCCAGTCCTGCCAAGGCCATTGCAAGATTCGGGACAACCGCGCAAGTCGACACACCGTGACGTGCGGCGATCTGCAGCGGCACGTATTCAAGTGCGGCGCCTCAATGTGGTTTTCGCTGACGGCGAGCCGCCTATCGTTTCGCCAGCAGGTGGTCGATAGCGAACACACCGGGCCCGCGGGCCATCAGATACAGCAGCAATGCAGCCCAGGTGCCGTGCGTGGCATAGGCGCCGGGATAGACAAAGATCTGGATCACGAGCGTCATGCCCAGCAAGGCCAAGGCCGAAAAGCGGGTGGCCAGACCAAACAGCAGCAGCAGCGGGAACAAGTGCTCGGCAAACGCTGCCATCGGTGCGGCCAGTTCGGGCGGCACAAACGGCAGTTTGTACTCGTTTTCAAACAAGTAAAGCGCGGAATCCGACAAGCGCGGCCAACCCAGCGTGAAATCGCCGCTGACAAAATTCACGACCAACCCCTCGACCTTGGTCTGCCCCGACTGCCAGAACACGGCAGCGATCGAGAAGCGGGCCAGAAACGCGATCAGGCTGTGCGGGATTTGTTCGGACATGCGAATCAATGCAGTGACCATTCCCGCCAGACCTCCGGAGCGGGATATAGCTCCGGATGCGCCGGCCGCGGCCTGCGATGTATTGGTGTTCATTAAGAGCGGCTCCTGGAAAATTGGAACGAGATCAACGCGCCGTGGTGCATCAGCAGCGCCAGGGCGTTGGGCAGATCGAAGTCGGCGGTCTCGCTTGCAGCCAGCGCCGCAGCGTCGGCGAGACCCTCGCCGGATTGAAGCGCAATGGCAAAGCGGGCAGCGCCTGGGGGTAGACGCAGCACAAGCACGTCCAGACCGGGACGTACCACCAACGCGGATTGCGCAGCGTCGGGGTCGACAGTAGACAGGTCACCCTCGCCTTGGTGCGCCGCCCACAACGAAACGATCGCGTGCTCGGACACGAGCACCGACATCGACGGATGGCACAGCAACTGCAACGAGCCCAGGTCTATCCCGCTGGACATCGCCTCCCCGAGCTTCTCCGCTGTCAGTGTCTCGCTGTCGGCCGCGTGGTAGGCCAACACGCGAGCCCGCTCCAACCTGGCGACATCGGCCAGGTAAGGAACTGTGCGGGCCGGCTCGAAACTGTTGACGAAATCCGCAAACTCGCCCCCGTAGTGTGCCAAGACCTTTGAACGGGGCGGGTGCGCGCGCACAAATATGGCGGCCATGGCGCGGAAGAATTCTTCCCCCACCAGTTCCTGCGTGACCGGGAAGGCGTCGGCCACGGCGTCGATGAGCGAACTGACGACATTGTTGCGGTGGACCGCCAGGCGTGTTGCCGGGTCCGAGCCATTCCATGCCCGAAGGCCGGCAGGACTCGGCAGGTCCGGCGTGAGCAGCGCCGCAGCAAAGGTCGCTTGAGTCGCCAGCCGCCCCATCAGATACCTCCGCGCCAGGGCTCAAACAGCGCTGGTATCAGGTCTTCGGCGCGCTGGGCTTCGGCTAGCAACGTGGCAAGGCTGGGAACGTCGTTGTCGCGTTCGAGCAGGGTCGGCGTCGGGCCTGTGCGAGCCAGGACGGCCGCATACAGGCCCCACACTACCTCGTCGACGGGCGATCCATGACTGTCGATCAATAACCGCGCCCCTGCCGCGTCACGGTCGGTGGCAAAGCCCGCCAGATGAATCTCACCGACGGCGTCCAGCGGCAGGCTGTCGATGGTGGCCAGCGCGTCGCGACCGTGGTTCACGCAGGAAACGTAGACGTTGTTGACGTCCAGCAGCAAGCCGCAACCGGTGCGGCGGATGACCTCGCTCAGGAAGGCCGCTTCGTCCATCGTCGAGGCCTCGAACTCGAGATAGGTCGACGGGTTCTCGAGCAGCATCTGCCGCCCCAGACGCTCCTGCACCCGGTCCACGTGCGCGCACACGCGCTCCAGCGTGGCCCGGTCATAGGGCACCGGCAGCAGGTCGTTAAAGAACACCTCGCCGTGGCTGGACCAGGCCAGGTGTTCGGAAAATGATGCCGGTTGGTAGCGCTTGATCAGCGCGTCCAGCCGGTCCAGGTGGGCTTCATCGAGTGGCCCTTCGGCGCCAATCGACAGGCCGACACCGTGCAGCGACAGCGGGTAGTGCTCGCGGATGCGGCCCAGGAAGTGGTGGAAGGGCCCGCCGTCGACCATGTAGTTCTCGGCGTGCACTTCGAAGAAGCCGATGTCCGGGCGCGTTTCGAGCACGTCCCGGAAATGCTCCGGTTTGAGGCTCACGCCAGCTCGCACAGGCAGCCCGTCGCCCGTGCGAATATTTGGCACTTCTGCCATTGCACTCATGGTGCGACTGCCAGCGGATTTGCTCAGAGTCAACATGGCGCGTACGGGCTGCTTGTGATCAGGGGCGGCGACCGCGTCCGGATCAGGCCTTCTGTTCCTTGAACGCTGCCAACTGGCCGAAGCCCGTAGGCGATGTCTTGGAAACCGTTTTCTCGCAGGTGCCCTTGGCCACGAGTGACCAAGCGTTGCCCTGGTAGTCGACTTTGGACGTACCCGCGCAGGTGGTGCCGGCGCCGGCCGCGCAATCGTTTTTGCCTTTCAGCGCGACGCCGAAGCACTTGTCCTTGTCCGCTGCCTGGGCAGCGGTGGGCAAGGCGGTGAAGGCAGTGCCCAGCGCAAGAGCGAGGGCAACGGCGGAAAATTTTTGGGAGGCTTGGTTCATTTGGATCTCCTTGAAACAACAGGTTTAACAATCGGTGCGTATGGGCCGCACGGTGGCGAACCAAACACGAAAACCAGTCAGAACTCGGCCTTCGTGCTGAATAGTCGGACGGCAGCATCGAACCCTTACATCGGGCAAACACCCTTAGCCCTCGCAACGCCAAACAAGGCGGGTGATCAGAACAGGGGCCGGCAGCGAATGGTCTCGCGCTCTGACAAAACACGCCTCTGGAGGCAGCATGACCCAGCAGTACACCCCGATACGCGACTACGCGGTCATCGGTGATTGCCATGGCTGCGCACTTGTCGGGGCGTGACGGCGGCATCGACTGTTGCGTGCTGCGGCGATCCTGCCAAGGACAGGGCGCAGATATGATCGGCGCTGACACCCCGTGGCACAACGCGGCAATGTGCCCGACATGGCCGGCCCTTTCAGTTCGGCACAGCTGGCGAAGGTGCGCCGGGTGCTGGTCATCGTCGCCAACGCGCAGGAGTATGGGGAGTTTGACTGGGCCCACCACGGTGAAGAGCCGGGCATTCTGAGTTCCGAGACCGCATCGCTCGCGCAGCAGGGTTTTCTGATGTGGGAGCAGCGCATCAATGTCGAGCGTGGTCCGACGCTTCCCCAATTAAAAGTCCACTTCGCGATTTTGACCTTCGGCCAGATCGCCGAGCGCGCCGAGCGCGAGCGCTTCAACGCGATGCCTGCTGCGCTTGTGCTGGCTCCCGTCGCCGTCGACGCTGTGCGCGCCCTGGCAGCACCCCCTCTTGTATTCTCGATAGTTGGACCTGCAGGCATTCATGAACTCGAAAGCAACGTTATGAAGATCAAGGCAATCGCATTTGACACGGGTGGAACCATCCTGGATTGGCATGGTGGCTTGGTCGACGCCATGGCACGGGTCAGTGAAGCGCACGGCATCGCCATTGATTGCCACGCGGCAGTCAACGACTGGCGCCGCCGCGCCATGAAGGGCATTGTTGGACAAGTGCAACCGTCCTTCAATATGGACGATGTGCACCGGATGACCCTGGATGAAACGCTTGAGTCATTTGGACTCGGCAGCGTGCCGCAGAGCGAGCGGCAGGTCATCCTGAAAGCGTGGCATCACCTTTCCAGCTGGCGTGATTTTCCGCCTGCGCTTCACCGATTGCGCCAGGCGCTGCCGGTGGTATCGCTGACCATGCTGCCAACTGCACTGGTTGTCGATGTGTCAAGAAAGAACGGCTTTCACTGGGACGCCATTATTTCCTGTGAAATGATCGGCGTGTACAAACCTCATGCCCAGGCCTACCAGACTGCGGCACGGTGGCTTGGAATGCAGCCCGCCGACATTTTGATGGTTGCATGCCACAACTTCGATTTGAATGCGGCGCACGCGGCTGGCTTGAGAACCGCGTTCGTGCGACGGCCTGACGAGTGGGGACCGGTCGGCCCGCCAGACCCGAATCCCAATATGGCATACGACATGGTTGTGGACGATTTCGCCGCATTGGCGAGCCAGATCGAGCAAGGGTTGAAATCCTCGGAATAGGACTTCGCCTACCGCATCGAATGCGTGACCGCCACCTCGTCGATCTTGTCCAAAGATGGTTGGTGTCCGGGTTGCCCGTTGCACTTTTGCGGATTCATATCGAATCACCACTAGGTTTGTCGGGTGACGGGTTTCGCCGCCAAAGCCTCTTGAGCAGCAGCCAAAAGAGAATGACGAAACCTCCGACGACGAACCAGATCCACATCGGTATTTCCAATATGCGATCCCCAGCAAAAGCATGTCGACGACGGGCGAAACCGATGGTGGCCGGGCAATTCAACCGTTGATTGCTACTGCCGCGAATTGTCGCCGCTGCCAGCATGCCTGGAGTCCAAGTGAATCCGTTCAGCCCACACGATCCGAAATGCAGATATTGAAGTCGACGATCGGTGATCTCTTGTGACCGCGCGCGCCGTTGGCCGACCCTATCCGTGATGAACACCAGCACCGCGTATCCCGGCGTCCAAATACACATCCCATAAACGGGTTCGATCGATATCAAACCCTGGTCGCCAACGTATGGTGTCACCCCGCACACCTGAATTGCGACAGAAACGGTTAACGGGTCACACCCCGATTTACCGCACTGCGGAAGTCACAAGTATTGGGCCAACAGCGTAGCAGGACCCGGTGCGCCCCGAGTGGCCCACCGCGTCGATCGGGTCGGGGCAAGCGTCGGCGTCAGACCGGTTGCCAGTCGGTGCCGAGCACCTGGTCGGCGACGCCGATATCGGTTCGGGCGCACCCGAGTGCCTCGGCCAGCGCTGCCCGGGCCAACTCGGGCTGGTTATTCTGATGGCTCAGGTGCGCCGCGATCACCGTGCCCAGACCGGGATGCCGCAGGGCGCGGGCAATCTCGCCAGCAGCCGCGTTGGACAGGTGACCATGATCGCCACCGACACGTTTCTTGAGAAACGGCGGGTACACGCCATGGGCCAGCATGTCGGCGTCGTGATTGCATTCGAGCAGCAGCGCCTGGCATTGCGCCAGTTGCGTCAGTACATGGCTGGTGGCGTGTCCCAGGTCGGTCAGGATGCCCAGGCTGCGCTCACCATCGGTGCAACGCAGCTGCAAGGGCTCGCGTGCATCGTGCGGCACGGTGAACGGCAGGATCTGCAGTTCGCCGAGGTCGATCGGCGTGCCGTCGCGCGCCAGATGCAGCAGGTCGTCAAAGTCCGGCTCGCGCGCGCCCGCATGGGTTCCGTGGCTCATCCAGACCGGGATCCGGTGGCGCAGCGCAAACGCGCGCGCGCAACCGATATGGTCGCTGTGTTCGTGGGTGACAAAGATCGCGTCGATATCGCCGGCGCCCAGACCGGCGCGCTGCAGGCGCTGGTCAAGTTGGCGAATGCCCAGGCCGCAGTCGACCATCACCCGCCGGACATGGACGCTGCCGCGCGCCTCGACGATGGTGGCGTTTCCGGAACTGCCGCTGCCCAGGCTCCTGAAACGCAACATCGGCGCGACGCCTACTTCAAGTCGGCGGCGATGACTTTCACGATGCTTTGGGCGTTGGCGGAGCTTTCTGCAGTTCCCGTCGCATTGAGCACTGACACCACGCTGGTCTCGCCCTGGCTGCGTACCACCACCTGGTACTTGATCGGGGCATTGGCTTTCGCACTGGCGCCGAACAACTTGCCGAAGAAGCCGGGTTCAGCCTTGTCCGGATTGGGTTGCACGTAGCGCACGAAATACACGCCCTTGCTGCGGTCGCGGTCCTCGACGGTGAAGCCGGTACGGTCCAGCGCCAGGCCGACGCGGCGCCAGGCGCGATCAAAACCGTCGTCAACCAGCACCACAGGCTGCCCATTGACCTGCGACACGCGTGAGCTCGCCTTGCTTGCGCCTGCAGCGACAACCGCCTTGGCCTGCTCCTGGCTCACACCCAGCTTGACCATCAGACGGCGCAGGAATTCGGCTTCGAGCTCAGGGTCCGCCGGACGCGGCTGCCAGACGGTGGTGTCGTCACTGCGGCCTGCGACAGCATTGCCCGACGGAAAGACCTCGACCATGCCGCGATGGCTGATGAAGATCTCGGTCTCGCCCGCCGCATTGCGCTCGAGCCGGGTGCGGAACCGGTCGCGCTCGCCCGTCGAGTACAAGGAATCGAGCAGTTTGCCAAGGGTTTCGCGGATCAGGTCTTGCGGGATCTTGGCGCGGTTTTCGGCCCAGTCGGTCTCCATGATGCCCAGGTTTTTCTGGTCCATCGACAGCAGAAAACCGTATTCCTGCCAGAAATCCTTGATCGGATCCCAGAGCTCGTCGGGGCTGCGCTTGACGACCAGCCAGCGCTGGTTGCCGGCGCGCTCGATGCGCACATCGGAGATGGATGTGGCGGCCACGGGTACGGCTGTCGCTGCCTGGCCGACCTGGTAACTCGATGCGGTGACCGGGCCGCCCGGAATCGCATAACGGTTGTCGCGCGAGAGCTGGGTCAGATCTGGCGGGACTGCCAGCGAAGGGGCCGCAGATGCGCTCTTGTAATCGACTTTGTCGCTTTCCAGCACCGAGCAGCCGCCCAGCGCCAGACTCAGGCCCAGCAGGGCCAGACGTGTTGTTGCTTTCACCAATGTGTCCTTCAGGATGGGAAAATTGTGCGTCAGAGCAGACCGGCCGACTTGAGCGCGCGCTCGACGCCCGCCGTGTATTCCGGCTCCAGCCCTGTCATGGGTAGCCGCATGGTGGCGCCGCACAGTCCCATGCGGTGCATGGCCCATTTCAGCGGGATCGGGTTGGCCTGTACGAAAAGCTGCTTGTGCACGGGCATCAGCTTGAACTGGATTTCCATGGCACGGCGGATGTCGCCGGCGATAGCCGCCACACACAGTTCGTGCATCAGCCGAGGCGCGATGTTGGCCGTCACGCTGACGTTGCCCTTGCCGCCACACAGCATCAGCGCCACGGCGGTCGGGTCGTCACCCGAATAGACCGCGAACTCGCTGGGCAGGTCGCGAATCAGCCACTGGCCACGCTCCAGATTGCCGGTGGCATCCTTGATGCCCACGATGCCCGGGACCCTGGCCAGTTGCAACACCGTATCGTGTGCCAGATCGGCCACACTGCGGCCGGGAACGTTGTACAGCACCATCGGCAGGTCAACGGCTTCGGCGATCGCCTTGAAGTGCTGGTACAGGCCTTGCTGGGACGGCTTGTTGTAATAAGGTACGACCTGCAGATGGCAGTCGGCGCCGACCTCGTGGGCGAAACGGGTGAGTTCAATCGCCTCGGCGGTGGAATTGGCGCCACAGCCGGCCATGATCGGCACACTGGCCCTTGGCTTGTTCGACTGCCACGCGGATGATTTCGCAGTGCTCGTCGACGGTGACACTCGGCGATTCGCCGGTCGTGCCGACCACGCCGATGCAATCGGTGCCTTGCGCAATGTGCCAGTCGATCAGTTTGCGCAGGCTCGGGTAGTCCACGCTGCCGTCGTCGTGCATCGGGGTGACTGATTGCGACGATGCTGCCAGTGATAGGTGTCATGTCCACGGTCTAGAACGGGAAATCCGCATTCTACCCAGTCAGTGGCTCAGACCTGATCCAGCAGATGGCGTGACCGGGCCGGTGGCGAGGTGCCATCGACCGATGGCGATTCGATTTCGCGCACGGCGGCGATGCGCTGGACAAATCGATCGGGTTGGGTGCAGAAGCCGTCTTCGAACGCGACGATGCGCAAGCCGGTACAAACGCGCAGCAATTCACCGGTTTGCAAAAGAAAATCCGGCCGGGACGGCTTACCCACGGTGGCGTTTCCGTCGGCAAAGGTCTCATACAGCAAGACGCCGCCTGGCGCCAGGCTTTGCACAATGGTCGGCAGCAAAGGGCGCCAGAGGTAGTTGGTCACGACCACGGCGTCGAACGCTCGGGGCGTGCCTTGTCGCATCAATGGCCAGGGACCGGCTTCGATGTCGGCCACGATGGTTTGCACCCGGCCACAGGCCACCAGGTCAGCCAGCGACTGCAGCGCCGTCGCCGACTTGTCGAGCGCAACCACGGCATGGCCGCGTTCGGTAAACCAGCGTGTGTGACGGCCATGGCCACAAGCCAGGTCGAGCACCTCGCCAGGTGATGGCAGCAGATGGGTCCAGCGCCGGATCCAGTCGGAGGCGGCGCCACTGCCGTGTTCCAGCGTACTCATGGGAATGCGGTCAAGCCTGGGGCGAGGGAGTCGCGAGCCAACGGCGCAATCAGAAACATGCCCATACCTGCTGCGCCAGCGTGACCATGAACCCGGGTTGCAGGTATAGCGAAAACACCAGCGCCAGCGCAGCCAGTGCAGCAGCGTAGCGCAACCAGTGGGTCAGTGGTTTGCGGCGCATAGGGCTCAGGCCGGCTTCAGGCTAACGCCGCGATGTATCGCGTGTTCCCGGACCGGCAAGTTGATCAGGGCGGCAAATATGCCCAGCGCGATGGCAATCCCCCAGGCCGCGTCGTAATTGCCGGTGCGGTCGTACAGCAGGCCACCGAGCCAGACGCCCAGAAAAGATCCGACCTGGTGACTCAGAAACACGAAGCCACTGAGCATCGACAGGTGGGCCACACCAAAGATCTGCGCCACCGCCGCATTCGTGGCCGGTACCGTCGACAACCACAACATGCCCATGACGGATGCGAAGATGTAAACGCTTGTCGGCGTCAGCGGCGCGAGCAGGAAAACGCTGATCACGGCGGCGCGCGCCAGGTAGATGAAGACCAGGATGCGCGCCTTGCGCATGCGCTGACCCAGCACCCCGGCGGAATAGGTGCCGATGACATTGAACAGGCCGATCAAGCGCCAGCGCGTAACTGGCCACATGGGCCGGCAGGCCCTGGTCCTTCAGGTAACTGGGCATGTGCACGCCAATGAAAACGACCTGAAATCCGCAGACGAAATAGCCGGCCGTGAGCATCTGGAAACTCGGGTAGCGGAAGGCCTCGCGCACCGCCTGGGCAATGGTCTGCTCGCGTGGCAACTGCCTGCCCGCGGCAAAACCGGGCTCGCGCAGGCCCCAGGCCAAGCGGAATGATGACCAGCACCGACATGCCCAGCAGCACCAGTGCGGTCTGCCAGCCGAACGATGGCAATCAGGAAGCCCTCGGTCGGCACCATCAGGAACTGGCCGAACGACCCGGCCGCTGCCGTGATACCCATGGCCCAGGAACGCCGCTCGGCCGAGACGTTGCGCCCGATCACGCCGTAGACCACGGCATAGGTCGTGCCGGCCTGCGCCACGCCGATCAGCACACCTGCGGTAGCGGCAAACGACAGGGGCGTGGGCGCATAGGCCATGCCGATCAGGCCCAGTGCGTAGGCGATGGCGCCGGCCACCAGCACCCGGACCGCGCCGAACTTGTCGGCCACCATGCCGGCGAACACGCCGGCCAGACCCCAGGAGATATTCTGGATCGCGATCGCCAGCGAGAAGCTCTCACGGGTCCAGTCCATGGTCTGGGTCACTGGCAGCAACCACAGTCCGAAGCCATGGCGAATGCCCATGGACATCGTGACGATGGCGGCGCCGCAGAGCAGCAGCTGAGTCATGGAAAGGGGCTTGTTCGGCATACGAAGGATCTGCGCTACGGTGATGGCAAGCGAGAAATGTAACGATTTTCCGTCGGCCTTGTCGCTGGCCTGGATGATTGACTGTGTTTGCATCCAGTAAAAATGGATCTGCCGGACTACAATCCCGGCCATGGCAAGCAATCCCAACAGCCGCTCCGGCGGCGATTATTCCGAGAGTTCGATCCGGGTCCTCAAGGGCCTGGAGCCGGTGCGCCAGCGCCCCGGCATGTATACCCGCACCGACAATCCGCTGCATGTGATCCAGGAGGTGCTGGACAACTCGGCCGACGAGGCCCTGGCCGGTCATGGCAAGAAGATTCGCGTCACGCTGCATGCCGACGCCTCGGTGTCGATCGAGGACGACGGTCGCGGCATTCCCTATGGCATGCACCCGCAAGAGAACGCACCGGTGGTGGAACTGGTGTTCACGCGGCTGCACGCCGGCGGCAAGTTCGACAAGGGCAAGGGCGGCGCCTACAGCTTTTCCGGCGGACTGCACGGCGTTGGCGTCAGCGTGACCAATGCGCTGGCCAAGCGGCTTGAAGTCAGCTCGCAGCGCGACGGCAATGTGGCGCATATGGTGTTCGCCGGCGGCGACGTGATCGAACCGCTGCAGGTGCGAGCGGCCGGTGACGGCGAACGCAGGAGCGGAACCTCGGTGCGGGTCTGGCCCGATCCGAAATACTTCGAGACTGCCGTCATTCCGATGGTCGAACTGGTCCATTTGCTGCGCAGCAAGGCGGTGCTGATGCCCGGCGTGACGGTCAGCCTGGTCAACGAGAAGACGCGCGAAACCCAGACCTGGCTCTACAAGGGCGGTCTGCGCGACTACCTGATGCAGGCGCTGAGCGGCGAGCCGGTGATTCCGCTGTTCGAAGGCGAATCGTTTGCCGATGCCGGCCACGAGAGTTTTGCCGAAGGTGAGGGCGTCCAGTGGTGCGTGGCCTTCACCGAAGATGGCCAGACCATGCGTGAGAGTTATGTCAACCTGATTCCGACCAGCGCCGGCGGCACCCACGACAGCGGCTTGCGCGAAGGGCTGTTCAACGCGGTCAAGAGCTTCATCGAGCTGCATGCGCTGCTGCCCAAGGGCGTGAAGCTGCTGCCCGAGGACGTGTTCGCGCGCGCCAGCTATGTGTTGTCGGCCAAGGTGCTCGATCCGCAATTCCAGGGCCAGATCAAGGAGCGGCTCAACTCACGCGATGCCGTGCGCCTGGTGTCGGGCTATGTGCGCCCGGCGCTGGAACTGTGGCTGAACCAGCATGTGGAATATGGCCGCAGGCTGGCTGACCTGGCCATCAAGGCGGCGCAGGTGCGCCAGCGCGCCGGCCAGAAGGTGGAAAAGCGCAAGGGCTCGGGCGTGGCGGTATTGCCGGGCAAGTTGACCGACTGCGAAAGCCGCGACCTGGCACATAACGAGGTGTTCCTGGTCGAGGGCGACTCGGCCGGCGGCAGTGCCAAGATGGGCCGCGACAAGGAATGCCAGGCAGTGCTGCCACTGCGCGGCAAGGTGCTCAATACCTGGGAAGTCGAGCGCGACCGGCTGTTCGCCAACACCGAAATCCACGACATCGCCGTGGCCATTGGTGTTGACCCGCACGGCCCGAACGACAGCCCCGACCTGTCCGGCCTGCGCTACGGCAAGATCTGCATCCTGAGCGATGCCGATGTTGACGGCTCGCATATTCAGGTGCTTTTGCTGACTTTGTTCTTTCGCCATTTCCCGAAACTGGTTGACAATGGAAATGTGTTTGTGGCAAGGCCGCCGTTGTTCCGGGTCGACGCACCGGCCCGTGGCAAGAAGCCGGCGTCCAAGCATTACGCGCTGGACCAGGGCGAACTGACCGCGATCCTGGACAAGCTGCGCAAGGACGGTGTGCGCGAAAACGCCTGGAACATCAGCCGATTCAAAGGACTGGGAGAAATGAACGCCGAGCAGTTGTGGGATACCACACTCAACCCCGACACCCGCCGCCTGCTGCCGGTGCGTCTGGGTGCGATCGACTTCCAGCAGACCGAAATCCTGATCACCAAACTCATGGGCAAAGGCGAGGCGGCCGCGCGCCGCGAACTGATGGAATTGCATGGTGACAGCGTGGAGGTGGACGTCTGATGCGCATGACACTGCGTCCGCTGCACATCGGTGCACCAGGCCTGCTGCGCAGGCTGGCCATTGCGCTGGCGGCTGCGTCAGGTCTGGCCGGCTTGAGTCTGCCGGCTGCGGCGGACGTCTGGGCCTTTGTCGATGCCAAGGGCGTGTCGCATTTCGCCACCGAACAGATCGATAGCCGCTACGAGTTGTTCTTTCGTCGCAGCGAGTCCTTCGACACCCGGCTCGATGCGCCGCCACCAGAGCCGCCACCGGTGTCGCAAAACACGCTGGTCGTGGCGCAGCCGCCGACCCGGCTGCTGGCCCTGTTCGACTCGTCCCCGTCTTTCACCTCGGTACGCCAGATTCTGCGTGCCGCGTCGAGCGAACATGACATCGACTACGAACTGTTGCAGGCGCTGATCGCAGCCGAATCGGGCTTCAACCACACCGCCGTGTCGCCCAAAGGTGCGATCGGACTGATGCAACTGATGCCTGATACCGCGCGTCGCTATGGCGTGGACAGCGACCGGCATGGCCCGCTGGAGCGCAAACTGACCGACCCGAAGACCAATATTCGCGCCGGCACCCGCTATCTGCGCGACCTGATCAACATGTTTCCCGGTCAGCTCGATCTCGCGCTGGCGGCCTACAACGCGGGCGAAGGTGCCGTGATGCGGGCAGGCAACCAGATCCCCAACTACAAGGAAACCCAGAACTACGTGAAGAACGTCCTGGGCATGTACTGGGGGCTCAAACCGCCGCCGCCGCCCGCGGCTGCCACGGCGGCTTCGCGTTATCCGAACTCGCGGGTACGCCCGGCTATCAGTGGCGGCGCGCTCAACCGGGGCAACCTGCCGTCCCAGACCCCTGCCGTTCCTCAGCCCGCGCTGGCGACGGCCCAAACCAACTAAGTTAGCCGGCCTTGTCTGCCCGGGCGGTTGCATGCCCGGAGGGCATTGCCATGACCGGATCCACCATGACTGACCAATCCACCCTCGACCTCGTTCCCGGCGCCCAACCCGAGGGCGACGACGAACTGAACCTGGCAAATTACGCCCAGCGCGCCTACCTCGAATACGCGCTGAGCGTGGTCAAGGGGCGCGCCTTGCCCGATGTCTGTGACGGCCAGAAGCCGGTGCAACGCCGCATCCTGTACGCGATGTCGCGCATGGGCCTGGGCTTTGGCGGCGCCAATGGCAACACCGGCGCACGCCCGGTCAAATCGGCACGCGTGGTCGGCGACGTGCTCGGCCGCTTCCATCCGCACGGCGACCAGGCCGCGTATGACGCGCTGGTGCGCATGGCACAGGATTTCTCTCAGCGTTATCCGCTGATCGACGGCCAGGGCAACTTCGGCAGCCGTGACGGCGACGGCGCCGCCGCGATGCGCTACACCGAGGCGCGGCTGGCGCGCATCACCAATCTGCTGCTCGACGAAATCGACGAAGGCACGGTCGACTACGTGCCCAACTATGACGGATCCACCGAGGAGCCGGCGCAACTTGCCGCGCGCCTGCCGTTTGCGCTGCTCAACGGTGCCAGTGGCATCGCGGTGGGCATGGCCACCGAGATCCCGAGCCACAATCTGCGCGAGATCGCCACGGCCTGCGTGGCGCTGATTCGCGACCCGCAACTGGCCGACGATGCACTGTTGGCGCTGATACCCGGCCCCGACTACCCAGGTGGCGGCCAGATCATCAGCAGTGCTGGCGATATCGCCGATGCCTATCGCAGCGGACGCGGCTCGCTCAAAGTCCGAGCGCGCTGGAAGATCGAGGAACTGGCACGGGGTCAATGGCAGCTGGTGGTGACCGAGTTGCCGCCCAATGTCAGCAGCCAGCGCGTGCTCGAGGAGATCGAGGAGCTGACCAATCCCAAGGTCAAGGCCGGCAGGAAGGCCTTGTCGCAGGACCAGAGCCAACTCAAGGCCAGCGTGCTGGCCGTGCTCGATGGGGTTCGGGATGAGTCGAGCAAGGATGCCGCTGTGCGGCTGGTGTTGGAGCCCAAGACCAGTCGTATCTCGCAACAAGACCTGATCCACACTTTGCTGGCCCATACCAGCCTGGAGACCTCGTCGTCCATCAACCTGACCATGATCGGCATGGACCGGCGTCCGACGCAGAAGTCGTTGCGCCAGATGCTGCAGGAGTGGATCGCGTTCCGCGCGCAGACCATCGAGCGCCGTTCGCGCCACCGCCTGGCCAAGGTGCTGGACCGCATTCACATCCTGGAAGGGCGCCAGCTGGTGCTGCTCAATATCGATGAGGTGATCGCCATCATTCGCGCCTCCGATGAGCCGCGTCAGGCGCTGATGGCGCGCTTCGCGTTGTCTGAACGACAGGCCGAAGACATTCTCGAGATTCGGCTGCGCCAGTTGGCGCGGCTGGAAGCGATCAAGATCGAACAGGAACTCAAGGGCCTGCGCGAGGACCAGAAGAAGCTGGAGGAAATCCTGGGCAGTCCCGCGGCGCTGCGACGTTTGATGGTGCGCGAGATCGAGCAGGACACCAAGACCTTCGGCGATGACAGGCGCACGCTGATCCAGGCCGAAAAGCGTGCCGTGGTCGAGGTCAAGGTGGTCGACGAGCCGGTCACGGTGGTTGTCAGCACCAAGGGCTGGGTGCGGGTGCGTACCGGTCATGGGCACGAGGCCGGCAGTTTTGCCTTCAAGGCCGGCGACGCCTTGTATGGCACCTTCGAATGCCGCTCCGTCGACACCTTGCTGGTGTTCGGCAACAAGGGCAGGGTGTATTCGATTGCGGTGTCGATGCTGCCGGGTGCGCGCGGCGATGGCCAGCCGGTGACCACGCTGCTCGACCTGGAGCCCGGTACTCAATTGCTCTGGTATTTCGCCGGTCCGGCCAACGCCAGTTTGCTGCTCAGCGGTTCGGGGGGTTATGGTTTCCTGGCCACGGTCGAGAACATGACGTCACGGCTCAAGGCGGGCAAGGCCTTTGTCAGTTGTGGCGATGACGAGACGCTGAACCAGCCTTCGCCGGTGTCCGGCGTGGTGGGTGTCAGTGCCATGCCAGCAGCCACGCATGTGGCCTGCGCGTCCAGCGGCGGTCGCATTCTGACCTTCGCTATCGAGCAGCTCAACGCCATGGCCAACGGCGGGCGCGGCCTCAAACTGATCGATCTGGAGACCAAGGACACGCTGGCGGGCGCTGCGGCCTATACCCGCAGCATCCGCATCGACGGCATCGGCCGCGGCGGCAAGCTGCGTGACGAGTCGCTGGAGATCCGCAGCCTGAACAATGCGATGTCGGCGCGCGGGCGCAAGGGCAAGGCGGCGGACCTGGGCTTCAAGCCGAACAACGTGACGCGGGTGCTGTAAGCAATCAACTGGTGCGGCCGGAGACATCGGCTCCAGGACAGGCCAGCTGTGTTGGGCTCGTCTGTATTCGCGAGGCTGCGTGTGGTTGAAAGCAACGGTAACGGACCACGCCGAAAACCTACGCTGCCTGGCGTTAGGCCAAGCAGAACTTCGACGTCCAGCGACATTACTTTGATCAGGCGGCTGGGGCGCTCTGCGGAGCGAAATAAAGAAGGAGGCCGCAGGCCGGATGACATTCGCGGAGCAGAGTGCCCCAGTCGCCTGATCACACAACCAGCTTGCGACCGCCTCCATCCCGCCCCACTTGGTTGTTGAGTGGCGTTCTGGCCACTCTCGTCAACCGTCATGCGCATTTCCAGCGCAAAACAAGCGCTCAACTGCTGCTTTTGGATTCAGTCCTTCCAGCCGCCGCCCAGCGTCTTGTACACAGCCACCAGACTCTGAGCCTGCTGCAGTTGCAGTTGCACCACGGCCTGGCGCACCGCAAACGACGAACGCTCAGCGTCCAGCCGTTCAAAGGCATTGGCCGTGCCTTGCTGGTAGCGCAATTCAACCAGTTCCAGCCGGCCCTGTTCGGCCACAGCCTGAGCCGATTGCGCACGCAGCTGGTCGGCCAGCGTGGCACGTGTCGCCAGCGCATCGGCCACTTCGCGGAATGCGACCTGGATCGCCTTCTGGTACTGGGCCACGGCGATCTCGCGACCGATTTGCGCGGCGTCCAGATTGGCCTGGTTGCGGCCCCCGTCGAAGATCGGCAGTATCAGTTGGGGGGCGAAGGACCAGCCATAGGAACCACTGCGAAACAAGCCGCTGAATTCGCTGCTGGCCGTGCCCAGGCTGGTGGTCAAGGTGATACGCGGCAAAAAGGCGGCGCGGGCTGCTCCGATATTGGCGTTCGCTGCCAGCAGTTGCTGTTCGGCCGCGCGCACGTCGGGACGGCGCAGCAATACCTCGCTGGGCAGGCCGCTCGGTACCACGCCGATCAGACCTTGCCTCGTCAGTGGCAGCCCGGCGGGGAGCTCGGCAAGAGCGGCATCGGCGAGTGGCTGGCCGACCAGCAGGTTCAATGCGTTGAGGTCCAGCGCGCGCTGGCGTTCAAGCTGTGCCAGCGTGACCTTGGCGCTTTCGACCAGCGATTCGGCCTGGCGCAGTTCCAGCCCGGAACGCACGCCGTGTTTGAACGTTAGCTGGGTCAGACCAAGCGACTGCTCGCGGCTGGCCAGTGTGTCGCGCGCCAGACGCAGTTGAGCGTCGTCGGCCAGCAGGCTGAGGTAGCTGCTGGCGACCGATGCGATCAGGCTGATCTGCACTGTCTTGCGCGACTCCATCGAAGCCAGCAACTGGGCCTGGGCGGATTCGCTGAGCTTGCGTAAGCGGCCGAAGAAGTCGGCCTCGAAGCTGGTGATGGTGAAACCGGCGCTGTAGCTGGTGCTGATCCCGCCATTGGCGTTGGGTGCACGCGAGCCGGTGGCGCCCACACCGATGGTCGGAACCTCGTCCGCGCGTCGCACCTGCCATTGCGCACGCGTCTGTTCCAGGTTGAGCGCGGCGACACGCAGATCGCGGTTGTTTTCGAGCGCCAGCGTGATCAGTTCTTTGAGCCGCGCGTCCTGGAAGAAATCCTGCCAGGCCAGATCGGGTGCGGCAACCGCCGCGCTGTCGGCGCCAAGGGTGGTGAACTGCGCGGGTACCGGCGCAGCAGGGCGTTCATAGCTGGGCGTCAGGCTACCGCAACCGGCGAGCACGGCGCCTGCGATGGCGGTGGTCAGCCACCGTGCGCCGGCTTTGCCGACCGCCATCGCCTTGGGGTTCGTCGGAATATGCATACGGTTATTCGGGTTCATGGTGTCGTGTCGGCAGCAGGTGTTGCCAGTGGCGCATTGCCATCGGGTTCATCCTCATGGGCATACATGCGCCGTTGGCGTTCGCTGCCCTTGAAAATGCGCCGCACCACGACGAAGAACACCGGTACGAAGAAAACGGCCAGCACGGTCGCTGCCAGCATGCCGGCAGCGACGCCAGTGCCAATGACGCGCTGGCTGGCCGAACCGGCGCCACTGGCAAACACCAGTGGCATCACGCCCAGGATGAAAGCCATCGAGGTCATGACGATGGGACGAAAGCGCAGATGGGCCGCTTGCAGCACCGACTCGACGATGCCCAAACCTTTGGCCTGCAGGTCTTTGGCGAACTCTATGATCAGCACCGCATTTTTGGCTCCCAGGCCGATGATGGTGATCAGTCCGACGTTGAAATACACGTCGTTGGACAGGCCGCGCCCGTGCGCGCCGAGCAGGACTCCCAGCACGCCCAAGGGTACGACCAGGATCACCGCCAACGGAATCGACCAGCTTTCGTACAAGGCAGACAGCGCCAGGAACACCGCCAGCAGAGCGAAGCCGAACAGGATGAAGGCCTGTGATCCGGCCAGCCGTTCTTCGCGTGACTGACCGGTCCACTCGAAACCGAAGCCGGTCGGTAATTGCGCCGCCAGGCGTTCCATTTCGGCCATTGCCGCACCGCTGCTGTAGCCAGGCGCGGCTTCGCCCGACAGCCGCATCGCCGAATAACCGTTGTAGCGAATGGTCTGCATGGGACCGACCACCCAGCGCGTGCTGGCGAAGCTCGACATTGGCACAGCCTGGCCCCGGCTGTTGAGCACGTTGATGCGTAGCAGGTCGGCGCTTTGCATGCGGGCAGGCGCGTCCGCTTGCACCAGCACGCGTTGCAGACGTCCGCTGTTCGGGAAATCGTTGACGTAACTCGATCCGACCGCTGTGGACAGGGCACTGGCGATCGCCTCGAAGCCCACACCCAGCGCGCTGGCCTTGTCACGGTCGATGTCGAGTTGGAGCTGCGGCGCGTCTTCCAGGCCATCGGGCCGCATGCCGGTAATGATCTTGCTCTGTGAGGCTATGCCCAGCAACTGGTTGCGTGCCGCCAGCAGGGCGTCGTGACCCAGGCCGGCGCGGTCCTGCAGGCGGAATGCAAATCCGCTGGCCGAGCCGAGTTCGGGAATCGGTGGCGGGCTGACGGCGAAGATGAAGGCGTCGCGCACCGACATCATGGCGCCGAATGTGCGTCCGGCCAAAGCCTGTGCCGAACTGCCAGGGTCGGCGCGTTCGGCCCAGTCCTTGAGCGTGACAAAAGCCAGTGCCGCGTTCTGTCCGCTACCCGAGAAGCTGAAACCCAGCACGCTGACCATGCTTTGCACCTCGGGTTGCTTGAGCACGAAACCCTCGACCTGTTGCATCACGTCCAGCGTGCGGTTCTGCGTGGCGCCCGGTGGCAGCTGCACGTTGACGATGATGTAGCCCTGGTCTTCGGCCGGCAGGAACGAGGTTGGCAGGCGGCCGTACAACACGGCCACGGCGCCGATGATGGCAGCATAGATCACCAGGTATCGCGCGGCCTTGCGCAGGATGCGCGCCACCGTGCCTTCGTAGCCTTTGGCGGCACGCGCAAAGCCCCGATTGAACCAGCCGAAAAAGCCGGTTTTGGCATGGCGATGGCCGGCCTGCACCGGCTTGAGCAGTGTGGCGCACAAGGCCGGTGTCAGCGACAAGGCCAGGAAGGATGACAAGGTAATGGCAGTCACCATAACGGCCGAGAACTGGCGATAGATATTACCCACGGAGCCGGCGAAAAACGCCAGCGGCACAAACACCGAAACCAGTACCACCGTGGTGCCGATCACGGCACCTGAAATCTGTCCCATGGCCTTGCGTGTTGCTTGCAGTGGCGACAGGCCCTCCTCGCTCATGATGCGTTCCACGTTCTCTACCACGACGATGGCGTCGTCCACCACAATGCCGATCACCAGCACCATGCCGAACATGGTCAGCACGTTGATCGAGAAGCCCAGCGCGAGCAGTACGGCAAATGTGCCCATCAGCGAAACCGGAACCACGATGGTGGGGATGATGGTGTAGCGGATGTTCTGCAGGAACAGCAGCATCACCAGGAATACCAGCACCACTGCCTCAAGCAAGGTCACGGCGACCTGGCGGATCGAGATGTCGACGAAGCGCGAGCTGTCGTAGGGAATAGCCCATTGCACACCGGGTGGGAAAAAACGCGACAGTTCCTCCATCCGGGTGCGCACCGCCTTGGCCGTGGCCAGTGCATTGCCACTGGGCGAGAGCTGTACGCCGATGCCGGTTGACGGTTTGCCGTTGAGCCGGGCCGACGTGGCATAGGCCTCGGCGCCAAGCTCGATACGCGCCACATCGCGCAGCCGAACCGTTGAGCCATCGGTATTGGCGCGCAGCACGATGTTGCCGAACTGCTGGGTATTGGCGAGCTGGCCGTTCACGACCACCGTGGCGAAAATCTTCTGGCTTTCGGTATTGGGCAGATCGCCAATGGTGCCGGCCGAGACCTGTGCGTTCTGTGCGCGGATCGCAGCAGTGACATCGGCCATGGCCAGGTTGTAGCCCACCAGTCTGGCCGGGTCGACCCAGATGCGCATGGCGCGTTCGGTACCGAAAAGCCGCGCCTGGCCAACACCCGGCAGTCGTTGCAGCTCCGGCACCACGGTGCGTGCAGCGTAGTCGCCCAATGCGACCGGGTCGATGTTCGGATCGTCCGAGGAGAGGATGGTGAACAGCAGGAAGTTGGAGTTGGCCTTGTCGACGCGCACGCCTTGCTGGGTCACGCTCGCTGGCAGGCGCGGCGTGGCTCTGGCCAGCCGGTTCTGCACGTCCACCTGCGCCAGATCGGAATTGGTGCCGGTCTCGAAACTAAGCGTGATGGAACCGCTGCCATTGGCCTGGCTGATCGACTCCATATAGATCAGGCCGGGCGAACCGTTCATCTCGCGTTCGATCACGCTGATCACGCTCTCTTCCAGCGTCTTGGCCGACGCGCCCGGATAGGCGACGCTGATGACGATGGACGGCGGCGCCACGGCCGGGTACTGCGAGATCGGCAGCTGCGTCATGGCGACGCCGCCCATCACCAGAATGAAAAGTGCAATCACCCACGCAAAGATCGGGCGATTGATGAAAAACTGGGCCATGCGGACGCCTCTTGTTATTTGCCGTCCGCAGCCGATGCTGTGCTGGCGCCAGCGGCGGGTGCCGATGCGGTGGATGCGGGCGCGGACGTCATTTGTGCGGCGTTGCCGGTCGGGTTCCAGGGCGATGCATTGACCGGCGCGCCGGGCACCATCATTTTCTGGAAGCCTTCGACGATCACCTGCTCTCCCGGCTTCAGGCCGTCCAGCACGATCCACTGGTTATTCTGGTTGCCTCCGAGTTTGATCTGGCGCTTGGCCGGAACGCCGTCGCTGCCCACCACCAGTACCGAATCGCCCTGGTTGGTGCGGGTCACGGCCTGTTGCGGCAGCAACATCGCCGACGGCAGTTCGGACTGCGCCAGCCGCACGCGAACATACTGACCCGGCAACAGCATGCCGTCCGGGTTGGGTACTTCGGCGCGCAGCGTGACCTGGCCCGAGGTCGGGTCGACGTTCAGATCGGAGAACAGCAGCCGGCCGGTGCGTGGGAGTTCCGATCCGTCTTCAAGTGCGATGCGCACCACGGTCTCCTGTTTGCCCTCGCCGTGCGACTTGTGTTGCGCGGCCGTGGCCTTGCGCAGGCGCAGCAAGTCGCCGCTCGATTGCGTGAAGTTCACATACACCGCCTTGATCTGCTGCACCAGCGCCATCTGGGTCGCCTCGGCCTGGCTGACCAGCGCGCCTTCGCTCACCAGCGCCTGGCCGATGCGCCCGTCGATGGGAGCGCGGATGGTTGCGTAGTCGAGGTTGATGCGGGCGGTCTGCAGCGCCGCCTTGGCGCTGGCCACCTCGGCCTCGGCCAGTTTCTGACTGGACAAGGCGTTGCTGTAGTCGAGCTGGCTGACCGCGTTCACCGCCACCAATGGCTTGTATCTTTCGGCAACCGACGTGGCCTGACTCAGACTGGCCTGGGTCCGACCCAGATTGGCCTGGGCGCTATCGACTGCCGCCTGGTAAATGGCCGGGTCGATCTGGAACAGCGGCTGGCCGGCCTTGACATCGCTGCCTTCGCGGAACAGGCGCTTGAGCACAACTCCGTTCACGCGGGCGCGTACCTGCGCCACACGCAAGGCGCTTACGCGGCCGGGTAATTCGCTCTGGATTGACACGGCTTGGGGCTGCACCGTTACGACTCCGACCTGGGCGGGAGGCATCTTGGGCGATCCTGCGGCTGGCCCTGGGCCAGGACCTTCCCCGGCGCCACACGCGACCAGCGCAAGGGCCAGCATGGCAGGCAAAGCGGTGCGGACAAGCAACTTGGCGGCACCCAAGGTATCGACGGAACGGCGCTGGCTGGGCGGCATGGTTTTCTTTCGCAGGCTTGGCGCCCGGTGTTTCGTGGTGCACTGTTCGCTGGTCCGGCGCAGCGAAGGGCCGGAGCTGGACCCGCGTGTGACGTCGACTTCGGCGCCACATTGGCAACCGTAGTCGATCAAACGGGGCAGTCTACAGAGGTTCCCCAATGCATGCTGAATCGAGAGATATTGACATGACGCCCAAGCCCGGGCCGGTGGCCGTGGCCGGTAGCGAGCGACTCCTGCATGCAGTTTCGACGCAGAAAGATTGACCTCAGATCGGGACCGCTGCTCGTCCCCTGTCAGAATCGGTCGAGGCCGATATCCAAACTGCAAGATTCAATCAGGAGGTTTTCCATGCCACACGCCTTTGCGTCGACCCGCAAGCCCTTCAAGACCGCTTCTGGCAAGGCCGCGACCTTGTACTCCTTGCCGGCGCTGGCGCGCAAGTTCCCCAACGTGGCACGTTTGCCGATGGCGCTGCGCATCGTACTCGAATCGGTGTTGCGCAACTGTGACGGCAAACGAGTCACTGCCGAACATGTGGCACAACTGGCAAACTGGGCGCCGAAGGCGGCCCGCAGCGACGAGATCCCTTTCCTGGTCTCGCGCGTCGTGCTGCAGGATTTCACCGGCGTGCCCCTGCTGGCTGACCTGGCTGCGATGCGCAGTGTCGCGGTGCGTCTGGGCAAGGATCCCAAACGCATCGAGCCGCTGGTGCCGGTCGATCTGGTGGTCGACCATTCGGTGACGGTCGACCACTATGGCAAGAAAAATGCGCTCGACCTGAACATGAAGATCGAGTTCCAGCGCAATCGCGAACGCTACGAGTTCCTGAAATGGGGCATGCAGGCTTTCGACACCTTCCGTGTCGTGCCGCCGGGTTTCGGCATCGTGCACCAGGTCAACCTGGAGTACCTGGCCCGGGGTGTGCACACCGGCGCTGATGGCGTGGTGTACCCAGACTCGCTGGTCGGAACCGACAGCCACACCACGATGATCAATGGCATTGGCGTGGTGGGCTGGGGTGTGGGTGGCATCGAGGCCGAGGCCGCGATGCTGGGCCAGCCGGTGTATTTCCTGACCCCCGATGTGGTGGGCTTGGAGATGACCGGGCGCCTGCGCGAAGGCGTAACGGCCACCGACCTGGTGCTGACGGTCACCGAGATCCTGCGCCAGCACAAGGTGGTGGGCAAATTTGTCGAGTTCTTCGGTGAAGGCACGCGTACGCTGGCCTTGCCCGATCGGGCGACGGTGGCAAACATGGCGCCAGAGTACGGTGCCACCATGGGTTTCTTCCCGGTCGACGAGAAGACGCTGCGCTATTTTGAAGGGACCGGCCGCACGCGCGCCGAAATCGAGTTGTTCGAGGCCTACTTCAAGGCGCAGGGCCTGTTCGGGGTTCCGGTGGCGGGGCAGATCGACTATTCCCAGGTGGTGACGCTCGATCTGGGCAGCGTCACGCCCAGCCTGGCCGGTCCCAAGCGCCCGCAGGATCGCATCGAACTGGGCAAGGTGTCCGCGCAATTCGATGCGCTGTTCAGCCGGGCGACCGCCGACAGCGGCTTCAACCAATCTGCCGAACGCCTGGATCAGCGCTTTGCGGTGCGGCCGCTGACACTGCCGCCTGCGGGTACGCCCAATGTCGAGGCGCCTCCCGGTGCGCCGCGTGATCTGGCCGAGATGGACGGCAACCGACCGATGCTCGAGGCCCATGGACGCGATGCCAAGTTGATGGAGTTGCTGCCGTCGGGCAAGCCGGTGCCAATGGTGGGCAACGGCGATGTGCTGATCGCCGCCATCACCAGCTGCACCAATACCTCCAACCCCAGCGTGCTGCTGGCCGCGGGCCTGCTGGCCAAGAAGGCGGTCGAGGCCGGGCTCAAGGTGCAACCGCATATCAAGACCTCGCTGGCACCGGGCTCGCGCATCGTCACCGAATACCTGACCGAAACCGGCTTGCTGCCCTATCTGGAGAAGCTTGGATTCGCGCTGGTCGGCTACGGCTGCACGACCTGCATCGGCAACTCGGGTGATCTGACGCCCGAACTCAATGCGCTGATCCGCGAGCAAGACCTGGTGTGCGCGGCGGTGTTGTCGGGTAATCGCAATTTCGAGGCCCGCATCCACCCGAACATCAAGGCCAACTTCCTGGCCAGCCCGCCGCTGGTGGTGGCCTATGCGATTGCCGGAACCATGCGCCGCGACCTGATGACCGAGCCGGTTGGTCAGGGCAAGGGCGGACGCGATGTGTATCTGGGCGATATCTGGCCGAGCAGCGACGAGATCCAGGCACTGATCAAGTACGCGATGAAGGGCAAGGCGTTTCGCGAGAACTACGGCAAGCTCAAGACCGATTCCGGCGCCTTGTGGGGCAAGATCAAAGGCGTTTGCGGTCAGGCCTACGACTGGCCGCGCAGCACCTATATCGCCGAGCCGCCATTCTTCGAGAAATTCGACATGGTGTTGCCCAAGACGCAGGCCGCGGTGTCGGTGCAGGGCGCCCGCATCATGGCGCTGTTTGGCGACTCGATCACCACCGACCATATTTCACCGGCAGGGTCGATCAAGCAGAGTTCACCCGCCGGTCAGTGGCTGGAAAAGCACGGCGTCATGAAGGCTGATTTCAATTCCTATGGCGCGCGGCGCGGCAACCACGATGTGATGATGCGTGGCACCTTCGCCAACGTGCGCATCAAGAACCTGATGATTCCGGCGGCCTCCGACGGTGACCGGGAGGAGGGCGGCATGACGCTGTACCATCCGGGCGGCGTACGCATGCCGATCTTTGACGCAGCCAACAAGTACCTGGAAGCTGGCGTGCCGACGGTGGTGTTTGCCGGCGAGGAATACGGCACCGGCTCGAGCCGCGACTGGGCCGCCAAGGGTACGCAGTTGCTGGGCATCCGCGCCGTCATTGCGCGCAGCTTCGAGCGCATTCATCGCAGCAACCTGGTCGGCATGGGGGTGTTGCCGTTGCAGTTCAAGGGCAAGGATTCCTGGGAGTCGCTCGGTCTGCAGGGTGATGAGACCGTCGAAGTCTGGCCCGATGCGGCCTTGAGCCCGCAAAGTGACGCCAAGCTGGTGATCACCAGCGCCAAGGGCAAACGCCGTGAATTCACGGTGACGCTGCGCATCGACACGCCGATCGAGGTCGACTACTACCGCAACGGCGGCATCCTGCCGTATGTGTTGCGCCAGTTGCTGAACTGATCCGGCGCGGCGAGATAGCGGGATCTGCCGAGTTCCATGTGGCGGCTACCATCACCGCCATGAAGGGCAACGAGGTCTTGATTGCAGGTGCCGGTATCGGCGGGCTGGCGACGGCGCTGGCATGCCGGCGCGGCGGCGCCGCGGTGCGGGTGTTCGAGCGCGCGCCGGTGTTCGGCGAGGTCGGTGCCGGTATCCAGATCGGCCCGAATGTCACGCGTATCCTGCATGCCTGGGGACTGGCTGACGCACTCAGGCAGGTGGCGGCGTTCCCGCGCCGGTTGCAAGTACGCAGCGCCAGATCGGGCCGTGAGCTGGGGGTGTTGCCGCTCGGCTCTACAGCGGTGCAACGCTATGGTGCGCCCTATGCCACGATCCATCGGGGCGATTTGCACCAGTTGCTGCTCACGGCGCTGAAGGACCACGGAGAAGTCGAGCCCGAGCGCGCTGCGCAAGTGCGCGGTTTCAGCCAGTCGGCGTCGTCGGTGGCGATGGAGCTTGTTGATGGCCGCCAGATTGACGGTGCTGCCTTGATTGGCGCTGACGGCTTGTGGAGCCCGGTGCGCCAGGCCTTGCTTGATGATGGCGACCCACAACCGACCGGGCACCTGGCCTATCGCGCCATGCTGGAGCAGCAGGATCTGCCGGCGGCCTTGCGCAGCCAGCAGGTGACGGTCTGGCTCGGACCCCGATTGCATGTGGTGCAGTACCCGGTGCGTGCCGGCGCCGGGCTCAATCTGGTGGCCATCGTGCACGGCGAGCCGGACTGGCTGCACGCGGCCAATGGTACGCCTGGGCAGTTGGCAAACTGGAACCAGCAGGCCGACGCAGCCGAGGTCTTGCGTGCCCTGCAAGGTGTGTGCGCGCCGTTGCAAGCCTTGCTGGACGCCGCCGGCGCTTGGCGTCTGTGGATTTTGTGTGACCGGACGCCGATGCGCGGCGCGCATGAGCACGCCAGGGGCCGGGTGGCCTTGGTCGGCGATGCGGCGCACCCGATGCGCCCTTATCTGGCGCAAGGCGCCGGCATGGCGATCGAGGATGCGCATGCGCTGGGGCTTTGCCTGGGTGACGGTGGCGGCGACGTCGCAGGCCAACTGCAGCGCTTTGCCGAGCAGCGTTGGCAGCGCAATCGACGGGTGCAGCTGCGTTCGCGCCGCAATGGCCGGATATTTCATGCCAGCGGGATGATGCGCCTGGGGCGAGATGCCGCCATGGCCGTATTGGGCGAACGCCTGCTCGATCTGCCCTGGTTGTACCGCGGCTGAGCCCGGCCGCCGGGGAGCCGAGCGCGGCGATAGCTGATAGGGAGTTGATAGGGGTCAAGTTGATAGGGGTCAGGTCTGCCATTTCCCTAAATCGGTGGATGGTTTCGATGGATGGGCATCCGTTTTCGCCCAGATGCTGCAACGATAGCGACGGGGTGTTGACCAATCCGCTATTGCAAAGATGAGCCGGCCACTGCGCTTGGAGTTTCCGGGAGCGACCTACCACGTCACGACTCGAGGGGATCGGCGTGAGCCGATACACCCATCACCACATTACATGTTTAAAGATTGGTGCTGTTGGCCATCGGGCCCGACGCCCCGGGTGATGCGCGGTACAGTGGTCTGTCCGGTCTTGGGATTGGATTGGACTGGTATCGGCGCCCACCCTTTGTCTACCCCCGGCGGGAGTTCATGAGATGACGGTGAAAATTGCAAAAGTGGAAGCGATCTGCCTGCGTGATCCGAAAGCAGGCTTCTTCCGGTTCGAAGGAAGCTACCAGAATGTCGTTGTGCTGGTGCATGGCGACAACGGTCTGATCGGCATTGGCGAAAGCGACGCCCCGCCCGGGGTCATCAAGGCCATTGTCGAGATGCCGACCTATAACTCGTTGGCTGTAGGGTTGGCGCAGATCGTGACCGGGCAGATGATCGATGATCCGCGGCGACTCTGGCAGGAGATGCATGCCCGCACCCAGTGGTTTGGTCGGCACGGCGTGACGATTCACGCGATCAGCGCGGTCGATATTGCGATCTGGGACCTGTTCGCGCAGTCCGAGGGAAAACCGTTGCATGAAGTTCTGGGCGGCAAACGCCATGACCGACTGCCGGCCTACGCCACGATCTACCCGCTTGAAGACGAGGCAGGGAAGATCACCAGACAAGTGACGCCGCTTCTTGAGCGCGGCTTCCGCAGCCTCAAGGTCTGTGTCGATCCCTGGTGGTCGGACGCGGAACTTGTGCGGCGAAATCTGCGCCACCTGCGTGATCTGGTTGGACCGGACCGCGGTCTGATGCTCGACGTGGCGCAGGAATTCGAGCGTTTCGAGCAATTGGCTCCCTTCCTGCCGGTCCTGGAGGAGTTGGCCTTCAGCTGGATTGAAGCGCCGTTTCCTCTTGACAACATCGCCGACCACGTTCGGCTGAAGTCCGAGACTTCCATTGCCATCGCAGTCGGCGATCTCGGCATGACTACCTGCAAGGAGTTTGTGCCCTATATCAACGCGAATGCCTTTGACATCGCACAGCCCGATCTGACGATGTTTGGCGGGTTCAGCGAGGTGCAACGACTGGCCGCGATGTTGGCTCCTTCGGGCAGACGGATCTTCCCGCACGGATACAACACCGATCTCACCATTGCGGCGAACCTGCATTTCGTATCGACGATGCATGACGGCGGCCTGATCGAATACACCACCAGTCCTTCGCGTTTGCGTCGCGAACTCGTGCACGGTCTGGGGCCGATAGGCGAAGACGGGATGATCGAGGTTCCCAATCGGCCGGGACTCGGCGTGACGCTCGATGAGCGGGTGGTCAATGCGTTGCGGGAATAAGTGTGGGTTCCCCAGTGCGGCTTCATGGGTTTGCTGGCTGACCCCAGGCAGCGCACTCCGATCGCGCTGATCGGTTGTATCTGGTCGCTCTGACTGCTGAACTACAAGCGGTCGGACATTGACAGTGCGCAGTCGCGATGACTCCGGATTCGCTTAACGTCGACAACGTACCGCGTGGATTTTGCGCGCGGAACGATCCGCAGATTCGCGTTGTTCGGGCCGGACCGAGCGCGCCTGGCACGAAGAGGGCACCCATGCACATTGATCCCAAGTCCGAGGCGGACTGTTCCTGGTATCTGAAACCGTTTTTCTGGCGCCAGCGACGCAAGTATGGCAAGACACTGGACGCGGCCTTGCTGTGGGCCAGGGCGCCGAGACTGTTCCTCGGAGTTGCCACGCTCTACGGCATGATTGATCGCCGCTCCTCGCCCGTCGAGCCCGCTTTGCGTTCGCTCATCACGGTGCGTGTGTCTCAGCTCAACGGCTGCAGCTTCTGTGTCGACCTGAACTCGGCGACACTGATCAATCGGGGTGCCAGCCTCGAGAAAGTGGCCGCTTTGAGCCGTTGGCAGGAAAACAAGCTATTTGACGAACGCGAGCGCCGTGCGCTCGACTATGCCGAGGCCATGACGCTGTCCGGGCGCGGCGTCACCGCGCAGCATATCGCTGACCTGCGCGTGCATTTCGATGACGATGCCATCGTCGAACTCACCGGGCTGATCGCGTTTCAAAACCTCTCGAGCAAGTTCAATGCGGCGCTGGCGGTAGCGCCACAGGGATTCTGCGAACTGCCGCAAACGGCGACGACCGACACGAGGGCAGGGCACTGACCTTGTCACCCCGCCGTCAGCGCAATATTCTTGAACTCCCCGGTTGCGATTTTCTTCTGCCAGCGCGCCGGCCCGGTGATATGCGCACTGGTCCCTGCTGAATCTACCGCGACCGTCACCGGCATGTCGACCACGTCGAATTCATAGATGGCCTCCATGCCCAGATCGGCAAAACCGACCACCTTGGCGGTCTTGATGGCCTTGCTGACCAGGTAGGCGGCGCCGCCTACCGCCATCAGGTAGGCGCTCTTGTGTTTGCGGATCGCCTCGATCGCTTCCGGGCCGCGCTCGGATTTGCCGATCATGCTGATCAGTCCGGTCTGCGCCAGCATCATCTCGGTGAACTTGTCCATGCGCGTGGCGGTGGTCGGTCCTGCCGGGCCTACGGCTTCGTCACCGACCGGATCGACCGGGCCGACGTAATAGATCGTGCGGTTGCTGAAGTCCACCGGCAATGCCTCGCCCTTGGCCAGCATGTCCTGGATACGCTTGTGCGCGGCGTCGCGGCCGGTCAGCATCTTGCCGGACAGCAGCAAGGTATCGCCAGCCTTCCAGCTCGCGATTTCGGCCTTGTCCAGCGTATTGAGGTTGACCTTGCGGCTTTTCTGGTAGTCCGGCACCCACTGCACATTCGGCCACAGGTCAAGGGACGGGGGATCCAGATAGACCGGACCGGAGCCGTCCATGACGAAGTGGGCGTGGCGCGTGGCGGCGCAGTTGGGGATCATCGCCACCGGTTTGCCGGCGGCATGGGTAGGGAACATGTTGATCTTGACGTCGAGCACCGTGGTCAGGCCACCCAGACCTTGCGCGCCTATGCCCAGCGCGTTGACCTTCTCGTACAGCTCGATGCGCAGTTCTTCGGTCTTGTTCTGCGGGCCGCGTTGCAGCAACTCGTACATGTCGATGTCGTCCATCAGCGCCTGTTTGGCCAGCAGTACCGCGCGTTCGGCCGTGCCGCCGATGCCGATGCCCAGCATGCCGGGCGGGCACCAGCCCGCGCCCATGGTCGGCACGGTCTTGAGCACCCAGTCGACGACCGAGTCGGATGGGTTGAGCATGACCATCTTGGATTTATTCTCCGAGCCGCCGCCCTTGGCCGCCACGGTGACCTCCAGCTTGTTGCCGGCAACCAGTTCCACATGGATCACGGCTGGCGTGTTGTCCTTGGTGTTCTTGCGCTCGAACTGCGGATCGGCCACGACCGAGGCACGCAAAGTGTTGTCCGGGTGGTTGTAAGCCTGGCGCACACCTTCGTTGACCGCGTCGTCCAGTGTGGTGGTGAAGCCTTCGAGCCGCACATCCATGCCCAGCTTGATGAATACATTGACGATGCCGGTGTCCTGGCAGATCGGCCGGTGGCCGGTGGCGCTCATGCGCGAATTGGTCAGGATCTGCGCGATCGCGTCCTTGGCTGCCGGGCTTTGCTCGCGCTCGTAGGCACGCGCCAGATGCGCGATGAAGTCGGCTGGGTGGTAATAACTGATGAATTGCAGCGCAGCGGCGACGGATTCGATCAGGTCGGCCTGGCGGATGCTGGTCATGGGGGATGGCATGGCAATGGTCCTGACTGGTGGGGAAAACCTGGCGCCGAGTTTACCCAAGGCTCTGAGGGTCTTTGCAATGCAGTGCAAAGATGCCCAGGGTTTCGCCAATACCTGGTGTCGGCAACGGCAGTGCCTTGTCGCCCTTGTATGATCAACCAGGGCTCTGCCACCACCACAACAAAATGCCGAACCCACTCGTACTCGTTGTCCTTCTTCCGCTGATACTGGGCACCACCCTGTGTTTCTGGGCGGGTCGTGTCGACTCGCCCGAACGCCGCCGATTGGTGGCCTGGGTTGCTGCCGCCGTGACTGGAACCGCGTTTGCGCTGCTGCTGATGCAGGCGCCGGCAGTGTTCGCTGGTCAGACGCTGCTCGCTGGCGTCGAGTGGGTCCCGGCCATCGGCCTCAACGCCCACTTCCGGCTTGACGGCCTGGCGCTGATGTTCGGCCTGCTGATTTCGGGCGTTGGCCTGCTGATCATTCTGTATGCGGCCTATTACCTGCACCATGACGACCCGGCAGGCAAGTTCTTCACGCAGTTGATGCTGTTCATGGCCGCGATGCTCGGTGTCGCGTTGTCGGACAACCTGTTGCTGCTGGTGGTGTTCTGGGAACTGACGAGTATTTCGTCGTTCCTGCTGGTCGGCTACTGGGGCCACAAGGCCGATGCCCGTGCCGGCGCGCGCATGGCGTTGGCCGTCACCGGCGGTGGTGGCCTGGTGATGCTGGCCGGCATCGTGCTACTGGGCCAGATCGCCGGTACCTTCGATTTGTCGGAGATGCTCAGCCGCGGCGAGCAGGTCAAGTCGCATGCGCTGTACCCGTTGATGCTGATGCTGATCCTGGTGGGCTGTTTCAGCAAGAGCGCCCAGATACCCTTCCATTTCTGGCTACCCGAAGCCATGGCTGCACCGACGCCAGTGTCGGCCTATCTGCATTCGGCCACCATGGTCAAGGCTGGCATCTTTTTGTTGGCGCGCTTGTATCCGGTCATTGGCGGCACCGACCTGTTCCAGTCGATCGTGGTCACGGTGGGCCTGTCGACCATGGTGTTTGGCGCCTACGTTGCGGTGTTTCGTCACGATATCAAAAGCCTGCTGGCGTACTCGACCATCAGCCACCTGGGCCTGATCGTGTTTCTGATCGGGCTGGCGTCGCCCCTGTCGGCAGTTGCTGCGGTGTTTCACATCCTCAACCACGCCACGTTCAAGGCCTCGCTGTTCATGACCGCGGGCATCATCGACCACGAGACGGGCACGCGTGACATCCGGCGCCTGGGGGGCCTGGCGAAGTTTCTCCCCTGGACGGCGACCTTGGCCATGATTGCCGCGGCGTCGATGGCCGGTCTGCCGCTGGCCAACGGATTCCTGTCCAAGGAGATGTTCTTCACCGAAGCGCTGCAGGGGCAGACCGCCTATGGCATTCTGGTGCCGCTGGCCGCCACGATTGGCGGCATCTGTTCGGTGGCGTATTCGCTGCGCTTCATCCACGACGTGTTTTTCAACGGCCCGCCGCGCAATCTGGCGAATCCGCATCCGCATGAGCCGCCGCTATTCATGAAGGCGCCGGTCGCGCTGCTGGTCGTGACCTGCATCGTCGTGGGTGTGCTGCCGGCGATCACCTTCGGACCGATGGTGCATGTGGCCGCCACCGCCATGCTCGGCACCGCCCCGCCGGAGTACCACCTGGCAATCTGGCATGGCTTCAACCTGCCGCTGCTGATGAGCGCTGTGGCCGTGCTCGGTGGCGTGGTCTTTTACTTTGCGCTGCAGCAAAAGTTCAACTTGCACCTGCACCATCCCCGCGGCTGGACCGGCCGGCTGCTGTTCAACCAGGGTGTGGACGGTGTGTTCGCGTTTGGCCGCTGGTTCACCGCCCGTGTCGAAAACGGCTCCTTGCAGCGCTACGTGGCCTGGATGCTGGCCTCGGCTGTGGCGCTCGCCCTATGGGCCTGGAGCGGCGCCGGAGAGAGCCCCGCCACCGGCTCGCGTACGCTGATGCCCGCCGACTTGCCGTCGTTGTTGTCCTGGGCCTTGTTGCTGGTGGTGTGTACCGCGCTGGCGCTCGGCCACCATGCGCGATTGCGCGCTGTGGTGCTGGTCGGGGTGATAGGCCTGGTCACGGCGCTGACGTTTCTGGCGCTGTCGGCGCCCGACCTGGCACTGACGCAGTTGTCGGTGGAGGTCGTGTCCACGGTGCTGCTGCTGATGGGCCTGGCCTTGTTGCCCCGCACCACGCCACGCGAATCGTCTGCTCGCCGCAAGCTGCGCGATGCTGCCTTGGCTTTGGCAGCGGGCGGCGGCATGGCCTGGCTGACCTGGTTGATGCTGACGCGTGACCACGATTCGATCTCCTGGTTTTTTCTCGAGAACTCCGTGCCCAAAGGAGGCGGCGCAAATGCGGTGAATGTGATCCTGGTCGACTTCCGCGGCTATGACACGTTCGGCGAGATCACCGTGCTGGGCATTGCCGCAGTCGGCGTGCTGGCGCTGCTGTCGGGCTGGCGCGTGCGCAAGCCGTCGCAGGACGGCGAGGGCCGGCGCTGGTCGTTCCGACGTGAGCCATTGATGCTGCGCATGGCAGCGCGGCTGGTCATGCCGCTGGCGCTGGTGGCATCGGTCTACATCTACTGGCGCGGACACAACATGCCCGGTGGCGGCTTCATCGCCGGGCTGGTGACAGGCGTGGCGCTGGTCTTGCAATACATGGCGCTGGGCCAGGAGCGCGCCGACTTCGTGCTGCATTCGGCCCAGGGGCGTCGTTACACGCGCTGGATCGGCACCGGCCTGGGCATCGCCTGGTTGACCGGGGTCGGCGCGTTTGCGCTGGGCCGGCCTTTCCTGACCAGTGCGGCCGGACATCCGATGGTTCCGATTCTGGGCGAGTTGCCGCTGGCGACCGCGGCCTTGTTCGATCTGGGCGTCTATATCACCGTGGTGGGCGCGACGATGCTGATGCTGTCGGTGCTGAGTGCGGCGAGCAAGGAGCACACATCATGATGCCGAGCATGGAGTTCCTGGTGGCCACCGGTATTGGCGGGGTTACGGCCTGCGGCATCTGGCTGATGTTGCGCGGGCGCACTTTCCCGGTGGTGCTGGGCCTGACGGCGCTCGGTTACGCCGTCAATGTTTTCATCTTTGCCATGGGGCGGCTTTGGAGCAACGCGCCGCCCATCGTCGGCAACGGTGGCGTGCAGATCGCCGACCCCTTGCCGCAGGCGCTGGTGCTGACGGCTATCGTGATCGGCTTTGCCACGACCGGGTTCATCATCGAACTGGCCCTGCGCAGCCACCATGAGTCGGGTACGGACCAGGTCGACGGCGCTGAGCCAGGACGGGAGAACGCGTCGTGAGCTTGGCCTTGATCGACCAATTGCCTGTGGCGCCGGTTCTGTTGCCGGCGGCCACGGCGGTGCTGTTGCTGCTGATTGGCGACCACGGCGGCAGCGAGCATAACTTGCGCCGGCAAACCCTGTCCGCCAGGCTTGCCATTGGCTCGGCGCTGCTGGGTCTGATTATCTCGATTCAACTGATGCTGCAGGCAGCGGATGGGGCGCTGATGGTCTACCGCATGGGCGAGTGGCCGGCGCCGTTTGGCATCGTGCTGGTGGTGGATCGACTCTCGGCCATGATGCTGCTGCTGACCTCGCTGATTGCGCTGCCGGTGCTGCTGTACGCCAGTGGCGGTTGGGCTGGGCATGGTCGCTATTTCTATGCCTTGTTCCAATTCCAGTTGATGGGGCTCAACGGTGCCTTCGTCACCGGCGACCTGTTCAATCTATTTGTGTTCTTCGAGGTGTTGCTGATCGCCAGCTATGTGCTCATGCTCCATGGCCTGGGGCGCGAGCGCCTGCGCGTGGGTGTGCATTACGTGGTGCTGAATCTGAGCGCTTCGGCACTGTTCCTGATTGGTCTGGCCTTGCTGTATGCCCTGACCGGTACCCTGAACATGGCTGATCTGGCGCTGCGGGTGCCGCTGGTCAGCGGGCCGGACGCCACCGTGCTGCAAGTTGCTGCCCTGCTGTTGTTGGTGGTGTTCGGCTTCAAGGCCGCCCTGGCGCCGTTGTCGGTCTGGCTGCCGGCAACTTATGCTGCGGCGTCGGCGCCGGTGGCGGCGCTGTTTGCGATCATGACCAAGGTCGGTGTTTACGCGATCTGGCGCGTGCACGGGGTCATCTTTGGCGCCGATGCCGGTGCGTCGGCTCTGCTGGTTCAGCCCTTGTTGCTGCCGCTGGCCGTGTTGACGAGCGCGATCGGCGTGCTCGGCGTGTTGGCGGCGCAAACCTTGCCGCGGCTGGTGGCGTGGCTGACGGTGGCTTCGGTCGGAACCATCCTGATTGCGATCGGACTGTTCGGTGCCCAGGCCTGGTCGGCAGCCCTGTACTACATGGCGCACAGCACCTTGACGGTGGCCGGTCTGTTCCTGCTGGTTGAACTGGTGGCTGCCCAGCGTGGCGAGGTTGGCGGTCGAATTGAACCGGCGTCCCCGGTGGCACAACCCGCCTTGCTCGGATTGATGTTGTTGCTGGCGGCTGCGTCCAGCGTCGGTTTGCCGCCGCTGCCGGGGTTCATCGGCAAGTTGATGCTGTTACAGGCCTCCAGTGCCCATGTGCATGCGGGCCTGGTCTGGACCATCGTGCTGCTGGCCGGCTTTCTGTCGCTGCTGGGTTTGGCGCGCGCGGGTAGCACCCTGTTCTGGCATGTGCGCACCGATATGCCTTCCGGCGCATCCGGTGTCAGCGCACCGCTGTTGACCGCCACCGCATTCCTGCTCGCAACCAGTGTCGCCATGAGCCTGTTCGCTGCGCCGTTGCAGCGCTACACCGCGGCCGCGGCAGATCAGTTGCTCGATCGTCGCGCTTATGCGCAAGCCGTATTGGGTGAGCAGGGCGGCCTCGACGCGCGCTCGGCCAGGCCGTATACCGGCCACAGTGGAGGCACACGATGAAGTCGCGTGGCGTGTGGCCGCATCCGGTGTTGTCCGTGGTGCTGGCATTGGGCTGGCTGATGCTGCAACAAAGTCTGGCGGTGGCGCAACTCATCACCGCACTGGTGCTGGGCTGGGGCCTGCCGCAGCTGGTGGACGGTTTCCTGGGCGAACGCCTCAAGGTACGTAACTGGCGCGTCGCCGTGAGGCTGAGCTTCATCGTGTTGTGGGACATCATCGTGTCCAACATCGCGGTGGCGCGTATCGTGCTGTCGCCGACGTGCAACCCGCATCCGGCCTGGGTGCCGATTGCGCTCGATATCCGGCATCCGACAGCCATCACCTTGCTGGCCACCATCATCACGACGACGCCGGGCACGGTGTCCTGCATCGTCGACGAGGAGCGCCGGATGATCCTGGTGCATGCGCTGGACTGCGATGATGTGCCGGGCATGGCGGCGCAGATCAAGGAGCGGTACGAGAAACCGTTGGGGGAGATACTGGGATGATTCTGTCGTGGGCACTTGACTATGCGACGCTGGCCATTGCGCTTGCCATGGGCCTGTGCGGCTGGCGCTTGCTGCGCGGACCGGACATGCCGGATCGGATCCTGGCCCTGGACACCCTGTACGTGAATGTCGTGGCACTGGTGATCTTGCTGGGAGTGCGCTGGCAGACTGCCATCCTGTTCGAGGCGGCCCTGATCGTCGCGATGCTGGGGTTTGTCGGTACGGTGGCCTTGTCACGGTATGTGAGCCGTGGTGACGTGATCGAATAGGAGCATCGACCATGGCAACCATCTTCCCCTTTTGGATCGAATGGCTGGCAGCGGCATTGCTGGTTGTGGCGGGCAGTTTTGCGCTGATTGGTGCAATCGGCCTGGTGCGACTGCCGGACTTCTACATGCGGCTGCATGCCCCGACCAAGGCCACCACGCTCGGTGTCGGTGGTGTGCTACTGGCCAGCATGTTGCTGAGTTGGGCGCGCGGCGAGCCCGCGGTGCACGAATTGTTGATCACCTTGTTCGTGTTTGTCACGGCGCCGGTGTCTGCCAATCTGATGGCCATGGCGGCCTTGCATCTGCAGGTCCGCTCACGCGCCAAGCCGGTCGACGAGGCCCGGGCGCAAGGCTGACAGTCGCCGCCGGCGCAGGGCGGCGTCCCGGATTCAATTTTCGCGTTCAGTGTCCGCCGCCGGCCGCCTGCTTGCTGCTGTGAGCCATCAACCGGTCGGTGTAGGCGATGGCCATTGCCGAGAACAGGAACACGATGTGGATGATGGTCTGCCACATCAGCACCTTGACGTCGTAGTTGGCCGCATTGATGAAAGTCTTGAGCAGGTGGATCGACGATATGCCGATGATGGCAGTTGCCAGTTTGACTTTGAGCACCGATGCGTTGACATGGCTGAGCCATTCCGGCTGGTCCGGATGCGTCTGCAGGTTCATGCGGCTGACGAAGGTCTCATAGCCTCCGACGATGACCATGATCAGCAGGTTCGAGATCATCACCACATCGATCAGCGCCAGCACCACCAGCATCAATACGGTTTCGTTGAGCGACTTGATTTCGTAGTCGGCCTTGTAGCCGGTACTGGTGACCAGCGCCTTCAGCGCATCCTGATTGCCGAAGGCGGCTTCCAGCAGATGCACCAGTTCGACCCAGAACTGGAACACGTAGACAGCCTGCGCCGCGATCAACCCCAGGTACAGCGGCAGTTGCAGCCAGCGGCTGGCAAAGATCAGTTTGGACAATGGGGCAATGCCAGGAGGGGGCTTTTGGGTGGGTTCGCGCATGCGGCATGGAGGGTGTAGAGTCGACGGGCGCCATTGTAGGTTGCGGGGGGATTTCCCCGTTCAAACCCAAGGGACTGGTCGGCGCACGCCCGGCGCGTCAGTGCCTTGTAAGAGCCGTGCGACACAGTCTGATTTGTCGAGAATCAAGAAACAAGCCATATAGGGAGATCACGTGATGAGTGCCATTCAGTCCGTTCTGGTAGAAAACCGGGTGTTTGAACCCTCGGAAGCCATCGTCAAGGCGGCCCGGGTTTCGGGTATGGCGGGTTACGAAGCGCTGTGCGCAGAGGCAGAGCGCGATTACGAAGGGTTCTGGGCCAGGTTGGCACGCGAGCACCTGGTCTGGAACAAGCCTTTCACGCAAACGCTTGACGAATCGAATGCGCCGTTCTACCAGTGGTTTGCCGACGGTGAACTCAATGCCAGTGCCAATTGCCTGGACAAGCACATGGGCACGCCGGTCGAGAACAAGGTGGCCGTGATCACCGAGGCCGACGACGGTGCCGTGACCCACACCACCTACAAGGAATTGCTGGCCCGGGTCAGCCAGTTCGCCAACGCGCTCAAGGCCAAAGGCATAGCCAAAGGCGACCGCGTGCTGATCTATATGCCGATGACGATCGAAGGCGTGGTGGCGATGCAGGCCTGCGCCCGCATTGGCGCCACCCACAGTGTGGTGTTCGGTGGTTTCTCGGCCAAGGCCTTGCAGGAGCGCATCATCGACGCCGGCGCCGTGGCCGTGATCACAGCCAACTACCAGATGCGTGGCGGCAAGGAGTTGCCACTCAAGGCCATCGTCGACGACGGTCTGGCCATGGGCGGTTGCGAATCGATCAAGTCCATCTTCGTCTACGAACGTACCCAGACCGCCTGCAACATGGTGGCCGGGCGCGACATCACGTTTGCCGAAGCGCTCAAGGGTCAGTCCGAGCAATGCGCGCCGGTGCCGGTGCCCGCCGAGCATCCGCTGTTCATCCTGTTTACGTCCGGCTCGACCGGCAAGCCCAAGGGCGTGCAGCATTCCACCGGTGGCTATCTGCTGTGGTCCAAGCTGACCATGGACTGGACCTTCGACCTGCGACCCGACGACGTGTTCTGGTGCACGGCCGATATCGGCTGGATCACCGGTCACACCTATGTCGCCTATGGTCCGTTGGCGGCGGGCGCCACGCAGATCATTTTTGAAGGTGTTCCGACCTGGCCGAATGCAGGTCGCTTCTGGCAGATGATCGAGAAACACAAATGCTCGGTCTTCTACACCGCCCCCACAGCGATCCGCTCCTTGATCAAGGCAGCAGAAGGCGACGAAAAAGTGCACCCGGCGCGCTCCGACCTGTCCAGCCTGCGCATTCTGGGTTCGGTCGGCGAGCCGATCAATCCGGAAGCCTGGATGTGGTACTACCGCAATATCGGCGGCGAGCGCTGCCCCATCGTCGACACCTTCTGGCAAACCGAGACCGGTGGCCACATGATCACGCCGCTGCCAGGCGCCACCCCGCTGGTACCGGGTAGCTGCACCTTGCCGCTGCCCGGCATCATGGCCGCCATCGTTGACGAAACCGGCAAGGATCTGCCCAATGGCACCGGCGGCATCCTGGTCGTCAAGCGTCCCTGGCCATCGATGATCCGCACCATCTGGAACGATCCGGAGCGTTTCAAGTCGAGCTATTTCCCACCCGAGATGGGTGGCAAGACCTATCTGGCCGGTGACGGTGCCGTGCGCAGTGCAGACCGGGGCTATTTCCGGATCACCGGGCGCATCGACGATGTGCTCAACGTCTCGGGTCACCGCATGGGCACCATGGAGATCGAATCAGCGCTGGTGTCCAAGACTGACCTGGTCGCCGAAGCGGCGGTGGTGGGTCGGCCCGACGATGTCACCGGCGAGGCAATCTGCGCCTTTGTCGTGCTCAAGCGCAGCCGACCGACCGGCGAAGAGGCGAAACAAATCGCCAAGGAGCTACGCGACTGGGTGGCCAAGGAAATCGGGCCGATTGCCAAACCCAAGGACATCCGCTTCGGCGATAACCTGCCCAAGACGCGCAGCGGCAAGATCATGCGTCGTCTGCTGCGTAGCATCGCCAAGGGCGAAGCCATTACGCAGGACACGTCGACACTCGAGAATCCGGCGATCCTCGAGCAGTTGGCCGAAAAACTCTGATCGGTCTGCAGGAGACGGTCAGACCTGGGCATCGACTGCCGCAAACCGACTGCCTCCTATCCGCGCGCACAAAAAAGCCCGCACGGCGTGCCGGCGGGCTTGTCGGGGTCAGGCGCCAGGGGCGCCGACGCTGCAACCGAATTATTTGAAGCTCAGCACCCAGGCTGCCAGTTTCTTGGCCTCGGCATCGTTGACCTGGGTGTTGGCCGGCATCGGGATCGCGCCGAACACACCGGAGCCACCTTTCATGATCTTGCTCGCAAGTTTGTCTACGGCTCCCGCCTGTCCGGCGTACTTCGCGGCGACATCCTTGTAGCTCGGACCCACCAGCTTCTTGTCGACCTTGTGGCAGCTCATGCAGTTCTTGGCTGTTGCCAAAGCCTCGTCGGCCTGCGCCGGCGCCACCAGTGCAGCGGTGAGGGCGACGGCCACGATGGTCCAGCTTGCTTTCGTCATTGACATCCTCTCGGTTGGGTTACAGTTGTTGCGCTCGATTGTAGTGAACACAATTGATACCCCTTGTCAGCAAATGTGTCGAGTTTCTGGGAGAGCGTGATGTACTTTCTGGGTTTGGGGATCGTCCTGCTGGCGATGAAGTACCTTGAATGGGGCCCTGTGGCCGCGTGGAGCTGGTGGACGGTGTTTGCGCCGTTCGGCTTGGCCATGCTCTGGTGGTTTTGGGCTGATGCCAGCGGATACACAAAGCGCAAGGCGATGGAGCGCGAGAATATTCGCAAGCAGCAGCGCATTGACGCCAACAAGGAAGCCATCGGCACCAACTACCGCAAGAAGCGCTGAACTGGCGGCGCTTCGACGTGTATGCCCGGTGCCTGATGCCGCGCCGCTCCCAAGTTTCCTCGCACCCTCTCGGGGGGCCTGGCGAAGCCAGGGTTGGGAGAGCTCAATAGTTGTCGAGCACTGCGCCCTTGCTGGCAGACGCCGCATTGAACGCGAACTTGGCCTGTACGCCGCGTGTGTAACGCGGTGCAGGGGCCTTCCACAAGGCCCGGCGACGCGTAATTTCGGCTTCATCCACGTTGAGTTGCAGCAACAGCTGGTGCGCATCGATGGTGATCGAGTCGCCTTCCTCGATGAGCGCAATATTCCCCCCTGCTGCTGCCTCCGGCGCCACGTGTCCGACCACCATACCCCAGGTGCCGCCAGAGAAGCGGCCGTCGGTGATCAGGCCGACCGACTCGCCCAGTCCCTGACCGACCAAGGCACCGGTCGGTGCCAGCATTTCCGGCATACCCGGACCGCCTTTGGGGCCGAGGTAGCGCAGCACCATCACGTCGCCAGCCACGATCTTGCCGGCCAGGATGGAGTTCAGTGCCGATTGTTCGTCGTCGAACACCCGGGCCGGGCCGGTCATCACCGGATTCTTCAATCCCGTGATCTTGGCCACGCAGCCTTCGGGTGACAGGTTGCCCTTGAGGATGGCCAGGTGACCCTGGGCATACATCGGCTTGTCAATGGGCCGGATCACGTCCTGGTCCGCGCGCGGTACATCCGGCACGTCCTTGAGCACTTCAGCAATGGTCTGACCGCTGATGGTCATGCAGTCGCCGTGCAGTAATCCTGCCACCAGCAGGGTTTTCATGACCTGCGGAATGCCTCCGGCCTTGTGCAGGTCGACCGCCAGATATTTGCCACTGGGCTTGAGGTCACACAGCACCGGGGTGCGTTTGCGCACGACCTCGAAGTCCTCGATGGTCCAGTCCACCCCCGCCGTATGGGCGATCGCCAGGAAATGCAAAACGGCATTCGTCGAACCGCCCGTCGCCATGACCACCGCAATCGCGTTCTCCAATGCCTTTCGGGTCACGATATCGCGCGGCTTGAGGTCAAGACTGATGGCCTTGACCAACACCTTGGCCGATTCCTTGGCTGATTCGACCTTTTCGTCGTGCGGGTTGGCCATGGTGGACGAGTAGGGCAGTGACATACCCATTGCCTCGAATGCCGACGACATGGTGTTGGCGGTGTACATGCCGCCGCATGAACCTGTGCCCGGAATGGCGCGGCGCTCGATTTCGAGCAGATCTTCGTCCGACATGAGACCAGCAGCATTCTGGCCGACCGCTTCGAATACGCTGACGATGTTCAGATCCTGGCCCTTGTAGCGACCCGGCAGGATGGTGCCGCCATAGACAAAGATGGCCGGCACATTGGCGCGCAACATGCCCATCATGCCGCCGGGCATGTTCTTGTCGCAACCGCCGATGACGACGACGCCGTCCATCCACTGGCCTTGCACGCAGGTCTCGACACAGTCGGAAATCACCTCGCGGCTGACCAGCGAGTACTTCATGCCTTCGGTGCCCATGGCCATGCCGTCGGAGATCGTTGGCGTGCCGAACACCTGCGCGTTGCCACCTGCTTCCTCGATGCCGTCAATCGCAGCGTCGGCCAGTTTTTGCAGGCCACTGTTGCAGGGCGTGATGGTGCTGTGGCCGTTGGCCACGCCGATCATGGGTTTGCTGAAGTCGTCCTGCTCGTATCCCATCGCGTAGTACATGGAGCGGTTCGGGGCGCGTGACTTGCCTTCGGTGATGTTCTTGCTGCGGCTGTTGAGTGCGATTGGTTGGGTGGCCATGGCGATGGTCTCTCGGAAGTTGACGTGGGAGCGCGCACGATGCCGGCTGCGCGCCGGCGCCGCTGCGCCAGGGTTGAAGTATGCGCGCTGGCCAATGCCTGTTCCAATATACTTTTCGACATCCATTGATACGCACAGCATATATATGAACGACAGGCCGATTGACCTGCGCATGTGGCGCCAGTTCGTGGCGGTGGCGCAGGAACTGCATTTCGGGCGCGCCGCGCGCAATCTGCATATGACGCAGCCGCCCCTGACCCAGGGCATTGCCCAGCTCGAAGCCTTGCTGGGCGTGCGGTTGTTTGAGCGCACCAAGCGCAGCGTTCGGCTCAGTGCCGGCGGCGCCGCCTTGTTACCGCCCGTGCTCGATCTGCTGGCCCGGGCCCAGGCCTTGCCGGCCATGGCGCGTGCGGCGGCGGACGGTGAAGCCGGTCACTTGCGGCTGGCTTTTGTGTCCACGGTCGGGTATACGCTGTTGCCGCAATGGGTGCGCGGGTTCCGCGCGCGCTATCCTGGCGTGTTGCTCGATCTGATCGAGGCCACCGGTGACGTGCAGCAAGATGCCTTCGCTCGCGGCGATATTGATGCCGGATTCGTTTTGCATGCCCCCGGCTTTGCCCCGCCCGATCGGGCCAGTCTGCTTGTCGCCGCCGAGCCGCTGACACTGGCGCTGCCTGCCCATCATGCGCTGGCACTGAGGGATGCCGCTCCCACATTGCAGGAGGCCTTGCAGTTGCCCCTGGTGATCTTCCCGCGCCGCATCGCACCCTCCATGCACGACGCGATCTTCGGTCTGTATCACAGCGCCGGCGCTGTGCCGCATGTGGCCCAGGAGGCGAACCAGATGCAGACCATCGTCAATCTGGTGTCGGCCGGTCTCGGCGTGGCGTGGGTGCCGCACAGCGTGCGCCAGTTCCAGCGCACAGGGGTCAGCTATCGCGACCTGCGCGTTCAGCGCAAAGCGGCGCGCGCCACCAGCACCCGGTGCGAGACCAGTCTGGTGTGGGCAGCGGGCAACGGCAATCCGGTGCTGGAGCGATTTGTCGCCTTCGTGCGCAGCCAGTTGCCGACGGCGCTCGAACGGCCCGTCTCAGTGCTGGATTGACGGTATTTGCGCAGGCCGGGCCGGGCCAATGGCGTGTCCCGTGCACAATGCAGACCATGTTGATTCACCCGCAAATTGACCCGGTGGCCCTGCAATTGGGACCTGTCGCCATTCATTGGTACGGCCTGACCTATCTGGCCGCGTTCGGTCTATTCATCCTGCTGGGCACGCGGCGGCTGCGGCATCCGCCGTTTGCCGCTCTGGCCGGTGACTTGGCATGGCGCCGGCGCGATGTCGAAGACATCCTGTTTCTGGGCGTCGTCGGTGTTGTGCTCGGTGGACGCCTGGGCTATTGCCTGTTCTACAAGCCGGCCTACTACCTGGCGCATCCGCTGGAAATTTTCGCGGTCTGGCAAGGCGGCATGAGTTTCCACGGTGGCCTGATTGGCGTCATCGCAGCGATGGTCTGGTTTGCCTGGTCGCGCAAACGACCGTTCTGGCAGGTTGCCGATTTCGTTGCGCCCTGTGTGCCGACCGGGCTGGCTGCAGGTCGGATCGGCAACTTCATCAACGGCGAATTGCCGGGACGATTGAGCGATCCGGCTCTGCCCTGGGGCATGGTGTTTCGCGGCGCCGGTGATTTGCCCAGGCATCCGTCGCAGATCTACCAGTTTCTGCTTGAAGGCCTGCTGCTGTTTGTCCTGTTGTGGCTTTATGCGCGCAAGGAACGCGCCACCGGACAGGTTGCGGCAGTGTTTCTGATCGGCTACGGCGTATTGCGCTTCATCGCCGAGTTCTTTCGCGAGCCCGACGAATTCCTCGGGCTGTTGTCGATGGGCATGAGCATGGGCCAGTGGCTGTGTGTCCCGATGATTCTGGCCGGCACCGGGCTTTGGTGGTGGGCCGGGAATCGGGCCATTTCGATGGCCGTCCCGCGAGCGACCGGAAAACCCGCAGCGCGCCGACGCTAGATTTCCCGATAATTTCAATATGACGACAAGCAACTGGATCCGCGACAAGGTGGCACGTTTGATGCCACAACCCGCCAACGCCGATGCCCCCGAAGGCGCCAGGCAGGCTGGCCAAGGCAGTGGCCCGCGCGCGCTGGCGCAACGGCTCGATGGCGTGGTGCGCAAGGGTGACGAAGCCCTGTCCCCGCGTGAACTGCGTCGTATTCTGGGCGAACTGGAGTCCGTCGTGGACAGAGGCATCAGCGAGGTCGAGGCGGCGCGCCGTGCCAGCGAGATCGCGCGCGGTTATGCCCAGGCCTCGGTGCCCGAGCGCATGGACTATCTGTTGCTGCTGAGCGAGCGTTTTGCGCACGATCCGGCCGTGGTACAGAACGCGCAGGCGCAATACGAGGCCACGCAAGCAAGCGCCGAGCATGGCCAGGCCGAATTGCGTCTGCGCCAGGCGCTGGAGTCGCCGCGCTATCGCCTGTTGCAGCGTTTTGCCGGTTTTCCACAAGGCATGCGGTTTCTCGTCGATCTGCGTGCCGAAATCCTGCCCTTGCTGCGCGCCGAAAAGTGGCTGGCGCCGATTGACACCGAACTCGAGAGCCTGTTCTCAAGCTGGTTCGACGTGGCTTTTCTGGAGTTGCGCCGTATCAGCTGGGATTCGCCGGCCTCGCTGGTCGAGAAGCTGATCAAGTATGAGGCCGTGCATGCGATCCGCAGCTGGGCCGACGTAAAAAACCGGCTCGACAGCGACCGCCGTTGCTACGGCTTCTTTCATGCCCGCATGCCGGACGAGCCGCTGATCTTCGTCGAGGTGGCCTTGCTCGACCAGATGGCCGACAGCATGGCACCGTTGCTTGACGAGTCGGCCACGGCGTCCGACCTGGGCAAGGCGACGACGGCTATCTTCTATTCGATCAGCAACACCCAGCCCGGGCTGCGTGGTGTGAGTTTTGGCGATTCGCTGATCAAGACCGTGGTCGAGGCCTTGCAGGCGGAGTTCCCCAAGCTCAGGCGGTTCGCCACCCTGTCTCCGATTCCAGGATTGCGCGCATGGCTGAACCGCAATCTCGGCAAACTGTTGGACAAGGCTACGACCAGGCAGCGCCAGCAACTGGCCCAGGCGCTGGCGACCGAGGAAGTGACGGCCGATGCCTTGCTGGCCGCATTTGATGCGCCACTGGAACTCGGTGCGAAATCGCCGCTGCGCAAACTGCTGCTGCAGGCCGCAGCAAGCTATCTCACGGAAACGGACAAGAATGCGCGGCCGGTCGATGCCGTCGCGCGATTTCATCTGGGCAATGGTGCCCGTATTGAGCGCCTGAACTGGGCCGCCGACGCCTCAGCCAAGGGGATCAAGCAGTCCTGCGCGCTGATGGTGAATTACCTGTACGACTTGAAGCGGCTGGACCGGCATCGTGCACAGATGGCGCAAGGCAAGATACCGGTTTCGTCAGAGATTGAAGGTCTGTTGTCCGATCCGGGCGGACGCATCAACGCGCTGATGAAGGCAGGAGCCAAGCGCAAGTGACAGCTGACCGACGGGACGAGCCTCTGATGCCCGCAATGGGACAGGTCCAGCTCGTGTTGGATGGCGCCCTGGCGACGATCACCTTGCGCCAGGACGGAAAGTTCAACGCGATGTCGCGCGCAATGTGGTGCGCGTTGCGCGATGCCTTTGCCTCGCTGCCGGCAAACCATGCGATCCGCTGCGTTGTGGTGCGCGGGCACGCCGGCCATTTCTGCGCCGGCGGCGACATTTCCGAATATGTGGCATTCCGATTCGACCGTGCCAGCCTGGGCAGCTTTCACGAGCGCGAAGTGTGGAGCGCCTTGCAGGCCATGCTGGATTGCGACATTCCGATAGTGGCCGCTATCGACGGCAACTGCATGGGCGCCGGGCTGGAGATCGCCAGTTGTTGTGACATCCGCATCGCCACGCCAGGGGCACGCTTCGGTGCACCGATTGCGCGCCTGGGTTTTCCGATGGCCCCGCGCGAACTCGATCTCGTGATGCGTGCGGTCGGACCGGTGGCGGCGCGGCAGTTCCTGCTCGAGGCCGATGTACTGGACGCCACACGCATGCACGCGCTCGGTTTCCTGACGCGTATCGTTGATCATGACCAGTTTGAGACCCAGCTACAGCAGACACAGCAACGTATCTGCGCATTGGCGCCACGGGCTGCACGCATGAACAAGCGCAGCATCCGAGCCTTGCAGTTGCAGCACGCGGGCGACGTAGCAGGCGGCGGCGAAGCATCTGCCGCCAAGCAGCGGACCGTGCTCGATGGCCTGTGCGCGACGGCCTATGACTATGCCGATTCACTCGAGCACCGCGAAGGCATCGCGGCCTTTTTGGCCAAACGCCGACCGCAGTTCTGAGCGATCATTTCATTGCCAGATTCTGAACCGACTCCATGCCAACCCCATCCACTGTGCCAGCCGGCGAGCGCAATCTGTTTGTTGCCTTGCGCGCGGCGTTTCCAGCTGACCTTGACCAGACGGCAATCGAGACCGACAGTGGTTTGTACTACAGCTGGCGCGATCTCGAGCGCGCCAGCGCGATGCTGGCCAATCTGCTCGACAGCCTGGATCTGCCGCCAGCCTCGCGCATCGCGGTGCAAGTCGAGAAATCGGTCGAAGCCGCGATGCTGTACCTGGCGACCCTGCGCGCCGGCCATGTATTTTTGCCGCTCAATACCGCCTACCAGAGCGGCGAGATGGCGTATTTCATCGGCGACGCACAGCCGGCCGTGGTGGTGTGTTCGTCGCGCAACTTCGGCTGGGTCAGCCCATTGGCGTTCACGGCAGGCACGGAGCATGTGTTCACGCTCGATGGCGACCGCACCGGTTCCTTGTTGCAGCGTGCGGCGTCTTGCAGCGACCAGCACGAGGTGGCTGCATGTGGCGGCGACGATCTGGCTGCCATTTTGTATACCAGTGGAACCACCGGTCGCAGCAAGGGTGCCATGCTCAGCCACACCAATTTGCTGAGTAATGCGCGCGTGCTCAAGGGCTACTGGGGCTGGCGCTCACCAGCGCAAGGTGGCGATGTGCTGATCCACGCGCTGCCGATCTTTCACGTCCACGGTCTTTTCGTGGCCTTGCATGGCGCACTGCTGAACGGCAGTCCGATGCTGTGGCAGTCGCGCTTCGACCCGGCTTGGGTAGTGCAGAACCTGCCACGGGCCACGGTGTTCATGGGCGTGCCGACGCTGTATGTGCGCATGTTGGCCGAAGCTGGCCTGAATCCGCAGCAATGCCGCAACATGCGCTTGTTCATCTCTGGTTCGGCGCCCATGCTGATCGACACCTTCACGCAATGGCTGCAACGCACAGGCCACACGATCCTGGAACGATACGGCATGTCGGAGACGGCCATGCTGACCTCCAATCCCTGTGATCCTGCGCTGGGCGAGCGTCGCGGCGGGACCGTCGGGTTCCCGTTGCCGGGTGTGCAGTTGCGCGTGCGTGACGAGCAGGACGCTGCTGTGGCGCAAGGCGAAATTGGCGGCATCCAGGTGCGTGGCCCGAACGTGTTCAAGGGCTACTGGAAAATGCCCGAAAAGACCCGTGAGGAATTCACGTCGGATGGCTTCTTCAAGACCGGGGACGTGGGCCGCATCGACGCCGACGGCTATGTCAGCATCGTCGGTCGCAGCAAGGATCTGATCATCAGCGGCGGCTACAACGTGTATCCGGCCGAGGTCGAGAGTTATGTCAACGAGTTGCCGGGTGTTGCCGAAAGCGCCCTGGTCGGCATACCGCACCCGGACTTTGGCGAGGTCGGCGTGCTGGTGGTTACCAGCCGCGATGGCTAGCCGTTGGAGCCGCAGCAGATCATTGCCGCGACCAAGGCCAAGCTGGCCAACTTCAAGGTGCCCAAGCAGTGTTTTGTCGTGGATGCCTTGCCACGCAATGCGATGGGCAAGGTGCAGAAAAACCTGCTACGCGAGCAGTATTGCGCGCTGTTTGGCGGAACTTGAGGGGCATCGCGCCGCCGACGCGTCTGGGTCCACAGGCCGTGGCACGGCCTGGCGTATCAGCGCAGCACCAGCACCGGTACGTGTGAGTGCGTCAGCACCAACTGCGTTTCGCTGCCCAGCAGCAGACGCTTGATGCCGCGTCGACCGTGCGAGGCCATGACGATCAGGTCGCACTTGTGTTTCTTGGCCGCAGCGATCACCGCCTCGGACACCAGATCGGACTTGACTGTGATGCCCTTGGCCTTGACGCCCTTGGACATGGCCGCTTTCTTCACCGCATCGACCACTTCCTGGGCGGTGTCGGCCCATTGCTTTTCGATGCGTGCAATCTCGCCCGCCTGTACCGCCATGCCGCCCTCGAAATAGGTCATCGGATAGCGCGCGACCACCTTGAGCGCCACCAACTCGGCGCCGCACAGACCAGCCAGGGCGATGGCGCTGGACACCGCCTTGCGAGACAGGTTGGAACCGTCTGTGGCGACAAGAATACGCTGGTACATGAGGAACTCCTTGGGGTGTTTTGGTGCTTCAAGCATAGGCTGCAAGTGCTTTTGCGTCTTGATTCAAATCAAGAGCGCCTGCCATTTGTCCGGTAAGCTTGGCGCCATGTCCGGAGCTTCACTGGCCGCAGAAGCCCTTTCGCATGAACCACTGCTGGCGCCCGAGGACCGACGTGCCGTCGGTGTGCTCGATCCGGTGCGCGAAGACGTGGCCGCGGTGATTGACGATCCGCAGGAATGGGCGGCGTTCAGCCGACCCAGCACGCGCGCACAAGGGCTGATCGAATCCAACATCATGATCGATGGCATCACCTGCTCTGCGTGCGCCGTGACGATAGAGAAAGCTCTTTGCGCCATGCCAGGCGTGCAGCGGGCCGACGTCAGTGCAGCCAGTCGCCGCGCCACCGTGCTGTGGTCGCCGCAGCAGGTATTGCCGTCGCAATGGATGGGCGAGATCCGCAAGGCCGGTTACCTGCCGCTGCCGGCCAACGACAGCAGCGCCCGCGCCGCGCGACTGCAGGAAAGCCGCACCATGCTCTGGCGCTGGCTGGTGGCCGGGCTGTGCATGATGCAGGTGATGATGTACGCCTATCCGGCGTATGTGGCCTTGCCCGGTGACCTGAGTGCTGAATCCGAACATCTGTTGCGCTGGGCCTCCTGGGTGCTGACCTTGCCTGTCGTGCTGTTTTCCTGCGGTCCGTTCTTTCGCAGCGCGCTGCGTGACCTCGCGCAGCGGCGCGTCAGCATGGACCTGCCGGTGGCCATCGCACTGGTCATCACCTTTGGCGTCAGTACCGCCGGCACGTTCGAGCCCCAAGGCGTCTTCGGGCGCGAAGTGTTCTTCGATTCCTTGACGATGTTCGTGTTTTTCCTGCTCACCGGGCGCTGGCTCGAATTGCGCCTGCGTGACCGCACGACAGGTGCCCTCGAGGCAATGGTGAACCGCATGCCGCAGGCTGTGCATCGGCGCGCAGCGGATGGCAAATATGAAGCCGTTGCTGCGCGCCGCCTGGTCGTGGGCGATGTGGTGCGTGTGCTGCCCGGCGAGGCCATCGCCGCTGACGGTGTCATCGTGTCGGGCGAATCGACGGTCGACCAGTCGCTGCTGAGCGGTGAATCCCGGCCGGTCGTGCGGGTTGTGGGTTCGCGCGTGGTGGCCGGCAGCTACAACCTCACCGGCACGATTGCGTTCCAGGTAGAGCAGACTGGCGAGCAGACCCAGTTTGCCGCCATCGTGGCGCTGGTACACAGCGCGGCCACGGCCAGGCCCCGATTGGCGCAGCTGGCCGACCGAATCGCCAAACCGTTTCTTGTCGTCGTTTTGCTGGCTGCCTTGGGTGCCGCGCTGTACTGGTGGCCGCAAGGCCAGGGCCATGCGCTGATGGTGGCGGTAGCGGTGTTGATCGTCACCTGTCCCTGTGCCCTGTCGTTGGCCACGCCGACGGCCATGCTCGCCGGCGCTGGCAGCCTGGCCCGCGCCGGTGTCATGGTGCGCAGGTTGCAGGCATTGGAGGCGCTGTCCCATGTCGACACCGTGGTGTTCGACAAGACCGGCACCCTGACCCACGAGCAGCAAAGTGTGGCGTCGGTGCGCGTGCGTGACGGCCTGGATGTGGCGCAGGCGCTGGCGCTGGCGGCGTCACTGGCGCGCCAGTCGCTGCATCCGGTCTCACGCGCCGTCGTGTCTGCTGCCTGCGCCCGCGACCCTGGCGCAGAGTTTTCCGGTGGCGCGGTACACGACCTGCGCGAGCAGGCCGGCCAGGGTCTGTCGGCTCTGGTGGGATCCGCCGACGGCGCCGTTGCCCCGTCGCGGCTACGCCTGGGCAGTGCTGCTTTTTGTGGTCTGTCGCTGCACGGCGATGCGTCAGATGGCGAAACTGGACAGACCCATTTGTGCGATGACAGCGGTTGGCTGGCCAGTTTCACGCTGACCCAGACCCTGCGCGAGGACGCGACCGCTACGGTGCGGGCCCTGACGCAAGAGGGTATCGCGGTACACATGTTGTCCGGCGACCGGCTGGATGCGGCGCAGCAGACCGCCCGCACACTGGGCATGACATCGGTGCAGGCCCAATGCACGCCCGACGCCAAGCTGCAGTTTCTGCGCGCGCAACAGGCGGCCGGTCACCGGGTGGCCATGGTGGGCGACGGCTTGAACGATGCGCCAGTGCTGGCTGGTGCCGATGTTTCGTTCGCGATGGGACGCGCCACCCCCTTGGCGCAGTCGCAGGCCGACTTCGTGGTGCTCGGCGGCCAGCTCGCGCGGGTGGTGCAAAGCTTGCGCTTGGCACGGCGCACAATGCGTATCGTGCGCCAGAATCTGGCGTGGGCACTGGCCTACAACCTGGCTTGCATTCCGTTGGCGGTTGTGGGCTGGATCCCGGCCTGGCTGGCAGGCCTGGGCATGGCGGCCAGCTCGCTGCTGGTGGTGATGAACGCGTTGCGCCTGGCCGGCGACATGACGGCGCAGGAGCTCTGACAATGGATATCCTCTATCTGTTGATCCCTTTGTCGGTGGTGCTGGTGTTTTTTATAATCGCCGGCTTGTGGTGGGCGATATATCGGGGTCAGTTCGACGATATCGAGCGCGAGGGGGAGCGTATTCTTGAGGATCCTTGAGCAAGCCATGCGTATTTGTTATGGGGCGACCCGACCAAGGGTTTACCATGGGTAACTTGATCTGAACTAAATCTGGAAAACTGAACATGCAATCAAGCAATGCGAAGGCCAGCGCATACAACGATACGGTTGTGCGTCAATTTGCCATCATGACCGTGGTCTGGGGCGTGGTGGGCATGCTGGTCGGCGTCATCATCGCTGCGCAGCTGACCTGGCCCGAGCTCAACTTCGGCATTTCATGGCTCAGTTTCGGTCGTCTCAGGCCTTTGCACACCAACGCCGTGATCTTTGCGTTCGGTGGTTGCGGCTTGTTTGCCTCCGCCTATTACGTCGTGCAACGCACCTGTCAGGTGCGCCTGTTTGGCGACAGGCTGGCGGCATTCACGTTCTGGGGCTGGCAGTTGGTCATCGTGGCCGCGGCCATCTCGCTGCCGATGGGCTTCACGCAGGCCAAGGAATATGCCGAACTGGAGTGGCCGATCGACATCCTGATCGCCTTGGTCTGGATCGCCTTTGCCGTCGTCTTTTTCGGCACCATCGGCATGCGCAAGGTGCGCCACATATATGTTGCCAACTGGTTTTTTGGTGCCTTCATTCTGGCAGTGGCCATGTTGCACATCGTCAACAGTGCGGCCATTCCGGCGAGTTGGATGAAGTCGTACTCGGCCTACGCCGGTGTGCAGGACGCGATGGTGCAGTGGTGGTACGGCCACAACGCGGTCGGATTCTTCCTGACTGCGGGTTTCCTGGGCATGATGTATTACTTCATTCCCAAGCAGGCCGAGCGTCCGGTCTACAGCTATCGCCTGTCCATCGTGCACTTCTGGGCGCTGATTTTCACCTACATGTGGGCCGGTCCGCACCACTTGCACTACACCGCGCTGCCGGACTGGACCCAATCGGTGGGCATGGTGTTCTCGCTGATCCTGCTGGCGCCGAGTTGGGGCGGCATGATCAACGGCATCATGACCCTGTCGGGTGCCTGGCACAAACTGCGTGACGACCCGATTCTGCGGTTCCTGATCGTTTCACTGTCGTTCTACGGCATGAGCACGTTTGAAGGCCCGATGATGGCGATCAAGACCGTCAATGCCTTGTCGCACTACACCGACTGGACCATTGGCCACGTGCACTCGGGAGCCCTGGGCTGGGTCGGCCTGGTCACCATGGGCAGCATGTACTACCTGATCCCCCGCTTGTTCGGGCGCAAGCAGATGTACAGCGTCACGGCCATCGAAATTCATTTCTGGACCGCGACTATCGGCATCGTGATCTATATTGCTGCGATGTGGATTGCCGGAGTGATGCAGGGCCTGATGTGGCGTGCCATCAATCCGGACGGCACGCTGACATACACCTTTGTCGAGTCGGTGAAGGCCACATTCCCGTTCTATTTCCTGCGCCTTATGGGTGGCCTTTTGTACCTGGGCGGCATGCTGGTGATGCTGTGGAACGTGTGGAAAACCGCAACCGCAGGCAAGGCGGTGACCGTGACCATTCCCAACGCCACCGCGCACGCCTGAGAAAGAACCATCATGGCCAAACAAGAATCGAAATTGCCGTTGCTCTCCCACGAACGGGTCGAGACCAACAACTTTCTGATGATCGTACTGATCCTGGTCGTGTTGTCGGTCGGGGGTCTGGTCGAGATCGTCCCGTTGTTCTTCCAGAAGTCGACGACCGAGCCGATCAAGGGGGTCGAGCCGCATACGCCGCTGCAACTGGCGGGGCGGGACATCTACGTCCGTGAAGGCTGTTACAACTGCCATTCGCAGATGATCCGGCCGTTCCGAGCCGAGACACTGCGCTATGGCCACTACTCGGTGGCGGGCGAGTCGGTGTACGACCATCCGTTTCAGTGGGGCAGCAAGCGCACCGGGCCCGATCTGGCCCGTGTCGGCGGCAAGTACAACGACGAGTGGCACCGCATCCATCTGATCAATCCGCGTGATCTGGTGCCGGAGTCCAACATGCCGGCTTACCCCTGGCTGGAAAAGACTTTGGTCGACGCCGCGGCATTGCCGTCGCACATGCGCGCCTTGCGCACGGTTGGTGTTCCGTACACCGACGAGCAGATCGCGCAAGCTGCAGACGAGGTCAAGGGCAAAACCGAACTGGACGCCACCATTGCCTATCTGCAGATGCTCGGCCTGGCGCTCAAGTAAGGCAGGAGCCCATCATGGATATCAATACTCTGCGCTCCATCTCCACCGTTGCGGCACTGCTGGTGTTCCTGGGCATCGTCTGGTGGGCTTGGTCGAAGAACCGAAAGAACGATTTCGACGAGGCAGCCCGCTTGCCCTTCGAACAAGATTGACGCATTGCACGAGGAACAAGCATGAGTGATTTCACCAACGACTTCTGGCCGTTCCTGGTCACCGCTGTCACGCTGCTGGGCATAGTCGCATGTCTGTTGCTGCTTTGGTTCAGCGGCAAGGCCAAGGCGATGACGACGCTTGACAACACCACAGGCCATGTCTGGGATGGCGATCTGCGCGAGATGAACAATCCGTTGCCGCGCTGGTGGGTCTGGCTATTCATCATCACCGTGGTCTTTTCGCTGGTCTATCTGGCGCTGTACCCGGGACTGGGTAGTTTTGCCGGTACGCTCAAGTGGTCCTCGACTGGCCAGCATGCCGCCGAAATGAAAAAGGGCGAAGAAGAGATCGCGCCGCTGTACGCCCGGTTTGCAGCGATGAAGACGGAAGACATTGCCGAGGATGCGCAGGCCATGGCCATTGGCGAGCGTCTTTTCATGAACAACTGCGCCCAGTGCCATGGCTCGGATGCCCGAGGCAGCAAGGGTTTTCCGAATCTGACCGATGGCGACTGGATGCATGGCGGAGCGCCAGAAAATATCGCTGAAACCCTGTCAGCGGGACGCAGCGGCAACATGCCGCCGTTGGGCGCGGCGCTCGGCACTGCCGACGACGTGAAGAACGTGGCGCAATACGTGTTGAGCCTGTCGGGCAGCCCGCATGATTCGCTCAAGGCGGCACTGGGCAAGGGCAAGTTCGGTGTCTGCGCTGCCTGTCATGGCAACGACGGCAAGGGCAACCACGCCGTTGGCGCGCCCAACCTGACCGATGACATCTGGCTGCATGGTTACGGCGAGGCCGCAATCATTGCCATGATCAACAACGGCAAGGTCAACCAGATGCCCGCGCAGTCCGACAAGTTCAGCGAGCCGCAACTCAAGGTGCTGTCCTCGTACGTCTGGGGTCTGTCGAACAAGTCGACCAAGCCTGCGAACTGACACAAGGCCTGCGAACTTGAGTTCCTCCAAGCGTCCGCCCGGCAAGGTCATCCCGATCGTGCCGTCCGCCGACTCTGCCAGGGTCGACGCGGCCATCGCCGCCGACCCGGTGATGGTGTCGCTGTACGAGGCACACAACAAGATCTATCCGCGCAGTGTCTCGGGCCTGTTCTCGAACTGGCGCTGGGCCATGGTCTGGCTAACCCAACTCCTGTTCTACGGTCTGCCGTGGCTGGACTGGGGCCAGCGTCAGGCGGTGTTGTTCGATCTGGGCGCGCGGCGCTTTTACATCTTCAACCTGGTCCTGTACCCGCAGGATTTCATTTATCTCACTGGCATTCTGGTGATTTCCGCGCTGTCGCTGTTCCTGTTCACCGCGGTGGCAGGGCGGCTGTGGTGCGGATACGCCTGCCCGCAGACGGTTTATACCGAGGTCTTCCTGTGGCTGGAAAAGAAGTTCGAAGGCGACCGCTCGGCGCGCATGCGTCGCGACGCCGCAGGCCTGTCTATGGACAAATTCGTGCGCAAGGGCGGCAAGCACCTGGCCTGGCTGGCCGTGGCATTCTGGACCGGGTTCACTTTTGTGGGCTATTTCACGCCTATCCACGATCTGGGTCGCGAACTGATTGCTCTGCACATGTCGTCGTGGGAGGTGTTCTGGACTGCCTTTTACGGCTTCGCGACCTATGGCAATGCCGGTTTCATGCGCGAGCAGGTCTGCAAGCACATGTGCCCGTACGCGCGCTTTCAGAGCGCGATGTTCGATCGCGACACGCTGATCGTCAGCTATGACGAGAACCGCGGCGAGCCGCGCGGAGCGCGCTCGCGCAAGACCGACCCGACGACGCTCAGCCTGGGCGCCTGCGTCGATTGCACCTTGTGTGTGCAGGTCTGTCCGACCGGTATCGACATTCGCGACGGCTTGCAATACGAGTGCATCGGTTGTGGCGCCTGTGCCGACGTGTGCGACACGGTGATGGACAAAATGGGCTATGCCCGTGGCCTGGTCAGGTATTCGACGCAAAATGGGGTCGAGCAGAACTGGAGCAGCAGGCAGATCCTGCGCCATGTGGCGCGGCCGCGGGTGCTGTTGTATTCGGCGATTCTGCTGGCCATCGTGCTGGCCATGGGTATCAGCCTGGCGTTGCGCACACCGTTCAAGGTGGACGTGGTGCGCGATCGCGGTTCACTGGCGCGTATCGTCTCCGGTGGCAAGATCGAAAACGTCTATCGCCTGCAGATCATGAACGCGACCGAGTCGGCGCAGCGCTACCGCATCGGCGTGTCCGGGCTCGAAGGTGTGAGCATAGGGTCGGAGAATGAGTTCGCCGTCGATGCGACACAATCGCGCTGGATAGCGGTGCGGGTGCAGTTGCCGTACGAAGGTGCGGTCCCTGGGTCGCACGGCATCGTGTTTGCCATCAGCGCCATGGACCAGGCGCAACAGGTCCGAGAAAAGGCCGTTTTTCTGGTGCCACGTTAAGGAGATCGCGTCCAAATGACTTCCGCTGCCCGACCCGAGTCGCAACCCTGGTGGAAATACGGTTACGTCTGGATGGTCATCGCCGGCCCCGCCATCGTCGTCGTGGCCGGTTTCGTCACGCTGTACCTGGCGCTGCGATACCCTGATCCGGTGATTGACCAGGACTACTACCGCAAGGGACTGGAGATCAACAAGACGCTGGCCAATCCGGCCGCCAGTTTGGCACCCGCCTTGCAAGGCCGTAACCACGCGCAGACCGGGGTTCCCGTCATGCCCGCACCGGCCCCGGTCAAGCCCTGAAATCGGACGTGAGGCGGGACTGGATATGTGGAACAAGCGACTGATGTGGGTGCTCTGGCCGGCCTTCCTGGTGGCTGGATTGCTCGAGATGCTGGTGTTTGCGCTGGTGGATCCACAGGATCTGCACTGGGCTGGCCGGTCGCTCGAACTGTCCAATCAGGCTGTCTACACCGCGGCGTTCTTTCTCTTCTGGCTGCTGGCCATGCTCGCCAGCGGACTGACTGCTTTGCTGGCGATGGCTCCGCACGAGGTCAATCGGTCGTCGGGTGATGAAGTCACGCCTGAGCGCTGAAGCTGGCGTGACCGGTCAGGGGTTGAAGACCCGGACCCAGCCGCAGTGCCCGTCGCCGGAATCACGCCGCGCCACCGTTTCGAGGTTCAGTTGCACACCTGTGGGTTGACCAGTTGCTTGAGCGCGTCGGCATCGACGATGCGCACATGCCGCTGCTTGACCTCGACGATACCTTCCTCGACAAACTTGGAGAAGGTGCGGCTGACGGTCTCCAGTTTCAGGCCCAGATAACTGCCGATTTCCTCTCGCGTCATGCGCAACACCAGTTCGGATTGGGAAAAGCCACGGGCGTGCAAACGCTGCACCAGGTTCAGCAAGAAAGCTGCCAATCGCTCTTCGGCCCGCATGCTGCCGAGCAGCAACATGACGCCATGCTCGCGTACGATTTCGCGGCTCATGATCTTGTGCACATGGCGCTGCAGGCCCGGGATCTCCGAGGAGAGTTCCTCGATGCGCTCGAACGGCAGCAGGCAGACATCGGCGTCTTCGAGTGCGACCGCGTCACAGGTGTGGCGATCGTTGACGATGCCGTCCAGGCCGATCACTTCTCCTGCCATCTGGAAGCCGGTGACCTGGTCGCGTCCATCTTCGGAGGTGATGCAGGTCTTGAAAAAGCCGGTGCGAATCGCGTAAAGGTTGACGAACGGGTCCCCGTTGCGAAACAGGCTGGCACCGCGCTTGACGCGCCGGCGACTGGCAACCAGATCGTCGACCCGTTCGAGCTCATCCTGGCTCAGACCCAGCGGCATGCACAACTCGCGCAGGTTGCAACTTGAGCATGCGGCGCGGATGCTGTTGCCGGTGATCGGCACGATCGGGGTTACGGTGTGGGTGTCCTGGCTGTTGGACGCTGGTTGCATGCTGGTTGCTCCTGACATGAATCAATTGTGCTCTCTTCGCAATCATACTTTCTTGATGCATGTCAAGACGATTATAGGTCCCTTGGGGCATAGTGACGCGACTTGCAGGATTTCGATATGCCAATCTCCACCCATGAACCCATTTCCCCAGAATTGTTGCGCAAGTTCGATGTCTCTGGGCCGCGCTATACATCGTATCCAACCGCCGACCGGTTTGTGGAGGCGTTCACCGCCGACGATTACGCCCGGGCATTGACCCAGCGGCGCAACGGTGCAGCGGCCCTGGCGATGCCGTTGTCCCTGTACGTGCATGTGCCGTTTTGCGAATCGCTGTGTTATTACTGTGCCTGCAACAAGATCATCACGCGCCACCATGAAAGGGCCAAGCCCTATCTCGAGTACCTCGGCCGCGAAGTGGCCCTGCACACGGCGCTGCTCGGGACCCAGCAGAAGGTCACACAATTGCATCTGGGCGGTGGCAGCCCGACATTTCTGAGCGATGAGGAACTGCGCAGCCTGATGGACATGCTGGGCAAACATTTCCAGTTGGTGCCCGGCGGCGAGTACGCCATCGAAGTGGATCCGCGCACGGTGGACGCGGGCCGCCTCGGGGCACTGGCCGACATGGGATTCAATCGCCTGAGTTTTGGCGTGCAGGACTTCGACCCGGCGGTCCAAAAGGCGGTGCACCGGGTGCAACCGGCCGAGCAGGTCTTTGCCTTGGTGCAGGCGGCACGCGAACGTGGCTTCGAGTCGATTAACGTGGACCTGATCTACGGGCTGCCGCATCAGACCCCCGCGTCGTTCGATCGCACGCTGGAACAGGTGGTCGAACTGCGGCCCGACCGGATCGCCTTGTACGCCTACGCCCACCTGCCCGAGCGTTTCAAGCCGCAGCGGCGCATCGCCACGGCGCATTTGCCCGATGCCGGTGCCAAGGTCAGCATGCTGGCGCGTTCGCTGGCAGCGTTGATGGGAGCAGGGTATGTGTATGTCGGCATGGACCATTTCGCGTTGCCCGACGATCCGCTGGCCGTGGCCAAGCGCCAAGGGCGCCTGCATCGCAATTTCCAGGGCTACAGCACCCAGCCTGACCATGATCTGATCGCGTTGGGCGTTTCTTCGATCGGTCGCTTGGGTGCTACGTACAGCCAGAATGCCAAGACCCTGCCGGAGTACTATGACGCGATCGACAATGGTCGCTTCCCGGTCGTGCGAGGCCTGGCCTTGTCGCGTGACGATCTGATCCGGCGTGCCGTGATCATGGCGCTGATGTGTCAGGGCCAATGCCTGTACGAATCGATCGATCTGGCCTACCTGGTCGATTTCAAGAGTTATTTCGCCAGCGAACTCAAGGTTCTGCACTCGATGCAGGACAACGGCATGGTGCTGATCGACGACAGCGGCATCCAGGTTACCCCGATGGGCTGGTATTTCGTGCGCGCCGTGGCCATGGTGTTCGACCGCTATTTGCAAACCGACCGTAATCGAGCACGCTTTTCCCGCATCATTTAAGCTCGCTGGATGCAGAGTTCCCTGGCCGTGACGGCCTTGTTGATGGGTCTGGTCGGCGGTCCGCATTGTGTCGCCATGTGCGGCGCGGCCTGCGCCGGCATAGGCCAGGCCGCAGGCGCCAGAGGCACCCGTGCCATGTGGACCTTCCAGGCCGGGAGGGTGCTGGGCTACGCCATGCTTGGCGCGCTGGCCGCGGCATCGATGCAAGGGGTCGGCTGGCTCAGCGTGCAGTCCGCCGCCATTCGTCCGATCTGGACGATGTTCCATGTCGCCGCGCTGGTGCTGGGGCTGGTCTTGCTGCTCAATGCGCGCCAGCCGGTCTGGCTCGAAGGGGCGGGCAAGGCTGTGTGGACGCGGGCGCGTTCATGGGTGGGCAAAGGCCACGGTGGCGCTCCGTTGCTGCTGGGGACGGTCTGGGCATTGCTGCCCTGCGGCTTGCTGTATTCGGCCTTGCTGGTGGCGGCCATGAGTGCGCGCGCGCTCGATGGCGCTGTGGTTATGGCGCTGTTCGCTCTGGGCACCAGCGTTTCGATGATGGCCGGACCCTGGTTGTGGCTACGCCTGCGCGGTGCCGATTCGGGTCAGTGGGGTGTGCGTCTGGCCGGACTGGCGCTTGCGGCGAGTTCGGCTTGGGCGGTCTGGATGGGGCTGTTCCACGACACCGCGCCGTGGTGCGTCAGCGCCTGAGTTGCGCAGGGCCGGCGCGCAGCGCGCGATAACCGGGTTGCATCATGGGGCCATGCTCCAGTTGATCGACGACAGATACCACAGGATCAAGGTTGGAATCACCACCGGCAAGGCCAAGCCCGCGAAGGTCAGCGCCGTCAGCAGGAATGTACCCATATCGTCGATCCACAGCTTGAACAGCTCGATCAGGTCGACGTCCCAGAAATTCTGTTGTTTCATCGCGGACCCCTGGACACGGCATCGCACCAAGTGGATGCGATCCCCCTGATTTTATACACCTTGTCGAGCCGCATGTGCATGGCAGGCAGCTGTGACGTCCGGTTGATCTGGGTCGGCGATCGGTCCGGGCTGCGCGACCCGCCACGCGTCAGATGATGTCAATCACGTGGATCGACAATTCGCCGGCCCGGCGGTCGGCGAAATAGTGCTCCAGGGTTTCCTTGACGGTGCGAAAGGCGATCTCGTCCCACGGTATCTCGGCCTCGCTGTAAAGCCGTGCCTCCATGGTCTCGTGGCCCGGGTTCACGTGGTCTGACAGCAGACGCGCCGTGTAAAACAGGTGGACCTGACCGACCCGTGCCACATTGAGCACCGAGAACAGTCCCTCCATCTCGAAATGGGCCCCGGCTTCCTCGACTGTTTCGCGCGCTGCTCCTTCGGCCGTGGTTTCTTCCAGTTCCATGAAGCCGGCGGGCAGCGTCCACTTGCCCTTGCGCGGCTCGATATTGCGTTTGCAAAGCAATACCTTGTCGCCCAGGTGTGGCACGGTACCCACGACGTTGAGCGGGTTTTCGTAGTGAATGGTGCCGCACTGCGGGCAGACCGCCCGCTCGCGGGTGTCACCGTCGTCCGGTACCCGGTAGGCAACCGCCGAACCGCAACTGCGGCAATGCTTGATCTGGCCTTTGAGCACGGTTGGTTTCTTGTAGGTCTGGCGTCAGACGATTTTGACACTGATGCTTTGCAGACCCTGTACGCTGCCCACCAGGGTGTCGCCGGTCACAACCGCCGCGACACCCTCTGGCGTTCCGGTGAAGATCAGGTCGCCGGCTTGCAACTCCCAGGCGGTCGACAGGTGCTCGATGGTTTCAGCGACATTCCAGATCAGCTTGGAAATGCGGCTGTTCTGGCGTTGCTGGCCGTTCACGGCTAGCTCGATGCTGGCCTCGTTGATATCCGCAACCTGATCGGCCGGGGTGATGGATCCCATCGGCGCAGAGTGGTCGAACCCCTTGCCGATACACCAGGGGCGCCCCTGCTTTTTCATCTCTCCCTGCAGGTCGCGCCGGGTCATGTCGAGTCCGACGGCATATCCGTAGATGTGTTTGTGCGCGACGGCTGCCGCGATGTTTTTGCCGCCGGTGCCGATGGCCACCACCAGTTCGATTTCATGGTGCAGGTTCTGCGTCAGGCTGGGGTAGGGCATGGATGCGGTCTTGCCCGGCTCGACCAAGACCAGCGCGTCGGTCGGCTTGAGAAAGAAGAAGGGCGGTTCACGGCCGCTGAAACCCATTTCCTTGGCGTGTTCTTCGTAGTTGCGGCCCACGCAATAGATGCGGTGCACCGGAAAACGGGTCTCGTGGCCTAGCACCGGAACCGATATCGGTGCTGCCGGTGGAAACAGAAACTGCATGCAAACCTCAAAAGAAGGGGTACCGTGGCGCCGGTCGACGCGCACAGGGTGAAGCAACGCCCGTCAAAGCCGGGGCGCCGTCATTCCGAACGGGCGACCAGGTCGAAGTGTTCCACAGTCGGCGGGCCGGCGAAAAACGGGCCGACGATGGCGCGCCATTGGGTGAACGACTCGGACTGGCGAAATCCTACCGTATGGTCTTCCAGCGTGTCCCAGAAGATCTGCAGGATGTAACGTTCGGCGCTTTCGATGCCGCGGTTGACCTTGAAGCCGCGAAAGCCTTTGGCCTTGCTGGCTACGGTTGCAACGCCGCGCTGGATCGCCTCTTCAAAGGCGGCATTCTGGCCAGGATGGATGCGGATGTCGGCGAGTTCGAGAATCATTGTCGGTCACTCCTGTTTTTCGGATTGGATGCGAGGCTGTTCAGAACGGCCGTCGGAATGGGTGGCAAAGCGCTGTGGCTGATCGCCATGCACCGGCGCGTCATTCGGCCAGGGCCAGCCACCGAAGCGGCTGCTCTGGTAGTCGGCAAACGCCTGTTTGACCTCGGCCTCGGTATTCATCACGAACGGTCCGTATTGTGCGACAGTCTGCGCGATCGGTCGGCCCTGAAGCATCAGCAACTGGGTTTGCTGCGCTCCGTTGATCAGTTCGATGTCGTTTGTGCACGCCAATTCCAGGCCAGTATGCCGGTCGACACGATGACTGCCCACGTCCAGGCTTTGGCCTTCGAAAAAGTAGAGGCTGCGCCGCGTGCCCGGGCCACTCGCCGCCGGCAGGGTCCAGCGGGCGCCGGGATCCATGGTGATGGTCCAGATGGCCACGTCGGCCTGATCCTGCGCCGCCCATGAGTCCGGTGGCGGAGTAATTGGCAGGCGGTCTTGCGCCGCGCCCAGTTGGCCGGCGATCACGGTGACCGAGGTGGTGGCACTGGCCGCGTCATGAAACCGGTGATGCGGCACCTGTTCGGACCAGAACATCTTGAAATGTGGCTCGACCATCTTGTGACTGGCCGGCAGGTTCAGCCAGATCTGGAACAACTCGAGCCGGTTCTGCGCATCTCTTTGCAACAGCGGGAACATCTCGGCGTGCACGATGCCACGCCCAGCGGTCAGCCATTGCACGTCGCCGCCACCGAACCGCGCGGATGCACCGAGCGAATCCGAGTGGTCGATCAGGCCATGGCGCACGATGGTGACGGTCTCGAAACCGCGGTGCGGATGGGCCGGAAAGCCGGGCACCTCGCTGCCGTGGTACATGCGCCAGCCATCCTTGCCGGCAAAGTCCTGACCGATATTGCGTCCGTCCAGCGATGCGTCCGGCCCGAGCCTGGCATTGCCGCGCGGGTAGCGGTCATCGTGGTGGACGCAGAACAGGAACGGGTCGATGGTGGGCCATTGGAATCCGAGTTCCTGGGCACTGACGATGGGATTGGCTGAGATGATCATGGCAGGCGGGCACGGCGGCAATGACAACAAGTCTACGTCGACTTCATCTGTGCTCGCATCTCACCCTGTGCGTCGTTGCAATGCCCGGCGTGGCGCCAGCGAGCGGCGGGGCAGGCCGATCTTCGGTATGCTCGAAGCCTTTGCGCGGCCATTTCTCGCGCTCGCGCGGCCCGCCCCGCGCGAAACTCCGGGCACAGCCATTCATGAATTCGAGTTTTCTGCGCATTGCCCTGGTGCTGGGCCTGCTATCGGCAGTCGGCCCGTTTTCCATCGACATGTACCTGCCGGCGTTGCCGTCGATTGGCAAGGACATGGGCGCGTCCATCGGCGCGGTGCAGGCCAGCCTGATGGCGTATTTTGTCGCCATGGGCGCCGGGCAGTTGATCTACGGGCCGGTCTCGGACATGGTGGGCCGCCGTCTGCCGCTGTATTTCGGACTCACGCTGTTTGCGTTTGGCAGCGTCGGTTGCGCGCTGGCGCCGGACGTGCAAAGCCTTGTCGTGTTGCGTTTCGTGCAGGGCCTGGGTGCCTGTGCCACGGTGGTGATTCCGCGCGCCATTGTGCGTGACCTGTATACCGGCCATGACGCGGCGCGGGTGATGGCGTTGTTGATGCTGGTGTTCAGCGTGTCGCCGATCCTGGCGCCGTTGTCGGGTGCCCTGGTCGTGGAGGCCAGCGGCTGGCGCACCGTATTCTGGATCATTGCCGCACTGGCCATGGCCGCGATGGTGCTGGTGGCGACCAGTTTGCGCGAGACCAGGCCGCCGGAGCGACGCACGGACAGTGGCTTGCGCAGTGCGCTGCGCGCCTACGGTGTGTTGTTGCGTGACCGGAAATTTCTGGGCCTGGTGGCGGTCGGATCGCTCGGCATGTCGAGCTTCTTCGCCTACCTGGCGAATTCGCCGTTTGTGTTGATCGATCACTTTGGCCTGACGTCGCGCCAGTACGGGTTGGCTTTCGCCGTCAATGCGGCGTCCTTTATTGGTTGTTCGCAGTTGACCGGGCGCTTCGGCAAGCGCCTGGGGCTCGCTCTGCTGGTCAGGCGCGCCATCGTCGGTTATGCCGCGGCCATGACAGCGTTGCTTCTGCTCAACCTGTCGGGTGTGGATCGGCTTTGGCTGATGCTGGTGCTGCTGTTTGTCGGTTTCGGCTTCCTGGGCCTGGTAATGCCCAGCACTGCCGTTCTGGCGCTGGACCGTCATGGCCCGATCGCTGGCACCGCTTCGGCGCTGATGGGCATGTTCCAGTTCGTCACCGGTGCGCTGGTGATGGCCGTTGTCGGGCTCTTCGTCGATGGCAGCAGCCGGCCGATGGTGGTGGGTATTGGCGCCTGTGCGCTGGCCGCCCTGGTGGTCTGTTACCGCACGCTGGGAGCAGGAACGGATGCCGGGGTGGCAGCAAAAACATGACGCGCCCGCCGGTGCGTGGCCGGCGCCGACGCCGCGTCAGATGCGGCCCGACACCGACATCGACTTGCGCAGGAACGCCTTGCGGCCAACCGGATCGTCGATCTCCTGGGCCAGCAGCGTGAACAGCTCATGCTCGCTGTGTGCCTTGGCGCTAGCGCGCCGCACGACGGTACGGGCCACGGCGCCGATGTGTTGCGCCAATTCGGCTTCGGCGCGCGCCAGGGTGGCGGCATCGATCACCGGGCGCGACGTCACAGGCGGATAAAGCCCGGTCGGCAGCGAGGTGGTGTGGGCCGGCCGGGAGCGCTCGGTGGGTGTGCCGCTGCGCTCGCGCGGCACATGTTTCTTCATGAAGTCGGCACGCGCCACCGGATCGGCAATGTCGTTGGCCAGCGCGCTGACGAGTTGACCGATGTCGATCGCCTTCTTCGCGGCCGATCGCACGACGACTGTGGCAACAGGGCCCAGATGCACTGCCAGATCGCCGGCCAGTGCCTTGATCACGGCCGGCTCGAAGGCAAGCGCGGTCTCGGTGCGCACCGGCGGCGCCGCCGCTGTGGCATCCGGGCGGGGGTTTTTGCCGGTGAACACCGATTGCGTCACGTCGTCCTGCGGGTCGAAATGCGGCTCCAGTGCCTGGCGCAGTTCCGCTGCCGACTGCGGGCGTGATTTCTCAGCCGGCGACAGCGTCCAGTCGATCAGCTGCAGCAACTGCCGGCTGTAATAGATCGGGTCGCCCAGTTGCATGGCCGAGGGCATGGCGTCGGAGGGTACGCGCGCTGTGGCCTCGATCGGCTTGTGACCGGTGACGAGCCAGTACATCACTGCGCCAATGGCGTACAGGTCGCTCCAGGGGCCTTGATTGCCGTGGGCGTGGTACTGCTCCAGTGGCGCATAGCCGGGCGACACGATGGCCGTGCGTTCGGTATCGGCCAGCACCGATCGTGCGGAGCCGAAATCGAGCAACACCGGCGAACCGTCCTGACGCAGGAAGATATTGCTCGGCTTGATATCGCGATGCAGAACGCCGGAGCGATGAATGACATCGACTCCGCCGAGCAGTGCCAGCGCCATGGCCGTAAGCGAGTGCGCGTCCAGCGGACGCCGGTTCTTGATCCATTCTCCCAGCGGTTGACCGGCGACGAATTCCATCACCATGTAGGCCGTCTGGTTGGCCTCGAAAAATCGCATCACCCGAACAATGTTGGGGTGGCGGAACGAGGCCAGCGTGCGCGACTCATCGAGGAAACGCGAGCGCCCCCAGTTGAACTTCTCCTGCGTCTGCGGCGAGCGCGAACGAATCGAGTGATCGTGGCCGCGCACGGCGAGATCGGTGGGCAGGTATTCCTTGATCGCCACCTGCATGTTCAGGTTGCCATCGGTCGCCAGATAGGTCAGGCCGAAACCGCCCACGCCCAGCGTCGACTCGATCTGGTATTCCTGCAGACGATGGCCGGGCTGCAGCGCAATGTCGCTGTGCATCATTCCACGGGGGTCAGTTGTCGTCGATCAGGCTGATCGCTTTTTCAAGGCTGCGTCGCATGCGGTTGAACGACTTGCCCAGTACCGCGACCTCATCCTTGCCGGTTTCCGGCAGTTCGGGAATGTCGAGCTCGCCCACGCTGATCTTGTCGGCCGCAGCCGACATGTGGCGGATCGGTCGCACGATGAGCATCGACAACATGACGTTGAGGATGATGAACAACACGGCGAACACGCCAGCGAGCGATGCCATGAAAGTCAGGAAGGCACTGTCGGCTTTCTCGATCGGCAAGGACATCGGCACCGAAACGATCTGCGCCCCGATGACTTCGTCGAGTTTCCATCCGTAACCGTTGCTCGGGCCATACAGTTTGACCATCGCCGGCGGGGCGGATTCGGCTGTCGTATGGCAGGCCAGGCAGGCAGGGTCCTTGATCTGGAACGGCCGCGCAAGATACATCGACAAGCCGGTGGGGGTGGCGCGGGTGCCGGAGAACTCCTTGCGCTCCATGTTGTTGCGGAACTCGCTGATGATGTCGGCCTCCCAGCCCACGGCTCGATCGCGCGGATTGGTCGGGTTCAGCGCCGCTTCCTTGTAGGTGTAGTTCGGGTATTTGTTGTGCAATTGCCCCATGATCTCGGTGGCGGCGTAGGCTGGCACGCTGTGGGGCAGGAACTCACTCTCGACAACCCGCAAATGCGGACGGATTTGCGACACGGTGTAGTGGCGCATGGCCATCGCCGCTTCCATCATCACGCCGGCCGTGCGCAGCACCTCTTCGCGCGCATTCTTTTGCAGCAACTGGTGCGAAACGTAGCCCGACACGCCCAGTCCTATCACGAACACCAGCAGGAGCACCATGTTGAATTTGAGTCGCAATCCCATGGTCTATCCTCCCGAGGTGATGTGGATTGACAGGTGAATCGTCACCCCAGTGCGCTAGCCCGGGAAAGTATACGCGCCGACTTTTTTGCCCGACCAAAGCCGGTGTACTGAGGGGGTGCAAAACCGCGCTACCAGAAGGGGCTATTCATGCAAAGCGCACGCGCAGTGCGCGCTTGTAGGACCGGCTGCGCTCAGGTATGGTCAGGGCCATATGGATCTCAGCAAGCTTGGCCTGGTGGACATCATTCGGCTGCAAAACCAACTGCAGCAGGAACTCACACTACGCTTCGAACGGCCGATGACGCTGGTGTTTTCCGACATTGTGGCCTCCACGCCCTATTTCGCCCGCTTCGGTGACGCGGCCGGGCGCCAATTGCAGCAATTGCATCTGGACCTGTTGCAGGAGTGTCTGCCGGCGCATGGGGGCCGCATCGTGGATACCGCCGGCGATGGGGCGTTCCTGGCCTTTGCTGGCGCCGACGCCGCGATCGCCGCGATGATTGCATTCGAAACTGCACTGACCCGGGAAAACCTGGCCCGTGCCCGCGACCACCAGATGCAGGTGCGCCTTGGCGTGCACCATGGGCCCGTGCTGGCGGACGGCGCGGTGGTCAGTGGCGACGCCGTGAACCTGTGCGCGCGCGTGGCTGGCGCGGCCAGACCGGGTGAAATCCGTCTGACGCGCGAGGTGTTCCAGGAACTCAGCCCGATGCACCGGATCAAGTGCCGACCGCTCGAACAGGTCGAGCTCAAGGGCCTGGCACGGCAGGTCGAGTTGCTGGCCTTTGACTGGCGTGATCGGTCGGTGTTCCCGACGCGGGTACGGTTTGAGGAAACGCGCGAGGAACTCGATCTGCCGCTGCAGGACATCGTCAGTTTCGGCCGACTGCGCGAACACGAGGGCAAGGTGGCCAACGACGTCGTGCTGGTGACCAGCGACCCCGCGCTGGCGCGCCAGATCAGTCGTTGGCATTTCGAGTTGCGTCGCACGGTCGATGGTTATCGACTGCGCACGGTGTCGGACGGGGTGACCGAAGTCGATGGCGTGGCAGTCGGCAAAGGTGCCGAGGTGGTGGTCAAGCCGGGGGTCACGATCCGTGTCGCACGCGTGCTCTCGCTGGTGCTGATTTCCCCTCAGCCCGTGGTTCCCGAGGACTCGGCGGCAACCCGCCTGATCTGAGGGCGCTCAGCGGCCCTGATTCTTGTCGGATGCCATGTTGTCGACTGGCGGCAGCCACAACTCCAGCACCCCCGGTTGGGCCTGCAGCGATGCCGGCAGGCCGCGCAGGCGCACCCGTGTGGTGCCGGTGTCGCTCAGCCAAGGACTGCCCACGTAGGCGGCGATGGCGCGGGCGCAGTCCCCACTGGCCGGGTCATGCAGCACCAGAGTGGGATTGGCCCAGGGGACTGGTGGCCGCTGCTGGCGCAGTTCAGCATTTCGCACCACGTTCTCGATCGGTGCCACCAGCAGGGCTGCCCCTGCCTTCGGTTCAAGCGCCTGGCGCAAGGAGGTGGCCGCCTGCCGCGAAGCTTCGCTGTAGATGTGGATGTACAAGGTGCTGCCGGCCTGACCACGCGCGCAGCTTTGCAAGTTGGGCAACCCGAGTTGAGCCATGCCGGAGGCGGCGGGCACGTTGGCGGGGACTAGCGATCCCACCGATACCGAGGCCATCGCCTGACCATCGGATGCGCCGACCGGCTCGGTACCTGGTGCCGCGTCGGGCGCGGACAGCATGATGTTAGGTTCGGCTCCGGCGGGTGAGGCCGGGGCCTGCGCCACCATCGAGGGATCCCCGGCGTCCGCCTGCCGAGAATCGGTTAGCAGTTTCCCCAGCATCGGAAAGCGGTTGGCCGCAGCCCGCAGCACGGCCTGACCGTCCGCTAGCTGTTCTTGTGGCGAAGCACCCGGATGCCAGTAGTTCAACGCCGTGTCCTGAGTCGGCGGTTTGAGTACCAGGGTGCACAGGCTGCTTTGCACACGGCGGAAGTTTGCGCCGCATTGCTCGCTGGCCGCCGGCACACGCCCACATTCTTCTGTGATGCGTGCAGCCAGTCGCTCCAGACCGGCCTGTTCCAGTGGCCGCATTGACGGGCTGGCGCGCAGGTCGAGCAGCATCGCGGCTTGTGTGACCACATGTTCGGCCACTTCCGGGCAACTGCCGTCGAACGACTGCAGGCCGCGCGACACTTCGGTGAACAGTTGACGCGCCTGCGTTTGCTGGTCGATCCGGTTGCGCTGCAACTGGTCCTGCATTTGCCACAACGACAGCAGCAAGGTGCCAGAGGCCCCTACCCCCAACGTGGTGCCGATGGCGGTGGCCCGTATGTTTCGACGCCACAAGGGATCCTTGCCTGCCGCCTCGGCCTGTGGCGCGATGGGCGCCAGGCGTGCGGCTACGCGCAGCTTGTGCTGTGCCGGCTCCAGCCAGCCGGGCAGCATGGCAAGCCAGGGCGCGCGCATGGCACGACCGAAGTCCTCTCCCAGGCGGTGGTAGCTTTCCCATTGGGCTTCGTCGAAGGACTGGTCCCCGGTGGATTCGTGCGGAAAACTGGTGTGCTTGCGCGCGTACGAGAGCAGGTCCAGGTCGAGTGCGTCATGCAGGTTGGGCTTGACCACCAGCAGGGTTCCCTCGGGGCGAACCATCGGTCCGGGCCTGCCATCTGCCGTTACCGGGCCCGGCCGGGCCCGGTAACGGATACGTGCCAGCATTACGCCGCGGCTCGAATGCACGTTGCCCATGTCTTCGGGAGACAAAACAGTCAGTTCGCAACTGTCGTACGGAAACAGGCTTGCAGCCTGCTCGCGGGTATAAAACTCTATCTCGGCGCCGAAATCGATTCTTGCTTTTCGGATCAGGTTCTCCAGATCGGCGAATTCGAAGCGTGCATCGGCTCCGGCGTCCGACAGGATGATGAAGTCGAGTTCGCGCTTGAGCAGGGCGTAGACCCCGGTGTTTTCGAAATGACCGCCATCCGACAAATACCACCAGGGACGCTCGACACCATAGAAGGTGGCCGAGGCTTCACTGGTGAGCATCATCGGTTTGGGAATCAGCCGCCATGACAAGGCGCTGAGCCAGCGCACGCGTATGCGCTGCTGCGGCGCGCGCATCCAGTGGCCAAGGCGCACACCCAGGAAGTAAAGCAGCAGCGCCAGGCCGCGCGAGGTGTAGGCACCGGCACCGGGCGAGGCCGCGGCGCCAGACACGGCGACCCAGCGCCCCAGCGTGCCGGTGTCATGCTCTTTGCGCATCGCGATGAAGTCGCGTGGCCCGACCTCGAAACCGCGCCAGCTCGCGGTGACCGCCGTGCCTTTGCGATCGGCGTTGTACAGGCCGCTCTTGTCATCCCGTGTCTGGTTCAGGCAGGTGTTGATCAGGTGGATCGGGCCACCCCGGGATTCCGGTTGGTAGTGGCGCAGGCTGGTGTCGTCGCCGTCCACCACCCGCGTCACGTCGGAGCGCACGCCGTTGGCGTCGGCCAGGTCGCGTTTGCGGTTGCCCACGGCCAGGTAGGCGCGTGTCAGACGCGCGCGATAAAAGCTATGCAGTGACGAGGTGTTGGCCATCTGCACATTGCCTGCAGACAATACGGTCCAGGCCAACCAGGCCGCGGCCAGCAGGCTGGCGCGCATCCATGCCGGCACGCTGCGCATGGCATCGAAGGTGTCGGGCGCGAACACGAACCATTGCAGCAATACCAGCCAGGCCAGCACCAGGATCAGCATGCCGAACATGCTGCCCAGCTCAAGCAGCTGCGGTAGCCATTCGCGCGCACGGGACGAACTTTCGGATGCGATCTTCTGCAAGGGTTGAACCAGGGCACGCAACACCACCACCACCACGCTGCCGACGCCGACGCCGCGCCACAGCCACTGGTTTCCGGTCTGGAATTCCGCCAGGATCCACCAGCTTAGCCTGTCCAGTGCGCCGATGCCGGCCACGGCCAGCGCGATCAGCATGACCCAACGCAGGTTGCGTGTGAGCGTGTTGCGCACCTGCGCCACCTTGAGTGCATGGGGTGTGCGGTCAATCGTCAACCAGATCATGGTGCTGACCTGGCCCAGCACAATTGAGCCTAACGCCAGCATGCCGGCGCCTGGCCATGTCAGGCTGTTGCGCACCGGGTCGAGTACACCGTTGATGTACAGGCTGTGCAGCAAGGCGAAGGCGCCGGTGGCGATGGCCAGTACGAACGAGGAGTCACGCCAGTTGAAGCCGCGCCGCTTGCCGGGTCGGGTCGGCTCCGTCGCGCGCGGCCCAGTAGCCGGCGATCAGGCCTGGCGCCAAGGCCGTCCACAAGGCCAGTGACAGGGCCCACCAGGCGGTGTACCAGGTCTCCCAGGCATTCGCGTCGAGCACCTGCGTGCTGTGTTGCCACAGGTGCGGCAGGATCACCAGCAGGCCCAGCGCGATGCAGGCGAACATGAATTCGGCATGGATCGCCAGCCAGGCGCGCAGATAGGTGACGATGGCGGTGCCGGTGTCGCGCGCGCCACCCGGCGTCAGATAACGGCCATTGCGACGCAGCCAGCCCAGCACCGGAGACTGGCTGGCCGCCATCAACTGCTGCGCCCGTTGCACGCCGTAGGTTGCGATCAGGCGGCCGTACATCGCGCCGATGTAGCCGCCACCCGAGACGGTGGACAGGTAGTCGAGCCGGCCAAGCAGTCCGTCGCGCGTCAGATCGGCTCGCGCAGCATCGGTGTCGGACGACTGGTTCTGCGCCAGGCCCCGCATCAGACCCAGGGCAAAGGTGGCGCTGCGGATGCCGCCGCCGGACAGTGCCAGTCCGACCCTGGGAAGTTGCGCCTGTTGTTCGGCGCCGGCCTTGTCGCCTTGCGCCAGTTGTCGGCGTTGGGCGATCGCCAGCTGCTCCTGCGCGCACAGGGCGCTCCAGTCGTCCGATAGTGTGTTGTTGGATGGGCTGGCGGTGTCGACGGCGCCAGGCCGATGGCGGGCCGGGTCGATTGGCATGGTGCTTCCTCCGCTGTGGGGTCATGCGCCAGACGGGGTACCGGCGCCAACCCCTTTGTCCTGCCACTTTAACCTCTTCCAACCGGTACGGGCAGTTCATGCGTCGCAGACGCGAGATGCGTTCTGGCCGCTAACGGTCGGGAACAGGCTCGATAAAGTGCCATTCGGCGTTGCCTTCGCGTGAGGGGCCGCACCCCGGCGCCACGGCAGACTGTACGCGGGAGCGCTATGGGAGGGTGGTTGCGATCAGCCGCCACAGCGACGTGACCTCTGCCGCACGTGCCAGGTGCAAGCGGTCGCGTCCATCGTTCGCCTTCGGATGGTGGGGCAGGGTGTCGACGCGCCCGGCCACCTGCAGGCCGGCCTGCTCAATGGCCGCGAGCAGATCGTCGCGGCGGCGCAAACCCAGGTGTTCGGCCAGATCGGACAGGATCAGCCAGGCTTCGCCACCAGGGGCCAGGTGTGCGGCCAGTCCGGAGAGCAGTCCGGCGAGCATGCGACCGCCCTCGTCATACACCGCCTGCTCGATTGGGGCCGTCGGCCGAGCCGGCAACCACGGCGGATTGCAGACGATCAACGAGGCCTGGCCGTCCGGGAACAGGTCGGTCTGGCGCAGTTCGACCCGGTCTTGCAAGCCGAGGCGTTGCAGGTTGTCCTGGGCACAGGCCAACGCCCGGGATTGCAGGTCGGTTGCGACGATATGTTGCAGACCGCGCCGCGCCAGCACCGCCGCCAGCACTCCGCTGCCGGTTCCGATGTCGAACGCCACGTAGGGTTGCTGGCCGGTAACCGGCAGGGCGGCGCCTGCGATCAGATCGATGTATTCGCCGCGGGCCGGGGAATACACACCGTAGTGGGGATGGATGCGGTTGCCTGGAGCGGGACCGAGCGCGGGCACCACGACACCCTTGCTGCGCCACTCGCTGGCGCTGGTCACGCCCATCAGTTCGCGCAGCGATACCACCGACTCGCTGCCCAGCAGGTCGGCGGCGCCCCAGGCCTGGGTACAGGCCAACCGAACGTCCGGTGCGCGGCGTAGCGCGACAGCGTAGTCGGGTTCGACCTGCACCAGCACCATGCCCAGGATGCGTGCGCGCTGGGCTTGAGCCTGGCGGTGTTGGTGAAAGCTCTCCGTTGCGCTTTGCGCCGTCGTGTTCGCCTGTCTGACGGCGCGTCGCTTGCGTCGGGGCGGCTGGTCGATGCGCCGGGCCAGGGCTTGCAACAGTTGCCGCGCATTGTGGAAATCGCCGCGCCACAGCAAGGCGGTGCCGGCGCAGGCGAGCCGATAGGCGGTGTCGGCGCTGGTGGTGTCATCCGCGCACACGACCTGGGTGGGTGCCGCGGCGGCGCGTTCGCTGCGCCAGCGCGCCGAACGGGCGATTCCCTGCTCGACCCAATGGATGATGGATTGCGGTGCAACCCGGTCCGCACCGTGTTCGACAACGGGTCCGGGTGAGTGGGGGACCGGGAGGCTTGAGGCGATCATCACCCGTTTTACCAGATGCCGATGGCTTCTCACGCGCTCAGCCTGCAAGGTTGTAGGCTCGGTCGACGCCATCGCGTACAGTTACGCGCATGGATAGATTGAGCAGTTTCTTGAGCCAGCATATCGGGATCGAGGTCTGGATGGCATCGCTGGTGGCGATCGCCCTGGCCACGGTCATCGCCAACCAGATCGCCCAGGTGTTGCTGCGCCACGCCGCCAAGGCGACCGGGCGCACCGCGTCGGTGTGGGACGACGCACTGGTGCAAAGCGCCGGGCGGCCGGTGCTCGCCGCTATGTGGGTGATCGGTGCCAGCATCATGGCGCGGGTGTTGCAACGCCAGGTCGACGAGCCGTTCCTGGTCGAGGCCATGGCCTTGCGCGACGTCGCGCTGATCGTGTGCGCCAGCTGGTTTCTGCTCAGTTTCATCGGCCAGGTCGGACGAAACATCGTGGCCACGCGCAAAGCGCGCGGCGAGGAGGTCGATCACACCACCATCGATGCATTGAGCAAGCTGGCGCGCTTGATTACCGTGATCGTGGCCATTCTGATGTCGGCCCAGACCCTGGGGTTTCAGATCACCGGTCTGCTGGCCTTGGGCGGAGTCGGTGGTATTGCCGTGGGTTTTGCCGCGAAGGACTTGCTGGCCAATTTTTTTGGCGGCTTGACGATTTATCTGGACCGGCCGTTCGCCGTCGGTGACTGGATCCGCTCACCCGACAAGGACCTGGAGGGCATGGTCGAATACATCAGCTGGCGCCATACCCGCATCCGCGGATTCAACAAGAATCCGATCTACGTGCCCAATGCCGTATTCACCAGCATCGTGGTCGAGAACCCCTCGCGCATGAGCCACCGGCGTATCAAGGAGACCATTGGCCTGCGTTACGACGACTTCGTCGACGGTCAAACCGGTGGTGGATGACATCCGGGCCATGCTGCAGGCGCATCCCGAAATCGACACCACGCCAGACGCTGATCGTCAATTTCAACGCCTATGCCGGCTCATCGCTCGACCTGATGGTCTACACATTCACGAAGACCACCAACTGGATGGCCTTTCAGCACATCAAGCAGGATGTTTTGCTGCAGATCGGGCAGATCATCGAGAAACACGGTGCCGAGATTGCGTTCCCGACTCAGACCCTGCACATGGCCGGCGACGCGCTGGCTGCCATGGATACAGTTCAAGGGGCGGCGTAACGCGAGCCAGGCACCGGAGCGGCAAGCTTGCCGACCAGTGTGCCTTGTCTTCAGGGCTGCTGCGCCGCCTTGAGCACGCCGCGCACGGTGTTGCGGCTGTGCGCGCCCAGGCGACTGAGCAATTCGGCCACCAGTTTTTCCAGCTCGGCACGCTTGCCCGGTCCGAGGCGCTCGATTTCGGCGAGCAGCGCGATGTCGGCTTCATTCACGCCAAAGTCGAACTTCGGGTCTGACACCAGCTTGCCCGGTACCGTGGCCACGAGGGTGTCGACCGTGCGCTTGGCTGTTGCATGCGCCTCTCGCGCGACGGTGTCACGCGCATAGAGCTCACTCCAGGCCGGATACGCCGCGTCCAGTTCCAGCCGGCGCAAGGCGGTTTCCAGCGACGAGTCCTTGCCGGCCTCGGCGCTCTCGACCATTGATTCGTTCTGGAACTTTTCCAGCACCAGATGGCGGTTGGACAACAGCACGACCAGGTCGTCGCGCCTGCCGGGGAAGCCGGCCATGGCCATGACATTGGCGCTGATCAGCCGCACGGTACCGTCGCCGGGCGCCAGGTCGGCGTGGTAGGGCTGGGTCAGGTCTTGTATATAGTGCAGCGCCAGCCCGCTGAAGCGCCAGCCCCAATAGGCGTGTCCGGTACGAAACGCCAATGCGGCCAGGCTGGAGTACTGCTGGATCCGCATCAGCGGGTAGGTGCGCTGGATGAATGGCGCGGCCTTGTAGATCAGCCAGTCCTGATGGTAAAAGCCCATGTGAAACGGTGCCTGCGTTGCGTAGTACAGCGCTGGATTGCCGAACGGCAAGGTTCCAAAGCCATAGGTCTTGCCCCATTCAGACGGGCTGTCTTGCCACAGGTTGATGTCCAGCCCATAGTCGGGTTCGTCCGAGGCCGATGCCAGTACCGCCAGCGGCGCGATCCGCTCTTGCGGCGCAATGGACACGAAGTGGCGCGTGTCGTCGGACTGTTCTGGCAGGAAGTTGACGGCATCGTGCGGCAACACCGGCGCGGCCTGCACTGAGGTGCGCGGATCAACCAGCACATACAAGGCAAAGCGGCTCAGCGGCGACACGCGCAACGCAGCCAGGAAGCTTTTGCGCCGCGCGGCGTCACTGCGCGAGGGATCCGCCTTGAACACCAGCGTTTCTGCGCGTGGCGCGTAGTGGGGCATGTGTGCGCGCGCCCATTGCTCCTGTCGCCCCAGCAAGTCAGCGATTGCTGCCTCCTGCGCCTTCAGGAAGGCTTCCAGCGGCTCGGCAGCCACCGGCGCCGCCTGGGCGACTTCCGGCATGGTTTCGAAGGCCCGATAGGTGACCAGGCTGTGGTTGCTCCAGGCCAGCGCCGGGAGCGACAAGGCGGTCAGACAAGAGGCGAACAGCAGGGCGACAGGTTTCATGGAAGAATTCCCCGGTCAGTTTGGCCGGTCGATGGGCCGGCGCGGTTCATGATAACCAGAGTGTCATGCGTTTGTCGCGCGGCGCGCGGTCGGGATGCCTGCCGGGTGGGGCCGGTGTATCCGGCTGCCTTCGGCGGTCACAGGGCCTTGTCGTCATTTGTAGCTTGAAAGAAATCGGCACACTGGCACGACATATTCCCATATGGCCGATACAACCCCTTCCCCCGACGCTGTCCTGAGCTGGCTTGGCCTGTGGCGCGGTGAGCCTGGTGCCGGCATGCCGGCGCGGGTCGCGCGTGCCCTGCATGAGCTCGATCGCAAGAGCGAGATCCTGATCGGCTGGGTGCAAGCGGCCTTGATCTCTGTGCTCGGGGGCTTGTACCTTGTGGCGCCGGGCACGGCGCCGGACGATGCCAGCTTCTATCCCGTGCCATGGGCTCTGAGCTTATATGGCCTGTTCACCGTCTTGCGGATATGGTTGTCTTATCGGGCCCGATTGCCGATGGCGGTGCGCCTGTTGTCGGTGGTGGTCGACATCACGATGCTGATGGTCACGATCTGGAGTTTTCACCTGCAGTATGGGCAGCACGCCGCGTTCTACCTCAAGGCGCCGACCTTGCTGTATGTATTCATCTTTATCGTGTTGCGTGCCTTGAGCATTTCACCCGGCTATGTGCTGTTCACCGGATTGCTCGCCGCCGGCGGATGGCTGGCCCTGCTGTCTTACGCCCTGATGGCGCCAGGTGGCGCGGAGATGATCACCCACGACTATGTGCAATACATGAACTCGACCAGCATCCTGATCGGCGGCGAGATCGATCGAGTGGTGTCGATCGTCATCGTCACCCTGGTGTTGTCGGTGGCAGTGGCGCGGGCTCGGCAGTTGCTGTTCCACGCGGTGGAGGACCAGGCTGCTGTATCGCAGTTGTCGCGCTTCTTCGCACCCGAGGTGGCCGAGCGGTTGTCCAATGCCGACGAGCTGCTGCAAAGCGGCGACGGCGAGCAGCGCCAGGCTGCGGCCATGTTCATTGACTTGCGCGGCTTCACGACGCTGGCTTCCCGTCTGCCGCCTGGCGAACTGATTGAGATCCTGCGCGAATACCAGGGCAATGCAGTTCCGGTGATCCACCGCCACCACGGCAGCGTCACCACCTACCTGGGAGACGGCATCATGGTTACCTTCGGCGCCACGCGGCCGTCAGTCACCTATTGCGCCGATGCCATGCGTTGCGCCGAGGAACTACTGCAGGTGCTTGAGGCCTGGAGGCTACGGCGTGAGGCAGCCGGGCAACCTGCGCCCGATGTGGGGCTTGGCCTGGACACCGGAACCGTCACCTGCGGTGTCATCGGCGACGAGGGTCGACTCGAATATGCGGTGATCGGCAACCCGGTGAACCGCGCGGCCAAGCTGCAGAATCACACCAAGGTCGAGTCGGTGCGCGGCCTGGCCAGCGGGGCCTGCCTGCAGGGCGCACGGGAGCAGGGTTATCGGCCGCTGGCCGAGCATCCGGTCCTGGCCGCTCGCCAGGTTGGCGGCGTCAGCCAGACTATGGACCTCGTTGTATTGGGCGCGTTGGCGGCCTGATCTGCCAGCTGGCGTCCCGCTGGGGCGTTTTCGGTTGCGCGTCGCGCTGCGACGTTTCTAGGTTTAATCCTCGACGATCTGCAGCCAGTCCCAGCGCGCCAGGTAGCTGGCGGCCTTTTGACGAAACAGTTCGCGGTGATCGCATAAGGAATTCGGGCGCAGGATGCCCCGGTACATGGCGTTTAGCCCATAGGGCGCGTACAGCAGCGGCGAGTTGTTTTCGGTAGCCTGCAGGCCGACACAGGTGCAGGGGACGAGGAACCGGTCGATGCCCTGGCGTGACGCTGTGAGGGCGGGGTAGGGCCGACCGAACCACTGCGGGTACCAGGTATGGACCCGCGCCTGGTTCTTGGCTTCGATGGTCACATCCAGATCGACAAAAAGCGCCTCGACCCGCCGGCCGACAGCCGCTTCCGCCTGTTCGGAGAGATCGCCGGTATCGCAATAGAACAGATCGTAGTCCTTGATGCCGGTGGTGGGTGGGCGGCCGGACTGCAGGTTCCAGACGGTCTGGAACAGGCAGCCAGCGACCAGCCAGGCATCGGGCAGATTCAGCGACGGCAGCCGCTGCAGGATCGTGCGGTTATGCGGGTTCTGCAGCGCCTGCGCGATGAAACGCTGCGCCAGCGGGTCGGTCGCCACGGCCGGGTCCGGCCCTTGTTCGAATATCAGATGACCTCGGCGATAGCCGCGCAGACGTAATCGATGTTCTTGTCGTTGAGCGCGGCCACGCACATGCGGCCGGTATCGGTGCCGTAGACACCGAACTCGTTGCGCAGACGCACCATCTGATCCTTGCTCAGGCCCGAGTAGCTGAACATGCCGATCTGGCTGGTGATGAAATCCATGTTCTGCTTCACGCCGGCGGCCTTCAGACCGTCGACCAGTTTCTGGCGCATGGTCTTGATGCGCACGCGCATCGCGCCGAGTTCCTGCTCCCACAAGGCGCGCAGTTGAGGGTCGGCCAACACCGCCGCCACCACGGCACCGCCGTGGGTGGGCGGGTTGCTGTAATTGGTGCGGATGACGATCTTGAGCTGGCTGAGCACGCGTGCGGCCTCGTCCTTGTTCTGGCACAACACGCTGAGCGCACCGACGCGTTCGCCGTACAGGCTGAAGCTCTTGCTGAAACTGGTCGACACCAGAATGCTCAGGCCGGCGGCGACGAATTTCTGCACCGCGGCGCCGTCTTCGCTCAGGCCCAAGCCGAATCCCTGGTAGGCCATATCCAAAAACGGTGTCAAGTTGCCCGCTTTGCAGATCGCCACGACCTCTTCCCACTGCTGGGGGCTGATGTCGTAGCCGGTCGGGTTGTGGCAACAGGCGTGCAACACGATGATGGTGCCCGGAACTGCGGCTTGCAGCGCGGCTTTCATGCCGGCGAAGTTGATGGCGCGGTTTTGCACGTCGTAGTACGGGTACATGTCGACTTCAAAGCCCGCGTTGCGGAACAAGGCCTGGTGGTTCTCCCAACTTGGGTCGCTGATCATGACCTTGGCCTGCGGGCTGAGCCGGCGCAGGAAGTCGGCGCCGATCTTCAGACCGCCGGTTCCGCCCACGGCTTGCACGGTGGCCACACGCGCGGATCGGACGGGCTCGGAGTCGGCGCCGAAAACGAGCGCCTTGACCGCGCTGTCATAGGCGGCGATGCCGTCGATAGGCAGATAACCGCGCGACTTGGGCGAGGCCATCATCTGCTTCTCGGCCTCCTGCACACACTGCAGCAAGGGCAGTTTGCCGTTTTCGTCGTAATAGACCCCGACGCCCAGGTTCACCTTGGTCGGGTTGGTGTCGGCGGCGAATTGTTCATTCAGACCCAGGATCGGGTCGCGCGGGGCCATTTCTACAGTAGAGAACAAGGACATGGTGGATAACTCGGAGTGAATTGCGGCTTGGCTGATGGGGTGTGCCGGCGTGGTCGGATGCGCTACTGCGCCTTCTGCGTTACGCTTGCCGGTTGCCCCCAATTTTAGCCCCGCCTGTGCGGGTACCGAGTGCCAGCCATGCCCCACGCTTCCCTGTCTGTCGTTGAAACTGCCGCCCAAAGCGAGGCGCCGATAGCCGAGGGCAGGTTCGTGCAGTTCCCCGATTCGCCATTCGAGCTGTTCCAGCCGTATCCGACGGCGGGGGACCAGCCGCAGGCGATCGACAAGCTGGTCGAGGGCGTCAACGACGGTGAGGTATATCAGACCTTGCTTGGCGTGACCGGCTCGGGCAAGACCTTCACCATGGCCAACGTGATCGCCCGGCTGGGCCGCCCGGCGATCGTGTTCGCCCCCAACAAGACGCTGGCCGCCCAGCTGTACAGCGAATTTCGTGAGTTCTTTCCGCGCAATGCGGTCGAGTATTTCGTCAGCTATTACGACTATTACCAGCCCGAGGCCTATGTGCCGCAGCGTGATCTGTTCATCGAGAAGGACTCGGCGATCAATGAGCATATCGAGCAGATGCGCCTGTCGTGTACCAAGAGTGTGCTCGAACGGCGCGATGTGGTGATCGTGGCCACGGTGTCGGCGATTTACGGCATCGGCCAACCCGAGGCCTACCACCAGATGGTGATGACGCTGCGGGTCGGCGACAAGCTGGGCCAGCGCGACGTGATTGCGCAACTGGTGCGCATGCAATACCAGCGCAACGAGGACGATTTCTCGCGCGGCAAGTTCCGCGTGCGCGGCGACACCATCGACGTGTTTCCGGCCGAGCACAGTGAGCTGGCAATTCGCATCGAATTGTTCGACGACGAGATCGAAACGCTGCAGTTGTTCGACCCGCTGACCGGACGCATCCGGCAGAAGATTGTGCGCTTTACGGTCTATCCGAGCAGCCACTATGTGACGCCGCGCGACAAGGTGCTGGCGGCGGTGGAGACCATCAAACTGGAGCTGGCCGAGCGGCTCAAGCAGTTGACCAGTGACGGCAAGCTGGTGGAAGCCCAACGTCTGGAGCAGCGCACCCGGTTCGATCTGGAGATGCTTAGCGAAGTCGGGCATTGCAAGGGCATTGAGAATTACACGCGTCATCTGTCTGGCGCCGCACCGGGCGACCCCCCGGCCACGCTGACCGACTACCTGCCCAAGGACGCGATCATGTTCCTGGACGAGTCACATGTGCTGATCGGCCAGTTCGGCGCCATGTACAACGGCGACCGTTCGCGCAAGACCACGCTGGTCGAATATGGCTTTCGGCTGCCCAGTGCGCTGGACAACCGGCCGCTGAAGTTCGAGGAGTTCGAAGCCCGCATGCGCCAGGCCGTTTTCGTGTCGGCGACACCCGCGCAGTGGGAGAAGGACCATGCCGGGCAGGTGGTGGAGCAATTGGTGCGCCCCACCGGCCTGGTCGATCCGCTGGTCGAGGTGCGGCCTGCCACACACCAGGTTGACGACGTATTGCAGGAGATCCGCATCCGTGTCGAGAAGTCCGAACGCGTGCTGATCACGACGCTGACCAAGCGCATGGCCGAGCAACTCACCGACTACCTGAACGACAACGGCGTCAAGGTGCGCTACCTGCACAGCGACGTGGACACGGTGGAGCGGGTCGAGATCCTGCGCGATCTGCGGCTGGGCGCCTTTGACGTGCTGGTGGGCATCAACTTGTTGCGTGAAGGGTTGGACATTCCTGAAGTCTCGTTGGTGGCCATCCTCGATGCCGACAAGGAAGGTTTCTTGCGCTCAGAGCGCAGCCTGATCCAGACCATCGGCCGCGCGGCGCGCAACCTGGAGGGCCGGGCCATCCTGTATGCGGATCGCATCACCGACTCGATGGAACGTGCCATTGGCGAGACCAATCGCCGGCGCGAGCGTCAGGTCGCGTACAACACCCTGCACGGAATCACGCCGCGCAGCATTGTCAAGAACGTGCGCGATCTGATCGACGGTGTCTACAGCGAAAAGGCCGGGCGCGAGATGGAGCGCATGGAACAGGACGCGATGCAACGCGCGCTGGTCGAGGACATGAGCGAAAAGGATATGGCGCGCGAGATCAAACGGCTGGAAAAGCAGATGCTCGAACATGCGCGCAACCTGGAGTTCGAGCAGGCCGCCAAGGCGCGCGACCAGTTGGTGTTGCTCAAGAAGCGCGTGTTCGGCGCAACCGGCGTGGATCAGGTCGACCGGGCGGCTTGAGCGGATTCGCCGTGGCAACAGCCGGAGCGTATCAATCGTCGCCGGTGCGATGCTGAATCGGAGTCGGATTCCCAAGCCCACGGGGCTATGCTGTGACAGGGAAAATAGTTGACAGAATTAGACCGGTATTGATAACGGCGGGTCTTTTCGATGACTGGTCAGTTTTATATCCCGACTAAAGTTGAGGGTTGGTGGTATAGTTGAACTAATTAGTCAACAACTAATCCTAAACGCGTGGGAATGGCCTGGTGGCCGCTTTTCCAGGCGATTGAGGGCCTGGCGTCCCACAAGGATCCCGGGCGGTTCTTGGCCCATACAACCAAACTGAAGGAGTTTGCGATGCGTCTTACTACCAAAGGCCGTTTTGCGGTCACTGCCATGATTGACCTCGGCCTGCGCCAGAGCAACGGGCCTGTGACGTTGGCCGCTATCAGCCAGCGTCAGCAAATCTCCCTGTCGTATCTGGAGCAGTTGTTCGGCAAGTTGCGCCGGCACGAGCTGGTCGAGTCCACACGTGGCCCGGGTGGTGGATACACGCTGGCGCGCAAGGCTGCAGACATCACGGTGGCCGACATCATTGTCTCGGTCGATGAACCGATCGACGCCACCCACTGCGGTGGCAAGGAAAACTGCCTGGGCGAGGGTGCGCGCTGCATGACCCACGACCTGTGGGCTTCGCTGAACGTGCGCATGGTGGAGTTTCTCGACTCGGTGAGCTTGCAAAAGCTGGTCGATGAGCAACTCGCCAAAGGCCTGCAGATCGAGGACAAGCCGCATGTCAAGCGCGCCATCTCGGCGATGCCGCTGAGCAGCAAGCCGATCCGGGTGAATGCGCCCAATTCGGTGTTTGCCCTTGGCAGCGCGTTGGCAAAATCCTGACCGCACCTGGGCCCGCCGTCGCGCACACCGTTTCACGCAAGCCTGCGCATTTGACCTCGAGCAACACCATCAGCCACATATCAGAGCCAGCCATGGATACGACCCCACATTTCCCCATCTATATGGACTACAGCGCCACCAACCCCTGCGACGAACGGGTGGTGGATGCGATGGTGCCCTGGTTGCGCCAGCACTTCGGCAATCCGGCATCACGCAGTCACGCCTGGGGCTGGGAGGCAGAAGCGGCGGTCGAACAGGCACGCGCCCATGTGGCGGACCTGGTCGGAGCCGATCCGCGCGAGATCGTCTGGACCTCGGGTGCAACCGAATCCAACAATCTGGCGCTCAAGGGTGCTGCCGGTTTCTACAAGTCCAAGGGCAAGCACATCATCACGGTGAAAACCGAGCACAAGGCCGTGCTCGACACCTGCCGCGAACTCGAGCGCCAGGGTTTCGAGGTCAGCTATCTGGATGTGCAGAGCGACGGCCTGCTTGATCTGGAGGTTCTTAAAGCGGCGATTCGCCCGGACACGATTTTGGCCAGCGTGATGTTCGTCAACAACGAGATCGGCGTGATCCAGGACATTGCGGCCATCGGTGCCATCTGCCGCGCCAAGGGCGTGATTTTCCATGTCGACGCGGCGCAGGCCACCGGGCGCGTGGCCTTCAATCTGGCCGATCTGCCGGTTGACCTGATGAGTTTGACGGCGCACAAGACTTACGGCCCCAAGGGCGTGGGCGCGTTGTTTGTGCGGCGCAAGCCGCGCGTGCGGATCGAGGCACAGATGCACGGCGGCGGGCATGAGCGCGGCATGCGTTCGGGCACCTTGCCGACGCACCAGATCGTGGGCATGGGTGAGGCTTATCGTATTGCCAAAGCCGAAATGGCGCAGGAAAACCAGCGTATCCAGGCCTTGCATGACCGCATGCTTGCCGGCTTGCAAGGCATCGAACAGATCTTCATCAATGGTCACGCGGAAAAGCGCGTGCCGCACAACCTGAACATCAGCTTTAACTATGTCGAAGGTGAGTCGCTGATCATGGGCATCAAGGGCCTGGCTGTGTCCAGTGGCTCGGCTTGCACATCGGCCAGCCTGGAGCCGAGCTATGTATTGCGCGCGCTCGGGCGCAGCGATGAACTGGCACACAGCAGTCTGCGCATGACGATTGGCCGCTACACGACGCAAGACGAAATCGACTATGCAGTCCAGACCATCAAGGAAAACGTCGCCAAGCTGCGCGACCTGAGTCCGCTGTGGGAGATGTACCAGGACGGCATCGACATCAGCACCATCCAGTGGGCCGCCCACTGACCGCCGAACGAATTTTGAGAGAGAGGTAACACCATGGCATATTCCGAAAAGGTCGTAGACCATTACGAGAACCCGCGCAATGTCGGCTCCTTCGACAAGGGTGACGACGCTGTCGGCACCGGCATGGTCGGTGCGCCGGCTTGCGGTGACGTGATGAAATTGCAGATCAAGGTCAATGCGCAGACCGGCGTCATCGAGGACGCGCGCTTCAAGACCTATGGCTGCGGCTCAGCCATTGCCTCCTCGTCGCTGGTGACCGAATGGGTCAAGGGCAAGACACTGGACCAGGCGGCTGCCTTGAAGAACGCCCAGATTGCCGAGGAACTGGCTCTGCCGCCAGTGAAAATCCATTGCTCCATCCTGGCCGAAGACGCCATCAAGGCCGCGGTGGACGACTACAAGAAGAAGCACAAGCACTGATATGAAACAGCCCCCACGCTCTCTGCGTTCGCTGAACGTGCCTCGGCCAGAGGCCACGGCTCTTCGTCCTGTCCGACTCTGCGCAGGCAGAGTCAGAGCCGCAGGACCCAGCCCCTCGGTGGCCGTCAGTACTTTCGGAACGGCCGGGCGGTACTGACATGTCCGTATCGCTTTCTGAAGCCGCGGCGCGGCACGTCAACCGCTACCTGACCAAACGTGGCAAGGGCGTGGGCGTGCGTCTTGGGGTCAAGACCACGGGTTGTTCCGGCCTGGCCTATACCCTCGAGTACGTCGACGAAATGGCGCCGGAGGACGTGGTGTTCGAGCAGCACGGCGTCAAGGTGCTGGTCGATCCGAAGAGCATGGCCTATATAGAAGGAACCCAGCTCGACTATGTGCGTGAAGGTCTGAACGAGGGGTTCCGCTTCCACAACCCGAACGAACGCGACAAATGCGGTTGCGGCGAATCGTTCCGGGTGTGAACGGGCGAGACGGTCTTGACGGGCGGACGCGCCATGGGTGACAAGCCGCTGACACTGGCATCGAACGACTTCGAACTGTTCGCGGTGCCGGCGCGTTTTGCACAGGATCCCGGCGCGATCGACGCACGCTGGAAGGAACTGCAGCGCGAGGCGCATCCGGACCGGTTTGCGGCCCAGGATGTTGGCGCACAACGTCAGGCCATGCAATGGTCGGTAAGGATCAACGAGGCTTACCAGCGGCTCAAGCAACCGCTCAAGCGGGCGGCCTATCTGTGTGAACTGGCCGGCGCGCCGATAAACGCCGAGAACAATACTGCCATGCCGGCGGAGTTTTTGATCGAGCAGATGCAGTGGCGCGAAGCGCTGGACGATGCGAGCAACGAGGCCGACATCGCCCGCTTGTTGGAACAGGTGACCCAGGCGCGCGTGACGGCCTTGCAGCATTGCGAAGAACTGCTCGACGTGCAACACGCGCCGGATCAGGCGGTCGGACAGGTACGGGCATTGATGTTCATCGAGCGCTTCAGCCACGACGTGCAATCGCGGCTCGATGATTTCCAGAATCCGCCCGCCGTTGTGGCGGGCACACCAGGGCAGGCGATTTGACGCACTGACCGACGATACCCATGGCTTTACTACAGATTTCCGAACCGGGCCACACGCCCAATCCGCATGAACGCCGCCTGGCGGTGGGCATTGACCTGGGCACGACACATTCGCTGGTTGCCGCCGTGCGCAGCGGTGTCGCCGAATGCCTGCCCGACGAGGATGGTCATGTGATCCTGCCGTCGGTCGTACGCTATCTGGATGGCGGCCGACGCCAGATCGGACTGCAAGCCTTGCAGGCACTGGCACAGGATCCGCAGAACACAGTGGCTTCGGTGAAACGTTTCATGGGTCGATCGCTGGCCGACGTGGCAGACTACGAGCACCTGCCGTACCAATTCATCGACAAGCCTGGCATGTTGGCTCTGCACACCGCTGGCGGTGAGAAATCGCCGGTCGAAATCAGCGCCGAGATCCTGGCCACCTTGCGCTACCGCGCCGAAGACACATTGGGCGATGACCTGGTAGGTGCAGTCATCACGGTGCCGGCGTATTTCGACGACGCGCAGCGACAGGCAACCAAGGACGCGGCCAAACTGGCCGGCCTGAATGTGTTGCGCCTGATCAATGAACCGACGGCCGCGGCCATTGCCTATGGTCTGGAGAACGCCAGCGAAGGCGTGTACGCCATCTACGACCTGGGCGGTGGCACCTTCGACATCTCCATCTTGCGACTGAGTCAGGGTGTTTTCGAGGTGATTGCAACCGGTGGTGATTCGGCGCTGGGCGGGGATGACTACGACCGTGCCCTGGCCGCGCTGGTAGCCAGGCAGGCCGGCGTTTCCTTGACCGCCGCATCGGACATGACGGCATTCAGCATCGCGGCACGCGCCTGCAAGGAGGCCTTGTCTAAGCAGGACGGCGCCACGTTCAGCGCCGTTTTTGGCGAAAAAACCATCTCGCAGCAGGTCACGCGCGCCATGTTCGAGCAGGCGACTGCCGCGCTGACAGCGCGCACGATTACCGCCGCACGCAAGGCCTTGCGCGACGCAAAACTGGTGGCCGCCGATATCAAGGGCGTGGTCATGGTGGGCGGCTCGACCCGCATGCCGCAAATCCAGTCTGAAGTGGGACGGTTCTTCGATTGCGAGCCGCTGAACAATCTCAATCCGGACGAAGTCGTCGCGCTGGGCGCTGCCATCCAGGCGAATCAACTCGCGGGCAATCAGCCCGATGGCGATCTGCTGCTGCTCGATGTGATCCCGCTGTCGCTGGGTCTGGAGACCATGGGCGGCCTGGTCGAGCGCATCGTGCCACGCAACCAGACCATCCCGACTGCAATGGCGCAGGACTTCACCACCTACAAGGACGGTCAGACCGCGCTCGCTCTGCATGTGGTTCAAGGCGAGCGCGACATGGTCGCGGATTGCCGCAGCCTGGCGCGTTTCGAGTTGCGCGGTATTCCGCCCATGGTTGCGGGCGCGGCGCGTATTCGTGTCACGTTCACCGTCGACGCCGACGGCCTGCTCAACGTCGCGGCGCAGGAACTGCTCAGCGGCGTGCAGGCGCAGATCGACGTCAAGCCCAGCTACGGCCTGGATGACGGCCAGATTGCCAAGATGCTGCAGGACAGTTTCTCGACCGCGCAGTCGGACATGCGCTCGCGCGCCATTGCCGAAGCCCGGCTCGACGCCGAACGCCTGTTGCTGGCGACACAGACCGCACTGGACGCCGACGCCGACCTGCTCGATGCCGGGGAACTCGCCGCCGTGCTCGCCGTGATGCAAACGGTGCGTGAGGTGTTGGCGTCGGAAGATCCCGCCGTGATCGAGGCGACCTGCAAGGCGCTGGCCCAGGGCACCGAGAATTTCGCCGCCATGCGCATGAACCGCGGCATCCAGCAGGCCCTCTCTGGCAAGAACATCGAAACCGTCTGAAATAACCGAGCGACAGCACGCCATGCCCACCATCAAGATACTGCCGCACGCCGAATACTGCCCGCAGGGCGCAGAGATTTCCGCGCCGGCAGGCACGTCCATCTGCGAAGCGCTGTTGGACAACAAGATCAACATCGAACATGCCTGCGACCTGAGTTGCGCATGTACCACCTGCCACGTGATCGTGCGCGAGGGCATTGCCTCGCTCAACGAGCAGGACGAAAGCGAGGAAGACCTGCTCGATCGCGCCTGGGGCCTGGAGCCCAATTCGCGCCTGAGTTGCCAGGCCATCCTGGCGCAGACCGACGTGGTGGTGGAGATCCCGCGCTATTCGATCAACCACGCCAAAGAGAACCACTGAAACCGCGTCATGCGTCAGATCTTCCTGGATACCGAAACCACCGGCTTGTCGCCGGATAACGGCGACCGCATCATTGAGGTCGGCTGCGTCGAACTGCTGCATCGCAAGCTCACCGGCAACAACAAGCATTTCTACCTCAACCCGGGGCGTGACAGCCACGAGGAAGCGCTGCGGGTGCACGGCATCAGCAACGAGTTCCTGCGCGACAAGCCGGTGTTTGCGGCCGTCGCCGATGAGTTGCTGGAGTATCTGGCCGGCGCCGAGATCATCATCCACAACGCACCGTTTGACGTCGGCTTTCTCAACAAGGAACTGGAACTGATCGGCCGTGGGCCGTTTCCTCCTATGGTGGGCGCAATCGTCGACACCCTGGCCATGGCCAAGGAAATGTATCCCGGCAAACGCAATTCGCTGGACTCGCTGTGCGACCGTCTCGATGTCGACAACTCGGGCCGCACGCTGCACGGCGCCTTGCTCGATGCCGAACTGCTGGCCGATGTCTACATCAACATGACGCGCGGCCAGGAGGCGTTGTTGATGGACACCGATGACGCTACGGACGAGGTGGGGGCCGTGGCCAACGTCGATCTATGCGATTTCGATTTGCCGGTGCTGCGGGCCAGTGACGCGGAACTCGAAGCCCATGCGCAGATTCTCAAGGAACTGGATAAGGCCAGTGGTGGAAAAACTCTGTGGCCGGCGCCAGAGGCGGCTTGACGCTGTGGCATAATCTGCGGCTGTTCCGGCAACGGCAACAGGGCGGTTAGCTCAGGGGTAGAGCACAGCATTCACACTGCTGGGGTCGGAGGTTCGAAACCTCCACCGCCCACCAGAATAGACAATAAATCAAGGACTTGGCAGAGATGCCAAGTCCTTTTTTGTTGGCGGTGTCTAAAAAGTGTCTAAAAGGTGGTTTTTGGGAACGCTTGCTCTGCCTTCCGGTTCGCCTGCGCTGAATAAATTGTATCGACGAGGGCGACCGATTTGCCCGATGACGGCATACCAGACGCACATGGGGGCAGGGCGCCACCATGGGCTTAGGAGCAGGAATTCCCGGCAATGCGCCAGCAGGCCCGTGGTCGGCGGCGTCATCAGTCAGGTGGCACCGCCCTACCGTCCCGGTCGAAGTCGCGCAGCGCCGCAACAAGCTCGCGCAACAACTCCAACTCAAGCCTGGCTTGCCGCCTTTGTCGAGTGCGGTGCATACGCCGGTAGGTCAGTGCTGGGCGATGGTGTCGGTTTCCAAGCATGGCGGTCCTTGGTTTGGATCGCGCCATCGTGCCGACAATGCGGCCGACTCGCATCATCAGATTGGGTGACATGCCGCCAGTCCCCGAAACGGCAATTCCTGTGCAATGTCAATGCCGGTGCAGTCGCTTCGAGATAGCTTACATTCAGTCGCTGCACGACGATGTTTAAATGGATCCTCTGATTGACACGCTCGAATATGGATCATCCATCCCCGCCAGCGCCACGCCTACGCGATAAGCTGAAATATTCGACGCCTGAGGAGCAGACCCAAGTTACGTCGAACCCGCGCAACCCAATTTCCCAAACCAATGGGAAAGCACTAGGCGAGCCGAAATACCAACAACTACTCGAAGTGATTTGTGTGTCGCCTGACCCATTGGCGCCCGGATTCGTTGGAACGTACGGCCCGCCGCCGGGCTATGGCGTATGGCCGGGGTCGATCGGATCCGGCGAGGACGCCATGGCCTCCCACAGCGGCAAGGGGCGTGATTCGCAACATGGGCTGTGAAATCAAAGCTAGCCATGGACAAGCCGACACCGCCGAATTCGGAACTTCACAAGAAGCTCGCGCACCTGACAACGCAGCAGCGCGCGAACGTGCTGGCGATGCTCAAGAAGGCGGCGCCCGCGCACAACAAGGCGATTCTGGAAGCGCGCAAAAAGGGCTGACAGCCCCACACGCGCCGAGGTACTGGCGCAGCAAGAAGCACTCGAAGCCGAAGAACAGTGCAAGAAGGACGGCGGGGACAAGGCTGCGCCGGCAAAGCCAGTCACGGCGGATCTGGTCGATTTGCTCAGCACGCAATGCGGGGTTTTCGACGCGCCAGTGGAATCGGATTCCAGTGCGCCCTTTGTTGAAGGCCCGGCGGCATATGTTCGGCGGGAGGGCGTGCGCAAAGTGGCCCGTGACGCCTTCTAAGTATTGACGTGGCCCGTTGTGGGTATTCCGGCCGATCGTGACTGGGGGATTCCGGACTATCGTGACCAATTTCTGGCCTTGACCAGAATGCTGGTCACGAGGCCGGAATGGGTGGTTGGCGACAATTACCTTGGCCGGTCGGCCAGGGTAGTTGACGCGGACCAAATGGGCGACGATTCCGGTTTGCCAGATTTTCGCCTAAAGGATGGGTTCTGGATTGCATGCCCAATGTTGGGACGCGAACAGGCGGACTTCTATGCGATCGCCTGCCCCGCGGCGTTTCTTAAACAGCCGGCATTGGACACCCTCCTACTTCTTCTTCGTCTTGACCTTGGTCCGATTTTTGAAGGCTGCATAGGCACGTAAGGCCCCAAAGTACCGCTCGCGGCCGTACGCTGGGTGCATGCTAGGCGCCTCGTCTTCCGTGCGGTCGGCATCACCACGCCCATGCCAGACCCACGCCATCGCAGCGGCCGTAAGTAACTTTCCGTCCGGGTCGTCCCGTCCGCCGAGCGACTTGTTGATGAATGCTACGGCCTCGGCGTCGGTCTTTACCTGGGCTTGACGCGCGGCGTTGGCTTGGTCGATCGTCATGCGGCGCTTGGAGTTCGTCAACTCATCAGCCAGATCGTCCCCAACCTGCAGCCCTCACTTGCCGCAACAAAGTAATGTTGTCAACACCTTGCCAGCTTTCCAGCAGACGATGAAGTGGTTGGCGACAATTACCTTGGCCGGTCGACGACAACTATCTTGGCCGGTTGAGACGCCAACGCCGGGCAGGTCCGGGAGGCGGGGTTACCGTGAGCCGATCGAACTACAATCGAAGGCTCAGCGGCATGCCCGGCAAGAAGATCACGGACCACCAAGTGCACAAGTACAAACAACACCGCAACAAGCTCAGCCAGGTCGCTGCCGCGGCCAAGGCCGGCATCAGCGAACGCAGCGCGCGGCGCATCGAAACCAGCGATGCTTTGCCCTCGCAGCGCGAAGCCCGGGCCTGGCGCACCCGCAGCTGACCCGCTGACCGCGGTCTGGGACAGTGAGGTCGTGCCTCTGCTGCGAAGCGACGGCGCACTCAACGCCGTCACGTTGCTGGAGGAACTGCAGCGGCGCTACCCCGGGCGGCTACGACGGCTCCGTGCTGCGCACGCTGCAGCGTCGCATTCGCCAGTGGCGTGCCGTGCATGGCGCCGAGCGCGAGGTTTACTTCGCGCAGGAGCATCCGCCCGGCCGGCTGGGCCTGTCGGACTTCACCGTCTGCTGACGAGCTTGAGGTGATCATTGACGAGCTTGCCTTCCCGCATCGGCTGTACCAGTTCGCGCTGGCCCACTCGGGCTGGCGCCATGCGGTGGTGATGCAGGGCGGCGAGAGCTTCGTGGCGCTGTCGACGGGCTGCAGGCGGCTCTGTGGCGCCTGGGTGGCGTGCCCGAGGAGCACCGCACCGACAGTCTGTCGGCGGCCTTCAACAACCTGGCCGAGGAACAGGAACTGACCGCCGCGGTACGCTGCGCTGTGCCGCCATTACGGCATGCGAGCGAGCCGCTGCAACCCAGGCCAGTCGCAGGAGAACGGCTCCATCGAATCGCGCCACGACTCGCTCAAGACGGCGCTGGACCAGGCGTTGCGCCTGCGCGGTTCGCGCCACTTCGATTCACGCGAACGACGTACGAGACGTTGGTGGCAACCATCGTGGGGCGCATGAACGCCCGCGTGGCCGAGCGCCTGGCCGTGGAGCGGGCCATGTTGCGCACGCTGCCGGCGCGGCGCACGGCCGAGTTCGAGGAGGTGCCGGCACGGGTCAGCAAATACGCCATCTTCACGGTACGCGGCGCGCAGTACAGCGCGCCGAGCCAGCTCATCGGGCACCGCCTGATGGTGCGCCTGTACAGCGAGCACATCGAATGCTGGCTGGGCGGCGCAGCGGGTGCTGGAGCGGCCCGCGCTTGACGCACCGTGACGGCCAGCGCCATCCGCGCGACATCGATTACCGGCATCTGGTCGGCGCCCTGAAGCGCAAGCCCGGCGCCTTCGCACGCTGGGTGCTGCGCGACGCGATGTTCCCGCGCCCGGTGTACCGCCAGACCTGGGAGCGGCTGGCCGCGCAGCCTGTCCGAGCGCGAAGCCTGCAAGACCATGGTGGGGCTGCTCGTGCTGGCTGCCGAGGGCCACGAGGCGCAGCTGGCCGACCGAGCTGGAGCAGCTGATCGAACTCGACCAGTTGCCCGACCTGCAGGCGCTCGACCGCGCTGCTGGCGCCGCCCCAGGGCGTGCTACCCGTGGTGCCGTGGATGTTGCCAGCGCTGGCCGGCTATCGACGCCTTGCTGGGAGAACGCGCCATGAGCGGCGGCCACGACTGCGGCCACCAGTGCGCGCCTGGGGCTGATGCTCACCGAGCTGCGCCTGCCCACGATCAAGCGGCTGGTGCCCGAGCTGTGCGCGCAGTCCGACCGCGAGGGCTGGCCCGGCCACCGGTTGCTGGAGACACTGCTGGAGCACGAGATGCACGAGCGCGAGGCGCGCCGTATCGAGCGCCACCGTGCCGAGTCGGGCCTTGAGCCCGGACAAGCGGCTGTCGAGCTTCGACTTCGCCGCCGTGCCCAGCGTGTCCAAGGCGCAGGTGATGGCGTTGGCCGAAGGCCACGAGTGGCTGGAGCGCGGTGCCAACGTTCTGCTGTTCGGTCCGCCGGGCGTGGGCAAAAGCCATCTGATCGCCGGGCTCGGACATGCGCTGATCGATGCCGGCCGGCGCGTGCTGTTCACGCGCTGCTCCGAGCTCGTGCAACGGCTGCAGGCGGCCCGGCGCGACCTGCGCTTGCCGCAGGAACTGGCCAAGCTCGACCGCTTCGATTTGCTGATCCTGGACGATCTGAGCTACGTGCGCCGCGACCAGGCCGAGACCAGCGTGTTGTTCGAGCTGATCTCCGAGCGCTACGAGCGCAAGAGCATCGCCATCACGGCCAACACGCCGTTCTCGCAGTGGGGCGAAGTGTTCGTGGATGCCGGCCATGACGGTGGCCGCCGTGGATCGGCTGGTGCACCACGCCACGATTCTGGAGATGAACGTCGAGAGCTACCGCCGCCGGGTCGCGCAGGCAGCACGACCCCCGGCGCGCCGGGCAAAAGCGGCGACAACTACCGAGGCCGCCGCTTGAAGCACACCCGCCCGCCGTGGACAAGCCACCTGCCCACAGGACGGGCCTGTGGACAGCCCCTGCGGGGTACGTGCCTTGCCCACCGCTCCCCGAATTGGAGCCTACGGCCTGACGCGCTTCGCTTGCCAAACAGCCGTTGAAAAGGAGATTCAAGACAACCCAGAAAAACCGCGCTGACTACCCAAAACTCCCCCCACCTCCACCGGCCAGGATAGTTGTCGCCGGGCGGTCAGGATAGTTGACGCCGGCCAGAGGATAGTGACTGACTCGGCCTATAAGTTTTGAGAGAAGTAATCACCTGACCGTGGGTATGGCGTTTGACAAATCGGCTTGATCTATTAAGATACATATTAAATATATCTTTAAAGAAAGCAGGTGCTATGGCCATTACTTTGACAAATGCGGCTGCTCGCCAAATTGCCTCCCAGCTTGCCAAGCATGCATGTGGTCTGGGTTTGAGGGTGGGTGTCAAACCGGTCGGTTGCTCCGGTTTGACCTACACATACGCCATTACCGACAGCATCAATCCGGACGACCATGTGTTTGACCACGCGGGCAGCAAGCTGGTGGTCGATGCCAAAAGCCTGGCAAGTATTGACGGAGCGCAGCTCGACTTTGTGACAGAGGGAATGAAGCAGGCTTTTCAATTCGACAACCCCAATGTCGGCAGTACGTGCGGTTGTGGCGAGAGTTTCAATTTGAAAAAGCTTGCACCATGACCAGCACTTTGCAAGACCGAGTTAGCCAGCCCTACCGACACGGAATTTACGCCCTTCAAAAAATGAAACTTAGGTCACCACAAACTTTTCATGATCAAAAATTTTCGGGTGGCATGTTGAGTGGGATCGATATACCCGTGCGCAGCCTGCGCACCCAAGAGGAAAGGTAGCACACCGATGGACAGTGCAATATTGAGCTTATTGGGGGCCTTCTTGCTCTCGATCATGGGTTTGTTTTTCTTCATATGGTCTATGCGCAAGGGCTTGCTGGTGGAGAACCCCCTTGCAGCATCGATCATTTTTGCACCGGGTGAGCTAGGCAAGGTCGATGACCCAGCGATACCCGGCAACGCCCAAGAGTGCCTGCCAGGGGTGGCGTCCGGACCTGGCGAAGGCGAGCACTTGGCCGACCCGGACGAGCTACGGAACCGCATTGAGTCCGATCACTCCAGCGCATTCCCAGTGTTCATGTTCATCGCGTTTGCATGTTTCTGGCTGGTGTTGGGATCCTTCGCGGGGCTGACGGCGTCTCTTAAGCTACACATGCCAGACTGGCTGGTGGGCGAGGCCTGGCAGACCTTTGGGCGCATTCGCACGGTGCACCTCACGGCGGTGTTGTATGGCTGGATCACCAATGCGGCGCTGGGTGTAATCATCTGGGTACTACCGCGCCTGCTGCGTACGAACCTAGTGGGCGCGATGTGGGTGATGTTGGGCGGCGCGCTGATCAATACCGGAATTGCCAGCGCGATTGGGGCCATTGGCTCGGGATGGACAGACGGCATGGAATACCTGGAGATTCCGTGGCAGATCGGCATCTTCATCGTGGCCGGGTTTGTCTGCATCATCATCCCCGTGCTGTATACGCTGGTCAACCGCAAGGTCGAGTCGCTGTATGTGAGCGTCTGGTACATGGTTGCGGCGCTACTGTGGATTGCGCTTCTGTTCATCATCGGCAAGCTGCCGGGCGTGCACACTGGCGTGCAGCAGGCCACCACCAATTGGTGGTACGGGCACAACGTGCTGGGTCTGTGGTTCACACCCGTCAGCGTGGGTGCCATTTATTACTTTTTGCCTAAGATCATCGGGCGGCCGGTGCGTTCTTACAACCTGTCGATTCTCGGGTTCTGGACGCTGGCATTCTTCTACGGCCAGGTGGGCGGCCACCACCTGATTGGCGGGCCGATCCCGGGCTGGCTAAGCACGCTGTCAATCGTCCAAAGCATGATGATGATCATTCCTGTGGCAGCCTTCACCATCAATATGGCCAGCACAATGCGGGGGCGCATGCACATGGCTCGGCAGTCGCCCACGCTGCGTTTCATGATGTTTGGTGGCTTCATGTACATGCTGTCGTCGCTGCAGGGCTCGCTGGAGGCGCTGCGCAGCGTGAACCAGGTGGCGCACTTCACGCATTTCACCGTAGCGCACGCCCACCTGGGGGCCTATGCATTTGTCACCATGGTTCTGTTTGGAGCCATCTATTTCATGCTGCCACGTGTGTTGCATTGGGAGTGGCCGTATCCGCACCTGATCACGCTGCAGTTCTGGTTGGCGGTTGTGGGTATCAGCATCTACTTTGTAGGCCTGTCCATTGGCGGGTGGCTGCAGGGTCTGGCCATGTTGGATGCCTCGCGGCCATTCATGGAGTCGGTGGCAGTGACGATTCCCTATCTCCAGTGGCGAAGTCTGGGGGGATCATTGATGGTACTGAGTCACTTGATTTTTGTTGGCCACTTCCTGGCCATGGCGCTGCGCTTTGGCCCAACACGCACAGGCGCGGCGCTTTTCACACGGCCCCCCAAGGCCTTGGAGCTCGCACATGGAAAATGAAGTCAAACTCGCCGCTGGTGCCATGGTGGCACTGGCCGTCGCAACGGCCGCGTTGGTGGTTTTGCCCTATCTGCAGGTGCGCGACATCGCGCCACCAGAGGGCCTCAAACCTTACAGCAGCGCCGAGCTGCGTGGGCGGCAGGTGTACATCTCCAATGGCTGCGTGTATTGCCATAGCCAGCAGCCCCGCGACCGCAACCTGGGTCCCGATGCCGAGCGTGGCTGGGGACGAGTCTCGGTGCCAGGCGATTATTTCTACGATAAACCTCACCTGCTGGGCAGCATGCGCACCGGACCCGACTTGTTCAACATTGGTGCGCGCCAGCCCAGCAAGGATTGGCATCTAGGCCACTTGTATCAGCCGCGCGCCTACGTGCCCGGTTCGATCATGCCGTCGTACCCGTATATGTTTGAAGTGAAGGATGCCGCTGAGCCTGGCGACGAGGTCGTCAAACTGCCGCCGGGCCAGACGCCGCTCAGCAAGGTGGTGGTGGCACGACCTGAGGCGCTAGACCTGGTGAAGTATCTGCAAGGTATGAACCACACCTACCCGGTGCTGCCACCCACCGTGCAGCAGGCCACGCAGCAACACAGCTCGCTACCGCAATCCCCTTATCGCCCGCATCGGCCGCAACGCCTGCACCTTAACCCCACGAGAGGCCACTATGACCCCCAAACCCGACACCACCTACCAGGCGCAGGAGCGCGAAAACGCCGATCCCGAGGAGCGAATCCGCCCCGTCCCTTTGGCCGCTGTCGTTGTGACACTGGCCATGGTGCTGTTTGGCGTGGTGTATATCTTTGTCTCCGAACCGTTTGGTAACGCGGTCCTGGGCGACCGTCGCTACTTTGGCCGACTTGTCGGGGCCTGCGCCGGTCTCTGTAGGGGCGGCAGTAGACGGCAAAGCCATATTCAACGCGCAGTGTGTGGCCTGCCACCAGGCCACGGGCAAGGGCTTGCCAGGCGTGTTCCCGCCGCTCGACGGTTCTGAATGGGTGCAGGGCGACGCACGCACCTTGGCCAATATCTTGCTGCACGGCATCAATGGCGAAATTAGCGTGGCGGGCACCACGTACAACGGCGCCATGCCTGCCTTCCAACAACTTGGTGACGCCGAATTGGCGGCGGTGGCCAGCTACATCCGCAGCAACTGGTCGAACAAGGCCAATTCGCTACCCTCCACATTGTTTGAGCGAGAGCGCAAAGCCAGCAGCGCGCGTACCAAGCCGTTTGAGGGAGGCGCTGCACTGAAGGCACTGTCGGATAAATCCAACTGACGAGTCGATTCACAAGGTAGAGAAGAAAGTTTCGCCTGCTATGTTACGGACAGCACTGCTAGTTAGTTTCTGGCGCTGATGGGTTACGCCAGTGCCAGCTGGCTGACACATGACTTCCATATCTGGACGGCCGAAGGCGCGCGCCGCTTTGAGGTTGCGCAGCAACCAGTGCCGGTGCCATCCGTGACCGTCGAAGGCCCCGGCATCGCTGCGCAAACGCTGCCCGCGCTGTTGGCGCGGGGCGGCGATGTAACTCTGGTGGATTTCTTCTACACGCGCTGCAAGACGGTATGCCTGTCGCTGGGCAGTAATTTTCAGCAATTGCAAGCAGGCCTGGAGGCCGACCGCGATGCGGGTGCCCGCGTCGGTGTGCGCTTGTTGTCCATCAGCTTCGACGGCGCACACGACAGTTCCACCGTATTGCAGGCCTATGCGCGAACCCTGCAGGCCGACCCGGTGGTGTGGAACTGGGTACGCGTGCCCAATGCGTCAGAGCAGCAGTGGCTGCTGCAGCGCTTGGGCGTAGTAGTGGTTCCCGACGGGCGCGGTGACTATGAGCACAATGCCGCCTTTATAGTGTTGGACACACGGGGCCGTCTGGTACGGGTGTTTGACTTGGTGGAGCAGCAGCTGGCGCTCGACTTTGCGCGCCACTTAGCGCAAAAGGGGTCTCTGTGATCCGGCAGCCCATGCGCGTGGCCGTTGACATCGTAGCGGCGTACGCTACGCCGAGGCGCCAAATATGGGCGGGCGCTGCACTGTTGGGGCTTTTGCTTTTGCCTGCGTTGCGCCAATGGCTCACCGCAAGTATGTGGCGGCACATGGTGCTGCAGTTTCCGTTGTGGATGCTGGCCGGGGCCTGTCTGGCGGTAGCGCTACCGCCTGCAGCAAGCGCCCACGTGGCGCGCTGGAACGCTTATGGGATCAGCGGTCTGGTGGGCGTAGGCACTGTGCTGGCCGTGCTGATGGTGCCGCGCGTGCTCGATCTGGTTCTGGTGTCGGTACCACTCGAAGCGGCCAAATGTGTCGCTCTGCTGCTCGCGGGCGCTGCGCTGCGCTTGTCCTGGCAAGCCGCGGGCCTTCTGATGCAGGGCTTCTTTTTAGGCAACATGCTTCCCATGACCGCCGTGGTGGGGCAGCTGTACATCGACAGTCCGCTGCGACTGTGCAACGCCTACCTGCTTGATGACCAGATCCGTCTCGGGACCTGGTTGATTGCTGTGGCAGCGCTACTCGCTTTAGGCTGGCTGGCGCATGTCGCCTGGCAAATGACTGCAGGGCCTGGAGGCATCCCACGCCATTTAGAGGACCCGATTGAAAGTGATGGGCATTAACACGCCCGGTGGGTTGCCCCACCACAGTTCAGCAGGCATCGACAAAGGAGAATAGAAATGAAAATCGGAATAGTTGGTTTGGGCCGGATGGGTGCCGGCATGGCTCAACGCCTGATGCGCCAGGGCCATGAATGCGTCGTTTATGACGCGAAGTCAGCAGCAGTGGCCAGCCTGCGGGAATACGGTGCCACTGGTGCCGCGTCGATGCAGGAAATGGTCGCGCAAATGGCCAGACCGCGCGCCATCTGGCTGATGATTCCGGCTGCCATGGTAGACCATGCGTTGAACGACTTGGTGCCACTGCTTGCCCCTGACGACATCATCATCGATGGCGGCAATTCGTATTACCGCGATGACATGCGTCGAGCCGCCGAGTTGAAGGCCAAACGCATTCACTATCTTGATGTAGGCACCAGTGGTGGCGTAGCCGGCATTGATCGCGGCTATTGTCTGATGATCGGTGGCGAAGCCGAACCCGTTGCGCGCTTGCGGTCAATCTTCTCGTCTCTTGCGCCCGGTATGGCGGTGGCAGCGCGGACCCCGGGCAGGATCGGTAGCCCTGTTGACGCTGAAGAGGGGTTCCTGCATTGCGGTGGGCATGGTGCAGGTCATTTTGTAAAAATGATCCACAACGGCATCGAATATGGCCTGATGGCTGCTTACGCAGAGGGTTTCAATATTCTGCGCAATGCCAATGTGGGCAAGCAAACGCAAAACGTAGATGCGGAGACGACACCACTGCACCACCCGGAGTTCTACCAATTTGACATGAACTTGCCTGAGATCGCAGAGGTCTGGCGGCGTGGCAGCGTAGTCGGCTCATGGTTGCTCGACTTAACCGCTGAAGCCCTCCAAAAAAATCCAGAACTCGACAACTACGGCGGCCACGTCTCGGATTCTGGCGAAGGTCGCTGGACGATCCAGGCGGCCATCGAGGAAGGGGTTCCTTCGAATGTTCTTGGCGCTGCGCTGTTCGCGCGTTTTGCATCACGCGGGCAGGCCGGTTTTTCCAACCGGGTGTTGTCAGCAATGCGCGCCGGGTTCGGCGGCCACATGGAAAAGACAGATGAATAGTTGAAGTACATATGCGATGCATTCAGCGCATCGAAATATGAATACCCATCTGTTGAAAACGGGCAAATTGATCGGCTAAGTTGTTAGAACTTTTAAAGATATATAATATATACATCTTTTAAAAATTACCGTATTCGAGAACCTCTAAAAGGCAGACCATGCAAACGACCGAACAAGCACCCGCCCTGAACCAGGCTCTGGATGGTCCCTACCGGCATGGTTTTGTCACCGACATCGAATCGGACGCGTTGCCGCCGGGTCTTGACGAGGACACCGTACGCGCCATCTCGCGCAAGAAGCGCGAACCCGACTTTTTGCTGCAGTGGCGTCTGAAAGCCCTGGCCTTGTGGCAGACGCTGGAGCCGCCCCAGTGGACCTCACTGCGCATCAACCCGATCGACTTTCAGGCCTTGTGCTACTACTCGGCACCCAAGTCGCTGAAGAACGCGCCCAAGAGCCTGGCCGAGGTGGACCCCAAGCTGCTGGAGACCTACGAAAAGCTGGGCGTGCCGCTGCACGAACGTGCCCGTCTGGCCGGTGTGGCGGTGGACGCGGTGTTTGACTCGGTGTCGGTGGGCACCACATTCCGTGCGCAACTGGCTGGGGTGGGTGTCATCTTCTGCTCGTTTTCGCACGCGGTGGAGCACCACCCGGAACTGATTGAACGCTACCTGGGCAGCGTAGTGCCGATGGGCGACAACTTCTATGCCGCACTCAATTCCGCCGTGTTCTCGGATGGCTCGTTTGTCTACATCCCCAAGGGCGTGCGCTGCCCGATGGAGCTGTCGTCGTACTTTCGCATCAACGCGCGCAACACCGGGCAGTTCGAGCGCACGCTTGATCATCGCCGAAGAAGGCAGCCATGTGAGCTACCTGGAAGGCTGCACCGCGCCGCAGCGCGACGAGAACCAATTGCACGCGGCGGTGGTGGAACTGGTGGCGCACGACGACGCCCACATCAAATACTCGACCGTGCAGAACTGGTACCCCGGCGACGACGCAGGGGCGTGGCGGAATCTACAACTTTGTCACCAAGCGCGGCCTGTGCGCGGGCCAGCGCGCGCACATTGCCTGGACGCAGGTGGAAACCGGCTCGGCCATCACCTGGAAATACCCCAGCGTGGTGCTGCGCGGGGATGACTCCAGCGGCGAGTTCCATTCCATTGCCGTGGCCAACCACTTCCAGCAGGCCGACACTGGCACCAAGATGATTCACCTGGGGCGCAACACCAAGAGCCGCATCGTCTCCAAGGGCATCAGCGCCGGGCACGCGCACAACAGCTACCGGGGCCTGGTGCGCGTGGCCCCCACTGCTGCCAACGCGGGCAACACCACGCAATGCGATTCGCTGCTGATCGGCCCGAACTGTGGTGCCCACACCTATCCGTATGTGGACACCGCGCGCAGCGATGCCGTGGTGGAGCACGAGGCCACCACCACCCGCATCTCGGAGGAGCGGCTTTTCTACTGCCAGCAGCGCGGCATAGCCCCGCAGGACGCCACGGCACTCATCGTCGGTGGCTTTTGCCAGGCGGTGCTCGAAGAACTGCCGATGGAATTTGCGTTGGAAGCCAAGGCCCTGCTGGCGGTGTCGCTGGAAGGTGCTGTGGGCTGAATTTCTATTAACAAAAAGTGCCTCTAGCCCTCGTCAAATAAAGACTTTTAGCTATCAATTTTGAACAAAGGATACCCCATGACCACCCCATCTCCCCTGCTGCAAGTGCGCAACCTGCGTGTCGATGTGGGTGCGCGCAACGTGCTCAAGTCGGTCTCGCTCGACGTGGCACCCGGTGCCCTGGTGGTGCTGATGGGTGCCAACGGCAGCGGCAAGAGCACGCTGGGCCTGGCACTCGCCGGCCACCCGAGCTACCGCGTCGTCTCCGGCCAGGCGCAGTTTGACGGGCAGGATTTGCTGGCCATGAACGCCCAGGAACGCGCCCGTGCCGGCCTGTTCCTGTCGTTTCAGGTGCCGCCCGACATTCCCGGCGTGAAGAACAACCTTTTTATCCGCAGCGCGCTCAACGCGGTGCGCGAAGCGCGCGGGCAGGTGCCGCTGGACGCTTTTGACTTCCTGGCCAGCGCGCGCACGGCCGCGCAGCAGCTCGGGTCTGCCCGAGGCCATGCTGGGCCGCCCGGTCAACGAGGGCTTCTCCGGCGGCGAGCGCAAGCGCAACGAGCTGCTGCAGCTGGCCTTGCTGCAACCCCGCTTGGCGGTGCTCGACGAGATTGACTCCGGCATGGACGTTGATGGTGTGCGCGCTGTGGTGCAGTTGGTGCAAAGCCTGCGCGCCCAGGGTACCGCGTTTGTGGTCGTGTCGCACTACCTGCAACTGATCGAATCACTGGAGCCCGATACCGTGCTGCGGCTGGACCAGGGCTGCATCGCCGAATCGGGCGACCTGGAGCTGGCGCGCCGCATTGCACGCACCGGCTACGCACACGCGGCCGAAGCGGTGGAGGCCTGAACATGGACACCGCCCGCGCCGACATCCTGGCCGCCCGCGACCACCTGCACCAGCAAGGCTGGATCGCGCCGCGCAACGAATCCTTCCGCCACCTGCCGCCCCCCGGCCTGGAGCGCTGGCTCCAGGGGCCAGCCGACGGCACGGCCCGCTGGCTGCGACGCCCCGCCGCTGGCCGGTGCGGGCTGGACGCTGCACCCGGTTGGCAACGCACCGCAGGGTAGCGTGCAGGCCCGCTGGCTGGACGCGCAGGACCCGGCGCAGCGTGCCGAACTGTTCGCCGGCCTGCCGTTGCCGGGCGACGGCGACGCAGCCCCCTTTGCCTGGGCCCACCGCGCGCTGTGCCGCCAGGGCCTGCGCCTGCGCGTGCAGGCCACACCCGGCAAAACAGGGCCTGACCAAAGCACCGTGTGGCTGCAACTGCGCCACCAGCCACGCGCCGAGGCAGAGGCCCCCCTGCTGGTGCTGGAGGTGGATGACGGCGTGCGCTGCGTGCTCATCGAAACCCACGAGCGCGAGGCTGCGCAGTGTGGCCGTGGTGTCGCGCAAAACCTGCACGTGCACATTCGCCTGGGCACCGGCGCTACGCTGCAGCACCTGCGCATGGCCGCGCCCGGCCCGCAAGACCACATGGCCCACCATGTGCACGCGCGGCTGGCCCCGCACGCCCGCTATGAGCAGGCCCTGATAGCCACCGGCAGCCTCTACCACCTGCAGCGCACCACGCTGGACCTGCAAGGCCACCACGCCACGGCCCATACAGCGGGCCTGTTGCTGGCAGCGGGCACGGCGCTGGAGCAGCAGGTGCACACGGTGCACCACGCGGGCTACACCACCAGCCAGGTGGAGGCCCTGGCCTTGGCCAGCGGCAGCGCGCGTGTGGTGGCCAACGCGCACACCCGCATCGCCCCCGGGGCCGACGAAGCCGCCGCACGCCAACGCCTCACCGGCATTCCCCTGGCAGGCCAACCCCGGCTGGTGTTGCGTCCGCACCTGGAAATCCTGCACGACAAGGTGCAGGCCGCACACGGTGCCACCTGGGGCGCACTGCCCGAAGACGCGCTGTTCTACGCCCGCCAGCGCGGGCTGGACGATGCCAGCGCACGTGCGCTGATCGTTCAGGGCATGGCCCATGCGCTGCTGGCGCGGTGCATCGACCACCCGGAGTTGCTGGCCACCTGGCAGGACAGCGGCTGGCTGGCGGCCACCATCGCGCGCCACCTGGCGGCATCGCAGGAGGTGCCCCATGGGTGAGATGCTCGCATCAGCCCTCAGGCCCGCGCCGCTGGGGAGTCAGCTGCGAGCCCATTTTCCCATTCTGGCGCAGCACATCAACGGCTTGCCGCTGGTCTATCTGGACAACGCCGCCACCACCCAGATGCCCCTGGTCGTGCTGGACGCCATGCGCCGGTTTGAAACCACCACGCGTGCCAATATCCACCGGGGCGTGCACACCCTGAGCCAGCGGGCTACCGATGCGTTTGAGAACGCACGTGAAGCGGTCAAACATTTTGTGGGTGCCACGCAGGCGCACGAGCTGGTGTTTACCAGCGGCACCACCGAGGCGCTGAATCTGGTAGCCCAAGGGCTGTCGAACGGACTGGATGGCCGCACTGCCGCGATCGGCCCGGGTGACGAGATCATCGTCAGCGGCCTGGAACACCACGCCAACCTGGTGCCTTGGCAGCAGGCCGCGCGGCGCAGCGGTGCCACCGTGCGCATTTTGCTGCCCGACGCACAAGGGCAACTGCATGCCGACGACCTGGCCCGGCTGCTCTCGCCGCGCACCCGCGTGTTTGCGATCACGGCGGGCGCCAATGCCAGCGGTGAACGCCCGCCATTTGAGGCCTTGCTGGCGCTGGCCCAGGCGGCCGGTGCCATCACCGTGCTGGATGCTGCACAGGCCGTAGCCCACAGCGCTTTGCACATAGACACACTGGCGTGCGATTTCATGGCATTTTCCGCCCACAAGATGTACGGCCCCATGGGTATGGGCGCGCTGGTTGGCAGGCGCACGGCGCTGGAGCGTTTGGCACCCTTGCGCTTTGGGGGCGACATGGTGCAGTCGGTTAGCTACCAGGGCGCGGTGTTCGCCGAGTTGCCCGCGCGGCTGGAAGGCGGCACGCCCAATGTCAGCGGTGCAGTCGGTATGGCGGCAGCGGCGGGGTTTATCGCATCCATAGGCCACAACGCAGTCGAAGCCCATTTGGCCGAGCTGCGCCAGCACGCCGTGCGGGGCTTGCAGCAAATCGATGGGGTCACGGTGCTGTCGGCGCAGACGCCAATGAGCGCCATCATCTCCTTTGTGGTGCAGGACGTCCATCCGCATGACATTGGCACGCTACTCGATGCGCGCGGCATTGCCGTGCGCAGCGGCTACCACTGCGCACAACCCTTGCTGGACTACTTGGGCACTGGCCCGACCACGCGGGCCTCGCTGGCCATCTACAACACCCACGACGAGGTGGAACAACTGCTGGACGGCGTGGCCCACGCCATTGGGGTGCTGCGATGAGCGCCGCGCCGGCCACGGGGGCCAATATGAGCGTCGACTTGGACCTGTACCAGGACATTGTGCTGGAGCACAAACGCGCGCCGCGAAACTTCGGGCCACTGCCGGATGCCACGCACCGGGCCGAGGGCACCAATCCGCAGTGCGGCGACCAAGTTAGCGTGGCACTGAAAATCGAGCAAGACCGGATTGCCGATGTGCGCTTTCAGGGCCAGGGCTGCGCCATCTGCATCGCATCGACTTCGATGATGACCGAGGCCATCAAAGGTGCCAGCACTGCCACCGCACAGACGCTGCAAGAGCGCTTTCGCGGCGTGTTGACCGGCACCGAGGAGCCCGACGCGGCTTACCTGGGCAAACTCATCAGCCTGGCCGGCGTGGCGCGCTACCCCAGCCGCATCAAGTGCGCCCTGCTGGGCTGGCATGCGCTGGGGCACGCATTGGAAACTCCGCTGCCCGGCAGCGACAATCCACAGGAGCACACCCCATGAGCAGACCCCGCGAAACCGTAGTGGTGCGCCGCCCGGTGCATGCCCAGTTGATTCCGCATGGCGATGTGTACGAATTGCCCGAAGGCACCATGGGCGTGATCACCCAGGCCATGGGCTCGTCGTTCACGCTGCACGTGGACGGGTTTTTGATGCGTATTGCCGGAGCGGATGCAGATGCCATCGGCAAAGAGGTGCCGGTGCCCCCGGTGATTCCGAGCGACATCCGCCCCGAGGATTTGCGCGGTGTGGTGTGGGATGTGCTCAAAACCTGCTACGACCCCGAGATACCCGTGGACATCGTCTCCCTGGGCCTGGTGTATGTGTGTGATGTGTTGCCCATGGACGGCGATCGCTTCCGCATCTCCATCAAGATGACCGTCACCGCACCCGGCTGCGGCATGGGCGAAGGCATTGCCCAAGAGGTGCAAGACAAGCTCGAAGCCCTGCCCCGGGTCGGCCAGGTTGACGTGGAAATTGTGTTCGACCCGCCATGGAACCGCTCGATGATGTCCGAAGATGCCCAACTGACTTTGGGTCTATGACATACCGCTTACCCACCTTGAAAGGAATCCACCATGACAACATTCCCCGCATTTTTTGAACAGGTGCCCGGCATCACCGTGCACGACCCACTGGCCGATCTGCTGGGCGCAGCCCAGGGCGGACTGGTGCACTACGGCTATGCCGACGCGGTGCGCCTGGCGGGGCACTCGTGCCCCACGGTGGCCAGTGCCTACTGGCTGGGGGTGCGTGCCTTGCGCGCCCTGTATGGCGATGCCGTGCCCCAGCGCGGCGCAGTGGCGGTGGAGCTGCGCGAGGCGCAGTACGAAGGAGTCACCGGCGTGGTGGCCAGCGTGTTGGGCTTGCTGACCGGGGCGGCCGGTGACGGTGGTTTTGCCGGGTTGGGCGGTCAGTTTGTGCGCCGGGGGTTGCTGCGGTTCAACGTGCCCATCGAGACCGAACTGCGCTTCACCCGCACCGACACCGGACAGTCCGTGCTGGCACAGTCGCACGTGCAGGAAGTGGCTGGCGACCTGCAGACGCGGCGCCTGATGCCGTTGTGCCTGGCGGGGCAGGCCAGCGCCGAGGAAAGCGCCGAGTTTGGCCGCCTCTGGCAAGACCGGGTGCGCCGAATTTTGCTGGAGCATGCCCATGACGACGCGGTGTTTGAAATTCGGGTTGTATAACCCGGGTGAATGAGCTGCAGGGCTGCGCATCGCCAATTGGCTGGGCAACTGTAGGAGAATTTTCATGACCTTTGTCGTGACCGAATCGTGTATCAGCTGCAAATACACAGACTGCGTTGATGTCTGCCCGGTAGATGCTTTCCGCGAGGGAGCCAATTTTTTGGTGATTGATCCAGATGAATGCATTGATTGCGCCGTGTGTGTGCCAGAGTGCCCGGTGAATGCCATTTATGCAGAAGAGGACGTGCCCGCCGACCAACGAGATTTCATTCCGCTCAACGCCGAATTGGCCCCTGCGTGGAAAAGAATTACCAAAACCAAGCCAAGCTTGCCAGATGCGGATGCATGGGCCAAGGTTGACAACAAACGTGCTGAACTCAAGCGTTGATGGTCGCATTTCCAATGCCACTCGTACGCGACCATGAATTTCTGAAGCCACACTGGCACTTTCGCAATTTGTTACGGGCACCACATCGCTTGGCTTTCTTCTTGGGGGCGGTGATGTTGGGCGCATCCGCGCTTTGGTGGGCAGGCGTATTGCTGGCGCGCGCGTTACAGTGGCCGTTGATTCCTGTTGTTCCCGCTAGCTTGATGCATGCACTTGGGTTCAGCCTGTCCTACATGCCGCTGTTTTTTTGCGGATTTTTTTACACAGCAGGCCCCAAATGGCTCAAGCAGCCAGCAGTCAGCGCGGGCAGTCTTGTGCCCGCGTTGGCCCTCCTCATGACCGGCTGGGTAGTGACCTGGATTGGGATGCACTGGCAATGGCAAGTGGCAGCACTGGGTATGGCCCTGGTTGCGCTGGGCTGGGCCGCACTGTGCTTGCGCTTTACGTTCGCATGGTGTGGCGCAGTCGGGTGCAGGACAAAACGCACATGGCACTTGTCAGTGTCGCATGCCTGATGGGAGTGGGGGCGATGGTGGTGTCGGCCGTAGCATTGGCGCTGCATTCAACACTGGTTCTGCGTATGGGCATTCAAATGGGCATCTGGTGGTTTTTGGCACCGGTGTTCGCGGTGGTTTCACACCGCATGGTTCCGTTTTTCAATGCGAGTCTGGTTCCATTCCTTGATGCCTGGAGACCAAACTGGCTCCTTACGGTCATACTTGGCGTGCTTCTGCTGGAAGGCGTAAGCAGTGCGGTGGACCTTTGGTGGCAGCCGTTGCCGCAGTCGCTGCGTTGGCTCCAGACCGGTTTGGAAGCCCCTCTGGCGTTGCTGATGCTGGGGTTGGCGGTGCGTTGGGGTCTTCATCCAAAATCTGAAGATTCGTCTGCTGGCGATGTTGCATGGCGGTTTTGTTTGGTTTGGCTTGGCGCTAGGGCTCAATGCAGTGTCTCACGCATTGATGGCCTCCACGGGCGATACGGTGTCGTTGGGCCTGGCCCCCCTGCACGCCATGACCATGGGCTATCTGGGGTGCACGATGTTTTCCATGGTCACGCGGGTGGCCAGCGGCCACGGCGGCCGCAAAGAGTCTGCAGACAATGTGGTCTGGTGGCTTTACTGGGCTTTGCAGACGGCCGTGGCATTACGGGTTGTCGCGGCAGTTGCGCAGTCGTATGCGCAGGCACTGGTACTGACGGCAGTGGCCGCATGGTGTGTGGCCATGGTGTGCTGGGCGCTGCGCTATGGCTACTGGTTTGGTACGCCCCGGCCGGATGGACGGGATGGGTGATGCTTACCCCACCGCTATCGCTACAGCCAGATCAGACCAGCTCAGTCCAGATCAAAAATCTTTCCCGGATTAAGAATGTTGTTCGGGTCAAACACCCGCTTGATGGCCTGCATGTAGGCGATTTCTTCCGGCGAGCGGGTGTAGCCCAAATACGGTTTTTTGGTCATGCCGACACCATGTTCGGCAGAAATGGAACCATCGTATTTTTGAACGGTTTCAAACACCGCTTGGTTCACGGCCTGGCACTTGGCAAAAAACGTCTCCTTGCTCATCGTCTCGGGTTTGAGAATATTCAGGTGCAAGTTGCCGTCACCAATGTGGCCGAACCAGACAATCTCAAAGTCCGGGTAGTGGGTTTGCACAATCGCGTCGATATCAGCAATGAACGCTGGAATGTGGCTAATCAGCACCGAAATGTCGTTTTTGTAGGGAGTGAATTTGGCAATCGTCTCCGAGATGTCTTCCCGCAGCCGCCACAGACTGCGGGCCTGGGTTTCGCTTTGGCTCATCACGCCATTGAGCACCCACCCCGCCTCCATGCACGCTTCAAACACCTGCATGGCTTGCTCTTCAATGGCGCTCGATAGCGCCTCAAATTCGAGCAGCGCATAAAACGGCGTTGCTTCTTCAAAGGGCCGCACCACATCGCCACTGGCAATGACCTTTTGAACCGCCAGTTCCGAGAAGAACTCAAACGCCGTCAAGTCCAGCGTGGCCTGAAACGCGGCAAGCACCTGCATGATCGAATCGAAGTTGGGCGTGCCCAGCACCAACACACGCAATTCGCGGTGGCTTTCGCTCCAGCTTGATTTGCGCTTCGGTCACTAACCCGAGCGTGCCTTCAGAGCCAATCATCAAATGGCGCAAGTCGTACCCGGTTGCGTTTTTGGCCATGCCCTTGTTCAAACGCAAAATATCGCCCTTGCCGGTGACCACGGTCAAACCCAGCACCCACGCACGGGTCATGCCGTAGCGTATGACTTTGATACCTCCGGCGTTCGTGCCAATATTGCCGCCCATTTGGCTGGAGCCCGCGGAGGCAAAATCAACCGGGTAATACAAACCGCGCTCGTTGGCGTACTGCTGCAATTGCCCGGTCACCATGCCAGCTTGTATGTGCACCATGCGATCCGCAGGCAAAAAACCGAGCACTTTGTTCATGCGGTCAAAGCTGATGACCACCTCGCCCTGCGCCGCCACCGCCCCAGCGGACAAACCGGTGCGTCCACCCGAAGTCACCAGGGGAAATTTCTCGGCATTGGCCAATTGAACAATTGCCTGCACCTCTTCGGTACTGACGGGAAACACAATCGCGCTGGCGCAGGGGTGTAGTGTTTGGTCCAGTCGCACCCCCAGACAAGCAGGCTGTCGGCATCTGTTTTGACGCGGTTTTCGCCCACAATGGACTGCAATTGTTCGATGATTTTTGGGTTCATGGGTATCGTTTTCAGAGCAAATGTTCCTGCGACTTCTCGTGCTGTTCTGACAACCATGTCCTCAGTACCAACTGCACACAAGAAGCATTACTCTTTTCATCACCATTTTGCAGTTCGCTGATGCGAGACAAACGCGACTGAATGGTGCCTGGACTAGTGATGATGTGCGCGACGAGTCGCCCCAGACAGGCCATGCTGGCACAGGCTCACCTGCAGGAGGTGGCTGGCGACTCGCAGACTCGGCACCTGATGCAGTTGTGCCTGACGGGACAGGCCAGCGCCGAGGAGCGCGCCGAGTTTGGCTGCCTTTGGCAAGACCGGGTTCGCCGGATTTTGCTGGAACCCGCCCATGTTCAGCATCCGCGCCGGTTTAGCGATACGGCCTTGTGCGGGTCAACCCAAATGGGCCAGGGGATTCCGGTTTTTGACCCGGATTGACCATCAGGGTTCGCAGCCGCAACCTGCGTCCATCGCAATTGCGTGGTGCAGTTCCTTGAACTGCGCCTGCACATGGGTATTAAATAGCGGGTCTGGTGTCTCGCGCAGGTTGTCTGCTTCAATCGCTTGCCAGTCGGCATCGGTAAACGTGCGCTGCGCAGCAGGAAAGAGAACCAATTCTTCGACCGCCATGTTGTGGCGCAGACGCTCTGCATACAGGCGGGTGTTCATGCTCACCCATTCGCTGGAAGCAGTGTCTTTGCGCAAGGCTCCTTCCAGTCCATCCAGCAACGCGCGTCCCTGGCGTGCCAGCGTTGCATGCTGCGCCTCGATCTCAGCGCACTCTGCGTGGTCCAGTGCGTTGCAAGCCAGCAGGCGTTGCGCCATGCGATCTTCCATCAAATGATGCCCGGTGTCTGGATACTGCGTCAGATAGGAAAGTGCATCCACCAGCAGACTGCATGGGAGTCGTCAGGGTCTGCAAGCATGACCGGCTGGCGTTCCAATAGCGCCACTAGACGACGCAGATTGTTGTGCCCAGCAAGAAGGGTTTGGAGTGTGTTGTGCATGTTGAAAATCCCATTTTGCTTTTCCCAACAGGCCAGCGTCCCCGGCAACTGCGCAGGCTGGAACCCGATCTTGAAGCGATGGTTGCCTGATCTGCCTTAGCCGCCACAGGCTCCGCAGCAATGGTCTACACCATGCTTGCCTTTGAGTTTGGTAAGGGCCACGCGCCAAACATCCGGGCCGCTTTCCAGGTAGGTCCAGGCAAACAAGTTGGGCTTCTCGATCTCAAATTGACTGCGCAGCGAAAGGGGATCGTGGTCATAGACAAGTTCCATGGTCATATCGACGCCGAGCTGGTCAAACGTCGAGAAAACCAATTTACGGCGATTGCCTAGTTCCATGGGGCGAGTATCGACTTGGATTGCAGTGTTGGTCGGTGACATGGGTAGCGCTCCTAAAATAAATTGACAACTTATTATAAGGTTCATATACAATATATCTTATAAATATTTTATCGAAAACACCATGTCGACAGCCCCCATTCCCACCGCTGTGACCGGGCTCCACTCACCGGAAGCAGCCGTTCATGGCCCCGTCGCCCCCAGCATGAAGGCCTTTCTTGAACTGGCCTTTAGACCCTTGTATTTGGCAGGGGTGGGTTGGGCGCTGGTCGCCATCGCATTGTGGATTTATGCGCCATGGCTGCTCAGCGGGCCTTTGGGGGGCGTGGCATGGCACGCACATGAAATGCTTTGGGGCTTCATTGCCACCATCGCCCTGGCTTTTTTGATGACCGCCGGTGCCAATTGGACCGGCATTAATCCCATGAGCGGCAAACTGTTGGCCTTGGCCTGTGTTTTGTGGGCGGTTGCGCGTATTGGTTTTCTGCTGCCCTGGGAGACCGCATTCTGGGTTGCAATGGCGGCCGAGTTGGCATTCTTTCTACTGGGCTCCAGTGCCATGCTGCGCGCGGTGGTGGTGTCAAAAAACAGCCGCAATTACGCTGTACCAGGCTTGTTGGCTGGCTTGGGGGCCATGGATGCGCTTTATTTGCTGAGCGCACGCGGTGGCGACTACCTGCTGCTGATGCAACGATTCAATGCCGGTTTGGTGGTTATGGCGCTCATCGCGCTGTTGATCGGACGTCGTGTCATCCCGTTCTTCGCCATGCGCGCTGTTCATGAATTGAGTCTCCCCAAGCAAACAGAGACTGGTTGGGTGCAGCTGGGGGCCTGTACGGTGGGCGTTCTGGGCTTGCTGCTGGGTCAGCCCATGCCGACGGCCTTTGGGCTGGGCCTGGCGGGCGTTTTGGCCATCGTACACATCGTCAGTTGGAAGCCGTGGGCGGTGCGTTCCAACGCCTTGCTGTGGATTCTGTACGTGGGCTACGCAGGCGTCGGCATCGGCTTGATGTTGGCCGCGTGGTCGCAAGTGGGACTGGCGCTGCCGCGCGCGCTACCGGTGCACACCATCGCCATGGCGGGTTTTTCGGTAATGATTATTGGCATGGTCACCCGTACTGCACTGGGTCATACCGGACGGCCCCTAGTCACTGACAGGACCATGCGAACGAGCTACTGGCTCATGTTGATTGCCGTTGCATTGCGGTTAGCCGCTCTTGCAAATACACCAGCCACCGCGGTGTTGCTGAACCTTGCTGGAGCAACGTGGATTGCATCCCTCGCGTTGTATCTGTGGCAATTCACTCCCATTCTGATTCGCCCACGGCAGTAAGACAGAATTTTTTCATCCGTACAGAAAGGTTCTTCCATGCGCTTGACCACCATGACCGATTACGCCATGCGGCTGTTGATGTACGTGGCGCAGCAGCCCGACAGGTTGTCCACTATTGCGGAAGTTGCGAAGGTCTACGACATTTCCGAAGCACATCTGATGAAAATCACCCACCAACTGGCCCTCAACGGATGGCTGGAAACCGTTCGCGGCAAGGGCGGTGGCATGCGATTGGCGGCGCTGCCCGCCGACATCAACTTGGGCGCTGTGGTGCGCAGTATGGAGACAGACTTCTATCTGGTGGATTGCCTCGCCCGCGAGACGTCCTGCAACCTGGCTGGGAACTGCAAACTCACCGGCATCATGAGCGGTGCCCTGCAAAGCCTGATGCAGTACCTGGACGCATTCACCTTGGCTGACTTGCTACCACCGGACGCTAAGGCAGACAAAACCTACATGCCCATTACGCCACCTAAAGGGCCTTACCGGCGCAACAGTGCTGTAGCAAGCAAGACGCCCTGACAAGGGTCTCTGTGCCTGCGACATTGAAAGCACCATATGAATAACCTTATCACCGATTTATCTGCGCAAAAAGCCACCCTGAAGGCGGTACTTCTTGAAGGCATACACCCCTCTGCTGTTGATGTTCTGCGCCAGGGGGGCTACACGAACATCGTCACGCATGCCAAAGCCTTGACCGGCAACGAACTGCTGGCTGCGTTGGAGGGTGCGCATTTTGTGGGCGTCCGCTCACGCACCCAACTGACCGCTGCCGTACTTGAAGCGGCGCCGCAGCTCGCTGCCATTGGCTGCTTTTGCATTGGCACCAACCAAGTCGACTTGAAGACCGCCATGCGCCTGGGTATTCCGGTTTTCAATGCCCCGTTTTCCAACACCCGCAGCGTGGCCGAATTGGTGTTGGCGCAAGTCATCATGCTGATGCGCGGCATCCCCGAAAAAAACGCCATCCTGCACCGGGGCGGCTGGGTCAAGAGCGCGGCCCATTCGTACGAGGTGCGTGGCAAAACGCTTGGCATCATCGGCTACGGCCACATCGGCACGCAAATCGGAGTGCTCGCCGAGCAGCTGGGCATGCGTGTGGTGTTTCGCGACATCGAAGCCAAACTACCCTTGGGCAACGCACGCGAAGTGACCAGCCTGGACGAGCTGCTGGCGATCTCCGATGTCGTCACCCTGCATGTGCCTGAAACACCGCAAACCCACCAACTGATGGGTGCCAAGGAATTGGCCGCCATGAAGCCGGGAAGCCACCTCATCAACGCCTCGCGCGGCACGGTGGTCGATATCGACGCCCTGTGCGCCGCGCTGGAGAGCCGCCACCTGCAGGGTGCCGCCATCGACGTGTTTCCCGTGGAGCCGCAGGGCAATGACGGTGCGTTTGTCTCATCGCTCACGAAATTTGACAACGTGATTCTTACGCCCCACATTGGTGGCTCCACGTCGGAGGCCCAAGTCAATATTGGCAGCGAAGTAGCGGCCAAGTTGGTGCGTTATGGTAACAACGGCTCTACGACCTCCGCGGTCTGGTTGGCGACAATTACCTTGTCCGGTCGACGACAACTATCTTGGCCGGTTTGACGCCATTGCCGGGCAGGTCTGTGAGGCGGGTTACTGTGAGCCGATCGAACTCAAACGAAGGCTCACGTTTTGCCCGGCAAGAAGATCACGGACCACCAAGTGCAGAAGTACAAACAACACCGTCTCAAGCTCAGCCAGGTCGCCGCCGCGGCCAAGACCGGCCTGAGCGAACGCAGCGCACGGCGCATCGAACATAGCGAGGCCTTGCCCTCGCAGCGCGGATCCCGGGCTTGGCGCACCCGCATCGACCCGTTGACGGCGGTATGGGAGAGCGAGGTCGTGCCCCTGCTCGAATCTGACGGCGCACTCAACGCGGTCACCCTGCTGGAGGAATTACAGCGTCGTTATCCGGGCGACTACGACACCAGCGTGCTGCGCACGCTACAGCGGCGCGTGCGCCAGTGGCGTGCCGTGTATGGCCCCGAGCGGGAGGTCTACTTTGCGCAGGAGCACCCCCCAGGGCGCCTGGGCCTGTCGGACTTCACGGTCTGCGACGAACTCGAAGTGATCATTGCCGAGATCGCCTTCCCGCACCGGATCTACCAGTTCGCTCTGTCGCACTCGGGCTGGCGCCACGCGGTGGTGATGGAGGGCGGCGAGAGTTTCGTCGCGCTGTCCAACGGTCTGCAATCGGCGCTGTGGCGCCTGGGCGGTGTGCCCGAGGAACACCGCACCGACAGCCTGTCGGCGGCCTTCAACAACCTGGCCGAGGAGCAGGAACTCACGCGCCGATACGCCGCGCTATGCCAGCACTACGGCATGCGCGCGAGCCGCTGCAACCCGGGCCAGTCGCAGGAGAACGGCTCCATCGAGTCGCGCCACGACTCGCTCAAGACGGCGCTGGACCAGGCGCTGCGCCTGCGCGGTTCGCGACACTTCGATGCGCGTGCCGACTACGAGGCGCTGGTGGAGAGGATCGTTGGCCGGATGAACACCCGCGTGGCCCCGCGCCTGACCGTGGAGCGGGCCATGTTGCGCACGCTGCCGGCGCGGCGAACGGCCGAGTTCGAGGAAGTCCCGGCACGGGTGAGCAAGTACGCCATCTTCACCGTACGTGGGGCGCAGTACAGCGCACCGAGCCAGCTGATCGGGCAGCGCATGACGGTGCGCCTGTACACCGACCACATCGAATGCTGGCTGGGTGGCACACGGGTGTTGGAGCGTCCCCGCTTGAGGCACCGTGACGGCCAACGCCACCCGCGCGATATCGACTACCGGCACCTGATCGGGGCGCTGCGGCGCAAGCCCGGCGCGTTCGCGCGCTGGGTCCTGCGAGACGCGATGTTCCCGCGCGCGGTTTACCGCCAGACCTGGGAGAGACTGGCCGCGCGTCTGTCCGAGCGCGAGGCCTGCAAGACCATCGTCGGGCTGCTCGTGCTGGCCGCCGAAGGCCACGAGGCGCAACTGGCAACCGAGTTGGAGCAACTCGTCGAACTTGACCAGTTGCCCGACCTGGTGGCCCTCACCGCGTTGCTGGCACCGCGCCCCGGCGTGCTGCCCGTCGTGACCGTGGATTTGCCAACGCTGGCCGGTTTCGACGCCTTGCTTGGAGAGCAATCATGAGCGCGGCGACCAACGCGCGCCTGGGGCTGATGCTCACCGAGCTACGCCTGCCCACGATGAAACGCCTGGTGCCTGAGTTGTGCGCGCAGTCCGACCGCGAGGGATGGCCCGGCCACCAGTTGGTGGGGACACTGCTCGAGCACGAGATGAACGAGCGCGAAGTGCGTCGTATCGAGCGTCACCGCGTCGAGTCGGGTTTGAGCCCGGACAAACGCCTGTCAACCTTCGACTTCGCCGCCGTGCCCTGCGTCTCCAAGGCACAAGTGACGGCGCTGGCCCAGGGCCATGAGTGGCTGCAGCGCGGTGCCAACGTCCTTCTGTTCGGCCCGCCGGGCGTGGGCAAGAGCCATCTGATTGCCGGACTCGGGCACGCGCTGATCGATGCGGGACGGCGGGTGCTGTTCACGCGCTGCTCCGAACTTGTGCAACGCCTGCAGGCGGCCCGGCGCGACCTGCGCCTGGCCCATGAACTGACCAAGCTCGATCGCTTCGATTTGCTCATCCTGGACGATCTGAGCTACGTGCGGCGCGACCAGGCCGAGACCAGCGTGTTGTTCGAGCTGATCTCCGAGCGCTACGAGCGCAAGAGCATCGCCATCACGGCCAATACGCCGTTCTCGCAATGGGGCGAGGTGTTCGTGGATGCAGCGATGACGGTGGCCGCCGTGGACCGACTGGTGCACCACTCAACGATTCTGGAGATGAATGTCGAAAGCTATCGGCGCCGGGCGGCGCACGCGGCAAAGGCCCCGGCGCGCCGGACCAAAGCGGCGACAACTACCGAGGCCACCGAATGAGAACCTCGCGCCCGCCGTGGACAAGCCACCTGCCCACAGGACGGGCCTGTGGACAGCCCCTGCGGGGTGCGTGGCTTGACCACCGCTCCTCGCCTTGACGCCTGCGGCCTGACGCGCTTTGCTTGCCAAACAGCCATTGAAAAGGAGGATGAAGACCAGACATCCAAAACACCCTGACAACTAAAAAATCCCCCCACCTCCACCGGCCAGGATAGTTGTCGCAGGCGGTCAGGATAGTTGACACCGACCTTGACGGCCACCGCAGCCATTGCCACCATGGGTGAGGCCAGTGCGTTCAAGTCAGGGCGCGAGTTCTGCGCCTGGCTGGGCTTGGTGCCAAAACAAACCGGCACTGGTGGCAAGGTGAAGTTGCTGGGCATCTCCAAGCGCGGGGACGGCTACTTGCGAACCTTGCTCATTCACGGTGCCCGAAGCGTGATTGCGCGCGCCAAAGAGCCCGGACCGTGGCTGCAGCAGATCCAAGGTCGCCGGCCCGCCAACGTAGTGTTCGTGGCGCAGGCGGCCAAGACGGCCAGAACGATCTGGGCAGTAACAGTCAAAGAGCAGGATTACCAAAGCGGCTTCAAAAGCGTCAGGCCGCAACCGGTGTGAAGCAAGAAAAGCAACGGGATATGAAAGGACTATGGTTTTAGCCTTGGAAGGCTAGCAGGTGGCAAAGAGCAAAGTGATGTGAAACAGGTCAGACCGAGGACGAGCTAAACCTGAGAAAATCCTTGGACACAAAAAGTCCGTGGAATAGATGAGGAGCACGTCAGCGAATATGCATCGGGGCCAGTGAAAAAGTCGGGGTAACCAGACCAATCCACGAACAAGGCCGAATATAAGGACGCAACCGACTTCTTCACAAAGCAACGCAAATTCTGCTTGCTATCCGGGAGGCATCCATATAAGGATTTTCAAACGCCATAGGACGCCCCAAGAATGGGCCTGAAAAAGCTCCCGACCGAGCCCGCAGAGGGCCAAAGTACGCAAGTCTGGGCGGATTCAGCGCGCAGTCCGGGCGTCTGCAGGCTCGGGGCTGGCGAGTTGGCAGGTCTTTGAACGTTTACGGCGCGCAGGATTGGCCCGGTCTCAGGGTTGACCCTGATGTTGGCCATGGTTTGCCGACACAGCGCGCAGCGCCACCGGGGGCTACAGGGTACCCGCAGCCCGCAGCGATAGGTATCCGACAGCGCAAGCGGCTCAAGCAGCGAAGTGCAGCCCCGCCTCGCGCACCCGACCCTTGGGCGGCGGCTGCGGATCCAACCCCAGGTGCGCAAGGATCTTCTCGATCACCGGCCGCTCCAGGATGGCGGCGATGATCCTCAGTTCCCCGGCGCCGCAGTTCGGGCAGCGCTGCAGGTCGATGTCGAACACGCGCTTGAGCAGCCGTGCCCAGCTGATGCGTGCGGGCCGGGCTTGGACGGTCTCGGCCTCGCACTGGACGCCGGATGCGGCAACGCCTGGCACTTCCTCATCCTTGGGCGGCCCCTGCGGCACCACCAGCGAGCGCTGCTTGGCATTCGGGGCGAGTACACCATGGAAGCGGATCAGGTGCAGCCTGGGCCGTGGCACCAGCGCCGCCAGCCGCTGCAGGAACTCCAGCGGGCTCATCACCAGGTGCGTGGTGCCGTCGCGCCAGGGTGTCTTGAGCTTGAGCTCCACCTGGCCGGCGGCGTTGAGCTGCACCCGTCTCGTCGGACAGCGCCGGTCGGGTGATGTAACGGCACAGCTGCTCCAGCCGCTTGCGCTCGTGCGCTTCGACCCGCACGGCCGCGTGCAGACTGAAGCCGTCGATGTCGCAGCACAGAAGCTCGCGCGCCAGACCAAAGCGCGCCATCGCGCCGCGCAGGGTCAAGACCTTCTGCCCGGCGCGCGGCCCGAAGGCGATGCGGTAAGTGATGGCTGCCACCTGCAGTGGCCGCAGGGTGCGCGCTTCGTCCCCGTCGGCGTCCGGCTCGGCCAGCCAGGTCTGCCCCATCTCCTCGACCAGCACGCCCCGGCGCGTGAGCATCTTCATCAGCCGGGCGATGACCGTGTGCAGCAGCGCGTGCAGTTCGTCGTCTGTGGGCGCACCGGCTTGGACGAACACCGGCACACCATCGGCACCGCACCGGTACACCCCGTCCAGCACCGTGCCTGCCATTTCTCCATCCCGCAACACGATCCTTCCTGCAAGGCCGTGTTACGGCCGATGCCAGTCGCTGCGCGGCGTCCTCGACGCACCGAATACGACGTCTCAAGGGCAAGTGCCGCGCTGCGACACAAGCCCCGGTCACCGCATCAGCCCTGCGTGCCCTTCCAGGCAGCGAGCGAGCGAACCCGCGCATGCCATCGCTGCAGGTTGGCGAACCGACCGAGCGGATACCTCCCCGACTCCTGATTGCCCATGGGCGCGCCGATGGCGAAGTCCGCCAGCGTGGGCCCATTCGGGCAGATCCACTGGGCATCGGCAAGGTGGTCGTCCAGGACCTTGGCGGCGGCCGTCAGCAGTTCGTCTCCGCGAGCGACTTCGGTGCGCGTCGGTGGGCCCGATGCCAAACCGCGGCTTGATCGCGTTTTCCCAGTTGAGAATGGCCACGCCCGGCATGAAATCCTGCCCGCACCAGAACAGCCAGCGATTGACATCGGCGCGCGCCCGAGGCTCGGCAGGGTACAACGTCTGTCCCGGTGTCAGGTCCGCCAGATACTGCATGATGGCGTACGACTCCCACAGCACAAAGCCGTCGTGTTCGAGAACCGGAACACGATGATTCGGGTTGAGCTTCAGAAATTCCGGGGAGTTCTGCGCGCCCTGGGACGAAGTCGACCTGAACGAGGTCGAGGTCGATGCCCAGGTGCCGGGCTGTCAGCAGGACCCGAAGGGCATTGCTGGAGAGGGGGTGGTGAATGGAGACGCATGGGTCTGTCCTTGCGGTAGTGGATGGAAGCCACGATCGTAGGAAGGCCCCATGACAGAACCTGTCAGTAGTGGTGGCGCAAAACCTTACGGCTGCGTTGGCGCAGGTGTTGGCGCTTCCACTCCCGCACCAGTTCCCGGCGTGGCTTGGGATACCGTACTCCGGCAGGGCACAGTTCGGTCATGCGGTCGACCCGGAAATGCCTGAAGTCGCAGCGCAATTCGCACCATGCCGCCACGACCAGCGTGTTTCGAAGAAGCCCAGCGCAATCGGCCAGACCACACGCTCGGAGCCAACGGCACTGGCATCCACATAACGCAGCTGGAGTTTGTGTTCCAGTCGGATTGCCTCCCGTATCAGGCCCAGGCGCGGTGAGATCGGGCCGGCCCGCCGACGTCGCGGCGCCCAGAGTCCGATTTCGGCGATCTTGTCGCGCAACTCCTTCTGGGACGCCGTCGCAATCTTGCTCATCGCAGATTCAGCCGCAAGGGCCGGACCGGCGTCGCCCTGGGCTGCGACCCAGCGGCTGCCCGGCACGAGTACCTGGATCTCTTCGTCGGAGAACATCAGAGGAGGACAGAAAGAAGCCCGAGCGCAGGATATAGCCCACGCCGGCGCTGCCGTCGATCGACGCGCCCAGCGCCACTAGCGCGTCGATATCGCGGTACACGGTGCGCGACAGACACCGACAACTTGTCTGCCAGTTGCTGCGCGGTGATGGCGCGCTGGCGCCCGCGCAGCACCTGCATCAGCAAGAGAGACGAGAGACTTTGTCCATGGTCGGGCAATGTCTGCGGATTATGCGTGCGCCGGGGCCACCCATCGCCGTTGCGTGTTGCCTTGATGCCGGATAGAACAGGGGCTTTGGCGGCAAGCGGCCGCGGCGGGAACCCGTGGGCCAGGATGCCGCACTCCAGGAAGGCGTCGAACTCGTCCTTGACGAACTGCGGCAGGTCGGCACCGGTGGTCTCTTCCGCCTGAGCGAAGAACGTCGCGGCATGCTGCTGCACCAGGCGGTACAGCGTGGTCTGCTCGGGTCGGTGGCGCGCATAGTGGACCGGGGCGCCATCGCAATGCGCCCTCGCGGTCTGGTGAGCGTTGGCTTGCACGCGCTCCGTCCTTCATGTACTGGTAGAGCGTGCTGCGCGACAGGCCGGTGCGCTGCTCGACGTGCCGCCGACGCAATATCGTCGGCTCGTGCTGGATCTTCTGGTGCATATTCCGTTTCTCCTGGGTATGAATCAACATGCGTGGGCCCGATCTCGCATGGCTGCGGAAAATCAAGGCCCTACTAACCAGTTACGGAATTGCGCCGGAAAGTGTCGGAAGAATTTTTGACATTTCGGCAGGCGCTGCCAGTCCAACGGTTGCTGAGAATGCGATCGCGGGCAACGCTGGAGGGCGTGACCGGCAACTACCTGGCAGCACGCCGGTGCTCGATCGGTGTGAGCCGTGGGCAGGAGGATGGTTGTCCTCGCCGGATGCGCAAAGCGTCCGTCAGGGCAGCAGTCTATGCAGCAAGGTTGGAACGGCCGGATCCTCAACCAGTACGAGGCCATGGGAATTCTGGTGGGCGCGTTGGGCGTATTGGCGGAGCACTATGGGCACAGTCGATAAAAAGGCTTGTCAGTACATTGTCCGGACGCTATGATGAAAACACTTTGCCAGGAAGCCCCTTCGTGACCACTGCAACGCATTCCAAATCCGAGCGCATCGATGTGCGCGCCAGTGCGCCCGTCAAGCAACTGCTGCAGGAAGCTGCGCGTGTGTCGCACAAGAACGTGAGCGAGTTCTTGCTGGATGCGGGCATCGTTGCCGCCAATCAGACTCTGGCCGATCGCACCCGCTTTGAACTGACGCCGAGAAGTGGCGGGAGTTTCACGCGGCGCTGGACCGACCCGTCAGCGCCAAGCCCGAAGCTGCGGGACCTTCTTTCCAAGCCGGGGTTGCTTGGTTGAGTTCACCGGCGTACGAGCCAGTTCGCAAACTGGCCGGTGCGGACGCCGGTTGAGTCCTTCGATTGCGGTCTGCCCGCACTCAATCAGTTCTTGCATCGTTTTGCGCTGGTCAATCAAAAATCCGAACAGCGCGCAATCCTATGTTTGTTGCCACACGGGTGTGGTGGTCGGCTTTTACAGTCTGGCAGTGGGCAGTGTGGAACCGGCAACGGCAACTCCCCGAGTGGTCAAAGGCATCCCACAACACCCTGTTCCGGTGATGATTCTGGCGCGCCTGGCAGTGGATCTCAAGCACCAGCGCGTCGGACTTGGCAAGGCCCTTCTCAAGGACGCGTTGCAGCGCACCGCGCAAGCTGCAGATATCGCCGGGATACGTGCCCTGCTGGTTCACGCCAAGGACGATACCGCTCGGCAGTGGTACCTCAACTGGGGGTTCGAGCCCAGTGCATCTGACCCGTTTCACCTCTTCCTTTTGATGAAGGACATCAAGGCCATGGCGGGCAAGAAGTGATGCCTGATCGCTCAGCTTTTCCGTGCGACGTTCAAGGATGGCCGCGGGCCGCTGACAAACAGGCACTGACTTCAAGCGACGCGCCTGGATGGGGCGCCGGTCATCCCATCCAGTTCTCGTGCTTGAGCCCTTTGACCCGCCGAAAATCTTTCACATTGTTTGTCACCACAATGGCCCCCAGGCTGCGGGCATGCGCCGCGATCATCAGGTCGTTGGAACCAATGAGCTGACCCTTCTTCTTGAGGTCGGCCCGGATGTCGGCATAGTGTTCAGCAGCGTCGCGCGTCCAGTCGATGACTGACAGATGGCGGCTCAGCACATCCACTGCCGCTCTGTTTTCCTTCTTCCGGCTCGACAACTGGACGCCATAGAGCAATTCAGCCAGCGTGACCATCGACATGACCTGATGCTCCAGAGGCACGGTCTGGATTCTGTCCAACAGTTCCTGCGATGACCGACGCAGGATGAAGGCGCAGGTGTCGGTGTCGAGCATGTACACGCTGCTCACCGGAGTACCCTGCGTGCTGCGCACTGCGGGATTCGCCTTGGGACGGCCCGGCGGGCTCATGCGGTGTCACGCTCCTGCAAGGGAAGATCATCCACCTCGGACATGAAATCATCGCTCACCCGAACCCCGGCGGCCAGGAATGCACTCCAGTCTTTAGGCCTGGGGGACAGGACGATTTCGTCGCCCACTTTTCGGATGAAAACCTCCTTCATTCCCTCGGGAAACCGGTACTCCAGCGGGATGGTGACGATCTGGCTACGGTTGTTGTTTCCGACCCGGGCTGTGCGCTGATCCATTGCGTCTCTCCTTTTGCCAAGTATCATAGTATATGGCAGCCACACATGAATCGACGCTCAGACCACCGTGTCGCAGAACTGCGCCCAATCGGCCATCAGATTGCGTCGCTTGTCGAACAAGGTGCCGCGAGCATAGGCGGCCTCCGCCTTGTCCTTGAGTTGGTGCGCCAGGGCATGCTCGATGACCTCGCGCGGGTAGCCTCGTGAAGCTACCCTTTGCGCTCGAAAACCCGCGGATTTGCCGCATGGCGGAAGTTACGAAGATTGGGCCATGTGCGTAGTAAGACCCTTCTAGCGTCCAGATTGGGGTGTTGCAGCAGCCGACATCTTCTGGGGGTATCGGCGGTCGCAGATGGGGGTATTTCCCCATCAAAGGCAGATGCATCATCCGGGTCATGTGGCGGCGGCTGAATTCCTCCTCTTCAGCTATCGAAGCAATACTGTCACTGCGACGACCGGGTAGTCGAGTAAATTCGATCGTGATGCTGAATGTGGCGCACTCCTGAGTCAGTTGGCCGCGCTACAAGCAGCTCTCCGATTGCTCTGACAGCGCCAAAATGACCCAGCGTAAATACCATCTTCCGACCCTGGATCTTTTTCGCAGTTTTGAAGCCGTCGCGCGCCATGGCAGCTTCACGCTGGCTGCCCAGGAGCTTTGCCTGACGCAAAGCGCGGTCAGCCGCCAGATCGCGCTGCTGGAGAAGAACACAAGCCTGAAGCTGTTCCGGCGGTTGCACCGGCGGATCGAATTGACAAGCGAGGGGTGGCCTTGTTCGGCGCGGTCACCCAAGGACTCGACGCCATTCAGGGCTGCCTCGCATCGTTGCAGACGGCTCCGGACTTTCCGCAGATCACGATCGCGACGTCGGTGTCCTTCTCCTATTTCTGGTTGATGCCCCGGCTGGAGATCTTCAACCGGCAACACCCCGAAATCGACATCAGGATCATCGCTTCCGACCAAAGGGTCGATCTGCGACGGCAGGAGGCCGATGTGTTTGTCCTATACGGACAGGACGGGGCGGAACCGTTGCCGCTCACGCCGCTGTTCGAGGAGAGGGTGTATCCGGTTTGCAGCCCCGGACTTTCTGGCGGCGCATCACGGCATCTCGGCCTTGCCCGATCTTCTGGGCAAGACGCTGCTGCATCTCGATGGCGGAGGCAATCTCTGGGGCGCTGTGGACTGGCCGATCTGGTTGGAGTCGCAGGGTGTCATCGGCAAGACGGCAAGGTCGGGCATCCGGTTGAATAGCTACCCGATGGTCATCCAGGCCGCCGAATCCGGCCGGGGTATCGCCTTGGGCTGGAGCTATATCGTCGACGATCTGGTGGCTTGCGGACGCTTGGCCAGACCCTTGAAGGAGCCCTCACCACAGGCCAGACGTATTATCTTGGCGCATCCGAAAAGGCCAGTAAGAGGCCGGAGGTTGCGGCGTTCATGAGTGGATCTGCTCGGAAGTCGCTTTAACCCGTGCGCCACTCGCATGATCGGTACGAATGCAAGACATTCCCAATCCTTGTTTGTCCGGAGGATGTTTGCGCCGCTATGCTCGGGCCGAATTTGGACGGAGGTGGCAGCGTGGATCAACAGACTGTTCGGAGTGCGTCTCGGCGCTCGAGAAGTTCCGGCGAGCGCGCGCCGCTTGCCCGGCCGATCAGTCCCGGCATGAGGGGTGGTCGCTACAAGCCCTTCACCGATGCCGAGGTCTTGCGCATCCATGAACTGGTCCTCAAACTCCTGGCCGAGCTGGGCCTGTCGCAGATAACCCCGTCGCTGGGGGAGCGGGCCGTGGCCGCAGGTTGTACCCTGGGCGCCGACGGGCGGCTGCGCTTTCCGGCTTCGCTGGTCGAGGATGTTCTGGCCCGTTCAAGACGCAAGTTCACCCTGCACGGGATCGATCCGAAGCACGACATCGAGATCGGCGGGCAGCGTGTCCATACCGGCACCGGTGGTGCAGCTCCGACCATCATGGATTTCGAGACCGGGCTCTACCGTGAAAGCTCCGTGGCTGACCTCTACGACATCGCCCGGCTTTGCGACCGGCTCGACAACATCCATTGGTATCACCGCTCGGTGGTCGCGCGCGACGCCCAGACCATCATCGATCTGGACATCAACACCACCTATGCCTGCCTGCAGGGCACCACGAAATCGATTGCGGTCAGTTATACCGACAGCCAATCGGTGCGGGCCGTGTTGCCCTTGCTCGACCGGGTTGCGGGGGGCGATGGCAAGTTCCGCGAGCGGCCGTTCTGCACCGCCGTCTGCTGTCATGTGGTGCCCCCGATGCGTTTTGCGACCGAAAGCTGTGACGCGCTGGAGGCGGCGGTACTGGCGGGCATGCCGATCCTGCTGGTTGCGGCCGGTCAAGCCGGGGCCACCGCGCCGGCCGCGCTGGCCGGCTCTGTCGCCCAGGCCTGTGCCGAGGTATTGGCCGGGCTGATCCTGTGCAACATCATCGATCCGAACTGCCGCGGCATCTTTGCCACCTGGCCTTTCGTCTCCGATCTGCGCACCGGAGCGATGTCGGGCGGTTCAGGCGAGCAGGCCTTGCTGTCGGCGGCCTGCGCGCAGATGGCTTCTTTCTATGATCTGCCCAATTCGGTGCCGGCGGGCATGACCGACTCCAAACTGCCAGACATGCAGTCGGGCGGCGAGAAGGGTTACACGATCTCGTTGGCCGCCCATGCCGGAGCCACGATGATCCATGAATGCGCGGGCATGCAGGGAAGCCTGATGGGCACTGCCTTCGAGTCCTACGTTCTGGACAACGATCTTCTGGGGGCCATCCTGCGCACCGTGCGCGGGATCGAGGTCAATGACGACACGCTGAATTACGATGTCATCCACGACACGGTTCTGGGCGTTGGCCACTACCTCGGCCATGCGCAGACCTTTGCCCGCATGAAGACGGATTATCTTTATCCGGAAATTGCCGATCGGCGCAGCATCAGCGAATGGGAGGGCGCCGGCGCCCGCGACGCCCGCGATCTGGCGCGCGATCGGGTGCGCGCCATTCTGGCCGAGCACTACCCGGCCCACGTCGCGCCGGATACCGATAGCTGGATACGCGACAACTACAACATCATCCTGCCGCCCGGGCGCATGCGCGCGGGTAATGGTGTGTGGTGATCGGAAAACAAGGAGTAGAAACATGCTGTCTCATGCGCGGGTCGTAATCATTGGTGGCGGCATGATGGGTGTCGGCTTGCTCTACCACCTTGCAGAAGAAGGCTGGAGCGATGTCGTGCTGATCGAGAAAGGGGAACTCACCTCCGGCTCGACCTGGCACGCGGCGGGGCAATGCCCCTCCTTCATCGGCAACTACAACATGGCCAAGATCCACCATTACTCCAACACGCTTTACCCGCGGCTGGAGGCGATTACCGGCCAGTCGGCGGGCTGGCATGGTTGCGGTGGCATTCGACTGGCGACGACCCCACAGGAGGTGGACTGGTTTCGCCATGTCGCCGGATTTGCCGCCAATGTCGGCTTCGACATGCAGGTGATCGGCCCGGCCGAGATCAAGCGCATCAACCCCTGGCTTCAAACCGATGGCATTCTCGCCGGGGCATGGACCACGATGGACGGCCATGTCGACCCATCGAGCGCCTGCAACGCCATGGCGCTGGGCGCGCGCAACATGGGGGCGACCATTCTTCGCCACACCCTGGTGACGGGGATCGAGCGTCTGCCCTCTGGCGAGTTCGAGGTAGTGACGCAGGCCGGCAACATCAAGTGCCAGCATGTGGTGAACGCAGCTGGCTGCTACGCCCGCGCGGTCGGAAGCTGGCTTGGCGCGGAGACCCCGATCACCAACATGGAACACCAGTATCTGGTTACCGAGCCGCTGCAGGAGTTCCTCGGGGCGGACGTCGAAATCCCAGTGATGCGCGACCCCACCACGGCGGGTTATTACCGGCAGGAACAAAAGTCCGGGCTGATCGGCATCTATGAGCACCATGGCAGCAAGGAAGCCTGGGGCCAGAGCGGCGGCAGGCCTGCCTGGGATAGCTCGAGCGAGCTGTTCAATGACGATCTCGACCGCATCACGCCATGGCTGGAGAAAGCGCTCAGCCGCATGCCGATCTTTGCCAATGCCGGGATCAAGCGCGTCATCAATGGCGCCATTCCGCATACGCCTGACGGCAACCCGCTGGTGGGCCCGGCGCATGGCGTGCCGAATTTCTGGCAGTGCTGCGGCTCCTCCATCGGCATCGCGCAGGGCGCTGGCTGCGGCAAGTATCTGGCGCAGTGGATGGTGCATGGAGATGCCGAGATCAACATGCGCAGCGTCGATCCGCGCCGTTTCGGTGCCTATGCCGATGCCGACTACACCCGGGCGAGGAGCTTCGACGACTACCACAACATGTTCGAGACGCCCTTGCCCGGACGCGAGATCGAGGCGGGCCGCCTTGCGCGAGTGACGCCGCTTTATGCCAAGCTCAAGGCCAAGGGCGCGGTTTATACCGAGGCCTGCGGCTGGGAGCGTCCGAAATGGTTCTCGCCCGACGGGCGCTCGGAGAACCTGCAGCATCGACGCAACAACGTCTTCGAGGTGGTGGCGGCTGAATGCCGCGCCGTGCGAGAGCGCGTCGGGGTGATGGACCTGTCGAGCTTTGCCAAGTTCGATGTCACCGGTCCGGGGGCCGAGGCGTTGTTGGACGGGCTGGTCGCAAACCGGCTGCCCAGGAAGGCCGGCGGCATCATCCTGACGCATGTGCTGTCGGCGAACGGCCGCATCCTGGGCGAATGGACGATCACCCGCCTGGGGGATGAGCGCTTCTACCTCTTGACGGGGGCCGGGACCGAGCGCGAGGCGCTGGACCACCTGCATGCCGCGGCATCTGCCAGCGCGCAGGTTGCCAATGTCACCGACGACTACGGGATGCTGGTACTGGCTGGGCCGAAGGCGCGCGAGGTGCTGGCAAAACTGACCGATTCAGATCTCGGCAATGCCGCGTTTCGCTGGCTGAGCGGGCGTGAAATCGTCGTGGCCGGCGTGCCCGTGCGGGCTTTGCGGGTCAATTATGTCGGCGAACTGGGCTGGGAGCTGCATGCGCCGATGGCCGACCTGGAGCGCCTGTACGACGCGGTCTGGGCCGCCGGGCAGCCGTATGGTATTGCCGATTTCGGCGCCTACGCAGTGAACTGCCTGCGCATGGAAAAGGCCTATCGCGGCCTCGGTACCGAGCTGACCAACGAAATCACGCTGGTCGAGGCCGACTGCCTGCGCTTTTATGCAGCGGACAAGGGCGAGTTCACAGGGAGAAGCGAGACCGAAGCCGTCAAGGCCAGGGGCGTTACGACCAGGCTCGTCTATGCCGAGGTCGCGGCGACCGATTGCGACATCTATGGCGGCGAGGCGGTGATGCAGGGCGAGCGGGTGGTTGGCGTCTGCACCTCCGGCGGTTATGGGCACGCGACGGGCAAAAGCCTTGCCTTTGCCTATGTCGATCCGGGCCTTGTCGACGGGCTTGAAGTGGTCATTCTGGGCGAACGACGCAGGTTCACCCTGCTGGACGGACCCGCCTGGGACCCGACCAATGGCAGACAAAAGGATGGGGCACCGTCATAGGAAACCAACTTGGGCGGCAAAGGGCACTCACCCAGCCTCGCGACATGAGCAGATCGATCCGGTTCTGCCTCTGTGAGATCTCACCGGAGATCATCCACCTGGCGTGATGATGAGCACCTTTGAATCCGTTGCACGCGCCTGAACGAGCATTTGCGCAGACCAAAGTCGCCGCGCCGGGGGCATCTCGACTGGCGGCGAAGCAGCGCTAGTCATGGTCATCGTACGGCGTCGCCGCGCAGGTTCACGTCCGGCGGCGATGCCCGCGCGACCATCCAGGCGGTAAATCTGCTCGAGAACTCGCGGGAACAGCCTGTCGCGGGTCGCGCGGCGCGACTTGTAGTCAACCACGTAGCGCAGCGTGAATTCGATCCAGTTCGCATTGCCCACCAGCGTCACAACCGGTTATACGCTGGCCTTTTCGATCATGTAGCAGCGCGTGACCAGCTCCCAGGCATGCTCGGCCGCGCGCGAGAAATCGCCAACCACCTCGGCGACCTTGCTCGCCTGCCAACGAGCCGAGTTGTCGACGACATGGTTCGTCAGCGTGCGGCGGAGCAGGCGTGTGACGATGGCGATGAGCAAAAAGAAAGCCCGCCGACGACCCAGACCAGTTTGCTGTTAACAGGATCAAGAAACCAGGCGCTCCAGGCTTGTCCGAGGCCGGGTTCCAGATTGAGGCTTCTTAGTGAACGGTCCGATACTCCCGCCGAGTCGACGCGCCACGCGTCATTTGTCGTCGGGACCAGGCCTTGCCTGCATGAGGCCCTCGACCGTAGACTTGATCTGTTGTTGCACCTGCCGGCTTTGCTGGACGGTAGTCTCGCCCGACACCGACCCCGCAACGCCCGCGCCATCACGAGCACCCAGCTGTTTCTTTGCGAGAAGACCGACGACGGCCAGCACGATCAACAGACTTACCACACCAAGAATCGCCCGCATCACCACCTCCAGCCTGTGAAGACAAAGCCAAGCCCCCACGCAATCCATTTTCGCCGGAACTCCAGGCAAAGAAAAACCCCGCGCTGCGGGGTTTTTCAGTTGGCGCAGAACCGACTTAACGGATCACGGCCAATTCAGTGCGCTTGCCACCTTTGTAGGTCATCAGCGTCAGTGCGCCATTCTTGATGTCGCCCTTTTCATCGAAGGAGATGGTGCCGGTTACGCCTTTGTAGTCGGTGGTGGCCTTGAGCTCAGGCAGGTACTTGGCAGGATCGGCCGAGTCGGCCTTGACCATTGCCGCAACCATCACGTTGAGTGCGTCGTACACGTAGGGTGCATACACTTGCACGTCAGCACCAAACTTGGTCTTGAAATCGGCGCGGAACTTTTCCATGCCTGCCTTCTGCTCACCTTCAACACCACCGGCCTCGGCGCAGAAGACCATGTCGTCCTTCATGGCTTCACCAGCCAGCTTGGGCAACTCGCCCGAGCATATGCCGTCGCCACCCATGAACTTGGCCTTGATGCCCAGCTGGACCATCTGCTTGATCATCGGGCCGGCAACAGCGTCCATGCCGCCGAAGAACACGACGTCGACTTTCTTGCCCTTGAGCGTGGTCAAGATGGCGTTGAAGTCGGTTGCCTTGTCGGTCGTGAATTCATGGCCAGCAATCGTGCCACCAGCGGCTTCGACGGCTTTCTTGAACTCTTCGGCAACACCCTGGCCATAGGCCGTACGGTCGTCGATGACGCCGATCGACTTGCCCTTGAGCGTGTTGACGGCGTATTTGCCCAAGGTGCTGCCCAGATGCACGTCGTCAGCCACGACCCGGAACACGCCCTTGAATCCCTGGCGGGTGTATTTGGGGTTAGTCGCAGATGGGGAGATTTGCGGAATACCAGCTGCGTCGTAGATGGCCGATGCTGGAATCGTCGTGCCGGAGTTCAGGTGACCGATGACGCCATTGACCTTGGCATCGACCAGCTTGGTGGCAACAGCGGTGCCCTGCTTCGGATCACCAGCGTCATCTTCCGGGAACAACTCAAGCGTAACCTTCTTGCCACCGATCATCACGCCCTTGGCATTGAGTTCATCGATTGCCATACGCGCACCATTCTCGTTGTCCTTGCCCAGGTGAGCGATTGCACCACTGGTCGGGCCAACGTGACCGATCTTGATGACGTCGGACGCTGCCGCTGGCGCTGGGGCGGGTGCTGGCGCAGGGGCTGCTGCTGGGGCAGGGGCCGCGACCGGAGCCGGCTCTTCCTTCTTGCCACAGGCCACCAGCAAAGCAGCGGCCGCGCACAACGTCAAGGTAGTACGAAAATTCATTTGCATAAAAACTCCAAGGGGGGTTTGATCAGTTGAAAGAGAATGACAGATCCCTATCTCAACAACCCGCGAGGATAACGCATTTTCCCCCGGTGTACCACAAGGGTTCCCCCCGATCCCGGGGCTACACAGGCAAATTCACAACGCCCGTGCGAACCCGGAAATGACCGTCATTCCTTTGCCGGAACCGCCAAATCCGATGGATCATCGGCCAGCACATTGTCGACCGCATCCCTGACGAGCAAGGACAATTCCGCCCGCAACCGATCGGATACCGTGTCAAGTGACTGGCGCACCATTTCCTCCATCTCCAGACGCAGCCGGTCGGCGATGGAGTCGATCTGCTCGAGCATCGCAGCGGCAACCACGTCAGGCATCCGGTTGTCCATTGCCGCTCCCAGGCGGCCACGCAATTGCTCGGCAAACGCCTCGCGCCGAGCCGCAGCCAGCGCGACCAGGTCCTGCGGCGGCTCGGGCGGCACGACCGGCACATGAATCACTTCCGTCAAGGTGGGCAGGAAGCGCGGAACACCCCGCGCACCGGTAACCATCAGTCAGACTCCTTGCGGGCGAGGTCATGGCGAACGATCGTATAGCCACGATCCTGGTAAAGTTTCCAGCGCCGGCGTGACATTGCCCGATCCTGATCCCCGGCACCGACCACCTCGATCACCCGATTGAAGCGCTCGAACCCCGCCGGCACCTCGTCCGCCAGGTTCAGCAGCACATCGTGGTGTGGCGCGGCATTGGCCTCAACGCCGAGCACCACAGGCGAAGCATCCACCATCGCAGCGTCGCCACTGGCTGCGCAATGCGGCACGAAATCGGTCGCTGAGAATGACCACAACGCCTTGTCCAGTTCGTCCATCAGTGGCTGATTACCGCTCACCACCACCCTGGCACCCCGTGCGACAGCCTTGCGCAACAAGCGACAGACGTACGCAGTCTTGTCAGGCAAGTTGAAATGAAATGCGATTTCTGTCATGGGTATCCGTATCGTCACAACGCGGGCGGGAGTTGCAGCGTCACACGCCACATGCCCTTACGCCCGACTCGACAGAGACGCCACACTAGGACTTGCGCTTGCTGCGTGCCGCCACCTTGCCAGCTGGCGAGGCAACCGGCGGCTGGCCTGCCTGCGTCGCCAGATACTCCAGCAAGAGCGGCACCGGGCGCCCTGTAGCACCTTTGGCGGCTCCACCCTTCCACGCCGTGCCAGCGATGTCAAGATGGGCCCAAGGAAACTTGGCCGCGAACCGCTGCAGGAACTTCGCCGCCGTGATAGCGCCGCCTGGCCGTCCTGCAACGTTGGCAACGTCGGCAAACGAGGTCTTCAAACCTTCGCCATATTCATCGTCAAGCGGCATGCGCCAGCACAGATCCATCGATTCTTCACCTGCCGTGTGCAAGGCATCGGCCAGATCGTCCGCACTGGCAAACATGCCGCTGCGGACCCCGCCCAGCGCGATCACGCAGGCACCGGTCAAAGTGGCAATGTCAACCACGGCGCGTGGTTGCAGGCGTTCGGCGTAGGTCAAGGCATCACACAGCACCAGCCGCCCTTCGGCGTCGGTATTGAGGATTTCGATGGTCTGCCCGCTCATGCTGGTCACAACGTCGCCGGGCTTGACCGCCCGTCCATCGGGCATGTTTTCGCAACTCGGAATCAGGCCAACCACATTGACAGCAGGCTTGAGCTCGGCCAATGCCCTGAAAACACCCAGCACACTGGCGGCGCCGCTCATATCGAACTTCATCTCGTCCATCTCTGCCGCTGGCTTGATGGAAATGCCGCCGGTGTCGAACGTGATGCCTTTGCCAACCAGAACGGTTGGCGCTTCGCTCTTGGCCGCGCCGTCATAGCGCAACACGATGAATCGCAGTTCCTCCTCCGATCCCCTGGCAACGGCCATGAACGAACCCATGCCCAGCTTCGCCACCTGTTTGGGACCCAGCACCTCGCACTTGACGCGCGGCAGTTTCGCCAGGTCCTTGGCCGCCTGGGCGAGCATCGTCGGCGTGGCGTAGTTGGCCGGGCGGTTCGCCCACTCCTTGGCAAATTCGACGCCACGCACGGCAGCCACGGCGTGATCAAAATCCAACTGGCAATCGGCAACATCGGTCACACCCAGCGTGACCAGATCCAGCGTTCGCGGTTCCGACTTGGATTTGCTTGTCGTATAGACATAGCTGGCATCCGCCGCCGCCATGACGGCCGCGCGCACCATCGCACCGTCGGCCCGATCCGGCATGCAGATCGCCAGTTTCTTCAGTCCCGTCGACTTGAGCGTGCCGACGGCCGCAACGACCGCCTGCCGAACCTGCCTGGGGGTACCGGCTTCGCAGCCAACCAACACGACCCGGCTGCACGTGATGCCCGGGATCTTGTACAAGGCCAGCATCTTGCCGCACTTGGCCTCCAGATCGCCGGCCTTGAGGGCGCCGGCCACGAGTTCGGGCAAAACGCCCTTGCCGGGTTTGTGTGATTGCCCGACCAGCACGACCAGTGCGTCCGCCTTGTGGCTTGCTGCTGCATCGAGATCCAGCGACCGAAGTTCAAAGTTCATAATTGCGTCTTTCATTGCCATCGATGTTATTCCATTCTTCCATCCACAAGGAGATGTCACGCACTTTCGGCGCCACCGTCGTGGTGCTCGCGACCATCGTGATGACCATGCTGCTGATCCGCACCGTGGGCCTGGCCTCGCGCGGCAGCGTCGATCCGGGAGAGGTGATGATGGTGCTGGGGTACACCGTGCTGGGTCATGCACCCACCATCCTGACCCTGAGCCTTTTCGTCGCCATCGTCGCGACCTTGTCCCGCATGTACCAGGACAGCGAAATGGTCATCTGGTTCTCCAGCGGACGCGGGCTGGGGAACTTTCTGGCGCCCCTGCTGCGATTTTGTTGGCCGATCTGGCTCGCGATCGCCGTGCTGGCCATTTTTGTCTGGCCCTGGTCACACGAGCAATCGCAGACCTTGCGCGAACGCTTCGAGCAGCGCAGCGATCTGGAGCGCGTGATTCCGGGCCAGTTTCAGGAGTCGGCCAACGGTAGCCGGGTATTTTTCATCGACAAGGACTCGATCGGCGGCAAGACGGCGGGCCAGGTCTTCATCGCCGCAACCGAAAAAGGCCGCCATATCGTCACGTCGGCCCGTGGTGGACGTATCGAGACCATCGGAGATGAGCGGTTCCTGCTACTTTCCCAGGGACAACGGCTGGAGAACCGCATCGATCAGTCGGAAATCAAGATCAGCGAGTTCGAGGAATACGGCGTTCTGGTGGACGAGAAGGCGCAGCAGGTGGTACGGGCCATTCCGCCCCGGGTGTTGTCGACCCGTGCCCTTTGGCTCGGGGCAACCCCGGCGTTCCTGGGCGAACTGTCCTGGCGCGTGGGTCTGGCGTTGTCATCCATCAACTTCGTCCTGATCGGGCTGGCTTTCTCGGCCGTCAACCCGCGGATCGGGCGCAACGGCAATCTGATGTTCTCGCTGTTCACGTTCATCGTCTACTACAACCTGGTCAATCTGGGGGCGAGCCGAATCGCGTCGAGCACCGCCGATTTCTGGACTTTCAACCTGACCCTGCATGGCGGTGCTTTCCTGCTGGCCAGCCTGTTTCTGCTCAAACGGCACTGGAACTGGACGCTGCGCTTGCGTGTGCCGCGCCGTGGCGCGCAATCGTCACTGTCGACAGCGCCATGAACACGGTGCGTCGCATGCTCTACGGCGAAGTGATCACCGCCGTCACTTTCACCACGCTTGCCTTCCTGGCCCTGTTCTCCTTCATCGACTTCGTCGACGAGCTCCGATGGGTCAATACTGCCAGTCCACAGGGCTACCAGGTTCGTCACGCGCTCGCCTTCGTGGCGACGCTGTCGGTCAGCAGCCTGTATGAGCTGCTTCCGATCACGGTGCTTATCGGCTCCGTTTTCGTGATGGCCAGGATGGCACAGAATTCGGAGTTCACCGTGCTGCGCACCAGCGGCCTGGACCCCTGGCGGGCACTGCGCACCATGCTGGGTCTGGGGCTGGTATTCACGCTGGTAACGTTTGCGATCGGCGACTTCGTGGTGCCGCTGGCAGATCGTGCCGGTCAGTTTCTTCGGGCGCAGTACCTGCGAGAGATCACCGTCGGGCAGACCGGCGCCTGGCTGCGGGAAAAGCAGTCCGATCGGTCGTTCTGGGTCAACGTGGGTACCCTGCAGACGGATGGCAGCATGGGACGTATCCGCATCATCGAATACAAGTCGGACGGGCAGCTGAGCTCCATCACCGAGGCAGCGCGCGGAGAATTCGCGGGTGCCGAGGCCTGGATGCTGCAAGACGTCAAGCGAACCGAATTCAAGGACAAAGCCGGCGACAATGACCGCGTGCACAGCGCGACTTTGACCGATTACCGATGGCCGACGACACTGACCTCCGAAATGGCGGCGGTGGCGCTGCTCAAACCCGATCGCATGCCGATCATCGATCTGTTCCAGTTCATGCGCCACCTCGATGCCAATGACCAGGCCTCGCAAAGGTATGCGATCGAATTCTGGCGCAAGGTGTTTTATCCGCTGAGTTGCCTGGTGATGGTGGTTCTGGCATTGCCGTTTGCCTATCTGCACTTCAGGACCACCGGCATCTCCAGTTATGTATTCATCGGGGTGATGACCGGCATCAGCTTCTTTCTGCTCAACAACCTGTTCGGACACTTCGGCAATCTGCGCAACTGGTGGCCCTGGCTGGCGGCCGCCGCGCCCGGGCTGATTTATTCGGTGTTGTCGCTGTCCGCCTTCACCTGGCTGGTGCTCAGACGCTGATGCAACGTGCCACGATCCTGTTCGCCCACGGATCACGCGATCCGCTGTGGAGCCGGCCGATCGACGCGGTGGCGCAACGCATGCGTGAACTGGACCCGCAGCGCCTGGTCCGCTGCGCCTACCTGGAGTTGATGCAACCCGATCTGCCTGGCGCGGTGATTGAACTGGCCGCTGCCGGCGCCAGCGCAGTGACGGTCGTGCCGATGTTCCTGGGCGTCGGTAGACACGCGCGGCAAGATTTGCCAGTCCTGCTGGCCGCCCTGGCCCAGAGTCATCCCCAGATCGTCATCACACTGCAACCGGCCGATCGGCGAAGACCCGCGGGTGCTCGAACTCATGGCCAGGATCGCGCTGGATTGAAACCACGCGGGCGCCAGCCCGGCGCTGGCCCGCGGGCATAATTGGTCGCCATGGGACCGCAACCGACATGAATCTTCACCAGTTTCGCTTTGTTCAGGAGGCCGTCAGACGCAACCTCAACCTGACCGAAGCCGCCAAGGCCCTGCACACATCCCAACCCGGCGTGTCCAAAGCCATCATCGAACTAGAGGAAGAACTGGGCATCGAGATTTTCACGCGCCATGGCAAACGGCTCAAACGCGTGACCGAGCCGGGCCAGCAGGTGCTCAAGAGCATTGACCTGATCATGCGCGAGGTCGGCAATCTCAAACGCATCGGCAACGAGTACAGCGCCCAGGACAGCGGCACGCTGTCGATTGCCACCACCCACACCCAGGCCCGATACGTGTTGCCACCGTCGGTCACCGAGCTGCGCCAGGCCTACCCGAAGGTCAACGTCAGCCTGCACCAGGGCTCGCCCGACCAGGTGGCGCAGATGGTGATGGACGAAATGGCCGATATCGGCATCGCCACCGAGTCGCTGGCGGGCTACACCGACCTGGTCACCCTGCCCTGTTATGAATGGCAGCACGTGCTGGTGTCTGCCGCCGGATCACCCCTTGTGCGCAACAGGAACGCATCACGCTCGAAGACATTGGCCGCGGAGCCGCTGATCACCTACCACCCCTCGTTCACCGGCCGCACCAATATCGACCAGGCCTTTGCGACCCGCAAACTGCAGCCGCGTATTGCGCTGGAAGCCATCGACTCGGACGTGATCAAGACCTATGTGCGTCTGGGCATGGGCGTGGGCATCGTCGCGGAGATGGCCGTGCGCGAAGTCGCCAGGCTGATGGGCAACAAGAGCGCTGGTGATGCGACCAGCCGGCCACCTGTTTGGCCAGAACGTGGCCCGTGTCGCCTTCAAACGCGGCGCCTACCTGCGCAACTTTGTCTCAAGTTTGCCGAGCTGCTGAGCGACCGCCTGGACCGCAATCTCGTCGCCCGCGCCATGTCAGGCCACGCCAACGACTACGGCATGTGAGCACCTGAAGCTGAAATCCCCGTCAATTCGCCTGTATTGCGCCCATTTTTCCGGATCCAGAACCATGAACGCCGCTGCTCCACGCACGCCAGACCTCGTCACCAAACTTCCCGCGGTCGGCACTACGATCTTCACCGTCATGTCGACGCTGGCGGCCGAAGTGAATGCCGTCAACCTGGGACAGGGTTTCCCGGACTTTGATTGCGACCCGGAGCTGGTTCGTGCGGTGACCGACGCCATGGCACAGGGACTGAACCAGTACCCACCCATGCCCGGCGTTCCGGTATTGCGCGAGGCAATCGCCGCCAAACTCGCAGCCTGGCACGGCCCGCATGGCGGCAGGAGTTACGACCCGAACAGCGAAATCACGATCACGGCCGGTGCCACGCAGGCCATCTTCACGGCGATTCTGGCCATCGTGCGTGCCGGCGACGAGGTCATCGTGCTCGAACCCTGCTACGACAGCTATGTGCCCAACATCGAACTGGCCGGCGGCGTGGCGGTGCGTGTACCGCTGACACCCGGCAGCTTTCGGCCCGACTTCGACAAGCATCAGTGCCGCGATCACGCCGCGCACCCGCGCCATCCTCATCAACAGCCCGCACAACCCCAGCGCCACGGTCTGGAGCAGAGCAGGACATGCTGCGCCTGCAGGAATTGCTGGCGCCCACCGACATCTGCTGATCAGCGACGAGGTGTATGAACACATGGTGTTCGACGGCCAGCCGCACCAGAGCGCCGCGCGCTTTCCCGGGCTGGCCGCACGCGCCTTCATCGTGTCGAGCTTTGGCAAGACCTACCACGTCACCGGTTGGAAGAGTCGGCTTACGTGGCCGCGCCGGCCCGCTTGACGGCGGAGTTTCGCAAGGTGCACCAGTTCAATGTGTTCACGGTCAATACGCCGATGCAGTATGGCCTGGCCAGTTACATGCAGAACCCGGCGCCCTACCTGGACCTGCCGGCCTTCTACCAGCGCAAACGCGACCTGTTTCGCGCCGGTCTGAAAAAGACCGGTTCAAGCTGCTGCCCAGCGAGGGCAGCTACTTTCAGTGTGTGGACATCTCCGCTGGCTGTTCCGAGCGACTTGGGCGAGGCAGTTCTGCCAATGGCTGACCGCGAGATCGGCGTAGCGGCCATTCCGCTGTCGGCCTTTTATGGCAACGGCTTTGACCAGCACGTCGTGCGCTTTTGCTTTGCCAAGAAGGACGAGACCTTGCACGCCGCGCTGGAGCGCCTGGCGCGCTTGTAGGCGGGCGTAGGCGCCCCAACGCGTCATCGCGGGCGCCGGTTGCGACTCGCGGTGCGCGATCCAGAGCGTCGAGGCGCAGATCAGCGCGCCCCCACCAAGGTGAAACTGGTCGGCACGTCGCCGAAGACCAGCCACCCCATGGCCGCCGCCCAGACCAGGTCGAGGAACTTGACCGACTGCGTCGACGAGATGTCGGCGATCGCAAAACCACGTGTGACGCTGTAGTGGCCGCCCACGCCCAACAGGCCTGCCAGCAGAAAGCCCAACCACTGCCACAGGCCGAGCGACTGCCAGAACCACAGTGCCAATGGCAGGCTGAACACAGTGACCGACAGCGCCTGCCAGAACACGATGACCTCCACCCGCTCGTAACGCGTCAAGGCCTTGGTCATCAGGAACGAAGCGGCAAAGACCGGACTCGACGCCAGCATCAACAGGTTGTACGGGCCCAGCGCCACCCGACATCTGCGGTCCGACGACGATCAGCACCCCGGCGAAACCGATCAACGCGGCCACCCAGCGCTCCCAGCGCATGGCCTCCTTGAAGAACAGGAAGGCACCGATCATGATGAAGATCGGCCCGGTGAATCCGATCGCCGTCGTATCCGCCAATGGTATGTGCGGCAACGCGCTGAACCACATCACCAGTCCCACCGTATGCACTGCGCCACGTGAAAACTGGCCGCCGACCCGTTTGGGCCAATACGCGGCCGCCCCGGCGCGTACCACCAGCGGCAACATCACGACCACGGCCGCCAGATAGCGCAGAAACTGCGCCTGCATCGGATGCAGTTGCAGCGTCAAACCGCGCACCAGCGTGTTGAGCAGAACGAAGAGCAGACCCGACAAGCCAACCCACAACAATCCCCGTACCGTGGGGTCCAGGCGCTCGACCCGGCGCATGGCGAGCACGGTCCGCCGATAAGGCGCCGAGCGGGAACGGGTGCGATGTTGACGTGCCACGAGTACGGATCAGCTATTGATCTGTGCCCAGGCCTTGTCCAGGCGCTTGCTGCTGACCGGTTGTGGTGTTCTCAACTCCTGCGCGAAGAAACTGACACGCAGTTCTTCGAGCAGCCACCGGAATTCCTGCAGCCGCGCATCGGTCACACCTTTGCGTTCGGCCACCAGGCGCCAGAAGCGGGCCTCCTGCGGACGCAATTCGGCCGTTCTGGTCTGGTCGCGCTGCGGGTCGGCACGGACCTTGTCCAGCCGCAGCGTGATCGCCTTGAGGTAACGCGGCAGATGCGCCAGTTGCGACCATGGCGTCTGGATAAGGAAATCCTTGGGCATCAGGCGTTGCAACTGCTGCGTCGCATCGGCCGCCGCCTCTGTGGCCTGCCGGTTGTCCTTGATCTTGCGGGTCGCCAGCGCAAATTCGGCCAGCACGGTTCCGGTCAGGCGAGCCACTTCATTGGCGATCAGCGTCAATCGGCCGCGGCCTTCATCGACGCGGCGTTTGAACTCCGCCGCATCGGTGGGCAAGGGCTCCATCAAGAATGCGCGGTCCAAGGCCACGTCGACGATCTGCCGGCGCAATTCCTCGACCGTACCGAGCGGCATGAACGCAGCCCCCATTTTCTGCAGATCCGGGATGTTCTTGTCCAGGTATTTCAGCGCGTCGCGCAGTTGCAGCGCAAACAGGCGGCGCAGGCCCACGCGATGCCGCGCGGCCGCCACGTCGGGCTCGTCGAATACCTCGATCGACACGGCATCGCCCTCGTCGATCAGCGCCGGGAAACCCACCAGCACCTGCCCTTTCTTGCGGATCTCCAGCAACTCGGGCAACTCGCCAAAACTCCAATCGGTGTAGCGCGCTCCGGCAACCGACGCCGCGGCTGCAGGCGCCGAGTCCTTCACTGTTGCCGCTGGCGCGCGGCCCGCCGCGCCGACCGGCGTCGGCATTCTGGCAGGCGCGGCTGGCGCTGATGCCACCTTGAGCGTCGCCAGCGCCTGGAAGGCGCCACGCGCCTGGCTGCCAAGCTCCGCCTTGAGCGCGGCCAGGTTGCGGCCGGTTCCCATCTGCCGGCCGCTGTCGTCGACGACCCGGAAGTTCATGAAGTGGTGCGGGCTCAGGGCGTCGAGCTTGAAGTCACCGCGCTTGATGTCCAGCGACGTCGCCTCCCGCACCAGACGTAACAAGGCGTCGACCAGGCTGCCGCTGCCAAACACCTCGGGTGCGTTGAACTGGCCCGCGATACGCGTCGCGCTCTCGGGCAGGGGCACGAAGCGCGAGCGCGGCCTCTGGTGCAGGCTCTTGAGCAGGGCCAGCAGCTTGTCCTTGAGCATGCCGGGAACCAGCCACTCGCAGCGTTCCTCGTTGACCTGGTTGAGCACAAACAGCGGCACCGTGACCGTCAGACCATCACGCGCGTCGCCGGGTTCATGCAGGTAGCTGGCCTGGCAGTCGATGCCACCCAGGCGAATCGTACGTGGAAACGCGTTGGTCGTGATGCCGGCCGCCTCGTGGCGCATCAGTTCCTCGCGTGTCAGAAGCAGCAGCCCGGGACGCTCCCGCACGGCCTGCCGGTACCAGGACTCGCAGGCGTGGCCGCTGCAGATGTCGGCCGGCAACTGCTGGTCGTAGAACGCATATATCAGCTCGTCGTCGACCAGCACGTCCTGGCGGCGCGACTTGTGCTCGAGCTCTTCCACCTGCTGCACCAGTTTGCGGTTGGCGGCAAGGAACGGCAGCCTGGTGTCCCACTCGCCGCCCACCAGCGCCTCGCGGATGAATATCTCGCGCGCGCCTGCGGGTCGACGCGGCCGTAGTTGATGCGCCGCCCGTTGTAGACCACGATGCCATACAAGCGTGGCGCGCTCCAGCGCCATCACCTCGGCGGCCTTCTTCTCCCAATGCGGGTCGAGCAGCTGCTTCTTGAGCAGGTGGCCGCCGACCTGTTCCAGCCACTGCGGCTCAATGGCGGCAATGCCGCGGCCAAACAGGCGCGTCGTCTCCACCAGTTCGGCCGCCACAATCCAGCGCCCCGGCTTCTTGCTCAGGTGCGCACCGGGGTGGCGGAAGAACTTGATGCCACGCGCGCCCAGGTATGGCCTCGTCGTCGTCCAGCTTGCAGCCGATGTTGCCCAGCAGGCCGGACAACATGGACAGGTGCAGCTGCTCGTAGCTGGCCGGCTGCGTGTTGAGCCGCCATTTGTGCTCGGCCACCACGGTGTGCAGCTGGGAGTGGATGTCCTTCCACTCGCGCACGCGGCGGATGTTGACGAAGTTCTGGCGCAGCAGTTGCTCGTATTGGCGGTTGGACAGCCGGTGCTCGGCCTGGCCTTTTTCGCCACGTGCGTCGATGATCCATTTCCACAGCTTCAGGTAGCCGGTGAACTCGCTTTTCTCGTCGTCGAACTTGACGTGCGCTGGTCGGCCGCGCTGCGCCTCCATCGGGCGGTCGCGCACGTCCTGCACGCTCAATGCGCTGGCGATCACCAGCACCTCGTCCAGCGCCTGGCGGCTGCGTGCCTCCAGAATCATGCGGCCCACCCGCGGGTCCAGCGGCAGCCGGGCCAGCTCCTGGCCGATCGGCGGTCAACTCATTGGCGTCGTCCACCGCGCCCAGTTCGGCCAGCAACTGGTAGCCGTCGGCAATGGCGCGGCCTGCGGGCGCTCGATGAACGGAAAGTCCTCGACCATGCCCAGATGCAGCGACTTCATGCGCAGAATCACGCCGGCCAGCGAAGAGCGCAGGATTTCCGGATCGGTGAAACGCGCACGCCCGTCAAAGTCTTTCTGCGTCGTACAGCCGAATGCAGATGCCGTTGGCCACCCGGCCGCAGCGCCCGGCGCGCTGGTTGGCCGAGGACTGGCTGATCGGCTCGACCAGCAACTGCTCGACCTTGCTGCGGAAACTGTAGCGCTTCATGCGCGCGGTGCCGGCGTCAATGACGTATCGGATGCCCGGCACGGTGAGCGAGGTTTCGGCCACGTTGGTGGCCAGCACGATGCGCCGCGCGCCGTGGCCGTCAAAAATCCGGTCCTGCTCGGCCTGGCGTCAGGCGGGCAAACAGGGGCAGCACTTCGGCCTTGCGTAACACCGGCTGGTGGCTCAGGTGGCGCCTGCAGCGGTCGGCGGCCTCGCGGATCTCGCGCTCGCCGGGCAGGAACACCAGAATGTCGCCATCGCCACCCTGACCTGCGCCGCGCCACAACTCGTCCACGCCGTCGGCAGATCGCCGCGTTCAGGTCGTAGTCGCGGGATTCCTCAAACGGCCGGTAGCGCTGCTCCACCGGAAACATGCGGCCCGACACCATGATGACCGGCGCCGGACCATGGCGCGACGCGAAGTGGTCGGCAAAACGCTGGGCGTCGATGGTGGCCGAGGTCACGATGATCTTCAGGTCGGGGCGGCGCGGCAGGATCTGGCGCAGGTAGCCCAGCAGAAAGTCGATGTTCAGGCTGCGCTCGTGCGCCTCGTCGATGATGATGGTGTCGTAGGCCTTGAGCAGCGGGTCGGTCTGCGTCTCGGCCAGCAGGATGCCGTCGGTCATCAGCTTGACCGACGCGTCGCGGGACAGACGGTCCTGAAACCGCACCTTGAAGCCCACCACGTCGCCCAGCGGCGTCTTCAGCTCCTCGGCAATGCGCTTGGCCACGCTGCTGGCGGCGATGCGGCGCGGCTGGGTGTGGCCGATCAGCTTGCCCTGTCCGGGCGCATAGGCGGGTTTGCCCCAGCCCGGCAAGGCCAGCGCGCGTTTGCCACGCCCCATGGCCAGCGCGATCTTGGGCAACTGGGTCGTCTTGCCCGAACCGGTCTCGCCGCAGACGATGATGACCTGGTTGCGGGCCATGGCCTCCATGATCTCGTCGCGTTTCGCCGACACCGGCAGGGATTCAGGAAATTCGATCACCGGTTCAGACATCGCGCGATTATCCCGGCTCGGCTACCTGCTCTGCCCGCTGCATGGGTGACTGCTACACTTTTGACCATCCCGCGCCGCCACGAACCACTTCACGCTGATGTCCACTGTATTCAACTTCACCTTTGTGCCCTGGTTCCGTTCGGTGGCGCCCTACATCCACAAGTTTCGCAACCAGACCTTTGTGGTGGGCATTGCCGGCGAGGCCATTGCGGCGGGCAAGCTGCACAATCTGGCGCAGGACCTGGCCCTGATCCAGAGCATGGGCGTCAAGATCGTGCTGGTGCACGGCTTTCGGCCGCAGGTCAACGAGCAGCTGAAGGCCAAGGGCCATGCCCCACGGTACTCACACGGCATGCGCATCACCGACGAGGTGGCGCTGGACTGCGCGCAAGAGGCCGCCGGCCAGCTGCGCTACGAGATCGAAGCCGCGTTCAGCCAGGGCTTGCCCAACACGCCCATGGCGGACTCCACGGTGCGGGTCATTTCGGGCAACTTCATCACCGCGCGCCCGGTCGGCATTGTGGACGGCGTGGATTTTCAGCACTCCGGGCTGGTGCGCAAGGTCGACACAGCCGGCATCCAGCGCACGCTGGACATGGGCGCCATGGTGCTGCTGTCGCCCTTCGGCTTCTCGCCCACCGGGTGAGGCGTTCAACCTGACCATGGAAGAAGTGGCCACCTCGGTCGCCATGGCCCTGCAGGCCGACAAGCTGATTTTTGTGACCGAAGTGCCCGGCATCCGGGTACGCCCGGCTGAACCCTGGGCGACGACAACCCGATCGACACCGAGCTGCCCCTGGCGACGGCCGAGAGGCTGCTGGCCGAGTTGCCCGCGGCCAACCAACCCACCGACACCGCCTTTTACCTGCAGCATTGCGTCAAGGCCTGCAAGGGCGGCGTGGAGCGCAGCCACATCATTCCGTTTGCGGTGGATGGCTCCATTCTGCTGGAGGTCTATGTGCACGACGGCATTGGCACCATGGTGGTGGACGAAAAGCTGGAGAGCCTGCGCGAGGCCACGGTGGACGATGTGGGCGGCATTCTGCAGCTGATCGAGCCGTTCGAGAAGGACGGCACGCTGGTCAAACGCAGCCGCACCGAGATCGAGCGCGACATGGGCAACTACACCGTGATCGAGCACGACGGCGTGATCTTTGCCTGCGCCGCGCTCTACGCCTACCCCGAAGCCCGCACAGCGCCGAAATGGCCGCCCTCACCGTGTCACCCCAGGTGCAGGGCCAGGGCGACGGCGAACGGGTGCTCAAACGCATCGAGCAGCGCGCCAGGGCGCGGGCTGGAAAGCATTTTTGTGCTGACGACCACCGCACCACGCACTGGTTTCTCAAACGCGGCTTTGTGCTGGTCGACCCCGAATGGCTGCCCGAAGCCCGCAAACGCAAGTACAACTGGGACCGCAAGAGCCAGGTGCTGGTCAAGAAGCTCGCGGATGAGTGCTGGCCAGTCGCGCACTCACCCGTGCGAAGGGGTGGCCGTATCATTCAGTTCCTGATTCTGGAATCTTCAGAGTTCTCTCAATTTCATTGGCGGCGAAAAAGGCGGCGTTGGAAAATCGGTCGTCTCGCGGGTACTGGCCCAGTATTTCATCGACATCGAGAGCCGCCTTTCATCGGGTTCGACACCGACCGGTCGCACCCCTCGTTCACCCGTTTTTATGCGGACTTCGCCTCACCGGTCATTGTCGACAACTATGAAGGCCTGGACTCGCCATCGCGGCCGCGTTTGAGGAAGGCCTGCAGACGGCCAGCAACAGCGTCATCGTGGATCTGGCAGCGCAGACCGCGGCGCCATTGACACGCTGGATCAAGGACTCAGACCTCTTCGCCGTGCTGGCCGAGATGGGCGTCACCGTCAATTTCTGGCACGTGGCCGACGTCGGCAAAGACTCAGTGGACCTGCTGGGCCGACTGATCAACACCTTTGGGCCGGGCCCAATTACTTCGTGGTCAAGAATGGGCCGCGGGCCGACTTCTCGCAACTGGACGGTCGGCTGCGCTGGAAAAAGCGCAGACTGGGCGCCAGGGTGGTCACGTTGGCGCAATTGCACGAGGCGAGCATGCGCAAGATTGACCGCCAAAACGCCAGCTTCTGGGCCGCGCTCAATAACCACCGACCCGGATTCACTGGGGCTTGCTGGAACGTCAGCGCGTGAAGACACTGGCTGAAGAAGACCTACGACACGCTGGACACATTGCCGCTGTGATCCGCAGTACGCCGCCGGCCTGATCAATAGGTGGCGCGGCCGCCGCTCACGTCGAACACGGCGCCGGTGGTGAACGAGTTCTCCTCGGACACGAGCCAGCCACCATCGCGGCGATCTCCTCGACCTGGAGGAAGCGGCCGCGCGGAATCTTCGACAGCATGTAGTCGATGTGCTCCGGCGTCATCTGGTCGAAGATCGCGGTCTTCGCCGCCGCCGGCGTGATCGCAGTTGACGGCGATGTCGTAGCCTGGCGAGCTCCTTCGCCAGCGACTTGGTCAGCGCGATCACGCCGGCCTTGGACGCGCTGTAGGCGGCCGCGTTCGGGTTGCCTTCCTTGCCGGCAATCGACGCGATGTTGACGATCCGGCCGTAGTCCTGCGCGATCATCGCCGGCACCACCGCCCGGTTGACGTGGAACGTGCCCAGTCAGATTGATGTCGATCACCTTGCGCCACTCCTCGACGGGATACTCGCCACGCGGAGCGTTCATGCCGGCGATGCCGGCACTGTTGACCAGGATGTCGATCGCGCCCAGGGCCTCGAGCTGGCCGCCGTGACCGCCTCGACCTGCTCCAGCGAGGTGATGTCGACCGTGTGGGTCGACACCGGGTTGTCGCCGCGTAGCTGGGATTTCGCCTGCGCCAGGCTCTGCGCATCGATGTCCCACAGCGCGACGCGCGCTCCCTCGTCCAGCAGGCGTTGCGCTACGGCAAAACCGATACCTTGCGCGCCGCCGGTGACAACGGCATTGCGATTCTTCAAACGTCCAGTCGACATGTTCAAGTCCTTTCTTGGTGGGTCAATCTTCAGGAATACCGACACGCCCATGTGCAGGGTGCCAGTCGCACAAGCTGGTGTCGCGGCACCCGCGGCAGTTCCAGCGCAATATCCAGGCTCTGCGGGCTCAGGTTGGCAACCCATGCCTGGCAGGTGGTCCCGTCATCCATGGCCAGCACGGCGAGGCGATCAGGATCCGGGTTGCGCACCCTGCGCACCGGCGCACCCTGGCAGGCCACCAGCGCACCCAACACGTTGAAGACACCGGCATGGGCCAACGTGACCGATGCAACACCTGCGCTCACCATGCGGCACAGGTACGCCAACACCCAGGCCTGGCCGAACGGAGAGTGATCGCGCGCGTCGTCGCTGGCCATCGCAACCGCAGAGCCAGGCTCCAGCCGGACGTCGACGCCAAACGGATCCAGCGACATGCCGATGCCGACCGGTCCAACGTGTACCGGCAAGTCGATCCCTCGCGCGCGCAAGCTGGCGACCTGTTCGGTCAAGGTGCAGAGCGACTGCATGACGGAAACGTCGTCGGCCACGTGGATGATCGGGCACGTGCTGTAGGTGACGAAGTCGAGCCCGGGCGGCAATTCGAGGCGGTTGAGCTGCGTGAAGAAGAACGGCGTTCCCCCGCCGATGCGGGCCTTTGGAAAACAGGTCCGCGCGGCATACACGGCGCGCGCGCTGCTCGGGAAGATCGCCAGTTCGCTCACCACGACACGGCGCGCGGCACATGCCGCAGACAATTGTTCGCAGGCGGCCGGCGCATGGGCATCATCCGCCAGCACCAGGTCCACGCGCAAGGCTGTGGCGGTGTGCGCAAACAAGGCGTCTGAGACCCATGGCGCTTGGACAGCCGTTGACGACCACCGGCGCAGATCGATGCGCAGGTGCGATAGTGCCGGCATCCTGTCACGGGCAACCACGTTTTCTGAAGTTTCCAGCAAGCCCAGTGCCGGCAAGCTTCCAACGCTGTCGGCGCAAACCACCACCTTCATCGGCATGGCGGCTAAGGGCGCGCGGACGCGACGCGGTGCTTTGTCCAGCTGCAATGTCACGGAGCGCCGCAACACGGCGCCGGCATCGAGTCGGAACGGCCGCGGCATGAAATTAGAGCGGCTATAGGTCTTGAAAGAAGCATCCGAGAAGTTGCGCTGGTCTTCCATTTCGTAGTCGTCACCATCAAGCTGGCAGACGGCCCATCCGCCCGGCGCGAACCGGTGGCGCAGTGCGCGGATCTGGGTGAACGGCTGCCAGGGCGAGATTCTTTCTGGGAAACGCGAACGCGTGATACGACCGTCGACGTGCTCGACCTCCAGCGCGGCACCGGCGACCGATGCCGGATGCAAAACGCACAGGCCGGTGCGGCTGGTGAGCAGGTCAGCGTGGATGTCGACTTCGACCGAAAAGCAGATCCGCCCATCCGCAAAACCCTCGATGTCGGTGCTCCAGCGGATACTCGGCAGATCCGGGCAACTGCCAGCCTGACGCAGTGCGAAACCGTCCTCGCGCACGTCCATCGACTGGGTTGTCACCACATGGCGCGGCGTCGCCCAGGCGGGATCGCGATAAAGAAACATCACGGTGCGCCAGATCTCGACACCACCGCAGCGGATGTCCACGAGTCGACCGTCCTGCAACGCCAGTTCCATTCGCCCTGCCCGCAGCGTCAACGTTGGGGTCGTAAAAGGGGTGTCGGCAAGCATCGTCTGGCGGCGTCAGTTACCCAGCGCCCGACCGCTGGCCGGATCCAGGATCACGGCCCGCGCCAGATCAAGGCCCAGGTCCAGGTTATCTCCCTGGCGCAGGCCCTCGCGAGCCGAAAACTCGGCCATCATCGGTACACCGGCCATCTCGAAATTGGTGAATACGCGTGGCCCTGCCGGTTGCAGCAGGCTGATCACTGCCTTCACCGCGGCCGCTGGCGATCCGTGGCGCAAGACGAAGTGCTCCGGACGAAGACCGATGGTGACGGGCTGCTCGCCAACGCCAACCAGACGCGCCGCGCGCTCCATCGGCAGTTCGAGCGTCGATTGGTCCGGCAACTGCAAGCGTACGACATCACGGTCGCGCTTCAAGTGGGCGTTCAGGTAGTTGATCGGCGGAGAGCCGAGGAAACTCGCCACGAAGCGGCTCGCTGGCCGCTCGTAAAGCTCCATCGGTGGTCCTTGCTGCTCGACGACCCCCTGATTCATCAGCACCACCCGATCGGCCAGCGTCATCGCCTCGACCTGGTCATGGGTGACATAGATCGTGGTGACGCGCAGCGCCTGGTGCAGCCGTTTGATTTCGGTACGCATGCCCTCGCGCAGCTGGGCGTCCAGGTTCGATAGTGGCTCGTCGAACAGGAACAGGCGCGGCTTGCGCACCATGGCACGTCCCATCGCCACGCGCTGGCGCTGTCCGCCCGAGAGTTGGCGCGGCGCACGTTGCAACAGGTCCTCGATCTCCAGCAACTTGGCAGCCCACGCGATCTGGCGCCGGATTTCGTCCTCTGGCATTTTTCGGATACGCATGCCGAAGGCAATGTTCTCGTATACCGACATGTACGGGTACAGCGCATAGTTCTGGAACACCATGGCCACGTCACGGTCGCGGGGCCGCACGTCGTTGACGGTTTGCCCGTCGATGACTATTTCACCGTCGTCGGCATCCTCCAGACCGGCGATCACCCGCAACAGCGTGCTCTTGCCACAGCCCGAAGGCCCCAGAAGCACGGTGAACTCGCCGTCCGGAATGTCCAGGTCGATGCCACGCACCACCGGCACATGGCCATAGGACTTGAATACTTTTTCCAGACGCAGATTTGCCATCGACTCAACCCTTCAACGCGCCGCCACTCAGACCGCGGACCAGATAGCGGTTCATCGCCACCACCATGGCGAACACCGGCAGGCAGCCCAGGATCGACATCGCGCCGATACGTGCCCAGAATGCCGACATCGGCGAAAAATGGTGTGTGATCTGTACCGGAAAGGTCACCACCTCGGAGCGCGTCATCACCACGGCGAACGCAAACTCGTTGAACGCATAGACGAACGCGAACACCGCGGTTGCCATCATGCCGGCACGTGCCATCGGAAACACGACATGGATGAGTGCCTGCCACCGAGTGCAACCGTCGATCAGTGCACATTGCTCCAACTCTGGCGCGATGTCCTCGATGAAGCCGCGCATGACCCAGATCACGTAGGGCAGGTTGACCGCGATATACAGGAAGATCAGCCCCGGATAGGTGTCGATCAGACCGATCGTGGCGAACATCAGGAAGAGCGGAAACGCCATTGCCATTGGTGGCACCATGCGCAGCGACATGATCCAGATTGACAGGCCATCCCCGCCCACCCGGTGACGGGCCAGGCTGTAGGCGGCGATGCTGCCCAGCAACATCGCCACGATGGTGCTCACCGTCGCAATCACCAGACTGTTGAATATGAGCGCAGATCGTCGCCCTCGGTCATGCCGGCAAAGTTGTCCCAGTTCGAGGCTGGACGGGATCCAGGTCGGTGGACTCGAAAAAATCTCACTCGGCGTCTTGAAGGCCGTCATGAACAACCAGTACACCGGGAACACGAAAACGATGGTGA
>CAVQPL010000005.1:0-121554 GCA_963714755.1 uncultured beta proteobacterium
TGACGGATATGAAGAGAAGCAGATTCACCGAAGAACAGATCATCGGGTTCATCAAGCAGGCCGAGGCCGGTATGCCGATCAAGGAGCTGTGCCGCAAAGGCGGTTTCAGCGACGCTACCTTTTACAAGTGGCGAGCCAAGTTCGGCGGCATGGATGTGCCGGACGCCCGGCGGCTGCGTGAGCTCGAAGGCGAGAACGCCAAGCTCAAGAAGCTGCTGGCCGAGGCCCACCTGGACATGCATGCGCTCAAGAGCGTTCTCGGGGTAAAGCGCTAGCCCCACAGGTCAAACGCGAGGCCATTGGGCAGATGGTTGCCGAGCACCATCTGTCCGAGCGCCGAGCGTGCCGTCTTGTGGGGCTTTCCCGCGACAGCTACCGCCATCCGCCAGAGGCGGATCAGGTGACCCAGGATCTGAGCGCCAGGATCATCGAGATTGCCCATGTGCGCCGACGCTTTGGCTACCGTCGCATCCATGACATTCTGGATCGCAGCGATTTCCCAGGCGTCAATCACAAACGGGTGTATCGGTTGTACCGAGACGCCAACCTGGCGGTGCGCAGGCGCAAGAAGGTCAAGCGACCGATCTCGGAACGCATGCCGCTGCAGATAGCCCAGACCGTCAATGAGGTGTGGAGCATGGACTTCGTCTCCGACAGTCTGTCCAACGGCCGGCGTATCAAGTGCCTGACCGTTGCCGATGACTTCAGCCACGAGTGCGTGGACATCACGGCCGACTACGGCATCTCCGGGCAGTACGTCACCCGCCTGCTGGACCGGGCGGCGACGTTTCGGGGCTACCCGCTGGCGGTGAGAACCGACAACGGCCCAGAGTTCACAAGCCGGGCCTTCATGGCCTGGGCGCAGAGCCATGGCATTCGCCACATCCTGATCGAGCCTGGCAGGCCGATGCAGAACGGCTACATCGAAAGCTTCAACGGCAGGTTCCGCGACGAATGCCTGAACGAGCACTGGTTCGAAACGCTGCACCAGGCCAGATCAGCAATTGCCATCTGGCGGCAGGACTACAACGAGGTCAGGCCCCACGGGACTATCGGCCGAATGCCACCGGCGGAGTTCGCCGAGCTTCATCGCCAGCGCGCTGGCGATGAAGCTCGAACCCCACCAACCACCACAGAAATCAATTAACCTTGCAATCCGGATTTCCGCTTTGACGTTGGTACGGCGAGAGGGGGCAGGTCAACCTGCCAGTCAGGCTTTTCCAATGACGCAAGATAGTCACTACCTACTCTTGGATTGTCTGCGAACAGTGCCTTGAGTACCTCCGTTTCGCGCTTATCGATCAACTGGAGAAAGGTTTCGGTTGCGCCTTTTCTTTGCCCCATTTTGGCGAACGTGTCGAATCCTTGCTCCAGGAAGTGCTGAAGATCAGCCAGGCCTGCTGCATGGGCGGGTCGACGCATCATTTTGAGCAGCAGACGCAGCCCGGGTGTGCGAGTCAGGGCGTGGAGGTCGCGTCCGACTTCAAGTACTAGTTGTAGTTGCCTTTGCCGTGACTCTTCGTCACTGGTCATGCGCCATGCCCGCGCATATCGGGCTGATAGTCCGGTGGAGCCTGGTAACGGTTCTTCCTGGATCCAGGCATGGCCCATCGCCAGATCGAGTCGCTCGGTTAAGACATGTAATTGCGCAAGGGAAACGGCTGTTGCAATGGCCGCCTTGGGTAGTAGCCGCTGTATGGCGCCTGCAATTCGTGCAAATTGGGCATCCCGCGTCGAATAATTGGCGTCACCGTAAAGCTCCGAAAGAAAGAACTTTGTTGCCGATTGATAGGGGCCACTGCTCATCAAATCCTGGTAGGTGGCGGCGAAGCGCCGAGACTGGAAATATTTGACGGCTGCAACTGCGTCAGATAGTGATTGCTGACTTATTGCCTCTCGGCGGAAGCGTTCAACTTCGACGATGGCATCACGAATAAGGTGCGCGGCTTCCATCAAAGATGCCGCCCGACTACTACGGACGCCATGGCAAGCCACCACTTTTTTTCGCTACAGCATGGGCAAACCATTTCACATTTGCTTGCAGCAAACGGACGAATCAATTGCTGCATCAAAATGGATATCGGACAAGCCGCCAATCTTCCAACGAAATATGCCACATTCATGATCGCCCGAATCCAACAGTTGCTGACGCTGGTACTCGTTGCCTTCTCCATTCTCGCTCTGATTGTCCTGTGGGAGACCTCTCACACAGCCGCGTGGGCGGCATTCTTCGGAATTTTATTGTGCCATTCCATCTTGTTGGCTGTCCAATTTGCGGCATTGCCCTGGGTCAACGCGGCTGAGCTCACACCACGCGCTCGATACCACCAGTTCTTGAGTGCATGGATCCGAGAGTCGGCCGCCGCCGCACAGGTATTTTTCTGGTGGCAACCCTTCTTCGCCCAGAGCATTCCCGACCGACTTGCGTGGGACGGCGAGGGCTGTGACAGGAGAGGTGTCGTCCTGGTGCACGGCTTCTTGTGTAACCGGGCTGTCTGGACGCGCTGGCTGCGAGAACTGGAGCGGCAGAAGGTCCCCTTCATCGCCGTCAACCTCGAACCGGTCTTCGGCTCTATCGACGGCTACATCCAAATTCTGGACAAGGCCATCAGCGACATGTATGCGTCCACCGGCCAGCCTCCGCTACTGGTTTGCCACAGTATGGGCGGCTTGGCTGCGCGGGCCTGGTACCAAGCCAGTGGCGCGCGAGACAATGCGATTCACCACATCGTGACTATTGCCTCGCCGCATCAGGGGACGCGGATCAGCGATGGGTTGCCGAATCTGCCTGGACTGGTCAACGCCGAGCAGATGCGCCACGGCAGTGGCTGGCTCGCGGCGTTGGCGCAAAAGGAAAGCGCCTCGCAGCGAAGGCGTTTCACTTGCTTCTACTCCAACTGCGACAACATCGTCATGCCCGCCTCGACCGCCAGATTGGATGGCGCCGACAACCGGTTTGTCGCTGGTGTGCCGCATGTCGCTATGGCGCTGAACGTCGGGATCATGCGTGAAACGATGGCGATGTTGAATAACCCCTTATCCGTCTGAATTAGATTGGCTTGCGCTGCGGATTCCGGGCGGGAGAAGCAAATCGGACATGCGCAGCAAGCAGTGCATAGCACTGGGCGCCGACTGAATACGGACTTGAAAGCGTGAACTAGCCGGGTTCGAAGCGCGCTTGTTGCGTCGATCAGACGCGACGTGTGTCCCGGAATCGGCCGAAATGCACACAGAACCCCTTCCGATTGCCCTTTCCCACAGTTGGACATAGGGAAAACCCTTATATTCACTGCATGACACCAATTATGAAAGAGTCCGTGGTTGACCGTAGTGACGGGCAACTTCAAGTGCAACAGGATCCCAAGCACTCGGGCGGCCGTCAGGATTCCAGCTACCACTTGCTGGTTCCCATCCGCTCGCTCGGTGAGAGGCACCGAGGTGAAATCAGCAAGCATCTGCTCGAACTTGATGCCCATGACCGCTATTTGCGTTTCGGTTTTGTCGCCAGCGATGAGCAAGTCGAGCGATATGTTGCCGGACTGGACTTCGAGCGTGACGAAATCCTGGGTATCACCAATCGCAAACTGTCTCTGATTGCCTTTGCCCATCTGGCCTTTTCCCCTGGCAAGGTGGAGGCGTCATGCGCAGAATTCGGCGTGTCGGTGGCGAAATCAGCCCGTGGCCGTGGATATGGCTCCTTGCTTTTCGAGCGCGCAGCAATGGACGCCCGCAACAAGGGTGTGTCGTTGCTGTTCATTCATGCCTTGAGCGAGAACACGGCCATGCTGCGTATTGCACGCAATGCTGGGGCTGTCATTGAGCGCATGGGCTCCGATGCCGAAGCGTTCCTGCGCCTGGCGCCGGCGTCGTTGGGTAGTCGCATGACGGAGATCGTGGAAGATCACTATGCCCAAATCGACTACCGACTCAAAGCCCAGTCCAAGCAATTGGTCGACATTCTCTCCGCCATCAAGTCGTTCAATCACACTTGGGGCGGCATTCGGCGTGGGCCGGGATCCTGATCACGTCGCCACCGCGGATCGGTTGCCGTTGCAGGTAGATTCCCGGGCGTTACGGCAATCCGGTATCCTCGGGGTTCTCCAACTCCAGTGTGACGGCAGTGTCCGAACCTTATTCTGAGCGACCCGTCCCCGAGCGGGAAGACAAACGCTCGTTCTTGCAGAAACTCGCTGAATTCATCCACCCAGGTCCTGACTCCACAGAGGAACTGATTGCGGCGCTTGCCGAAGCGGAAGAAAACAACGTCATTGGCGCTGAATCCCGGGTGATGCTCGAAGGCGTTATCCGGATGGCGGACATGACGGCCGGCGATGTCATGGTTCCGGCAACCCGGATGGATCTGGTCAATATCGAGTCACAGCCGGAAGACCTGCTAAGGGTTGTTATCGACACCGCGCATTCGCGTTTCCCGGTTTTCGACGGGGATCGCGAGAACATCATTGGCATTTTGCTGGCCAAGGACTTGCTCAAACTGCAACGGGCACCCGAATTCAGCGTGCGTGCGCTTCTGCGCCCTGCTGTTTTTGTGCCCGAGAGCAAAAAGCTCAATGACTTGCTGCGCGATTTCCGTGGCAATCGCAACCACTTGGCAATCGTCATTGACGAGTTCGGGCGGGTCGCCGGGCTGATCACTATTGAGGACGTGCTGGAGCAGATCGTGGGCGAAATCGAAGACGAATTCGATATCGAGGAAGACGAGGGCGACATCTTCGGATTGGCTGATCGCACCTATCGCGTCAGTGGCGACACGCCGATTGAGCGGGTTGAGGACGCGTTCGGCGTCAAATTCACCGGGCAAGACGAAGAACTGGATTTCAACACCATCGGCGGCCTGATCGCCCATGAGATGGGGCACGTGCCGCGTCGCGGCGAGAACCATACCCGGGCCGGACTGCATTTCATCGTTCTGCATACCAAAGGTGGCGCCGTGAAGTGGTTCAAGGTGTCTCCGCAGGTGCCCTGAGTTCGCACACTTGTTGTTTGCAGCTTTTCTCGCCGTCCTCGCCGGCTTGGGCCATGGCGCCGCGATTGCCACCCCATGGGACGGACAAGCCAGTGGAAGCCTGCAACTGCTCGCGCTCGGTTATCTAGCCTGGCAACTGGATCGCGTCCCCAGTGCCAGGCAGGCCGCGGGGTTGACATGGCTCTTCGCCACCGCCTGGCTATGCGCGACATTCTGGTGGCTGTTTGTCGCGATGAACACCTATGCCGGTCTGGCGGCCTGGATGGCTGCACTCGCGGTGTGGGCGCTGGCGGCTGCGCTGGCCTTGTACTACGCGATTGCAGCCTATCTGTATGTGGCACTCAGGCCGTCGCGAACACTGGCCGCCGCCGTCTTGTTCGCATCGTTGTGGTTGTTGGCAGAACTGGCCCGCGGGGTCTGGTTCACTGGTTTCGGCTGGGGTGCCGCAGGTTATGCCCATATCGACGGATTGGGCCGATTCGCGCGCTACGTGGGGGCCTACGGCATCGCCGCGATGGTCGCGTTTATAGCCAGTCTCATCGCTATCTGGCTGCAAGCGCCGATCGAACGGCGCCGGGTTTGGATGCCGCTGCTGGCGGCAGGGGTAGCCGGTGCCATGGTCTGGAGCCCGACGGGCTACACGGAACAGACCGGCTCCCGGCTCCAGGTGGCTTTGCTGCAGGGCAATATCGCGCAGGACGTCAAGTTTCAACCCGGTTCTGGCGTCGTTGATGCGCTGCGCTGGTACGGCGAGCAGATCGGGGCAGCGACGGCCCCTCTGGTGGTGGCCCCGGAGACCGCCATTCCCCTGCTGCCGCAGGATTTGCCTGCCGGCTATTGGGCGGCCTTGCAAGCGCGCTACGTCCAAGGGAATCAGGCGGCGCTGTTCGGCCTGCCGCTGACGGACAGGAACGGCGGCTACGCCAACGCGGTGGTGGGGCTCAAGCCGGCAACAGCCGCACAGCCGCCCGGTGAACACGCGTACTACCGCTATGACAAGCACCACCTGGTGCCGTTCGGCGAGTTCATTCCACCGCTGTTTCGCTGGTTCACCGATCTGATGAACATCCCCTTGGGCGACTTCAGCCGAGGCAGCGTCGGTCAGCCATCGTTCGAATGGCAAGGCCAGCGCCTGGCCCCCAATATCTGTTACGAGGATCTGTTCGGTGAAGAACTGGCGCAGCGCTTCGTCGACCCAGCGCAGGCGCCCACCATTTTCGTCAACGTCAGCAATATCGGGTGGTTTGGCAACACCGTCGCAATTGATCAGCACCTGAATATTTCGCGTATGCGGGCGCTCGAGTTCGAACGGCCGTTTGTCCGCGCCACCAATACCGGGGAGACGGCCATCATCGACCATCAGGGCCGCGTGACCCACCGTCTGGCAAGGTTGACACGGGGCGTACTGCAGGGCGAGGTGCAAGGGCGCAATGGACTGACGCCGTTTGCCTGGTGGGCGTCGCGGTTTGGGCTGTGGCCACTGTGGTTGGGCGCTGGCGCGGTGGTTCTGCTGGCATGGGTCGTCCGGCATCGCCGCAAGTCCTGATAGCTCTAAAATCAGGCGACAAGCGCGGGCCAGTCTGTAGCCGCTGTGCACCAATCGGCGACACCCTGCGCCGGTCCGATCCGTATCCCGGTTCGGGTCGAGCCAGGTGTCACGCGAACCCCTTTCGAGATCTCATGCTGACTTTCCAACAAATCATTTTGAAGCTGCAGTCCTACTGGGACGCGCAAGGCTGCGTGCTGATGCAGCCGTACGACATGGAAGTGGGTGCCGGTACGTCCCACACGGCCACCTTCCTGCGCGCTATCGGTCCGGAGCCGTGGAATGCCGCGTACGTGCAGCCGAGCCGACGCCCCAAGGACGGGCGGTACGGCGAAAACCCGAATCGTCTGCAGCACTACTATCAGTTCCAGGTGGTGATGAAACCGGCGCCGGCCAACATTCTGGACCTGTACCTGGGCTCCTTGAAGGAACTGGGCCTGGACCTGCAGCGCAATGACGTGCGTTTTGTCGAGGATGACTGGGAGAACCCGACCCTGGGTGCATGGGGCCTGGGCTGGGAGGTCTGGCTCAATGGCATGGAGGTGACGCAGTTCACCTATTTCCAGCAGGTTGGGGGGATCGACTGTCGGCCGGTCACGGGCGAGATCACCTATGGGTTGGAACGACTGGCAATGTACCTGCAGGATGTTGACAACATCTTCAAGCTCAAATGGACCGAAGGAATCAGCTACGGTGATGTCTATCTGCAGAACGAAAAGGAACAGTCACATTACAACTTCGAGCACAGCGACATCGACTTTCTGCTCACGGCGTTTGCCGCCCATGAAAAGCAGGCAGCCCATCTGGTGATCGAGCAGCTGGCCTTGCCCGCCTATGAGCAGGTGCTCAAGGCAGCACACAGCTTCAACCTGCTCGACGCCCGTGGCGCCATCAGTGTCACCGAGCGGGCTGCCTATATGGGGCGCATCCGCAACCTGGCGCGCTCGGTGGCGCGCAGTTACTACGACAGCCGTGAACGGCTCGGTTTCCCGCTCGCACCGCGGGAGTGGGTCGAACAAATTGCGAAGAAGGCGGCTTGACGTGACACGAACGATGGAAATGGAAAGCCACAACCTGCTGGTTGAACTGCTGGTCGAGGAACTGCCGCCAAAGGCGCTCGCGAAGCTGGGCGAGGCATTTGCGCTCGTGGTGTTCGAGCAGATCAAGGCGCAAGGCCTGGTGCTCGATGGTGCTGCATACACGGCCTATGCGACACCGCGGCGCCTGGCAGTGCATGTTGCCGGGGTGCTGGGGCGGGCGGCTGCGCAGACCGTGACGCACAAGCTGATGCCGGTGGCGGTGGCGTTCAAGAACGGCGTGGCGTCGGATGCCTACCGCAAGAAGCTCGCCAGTCTGGGCCGGGCTCATCTGGCCGACAAGGGCGCGGATGCCGTCGACGGGGACGACCAGATCGTCGTGCGCAACGATGGCAAGGCCGACATCGTGTTCCTGCTGGGACAGGCGCAAGGCGTGGAGCTGCCGGCTGGTTTGCAGGCAGCGCTCGATACGTCGATCGCGAAGTTGCCAATTCCCAAGGTCATGACCTATCAGCTGGATGCGCGCTCTCAAGCCGAATTCCCGGGCTGGACCAGCGTAAGTTTTGTGCGCCCGGTGCATGGACTGGTGGCCTTGCACGGCAACGCTGTCGTGCCGGTCAGCGTGCTCGGGCATGCTGCCGGCCGCGTGACCAAAGGGCACCGCTTCGAGGCTCCCAAGGCGGACGTTGCGTTCGACCATGCAGATGACTATGCACAGACCCTGCTTCGCGACGGCGCGGTGATTGCCGGCTTCGCGGCTCGCCGCGCCGACATCGAGCGTCAGCTCGCATCGGCTTGCGCGCAGATTGGCGCCGGCGTGCAGGCGGTGAAGGACGATGACTTGCTGGACGAAGTCACGGCCCTGGTCGAGCGCCCCAATGTGCTGGTGTGCGCCTTCGAGGAGCAGTACCTGGAAGTGCCTCAGGAGTGCCTGATCCTGACGATGAAGGCAAACCAGAAGTACTTTCCGTTGCTCGACACCACCGGCAAGCTGACCAACCGTTTTCTGCTCGTCAGCAATGTGTCGCCGCAAGACCCGAGCGCCGTGATTGGCGGCAATGAGCGCGTAGTTCGCCCACGGTTGGCCGACGCGCGATTTTTCTATGATCAGGACCGCAAGCGGAGCCTGTCGTCGCGGGTCGAGCAACTGGCGCGGGTGGTGTACCACAACAAGCTGGGCTCGCAGGGTGAACGCATGGAGCGGGTGCGCGCAATTGCCATGGCGATCGCGGCACAACTTGGCGACGCCGGCCTGGTCGACGTGGTCGACACCGCGGCCCGATTGGCCAAGACCGACCTGGTCACCGACATGGTCGGCGAGTTCCCCGAGTTGCAAGGCATCATGGGGGCTTATTACGCCCGCCATGACGGCCTGGGCGACGTGGTGGCGATGGCGATCGAGGACCACTACAAGCCCCGATTTGCCGGTGATGCTTTGGCGCGCGACAACGCGGGACTGTCCGTCGCCTTGGCCGACAAGCTCGAAACCCTGGTCGGACTGTTCGGCATCGGCAATCTGCCCACTGGCGACAAGGATCCGTTTGCCTTACGCCGTCACGCCCTGGGCGTCGTGCGGATGCTGGTCGAGCGCGCCTTGCCGTTGCAACCCGACGCGCTGGTGCGCCAGGCCTTTGACGTGTTTCCTGCCGCCATGATGCAGCACGATATCGAGCCCTTGTCCCATTTCCTGGTCGAGCGGCTCAAAGGTTATCTCAAGGACTCCGGGTATTCGAATGGCGAGGTCGAGGCTGCAATCCATGCGCAAGGCATGGCTACCTGGGCCGAACTGCCCAAGCGCCTGATTGCTGTTCGGGCCTTCGCCGCCTTGCCCGAAGCGCCGGCGCTGGCCGCGGCCAACAAGCGCATTGCCAACATCCTGAAAAAGGTACCGCCAGTCGATCCCCATGTCAGTGAACTGCTGTTGTCCGAGGCGGCAGAGAAGGATTTGTATGCCGCCATGCGCCGGGTTGTCCCCGAGGCCGCGGCGCAGTTCGATCGCGGTGATTTTGCAGCGTCGCTACAGACTCTGGCGGCATTGCGCGCGCCCGTCGATGCGTTCTTTGAGGGTGTCATGGTCAACGCCCCCGAAATCGACTTGCGGCTCAATCGCCAAGGCTTGTTGCAATCATTGCACGACGCCATGAACCGGGTGGCTGACCTATCCCGTCTGGACGGTCCAGGCGCATGAACAACATGAAACTGGTGATTCTGGATCGCGACGGTACTATTGGCGAGACGAGTGCAGCGCAAGGCGATCTGTCGTCCGATTGGCAGCCATTACCCGGGGCCTTGCAGGCCATCGCCCGGCTCAATCACGGAGGCTGGCATGTCGTGATCGCGTCCAACGAGGGCGGCCTGGGTCGTGGTGTCTACGAAATGGCCAGGGTCAACGATCTGCAACTGCGCATGTACAAGTTGCTGGCGGCAGTCGGCGCGCGGGTGGATGCCATGTTCTTCTGCCCCCATGCGCCGGACGAGGCTTGCCACTGTCGCAAGCCCGCTGCAGGCTTGTTCATCCAGATCGCAGAGCGTTATGGCGTCGAACTCAAGGGCATACCGGCCGTAGGCGATTCGCTGGACGATGTGCTCGCCGCGGCAACGGCGGGATGTACGCCGCATCTCGTGCTCACTGGCGAGGGGGCTCAGTACCGTGGCTCGCCCTTGCCGTCGACCTTTCCGCCGGGCGTGGTGGTTCACGAGAGTCTGGCGGCATTCGCGCAGCATCTGGATGCACGCGATGACGTCATGGGCGCTTTCGCCCCTGCATGACGGACGACATGGTTGTGTCCGATGACCAGCGCCTGGCGTTCGAATCCGGCGCCCTGGTGATTCCGAGCGCCGAATGCAAAGCCGATCAGTTGCGTCGACTCGATCCCGATGCGTATCGATGAGATCGGTGGCATCTACCGTACGATGACTTCCATGCGCGCGCTGCTGCAAACCACACTGGATCTGTTCGGCGCGGAGCCACTAGCTGCGTCTGCCCCGGTGCGCAGCAAAGTGGCAACTGGCGACGCGGTGGCCCCGAATCCGGGAGCGACAAATGTTGCAGTGCCACAGTTGGCTGGCTCGGTCACCCGGGATGTGATGTCTCGTCACCCCCAGGCCAATCGCGAAACCCACCTCGGCGGCGCGCGCATTGCCTATTTGTTCAAACGTGGCAAGCGGCGCACCATCGGTTTTTCCGTCAACCACGATGGTCTTGTCGTGCATGCGCCGAAATGGGCCGCGCTGGCCGACGTGCAGTCGGCGCTGGACGAAAAGTCCGCATGGATCGTGCGCAAGTTGGTGGAAACACGGTCTCGCCATGAGCGCATGGTTGGCAACCGCATCGAGTGGAAGGACGGCGCGGTGCTGCCGTTTCTCGGTCAACCCCTGCACGTGGTGCTGGACCCGCTCCATGCGTTTGGCGCGCCAGGTGCGGGGCTGAGCATGGGGGCGGTGGATGCGTCCGGCGCGGTGCGCCATCAACTGCAACTCGATCTACCGCGCCACGCCTGCCCCGAGCAGATCCGCGACGCGGTCCAGGCCTGGTTGATGCGCCAGGCCAAGCGATTGTTCACCGAGCGGCTGGACCATTTTGCACCGCGCCTGCAGGTCCAGTGGCGCAAGCTTTCCTTGAGCAGCGCCGGCACCCGCTGGGGCAGTGCGCGGGCCGACGGGGCAATCCGACTGCACTGGCGGTTGATTCATTTCAGCTCCAGCGTCATCGATTACGTCGTAGTGCACGAGTTGAGCCACCTGCGCGTGATGGACCATAGCCCGCGCTTCTGGGACACGGTACGTACCGTCGTGCCCGACTACGAGACCTTGCGCGCACAACTCAAGGACGAGGCCGTACCGACCTGGTCCTGATGCGCTGTGTCTTGGCTCGTCAGCCGACCGCTGCGAAACGATAGACGCCGTCGGCGCCGAGTTCGCGAACCAGTTTGCCTTCGAACCACAGTGAGTGCAGATGCGCCACCGCTTCGCCCATGGCAAAGGTCTTCTGGTGCAGGTCCAGCGGTCGTCGGAACATGATGGGCAGGATGTCTGCCGCGCAATGGGGACGATCGCTGCAGGCCTGCATGACCTCGGCCAGCCGATCACGGTGGTGGTCATGCAGTTGGTCGATTCGGATGTGCAGGCCGGTGAAAGGCTTGCCGTGCGACGGCAAGGTCAGCGTGTCATCGGACAGGTCGCGGAAACGGTCGATGGAGTCGAGAAACAGCTTGAGCGGATTGGCCTCGGGCTCGACCTCGAAGACGCTGACATTGGTCGAGATGCGCGGTAGCATCATGTCGCCGCCGATCAGTACACGCAGCGAGTCGCACACCAGGGCAATATGCTCCGGTGCATGACCATAGCCGCTGATGCAGCGCCACTGGCGAGCACCGATGGTCAGTACATCGCCATCGAGCATGCGACGGTATTGCGCCGGTACTCTGGGCACCAGGCTGGGATAGTAGCGAGCCCGTGCTTTGATCTGCTCGACCGATGCCGGGTCGTTCAGGCCGTGGGCTGCGAAATAGTCGGCCGCTGCCTCGCCGCCGAATCCGGACGGTCCAAGCGAACCGAGACGCGCCACGTTGTAGTCCGTGGCGCTGATCCACAGGCGGGCGTTCCAGCGCTCGCACAACCAGTGCGCCAGTCCGATGTGATCCGGATGCATATGGGTCACGATCACGCGCAGAATCGGCAAGCCCTCGAGCGACGTGGCGAAAACCTGTTCCCACTGGACACGCGACTCGGGACGATCGATGCAGCAATCGATGATGGTCCAACCCTGGCGGCCGTCCAGTTCGTCACGCAGCAGCCAGAGGTTGATGTGGTTGAGCGCGAACGGCAGCGACATCCGGATCCAGCGCACGCCTGGTGCCACTTCCAGGGTTTGGCCCGCCTCGGGCATGGCATCGCCCATCGGGTAATGCAACTGGCTTTCGAGTTCGTTCATGCTATCGCCTCAGATCATTTGACGTTTACGTAAACGTCAGCTTTAATCGGGCATTGTATGAAAGGTTGGTCTTGCACGCTGTCGCCTGGGCATTGTGCCGACGATCGGCCGGTTTGTTCTTCTATCGTTATGGCACAACAATTCACGATCAGTGATCTGGCGCGCGAGTTCGATCTCACGACCCGGGCAATCCGCTTTTATGAAGACATGGGCCTGCTGCAACCGCAGCGCGCCGGTCCGGGTGGACGCAGCCGGATTTACAGCGCGCGCGATCGTACGCGGCTCAAATTGACGCTGCGCGCCAAACGGCTAGGTCTGTCGCTGACCGAAGCGCGCGACATCATCGACGTCTATGACAGTCCCCGGGACACTACAGCGCAATTGCGCAAATTCCTGACGGCGCTTGCCGCACATCGGCAGGCACTGGAGCAGCAGATGACCGACCTGCTCGCCAATCTGGACGAGGTCAAGACCCACGAAAAGGAAGCCAAAGCCCTATTGACCAAGGCGGGGAAGCGCGCGACAGCCGTTTGACGGAAGGCGTTGCAGTTCGATCGGGTGACATGCTGGGTGAGATCGGACATAATTGACGTTTACGTAAACGTCAATATCCGCGTGAAGGATTCCACCGATGACTAGTCCGTCTGCTGCGGCGCTGCCGCACCCTGTGCTGCATCAGCGCGTATTGGCCAGTTTCGAGCGCCAGGGCATGATGCTTCAGTTGGGCGCGTGTTTGCTGGAGGTGGGGCCAGGCCTGTGTGTCGTGGCCTTGCCGTATGGGGAGCGGGTGACGCAGCAGCAGGGCAGCTTTCATGGTGGCGCCATGGGTGCGCTGGCCGACATCGCCGGGGGCTATGCGGCATTGACCGTGGCGCCTGACGACGCGGAAGTGACCACAGTCGAATACAAGATCAATTTTCTGGCTACTTTGCGTGGCGGTCAGTTGAAAGCCACAGGTCGGGTCGTTCGAGCGGGACGGCGCATCATCGTGACCAGCGCAGTGGTCGTGCATATCGATGACAGCGGAAAATCCACTGATTGCGCGGTGATGCAACAGACCCTGGTGCCGATACCCAAGACCTACTGACGCCAGGTCCCGACAGGCGCACCGTTCCGACAGATTCAGTTATCAGGAGATATCCCATGACGCCCATGCCCGGCCTTGACTTCCAACTTGGCAGCGACATTGATGCCCTGCGCGACACTGTGCGCGAGTTCGCCCAGGCGGAAATCGCACCACGCGCGGCCGAGATCGATCGCAGCGATCAGTTCCCGATGGACCTTTGGCCCAAGATGGGCTCGCTTGGCGTGCTTGGCGTCACGGTCAGTGAAGAGTACGGTGGGGTTGGTATGGGTTACCTGGCGCATATGGTGGCGATGGAGGAAATCAGCCGCGCATCGGCGTCCGTTGGTCTGAGTTACGGCGCGCACAGCAACCTGTGCGTCAACCAGATCAAACGCAACGGGTCCGACGCCCAGCGCCGCAAGTACCTTCCCAAGTTAATCAGCGGTGAGCATGTCGGCGCGCTGGCCATGAGCGAGTCGGGCGCCGGAAGCGATGTGATCTCGATGAAGCTCAAGGCCGAGGACAAGGGAGGCTATTACCTGCTCAACGGCAGCAAATTCTGGATCACCAATGGTCCGGATGCCGACACCCTGGTCGTCTATGCCAAGACCGAGCCCGAACTTGGCGCACGCGGTGTCACTGCGTTTCTGGTCGAAAAGGGCATGAAGGGCTTCTCCATCGCCCAGAAGCTCGACAAGCTTGGCATGCGCGGCAGCCATACCGGCGAACTGGTATTTGACAACGTCGAGGTACCGCAGGAGAACATCCTGGGTGGACTCAACAGCGGCACCAAGGTGTTGATGAGCGGCCTCGACTACGAGCGTGCCGTGCTGTCGGCCGGACCCATCGGCATCATGCAGGCGGTGATGGACAACGTCGTGCCCTATATCCACGACCGCAAGCAGTTCGGCCAAAGCATTGGCGAGTTCCAACTGGTCCAGGGCAAGGTGGCCGACATGTATACGGTGCTGCAGGCCGGTCGCTCTTATTGCTACATGGTAGGCAAAAACCTCGATGCGCTGGGCGCTGAGCATGTACGCCAGGTGCGCAAGGATTGCGCCTCGGTGATCCTGTGGTGCGCGGAGAAGGCCACCTGGATGGCGGGCGAAGGCATACAACTGTTCGGCGGCAACGGCTACATCAACGAGTACCCTCTCGGTCGCCTGTGGCGCGATGCCAAACTGTACGAAATTGGCGCCGGCACCAGCGAGATCCGCCGCATGCTGATCGGCCGGGAGCTTTTCGCCGAGACCATGTGATTCTCCGGCGCCGCTGCTTACCACCGCTGCGTGTCGGCGGTGACAATCGCGGCCATTGACCGCTTTACGTATCGCCGCATAGGCACAATCATCCAATGACCACAACTTCCCTTGAAGAACTGTTTGCCCACAATCGCGAATGGGCTGCGCGCATGGAAGCCGAGCGTCCGGGATTTTTCACCGGCTTGATGGCGCAGCAGCAGCCGCGATATATGTGGATTGGTTGCTCGGACAGCCGGGTGCCGGCCAATCAGATCACCGGGCTTGAGCCGGGCGAAGTTTTTGTCCATCGCAATGTGGCCAATGTCGTCGTGCACTCCGACCTCAACGCCTTGTCGACGATCCAGTTTGCGGTGGAGCGGCTGGCGGTGGAGCATGTCATGGTGGTGGGCCATTACGGCTGCGGCGGCGTACAGGCGGCGCTCGAAAACGCCCGTATCGGCCTGGCCGACAACTGGCTGCGCCATGTCCAGAACGTGCGTGACCGCCATGCGAACCTGCTCGAGAAGTTGCCGGCCCACTTGCGCCGCGACGTGCTGTGCGAGCTCAATGTGATCGAGCAGGTCGTCAACGTGGCGCACACCACCGTGGTGCGCGACGCGTGGGCGCGCGGCCAGAAACTGACCTTGCACGGTTGGGTCTACGGTTTGGGCGACGGACTGCTCAAAGATCTGCAGATGACGGTGCCTGGAACCGAGTGGCTGGACGGCAAGTACCGGATCGCCGTTGCGCGGATATCCGAAGTCGATCGCGATCCGCCAGCCTGAAAGAGAGCCAGGCAAGCCATGTTTCCGCAACGTCTCGACTCCACGGTCGCCTACGGCATCGCCAAGGCGATGATGGACGGCTTCAATCGCCACTATCGCTTGTTCAGAACCGAATCCGCGCGCGCCAAACATCGCTTCGAGACCGGCGACTGGCACGGCCAGCAGCGCGCGCAGCGCGAGCGGATCGAGTTCTATGACTTGCGCGTGCGTGAATGCTCCAGGCGCCTGGCGCGCGAATTCAAGGCCGGCGACCAGCCGATGGAGGTATGGCAACAAATCAAGCTGCACTACATCGGCCTGCTGGTCGACCACCACCAGCCGGAGCTGGCCGAGACGTTCTTCAACTCGGTCACGACCAAGATCCTGCATCGCAGCTACTTCCAGAACGACTTCATCTTCGTGCGGCCGGCGGTGAGCACCGAGTACATTGAGGACGACGGGCCGCAATCGCTGCCGACCTATCGTGCGTATTACCCGGCGCAGAGCGACCTCGCGCAAGCGCTGGCGCAGATGATTGGCGACTTCGACCTGCGCCTGGGTTTCGAGGACCTGGCACGCGACTGCGGCTTTGTCGTGCAGGCCATGACCCGGCGCATGGGCGACGCGACCTTGCGTGCCAATTTCCAGTTGCAGGTGCTGTCCGGACTGTTCTTCCGCAACAAGGGCGCCTACATCGTCGGCAAGATCATCAACGGTTTCATCGAGGAGCCGTTCGCGCTGCCGCTGCTGCACAACAAGGCGGGACGACTGGTCATCGACGCGGCATTGTTCGGCGAAGCCGACATGCTGATCCTGTTCAGTTTTGCGCGCGCATATTTCATGGTCGACATGGAAGTGCCCAGCGCCTTCGTACAGTTCCTGCGCAGCATGATGCCGCGCAAGCCGCGCAACGAGATCTACAACGCGCTGGGTTTGCAGAAACAGGGCAAGAACCTGTTCTATCGCGACTTCCTGCATCACCTGCGCCACTCCACCGACAAGTTTCGCATAGCGCCCGGCATCAAGGGCATGGTCATGCTGGTGTTCGACCTGCCGTCGTTTCCCTATGTGTTCAAGGTGATCAAGGATTACTATCCGCCGCAAAAGGACACGACGCGAGAGCAGATCAAGGGCAAGTACCTGCTGGTCAAGCAGCATGATCGTGTCGGGCGCATGGCCGACACGCTGGAATACAGCGGCGTGGCCTTTCCCCGCGACCGTTTCGACGACGAACTGATCGACGAGATCGAGAAATTTGCGCCCAGCCTGCTGGAGATCAGCGATCGCGACGGCGATGGCGAAATGGAGGTGATCCTGCAGCATGTGTACATCGAGCGGCGCATGATTCCGCTCAACATCTATCTGCAGGAAGCGTTCGACCTTGGCCAGGCCAGTGCGCCGGACGAACCCGCGGGAATACGCGCACAGCAGCAGATCGAACGCGCTGTTGTCGAATACGGCAACGCGATCAAGGACCTGGTGGCGGCCAACATTTTCCCGGGCGACATGTTGTGGAAGAACTTCGGTATCACGCGCCACGGCAAGGTGGTTTTCTACGACTACGACGAGATCGAGTACATCACCGACTGCAACTTCCGCCGCGTGCCGCAGGCGCGCAACGAGGAGGAGGAGATGAGCGGCGAGATCTGGTACACGGTGGGACCGAAGGACGTGTTTCCCGAGACCTTCGGCCCCTTCCTGCTGGGTAACCCGGCGGTGCGTGAGGTGTTCATGCGCCACCACGCCGATTTGCTTGAAGCCGAGTTCTGGCAGGCGCACAAGGAGCGTATTGCCCAGGGCCATGTGTTCGACGTGTTTCCGTATGAACAGGACAAGCGGTTCTCGGCGGCCGCGGAAACCGAACTGTAGTGCGGGAACACGGCGGCACGCCGCATGAACCGATCATTTGAAGGAGAGACCATGTCTGACAAATCAACGGATCCCATCGTCATCGTTGGTGCGGCCCGCACCCCGATGGGCAGCTTCCAGGGCGACTTTTCCGCACTCAGTGCGCACGACCTGGGCGGCGCGGCCATTGCCGCCGCCATGCAGCGCTCCGGTGTTGCGCCGGATCTGGTGGGCGAGTTGTTGTTCGGCAATTGCCTGATGGCCGGTCAGGGCCAGGCACCGGCACGCCAGGCAGCGCTCAAGGGGGGCTTGCCGCTGAGCGCCGGTGCCGTCACCTTGTCCAAGATGTGCGGCTCGGGCATGAAGGCTGCCATGTTGGCCCATGACATGCTGCTCGCGGGCAGCCATGAGGTCATGGTGGCCGGCGGCATGGAAAGCATGACGAATGCGCCTTATCTGCTGCTCAAGGGCCGTGGCGGCATGCGTATCGGCCACGATCGGGTGTACGACCACATGATGCTCGATGGTCTGGAAGATGCATATGAACCCGGCCGCGCCATGGGCACTTTCGGCGAGGACTGCGCGGCCAAGTACCAGTTCAGCCGCGAAGCACAGGACGCCTTTGCGACGACGTCGGTGCAGCGTGCCAAGGCTGCCACCGAATCCGGCGCATTTTGCCAAGGAGATCACGCCGGTGACGGTCAAGAGCCGAGCTGGCGAAACCGTGATTTCCATCGATGAAGGCCCGGGGCGCGTCAAGCTCGACAAGATCCCCACGCTCAAGCCGGCGTTCAAGAAGGACGGCACCATCACCGCAGCCTCGAGTTCGTCCATCAATGACGGCGCTGCGGCGATGGTGCTGATGCGCGCATCCACCGCCAAGAAGCTCGGCGCCACGCCGCTGGCACGCATCGTTTCGCACGCCATGCATGCGCAGGAGCCGAACTGGTTCACCACGGCGCCGGTCGGCGCCACGCAAAAGGCATTGGCCAAGGCCGGCTGGAAAGCGGCAGATGTCGATCTGTGGGAGGTCAACGAGGCGTTCGCCGTCGTGCCGATGGCCCTCATGACTGAACTGGACATCGCCCACGAGATCGTCAACGTCAACGGCGGAGCCTGCGCGCTGGGCCATCCGATCGGCGCCAGCGGCGCACGCATTCTGGTCACGCTGATCCACGCCTTGCAGGCGCGTGGCAAGACGCGCGGCCTGGCAACCCTGTGCATCGGCGGCGGCGAGGCCACGGCGATGGCGGTGGAGTTGGTCTGACTCGCTTTGCCGTCTGAATCGCCGAGACATCCAACCATCACGACGGAGAATGCCATGTTGCTGACCCAGGACCAGGAAATGGTGCGCGACGCGGTGCGGTCATTCGCCCGCGAACAGCTGTGGCCTCATGCCGCGCGCTGGGACAAGGAGCACCACTTCCCAAAGCAGGCGCATAAAGGCCTGGCCGAACTCGGCGCCTACGGTATCTGTGTGCCCGAGCAATATGGTGGTGCCAACCTTGACTACCTGACGCTGGCGCTGGTGCTCGAGGAGATCGCCGCCGGCGATGGCGGCACCAGCACTGCGATCAGCGTGACCAACTGCCCGGTGAATGCCATTCTGATGGCCTACGGCAACGAGGCGCAAAAGAAGCAATGGCTCACGCCGCTGGCCCAGGGCGAGATGCTGGGGGCATTCGCATTGACCGAACCGCATGTCGGCTCGGACGCATCGGCCTTGCGCACCACGGCCGTACTTGACGGAGATGGCTACCTGCTCAACGGCGTCAAGCAGTTCATCACCAGTGGCAAGAACGGCCAGGTCGTCATCGTCATTGCGGTCACCGACAAAGGGGCGGGCAAGAAGGGCATGAGTGCCTTCCTGGTTCCGACCGAGGCGCCGGGTTACCAGGTTGCGCGGTTGGAGGAGAAGCTAGGACAGAACAGCAGCGACACTGCCCAGATCAACCTGGACAACTGCCGCATCCCGGCCGAGAACCTGATCGGCCAGGAAGGCGAGGGCTACCGGATCGCCCTCGGCGGTTTGGAGGGCGGCCGTATCGGCATCGCTGCCCAGAGCGTAGGCATGGCGCGCAGTGCCTTTGAGGTGGCGCTTGACTATGCGAAGCAGCGCCAGAGTTTTGGTCAACCCATTTTCCAGCACCAGTCGGTCGGTTTCCGTCTGGCCGACTGCGCCACCCGCATTGAAGCTGCGCGCCAGTTGATCTGGCATGCCGCAAGCCTGCGTGACGCCGGAAAGCCGTGTCTGAAAGAAGCCGCCATGGCCAAGCTGTTTGCCAGCGAGATGGCTGAACAAGTCTGCTCGGCTGCGATTCAGACCCTGGGAGGATACGGCTATGTGGCCGACTTCCCGCTCGAGCGGATTTACCGCGATGTCCGTGTCTGCCAGATCTACGAAGGCACCAGCGACGTGCAGAAGATCCTGATCCAGCGAGCGCTGGCCCAGGGCGTCTGAGCTGGTGCAACGACCAGTAACCACAAGGAGATACCATGCCGATCACCAAGGGATACCGACAACTCGTTGACGAGGCCATGGCCGAAGTCACCACTTACTCGGTCGAGCAGGTGCGGCAGCGGCTGGGAGCAGATCCGAGCTTGCAGATCATCGACATTCGCGACATACGCGAGTTGGGCGAGGGCACGATTGTCGGTGCCGTGCACGCGCCGCGCGGCATGCTCGAGTTCTGGGTCGATCCCGCGTCGCCGTACCACAAGCCGCTGTTTGCCGATGAGGCGCGCGAATTCGTGTTGTTTTGCGGTGCTGGCTGGCGTAGTGCGCTGGCCGCCAAGTCGCTGCAGGATATGGGCATGACCAACGTCGCCCATGTCGATGGCGGCTGGGCGAAGTGGACGGCGGTCCGCGCACCGATCGAATCGCTTGAGGACAACAAGGCCCGTCGAAAGGGCGCGGCATGACACCCGGCCGGGTGGCCCCGAACCGCTTATCCAGGGCCCATCAGAAAGACCGTTTTCAATGAAATTTGACGCTGTATTGTTCGACTGCGATGGCGTGCTGGTTGATTCCGAGCCCATCACCAACAGCGTGCTGCGTGACATGCTGGGCGAGCTCGGCTGGCAGCTGAGCCCGCAGGTGTGCATGCAGATGTTTGTCGGCAAAGCGCTCAAGGAAGAGGTTGCCATGATCGCGCAGCGTACGGGTCGCGATGTCGACGCACACTGGCTCACCGAGTTTCAGCAGCGGCGCAATGTGGCTTTGAAGTCGCGACTGACCGCAATACCGCATATCCATGGTGCCGTGCATCAGATCCACGCTCACCAAAGCGCGCGTATCGCCTGTGCCTCCGGAGCTGACCGGTTCAAAGTCGAGATGCAGTTGCGCAAGGTTGGATTGATGGACTATTTCGAAGGCCGCATCTTCAGTGGTTACGAAACGCCACGCTCCAAGCCGTATCCCGACGTGTACCTGGCAGCGGCCGCCGCACTCCAGGTCTCACCCGCGCGCTGCGCGGTCGTGGAAGATACCGTGACCGGCGTCACAGCCGGTGTGGCTGCCGGCGCGGTGGTGTTCGCGTATGCACCCGATGGTGACGGGGCTGGCTTGCGCGACGCCGGCGCTGTGGAAATATTCGCATCGATGGCGGATCTGCCGCTGCTGATGCATTAACGGCTGGCGGCGCACTGGCCCGCGTGCCATCGCAACCGAGCCCAACCCAGGTACTCACGAAATGCCCATTCTCGACACCCAGCTCAACGCCCGATCCAGCGAGTTCTTGCTCAACGCCCAGGCGATGCAGGCCCTGGTCGCCGATCTGCAGGCCCGTATCGCGCAGTCACAAAACGGGGGCGGCGAAGCCGCGCGCGCCAAACATACGGCGCGTGGCAAACTGCTGCCGCGCGACAGGGTGCAGATGTTGCTCGACCCGGGCACGCCGTTTCTCGAACTCAGCCCGCTGGCGGCGCTGGGCATGTATCCCGATCGCGACGGCAGCGACAGCGCGCCAAGTGCTGGTCTGATCGCCGGTATTGGTCGGGTCAGCGGTGTCGATTGCATGATCGTGTGCAATGACGCCACGGTCAAAGGCGGCACCTATTTCCCGCTGACCGTCAAGAAGCACCTGCGGGCGCAGGAAGTCGCGCTGCAAAACCGCCTGCCGTGTATTTACCTGGTCGACTCGGGCGGAGCAAACCTGCCCAATCAGGACGAGGTGTTTCCCGATCGCGATCACTTCGGACGCATTTTCTTCAATCAGGCCAATCTCAGCGCGCAAGGCATTGCCCAGATCGCCGTGGTCATGGGCAGTTGCACCGCTGGCGGCGCCTATGTGCCGGCAATGAGCGACGAGAGCATCATCGTGCGTAACCAGGGGACGATTTTTCTGGGCGGCCCGCCACTGGTCAAGGCGGCCACGGGCGAGGTTGTGTCGGCGGAAGACCTGGGCGGCGGCGATGTGCATACCCGCCTGTCGGGTGTGGTCGATCATCTGGCCGAGAACGATATGCACGCGCTGGCGATTGCGCGCAATGTGGTGAAGAACCTCAACCAGGCGCAGCGCAAACCGGCGGTTTTATCGGCAGTCGCGGCGCCGCGTTTCGATGCGCGCGAGTTGTACGGCGTGATACCGGTCGATACGCGCAAGCCCTTCGATGTGCGCGAGATCATTGCACGCATCGTCGACGGCTCCGAGTTTGACGAGTTCAAGGCGCGTTACGGTACCACCCTGGTCTGCGGCTTTGCCCAGGTCGAGGGTATGCCGGTAGGCATCATCGCCAACAACGGCATCCTGTTCAGCGAGTCTGCGCTCAAGGGAGCGCACTTCATTGAACTGTGTTGCCAGCGCAAGGTGCCGCTGGTGTTTTTGCAGAACATCACCGGCTTCATGGTCGGGCGCAAGTACGAAAACGAAGGTATCGCACGCAACGGGGCCAAGATGGTGACCGCGGTGGCAACCGCGGCCGTGCCCAAGTTCACCATCATCATCGGTGGCAGTTTTGGCGCTGGCAACTACGGCATGTGCGGACGCGCTTACTCACCCCGTTTCCTCTGGATGTGGCCGAGTGCGCGCATCTCCGTGATGGGCGGTGATCAGGCGGCGGCGGTGCTGGCAACGGTGCGCCGTGACGGCATCGAGGAGCGCGGTGGCACCTGGTCGATGGAGGAAGAAGAGGCGTTCAAGGTGCCGATCCGCAACCAGTATGAAGTGCAGGGTCATCCGTATTTCGCCACAGCCCGATTGTGGGACGACGGCGTCATCGATCCGGCCGACACCCGCCGGGTGCTGGCCCTGGGGCTGAGCGCTGCGCGCAACGCGCCGATCCCGGAGACGAAATTCGGCCTGTTCCGGATGTAGGCGCGCCGTGCCACCGTAACCAGAGGAAGAATATGTTCACCAAGATATTGATTGCAAACCGGGGGGAGATCGCTTGTCGGGTCGCCGCCACCGCGCGCCGCATGGGCATCCGCACCGTTGCGGTGTATTCGGACGCTGACGCCAACGCCAAGCACGTCGCGGCTTGCGACGAATCGGTGCATATCGGCGCCAGCGCCCCCAAGGAAAGTTATCTGCGCTGGGAGACGATTCTGCAAGCGGCCAAAGCCACCGGGGCGCAGGCGGTGCATCCGGGTTATGGTTTTCTCAGTGAGAACGAGGCGTTTGCGCAGGCCTGCGCCGATGCCGGTCTGGTGTTCATCGGCCCGCCGCCCTCCGCGATCAAGGCCATGGGTCTGAAGGCGGAGTCCAAGCAGCTGATGGAAGCGGCCGGCGTGCCCTTGGTACCGGGCTACCACGCGGCCGCGCAGGACCCTGATCTGCTGCGCCGCGAGGCGGCGCGCATAGGGTATCCGGTGTTGATCAAGGCCAGCGCCGGTGGTGGTGGCAAGGGCATGCGCGCGGTCGACAAGGCCGAGGACTTCGATGCGGCGCTGGCGTCGTGCAAACGCGAAGCCATCAACAGCTTTGGCGACGATGCGGTGTTGATCGAAAAATATGTGCAAAGGCCGCGCCATATCGAGATTCAGGTATTCGGTGATAGCCAGGGCAACTACGTGCATCTGTTCGAGCGCGACTGTTCCGTCCAGCGTCGGCACCAGAAGGTGCTGGAGGAGTCGCCCGCGCCGGGCATGACGCCGGCGATGCGCGAGCGCATGGGTTCCGCTGCCATTGCTGCGGCGCGCGCGGTCCAGTATGTGGGCGCGGGAACGGTGGAGTTCATCGTCGAGCAAGGCTCTGACGGCAGTATGGACTTCTTCTTCATGGAGATGAATACGCGGCTGCAGGTCGAGCATCCGGTGACCGAGGCCATCACCGGACAGGATCTGGTCGAGTGGCAGCTGCGTGTGGCCAGTGGCGAGAGCCTGCCTTTGACGCAGGACCAGTTGCGCATCACCGGTCACGCGATCGAGGCGCGCATCTGCGCAGAAAGCCCGGACAACAATTTTCTGCCCGCCACCGGCTGCCTGCAGGTTTATCGCAAACCAGACCATGTCGGCTTTGTCCGGGGTGACGCGACATGCCGTGTGCGCATCGACGACGGTGTGCGCGAAGGCGACGTGATCTCGCCGTTCTACGATTCCATGGTCGCCAAACTGATCGTGGTCGGCGACGACCGCGCCCAGGCGCTGGCGCGGCTCGATGCCGCGCTTGGCCGACATGCATATCGTCGGGCTTCAGACCAATGTCCAGTTTCTACGCCACGTGGTGCGCAGTCCTTCGTTTACCCAGGCCAACCTGGATACCGCGCTGATTCCGCGCGAACAGGCGGTGTTGTTCAAGCAGGAGCCGGTGGGTCTGGCGTTTGCGGTCGCGGCTTCGGTCGCCGATACCGTGGCGTCTGAGAAGGCCGCTGCTTCGAGCGACCCGTTCGGCCGACGCGACGGCTGGCGCGCTTATGGGGTGGCGGTGCGGCGATTCGGCTTCGAGTTCCATGGCGAACCGGTCGAAGCCCGACTGTCCTACCTGCATGACGGTGCGCTGCAGTTGCAGATCGAACAGGTTAGGCGGCGTGTTGACCTTCGCCCTGGTCGACGGCGGCATCGATGTGCAGTTCGCCGGTCAGCGCCATGTGGTGCAGGTCTATCGCCAGGGCGAACTGGTGCATGTCTTCGCGCCCCACGGCGCCACCCGCATTCTGGCCATCGATCTGCTGGCCCATGCGGGCGACAGCCAGAGCGAGGGCGGTCGCCTGACTGCGCCTATGCCTGGCAAGCTGTTGTCCTTTGCCGTCAAGGCCGGCGACAAGGTCGCCAGGGGTCAGCCGCTGGCGGTGATGGAGGCCATGAAAATGGAGCACACGATCGCTGCGCCTGCCGATGGCACGGTGGCCGAACTGCTTTTCGCTCCTGGCGACCAGGTCACCGAGGGCGCCGAACTGCTCAAGATGGCGTCCTGATGCTGCGCGTCAGTTATTGCGACCGATCCAGCGCGGCCGAGCCCTGGATCGATGGCTTGCGAGCCCACCTGCCCGGGGTGACGGTGGAGAACTGGAGCGTGGGTGATGCGCCGGCAGACTATGCCGTCGCGTGGGCGCCGCCGCAGGCCTTCATTGATCAGCAGACGCGACTGCGTGCGCTGTTCAATGTCGGGGCTGGCGTGGACAAGCTGTTGCGCCTGCGTCTGCCGCAGGGCCTGCGCGTGATCCGGCTCGATGATGCCGGCATGGGCGTGCAAATGGCCGAATACGTCTGTCATGCCGTCAGTGGCCATTTCCGCGAGTTTGCTGCTTATGAAGCGCAGGCGCGCCTGGGCGAGTGGACGCAACGTGCGGCACGCACGCGGTCCGCGTTCCAGGTTGGTGTGCTGGGCCTGGGGGTGCTGGGGCAGCAGGTCGCCGCCGCGTTACGTCATTTCGAGTTTCCGGTGCTTGGCTGGAGTCGCAGTGCGCGTCAGGTCGATGGCCTCCGGTGTTTCGCGGGACAAGCCCAGTTGGCCGGGTTTCTGGCGCAGTGCCAGGCGTTGGTTTGTCTGCTGCCGCTGACGCCAGACACCCAGTGCATTCTGAGCCGTACTAATCTGGCCTTGTTGCCTGTCGGAGCCTATGTGGTGAACGTGGCGCGCGGCGAGCACCTGGTCGACGAGGATCTGCTGGCCCTGCTCGACAGCGGGCATCTCGGCGGCGCCACACTCGACGTTTTCCGTACCGAGCCGCTTCCCGCTGAGCATGCGTTCTGGCGCCATCCGCGTATCCGTGTCACGCCCCATACCTCAGCCCAGACGCTGCGCGCGGAAAGCATCGCGCAGATTGCGGGCAAGATCCTGGCGCTCGAGCGCGGCGAGTCGGTTGCGGGTATGGTTGACGTCTTGCGTGGCTATTGATGAACGAGATGGAGTGCCTGTCATGACCTTGCCCACAAGGGTGAAACTGGTGGATGTGGGGCCACGCGACGGCCTGCAGAACGAAGCGCAGACGGTGCCGGCCGAGATCAAGGTCGGTCTGGTTCATGCCTTGCAGGACGCTGGCCTGACGGAGATCGAGGTGACCAGTTTTGTCAGCCCCAAGTGGGTGCCGCAGATGGCCGACAATAGCCAGGTGATGGCCGGCATCCGGCGCAAACCCGGCGTGCGCTATTCGGTGCTGACGCCCAATCTCAAGGGCTTTGAAGCGGCCGTGGCCAGCGACAGGGCGTTCTGGCCGCACGAGATCGTCGTGTTCGGTGCTGCCAGCGAGGCGTTCAGCCAGCGCAATATCAATTGTTCGATTGCAGAGAGCATCGAACGCTTCCGCCCGGTGGTCGCGGCGGCGCGGGCCCAGGGTATCTACGTGCGCGGCGCCATGTCGTGCGCGCTGGGCTGCCCCTATGAGGGCGAGATCGCACCCGAACGTGTCGCCATGCTGGCCGGCTTGATGCACGACATTGGCGTGCAACATGTCGGTGTCGCCGACACCATTGGCGTGGGCACGCCGATCAAGGCGCAACGGGCGCTCGAGGCGACCTTGCAACACTACGCCATCGACGATGTGTCCGGCCATTTTCACGATACCTATGGCCAGGCCCTGGCGAATACGCTGGCGTTTCTGGAGATGGGCGTCTGGCAGTTCGACACCTCGATCGCCGGTCTGGGTGGCTGTCCGTATGCCAAGGGCGCGACCGGCAATGTCGCCACTGAAGACGTGGTCTACATGTTGCACGGCATGGGCATAGCCACCGGCATTGACATGGACAAATTGATCGACGCGGGGCAACTCATCAGCACCCATCTGCAACGCAAATCCGGCTCGCGAGCGGCCACGGCCTTGCTCAATCAGCGCCAGCGCTAGCGCCCGCCGGCGTGGGCAATGCGCTACCCTTGAATCCGATGAACAGCTCCGAATCCCAGACCGTACCCGAACCGGTGCAGCGTGTCACAGCCGCGCTGCAGGCGAACGCGCATCCGTACGCCGCGCGCATGCTTGATGCGGCCGCAAGAACTGCGCAACAAGCGGCTGATCAGCTCGGCGTGGCTTTGGGCCAGATCGCCAAGAGCATCATCTTTCGGCGCAAAGGCGACGATGCCGCCGTACTGGTGATTACCTCCGGCGACCGCCGCGTCGATGAACGGCTGGTGGCTGCGTTGGTATGCCAGGGCGAGGGGCGGCTGGGTCGCGCTGATGCGGAGTTCGTCAAGGCGCGCACCGGATTCAGCATCGGGGGCGTGGCGCCGCTGGCGCATACCCAGAAATGTGTGACGTTGATAGATCGCGACTTGTTTCGCTTTTCCGAGATATGGGCTGCGGCCGGCCATCCCCATGCAGTGTTCCAGTTAACGCCGACCCAGTTGCAGGCCATGACGGGCGCGCCGGTGGCCGATGTGGTCGAACGGCCGGAGCCGGCATGAATGCGACTGAAACCCTGCAGGCACTGGCCGAACTGGCGCTGGATCGGCGCCATCCGGTGCCGTCGGCATGTGTGTCTGTCTGCCGCATGGACCCGCATAGCGGACTGTGCCTGGGTTGCTGGCGGGATATCGACGAGATCATCACCTGGGGGCGTTTGGACGAGGACGGCAAGCGCCTGGTGTGGCGGGCCATCACCGAGCGCATGGCGACCCAACCGGGCTGACCACTAACAGGAGCCAGCATGAAGCAGATCGACTTCTATTTCGATTTCGTCTCGCCTTTTGCCTATCTGGCCTTCGAGCAATTGCCCGAAGCGCTGGCCGGTCACAGCTACCAGTTGCACTACAAGCCGGTGCTCTTTGCCGGCTTGTTGCAGCACCACGGACAAAGAGGGCCGGCTGAAATTGCCAGCAAACGCGACTGGACTTACCGGCACGTGATGTGGCTGGCGCAGCACCATGGCATCGACATGAAGTTGCCGGCGCGCCACCCGTTCAATCCTTTGACGTTATTGCGCCTGGCACTCGCCTGCAGTTCCAGCGACACGCCCAATCGTTTCGTGACCGAGTCGATTTTTCGCCATGTCTGGCGCGGCGGACTTGATGCCACCGACCCGGCGCGGCTGCAGATGTTGGTGCAGCAACTCCTGCCCCCACAGGACATGCACGATGCCGCAGTCAAGGCCCGGCTGCGGCAAAGCACGGAGGAGGCGCTTGCCCTCGGCGTTTTTGGCGTGCCGACCTTTGCCGTTGACGGCAAGTTGTTCTGGGGTTTTGACGCCTTGCCGATGCTGCGCGACTATGTTTCGGGCGGCGCGTGGTTTGTCGGCGATGGATGGGACGCTGCGGCCGATTGCCCGGTCGGCGCCAGTCGCAGCATTTGACGGTAGCGTGGGCCAAACACGGCGTGGCGGTCGGGCTGCAAGGGTTGAGAACCATCTCCTGGCCGGACGTGCGCAACGCATGCTGGCTGACATCGACAAGGCATCGAAGCAAGAAAGGCAAGTTATCCATGACGGAGTCCATGCGCAACGAAGGCGGCCATCGCGCCGTCCGTAACCCGACGGTCGCACCGGCAGGGGAGCCCTACGGCCCGGTGCGGTCGCAGATCCTGAACGATGCCGGGTTCTCTGCGGCCCAGCGTGAGATCGCGCAGTGGCCAGGCTATGCTCCCACGCCGCTGCGCACGCTGCCGGCGCTGGCGCGTCATCTGGGCGTTGGCACCGTCCACTACAAGGACGAGGGAGAGCGCTTCGGTCTGAAGAGCTTCAAGGCGCTCGGCGGGGCGTATGCGGTGTTGCGTCTGCTGGCGCAGGCGATTGCCCGCCAAAGCGACGGTAAGGATGTGTCGGCTGCCGACATCCTGAGCGGGCGCTGGCACCATCTCGTACAGCAGATCACGGTGACCTGCGCCACCGATGGCAACCACGGCCGCTCGGTGGCCTGGGGCGCACAGATGTTCGGTTGCCGCTGCGTGATCTACATCCACGCCACCGTCAGCGAAGGTCGTCGCGCCGCGATTGCCAAATATGGTGCCGACGTGATCCGGGTGCCCGGCAACTACGACGACTCGGTGCGCCATGCCGCTACGCAGGCCAAGTCCAACGGCTGGACCGTGGTCAGCGACACCACCTATGAAGGCTACCGGGCGATACCCATCGACGTGATGCACGGCTATGGCGTGATGGCGCGAGAAATCGTCGAGCAGATCGGCGCCCAACCGCCAACCCATGTGTTCGTGCAGGCCGGCGTCGGTGCATTTGCCGCTTCGGTGGCGGCCGCATTCTGGCTGGCCTGGGGCGAGCGCCGGCCGCAACTGGTGGTGGTCGAGCCGATCGAGGCCGACTGCCACCTGCGCAGTGCCCAGGCCGGACGGCCAGTGGCTGTCACCGGAGCGCTCGACACCATCATGGCGGGACTGGCCTGTGGTGAGGTTTCCCCGGCCGCATGGGAGATCGTGTCCGCTGCTGCTGCAGCATTCGTGGCCATAGACGACCAATATGCGCTCGATGCGGTGCGCCTGCTCGCCCACCCGCAGTCTGGTGATCCGGCCATTGTGTCGGGCGAAACCGGCGCCACCGGCCTGGCCGCCTTGCTGGCGGCGCGGGACGACGCACCACTGCGCGCGTTGTTGTCGCTCGACGGAAACTCCCGCGTGTTGCTGCTCGGTAGCGAAGGCGACACCGACCCGGAGATCTACCGTCACATTACCGGTCGCTCGGCCGACGAGGTGCGTGCGGGGGCCTCAGTATGACGGCTCACGCGATGCAAGCAGCCGAATGGCGGCCCACACCGACAACGCCGAGAGTGCTATGCCGCCCCAGATCACCAGGGTGTAGTTCCCTGTGTGGTCGAACACCGCGCCCGCCACAACCGGCCCGAGCAGATTGCCCAGTGCGGCGCCGCTGTACAGGCTGCCGATGATGCCGGCCACGGCCCGGCCGCCGAACATGTCCATGCACAGCGCCGGGAGCAACGAGACGATGCCGCCGTAACTCAGACCGAACCACAGCGCGAACACGAGCAGCGCGGTGTAGCCACCGGCGCCAAACCACAGCAGGTAGGAGCTACCCATGGAGGCCAGCATCAGCACCAGCGTCATGCTGCGGCCAAGCCGGTCGGCCAGGGCACCGATGGCAAACCGACCGATCAGGCTGCCGATGCCGATCATGCCCACCAGACCAACTGCCTGGGCATCGGCGACGCCCATGTCGCGCGCGGCGGCCGAGACGTGAGCGAACGGAATGAACATCGTCGGTCCGCCCAATAGCGTGACCAGGTACAGCCACCAGAACCTGCGGTCGCGCAGCGCGTCGCGCAAGCTGACGCCAGGTATGGCGGCCCCGGCGCGAGATGCAGTAACCGGCGCACGGCGCAGCAACCAGGCTGCACCTACGCCCAATAGCAATACCAGCAGTGCCAGAACCCGCAAAGCCTCGCGCCATTGCAGCCAGGCGATGGCGGCTGCGGCGAGCAAGGGAACGATGAGCGTGCCAGCGCCGATGCCGGCACTGGCAATGCCGGCAGCCAGGCCGCGTCGACGTGTGAACCATGGCTGCACACAGCCAATCGATGGTGTGTACACCAGCGCAATGCCGATGCCGAGTCCGACGCCGTAGGCCAGGTAGACGGTCGACATGGATTGCGCCAGACTGGTGGCCAGCAACCCCGCGGCGATGCACACCATGCCCGCGATGCACACCACCCGTGGGCCGAAGCGGTCGGCCAACATGCCGCCGCCGATGCCGAGCGTGAAATACAACAGGCCCGACAAACCGAACACCAGGGCGATGTCGGCACGTTGTGCTGCGAACTCGGCAGCAAAGGACTCGAACAGCGCGGCAAACGAATACGCGGTGCCGAAAATCAGGGCCAGGCAGGTGAACGCCGCCCAGACAACGACCCAGGCGTAGGCGGGTTCCGGTGTGTCATTCGTGGCGGCCATGCGCGAGCCAGTCTAGCAGCGATGCACACCGTCCTGGGCGCCGATAGCCCCATGACGCCGCTTTGCCGCCGGGTTGCCCCGGCGAGGCCGTGCGCACATGTCCGCCGGCGCACGGTCGACAGTGCGCAAGTCGTGCCGATAATGGATGCTTAGTGCCATGCGCCACCGGCGAATGGTGACCACCGAACCGGTTGGTCCCCGTGGCACCTCCCGAATCAAGGAGTTCTGCCGTGCCGGATCTGATGCCGTTGTTCACCAAATTTGTCTACGAGATTCTCGGCGTGCTGGCGGTGTTGCTGGTGGCGCTGATGGTGTCTGTCGCGCTCAAGCGGCTGATCAACGTGATGCGCGACGTGAAACACGTGTCGCCGCTGATCGCCAACCGGCTGCATGCGGTGCGCCGCTGGGTCATCATCGTGCTGGCCGTACTCGCCATCCTGGAAGCGCTGGGCATTTTCCGGGGCGCATGGGCGCTGATATCGACTGCCCTGGCCGCGCTGGCGTTGGGTTTTGTGGCCGCTTGGAGCGTGCTCAGTAATGCGACCGCCGCCCTGCTGATATTGACGTTCCGACCGTTTCGCATCGGCGACGAGATCGAACTGCTGGAGCTGAGCAATGGCTTCCCGATCGGCGGCCGGGTGCTGGATATGAACCTTTTGTACACCACGCTGGCAGTGGTGCCAGCGATGGATGCTGCGGCCAGGGCGGCCTCATTGGCAGCGGCTGGTGCGCGGCCGCCGGAGTCGACTGACAACCAGCACGCCACACAAGAACCGGATGCCGAGCCGGCGCGGCCGGCGCAGCTAGTGCGGGTGCCCAACAACCTGGTGTTTCAGCGACCGTTGCGTACCCGGTCGGCACACGCGCCGGACAGCAAGGCGCCGTTTTTCAGTCGCCCGTAGAACTGAGCAACCGCCTCAGCGGTTGATCTCGATCTTCACTTCCAGCAGGTCCAGGTTGTCCTGGCGGTCGACGTTGATCTTGACGTCTTCGTCGCTGATCTTGACGTACTTGGACAATACGGCGATCAGGTCCTTCTGCAGTTGGGGCAGGAAATCCGGAATGGCTGTGCCATTCGGGTTGCGGCCGATCCGCTCGTGCGCCAGGATCAGCTGCAGCCGCTCCTTCGCAACGGAAGATGTCTTGGGTTTTGCCTTGAAAAAGCGCATCAAATCCATATCGGTATTCCTTTGTCGCTTCAGCTTGCGCTGCTGAAGATACGCTTGAAGAAGCCTTTCTTGGGTGCTTGCGTAAATCGCATCGGAATGGTTTCGCCCAGGAAGCGCCCGATCACATCGTCATAGGCCTGACTCACGTCGGCGCCCTTGATCCGGATCGCCGGCAGACCCTGGTTGGAAGCTTCGAGCACAATCTCAGACTCGGGGATCACGCCGATCAACGGGATGCGCAGGATGTCGTTGATGTCCTCGAGAGACAACATCTGACCGCCCAGAACCCGGTTGGCGTTGTAGCGCGTGATCAGCAGGTGTTCCTTGATCGGCTCCTTGCCGTCGATTGCGCGCTGGGTCTTGCTGCCGAGCATGCCCAGAATGCGGTCGGAATCGCGTACCGACGAGACCTCGGGATTCGTCACGACCAGCGCTTCATCCGCGAAATGCATGGCCATCATGGCCCCGGTCTCGATGCCGGCTGGCGAATCGCAGACGATGTAGGCGAAGTCCATCGCCTTGAGTTCGTCCAGCACACGCTGAACACCCTCCTGCGTCAGCGATTCCTTGTCACGCGTCTGCGACGCCGCCAGGATGTAGAGGTTTTCCAGCTGCTTGTCGCGGATCAGCGCCTGGTTCAGATTGGCTTCCTTCTGCACCACGTTGATCAGGTCGTACACCACGCGTCGCTCGACACCCATGATCAGATCCAGGTTGCGCAGTCCGACGTCGAAGTCGATCACCGCGGTCTTGTGCCCCCGCATGGCCAGGCCGGATGCAAAACTCGCACTGGTGGTCGTCTTGCCAACGCCGCCTTTGCCGGAGGTCACCACCACAATTTTCGTCATCTGTCGGTTCCTATCATTGAAGGTCCTGGCGCGGCCAGATAAGCTGCGGCAGGCCCTGAAGGGTTAAATGCTTGTGTTCAGTTTTTCAGCGGTTCGAACAGCATCTTCTCGCCGTCGAGCCGCGCCAGCGCCGCCTTGCCTTGCACATCGGCAGCCAGCGGCTTGTCGGTCGTGCGGTAGGTGCCGGCGATCGAAATCAGTTCGGGTTCCATTGCGCCTGCAAAGATGCGCGCCTGGGTGTCGCCGCTGGCGCCGGCAATGGCGCGGCCGCGCAATGGGCCGTAGATATGGATGTTGCCGTCGGCGATCACCTCGGCACCGTGGCTGACCACGCCCAGCACCACCAGGTCACCGCCACGCGCGTATACCCGTTGTCCGGAGCGCAAGGGCCGGTCAATCACCATCGTGGGCGCGGTCAGGCCGGCCACGGCTTGCTGCACTGCGGCTTGCACGCCCTCGTGCGTGTCGGCCGCCACAGGTGCGGACGCTGGGGAAACATCACCGAACAGATCGGCAACAGGCAGTACATCAGGGCCCTGGGATGGGGGTTCAGCCGCGGCGAGCGGCACTGGCGTCGGTTCGGGCGCTGGTTCCGGCGTTGTGGGTCGGCTTCGGGGGCGCATGTCCAACTCCTCCACCAGGCCCAGCGCGCCAGCCTGCTTGAGCAGCAGCCCGGTGGCACCCACGATGCCGACCGCACGCATGGTGTGGCGGCGCAGCAGATTGATCAGCCGGTTCAGCTCAAGTTTTTCGGCCGTCCCGTCCGCCGTCAGCGCGGTCACGTCGATCAGCACCGGTGCATTCGTGAAAAGGTCGCCGGCATTGGACACGCGCGCGGCGAGATCGTCCTCGATCGCGACCAGGTTCACGGAGCGCAGGATCAGGGACAGACCCTGGATCGTGGCGCTTTTGATGTCGATGGGTGAGCTGCTGGTTCGGTTCATCGGGGGCTGGGGCGGATGGATAAACGTTCGGACGCGGTATTGCGGCCGGGTAGGGGTGGCCGCTGAGGGCGTCGCTGCGCATCGGCGCCAGCGCGGCGCCAGTCATACCGGTCGATTGGTCTGCCAGTCGCGCGCGTGCGAAAACGGGGAATGGAATGGTAATAGTCAACGATCAGAGCTTCAGGCGGCTTTTGGCAACAACACAGATGCAAAGTTCCGATTGCACGAAACGACTCGACGCCACCCAGGAACCCCCACCAACGTCAATTTTGGCAACACCGTCGATGCTGCCGACAGGCATTATCAGTGATACGGCAGGGCCCCCTGTCGTGCAATCCGAAACAGGTCGTAATCCGGCATAGTCTGTTGCCCGGCAGCTGTGAACGTGGCCCGCCCTGGCGCTACGGCATCCGACCCGGGGATTCGGCCGGCGACCTGGCGCCCGATGGCCCTACGCGACGCCTTTGCGGTGGCGCTACTTAGAATGTTTGGCCCCTTCCAGAAAGCTCGCCACCATGTCCCAGGGAAACATCCGCATCCGCGGAGCACGTCAGCACAATCTCAAGAACCTTGACCTGGACATCCGCACGGGAGAACTCACGGTGGTCACCGGGCCGAGTGGCTCGGGCAAGTCCAGTCTGGTGTTCGACACCTTGTATGCCGAAGGTCAGCGGCGTTATGTCGAGACCTTCTCCGCCTATGCACGGCAGTTCCTGGACCGCATGGACAAGCCGGCGGTGGACAAGGTCGAGGGGGTGCCACCGGCGATCGCGATTGACCAGACCAATCCGGTGCGCTCGTCGCGATCGACGGTCGGCACGATGACCGAACTCAATGACCATCTGAAGCTGCTGTTCGCGCGCGCCGGCCAGTTGTTCGACCGCAGCACCGGTCTGGCCGGTGCGGCACGACACCCCCGAGACGATATACGCGCAGCTGCGGCAATTGGCCGTGCTGGGCGATCCGCGTCTGGTGGTCACGTTCCCGGTGGAGTTGCCTGTTGACACGACGCCGGAGGAAATCACGCAATGGTTGTCGGTCAGTGGCTATACCCGGGTGCAGGCTGAGCGTGAGGTAGAGATTCCGGCCGACGTTGCTGCGACGCAAAAATCCAACCGTGGCGCGGCGGCCAAGTCCGCAAAGGGCGCCAAGGCCAAGGCCGGTACGGCCGTCGATGGCCCGCCGCGGCGCAAGCTGCTGGACGTGGTGGCCGACCGGTTCCGGCTCGGCAACACCGAGCAGGTTCGCGTGGTCGAGGCGATTGAGGCTGCGCTCAAGCGAGGCAGCGGGCGCATCAACGTCTACGCGCTGGCCGAAGGCGATGTGGCAGAGCGCATCTGGAAATTCTCCACCGGCCTGCATTGCCCGCACAGCGATCTGCGCTACACCGATCCGATCGCCTCGGCGTTTTCGTTCAATTCGGCGGTGGGGGCCTGTGACACCTGCCGCGGTTTTGGTCGCGTGATCGGCGTCGACTACGGCCTGGTGATCCCGAACAACAAGCTCACGCTGCGTGCGGGCGCGATCAAGCCGATGCAGACACCGGCGTGGCAAGAGTGCCAGGACGACCTGATGCGCCATGCGCGAAGACGCCGGCATTCCGCGCGACACACCGTGGAACAAGCTGAACCAGGACCAGCGCGACTGGGTCGTCAACGGCTCGCCGAACTGGAACGGCAAGTGGAACCAGCACTGGTTTGGCGTCAAGCGCTTCTTCGAGTATCTGGAAACCAAGGCCTACAAGATGCACATCCGGGTGCTGCTGTCCAAGTACCGCAGCTACACCCCTTGCCCCACCTGCGCTGGCGCGCGCCTCAAGACCGAAAGCCTGTTGTGGCGCATCGGCAGCACGGCAGACGCCGACGCGGTGATGGACCCGGCGCTGCGCTTCCTGCCGCAAGGGGTGAACTGGACCCGCGCGCAGCTCGAAGCCATGCCTGGCCTGTGTCTGCATGACCTGATGCTGCTGCCGATCGAGCGCCTGCGCCGCTTCTTTGACCGGATCAGCCAGCAGACGGCGGTGTCCGGTTCGGTTCCCACGTCGGTGGGCGACCACAAGGCGTTGGCCCTGTTGTTCGAGGAAATCACCACGCGGCTGCGTTATCTGGTCGACGTCGGCATTGGTTACCTGAGCCTGGATCGCCAGAGCCGCACCTTGTCGGGCGGCGAGGTGCAACGCATCAACCTGACGACGGCGCTCGGCACCTCGCTGGTGAATACGCTGTTCGTGCTGGATGAGCCCAGCATCGGCCTGCATCCGCGTGACATGCATCGCATCATCGAAGCCATGCAGCGCCTGCGTGACGCGGGCAACACGTTGGTGGTGGTCGAACACGACCCGGCCGTGATGCTGGCGGCTGATCGCATGATTGACATGGGGCCGGGTCCGGGCGAACGCGGCGGGCAGATCGTCTTCGATGGCTCGACACAGGATTTGCGCGGCGCCGACACTTTGACCGGTGCCTACCTGGGCGGGCGCAAGCAGGTCGGCATGGGTTTCCAGCGGCTGGTGAATGCCGCAACGCCACGCTTGCTGTTAGAGGGCGTGTGTGAACACAACCTGAAGAATGTATCGGTCGAGATTCCGCTGCAGCGCCTGGTTTGCGTCACCGGGGTCAGTGGTTCCGGCAAATCCACGCTGGTGCAGGATGTGCTGGCGCCGGCGCTGATGCGGCATTTCGGTCGGTCCACCGAGGCGCCGGGCCGGCACGACCGCCTGCTGGGGGCAGAGATGCTGGCCGATGTGGTGTTTGTCGACCAGTCACCCATCGGCAAGACGGCGCGCTCCAACCCGGTGAGCTATGTCGGCGCCTGGGACGCGCTGCGCGAGTTGTTTGCCAATGCGCCGTTGTCGCGCCAGCGTGGCTATACCGCGTCCAAGTTCAGCTTCAACAGTGGCGACGGGCGCTGCGCCACCTGCGGCGGCTCCGGCTTCGAGCATGTGGAGATGCAGTTCCTCAGCGACGTCTACCTGCGCTGCCCCGACTGCGACGGCAAGCGTTACCGACCCGAGGTGCTGGAGGTGCGGATTGAACGCAAGCAGCCCGCCGTGGGCGCATCATTGCCGGCGCCGCTCGGCAGCGCCCAGAGTTCCGTTGCCTCTGGCGCACCAGAGGGCCCGCGTCTGATGACCAACCCGACCCTGGTGCGACGGGTCGATCCCGTGGCGAGCCGTTTCGTCAGCATGAACGTGGCCGATGTGCTGAATCTCACGGTCAGCGAAGCCGCGCAGTTGTTTGCCGAAGACCGTGACGTGATCCGGGCGCTGCAACCGATCGTCGATGTCGGGCTGGAATACGTCAAACTCGGCCAGCCGGTGCCCACCCTGTCGGGTGGTGAGGCACAGCGGCTCAAGCTGGCAGGTTATCTGGCCCAGGCTGCGCGCGACGGCAGCAGCAGCCGCCAGCCGGTGGCGCGCCACGGCAGCCTGTTCATGTTCGACGAGCCCACCACCGGCCTGCATTTCGACGATATCGCCAAGCTGATGCGCGCTTTGCGCAAACTGCTCGATGCCGGCCATTCGCTGCTGGTCATCGAACACAACCTGGACGTGATCCGCGCCAGCGACTGGCTGCTCGACCTTGGACCCGAAGGCGGTGATGCCGGCGGCGAACTGGTGGCCGTGGGCACGCCGGACGACCTGCGCCGGCATCCGACATCGCATACCGGCCGGGCGCTGCGTGAATACGATGCCAGCGTCGGGCTAGGCGCCCATGCGGCCCAGGAGGCGCGCGCTTTGCCGGCGCCAAGGCCGGCCGTGCCAGGGACGGGCAGCGACAACGCCATTCGCATCGTCAATGCCAAGGAACACAATTTAAAAGTCGCTGTCGGTGGCGATACCGCGCGACAAGTTCAATGTGATCACCGGCGTCAGCGGTTCCGGCAAGTCGACACTGGCTTTCGACATCCTGTTCAACGAAGGCCAGCGACGCTATCTGGAGTCGCTCAACGCCTATGCGCGCAGCATCGTGCAGCCGGCGGGTCGGCCCGAGGTGGACGCGGTATATGGCATTCCGCCGACGGTGGCGATCGAGCAGCGGCTGTCGCGTGGCGGGCGCAAGTCGACGGTCGGAACGGCTACCGAGGTCTGGCATTTCCTGCGCCTGCTTTACGTCAAGCTGGGCGTGCAGCATTGCATACACGACGGCGCAGCCGTCGCACCGCAGACGCCGGACAGCATTGCGGCGCAGTTGATGAAGAATTTTCGCGGTCAGCATGTGGGGCTGCTGGCGCCGCTGGTGGTCAACCGCAAGGGGGTCTATACCGAGCTGGCCGACTGGGCGCGGCCGCGTGGCTTCACCCATCTGCGCGTGGACGGCAATTTCCTGCCGACAACCAACTTCCCGCGCATCGACCGGTTCAAGGAACACACCATCGAACTGCCGGTGGTCAGCCTGGACATCGCGCCTGAGCACGAGGCCTTGTTGCGCGAGATGCTGACGCGCGCACTCGAGCATGGAAAGGGCGTGGTGCATGTATTGAGCGACCTGCCGGTTTGCGCGAGGCGATGCGGGACGGAACCCCGACTGAGGCGATCGGCGCGCTGCAGGTGTTCTCCACCAAACGTGCCTGCCCGGTCTGCAGCACCAGCTATGCCGAGCTCGATCCACGGCTGTTCTCGTACAACAGCAAGCACGGCTGGTGCCCGGACTGCGTCGGCACCGGTGTCCGTCTGACCAGGGAGCAGCGCAAGGCGCTGGACGATTCGGTCAAGGACGACAACGGCGGGCGCGAACAGACTTTTGCCGAGGTTGACGTCGAAGGCCTGGCCATTGATGCCTGCCCGTCCTGCCAGGGCACCCGGCTCAATGCCGTTGCGCGGGGCGTACGTTTTGGCGCGCTGGCGGGTAGCACGCCGCAGCAGCGCGGTGGCTCGGCGGTATCGGAGGCCCTGGGGTCGCTGGCCACCACGGCGCAGCACGGCATCGCAATCACCGCCCTGGCGCGCATGGGGATCACCGACATACGCCATTGGGTGGAGGCATTGCAGGTGATGGACCGGCTGAGTCAGCGCGAGCAGGACATTGCGCGCGACCTGATTCCGGAGATCCGCAGCCGCCTGCTGTTCCTGGAGGAGGTTGGATTGGGCTACCTGACACTGGACCGCGGCGCGCCGACCCTCAGCGGTGGCGAGGCCCAACGCATACGGCTGGCGGCGCAACTGGGCAGCAACCTGCAGGGTGTGTGTTACGTGCTCGACGAGCCGACGATTGGCCTGCATGCGCGCGATAACCAGATACTGCTCAAGGCCTTGAAAAGCCTGAGTGACAAGGGCAATACGCTGGTGGTGGTCGAACATGACGAGGACACCATCCGCCACGCCGACCATGTCATCGACATCGGGCCAGGCGCCGGCAAGCGCGGCGGCCGCCTGGTGGCGCAGGGGACGGTATCGGACGTGATGGCGTCGGACAGTTCGCAGACCGGTCGCTACCTGCTGCATGCGATGAAACATCCGATCAAGGTGCGGCGACCGGTGGTTTTGCCCGACGCGGCGCAGTCGGGCAGTGCCGAGGATTCGGCGCAAGCACTGGCCGCGCCATGGCTGCGGGTGTCCAACGCGCGGCTGCACAACCTGCAACGGCGTCGCCATGCAGGTGCCGCTGGCCCGCCTGGTGGCGGTCACCGGCGTCAGTGGCTCGGGCAAATCGACGCTGGCGCGCGACGTGTTGTTGGCAAACGTCCAGGTGGCAGTGCAGCGACGCAGTACCAAGGCGGGCCGCGACGCGTTGGCGGCGGGGGAAAAACTGACCTGGACTGGCTGTGATGGTGTCAGCGGTTTCGAGCTGGTAGACCGGGTGCTGGAGGTCGATCAGACGCCGATCGGCAAGACGCCGCGCAGTTGCCCGGCCACCTATATCGGCTTCTGGGACACCATCCGCAAGCTGTTTGCCGACACGCTGGAGGCCCGTGCGCGCGGCTACGCGGCCAACCGCTTCAGTTTCAACACCGGTGAAGGCCGTTGCCCCGGCTGCGAAGGTCAGGGCATACGCACCGTAGCCATGAGTTTCCTGCCCGACGTGAAGGTCTTGTGCGAGACCTGCCGCGGCACCCGCTTCAATCCCGAAACCTTGGCCGTGACCTGGCGCGGCAAGAATATCGGCGACGTGTTGCAGATGGAGGTGGACGAGGCGGTCGACTTCTTTGCCGCCATGCCCAACATCAGCCATCCGCTGCAGTTGCTCAAGGATGTGGGGCTGGGTTATCTGACGCTGGGTCAGCCGTCGCCGACACTGAGCGGCGGCGAGGCACAGCGCATCAAGCTGGTGACCGAGCTGTCCAAGGTGCGCGACGACATCACGCGCCGCGGCCAGAAAGCGCCGCATACCTTGTACGTGCTGGACGAACCGACCGTGGGCCTGCACATGGCCGACGTCGAAAAACTGATACGGGTGCTGCACCGACTGGTCGACGGCGGGCATAGCGTGGTGGTCATCGAACACGACCTGGACGTGATCGCCGAGGCCGACTGGGTCATCGATCTGGGGCCGGAGGGCGGTGACGCCGGGGGTCGGGTGGTGGCTGCGGACACGCCGGAGGCGGTGGTTGCGCGCCAGACCCATACCGGCAAGGCGCTGGCGCCGGTACTGGCACGTTGACACAATTCGGGACTCATCATGATCACCTTCTACAACCATGTGCACGACCTGCACCAGGGCAAGATGGAAATGTTCCGCGGCCAGATGGTGCCGTGTTTTGAAGTGGCGGCGCGGGTCGATCATGTGTTGTCCGAGCTGAGGGCGCGCAAGCTCGGCTCCATCCAGGCGCCGGGACACATGCGATTCGGCGATGCTGGCCGAGGTTCACGACCCGGCCTATCTGCATTTCCTGGAGCATGCCTGGGACGACTGGGTCGCGATGGATCCGGCCAACAAGGACCGCGATGCCTTGCCGTCGGTATGGCCCAACCATGGACTGCGCAACGATGTTCTGCCCGAGAACTTTGCCGCGCGCATGGGCCGGTATGCGTTTGATACCGGTTCGCCGTTGACCTCCGGCACCTGGGTGGCCGCGCTGGAAGGGGCGAACTGCGCTGTCAGTGCCGCCCATGCGGTGGTCGATGGCGCGCGCTCGGCGTTTGCACTGAGCCGTCCGCCGGGTCACCATGCCGGCAGCGACTTCTTTGGCGGCTATTGTTTTCTCAACAACGCGGCGCTGGCCGCGCAGGCCATGCGCGAGCCGCGGCCTGGAGCGTGTGGCGATCCTGGACGTGGACTACCACCACGGCAACGGCACGCAGCAGATCTTCTATGCGCGGGCGGACGTGTTTTTTGCCAGCATTCACGGCGATCCACGCACCGAGTACCCGTTTTACCTGGGGCATGCGGACGAGACCGGCAGCGGCGCCGGAGCCGGGTGCAACCTCAACCTGCCGTTACCGCGCGGGACGGACTTCAAACGGTGGCGTGTGGCGCTCCAGCATGCCTTGCGCGAGGTGCTGGCTTTCCGCCCGCAGGCGCTGGTGGTGTCGCTCGGGCTGGACACCTTCGAAGACGATCCGATCTCGGGATTCACGCTGCAAAGCGCGGACTACTTCGCAGTCGGAGACGATCTGGCTGGAGCCGGGCTGCCCACGGTTTTCATCTTCGAAGGGGGCTACGCTGTGGCGCAATTGGGTGTGAATGCGGTGAATGTACTGCAAGGCTTCAGCCAGCGCGCAGCCTGACCGATCGGCGGTGCCGTCAGATCTGACTGCGATGGCGGGTGCGTAGCAGCGCGATCCAGCCCAGCAGGGCGACGGCCGCCAGCATGGCGGGGAAACCCAGAACCGGTGACCATTGCAGCAGCGCGCCCGATGTGGCAGAGGCTGTCATGCTGCCCAGTGTGTAGGTCAGCACCAGCACCGCAGTACTGTTGACCAGCGTGATGCCCTGTTCGCGCGAACCGATATCGATCATGGCCAGGGTGTACAGGCTGCCGCCAGCGCCGCCCCACAAAAAAACGACGGGCCAGGCCAACCAGAGGATGGGCGCGACCAGCGGCACCAGACAGGTCGCCACCAGGGTCAGGAAGGCCAGTGCCATCATCAGTTGGCGCCTGCCGGCGGCGGGGTCGACAAAGCGATCGGCCCACATGCCGACCGGCAACATCATCAATGCGCTGCCCAGACCACTGGCCGCCACCAGCAGCGCCGCGGCACTTGCATCCAGCCCGAGGGTGAGGCCGTAAAGCGGCAGGATCGACGTGATACCGCTTTCGAAAAAGCCGCCGACAAATCCGGCCATCATGATGATCGGGTGGCGGATGAGCGCCTGCCAGACCCCGCGCATGCCGACGGGCGACGTCGCGGCATCGTCGGCGTTGGGCAACGGCGGTATCAGGAAACTCCAGAGCAGGCCGGCCACGATCAATGCAATCGCCGCCCACAAGGCGTGCACGCTGGTCGGGCCGATCCAGACCAAAATGGTCGGTCCGATGACGAAGGTGGTGCCGACCATGGTTTCGAACAGGCCGACGTAGCGGCCGCGCCGGCCCGGCGGCGCAAACTCGGCGACCACGGCCTCGGCCAGCACCCAGCGCAGTCCGGATGCGGCTCCGGCCAGCAGTTCCAGCAGGAACCAGGTCGGCAGATGGTCGGTCAGCAGAAAACCCGCGGATGCTAGCGCCGGAACCGTAGCGGCCAGCCATAGCGCCGGGCGCCGCCCCAGCTTTTGCGCCACCCAGGAACTGAACGGCGTGAACATGAAGATGCCGGCCCAGCCACAGGCGGCAAACAGGCCGGCCACCATGGTGGAAACACCGTCACCCTTGAGCCGCAGCAGCAGCCAGGGCAGCAGCATGAAAAAGCCGATCAGTTCCAGAAACGTGGAGCCGAAGATGCTGAGCAGGCCGAGTCGGGCGTGCGGATGGGGCGACCCTGGTGCGATTGTGGCGGAGTGCGTGTTCATGGGCCCATGGCGCGATCGCCTCAGGTGCCGCTTGCGTCGACCCTGCTTTGCAGTAGTGCATTGGCAACCTGCGCGAAGCCGGCGCCGCGCTCGGACTGCGTGACATAACGCGGTAGATGGGTCAGGTCTGGCAGGAAACGTTGGATATTCGCGACACCTATCGAATGCTCGAAGGCCTCGAACATCTTCTGGTCATTGGTCGAGTCCCCGACATAGGCCCAGCGCCCACGCTCGCGGTCGAGGTCGCGGCCCAACAACTCGCGCACGATCCAGCGCGCGCCCTCGAGCTTGTTGTGCGCGCCGTACCAGCCGTTGACATGGATGCTGCTGACCGTGGCCGTCATGCCTTCGGTTTGCATGATGGTCACGACCCGGGCGATCTGTTGGGTGCTCAGGTGACTGAATTCGCTGTGGTCGATCGCGATGTCGGTCTCGCGCCCGGGCGAGTCCTGCGCCATGGCGCTGCCGGGCACTTCGCGCAGCACCCGCGCCGCCACTGCCTGCATACGCTGGAAGTTGGTTTCTCGCGTGCTGGCCGCCTGCTGATACAGGCGGCGCAGGCCGATCGGCACCTCGCCGTGGGGCGAATGGGCCATCTCACGCACCAGGGCGACGGCCCCGTTTTCCGCCACGATCGCGTCCACCGGCCAGCTGCGCGCAAAAGGCTCGCTCCAGCCCACCGGGCGACCGGTGATGGCGATGACGTGGCAGCCGGCTTCCTTGAGTTTTCCCAGGGAGATGAGTGCATCGTCGGTGATGGCGCCTTCTGTCGTCAACGTGTCGTCTATGTCGGTGAAAACGCCATAGATCTGGCGTTTGTCAGAGTCGGGCCAGGCGGTCAGCGGCAGCATGAGCAGTATCCGCGTCAACTGGCAGCTTGCAGCGCCAGTCCAGCGTGCTCACGCAGGGGATGAAAATGGATCCTGGGGAACCGTTCCTGGGCCAGTCGCACGTCGTAGGGAGAGGTGGTCAGGTAGGTCAGCGTTTCGGCTGCGTCGAGTGCCATACGCATCGGATAGGCATCGGTGAAGGCGCGCAATTCCTGTGGTGTGTCGGCGGTAATCCAGCGTGCGCCCACATATTGGCAGGATTCGAGCCGGATGTCGGCATCGTATTCGCCCTTGAGGCGATGTTGCACAACCTCGAACTGCAACTGGCCGACAGCGCCGAGCAACATCGGCCCGCCGACATGCGGGCGAAACACCTGAATCGCGCCTTCTTCCCCTAACTGCGCCAATCCTTGTTGTAATTGCTTGGTACGGAGCGGATTTCGCAAGATAACCGTCTGAAACAATTCCGGCGCAAAGAACGGCAGGCCCGTGAATTGCAATGCCACCGAACCGTCGGTGATGGTGTCACCGAGTTGCACGCCACCGTGCGTGGTGAAGCCCACGATGTCACCGGCAAAGGCTTCTTCAACCGCTTCCCGGCGCTGGCTCATAAAGGTCACGACGCTGGTTGGGCGCAGTTCCTTGCTGGTGCGCTGCACCTTGAGCTTCATGCCCGGCGTGTATTTGCCGGAGCAGATGCGCACAAAGGCGATGCGGTCGCGGTGCGACGGGTCCATATTGGCCTGCACCTTGAACACCACGCCGGAGAAGGCGTCGTCCTCGGGCCGGACGCGTTTGACCACGGGTTCGGTGCCTGGCGCTGCCTTGGGCGGAATCAGCGAACTGGTGCGCGGCTGGGGCGGTGGCGCCAGATCGACCAGTGCGTCGAGCACCTCCATGACGCCGAAGTTGTTTACGCCTGAGCCGAAGAACACCGGTGTCTGTTTGCCCGCCAGGAACTCGTCGCGGTCGAAAGACGGCGACGCGCCGATGACCAATTCCATATTGGCTTCGGCCAACTCGAAATCATGGCCAAAACGTTTGTGCAAGGCCTCGCGTTGTGTCAGCGGCACGGTGTCGAAGTCCTGCGGACGGCGATCCTGGCCGGACTGGAACACGGTCATGGCCTGGGTGCGCAAATTCACGATGCCGCCGAAATGTTTGCCCTGGCCGACCGGCCAGGTCAGAGGCACACAGGACATGCCCAGTTCGCGTTCGATCTCGTCGAGCAGTTCCAGCGGCTCGCGCACCTCCCGGTCCATCTTGTTGACAAAGGTGATGATGGGCGTGTTGCGCTGGCGGCAGACCTCGATCAAGCGTCGCGTCTGGGCCTCGACGCCATTGGCGGCGTCGATGACCATCAAGGCAGCGTCGACGGCGGTCAGCACCCGGTAGGTGTCTTCCGAGAAGTCTTTGTGGCCGGGCGTGTCGAGCAGATTGATGACATGGTCGCGGTAGACCATCTGCATCACCGAACTGGCGACCGAGATGCCGCGTTGTTTCTCGATTTCCATCCAGTCGCTGGTGGCGTGTCGCGTGGCCTTGCGTGCCTTGACCGAGCCGGCGATCTGGATCGCACCGGAGAACAGCAGCAGCTTTTCGGTCAGCGTGGTCTTGCCCGCGTCGGGGTGGGAAATGATGGCGAAGGTGCGCCGGCGTCGGGTTTCTGCCTGGTAGGACATGCGTAATTCGTGTGTGTCGGCGCCGGTGATGCCGCCCTGGACAGGGGGTCTACGCGCACCTGGATAGGCGCGTCGGGCCTGGAAAAGGTTAGAATTATCGCCTTCCGAGGAGCGTTGCAGTTCACGCCGATGGCATATCGATGATGAACGAGGCTCGGACAGCGCGGATATCGCGGTCGCAAGGCCGGTCCATCCGCACCAACGGCGCTCACCCACTGGTCTGTGCGGTGAGCCTGCTTCTCCAGGTCTCCTGCATCGACAGTGGTTGTACGAATCAACCATTGGAGTGACTTATGAGCGCCGTTTTGACCCCGATCCAGAACCAGGAACACGATATTGCCGACCTGAGCCTTGCCGCCTGGGGCCGCAAGGAACTGGACATCGCCCAGACCGAAATGCCGGGCCTGATGGCGATCCGCGAGGAATACGCCAAGTCGCAGCCGCTCAAGGGCGCGCGCATCGCGGGTTCGCTGCACATGACGATCCAGACCGGCGTGCTGGTCGAAACCCTGCAGGCACTGGGCGCGCAAGTGCGCTGGGCCTCTTGCAACATCTACTCCACGCAAGACCATGCGGCTGCTGCCCTGGTCTCGGTTGGCACGCCGGTGTTCGCCTACAAGGGCGAGACCCTGGCCGACTACTGGGATTACACCCATCGCATCTTCGAATTCGGCGCCAAAGGCTCCAAGGCCGAAGGCCCGAACATGATTCTGGACGACGGCGGCGACGCCACGCTGCTGATGCACCTGGGTGCGCAGGCGGAAAAGGACATCAAGGTACTAGCCAAACCCGGCAGCGAAGAGGAAGTCTGCCTGTTTGCCGCCATCAAGGCCAAGCTCAAGCAGGACCCGACCTGGTATAGCCGGCGCCTCAAACACATCATCGGCGTGACCGAAGAGACCACCACCGGCGTGTTGCGCCTGAACGAGATGTCGGCCAAGGGCACGTTGACGCTGCGCGCGATCAACGTCAACGATTCGGTGACCAAGTCCAAGTTCGACAACCTGTATGGCTGCCGCGAATCGCTGGTAGACGCGATCAAGCGCGCCACCGACGTGATGATCGCCGGCAAGGTGGCGCTGGTGGCCGGTTACGGTGACGTGGGCAAAGGCTGCGCCCAGGCGCTGCGCGCGCTGAGCGCCCAGGTCTGGGTGACCGAGATCGACCCGATCAACGCGCTGCAGGCGGCAATGGAGGGTTTCAAGGTCGTGACCATGGAATACGCGGCCGACAAGGCCGACATCTTCGTGTCGGCGACCGGCAACAAGAACGTCATCACCTACAAGCACATGGACGGCGATGAAGGACCAGGCCATCGTCTGCAACATCGGCCATTTCGACAATGAGATCGACGTGGCGTCGCTGTCCAAGTGCAAGTGGGATGAGATCAAGCCGCAGGTCGATCACGTGATCTTCCCGGCCAAGGGCAAGAAGCCGGTCAAGCGCATCATCCTGCTGGCCAAGGGCCGGTTGGTGAACCTGGGTTGTGGCACCGGCCACCCGAGTTTCGTGATGTCGTCGAGCTTTGCCAACCAGACGATTGCGCAGATCGAACTGTTTACCAAGCCCAAGGCCTACAAGGCCGGCAAGGTCTATGTGTTGCCCAAGCACCTGGACGAAAAAGTCGCGCGGCTGCACCTGAAGAAGGTCGGCGTCATGCTGACCGAGTTGACCGACGAACAGGCCAAGTACATCGGCGTGCAAAAGGACGGCCCGTACAAGGCCGAGACCTACCGCTATTGATCTGCGTGGCGGCTGCTGCGGTTGCGACCCGGCGCGATGGCGCCGGACGTTGCGCCGCCAGCTCTGGCGCCCGGCACTCCCGCATGCCGGTGGCCAGGTCGGCCACGGCTGCGGCATGTTTTATTTGACCTGAACGGGGCACCATGCGCATCGATCAACTACTGGTACAGCGTGGGCTGGCCGGAACCCGCTCCCAGGCACAACGCCTGATCGGCGCCGGCGTGCGCTGGAAGACCGACGGCGATTGGCGCAGCGTGGCCAAGAACGGGGACGACGTGGCGCCCGACGCAGTTATTGAGCTTTTGGATACGGCCGAAGCGCGGTTTGTATCCCGTGGTGGGCTCAAGCTTGCCGGGGCACTGCTACATCGGCAGATCCCGGTTGACGGTCTCTTGTGCCTGGATCTGGGTCAGTCGACCGGTGGTTTCACCGATTGTCTGTTGCAAGCCGGCGCTGGCCATGTGGTCGGCGTGGACGTGGGCTCGGGGCAGTTGAACGAGGTGCTGCGGGACGACCCGCGCGTCACCTGCGTAGAGCGGGTCAATGCGCGGAACCTGGAACTGGACGACATCGTGCCCGCATTGGCGCAGACCGCGCCGGAGCTGGCATTCGACGGTTTCGATCTGATCGTCGGCGATCTGGCGTTCATCTCGCAGACGCTGGTGCTGCCGGCGGCGGTACCCCTGCTCAAACCCGGTGGCGTGGTGCTGATGCTGGTCAAGCCGCAGTTCGAACTGCAGCCAGGTCAGGTGGGCAAGGGCGGCATCGTGACCGATCCTTCCATGTTCGCGCTGGTTGAGCGGCGCGTGCGCGATGCGCACCAGGCGCTGGGCCTGCAAGTGCAGGCCTATTTTGCGTCGTCGATTCAGGGCGGCGACGGCAATCAGGAATTTTTCATTCATTCGATTCGACCACAGGAGTGAACATCATGTCGGATACCCCATTGCCGATCAGCCTGGAGTTTTTCCCCAGCAAGACGGCTGAAGGCGCGGAGAAAATCCGTGTCGTGCGCCAGGCCCTGTACGGGCTCAAGCCCGAGTTTTGCTCAGTCACCTACGGCGCCGGCGGTTCGACCCAGGAAGGCACTTTCAGCGCTGTGGCCGAGATCATGGCCGACGGTGTGGAGGCTGCGCCGCATTTCTCGTGTGTGGGAGCGACCAAGGCCAGTGTGCGCGAGCAGCTGAGTCTGTTGCAGTCGCGCGGCGTGAAGCGCATCGTCGCCCTGCGCGGCGACATGCCCAGCCCTTATGGATCAGAAGGAGAGTTTCGCCACGCCTGCGATCTGGTCGAATTCATCCGGGACGAAACCGGCGACCACTTCTATCTGGAGGTGGCAGCTTATCCGGAGACCCATCCGCGCGCGCGCAGTCCTGAGCATGACCTGCATGCGTTCGCGATGAAGGTAAAGAGCGGCGCCAACTCGGCCATCACGCAGTACTTTTACAACACGGACGCATATTTCCAGTTTGTCGAGGATGCCCAGCGCCTGGGGGTCACGGTGCCCATCATTCCGGGCATCATGCCGATCACGAATTCCAGTCAACTGATGCGCTTTTCCGACATGTGCGGCGCCGAGATTCCGCGCTGGGTCAAGCTGCGTCTGCTGGCCTACCGTGACGACATCGCATCGATCCGGGCCTTCGGGCTGGATGTGGTGACGGGACTGTGCGAGAAACTGCGTGCCGGCGGCGTGCCTGCCCTGCATTTCTACACCATGAACCAGAGCGCGCCCACGCTGGAGATCTGCCGGCGCTTGGGCATTTGATCGCGCTGTTCTTCGCGCTGCTTGGCGCTCGGCCTGGTATCGACCGGCCGAGCTTGCAGAGCGGCTAAGATAGGCCATCATTTTTGACCTCCAGGCATCAGACCATGAAGATTCTCGTCACCGGCGCGGCCGGGTTCATCGGCATGACCACGACACTGCGCCTGCTCGAGCGCGGCGACGAGGTGGTCGGCCTGGACAACATGAACGACTATTACGACGTAACGCTCAAGGAGCGGCGACTCGCGCGGCTCACGTCGAATCCGAATTTCCGGTTTGTAAAGGTGGATGTGGCCGATCGACCGGCAATGGAGCAGTTGTTTGCCACCGAGAAGTTCGAGCGCGTGATTCATCTCGCGGCGCAGGCCGGGGTGCGGTATTCGCTGCAGAACCCGCATTCCTATGTCGACAGCAACATTGTCGGATTCATGAACATCCTGGAAGGGTGCCGGCATAACCAGGTCGGGCACCTGGTGTATGCGTCGAGCTCCAGTGTCTATGGCGGCAACACCCGCATGCCGTTCTCCGAGCACGACAGCGTCGACCATCCGGTCAGCATGTATGCGGCGACCAAAAAAGCGAATGAACTGATGGCGCATACCTATAGCCATCTTTTCGCTCTGCCCACGACCGGATTGCGATTTTTCACGGTTTACGGGCCGTGGGGCCGTCCCGACATGGCGCTGTTCCTGTTCACCAAGGCGATTCTCGAGGGACGCGCCATCGACGTTTTCAACCAAGGCAACATGCAGCGCGACTTCACCTTTGTCGACGACATCGTCGAAGGTGTGCTGCGCGTGCTGGATCGGCCGGCCACATCGAGCCCGTCCTACGATCCAATGGAAGCCGATCCAGCCACCAGCGATGCTGCCGTATCGGGTGTTCAACATCGGCAACAACAATCCGGTGCCGCTGCTCGACTTCATTGCCTGTATCGAGGAAGCCCTGAGTCGCAAGGCGGAGAAAAACCTGCTGCCGCTTGCAGGACGGCGATGTGCCCGCGACCTATGCCAATACCGATGCCCTGCGTTTTTGGGTCGGTTTCGTGCCGGCGACGCCGATCAAGGACGGCATTGCGCGTTTTGTGGCCTGGTACCGGGACTATTACAAAGTCTGAGACCTTGTGTGCCGGATCAACAAATTGCGCAGCAATTTTTTGCTCGGGCACCAACATCTTGTCGGAAGTTGGCTGTCGGCTGTCCACCTTGTGTGCCAGACCAATAAACAAGCGCAGCAATTTTTGCTCTGGCACCAACACTTTGTAGCTGTCCGGATGTCAGACGGGATTTGGCCGTGGTGCGGTTCAGATCCTGGCGCCACTGATTTGCGCGATCAGGCCACGGGCGGCTGCCTCGCACAAGTCCAGCACATACTCAAAGCCTTTGGGGCCGCCGTAGTAGGGGTCGGGCACCTCGAGTAAGTCCAGTTCGGGCGCAAACTCCAGAAACAAGCGCAACTTGTGCGCATGCTCGGCTCGGGCAGATCTTGCGCAGGTCATCCAGATTGGACTGGTCCATGGCGAGGATCAGGTCGAATTTGGCAAAGTCCTTTTCGGCCACGCGCCGCGAGCGGAGTCGGCCGGGTCGGTATCCGCGCTCCGTCAATGCGGCATTCGCCCTGGCATCTGCCCGCGCGCCCAACCAACTCGCGCGCGTGCCGGCCGAATCGACCTGGGTGTCGGATGCGCGTCCGGCTCGCTCGGCCAGATGGGCCGTGACAACCTGAGCCATCGGGGAGCGGCAGATGTTGGCGGTGCAAACCATTAGCAGCCGTGTCATGGGATCAGACCGATACGGGAGATATCTCGAATCCAGTGCGTCATGCCCCGAGCTTGCCACACCGCGGGATGGCGCTGGTTGTTTCTGCGCCTGTTCTCAGATCTTGCGATCGAGTTCCTGCTGCATGGTCGCAGCCAGTCGGGCGAATAGCACCAGCTTTTTCTGGGTTTCCCGGTAGCGCTCGGCAATGCGCGCGGAGACGGCCAGCAGGAACTTGGCGCCGAGTGCCGGCTGCTCCTGGATCAGGGCTTCCAGTGCCTCGCGGGTCAGCACTGCGCAGGCGATGTCGGTGCTGGCGGTACACGACGCAGAGCGTGGGCCGGTATCGAGCACCCCCATTTCGCCGATCAGGCTGCCCGGCCCGAGCACCGTCACGGTGACAGGTTTGGTGCGGCTGACCGTGATGTTTTCGACCAACACCTCGCCATCGATCAGCAGCACCATGAAGCCGGTATTGTCGGCATCGCCTTCGGTGATGAAGGTTTCGCCGGCCGGTACCCGCTCTGGGCGCATGTAGCTGACGACAATCTTGGCTTCGACCAGGCTCAGCTGCATCAGGGCAGACGGCGCGATCAGGAGTTGGGCCGCAAGTTCTCGTCGATAGCCTATGCGCGGTTGCGTTGCAGGATCAGTTGCCACCAAGGGCGGTGCATCGACCTCGAGTGGCTGGCTGTCCCGAGCTGGCACCATAACGCTCCCCTTTTGGCAAAATGATCAAGTCCGATACTGCCGTGATGGTAATCCAGCGCGGCCGATAGTGGCGCGTTGCATGGGCGCAATTACACTGTGATCCAAGCCCGGGGCGGTGGGCGCGGTGAATTTGTTTTGCTTTGACGCGTCGAGACGGAGTCTGGCGGGTTGCGTTCAGTGGCTAAGTGGTAATAATTGTCCGATGCCAATCAGAGGACGAAGATGGCTTGCTTGCCAACCCGTTGGGCGAGGCCGTGCGGATCATCAGATTGCTAAAAACAGGGGTCATAGATGGCAGATCAGGAAGATGACTTGGAACCCGTATCGATTGGCGAGCAGGCGGTCAAGCAGGGTCCTGTTGCCGTCTTGACGCAGGTGGAGAAAACCTACCAGCTTGACTCCGTCAGCGTGCCGGTGATCAAGGGCGTCAATATCCTGGTGCGTCACGCCTGCTTCACCGTGCTGCTCGGACCATCGGGCAGCGGCAAGACGACCCTGCTGAACATGATCGGATGCATCGACAAGCCCGACACGGGCGAGATCATTGTGGCCGACACCAAAGTCGGCGAACTCAGCGACGACGAACTGTCGGACTTCCGCGCCAAGAACATCGGTTTCATTTTCCAGAACTTCAACCTGCTGCCGGTGCTCAGCGCCTACGAAAACATCGAATATCCGCTGCTTTTGGCGGGCGCGTCGGCGAAGAAGCGCGGCACCCGCGTACCCCGCCTGCTGGAAGCCGTTGGCCTGAGCGACCGCGCCAAGAATCTGCCGGGTCAGCTGTCGGGCGGGCAGCGCCAGCGTGTCGCGATTGCGCGGGCGCTGGCGCGCAAGCCTAAGCTGGTGATTGCGGACGAGCCAACGGCGAATCTGGACAGTCAGACGGGTGCCGCCATCCTGAACCTGATGCGGCGGATGGTGGAGCGCTATGAAATATCGTTCATCTTTTCATCGCATGATCCGGAGGTGATCAAGGCTGCGGATGACATCATTTTCCTGAAAGACGGATTGATCCAGAAGATCCAGCGCAAGGGCGTGGGGGAGGCGTCATGATGATGACGTTGAATCTGGCGCTGAGGAATTTGTTAAGGAATCGGAGGAGGTCGTTGGCGACGTTGCTGGCGTATGGCGATTGGGTCGTACAGCCATTCTTGCTGTTTGGTGGATTCAGAGATCAATATCAGCTATGAAATGCACACCACGCATGTGCAGAAAGATGGGCATCTTCAGATTCAACATCGAGATTTTTATCTGTATGGGAGTGGCAATCCGACGGCATATGGCATAGCCGACTACGACAAAATCCTTGCTGCAATTCGCAGCGATTAAGTTCTCGGGAAAATGGTTGTTGTTGCCACACCTGCGCTCCAGTTTGGCGGCATTGCCGGGAACTATGCGGCCAGCGTGTCCCGCACTGTTATCGGGCAACGGGTATGTGGCGGAGGACATCAACAAGATGCGGCGATGGAATGACTTCGCATTGCATAGTGTGAAGCCGCAGTCAGCTTTGGAAGGTGCGCCAGCAGATGCCGCAGTCGTTGGCACGGGTGTTGCCAGGGTACTGCAGTTGTGCGATTCGTTAAAGATTGAAAACTGTCCAAAGCCAGAAAAAGAGAAGAGTCGTGAAGGAGTAGCGCTGCCGGACGATATTGCGCAATTGAGCAACCTAGAAGCAGCGGTAGCCCTGCCTGTCAAAGGCGAGGGCGGTCCGAAGATCGAACTGCTGGTTGTTAATGCTCGGGGCGCACCCAATGTGACTTCCTTGCAAGTGGTGCGTGCTGAGGACCAAGGCATCAAGGAGTTGGATGAAGTTTCAATGATCATGCATTTGGCGAAGTTGCAGCAGCTTGTATATGGCAAGGCACCCCCAAAGGTGACTTCCATCATGATTCAGCTTCAACACTCCGATCAGATCCCCGCAGCCCGAGCCCGGCTGGAGCAGTTGCTCCAGCCGTTCTCAGCCGGGCAACCTCTCACTGTTATGGATTTTCGGCAACTGAATCCGTTTTTTGTTCAAACCATGTTGATGTTCGACACGATATTTGGATTCGTGTTTTTGCTCATTGGTGGAATCGTCTTATTCACGGTTAGTAATACCATGAATACGACCGTTGTCGAGCGAACGGTAGAGATCGGGACGTTGCGTGCGATAGGTCTGCGGCGAGGCGGCATTCTTCGGCTATTTGTCGTTGAGGGCGCGCTTCTCGGACTTGTTGGCGCTGTATTGGGGGGTGTTCTTGCGTTGAGCCTTTCCGCCGTCATCAATTTGCTTGCGTTGCCATGGCTGCCACCAGCGAGCGCGGCACCCATGCCGTTTACGGTAGTGGTTTGGGGCGAGAATCTCATGATCTTCGGCACGACCATCGGGCTGATGATTGTCGCAACGTTGTCCGCTTGGTGGCCGGCCTATAGGGCTGCCCATCTTGATGTGGTAGAGGCTTTGCGCCATGTTTGATTATTGGGGACGCGTAATGAGAAAGGTTCTCGCTCTTGGTTTCCTCACTGGACTTTTGAGTGTTGCGAGTGCAGTTGCGGCGCCTAACGCGGATGTCATATTGACTGCAAGTGATTCGATTCGCAATCCCGGTCGGTCATTTAGTGTGACGGTGACGTTGACCGACTTCCAGGGCGGCAAGCAAGTTGATGCCAGTACGCTTCAAAGCTATTTCCAGGCTTCAAGCCGATGGACAGTATTCAAGTTTGGTGCGATTTGCCCTGCCCACCCGCGACGCAGGAAAGCTCATGCTCAAGAACGGCAATGACATGTGGTTCTATGACCCTACAAATAAGGCCAGCGTGAGGCTTGTCCCCTCAGCAACGGCTTTTGGGCCAAGCCTCGAATGGTGATGTGGCTACGGTGAACCTGGCCAAAGACTACAAGCCCACGTTGTTGGGAGAAGAAGATGTCCAGAACGGGGAGCGTCAAGTGCGCCGATCCTACAAGTTGGGATTGGCGGCGGTGAATCCAGACGTAACTTACGCCAGCATTGAGATGTGGGTCGATATCGAGAATAGCCGCCCCATCAAGGCGCGGTTCTTCGCGGAGTCGTCACGGCTGTTAAAGACCGTCTACTATCGCAAGTTCAAACTTGAAATAGGGACAGAACGCCCTACGGAGTCGGTCATCATCGATGGGCTTGACCCGAAATCGGTTACGTTGATGCGGTTTACGGATTATGTCGCGCGTGACATCCCCGAGACTTGGATGCAGCGGGACTATCTGCCGCGCTTTCAACCATAGGGGAATCCATATGCTACGAAACCATCGCCAATTTCAACTCATTGGCTTCGTATTTGTAACGGTCGCTGGCTTGTTGACTGCAGATCTAGCAATCGCTCAATTGGATGCGTTGGATCTTGAAAGTGCCCCTGTTGAAAAGGTGGAAAAGGCCGGTGATTTTAGGATTTCGGTGGAAGGCTCGATCGGCGATGTCAGCAAGAGATATGGCCTTGGTAGTTCTACCAACCGGCGGGCTTCTTTCGACTTCGTCTATTCAGGCCGTGTGGGCACGGGTTTGCGTTTCTTCTTTTCTGATCGCATCGACGCCATTCATCCGACCGCAGTACCAGGTGGGGATTCGGTCATCAACAGCTTACGTGAGGCCTATTTGAGTGTGCCGCTTGGCGCGGGCGAGACCGTATTGGATTTTGGCCGCATCAACTTGCGTAATGGCCCGGGGTATGGGTACAACCCGACAGATTTTTTCCGCGACGGTAGCCTTCGGGTGTTGACGAGTGCCGATCCGTTCGCGTTGCGGCAGAACCGTATCGGAACTGTCATGGTGCGTGGCCAGCGTATATGGGATGGAGGCTCATTTTCATTGGCCTATTCGCCGAAACTGGCCACACGTCCAAGTGCGGATGGTTGGAGCCTGGATTTGGGCTCCACGAACAACCGGGATCGGGTGCTGGCGTCGCTTGGCGTCAAGCTCTCGGAGAATATGAACACGCAGTTGTTCCTTTACAAGGAGGATGGGTTGTCCAGCGCAGTTGGTGCAAACATGACGGCACTACTATCGGACGCTGCAACTGCCCACTTGGAGTGGACCCGTGGCCGCGAGCCTGACCTCTTTTCTCGATCCTTTGGTGTTCCAATCAACGCCGAGACTCGGAATCGGTTTGTCGGCGGCGTAACCTATACGACGCTGAGCAAGACATCGATAACCGCAGAGTATCAATACAACGGTTTTGGACTGAGTAAATCTAGTTGGCGGGCACTTGCTGCTACACCTGGTGCGCAGTTTGCATACCTGACTGAATCGCTGCGTCTGCAGGAGTTGGCCCCGCGGCAAGCCATCTTGATATATGTAACACAAAAGAGCTTGTGGCTGAAGGATCTGGACCTTACGGCTTACGTGCGCTTCAATCCCAATGACAAGAGCAAGCTCGCATGGCTTGAATTACGGCATCATTGGTCGAAATTCGATCTGACTTTTCAACTGCAGCAAAACATCGGCCGTCGGAATTCGGAGTTCGGGGTGTTGCCTGAAAGGCGACTTCTGCAGGTTCTTGGAACGTATTATTTTTAGTTAGTCGCAGCGGGCTTATACGACCCCTTGAAGACTTCAGACTTGGCGCGATTCAATTGGCGCAATTGGCCTTTGAGTCTCTCGGCTTTCGCGATGTCGGCGGTTCTGCCTCCTCAGCTGTAGCCCAGTTCGATGCCGCCAGACAGTGGTGTGAAGCAGTTTTCCGGGCACGGCAGCGTCAGCTTTTCTTACACCGTCGATCTTGGTTTGACCCCGTGAACCTGTAAGTGACTGATTAATATGGATTAATAAGTATTGGCATGACTCGTGCTTAGTTCTGTCTGTAGGTGGCCTATTGATGTTGTTGGCCAAGTCTAGAAAATTTCAACTCTTAAGGAGAAATCATGAAAACGTTACTGCTTCCATTGGCCATCGCGGCTGCGATTGGTGGGTTCAGTTCGCAAGCCGCTGCTGAATTTTTGGATTTCACGGTCACTGAGACGTCTGTGCCAGGTGCCGGCGCGAATGTTTTTGTTGCTGATAAATTGAATGGTGGCTACACGGAGTTCTTAGGTCCGACTTCGGCGACCACGTTCTCTGCCGCTGCAATTGCGACCATGGGTCAGTTCTTTAAAGACGAAGGTACAAATACGATTCCGGGTGGCGCTCAGCTTAATAGTTTTGGCGCTGCTGGTTACGGTATGTATGCGATATTTACGGCAACTGGGAATATCGTCGGACCGAATCTGTTCTCGGGTACGACCGGTAGCTTTTATCTCTATATAGATCCGGACGCTAACACCACAAACACGAGCTTTCTCGCTGCAGGATCGCACCTTGGATTGCCTTCGGTTGATGCTGGCGCTACATCAGCTGACGACTATCTCATTGCCTCCACGACCACATCGGTATTCGGTACTGGGAATTTGAACGGGCCTCCTGGAGCCTTCGATATCACTTTTAAGGACTTTGTCCTTACGCCTGCGGGAGCGGGGTATTTCACGTCTCCTGTCCCGTTTCACATGGTTGTGAACATCAATGGTGACTATGACGCCTTTGCGACTAATCCAGCAACCGGCATATCGCGTGTCACTGGGGACGTCAGTGCGGTGTTCAAGGTGCCTGAGCCTGGTAGTCTGGCATTGATGGGGTTGGCGTTGGCTGGATTGGGTATGTCGCAGCGACGTCGCAAAAGCTAAGATCTCTTCATAGAGTTGTCTTGCAAATTGGGCTCACTTCGGTGAGCCCTTTTTTTGGTCCGCTCAGCGTGTGCATGACCCTGATCCCGTTTCCTTGCCGATCGGAAGTTGGGTTTTCCAGCTCCGCGCCTGGGGTTGCTGGGTAAGGATGCGGGAAATCCATCTTGAACGGTTGGGCGTTGTCTCGCGATATCCTGTGTACGCAACAAATCGTGGAAATGATGCTCAAGTATTCAGAAACTTTCAGGTACGCAACCCTGACTCTCATCCCAGTGGCAATTAGGGAATCCCGCATAATGGGCAGCACTAGGGAGTGCGGATAGCAGGAGAGAGTCGTCCTAGACTATTTCGACGGCGCAATCGAATTCCTGCAGATCAGAAAAGCCATGACCTCGCCACTGAAATTTGAATACACCCAAGCCTTTTCACGAAATCTCGGGTGGCTCACGCAACATGAGCAGGCCAGTCTGCGCAAGTCTCGTGTCGCAATCGCAGGCCTGGGAGGAGTGGGAGGAGCCCACCTGCTGACCTTGGCTCGACTGGGGATCGGCAACTTCAACATCTCCGACTTCGACGACTTCGATATTCACAACCTCAACCGGCAGGCGGGTGCGTTTCATGCCGCAGCATGGGGCAACCCAAGCTCGAGTACTCTGGCCAAAATGGCACAGAGATATCAATCCGGAACTTGATTTGCGGCTGTTCCCGGAGGGGGTTCAATCCGAAAACGTCGATGAATTCCTGCGCGATGTCGATGTCTACGTCGATGGCCTAGACTTCTTTGCCTTGCCCGCACGGCGCATGGTCTTCGCCAAATGCCGGGAAAAGGGAATTCCCGTGTTGACCGCCGCGCCACTGGGCATGGGGGTCGCCCTGCTTTACTTCTCTCCCGACGGTATGAGCGCCGAGGAGTATTTTCGATGGGACGGGCATGATGTGCAGGAGCAGTACGCACGCTTCATCGCCGGGCTATCGCCGGCGATGGTGCAGCGTGACTACCTGGTTGCCCCCGAGGCCGTCAATTTTCAGGAAAAGCGGGGTCCGTCAACGGTGATGGCCTGTGATCTTTGTGCCGGTGTCATGGGTACTTCTGTGCTGAAGTTGCTCTTGCAGCGGGGTTCGATCAAGGCTGCGCCCTGGGGGATGCATTTTGATGCCTATCACCAAACGCTCAAGCACACTTGGCGCCCGTTTGGCAATGCGAATCCTCTGCAGTGGCTTTTGTTGAAGTTCATCCGGCCTGTGTTGCGTGGTAAACCAGGAGTTTGACTGGCGACTGGCTTGTTCCTACGTTTCGTGCCTGGTGACAGTGTTGACCGGGCATGGGTGGGCCTGCATTGACAGCGTGAACTAGTTGTACGTTTGGTACAAGTATTTGCATATGCTGGTGGGAACCGCGTTGGCGCCAAGCAAATACGCTATATTCCTCTGTATTGATAACAGGTTGCGATTGTTTCGTGAAGGAATTGGTCATGATGACAATGAATAGGCTAGGGCGCGGCGTTCGAGTTGTGCTGTTGGCGGCGATTTCCACCTTTGTGCTTGGCTGCGCATCGTTCTCCACCCCGAAGTACCCGCCGGCCCCGGTGGCAGCGGCGACGCCTGACTACAACTATATTGTTGGCCCAGGTGACTCGCTCAACATCATTGTCTGGCGCAACCCGGAGTTGTCCCTGACCGTGCCTGTGCGACCCGATGGCAAGGTCACGACACCGCTCGTGGATGAACTTGTCGCGCAGGGAAAAACTTCCAGTGAAATCGCCCGCGACGTTGAAAAGGCGCTGAGCAAGTACGTACGCGACCCGATCGTTACCGTCATCGTGACCGGCTTTGTGGGCCCTTACAGCGAGCAGATTCGTGTGGTGGGCGAGGCGGCGAAGCCGCAGTTCTTGCCCTACAAGCAGAAGATGACTCTGCTGGACGTCATGATCGCGGTTGGCGGGTTGACGGACTTTGCCGATGGAAATGCCGCCTCGATCCTGCGTGCGTCAGATGGTGACAAGCAGTACACGGTTCGCATCAAGGATCTGATCAAGCGCGGCGATTTGTCTGCCAACGTGGAAATGAAGCCGGGCGATGTTCTCGTCATCCCGCAGGGCTGGTTCTGAAATCTGATGGGCGTGCCGAATACCAAGCGCGCCGACTCCCGTCTTTGCTGACGATGACTTAGACAGGTTGAAGCGCGCGAATGGAAGAGTTACTAGGGCAAATCGTATCGGTATCCAAGGGCATGTGGCGCCATCGTTGGCCTGCCTTGGCTGTGTCGTGGTTTGTCGCGATAGTTGGCATCGTCGTGGTGCTGGCTGTGCCCGACAAGTATGAGGCGTCAGCCCGGATTTTTGTCGATACGCAGTCCATTCTCAAGCCGCTGATGTCGGGCTTGGCGGTTCAGCCCAATGTGGAGCAGCAGGTGATCATGCTTAGCCGCACGCTGATCAGCCGGCCGAATGTGGAGAAGCTGATACGAATGGCGGATCTTGATCTGGGCAGCACATCCAAGGCGACTCAGGAGAAGTTGATTCAAGACTTGACCGACACGTTGAAAATACAAAATGCAGGGCGCGACAACCTTTATACATTGTCCTACCGTGATGCGAGCCCCGATCGTGCCAAGCGCGTCGTCCAGTCTTTGGTGTCGATATTTATTGAGTCCAGCCTTGGCGCAACGCGAAAAGATTCGGATGCGGCACGCAAGTTCATCGAAGAGCAGATCAAGACCTATGTGGCCAAGCTCGAGGAGGCTGAAGCGCGCCTGAAGGAGTTCCGATTGAGGAACATGGAACTTCAAGGAGGTGAGGGCAAGGATATGGCATCCAAGGTTGCCGAGATTTCCGCCCAAGTGAATCAGGCCCGGCTGGAATTGCGTGAAGCTCGAAAAAGCCAGGGACTCGGCCAAACGCCAAATTGAGGCAGAAAAATCCCAGACTGCCAATGTCACGACAAAAAGCATCTTGCAAGAGTCGGCCATCAATGTGTCTACGCCGGAATTGGATGGTCGCATATCTGCGTTAAAACAAAATCTCGACGCCCTGCTCCAGAGATACACCGAACGCCACCCCGATGTGGTCAGTGTGCGTCGTCTGTTGAAGGATCTGGAAGACGCAAAGAACGAAAGAGGTTGCGGAATTGCGTAAGGTGGCGATGGCGAATCCAATATCATCTGGGGGACCAGGGCAGACACTTATTGCGCAGGAACTTGGGCGTATGTTGGCATCTTCCGAGGTGCAGGTGGCCATGCTTAGTGCGCGTGTAGGTGAGTACGAGGCTCGATTCGCGCGTGCAAGGGAAATGATGAAGACCGCGCCCCAGATCGAGGCGGAATTTGCCCAACTCAATCGAGATTACGGAATCCACAAGAAGAACTATGAGGATCTGGTTGCGCGTCGGGAATCGGCGTCCCTGTCCGGTGACCTGGAAGGATCTTCCGGCATGGTGGACTTTCGCTTGATCGATCCCCCTCGGGCCTCAGAAAAGCCTGTGGCTCCCAATCGATTGTTGTTGCTGCCGGTCGCGCTGATTGCTGCGCTGGCTGCTGGCTTGGGTCTGGCCTTCGTGCTCAGCCAGTTGCGCTCGGTGTTCTTCGATGCCCGCGCGTTGCGCAATACGATCGGTCTGCCTATCCTCGGCGTCGTGACCTTGGTGATGTCGGACGCGACCAAGTCCCGCGAACGACGGGATCTGAAGAAGTTCGGTCTTGCATCCAGTGCCTTGTTGGGTGTGTTTATCGCCGCCGTTGTCGTCTTGACGGTGCTTGCCAACCGGGCCGCGTGAATCGACCATGAGCAGTTTGATCGAGCAAGCAACCCAACGATTGGCGCAATTGCGCCGGGCAGGTGCGTCAATGCCGGAGCCCAGCGTTGTTGTGCCTCCGGTGTCCGTCCCGTCGCCCGCGATGGGGGAAGTTCGACGGCCGGACGATGTGGTGCGCAATGATCGCACCGCAAGACATGGGTCCGAAGCGGACATCCCGGCAGGTCGAGTTGAACATGGATGCGCTGGCGGCGGCCGGCATCGTGACGCCAAATGCACCACGATCGCAGATCGCCGATCAATACCGCGTGATCAAGCGGCCATTGATCGCCAACGCCATGGGCAAGGGTGCAGTGCCGGTCGAGAACGGCAACCTGATCATGGTCACCAGCGCGATTCCTGGTGAGGGCAAAAGCTTCACGGCCATCAATCTGGCAATCAGCATCGCGGCCGAGATGGACAACACGGTCATGTTGGTGGATGCCGACGTGGCGCGCCCGTCAATTTTGCGTGTGTTGGGTTTGCCCACCGGTCCAGGCCTGCTTGATCTGCTGCAAGATGAGGCGGCTGATTTGTCGACGATGTTACTCAAGACCAATATCGATACCTTGACCATTCTGCCCAGTGGCACACCCCATGAGCACGCTACGGAAATGCTGGCCAGCGAAGCGATGACGCGACTGATCGAGGATTTGGGCAAACGCTATCCGGATCGCATCATCGTGTTCGATTCTCCGCCGCTGTTGCTCACGACGGAATCGCGTGTGCTGGCTACCCACATGGGGCAGATCATCATGGTGATCAACGCCGAGAAGACCCTGCGTTCCGACGTGGAGGATGCTCTGGCCACCATTGAGGCGTGCCCGGTCAAGCTGATGTTGTTGAACCAGGTGCGCACCAGCGCAGGTGGTGGATATGGCTACGGGTATGGCTACGGATACGGTTATGGCAACAAGGTTGCTTGAGAGTTCATGGCTCGCCAGAAGCGTGCGAGGGCGCCCGTGATGTCGGCGGCGGTCCGCATGTTCTTGTCGCTGCCATTTTGGGTGGGCGTTTCCTCGATGCAACTCGGGAGCAACGCGTTGGCGCAAGCTGCGTCTGGCCCGGCGCCTGCCATTTCCATCGTACCGCGCATTTCCGTGTCAGAGCGGTTCACGAATAACGTAGCACTGACAAGTACCGGCAAGAAGAGCGAGTTGGTTACGCAGATCAGTCCTGGAATCAGTCTGCGTAGCGATGGAGGTCGCCTGAAAGGCACTCTGGATTACTCGCTGAGCGAGTTGGTCTACGCGCGTGGAACCTCCTCGCGTCAGTCGCAGAACGCGCTTCGCTCATCGGCCGTATGGGAGGCCGTGGACAACTTCGCGTTTGTCGATTTCAGTGGCTCCATTTCACAGCAATCCATCTCGGCGCTGGGAACCCAGTCGGCCGACGGATCGTCCATCAACGGCAACTCCACCGAGACTTCGACATATCGCCTGTCTCCCTACCTGAAAGGCAGTCTGGGTGGTGTGGCCGATTACGAGGCGCGATATGGCTGGACTTCGTCCAAGTCCGACGCGTCGACAACGTCGGATATCCTGACTACCGATGCCTCGCTGCGTTTGAATGGCTCCGTGCGCGGTGGTCCGCTAGGCTGGGGCATGGATACCAGTACCCAGAAGGTGAAATACAGTTTGGGACGCACGGTGTTGTCGGATCACTTGGGTGGTTCCTTGTCCTACGCATTCACCCCGCAATTCAACGCGTCGCTGCTGATTTCGCGTGAAAGCAACAACTACACAACAGCCAACAAGGAAAGCCATGGGTCGACGGGATTGAGTCTGAATTGGCGTCCGTCGGATCGCACTACCGTCGCGGCGCAGTTGCAGAACCACCACTACGGGCAGTCCCACAACATCTCGATACAACACCGCACGGCGCGCACCTCCTGGCGCTTCACTGACTCCCGTGCGGTGTCAAATTCGCCCGTCCAGTCGGGCGCCACATCCTTGGGTTCACTTAGTGATCTGTTGTTCAGTCAATTCACGAGCCTGGAGGCAGATCCTCTGAAACGGGCCGGTCTGGTGAATCAGTTCTTGCAGGATAACGGCTTGAATGCGAACACCCAAGTGATAAGCAACTTTCTGTCATCTCAAGTCTCTATGCAGCGCCGTCAGGAAGCCGCCTTCGCATTGCTGGGGGTCCGTGACACCATCAGTTTTGTCCTGAGTCGGGGCTCGAATACGAGTCTCGGGAGTTTCGTGACCTCCTTCGACGACCTGTCCACCAACACCGTCATCCATCAAAATGGCGTCAGCGTGGTTTACTCACATCGGTTGACGCCCGACACCTCCATGAACGCCGTTGTTTCGCGCCAGAGCACATCGGGCTCTGGTGGCCTCAGTGGTACCAGTTTGCGCGCGGTCGACTTCAGCATCTCGAGTCGGCTCGGCCGCCAGATGACTGCCAGTATTGGCGCGCGCAGGGTGTTCTTTGACAGTGCGACCAATCCGTATACAGAAACTGCGGTGACCGGTAACTTGAATGTGCAGTTCTGATTCATGTACGAAGCGTTCTATGGGCTGAGCAGCAAGCCTTTTCAACTCAATCCTGACCCCAGCTTCTATTTCGGGAGCAAGCAACATCGGCGCGCCAAGGCCTATCTGGAGTACGGCCTGCTGCGCAATGAGGGGTTCATCGTCATCACCGGCGAAATAGGTGCGGGCAAGACCACCATCGTTCGTGGCTTGCTCGACAGCATGGACGCCAATACGGTAACTGCTGCCAACCTGGTCAGCACGCAACTCGACGCGGAAGACACCTTGCGCATGGTCGGCGCCGCATTCGGTGTGCGCGTCAAGGATGTGTCCAAGGCCGATCTGTTGATGGCGCTCGAGGCCTTCCTGGTGACACAGATCAGCGAAGGCAGGCGCAGCCTGCTGATCGTCGACGAAGCGCAGAACCTCACGCCGCGTGCGGTCGAAGAGCTGCGCATGTTGTCGAATTTTCAGTTCGGCAAGCAGGCGTTGTTGCAGACGTTTCTGGTCGGGCAGCCGGAGTTTCGCGAGATCCTGCAACACCCGAACATGCAGCAGTTGCGCCAGCGGGTCACCGCGACCTGCCATATTGGTCCGCTGGATGTCGAGGAAACACAGGGCTATATCGAGCATCGGCTCAAGTGCGCCGGCAGCACGGGTAAGCCGGAGTTCGGAGCCGGGACCTTCGAGGCGATTTTCAAGGCCACCGGGGGCATTCCCCGTCGCATCAACTCGGTCTGCGACCGGCTGTTGCTGTTGGGCTTTCTGGGCGACAAGGAGTTGCTGACGCTGGAGGATGTCGAGGAAGTCGTCAGCGAGCTACATGACGAGGGCGGAGGTGGTGCTGGCAGGCATTCATCTGCGCGCGCGCCGTCTGGAGTCGAGCATCCCGGTTTGACACGCCTGATTCCATGGTCGATATCGATCTGGCGAAACTTCAGGGCATCGCGCCTTACAGCGATGGTTTTTCCAGTCAGTTGAGCCAGCTCAGTTCCGAGCAGTACGGTGATCGTCTGCAGCGACTGGAGCGCAGCATGCTGCGGCTGGAGCGGGTCGATCTCGAAATACTGTCCATGCTGCAAAAGCTGGTCGCAGCAGTGCGCAAGTAGCGAGCCTGGACCATGCGCGCACCGATGGTCAATGCGATGACGATTGACGTGGAGGACTACTTCCAGGTCTCGGCGTTTGCGCCGCACATCGCACGCACGAGCTGGGACGATCGCGAATGCCGTGTCGAACGCAATATGGATCGGATTCTGGAAATGTTGGCCAGGCAGGACACGAAGGCGACGTTTTTCACGCTCGGGTGGATCGCGCAGCGCTACCCGCAATTGGTGCGCCGTATCGTCGATGGTGGACATGAACTGGCCAGTCATGGCTATGGCCATGAGCGTGCCAGCGACCTTACCGAGGCCGCGTTTCTGGACGACATCACGCGTGCCAAATCAATCCTTGAAGACCTGGGTGGCGTCGCAGTCCGCGGCTACCGCGCACCAAGCTTTTCTATCGGCAAAGGCAACTTGTGGGCCTTTGATGCGCTGCTGTCGGCCGGTTACCGCTACAGCTCCAGCATTTACCCGATACGTCACGACCACTACGGCATGCCGGACGCGCCGCGCCATGCCCATGAGGTGCGCCCTGGCCTGCTGGAGATTCCCATCACGACGGTGCAGGCTGTTCGATCGCAACCTGCCTTCCAGTGGCGGTGGGTATTTCCGCCTGTTCCCTTATGCCTTGTCGCGCTGGATGTTGAATCGGGTCAACAACGCAGATCAACAGTCGGGCATTTTCTACTTCCACCCGTGGGAGATCGATGTCGATCAACCCCGCGTTGACGGCATCAGCAGCAAGACGCGGTTTCGTCACTATGTGAATATCGGTCGCATGGAGCGCCGACTGGCGCAATTGCTGAAAGACTTTCGCTGGGATCGCATGGACAGCATCTTCCTAGCGACGCCAGATGCTGCCACGTCAAAGGCCGCAACCATGGCGACAGCCTGAGATCACGTGCTGACCGTCGAGCACCTGCTGCCCAACGATGCTGCCAATATGCAGCGTTGGGATGCATTCGTCATGACGTGTCCCGAGGCCACGTTTTTTCACCGGGCCGCGTGGCAATCCGTCATCGGCGGTGTCTTTCGCCACGACACCTATTTCCTGTATGCGCAGGACGATGGTGTGATCCAAGGCGTGTTGCCGCTGGCCCATGTCAACAGCCGCCTGTTTGGCAACGCGCTGGTGGGCCTGCCGTTTGCCGTCTACGGTGGTGTAGCGGCGAATTCACCAGCGGCAGTTCATGCACTGGAGCAAGAAGCGCAAGCCATCGCCCGGCGATTGAGAGTGGCGCATCTGGAATTGCGCAATGTCGATCGACGCCACGACGACTGGCCGACGCAAGACCTGTATGTCACCTTTCGCAAGGAGATCCTGCCGCAGGAAGACGCCAACATGCTGGCGATCCCGCGCAAGCAGCGCGCCATGGTGCGCAAGGGCATCAAGAACGGATTGATCAGTGCCATTGACGACGATGTCGACACCTTCTTTGCGCTGTATGCCGACAACGTGCATCGCCATGGCACGCCGGCCATGCCCAAGAAGTATTTTCAGAGCCTGCGAAAAGCCTTTGGCGCGGACTGCGAGGTCATGACGGTAAGGGCTGCGGACGGACGGCCGCTCAGCAGTGTCATGAGCTTTTATTTTCGCGATGAAGTGTTGCCCTATTACGCCGGCGACGACGAGTCCGCACGTGATCTTGCGGCCAATGACTTCAAGTACTGGGAACTGATGCGCCGCGCCTGTGCCCGCGGCTTGAAGGTGTTCGATTACGGACGCAGCAAGCAAGGCACGGGCTCATTTGCATTCAAGAAGAACTGGGGTTTCGAGCCGCGGCCGCTGCACTACCAGTATTGCTTGTACCAGCGCGATGCGATTCCGCAGAACAACCCGTCCAACGCCAAGTACAAGTTGCTGATCGCAACCTGGCGGCGCATGCCGATCGGGTTGGCCAATTGGCTGGGGCCGTTTATTGTGCGTAGTCTGGGTTGAGGTATGGCCATGAGACATCTGCCATGTTGATGACTGTTCCGCGCGCATGGCGATCGCCGCTGGTGGCGTTGGGGTTGGTCCTGGCCGCGATATTGTCCTTGTACCGTGAAACCGTGGTGGCCATGGTCACGATCTGGTATCGATCCGAAACGTTCACCCACGGATTTGTGGTTTTTCCGATTGTGTTGTGGTTGATTTGGCGTCAGCGAGGGTTATTGGCAAACCTTGTGCCGCGATCCAGTCCCTGGCTGCTGGTCTTGTTGGCCGGCTTTGCAATGATGTGGTTGTTGGGCGACATGGTGACGGTGAACTCGGTCACGCAACTCGTCCTGGTTGCCATGTTGGTTGTCTCTGTTCCAGCGGTGTTGGGACTATCTGTCGCAGCCGCTATTGCGTTTCCACTGCTGTTTGCCTTCTTTGCGGTTCCCCTTGGCGAATTCATGTTGCCGCAATTGATGGATTGGACCGCAGACTTCACGATTCTGGCTTTGCGCGCATCCGGGATTCCTGTCTACCGGGAGGGCCTGACATTCGTCATTCCCTCAGGAAACTGGTCGGTTGTCGAAGCGTGCAGCGGTGTTCGGTATTTGATTGCTTCGTTGACGGTGGGTACTCTGTTCGCCTACCTTAACTACCAGTCGACCCGTCGACGACTGCTGTTTGTCGGGGTGGCCATTCTTGTTCCCATCGTCGCGAATTGGTTACGAGCCTACATGATCGTGATGCTCGGACATCTCTCTGGCAACACGATTGCGGTGGGCGTAGATCATCTGATTTATGGTTGGGTTTTCTTCGGCATCGTCATCCTGTTGATGTTTTTTATCGGTGCACGGTGGGCCGAGCCGGAGCCAGTTGCCACAATGCCGCGGACTCTCCGGGATACAAGCGATCGGGCTGGCCCTTCTTCGGTCCGGACCTGGGGCGTCGCGCTGGGGTTTGTGTTGATCATCCTTTTGCCGATCTTGGCCAAGCAAAAGCTGGAGTCAGTCGGGCCGTTGACTCAGCCGGTTTTGCATGTGAAGGAGCCGCTTTCCCACGCGTGGAAAAAGTCGGATGCAGCTGACTTCGGATATCAGCCGCATTTCGAAGGACCGAACGTCGTGCGCAATCAGGTGTACGAAAGCGGCGATACCCGTGTAGGTCTCTATCTGGCCTATTATCGTGATCAGGACTATTCCCGCAAACTCGTCAGCTCCAACAATACCTTGTTGAGATCCAATGACCAACAATGGGGTCGGGTTGGCCAGGGAGCGGCCATTGCGTCGCTCAATGGAGTGCCCATAACTTTCCGCAGCGCGGACCTGCGACGTCTTGGTGTTGCAGTCGGAGAGGGCCCAGACAAACTGCGGGTCTGGCAGATCTACTGGATCCATGGCAGGTGGACCGGCAGTGATTACATGGCGAAAGTCTATGGTGCCGTCTACCAGTTGCTCGGCCGAGGAGATGACTCCGCCGCCGTGATCGTCTATGCGCCGCAGGATCGCGCAGACGGTGCGGATCGCGTATTGGCCGCTTTTCTCAAAGACAATGAAAAGGCGATCGGTGATGCGTTGCGGGACACAGCGGCAGGCCGATAGCGGCAGAAATGTACGAAATTACTGAGTTTCACGGGAGTTGATCATGGGTGTTGTTGCGGTCATCGGCTTGGGATATGTCGGACTTCCACTGGTAGTGGAGTTCGGCAAACAAGTGCGTACCATTGGATTTGATATTGCCAAGTCGAAGGTTCAGTCCTGTCTGCGCGGGGTTGATCCTTCGCGCGAGTTGTCGGATGACGACATGCGTCAGGCCACCCATGCGGTCTATACCGACGATCCGACCATGCTGGCGGAAGCCGACATGATCATCGTTGCCGTGCCGACGCCGGTCGATGAGGCGCGAATCCCCGACTTTCGTCCTCTGGTGGGTGCCAGCACGAGTGTGGGGCGGCACATGAAGAAGGGCGTCACGGTGGTATACGAGTCCACCGTGTATCCCGGCGCCACCGAGGAGGTATGTATTCCGGTCCTCGAGAAGGAGTCGGGCTTGGTCTGGAAGAAGGACTTCCATATCGGCTACTCCCCTGAACGGATCAACCCGGGGGACAAGGAACATACGCTCACCAAGATTCTGAAGATCGTCTCTGGTGACACGCCCGAGACGCTGGAAAAAGTAGCTCAGTTGTACGAACGAATCATTGTTCCAGGCGTGCACAGAGCGTCCAGCATCAAGGCTGCCGAGGCTGCCAAGGTGATCGAAAACACTCAGCGTGACCTGAACATCGCCCTGATGAACGAGTTGTCCATCATCTTCGACAAACTGGGCATCGACACGAGCGAGGTGCTGGAGGCCGCGGGAACCAAGTGGAACTTCCTCAAGTTCAAACCGGGTCTTGTCGGAGGCCATTGCATAGGCGTCGACCCCTATTACCTGACGCACAAGGCGGAGATGCTGGGGTACACCCCGCAGGTGATTCTGGCGGGCCGGCGTATCAACGATGGCATGGGCAAGTTCATCGCGGAGCAAACCATCAAGAAAATGATTGCCGGGGGCAGTTATATCAAAGGGGCCAAGGTCAATGTGCTGGGTCTGACCTTCAAGGAGAACTGCGGTGACCTGCGCAACTCCAAGGTCATCGACATCATCAACGAGCTGAAAACCTATGGCGTGGAGGTTTTCGTGACGGATCCTCAAGCGAAGGCGGACGAAGCCTTGCACGAGTACGGCGTGCAGTTGCTCGCATGGGAGGATCTTCCAAGAGCCGATGGCATCGTCGCGGCGGTCGCCCATAGCGAGTATGCCGCGTTGTCGATGGAGGATATTGGCAAGAAGGTGGTCAAGGGCGGTGCCTTCATTGACGTCAAGGCGGCATTTGATGCACCAGCCTTGCGCGCCGCGGGTTACCAACTGTGGCGACTCTGAGCTGAAACCATGGTCGCAGAGTGATCAAGGGCTGCATTACCTTGTCGGAAGTACGCCTGCGTATCCGTACCGGACGGGAAAGGACTTGGCGTGCCGGCGCCTGATCAGCGGCCACTGATTGCACACGTCATGCACCGATTTGACACCGGCGGCCTGGAAAATGGCGTCGTCAATCTGATCAACCATCTGCCCGAAGAACGCTATCGGCATGTCGTGGTGGCGCTCACCGAAGTCACCGACTTTCGCGAACGGGTCACACGGCGCGACGTTCAATTTGTGGCATTGGGTAAGCCGCCAGGACAAGGTCTCTGGCAGTTCCCGAAGTGGTATCGCCTGATGCGACGCCTGCGGCCGGACATCGTCCATACCCGCAATCTGGCGGCGCTGGAGTGTCAGTTGCCAGCATGGGCTGCGCGTGTGCCGGTGCGCATTCATGGGGAGCATGGTCGAGACGTCAGCGATCTCGATGGCAGCAATCGCACCTATCAGCGGGTCAGGCGTTTCTATCGTCCCTTTGTGCATCACTACCTTGCCCTGTCCCGCGATCTGGCCGATTACCTGGTAGTGAAAATTCAGGTGCCGCGCAGTCGGATCACCCAGGTCTACAACGGGGTGGACACGGAGCGATTTCGGCCTGTGCCGGCCGGCCCTGCCCCGATCGACGGTTGTCCATTTGATCCGTCCTGCCACTGGATCGTGGGCACGGTGGGGCGCATGCAGGCGGTCAAGGACCAGGTCATGTTGGCGCGCGCATTCGTGCATGCGCTGGATCTGACGCCGTCGCTCAGGGATCGACTGCGCCTGGTCATGATTGGCGAAGGTCCTTTGCGCGCTCAAGCTCAGGCTGTTCTGGATGACGCGGGCTTGGCCCGACTCGCCTGGCTACCGGGTGAACGGGTCGATGTGGCAGCTATCATGCAGGGTCTTCATGCGTTTGCCTTGCCGTCCTTGGCTGAAGGTATCTCCAACACCGTGCTGGAGGCGATGGCCAGTGCCTTGCCTGTGATTGCCACCGATGTGGGGGGTAACGCTGACCTGGTGGTGCCGGGGCACACGGGTGACATCATTTCGGCCGGCGACCCATTGGCCATGGCGCGGCGTCTGTTGCATCTGGCTCACGAGCCGGCTCTGGCCCGCACCATGGGCGAGGCCGGGCGCAAGCGGGTCGAAGAACAGTTCAGCATGCAGGCGATGGTGACGAATTACCAGCGTGTGTATGACGACCAACTGCGGCGTGCGCGCGCAGCGAACGGGTAACTACTTCTCATGTGCGGAATCACCGGTATTTTTGACACGCGCGACGGCAGCGAGATAAATCGCGCCACGCTGCAGCGTATGAATGACTCGCAGGTTCACCGCGGACCTGATGAAGGCAGCCTGCATATCGAGCCCGGCGTGGGGTTCGGGCATCGACGCCTGTCGATCATCGATATCGCCACCGGGCAGCAGCCCTTGTTCAATGAAGACGGTTCGGTGGTGGTGGTGTTCAACGGCGAGATCTACAACTACCAGGCGTTGATTCCCGAGTTGCAGGCTCTGGGCCATGTGTTTCACACCAAGAGTGACACCGAAGTGATCGTCCACGCATGGGAGTCATGGGGCGAGGATTGCGTGAAGCGCTTTCGCGGCATGTTCGCGTTCGCGTTGTGGGATCGCAATCGGCAGACCTTCTTCATGGCGCGCGACCGGCTGGGCGTCAAGCCGATGTATTACGCCATGCTCGATGACGGCAGCTTGCTGTTCGGCTCAGAGCTCAAATCGGTGCTGGCCCATGGCGGCTTGCGGCGCGATATCGATCCGCTGGCGATCGAGGAGTACTTTGCGCTCGGATATGTGGCCGAGCCGCGCACCATTTTCAAGCAGGCTCGCAAGCTGTCGCCAGGGCACAGCCTGTGTATTCGTCGCGGTCAGCCATTGCGTGAGCCAGTCGAATACTGGGATGTTCGGTTCACGCTGAACAATCCGATTTCGCAGGCCGACGCGCAAGCCGAATTGGTCGAGCGACTTCGGGAATCCGTGAAGCTGCGGATGATCGCCGAAGTGCCCCTGGGTGCGTTCTTGTCGGGTGGCGTGGACAGCAGCGCGGTGGTGGCTTTGATGGCTGGCGTGTCTTCTGGTCCGGTCAATACCTGCTCCATCGGTTTCGACGATCCGGCGTTCAACGAATCTGCGTTTGCGCAGATGGTGGCCGATCGCTACAAGACCGACCACCGGCTGGAGATCGTCAAGAGCGACGATTTTGACCTGATCGATACGCTGGCGCGCCTGTATGACGAGCCCTATGCCGACAGTTCGGCGATACCGACGTACCGGGTCTGTCAGCTGGCGCGCAAGCACGTGACGGTGGCCTTGTCAGGCGATGGCGGTGACGAGTCGTTTGGCGGGTACCGGCGTTATCGAATGCACCTGATGGAAGAGCGCATGCGTGCGGCGTTGCCATTAGGGGTCCGTCGCACGGTGTTCGGCACGCTGGGGCGCCTGTACCCCAAGGCGGACTGGGCACCACGGGTCTTCCGAGCCAAGACGACCTTCGAGGGCATTGCACGAACCTCGGTGGAAGCCTATTTTCATTCGGTGTCGATTCTGCGCGACCCGATGCGAGCGCAGTTGTTCAGTGCTCGGCTCCAATCCGAATTGGGCGACTACGCAGCCGGTGAGGTGTTTGCGCGGCACGCGGCCAAGGCGGGCACCGACGATCCGCTCGCCCTGATTCAGTATCTGGACTACAAGACCTATCTGGTGGGCGACATCAACACCAAGGTCGATCGGGCCAGCATGGCGCATTCGCTGGAGGTGCGCGAGCCGTTGATGGATCACGAGTTGGTGGAATGGCTGGCGACCTTGCCGACCAGCTACAAGATCCAGGGCCAGGAGGGCAAGTACCTGTTCAAGAAGGCGATGGAGCCGCATCTGCCAAACGATGTGTTGTACCGCCCCAAGATGGGGTTTTCCGTTCCGCTGGCGCGCTGGTTCCGCGGGCCCTTGCGTCAGCGCGTGCAGGATGCGCTGATGGGCGAGCGGCTGCGCAGCACCGGTTGGTTCAACACGGCCTACCTGGAGCATCTGGTCCAGGCCCATCAATCCGGCGCGCGCGACTACAGCGCGCCGATCTGGACCATGTTGATGTTCGAGGCCTTTCTGCGCCAGGTGGTGGATGGCGAGGGCCCCGGCGCGAGCGTGACCCCCGAGTTGGTGGTACCTGCCTGATGGGTCTGCGCATCCTTCATGTGCTGGACCATTCCTTGCCGCTGCACAGCGGTTACACGTTTCGTACTCTTTCGATCCTGCGCGAGCAGCACAAGCTGGGCTGGGAAACCGTGCATCTGACGACGCCCAAGCAGGGTGTCTCCGATGCCACGCAAGAGACGGCAGATGGCCTGGTGTTCCATCGCACCCCTAGTGCGGCGGGCGATGGGTTCATCACCCAAATGAGACGCACGGCCCGCCGCCTGCAAGACGTCATTGCCGCGACGCAGCCCGATCTGATCCATGCCCACTCGCCAGTGCTCAACGCCTTGCCCAGTCTGTGGGTCGGGCGGCGCAAGCGGCTGCCGGTGGTGTATGAAATGCGCGCCTCGTGGGAGGATGCGGCAGTGGACCATGGGACCACCACCGAGGGCAGCGCCCGCTACAAAGTGTCACGTGCGCTGGAGACCTTTGCATTGCGCCGTGCCGATCAAATCACCACCATCTGCGATGGGCTGCGTGGTGATATTGCGATACGCGGCATAGCTCCGGACCGGATCACCGTAATCCCCAATGCGGTGGATGCCTCGGCGTTCCAGTTCGGCGTGCAATCTGATCCGACCTTGCGCAAGTCGCTGGGGCTCAACGGCGCAACCGTGCTGGGATTTGCCGGGTCCTTCTACGGATACGAAGGCCTGGCCCTGTTGATTGAAGCAGCGCGGCGGATGATCGTGCGCCGCCCTGACTTGCGGGTACTGCTGGTCGGCGGCGGTCCGCAGGAGGAGCGACTCAAGCAGCAGGTGGCGCAAGCGGGGTTGACGGACCGTGTTGTCTTTACCGGCCGTGTACCGCATGACCAGGTGCAGCGCTATTACGAATTGATCGACGTATTGGCGTATCCGCGCCTGCCGATCCGCCTGACCGAGTTAGTGACACCACTCAAACCGCTGGAGGCGATGGCGCAGGGACGCATGTTTGTGGCATCAGATGTCGGTGGCCATCGTGAGCTGATTCGACATGGCGAGACCGGCTTTCTTTTTCGCGCTGGCGATGTGGCTGCGCTGGAGCAGGCGATCGAGTCGGTGCTTGCGCAACGCGCGCAATGGCCGGTTGTTGCGGCGAAGGCGCGTCGTTTTGTCGAGGTCGAGCGCACGTGGGCGCACAGCGTGGCGCGTTACCAAGCGGTGTACGCGCGCGCCTTGGGTCGCGCGGACATCACACATGGTGCAGCGAGCGCCTGAATACGTACTATGTGCGGCATCCACGGAATCTACCAACTCGACGGCCAGGCGGTGAGGCCCGGTGCGCTCAGCGCCATGGGCAACGTCACCTCACATCGTGGCCCGGACGATGAAGGCATGCATATCGATGGCGCGTGTGGTATTGCCATGCGGCGCCTGTCCATCATCGACCTGGCGGGTGGCCATCAGCCATTGTCGAATGTCGATGGGACGATCTGGCTGGTGTGCAATGGCGAGATCTACAACTACCGCGAATTGCGCGAGGAATTGCAGGCCAAGGGGCACCAGTTCAAGACCGGGTCCGACAGCGAGGTGCTGATCCACCTCTATGCGCAAGAGGGCGATGACTTTGTCCATCGCCTCAATGGCATGTTTGACTTCGCCTTGTGGGATGCACGCAGACGCCGCCTGTTGATCGGGCGTGACCACCTTGGTGTCAAGCCTTTGTACATCTTGCAGGACGGTCGGCGCCTGGCATTTGCCACTGAAGCCAAGGCCTTGCTCACCTTGCCAGGCGTCCAGGCCGAGCTCGACCCGTCGGTGGTGGCCAGTTATCTGCATCTGGGTTATGTCGCCGCGCCCGGATGTATTTTCAAGGGCATGCGCAAGCTGCCACCGGCGACCTTGCTGGCGATTGAAGATGGCGGCGTGCGCGAATGGCGCTACTGGCGCTTGCCCGGCAACATCGACCGGCAGTTTTCGGAGCGGGAGTGGATAGCCCGGGTGCGCGCGCAGCTCGAGGCATCAGTGCACATGCAGATGGTCAGCGACGTGCCTATCGGTGCGTTTTTGTCGGGCGGTGTCGACTCCAGCGCGGTGGTCGGTTTCATGGCAAAACACTCGGCGCATCCGATCCGCACCTACGCCATCGGTTTCACTGGCGGCGAGGCGGAGGCACTGTATAACGAGCTGCCATACGCGAGACAGGTGGCCAAGCTGTTCGGCACCCAGCACCGCGAGATCGTGGTCAAACCCGATGTCGTTGACCTGCTGCCCAAATTGCTCTGGCACATGGATGAGCCGATTGCCGACACTGCCTTCATAACCACCTATCTGGTGTCGCAGTTCGCCCGTCAGGATGTCAAGGTGATCCTCTCCGGTGTGGGCGGCGATGAACTGTTTGGTGGCTACCGGCGTTATCTGGGAGAGCACTATGCCACCAGATACCAACGGCTTCCCGCTTGGCTGCGCAGCTCGGCGGCGGCGCTTGCCAGCCATCTGCCGGCCGATCGGCACTCGGGCTTGCTCAATACGCTGCGATTGGCCAAAGGGTTTCTTACTTCGGCCGAATTGCCGGCTGATGATCGTTATCGCAGCTACCTGCAGGTGATGGATCGGCAAACCGTCGCATCCTTGTTGCTGCGCCCGGATCTTGCCGGGCAGGACCCGCTGACGCAGGCCTTTGCCGGCGCCGACAACCATGATGTGCTCAACCGCATGTTTGCGGTCGATGCCGAGACCCAGTTGCCCGACGACCTGCTGATGCTCACCGACAAGATGAGCATGGCGGTATCACTGGAATGCCGGGTTCCCTTGCTCGACCACGGCGCTGGTCGAACTGGCCGCGGCCATGCCCAGCGCGATCAAGGTACGTGGTGGCCGGCTCAAGCATGTACTGAAGGAGTCGCTCAACGACTTGTTGCCCAAGGACATACTCGACCGCAAAAAGCGCGGCTTTGGCACACCCATGGGCGCCTGGCTCAAGAAGGAACTGGCGCCGTTGTTGAGCCGCCTGCTGGCACCGGACGTGGTTGGTGCCCGGGGTTTGTACCAGCAACCAGTGGTCGATCGCCTGATGGCCGACCACGCGACGAACCGGATTGACGGCACCGACGCGTTGCTGGCCATGATGAACCTGGAGATCTGGAGCCGCATCTACCTGGACAAGCGTGAGCCTGCAGACGTGGCTGTCGAATTGCGAAGCTATCTGTCATGAATATTCTTTACGTCTGCCACCGTTTCCCGTATCCGCCCAAACGCGGCGGCAAGATCCGGCCATTCAACATGATTCGGCATTTGACGGCCAGCGGCCACCAGGTGACGGTGTGTTCGTTGGCGCGTTCAGAAGAAGAGGCGCAGGAAGCGCAGGGCATTGCACCGCATTGCGCGGCATTCGAGATCGGGCAGGTGCAGGAGTGGGCCCAGATGGCACGCATGGTGGTGCGCCTGCCGCTTGTCACACCGTCTTCGATGGGGTATTTCTATTCGCCCGCGCTGAAGCGCCGCATTGACAATCTGCTGGCTTCGAAAACCTGGGACCTGATCTTTGTGCATTGCTCCTCGGTCGCGCAGTACGTGTCCGCATGTGCGGGGTGTGCCCAAGATCCTGGATTTTGGTGACATGGATTCGCAGAAGTGGCTGGAATATGCCAACTACAAGCCCTTCCCCTTGTCGATGGGCTACCGGTTGGAGGGAATGAAGATGCTGGCCGCCGAAAAGCGCCTGGCGCGGAAATTTGACCTGTGTACTGCCACTACCCGCGCCGAGTGGGAAACACTCAACGCCTATGAAACGGGTGCCGACACCGACTGGTTTCCCAACGGAGTGGATGCCGATTTCTTCTGCCCGCTGGACGAGTCCTACGATGCCGACACCATCAGCTTCATCGGTCGCATGGACTACTACCCGAACCAGGAATGCATGTCGCGATTCTGCGCGCAAGTCTGGCCGCTGCTGCGGGCTACGCGTCCGGCGATGAAGCTGCTGATCGTCGGGGCCGACCCCTCGCCCGAAATGCGCAAGCTCGGCGAGTTGCCCGGCGTGACGGTCACCGGGTCGGTGCCCGACGTGCGGCCGTTCATCCGCAGTTCCGCGTTGATGGTGGCGCCGCTGCAAATCGCCCGCGGCACGCAGAACAAGATACTGGAAGCCATGGCCATGGGTGTTCCGGTGGTGACCAGTGCCATTGCGGCGGGTGGCGTGGATGCCGAATCTGAGGAACATTTCCTTGTTGCGCAGTCGGCGAACGACTACGCTCAGGCCATACTGCGGATTGTCGACAATCCGGTGGAGCGCCAGCGGCTTGCGGTGGCGGGACGCGCGCGCATGCTAAGCAACCATGCATGGGCTGGCTCAATGCAGCGCCTGGATGGCATCATAGTTCGCGCCATCAAGAATTTTTCACAGACTACGGGATAGCTTGCATGAAGATCAGCATTTTTGGATTGGGTTACGTGGGCGCCGTGTCGCTCGCCTGCTTGTCACGTGACGGGCACGACGTGATTGGTGTCGATATTGACCAGACCAAGCTCGACCTGATCATGGCCGGCAAGACGCCGGTGGTGGAAGAGGGCATGGTCGCCTTGATGGACAAGGTGGCCGTCCAGTGGCAAGGTGTCGGTTACCACCGATGCCGGCAAGGCGGTGCGAGAGAGCGACATGTCGTTGATCTGCGTGGGGACGCCATCGGCGGCGAATGGCAGCCAGGACCAGGGTGCCATCTTGCGGCTGGCCGTCGAAATCGGCAAGGCGATCAAGGCCAAGTCGGCGCCGCATGTGGTGGTGTTTCGCTCCACCCTGGTGCCGGGCACGGTGGAGGATGTGTTGCGCCCGATCATCGAGGAACATTCGGGCAAGAAGGACGGCGTCGACTTCCACCTGTGTTTCCAGCCGGAGTTCCTGCGCGAGGGCTCGTCGATCCGCGACTACGACAAGCCGCCCTTCACCATCGTCGGCGCCAACCACGACTATCCGGTCGAGCAACTGCGCGCACTGTTTGGCCACCTGCCATGCAAATTCATCCAGACCTCGGTGCGCTCGGCCGAGATGATGAAATACACCTGCAACAACTTCCACGCGCTCAAGATCACGTTTGCCAACGAAACCGCGCGGCTGTGCCATGCGCTGGGGGTAGATCCGTTCGAGGTCATGGACCTGGTGTGCCAGGACACGCAGCTCAATATTTCCAAGGCGTATCTCAAGCCCGGATTTGCATTCGGCGGGTCATGCCTGCCGAAGGATTTGCGGGCCACGACCTACCTGGCGAAGATGCACGACGTCGAGATTGCCGATGCTGTCCGGCATCTTGCCGTCCAACCGCAATCATCTGGATCTGGCGCTGCAGAAGATCCTGGAGACCGGGAAACGCAAGATCGGATTCATCGGCCTGTCGTTCAAGACCGGTACCGACGACTTGCGCGAGAGCCCGCTGGTGACACTGGCGGAGCAGTTGATCGGCAAGGGCATGCAGTTGTCGATCTATGACCCGGAGGTGCATCTGGCGAAGCTGCTGGGGGCGAATCGGAGTTTCATCGAGAAGCACTTGCCGCATATTGGGGAGATGCTGCGGGCGGAGATTGAACAGGTGATCGACGAGTCGGAAATCCTGGTGATTGGCCTAGCGGGTGCAGATATTGCTAGCGTGCTGGCCCGGCGTAGCCGCTCCGATCAAACCCTGCTCGATCTGGTAAACATGGGAGCGCATTCAGCATGCAAGGGCACTGTAGTAGGCTTGTGTTGGTGACTCTGCGGATGGCTTGCGCTTCACGATGCAGCTTGCAGCTTTGGCTAAGGTCGATGGTGACCTGTTGGGTGAAGCTCGAGTGACCCGGACCATTCGTCCCCTGTTGTTTTCCAGCCTCTATCCCAGCTCAGTCAGGCCAGGCCATGGCATTTTCGTCGAGACCAGATTGCGTGAATTGTTGGGCAGTGGCCGTATCGAAGCCAGAGTGGTGGCGCCTGTGCCCTGGTTTTTTTCGACTCATGATCGATTTGGATCGTATGCCACGATGGCGCAGACTCCCAGCCTTGAGACTTGGCATGGGGTCCAAGTAATGCACCCACGGTACATCCTGCTGCCAAAGGTCGGTATGACCATGGCTCCATTGAGCATGGCGCTGGGAGCGCTACCTTGCTTGCGCAGGTTGTTGCGCGATGGTTTCGATTTTGACTTGATCGATGCCCACTACTACTACCCGGATGGCGTGGCCGCCGTATTGCTGGGGCGTTGGTTAGGCAAGCCGGTTGTTGTGACCGCGCGCGGGTCAGATCTCAACCTGATTCCGCGACACCCGCTCGCCCGGCGCATGATCCGCTGGGCTGCCTCGCAGGCTGCCGCATCCGTCGGTGTGAGCAAGGCGCTGACCGAGGTCCTGCACGGCATGGGGGTGGCACCGGAGCGCCTGCACGTTATGCGCAACGGTGTCGACGGGCGGCGGTTCAGACCAGTGCCGCAGGCCCAGGCGCGCGAGGCCATCGGCATCGAAGGGGCGCCCATACTGTTGTCTGTGGGCAATTTGGTGAAAGCCAAGGGGCACCATATTGCGATCGAGGCGCTTGCATCGGTCAAGCTTGATCATCCACAGGCGCGCCTGATCATTGTCGGCAAGGGACCGGAACGTCAGAGTTTGCAAGCCACCGTAGAACGCCTTGGCCTTGCGGACCAAGTACGGTTTGCCGGCTTCTTGCCGAATGATCAGTTGTTCCAGTGGTATAGCGCCGCGGACGTGCTGATCCTGGCATCGAGTCGCGAGGGATGGCCCAACGTGTTGCTCGAATCGATGGCTTGCGGGACACCCGTGGTCGCATTCGCGTGTGTCCGGCATACCCGAGGTCGTTACGCAGGATACTGCCGGACGTCTGGTTGATCAGCGCGATGGCGCATCCTTTGCGCGGGCGATCCTCGATCTTTTGGCGTGCGAACCTGATCGGTCTGCGGTCCGAGCTTATGCAGAAGGCTTTAGTTGGCACAATACGACCGATGCTCAGGTCGCCCTGTTCGAGACCATGATTGATCTGACGGAGGAACCCGTACGTGCGTGACTTTGCGCTTGGCCCCATCATTTTGGCGATCGCGGCTTACGGCTTGCTGCATCCCTGGCTGGGCGTTCTGGGCTGGACCTGGATCAGCATCATGAATCCCCATGCGTATGCATGGCGACTGAATGCATACCCGTGGCCGCGTTGATGGCCGGCTCTGTGCTGCTTGGTGTGTTGGTCACCAAAGACCGCCGCCAGTTCGCTTCGTGACCCGGGAGACCGTCATTCTGATGCTGTTCATGGTGTGGATTACTATCACCTTGCCATTCTCGTTCTATCTTGGACGAGAGCTACGATTTGTGGAAGCGGGTCATGAAAATCGACCTGATGATCATCGTTGCCATGGTTGTGTTGCACTCGAAAAAGCACATCCTGTGGCTCGTATGGGTGCTGGTGTTCTCGATCGGCTTTTATGGCGTCAAGGGAGGGCTTTTTACCTTGGCTACCGGCGGCTCTTTTCGGGTCTGGGGTCCGATGGGTAGTTACATCGAAGGCAACAACGAAATAGCACTGGCGTTGGTGATGATCATTCCCTTGATGCGGTTTCTGCATTTGATTTCAGACTCGGTCTGGATCAAGCGGGGCTTGTTGGCAGCCATGGTGTTGTGCGCTGTTGCCGCACTCGGTAGTCAGTCGCGAGGTGCATTGCTCGCCATTGCTGCGATGGCTGCCGTGATGTGGTGGCGGGCAGACAGAAAGGCCCTCGGAATCAGTTGCACTGGTGGCACTGGCAACCATGTTGCTCTCGTTCATGCCGGACACTTGGTGGGCACGCATGGAAACGATCGGCACCTACCAGGCGGATACATCAGCGACGGGGCGTATCAATGCCTGGTGGATGGCCTGGAACCTGGCATCGGACAACCTCTTTGGTGGCGGTTTCATGGTATTTCCAGGGACGCTGTTTCGCGAAGTACGCGCCCGACCCGACGGCTGTCCATGCCGCGCACAGCATCTACTTCATGGTGTTGGGTGAGCATGGCTTCGTTGGACTGTTCCTGTTCCTGCTCATGTGGTTCTTCGTCTGGCGTTCGGCAGGCCGTCTGCGCAACAGGGCAAGAAGCTGCCACAGACGAGTGGCTATCTCATCTGGGCGCGATGTGCCAGGTCAGCCTGGCGGGATACGCGGTAGGTGGTGCGTTTCTGAGCCTGTCGTACTACGATCTGCCCTACAACATCCTGGTTCTGGTGGTGCTGGGTTGCCGATGGATGGATCAGCAGGAATGGGTCGTGGAGGAAAAGGTCGAAGCGCTTGCCCAGGAGGCGGCAGCCGCCAGTGTGAAACGGCGCTGGATCGCCTGATGGTATTTCGCACGCTGTTCCAATTCGCGTCGCCTGCCGGAGCTCGTGCACAAGTTGTCGGTGTTGATTTTTCACCGCGTGTTGCCCGACGTCGATCCGTTGTTTCCAAACGAAATGCATGCGCGGCGCTTCGATGCCACTTGCCGCTGGCTTGCCCGCTGGTTTCAGGTGCTGCCACTGGATCTTGCGGCGCGGCAACTGCGGGAAGGTCGCTTGCCAGCGCGCGCGGCCTGCATAACCTTCGACGACGGTTACGCCGACAACTGCGCGGTAGCCATGCCGATACTGCAGCGCCACGGATTGACTGCCAGCTTCTTCATCGCGACCGGGTTCCTCGACGGCGGGCGGATGTGGAACGACTCCATCATCGAGTCGATCAGACAATGTCGGTTGGACAGGCTCGACCTCGGCTCCCTGGGTTTAGGGCTGAGCGCCTGCAGCCTTGCAACGATGCAGGCGCGGCAAGCTGTGATTGCCGCATTGATCGACCAGATCAAGTACCGTCCGTCGGATGAACGGCTCCAAATCGTCGACAAACTGGCACATCTCGCCGGGGTGCAGTTGCCCGGACGACCTTATGATGACATCCGATGCCGTCAGAACGATGCGCCGGGCGGGCATGCAGATCGGTGCCCACACAGTGACGCATCCGATCCTCGCACGCACCGACGATGCCGACGCCGAATACGAGATCGTGTCCAGCAGGCAGACGCTCGAGTCTTTGCTGCAGCAACCCGTGACCTTGTTTGCCTATCCCAACGGCAAACCGGGGCAGGACTACTGTGAGCGCCATGTGCAGATGGTGCGCCGGATTGGATTCGAGGCAGCGGTGTCGACCGCGCCCGGGGTCTCAATTGCGACGACAGACCCGTTGCAGATGCCACGGTTTTCGCCATGGGACCACACGCGGCTGCGGTATGGTGCGCGAATGCTGGTCAATCTTCGATCGGTTGGGTCGAACGTCGCCTGAGATGGGCCAATACAAGGCGTCGCGGTTGACCGCTTATCGAGAGGCCACCGGGAAAGCGATAGGGCGCGTCGACACAATCACGCGGCGGTACCAGATCGAGAATGGCTGATGGTTCTCCGACGCATCTTTCCCGGTGTTGTAGGGCGTCAGTTTCAACCATTCGTATCGGGGAGGCGGAATCGGCAGACCCTGCATCTGATGCTCGATGATCTTGGTTGTATTGCCGCCGATCGTTTGCCACACTTCAAGCGTGGCGGCAATCGTGTTGACATGCACCTGGTAGGTGACCCACTCGTCGGGTTCGAACTCGGCGCAGGGTTTTCCACGCGCGTCGGGATGCCGCAGACAAGCCGTTTCTCCCCCGGGCTGGTAATCGAATTGCCAAGCTGCGCCGCCAAACGGGTTCTGAACAGCAACATTGCGCGATGGTGCGCCGCACATGTAGTAAAAGTTCGGATGCCCCCGGTAGTACGCGTTGTTGGCCACGATTTCATAAGGAGCACAACCTTCTCTGCCTTGCCCCAAAATGAAAATTTTCCATCCGCCGCCGCCCTTGAATTGGTGGCGCAATAAATCGGCTGGGTAACGCACATCGAACGAGAAGTAGAGGTCGGCGAGCGATCTGGGCAGCGGGATATGCAATTGACCCGACGAGTCGGCCGGTGACAGTGGGGGCACCGTAAAGCGGGCCGCCTGCACCTTGGCGTCCCATTGAATCCGGGTGTCGGTATCGAGATGTTGCCGGACGGTCCGCATCGAGGCGATTTCGGATTCCGAGTTCAAGGACAGGCATACTTCGACTGCCTCGTTCTTGCAGCGAGCTTTGAACGCGGCATCGGACTCGCCAGCCGAATCGGACGCAGCCACGGGGGCTACCGCAGCCAATAGGGCCGCCGCAGCCAGCATGCGCGCGAGACAGTTGATCTTGATCACCAGACAAGTCTACCGGGGTATCGAATGGCCACCAAACGCGCGCGGCAGTTTGAATGCAGGCGCCTTGGCCCGCAACCACTGTTCCAGCATCATCAGGATCCAGACCATCTCGCCAAAATAGCCAGGGTGCTCGGGCAAGCGCTGCTCAGCAAGGTCTGGACGAAATCCGCCCGCACGATGCCTCGTGTCGACCAGGCCGTGCAGCGAGTCGCTGGCCAGCGCTTTGAGTCGGCGTGGGTGCATGGCCCACACGCCGAACGGCAGGCCGAAGCCCTGCTTCTTCTTCGGCGATGATCTCGTCGGGCAGGAAGCCGCGCAGCGCTTCCTTGAAGAACCAGCGCAGTTTCAGCCCCTTGAGCTTGTAGTTCGTCGGGCAGACGTGAGCGAGAAAGTCAGCAGCTGGTCGTCCAGCATCGGAAAGCCGACCTCCAAGCCCGCCAGGCTGGTGGCACCGCGCACCTTGGGCAGGTCACTTTCGGCCAGCGTGAAGCGCCAGTCGAAGGCCAGCTCCCGATTGAGCTGCATTGCAGTCGGCCGGCATGTGCCAGACGGCGCGTTGCAGTTGCAACGGCAGCGGTGGTATCGATCTGCGCCATCATGGCGGGCGTCAGCACTTCGGCCGGACCCAGGCGCATGATCAGGTTGTACATCTGCAGCCGGTCGGGCATCGGCACCCTGGCCTGCTCGACATAACTGCCTGCCTTGCGGGTCAGCGAGAACGATGACGCGCCGCTTGCTGGTCAGGATCGGCTCCAGCAGGTGCTTCTGAGCGATGCCGGGAACCTGCCCGTACCAGCCGAAGACCCGTTGCTTGGCGTAGCGCGAATTGCCACCGAACAGCTCGTCGCCGCCGTCGCCCGCCAGCAGCGTCGTGACGCCGTCCTCACGCGCCATCTTGGCGCAGTAATACGCCGGCAGGGCCGACGAATTGCCGAACGGTTGGTCGAAGTGACGCCGCCACCGCCGGAATGTTCGCGTACCAGATCGGCCGGCGTCACGTAGTACTCATGGTGCTCGGTCTTGAAGTGACTGGCCGCCAGCCGCGCGAACTCCATCTCGTCGTAGCCCTGCGCGTCGAAACCGATCGAGTAGGTGTTCACCGGAGCGCCACCGGCCAGGGCCGCCATGCCGGCCACGGTGGAGCTGTCGGTGCCGCCGCTCAGGAAACAAGCCGGCGTGGTCATGATCCAGTTCGCGGCTGACGGCGTTCTGCAAGATGGAGCGAAACTCCTGCTTCAGCGAGTCGAAGTCCGCTCCGGACGCCTGTTCCTCGAATTTCGGCACCCAATACGGCGCCACGCGCAGCTGGCCATTCTCGAACACCGCAAAGTGCCCAGGCGGCAATCGGTAGATGCCTTTGTAAATGGTGCGCGGCGACGGAATGACGTGGAAGTAGAGGTAGTCGAAGATGGCTTGCGGATCAATCTCCGGCGTTGCGTCGGCGAGCAGGTCGGCGCTCTCGGCAAACAGCAACTGGTCATCAACCTGTCGATAGCACAGGGAGCAAATGGCAAACCGATCCACCGCAAGGACGGTGCGACCCGAGGTCAAGCGCAATCCGACAGCGAACTCCCCCTTGACGCCAGCCAGAGCAAACTCAATATCGGCTTGCAGCGCGGCACGCCACGATGTTTCCACCGAATCCGGGTTCGACGATGTGGCAGCAGGTTGATCTGGAAAACGCGGCGTACCGCAAAACAAGGAAACGTCAGTCTTCGTCATAGCTGTGTGGCGACCGTCACTTCGATGAGCGAGGCGGGGTGGCGGTTTGGGAAGCCCCTGGATTATGCGGCTTGGCGATCAGTGGCTGGCTGCCGGCGGGATGCCGGTACTGCGATCGCATTTGCAACGAGACGCCATTGACGGATCCGGGATCCACCAGAGCGCGTGGGGCTTGAGCATCAGACTGCTGTGGCGTCGTCTTGCTTGCCGCCGCATCGAATGCGTTCAAGCTCATGGTCGCATTGCCATAGCGCTTGCTAGGCAAGCCAATGCCCCAATGGCCAGGCCCCACGAACAGGTTGTTGAGCACCTGGGTGTCGATATCTCCGCGCCGAATACGCAGAAAAGCCACTTTGCTTGTCATGCGGTTTACCAGCGTGTTGTGCACCAGATACAAGCGATTGACGCCCCAGCGGTACCCTTCTGTGCCGAACGAAACGAGGTGCGAGTTTTCGGATTGGGCACTTTGCTCGATCGTGTTGCCCACAACGTACGCGATGCCGCCATTTGCGATCTCCAGTTCGTAGCTGGCACGGCCACCTGGGCCGTCAGCAAGCCGGTTGTAGCGGATATCGTTCACCGCAGCGCGGCTCTTCAGGAGATGGCCGACGTTGGCGTGGTGAAAATAGCTGCCTGTCACCGTCAGTCGGGCAATGGAGCCTGCATACAGGTTGTGGCTCTGGCCGTCGCCAAACCCGTTGTTGGCAAACTCACTGTCGACGATCTCGAGTTCGATTTGTGGCGCGTTGCTCGTGAGGATGCCACTCTCATTGCCGATGAAGCGGCAATCGCGCACTAGCAGTTTCCCGCTTTCCAGGCGAATGCCGGCACCATTGCGGTCCGGCACGCGGCTGCCCGTGAAGTCGAATCCCTCGACCGTAATGGCACCGCCGCGTATCACCCAGATGGCCTTGCCTTCGGCGGAGGCGCCACCCGCGCGCAAATGCACCCGACCGCCGACGGCCCGCACTGTCAGGGTGTCTTGGGTCCAGATCGCAACGTCGGCCGCGTACTCGCCAGCATCGACTTCGATCAGCGCGCCAGATGCGGCCAGTCTAGCCGCCTCGCCGATGGAGCGAACGTCCCTGTCTGGCCCGACCCGGATCAGTGGGCGCTCGGCAACTGCCGGCGCTGCGGTGGCCCACGTCATTGGCACAACGGCCATCCAGAGGCACAGGACCAAGTGCATCAGAGTGATGCGATTGAGTGAACATGAAGGCGGCGCTGGTTGGGTTGACAGCCGTATTTGGGCGATCATGCGATGCAACTGCTTGATGCCCAATGCCCAACCGAACGGCAGCCAGGAACGAAGTCCCCGACAAGGCCCATCGAAAACCGGACAAACTGGCAGGCGAAGACAATAGTGGCGCAAGGTGGTCGTTCTGAGTGGTTATATTCTGGGGTCACTTTGCCACAGTTGGATCGGTTCGTGTGCCGCCTGGTTTGATCGCTGCCAACGATCTGCGCCGCACCCTCATGCAGGCATTCAAGGCGCAAGTGCAGGTGACTGCTTTGCGTGAAGGTGTGTAAGCTACATGACTTTTGCGGTCGCTGGCCTTCTCCATTGCCGCCTCTCTCACGAACGGAGCCTGCGTGAAACGAATATTGATGATTGCCTACCACTTCCCGCCCCTGGCGGGCAGTAGCGGCATCCAGCGGACGTTGCGTTTCATGCAGCATTTGCCATCGATGGGTTGGCAACCTCTGGTGCTTAGTACCGACCCACGTGCTTACGAAAATACTAGCGAAGACCTGCTCGCCGAAGTCCCGGCGAGCACCGTGGTGCGCCGAGCGTTTGCGCTCGATACGGCGCGTCATTTGCAAATTGCTGGTCGTTACCTCGGCTGGATGGCGCGGCCTGACCGCTGGATTAGTTGGAGGTTTGACGCGGTTCGCCAAGGACTCAATCTCATTGACGAGTTCAAGCCGGATGTGATCTGGTCCACCTACCCCATCGCCACGGCGCATCTGATTGCATCAAAGTTGCACCGGAAAACAGGCATACCCTGGGTGGCTGATTTTCGGGACCCGATGGCGCAGGAGAGCTTTGACGATGATCCAAGCAAGAGGCACACTTTCCCAGCGGACCCGCTCACATGGCAGAGTTATCTGCGCATCGAGTCGGATGCGGTGGAGCATGCGCGATACTGTGTGTTCACCACACCCGGTGCCGCGCGCATCTACCAACAGCGCTACCCGGCCGCAGCCGAGCGTATGGTGGTGCTGGAGAACGGCTACGATGAAGAGAGTTTTGCTTCTGTTGCGGCGCCACCATCCAGTGATCGGCGTTCGAAGCCTGAGGCGCGTCGGCTAATCTTGTTGCACAGTGGCATCGTTTATCCGGGTGAGCGCGATCCGACTCAACTGTTTATAGCGATGAGTCAGTTAAACAATTCTGGGACTTTGTCCCCCAATGATTTGTGCATCCGTTTCCGCGCTTCGGTACATGACGACAAGATACAAGGCCTGGCGCGCACGCACGGGGTGCAGGACTACATTGAACTCTGCCCCGCGATCCCCTACCGCAACGCTTTGGCGGAGATGCTGGCTGTTGACGCGCTGCTCGTCATGCAGTCCAGCGGTTGTAATGCTCAGATTCCAGCCAAGATTTACGAATACCTGCGCGCAGGCAAGCCCATTTTGGGGTTGACCGATCCGGCAGGGGACACAGCTGGCGTCTTGCGGCGGGCTGGTGTGCGCGACATTGCGCGGCTCGATTCAGTTGATGAAATCGCCCAGTTGTTGCCGTTGTTGATGCGCGCCTGGCGCAGCGACGCTGCGGCGCTGCCCGACGCAAGTTTTGTACATCAGGCGTCCCGGCGTGCGCGGTCGCAAGCTTTGGTTGCTTTGTTGGAGCAAGCAATTGATACACGCGCTAATTCGAACATTCGCAGCTAATCGCAATGCCCACTCGTAGATCGTTGGTTTTCTCGTTTCTGGATCGTTACGCGGGCCTCGTGATTTCCGTCGCGTCATCGATGGTCATTGCTCGGTTACTGACACCTGCCGAAATCGGTGTTTTTTCAGTCACCATGGTGCTGCTCATTCTCGTATCCACTGTTCGGGATATGGGCGCAGGTATGTATTTGTTGCAGGAAAAGGAGCTGACCACCGATCGCATTCGAGCCGTCTGGGCCGTGCAGTTGGGCCTGGGTTTGGGGTTGGCTTGTCTGATACTGCTGGCCAGCTATCCTGTATCGGTGTTCTACAACGAGCCCCGCATGCGTAGCATCATGCTGGTGGTTGCCTTGAACTATGCGATCAATCCGTTTGGATCGCTCACCTATGCGTGGCTCATGCGCGAAATGCGCTTTGACAGCGTTGCGATGATGCGATTCTCGGCCACCCTGACGGGTGCGTTGGTTTCAGCATGGATGGCGTGGCAAGACTATGGCCCGATCAGCCTCGCGTTCGGGTCGCTGAGCGGAACAGTCGTGAATGCGCTGATAGCAACTTACTTTCGGCCCAAAGCGTTTCCGTGGCTGCCCGGCGTGCGCGAAATCAGACGCGTTTTGACATTTGGCTCAAAACTCACAGCTACGTCCATCGTCAGCGTTGTCGCGAACGGCGCTCCCGAGTTGCTGCTTGGTAAACTCCAAAGCATTGCCGCAGCAGGTCTATATTCACGCTCCAATGGTCTGGTGCAAATGTTTTACCGGCTGTTTGTCGATGCGGTGGGTGCCGTTTGTCTCCCCTGGTTTGCCAAACAGTCGCGAGAGCAGGGCAGTCTTGCGGGGCCGTTCTTGAAAGCTACGTCATACGTTACGGCTTTTGGCTGGTCATTTTGTATCGCAATCATCTGTTTGGCGCATCCCATTGTTCGCTTCTTGTACGGGGATCAGTGGGATCAGTCTGTTGACTTGGCCCGTTTGCTGGCAGCTGCAATGGTTTTTGCTGTGCCGGCCGCTTTGTGTGGTAGCGCGTTGTTGTCAATTGGAGCAGTGACTACCATGGCCCGTGTAACCGCTTTAAGCGCAATGCAGAGCGTAGGGTTCGTGGCGGTGGGTGCCTCTCACAGTTTGTTGGCGCTGGGCATTGCTGCAATAGCTGCTGCGGCAGTAGCTGCCAGTTTGGCCCTGCGGGCTACATCCAAACATATCGGCATCAGCTTGGCCGACCTGCTTCATACTTTGGGCAAGAGCGCTTCGGTCGCGTTATTGTCCGCTATCGCCCCGGCACTGGCTTTCTTGATATATGGTCCATATCCGAATTACTCTTTGCCGCCGCTCGCAGTCGGTGCCGCTGGTGGACTGACCGGGTTCGTGCTTGGGATCATCATTTTTGATCATCCGCTTCGTGAGGAGTTGATCTTTGTTTGGGCAAAGACAAAGAGTAGGGTAATGCGCCAAAAGACTGGCGATTGAAAATAAGCATGATTTCGTATCGCAATCGGGGCAAACAATAGTTGCGTGCATCAAACAAGACTTGCTTGTTCAGATTACCGTGCCGGTGGCCAAGCGCCTGCAGCAGCGAGCGTTCGGCGTCGATCCGTTTGCCGTTGCGCACGTTCTTGCGGCTGACGATCTCGTCGATGAATCGCGGCGATAGCCGCCAAGGTCGGCGAAGTCGACCGCGCCCCGCAGCAGCAGTGCGTCGTGCACCGCGCGCTTGAGGTGGCCGTGTGAACTCTCGATCGAGCCGTTCTCGTGGGCCACGCCCCGGTTGTTGCGGGTCGGCTCCATCCGGTAGTGCGTGCACAGCGCGTTGTAGCGCGAGGTCAGATCCTCCCGTGCATCGACATCGAGATTGCGGAACGCCGCCGACAGGCTGTCGCTGCGATGCTCGCGCGGCGCACCGCCAAGCGTCCACAGCGCGTTTTGCAGCCCTTCGGCGAGCGCCACATAGCTCTCGCCGCCGAGTATGACGTGCGCATGCTCGAACCCGGAGCAGGCCAGCCTGAAGTGATACAGCCGATGGTCCAGCGGCATGCCGACCACCGTGACGCACAGGTCGGCCATGTCGGTGAAGTCCGACAGCCCCATGCGGCCGGCTTCATGCACTTGGCGGAACATCACCTCCTTGTCTTGGCCATTCAGTGCGCGCCAGGCGCGGATCCTACGCTCGAGGGTCCGGCGAACGCCCCGTGCGAGTTCCAAGTGACGCCGCCTCAGCTCGTCGAATATCGCCACGGGTCGGATGCCCGGTGCGCTCTGCAGCAATGGGACCACTTCGGCCTCAAAGATATCGACCAGCGGATCGGGCCGCCGTCGCGCACGCGGGGCCTTCTTGGCCGACGGCAGCCGCGGATCGTGCTCGATCCGGTAGGCACTTGCGACGCTGATTCCAGCCTGCGCTGCCGCGACAGGCAACGTCTTGTTGAGTCTGAGCTTCATGAACAACCTCATCTGATGATCGTGGATATGACTTCCAGGCACGGACGGCCCTCGCAAAATCGAGAACCCCATTCGTACCTGACTTACCGCGATCACCGACAAGTCCCCCGCGGGGCAGCTCATCGCTGGTGCGGGCGGGAGGCTGTCGGGCTACGCCCTCCACCCTCCCGCCCGCACCAGACTTCTCACCTTGATTGACGCGCTCCTATCATCTTGATTGACGCGCCCCACAGGAGTTCCCAGGCGCGTGTTGGGAGCAGATAGAACGTAGCGATCGGCTTCCAAGTTCTACCAGCGATACATAGACCCAGACTGATGACGAGGATGGCCATGACACCCGGCATCCAGCGCGATGGGCGTGTGAACAGCAAGGCGGCGGGCAAAAGAAAGTAGTATTGCTCTTCGATCGCCAGCGACCAAACGTGCAGCAATGGTTTGAGGTCTCCCGCGCCCTCGAAGTAACCCGTTTGCTGCCAAAGGACGATGTTGCCCGTGAACGTGACGGCCCCCGCAATCTGCATTGCGAAATCCCGCAGTTCTTGCTGGTTCAGAAACCAGGGAGCGGCGACGGCCGTTGCAAGGAAAGTGACGTAGGCGGCCGGCAGCAAGCGCTTGGCCCGCCTGAAATAGAACTCTGACAGGCGAAAATCACCTCGATTAATCCCCGACGCGACCAGCGTGGTGATCAAATAGCCGGATATCACGAAGAAGATGTCTACGCCCAAATAGCCGGCAGTCAGTTTGCCGATTCCGGTGTGGTAGAGCACGACCATCAATACGGCGAGGCCACGCAGGGCTTGGATATCGGTTCAACTAGAAGTTGATGTCAATTTCGCAAACGGTTTCAAGATCGGCATCGTCGGTGTGGGAGGACTTGCACGTATACGGCTTTTGGTGCCACAGTTTGAGGGATTTTGGCGAGACCTTCAGATCATAATGGGTGTCTGGCTTAGACCACAAGAACGCGCCGTCAACCAACCTGAGATGACCTGCGATGAAACCGCCCGTCGTGTGCTACATATTGAGATCTTTTCCCGAACCAAGCGAGACCTTCATCGCCGATGAGGCGTTGTCCATGGTTGATGTCGGGGTTGACCTGCATATTCTCTATTTGCTTGAGGGGAAACGCAACGTTGTGCACCCTTCCGCCCAGCGTTTGATTGACCGAGGAAAAATCGCCCAGATTATCTCTCCGCGTCGTTGGGCGATGGTTTCATCATTTTTGAGGCTGTTTTTTGTCTCCGGAACGAGAGCGTGGATCACGCTAGGAAAAGCTTTGAAGAGTCAAGCACGGTGGAGCTATTTTCAAACGCTGTCGCTAGCCGTTTGGTGTCTTGAGAATAAAGTTGAATATCTGCATGCGCATTTTGCTGATGTCAATTTCCTATATGCCGCCACCATTTCAGACTGGACTGGTATACCATTTGGTATCACTACACATGGTTATGACATTCGTGAAGAACCTATTGCGTTTCCAATCGCGTATGGCCTTTACCGTCAGGCCGATTTAGTAATCACAATTAGCGAATTCAACCGGCGTCACATGGTTGAAAGATACGGACTTACCACTGACTCAATTACTGTTATTCACTGCGGTATCGACTTGACCCGCTTCCCATTCTGTGGCCGCACCGCACTTCTACAAGCCGAGCCATTGCGCATTTTGAATATTGGGCGATTGGTTTATGAGAAAGCGCAGGACGTTTTACTGCATGCGATGCGTATATTGCACGACCGTGGCATGCCGTTTCACTTGGAGATTATCGGCGATGGTCCGTTAGAAGGCGACTTGCTGCGCTTGCGACTCGAACTGGGTTTAAATGATTCAGTAACCTTTCATGGCGCTAGATCAGAGGCATTTGTTCGCGAACGACTAAAAGCCACTGACCTGTTCGCACTTTCATCTCGTTCGGAGGGCCTTCCGATCGTGTGCATCGAAGCAATGGCGACTGGCGCTCTTTTGATTGCGACGAGCATCGCGGGAATCCCGGAACTCGTAGTCGATGGCGTCAACGGAATGCTCGTTAACCCGGAGGACCAGCAGGGCTTGGCGGATGCTATATATCATGCTGATAGGCAGTTGCGGTTGGAGGGGCTAGAAGCGATGCGTGTCGCGGCTCGGCAGTCCGTCGAGGTCGGCTTCGACCGTAAACGATGCACCGAAGAATTGCTCGCGCGTTGGCAATTGGTTGTGCGGCCTCAGACGATTTGACAATTGAATGCTCCGTGTTTGCGAACACGCACAACGTAGTGCTTTTGTCGGTTTGAGTAGGTAGGGCTTTTAAGCCATCTTGCTTTGTGATTTGGGGTTCTGGTAAACGCATCTCACGGGAATGAGATGGCGCAGTGCATGCGGGTATTTGGCAAGTCTTATGTCTGAGGTTCAAATGTACAGTTTTCTCAAATCCAAGATTCGCGGTTATATTCGTGGAATCGTTGATCAAGCGATAACCGCTCAGGTTGATACGGATCTTTTCAGCATATCCAGAGCGCGACAACGAATTGCACTGGAAAGCTCTGCAAAGTTGGTAAATCGGGTGATGGCGAGTGCTGCACGACTGCCCGGCAGAAACGAGCTGCTCAGGTTTGCCCTCGAAAAAGTTGAGGTATCAGGCCTCTACCTTGAGTTTGGGGTCGCGACCGGTGCGACCATCAACCTCATCGCGCCGCTTGTCCCAGAGCGCATCTATGGATTTGATACATTCGAAGGCTTGCCTGAGGCTTGGGGAGGATATATGCCCCGTGGATCCTTCAAGCAAGCCGTGATACCCACGGTCGATAGCAAAGTAGAACTCGTGGTTGGACTATTTTCCAATACCTTGCCTGATTTTCTGAGTGGTCATCCAGAGCAGGTTGCATTTCTACACATCGACTGCGATCTCTATTCCTCTACAAAGTCAGTATTTGGAGCGTTGGCTGACAGAATCGTGCCCAATTCAATTATCGTATTCGATGAATACTTTAACTATCCTGAATGGGAAGAAGGCGAGTACAAGGCGTTTTGTGAGTTTCTCGCGGAGCGTGGATTGTCGTGCAGCTATATTGGTTACTCTGATTCCCAGCAGGTTGCAGTTCGAATTGAGGCTACGGTCGAGGATCGTAAATAGGTGTGAAGTGCGGAGCTGAAGAGCCGAAATAGATAATATATCAATATGAAATGTTGCGGTTATACCTGGCACTACCTTAAATTCCTTCAGCCTCCAGGATCGCCTTCAGGTGCTTGTCGAAACTTTGAAAAGTATGGTTTCTTAGCATTTCTTCGCGGGCGCACTGACCCTTATCATGCCGCTCATCGCTGTTGGAAACCAACCTCTTAATCTGCTCGCTGAAGCGACCAATCCCAGCTTCATCCAGACCTTCGCCGCACACGTCGCCAGTGAAATAACCGAACTTTGTCACTTCATTATCTGGATCGTGGCAAGAAATCACACATTTTCCATAGGAAAATGCTTCCAGAAAGCTTACGGGCTCAGCCTCATGGACGCTGGTGTTCAGAACCCCCCAACAATTGCGCAATAATTGATCTTTGGTCTGACCATCAACATGACCGAGGAGTTTCAAGTTTGGCAGATGGCTGTAACGCTCGATCCAAGGGGCCATCAGTTCGACATTGTTCGCCTGACCGGCAATCAGGAAGTCGACATTGGGGTGCCGTTTGGCAAGTTCAAATGCAATCCAGGGGCGCTTAACTGCATCCAGGCGGCCCAAATAGAGCAAGTTTGGTCTTTCTGCGAATTCGATGACTTGGACATCGGGAATGTTGATGGGATTGGGCAACCAATGCGCTGCAATGGGAGACATCGCGTAGGTGCGCTCCGCTCGAGGAATCAAGGTTCGCGCCGTGGTACAAAAAACAATTTTTCTTGCCAGCATTTTCTGCAGCGCAAATAATCGTTTGATGGAAGTGCTCTTCTCACGCGCTAGGGCGATCAGCTGATCTGCAGAGTGAAGACCTCGGAAGCGTATTTCGTCGGCAACCTGCCCAATTTTCTCCCATTCTTCTCTGTCCCGCGGATCATGTATCCAGATAATTAGAGGGGTTGCATTAAGGGAGTAGCTTGGGACTGCGTAGCTTGGGTACCAGTCAATGGAAATCAGGATACGCGGTTGCAGACCAGCAATCAGGTCGCCATACTTATCCAGGTTGGTGGAGAATAATCTTCCCTCGTCGGGTCGCAATACCACGCTGGACTCGTGATATCGGCGCACTTCAGGCTGCTTCACGAAGTTGATGACTTGAGGCAGTGCGAGTGCGACTCTGGTGTCGTCCGCTTGCCCTAAATTGTAGTGCTCGGCAATGTTTTTGACGGTTTTGCCAAAACCGCCGTAGCCGCGTAGGTCACTGTGGAAGAACTCCTCGCACAGAAAAACAATTGTCTCGGCCTTTGCTCTTTGATCTGAACCGCCAGCCTGTTGCCGTTCCCGTCGCAATTTGGCCCACATTTGCATTTCGTGCTCGTTTTGCCGATCCCAGCGCCATTTTTTGAGCTTTGCGAGCAGCGACTGTATTGACATAAATGGGTTCATTTTTCTCTTGAACCTACAAACGGCAGTTGAATGCGCCCGAGCGTGCCCCGATGGGCGTGCCAGGCAAGGCGGGAGGACGCCGCGCACTCTTGTGCGCAAGGACGAGCAACGCAGCATGGCGCGTCCAGCGGGGTGCGATCGGGTGCATGGCATCCTCACCTAACTGGTGAGTAGCGTCGTGACCCTTAGCGTCAACATGCATGCGCATCTCCAGCGAGAAATAAGCGGTCAACTGCCGTTTGCAGGTTGAATTGTTGTTGTCAACCTGAAGACCATCAATGGCGTGGGCTAAAAGCGTCGGGGTGACAAACGGGGCACTGAATCTGAAATGGGGTCTGACAGATCAATTCAGATCGGCGACGGTATCTCAAACACTAGCAAGGTGAACGGCCAGCGTTGGCGGCTATGTGGCAATTCTGAGTCAGTGTAGCCGAAATACATTTCTCGCCAACTTGCCAAACTGGGTCACCATCTCAAACTTGGGCGGGTTTTCGCGGAAGAACAATGACACCGTTTTCCAGTTTACGATCTTGCGACGGCGAATTCGGTGTATCGCATCCTGAATCATGCTCACCTGAAGTTCCGCAATACGACAGCGCAAGCTGTCTCTCGTGGCCTCCGATTTGGCATATTCTTTAAGCACCGTCCGACGGAATCTGGCTTCGTCAACAATGCGCATCGCCAGTCCGTCGGTACCCCAGCCACTCCCGTACCACATGTTGATGCCTTGGCCGCAACGGACCTCTGGTGTGGTCGAGAACGCAAAGCGTGCGCCATGCTGAATCAAGTCCATCCAATACAGGTAGTCGCCGCCGCCGTGCCGGTGCGCCATCGGAAAACGGGCTTGGCCAAGGGCCGGCACATCAATCACCAGTGACGGCATGAAGATGATGTTCGCAGTGGCAATCTGGTGCACCATGTCGCCCTGGTAGGCACGCAATGTTGGGTCGCCACCAAGCATCGGATGATCTTCCGGCTTGACGCGTTTGGCTTTGTCGAACTCGTTGGTCGTGTCGCCCAGGTGGAACAGGTTGGCAAAATAGGCGTTAAATTCGCCTGACAGTGCGCCAACAGCCCGGGCAAGGTGATCACCGATCCATTCGTCGTCCGAATCCAGATAGGCGACGAGTCGGGTCGCAGGCTCCAGATTCTGCAACCCCGTATTGCGAGCCTCATTCGGGCCCGCGTTGGGCTGCTTGACGACCTTGATGCGCAAGCCGGCAGGTGGCGGGCATGCCGCAAATTCATCTGCCGTGGAAACAGGGGACCCGTCATCGACCACCAGCACGTACAACGCATCGCTCGGGTAGTTCTGGTTCGCAATGGAGGTCAGCGCCCGGCCAAGAACGCCGGCCTCACGTTGGAAGAACGGAATGATGACGGCGATCGTCGGCGTGTTCATCTGGCCTTCAACTCTGGATCTGTCGCGCTTGCAATTCCGCGGCAGCCTGCGCAACGGTAGCGGAACGGCGCTCGTGCAGCCGTTTCAGCCAAGCCCATCGGTAGGCAGTAGCATGGTAGATGCTGCGGCTCTGCGGGGTCCATCGGGTATGCCATTCCATGACCTTGCCATAGAACTCGATGCGCTTGAACTTTTGTTCTTCAAACAACTGCTCGAATTGCGTCTGGCGCATCAGCGTCGATGGGGAGATGGCCTTATGCGATTCGTCATAGGTGGTCTTCAGAATGACGATGGCGGTGTCGTCATGGATGCAGAGATCCATCGAAACAAGCTTCTCGCCGAACCAGTATCGGTAAATGCGCCCTTGGCCCAGCGCACAGAAATTCTCGAGCATTTGCCGGTAGAAGCGCCCTTGGGCGTTTGCCGGATGGATTGCGGTCCCATCGGCAGCCTTCCAGCCCTTGCTCTCGAGCGAACCGTAGTCTTCGATTGCTTTTTCAACATCTGCCGGGGAAGTGATGCACTCCAGCCTTGTTTCGGTGCCCTCCGTCTGCAGTTTGTTGCGTTGTTTACGAGTGTTTTGCCTGAGGTTCTTCCCGCGCGCCTCCCAGTACGATTCAAAGTTGCCTTCGATGTCAACCCAGGCAGTTTGAATATAGTCTTGCGTTCGCAGCCTGAGGCCCTCTTGCGGCCGGGGCTGAATTCTGGAGTCAAGTTGGGTCACTCCCAACCCGATGGCCATGCCGGGGAGCCGGGATACGAGTTCACTGCAGGTTGATGCCAAATCCAGGTTCGCGCTTGATACCCATGCACCCAAAGGCAGTTGCGACGGCTGAAAAGTCTGCCACATGCCTCGTTGTCCCTGTTGCACGATGGCTGCTGCGTCCAGATTCCCATTGGTGTAACGCAGACACAGGCGCTCGGTCTCCCCCGCAAAAGCATCGAGTGCGGGTTTCAGAAATGCAGACTCCAAGAATGGCGTTCCGGGTTGGGCCCGAACGAGCGTGTCCCACTGGTCTTCAATTTCCTTGAAGTAGGTGACGGGGTGGATGGTCCATGTCATTGTTTCTTGATAGCCTCGTTGGTCATTCTGCTTGCCGGTCAATATTCGCTCCTGACCTCATCCAGAAGGCTGGCCAATTCGGCCGCCCTTGAGCGGCGTGAAGCCGATTCTACGAACTTGTCATTGACCGCTGGCGATTCGCCGGGTCGAATGGCCGCTAGAAAACCGACCAGAGTCGCAGCAATGTGTTGTGATGATTCGAGTGGGGCCAGGTGCTTCATCCCGGCCCGCAGCAGCAGTGCAGCCGTATCGCCGGAGGTTCCACACAGACCCAGAATCGGCTTTCGCGCCCTCACATATTCATAGGCCTTGGCCGGAATCTGGTCGTTGCAGTCGTCCGACTGCAGAACCAGTAGTCCATCGGCCGCACACATTTCCGCGAGTGCCGGCTGATATCCGATGGGCGGAAGGATTTGTACGACTTCGTCCAGGTCATTGGCGCGGACGAGGTTTGACAGCCACCCTGCGTGTTCCGGCGCCCTGAACCGTAAGCGAAACGCGTTCGGTTCAAGCCTCCCGGTGTCGATGAGGTGACGCACCGCGACCAGAAAACTCTGCGGGTTTCGCCACTGCGGATAGACGATTCCGCTGTGCAGCAAGGTCAACTTGCCGGGGTTGAGTGCCGGTCGGCTGGATGCCACGTCGAGTGGTTCGAAGGATGCTTCGTCATACCCGTTCTCTATGATCCGAATGCGGTGTGCCATTGCCGGATATCGTTTTCGATAGAGTTCCGCGGCCCCTGGCGTCGTAAAGACCATGCGCGCGGCTTGTGCAAAAACTTTCTTTTCCACGCGCAGGAAACTGTTCCAGGTGGCTTGGTCGGCTGGATAGCCCTCATGCGCCATTGGGTCCCGAAAATCCGCGATCCAAGGTATCCCACTCAGGCGTGATAGCCAATATCCGATCAAATGGGCAGTTGGTATCGGATAGGTGCTCCAGATCGCCTCGGGCTTTTGATGCCGGATCATGCTCAGACCAGTGGGAATTGCGCCGATCATCCACGTGAGCCAACGATCGGGCCGTGCTATCCAGGCCGGATAGCGGTTAAGCAGTGACAGGTGACGACGTGCGTCAAGTGCAAATGCGCGCCGAACGGTGACGCCCCGCGGAATGTCGCGTAGCAGGTCGCTGCCGCTCTTTTCGAAAGCCCTTGGATGGGCGCTCAGTATCGATGGTTGCCACCCAAAAGACGGAAGATCCTGGCTGAAGCGCAGTGTGCGTTGAATGCCGCTACTGCCAATCAGAGGCGGGTAGTGGTAGGCAACCATGAGCACCCGTTTCATCGATAGGCCCTGACATGGTCATTGCACGTTGCGTGTGGGGGCATAAATTTGCTTCATCGTATCCACCATCTGCTGCAACTCAGCGCGCGTCAGGTCTTGATGACAGGCAAGCTGCAGGATATGACGAGACCATAGAGTTCCGAAGTCATTGTCGAGGACCGGAACATTTGGCCATAGTATGTCCCAGCGCGAAACTGGAAACTGCAAGCGCCGCAGTTCCGCATATCCCGGGTCAGGATAGTCGACCCACACTGGAAACACGTAGGGAGCACAGTCTTCTGGCAACGATGAACGTATGGGATGCAAACCGGCCAAACCGGAAAGCTCCTTGGCAAAGAAGATGTAGTGCTCTCGGCGGCGCGCCACGATTCTGGCCCGCGGTGCATGCAGCGCCATCCAGCGGCTCGCATAGGTCAGTGCGCGGTGCGACTGTACAACATCGATCGCAAAGCCGGCTGCTGGCGCGGACTCGTCCAGGTGCTGAACGGAGGGCTTGTTCCTGAGCTTGCCCAAGAATCCATGGAAACCTCGTGTCAGTTCTCCCAACCGCGTAAGGCGGCCATGGTTCGCGCTGTTATGGATGATGTCGAATGCCGCCCTGATCTGGCTCATGGGTTTGACACGATCAAGCATTGGCGTAGCCAATGTCGACATGTTGTTGACCAGGCAACCCCCTTCCGGAACCGGGAGAAACTTGGTCAGGCTGGCGATAGCCAGGTCGCCCCAACATCCAATTGCCCGATCGTCAGCGCGGCCAAACAACGCGTGAGCACAGTCCTCGATCAGGCGGATATTCTTCTGGTCGCACCATTGGCGGATTCCTGCAATCGACTGGGGCAGCCCAAAAAAATGAGCCACCAAAACGACGCGAACGTGTTGAATATCCTGTTGTCTGATCCAGTCCAGGTTTGGTGCGCCATGGCTGTCCAGGGGGTAAAAGGCTGGTAGTGCTCCCCGTGCGACGATTGGGGCGACCATCGTGGGGCAATGGTATGTTGGCACCAATACTGTGTCGCCGGGCCCGACACCAAGCATTTCGAGCGCCAGCAAAATCGATGCGCGGCCGCTATGGGTGTATCTTGCGTCGGGGTTGGCGAGCAGACAAGGAGTTGTTGATTCCTTGTCCCCTGAAAAAGAATTCCAGTCAAGTACCGGCAGCCTTGGAATCGGGTAGGGTATCGTCAATTTTGCGCGGATATTGAGTGTTGCCAATAGTGCACTTCAGTTAGCAGGATTGGGGCTCGTCGAGTGCTCCTTCCATTGGCCAGCATTTTTAAGCATGTCGCGCAGTTCAGGTCTGTTAAAACCAAGCTCCAGAGCGCGATGCGCTTGCACAAGGGCTTTGTCGTACTGCTTCAGATCGAAGTAGACGAGCCCGATATTGTAGTGGGTGAAGGGGTTGTTTTTGGCCTCGCTCTCGGCAAGACGAAGTTGGTCAAGTGCATCAGCCAATCGATTTTGCTTGCCCAGGAATGACGCGTAGATCATTCGTACGATATGGTCATCGCTGCGAAATCGCAACGCGCGTTCGAACCAGCACTCCACGGGGTAACGCATTCCGGGCGGATTAAGGGTTTGGTATTTCTCGCCGTATCGCACGGTGGCGAGCAATGCGCGATGGTGATTGGGAAATGCGCGCAAGGTGTAGTCGAGATCCGGGCCTGCGCGGGTCGAACTTTGCCCCTTGATCAGCGCCTCTACAGGCGCGGTGAAATGGGCACCTTCGACCAGTCCAAGCTTGTAGGGATCAGCTCCTCGGTAATCATACGGCCCATAACCGTCGCCGTGGGGGCCGCACATCGCTGCAGAGACTTGGGCCAAGGCCGAAGCCTGGTAGAAAAAAAGCGCAAATATTGCGAGCCAGAAGGACAGCCCTCCCGATACCTTGCTCTTCAATCGCGCAACAGAGGAAGTCGGAATTGTCTGCATGGTCTGAATTGTCAAGTGCTCAGGTAACATCGCGCACGATCCAGCTTAACGTGAGTGCTTCAACCGCCGCTCGCGCACTCTCGGCGGAACACGTATGGTCAGCTTCTGGCATGTCGTGTCTGACAACATTCTTCTGTGCCAGCAATCCCTCCCATATCTTGTCCAATTGCGTGTATTCAATGAACTCCTTGGCTGTGTAATCGTCGCCGCTCAAGATCAACAGAATACTCCCTTCAAACCCCCTCCAACCCTGAGCCATGCGTTCCTGAAATGGGACATCCTGTGCATGTGCGCCAGGTCTCTTGCGGGCCAATCTCATGCTCCTCCATAACCCAGTCAACGCGCTTGCGGCAACCCGTCCAGAAAGCAACTTTAGCCAAAACTCCTTTTGCCGGAGTCGATCTACATAGTAGTGCTTGACATGTGCTCGCGCCAAGCTTGTTTCTGATCTCACCCATGGATTGAGCAAACACAAACCGCGCACCCGCGGATCTTGCGTTGCATCGTAGTACATGAGCGCGGCAGAGGCTCCGTCGCACAGGCCCCACAGCACGACCTTACCCACATGAGGCGCCTGACGGAGCAAAGCGTCGATCGCGGTTGCGATGTCGGAGGAGATGCTCTCGAAGGCGTGCAACTGGCCGGTGCTGTCCCCCATGCCGCGCACATCGAATCTGAGAGTCGTGATGCCGGCTTCGGCCAGACTGCGTGCCAGCAGGAGAAATTGTCTATGACTACCGACCCGATATTGGGGGCCGCCCACGATGATGATGACGCCGATATCAGAGCGCGAACCGAGGATCGTTCTAGGTGAAGTCGGCTCCGAAGCAATACCAATCAGTTGTTCATCGTGGCAGCCAAACACCATGGCTTCTTCGTGATAACTCATGGATGCTGCACCTTCTGACAAGGCCGCGACGGTCGCTGACAACAATGTCGAAGCATCCTCAATCTCCAACGTTTGCCAGAATGACGGGCCGTTGATCACGTGGGCTCGAATATTCGCGTGACCGGCAATACGCCATGCCTCCGTGGTCTTGGTCCCGGCTGGGCTCAGTGTGGCCGGTTCCCGGGTTGACAGTTCGAACCACTCGATGCGTCCACTCCCTAACTGATTCGCTGGTAGTGTCAGCTGCGCTGCTTCCAGACCATTGGCAAGCGAACCGGAGATGCGGTATCCAGCTATTTCGATCGAACGCCCCTGCGCCAAGTCTTGACGCAGGCTGGCTATGGCGCCGACTGCACTGCCCGCGCTGCCGCTAGTCAAATCCGAAGCCAACTTCAACCGCAAGAATTGCTGCAGCGCTTGTTTGCCCGATGTCACAGGGGCCCAAAGCAAATGGTTCACATGACCAGCGAATCGGCTCGCTGCGGCCATTGTGAGCAAACAACCTACCCGTAGTCCCCACAACCAGAGTGGCGCCTGCACCCGCTCACTCAACCAGTGGCATCCACGCACCACATCATCTATCCATGCCTGCCAACTTGCGTCTCCGAAGTCTCTCGAACTATCGCCACACCCAAGCAGGTCCATTTGCAGAACTGCATAGCCAGCCTGGGCGAGCGCCCGTGACTGCATTGCAGCCATACGACGCGATTTATTCATCTCTTCAGCAAAGGGATGGATGTAAACGATCGCGCCACGCAGGGAGGGCCCCTGAGCCGGGTGAAACAGACAGAACCGCTGGTTTGCGGTGTCTCCGTCGACGGGCAGGAAGAATGCTTCGAACGGCGCAGTCATCGGACTTCTCGTCCTCGATTCACTATGGTAATCCGGGCCATCGTGCGAGCGACCGCTTCAGCGCCCGACGGTGAGAGAGGAAATCCCCTGCTCCCGGACCAGCCGAGAGACATCAAGATCGCGCTTATCCACGACTACCGGCGATTCCAGCGCGTCGGCATCGTTAAGGGGGTTCATGGCCTTGTCGGGATACCGTAGCCGGGATTCATCGCCATACGTGAACCTGGACTCCGCTATGACCAAAGAATCGTACGCAGTGATCGTCGCTCCCGTGGCAGACAATTCCTCCGGCAAGGTCTGGCTCGGCGCGTCACGCATATCGTCGGTGTCGGAATTGAACGCCAGTCCCCATAACGCGAAGCGCTTGCCGATGAGGTCTTCTCCGAAATGCGCATGGACCTTTTTGCCCAGCATGTATTTCAGATCAGCCGATCCGTTTTCATCTGGCTGCGTGTCGACGGCAATGAATTGAATCGGGCAGTGATGCGAGGCCTGTTCGACCTCCGTCGTGAAACGCAGGCGGCCCGCAGCGACATTGAGATTGACCATCTCCAGCAGGTCGGGTTCATGGACCGGTATGCCGTTATCCTTCAATATGCCGATCTTTTCCGCATCCGAGTCCAGACACAACACGTCGTTGCTGACTTCGGCCAAACATGCGTCGCTGACCCAGCCCACGCAACCAGTGCCGACGACGGCGCTTTTCATGAATTGCCTATGGTGTCCGGGTTCGGTCAGCCGGCCAGCTTGCCACTGACAAAGTCGACCAGCGACCCCACCGTCGCAAACGTCGCGCCATCAATGTCATCGTCATCGACGATGATCCCCAGTTGCTCTTCCATGCTCGTGATCAGTGTCACCACCGCCATGGAGTCGAGTTCGGGAATCGCGCCCAGCAAGGGGGTGTCGGCGGTGAACGCCTTGGCCCGGCCACCCAGGCTCAAGACTTCATCGAGTATGCGCAAGACTTCTGGTTGAACGTTCAATTCTGGCTCCGTTAGGGCAAAGTATCGGTTTGAGGCATTCTAGGGGCCTGCGCAGCGCAGGTCGTATGCGATACTTTTTGCGCGTCGTTTGCTGTTGGATGGCGCGTGTCCGTCCACCATCGCCATGACCGAATCCACCCTGTTGCCGCACCTGATTGCTGTGTCCGCCCAGAAGGCGCCGCAAAGCCCGGCATTGACCAATGGCGCCGACAGCATGAACGTATGGGCAAGCTCGATTCCGCAGTGACGCAATTCGCCAGCGGCCTGATCGCACCTCGGCCTGTCGCGCGGCGAACGCGTCGCCATCTACCTGGAAAAGCGCTTCGAGACCGTCATCGCCAGTTTCGGCGCGCCGGCTGCCGGCGGCGTCTTCGTGCCGGTCAATCCGCTGCTCAAGCCCGAGCAGGTCGCCTTCATCCTGCAGGACTGCAATGTGCGGGTGCTGGTGACCTCGCCCGAGCGTCTGGCCGTTGCTGCGCCGACGCGCTGGCCGCATGCCCGGATCTGCGCCATGTGGTGGTGACCGAGCCGGCAACCGGGCAGCTGCCGGCGACTGCCGACGCTGGCGCCAAGCCGATTGCCGGTGATCGCGCTGGTCCGACCTGCTGGCCAGCCCGCCGCGCCCCGGCCACCGCGTCATCGACACCGACATGGCCGCCATCCTCTACACCTCGGGCAGCACCGGCAAGCCCAAGGGCGTGGTGTTGTCGCACCGCAACATGGTCGCCGGCGCCAAGAGTGTGGCGTCATATCTGGAGAACAACGCGGACGACACCTTGCTGGCCGCCTTGCCGCTGTCGTTCGACGCCGGCTTCAGCCAGCTGACGACGGCTTTTCACGTCGGTGCGCGGGTCGTGCTGCTCAACTACCTGATGCCGCGCGACGTGCTCAAGGCGCATGGAGCGCGAAAAGGTGACCGGGTCTCACCGCCGTGCCGCCGCTGTACATCCAGTTGACGCAACTGCGAGTGGCCGGCCGCGATCAACGAGCATCTGCGCTATTTCGCCAACACCGGCGGGCGCATGCCGCGCGAGACGCTGAGACTGCTTGCGCGCAGCGGGTGCCGAAGGCCAAGCCGTTCCTGATGTACGGCCTGACCGAGGCCTTTCGCTCCACCTATCTGCCGCCCGAGGAGGTCGACCGCCGGCCGGACTCGATCGGCAAGGCGATTCCGAATGCCGAGATCCTGGTGCTGCGCGACGACGGTTCGCCCTGCGCGCCCAACGAGCCGGGCGAACTGGTGCACCGCGGCGCGCTGGTCGGGCAGGGTTACTGGAACGATGCCGACAAGACGGCCGAGCGCTACAAGCTGCTGGCCGCCGACGCGCCGGGGCGCGAGGCCGGCCTGCAACTGCCGGAGTACGCGGTTTTCTCCGGCGACACCGTGCGCATGGACGACGAGGGCTTTCTGTATTTCATCGGCCGGCGCGACGAGATGATGAAGACCTCGGGTTACCGGGTCAGCCCGACCGAGGTCGAGGAAATCCTGTACGCGACCCGACTGGTCGGCGAGTGCGTCGCCTTCGGCGTCGAGCATGCCACGCTGGGCCAGGCGATCCAGGTGATCGCCACAGCGCCCGAAGGCCGCGATGGCCGGTGACGATGCTGGTGGCCGAGATACTGTCGCCGAGTGCAAGAAGCACATGCCCGCCTACATGGTGCCGGCCGGCATCGAGCTGGTCGCCGGGCCGCTGCCGCGCAACCCCAACGGCAAGATCGACCGCAAGACGCTGTCCACCGACATGGACTGCGCGCACATCGCAGACTGACACCACTCCGCTGTCTTCAGAGCCCCATGCACCACCATGTCAGCCTGACGCCACGCCCGCATGCCGGTCCACGCCCCACTGGACCAGTTCCCGAGCGCAGGACGGCGAACTGCTGGTCGGGGGCGAGCGCCTGTCGCTTCTCGCCGCGCGTGTCGGCCAGACGCCGTTTTATGCCTATGACCGGGCCGCCTTGCGCGCCCGCGTCGCGCACCTGCGCCAGGCGCTGCCGCCGTCGGTCAAGCTGCACTACGCGATGAAGGCCAACCCGATGCCGGCCGTGGTCGGCTTTCATGGCCGGCCTGGTCGACGGCATCGATGTGGCCTCCGGCGGCGAACTGAAGGTGGCGCTGGACGCCGGCGCCGATCCGCAGGAGGTGAGTTTTGCCGGGCCGGGCAAGCGCGACGCCGAATTGCGCCAGGCTGTGGCCTCGCGCGTGCTGATCAATATCGAGTCGCCGCGCGAAGTGGGCGTGCTGGCACGTCTGTCGCAAGAGCTGGGTCTGCCGGCGCGTGTCGCTGTGCGCGTCAATCCGGATTTCGAACTCAAGGGTTCGGGCATGAAGATGGGCGGCGGCCCCAAGCAGTTCGGCGTCGATGCGGAGCAGATGCCCGGCCTTGCTGGCCGATATCGGGCGCGCCGGCCTGGCCTTCGAGGGCTTTCATCTGTTTGCCGGTTCGCAGAATCTGCGCGCCGAATCGATCTGTGAGGCCCAGCTCAAGTCCTATGAACTGGCCCTGCGCCTGGCCGAACACGCGCCAGGCGCCGGTGCGTTTCCTCAATCTGGGCGGCGGCTTTGGCATTCCGTATTTCCCGGGCGAACAGCGGCTCGATCTTCAACCGATTGGCGACAACCTGGCCGCCTTGGCCGAGCGCGCCGCGCAGCGACATGCCGCAGGCCAGCCTGGTCATCGAACTGGGGCGCTACCTGGTCGGCCGAGGCCGGGATTTACGTGACCCGCATCGTCGACCGCAAGGTCTCGCGCGGGCAGGTCTTCTGGTCACCGACGGCGGCCTGAACCACCATCTGGTCGGCGTCGGGCAACTTCGGCCAGGTGGTGCGCAAGAACTATCCGGTGGCCATCGGCAACCGCATGGCGTCCGAGCGCGACGGAACTGGCGTCGGTGGTCGGCCCCCTGTGCACGCCGCTGGACCTGCTGGCCGATCGCATGACGCTGCCGGTGGCGCAGGAAGGCGATCTGGTCGTGGTGTTCCAGTCGGGCGCCTATGGTGCCAGCGCCAGCCCGCAGGCGTTTCTGGGACATGCGCCTTGCCTTGAGGTCCTGGTCTAGAGCCCGGGTCGCCAGCGCGGCGACCATTGCCGCCTTCCTGGCTTTTCTTCTGACCTTGTTCGCGCTGCAGTTACCGACATACCGTGACAAATTGCCGCATCGGCCCGATGCGCGGCCAAACGGCTGAACGCCCAGATCATCAATGATGTGTATCTGCCTGGTCCATTCGATAATGCCGGACGGGGCCGGATGCCGTGTAGTATCGGCGTTCGGCAAGTTGCTGGGCTCACGATCAGCGCCCGCAACCCAAGCCAGCAGGGCACGAAGAATGATCAAAATCTTCAACCACTACATTCACCGGCGCACTTTCTACCAGATTCTTCTTGATTTCGGACTTGTACTGGCGACCGTGCTGTTGTCGGTCGGATGGCATGCCAGCGACCTGGCCCGTGCCGCATCTGCCGCGCTGCCGTCCGCGGCCGTGTTGGGAACCGGCGCACTGCTGATCAACGCGGCGCTGGGTTTTTACCAGCGCGTGCACAACCGCTCCGTGGCGCAGTCGCGTGCGCGGGCGGTGTTGTCGCTGTGCCTGATCCTGCCGTTGGCCTATCTGGTGCTGCGGGTGTTGCCGCTCGGACTCGACGATCACGATTTCGTCGCATTCTCTGTCGCCGCCGGGGTGATCCTGATGCTGATGCACCGGGTCCATGTCGGTCACTCGGGCGCCCAGTCGATGATGCGCCAGCGCGTGCTGGTATTTGGCACCGGTACCCGGGCCAAACTGGTGGGGCGGACGCTGCAGAAGTCCGACCCGCATGTAGACCTGGTGGGCTACTACGCCAGTCCCAACGAGTCGGTGGCCGAGGTGTCGGCCTGGGGTATCTTGTCGCCCAACACGTCGCTGACCGACATCGTGATGGAGCAGCAGGTGGACGAGATCGTGGTGGCGCTGGCCGAGCGCCGGGGCGGCAGCATGCCGCTGCGCGAATTGCTCGACTGCAAGCTGCAGGGCGTGCGTGTGGTCGACATGGCGACGCATTTCGAGAAAACGCTGGGGCAGATCCGACTCGATTCGGTGTCGGCCGGTTGGTTGATCTTTGGCGAAGGCTTCAGCCAGGGCTGGGTTCGCACGGTGGTCAAGCGACTTTTCGACATCATTTGCGCGTCCATCCTGATCGTGCTGGCGTCTCCCGTCATGCTGTTCGCGGCGATCGCCATCGTCATCGAGAGCGGTGGCCCGATTCTGTATATGCAGGAGCGAGTGGGGCTCAACGGACGCCTGTTCAACGTGATCAAGTTTCGCAGCATGCGTACCGACGCCGAGCAGGACGGGCAACCGCGCTGGGCCACCGCGCAGGATGACCGGGTCACCCGGGTCGGACGCATCCTGCGCAAATTGCGCATCGACGAATTGCCGCAGTTGTTCAGCGTGCTGGGCGGCGACATGAGCCTGGTCGGCCCGCGGCCGGAGCGGCCGTATTTTGTCGACAAGCTGACCCATGAGTTGCCCTATTTCGCGGTACGCCAGAGCGTCAAACCCGGTGTCACCGGCTGGGCCCAGGTGCGCTACCAATATGGTGCCTCGGTCGAAGATGCCGCGGAGAAGCTGCAATACGACCTGTATTACGTGAAGAACCACACACTGTTTCTGGACCTGGTGATCCTGTTCGAGACCGTGGGTGTCGTGCTGACCGCCAAGGGAGCGCATTGAGCGGGCGAAAGCATGGTGGTCGATTGCATTGGCTGGTCTTCGAGATGACTTGATGGATTCCGACAACCTGTTGCTGACCGCCTGGAGCTACGGCTTTGCTGCCCTGGGCTATGCAGTGCTGGCGCTCAGCCTGTGGCGACGTGGCTATGCGCAGGCCAGGGGCGAAACGGCCAAGCGCACGATGCTGCTGGGCGCCCTCGCCAGCGCCGCATGGGGTGCCCTGATGCTCGCCTTCCTGCTCAGCGGGATAGGCATGCTGCTGCCGTTGACCATGTTGGTTGATGGCCTGCGTTATGGCGCCTGGTTCTGGTTTCTGCTGACCCTGTTGCAATTGCGCCAGGAGGGACGCTCCGAAGCGGGTTTGGGTCTGCTCAAGCCGGCGGCGATTTTGTCCGTGGTACTGGTCGTTGTGGGGCAGGTGATCGCGGCCTTCGGCTGGCTGGATCTGCAGGTTGCACGCAAGCTCGTGCTGTTTGGCCAGATGTCTTTGCCCGTGGTCGGCATGGTGCTGCTGGAGCAACTTTTTCGCAATGTCGCGGCTGACTCGCGCTGGAACATCAAACCGTTGTGCCTGGGTTTTGCCGGCCTGTTTGCATTCGACCTGTATCTGTATTCCCAGGCGGTGCTGTTCAACGTCGTCGACCCGGACGCATTCAGCATGCGCGGCGTGGTGCATGCGCTGGCTGTGCCGCTGTTGCTGTTGTCGACCTCGCGCCATAGCGAGTGGTTGTCCAAGATCCAGATATCGCGCAAGGCGGCCTTTCATTCGGCCACCTTGATGATTGCAGGTGCCTACCTGGTATTCGTCTCCGGCGTGGGTTATTACGTGCGATTCTTCGGCGGCGACTGGGGGCGCGCACTGCAACTGGGTCTGGTGTTTCTTGCGCTGGTGGTGTTGATGCTGCTGGCCTTGTCGGCATCGATGCGGGCACGGCTGCGGGTTTTCCTGGGCAAGCACTTCTTCCGCTACCGCTACGACTATCGCGAAGAATGGCTGCGCTTCACGCAAACCTTGTCGGCCCAGAATTCGCCGCAGGAGATGGGCCAGCAAGTGGTGCGGGGCTTGGCCGACTTGCTCGACAGCCCGGGCGGCGCGCTGTGGTTGAAGACGCGCGGCGATGTCATGTTCCGTCAGTCCGCGCGCTGGAACATGGCTTCCAGCACCGTGCCCGAACCGCAGGATTCTTCACTTTTCGACTTTCTGCGTGGCAGTGGCTGGGTCGTGAATCTCGAGGAATACCGCTCCTTCCCGCGCCGATATGGCGATCTGATTTTGCCGGTGTGGCTGCAGGAGTTGCCGCAGGCCTGGCTGGTGGTGCCCCTGCATGTCGGCGAAGAACATGATCGGCTTCGTCGTATTGGCCAGCGCACGGGCGCCGATGGACGTCAACTGGGAGGTCAATGACCTGCTCAAGACCGCGGGTCGTCAGGCCGCCAGTTTCCTGGCGTTGATGCAGGCCACCGAAGCACTGCTGGAAGTGCGCAAGTTCGACGCCTTCAATCGCATGTCCGCGTTTGTCGTGCATGACCTGAAAAATGTCGTGACGCAGCTCTCGCTGATGATGAAGAACGCCGAGCGACTCAAGGACAACCCGGAATTCCGGGAGGACATGCTGATGACGGTGGACAACGCGGTCGACCGCATGCGCCAGTTGATGCTGCAATTGCGCGAAGGGGCCACGCCGCCCGGCACCGCTTTCGGCGTGGATCTGGAGCAAATTGCGCATCGGCTGGTGGCGGTTGCGTGCGACCGCGGGCGGGTGCTGGAACTCGATGTGGCCACACCGGTGGTGACGCGGGGCCACGAAGAGCGGCTCGAACGCGTCATCGGCCACATGGTGCAGAACGCCTTTGATGCCACCGACGCGAGCGGGCGGGTTTGGCTCAAGCTCGATCGGGTCAGCGGCCAGGCCCTGGTGGAAGTGGGCGATACCGGGCAGGGAATGAGCGAGTCCTTTGTGCGCGAGCGCCTGTTCAAGCCTTTTCAGACCACCAAACAGGCCGGCATGGGAATTGGCGCGTATGAAAGCTTTCAGTACGTGCAAGAATTGGGTGGGAAGATCACGGTCGACAGCCAGCTCGGCAAGGGTACGGTCATATCGGTGTTGCTTCCCCTGTTCGAATCGCAACGACACTCCGATCTACAACCACTCGAAGCGCCATGACATCCGAAAAATCCCGTGCATTGCTGATCGTCGAGGACGATCTGGCCTTGCAAAAGCAGATCAAGTGGTCGCTCGACCGGTTCGAGTCGGTGACGGCGCATGACCGGGAGTCGGCAATCGCCCAGGCCCGGCGGCATCAGCCGGCGGTGGTCACGATGGACCTGGGCTTGCCGCCCGATCCGGATTCTGTGTCCGAGGGGTTCAAGCTGCTCGAGCAATTGCTGGCGCTGGACGGCGACATCAAGGTGATTGTCCTGACCGGGCAGAACGACAGGGCCAACGCCTTGCGCGCGGTGGCCATGGGCGCCTACGACTTTTTCGCCAAGCCGTTCGAGCCAGAACTGCTGAACCTGACGGTCGAGCGGGCGTTTCGTCTGGCTGAACTGCAGGCTGAGAACCGGCGCCTGCAACTGGCGCATCAGCCCGATGCCTTGGCCGGACTGACCACCCGTGATCCGGGCATGCTACGGGTCTGCCGAACCATCGAGAAGGTGGCGCCGAGCAATGCAACGGTGCTCTTGCTGGGCGAAAGCGGAACCGGCAAGGAGTTGCTGGCGCGGGGCCTGCATCAGGCCTCGCCGCGCAAGTCGGGCAAATTCGTCGCCATCAATTGCGCTGCGATTCCGGAGAACCTGCTCGAGAGCGAGCTCTTCGGCTATGAAAAAGGTGCCTTCACCGGCGCTGCCAAGATGACGCTGGGCAAAATTGAGACGGCCAGCGGCGGCACCTTGATGCTCGACGAAATCGGTGATCTTCCGTTCTCGTTGCAGGCCAAACTGCTGCGCTTCCTGCAGGAGCGAACCATCGAGCGCATCGGAGGCCGGCAGGAGATTCCGGTTGATGTGCGCATCGTCTGTGCCACGCACCAGGACCTCACCGCACTGACCAAGGAAAGCCGGTTTCGCGAAGACCTGTATTACCGCCTGGCCGAAATCGTGATCGAGATACCGCCGCTGCGCGACCGTGTCGGCGACCCGGCCTTGCTGGCGCATGCGTTCGTGCGCAAGTTTGCCCAGGAACAGAATCGCTCCAGTCTGTCGCTGAGCGAAGATGCGGTACGTGCCATCGAGGCGCATGGCTGGCCGGGCAATATCCGGGAACTGGAAAACTGCATCAAACGCGCGGTCATCATGGCCGACGGCAACCAGATCACGCGTGACGACGTCGGGCTGGAGTTGCCGCAAGAAGCGGAGTCGATGGAGAATCTGGATTTGCGCACGATTCGTGAATCGGCGGAAAAGACCACCATCGTCGCCGCGATGGGCAGGGTCAACGGCAACATGGTCAAGGCCGCCGAAATCCTCGGCATCAGCAGGCCGACCCTGTACGACCTGATGCACAAGCTCGGTTTGAAATGAACAGATGGCTTGCACAGAACAAGCTCGGAGGTAACAACATGAACCAATCGCGTATTCCGTTTTCCGTGCGCGGCATCACCTTGTCCGTGCTGCTGGCGTTGACACTGACCGCATGCGGCGGCGAGAAGCCTGAGGTCATGCTGGCCTCGGCCCGCGACTACTTGGCCAAGGACGACCTGAAGTCGGCAGTGATCCAGGTCAAGAACGCGCTGCAGGAAAACCCTGACCTGGCCGAGGGGCGCTACCTCCTGGGTCTGGCCTTGCTGCGCAGCGGCGACGCCGTTGGCGCTGAAACCGAATTGCGCAAGGCGATGGCGCTGAAATACTCGGATGAGAAGACCCTGCCGTCACTGGCCCAGGCGATGTTGGCACAGGGGAAGTTCAAGAACCTGATCGAGGAACTGGCCGACAAGCCGTTGTTCGATCGAGCGGCCAAGGCCGAAATGCTGACGACCCTCTCGGCGGCGTATCAGGCCGAGGGCAATCCGGTTTTGGCCAAGGCCACGCTCGACGATGCATTGTTGGCAGACCCAAGCCATGAGCCAGCGGCATTGTTGGTCGTTCGTCGCCAGGCCGCTGGGGGAGACCTCGACGGTGCTCTTGCGGCAGTCGATGCCATGCTGGCAAAGTCGCCTTCCAGCTACCAAACACTGAAACTCAAGGGCGATTTGCTGGCCGCGAAGGCACTTCCCGACGAGGCCATTGCCGCCTATCGCAAGGCCATTGAAGTCAAGGCGGATCTGGTTTCCGCACAGATCGCCATCGTCAACATCCTGATGCAAAACGGGAAACTGGAGGAGGCGGCCAAAGAGCTCGTTGCTGTCAAGCAGCATGCGCCCAATAACCCGACCACGCGCTATTTCGAAACCCAGTTGGCCTACCAGCAAAAGGACTACAAGAAGGCCAAAGAGCTGGTGCAGGTGTTGCTCAAATACGCCCCGGACAACGCGCAGGTGCTCACGTTGGCGGGTGCGATCGAGCTCCAGGTCGGAACCACGCTGCAGGCGGAATACTATCTGTCCAAGGCCTTGTCCGCCGTGCCGAGAGCGATTCTGGTGCGCCGCTTGCTGACCACGACATATCTGCGATCGGGGCAACTGGACAAAGCCACGGCGACCTTGCAACCCATGCTCCATGAGGCGGAGACCAACCCCGCCATCAGTGCACTTGCGGGTGAGTTGTTTTTACAAACCGGGGAGATCAAGAAGGCAGAAGAGTATTTTTCGAAAACCGCACGCCTGGACCCGAAAAACGCGCGCGCAAGAACGGCGTTGGCATTGACACATCTTGCCGGAGGCAATGCTTCCGGGATGGGTGAATTGCAGGCCGTCGCAGACGCCGATGACGGCACCATGGCGGACATGGCGCTGATCAGCGTGAACCTTCGGCGCGGCGAGTTCGACAAGGCGCTCAAGGCCATTGATGGCCTTGAGAAAAAGCAGCCGAACAGTCCTGTGGCGTCAAATCTGCGTGCCCGTACCTTGCTCGCCAAGAAGGATGTCGCTGGTGCGCGCAAGGCCTTTGAGCGGGCGCTCCAGATCGACCCGATGTACATGCCTGCAGTTGCTAACCTGGCGACTTTGGATCTTGCCGACAAGAAGCCCGAGTCGGCGCGAAAACGCTTCGAAGCGGTGTTGGCAAAAGAGCCGAAGCAGCCCCAGGCACTGCTGGCGTTGGCCGAACTGCGCGCGCGCGAAGGCGGGACCAAGGAAGAGATTGCCGAGTTGATTTCCCGCGCCATAGCCGCCAATCCGACCGAGAAGACGCCGCGACTCTTGCTCATCGATCTGTATCTGCGAAGCAACGACGCCAAGCTGGCTTTGTCGGCAGCGCAGAGCGCCGCGACGGCGCTGCCGGAGAGCCATGAACTGCTTGATGCACTGGGGCGCGCCCAACTCGCCGCCGGCGACAACAACCAGGCCATGGCCAGCTTCAACAAGGTCGCGGCAATGCAGCCCAATTCGCCGTTGCCGCAATTGCGTTTGGCCGAGGTTTACCTTTCCGCCAAGGACAGGAGCGCGGCGACCCAAAGCCTGCGGCGTGCGCTGGCCATCAAGTCAGATTTTCTTGATGCGCAGCGCGGCCTGATTCTGTTGGCGATGGACGACAGAAACTACTCTGACGCGACTGCGATCGCGCGCTCTGTTCAAAAGCAGCGTCCGAAAGAAGCGATTGGTTATCAATTTGAAGGCGACATCGCAGTGCGGCAGAAAAAATGGGACGTGGCGGCTGACGCCTACCGGGCCGGCCTCAAGCAGGGGATGTTCCCCGTATTGGCTACCAAGCTGCACAGCGCCTTGATGGTCGGCGGCAAGACGGCAGATGCGGACAAGTTCGTGGCCAGTTGGCTGCGTGACAACCCCAAAGATACGGTGTTGCGGCTGAGCCTGGCCGGCGGGGCGATCATGGCGCGGGATTTCGCTGGCGCAGAGAAACTCTACAAGGAAGCGGTCCAGATCGAGCCCAAGAACGCCATTGCCTACAACAACCTGGCCTGGGTAACCGGTCAGTTGAAGAAAGACGGTGCCATCGCCTACGCCGAAAAAGCCATTGCGCTGGTCCCCACGCAGCCGGCATACCTGGACACATTGGCAATGTTGCTGCTGGACAAGGGCGACTACGCCAAGGCGCTGGAATGGCAGAACAAGGCGGTGGCGCTGCAGCCCGCCAATGGGCTTTACAAGCTCAACCTTGCCAAGATCCACATCAAGAGCGGCAACAAGGACCTGGCGCGCAAGGAACTCGACGACCTGGCCAAACTGGGGGACAAGTTCAGTGGTCAGTCGCAAGTGGCCGAACTGCGCAAGAGCCTGTAGCAGCGCCGATTGGTGAGCGGGCATGATGCGTGACCAAGTCGTCGCAACGGCACTTGTACTGTTCGCGTCGCTGATTGGCCCGGCCCACGCCGACCTCCCCGACACCGTTGCCCGAATCAAACCGGCGCTCGTCGTCGTCGGTTCCTACCGCAGCACCGACAACCCGCGTTTTCGCATGCGCGGCAGCGGCTTTGTCGTGGGTGACGGCAGTCTGGCCATCACCAATTTCCATGTCCTGCCCGATTCCAGCGAGAACATGGCCAACGCCAGCATGGTGGTGCAGGTGCGTCGCCCGGGCGGAGAGCTATCGATGCGCCAGGCGACGGTGGTACAGGTCGACAAGGTGCATGATCTGGCCTTGTTGCGCTTCGAGGGTGCGCCGGCGCCTGTCATGCGCATCGGAGATTCCGACGCCGCGCGCGAAGGGCAGGCTGTTGCTTTCATGGGCTTTCCGATCGGGGGCGCGCTGGGGTTTTCTGCGGTCACGCACCGCGCCATGATCTCGTCCATCACGCCCGCTGCAATGCCCACGCCAACCGCCCGCCAACTCAATGCGGCAACCATTCGCAGCGTTCGCGCCGGCCCGTTCAAGATCTTCCAGCTCGATGGCACGGCCTACCCGGGAAACAGCGGCGGGCCCTTGTTCGACCCGGAGTCGGGTGAGGTACTGGGTGTCGTCAACATGGTGTTCATCAAGGGCTCGCGCGAGTCTGCGCTAAGCCAGCCCTCGGGTATCAGCTACGCGATCCCGTCGCGATTCGTCGCCGAACTGCTCGAGTCAGCAACAACCCGTTAGGCGGTTTTCGCTTTGCCGCAATGGCAGGCAACGGGTTTGCAGGCAGAGGCAAGCCAAGGGGCCGGATCAATCGCGCATGAACTTCGTCGCGTTCTCCAGGTCTTCATGCGTGACGCCGGACGTCAGCACCCCGACGAACTTGCGCCAGGCCTCGTCGGGTTCGGCCAGCATGAAACCGTAGAAGTTGCGATTGCCCGCGGACTTGCCGCGTACCGCCATGGCCTGCACCGTGGACTGTTCTGCGTTGCCGAGTTGAATCGTCGCCTCGCCCCAGATCCGGGTCGGAATCTCGTTGTCGGAGTGTGCGAGAAACCCGAAGACGGACAGTTCCACCACGCGCAGTGACGATGCATGGACCTTGCCGTCCGCCTGGATCAGGAAGTTGCCTGGGCATTTGAGCGAATAGCGCTGGTGCTGACGCAACTCCGCGCCGCTTTTCGGTGCCACGGTCATTTTCGGCAGCATCGCCTGATGTTCCGGCAGGTCGTAGATCGAGCCCAACAGCATCTTCTCGCGATCGGTCAAATGCTCGAACACCTGCGTGCGCTGGTTGAAGAAGTAGTCGAGCAACTCGGTCGTCATCACCGGGTCGTTGGTGGTGTGGTAACGCCGCTGCGGCAAGATGATGTTGGGCAGCTTGGTGCGCACGAAATAGTCGAACAGGTTCTTTTGTGCTGGCTTCTTGCCGTAGGTGCTCTTGTATTTTTTCGGTGCCCGGCGCAGGTCCAGCGTCGCGCCTACTGCCGGTGCGCCATTGGCAAAGTCATAGTTGTCGACCTTGTTCTCGGTCAGCCGCTTGAAGAACAGCAACGACTCGTACATCTCGATGCGGTTCGGATGCACCGCAATCACCAGGTGTCGGGTGTCGAAGAACGTGGTGCAGTACTCGTACATGAACTTCATCAGCGGGAACAGAATTGCCCCGCCGGTCTTGCGGAAGTCCGGATGTACCGCCAGCGCCGAGACCTCGGCTATTTTTCCGCCTCGGGAGCGCACCGCCTTGAGGTCGAAGATCGCCTGCAGCGGAAACCCGAACACGCTCTCGCGGATCAGCGACATGGTTCCCACCACCTGGCCATCGAATTTGGCACACAAGGTGGTCGTGGTCGGCAGGGCGTGGTAGATCGTGGCGCGCAGCCCTGAGGGCGCCGGCTTCATGAAGCCACTGCTCACATACGCGTCATGCAGCAGTTTGAAGCAGGCTTCGAGTTCCTCCTTCGTTTCGGCGATCTTGAGCACCAGACGCTTGTCCGGCGCCGGATCGCAGTCGACAAACGAGCGAAAAATCGTGAACCGCACCGACCGCGGGAACAGCGAGAACGCGCGGCGCAGGCTTTCGTGCCAGAACTTGCGGAAATTGGCCGCCAGCGACCGCTTCTTCAAAATGCACCTCCTCGTTGTCGCGTGCTTGCTGCAACGTCCATGCGCCAACCCAATCGCGGCGCAGCGCCAGTGTCAGCGGCCGTAGACGTCTTCCAGCCGCACAATGTCGTCCTCGCCCAGGTAGGTGCCCGATTGCACCTCGATCATCTCCAGTTGTACCCGCCCCGGGTTCTCCAGTCGATGGGTTGTTCCCAACGGAATATAGGTCGATTCGTTCTCCGACACCAGAAAGCTCTCTTCGCCGCGCGTCACCTTGGCCGTGCCGCTCACGACGATCCAGTGCTCGGCGCGGTGGTGGTGCATCTGCAATGACAGCGTGCCACCCGGTTTGACCACGATGCGTTTGACCTGGAACCGTGTTCCCGCATCGACGCTGTCATACCAGCCCCAGGGCCGGAACACCTTGCGATGGGATCTGCCCTTCCGGTCGGCCACGCGCCTTGAGCGCGTCGACAATCTTCTTGACATCTTGCGTGCGGTCCTTGTGCGCCACCAGAATGGCATCGGCGGTTTCCACCACAATGAGGTCCTGTTACGCCGACACAGGCCACCAGACGACCGCCCGACAGGGCGAGCGTGTCCTGGCAGTCCTGCAGCATCACGTCGCCCTGCGCGACATTGCCCTGTGCGTCCTTGTTCAACACCTTCCACAACGCGTCCCAGGCGCCCACGTCGGACCAGCCGGCCTGCAGCGGAATCACCACGCCCAATGGAAGCCCGCTGTCGGCCTCGGCCTTGTCGCGGCTGCTGGCCGTGATGCGCTCCATCACGGCATAGTCGATCGAGTCGGACGGACCGTCGGCAAACGCCTGCTTGTCGACGCGCGCAAAGTCGCCGTCACGCGCCACACCAGCCCATGCGCGGGTGCAGGCGGCAAGGATGTCGGCTCGGCACTGGCCGATGGCGCTCAGCCAGACCGAGGCCTTCATCATGAAGATGCCGCTGTTCCAGAGATACGAGCCCTCGTCGAGGTAGCTCTGGGCGGTTTTCAGATCCGGCTTCTCGACAAAACGCGCGATCAGACGCGCCGATGGATGCACGGCGGCGCCCTGTGTCAACGCAGCGCCACCCTGGATATAGCCATAACCGGTCTCCGGCGCATCGGGCGTGATGCCGAACGTCACCACCAGCCCCTGGTGCGCCAGCGCCGCACCCTGGCGCACCGCAGCACTGAAATGCCGCGGTGTCGACTATCACGTGATCGGCCGGCATCACCAGCAACACCGGGTCGACTGCGCGTCGCTGCGCGCCGCCAATGCCGCCAGTGTCAATGCCGGCGCCGTATTGCGTCCGACCGGCTCGAGCACGACGGTGCCGGGTTTGCCCATCAGTCGCAACTGCTCGGCGATGACAAAGCGGTATTCCTCGTTGCAGACCACCATCGGGGGCGCGACCTGCGCGCCGATGCCATCGGTTCGCCGCACCGTCGCCTGCAACAGCGAGTCGTCGCCGATCAGCGGCAACAGCTGTTTGGGATACTTTTCGCGCGACAGCGGCCACAGCCGGGTGCCAGAGCCACCGGACAAGACCACGGGCTGCACCCGGATGTCGACTGCCTCGGCGGCGGTCGCTGCTTTATGTCCGGCTTCAGCCACGTGCATCTCCCCAGCGCAGATCGGCGCTCTCGTCGCCCTGGTACAGGGTCTTGCCATGGCGGTCGACGCAGTACTCGGGCGACACGATCATGTCTTCAAAACACATGCCGGCGCCGATTCGGGTGTACTCGAACAGGATGCTGCGGCGCACACTGGCGCCCTTGCGCAATGTCGAACCGTGACCGATCCAGACCGGGCCGACGATGCTGGCGCCCGGCTTCGATGCAGACGCTCGAGCCGATGTACACCGGCCCCTGGATGTCCACCTGGTCCCACGGAATGCGCGTGTTGATGCCCACCCATATGCCGGGCTTCACCTCGCGCCCGGGCATGGTCAGCTGCGCGACGTCGCCGCGCAACACGCGTTGCAGCACCGACCAGTAGTCGCTGACCCTGCCTATGTCGATCCAGTTGAAGAGGCCGGCTTTGCGCATAAAACGGCAGGCCTTCGGCCACCAGGGACGGAAACAGCTGCGAGCCGATGTCGTAGACCGTATCGGCCGGAATCCGCTCGAAGGCCTGCGGCTCGAAGATGTAGATGCCGGTGCTCGCCAGCGTGGAGCGGGCGTCGGCCGGCTCGGGCTTTTCCTGGAACGACTCGACCTTGCCGTCCTTGTCGGCAACCACGATGCCGTAGTTCTTGACCTCTTCCAGCGGCACGTCCAGCGTCACGACACTGGCGATCGCGCCTTTCTTCTTGTGCTCGTGCAAAGCGGCAGCCAATGTCCAGGTCGATCAGCGCGTCGCCACACAACACGATCGTGGTCTCGTCGAAGAAGCCGCTGAAATCCTGGATCCTGCGTATGCCACCGGCCGATCCGAGCGGCTTGGGCACGATGTCGCCGTGGGCGCGCATTCCTTCGTACGAATAGCCGATCTGCACGCCCCAGCGGTGGCCGTCGCCAAAATACTGTTCGATCTTGTCGTTGTGGAAACGCCACGTTGACCATGATCTCGTTCACGCCGTATTTCGCCAGATGCTCGATCAGGTATTCCATCACCGGCTTGCCCAGAATCGGCACCATGGCCTTGGGCAGGTCGTTGGTCAGCGGGCGCACGCGGGTTCCCTGGCCGGCGGCCAGAATCATGCCCTTAGCCATGGTGGTGATTCGCTTTCATGTTTTCTTGCTCTGATTGTTGATTATTCGGTTTCTGCCAGACGATAGCCTTGCGGGTTGCTGCTTTGCCAGCGCCAGGCGTCACCACACATGGTCTGCAAGTCGCGCTCGGCTTGCCAACCCAGCAACTCCCGTGCCTGTGCCGGATCAGCGTAGCACGCGGCAATGTCGCCGGCGCGTCGCGCCGCCAGCTGGTAGGGTACCGGCCGGCCACTGGCCTGCTCGAAGGCGCGCACCATGTCGAGCACGCTGTAGCCCACGCCCGTGCCCAGGTTGAATGGCGCGGCATTCCGCATGCTCGCGCAAGCGCTCCAGCGCCCGCAGGTGGCCCAGCGCCAGGTCGACCACATGGATGTAGTCGCGCACGCCGGTGCCATCGGGTGTGGGGTAGTCGTTGCCCCACACATTGACATGCGGTCGTCGGCCCACAGCCACCTGGGCGACAAAGGGCAGCAGGTTGTTCGGCGTGCCTTGCGGGTCCTCGCCGATCAGGCCGCTGGCATGGGCGCCGACCGGATTGAAGTAACGCAGGATCGAAATACGCCAGGCATCGTCGCTGTGGTGCAGGGCGCGCAGCATGTCCTCGATCACCAGCTTGGTCTGGCCATAGGGGTTGGTTGCCGACAGCGGATGGTCTTTCGTCCAGCGGCAGGCGCTGCGGGTCACCGTATACCGTGGCCGACGAGCTGAACACCAGGCTCTTGACCGCGCAGGCCCGCATGGCTTCGAGCAGTTGCACCGTGCCGTTGACGTTGTTGTCGTAATAGGCCAGTGGATTCTCCACCGATTCGCCGACCGCCTTGAGGCCGGCAAAGTGGATCACCGCGCTGGCGCCGCTGTCGCGCAGCGCCTTCTCGACGGCGGCGCGGTCGCGGATGTCGCCGCGCACGACCTTGAGCTTTTTGCCAGTGATCCGTTCGACCCGCGCCAGCGATTCCGGCTGGCTGTTGCAGAAGTTGTCGAATACCGTCACTGCGTGGCCCGCCTCGAGCAACTCGACACAGGTATGGCTGCCGATGTAGCCGGCTCCGCCGGTGACCAGAATCATGCGCGTGCTCACTTGCCCGTTCAGGTAGCGCGCCAGTATGTCGACGATGCGTGTCGCCGCCTGGCCGTCCCACAGCTGCGGGCGCCGGCCCGCCTTGCCGTCACCGCGCAACACCTTGCGCACCTCGGCCACGATCACGGCCGGATCGGTGCCGGCCAGCACGTTCGAGCCTTCGTCCACGGTGACCGGGCGCTCGGTGTTCTCGCGGATGGTGATGCAGGGCACGCCCAGGGCGGTGGTTTCTTCCTGCAGCCCGCCGCTGTCGGTCAGCACCACGGCCGCGTGTTTCCACAGATTCAGAAACGCCATGTAGGCCTGCGGCCCCACCAGCGTGATGTTCGGCCCCAGGTCGATGCCGAACTTGGCCAGATTGGCCCGGGTGCGCGGATGCACCGGGAAAATCAGCGGCAACTCTTGCGCGATCTCCTTCAGTGCGCCGCCAATGCGCGCCATCATGGCGGCGTCGTCGACGTTGCTCGGGCGGTGCAGCGTGACCACGCCGTAACGCCCGCCATCGGCGGTCTTCTCCAGCTTGAAGGCGCTGGTCTCGAAGGCCGCCGTGTCGGTACGGGTGAGTTTCTCGGCCTGATACAGCAGGTTGTCGACCATCACATGGCCAACGTAGTGGATGGCCGCGTCAGCCTTGCCTTCGCGCTTGAGGTGCGCCACGCCGCTGGGCTCGGTCACGAAGAACCAGTCCGAGATGCTGTCGGTGACCAGCCGGTTGATCTCTTCGGGCATGGACATGTCGCCACTGCGCAGGCCCGCCTCGACGTGCGCGACCGGGATGTTCAGCTTCTTGGCCACGATGGAGCAGGCCAGCGTGGAGTTCACGTCGCCCACCACCAGCACCGCGTCGGGTCGCTCGGCCAGGCACAGCTCCTCGAACATGGTCATGATCTTGCCGGTCTGCTGCGCGTGGCTGCCGCCGCCGGCGGCCATGAACACGTCCGGCTCCGGAATGCCCAGCTCCTCGAAGAACACGTCGTTCATCTCCCGGTCGTAGTGCTGCCCGGTATGGATGATCTTGAACGCCAGGCCGCCATGGGCCTGCAGTGCCCGCACGATCGGGGCGATCTTCATGAAATTGGGGCGCGCGCCGGCGACCAGGTAGATGGTTTTCATGGGGTGGATATTACCTGCGCAACATGGTGGACATGGCCGTTGGCGGCCCGCATGGGGCCTGTGGCCGGCATTTCTGCACTGCCAGCCGGCTTTCTTGCCCTGTCACGCCGTGATCTGCGTCCCGTAATGCTTGTCCAGCCACTGCCGATAGGCGCCGCTTTGCACGCTGGCCACCCAGTCCGTGTTCTCCAGGTACCACAGCACCGTCTTGCGGATGCCGGTGGCAAAGGTCTCGGCCGGCTTCCAGCCCAGTTCGCTCTCGATCTTGCGCGCGTCAATCGCGTAGCGCCGGTCATGGCCGGGCCGGTCGGTGACGAACTGGATCTGCTCTTTGTACGGCTTGCCGTCCTTGCGCGGGCTCAACTCGTCGAGCAGGGCGCAGACCGTGTGCACGATATCGAGGTTGGGCATTTCGTTCCAGCCGCCGATGTTGTAGGTCTCGCCGACCCGGCCCGCGTCAAGCACGCGGCGGATCGCGCTGCAGTGGTCTTTCACATAAAGCCAGTCGCGGATCTGCTGGCCGTCGCCATACACCGGCAGCGGCTTGCCGGCCAGGGCATTGACGATCATCAGCGGAATCAGCTTCTCGGGAAAATGCAGCGGCCCGTAGTTGTTGGAGCAATTGGTGGTCAGCACCGGCAGACCGTAGGTGTGGTGGTAGGCCCGCACCAGATGGTCGCTGGCCGCCTTGGAAGCCGAGTAGGGGCTGTTGGGCTCGTAGCGGTGCGTTTCGGTGAACGCCGCGTCGTCCTTGGCCAGCGAGCCGTAGACCTCGTCGGTGGACACATGCAGCACGCGAAACGCCTGGCGTGCATCGCCCTCCAGATGCCCCCAGTAGGCGCGAATCGATTCGAGCAACTGGAACGTGCCCACGATATTCGTCTGGATGAACTCGCCCGGCCCGTGGATGGAGCGGTCCACATGCGACTCGGCGGCGAAGTTGACGATGGCGCGGGGCTTGTGCAGCGCCAGCATCGAGTCCACCATGGGCCCGTCGCCGATGTCGCCGCGCACGAACACATGGCGCGGGTCGGTATTGAGCGACGCCAGGTTCTGCAGATTGCCGGCGTAGGTGAGCTTGTCCAGGTTGACGACGGTCTCGTCAGACTGGGCCAGCCAGTCGAGAACGAAATTGCTGCCGATAAAGCCGGCGCCGCCGGTGACGAGGATGGTCATTGCGAAAAACTCCCTTTTTCAATTTGGCGT
>CAVQPL010000006.1:0-117412 GCA_963714755.1 uncultured beta proteobacterium
ATCGCCGGCGTCGGCAACATTTTGCGCCACGACTACCCGAGGGTGGATCCTCGGGAAATCTGGCGGACGGTCGATCGGGATCTGAAACCGCTGCGCGAAACCGTCGAAGCCATGCTGAGCGAGATCCCGGACGACTGAACCGTTGGCCGCCGTCCGTGTGCAAGCCGGTTTTGCTACAATGCTAGACCTGATGGGGTGGACGGCCCCTGCTCTGCGGCATCGAAGTGCCCTAAAGTGGTCGTTATGGGAAAACGCCACGAACGAGAGGAGCCGTCCGTCATGCAGGTTAGCACCATTGGTCTGGATCTTGCCAAACGCGTCTTTCAGGTACACGGGGTCGACGAAGCGGGAGCGGTTGTCGTGCGCAAGCGGTTGCGTCGCGGCGAGGTTCTACGGTTTTTTGCTGCGCTGGCGCCGTGTCTGGTGGGGATGGAGGCGTGCTCGAGCGCGCATTACTGGGCGCGGGAGCTGAAGGCCCTTGGTCACGAGGTCCGGCTGATGCCGCCGAGCTATGTGAAGCCCTATGTCAAGCGCGGCAAGAACGACGCCAGCGACGCGGCGGCGATTTGCGAGGCGGTGACCCGTCCGAGCATGCGGTTCGTGGCGGTCAAGACGGCCGAGCAACAAGGCGTTTTGATGCTCCACCGAAGCCGGGATCTGTTGGTCCGTCAGCGCACCATGCTGGCGAACGCGGTGCGCGCGCACCTCGCCGAGTTCGGTGTCGTTGCCGCCCGGGGCCACGCGCAACTGCGCCGTTTGATGGCGGAGATTGACGGCGGCGGCCATGATGGGGTGCCCGAATTCGCGCGCACGGCGCTGCGCGGGTTGTTCGAGCAACTGCGGGCGGCGGAAGCGCGGATCGACGCCATTGAACGCGAGATCGTCGCCTGGCACCGGGCCAGCGCCGAGAGCCGGCGGCTCGCGACCATCCCCGGGATCGGGCCGATCACCGCGAGCGCGCTAACCGCGACCGTTCCCGATCCCAAGCAATTCCGTTGTGGTCGCGATCTCGCGGCGTGGCTCGGCCTGGTGCCTCGACAACGCTCCACCGGCGGCAAGGAGCGCCTCGGAGGAATCTCGAAGCAGGGGGATCGTTATATCCGCCGCCTCCTGGTCATCGGCGCCACGTCCGTGTTGCGTTCCGCGCGTGCCAGAACGACAGCCGATGGAGACTGGATCCGGTCGCTGCTCCTCAGGCGGCCCGCTCGTGTCGTCACGGTGGCGCAGGCCAACAAAATGGCGCGAACCGCCTGGGCGCTCCTCGCCCGTGGCGAGACGTATCGAGCGCGCCGGGTGGACGCGACCAACGCCGCCGCCACGGCGGGCGCGTGATGTGAAGGGTTTGGCCGCCGCGTCGCCGGACGCGTGGCCGTTGCAAGGGCGAGCGTGACGTGATGGCGAACCGGTCGTACCGGGAAACGGGAAAACCCGTAAGGGGTCAAGCGCCGCAAAGCGCGGAGACCTGATTGGGACCTGTTTCGCGGACTTCATCAGGGCCAGCGGTCAGGAAGACCGCACCAAACAGGCCGGACACATGACCGCACCGACCAACCGCCAAAACGCCAGATTTCCCTTGCATCAAAGGGGCCGTCCACACATGACCCCAATTCCAAAGGTTGGCGGCATGGACCGTCAGACGCTGCGCGATTGGGCGCACCGGTTCAATGAAGATGGCCCCGAGGGGCTGAGGAACCGGCCGGGCGCGGGACGTCCACGGCAATTGACGGACGATCAGATGCAAGAGTTGGCCGAGGTTGTCGAGACGGGCCCCGATCCGGCGGTCGACGGCGTCGTGCGCTGGCGGCGGATCGACCTCCAGCGGGTGATCGAAAAACGCTTCGGCGTGGTCTACGCCGAACGCACGATCTCCGATCTGCTTGCGTGGCTTTCGGTCTTTTTTATCAGTGGCCGCCCGCAGCACCCACGCCAGGACCCGCAGGTCCTGGAAGCGTTTAAAAAAACTTCTCTCGCACGCTGGCGGCCCACATACGCCATTTGCCCGACGGCAAGCCATTCGAGGTCTGGTTCCAGGATGAAGCCAGGCTCGGCCAAAAGAACGGCCGCACCCGGATCTGGGCCCAAACCGGCACGCGACCGCGCCTGCCAGCCGAAAGGAGGCCGCTTTAGCGGCCTCCTCTCTCTCCTATGGTCCCGAGCTAGCCTTCTCTAGACAATGATAAAGACATCAACGGCGGTGTCGATCTCGACACCCGCATCAGCGTCGATAATCGATGTCGGGTCCTGCAAGAGACGATTGAGCCCCGCCGTGTTGGTGTTCACACGAACGTCGAACGAGTTCGAGTCGTCGTCTTCTACGGTCAGAAGCGCAGTGCTGTTGTTGAGTTTGACGATCGTGATGGTGTCGACGTCGTCGAGCGGCCTGAAATCGATGGTTTCGCGGAAGTGGAAACCGAAAATTCGATTGAAGTCGCCATCGTAGTCGAAAACGTTGTCATATGTTCCGTCACCGAACACGTAGGTGTCACGGCCGCCACCGCCCGTAAGGTCATCGTTGCCGCGGCCGCCATTCAGGATGTCTCGCTGGGCACCACCAAAAAGATCATCGTTGCCGTCGCCGCCGTTGAGCTCGTCAGAGCCATTACCACCGCTGAGCACGTCGCCGCCGCCGTCGCCGTTCAGCACGTCACTGCCGTTACCTCCTTCCAGGGTATCGCGACCGCTGCCGCCGTTGAGCACATCCTCGCCGTCGTCACCAAAAAGCTCGTCGCTGCCGTTTTCACCGTTGATCTCGTCGTCGCCACCGCTGCCGCTCAGGCTGTCGCCTTGGTTGCCGCCATTGATGGTATCGGCGCCGGCACCGCCGGTTAAGTCATCTGCTCCGCTACCTCCATTGATCGTCACATTGTTCAAGAGATCGAACGCTGCATCGCTGAGATCGACCACGTCGGCACCGCCGAGCGCATTGATCGTAATACTGCTGAAGGCATTAGTCGGAAAAGGATCGAGCCCCCCACCGTTGATGGTGCTTCCGTCGAGGGAAAGAGCACTTTCGTTTACCAGCGTATCACCGACACCGGTTCCGGTCAGAACCAAGTTTGGTCCAAAATTAGATGTCCACGGCATATCTAAACCCTCCTCACATTTGTTTTACACACAAGGGGAAGGGGCATGCAGACGAAACACATCTGCATCATGCTTTGAAGGCGTCGAGGTTGTACCTTGAATATTAGAATCTCGCCCCCGAAGCATCTGGTGTCCCCTCCTATTTGACAACGAAATGCTATCATGGCGAGAACATCGCCGCCTCCTATATTGCTCTAGGAGGTTATTCTGATGGTCGGCATTAGGTCCTATAAATAGAAAAAAAGTATTAGAATTATCGTAAAATGTTCGGAATGTAGCCGGCTCGGCCGTTCACAAGCTCTATGACAAGGGGCGTTTATTCGCTCTGCAAACGGGCGGCGAAGACCATGAGCTGTCTCAGCAGGTCGGTCTGCCGGGAGACGCCGGCTTTCGCGAAGATTTCCGTCATGTAGCCGCGAACGGTATGCACGCTGATGTGCAGGTGCTCGGCGATGCCCTCCGGATGATAGCCGTGGCATAGCAACACGGCTACTTCCGCCTCCACGCGGGTAAGGCCGTAGAGTTCCTGGAGCCAGTGTGCCTTTGGTGAGGTTGTGCCTGCTGCGTCGCAAAGGAACATGGAAATCAGGGGTGTCCTGCGGCCCTGGCGCCAATGACCGGCGGGTAATGGCGCGAGGAGTGCCTGCAGCGGCGGATGGTCGTCCGAACGAGCGATGGATAGGGCGGTCTCGCTGGAGTGGTCGTTGTTCGCCGCGGCCTCGGAGGTGTATCGTAAGGCGATGCGTAACTTCTCGGTCTCCTGGTGACTTCGGCAGCTCAGTCGGCCTCCCCTCAGGCTAAGGGCATCGCCAAGTGCGATCAGGTCCTGGGCCCGGCTGTTCATTTGGAAGACGTTACCCTCTCGATTCACCACCACCACACCCAGAGATAGGAAGTCGAGGATATCCCCGGTGGAGGTCATGAACGTGGCGTAGCGGCGTGCCTCTCGTTGTAGTGCCCAAGTACAGGCGATGACGGGCGTCATTGTCCGCATCTCCTGGATCTCGAGGATGCCGAATGGATTTTGGTCTGCACGGCGGAGCAGGACGAGAAAGACGCGGGTCCAATCATTGCGCGCAATTTCGGCAAATAGGACGTGACGCAGACCTTTCAGCTTCATGCCGCGCATGAAACGCGTGCTGCCCGTGCAAGCATGGCCCTTCAAAAGCAGCTGGCTCACGGTGCCCGGACCCTTGGACCGGTTGACCACCTGCATCCAAGATCTGTTCAGTGCGCACTGGTTTGTGTGCCGCCAAAGACCTTCAACCGGCATATTCAAGGGATACAGAACCCGCGCTTGCGCCTGATCCAGGTAGTGGACAATTATGCTTCCGGCGTCCGCCCTAAATCTATCCACAAAAGTGGCAACAAGGTACGACCACGATGTCTCCACCATGCCCGTTTCCGGTCGTAGCTGCTCCAGTGAGTTCGGTGAGTTCGGTGAGTGAGCATTTTGATCGTAAGACTCTTTCATGGTCTTGCGGCGACGGCCGTCGCCCCCCCCCGGGTCTTTTAACGGGACAACACACGGTCCCGACGCAATTCTAGCTAGACAGTAGAATTACGTAGAAGTCTGCCTATTTATTGTATGTTACAAATTTAAATGTCTTATCGCGATAGAATCCAAATTTTTTATACATAATCATTATATAAAAAAGGTTTTTACTATAAATTTATTTACAAAAATAAATTTTTATTATATTTTATTGGGCGAAAATATTTTCGGAGCCTGCAATTTTTTGGTTTGATCGAAGACATTTAACCCCCCCCCTTGATTAGTTATCATTCAAAAAATCACGCATCGATTGTTGCTAGTCTAAAACGATAATTACGCCGAAATTGTGTCATGAGCGTATTAAAGGGAGAATTCGTGCTTGGAAGCATCAACTCATGTGGGTGGTTGTATAGGCCTGATTGGGTCAGATTGGTGCTAGATGCGATATCCGGACCGATGAAAAAACGTGTTTCAGGGTGACGATTTCCTGGAGCACGGGGTCGCGTCTAGCAATTGTAGTCTGCCGCCTTTCCATGGCTTCGGTGTCGCTCGCTATCGTCACACCGGCTCGTACCGCTTGACCGTGTTCCGTGCGGCATTGTTCCCGGCGCCCGTCGGTTCAGGCGCGCGAGATGGTGACCTTCACGTCGGCGGGGGTGGCGTAGTAGGGCCAGGAGGTCACCAGAATTTCGGCGCCGGAGCGGGCGTAGGCGGCGGCGTTGGCGGGGTTGATTCCGCCGGCGGCGGCGATTTTCGCGCGCGTGCCGTTGGGGAGGCTCCGCGCCAGTTCGGCGACCTGGGCGGGGTCGAATTTCTCCAACTGCAGGACATCGGCGCCATGGCGCGCGGCTTCCAGCGCCTCGGCGATGTCCTTGACCTCCACCACCACGCTCCGTTCCGGGCAGGCGCGTTTGAGGGCGGCGATCTGGCGCGCCAGCGCGTCGCCGCCGCCGCCACTGCCGCCGTCGAGGTTGCGATGCTCCGGGAACAGCAGCAGCGTGTCCGACAATCCGGCGCGGTGAAGCGAGGCGCCGCCGGAAAGGATGGCCTTGGCCGAGAGCGGGCGGGTGCCGGGAACCGCCTTGCGGGTGCAGGCCACGACCACGTTGGGATTGGCGGCGCGCGCAGTGTCCACCAGGGCGCGCGTCGCGGTGGCCACGCCCGAGGCCCACTCCATCAGGGTCTGCGCCACCTTCCACCCGAGCATGAGCGGCCCGGCGGCGCCCTCCGCGTCGAGGATCGCGCCGGCGGCCGGCACGCGGTCGCCGCTGACGCAGGCCGGCCTGGCCGTGGCGCCGATCAGCTCCAGCAACCGCGCGCTCTCCTCCACGCCGCACACCGTCATCCCGCCGCGCGCGTGAAACCGCATGCGGGCGACGGTGTCGTCCAGACCCAGCGAGCGCGTGGTGAGGTCGCCGTACGGGGCGTCCTCCTTGAGGTATCCGAGCAGGGTCGCGTCGTCGAGGACCATCATGGCCGATTTCCCTGGTTGCAACGGGGCGCGCCGGTATCGCCCAAGCGGAGGCGGCCAGCCGCACGATCGATGTATCAGGTTTGGGCGTCGTCGTAATAACTTCCGACCGTTCCAGCGCGGTGGTATGCCTCTTCGGGCGACCTTCGAAAACGGGCAATTCGCCAGTAAATTGCCCGCAAAATACCTGTTCGGGGAAATCTAATATCTTTAACGAGAAGTCGTGAGCATGATACACTTTTAAGTAGAGTGTAGAGGATTGCCACACGCCGGCGGCCGGCGCACGGGAGACGAGGCACATGCGGTCACTGTTCATTTCTCTTCTTTTTGTGATCCTGACCATGAGTGTCGCGGGGCCGGCGGCGGGCGAGTCGGGCTCGCCGTTGTGGAAGAAGGTGGGCGCGTGGCAGGTGCGCGTCGATCAGACCGTGGGCCACGGGTGTTTCGCCGTGTCGCTGTACGAGGAGGGGAGCCTGCTCAGGATCGGTTTCGACATCAACGCCAAGGGCGCCTACATCATCGTCGGAAACGGATCGTGGAAATCCATCGAACTCGGCAAGGAATACGAGATCAAATTCCAGTTCGACGACGAGGCGCCGTGGAGCGGCGTGACGAGGGGCTTTGCCTTCGACCGGGAAGGGCCGAGGTATCTGATGGGGGCGATAGAGAGCGCCGAGTTCTTTTCCGAGTTTTCGCGAAAAAATGCCCTGTCGATCGGATACCGGGGACGCGAAATCGCGCGGCTGTCGCTGATGGGGAGCCGCCGGGCGATCGAGGAGATGCTGTCGTGCCAGCAAGCCATGTCCGACCATGCGCCGAAACGGCATCATTCGAAACACGATCCCTTCGGAAGCGGCTCCCAAAGGCCGGTCTCGGATCCGTTCCGGTAAGGGCGCCGGCGCCGGCGCCAGCCTGATCCATCCTTCCCATTCCTCAAGGATAGACGCTGGAAAGCATCCGCCACAGCGTGCCCAGGCTCTCGCGGGCGTGCTCGCGGTGGGTGCGGTAGCGGACGTGGGCGGTCGGCGGGGCGTCGGGCGAAAGCTCGATGGACCAGAGCGCGCTGACGTCGTTCGGCACGAAGGAATACCGGACATCGATGATCCGGTCGGGGCGATGCGGGTCCTCCGCCACGAAGCCGTCGCTGAACCAGCGGAAACGCTCGATGTCGCGCGCCTGCCGCGAGGCGGGATCGAGCCACGGCAGGTCGCGGGCGGTGTCGAGTTTCGCCAGCGAAACGCCGGGAAACACCCGGGGCGCCACGCCCGCGCGCACCGCGTCCACGTAGAACCGGTCCTCCGTCTCGTAGATGGTTTTCCAGACCACGATGTTGGCGAAGCTCGGCTTCGCCTGGATCCGGACGGGCGCGTGGCCGCGCGACGCCGCGATCTCCTCGCCCATGGCCAGCGCCGCGTGGTGCTGCATCGCGCCGAGCACCAGGTAGAAGCCCGCCCAGGCGAGGGCGGCGCGCGCGAACACCGGTTTTCGCCGCAACCCCGCGAGCACCACCAGCACCACCAGCGGCACCGTGAACAGCGGGTCGACGACGGAGACGAAACTCCACGAGAACCGCTCGTCGCTGAACGGCCACAACAGCATGGTGCCGTAGGTGGTGCAGGTATCGAGCAGCGCGTGGGTGGCGTAGCCGAGCGTGCAGAACAGAAAGGTCCGCCCGAACGTCAGCCGCCAGCGCCGTCGGACGATCCAGTGGAGCGCCAGCGCGCACAGCAGGCCGCCGACGGGAATGAAGATCAGCGCGTGGGTGAACTGGCGGTGGTATTCGAGGAACATCAGCGGATCGGTGTCGGAGCGGATGAGCACGTCCAGGTCCGCCGCCATCCCGGCGACGAACCCGAGGATGCCGGCGACGCCCACGTGGGTTCTGTTGGTGGTCGCCTGCGGCAGCGCCGCCCCCAGCGTGCCCTGTGTCAGCGGATCCATGTCTCGGTCACGTCCATTCCGGTCTCGAAAGCGTCGCGCATTAATGCCCCGCCGCCCCGCGTCCGCGCAACCTCCACGGCGGAGCGGGCGCGGATCGATGCCCTGGCGGCGCGTCTGGAGGCCCTGGAACAACGGACCGTGGACGGCCGGCCCGTTCGGCGCGGAGCCGCCCGGCATCGCCCTCGATTGACGCCGGCCCCGCTTCAAGCGCGAGTCCTTCGGCTGAATTCCGGAGATATTGGGCAATGGTTGCGAGCGTGCGACGAATGCGATGGGGAGCGGCGGTGCCGTTCCCCATCATCTTTCTGTTTTCCGGCCGACGGCCCTTGTTCCTCTCCCCGCCCGCACTTAAACCACTCCATGGGTCAACCCGCCAAAACGGGTAGCTGCCGGGCCGGGCCTCAAACTCTACAGTTGTTGATCCAATTCGATCGGAAACATAGGAAACAAATGAACGCTGAAGGCGCCGACTTCAACACCGAGCACAACCTGCGAACGTCCGTGACCATCATTCGGGCGGCGTCCGAAATCCTGTGCGACCACCCGGATATGCCGAGCGGCGAGCGGCGGCGTTTTCAAGATACCCTCGTCGTCGAAAGCGCCAGGCTGAGCCGCATCATCGACGAAATCACGGCCCGTTGTTCCCTCGATTTCTCGGGCGGATCCTGCCCCGAGAAAGCGTCGCGCCAGCTCAACCGGCCGTAAATCCAGGCCGTCGCCCGCGAATATCGGCCCGGGTCCAGCTCGCGAGGCCCGCCGGGGCCTTCCGTTCGACCGGGCCCGCGCGGCGGCCGAATGGCGCGGACCGTCTGGAAAACGGAGCGCGGACCGGTTAAGACCAAAGGCAATGGATGGCAACTCGAAACGATCGTTGGTCCCGGCGCGGGGCTCGGCGATCGGGAGGCTCGCGGACATGATCCCGGCGGGGTGGGCGGTCTGGTTTTCTCGCGCGGCGAGGCGTCTGGGCGCGCCCGTGGCCGTCGTCGTGGGTCTGGCGGCGTGCGCGCCAGTGGCGCCGTCCGCGCCGTCCGGCGTCGTGGACGCGGCCGCCCAGCCCGCGCGACCGCCCGCGCCGTCTTCCGCGCCGTCTCCCATCGGGCCGCAAGCCGGCGGTCCGCCGGGCCGGACCACCATCGCGCCGATGCTGGACCGGGTCACCCCGGCGGTGGTCAATATCGCGGTGGAATCGCGGGTGGCGACCCAGGCGAACCCGTTGTTCCGCGATCCGTTTTTCCGGCATTTTTTCGGCAACCTGCCCGAAGTGCCGACGGAGCGCCGGACGGTCAGCGCCGGTTCGGGCGTCATCGTCGACGCCGCCAACGGCACCGTGCTGACCAACCATCACGTCGTCAAGAACGCCACCGACATCACCGTCACCCTGAAGGACCGGCGGTCGCTCGAGGCCGAACTGGTGGGCAGCGACCCCGCCACCGACATCGCCGTTCTCAAGATCGACGGGGATAACCTGACCCAGCTTCCGCTCGCCAATTCGGGTTCGCTCCGGGTGGGCGATTTCGTGGTCGCCATCGGCAACCCGTTCGGCCTGGGGCAGACGGTGACATCCGGGATCGTCAGCGCGCTCGGCCGCAGCGGTCTCACGGCCGAGGGCTTCGAGGATTTCATCCAGACCGACGCGTCCATCAATCCGGGAAATTCGGGCGGCGCCCTGGTGACGTGGAACGGCGAACTGGTGGGCATCAACAGCGCCATCATCGCGCCGGCGGGCGGCAACGTCGGCATCGGCTTCGCCGTGCCCAGCAACATGGCCGGCACGGTGATGCGGCAGATCCTCCGCGACGGCGAGGTCCGCCGGGGCCGCCTGGGTATCGTCATACAGGACCTGACGCCCGATATCGCCGAGGCCATGGGACTGCAAGCGCGCGAGGGCGCGGTCGTCGCCACGGTGGAGCCGGGTTCGCCGGCCTCGCGCGCCGGCCTCGCGGTGGGCGACGTCGTCGTCGAATTCAACGGTCAGCCGGTCCGGGGCTCTTCGGATCTGCGCAACAAGGTGGGTCTGACGCGGATCGGCGAGGACGTCCGGCTTACCGTCGTCAACAACCGCGCCCGCCGGATGCTGACGGCCCGCGTCGGCGGGACTTGAGGCCGGTCGTCCGGGCGATGGAATAACGGCGCCGGAGGGCATGGATCCAAGGCGGGGAGTCTGCGACAATGGGCGCATGAGGGTTTTCTGGATTGCGCTGCTGGCGGTTCTAGGAGTGTCCTGCGCCCTGCCCGGAGGGGCGCTGGCGGTATCGGAGCCGGGCGAAACCGACGGACCGGATTTCTGGCGGGCGTGCAAGACCGCGATCGCCGCCGTCGAGCGGTCGGCCAAAATTCCCCGCCACCTCATGCTCGCCATCGCCCTGGTGGAGTCGGGCCGGCGGAACGAGGCGGGCGGCGGCTACCACCCGTGGCCGTGGACCATCAACGCCGGCGGGGACGGGCGGTATTTCGAGACCAAGACCGAGGCCGTCGAAGCCGTCCGCGATCTTCGCGAGGGCAAGGTCCGCAACATCGACGTGGGCTGCATGCAGGTGAACCTGCATTATCACCCGAAGGCGTTTCCCGATCTCGAGGCGGCGTTCGATCCCGCCACCAATGCCGCCTTCGCGGCGCGGTTCCTGCGCTCGCTGTTCCAGGACACGGGATCGTGGATGCACGCGGTCGCCCGCTACCACTCCTCCATCTACCGGAACAACCGCCAATACATGATCCGGGTCATGACGACCTGGCGCCAGTTGGGGGGCGGCATGACCGCGCCGCGGCGCTGATTCGATTCGCCGGGAAACCGGGACCGGCCACTTCGCGCCCCTGAGGCCGGAAGAGATGTTCGTCCACGAAGCCCGGATCCGCGATTTTCTCGAGCGCCGGGGGCTTCCCGCGGACGAGGTGTCCCGAATCGAGCACTGGTACAATCAGCGATTCCGGAGCGCGGAGATCATCCACGAGGCCCATCAATCCCTGTTCCTCCACGCCGATACGATCTTCCTCTCGGAGTTCTCGGCGATGCCGCGGACCGTGGGCGGCCGGGACTACGATCTCGCGCCGCTGCTGTCGGGATACGGTTTGTTCGCCGCGTCCGCGTAACGTCGCCATGGCCAACGCCGGGCCGCATGGAGTAAACTTGGACCGGCAAAGGCGAGGGATGAACGATGGCGGCAGGCAGGACACCGGGCACGGACGAACCGACCGCCGATACCCTGATCGACGGCTTCGGAGCCTTGGTCGGGCGGCTGCGGCTCAGCCCCGAAGAGATCCATGACGAGGCGGAACTGCCGTTCCCCAAGCAGGCGATCGTCGACGCCTTGCTGGAGGCCTACTCGCTGTCCGGGCGGAGTTCCCATTCGCCGGCCCAACTCCAGGGCTGGCTGCTGACGCTGGCGCAATTTCAGCCGGGCGTGGGCGATCCCATCCGCGACCCCGCCGCCGAGACCGCGCGGCGGATGGTTGCCGCGAGCGAATCACGCTCCGGCGCCGACCCGCGAAAACTGGCGGACGATGTCGCCGAGGAGGCCGCCGAAAAGGGATGGGTGATCCGGGGCGCGAAATTCAAGAGCAAGGTGGACCAGGACCGAAGCCGCCTCATCGAGCGTCTGCAAGACGTCCGCTGAACCCCGGAATTACGCTATGTATTACCTCCGTGATCATTGGCAGGAGCGCGGAGACCCGGTATTGATGCCGGTATCGACGCGCCGCTAGATCAACCACCAGCCGTTCGGGGGATAGACACATAGTGACCGCCACAAGGCCGAACTCGGGCCCGACGTTTTCGGGGATCCATTGCCGGGATTACGGATTGCTTCCGGGTGTCCACGACGAAATGATGGAGCCCGACGGATCCCTGCGTGCCCACTGGCGGGGGTTCGTTGCCGGTCTGGAGAGAATGACCCCGGACGCGCTGGAAAGCCGGTTGCGGAAAGCGGACCGCCTGCTGCGCCAGAACGGCCTGACCTATTCCATCACCACGGCGGCGGAGGGCTCCGAACGTCCTTGGGAGCTGGATTTCGTGCCGCTGGTGCTGCCGGCGGAGGAGTGGGCGCACCTCGAGAAAGGGCTGATCCAGCGGGCGCGCCTGCTCAACGCCATCCTCACGGATCTCTATGGACCCCGGCGACTGCTGCGGGACAATCACCTTCCGGCGGCGCTGATTTTCGCCAATCCCCACTTCCTGCGGCCGTGCCATGGCATCGAGCCGCGCGACGGCATCTATCTCCATCTCTACGCCGCCGACCTCGGGCGCGCTCCCGATGGCCGCTGGTGGGTGCTCGCCGACCGCACCCAGGCTCCGCTGGGGACGGGCTACGCGCTCGAGAACCGGATCGTCCTGTCGCGATCGCTGCGCAACCTGTTCCGGCTCAATCACATTCACCGGCTCGCGGCCTTCTTCCAGGCCATGCACAACGGCCTGATGGCGCGGACCCGCCGCGACGATCCCCGGATCGTGCTGTTGACGCCGGGCGCGAGCACCGAGGGGTACTTCGATCACGCCTTCCTGGCGCGCTATCTCGGCTATACGCTGGCCGGGAGCGCCGACCTGACGGTGCGCGGTAACCGGGTCTTCCTCAAGACCGTGGAAGGGCTGAAGCCGGTGGACCTGATTCTGCGCGGCATCGAGGCCGATCACTGCGATCCCATCGAACTGCAAAGCCAATCGGGGCTGGGTGTCGCCGGGCTGGTGGAAGCGGTCCGGGCGGGTACCGTCACGATGGCCAACGCGCTGGGCAGCGGACTGGTGGAAACCCGCGCGTTCATGGCCTTCCTTCCCAAACTGTGCCGCTTGCTTCTCGACGAGGACCTGATCCTTCCCAACACCGCCACATGGTGGTGCGGGCAGACCGGCGCGCGGGATCATGTTCTCGACAACCTGGGCCACCTGGCCATCGACCTGGCGTTCGAGCGGCGTCCCTTGCTGACCAAGACCAGCCGCCCCGTGCTCGGCGGCGACCTGACGGCATCCGAGGCCAGCGCCGTCCGGGACGAGGTGAGACGGAGCGGACACGCCTATGTGGCGCAGGAGATGGTGTCGCTGTCGACGACGCCGGTCTGGCTCAATGGCGCGCTGCAACCGCGCCCCATGTCGGTGCGGGTATTCCTGGCCGCCGCGGAGGACGGCTATACGGTGATGCCGGGCGGTCTGACCCGGGTCGCGGCGACCAACGATCCGAGGGCCGTGGTCCTTCGTCGCGGCCAGGGCGCCAAGGACACCTGGGTGCTGTCCGACGAGGCGGTATCCAACTTCAGCCTGTTGCGGACGCCGTCGCATGTGCTCGAGCCGCGGCGGACCAGCAAGGATATCCCCAGTCACTCCGCCGACAACCTGTTCTGGCTCGGACGCTACGCCGAGCGCGCCGAGGATACCATGCGGGTGCTCAGGAGCGTGCTCCGGCGCTTGACCGAAGAGATCGATCTGGCCCACGACCTGGGAGCCCTGGAGGGGGTCATCGGCGTGCTGCTCAAGAAAACGGGGATCAAGCCGCCCACCTCGGAGGAACGGGCGCTCGGCTCCACGGTGGCGCTGGAGCGGCAGATCCATGCCCTGCTGTACGGTCCGGACCATACCTATGCCCTGCAGGATTCGGCCGGCAATCTGATGAGAACGGCCGCGCTGGCGCGCGACTGGCTGTCGGCGGAGGCGTGGCGGACCATCAACGGTTTTCACATGAACACGACCCGCCCGCCGATGGGCGGGACCCTGGAGGTGGGCGAGGCGCTGGAGCGCCTGGACGACGGCCTGCAGATGCTCGCGGCGTTCAGCGGCATGGAGATGGAAAACATGACCCGCGACCACGGGTGGCGTTTTCTCGACATGGGCCGGCGGTTGGAGCGGGCCCGCCATCTGTCCCGGCTCATGAACAGGCTGCTGGTGGCGGGCGATCCCGAAGAGGACGGAAGCCTGGGGCTGCTTCTCGAACTGGCCGACAGCATCATGACATACCGCTGGCGCTACCTGACCGCGCCGATGCTGGCGCCGGTGATCGACCTGCTGCTGACCGACGAGAGCAATCCGCGCTCCATCGCGTTCCAGATCAGCGCCATGGAGCGTCATGTGAACGACCTTCCGCGGATCCTTCCGCCGCCCGCGCGCAGCGCCGAGCAGCGGATCATCCTGTCGTTGTCCACCAACATCCGCCTCGCCGAGATCCCGGCGCTGTGCGAACGGGACGGGCGGGGACGGCGGGCCCAACTGGCGGCGCTGCTCGGCCAGGTGGAGGACGGGCTGCCGGACTTTTCGGAGGCGATCACGCGGAGCTATTTCAGTCACGCCGAGGCGCGCCCGCCCGCCGATCTGGCCCGGAGATAGAAACGGTTGATCTACGACGTCAGTCACCGCACACGGTACCGGTATTCGATCCCGGTTTCCTTTTCGCATCATCGACTGCACCTGACGCCGCGGCCGTGCGTCAATCAGGTCTGTCACCGCACGGCGTTGGCGGTAACGCCGAATCCGACCGTACAAACGGCGAGCGAGGACTATTTCGGGAATCCCGTCACCAACATCACGCTTCAGGATCAGCACAAGGAACTGACCCTGCATTCCCGCAGCCGGCTCGAGGTCAGCCCCCCGTCGCCTCCGGATCCGGACCGAACCGTGGCCTGGGACACCCTTTACGACGACCTGTATGCCGACACCTCCGATACCGGGCTCGATGCGGTGCAGTACATTTTCGACTCGCCCAAAGCGGCCGCGAGTTCCAGCCTGGCGGACTATGCCGGCGTCTCGTTTCCTCCCGGCTCTCCCATCCTCGCGGGGGCACTGGACCTGACCCGGCGCATCCACGACGAGTTCACCTACGACAGCACCGCCACCACGGTCTCCACCCCGGTGGAAGAGGTATTCGCCGGCCGCCGGGGGGTCTGCCAGGATTTCGCGCACCTTCAGATCGCCTGTTTGCGCTCGCTGCGCATCCCGGCCCGCTATGTCAGCGGCTATCTCCTGACCCATCCGCCGGAGGGAAAGGAACGGCTGATCGGCGCCGACGCGTCCCATGCGTGGCTGGCGGTGTGGTGTCCGGGTTACGGTTGGGTGGATCTCGATCCCACCAACAACCTGGTGGTCTCCGTCGAGCATATCACCGTCGCCTGGGGGCGGGACTACAGCGATGTCAGCCCCATCAAGGGCGCCATTTTCGGCGGCGGCGCGCATACCATCGAGGTGGCCGTCGACGTGATCCCCGCGGACGAGTCGTCCCGGGGCCGGTGATCGCGGCGGCGGCTCCGGGCGGGACCGCCTATCGAACAGGCTTCCGGTTGCCCCAAACGTGGTAATTTCTTGTGCTTTGCACAGAATTTGGTCAGCCTCCGATTGTCCTGGTCCCCATCGCCGCCTCGCAACCCCTTAAAAAATGGGCGGTGTTGGGAGGAGAATTGGTGGCGTGATTATTGCTAAGATGGATCGTGATCGGAAAAGGCGGTACGACGAACAACCCGGGAGTCGATGGCGCTGATGTATACCGAGGACCAGTGGGCGGCGATCCTCGCGCTTGGCGATCACGTGGATGGTCGCCTTCGCGCCGGCGACGTGCGCTTGACCATGGGGGGCGAGCCGACGTTCATTTCGTCCGGGGATCCCCTTGGCGCGGAATGGCAAACGGCGGCGCTCGGCCCCACCAAGGTCCGGTTGGCCGCGGATCTGGCGCGCCGGCTTCGCGAGCGGTTCGCGCCCGGCGGCGTCATTCATTTCGGCGAAGGGAAATGGTATCCGGGCGAGGCCGCGCCGCGCTGGGCCTTCTCGCTCTACTGGCGAGAGGACGGCAAGCCGTTGTGGCGCGATCCGGAGCTTCTGGCGTTTGTCCCCCCGGAGGACAAGGTGCCCCGGAATGCGCGGGACGAGGTTCTGGACGCCCGGCGGTTCATGACCGGTCTCGCGGTCCGGCTGGGCCTTGAACCCGGCTACGTCCGCGACGCTTACGAGGATCCGATCCCGTTTCTGGCGCGCGAGCAACGCCTTCCCGAGAACCTGGACCTGCTGCGGGCGGCGTTGGGAGACGAGGAGCGGTACGCCGGCCTGGCACGCGTCCTCAAGCGCGGGTTGTCGACGCCGGTGGCGGCCGTCCTGCCGCTGCAATGGTCGGATGCGGGGCCCGTGCCCGGCTGGCGGAGCGAACGGTGGTCCTTCAGGCGAAGGCGTTTGTACCTGGTGCCCGGCGGTCATCGAGCCGGCCACCGGTTGCCGCTCGGGTCGCTGCCGGTGCTGCCGGCTGACCTTTACCCCTATTTCGCGCCCATCGATCCCTTCGAGGACCGGCCGCCATTGGCGGAGCGGGATGGCCATGGCGCCGGTCCCGGCATGAGCCGCTCGGCGAGGGGGTTCTCGGACTGCGACGCGCCGGCGTTCACGGTGCCCGAAACGCCGGAAGAGCCGGTGCGCAGGGCGATCTGCGCGGAGCCCCGCGAGGGCCTTCTGAACCTGTTCCTGCCGTCCATGGAGAACGCGGCGGCGTTCGTGGATCTGCTGGCCGCCATCGAGAACACGGCGGCGGACCTCGGGATGGCGGTGTGTCTCGAAGGCTACAGGCCGCCGTCCGATCCGCGCCTGATGTCGCTCAGCGTGACCCCCGACCCGGGCGTGATCGAGGTCAACCTGCATCCCGCCCGCGACTGGAAGGATCTGGTCGATATCAACATGGGGCTCTACGAGGATGCCCGGCGGTGCGGATTGACCGCCGAAAAATTCTCGCTCCACGGACGTCACGCCGGCACCGGCGGCGGCAACCACGTCACCGTCGGCGGTCCCCGGCCCGCCGACAGTCCGTTCCTGAGGCGTCCGGATCTTCTGCGAAGCGTGGTGGGCTACTGGCAGAACCATCCCGCCCTGTCGTATCTGTTCTCGGGCCTGTTCGTCGGTCCGTCCAGCCAGGCGCCGAGGGTGGACGAGGCCCGTCACGAGGCGCTTGACGAACTGGAACTGTGCTTCCGCCAGGTTCCGGCTCCTGGAAGCGGCGAGAGCCCGCCGCCGTGGCTGGTGGACCGGCTGTTCCGCAATCTGTTGATCGACGTGACCGGAAACACCCATCGCGCCGAGTTGTGCATCGACAAGCTGTATTCGCCGGACAGCGCCCAGGGACGGATGGGTCTGGTGGAACTCAGGGCCTTCGAAATGCCGCCGGACGCGCGGTTGCTGATGGTCCAGAGGTTGTTGATCCGCGCCCTGCTGGCGTGGTTCTGGGAACGGCCGTTCGACCGCCCGCTGGTGCGCTGGGGACGGGCGCTTCACGACCGTTTCATGCTGCCGCACTTCGTCTGGAAGGATCTACTCGCGGTCGCCGGCGACCTGGCGGAGGCGGGGATCGCCTTCGATCCCGGGTGGCTCGAACCTCAGTTCGAATTGCGCTTTCCCCTCTATGGCCGCGTGATCGTCGACGGCGTCACGATCGAGCTTCGGCAGGCGCTGGAACCCTGGCTGGTGCTCGGCGAGGAACCCGACGCGGGCGGAACCTCGCGGACCACCGACTCGTCCATGGACCGTCTTCAGGTCGCGGGTCGCCGGCTTCGACTCGGACCGTCATGTGCTGGTCTGTAACGGGCGGCGCGTTCCGCTCCGGGCAACCGGTCCGGAGGGGAACGGCGAGTTTGTCGCCGGTATCCGTTTCCGCGCCTGGGACAACCCGGCCGGACTTCATCCCACAATTGGCGCGACCCCGGACCTGACCTTCGAGCTCCTCGACCGCCACGCCGGCGGCGCGCTGGGCGGATGCGCCTATTCGGTGGAGGCATCCCGCGACGAGCCGTATCGGATGCCGCCGGCGGACGCGCGCGAAGCGGAAAACCGTCGCCGCGAGCGGTTCCGGCCGGTCGGGCCGTCCGCCGGCACGGCGATACCGCCGCCCCTCCCGGAAACCGGCGAAGCGCCGCTCACGCTCGATCTGCGATGGACCTGAGACCCACGCTCTCCGCCTCCTGTCCCGCCACCGCCCACCGCCCATCGGTCATGCGGTTGCAGTGCAAGCTTGCTGTCCGCGAGCGTGCCCGGTAGGATTGAGGCTCCCCTCCAATGAAGTCTGCCGGTCACTGATGTTGATTGCATTTCACGCTCGTCGCTCCCGCGCGCTTCCATTCCTGTTGCTTGCCGTATTCGTGGTGCTGTTCGCCGGCTGCTCCGAGCAGCAGGAGGCCTCGTCGCCGGCGCCGCCGGCGGCTGTGATCGTCACGCCGGTTGTCGAGAAAGACGTCACAGAATTCATGGAATTTACCGGTCGCGTCGAGGCGATAGACCGTGTCGATCTCACCGCCCGGGTCACGGGGTTCCTGGAGCAGCGGCTGTTCGAGGAAGGAGGCGACGTCAAGAAGGGCGACCTGTTGTTCGTCATCGAGAAGGCGCCCTATATCGCCGCCGTCAATGACGCAAGCGCCCAAGTGGCGCAAGCGGAGGCGTCGCTCGCGCAGGCCCGCGCCACGCTCAGTCGGGTGCGGAGAGCGGTGAAATCGGGGGCCGTCAGCAAGCAGCAGTTGGACGAGTCCGTCGCGACCGTGAAAGTCCAGGGCGCGGCCGTGCTCAGCGCGAAGGCTCTGCTTGAACAGGCGGAACTCAACCTTGGCTATACCGAGATCCGCTCGCCCATCAGCGGACGGATCAGCCGGGAGACCTACACGGTCGGCAATCTGGTCACCCCGCAGAGCGACTCCTTGGCGACGGTGGTCAGCGAACATCCCGTTCATGTGGTCATCCCCATCAGTCAGCGGCTGATCCTCGACTATCAGAAACACGTCCAAGAGACCGGCGACGCGAGGGACGTGCAATTCCGCCTGAGACTGAACGACGGCACGATGTATTCCGAGACGGGGCGGATCAATTTCGCCGACATCACCATCAGTCGTGAAACCGATACCCTGGACCTGCGCGCCGAGTTTCCCAACTCGGACGGTTTGTTGATTGACGGTCAGTTCGTCAATGTGATTGCCGAACGGTCCGAGACCGAGAGCGGGCTCGTCGTTCCCCGTTCGGCGGTGCAGATCGATCAGGCGGGACGATACGTCCTGGTGGTCGACGGCGAGAACACGGTGGAACGGCGGCGCGTGGAAACCGGTCAGGAGCAGGGACCCGAGGTGGTGATCGAGAGCGGCCTGAAAGCGGAGGAACGCATTATCACGGAAGGGATCCAGAAGGTGCGTCCGGGCCAGAAGGTGGAACCCACGGAGGCCGAACCCGTGCTGACGCCGCCGGGGACCTGAGGCCATGTTCTCCCACATTTTCATCGACCGGCCGCGGCTGGCGATCGTCATTTCCCTGGTCATCACCATCGCCGGAACCATCGCGATGCTGGTCATCCCGACGGCGCAGTTTCCCGAGATCGTGCCGCCGGAGGTGAGCGCCACCGCCAGCTATCCCGGAGCCAGCGCGGAGGTGGTCGAGGAGACGGTGGCACAGGTGATCGAATCTAAGGTCACCGGCGTCGACAAAATGATCTACATGAAGTCCACCAGCGGCGACGACGGTTCCTACAGCCTGACGGTGTCGTTCGAGGTGGGGACAGACCCGGACCTCAACACCGTCAACACACAGACCCGCGTCCAGCAGGCGACGCCGCAGCTGCCCGAGGAGGTGCAGCGCCAGGGTGTCAAGGTTGAGAAGAAGTCCTCGGCGCTGTTGCAGATCGTGGCGCTGTACTCGCCGGACAAGACTTACGATTCGCTGTTCCTGAACAATTACGCCACCATCAATATTCGCGACGAGCTGGCGCGCATCCCCGGCATCGGCGACGCCCAAGTGTGGGGCGCCCTCGATTACAGTATGCGGGTGTGGCTGGCGACCGACCGGCTGACCAACCTCGGCCTCTCTCCCAACGACGTGATTTCCGCGATCCGCGCGCAGAACGTTCAGGCCGCCGCCGGGCGCATCGGGGCGCAGCCCATGACCGACGACCCCCAGGTCCAGTTGACCATCCAGACCAAGGGCCGCCTGACCGACGTTGACGAATTCAAGAGCATCATCATCCGCTCCAACCCGGACGGCTCCGTGCTTCGTCTCAAGGACATCGCCCGGGTGGAACTGGGCGCTCGGTCCTCGGACTGGTACGGACGGTTCAACGGCGGCGAGACCGTTCTGATGGCCGTATTTCAGGCGCCGGGAGCCAACGCGCTGACCGTCGCCGACGGTGTTCGCGCCGCGATGGAACGGCTGAAGGACCGGTTCCCCGAGGATCTTGACTACGCCATTCCTTACGACACCTCCATCTTCGTCAAGAACTCCATCGAGTCGGTGATCGAGACGTTGTTCGAGGCGTTCGTGCTGGTGGTCCTCGTTGTGTTTCTGTTTCTCGGCAACTTCCGCGCGACCATCGTGCCGACGGTGGCGGTCCCGGTCTCCATCATCGGTACCCTCGCGGTCATGTTGGCGCTCGGCTTCACCGCCAACATGGTGTCGCTGCTGGCTCTCGTGCTCGCCATCGGTATTGTCGTCGACGACGCCATCCTGGTGGTGGAGAACACCGACCGCATCATGAACGAGGAGGGGCTGAGTCCGAAGGATGCCGCCAAGAAGGCAATGACCCAGATCACCGCGCCGATCATCGCCACCACTTTGGTGCTGCTCGCCGTGTTCGTGCCGGTGGGTTTCCTGCCAGGGATTACCGGAAAGCTCTACCAGCAGTTCGCCGTGGCCATTTCCGTCTCCACGGTTATCTCCAGTATCAACGCGCTGACCCTGAGCCCCGCGTTGTGCGGCCTTGTCCTGAAACCGGACCAGCGTATCTGGGGTCCCGTCCGTTACTTCCTCAAGGGCGTCGACAAGGCCAGGGACGGTTACGCCGCCGTTGTCGCCCGGCTCATCCGGCGGGTGGCTTTCGGCCTGATCTTCCTGGTCGGTGTGTTCGTGGCGACCGGATGGCTCTACCAGAACACACCGACGGGATTCGTTCCCGACGAGGATCAGGGCGCGTTCTTTATCGCCATCCAGCTCCCCGAGGGAGCTTCGGTCAATCGCAGCGCCAAGGTCGTCGAGAAGGTCGAACGGATTGTCGGCGAGACCGACGGCGTCGAAAGACGGAATTCTGCCCTGACATTGACTGAATGCTTTGAACCATCACGCTGCGTAGATCTTTGATCGCAATGTTCAACTGATGAAAGGAATGCTCGTATGGGAAATGGTCCTCTCAAGCGATTCAAAATATGCAAGCTCTATAAATATAAGGATGTAGAAATAGAGTTTATAGGTAACACGCTAATTCTAATCGCCGGGAATGGTTCCGGAAAAACTACCATATTGAATGCTCTCCATGCCTTTCTTCGCAGAAGGTTCGGAAGATTGCAATCTTTAGACTTCGAGTCAATCGAATTTGAGTTCAATGATGGTCTCGGTTCGGGGACATTGCTAAAGTCAGATATGGGCGAGCGAGACACCGAATTCTCAAAGCGCGCTGAGTTCTTTACTTCGCAGTTTTCAGTGAAGGAGGACGATCTCTATGAGTTTTTGATTGGTTCATTTCAACCAGAACGGGGGTCGGCTTTTTCCGGAGATCATCCAGTCATTCGGGAGCTTTATGCATCGTCACCCTTCTCATATGACGAGCTCGACGAACATCTAATAGCGTTGTATCAGCTGGTTAGTTCGACCACTCCTGCTTTGAAAGATCTTGAGGCCCGAGTTTCTTCGGCAATGCAGGGGATCGATGTTGTGTACTTGCCTACGTATAGGCGCGTGGAGAACCCGCTCCTAAGTCCAAAGAGTCGACATCGTCGCGGTGGGCAAATTCAACGAGGGCGCCAAAACAAAGCGCTCGAGAATTTAGAGCCCGCGCACATGAACTATGGCCTCGAGGATGTTGAGACTCGCCTAAATGAGCTTTCTGCCGAAGTGGAGCGTGTGTCAAATTTGGAATATCGTAGTGCGAGCGCAACGATCATTGATGACGCGCTTTCGAACTCGATCGCTACAGATAGTTTCGGAGTTGGCGGGCTTCCCGACATCGATTCCCTGACTCGTTTTTTAACTCGGGTTTCACGTGCAGATCGCTTCCACACGCCTGATACGAGTTTTCGGGAATCTGAGAAAAGTTCGAGAAGGCGTATTGCAGCGATTAACGAGCTCTATGCGACGAACAGGATCGCCGACGCAGACCAAGGCGTCTTGCGATATTTCCTGACCAAGCTAGGTTCGGTAATTGAACGGACGCGTGAAACTGAAGCGATGCTGCAGCGCTTCGTTGATGCGTGTAATGGTTATCTTACTGACTCGAGTGACGAAAAGAGTTTTATTTACGAACCTAATAGCATGAGGGTAACGGTAGTAAATGCTTTCACGGAAGCCGTTGTACCTTTGAGTCAACTCTCATCAGGTGAAAAGCAGGTCGTTTCTATATTGGCAAGATTGTATCTTTATAATAAGCGAAATTTTATTCTCATTGACGAACCTGAGTTATCGCTTTCATTGGATTGGCAGCGCAAGATTGTTCCCGACATGGTGAACTCCGGTTCTGTAGCGCAGTTGCTGGCAATCACACACTCGCCATTCATTTTCGAGAATGAATTGGACCCATATGCCGGTGCTATGAAGGTGACCAGGCACAAGGATCTCATTGAATGAGTGCGACGGATCCAGACTCACTCCGTAGCGAGCGAAAAAATGTATCTGTTTTAAAGGTGAGCCTCGCTAGGCTTCGTGAGAGGCATCGATGCCGAATTGTGATCGTGCTCGAGGGTAAAGATGATCTGCCCGTCTATGAAACTTGGATAAAGCGGTTGGACGAAAGGTTCGAGTGGGAACCGCTGGTAGCAAATGGAAAATCCAAGTCGCTAGAATTTCGAGAGCTACTGCATCGCGATAGAACCGGTCTTTCGGTATGTACCTACTTTATCGTGGATCACGATTACGATGGTATGCGAGGTCATCCCGTTACCGACGACCTGTTCCTGTTACCGGCGTACTCAGTAGAGAATTATTTGATTCATGAGTCTGTCCTCGAGTCTTACCTACGCACGGAACTGAGACTAATTGGTGTGCCAGACGAGCGTGATCGAGTAGTTTCGCACTACATAGCCGCGCGAGATGAGTTCATGGAGAGCGTTCGAGAGCCCTGCGAATGCCTTTTTGGGGCACGGAATGAGAAGGTCGGCAATGTGCGGGTGGGTGAGGTGAAATCCACAGTAACTATTTCCGAAAAGCAGATCTCAGCACCCGGTGGGGCTTGGCTAGATAATTTGGTTTCAACTGAATTTCCTATTTCGACAGCGGGACTGCAACGCGGTCATGATTTTCTAGCAGAAAGAGAAGCGGCGTTGTGGATTCGCGGTAAGTTCATGATCGATTTTTTCAGGGATTTCTGTGAGTTGCTGTACCAGGATAGAAAATCCGAGAGGCCTTTGTTGTTTGATGAACGGGCATCTGACACCAGCCTGTCAGTCGCAAGTCTTGACTTACGGAATCTGGCGGCAAAGTCGCCAATGCCTGAGGGGCTAAGAGAAGCATTGGTTAGGTGGGAGAGCGATTGTCGGGAAAAGTGCGCGGCATAGAGCAAAAAAGGGGACGGAGTGGAGCGACCCGGCTTTCTCGGACAGTGGACCTAGGGCACATACCCTAGGCGATTGAACCGCTCTTCGTATTGAGCCGGCGATTGATATTCCAATGCCGAGTGCATCCGCGTCCGGTTGTAGAAGACCTCCGTGGATTTCCAAAATAAGTGCAAAAACCGGGACGGAGGTAGTTAATTTCGGATAACTACCTCCGTCCCGGTTTCGCAGCGTTATTGGTTATCGTCATTCCCAATCGAGCGATGGAGTCGGCCTTGATGCGAGTCGCAACATTCTTCCTGTTGATGGGACTCTGCGGTCAGGCGGTTGCAACGCAGGCCACGAAGCCGTTGCCCACCGTCGCGGAACGAGATGCTTCGGAACTCGCGCGGGCAAGGGCAGCGCTGTCGCGTGACGATGGCCCTGCTGCACGCGCCATCTGGCAAGCATTGGCGGACAAGGGAAACCCTGTTGCCCAACGCGCGATGGGCCTGATGTATCACAGTTGGGATGGCGTGGAGCGGGACCCTGCGCTGGCCGTGCATTGGTTCGAGCAGAAAAACCGGGACGGAGGTAGTTAATTTCGGATAACTACCTCCGTCCCTGAGGTATCCCCACGTTTCATATTGGCTCGACCATCTGATCGAGTACGTGTTCTGGTAGTTCTCGTAACCGTTGCAGCCATTTCCACACGGGCTCCATCGGCCAACATCGGGCCAGTGCTTCGCGGCCGGCACAGATCGTTGAGTACAACTTTCGTCGCCGAAAAACCGAAAAACCGGGACGGAGGTAGTTAATTTGGGATAACTACCTCCGTCCCCGTTTCCGTCGGCGATCCGGGTGATTCATCGGCGGCTTCCATGGCTTGGTCGCAAGCCGTTTGTCACGCCCCCGCGCGGACGCCATCTTGCCGTGGCTGTCACGCCGACCTGGAGCCCCGCATGACCCCCGTTGCCCTGTATTCGCCCGAACCAGCCCGTGGTTGGCTTCCCTGGGCGTGGCTGGCGCCGATCCTGATGATCCTGTTCAACGCGGTACCGGCGATCGCGCTGGACGGGTGGATGCAGTCGCAGCATTGGTCGACACCGCGCGGCGATCCGATCGGCCTCGCTGGCTTGTATGCGCTGCTGTGGATCGGCTTCCTGCCGACGCTGGCGGCCGTGCTCGCCTGGGTACGCTTCGTCGAAGGGCGCTCGCTGGCGAGTATCGGGCTGACCGGTCCGGCGCCGTTGAAAACCTTCCTGCGCGGACTGGCCGTTGGATTCGGCACGATCGCGCTGGTCGTAGTCGCGATCTGGATGGCTGGCGGCATGCAGGCGGCGGGCCTGGGGCCGGCCTGGCGGTCGCCCGTCAGTCTGCTGCACATCGGTCTGCTGCTATTGAGTTTCGTGTTCCAGGCGAGCGTGGAGGAAGTCATCTTCCGCGGCTGGATGCTGTCGGTGGTGGCGCGCAAGACCAACGTCGCGGTGGCGGTGCTGCTGGTGTCGCTCGTTTTCTGCTTCCTGCATTTCAGTCCGCACCAGCCGCCGCTGGTCATGCTGAGCACGCTGCTTTTCTCGCTGTTCGCCTGCGCCTGGGCGCTGCGGACCGGCAATATCTGGGGCGTGATGGGCTGGCACGCGGGGTGGAACTGGTTGCTCGCGACCGGCTTCGAACTGCCCGTCACAGGCATCGATGCGCACTTGCCGGCGCTGCTGGTGGCGCTGCGCCCGCATGGCCTCGACACCCTGACCGGTGGCGCGGAAGGGCCGGAAGGCAGTTACCTGTGCAGCGTCTTCTTCGTCGCCGCGATCGCGTGGATCCAGTGGCGGAAGAGGCGCGGAGCCCAGGACTTCTCGCCGACCGGCAGGTAACGCCATTGCCCGGGCGGCATCGAAAAAGGGGTCAGAGAACATTTCCGTTTGAAACGCACCGAGGGTTGAGGGTGCGCCGGACCAATCCACTCCGGCTTCTTTGGTTTCCCCTTCAACCCGCACCCGCGAGCGCCGTGATGAGCGTCGCAACCGTCATGTAGACCAGGATCAGCGAGCCAAGGGTCCACAGCGTGGCGCGGGTGTCGTGGGTGCGTGCGCTGAGATAGGCGGCGAAATGCAGCAGGCGCGATGCAACGTATCCGTAAAGCAGCAGGCGGGCCACCATCAGCGACGGCGCGGTAAACAGGTACAGGAATCCGGCGACCAGGAAGAAGGGCAGGTTCTCCAGGTCGTTGAGGTGTATTCGGCGGATCCGGTCGACGCGCTCGTCGGGTTCCAGCTGTCGGGGGTTGGGTTCCGGATTCAGCGGTGTCCGGCGCAGGTCTTCTGGCGAACGAAACCCGCCCTTGGCCTGCATCATGCGCACGACAGTGAGCCAGGACATGGCAATCGCCTTCAGGATCAGCAGCGATGCGGCGACGACGTAGGTGGCGAACAGCGGGTTGTGCAGGCTCAGGATGTCCATCATGGGCTCCGAGGGGTGCCGGGACCGGCGCGCTGGCTCACGATACACAAACTAAAGAATCGGCCACGGAAAGGAGGCGAAAAAAGCAGGGGTCAGTCGAGGTCAATCGGGGCTTGCGCGGTCTTTCTTGCTGTCCGTTCCCAGTCCTTCTGCCCGTTGCAAAGGTGACGCCAGGGACATTCAGAGGATCACCGTGCGCAACCCGCTCCGGAAAGCAGGCGTCTTCCTCGGGATCGGTCTCGCCGGATCCGTGCTGGTCTGGCTCAGCACCTTGGCCCATGCGGCACGCGGCGAGTCCTCGGAATCGATCCTTCCGCTCGTATCCGGCGTGGTACTGGGCCTCGTCGGTTTCAGCTTCCTGCTGCAGTCGCTGTTCTACGTGCTGGGGAGCGCGAAGCTGCGTGCGGGCAGGCACGTCATCGCACGCTGGCACATCGACGCCGGGGACTGGGACCGGTTCCGAGAGTTCGATCGCGCGCGCTCCCGCGAGTCCGCAGCCCTCGTCAACGACCTGTGGATCCGCAAGGACACGCCGCGTTCGGGCGTCGAGGTCATCGTGGGCCGGACGTCGCTGCTGGTCGATGGCTCGTACCACGTGCTGCGGCCGGGCGGGCAACCCGAGGTGAGGGGCGTGCAGCTCCGAACCGCGCCAGGCGGGCTGCCTTTCATGGAGTTCGAAATCGCCTACGTGAACCGTTATGGGGTCGCCACCACGCGCCTGGTGCTGCGTGTTCCGTTTCCCGACCAGGCACGACAACAAGCGCAGCGCGTGTTGGCGCATTTCCAGGGCGTCACACGGCCGCGTACGGCGCTGGCCTTGCGTAATCCCAGGCGCACGATCGTCGTCTGCCTGGTCGTCGCGGGGCTGGCCGCATCAGCGGCGGCGGCGGGATTCGCGATGAATGCCAACGGCCACGATGGAAACCTGCCCGCGCTTCTTGGCGTGGGCGGCACCCTGGTCGGGCTGGCTGCGCTCCTGCTCGTCGGCCTGGTTGCGATCCTGCGGGTCAAGCCGCCGCACTAGGCCAAAAACGGAAAAACGGGGTCAGGTTCAAAAAGGGGTCAGAGAACATTTACGTTTGAAACGCGCCGCTACCCGCTACGTGTGGCTGCGGCAGGGGAAAAGTTCTCTGCCCCCTTTGTGGGGACAATTTCTGCGGTCCGTCTTGTCCGTCACGGATCGTAAGCGCTGACATGGTCATGCTGTCGGTCGACATCCTGCAGGAGATATCAATGACCTACGTACGCGAAAGCAAACTTACGGTTGACCAGCTTTCCGATGCAATCACCGCTGCAGCCGAAGCGCAGGGGCTCGGCGTGCTGCACCAGTACGACTTCCAGCAGATCCTGGAAAAGAAGGGATTTCCCATCGATGCGCGCTGTCGGGTTTTCGAGGTATGCAATCCGCGACAGGCGAGCGAAGTGCTGGCGGCCGACATGTCGCTCAACATGGCCTTGCCATGCCGCGTGTCCATTTACGAACAGGGTGGGCGAACCATGGTGGGGATGATTCCACCCACGGAATTGCTGGCGCTTGTTTCTGACGGCGACGGGATCGCTAGCTCGGCGCGGGAAGTAGAGGACGCGATGAAAGCGATGATTGATGCGCTGGCAATCGGCGGCACCGCTAAGGGGGCGTGACCGAAAAAAGGGGCCGGAGGAAATCAAGCGCGCCTAATTCCCTCCGGTCATTTTTTTTTGTTTATCGATACATGGAACATGGCGGAGGCCCAAATCGCCACGTCCACGTTCAATCGCATTACGGACTCAGCGGATTCCATGTTCGCGCGGCGACACGAATGCCCTTTGCTGCACTCGGACTGTCTTCCACGCTCAGGTTGGCTATGAAGACGAAGCCGCGATCCCCTTGAAGCGACAGATATGCAAAGGAGGTGACGCCTGGATCGCCACCGGCGTGACCGATCGCATCCATGCTGTTGCCAGCAAAAAGGGGTCAGAGAACATTTCCGTTTGAATCGGAGGGAAATGTTCTCTGACCCCTTTTCGATCAGTGGGCCGACTGTCTTCGCCTGAGTCGGTCGGCATCATGGGGTCATGCGCCGACCACGCCTCGAACTGCCCGGTACCCCCTTGCACATCACCCATCGTGGTGTGAACCGCGGCGCGACCTTCATCGATGATGAGGACTTCGCCGCCTATCTGCAGGCGTTGGAGCAGACCTCGCGCGAACAGTGCGTTGCCATTCACGGCTATGTGCTGATGACCAACGTAGTTAATTTCGGATAACTACCTCCGTCCCGGTTTCGCCTGGACCCGGCCCAAGTCCGCGAAATCGGCCTTCTGATCGCCGACAAGCGCGAAGGACCGTTCACCCTCGTCGTGGACTGGATTGCCGTGGAGCAGGAAAAGGGGTGAGGTGCACTGGTTTCAGCGAAATGCAGCTGAGCCCTTTTCGCCCGAGCTAGACTCAAGTTGACGCAACCCCCAGGGAAGACACCATGCGCATCCTGATGACCGGCGCGACCGGACTGCTCGGCCAAGGCGTCTTGCACGAAGCGCTGGCACATCGTCTTGTCTCGCGCATCGGGGTCCTGGGTCGGCACGCTCCCGGCAGCAGCGATCCACGCGTGGACGACCTGCGGGTGAGCGCTCGATGCCCTCGAGGCGGTAGCGACGCGCTTGCGCCATGGGATGCCGGCTTCTACGTGCGGGCGCGCCGCCTGTAGGCACGCGGGAAGCAGGATACCGCCGGGTCACCCTGGAGGTCACCCTACAAGTGGCGCGTGCCTTGCCGAGCGCAATTCGGGGGGTCGCTTCCTTTACGTGTCCGGTGCGCGTGCCGATCCGACCAGCCGCCTGATGCCGCTCAGGGTCAAGGGAGAGACCGAAGACGCCTTGCAGGCACTGCCGATCCGTAGCGTGATGTTGCGTCCCGGCGGTATCCAGCCGGCCCACGGAGAACGCAGCCCGCACGGCTGGATGCGCCCGGTGTATGCCTTGGGAGCGCCGGTAATGGGCCTTGGGGTGCGCCTGTTGCGCGGACGATGACCAGCACCACCCGGTTGGACGCGCGATGCTGGCGTGGCGCTGATGCGGACCCCCGACAGTGGTCGCGAACAAGGACATCAATCGGCTGGGTGGCGACGCATCGCCTTAGCGCACACCTTCTGCTTTTGCCCTTGGGGTTGAACCCAGCAGGATCGGTGCCCGATTCGCTCCGTCCCCTTGTGGCCTTTTTGGGGAACGGGGCGGCCGCGGGGTTTGAGGGGCAATCCCCCCGCAGGTCAGTCTGCCGCGCCTTTCGGTTGCCGGATCCGTGTGGCCACGCGCTCGACCCGCACGAGGTCTGCGGGTAGCGCCAAGGCGTCGCGCGCGCGCGCCATGGCCTGAGCGGAATGACGCTCGGCGGCGCGCAGGTAACGCGGGTCATCGAGCTGCGAGAGCACTTCGAGCATCTTCTGCAGCTGGATGCCCACCTCGACCGTGCCGGCGCCGTCGCGGCTGATTGGAGTGAAGAAATCATCGAACAGATCATCGACCGACACCGGAGGGACGTGCACGCGAGCGCAAGGCGTTTCGTCCGCAGTCATTCTGTTGCCGATCACCGGTGGCTGCGCCCACAGTGCGATCACTCGAGTACCCCGGCTAAGCAGGTCGATGGCGGTACCGGGATCATTGATGCCCGGAGACAACGCCTTGGAGGCGATTTCCGACAACACACACAAGCCGAAGCGAGGATCCTGGTCGAAGTCGCGTGTATCGGCGACGCTGAACGCGTCGCGGATCCTCGTCCGGGCCCCATCCGTAGCGCTGCCAACGACATAGCACAAGGGTTGCGTCGTACTGGCAAAGTGCCCCGGCAGGAGCACCACGTGCACCTGCAGGTCTTCCTCTTCGGCTGTTTCCTGGATTGCCTCGATGTCGATGTGCTGCACGTATCCAAGCCGATCCGGTCGCAGCGCCAAGCCCCCATTCGGTACCGCAATCCGATCCGGACGCGGCATACCGCCGAGGTAGGGCGTCTTCTGGCGACGTTCCAGGGCCGCACGGGCGACTGCCTCCACGCGCTGGCTGGTCGGCCCGACCCGGCCGAGCCTCAGCACATAGTCGATCCATCGCAACAGGGTGATCACGATCAGCACGATCACGAACAGGGTCACCACGTACAGCACGACCCGCCCGGTATTGCCATACAGACCGGTCTGCAGGCAGATGATGCCGACGAGGCTGAACAGGAACGAGCCCAGGAACGTCGCAAGCGCGTTCTGCGCCGTGGTGTCGGCGGCGAGCAGGTTGGTGGCGCGGGGCGTGGTATTGCTGGTCACCGAGCCGAACGCCGACACCATGGTGCTGAGCGAGAAGATCGTCACCGAGAGCATGCTCATGGCGATGATGTTCAGCAGGCTGTCCACCGCATCGGCCCCGATCTGCGTTGACAGGTCCTGCGGGATATAGCGACGGACCAGGATGGCGACCAAGGCGGTGGCAACGCCGAGCGCGGAAAAAGCGCTGACCCGTATCCACACTCTGCGGGAGAGTTGCAGCAACAACCACTGGAAACGGGAAAACATGCTGGGTGGCTCCCTGTTGCTCGGTTGGGACCGATGCACTCGACGCGGCGTTGCGGCTCCCGGGGCTTATCACCATAAGCCATTGCCCTACTCAGGGCGCGCTTTGCATCGGGATGGCGTTGGCAGGTGAAAAAAGAAAAAAGGGGACGGAGGTAGTTAATTTCGGATAACTACCTCCGTCCCGGTTTTTGCCGGTTTTTGCACGACCCCTTTTCTGCAATGAATACGAATGCAAGGCAAATGGTGCACCTGCACCTCGGGCGATAGTGAGTCGGAGCAGCAAACGCTGCGTGATCGATTCCCGGGGAGAGTGCTGCGATGCGTGACTTGATGAGACTGTTCGGCGGTGTGGGCAGCTTGTTGTTGGTGCTGGTGTTCCTGCTTGCGCCGGCGCCTGCCGCGAAGGCGGGGATCAATTCCCAGAACCTCGGTGCGAAATATGACGGCACCCAGAGCAACATCACCTTTCGCGTGTATTCCTCGCGCGCCACCCGGATCGAGGTCTGGATCTACAAGACGCCTTCCGGCGCGCAGCAACTGGTTCGCTACGTGCTGACCAAGGACGCCAGCACCAACGTATGGTCGAAGACCGCGTCGGTGGCGACGCTCAAGAACAGCTACGGCATCACCGGCACGGTCTATTACGGCTATCGCGCCTGGGGGCCGAACTGGACGTACAACAGCACATGGACCAAGGGCAGCGGCATCGGCTTCGTCACCGACATCGACGCCAGCGGCAATCGCTTCAATCCGAACAAGCTGCTGATCGACCCCTATGCGGTCGAGATCAGCCAGGACCCGAACACCGCGTCCTGCGCGGACGGGACGATTTACGCCAGCGGCGCGTCCCATCGCAACAAGGACAGCGGCGCGTGTGCGCCCAAGGGGCTGGTACTTGTCCCGAGCACGACCTCGATCGGCACCAGGCCCACGCGCGCGCTGAAGGACGACGTGGTCTACGAAGTGCACGTGCGTGGACTCACCAAGGACGACACCTCGATGGCCTCGTCGCTGCGCGGCACCTACGCCGGCGCCGCACTCAAGGCGTCGTACCTGGCCAGCCTCGGCATCACCGCGGTCGAGTTCCTGCCAGTGCAGGAAACACAGAACGACACCAACGACGTCGACCCCAACTCCACCACCGGGGACAACTACTGGGGCTACATGACGTTGAACTACTTTGCGCCGGACCGCCGTTATTCGTCTGACAAGACGGCAGGTGGCCCGACCCGCGAGTGGAAGGCGATGGTCAAGGCCTTCCACGATGCCGGCATCAAGGTCTACATCGACGTGGTCTACAACCACACCGGTGAAGGCGGTGCGTGGGGCGGCACCGATGGGCTCACCGTGTACAACCTGTTGTCCTGGCGCGGCCTCGACAACCCGACCTATTACTCGCTGACCAACGACCTCAAGTATTCGTGGGACAACACCGGCGTCGGCGGCAACTACAACACCCGCAACACCATCGCCCAGAACCTGATCATCGATTCACTGGCCTACTGGCGCGACACGCTCGGCGTCGACGGTTTCCGCTTCGACCTCGCATCCGTGCTGGGCAACAGCTGCCAGCACGGGTGCTTCAACTTCAACAAGATGGACTCCGGCAATGCGCTCAACCGGATCGTGGCCGAATTGCCGGCGCGACCGGCGGGTGGCGGCGCGGGTCTCGACCTGATCGCCGAACCATGGGCGATCGGCGGAAATTCCTACCAGGTGGGTGGTTTCCCGAGCGGCTGGGCCGAATGGAACGGCATCTACCGCGACTCGCTGCGCAAGAAGCAGAACCAGATGGGCGTGGTCGCCGTGACCCCGGGGGAACTGGCCAACCGTTTCGCCGGCTCGTCCGACCTGTACGCCGACGACGGCCGCAAGCCGTGGCATTCGATCAACTTCATGGTCGCCCACGATGGGTTCACCTTGAACGATCTCTATGTCTACAACAGCAAGCAGAACAACCAGCCTTGGCCCTACGGCCCATCCGATGGCGGCGACGACAACAACCACAGCTGGGACCAGGGCGGCGTGCTTGCCGATCAACGCAAGGCGGCGCGGACCGGCCTGGCGTTCCTGATGCTGAGCGCCGGCGTGCCGATGATCACCGGTGGCGACGAAGCGCTGCGCACGCAGTTCGGCAACAACAACGTCTACAACCTGGATTCGTCGGCCAACTGGCTGTTCTGGACCCGCGACACCATCGAGGCCAATCACGAAACCTATACCCGGCGCCTGATCGCGTTCCGCAAGGCGCATCCTGCCTTGCGCCCGGCGAACTTCTACTCGGCCGTGGACAACAACGGCAATGTGATGGAGCAGCTGCGCTGGTTCAAACCCGATGGCACGCAGGCCGATAGCGGTTATTTCACCAATGCGAACAACCATGCCATCGCCTGGCGCATCGACGGCAGCGAGTTCGGTGACGCCGCGAGTGCGATCTACGTCGCCTACAACGGCTGGTCAGGCAACGTGAACTTCACGTTGCCCTGGCCGGGCACGGGCAAGCAGTGGTACCGCGTGACCGATACCGCGACCTGGAACGAAGGCGCGAACACGGTCGTCCTCCCCGGCGCCGAAGCACTGATCGGAGGGGAGTACACGATCTACGGCGTGCAGGGCCGCTCGCTATTGCTGTTGATCGCAAAGTGAGCGAGAAAAAGGGGCGGAGGAAATTAAGCGCACTTGATTCCTTCCGTCCCCTTCTTGAAGGGCTGGGCGTCCGCGGGGTCTGAGGTCTACAGGGCGGTTCAAGGTCTTTTCAAGCATGGCCCGGAAGCGGGGACGCCCCAGTGCCTTTTCCTGTGCCATGTGCGCGCGAATTCGGGCCAGTTCATCCACGTAGGCCTGCCCGATGGCGCGGGACACCGCGCCTGCCTGCTAGGCATCAAGCCGCAGATGCACATGGTTGTCCATCAGCACGTAGGCATGAATGAGGACCTCATGATCCGTGCACGCCTCGCGAGGCGCCGGTAATGATGCCGATCGTCATCGTCGCCGAAGATCACGCAGCTGTTGACTCCTCGCTGAGTGACATGTCTGGGAATGCCGGACAATTCGATTCTGGATTGAGGTGGCACGGTGCAGGCCTTGTTGGGATGCGTGCAGTCTTTGCCACTGCGCCGCCGGCCGATATCGGCGAGATGCCCGCTCCCCGGCAGGTAATCGCTTAATTCCCTCCGTACCCATATCGTTCTCCCTGCCGCCCCACGGACGCCATGACCATGACCACGCCACAAGACGCCAGGCTCGACCGCATCGTTGCCGAGGCCCGGCGCAACGCCGAGCAGCGCGACCAGGGGTATCGCGAGCGTGCACTGAAGATGTACCCGTGGGTGTGTGGCCGCTGCGCGCGTGAGTTCAGCCGCGCCAACCTGCGCGAGCTGACGGTCCACCACCGCAACCACAACCACGCCGACAATCCGCCGGACGGCAGCAACTGGGAGCTGTTGTGCGTGTACTGCCATGACAACGAGCATTCGCGCCAGGCCGACTACACCGGGGTCAGCGCGCAGGCCGCCGAGGACAAGCCAGCCGCAGCCACGTCGAACCCCTTTGGCGACCTCCGGTCACTGCTTGGGAAGGTCCCGCCGAAAAAAGGGGACGGATGAAATTAAGATCGCTTGATTCCCGTCGTCCCTTTGTTCCACGTCAGTGCGCCGTATACCCGCCGTCGATCACCAGTTCGGCACCGGTGACGAACTTCGATTCATCCGAGGCAAGGTAGACCACGCCCCAGGCGATGTCGTCGGCGTCGCCCATGTGGCCCAGCGGATGCAGCTTGCCGACCTCCTCGTACGCAGCCTCGAGGTCGGTGGCGCCGCTGGCCTGCAGGTGGTGTTCCACCATCGGCGTGCGGATGTAACCCGGGTGCACAGAATTGACCCGGATACGGTCGGGCGCGTAGCACATTGCGTCGGTCTTGCTCATCAGCCGCACCGCGCCCTTGGAGGCGTGGTAGGCCGGCACGTCCGGTGCGCCGACCAGGCCATAGATCGAGGACAGGTTGATGATGCTGCCGCCGCCGGCGCGGCGCAGGTGCGGAATCGCGTGTTTGACGCAGAACAGCACGCCCTTGACGTTGACCGCCTGCACCAGGTCCCACTCGGCCTCGGTGATTTCGTGGGTGAGTTTGGTGCTGCCGGAGATGCCGGCGTTGTTGACCAGCACGTCGATACTGCCGAAGTGGTCGGCGACTTCGTCGATCGCGCGGGCGACGTCGGCCTCGCGGGTGACATCCACATGCCAGTAGCGCGCTGTTCCCCCGTCGTGGTTGATTGCATCGGCGAGGGCCTGGCCCTCGGCCTGCATGCGGTCGAAGATCGCCACGGCGGCGCCTTCCCCTGCCAGCCGCAGGACGCAGGCGTGGCCGATGCCGACCGCGCCTCCGGTCACGATGCAGGTCTTGCCCTTGACGCGGTTCATGGGCGGTCTCCTCGATGCAGGTGGCGCCATGCTGGCAGCGTGCGCGGCCGTCGTCAAAAAAGGGGAAAAGGGGTTGTCCCCATTTTCAGGTGTCTGTGAAAGACGGGGCAGTCCAGCCTGGCCCCGTTTGTCCAACACCGTTTGTCGCCCGTAAGAGGCGCTACTTTTTTGAGATGTCCGCTACGGGGGTGCTTGCGCGTTCACTCCGGAGTTGGGCCCCACAGTTGCAATTTCCGATGTTTGGTGCCCCTAATGAACGGCACACCGGATCTATCACATGAGTATTGGCTCCGCCCCCGGCGATCCAGCGTCAGTACACATCGCAAGTTTGCGTGCGCCCGCGACCGGGCGCCGTACCGCGGGCTTGGGCGCAGTGCGGTGTGTCGCGGCGAGCGCGGCACTCTTGCGCCGGCTTGGCCTGCTCGTGCTGCTTTCGCTGGGCTTCGCCGCCAATGCCGCGCACGCGCGGGATGTCCGGGTTGGCGTCTACGAGAACGCGCCGAAGATCTACACCGACGCAAAGGGGATTCCCCGGGGCCTGTTCATCGACATCACCGAGGCGGTTGCGCAGGAAGAAGGCTGGACGCTGGTCTACGTGCCGTGTGCCTGGGACGGATGCATGGCCATGCTCGAGCGCGGGGACATCGACCTGATGCCCGACGTTGCCATTTCGGAGAATCGCAAGAAACGGTTTTCCTTCAATCGCATCGGTGTGCTCCATGGATGGACCGACGTCGTGATTGCCGGCAACCGCACCCTGCACGAATTCGAGGAGTTGGCGGGGCTTCGGGTCGCGGTGCTGGATGCCTCGATCCAGCAGGCCAAGCTGAGACAGTTGATGGATGCGCGGGAGCTCACCTATGTCGAGATTCCGGTCAGAAGCCTCGATGCGGGCTTCCGACTCGTGCAGCAAGGCCAGGTGGACGCGGCGGTATCGAACAACTTCTTCACTGATGTCAATGCTGCCCGGTACGGCCTGCTGGAATCCCCGGTCTTGCTCGAGCCGGTGATGTTTTATTTCGCCGCGCCCGCCGGGAAAAATTCGGACCTGTTGGCACGCATTGACGCGCATCTCGGGCCCTGGAAGATCGATCCGGACTCACCCTTGTTCGACGCGATGGGCAAGGCGTTGGTGTCCCGGCAGGCCGAAGGGGGCTTGTCGGAATCGCAGCAGCGGGCGCTGATCTCGCTTGGCGTCCTGGGCGGCGTGTGGATCCTGGCCCTGCGCTGGCAGGTCCGGAAAAAAACGTCCCAGCTGACAACCAGCAACGCCAAGCTGAACCATCTGCTCGACGCGGTCCCGGTAGTGCTCTACCAGGTCGAGGGCTGGGACTGAACGCCCCGCTTCCGTTGGCAGGACAATGAGCTGTCGCAGCGTTTCGGTTTCCAGACCCACCAGACCTGCTCGCTCGACCAGTGGCTGGCCCGGGTCCACGAGGAGGATCGCGACCGCGTTCGGCGCCACCTGCTCGCGATTCCGCAGTCCGGGCGGTTCACCCAGGAATATCGCCTGCTCGACCAGGACGGCGGGCTGCGCCAGGTTCAGGACGAAGCCCGTTGGCTACCCGGCAACGGCCAGCGCGGTGCCGAAGTGGTGGGCTGCCTGAGGGACCTGACCGACGCCGCTGCCCAGGCGGAACGGCTGAAGTTCCTGACCCATTTCGATGACCTCACCTCGCTGGCCAATCGAACCCAGCTGGACGAGGCGCTGGCGGCGGCTGTCGACGACGCCGCAGCGAATGGCACGCGGCTGGCGCTGGTGCTGCTTAACGTGGACCGGCTGCAGCGTGTCAACGACGCCATGGGCCACGAGGCAGGCAACGCGGTGTTGGCCGAGGTGGGCCGCAGGCTGAAGGCCTTGGTGGGATTCGAGGCCACCACGGCGCGACTGGGTGGCGACGAGTTTTCCGTGGTGCTTGCCGGTTTTACCGACGCCGAGCAGGTTGCCGAGAAGGCCCGCCAGCTGCTGGCGGCGGTCAAGCTGCCGATCATGCATGAAGGGGACATGCTCACGGTGACGGGCAGCATTGGCATCAGCCTGTACCCGAACGATGGCACCACGCCGGCCGTGTTGCTTCGGGGCGCGGACACGGCGCTGGCGTACGCCAAGGAGGCAGGTCGTGACCGCCTGCACTTCGTCACCGAACAAATGAACCTGCGGGTGCAGCGCTGGATGCAGGTGGAACGGCAACTTCGCTTCGCCCTGGATCGGGGCGAGTTAAGCCTGCAGTACCAGCCGATGGCATCGCTCAGCGACGGCTCCAACTGCGGCGTCGAGGCCTTGCTGCGCTGGCACAACCTGGAACTGGGCCAGGTGAGTCCGGCCGAATTCATACCAATTGCCGAGGATGCGGGATTGATGGAGTCCATTGGCGAATGGGCGCTGCGTACCGCCTGCCTGCAGTCGCAGGCATGGAATGACCAGGGGCCGGGGCCAATTCGCACGGCGGTCAACGTATCTGCGCTGCAAATCCGGGCGGGAACGCTTCCGGCGCTGGTGCGTGCCATCCAGGTGGAAACCGGATTCGACTTGCGCTGGCTGGATATCGAAGTGACCGAGAGCGTGATGATGCAGGACAGCGACGCGGCGCTGGAGCAAATCCAGGAGCTCGCCGCAATGGGGGTTTCGATTTCGCTCGACGATTTCGGTACCGGCTATTCGTCCTTGAGCTACTTGAGCCGCTTCCCGTTCGACACGCTCAAGATCGACCGCAGCTTCATCCAGCAAATGATCGACGACCCCCGCAGCGCGGCCATTATCCAGGCCGCCGTCGGCATCGCCCACGGCCTGGGCATGAAGGTTGTCGCCGAAGGCGTCGAGACGCGCCAGCAGCTCGATCACCTGTGCGCCGCGAAATGCGACGAAATACAGGGCTACCTGCACAGTCGGCCGCTGGAACCGGCGGAAGTTCCCAGGTTGTTCGCCGCGGCGCCCGGTCTCTTGTTGCCGCCCTGTGGTTAGGCCATCGCGCCGAGCAAGCATCCCGGCCGAGGCGTCGGGGAAAAAGAGCCGAGGGAAATAGCTGAGCTGGATTCCCTTCGGCGCAGCTTGCCCGAAATGCTCGCTGCCCCATGTTTTTTGCGGCGCAAGTCGGGCAGCAGCAAGCCGCCCCCCGTTATCGATCTGGAGTGAGATAGGATCGAGGCATGAAAAGAATCCTGTCGACGATGGTGCTGTGCGTTGGTTTCTGCGGAGTGTCTGTATCCGCCGAGCCCGCCGTTGTGATGGATGGACGTGTCAACGGCCTGAACGCGCTGGCCTATGGCGCTTTGGAAATGACATATCGGCTCAGCGGGGCGAGCGGAGTCATGAGCCCCGAGGCCGCTCAGTTCTTGAGCCAGGTGATTAAGTCTGATGAGCAGATGGACCCTGTTGAGACGGAGTTGCTGCTTGAGCTGACTCTCGACCGATCGCGTCTGGTCAAGGTTTCCAATAGTAACGCCCCAGCGGAATCGGTCACTTTTGGAACCACCTTCGGGGAAGCCCGAAAAATATTGCGTGAGTTGCTACTCCCTCAGAAAACTCTTGACGGCTTGCTCACGAACGGCGCTGACGGATGGAAACAGGTGGCTTTTTTGTCCGAGCGTTCGCCTTCTGATGCCGCTGCGGTGCAAAAGCACGTGAAGCAGCACCTTGCCTCACTTTGGAGGCAGAGCAATCTGGACAATAAATACCTGCCGCTACGGGATTTTCTCAAACAAGCCGATAGCGACATGAAAACGCTGCCGGAAGCGACGCGCAAGCGGGCTCGAGCGGCACTGTATCAAGCTGCTGTCCAGGCGGATGCCGATCTTCACGATGTGATTCCAAACGTTTTTTACGGTTGGCTGCAATGAAGGCCACGATCGTCGGGCTAGTGACGCCCCATCTCCTGAGGGTCGTTGACCTCGCCAAGCAGGCCGAGTCAGGAGTCAACATAGATTGGCACCTGCAGGATGCCGTTGCAAAGACGATTGGCGACCTCCGTCACCAATACAATGCCCGGGACTTGCTCTCTGCGTACAACCAATCGCTGGAGGCTGCCGCCCAACAGGCAGCGCCGGTGCGCAAGGTCTATGCCAGCGTGCTGCAGGCTGCGGCAACTCAAGCCGCGCGAAGTCTTGACGAATACGATTGAGGGAAAGCCTGCCAGCAAGATGAAAGCTCAGGGTGGGTGCAGCTTTCGCCGGGACTCGACTCATCGGACAGTGGAAGTCGACCGCCCCGGGTGTTTGAGAAAAAGCGACCCTGGTTTGAGTGGTGGACCAAGGACACTGGCACCGGCGCCGAGGGAACGTTTTTCCGCCATGGCGCCGATGGCGCGACGGGTGAAGCCATCGAGCATTGCAAGGGAGCCTGATGTGCCCAGATATCACTTCGGTGCCATTGAACGTCGCGCCCGGCCGGAAGTCGGACTCGCTTCCCTCAACCATGACGACTTTCGATGAAATGGCTTGAGCGGAGGCGGGTCCTGCGTACCTTGCGCCGGCATCCGATTCCACTTGACCGCTGGAACAGGATCATGCGCGAGGCCGGCATTTTTCGTGGGCTCAGTTCGGTGGAACGCGCGCATCTGCGCAGGTTGAGCACGCTGTTCCTGCAGCGGAAGGCGTTCAGCGGTGCACAGGGACTGGCGTTGACCACGGACATGCTGCTGGCGGTCGCGGCCCAGGCATGCCTGCTTGTCCTGAAGCTCGAGCTTGGCTACTACGACGGCTGGGTCGAGGTCATCCTGTACCCCGGTCCGTTCAAGGTGAGCAGGGAAGAGTACGAAGACGGTGTGGTGTCACATGCCGGCGAGCATCTGGACGGAGAGTCCTGGCAACGTGGGCCGGTGGTGCTGTCGTGGGCTACCGTCGCCTCGGATCTCGCCGCGCCGGAGCCTGGACATAACGTCGCGGTGCATGAATTTTCACACAAGCTGGACTCGCTGGATGGCAGCGCCAATGGCATCCCGCCGCTGCATTCGGGCATGGTTCGCGAACAGTGGACGCACGTCTTTACTGAGGCATTCGATGCGCTGCGCAGCCAGCTGGATCAGCATCGTCGCCATGCAATCGATGCGTATGCCGCGACTGCACCCGAAGAGTTCTTTGCGGTGTGCAGCGAGATTTTCTTCACCGCGCCCGTGACGTTGCAGCAACACTTTCCAGCCGTGTACGAACAACTCGTGTTGTTCTATCGGCAGGATCCGAAAAGCAGGTTGGGCTCCCAGCCGATGGTGGATTCGAGATAGCTGCAATAAGGTGCAAAAAGGGGTAGGGGGACATTTCCGTTTGAATCGCGCCGATGGTTGAGGCTACGCTGGGGAATCGATCCCTGACCTCAATTCGAGCAGGTTTTCTTCGCAGGATGACTCGCATGACCGCACTGACCTTCGTCCCGCTGCCACGCCTTCCCGACATCGACGATGCCGAGCGCCTGGCGCGTGCGCGCAGCTTTGCCGACGCGATGGCCACGCGCCGCACGGTGCGCGACTTCGCGCCCACGCCAGTGCCGCGCGAAGTGATCGAACAATGCCTGCGTGCGGCGGGGACTGCCCCCAGTGGCGCCAACCAGCAGCCTTGGCGGTTCGTGGCGGTCAGCGACGCGGCGACCAAGCTCCGCATCCGCGAAGCCGCCGAAGCCGAAGAGCGCGAGTTCTACGCGCATCGCGCACCGGAGGCGTGGTTGCAGGCCATCTCGGCGCTTGGTACCGATGCGGACAAGCATTTCCTGGAGACGGCGCCGTGGCTGATCGGGGTGTTCTACGAACGCTTCGGCGTGGATGCGCAGGGTGCCCGGCACAAGCGCTATTACCCGCACGAATCGGTCGGTATCGCCACCGGGCTGCTGATCGCCGCCCTGCATCACGCCGGCCTGGCCACGCTCACCCATACGCCCAGCCCGATGGGATTTCTCAACGGCATCCTCGGCCGTGACCGCAACGAGATGCCCTACCTGTTGCTGGTGGTCGGCCAGGCGGCGCCAGGCTGCCGGGTGCCGGACATCACGCGCCTGCCGTTGGCGGATTACGCCAGCTTTCTGTGAGCGCGTAATGCCGAAAGGCCCGATGTGAACGGAAGATGCCGGGAAGGGATGCGTACGTGTCGATGGACAACCACGTGCGTCTGCTGTCACGCCCGGCGAGCGCGGGGTGGTGTCGCGGCTGATGCATGCATTCGCGCGCAACCGGGAAAATGTCCCTGACACCATTTGACCTAGTGACCAACGACACGCGTTCGGCGCTGCCTGCGTCAGGATCATTGGCACCCATCCCATCCCATCGCACTCGGTCAACATGAAGCGTCCACGCCTGTCTCTTCGTCAACGCAGCCTCACCCTTTTCGCCTTGTTCGCCTGGTCGGCGTGCGCCGTGACCGTGGCGGCCGAACCCGCCGCCATGCCGCTTGGCGATTTCGGCGGACGCTTGCGATCCATCACGCTTGTGGTGAATGGCCATTCCGGCGTGTTCACCATCGACACCGGCGGCGGCGTGAGCCTGATTTCGCCGACCTTTGCGAAGAAGATCGGGTGCACGCCGTGGGGGGCGCACACCGGCTTTCGGCTGACAGGGGAGCGGCTTGATCTCCCGCGCTGTGAAGACGTGCGCTTCGACCTGCCAGACGGCACGCGCTTGCGACCCGTATCGGCGGGCGTGATCGATCAGCAACCGCTGTTGTTCGAGGGTGCGCCGCCCGTCGACGGTTCGATCGCCCTCGATGCATTCGAAGGGCGCGCGTTCACCCTGGATCTCGGCGGCGGCACCCTGACGATGGAGACGCCGGCCACGCTTGCTGCCAGGTCGGAGCAGGCAACCCGTGTGCCGATTCGTCTGGTGCGTCAGGCGGGTGGCCATGCGCTCGGCGTGATGGTGCCCGTCGCTTCGCCGAAGGGGACACTCTGGCTATCGCTCGATAGTGGTGGTGGTCCTCCGGTGCTGTTGCGCGACCGCATCGCCATCGAAGCGGGCGCTGACCCGGCGGCCACGGGCATGCAGCCCTACCTGCTGAAGGTGGCAGGCGACAGCGAGATCGCGTTGCCCACGCGCGCGCTTGTGCGAGAGATGATCCTGGACGGGGTGATCGGCATGCCCGTGCTGGTGCATTGGACGCTGACAATGGACCTGGCCAACGACGCGTTGTGGATCATGCCGACGAAATGACGAGGACAAGAATCGCGGCCAAAAAGGGGTCAGAGAACATTTCCGTTTGAAACGCGCCGATGGTTGCGGCTGCGCAGGGGAAATACTCTCTGCCCCATTCGTGGTGCACCGCCGAGCCCCGCCGGTGCGGCCGGTTGGTCATGGAACAGCTGCAGTCACCACGATCTCGATTTTCCAGTCCGGGCGGGCCAGCCTGGCTTGCACGGTCGCACGTGCAGGCGTCGCGGCCTGCGCCACCCAGTTGTCCCAGGCCTTGTTCATGCCGTTGAAGTCAGCGATATCGGCAAGGAAGATTTCCGCGCGCAGGATGTTGGCCTTGTCGGTTGCGGCCAGCTTCAGCAAGTCATCGATCGCATGCAGCACCTGCTCGGTCTGGCCGACGATGTCGGCGCTGGTGTCTTCCGGAACCTGGCCGGCAAGGTAGGCCACGCCGTTGTGGAGGGTCATTTCCGACATGCGCGGACCGGTATCGAAACGCTGGATCATGGGGTGGCTTCCGTCGGTGGCAGGATGGGCATTGTCAACGGAAAAATGGCTCGGGTGCGGGAAAAAACGGGACCCGGGAACATGTGCGCTTGAGACGTGCCGATGGTCGGGTTTGCGTTCGGGTCGTGTCCTGCGATCCCTTGCCCAAGCCTGACCCCGTTCTGGAAGGTCCGGCGTGCCCTCCGCTAAGCTGCTGCCATGCCCACGCCCCCGATCGCCCGCCGACGCCGCGGCCCCGTTGCCACCGTGGTACTCGCGGCAGTGCTGGCAGGTTGCGCGCACCTGCCCGCGGCGGTCGTGCCGCAGGCCGTTGCGGGTGCGCCTGGGATCGTGGTGTTCGACGTGGATGGCACCCTCACGCCGACGGTGGCGCGAATCTTTTCGGTGCGTCCGGATGCGTCTGCCGTTGCCAGGCTCTATGCAGCGCGTGGCAACCGGATCGTGTACCTGACCGCCCGCGCCCCTGCGCTGCAGGGCACGCTGCGCGCCTTCCTGTCGCGCCATGACTTTCCGCCGGGTGACCTGTTGGTCCCCAAGGACCGGGCCGAACATGCTGCCCCCGCGGCCTTCAAGGCCCGCGTGCTGGCGGAGTATGTGGCGCACGGCTGGGACATCGGGGCCGCCTACGGCGATTCGTCGAGCGATTTCGAGGCGTACGCACGTGCGGGAATCCCGCGCGAACGGGTGTTCGCGCTGCGCCGCGTAGGCGCGGCGAACTGCCAGCCAGGCGCGTGGGCCATGTGCCTGTCGGGATGGGAGCAGCAGCGCCAGGCGTTGTCGACCGCGCCCAGATGAAAGCAAAAGCGACGTCTGCAAGTAAGGCGCCAGACGACATCGCCACGTGAAACGCACCGCAGTGGCAAGGTGCGTCAGTGACATGTTCCCGCATGCTTTTTCAGGCGCCTGGCGAGCCTGTTATTCTTGACGGTCAATGCTCGAGTACAGACATTTGGCGCGTGCCCCGGGCGAGGGACCACTCAATCCCGCGAGACGTTTCGGAGTGCAGATATGACGCTATCACCCGGCCGTGGGCTGGTCTTCTTCGTGATTGGCTTGCCCATCGGGTTCATTCTTTCGGCGCTCGGCTTCGCTATCGCAGGCCGCGGGATCGCAGCGCCCGCACTCGCGCCTTTTGCGCTGACCATCGCGGCAATTGGCGGCATCGGTGCAGCCATTTGGAACCGGGGAAAATAACCGGACGACAAACCAGGCGTCAGGGGCGATGCCTGGCGGCAGGTGGTGGATGGGGATGAAGGCGCAATCCGACGTGTGCTGATCGCCCTGCGCATGCGCTGCCGTGAAACGGGCATGCGTGGCGCGTCATCCGCGCCTGGATATCGCAGGCATTCCCCCAACGCGTCGTGCGACCTTGGTCCCGCCATGTCCGGCGATTTTCAGGATTTGTCCCTGATCCCATTCCTGATCATTTCGCTGATCAGCTGTGGCTTGTGAAACAGGTAGCCTTGCCCGATGACCAGCCCGGTCGACTCGAGCAAGTAGTTTTTTTCTTCGGCGGTTTCGATACCCTCGGCCACGACCGACATGCCCAGGTTGGTGCCGAGCGATTCGATGGCGCGCAAGATGCCCTGGTTGCGGGGGCGCATGGGTAACGACGAGATCAGCGAACGATCCACCTTGAGTTCATCGGCGGTGATGTCGGCAAGCGTGGCCAGCGACGAATAGCCGGTCCCGAAATCGTCGATGGACAGACCGACGCCCGCCTCCCGGATAAAGGGCAGGGTTTGCGACTGGAATACGCCAGTTGCAAGGAACGTTTCCTCGGTCAGTTCGATCAGGAATTTTTGCGGGCGCCCCATGTCCGCGATGCGCTGGACAAGTTTCCGCATGAAGGGCGCTCTTGTCGCCTGCGATGGCGATACATTGATGCTGTACGTGACTGCCGTACCGAACTGGCAATCGAGCCATCGCAGCGATTTGCGCAGGTTGTCGAGGACAACGCACGTGATGCTGTCGAGCATGTCGAGTTCACAGGCGAGGTCCAGGAATCGGGCGGGCGGATGAATGGTGCCGGTGCTGTCCACCCAGCGCACCAGCGCCTCGAATCCGATGATCTCGCGGGTGCGGAGGTCGACCTTCTGCTGCAGGGCGCAATGGAATTCATGTTTCGCCAGCGCTACCTGCAGTTGCTGCTCCAGCGACACGCGCTTGGATGTCTCGCGTCCCATCGACGGGCTGAAGAAGGTGACGCCACCCTTGCGAAGGGCCTTGGTCTGGTACATGGCCGTGTCCGCATGGCGGCGCAGCGTATCGTAGTCGTGCCCGTGCGCGGGCCACAGCGCGACACCTATCGAGCCGGAACTGGTGATGTCGTGCCCTTCGATGCTGAATGGCTCGTGCAGGTGTTTGCTGACCCGTTTCACGACGGCAGCAAGTTCTTCGGTGCGCTCGAACGGATCGAACACGATGACGAACTCGTCACCGCCGAGCCGCCCGATGATGTCGCTCTGGCGTAGCTCGGCGCGCAGCCTGTTCGCCACGCTTTTCAGGAACGCGTCGCCTGCTCCATGACCGTAAAAGTCGTTGACTCGCTTGAAATCGTCGATATCCATGAATGCGAGGGCCAGCTTCTGGCCGGGCTTCTTGCTCGCAATAAGTGCATCCACGAGTTCCTGGACATGCAAGCGATTGGGCAGGCCGGTGAGCTCATCGTGGTTCGCCCGGTGAGCCAGCGCCTCCTGGGTGCTCTTCAACTGCCGGGTCATCTGCTGCAGGCGATGGCTCTCCGCCTCTGTCTGTCTGGCGTGCTTGATCGCGAAGGCGTGCGATGCCAACACGGAAAACTTGCCGGCCAGCGTCACATGGGTTCGATCAAAGCCGGTACCGCCTTGATCGCGCAGCAGCATCATGAGCCCGCGTCGATCGCGCACGCCCAGTGGCAGGTAAAGCGTTGGCCGCACGCCATCCACCCCGTTGGTCTCGGGCCAGCCATCGCCACCCCGCGTGGAGATCGTCGTGGTAATGCGGCCGGAAAGCACCCTTTCCAGCTTCCGGCTCCGTTCCCAGGACGAACCGACCACGTCCGGCTCGTTCGACGCAACGCACTGGAGGCGTTGCGGATCAGCCGAATCCTCGATCAGGACGATAGCCCCGGAGCAATCGAACACCGGCAACAACGCGGTGAAGACGCCAGCGAATGGGTCATCCTGCGCATCCACGTCAAGCATCGCATCCAGTGCCTCGAGCAACAGGTTGGCATGCGTTGCCTCGACACGCAGGATGCCGATCTCCCGGCGCATCGCCACCAGTGTTTCGCGAAGTTCCTCGGTTCCCTCCATGGCGGCCTCCCGCTAACGTCCGAACGCGATGGCGGAAATCATCAGGTTGCCGTGTGCGTTCTTCTCGAGCACGGCACCTTGTTCGCCGTACGTAAAACATCCCAGGAACGGCAAGCCACCGAAGCTGTTCGATACAGCGTCGGAAACTTCGGGCATCTGTTCTCCCACCGCGAGCATGCAGCCCGCGCAATAGACCACCAGGCCGCCGGCCAGGCTTCCGCTGCCACCCGCAAGGGTTGCCGTCGCCGCTGCGGCAACCCTGCCGGCACGCTCGATCAACCGCGTCCTTTCGCCAGTCATGCAGTAAAGGCGGGTCCCTTCCTCGATGCATGCAAACGTCGAAAGCGCGCGATCGTCGAGGATCTTTTCGGGATGGATGAGCAGATAATGCGTGACACCTTCGATGTTCCCCACATCGATGCCAAACGGATGCATGGTGGTATCGACAAGGATGCTGCCGCCCGTGCCCAGCTTCTCCGACAGACCCCCACCCATCCAGCGGTTGTAAACCTCCGCCGCCGGTTCATCGTCGATCGCCAGAATCCGTCGACTGCACGCCTTCAGGGCCAGCCCGCTTTCGCCTGGTCGATCGTGGCCAACGCGCGTCGCGATCCCGCTGTTGGCGCTGGGCTCGTAGCCACCCTGGAATGAAACGCCGATGCCGCCGGAAGAGAACAGCACAGCCACCACCAGGCCGTCGTCCATGGGTCCATCGGGACCCAACTGGCGCCATGCGCCGGTCACCTCATTGTCGGCGGAGCTGCCCCCCATGATCGGGCATCGGTCGCCAACCACGTGCCGGAGACCCTGGATGACGGCTTCCTCGTGCCCGGGCGCCTGATAGATCCAGATCAACTCCGGCAGTTCTCCGGCGCAGTCAGCCGCTTCCAGCGCCGCATGCAGCGCCTGTTCGGCCTGGGCGGCCGGATCCGCGCCCAGCCGCACGGCGGCAACGCCATAGTCACCTTCCGCATCCTCGATCAGCAACATGCCAATCGAGCCGGCGCCGCCCAGCCCGGCCTCGCTCATGACCCCGCCACAGGACGTGCCCCCAAGCAGGGCAGCGTGCGGAAAGCGGTCGCGCGCGTATTCGAAAATCAACGCGTCGTCGTGCGTGCCGTCATAGAACACGAAGATGAGCGCCGGATCGATTCCCGAGCTGCTGATGGCACTGTCCAGCGATGCCAACGCGTCCGCCGTCGAGGGGCTCGCCCGCACGAAAGACTTCAATGCAACCATGGGTTCATCCCCGTCAGTGCCCCGCCTGCGCCTACTCTGTGCGAAAACCCGGGACAGTTCAACGCGTCGTTGCGGGGCGAAATCCGGCCTCGTAACCCATTAACCCACGGCTGCGGCGCCCGACGAGGAGGGCGCCGTGTCGGGGTTGAGGCGCACCTTCGCGTGCCACCAGGCTGGCCTGTTCACTGCGAGGACCACCCAATTTTCCGAAGTGCGACTTGTTGGCCGCCCCCCAGCAGCGTTCAATTTGTCGCGGACCCTTCTTCTGCTAACTGCCTTGAACCGTTGCCACGCCATTGCGCCCGTCTCTCTTGACGACATAGACGGCGTCGTCGGCAAGCTTCAGCAAATCAGAAAATCCTGCTGTCGACCGGGTCCGTTCTGCCACGCCTACGCTGACGCTACCGTGCCAGACGCCAGTGCCCGCCAGAATGCGCAACAACGCCACTTCCTGGCGCAGTTTTTCTGCGAGAGTCATTGCCCCGGTCAGCGTGGTGTCATCACACAGGATCAAGAACTCGTCACCACCGAGCCGGCAAACCACATCGTCATTGCGCGCCACGGTCCTGAAGCAGCGTGCCAGTTGGCGAAGCACCTCATCACCCGCCTCGTGCCCGTGACTGTCGTTGATCGCCTTGAAGCCGTCCGCGTCGATCATCATGCAGGCCAACGGGGTATGGTTGTCGCTTGACTGCTGCCAGAGTTGATCAAAGCACTGCAGGGCATGACGGCGATTGGGCAGGCCGGTCAACACGTCCGTCATTGCGGTCGTTTCAAGCTGCTGATTCAGGGTCACCAGTTCGCTGGTCCGGTCGGCAATCCGCGCCTCCAGGGTTTGATTGAGATCGATCAGGTCGCGGTTCATCTCCGTGACCTGATCGAACAGCGTCGTCATCGACCGCAACAGAATTGCGGTAGCGGGGTCGCGGCTACGCTGCGCTGCCAGATAAGCTTCATATTGCGACTTGCCCTGCTCGGTGGCGGCAACCAGCAGGGCCATGGTCTGGTCCGTGCCGAGGATGTGGTATGCCAGCCAGTTGGTCAGATAGGTGAATAGGCGGCTGGCCTCTTCGTAACAGCCGTAGGCTGCTTCCGCCTGCATGCGCGCCACGTCTTGCAGGAATTTCGCATGCTCGTCCATGTGGTGCTTGACATGACGTCCGTCAAGTCCGCTGGCATGCATCAACGCCTCTTCTTCCTGGAAGTGTTGCCTCGCATAGTCCGCGACTTCACCCAATGCGAGATCAAGCTCCGCAGGGTTGCTGGTTTGACCGGTCTTCATCACCGCGGCGCCGAAGCGATTCATGATGTCCATCAGCTGGCGGTGCTGCTCATCGACCGTGTCCACGCCGGTAACAAAGCAGTCGTCCCATTGAAAGGCATCCATTGGTCTTGCCTCTTCTGATTCAGAAAAAAGGGGTATCCGAGAGTAGTGTCGTCTGAAACGCGCAGAAGGTAGAGGCTGGGCGCGGAAATGTCCTCTGGCCCCTTCTGGAGTGACGTGGAGGTGGAACCGCCAGCGTCGGACCGAACGCTCGCCGGGAGCCCGTCATCAGTGGACGAGTTTACTCCCGACCGTCAGCCGTGGCAGGTGGATTGAGTGCTTCGGACGTGCTGGAAACCGGCCATCCCTTGCGTGATGCGCTGGATTTCCGCCCCAAGCCGACGTTCGGGGTGGGCGTGGCCGGCTCCTTCGCGCTTTCGCTGTCCCGGGTGGGCACCAGCGACGTGGGCGCGAACGCGGCGCGTATTCGCGCCTTCATGAAGGAAGGTGCCTGGCGATTTGCACGTTCGACGGGGGCAGGGAACCCTACGACAGGCCTGGTTCACCCTGGCCACCGTCCTGCCTTCGGTGGTCGACGAGGCATGGGGATTGGCTGGGCAAACAGGCGGCTTGCCGCTGCGCCGCGGTACTATCGAACGGCATGGCCAGCAAGGTCAGGAGCGTCGGCCCTGATCCGGGTTTTCGTACATTCCCAAGGGGACAGGTTGATGAAATCGACGATTCTTGCGCTCGCTGCTGCGGCGCTCGTGGCAGGTCCAGTGGCGGCGCAGGTGCCAACCGGCACGATGGGTGCGCTGCGTCCGGACCAGCAACAGTTCTTCGCGCTCTACAAGGAACTGGTCGAAACCGACACCACGGTCACCAACGGCGATTGCACCAAGGCCGCGGCGCAGATCGCGGCGCGCCTGAAGACGGCAGGCGTGGCCGACGACCAGGTCACGCTGTTCTCGGTGCCCGATCATCCGAAGGAGGGCGGCATCGTTGCGGTCTATCCCGGCACGTCCACCACGCTCAAGCCGATCCTGCTGCTTGCGCATATCGACGTGGTCGAGGCCAAGCGCGCCGACTGGGTGCGCGACCCGTTCACGCTGATCGAGGAGAACGGCTACTACTACGCGCGCGGCATTGCCGACGACAAGATGATGGCCGCGACCTGGGCCGACACCCTGATCCGCTTCCAGCAAGATGGCTACAAGCCCGCGCGCACGGTCAAGATGGCACTGACCTGCGGCGAGGAGACCGATACCGCGTTCAATGGCGCGCAGTACCTCGCCAACAACAGGCGCGACCTGATCGACGCGGCGTTCGCGCTAAACGAAGGCGGGGGCGGCGACACCGACGGCAAGGGCCATCTGGTCAGCCAGTCGATCCAGGTCGGGGAAAAGATCTATCAGGACTACACGCTGACCGCGACCAACCCCGGCGGGCACAGCTCGACCCCGATACGCGACAACGCGCTCTACGCGATGTCCGACGCGCTGTTGAAGATCCGCGAGCACGAGTTCCCGATGGAGTTCACCGACACCACCAGGGTGTTTTTTGCAAGGGCGGGCGCCACGCGCAGCGACGAGATGGGCAAGGCGATGGTCGCGCTGTCGAGCAATCCCGCGGATGCCGCGGCGCAAGAGCTGGTGAACACCGACCGTTACTTCCATTCCTTGCTGCGCACCACCTGCGTGGCCACCATGATCGACGGCGGTCATGCCAGGAACGCGCTGCCGCAACGTGTGGAGGCGAATGTCAATTGCCGCATCTTCCCCGGCCACGATCCGGTCGCGATCATGGCCGAGCTCAAGCAGGTCATCGGCGACGACAGGATCGACATCCGCCGCGTGCGCGACGACAAGCCGCTGGCCAGTTCGCCACCGCTGGACCCCAAGCTGATCGGCCCGATGGAAACACTCTCGGCGAAGTATTTCCCGGGGGTGCCCGTGGTTCCTGCGATGTCGACTGGCGCGACAGACGGGCTCTACATGTCCGCAGTCGGCATCCCGACCTATGGCGTGCCGGGCGCGTGGGGTGATCCAGACGGCAACGGCGCCCACGGCCTCAACGAACGGCTCGAGGTGCGCTCGGTCTACATCGGTCGTGACTACCTGTTCGACCTGGTCAAGGCGCTGGCGCAGTAAGCAAACACCGGGACAAAAACCGGGACGGAGGCAGTTAATTGCGGGAAAACGGGAAAACGGGGTCAGGTTCACTTATGTGACATAAGTGAACCTGACCCCGTTTTCCCCTCGCCCCGTTTTCCTGGACTCAACCCGAGTCGGCCTGGATGCGCTTCACCCGCTTGCGGTATTCGCCCACGTTGTCGCCGTCGATGCGCGTCCTCTGCGTGCCCTTGACCTCGTCGACCTTGTCGTCGGCGCCGGTCACCGGCTTGATCTCGACGGCGGTTTCATGTTCGAAGGCGTGTGACTTGTCGGTGTTGCGGTAGTACCGGTACAAGGCCCAGTACAGGCCGGTGGCGCCGGCCGGGCCGAGCAGGAGTATCGCCAGTCCACCATCGTCGCTCATGATCAGTTCCCCACGATCCACAGTGCAATGACTTCGAGAAAAGTACCGACGGTGAGCGCGGCGGTGAGCAGCTTCCACTGCTGCACCGGCACGCTGCCCATGGTCTCGCCGGTGCGACCGTTCACCGCGATGTAGTGCAGCAGGCCGCCGTTGCTGCCCGGCTGGTGGTACGAGTAGAGCCATACCGGCAGGTACATCGAGACCCAGCGCGTGCCGTGCACGTCCAGGCCTTCCTGCTCCCAGCGCACGCCGCGGTCGTAGCGACCCACCGAGGCCTCGACCTTGGCGCGGGCGATCGACAGCAGCTGGTCCTCCAGGCGCGGGCGCAGGTGCTCGACGTCGCGGTTGCGTTTCTCGGACGTCACGCCCGCCAGGTAGGACGCGTTCCACTTCACCGCGTTCTTGGTGTCGAACGGCAGGATCGTGTTGATGATGTTGTTCGTGTTGACGCGCGTGTCGAGGTTGCCGCGGTCGCTGGAGGATTCCAGCGGCAGGTCGTCCACGGTGAAGTCGACGTGGCGGTCGATCTGGTAGACGTCGGCGTCGTAGTAGGTCTTTTTCTTGTCGTCGCTGCCTTGCGTGTAGCGGCGCGTCTCGATCTCGCCGCGGCCGGCGATGTCCACGCTCGCGCTGCCGTCGACGATCATGTACGGCAGGTAGACGGCGATGACGTTCTCCGGCGTGAACTGCTCCTTGAATTCCTTCAGGGCGAACATGCGCCGCTTGTCGACGAACTGGCGGATGCGCGCGACCGCGTCGTCCTTCCTGATGTGGAAGGGCAGCACCGCGTCGGGCACGGCGCCGTTCGCCACCTGCTCGTTCACCCCGAACACGTGGCGGCACCAGTGGCACCGGGCGGTCATCTCGCTTTCGGTGTTGACGGTCACCTCGGCGCCGCAGCCGGTGCACTTGAAGCTCATCAGGCTGGCGGCGTCGGCCTCGATGTCCAGTGCACCCGACGCGATGACCGTGCCCTTCAGCTGGTCGATGCCATCGCCGAGCCCGAATTCCTCCTCGACCCGCATGCCCAGCCATTCGTTGCGGCAGTACAGGCAGATCAGCAGGTCGCTGCCGGGCTTGTGGCGGATGTCGGTTGCGCCGCATTTCGGGCAGCGGTTGGCACCGTCCTTGAGCTCGGCGGCGGAGGTGTCGATGGCGACCGGATCTGGCGCCAGCAACTCGTCGCGGATCGGATCGGGCAGGGTGTCCGGGTCGATCGGGAAACTGCCGGGTGGCGGCGGCACGTCCTGCGGCGAGCCCGGTCCGGTGGAAGAGGGCACCACCGGCGGTACCGGTGGCGGCGACAGGCTATTGGCATTCGACATGCGCGTTCCGTGGTTGGCGGCCTACAGGCCCAGCGCCTTGGTCTTGACCGCGTCGTAATCGGCCTGCGTGATCAGGCCGAGGTCGAGCATCTCCTTGGCCTTCTTCAATTTGGCGATCGGGTCGTCGGCCGCCGGCGCAGCCGGTGCAACCGGCTGCTGCAAGCTGCCGATGCCGCCCATCATCCCGGACGCCATGCCCAGGCCAACGATGCCCGCTGCACCGCTGTTTTCGCCCGCCGATTGCATGCCCGCGGCGACGCTCGCCTGCAGGTTGGAATTGCCGCGTGCGCCGGCCAGCGCATCGGCGCGCTGCACGGTCTTGAGCAGTTCCCGCGTGTTCGGGTCGTACTCGATGGACATGATCGCGGTCTTGACGATGGCCAGGCCACGATCGGATTTCCACTGATAGGCATTGTCCACCGCATCGGACAGGCTCCTGGCGAAACCGACCGAATCCTGCTGGAGCTTGGTGATGCGATTGCCCTTGCCCGGGTCGTTGGTGTACAGGCTGAAGGCCGGCGCTAGCGAACCCACCACTTCGTTGAAGAGTTGGCTGGCGGCGGCATTGTCGATGTCGGTGAAGTCGAATACCTCGCCGGGCTGCAGATAGCGGGCGGGCACGAAGTTCTTCACGAACAGGATCGGATCGACGATCTTCATCGTGTAGGAGCCGCGCGTCACCGCGCCGACCTGGGTGCCGAGGAAGCCATCGTCCCAATAGATTTCGGATTGGGTGCCGAAGCGGTTGTCCGGCAGTTCCTTCAGCGAGACGAAGAAGGCCGCCTGCTGCGAACCGGGCTGGCCACCGAACTTGAAGCGTTCCCAGCTTTGCGTGATCAGCGACGAGACCAGGCCGTCTCCGGCGAAGATCGACTTCGAGTTGAGGTCGTCCGATCGCCATTCATAGCCGCCCGGCTCGGCGGCGAAGCCGGTGATCGCCCCGTCCTGGAACAGCAGCAACCCGTAGCCTTCGGGAACCATGATCTTCGAACCATTGGTGATGATGTTCGAGGAACCCTGGTATTCGAGCCACGTCCGGCATTGGTGCCGCGCGGTACCGCGGCGAACAGCGCCGCGGTGGCCGGCAAACCGTCCGGCACCGTGTAGAAGTCCTTCCACTGGTCGGCGAGCGCACCGCCAACCGCACCCACCACTGCCTGAACAAGACCCATCACATCTCTCCGCGATTCGTGGCCGGGCAACGTACCCGACATGCCCGGCAACTATACCTTCCCGACCAGCGTTCCCAGGACGAAGCATGTTGTTCCGCGCGAATTGCCGTCTGCCGGCACCCTCGGGTAAGCGGTGTCGGGCAAGTGGTGCCGGGGACTCTTGTGGAAGAGGTTACGGAGGCAATGGATCGGACTTTCATTCCATCCATCCCTCGGGACCGTCGGAGAACGCTATGCGTCGGCCGGCCGGGCCGCGTGGCCATGTTGGCCGTAGTACGCCTTCTTGTCGGCATACATTCGCCGGTCGGCGAGCTGCAAGACGGAGCCGGCTTCGCATTCCATGGAATCGGCAAGGCCGATGCTGATCCGCAGCGGGATCCGGATCGACTGGCCATCCCTTCCAGGCACGCTCAATTCGGTATTTGCAATGGCTTTCTGCAGGCGCTCCACCAGGACCCGGGCTTCGTCGGAGTTTGTGGAAGGACACAACAGCGCAAACTCGTCTCCACCCATTCTGGCGACCAGATCGGTGGCCCTGCCCTTGAGCACAGTCGCGGCCGCGACGATCAAGCCGTCGCCAGCTTCGTGCCCATGTCCATCGTTGACCCCTTTCAAACCGTTGATGTCGGCGATGATCACGGTGAAGTCGGACGTCGGCGAGCGCCTCTTCTGATCGATGGCCTCGGCGAGCCGAGCATCCAGCCTGGCGCGGTTCGCCAACCCGGTGAGTGCGTCGGTATTGGCCAGTTCGGTCAGCTTGCTGGTCAATGTATGACTCTCCAGCGCTCCGCCGAGTTGCTGCAGGAACAAGGCGACGATTTCGCGACTCGAGTCGATCCGTGGGTCCCCGCGCAGGAGGAACAGGCACTCGAATTCCGGGGTGGAGAGGGGAATTGGAAACAACTCGATGCCCTGCAGGCCGTTGTCGCCGATGCCCGATTCGGTCAACTGCGCCAGCGAGTGATCGCGACAGGTGGCCAGCAACTGCTCCTGTTCGTCGGTCGAGAAGCTCCTGAAATTCGAATAGCGCACCAGTTGCGTTCGCTGGGGATCGCGCAGGACGACCCCGAAGGAGCAACTGTCTGGTAGCGCACGTTCCATGTGCGAAAGCGAGACCGAGACGATCGCGTCGAGTCCCTTGACGCTTGCGGTCGCGAGGCCGGCGGATGCCAGGGTTTCGAAAAGGACGCGCTTGCGCTCCACTTCGGCCCCGACCCGCACCAGTTGGGCATTCTGGAACGCAAACAGGGTGGACACCCTGACCAGGTAGATGAAAACCGAAATCAGCCAGATCGATGTGATGGCCAAGTTGTCCTGAGGATCGAGCCGGAACCCGAGCACGGCAATCGACGCCAGGCAGCCGGCCGCAAAGAGCAGGCCGCCCCGGTAAGTACCCTTCAGGCCTTCGGTCATCGCGTGATTGATGATGATCGACGTGAACAGGCCAAACGTCATGCCAAGATTGAATCCTGCCGCTGCGGTCAGGGATCCCAGCAGGAAGGCATCCAGCATCAGGTTGCGTAGTTCAGCCTGCTTCTTGTGCCTGGCGTAGGAAGCGTGCAGGTAAGCCAGGTGCGGGTAGACCAGCAGTACCAGCGCCGCGTACGGGAGCAGCGCCCAGCCCATGGCGCGGGAATAGAACATGAACAGGCAGCATGCGAATGCCAGTGCGAAACCAAGCATGCGGGGCAGGTAATAGAGCCGGCTGATGCGATGGGGCTCATGCGCTTTCATCGCGAATCACGCGTGACGACAGTGCCCCGGTCAGCCACGGCTACCCGTCGGGGATGCCAGCGGATTGAATGCGGGAATAGGGATGGGCGCACGGTCCAAGCTTAGTCGATTCTGGCCTGCGGCCGGCGTGCAAGTAACTGCCATGCGCCTGTCCGCCAATCGTTCCACGAACGATGGAAGGCTCATGCAGGTTGCGTACGTGTTCGGATCGTTCGTCTGCGTGGGGCCGGGCGGCGAACAGCGTCGCCGTTGCCGACAACCCGTCCGGAACCGTTTAGAAGTCCTTCCGCTGATTTTGCCAAGCCCGATCCCGTCCGGTCGTTTCGCGTCGGTCAGTCCGCGCGCACGCGATACGCCTCCGCCAGCGAGATATGGCCCTGGCGCGCCAGCGTTACGGCTGCCTGGGTGATGGGGATCATGCCCGCAGCGAGGGCCGCCGCGTGGATGCGGTCGGCATCCACGCCCGGCACGATGAGATCGCGGATGGCCGGGGTGATCTTCATCAGTTCGTAGACGGCGCGGCGCCGGAACACGCCCGTGCCGTGGCACTGCGGGCAGCCACGCCCGATCGTGAATTCCTCGTCGGGGCCAACGCCAAGCGCGGTGCGGATGAAGGCGGGCCGGTTCTTCCCGGGTGGCGCAGTGTTCGCAATTCAGGCGCACCAGCCGCTGCGCCATGATCCCCGTGAGCGCGGCCCGCAGCAGGTACGCCTCCACGCCCAGTTCGAGCAGGCGCGTCACGGTCGTCGCGGCGGTATTGGTATGCAGGGTGCTCAGTACCAGGTGGCCGGTCAGCGCACTCTCCACCGCCATGCGGGCCGTTTCCCGGTCGCGTATCTCGCCGACCATGATGACGTCGGGGTCGTGCCTCAGGAAGCTGCGCAGCGCGTTGGAGAACGTGACATCGATGACTTCCTTGACCTCGATCTGGCGGACGCCGGACAGGGTGTATTCGACCGGATCCTCGACGGTAAGGATGTTGATGGGCCGGCTCCTGAGCTCCTGCAGCACCGCGTACAGCGTCGTGGACTTGCCGCAGCCGGTGGGGCCGGTGGTCAGGAAGAAGCCATGCGAGCGGTTCATCTGGTCGTCCAGCTCGGCCCGGTCGGCGGGCGTCAGCTGGATCTCGTCGATGGTCTTGAGGCTTTCCTCGGTATCCAGCAGGCGAATCACCACGCTCTCGCCGAGTACGGTCGGAATGACCGAAACGCGCAGGTCGATCGAGCGCCCATCGTCCATCAGGAACGAAGCACGCCCATCCTGCGGGCGCCGGTGTTCGGCGATGTCCATCTCGGCGACGACCTTGATGCGATTGACTGCCACCAATGCGATCTCGGGGATGACGTTGCGCTGGTGGACCATGTTGCCGTCGATGCGAAACAGCAGTTCGTAGTTCTTTGCGCCGGGCCGGATATGGACATCGGAGACCCGTTGGTTGACCGCCAACGCCATGAGCGTCCGCATGAGCTGGATCATTGGCGACTTGCCGGTCAGTTCCTCGTAGCCCGCCGATTGCGCCTGGTCGTCCTGCCCCGGGTTGAGGCCCATCCGCCTTGCGATATGCCGGTCTTCGTTCGGGTCGTCCCGCAGGCTGCCATGGCTAAGCCTGGCCCGGGTCGTGGCGACAAGCGGGGTGATCGGCTGGCTCGTGACGAAGCCCAGGTTCGATACCATCGATGCGTCCGTGCCGGCATCGATGGCAATGGCCAGGTAGCCGTGTGCGTTCAGTAGCGGCGTTGCATGCAGGTGGCGTCCGGCCGCCTCGGGGAACAGCAATTTCAGTTCCGGATCGGGCACGATCTGCGACAGGTCCACCAGCGAAAACCCGAGTTCAAGGGCGTGCTCCCATGCCGCATCCCCGCTCCTGCCAACGAGGTCGAGCCAGGCCGGTCGGTCCATCTGCAGAGGCTCCAGCATCTGCCGCGGTGCCCGTGGCAAAGGCCGCCATGTAGTCCGCCAGCTGGCCGCAATCGCGAATGACGGGTATGGACGCATTGCTGGAACGGAGTTCGGTCATCAGGTTCTCTCGAAAGTGGCGCGGCGTAGATGGATGTGGCTAGCGTAGCCCGGCTGCGGGTCCAGCGGGCGACCCTGGATTGCCCGGGTCATGGACGGCGACGCTGCCCTGGGCTCACGCGCGATACTGGCCCGGGTCTGCGTCGCTTTGCGTATGACCTGTCGAGAACGAAGCATGAGCAGACGATGTGCCGCATGTTGATGATCGATTGCCGGCACCATTGCAGACACGTGCATTCCGCAACACCAAAGGAGACCGCAATGAACTTCACCCATGTTGCTGCGTTAGCCGCATGTACCGCGCTTGTCATGCTGTCGGCGTGCGGACAGGGCAATGAGGCCAATCAAGCCAGTCAAGCCAGTCAAGCCCAGTCAAGCGCAGGAAGTTGCCGTGGCTGACGCGCCGGACATGGCGCCTGCCACCGTATCGGAAGATCGAGGGTGGATGCCGGACGCGATCGTCCTGCCGCAGCCGCATACGCTGATCCAGAACGGCAAGATCGGCACGCGCACGAATTATCTGCAGGTCATCGTCGAACAGGATCCCGCGCCGGAATTCGAGCAATGGAAGTCTGCCCTTCAGGCTGCCGGGTATGCGGTCAACGACAACATCGCCAATGGCAGCTTGTCGTTCGAGGGCAACGGCGTGGAAAGCGGCATGATCGCGGTTTCCCGGCCCGAGGACCAGCAAGGTTTCATGATCCAGGTGGACGTCAGCGCCGTCGTTGACTGACTCACCAGGAACTGACGCACAGCAAGGGATAGGCGAGGGGAGACGATTTCCAGGTTGTGTCGGGCGCTGGGGCAGGGCTCCCCTCCGAGTTCTGTTTTTCGGATCGCGATGCCGTAGAGGCCCCGCGTTCACGACCGATGGCTTCCCATGGAACGCTCAGGTCGTGGGGGCCATTGCGCGGGCGTCAGGACGTTGGGGTATTCATCAGGCCTGGTTTCACCAGCCATGGGATGCTCCGACATGGCAAGGTCCGTGGGTCGGATTCCATGACAAGCGTTGGCCTCCGCGTAGCCCCGGCGCAGTGATTGCCCGCACGCCACGTCCTGCATGAACGCACCGCGCGCTGTTGCGTCGTGGCGGACTGTGCTGCAATCCATTGCATGGCCGATCCGACTCTCGAAGCGCTGCGCCGTTATGCCATCGCGCGCAGCCTGTTCAAGCCCACCACGCTGCCACGCGCCATGCGGCGGCTTGGTTTTGTCCAGGCCGATCCGATCCGTTCGCCCGCCCGCGCGCAGGACCTGACCCTGCGTCATCGGGTCAGGGACTATCGTGCCGGCGACCTGGAACGGCGCTATCCGCGGCTTGCACTGGAAGAGGATTGCCTGGTCAATTACGGGTTCCTTCCGCGCGAACACATCGCGCTGATGCATCCGCGGCAACCACGCCACGCCTGGGATGACGTGACCCGGAGACGGGCGGCGCAAGTGCTCGCCTTCGTGCGCGAACGCGGGTCGGTGCATCCGCGTGAGGTCGAGCAGCACTTCGCGCACGGCCGCGTCCGCAATTACTGGGGCGGCACCAGCAATGCCGGCACGCAGCTTCTGGACGGCATGCATTATCGCGGCCTGCTGCGCGTGCAGCGACGCGATGGCGGGACCCGCGTCTATGAAGCGGCCACGCATCCCGCTGCCGATGACAGTCCCGACGAACGCGCGCGTCGCGCCGCCGCGTTGATCGACCTGATCGTGCGCACGTACGCGCCGCTGCCGGCTGCAAGCCTGACCTATCTGGTGCGACTGCTGGGCTATGGCGCGCCGCACCTGGCAACGCAAACCCGGGCCGTGCTCAAGCAGGCGCGCGAGCACCTGTCGAGCTGCCGCATCGAGGGCGTGACCTGGTATTGGCCGGTTGGCGACAACCCGGCCGCGCGCCGCCATGCCGTTGACGATGCAGTGCGCCTGCTGGCGCCGTTCGACCCGGTGGTGTGGGACCGGCGCCGCTTCGAAATGTTCTGGGGCTGGACCTACAAGTTCGAGGCCTATACGCCGGCGCCCAGGCGCAGGTTCGGTTACTACGCACTGCCGATGTTGTGGCAGGAGCGGGTGGTCGGCTGGGCCAATGCCAGTGTCTGTGGCGGCCGCGTGGAAGCGGAATTCGGTTATGCCGCAGGCGCGCCGAAGGGTATTGCCTTCCGCGCTGCGCTCGATGAGGAAATGCAGCGCCTGGCGGAGTTCCTTGGCTGATGGCGGGCAGTGGGGTGTCGGGGCAGTCCCGGCAAGACGATATTCTTGACCCTATGTCGATGCGGTAGCGATCCGGTGGATGAGTTCGGTGGTGATTCGTTGGCGGAATCGATGCCGGACTGACAGGGTATGGCCTGCGTGTCGTCTTCACGGGGGAATGACCTGTGTCAATTCCCCCGAATGGTTCGAGGAGTAGTGTGGGGTCACACCCCCTCGGAGTTCATGCCATGACCATGATGAAAGCCGCGATATTCGTCGCTCCCGGCCGCGTCGAGCTGGCCGACAAACCCATCCCCGAGGTCGGCCCCAACGACGCCCTGATCCGGATCACCACCACGACCATTTGCGGTACCGACATCCATATCCTCAAGGGCGAGTACCCGGTGGCCAAGGGCCTGACCATCGGCCATGAACCGGTGGGCGTGATCGAGAAGCTCGGCAGCGCAGTCACCGGTTACACGGAAGGCCAGCGCGTCATCGCCGGCGCCATCTGCCCGAACTTCAATTCCTACGCCGCGCAGGATGGCGTGCCCTCGCAGGACGGCAGCTACCTGATCGACAGTGGGCGCTGCGGTTGCCATGGCTACAAGGCCACCGCCGGCTGGCGCTTCGGCAACCTGATCGACGGCACCCAGGCCGAGTACGTGCTGGTGCCCGACGCCCAGGGCAACCTGGCGCCGATCCCCGACGGACTGAGCGACGAGCAGGTGCTGATGTGCCCGGACATCATGTCCACCGGGTTCCGCGGTGCCGAGAACGCCAACATCCGCATCGGCGACGTGGTGGCGGTGTTCGCGCAGGGACCGATCGGACTGTGCGCCACCGCCGGTGCACGGCTGATGGGCGCGTCGACCATCATCGCCATCGATGGCAACGCCCATCGCCTGGGCATCGCCAAGGCGATGGGCGCCGACATCACGCTGAACTACCACGAGTGTGACGTGGTGGACGAAGTGATGAAGCTCACCGGCGGCCGTGGCGCTGACGCGTCCATCGAGGCGCTGGGCACGCAGGGTACCTTCGAACAGGCGCTGCGGGTGCTCAAGCCCGGCGGCACGCTGTCGAGCCTGGGCGTGTATTCCAGCGACCTGACGATCCCGCTGGCCGCGTTTGCCGCCGGACTGGGCGACCACCGCATCAACACCGCGCTGTGCCCAGGCGGCAAGGAGCGCATGCGGCGCCTGATGAACGTCGTCGCTTCCGGCCGGGCGGACTTTGGCGCGCTGGTGACCCACCACTTCAAGCTGGACGACATCGTCGCCGCGTATGAGCTGTTCGGCAACCAGCGCGATGGCGTGTTGAAGGTGGCGATCAAGCCGGGCTGAGGGCCGGCCAGCCCCGGATCCTGTTTACCCCGCTGCGACAACGCTCAGGGGGTGTCGTTGGCCTGGCTGGCCTGGCGACGCTTGGCTGCATACATCGCCCGATCGGCGTGTGCCAGCAACGACTCGAGATCGCTGCCGTCTTGCGGGAAGCACGCGACCCCGATGCTTGCATCGAGATGCAGCGCGTCATCCGGCAACGAGCGCAACTGCGCCCGCAACAAGTCGGCCACCTTGCTGGCGGCAGTGGCGTCGGGGCATCCCGGCAGCATCACCGCGAACTCGTCGCCGCCGATGCGTGCCACCAGGTCGCCATGCCGGAGGCTTTGCTTCACTCGGGTGGCGACTTTGCACAACACCCGATCCCCCATCTCGTGACCGCCGCGGTCATTGACGTCCTTGAACCCGTCCAGATCCAGGAACAGCAAGGCGAGGCTGCCACCCACGCGCGTCGCCTCCGCCAATGCGCGCTTGATTTCCTGCTGCAGTTGCAGCCGGTTGGGCAGGCCGGTGAGCGGGTCATGGCTGGCCAGGTGCTCCAGCTCGCGCTCGGCGCGGCGAAGCTCGGTCACTTCCTGGGCCACCGCGATGCGCACGCCGTACGCTGCAGACCAGCGGGCCGACCACTGGATGTCGAGGCAATGGCCATCCTTGTGGAAGTAGCGGTTCCTGAAGTGCCGTTGCAGTGTGCCTGCCATCACCTTCCGGGCCTGCTTCAGGGTGAAGGTCAGGTCATCGGGATGTACGAACTCGAAGGTGCGCCGACCCAGCACTTCATCCCGGGTGTAGCCGAATATGCGCTCGAAGCTGGCGCTGACGTACAGGAAGCGGCCCTCGCTATCGACGACACACACGGCATCCGGCAGCAGGTCGAGCAACTCGGCAAAGGGCGGCAGCTCTGGAGTCATGCGGTTGCCAGGGGGAAAGGTATCAACTGCGGTCCCTGCTGCTCGAGATGGGATGCCGAACCGGCCAGTCGCCTCGATACTACGCATGTCGATTCAACGGAGAGTGAATTCCGTCAGGAAAACCATCGTTGCGATGGCCAACGGGGAAAAGTCGCTGCCACGGATTCCAGGGGCCTGGCCGACATCGCTGCGTACCTGCGCATGGCGGATCAAGGCGAAGAGGAGGCTGCCGCCGACGATGCATTCCCGGGGGTCTTTTGCTGTGGCCTGCGACCTTGCCGTTTCGGGAACCTCCATGCGACCCATGAAAGACGTGGTGCGACACGAAGTGCGAATTCGACCCGATCCCGTTTGCGTCGCGCCAGTGATCACCGCACATCAAACGTCGCCGTTGCGCCTGCTTTCGTCCTCAAAGCAGCCATCCGACCGGCAGCCAGCCGATGATCGTCAGCCCGGCGCCGGAGGAACCGAACGCCGCGAGGCCGCCGCTGGACCGGGTCGCATGGGGCTGACGTGAGTTCTCGTGGCGCGCCTCCACGCTATCATCAGCGGATGTCCAAGCTGCTCCTGAACCTGCGCAACGTGCCCGATGACGAGGCCGCCGACGTGCGCGCGATGCTCGAGGAACATCGTATCGCCTTCCACGAAACCAGTCCCAGTATCTGGGGGATCTCGGCAGGCGGCATCTGGGTGAGCGAAGACGCGGACTTCGCCGAGGCCAGGCGCGCGATGGCCGACTACCAGCAACGGCGCGGCGACCGCGTCCGCGAAGAGTACGCCGCGGCCAGGCGCGCAGGCACGACGGAGACGTTCTGGATGGTGTTGCGGGACGAACCCGGTCGCGTGGTGCTGACGTTGTTGGCGGTCGTCTTCCTGTTGGGCCTGGTCGCGTTGCCGGTGGTTCTGCTACGCGGCTAGGCGTGGCACCCTGCGATAGGGGACACCTGCTCAAGCGGCGTTGCCGGCGTATTCCCTGAAGGCCAGATCAGCAAGCGCTGCATGGCGCTGTTGCTAGCGATGGTCCTGGCGATGGTCCTGGCGCTGGTCCAGCTCGTGGTGGATCAGCACGACGCATTGCGAGGCAAACAGCATCTTCGATCCCAGCGTGATTTTCTTCGCGCCCAGGCGTTCCAGGCTGTTGAAGGACTTTTTCGGCATCGGGATGTGGTCGGTCAACAGGAAGCAGGGGTTGCCTTCGAACGCCTGCTCGCGCATCGACGTGCCTTTCCTGTCCATCACGAACAGCTGATGATCGTCGGCCAGTTCCTGGACCAGCCGCTCGAAGGCCACCGTGCGCACCGTCACGCCCGATTCCACCGGTCGCGTCTCGTCCTTGCCCATGCCCCTGGATGCATCCAGTGCCTTGGCGACCTTGCCGAGCAGCGCACGCTCGTCGAAGCCACCGATGTCATGCATCGCGTTGGCGTCGAATCGAATCGTGCGGGAGAAGTCCTGGGTGCTCTCCAGCACCATGTGGACGGTGACGTCCGGGCGGTGCGACTGGGCCACGAAGATCGCGTTCATCAGCGTGTGTGCCAGGATTTCGGTGTGAGCCTCCTGGCCCACCGCAGCCAGCAGTTTCTGGCTGTCCGTGGGCGCCGCTCGCGCTCTCAGTACAAAGGTTCGCATGTGTGCGTCGTCCACGGCGCGGGGTGCAGTTCGCGGGCCATTATCGCTGCATGGCGAAGCGCTTGCCCGATCTTCGCATGTGGCGTTGTCAGAGATTCGTCGCCGTGCCATTCACGCCCGAATAGCCGCTCGCGCAGCCGCTGGTGCAGGTCGTGGTGAGCATGTTGCGCACGATCAGCCCGGTATTGGCCAGTGAACGGAAGTGGCCAACGCCCTGGCTGGTGTCGCCGCCGCCCGCGTTGTAGGGCATGCCGTCCTTCCAGTTCCAGTCGAAGCTGTAGGCGCTGCTGCCGAAGCCCACGCCGACCTGCGCAATCACGTTGCTGCGTGCATTGAACAGGGCGCCACTGGAACAGGTGCCGGCATAGCTGGTGGTGAAGCAGTGCACCTGGTCGTAGAGGCCAGCAGTGATGGAGTAGAAGCGGATCGCGGTCCAGGTGGCGGGTAGCGTGCGCATCGAGCCCGAGCCACTGCCGGTCCAGCGGTTGTAGCCGTAATACAGATAGCCGCTGCTCGGGTACAGCCCGAAGGTGTAGTAGTTGTAGGGGTAGACGTATGCCTCGGCGTTGCAGGTCTGTGCCAGCGGGTTCTGGTAGCCGGTATAGAGGCAGGTCTGCAGTCCGCGGATGCCGCCGCCGATATTGACGAAGCGCCGCACACTGTCCCTGGTAGCCCTTGTACTTGATCATTGCCAGTGCCATCGAGCTACCCAGAGAGTGCGCGACGATGTCCACCTGCGATTTGCCGGTGTAGACCTTGACTTTGTCGATGTAGGCCTTGAGCAGATTGTAGGTATAGGGTTCGTGATAGTTGATCTGCGGGTTCGCGCGCTCGTCCGTGGAGAGATAGGTGACGCCGAACAGTTCGCAGTCGTTGTAGCCGGCAGCCTTGAGTTCGTCGTAGGCCGAGCGCGCAGGTTTGGTGTAGCCGGTGACCGCACCGGGGGGCATGTCGAAGCTGATGGCGCTGTCGCCGTTGCCGTGGATGAAGACCACGGGGGTTTTGGTCGCGGTGCAGGTGCCGCCGCCAAAGCCGCCGTAGCCGACGCCGGGATTGAAGCCACCGGCGTATTGGGTCTGCGTGCCCTGGCAGGTGTAGCCGTTGTTGCTGCCGCAGTCGAGCGCGGCGGCGGGACCGGCCCACAACGCCACCAGCGCAAGGACGATTGCGGCGGTGCGGCGGAATGCGTGGGGCATCGTCCTGAAACGAACAACAAGCAGTGGATTGCGGGTCATGTCGTGCCCTCCCAGGCGCCATGGAAACCGCCTTGGATACTCCGCCTCACCCGAGTAGCCGGACACTGTACGAATGGGCAACGCGGTGGTGCAGCGCAGCACGCAGAAGACAGTGTCATGCCGCGTGGCTTTGCAAACAGAAGTCGACTTGATATCCGCGGGTCAGGCGGGCGGCTCCTGACCCATGTTGATCAAGGATTGCGGATTCCGTCTTGAGCCGCCCCGGGATTTCCGCCATGTGGAACACGCGGTGTCGGGCGTTGCGCGTCACTTCCTCCGTTCCGCTGCATGCAGCTCAATGGCCGCCATGCGACGTGGATCGCGTATGACCAGAAGCGTACGACCCCATGAGTACACTGGAAGAAGGCGGGCGATGAATTTGCCGCGCCGATGACCGCGTTACTCGCGATGGCGCTCCGGATGCCGGATGCCTGGCGATGCGCTACCGAATCGTTCCTGACTGGAGAAGCCCCTTGCCCAAGATGCCCATGCTGGTTGTTGCACTGTTGTCGGCATTTCCTGCCCTGGCGATTGCGGCTGATCGCATCGTCGACTGGCCAGGCGGTACGGCAGAGATCCGTTCGCACGGCCCGGAGGGTGGCTTGGCCCTGGGCCAGGTATCGGCAGACGGCGCCATCAGCCTGGTGCTGCCAACGCCTCCGGCCAGCACGCAGACCCTGGCGCAGACCTTCCCGGCGTGCGACGAGGCGGAGACGGCGCTGGCCGCGCCAGCCGATACGGCCTTCACTCCCACAAGTGTCTACCTGGCGCGCGATGGGAAAGAACTGGGTGCACTGCACCTGGTCAGCGCACCGGCGGTGATGACCTGGCGTGCCAGCTTCGGCCAGGCCACGGCGACGGAAGGCGCGTGGGCACAGTGGGTCCACGTGGACAAGGATGCGACGCTCACGGGTGAATGCGTGACGCAAATGTTCAGCGACCCTGAAGGCAATGATGGCTATACCCACACCACGACCTACCAGGCGACGCTGCGATCCGGCTGGAACCTGCTGCGCCAGCGCATCACCCGACTGCACCGTACGCCCGCCGGCATCGATGTTCCGCTGGCCATTACCGTGGATGCGCTCGCTGCGACGCCCGACGATTTGCTTTGGACCTTCGAAGCCTACTGAGCCGGTTCACTGTTGCTGCAATGGCATGCGCCACGCCGCACTGGACAAACGACGCTCGCTATATCCGAAAGCCCGGTGCAACACCCAGCCCGTTGGTTCCACCTTGACGGTGCAGCCGGTGCGTCGCGACCCTGCTTTCACCGGGTAGGCCCATCGACATTCGGCTGCCCCAACGTCATGGTCACACACGAGCGTGCATGATGGTCGGGCATCACGACGCAATGTCGTGACGGCCACTCAGCCGCGCTTTTCCTTCGCCCACGCATGATGGTGGTCGAACACGACGGCTCGCGTCGTCCCCTTGGCGAGCTGATCAGCGAAGCCGGCATCCTCATCAACGGCACCTTCCAGACGCCTTCGAGCCCGGTGGATTTCGTCACCGAGGACGAAGCCGATTGCCTGCGGCCGGGCAGCCTGATCATCGACGTCAGCTGCGACGAGGGCATGGGGTTCTACTTCGCCAGGCCCACCAGTTTCAAGGAGCCGATGTTCAAGGTCGGCACGGTGGACTACTACGCGGTCGACCACACGCCCAGCTACCTGTGGGAAAGCGCGACGCGTTCGATCTCCGCTGCGCTGGTGGTGTACATGGCCACCATGGCCAGGGGTCGCGAAGGCTGGGAGAGCGACGAAACCCTGCGGCAGGCCCTGAACATCGATCGTGGCGTGGTCCAGAAGCCGGCGATCCTGGCTTTTCAGGGTCGCGAGGCAGCCTATCCGCACGGGCCGCTGGCCGCATAGGGCGCCACGATCCGAAACGGGCCGGGAACGCTTGCGTCGCAATCGCTCCCGGTCCCTTTCAGCGCCGGCTCGGCCCGCGCTACAACTCGCGGAATGACGTGAGTGGTGCGAGCGGCGGAAACTCGCCGGCGCGCTTTTCGCCCATGGCCTTGACCGACTCGCCGACGTGGCGGTTGCTCCAGATCGCGGCTTGCAGCCAGCCCATCTGCTTGAGCGCGTCTTCAACCGAGTGGTCGCGCGCAAAGTGCAGCGCCTGCTTGGTGCCCCAGATCGCCACCGGCGGCTTCGAGGCGATTTCACGGGCGCATTGCAGCGCGCCGGCAAGGGCGGCCTCGGCGGTATCGAAGACCTCGTTGACCAGGCCCCAGTCCCTTGCTTTTTGTGCAGGCAGGCGGCGGCCGGTGTAGGCCAGTTCCTTGACCACGGCCATCGGCATCAGCTTCGGCAAGCGCTGCAGGGTGCCGACATCGGCGACCATGCCGATGTTGATTTCCTGGATGCAGAAGTAGGCATCCGCCGCCGCATAGCGGATGCAGCAGGCCGACACCATGTCCACGGCGCCGCCGATGCAGCCGCCCTGGATGGCCACGATCACCGGGATGCGCAGGCTTTCCAGTTTGCTGAAGGTGGCCTGCATGTCCGTGAGCAGGTCGAACACGGCCGCGCGGCCTTCCGGGCTTCGATCATCGATCGCGTTGGCGCCGCCGAACGTCTCCAGCGCCATGCCGGCGGAGAAGTGCTTGCCGCTGCTGGAAATCACCAGCGCGCGCGCCGCGCCATCCTTGTGCAGGCCGGTCAATACCACGTCCAGCTCGCGCCAGAAGGTCGGCTGCATGGTGTTGAATGCTTCCGGGCGGCAGAGCCTGAGGTGGGCGACGTGATCGATGGTGTCGAGTTCGAAGCAGGTCATGGGATTCAATGCATTACTCCAATTGCGAGGACTTGCTGTGTCTCAAGGTGCCTGCCGCGCCAGGTTGGCTCGCCGGAACAGGCGATAGACCGGCCATGAAGCTGCGACCAGGGTGAGGGCGAACAGGGTGTGCGTGGTATCGCTGATCAAAGCCGCGGCCATGAACGCCAGCGATCCGAGCAGGGCGAGTCCCGGTACCACTGGATACAGCGGTACCCGGAACGGCCGGGGTGCGTCGGGTTGCCGCCTGCGCATGACGAAAAACGTGGTGAACGTGAACGCGTAGTTGGCCACGAACATGAAGGCCAGCATCGCGACTACCGTGTTGAACGTATTGGTTGCGATCAGGCCAAGCGCCACCAGGATACTGATCCATAGCGCGGGCACCGGCGTACCACCGGCATTCACCCGTTGCAGCGCGGCAGGAAGCAGGCCGTCGCGGCTCATCGCGAACGGCACCCGCGAGGCCATCAGGACCAGTGCGTTTACGCTGGCGACCAGCGAAAGGATCATCACGATGCGCAGTACGGTGTCGCCCGTCGGGCCGAACATCCGCGCCGCGGCGCTGGCGGCCACGAAGGGGTCGCCGGCCATTTCACTGATCGGAATCACGCTCAGGAACGCCGCATTGAGCAGCAGGTAGATCGCCATCACCAGCAGCACGCCGCCGATCATGGTGCGCGGCGCATCGCGCGCCGGATTTGCGAGCTCTTCACTGAAGTAGATCGGCCCGGTCCAGCCATCGTAGGTGTAGATCGCCGACTGCATCGCGATGATCACCGCGCCGAACAGGGCGATGCCCATCGGCAAGGCGGGGGCGATCGGTGCAGCCGCCACCGGGGCAGGGCCAGGGGCCGCCGACATGAACAGTGCGGCGAGCGCCAGGGCCACCAGGGCCAGCGCCTTGACCAGGCTGGTTACCTGCTGGGCGATGTCGCCGATGCGGATGCCGCGCCACTGCATCAGGCCGAAGGCGATGACCACGGTGCAGGCTGTCAGTTTTTCGTGGCCGGCAAGCGCCGGCACCAGCGGGCCCACGTACTCGCCGAGGACAATGGCGACGGCGGCAATCGTGCCACAGGTCGACAGCCAGTCGCTCCAGCCGACCACGAAGCCCGGGTACGGCCCGAGCCCGTGATGGACCAGCGGATACTGGCCGCCGGAACGCGGGCGCATCGCCACCAGTTCCGACACCGTCAAGGCGCCGAGCAGGGCGTACAGCGCGCCTGCCACCCACACGCCCATGAACAACGGTATCGAGGGAACCTGCGCGGCGATTTCGCCCGGCGTTCGCAGGATGCCCATGCCGATGGTGTTGCCGACCAGTACCGCCAGGCCGAAGGCGACGCCCAGGACCTGCAGGAGTTTTCCGGGTGGCGTGCCGCCCTTGGCATTGTTCGTCATGGATCCCCGCGGAGAGGCGCCGTGATCTCGACGCCGCGAACGTGCAGGGGGCAGAGTGCCTGTCTTCCGCCTCGTGCGCCACAGGCCGGGATCCGGACAGGCAAGCACGCGGCGGGGGTATTCCCACAAACGGCAACGGAGGCAACCAAGTGACCTGGTTGCCTCCGTTGCCTGTCTGGAGCGTCTTGCTGCAGGCGTGCGCGCTTTTTGATGCGGTTGCCTGGATCGCGTCTGGATCGCGTCTGGAATCAGCCGTTCGCGCGCTGCGTCGCCAGTGGTGCGGGGGGCGTCTTGCGCTTGCTGGCATGTGATGTGGAAGTTGCGGGCGCATTGATGCGCAGCGGGGTGTTCCCCAGCACTTCGATGCGACCACCGCGCTTGCGGAACTCGGCGATGTCCGAAGCGATGTTTTGATGGTTGAGTGCGTTGGCGGCGATGGTGGACTTCGTTGGCTTGCGGGCCATGCGTCTCCTTCCTGCGTGGCGGGTTTGTCCTGCAATGTTACTTCAAATGCACTTAAAGTTCAATAAAAAGCGATAAATGTCTTGAATTGTCTTTAATCGTCTTCGATTGTGCGCATAAGGCCTGTGTATTGCCAAGGCGATGCGTGGTTGCAGGGCATTGGTGCTGGCACGGTTGGCGCCGACGGGTATCTGCACCACCACGCTCGCGCCGTTCGCGGCAGCGACGAGCTCGGCGATGCCCTTGATGCAATCAATCGCTTGTTGGCGCATGCCGGCATCAACCTGCGTGCCGCGCCCTTTTAGCGGGCAGCGGCGCGAATGCCGCCAGTGCGAATGCGAGGGCGGTCCGGCGAATTTTTCGTGTCCGTCAGCGGTTGTAGCCGATGCCAGGGTCAACCATGGCGCCGACGCAACGACGAGCAAGGCAGCGCGGGCTTGTTGCGAACATTGCGTCGGTCAAGCGGTCGCGTTTTCCGCTTCCATCACGACCCGGTTCCTGCCTTGGTCCTTGGCGCGGTAAAGGGCGCGATCAGCCCGACTCAGCAGGGATTGCCCATCTGTCGTCTGGCCAGGGTCGGACAGCGCCACGCCCACCGAAATGGTCACCACGCCACCTGGGGCGCCGGGATTGGGGAGCCCCAATTCGATGACGGCCACGCGCAGGCGTTCGGCGCAGGCAAGGGCGGCATTGGCATCCGTTGAGGTCAGGATGACCGCGAATTCCTCGCCACCGAAGCGCGTGACGACGTCTTCGCCGACGCGAACCGTATTCGCCAACGCTTGCGCGACCTGCTGCAGGTAGGTGTCACCAACGGGGTGGCCGAGGCGATCATTGACCGCCTTGAAGTAATCGATGTCGACCATGAGCAGGGCCATCGGCGTTTGCAACCGATGCACCAGGGCTATGGCACGGGACATCTCACTATCGAATTTCCTGCGGTTTCCCAGTTGGGTAAGTTCATCGATTTCGGACAATTCCTTGAACGTATCCCGCACTTTTTTCAGTTCTTCATTGGATGCATGCAGGGCATTGGTGCGGGTCAGGACTTCTTGCTCAAGCTGTTGGTGGCGCAGGAGCATGCGTCGGTTGCGTGCATCCGAGCGCGACAGCAAGCGATTGAGCGCGAGCAGTGGCCAGAACACCCAGCGGCTTGCGCGGGCCCAATACGGCGCCCGCACCTGCAGGTGCAGCAGGTCCGCTTCCGGGCCGACGCCGGTCAGCGGGCTGTGCGCGCGCACGCGCAGGCGATAGTTGCCGGGTGGCAACGAGTTGTAGTGCGCTTCGAGGCGGTCCCGCCACGGTGACCAGTCTGCATCCAATCCGACCAGCTGGAATTGATAACGCAGCCCCATCGGGTCCACCCACCAGGTCGCACATGCCCGCAGGTGGAACGACCAGCGCCCGGGTTCCACGACCGCCGGGTTGCCTGGCGGAGGTGAAGGGAGGCCGGTCCACGAAACATCGACGAGGCGACACTGCGGCGGCGGGTAGTCGCGGAGCGGGCCCAGGTCGACCCGCGCCAGGCCACTGGTCAAGCCGCACAACAGGCGACCATCGCGTTCAGCGACCAGGGTCCGGTTGTTGGTGAATTCCCAATCGCGCAGGCGGAACAGCGACTTGACGTGGCTCAGGACATGTCCCCGCTCGATCTCGAGGACACGCAAACCATCCGAGCCGCCAATCGCCACGGTTTCGGCATCGAGCCAGAGGGCGGTCCAGCCGGCTACGGGTGGCAACTGCGCCACCAGCCGTGCCGACAGGTCCTTCTCCAGCAGGATGACATTCTCGTCCTGCAGGACCAGCGTGCGGCCCGCGGGCCCATGGGCAACCGCATACACATTGCCGTCGGCGGTCAGCGGTGCAGCCAACACGGGCCGCAGTCCGTCCTGTTCGCGCCAGAGCCCTTTGCCGAGCGTACCGATCCACAGCACGGACTGCGCGTCCAGCGCCATCGTGTAGACATAGCCCAGCGGCCCCCCGTCGGTGTCCACCGCGTGTGCTTCATCGCCGCGAACGCAGGCGAGGCCACGCAAGCTGCCGATCCACAGTGCATCGTCGCGCTGGATGATCACCCGGCACGGCGCACCGAGGACGGGATCCGCTGCAAACACGCGCTGGAAGTCGCCGCCGGCCACCGCGCGGAACAGCCCTGCCTGGGTGGCTGCCCACATCGCCGATGGCGTTTCCAGCGCATCCCACACCACGGATTCCGGCAGGCCATCGGGTGCGTGCAATTGCGTGGTGGTGGATTCGGGGGGCAAGTGCGCGCGGCCCAGCAGGCGTTCGCCGGCGATCAGGTAGCAGTCGTCACCTTGTGGCTGGATCGCGTAGACGCCTCCGGACCGGTCAATGTCGACATGCCGCAAGGCGTGGCGCAGGCAACTGATCTTGGCCAGGCCGCTGCTGTTGGTGGCGACCCACACATTGCCAAGTGGATCGGGCAACAGGTCGTTGATGCTGCTCTCGAACTGGAACGATTCAGTGCACACCAGGCCAGAATCATGCGGCCGATACGCCACCACGGTGCGGCCGAATGCAACCCAGTAGCGTTCGGCCTCGAGGGCAATGGCCATGACCGACGGGTTGAGCTGCCCGGGGTGCAAGTGTGCCGACAACGCGCCAGTGGCCCCATCGAGCACCAACAGGCCCTGCTCGGTGCCGACGAGGTACTCGCCGCGTTGTCCAAGCTGGATGCAGGTCACCTTGAGACCAGCAAGAGCCGGGCTTCGGTAGCGCCACCAGCGCTTGCCATCACTCTCGACCAGGCCCAGCGCGGTTGACACCGCCAGCACGCTGCCGGAAGGCAGGCGCTGGATGTCGCTGACGAAACCCACGTCGGCGGAAAACATCACCTCATAGTCCTGGTTCGCACCGGCGCGCTCCAGCTTGACCAGCCCGTTTGCGCTGCCGATCCAGAGCGTGTGACCGTCGACGTCGATGCATTGGCACATGCCAAACGTCCAGGTGCCGCTTCCCAGCGCGGGAGCCACGCGGCCCGACGCCAGGATTCGTTCCAGGCCCTGGTCACTTCCCACCCAGACCTGGTCATCTTCGTCGACCGCGACGCATCGCAAGCCATTGCACGACAAGCCGTCGCGACGGTCCCGGTGATGGATGAAGCTACCGTCATAGCAGGCCAGGCCGACCGGCTTGGCCAGCCAGAGTTGGCCACGGCGGTCCATGGCGATCCCGTGGATCTGGTTGGTCCCCAGGCCGTGGGAGCAATCCAGCACGTAAAGCGGGATACCCGGCGCCAGAGGCGCGCCCGTGGTCTCGCCTTGGATCATGGCCACGATTTCACGCGCTGCTCAGCGAGAGGATGCTCGGAGCGTCGGGTCTCGTTCCGGTGCATGGGGTTCCCTGGTTGGCGAGGGCAGGCGTCGAATTCACGTCGACGACGCACCGCCTCGGGCACGACAACGTCGGCCGGGCGTGGTGGGCTGTCGTCAAGGACCATGACTGCCATCTTCATTCTCACGCATCGTTTCACGAAAATCGTGCGGACCACAAATCATGCCGGCGCCGGGACGACCCCGCGGGGCGCGCCTGCGTCGATCACCCGCGAAAAACACCGATCCTCGTCGACGGCGTGCGCCGGCCGGGTGACAATGCAGCCCCATCCTGGAATTGCCCATGCCTGTCCGTCCAATGTCCAGCGAGGGCCGCCTGTTTGCCGCGGCCGCGATCATCGAAGGCATCACCTGGACAGGCTTGTTGCTCGGCATGTGGCTCAAGTACGGCGCTGACGGTAGCCACATGGGCGTCTGGCTGTTCGGTCGCCTGCACGGCGCGGCATTCCTGTTCTACCTCGCGACGACCTTTTACGTTGGCGCGCGGTTGCGTTGGCCGGGCTGGGTCCTGTTGGTGGCCGTGCTGGCCGCGATCCCGCCGTTGGTGACGGTACCGCTGGAAATGTGGTTCAGGCGTAGCAACCGTCTGTCCAGACCGGGACAAGACGAGCAGGCGCCGACGAAGGCCTGAACAAGCGGGCATTGCACGCCAGGCTCTGCTTGTGCATCGTGGGATGAAGGGATGATGCAGGCCCACGCCATGAACATCGAACTCAAAAGGGTCTACGAGCAGCCGGGCGCAGGCGACGGCAAGCGCATCCTCGTCGAGCGACTCTGGCCACGTGGGCTGACGAAGGAGAAAGCGCAGGTCGACCTGTGGATGAAGGACGTCGCTCCGAGTACGACGTTGCGCAAATGGTTCGATCATGATCCCCGCAAGTGGACGGAGTTCAAGGAACGTTATCGCGCCGAACTCCGCGAGAATGACGCGCAGGTCGCGAGGCTCAAGGACGAAATCGGCACGGGAAAGACGACCTTCGTCTACGGCTCGAGGGATGAAACCCACAATGCGGCGATTGTCCTGCTGGACTTCCTGACATCCTGATCCGGGACGACGGTGGCGCACGCCTGCCGTTCCGCGTCACGGATGATTCGGCTCAATCGATCTTGATCGGCTCGTCCCGGCCCGGCAGCTGGCACTCGAAGCCCTGCTGCTCGAGCACCTCCTGCAAGGCGCGCATGCCACGCTCGTATTCGCCGTGCACCAGGAACACCTTGCGTCGCGGCGCCTCGCCTAGCCAGGCCAGCAGCGAGGGCTGGTCGGCATGTGCCGAGAAGCCATTGATGGTCCATATTTGTGCGCGGACCGGAATGTCCTCGTTGAAGATGCGGACCCTGGGGGCGCCATCGATGATGCGTCGTGCCAGCGTGCCTTCGGCGGCGTAACCAACGAACAACACACTGCAGCGTTCTCGCCACAGGTTGTGCTTGAGGTGGTGGCGAATGCGGCCGCCATTGCACATGCCGGAGCCGGCGATGATGATCGCGCCGCTTTCGATGTTGTTGATCGCCATCGACTCGGCGGTCTCGCGGGTGAAATGCAGGCCCGGCATCGCGAACGGATCACCGTGCTGCAGTTCATTCAGGAAGCTCTTGTCGAAGCACTCCGGGTGGCGGCGGAAAATCTCGGTGACGGAGATCGCCATCGGTGAATCCAGGAACACCCGCACGTGTTGCGGGATCGCGCCGCTGCGGATGCCTCGATGCAGGTAGTACAGGATCTCCTGGGTGCGCTCCAGCGCGAAGCTCGGAATCACCACGTTGCCGCGACGCGCCACCGTTGCGCTGATCGCCTCGTACATCTCGTCGACCGAGTCGGGCACCGAGCGATGCGGGCGGTCGCCGTAGGTGCTCTCCATCACCACGTAGTCGGCGGCCGGTGCGGGCGTGGGGTCGCGCAGCAGCGGGCGGCCCGGATTGCCCAGGTCGCCGGAGAACAGCATGCTGCGCTGGCGGCTGCCGTCGTCGAGTTCGAGCAGGATCGAGGCGGAACCCAGGATGTGCCCGGCGTCGAGGAAACGCGCGCGGATGCCATCGGTCACCTGCACGGTTTCGCCATACGCCACGTCAGGGGCGAAGAAATCCAGCGCGTGCAGTGCGTCTTCCAGCGTGTACAGCGGGGCCACCTCCGGCGCGCCGCGGCGATTCCGGCGTTGCGCGCGCCGGGCATCCTCTTCCTGGATCGCGGCCGAGTCCAGCATCACGATTCGCGCAAGTTCACGGGTGGCGGCGGTGGTGATGATGCGGCCGCGAAAGCCCTGCCGGACCAGCAGTGGGATCCGCCCGCAGTGATCCAGGTGGGCATGGGTCAGCAGCAGGGCGTCGACGCGAGTCGGATCGAAGTCGAACGGATCCGCATTGCCGAGCTCGACTTCCGTGCTGCCCTGGAACATGCCGCAGTCGATCAGCACGCGACGGTCGTTGCAGGTGACCAGGTGGCAGGAACCGGTGACCTGTTTGGCGGCGCCGTGGCAGCTATAGATGATCATGCGGATTCATGCCATTGATTGCGGGTTGTGCCGGACTCTCGCATGAGGATCGCACGAGTGTATTGACTGGGGTCAATCCGGACGCTTGGCGCCTTCCAGGCGGGAAGGAACCCTCGCGCGCTTTTCGCTCCTTGATCTGGATCATGGCGTTGGAGGGCGCGCGGCGTAACGTGGCCCGGATCGCCGAAATGGAGCCCCCGCATGTCGATCCAGCTTGACCCGGAACCCAATGTCCACGTTTTCGATGCGCGCGGCATCGCCCGCCGTTTCCGTCACTCCGCGATCTTTGGTGCGCTCGGCGCGTTGCGCAGTGGCGAGACCATGCGCTTCATCAACGATCACGATCCAATCCCGCTGCTCGGTCAACTGAATGCGCGATTCGGCGAACACCTCGACGTGGCCTATCGCCGGCGAGACGAGGGCGGCGTGGTGATCGACTTCGGCATCACTGGATTGCCTGAAGAATGACGCCGCGCGTTGCCGGCTGGGGGCTGTGCAGGCGTCTCCAGCCAGCGCGCTACCATGGGCAGTCATCCTTCGCGAGTTCCGCCATGACCCTGTCGATGCACGCTGCCTCCGTTCCCGTGTTCAAGCAAATGCTGGCCAGCCTCGCCGACGTGCTGGCGAAGGCCGAGGCGCATGCGACAAGCCGCAAGATCGATCCCAGTGCGCTGCTGCAGGCGCGGCTGTTCCCCGACATGTTTCCGCTGGCGCGCCAGGTGCAGATTGCCTGCGACTTCGCCAGGAGCGTTCCCGCGCGACTGGCCGGCGCCGATGTGCCGGCGTATGAAGAGGCCGAACAGGGCTTCGGCGAATTGCAGGCCCGCATCGCCAGCGCGCTGACCTTCATCGACGGCCTGCCGGCGGCGGCATTCGAAGGCAGCGAAACGCGCGACATCGTGCTGCGCCCCGGCACGCCGAAGGAACGCACGATCAGCGGCCAGGGCTACCTGCTGCACTACGGGTTGCCGCAATTCTTCTTCCACGTCACCACCACCTATGCGCTGCTCCGGCACAACGGGGTGGAGATCGGCAAGAAGGACTTCATGGGCGCCTACTGACGGGCGACATCGACCACGCGCGTTGGTGCTGCCGGGTGTTTGCCGGGAGGTGGCAGGCGTCGAGGACGCATGCGGATAACAGGTACTCTGGGCCTCCGCCCTGAAGGACATCGCGATCTTGAAACGGTCTCCTCGCATGTTCCTGTGGATCGCCATGGCCGCGATCCTTCCATTGTTGGCCTGGCTGCTGGTCCGCCACTGGCAGGGGCCGCGCCTGGCGGCCTATGAGGTGATCGCCAGGCCGCTGGTGCAAACCGTGGTGGCGACGGGTCGGGTGGTGTCTGTTTCACGCGCGCAGGTGGGCAGCCAGGTCAGTGGGGTGGTGGTCGAGCGCCGCGTGCGCGAGGGCGATCGGGTCGAGGCCGGGGATGTGCTGGCGGTACTGCGGGCGGACGACCAGCAGGCCGCGTTGCGCGAAGCCGAGGCTGCCCTTGCGCAGCTGCGGCAGAGCCTGCGGCCGCAGGCACAGGCATCGCTGCAGGATGCGCAGGCCAGGTTGGCGCAAGCTAGCCGGGAGGCCCAGCGCCGGCGCACGCTCCTGCAACGCCAGTTGATTGCACGGGAAACCCTGGAGCAGGCGCTGCAGGCGGAAACCGCGGCGCGTGCTGCGGTGGAGCAGGCGCAGGCGGCTGCGCGCATGCTGGCGACCGGGGCTCCGGGTGAAGCCGTTGCGCTCGAACGCGTCGCCGCAGCGCGGGCGGTGCTCGAAAAGACCTCGATCAGGGCACAGGTCGCCGGTACCGTGCTCACTCGCAATGCGGAACCCGGCGATGTGGTGCAACCCGGGAACGTGCTGTTCGAGATTGCCCGCCAGGGGGATACCGAAGTGCTGGTTCCGCTGGACGAAAAGAACCTCGGTGCCATCGCGGTGGGCCAGCCGGCACTGTGCATCGCGGATGCCTTCCCGCACCGGCCGTTCAAGGCCACGGTGGCGTTCATCGCACCCAGCATCGATCCCCAGCGCGGCACGGTCGATGTGCGCTTGAAGGTGGCGCCGGTACCGGAGGGCCTGCGCCAGGACATGACGGTGTCGGTCAACGTGGAAACCGGGCGCCGCGACCGCGCGCTGGTGATCCCCAATGACGCGTTGACCGCTGCAGCCAACGGCACGGCGATGACCTGGGTGGTGCGTGGCGGCAAGGCAACGCGAACCCGGGTCGAACTTGGCCTGCGCGGCTTGACGGCGTCGGAAGTGGCCTCGGGGGTGAAGGCGGGTGACGTGGTGCTGGCCGATGCCAACGCGGACCTGGTCGATGGCCAGCGGGTCCGCATCGACAGGCAGGTCGCGCCCGTGGCCACGGCGGGCGATGCAAGCCGCAACGAATCCCCGGTGCGCCTGGACTGATCATGTGGATCGAATGGGCGCTGGCGGTCCGTTTCCTCAGAGAGGGTCGCATCCAGAGCGTGTTGATCCTGGTCGGGATAGCGGTCGGGGTGGCCGTGATCGTGTTCCTGACCGCGCTGATCACCGGCCTGCAATACAACATCATCGACCGCACGCTCGGCACGCAGGCGCATATCCGCGTGCAGCCGCCCGATGAGGTCAACCGTATCGCGCCATTGGGCGGGGGCGTGGTGCAACTGATCCTGGAATCGCCGCGTGCGCAGCGCTTGCGTTCGATCAACAACTGGCAGCAAGTGCGCGATGCGCTGGATACGTTGCCCGACGTGACCGCGGTGTCGCCGGTCGTGTCCGGGCCGGCGTTGGCCCGCCGCGGCGAGGCCGTGGAGTCCGTGGCGCTCGTGGGAATCGATGTTGCGCGATACACGCGGATCCTGCCTCTGCGCGAGGACATCATCGCCGGTCAACTGCGCGTTGGCGCCGGCGATGCGGTCATCGGCAGCCAGCTTGCCCATGCGCTGGGCGTGAAAGTGGGCGACAAGCTGCGACTGGATGGCGGGAAGGGGGACGGCAGCGTGGTCAACATCGCGGGCATCTTCGAACTTGGCGTGCGTGAACTGGACGCGCGCTACGTCTACCTCGACATGAAGCAGACGCAGTCGTTGCTCGACCTGCCCGGTGCCGCCACCGTCATCGATGTCACCGTGCGCGACATCTTCGCGGCCGACGCAGTGGCTTCCCGCATCGCGCGCCTCACCGGATTGAAGGCGGAAAGCTGGATCCAGTCCAATGCGCAGTTGATGAATGCATTGAAGTCGCAAAGCCTGTCCACCCAGATGATCAGTTTCTTCGTGGCGATATCGGTCGCACTGGGCATTGCCAGTGTGTTGTTCGTGAGCGTGATCCAGCGGACACGCGAGGTTGGCATCTTGCGCGCGATGGGCATCACCCGCCGACAGATGCTGCGGGTGTTCCTGATCCAGGGTGGCGTGTTCGGCCTGGGCGGTTCGCTGATCGGCGGCCTGTCGGGTTACGGAATGGTGTGGCTGTTCAACAATCTTGGCCCGGGCCTGTTCTTCATTCCGTTGAGCCCGATGTTGCTGCTGGCCGCCTCGCTGTTGGCCACGGTCACCGGCATCGTGGCCGCCGCCATCCCCGCGCGGCGGGCCGCGCGCATGGACCCGGTGCAGGCGATCCGCAATGCCTGAGAACGCACAGCCGGTGCTGCGCCTGCAAGGACTGCGCAAGTCCTACAACGTCGGCCAGCCTAACGAGGTGGAGGTGCTGCATGGGCTCGACCTCAGTCTTGCCCGCCATGATTTCGCCGCGCTGGTTGGCGCCTCGGGCTCCGGCAAGAGCACGTTGCTCAACATCATCGGCTTGCTCGACGTGCCGACCGCCGGCGAGCTGTTCCTGCTGGGCGAGCCGACCAGCACCATGGACGACGCGCGTCGCACCGCATTGCGCGGCAGCGCGATCGGCTTCGTGTTCCAGTTCCACCACCTGATTTCCGCATTCACCGCGCTGGAAAACGTGTTGATGCCGCTGATGGTCGCCAAGGGCAGGCCCTCGGCGTCCGACACCGACCTGGCCCGTGGCCTGCTGGCGGATGTGGGCATGGAGGCCTACGCCGGCCGCCGGCCCGGTGAACTCTCCGGTGGCCAGCAACAACGCGTCGCAGTGGCGCGCGCCCTGGTCGCCCGCCCGGCATTGCTGCTTGCCGATGAACCCACCGGCAACCTGGATAGCCACTCGGCCGATGAAGTGTTCGCGCTGTTCCGTCATTCCAACGAAAAGTTGGGCTGTGCGGTGTTGCTGGTGACCCACGACACCCGTATCTCCGATGCCTGCGATCGCGTGGTCACGCTCCGCGATGGGGTGATCGTGCCTGGGTGAGTGATGCGCAATCACATCGCCAAGACGCCGTGCTCCGTAGGCTTTCCAGGTGACTCAACCAGCAACGGAGTGATAGCGACATGATCAAGTGGGCCATCATCTTTGCAATCATCGGCGTGGTCGCTGGCGTGCTTGGCTTCGGCGGCATCGCCGGAGGCGCATTCGGCATCGCCAAATTCCTGTTCTGGGCGGCGATCATCGTTGCCGTGGTGTTGTTCCTGCTGGCCGTGACGGTCTTCAAGACGGTGACGTAGGGTTAGTCCCAGCGTTGCTTCCAATTCCTGGAATACGCAGCAACGAGCTGAGCAGTCAGCATCGCCGCTTGTGGAAATACACCTGCTCCGCCGCCCAGCGCAGCGGTGGCGAATGCAGCAGCAGGTCGAACGGCCAGTCGAATTGCAGGCGGTCGTAGGCCCAGCGCAGGGCGCGCTTGGTGCGAAAGCGTGGGGCGGCATCGATGGCCGCCTGTTCGGCGGGCGGCCCGTTGTCGCGCAGCTGCGTGGCGATGGCGCGTCCCACCGACCAGCCATGGTCCCAGGCGGCATGGATGCCGCCGGCAGTCACCGGCGAAACGATGCCCGCGGCATCGCCGGTGAGGATTGCGCGATCACGAGCGAGAACCGTCACCGGCCCACTGCACGGAATCAATCCGGCGCGGGTCGGGCCGGGCCTCAGTTGGCGCGGCAGGCCGCCCGCGATGCCCACCCGCAACAGGAAGCCGTCGATATCCGGCACGCGCGCATTGGCGGGGTCGTGGCGCAGGGCCAGGCCTGCCTGCACGCCGGTGGGATTTTGCGCCAGCCAGCCGATGTAGCCGGGTGCATAGCGCTTGCTGATGAAGCAGTGCAGGGCATCGGGCATGGTCAATCGTGCGCCAGGGAATTCGTATTCGATGCCGTACAGGAATTGACGTACCTCACCCAGGCCGCAGCGCCGCGCTACCCGGGAGCGCGCGCCGTCTGCACCGACCAGGTAACGCGCGGACCCCGCGCCGTGGATGCGCCAGCCGTCGGTGATGCGTTCGGCATCGCTGAAGGCACACCCCAGGCGCAGGTCCACGCCATGCGTGCGCATCGTCTCGGCCAGCCAGCGCATCACTGCGGGCGTGTCGGTGCCCAGGAAGTAGTAACCGGGCGCGGCCAATGCCACCTGCTTCAGGCTCGGCGCATACAGGCGCACGGCCTCGATGCGCCTGGTCATGCGCGCGGGCAATTGATGCAGCAGGGTGTGCTCGGCGGCTTCCTTGACGATGATGCCGGTGGTGCGCAGCTTGTCGCCGGGATCACGCTTGCGTTCAAGCACGCACACCCGCAGCCCCCGCTGCGCGGCGGCGATCGCGCAAGCGGCGCCGGCAAAACTTGCGCCGACGATGACGACGTCGAAATCGGATGCCTCCTGGTTGGCCCGCATGCTGGTCCCGGCGATTGCATTGCCTGCAACCATGCGCGCGCAACAAGGGCTGGCGGTGGCGGCTGTGTGAAGCGGGTTTGAAGTCCGATGCCGGCGCCCATGCATCGGGCGGGATATCCGTCGAGCCGGCGTTGGATTTTTCGACATGGCTTATCCTGCACGGCCACGGGCCGGCCTGGCCCGGATCCGGACGCCATCGGCAGGGAGCTCCTTGATGCGACGCCACACGCTTGTTCTTGTTTCCCTGTTGATGCTCGTTGCAACGCTGGCTGCAAGTGCACAGCAAGGCAGGCCGTTCGTGATGGAGCACACCTTCTGGGTCAAGCCGGGCAAGACCAGCCAGTTCATTGCGATGTTCAAGAAGAACAAGCTGCCGGCCTTGCAGGCGGAGGTGGCCAAGGGCCGCATCCTGTGGATCCGCATGACCCAGCCAAGGACCAGTGCCGGCAACGAGCAATGGGATTTCCGGGTGACGGTGGGCTGGCGCGACGTTCAATCGGCCTGGGAACACGAGGAAGCCGCGCGTCCCGCGAACGGCAATGGGCGCGATGCGCAACGCTTGTCCATCGAGGACACGTTGAGTGAGGAGTTGATCGTCGAACGGACCGACGTGCTGGTGCAGGAATCAACGGACTGATGGCGTTGTCGTCCCTCGCGGCGGCAGGTTCACGAATTCGCTCGGATATGGGCATGAAGGGCGGCCAGGCTGCATCCGCGCCAAGGATGCGCTAGCGTATGCAGATCCCCGGAGGCCCACCGCATGTCCATCCCAGCGCAACGTTTCACACCCGCCCAGCGCCGCCTGCATTGGTTGATGGCCTTGCTGATCGCCGTTGCCTATGTGCTGATCGAGCAGCGCGGCCTGTTCAGTCGTGGCAGCGTGGGACGCACGGCCATGGTGCAGGGTCATTTCTGGACCGGCCTGACCATCTTCGTGCTGGCCTGGTGGCGTTTGGTCGTGCGCCGCCGCGATGGCGCGCCGCCGGTGACGCCAGCGCTTGATCGCTGGAATTCAATTGCGGCTTCGTCGCTGCATATCGCCCTGTACCTGTTTTTCCTGGTTCAGCCGATGCTTGGCCTGGCCACGGCCTGGACCGATGGCAAGGCGGTGCTGGTTCCGTTCACCGATATCGCGCTGCCCGCACTGTTGGCGGTGAACAAGGACCTTGCCCATACCCTTGAAGACCTGCATGGCACCGTCGGCGACGTCTTCTACTGGGTGATCGGCCTCCATGTGCTTGCGACCCTGTGGCATCACCTGATGCGCCGGGACGACACCCTGAAACGCATGCTCTAAGCCAGTGGCCTTTCGGTGGCGGGGTCGCGTACCTCGGGTTCGTGCAACAGGCGGCCATCGGCATCGAGCAACAGTCGGACGCGTCGATCACCCAGGTAGAAACTTGCGCGGTATTGGCCAGCATCCTCGCCAGTGCCGCGTTCGCACAGCACGCGGATCTTGCCGTTGTCGAGCAATCGCTGGAACTCGGCCGGATCCAGCCCGAGCCCGGGCGCGATCAACGCCGATTCCACTTCGATGGCCGGCAAGGCAATCCGTCGCGTTGGGTTCAGCTTGTACGTATGCATCGCAGATTGGAGCGCGGTGTCGAGTGGCCAAGAATGGTCGTGTTGCCAGCCACTGGCCATGACCTGGATCAGCCGTCGAACAGGTCCACGCACGGCGGGCGGGGCAGGTCCATCCGGCTAGCGCCGCGTTGCCAGGACGCCATCCAGCGCAAGTTCCGCCTTGAAGCCGGCCTTCTCCAGTCGTCGCTGGACCTCGCGCGGGACATCGCGGCCGCTGGTGAGCTTGTTGGGGCTTCCGGTGTAATGGAATAGTCGTCCGCCACGGCGCAGCACGCGCGCCAGCTGGTCGTGGAACACCTGCGAATACAACTCGCCGGCGATGCCGAAGCGCGGCGGGTCGTGCAATGCCGCATCGACACTTGCATCCGGTATCTCGGCAATGGCCACCGTCACGTCACCGTGGGTCAGTTGCAGACGCCCGCTGCTGCCCGGCGCCTCCGGGTCTGGCGACCAGGGGTTGAGGGTGCGCAGCCAAAGCACGTCGGCATTCTTCTCGAATGACAGGATCCGCGACACGCTCGCATCCACGCAGCAGGCAGCGAAATAGCCCAGTCCGCCACAGGTATCCAGGACCACTTTGCCGCGCGGCTGCACCAGCGCGACCTTGCGACGCGCGTCATCCAGTGGCGACTCCTTCGAGGTGGGCAGCATCTTGATACCGTCGATCTCGAAGGTTGGCGTGCCCCATGGCGTCGGTACCAGCTTGATCAGCGACCCGGTATAGCGCGATACGGCCGTGAAGCCGTCGCCGTCCCGGAAATAGATCGTGCGGTCTTTCAGCCTGGAGGGATACGGATGGTGCTGGTCACGCCATTGCCAGCTGTCTGCATCAAGCGTGGCCCGGTCACTCGACAGACCGAGGTCGAACGTGCCGGTCCATGAGCCTGCGCCGGCATCGCGCGCGGCGAGCAAATCATCGGCGACCGCATGGGTCAGGAGTGGGCCGGAATAGCGCGGCATCGGCATGCGGCAGGTTCAAGAAAGTTGGCTCAGGGTACCGCGGCGCATGGGCCTTGGGCGTGCCCGCGCTTGCCCGGTGGCCACGGGTGACAACCCTGGGCGGGGATTGCTGCAACAATGCACGCCCGTTCCGCTGCGCAAACATGCGTCAAACGCCCCCGACCCCATGAAGACCCCAAATGCCCTGCAGGCGCTGATCGATGACGGCGTCATCGATGAAGTGCTGCGCCCGCTCAAGAGTGGCAAGGAAGCCGCGGTCTACGTCGTGCGCAGTGGCGACGACGTGCGCTGTGCAAAGGTCTACAAGGACATGGCGCAACGCAGCTTCAAGCAGCGCACGCAATACCAGGAAGGGCGCAAGGTGCGCGGCAGCCGCCAGGCGCGGGCGGTCGGCAAGGCCAGCAAGTACGGCCGCAAGCAGGAGGAGGCCGCCTGGAAGAACACCGAGGTCGATGCGCTGTACCAGTTGCGCGAAGCCGGGGTGCGGGTGCCGGAGCCGTATGGCTATTTCCACGGCGTGCTGGTGATGGAGCTGGTGACCGACGCGGGCGGCTACTCGGCATTGCGGCTGGGCGAGGTCGAACTCACGGCTGACGAAGCCCGCCAATACCACCGGATCCTGGTGCGGCAAGTGGTGCGCATGCTGTGTTGCGGCCTGATCCATGGCGACCTGTCGGCCTACAACGTGCTGGTCGGGCAGGACGGTCCGGTCGTGATCGACTTCCCCCAAGTGGTCAGCGCCGCCGGCAACAACGGCGCACGCGCGATGCTCCTGCGCGACGTCAACAACCTCACCGCGGCACTGGGTCGCTGGGCGCCGGACCTGCTCGATACCTGGTACGGCGAGGAGCTGTGGGCCTTGTTCGAAGCAGGGAGCTTGCAGCCCGACAGCGAACTGACCGGCAGCTTCGTGCATGACGCATCCACGATTGACCTCGACAGCGTGCGCCACGCGATCAACGACGCCCGCGAGGAAGCCATGATCCGCGAGCAGGGCCGGCAGGCCAAGGCTGAAGCCGGGGACTAACGGCCTTTCTTGAACAACATCACCAAGTCGGGCCCTGGCTTGTGTCTTGGCTGTCTGTCGGCCCGTCTGATCAGGTCAATTGCCGCCACCGGCAAATTGCTGCTGGCGCGGGAACGGCAAGGCCAGTACATCGCGTTGCTGGCGTGCGAGCGTCTGCGGATCATCCGCGCGCATCGAGATATGCAGCACGTGCCCATCGCCGAAGTCGATCAGGGCTTCGCGGATCAGCGCGTTGGGATCCGTGGCAATCGTGCCCCGGTACCACTGCACGCCCTGGCCCTGGAAGTTGCCGACTTCGGCGCGATCCGAATTGCGCGGATTGAAAGGTGATTCGCGGCTGAAGGTAAGTGCGAATGCCTCGCTGCCATCATTTCGCACGGCGCGGCAGAACAGCATGCCGGGTGCGCGGATGGGGTCCCAGCGAAGGGTCGTGCCTTCCTGTACCGAAAAGGCAGGGCAGTCGGAGAAAAAGTCATCGGCTGCGGTTTGTGCGCAGGCCATGGCAGGCCATAGGCATGCAAGCGTGAGAAGTCGTTTCGGTGCGAGTGGCTTCAACGTAACCCCCGTTTTCTTGCTGTTGGGTCATCCTTGGCGGTGGAGTGCCTTTCGGCCTGGATCGCATGTGCAGGGCCGCATGCGGTGCTCTATTTATACAACACCTCCCGCGCGAAGGCCTTGTTGAATGTCACATCGCGGGCGATCGAAGTCGCCTCGGGCTGTATCGCGAGACCTGCTGGCCGATGCATGGACGAGCATCGTGTCGCGCGCGTTGCACGCCCTGATTGCATGCCTGGGGGCTTGGTAGCTGACGACCTTGCCCCTGTCATTGGTCATGTTGTGTTCGGTGTACTACATCACTAGTATACCGAAACAATATAACTCATTAGGCATGCGCATGACTCCGCAACTTGTATTGGAATCAGTGGGTTATCGCTACCGCGGCGGTCACCAGGCAGTCAAGGATGTCGGCTTGACGCTTGGCCCGGGCATCGTTGGATTGCTTGGTCCAAACGGTGCGGGCAAATCCAGCCTGATGGGAGTGTTGTCCACCCTGTCGCGTGCGAGCAGCGGGCGTGTGCTGTGGCGCGGTGAAGACATCGCACGCAGGCCGGATGCATTGCGCGCGGAACTTGGTTACCTGCCGCAGGACTTCGGTGTCTACGAAGCCCTGTCTGCGCGCGAGTTCCTCGCCTTCCTGTCGGCGGTCAAGGGATTACCTTCGTGCAGGGTGGACGCGCGCGTGGACGAATGCCTGGAGATGGTGGGCCTTGGCGAAGTTGCCGATCGCCGGCTCGGCGGATTTTCCGGCGGCATGCGCCAGCGCGTCGGCATCGCCCAGGCACTGCTCAATGACCCGAAGCTGTTGATCGTCGATGAGCCGACCGTCGGCCTGGATCCGGAAGAGCGCCAGCGCTTCCGGCACCTGCTTGCCGAGCTTGCCGGACAGCGTCTGGTGATCCTCTCCACCCACATCGTGTCCGACATTGAAGCCAGCGCGGGCGAACTTGCGGTGCTGGTCGAAGGCGCGCTGCGCTTCCACGGTACCCCGGAGGCATTGGTAGCGGCGGCGGAGGGGCATGTGTGGCAGTGGACCATCGCCTCGGAGCAACTGGCGCAGGTGCGTGCGCAGTACCGAATCAGCCGCGCGCAACGGCGCGCGCATGGGGTGGAAGTGCGGGTGGTAGGTGACGCGTCGCCATCTGCCGATGCCGCACCGGTCGTGCCTGACCTGGAGGACGCCTATCTGTGCCTGCTGCACCGGGCGGGAGCCAAGGCGTGAGCGTGCTCCGCGCAGGCACGGCCCTGCTGCACGCCGATCTCCGAGAACGGATGCGTACGCCACGCTTCTGGCTGTTGGTCGCGGGTCTCGCGGTGTTGATGTGGTGGTGCTTCCCGCCGGCATCGGCGGACTTCCTCACCGTCTCGGTGGGAGATGGCATGCGCGGGCGTTATTCCAGCGCATGGGTCGGCATGGTCATTGCACTGATGTACAGCACCACGCTGTCGCTTGCCGGCTTCTACCTCGTTCGTGGAACGCTCACCCGGGACCTGGAGACTCGCGTCTGGCAATTGCTGGTGGTCACCACCATGAGCCGCAGCGCCTATCTTTTCGCGAAGTGGCTCAGCCACATGACCGTCTTCCTGGTGCTGATGCTGGCAGGCTTTGCAGTCGGTCTGGTCGCGCAATACCTGCGTGCGGAAGACCTGCGCATCGACCTCGTCGAGTTGATCAAGCCGGTCATGGTGCTGACCGTGCCATCGCTTGCAGTCACTGCGGCACTGGCGGTGTGGTGCGACCTCGTGCCGTGGCTGCGCCGAAGTGCCGGCAATGTGCTGTTCTTCGTGCTGTGGGTCTCGATGCTGACCTTCGGCGTGTCGCAGGCGGATCAGGCACCGGGAGCGGCCTTCCCGTGGCCCGGCGACCCGCACGGTTTGCTGGTCGCGGAATACGATCTGTCGCGTGCCTGGCCAGCCATCGACCCGGGCAAGGAACTGGGCCTGAGCGTTGGTTCGATGGTGCTTGAAGGCAGGCCGCCCGTGCTGCTGGAATGGACGCATTGGCAGGTCAGCGAAGAGGTCCTGCGCGCGCGCGCCTTCTGGCCAGCACTGGGCTTGTGCATCTTGCTGTTGGCGGTACCCTTGCTGGATCGATTCGCTGGCCACGCCAGCAAGCGCGACGATGCGCGCGGCGCGGGTTCGCGCCTGCGATGGCTGGATGCGTTGCTTGGGCCATTGCAGCGCAACGCATTCGGCGCGCTGGTCGCCGCCGAGCTGAAACTGGTGCTGCGTCCACGCCGCGCATGGTGGTGGCTGGCGATGCTGGGAACCTGGGGCACGCAGGCATTCGCACCGGACAAGGCGATGGCGATCGCGATCGTCATCGGCTGGATGTTGTCGCTCGACACTTTCGCGAGGTTGATCCTGCGCGAGCACGACACCCGCACGTCGGCGTTGGTGTTCAGCGCGTCGAAGATACAGGGCAGGTTGCTGTTGGTGCGCATCCTGGTCGCGGCAGGCATGGCATGGGCCGTGATCCTGCCAGGACTGGTGCGGCTTGCCGTGATGCACCCGCATGCTGCACTTGCGGCGCTGGTGACGGGTGCATCGCTGGGGCTGTGGGGCCTGGCTTGCGGCGCGCTGGTGCGCAACGGGCGCCTGTTCGAGCTGCTGGCCTTGGCAGCAGCTTATGTTGGGGTGCAGGGCGGATTCCTGCTGAACGTGCTGGTTGCGCCGTCCGACACGTTGCGCTGGCACTTGCTCGGCTTGCCGTTGGCATTCGCCGTGTTGTGGCTGGGGTGGAACCGGGGCCTGGCGGCACGGCGCTGACCCCCGACCCGAGCTGCAACGCGCCGGTAGTGCCGGATTCAGGCAATGGCATCGCATGACGGCCTGGTTCGATTGTTTGCGATACTTGGTCGATGAACAGACTTCTGATTGCGCTGGGCTGCGTTTTCCTTTCCCTGGCCATCAATGCGCCAGTACCGGCGGCCGAGCCGCAGGCGCCGGCGATGCGCACGATTGTCCTGGTACGCCACGGCAACTATGCTGCCGACCCGTCGATCGACGAAAAAGCCGGGCCGCCGCTGTCGCCGATCGGCGTGGCCCAGGCGCGCCTGGCGGGCGCCGCCTTGAAGGGGCAGCCTGTGCATTTCGACCATCTCTATGCCAGCCCGATGCAGCGCGCACGGGATACGGCTGCGGTCATTGCGGGTGATTTCCCGGGGCGCAGTTTCGAAGTCATCGATGATCTTGCCGAGTGCACACCGCCGACCCGGCGTACCGAAGTCACCAAGGACGAGAAGCCCGCGGATCTTGTCGCGTGCAAGGAACAGCTGGACCGCGTGTTCGCCCGCTTTTTCCGGCCTGCCCGCGAGGGCGACCAGGCCGACATGCTGGTCTGCCATGGCAACGTGACGCGTTACCTGGTGACCCGTGCCCTCGGGGTGGATACCGAAGCGTGGCTGGAGATGTCGGTGGGCCATGCCAGCATCACCACGATCCGGGTCACGGCGGACGGTCGGTTCAAGGTCATCGCGGTCGGTGACGTGGGCCACATCCCGCCGAGCCTTCGCACCGGTGCGACCGGGGATGGCGACCGCAACCTGGTGATCCCGTTGTTGCCGCAGGCAGCGACACCCTGATTTCCGGAAGGGCGCGCTGGCAAGCGGCCGCGTTACGATGTGGCTTGATCGCCAATCGACACCGGAGACCGCCATGACCACGCCGCCGCGCAAGACCGCACATGACTTCGACCCCGAAGTATTGGGACTGTTCGACCAGTACGTGCATGGGCAGATCGATCGTCGCGGCTTCATCGCCGGTGCCGGTCGGCTGGCGATCGGTGCCGGTGCCGCTGCCGGCCTGCTTGCGGCGTTGAGCCCGCAGTTCGCGCAGGCACAGCAGGTCAAGCCCGACGACGTGAGGCTGAAGGCGCTCTATCGCACCTTTGACTCACCGCAGGGCTATGGCACCGGGCGCGGCTACCTGGTGCGACCGGCAGGCGCCACCGGACCGCTGCCGACGGTGCTGGTCGTGCATGAAAACCGCGGTCTCAATCCGCATATCGAGGATGTGGCGCGACGCATCGCGCTGGAGGGCTGCATCGTCTTCGCGCCGGATGCGCTGTTCCCGCTGGGCGGCTATCCGGGCGACGAGGATTCCGCGCGCGAACTGTTTCCAAAGCTGGATCAGGCAAAGACCCGGCAGGATTTCATCGCGGCGGCGAGCCTGCTGCAGGGCATCCCGGGTGGCAGCGGACGCATGGGCGTGGTCGGGTTCTGCTATGGCGGCAGCATGGCCAATTTCCTTGCGACCAGGCTACCAACGCTGGCTGCTGCAGTCCCGTTCTACGGCGGCGCGCCGGAACTGGCGGATGTCCCTGCGATCAAGGCGGAGGTGCTGGTGGTGCTTGCGTCCAACGACGAGCGGGTCAATGCCACCTGGCCCGGCTATGAGGCTGCGATGAAAGACGCAGGCGTGGCGTACTCGATGTTGCAGCCGGCCGATACCCAGCATGGCTTCAACAACGACACCACGCCGCGCTACGACGAGGCCGCTGCTGCACATGCGTGGGCGCGGATGCTGGCGCTTTTCGAGCGGACATTGAAGTAGCCACCGCCGTCCGGGAGCAGGAAAAACGCCCTGCTAACATCCGGTTCCCATCCCGCTGCATGGTGAGATTGCGATGACGACCGAACGCGCCTACGACATCGGCACGCCCGGCACGCCCTGGGGCGAGGCGGAACGGGCCACGTGGTGCGCGCGCCAGCAGGTGCAACGCAGCTACTTCGACGACGTGGTCACGATCATCGATCGCTTGCGCGCGGATTTCGACGTCGAACAATACGGCGAACTCGACTATCCATCAGGCAAGTTCCCGCTGTTCGCGATCAGGAGCCGCGACTGGCGCGCGCAACTGCCGGTGATGCTGGTGACCGGTGGCGTGCATGGCTATGAAACCAGCGGCGTGCATGGCGCACTGCAATTCGTCGAGCGGCATGCCGCCGACTATGCCGGCCGGATCAACCTGTTGGTGGTGCCCTGCGTCAGTCCGTGGGGCTACGAGCGGATCCAGCGATGGAATGCGGAAGCGCTCGATCCCAACCGTTGCTTCCATGAGCACAGCCCGGCGCAGGAATCTGCCGCGTTGATGCGCCTGCTTGCACCGCTGCGCGACCGGGTGCTGATGCACATCGACCTGCATGAAACCACCGACAGCGACGAGTCCGAATTCCGTCCGGCACTGGCCGCGCGCGATGGCAAGCCGTTCGAGCCAGGCCTGATCCCGGACGGCTTCTACCTGGTGGACGACAGCGAAGATCCACAGCCCGGATTCCAGCAGGCGATGATCGATGCGGTGGCGAAGGTGACCCATATCGCGCCTGCCGATGGGCGAGGTGAAATCATCGGCTCGAGCGTGGTTGCCCCGGGCGTCATCGAATATGCGTTGCGGTCGCTCGGTTTGTGCGCCGGCGTCACCGAGGCCCGCTACAAGACCACCACCGAGGTCTATCCCGACAGCCCGCGCGCCACGCCTCGGCAGTGCAACGACGCCCAGGTGGCCGCGGTACGTGCCGGCTTGGACTTCGTCCTGGAATCCACTGCAACGCCGCGTCCGGCTGCCTAGATTGAATCGAAAATCTGCTGCAATGGGTTGACCCCGAAAAAAGCCCAGCCACCCACCAGGGCGATGAAGACCAGCAGCATGGCCGTCCAGACCGCAAGAATTCCCCCGGTCATGCGCCAGCTTTGCGGTGGTAGTCCCTGGACCAGGAACATGGTGATCCCGGCCACGTTGATGCAGATCAGGTTGGTGGCGAACAGCATCAGCGCCGAAGCACCCAACTGGCCGTGGCCGCTGCCGATGAACATCCCTGCCGCGGCCAAGGGCGGCACCAGTGCAACGGCGATCATCACCCCGACCAGCGCGAGCGATGCGCCCTGGCTGAAGGCCAGGACCCCTGCTGCGCCCGAGGCCAGCGCCAGTGCAATGTCGGCGGGTTGCACGATCGCGCGATTGCGGAGCTCGGGGACCGTGATGTCGATCGGAAGCACCCAACCCAGGAGGAACGTCAGCGCGAGCACGACTGCAACACCGACGCCAAGGGTCGTGCTCGCGTGACGCCCCAGTTGCTGGTTGCCGACCGTGGCGGCCAGCGCCATGCCCATCGTCGGCCCAAGCAATGGCGCGATCACCATGGCCCCGATGACCACCGCGGTTTGCCCGCTGCGCATCCCGAGCGCCGCGATGATCGCGGAAAACGCCACTGTCAGCAGGTATGCGGGACGAATTCGGACACTCTCGGCGATATCGTCGTAAAGCTCATCCGTGCTGATCCGGTCGCGGCTGAAGAAGTGCTCCAGGCGCGTCTGCGTCGGCAGATCGGTCCCTTGCGGCAGGGCCGTCTCCGCGGATTCATCCAGGGTCGGCAGCACCGCTTCCAGTTGCAGGACCATGGTTGCGAATCCGTCCAGCGCGCCGAATGTGGCATTCAGATCGGCAAGCAGCCGCTCGACATAGCGTTTCTGGACGATGCAGGAAAACTTTTCGCCGGCACCCGGCAGGCTTTCCTGCCAGAACCGCCTGGCGTGCCGGGCAATCAGCGTTCTTGCACGCTCAACTTCGGCGTCGGGGACAACGATCTCGACCAGTCGAACCGACATGAGGACATTTCCTGCGAATGGAAGCGCGAGATTAAACCAGGAGCGAACGGCACCCCAGCCGTGCAGCCAGGCCATGCCTCGATTCGCAGCATGTCAGAAGCGTTCGCCGACCGGCAGGTAGCGCCATTGTCCCGGCGGCATTGCGCCATCGGGACCCTTTCCGATGGGCACCTTGCCGATCCGCAAGCGACGGATCGCCACGACATCGAGCCCGACCTGCGCACACATGTCGCGTAGCTGGCCGCCTTGCACGCCCTTGATCGCGAAGCGCAGGCGGATTTCGTTCTGCCAGCTGACCTTGCAGGGCGGCAATGCTCGCCCGTTGTAGTGCAAACCGTGACAAAGCTTGCGCAAGCCATAGGCGGCGATCTCGCCGCCGACTTCGACCAGGTATTCATGCTCGATCTCGTCGCCGTCCTCGCTCAACCGACGCCACACGCGGCCGTCCTGGGTCAGGACCATCAGGCCGGTGGCCTCGGCATCCAGTGGCACCATCGGGGTCAGGCGATGGAAATGGCGTTGCAGCGGACGGATGCCGGACGGATCGTCGGCCCAGTGGGTCTCAGGCACCACCAGTGCCGCTGCGGGATTCGCGCCGCTGATTGCATCGTAGCCTGCGGGCTTGTGCAGCAGGATCGTCGCCGGTTCGACCGGTTCGAGGCGGGCGCCACCGTGCAACTCGATAAGCTCGACGGTCACGGGATGCTGCGGTGCTTCCACCACTTGCCCGTCGACCGTGACCCAGCCGTTTCGGATGTAGTGCTCGGCGTCGTCGCGTGAACAGCCGAACAACTGAGCCACCCGATGGGCAAGGCGCATCGGTTCGGTGATGGGATCGGTCATGTGTGCAGTCACTGCGACAGGTCAGGCAGTGTAACGAGCATGGCGGATGCCATGCTCGCCATCACGCTCCCTTGTTGCGGGAAGTCACTCGATGCATTGGCTCAGAGGATGCTGATCGAGCCCTTCATCAGTGCGCTATGGCCCGGGAAGCTGCAGAAGAATTCGTACGGACCCGCACCCTGGATCTTGCTGGTGTCGAATGTCACCGAGGTGTTCTCGCCACCGCCGATCAGCTTTGTGTGGGCGATGACGCGTGCATCGCCGGCTTTGACGTAGTCTGCGCCAACGCCTGCGCCCATGCCTTCATTGACGATGCCCTGCATGTCCGACAGGGCACTGACGACGACGTTGTGGCCCATCGCGGCAACCGGCATCTGACCGACATGCTTGAGGTTGATGGTGAATTGCGCGCACGAGGCGGGCACCCCGATCGACGATACGTTGAACTGCATCGCATCATTGCTTTCGATGGTGGTGGCGCAATCGCTCACGACCGCAGCGCCCTTGGCATCTGCTGCCGCAACGGTTGGCGTGGCCTCCGCAGGTGAAGGTGCGTCCTCCACGGGGGGCGCGGGTGTTGCTTCAGCGGCGGGTGCGGCTGTCTCGGCCGGTGGGGGGGTGTTGTCACTGCATGCACCCAGCACCAGTGCGCAGGCGGTTGCGAGAAGGGCAGTTCGGAGAACGAGCATGACGGAGAACTCCAGATTGTGGGGTGTCAGGGTGGAATCGACATCGCAAGTTGCATGTAAATAAGACTCAACTGCAATACCTGAGTCCATGATCGGACCGAAGCCCATGACCGGCCTTGACCCAGATCATCGTAGCCCCTGATCAGGACGCGGACGACTGCAGCCCGTGTAGTCCCGTGTCCGCGCCATCAGCCCGCTGGCCTCGGCATCCAGTGGCACCATCGCCGTCAGCCGATGGAAATGCCCTTGCAACGGGCGGATGCCGGAAGGATCGTCGGCCCACTGCGTGTCCGGCGTCACCAGCATTGCGGCGGCATTCTTGCCGCTGATCGTGTCGAAGCCCGTGGGCTTGTGCAGCAGGATGGTCGCCGGCTCCAACGGTTCAAGCCGTGCGCCGCCATGCAGTGTAGCGAGCGCTTGCAGGCGGCGTCGGCGCAGTTGCATGTCGATTGCGCGAGCCCGCTGCAGGCGATGACGCATCAATTGATGTGGATCATTCGCTGGCTCCCTGCGTGGCCCGGGGCGGGGCGACGGATTGCGCGGTCCGCGTGGGTGCGGCTGGCAAGCGATTGCTTCGATAAGATTTGCACGAAGCACATCGATCCCGCAGGGAGTCATCGCGCATGCCGAAACTCGATCTGGCCGCCATCCCCGGAACCAACGCGACGGGCTATCCATCGGCGTATGCCGATGTCGTCGCCGGTCGTTGGTATCGACGCCTTGCACCGGTGGGCGGGCTCACCGATTTCGGTGCCAGCCACGTCACCCTCAAACCCGGCGCCTGGTCGGCGCACCGGCATTGGCACGAAGGCGAGGACGAGCTGGTGGTGATGCTGTCAGGCGAAGCCGTGCTCGTGGACGACACCGGCGAGACAGCGAAGCGTCCGGGCGATGTCGCGACGTTCGCAAAGGGCGATGGCAATGGCCACTGCCTGCGCAACGACAGTGGCACCGATTGCGTCTACCTCGCCATCGGGCGGCCGCCAACTGGCGCCTGCCATTACCCCGACATCGACATGTACCTGCCTGCGGCGGGCAGGTTCACGCACAAGGATGGATCGCCGTTCGATTGAGCCTGTGCGCGAACGCCGGCGTGCGCGGTCAGGCGGCCTTGGTCATATGCGCGATGCGGCATCCAGTGCCTGCGACAGGTCCTGCCACAGGTCGTCGACGTGTTCGATGCCGACCGACAGGCGCAGCAGTCCAGCGGTAATGCCGGTGGCTTCGCGCGTCGCCTCGTCCAGTACACGGTGGGTCAGTCCGGCAGGATGCTGGATCAGGGTATCCACCGAGCCGAGGCTGACCGCGGGTGTCATCAGCCTGACCGAGGCCATCACGCATGCCGCCGCGGCATGGCCGCCCTGAAGCTCGAACGCGACCAGACAACCGGGGCCGCGCATCTGGGTTTTCACGAGCCCGCTGTTGCGCACCGTGCCCAGGCCCGGATAGAACACCTTGGCGACGGACGGGTGGTCCGCAAGTCGTTCCGCGATGACAGCGGCATTGGCCTGCGCGCGTTCCACCCGCAAGGCGAGCGTCGGCAGGCCGCGGTGCAGCAGGTAGGCGCCCAGTGGATGCAGCAGGCCACCGGTGGCTGCGCGCACCTGCCGCAGCGGTGCGGCATCAGCCTCGCTGCAGCACAGCACGCCGGCGATCACGTCGCCATGGCCGCCAAGGAACTTGGTCGCGCTGTGCAACACGTAGCGTGCGCCAAGCAGGGCAGGCTGCTGCAGCACCGGCGTGGCAAAGGTGGAATCCACCACGACCGGCACGTCGCCAGCGGCAGCAACGACGGCGCGGATGTCGACCAGGTCCAAGGTCGGGTTTGCCGGCGTTTCGATGACGATCAGGGCCGTATCGGCGCGCCGCCTGGCGGCAATCTCTCCGGCATCGACGAATTCGGCTTCCAGGCCGGTGAGGCCGCTGGCCAGCAGGTGGTCGGAGGTGCCATACAACGGGCGCACCACCAGTACGTGGCGACCACCCTGCAGGCGCATGGCGCCCAGCAATGCGGTCAGCGCAGCCATGCCGGATCCAAAGGCGACACAGGCTTCGGTCCCTTCCAGGTCGGCCAGCGCGTGTTCCACGCGGGCGACGGTCGGGTTGTACAGGCGGGCGTAGATCGGATTGGCTGCACTGGCCTCGCCGGCCACCAGTGCATCGAAACTGGCGGTACCGATGTCGAGGTCTGCCACCGGGTACGTGGTCGACAGGTCGATCGGCGGGGCATGCACGCCAAGACGCATGAAGTCCTCGCGGCCAGCATGCACGGTACGGGTTTCGAAAGCAGTTGGCGTGAAGGCCGTCATGGTGCACCTGATTTTGCGTGGTGCATCTATTATGAAACGTGCTGCGGCACAGCATTCCCCACGTGAATAATATTTCGTTTACGCTCGGTTTCATGGAACTTGACCGAATCGACTTCGAACTCCTGAGGCTGTTGCGGAAGAACGCACGGATGGCCAACAAGGATCTCGCCGACCATGCGGGAATCGCGCCATCGACCGCGCTGGAGCGGGTGCGCCGCCTGCGCGAGGCGAACATACTCAAGGGCTTTCATGCCGAAGTCGCGGCGGAGGCAGTCGGCATCGGCCTGCAGGCACTTGTCGCGGTGCGCATGACCCGACATTCGCGCACGTTGCTCGACAGTTTCCACGCCCACTTGTGCACGCTGCCCGAAGTGCTGGCCTTCTACCACGTGGCCGGTGCCGAGGACTTCCTCGTGCATGTCGGCGTGCGCGACAGCCAGCACATGCGCGACTTCACGCTGGCCGCGTTCACCGAGCGGCCGGAAGTTGCGCACATCCAGACGCATCTGATCTTCGAGTTCCAGCGCAATACCGAACTGGCCAACCTGTTGCAGCGCTAGCGGGTACAGCGCCGACCGGGGTCGGGTCGTCTTGCAATTTCACCTTGTTGCGCCCGCCACGCCCGGCCCGCTGCAGCGCGATGCCGGCAGTGCGCATCCACAGGTGCGCATCACTCCGCAGGAGGCGTGCCCGTACCGTCTTTCGCGGCCTTCGCGGCTTCGCGCTCGGCACGCTTCTTCGCGTCTTTCTCGTCCTGCTTCTTCTGCTTGGCCAGTTCGCGCTGGCGCTTTTCGAACGAATAATTCGGCTTTGCCATCATTCAACCTGCTCGTTTGGGGCATCTAGTGTAGGCCACGTGGCCAGCGGGTTTGCCGTACAGGATGAATTCCCGGGTAAATCCGCGGGGGGGGGCGGGGTAAGTGCGCAGAAGTCCCGCCATCGATAACGCGTGTGAATAAGGCCACACCTGGCCGATCCGGCCATTCATGGTGGACACGCGCTGCGCGGCCCGCTAGTCCTTCGCCAGGGACTCCACCGCGTCCAGCGTCTGCTTGACGTGCTGGTTCGGGTTCAACGACGAATACACGTGCACGATCTTCCCGGATGGCGCGATCACATAGGAGGTGCGGTCAGACCAGCCCGGCTTGAGCTTCAGCACGGCGTCGTATTGTCTTGCGATCCTTGCGCCGCGGTCGGCGGCAACCGCGAACTTGCCGCCGCAATGTTCGGTTTCCTTCGAGAAGTCCGCGAGCTCATCGATGTTGCCTGCGGTGACGCCGATCACCGTGGCGTTGCGTGCCTTGAACTTCTCGATGGCTTGCGAAAACAGCGAAGCCTCGACATTGCAGCCCGTGGTGTGCGCGGCGGGGAAGAAATAGACCACGACCGGGCCCTTCGTCAGTGCATCGGCGAGATTGAATGTGAACGGTTCGCCGGCGAGATAGGCCGGAGCGCTGAATTCAGGGGCCTGCGCGCCAACCTTGAGTTCAGCGAAGGCGTTGGAAGCGAAGGCGAGGGCGCCGATCAGGCCCAGCGTGGCCAGGGTGCGGTTCATGGTCATGGGGCGACTCCGGAAGACGGACTTCCTTATACCTCCCATCCCGTCGCCATGGCGTGTCCGTCCGCCGGCAAACGCCGGGCACGCGGGATCATTTCGTGTCGCCCGGCGAACCAACGGGACTGTCCGCCCGATTGCTTGCGCGCCTGTAGTGCAGGATGTTGCCGCGCCCCAGGCCGGCATCGTTGTCGTCCATTGCACAGCGCACCTGGCTCATTTCGAATCCCTGCGCAGCCAGCATGCGGGTGAACGGTGCACTGTTGCCACGCCCGGGATCGGTCACCACCACCTCGGCGCATGGTCGTGCATGGCGCTCGACGACACTGGCCAGCAGCGACGCATGATCGCGCTCGTACAGCACGTCGCTGGCCACGATCATGTCGAAGTCGCCAAGCGTCGGAAGCGGACGGTCCCAGTGCATTTGCCGGTAGTGCACGGCAGGAAGTTCATTGAGGGCGGCGTTGTAGGCCAGGAAGGGTTCGGCCAGCGGGTGCACGTCGGACGCCACCACGTCTCCGCCACGCCTCAGCAGGACCAGGCTGGCCAGGCCGATGCCGCAGCCGATCTCGAGGATGCGCTTGTCCTGGATGTCGATGTGGAGCATGGCCTGGGCCAGCAACCGTCCTGCCGGCCACAGCTGGCCGAACAGGCTCCATTGCGCGGATGAAATGCCCATCCGCTTGCCATGCCCGTCAGGGTCGGCGAATTGCTGGCGGTCGCTGAGCACGCGCAGCGTGTAAGGCTGTCCGCCAACATGGGCGGTGATGATGCGGGTGTCGTAGCCGGGCACGGCGCTTCCTGCTTGGCGTCGCCCGCAGACGGGTGGTGACGCGTGAAATCGAAGCGAGGCGGGCGACAGGTACGGTCACGCGGGACGCGCGGCGCCGGCGGACTGCGGGCGTGATGCTGTACTGGATTGCATCCTAACCCAGTAGGTACAACCGTGGCGTGAGGGTGGCGTGTTGACCGATTGCATGCGAACGCGCCGGCACTTTCCGTGCGAATCGTGCGAATCGTGCGAATGCCGGGACTGCAGCCAACACAAACGCGTCAGGAATTCAAAACGCGCATACTCGAATGCCCGACATGAGTATGCGGATGAATTCCCAGATCGAGTTGTTCAAGTTCACGTTGGGCAACGACCAGAGCATCAGCCCCAGTGCATTGCAGGCCTTGTGGGCGCGCGCCTGCCAGACGTCCAAGGTCGGAGTCAGCCGGCACATCCCCGGCGGGCTTGGCGCCGTCGAACGACCGATCTATTCGCTCTATGGGCCCCAGCAGATCAATGATCTCCCGCAGATTGAACGGCGCCTGCGCCAGTTGCTTGAAGATGCCAGTCTGCGCGTGTCGTTGATTGCACTGCATTCCTGAAGCACAGCGCTGGTACTATCCCAATCGGCGAGCGGCACTGACATTGCGCGAGTCACATCACTGCCTGTGGATGCAAGCGGGTCCCGTCAAAGGTTGCAATGCGATTCCTGCCGGCAGCCTTGGCGCGATACAACGCGTGGTTCGCCGCCTCCATCCATGCGCGCATGGATGGATGGATCTTCGGCGACGGGCCCGGCGATGCCGATGCAGACCGAACACGGGTCAGGCTGTCCACGCGACGCAGTCTGACCCTGCCGATGGCTGCGCCGCATGCCGGCGCCGGCGCGATCACCGGCATGATCACCTCGTCGCAAGCTTGCGGTGCTGTCCTGCGGCCAATGGATGTGATCGTCATGCGAGTTCGGCTGCGCCAATCCAGGCTGTGTAGACGCCAACGCAAGGCTCGTGTCATACATTGCGTTTGTTCCTGAATTCCACTTTGGGTGACCGGAGGGCACGCTGATGGCCACGGGTTGGGCTGGTGATGGTGCGGTGCAGGACCAGATCGACGCCACGGTGGAGGATGCCATCAAGCGGGCGCGCAGCAAGTTGCCCAGCGGACCTGGCCTGGTGCATTGCGAGGATTGCGACGCCCGCATCCCGGATGCGCGCCGCAAGGCGATGCCAGGCGTTCGGCTGTGCGTGCCTTGCCAGGAGCGACATGACCTGGAAGGCGGATCAAGCGGGTACAACCGTCGGGGCAGCAAGGACAGCCAATTGCGTTGAGGCGGCAGGAAAAACGCCCGGCCAGGCCGGGCGTTTCAAGGGTTCGCGTGTTGCGAATCAGTAGTTCTGGAAGCCCAGGATCGCGGTGAGGATCACCGGCAGGATGATGGCGAGGCCATTGTGGTTGTCGTAGCGTCCGTAACGATTGCGGCCGTAATAGGCGTCGCCGTATCCACGCTCGAAGCCCTGCCGGAAGTAGTAGCGGTAGTCGCTCGCGCTCACGTAGTAGCCGTTGTAGCCGTAACTGCCATCAACGTAGCCGTAACTGTTGCGGTAATCGAAGCGCCAACGATCCTCGCGATCCGCCCGGCCCGCGCGATAGCCCTCTTGATACCCGTCGCGCACGGCTTGCCGAAGCAGGTTGGCGCCGTACTGGTTGGTGTTGTACCAGTGGCCACCATAGCCGTAGCGGTAGTTGGAGGCGGTGTAGTAGTAGGGATCGTTGTAGTAGTTGTACCGGGATGCATTCCAGCGTGCCTGCTGGGCAAGCCAGCGACGGTAGTAGTCCTGCTGGTAGCGGGATTGCGAGTGGCGGCGCTGGCGTTCAAGTTCCCGCGAGCGTCGTTCGATGCTGGAACGACGCGATGCCTCGTTGCGCTGCCAGCTGATCGCATGATTGCGCTGCTGGTCGATCAGCCGGCGTTGCTGGTCCCGTGAAAGCCGTTCGCGCGGCGAATCATTGCGGTTGTCGCGCGCCGAGTCGCCACGATTGGCCATGCGGTCGTCATTGCGGCGGCGATCATCGTCGCGCCTGTCATTGTCCGGGTTGCCTGCCGTGCGGCGCTGGTCCTTGCCATCGTCTTCGCGACGTTCGTTGCGGGAACGCTGTTCGGTCGCCATGCGCCGGTTTTCCTCGGCAAGCGCCTGGGCGTCGCGTGCTGCCTGTTGTCGCTGGTCGCTGCTCCTGCGCTCTGCGGGCGAGCGCTGCTCCGCCATGCGCCGGGACATGTCATCGCGCTGCTGGGACTGGCGCCGGAGTTCCGTTGCACGCTCATGATCCACCGCGGCCCTTTCGGCGCGCTGCCGCGCCTGCCCGCGCTCGTCTTCGCGGTGCTCGTCCAATCGCCCGCTCGGCTGCACGCGTCGTGCAGGTGCCTCCACGGCGGGTTCGGTACGCCGCCGTTCGTCTTGTTGCCTCGCCCGCTCGCCCCAGTTCTCGTTTCGTTCCGGTTGTGGCCGCGCCACGACTCGCTCAGGCATGTGACGCGCCTGCTCGCGTTGCGGCGCCCGTTCGCTGTCCTCGCTGCGCTGCGCGTCGCGCTGGACTTTCTGCGGCTTGCGGTCGTCCTTTTCCGTGTCGTCATGGCGCTGCGCGAAGGCGGGTGCGATGCTGCCAATGGCGAGCATTGCTCCAAGCACGGCCGTGGTCAGGGTGCGGGTGGCCAAGCGGGTCATCATCGTTCTCCAGCGGCGCAACCGATTCGCGCCCGTCATCCCCAGTTAACAGACGAATGGATGAATCGATGCTGAGATTGCATGCCATGAATCGGTTTGGCACGGAGGTGTGAAAGCGCGCATTCAGCTTCGAAGCGATGTGCAGCCATGGGCGATGACGCCGGCAGGCAAGATCAATTCCTGTCGTGTGCAAGCCACTGCACAGCGGCGTTTCCGGCACGCAGGCCGCTGGCGAAACACGCAGTGAGCAGGTAGCCGCCGGTCGGTGCTTCCCAATCCAGCATTTCGCCTGCGCAGAACACGCCAGGCAGGTCGTGCAGCATCAGGCCTTCGTTCAGGGCTTCCAGGTGCACGCCGCCCGCGCTCGAGATCGCTTCCGCAATGGGCCTGGTTGCCATCAGGCGCAATGGCAACCGCTTCAGCGTCGCCGCGACCTGCGCCATGTCGCGCAGCTGATCCTTGTCGAGCACTTCGTGCAACAGCGCGGTCTTGGCGCCCGCAATGCCGGCTTGCCGACGCAGGTGTTCGCCCAGGCTACGGCCGTTGCGAGGTTTGCCCAGCTCGCGTTGCAGGCGTTCCAGGTCACGACCCGGGACCAAGTCGAGGGTGAGCAGGGCGTGCCCATCCCGGTCGATGGCATCGCGCAGGTCGGCGGATAGCGCATAGACCAGGCTGCCTTCGATGCCGGTCGCGGTGACGACGCATTCGCCTTGCAGGGATCGTTCGTTGCCGCTTGCATCGCGCCAGTGCGCGATCACCGGCTTCAGCGGCGCGCCGGCATGGTGTTGCGCGAGATGCGGGCTCCAGCCAATGTCGAAACCGCAGTTGGCCGGTTCCAGCGGGGCCACATCGATCCCACGTTCGAGCAACGCCTGGACCCATGCGCCGTCGGATCCGAGCTCCGGCCAGCTGCCACCACCGAGCGCCAGGATCACCGCATCCGCGGCTGTTCGTTGTTCGCCAGCCGGGGTGCCAAAACGCAGGTGGCCGTCCTCGCTCCAGCCCAGCCAGCGATGCAGGACATGGAAGTCGACGCCGGATTCGCGCAACCGCCGCACCCAGTTGCGCAGCAATGGCGCCGCCTTGCGATCCATCGGGAAAACACGCCCCGAGGTGCCGACATAGGTCTCGATGCCGAATCCGCGCGCCCATGCGCGCAAGTCGTCGCCATCGAAATCGTCCAGCCATTGCCCGACCTGGTGGTCGCGTTCGCGATAGCGCGCATCGAATCCCGGGCGCGGTTCGGAATGGGTGAGGTTCAGCCCGCCCTTGCCTGCGATCAGGAACTTGCGACCAACCGAGCCCTTGGCTTCGTAGAGATCCACCGCGATGCCCGCCGCGCGCGCGACCTCGGCGGCCATCAGGCCGGCCGGTCCGCCACCGATGATGGCAACGCGCTTCGCAGTGGATGTGATCGTGGGCATGTACACATGATTCCATGCCCGGCCGTGAATGCCGAAGCCTGTGCAGGATCGCGACTGTTCAGCGGCCAGACTAGAATGGCGCGATGTGGACCGCCATCACCCGTGAGGTCAGCCCCGCGCTGGCCGGATGCGAGCTCTCGTTCGTGCCACGCAGCCCGATCGACGTCGCGCTGGCACGCCGCCAGCATGCGGCCTATTGCCGGGCGCTGGAATCGCTCGGCTGCAACGTGATCGCGTTGCCGGCGCTGCCGGAGTACCCGGATTCGGTCTTCGTCGAAGACGTGGCACTGGTGTTCGACGAAATCGCCATCGCCACCCGCCCGGGCGCGGCATCGCGGCGCGGCGAGGGGGACGCGGTGATCGAGGTGCTTGGCAGCCTGCGGCCGCTACGCCGGATCGACGCCCCCGGCACGCTGGATGGCGGCGACGTGCTGCGCATCGGCAAGCGCGTGTTCGTCGGCATCTCCGCGCGCAGCAACGAGGCGGGCAGGGCGCAACTGCGCGAATTGCTGGCCCCGCATGGCTACACGGTCGAAGGCGTGGCCACCCGCGAATGCCTGCACCTGAAATCGGCGGTGACCCAGGTGTCCGACGATACCTTGCTGGTGAATCCGGCATGGCTGGCGGATGCATCGCCGTTTGCCGACTACCGCATGATCGAGGTCGACACCGGCGAAGAACACGCAGCGAACGCGGTGCGCGTCGGCGAGTCGCTCCTGTATCCGGCCTGCTTCCTGAAGACGCTGGCGAGGCTGCGAGCGGAAGGCATCGACGTCACCACGGTCGATGTATCCGAACTGCAGAAGGCCGAAGGCGCGGTGACGTGTTGCAGCCTGCTGTTGCGCAGCGTGGGCGCGGCATGATCCTGAACATCGCGGCTTATCTGTTCGTCGCTATCGACGATCCCGATGCCTTGTCGATCCTTGTCCACGAGCATGCCGCAGCCGCTGGCCTGCGCGGAAGCGTGCTGGTGGCGCCGGAAGGCATCAACCTGTTCCTGGCGGGGGCTGAGGCGCCGCTGCGGGGGTTCCTCGACTGGCTGCTGGAAGACCCGCGGTTTGCCGGCATCACCACCAAGGAAAGCTGGAGCGAGGCCCTGCCGTTCGCGCGGCTGAAGGTGAAGCGCAAGGACGAAATCATTGCGTTCCGTCGTGACGGTGCGGTGCCGCTTGACCGCGAACGCGCGCCTGCAGTTGATCCACGGACACTTGCACGCTGGATCGCGCAAGGCCATGACGATGCCGGCAAACCGCTGGTGCTGCTGGACACCCGCAATCGCGAGGAAACCGGTTTCGGCAGTTTCGCGGGTGCGCTGACCCTGCCGATCGACAACTTCACCGAGTTGCCCACTGCACTTGCGCGTATCGGGCAGCGCTGCGGGATTCAACGGTCGTGAGTTTCTGCACCGGCGGCATTCGCTGCGAGAAGGCGGCGTTGTTCTTGCGCGACGAAGGCATGGACAACCTGCTGCAGCTGGACGGCGGCATCCTCGGTTACTTCGCGCAGGTGGGCGGCTTCGGCTACGAGGGTCGCTGTTTCGTGTTCGATGAACGGGTAGCGCTGGACGCGTCCTTGCAGCCGCTGGTGGATGGCCCGGGATCTGTCGGCACGCCTGCACCTCCAGCGGAGATCCGCCAGTGACGTGGGTTGCGGTGGTGGTCGCGATCATCGGGGTCTGGTTGGCGATCAAGGTCGTCGGCGCACTGCTGAAGCTGGCGCTCTGGCTGGTGGTGTTCCTGGTGGCCTACTGGTTCGTGGCGCCGTACTTCGGGCTACCACAGTTTTTCTGAGACCGCGACAGGCCGGTTGCTCGCAACGAGCACCGCGGGTCGCGACGCCTAGCGCCGGGTGTTCGCTACGCGGCTCGAAATGCCGCTCCGCAAACACCCGACGCTCTCGTCGCTTTTGAGGTTTCTCGCGTAACGCGCAGGCTCAGAGCGTGCTGCCTGCCGCGTGGCCTGATGCCCATGCCCACTGGAAGTTGTAGCCGCCCAGCCAGCCGGTGACGTCGACGACTTCGCCGATGAAATACAGGCCCGGCACGTGGCGCGACATCATCGTGGTCGACGACAGACCATCGGTATCGACGCCGCCCAGGGTCACTTCGGCGGTGCGATAGCCTTCGGTTCCGCTGGCGACCAGCGGCCAGGATGACAACAGTTCGGCGATGGCGCGAAGTTCCGCGTCGTTGTATTGGCGCAGCGGCTTGCTGCTGATCCAGTGTTCGCACAGGCGCTGGGCGAAGCGCTTGGGCAGGACGTCGCCGAGCAGGGTCTTCAATTCTGCATCGCGACGCTCGCGTTGCCAGTCCTGCAGCAGGGCAAGCGCGTTCTTGCCGGGCAGCAGGTCCAGGTGCAGGTCGTCACCGGGCTGCCAGTACGAACTGATCTGCAGGATCGACGGGCCGCTGATGCCGCGGTGGGTGATCAGCATGAAGTTCCGGAAGCTGGTTTCATTGCAGCGTGCCTCGACGGGCAGCGACACCCCCGCCAGGTCCTGCAGGCGTTCGGCGTGTTTTCCGGACAGGGTCAGCGGCACCAGCCCGGCGCGGGTCGGCAACACGGCATGGCCGAACTGTTTGGCGAGCGTATGGCCGAAGCCGCTGGCGCCCATGCTCGGAATCGACAGGCCGCCGCTGGCAACCACCACGGCCTCCGCAGTGAACATGCCTTGCGAGGTGTGCAGCCTGAATCCGCCGCCATCGGGCTGGGCCACGCGCTCGATGCTGCAATGGGTGCGCACGTCGACGCCGGCTGCCGCGCATTCGTCCAGCAGCAGCTTGACGATCTGCTTCGAGGATTCGTCGCAGAACAGCTGGCCGAGTTCCTTCTCGTGGTAGGCGATGCGATGGCGTTCGACGAGTTCGATGAAATGCCAGGGCGTGTAGCGGGCCAGCGCGGATTTGCAGAAATGCGGGTTGGCCGACAGGAAATTCTCTGGCGTGGTGCCGGTATTGGTGAAATTGCAGCGCCCGCCGCCGGACATCAGGATTTTCTTGCCGACCTTGTTGGCATGGTCCAGCACCAGCACGCGCCGGCCGCGCTGGCCGGCGGCGAGTGCGCACATCAGCCCGGCCGCGCCGGCGCCGATGACGATGGCGTCGAACTGGCTAGCCACCCGCTTTGCCGCAGATCAGCGCGGTGGACGCGGCTTGAAGCCGCCGGGCTTGAATCCACCAGGTTTGCGCGGACCGCCGCCCGGACGGTCGCCGCGAGGCGGACCGAAGCTGCGCTTGCGGGAAGGTGCATTGATGTCGGCGTCCTCGGCGACCCGCATGCGCAAGGGCTTGCTGGCCACGCGCACGGTCTGCAGGTGTGCCAGCAACTCCGCCGGCATGCCTTCGGGCAGGTCGACCAGGGTGAAGTCGTCGCGGATGTCGATGCGGCCGATGAAACGCGCCTCGAGATCCGCCTCGTTGGCGATTGCGCCGACGATGTTGCCCGGCTGCACGCCATGCTGGTGGCCGACATCGATGCGATAGGTCTGCATTCCGGTTTCGGGCGCGCCATGTTCGCGCGGTGCACGTTCGCCGCGATCGCGTTGCGGCCGCTCGCCATGCTCGCGCGGCTCGCGGACGGGGCGGGCGTCGCGTGGCTCGAACGCGTGCTCCGGGCGTGCGGGCTGCGCCAGCAGCAGCGGCGTCTTGCCCTGCACCAGTTGCGCGAGCGCCGCGGCGATCTCCACCGCCGGCACGTTCTTCTCGCGTTCGTAGCGCTCGACCAGGTCGCGGAACACCGACAGGTCGTCGCGGGCCAGCGCGCCCTCGATCTTGCCGAGGAACTTGGCCACGCGGTTCTCGTTGACCGCGTCGACGCTGGGCAGGTTCATCTGCTCGATCTTCTGTCGGGTCGCGCGCTCGATCGCGCCCAGCATGCCGCGCTCGCGCGGGGCCACGAACAGGATCGCCTCGCCCTTGCGGCCGGCACGGCCGGTGCGGCCGATGCGGTGCACGTAGCTTTCGGTGTCGTACGGGATGTCGTAATTCAGCACGTGGCTGATGCGGTCCACGTCCAGCCCGCGCGCGGCGACGTCGGTCGCCACCAGGATGTCGACCTGGCCATCCTTGAGGCGCTGGATGGTGCGCTCGCGCATCTTCTGGTCGACGTCGCCATTGATCGCGGCGGCGGAAAAGCCGCGCGCGGCGAGTTTCTCGGCCAACTCGTCGGTGCCCAGCTTGGTCCGCGCGAACACGATCATCGCCTCGAACGGCTCGGCTTCCAGGATCCGGGTCAGGGCGTCGAGCTTGTTGATGCCGCTGACCATCCAGAACCGCTGGCGGATATTCTCGGCGGTGGAGGTCTGCGACTTGATCGCGATCTCGACCGGGTCTTTCAGGTAGGTCTGGGCGATGCGCTTGATCTGCGCCGGCATGGTCGCCGAAAACAGCGCGACCTGGCGGGTCTCCGGCGTCTTCTTCAGCACCGCCTCGACATCGTCGATGAAGCCCATCCGAAGCATTTCATCGGCTTCGTCCAGGATCAGGCAACGCAGCGCCGACAGGTCCAGCGAACCGCGTTCAAGATGGTCGATGACGCGGCCCGGGGTACCGACCACGACATGCACGCCGCGCTTGAGTGCCTGCAGCTGCGGGGCGTAGCTCTGGCCGCCGTAGATCGGCAGCACCTGGAACCCCGGGATGTGCGCCGCGTACTTGTGGAACGCCTCGGCGACCTGGATCGCCAGCTCGCGGGTCGGCGCCAGCACCAGCACCTGCGGCTTGCTGGCGCGGGCATCAAGCTGCGCCAGCGCGGGCAGGGCAAACGCGGCGGTCTTGCCGGTGCCGGTCTGGGCCTGGCCGATCAGGTCGCGGCCGGCCAGCAAGGGCGGGATGGTTGCCGCCTGGATCGGGCTCGGGACTTCATAGCCAACAGTGCGCAGGGCCTGCATGAGGCTCTCGGGCAGGCCAAGGTCGGAAAATTTGATTTCGGGTGTGGTTTCGGCGCTCATATGCGTCCCAGATGACTCAGTAGTGGGCGTGACCGCCGCGGGTGTGAACCGAACAGTGTACGCCCGCAGGCCTGAGCGAACGCTCCAACATCTGCAGGGCTACCATGCCGGATGCATTTTCCAGTGTTCGACAACGCCTTCCTGCACGCGCTTCCTGGTGACCCGGAGACCCGCATATTCCCCCGCCAGGTGCCGGATGCAGTGTGGTCGGCGGCCGCACCGAGCCCGGTCGCCGCGCCGGTCCTGCTGGCACATTCGCGCGAGATGGCGGCGGAACTCGGTTTCAGCGAAGCCGATGTCGCCTCAGCCGGATTTGCGCAGGTTTTCGCCGGCAATGCGCTGTTGCCGGGCATGCAGCCCTTCGCGAGCAATTACGGCGGCCACCAGTTCGGCCATTGGGCGGGGCAGCTCGGCGATGGACGCGCGATTTCGCTCGGCGAGGTCGTCATCGATGCTGGCGAACGCCGTGAACTGCAACTCAAGGGCGCGGGGCCTACCCCGTATTCGCGCAGCGCCGATGGCCGCGCGGTGCTGCGTTCGTCGGTCCGCGAATTCCTGTGCAGCGAGGCCATGCACCACCTCGGCGTCCCGACCACGCGTGCGCTGAGCCTGGTCGCCACCGGCGAGGACGTGGTACGCGACATGTTCTACGACGGCCATCCGCAGGCCGAGCCCGGCGCCGTGGCGTGCCGGGTTGCGCCGTCGTTCCTGCGCTTCGGCCATTTCGAGCTGCCGGCGATGCGCGGCGACATCGCGCTGCTGCGCCAGCTCGCGGATTTCTGCATCGGCAGGGACTTCCCGCACATCACCACCACCGGTGACGTGAAGTACGCCGACTGGTTCGGCGACGTCTGCGAGCGCACTGCGCGGCTGGTCGCCGAATGGATGCGGGTCGGTTTCGTGCATGGCGTGCTGAACACCGACAACATGTCGATCCTCGGCCTCACGATCGACTACGGTCCCTACGGCTGGGTCGAGGATTACGATCCGGACTGGACCCCGAACACCACCGACGCGCAGGGCCGCCGCTATCGCTTCGGGTGGCAGCCGCGGGTGGCTTACTGGAACCTGGGAAAGCTCGCGCAGGCCTTGTCGCCCCTGTGCGAAGACACCGCGGCCCTGCAGTCAGGCCTGCAACGGTTTGCCGATGCGTATGCCGATGCCGAGCGCGCGAACACTGCACGCAAGCTGGGCCTGGCCGAGTGCCGTGATGCCGATGTCGAGTTGATCCGCGACCTGCATGGCCTGCTGCATGCGCACGAAGTCGACATGACGCTATGGTTCCGCGCGCTCGCCGAGGCTCGGCCCGGGATGCCGTCTCCGCAGCATTTCGAGCACGCCTTCTACGATGACGCCAAGCGCATCGCGGGCGAGCCTGCCTTCAACGACTGGTTGCGGCGTCGCGAGGCAAGGCTGCAGGACGACACGCTGGCGCTGCAGGCGCGCAGCGAACTGATGCGCAAGGCGAACCCGAAATTCGTGCTGCGCAACTGGCTGGCGCAGCAGGCGATCGATCGCGCGCAGGCTGGCGACATGGCCGGCATCGATGAAGTGCTGGAGGTGATGCGGAAACCGTATGACGACCAGCCGGGACACGAGGCTTATGCGGCCAGGCGCCCCTGCTGGGCGAAGGTGAAGGCGGGTTGCTCGATGCTGTCCTGCAGTTCCTGAGCAGCTGCCGGCATAGCGGGCTCAACCGCCCTTCTTTTCCTTCTTCGCCGCGCGCTTTTCCTTCAGCGACTTTTCCGGCTTCTTCTTTTCGCTCTTCTTCTGGTCCATACCCTTGCTCATCGTGCTCTCCTTGAGTTGGCTCGCTGCCAGTGGCCGTTGGTGCATGGCGATTATGGATGCTCCAGCGGCGTTCGGCGCATCCCCCGTACAATATTGCGATGTCGCTGATCTCCCTGCACGGCGTCGACTTCAGCGTCGGCGGACCGCTCCTGCTCGAACACGTGGACCTTGCCATCGAACCGGGTGAGCGCATCGCCCTGATCGGTCGCAATGGCGCCGGAAAATCCACCCTGCTGCGCCTGCTGGCCGGCGACATCAAGCCGGACGACGGCGAGGTGCGCCTGGAAGGCGGGCGCCGGGTCGCCCGGCTGGAACAGGAAGTGCCGCTGGGCGCGGCCGGCAGCGTGTTTGACGTGGTTGCGGAAGGGCTGGGCGAAATGGGCCAGTTGCTGGCCGATTACCACCACCTGATCCACCAGGACGAGATCGACACAGACGCCCTGGCCGAGGTCCAGACGAGAATCGAAGCCGCCCATGGCTGGAGCCTGGACCAGCGTGTCAGCGAGACCCTGGAACGGCTGTCGCTGGATGGCGATGCCGACTTCGCCCGGCTCTCTGGCGGCATGAAGCGGCGCGTGCTGCTGGCACGCGCGCTGGTGTCGCAGCCCGACCTGCTGCTGCTGGACGAGCCGACCAACCACCTGGACATCGCCGCGATCGACTGGCTTGAGGGTTTTCTCAAGCAGTGGAACGGGGCACTGGTCTTCGTCACCCATGACCGCCGCTTCCTGCGCGCGCTGGCTACCCGCATCGTCGAGATCGACCGCGGCCAGCTGACCAGTTGGCCCGGGGATTGGGAGAACTACCAGCGCCGCCAGGCCGAACGCCTGAACGCCGAAGCGCAGGAGAACGCCCGTTTCGACAAGATGCTGGCGCAGGAGGAGGTCTGGATCCGCCAGGGCATCAAGGCCCGCCGTACCCGTGACGAAGGTCGCGTGCGCAGGCTCGAGGCGATGCGGACCGAACGCGCGTCGCGTCGCGCGCAGACCGGCACGGTGCGGATGGCCTCCGCCGATGCGGGCGCGTCCGGCAAGAAGGTCATCGAAGCCAAGGGCGTCTGCTTTGCCCATGGTGCGGTGCCGCTGCTGCGGGACTTCTCCACGACCATCCTGCGCGGCGACCGCATTGGCCTGATCGGCCCCAACGGCAGCGGCAAGACCACCCTGCTCAAGCTGTTGCTGGGCGACCTGCAGCCACAGGCGGGCGAAATCCGCAGCGGCACCCAGTTGCAGGTGGCCTATTTCGACCAGTACCGCGCCACCTTGCGGGAGGACTGGAATGCCATCGAGAACGTGGCCGAAGGCCGCGAGAGCGTCACCATCAACGGCAAGCCCAAGCACATCATCGGCTACCTGCAGGACTTCCTGTTCAGCCCGGAGCGGGCACGGGCGCCCATCACCCGGCTGTCGGGTGGCGAGCGCAACCGCCTGTTGCTGGCGAAGCTGTTCGCGCAGCCGTCCAACCTGCTGGTGATGGACGAGCCGACCAACGACCTGGACGTGGAAACGCTCGAGTTGCTGGAGGAATTGCTGGCCGACTATCCCGGCACGCTGTTGCTGGTCAGCCACGACCGCGACTTCCTCGACAACGTGGTGACGTCGACCCTGGTGATGGAGGGCGAGGGCCAGGTGGGTGAGTACGTCGGTGGCTATACCGATTGGGTACGTCAGCGTGCGGCCGCGGACACTGCCGATGACAAGCGGACCGCGTCGGTCGCCAGGCCGCCAGCAGCATCCGCGGCGCCCGTCAGGCCCAAGCTCAGCTTCAAGGCGCAGCGGGAGCTGGAGGCGTTGCCCGCGCTGATCGAACGGCTGGAAGCGGAGATCGCCGCGTTCGGTGCACGCATGCATGCGCCTGATTTCTTCCAGCGCGATGCGGCGGCGATCACTGCCGACAACGTCGCAATGGCCCGCGTGCAGGCGGACCTCGAGGCCGCCTACCTGCGCTGGGAGCAGCTCGAAGGTGGCTGATGAGTGTCGATGGCCGCGTTTCCGTGGCGAATGACACGTATGGGTATGGCCGTTTCAGGCTGGTCCCGGCTACACTATTGCAGATAAGTGAACGGCTCCGGCCGCCACCCCCACCATAAAAACCGAGGCACGCGTGCTGGCCGAATACCTGCCAACTCTGCTGTTCTTGATCGTTGCCACCGGGATCGGGATCGCCCTGATCATCGTCGGCAACGTATTGGGACCCAAGCGTCCGGGCGCGGACAAGCTGTCGCCGTACGAGTGCGGATTCAGTGCATTCGAGAACGCGCGCTCGCAGTTCGACGTGCGCTACTACCTGATCGCGATCCTGTTCATCGTGTTCGATCTCGAAATCGCCTTCGTGTTTCCGTGGGCGCTGGTGTTCCGCGAGCTCGGCGTGTTCGGCCTGGTCGAGATGGGCGTGTTCATGTCACTGCTGGTGATTGGCTTCATCTACGTATGGAAGAAGGGAGCCCTGGAATGGGAGTGAGCGAAACCATTTCCGGCCTGATGCACAACCCGATTCCGGAGGGGCGGCTGGACGATATCCTGCGCCCGGAAGGCGATAACCCGTTGATGCAGAACGGTTTCGTCACCACCAACCTGGACACGCTGTGGAATTGGGCGCGCACCGGCTCGATGTGGCCGATGACATTCGGCCTGGCCTGTTGTGCGGTCGAGATGATGCATGCCGGCGCCGCGCGGCTGGACCTGGACCGTTACGGGGTGGTGTTCCGCCCGTCACCGCGCCAGTCCGACGTGATGATCGTGGCCGGCACGTTGTGCAACAAGATGGCCCCGGCGCTGCGCAAGGTCTATGACCAGATGCCGGACCCGAAGTGGGTGATCTCGATGGGCAGCTGCGCCAATGGCGGTGGCTACTACCACTATTCCTATTCGGTGGTGCGTGGTTGCGACCGCATCGTGCCGGTGGACGTGTACGTGCCCGGCTGTCCGCCGACCGCCGAGGCGCTGGTCTACGGCATCCTGCAACTGCAGAAGAAGATCCGCCGGATGGAGCAGAACCCGTATTCGAAGGCGCCGCGCGTCGAAGGGTCGCGCGCATGATCGCCGACTTCGCCAATCAGCTCGCTTCGCGCTTTGCGGGCGCGACGATCGAAGTCGCGCAGCCACGCGGCGAAGTCGGGCTTGTCGTCGCTCCGGCCGATTGGCAGGCGACCTGCCTCGTGTTGCGTGACGAGTTCGGCTTCGACACCTTCATCGACCTGTGCGGGGTCGATTACCTGAGTTACGGCAACGACGAGTGGGACACCGACGGCGTTTCCGCCGAGGGATTCAGCCGCGGCGTCGAAGGGCAGGGCCCGGGCCGCTTCAAGTGGGGCGAGCAACCCAGTCACCAGATCGCGGAACCCGGCAGCGTTGCGGTCGACGAATTGCCAAGCAAGCGTTATGCCGTGGTCCTGCACCTGTTGTCGGTGCAGCACAACCAGCGTGTTCGCGTGACCTGCTTTGCCGCCGACAACAGCCTGCCGGTGGTGGCCTCGATCATCTCCGTATGGCCAAGCGCCAACTGGTTCGAACGGGAAGCTTTCGACCTGTTCGGCATCATCTTCGAAGGGCATCCCGACCTGCGCCGGATCCTGACCGACTACGGCTTCGTCGGGCATCCGTTCCGCAAGGATTTCCCGCTGATCGGCAACGTCGAAGTCCGCTACGACGCCGAAAGACAGCGCGTGGTGTACGAGCCGGTGACCTCGGTCGAACCCCGCGTTGGCGTGCCGCGGGTCATCCGCGACGATGCCGGCCTGGCCACCGCGCGCGGCGAAAGCAGTACCCGCATCCTGGATCGGGAGGGCCGCCGATGAGCGCCCGGCCCCACGACAGCCTGCCCGTCAGCGAGGTCTTCGCCAGCAATCCGGCCGAAGCGCAACAGGAAATCCGCAACTACACGTTCAACTTCGGCCCGCAGCACCCGGCCGCGCATGGCGTGTTGCGCCTGATCCTGGAAATGGACGGCGAAGTGGTGCGCCGCGCCGACCCGCACATCGGCCTGCTGCATCGCGGCACCGAGAAACTGGCCGAGTCCAAGCCGTTCAACCAGTCGATCGGCTACATGGATCGCCTGGATTACGTGTCGATGATGTGCAACGAGCATGCCTACGTGCGTGCCATCGAGACCCTGCTCGGCGTGGAAGCGCCCGAACGCGCGCAGTGGATCCGCACGATGTTCGACGAGATCACGCGCATCCTCAACCACCTGATGTGGGTGGGTTCGAATGCGCTCGACCTCGGCGCGATGGCGGTGTTCCTGTACGCCTTCCGCGAGCGCGAGGAGCTGATGGACTGCTACGAGGCAGTCAGCGGCGCACGCATGCATGCGACGTATTACCGCCCCGGCGGCGTCTATCGCGACCTGCCGGATCGGATGCCGAAGTACAAGGAATCGCCGTGGCGCAAGGGCGCCAAGCTCAATCGCTTCAACAGCTGGCGCGAGGGTTCGCTGCTGGATTACCTCGAGCATTTCTGCGAGGACTTCCCCAAGCGTGTCGACGAGTACGAAACCCTGCTCACCGACAACCGCATCTGGAAGCAGCGCACCGTCGGCATCGGCGTGATCAGCCCGGACCAGGCCAAGGCATGGGGCATGAGCGGGCCGATGATCCGCGGCTCCGGCATCGCCTGGGACCTGCGCAAGAAGCAGCCCTACGCGAAGTACGCCGAGGTCGACTTCGATATCCCGGTCGGCGTCAACGGCGATTGCTACGACCGCTACCTGGTGCGCATGGCCGAGATGCGCGAGTCCAATCGCATCATCAAGCAGTGCGTGGCCTGGTTGAAGGCCAATCCGGGCCCGGTGATGGTCAACAACTACAAGGTGGCGCCACCATCGCGCGAAGCGATGAAGACCGACATGGAAGCGTTGATCCACCACTTCAAGCTGTTCTCGGAAGGCTATTGCGTGCCGGCCGGGGAAACCTACGCCGCGGTGGAGGCGCCGAAGGGCGAGTTCGGCTGCTACATGGTCAGCGATGGTGCCAACAAGCCGTTCCGTTGCCACCTGCGCGCGCCGGGTTTCGCCCACTTGTCCTCGATGGACGAGTTCGTGAAGGGACACATGCTGTCCGACGTCGTCGCCATGATTGGCACCTATGACATCGTGTTTGGTGAGGTCGACCGATGAGAGCGACAGGTAATTTCGAGGCGTGCCGCAACGTCGATCCGATGCAGGCACTGTCCGCTGCGACGCGTGCGCACATCGACACGTGGCTGGCCAAGTTCCCGGTCGACCGCAAGCGTTCGGCCGTGTTGCAGGGCCTGTTCGCGGCGCAGGAACAGAACGGTGGCTGGCTGAGCGACGAGTTGATCGCCGCGGTCGCGCGGTATCTCGACCTTCCTCCGGTCTGGGCCTACGAGGTCGCGACGTTCTACACGATGTTCGAGACGGAAAAGGTCGGGCGCAACAACGTTGCCTTCTGCACCAACATCAGTTGCTGGCTCAACGGCGCCGAAGACCTGGTCGCGCATGCCGAAAGGAAGCTGGGCTGCAAGCTTGGCGAGTCCTCCGCCGATGGCCGGGTCTACCTCAAGCGCGAGGAAGAGTGCGTCGCCGCGTGCTGCGGCGCGCCGGTGGTGGTGATCAACGGGCATTACCACGAGAAGCTCGATGCGGCGAAAGTCGACGCGCTGCTCGATGGGCTGAAGTGAGACAGGGCTGAGATGGCGGATCATTCACACTATTCGGAAGGCTATGGCCCGGTCGGTCCCGCACCGGCAGAGCACAATGTCGTCTACACGACGCTGCATTTCGACAAGCCATGGTCGTACGAGAACTACCTGAAGACCGGTGGCTACAGCGCGTTGCGCCGGATCCTGGAAGAGAAGATCGCGCCCGCCGACATCGTCGACATGGTCAAGGCTTCGGGGTTGCGCGGTCGTGGCGGCGCAGGCTTCCCGACCGGCCTGAAGTGGAGCTTCATGCCCAAGGGCGACATCGAGAAGTACATCCTGTGCAATTCGGACGAATCCGAACCGGGCACCTGCAAGGACCGTGACATCCTGCGCTACAACCCGCATGCGGTGATCGAGGGCATGGCGATTGCCTGCTACGCAACGGGCAGCAAGACCGCCTACAACTACCTGCGTGGCGAGTTCCACCACGAACCGTTCGAGCACCTGGAGGCGGCTACCCGCGAGGCGTATGCCAACGGCTGGCTGGGCAAGGACATCCTGGGCAGCGGCGTGGACATCGACATCCACAACGCGCTGGGTGCCGGCGCCTACATCTGCGGTGAAGAAACGGCATTGATGGAGTCGCTGGAGGGCAAGAAGGGCCAGCCGCGCTACAAGCCGCCGTTCCCGGCCAACTTTGGCCTGTATGGCAAGCCGACCACGATCAACAATACCGAGACCTATGCATCGGTGCCGGCCATCGTGCGCAATGGCGCCGAATGGTTCGCGAACCTGGGCAAGCCGAACAATGGCGGCCCCAAGGTGTTTTCGGTGTCGGGCCACGTCAACAGCCCCGGCAATTTCGAGGTGCGCCTCGGCACGTCATTCGCCGACCTGCTTGCGATGGCGGGCGGCGTGCGCAACGGACACAAGCTGAAGGCGGTGATTCCGGGTGGTTCGTCGATGCCGGTGCTCCCGGGCGACATCATGATGGGCCTCACCATGGATTACGACGCCATCCAGAAAGCCGGCTCCGGCCTGGGTTCCGGCGCGGTGATCGTGATGGACGAGACCACCTGCATGGTGCGCGCCTGCCAGCGGATTTCGCGCTTCTACTTCAAGGAAAGTTGCGGCCAGTGCACGCCCTGCCGCGAAGGCACCGGCTGGATGTACCGCATGCTGACCCGCATCGTCGAGAAGCAGGCGACGCTGGACGACCTGCACATGCTGCGCGCCTCTGCCGGCCAGATCGAGGGCCACACCATCTGCGCATTCGGCGAAGCCGCGGCGTGGCCGGTGCAGGGCATGCTGCGCCATTACTGGGACGAATTCGAATACGCGATCGTCAACCAGCGATTCCTGGTCGATGACCAGCGCGCCGGGACCGTCGTGCACAAGCAGGTGGCCGCATGAGCACGCAACCGGTCAACCCGAACCTGCCGCCGGACCACGTGACCGTCTTCATCGACGGCCAGGAACTTGCCGCGCCGAAGGGCTCGATGATCATCCAGGCCGCCGACAAGGCGGGCATTCCGATCCCGCGCTTCTGCTACCACGAAAAATTGCCGATCGCCGCGAACTGCCGCATGTGCCTGGTCGATACCGAGGTCGGTGGACGGGCCGCGCCCAAGCCGGCACCGGCATGCGCGACCCCGGTCATGGATGGCCTGAAGGTATTCACGCGCAACGACAAGGCGCTGAAGGCGCAGCGCAACGTGATGGAATTCCTGCTGATCAACCATCCGCTGGATTGCCCGGTCTGCGACCAGGGCGGCGAATGCGAGTTGCAGGACCTTTCGCTTGGCCATGGGCGTTCGGTCAGCCGCTTCGTCGAGCGCAAGCGCGTGGTGGCCGACGAGGACCTCGGTCCGCTGGTCGCCAGCGACATGACCCGCTGCATCCATTGCACGCGTTGCATCCGGGTGACCGCCGAAATTGCCGGCACCTACGAGCTGGGCGGCATGGAGCGGGGCGAAGCCCTGAAGATCGGCACCTATGACGGCAAGCCGCTGACCACCGAGCTTTCGGGCAATGTGATCGACGTGTGTCCGGTCGGTGCGTTGACCAACAAGGTGTTCCGCTTCAAGGCGCGGCCCTGGGAACTGCTCGCGAAGGCGTCGCTTGGTTACCACGACGCACTGGGCAGCAACCTGTTCCACCATGTTCGCCGCAGCGAGATCCTGCGCAGCGTGCCGCGCGACAACGAAGCAGTGAACGAGTGCTGGCTGTCGGATCGCGACCGCTATGCACATGAAGGCCTGTATGCCGCGGATCGTGCCAGCGTGCCGCTGATCCGCGACGGTGAAGGATTCCGTGAAGCCAGTTGGGAAGAAGCGCTGGCCAGGGCCGCGAAGATCCTTCGTGACAACGCCGGCGACGCACTGGGCATGCTGGTGCATCCGTCGACGTCGAACGAGGAGGGCGCCTTGCTCGCCCGCCTGGCCGAAGCGCTGGGCACCGGCAACCTCGATCACCGCATCGGCCAGCAGGACCTGTCCGATGGCGTCGCCGCACAAGCGTTCGCGATGCCCGTTGCCGAGATCGAGAAGGCGGATGCCATCGTCATCCTCGGCAGCCACGTGCGTCACGAAGTGCCGCTGCTGCATGCGCGCATCCGCAAGGCCGCGCTGGCTGGCGCCCGGGTGCATGTGGTCAATCCGGCCGATTTCGATTTCGCGTTCGGGATCGCCAGCAAGCAGATCGTGCCGCCGTCGCAGCTTGCGACGGCGCTGGCCGCGGTTGACCTGGGCGATGCCGCGCACGTGGCGTTGATCGTCGGTGGCGTGGCCGAGAACGGTCCGCATGCCGCCGCGATCCGCGCCGCCGCCGAGGCGTTCGCAACCAGGACCGGCGCCAGGCTGTGCCGCATTCCGCAGGGTGCCAACGCGCTGGGGCTGTCACGGCATGGCGTATTGCCGGCTTCCTCCGATGCGCAGGCCATGTTGCACCAGCCGCGTTCGGCGTACCTGGTCTACGGCATCGAGCCCGGCCTTGATTTCGCCAACCAGCGCGTTGCGCTGAAGGCATTGGGCGAGGCGCAGGTGGTGGCATTCAGCCAGTTCGCATGCCAGTCGACGCGGGCTGTCGCCGACGTGATCCTGCCGATCGCCGCGTTGCCGGAAATCGAGGCGACCCTGACCAACCTTGACGGGTTCGAGCAGCGCACCAATGCGGCCGGCAAGCCGCCGGGCCAGGCCCGCCCGGGTTGGCGCGTGCTGCGCGCACTGGCGGACGCGCTCGCGCTGCCGGGCTTCGAGTTCACCGACATCGCTGGCCTGCGTGCCGGGATCCATCCTGTCGTCCCACGCGCAGCGGTGACCGTGCATTCCGGCGACCCGCAGCAGGCACATGGTGGTGCCCGGGATGACGATGCGGGGCTGGAGATCACGGTGACGCAGGCGATCTACCGCGTTGATGCGGTGATCCGCCGTGCCGTGGCATTGCAGGCGCATCCGCTCAACGTCGGTCCGCGCGCCGTCATGCATCCCGCCGATGCGGCGAATGCCGGCATCGT